>JADJOF010000003.1 GCA_016713885.1 Bdellovibrionales bacterium | reverse complement strand
TGTTGGCTTCTGCCGTCAAACTCGATGCATTCTTTAAGAGCGGCGAAAGATCGTCAAACATTCGAACCAAAGCCTGTGAACGCTTGGGTCTAAAAAATGCTCGGCCATAAATTTTCAAGTTTTCTGCCATTTCGACCCAGAATAGCGAGTGATGGCCCGAGCGTCTTTCCGCTGACTAGATCCATGATGTCCGTCGTCGGTTCGCTCGGAAGCTTTGCGCCCTCAGCCAGAGCCAACGCCTCTGGCGCACCAATCGAGACATCAAGAATTTTTTCACCAATCACAAATGGTCGAAGCACACGGACCACGCTGTCCGCACGCACTTTATCACCGTAGCGGCGCTCCATCTTAAAGCGAACGCGGACTTCACTGGCCGACATCAGCTCGACGGCGGTCACCGAACCAATGCGCAAGCCCTGCATCGATACTAACGTGCCTTCGCGGATCCCATCGGCTGATCGCAGACTCGTTTCAAGTTCAATCTTCGGTTCAAACAGTCCCTTTTTGACAGCGACCGCGACGCCAATTCCAAGCGTCCCCACCACTGCACCTAAAACAAAGAGTCCGGCCACTCGTTCATAGACATTGAACTTTACTCTCATGCCGCTTTCCCCCTGTAAGTCACTCTCCCACTTTCAATCAAAGCGGCTCAGCATTCAAACGGCCCGGCCACGTCTCATCTCTTGACGTCAGACAGATCGTTTTCAAGTCGCCGCTTCCACGCATCTCTTCAATCAACACTTTGAGTTCACGCGCTGTCTCTGGATCCAGTCCCGCAAACGGATCATCCATCACAAGAACCGACGGATTCACCAGCATCGGACGAAGCGTCGACACGAGTTTACGCAAACCCGATGACACCATCGCCGGTCGTCTTTCTAAAAACGCATCGAAACGAAACCGTTTCGCCACTGAGTGAATTCGCTTCTCAAGATCTTCTGCATTTAAAAGATTATGATACAGATGCGGAAGTGCGAGATTCTCATACAGCGACTTATTCGAAAGAAGTCCGCCGACTTCAAACGTGTAGCCAATCTCAAGTCGAATCGGGACAAACTCTTCAAAGCTCATCTCGGTAACGTTGGTACCATTGACTATGACTCCGCCGGTCGTCGGTTCGACCAAGCATGCCAGCACCTTCAAAAAGGTCGACTGCCCATGCCCCGTTGGTCCCGTGATATGCAAGACCTTTCCCATCGGAATATCAGTCGTCACACCATCGAGAACAAGCGCGCCTTCGCCGTAACCAAACGCCACGTCCCGCATATCGATAGATTGAATGCTCGTTTGCCCCAGCCGACTCATAGAATCCCCAAGCGCATGAGCTGATTGAGATAGAACAGCAATGTGACTAAGAGGTTAAAACTCGTCACCGCCACAATCGCGTGAACAACCGCGCGCGCCGTGACCTGCGGCACCTCATGAGAGCTCGACTGAACAGATAGGCCCTGCTGGCAGGCGACGGTAAAAATAATCAAACCCGAAAATGTATTCTTCAACAAAAACAGAACCATATCGATCGAAAATGCGGTCGCCAGCGAATCAACGTAGAACCAAAACGGCAGATCGTGAATCGCGCGACTCACGACAAATCCACCAACCAAAGAAATCAGATTAAAATAGAAGGAAAGACACAGAACACTGATGACTCCCAGTAAGCGCGGGAACACAATATACGAAAGCGGATGAATCCCCCATGACCTCAAGCGCCTCGATCTCTCGATTCACACGCATGTTGCCGGAGCTCGCTCGCAACTGCCGTTCCCGAACGCGCAATCACCACCAGCGCAGTGATCAGAGGACCAAGCTCGCGAACAATGATCACCACGAGAATATTGCCAAGCATCGAGGTTCCGCCCAAAAGCGAGAGCTGCGCAGAGGATTGCAAAATCGCAATTCCGCCGGCAGCGAGCGCCAAAATCGTAACCAGCGGCATTCCCTGCCAACCGGTAAAATAGATCTGCGCTGAGACCACCGATAGAATCTGCCGAAACCCGAGTTTTCGATCATTGAACGCCGATCGAAAAGCGAGATAGATCATCAGTGCCGTGCCCCTGATGTATCGCCACAGCTCAAAAAGCCTAAAACCGACGCGATCAGCCTGAGTTAAGAGAATCTCCATTGAGCTCTCTTCGGCCGTTCACTACCCATTGATTGAGTCCTGAGACGTTCAATACGCCCAAAGACCGTAGAATAGAGACTTCGCCGCCTCGACCGCAATCTCCCACCACGCCACATCACCTACAGTTGGCGCCACAGCTCGACCTTGGATGAGAATTCGATCCCTCATCTCCGCTTCAAAAGTCCGGAGAGCTCGGTACATATGGTATTGCGATGTCACCACCAAAAGGTCGCGGCACCCCAGCGCCTCGACCAGAACAAAGGTCTGCTGAGCATTGCCGAACGTCGTCTGCGACCTGCGCTCGAGTACGATATCGTCCTCAGAAGTATCTTGATAGTACGGCCAACTTGGGAAAATTTCGCGCCAGTCCGCCTGCGGATTCACGCCCGACACAATCAGCTTTCGGATCGCCTTGCGCGCAAGTAAATCAACACCCTCACGAACCCGACCGGCACCACCCGTCAGCACAACGGCGCAGTCGGCCGACTGGTCCGTCGTCCAACTATCGATCGAGGTCTTCTTGATCGCATCGACCTCAAGAACAAATCGCCAAAGGAGAATAGAAACAAAAATGCCCCCAGCAGCGAGCATGAGGGCAATTCGACGGCGGCGTGGTTTCATCGCTTAAGTTTAAAAGCGAGCAGCCAGCACTTCAATCTCTACTTTCACACCACGGGGCAGCCCCTGAACGGCCACAGTCGAGCGCGCAGGCTTCGTCTCACCCATATGCTTACTGTAAACCTCATTAACGGCTTGAAAGTCGGCCATGTCCGTCAAGAAAATCGTAGTTTTCACCACGTTCTTCAAAGCCAGATCACTTGCCGTCAAGACGGCCTTCACATTCGCCATCACCTGCTCCGCCTGTTCCGCAACAGTCTCGCCCTTCACCTGTCCAGAGACGGGATCGAGCGGAATCTGCCCTGAGCAGAACACAAAACCGTTCATCTCGACGGCTTGCGAATAAGGACCGATTGGCGCGGGGGCTTGTTTTGACTCATGAATAACGGGCTTCACTCTTCTTCTCCTCAGTACTCGGCCGCGATGAAGTCAACTTCGACCTGAGTTCCCGGCGGCTCAGGCTTAAGGTCAATATCTGGTCCAAAAACCAAAGCATTTCGACTCGGATCATAGATCCAACCAGTCTGCGGATCGTTTGGAATGATCTGGCTACCATAGGCAACCGTGATCGTCGCGGGATCCGCAGGGCGTGTCAGATAAAGAACGCTCGCCAGGCGTTTACCCAAATCATCACCAAGCTCTGCGAGCTTTTTTCCGTAATCAGAATCGCACAAACCTAGGGTCTTAGCGTTTGAAATCTTAAACAAGGTCTCAAGCTTCTTTGGTTCCGGCTCACCAGAACGATCACAACTTGAGACTGTCGTTGGGATGTAGACCCCATATGTAATGATCTTTGAAGCGTCGCCACCTTTAAGGTTCAGCAAGAAGTTGTATATATCTTGAGCAGACTCCGACGACTGATCATCTGAATCCGTCAAAAAAACCACCGCCAAATAAGCATCCTGACGATAGAATCCGGAATTCTTGCCATTCACAAGTGGCGCAGAAAGCGCCGAGCGAATCGGAGAAAAGAACTCCTCGTTGCCCGATCCACCGGTGCCAGGATTGAGGTTCTTCTCAAGAACGGAGGTCCCGTTCGAGTCGATCGCTCAACATATTTAGGCAGCCAAAGAGCTCGCCACCAAATGCATAGCACGTCGTCGTCGACCAGCTTGACTCCATCGATGACGTCACCGTCCCAATGTGAAAATCCACCATCTGATTGGCCATAAAAGCCTGAGTGAATACTTGAATGTTTTGAGCCAAATTCTTTTGATGAGTCGCCATTGAGCCAGAGTCATCAACAACAAAAAGAATATCGACGGAGCGATTGAACGTCACCTTGGTATCACCGGTGTTCTTCACTCGTTCTTTTTTTACAAGTGGGAGTTCAACCAGCTTTGGCGATTCCGGCGAACACGCGATCAGGCTCGACGCCAAACCAACCACCGCTACAGCTCGTACACTCAGTTTTGAAAAGAGCTTCAATGTCATATGCTCTCCCTTTTACTGCTTCGAAGATTCCGTTTTTTTGCCGCCTGCTGCACAGCCTTTTCGAACATCGACTTTATAGTTTGCGTATTCATCAAACCAGGTCTCGTTCTCAGCTGGAAACCAAACACTGTCTTTCGACTGACTTCCCGTCGTGCCCGCCTTCGACGAAGACAGACCTTTCGTTGCGCCAATCACTCGGTCTGAAACCGAGATCTGCTGGATCAGCTCGGTCTCGGCAATGTGCAGCTTCTGCAGCATCGCAGAGATCTCTGTGATCTCCTCTTCCGCAAGCGTCTTCACACGACCGTAAGTCGCACTTCGAGCACCTTGAGCACGTGTCTCAACGGCCTTCTTAAAGGCCTCTAAGCGGGCCTGAAATCCAACCTGTGCCGTTCCGCCCGTCAGTGAATGAGCATAGAGCTCTCCCGCAGTTTTCGCTTCTTGCTCAAGCGCGCGCTCGGTCAAAACATTCTGAAGCAGAATCTCGTCTCGAGTCACAAAACGCGGAAGCATCGCTGCATCAGCACCCAGATCCGTGAGCTTCACAGCGCCGACCTTGAGCTTCGCAACCATGCGGTCAACCTGTGGTGTTCGCGCATCGGCCGTCAGCGCCTTCAATGCCACCGCGCGCGGCTTGAAACGCTCACGGTAGACATTCAGAGTCTGCAGCACCGCAGGATAGTCACACACCTTCAACTGCGACAGTGCACGCAGAAAGAATGGCTCAGGCCCCACTTGCGTCGCAAAAGCCGGCGCAACAAGCGTCTTGGTCAGCGCAACCGAATTCTGCGGTTCGCCCTTGCGAATGCTCGCCCAGCCCATTTCCTCCTGAGCATCAAACCAGTAGTCGGAGCTCTTCGGAACTTTCTCATAGTATTTAATCGAGGCATCAAGAAAGCCGTTTTGAAACAACAACCGTGCGGCTGTCATCGTCATCAGGTCCATACTGACCGGATTATTCGGAGCTTTCATCAAAACCGCGAGTGCCTTACTTGCTGCACCGGAGTCTTCCCCCTGCGCCAACGCGATCACCAGTTGCCAAGACAGCCAAGCCCGCTCTTTTGTATCGATCTGCGTTTTCTTAATCAGATCCTTTACAGTCTCAATCTGATCGGCACCATAGACCTGACGACCACGAACTCGAACCTCGGCCCCAATACCAAAAACATCCGTCCACGCCTGATGCCAGGTTGTCGGATTGATCGCAGCCCACACGGGCGCATTGTCCGGAGCCGCTTCGCGCCACTTCTGCGTGATATAGCCCTCAATCTCTTTCGGTTTTTCAATCGACAAGAGCATCTCGAGAGCGGTGACCTGAATGCCGTTTTTAAACAAGAGAAGCGCATTCAACGCACGACCAGACGCCGACTTCGCGTAGGCCGTACCTTCAAACGCCGCCGGCCACTGATAAAGCGCCTTATCCATTTCGCCATTATCAAAGAATTGAACAAAGATATTCTGCTCGGCCGTCAGGCGACCTTGAGCCGTCTTAATCGAGCGCGCGAGAAGACCTTCGCCCTCTTTTGCTTTCGCGCCAGCCGCAGCACCCTTTTCGCCTTTTACAGCTTGGCCAGCGGGAGCACCGCCGCCCAGCAAATCCAGCAGCTCGTCGCCATCCGCAGCCCATGCTCCGGCGCAAGCGAGCGTGAGGACTTGCGCCATCAAAATCGCTGAAACCGATTTCATCGATGTCATAACATGTATCCAATCTGGATGCCGCCGACAGTGGTGTTCATCGCTGTTTCGCCGCTAAAGCGCTTTGCACTATAACCCTGATAACGAAGTTCAAAGCGGGTCGACAGATGCTGGCTCACCCAGAATCCAATACCGCCACCGGCCGTATAAGAAGTGGTCGGGCCTGACTTCAATTCAACTTGGCCACCGCCAACAACCGCATAGATATCGAAATGTGCAACGCCGAGATCATAGAGATTCATTTTGCCGTAGATCGGGTACCAATTCAGAAGCACCATCGCCTCTTGCTTGGGCCAGTCGATCTCCGGAATACGAGCCTTTCCGTCAACCGACGTGTCTGCAATCAAGTACTCACCCTCAGGGCGGAGCTTGTTGAATGCATAGCTGTATTTCAAGCCCATGCTCCACTGCGGAGTGAAGTGATAGTGCAAGTTTAGACCGAGGCTCTGTGTCGAGTTGTACGCGTCACCACCAAGGACGGCGAGAAACTCTGGCGAGAATTCAACACGACGGCGACGGTTCACCACACGATCCTGAACCACGCGAATTTGCGCGTCGGGATTCAGAGCCTTGGCTTTCTCAAGAAGAACATCGTTGCCACCAAGAGTATCGAAATCCTGCAAGAGGTCTGCGCCCTGCGCCTGAAGACCTGCAACAGCAACCAATGTGAAGGCGATCTTTTTAAAGAGCTTGGAAGTTTTCATATTATTTTCCTCGCCTTTCTTTATTGTACGTTCTCAGTAACAGGTGGAACCGGCGGTGCTGGAGGCACAGCAGGGAACGGAGCTGGCATCGGAATCGGTCCAGGCGCCGGAGCTGGCGCTGGGCCTGGAGCCGGAGCCGGCGTTCCAGCCACGCGAATCACTTTTAGTTTTCGCATGAAGGCCTCTTTCACAAACTTGAAGTCACCCGCAACACGACTTGAATTGCGAACCTCAAACTCAATGTTGCAGCTCATGCTGCCATCGGCCTCTTGTTTACAAACAGCACCTGGCGTTTGCACTGGCTTCCAGCTGATTTTACAGAGGAGCATCCCCTCACGACTCTGCTCAACGCACTTTTGAGTTGCAGCTCCCGGCAGTTGATCAAGGCGCGTTGTGAAATTCACATCCAAACGACCTTCATTGTAGGGGTCAAACACCGAGAATTGAACGGTGTTCTCCTGACCTGCAACCACTTCAATCGGTTCAAACCAGCTGATCTGCGGCTTCATCACATCCGTACGAATCGTGACGTCGACATTTTTCATCGCCGCACGGCCGAAACGAGAAACGGCCTGCAAACCAAAGAAGAAACGCTCTTCAGTACGTGTAAAGTCACGACCGCGCAGATCCGGCTGTTTTGCACTCAAGTCCAAAATCATCTTAAAAATCCAACGCGATTTATCGGTTGGGTCTTGCACCGGGTTTGGATCAAATGTCGTCGGCTCTTGCATATAGACAAGGCCCGCAACATCGTTCGGACCACGACGATTTGGAACCGAAACTAATTTCGGACGAGCGCCGTCGAAGTCAGATGCGTCTGGATCTTTCACAATAACGGTGAACTTACGAATTTCGCCTTCACGAGTATAGGTGCGAACAAGATCATCAACAGACACGATATCGGGATCTGTTTCAGCTCGAGTGACGTAAATCAGAATCGATTTTGTTGTCCCAAGAACCGGAGTTCCAAGTGTCGTCAAGCGCGCAACAAGACGTTTTGGCGTCCCGTAGTCAGCACCCGTCGAATCACGAGACGGCGTCCACTTAAATGAACCAGTTGCCGGATCATATTTTGCGCCCGGAAACTCTGTCGCCATGTTCTCGATTTCGAGTTTAAACTGGGTGTTCGGCATGAGCACGCGACCAGTGATGTTCGCTTCGCCTTCAATGCCTTCTTTGAAAGTGAAGAAGTCACTTGCATCAATGCGAAGAGCATCTTGTTTCACCGGTTTTGCCGATGGCGGCTCACGATCGGCCTCAGGAGGAATACCTTGGCGAACAGTCTCGGGCTGATCGGCCATCGGGTCCTGCTGACCGCACGCTGTCATTCCGACAACTCCTGCTGCAACAAGTGACAAACTGAGGACTTTTGCTGTGTGAAGCATTGCTACTTTCATGGTGATCCCCTCAACCTTGACCTGTTCGTCGCAGAACGAACGGGAATGAAACCTTAACGTCTGATCCGCCATCTGGAAGTGGGAATTTCCAAGTCCTCAAGCGAAGCAAAATACAGTCTTCAACTAATTTAGAATTCAGAGTCGTCGACTCAACAGACGCGGTCTTCACCTGCCCGTTGCCGCCGATGATCCAACCAATCGCCACTCGACCCGCCAAGGCCGGATCGCCTTGGAGTCCCTGCTCATAGCAGAAACGAATCTGACCCATGTTGCGGTTGACCACATCGGCGATCAAATCGCGATCAAGCCCACCTTCGATAATCGCTTCGCGACCAAGTGGAATCGGCGATGTTCCAGCCGAACCGACAAGCGAAAGCTTGCCATAGCCCGCCTGGCCGCCGCCCTTACCCTTGGTACCGTAGCCACCACCGCCCTGCATATTGCCGCCCGCACCGAGTGGGGCTGCAACCAAGCCTTTGGCGTAAATCGAAGTTTGCGCGCCGCCAGAACCACCAGTTCCACCGAGGCCAGGACCTGCCGTCGTGTTCACGGCTCCAAGATTCAATCCACCTTTTTGTGATCCCGTTTTAAGTGATCCCAAAACTGCGAGCGCGCCCATGCGCTTAATCGTCGCTGTCTTGTTTGTCGGTTTAACCGTTTGAGTTGTCTCGACTGTCTTAGATACAGCCTGTTGAACCGGCTGCGGCTTTACCGGAATGTTCTTAACGATCTGAACAACCTGCTGCTTCAACTGCTGCTCAAGTTTTGCATTCTCGAGAGGACGAGTCATGACGATCGACAAAAAGACAATCGCACCAAGCGCAACAGCTGATACCGAAAGGCGCCAGTTTTTATCGTTCTCAGCCGACACTACTTCATTTTTAAGTGTCACAGCATCAGAAGACATCGCGACCAAGCGGCCGATCCCTTCAATTGCTACCGGCGCCGATGCCACAGCAGCGCGCTCGATCACCGCCAAAGTGTCATAGCCGATCTTCTGGTTTTTTAACCCCTGCACCGAAGCGAGAAGCTCAAGGCGTTTCGTATCGTGGCGTTTCACCAACGTTGCCGATTCCGCCTCCGACGCTGGCCAAGCCATCGCTCGCACCACAACGCCATCTTTGTTTTCTAAACCGAGTTTTTTTACTTCACTCATCGGCTTACCCTTCCAAGGTTACCATTCAGTTCAAAATCAACTACACAAGAAGCCAACACCTCAATGGCGGGCTGTCGACTTCTTCACGCGGTCCTTAAAGTCCGTTCGAACGCCCAAAAGCGCATCCAAAACGTTATCGTCTTCAACTGTCGTCACGGCCTCATCAGAGAAGTGATACTTACCCTGGACCAAAACGTCGTCGAAACTCATCTCTGTCGACTTCTTCTTCTTTGCCACTTTTGTCGCGTCAGCTGTATCTGACTGCGCCAAAACCTGCGCCGAAAACCCCGAAACAACCGCTAGCAAAAAAGCCATCATCAAATGTTTCACCGAAAACCTCACTTCTTGTCGGACGCGCCGGTAGACGCTGATCCGCTTCCAAGATTCGACAACCGACCTTCAAGATAAGAAACCATGGCCACTCGACCGGCTTGACGCTCAAGTTTCAAAAGACTCTCGAGACGCTCTCGGCTTAGAGGCTGTTCGCGAACCGCCTGGCGGGCCGACTCGATTTCAGCCAGAGCCGGCTTAACCGTGGCCTGTGCTTCTGGGCGAGCCGCAAGGCTCGTCAGCTGGGTCTTCACGGCGTCTGGAGCAATCGCCGCCAAAACACCAATTTCTTTCACAACAAGACCACGAAGCGCCCCTGTCGACTCCGTCAACGAAGCCTCCAGCGCCTGAATCGCGGTTTTCTGTGACCAGAACTCGTCGACCTTCTTCTTAACGTCCTGCGACTTCACCTGATACGGAGCCGCTTGCTGGGAGAGAAGCGAAAGATACTGCTGCTCATCCTCGCCCGAAAGACCAGCGGGAACAGGCAAAGATAAAATTTCAGAATAGAAACGCTCGGCCTCGCGTGAAAGCAGGTCAAGCGCCACAAGCTGAGCCGTCCAATCACCACTATCAACCGCTTGCGACGCAAGCTTCTCGAGTCCATCGATCATCGATACGCGAGCCTTGAGAGTTGAAGCGAGCTTCTTCTGTGTCGAACCATCGAGCTGATGAGCCGCCACCGTCGCCTTGGCCTTCTCAACGTCAGCCAAAACCACCATACGACTCAACAGTCGTCCTGACGGAGTCGTCGCAATCGCTTTTTGCTGAATGGCTGTCTTTGCCATGTCGACGCGACCAAGCTTTGCGGCCACTTCCAAAAGAAGACGAGCGTAGAGGTCCGGTTTTTTCACCAGAACCGAGCGCTGCTTTTCAAGCTCTTTCACTTGATCTTTCGCTTCACGCACAAGCTGCGTCGCAATTGTCAGCTGCTTGTCTTCATCCTTCGAAACTGAAAGATATTGCGCCAAGAAGGGTTTTGCATCTTTGTCGGCCAGGTCCGCATACATAGCAAGCTTCAACAGGCGCTGTTCCTCTGGAACAACTGGTGTTGGTTTCAGCTGCTGTGTCGCCAAAAGCGCACCGTCAAAATCCAAAATCAACTCTGAGAGCCAAGCTTTTCGCGTGAGAGCATACTGCCGATCCTCGGTCGAGGTCGACTGTGCCTTCAGCATCTGATCCGCTGTATCCCGAGCTTCAGCAAAGCGACCGGTCTTCTCCGCGAGAATCAGTTTATTCTTCAAATAAGCCGCTTTGTCCTCAGCTGTTGTCGACGCGAGGTCGAACCGCGAAAGAACCTGCCATGCGCGCTCGTAGTTGGCCTTATCGCCAGCTGCAAAGGCCGTCGATTGAGTCAGAACCGACTTACGAGCAACTTTCGCATAGTCTGCTGCCTCCTTCGGGAAGAGCTGCGCGAAATCCTTCGCCCACTTTTCAATTTTCTCATCATCTTTCAAAAGCACCAGAGCATCGAGAGCAAGGTCGGCCGCTTGGGTTCGAACCTTCAATGCGTCAGGCGACTTGGCCTGAGTCATGAACGCAATCGACCGCATCTGTTCAGCAGCCACCCCGTGATCACCTTTTTCATAAGTGATATGAGCTTTCTGATAGAGAACTTCGATCTCGCGTTTGCGATCAACTGAGAGCGCTAAATACGAATCATAAGCCGAAACCAAAAGACCTTGATCTTTTGATAACTCGCCCGTTTCGATAGTCGCCAAAAGCGCGCTTTCCATCGCGTCAGCCGCGGCCTTCTTTTCATCCGCCTTGGCAGCGGCCTTCATCTGTACCGAATAAAGCTGAGCTCCCTTTTGGTAAAGACTGATGGCTTCCTGATACTGCTTCTTCTCACGATAGACCTGAGCGGCCCAGACCGTCATGTCGGCTTCAGCCGGGAAGGTTGAAATATAAGTCTTGTAAGAAGCCGCCAATTCATCACTTGGCGCCGTCTTCTCGCTGCGGTTCCAGTCGAGAACAAACTTACGCAGACGAGCCTTCATTTCTTTGGCTTCATCGTCTTGTGCGCTGCCAATGACCGAAGGCCATAGGTTCATCGCGAGCTCAAACTCTTGTCCAGCCGCTTTGGCATTCTTCTGCTCCATCTCGAGCTGACCAATGCGGATATGACCCTCAACGCGTGCACGCGGTTTTGTCTGACGCTCCTGCGAGAATCTCCAGAGCGTGACCGCAGACTGCTTCTGCCCCAGACGCTCAGCTTCGTTGGCCAAATAAGCCAAGTTCGCAAGCTTCACTGTATCCGGACTCAGATCGTAAATCATTTTTGCGTCGGTGACCGTGACCTGTTTGCGCGCCAAGAACGTCGCCAAATCGCGCGACACTTCTTCTTGGAACTGACGATCAACTTGAATGACACCGGCAGATGCCGAACGCGACGAAAGCTCTGGAGTAACCAGAATCTTCTTTAAGCCCGCAATCGACTCTTCGAGTTTTCCCGTATTGAACTCACACCATGCCAAGCGATATGCCGCCAAGCCCTTTGAGCCTGACTGCGATGTCGCCAAAACGGCCGTGTAGTACTTCTTTGCGCCTTCAAAGTTACGGCGCTTGAAGTGAACCTCTGCAAGAGAAAGATTCGCTTCCGCAACGGCCTCTGGTTGCTTGTTTTCACGCACAACTTTTTCGTAAATCTCAACAGCCTTGCCCTCTTGCCCGATCATCTCAAAGAGGTGACCTACTTGCGGCAAAACTTTCGCCAACTGGCCTTCGGAAAGCTTTGGCATCACTTCCTGATAATAGCGAAGCGCCTTTTGACGATCTTCTTTGCCGGCAACACAAACCGTGCAACCGTTCTGAAGTTCGTCCATCGCCGCAGCCCGCGCGCGCTCGGCATGAAGATCGGCAAGACGCAGAGTAATCGGCGTCCGCGACGTATCGACAGGAGCCAAGCTGCTGTAGACCTGAGTCAGTTTATTAATCAAAAGATCGCGCGTTTCTTTGTCGGCCGCGCGAGCATTCCCCATAAGACCAAAACCCAAAACAAAAGCCGTTGCGTATCCCGCAACGGTTCCTCTTGTTGAGTTTCTCAGAGCCATCCAAGCTTTGCTGGTCATTCCCCGACTCCCATATCAAAAAAACAGTTTTACTTCATGACCACGGCAAACTTGATATCGCTATACCCAGCATGCGCTGAGGCCTGAACGATACTCGAAAGCTGCTCGTACTTCACACGACGGTCCGCTTGGACCGTCAGCATTCCCGGGAACTCTTCGCCAGGCCGAGTCTCTTGAAACTTCTTGCGAAGATCGAGAAGCGCCTCAACCAAGCCGTCACCGGTCACTTCTTTGTCTTCGATATAGACCTTGCCCTCATCAAACTTCACAACCGGGTTCCGCTCGAGTTGATCGCCAGCGGCCGCCTTTGGAAGTTCCTGACCTTTTCCGAGATACAGAATCTCGCCAGTCGACGAGAAGCTCATCAAAAGAAAGATCACCAGGATCGAAAATGCATCGATCAGCGCCGTCAGCAAAAGATCGGCGACGATATTGCGATGCTTTCTCTCGCTCTCAGGAGCGATGATCGAAGATTCGCCGATCACGCTATGAAAAGCCGTCTGTTTAACAATACTTGTGCTCAACATTGACTTCTACCCTTCTCAATAAGCCCTATCAAAGAGGCGCAACGCCAAGATCGATCAGACCCTCTTTCTTAAAAGAGTCCATCACGTCGATAATATCTTCGTAGAGTGTTGCCGCCTGCGGTTGAATCAGCACTGTCGTCAGAGCTGGTTCTGCCGCTTTGAGATCTGTCACAAGACCCTTTAAGGCCTCGAGATCAGGCTTTCCCTCTTTACCTTCAATTTTCGCTTTTGCGAGTTTGGCAGGAACGCGGGCATCACGCACATCGAATGCCACGCCACCTTTGCCATCCAGTTGAACCCAAACTGTCGGCTTTTTTACCGACTCGCTCGCCGGCTGTCCGCCCACCGCTTGCTTCACGTTGAGAGCTCCGACATGGAGCCACACCGCTGTCAAAAGCAGAAAGCAAATACAGACCGACAAAAGGTCAATCGCAGGAATCAGGTTAATCTCGAATTCGAGATGCTTCTTTTTGCTCATAGGCCTCTCCGCTTTCGCGTGAGTTTAAGCGTTAATCTCAAACAAACACGATTAAGCGTTTGCCTCGGGCTGACGGCCAGTTTTGCCAACTTGCGCTTTTGTCGAAATCGGATCGTAAGAGTAGCTGAGCCAGTTGAACGCTTTGAGAGCCGCTTGGTTCATGTCTTCAGCCAAAATGTTCGCGCGGTTCTGAAGAATCGCGAAAGCAAGAAGAGCCGGGATCGCAACGATCAGACCTAGAAACCAACGCGCCTATCGAGGACCGAGTTCTCATGAAGAAGAACTTCGTCCATTTTGCCTTGGATCTCTTCTTTTCCACCGAAGTTGCGAGCAACAACAGCACCAGCTGCAATTGCGCGAGCAACAGGTGACGTCGCCTTTGCCGCTTCGGCTTTATGAATCACAACATCCAGTTCGCCACGGCGAACATTGTCTTCATAGGCTGCGACCAGATTCATCTGGTTCACAGTACGCTTTGAAAACAGAGCGATCGTTCGCTCAACAATGATCGCAACTGCGACCAGACCGAATCCAAGAATCGGCCACATCCAGAATCCACCGTGCTGAAATGCAAGTGCGATTTTAGTGAGAATTTCCATGTGCGTTTCCTCCATCCCCTTAAGCCACGCATTGCGCGCTCTTAGGCTCATAATTCGCTCGGGTGGTTCTTCCCGAGGTTTAGTTTTCTTAACAAACACCCGTCACAACGACAGAAAGTTAAGAGAGAGGATGGGTCGAAATTCGGACATGCGCCCTCATTCGATTTGGTCTTCCCCTCAGTCAACCTCACCGCTTCGGCAATAAAACGCTAAGCCATACTAACGTCTTGGTCCACGGCAATGTCGGCAGAGTATCGACTTATGGACGCATTGTGTCAATAACGCTAGGAGCTACGGGATGGGATCTAGAAGCCTTTTCAACACTGACCACAGATAGAACAGCTTAAATTTTAAGCTGTGAACAGGCCCTCAAATCGAACATATTCGACCTGAGCCGCTGTCCGACAAGCAGATGCCGCCTTCGGGCAAATTTGTCTCCACAAAGTGAGTGAGACCGCCGAATCAGGGAGGTCTAAAATGGCAAAAACACCCTTAAAAATAAAACGTGCCGCCTGCTCGGATGGGCGAATCGCCGAACGTTCTAAACCGTGTTCCTGACGAAATCGACGTAATCGCAGTTCCAGCCTCAAAGCTAAATCCGACGTTCTCAAGGCCCGGAAGAAAGAATTCGGCACCAGCAAAACCCATCATTTCAAAGCCCGACTGGTTCTGACCGCTGGTTTCAGTCGAAAGCAAGCCTGCGCCTGCCCCAAGATAGAAGTTCAAATTGTCTTCAGGGAAAATCACTCGGTACAGCTTCACCATCGCACCGAACTTTGAATTGCTGGTTTGCGTATCGATCGCCAACGTCGCCGATAATCCGAGATCGGGCCCGGGCCAGTACTGAACAGCAATGCCTGGCAGATCAACACTGGATTGATTTTTATAACCGATGCCGAGGCGATTCGAGAGGTCCTTGGCTTCGGCCGTCACCGTTAAGGACGTGATTAATATTGCAGCGATGGCCAAGGTGATGAAACGCGGAGTGAAGTCTTTCATATGCGACATGGTCACGATCGATACCGACTTTTGCAAGCCCATTTTGCACGCGAATCATTGCTGCAGTTAGCAAACTGCCCTTATTCTTAAACTTCTCAGATTGCCTGATCTGAAAAATCAGAGTTATGCTGGCCGCTCATGTGGGCCTGTAGCTCAGCTGGGAGAGCGGAAGCATGGCATGTTTCAGGTCGCAGGTTCGATCCCTGTCAGGTCCACCAATTCAATCAATAATCTAATTCTCGATCGCGCGAATGCACCCGCGCATTATTCACGAACTCAGGACGCCTTAAGTCACCTACTGACTATAAAGGTCGTTTTATAAACCGAGCTATTCTTTGTAGAAGTACGTTGCGCCACCGATACGGACCTCACCGAAACCGATAGAAATTGTTAAGCTGTCGTCCAAGATCGAACCACTCGCTGCACTGACTCCAAATGCCCGCCCTCCCGAAGGTAACGCATTCAGGTAGTAAATTGCGACCGTCTGACTCGATTTGGAGAGAGTGAGCTTGTATTCTGTGGTGCCACCTGTGTTTGGCTCAACACACAATATAAATGGCGTTGCCTCCCAAGTCTTACCGTCGACAGACAGATCGAAACAGTCACCAGCAAATGATTGGCTTGCGGATACAGTTAAGAACAATGCAATTAGAAATTTCATTGATGCCCCCGATTGATATGCCTCGTCCTATTCACCGCACAAAACAAATTCAATCTAAACTTTGAACTAAGCTTCCAACGAGAATGTAATTCATTTCCGACTGAACCAACTCCTATCAAGCTGCGCCTTTTGAACACCAAGTCTGGATGGTTCCGCGATCAAAGGTGCACCCAATCGGCTCATGATCCAGCCGATATTCAACCACATGAGTGGCCCCCAGAGCGGCAAGCTTGCATATTGAGTTTTGGGATACCACAAGTAACCGAAATGAAGACCGTAACCCTCAACCACGAGACCCATGAACGCAAAGTAGGCCACGTACATGAGGTCTCGTTTTGCATGATAGCGAAACAGCGCCACGACAAGAACACAAAGAAGCGCCGATGCCAACAGGCGCTCATCGCGGATCACACTGAACGAAACAGCAAAGACAACGGCGAGGAGAATGGACGAGATCCGATCCACGCCGTCATAGACTTCGCCACCGACGACGCGCCAAGAGTTCAGGCCGTAAAATCCCCACATCAGAAGCTCATTCCAAGGCATCAATAAAATATCGGAATCGCGAAAACGAAAGACGCCATTGTTAAGCGCTCCGAAGTTCGCAAATGTGAAGATGACCGCGGTCACGACAAAGAACACCGCTTCGCGCCGAGTGCCTTTCCTTGAGAAACTCACCAACCAAAATAGGGTAAGCGCCAAAAGTTTAAATCGATTGTCGGTGATGACAATAACCAAGCCGATACTGATCAAGAACTGACTCGCCCAGTTTATGACATTCACCAGTCGATTATGTCGGCTGCGTCCGCTCTCTTCAAGCCACCCGCACCCACTCAGTGTCGCAAATTCTGCAACACATTGTCGCAAACTCTGCTGTTCTGGCCTCGCGCTTCTATTGCTCTGCTCTACGCTCATGGAAATGAATATCTCAATGATCTCAAACGCAATTGAGGAACTCCACGCCATCGTCGGTTCTGATCGGATCGAAGCCGGCCCCGCGATATTGAACCGACTCACACGCAACACGCTCAATTCTCCACGCAAAATCGTCGCTCACGTCCAGCCGATCAATCAGGATGAAGTTCGATCGATCCTCACAGTGGCCATTCGTCACAGACTTCCGGTGTATACGATCAGTACCGGAAAAAACTGGGGCTACGGCGGCTCAGCACCCGTCCAGCAAAACTGCCTGTTACTGGATCTTTCACGCCTCAAATCCATCGTCCATTTTAACCGCGATCTTGGCTATGTCACGGTCGAGCCTGGTGTGACTCAGCAAGATCTCTATGAATTCCTCGAGAAGAATGAAGCAGCGTTCATGGTTCCAACCACTGGAGCGGGACCATCGGCAAGCCTTCTTGGCAATGCACTTGAACGAGGCTACGGGATCACTTCAAACGAAGACCACTTCGGTGCTGTCCTTGGGCTCAAAGCGCTGCTACCGGACGGTTCACTCTATCAATCAACACTGAAAGAGCTGGGTGGCTACCAATCCGACTCCGTTTTTAAATGGAAGATTGGACCGTATCTTGATGGACTTTTCACGCAGTCCAATCTCGGAATTGTACTGGAAGCGACAATTGCGCTCGCAAGACGCCCAGAGGATATCACTCAGTTTATTGCCTTCCTAAACGACTCACAGCTTGAACAAGCCGTTCGCTGCACAGCTCGTATTCGGCAGACCTTTCCAGGAATCGTTGGCGGCATCAATATAATGAACCGGCGGCGGCTTTATCGATGATGGAGAGCCAGTGGCCTCTCGACCGTGTACTCGACGAATCCGAACTGCATGACCTCGCACAAAAGCGAGGCCTGCACGACTGGGTGTTGATTGGGGCCGTGTATGGACCACCGTCAGTCACTCGGCCGGCGATAAAATTGATTCGACGTGAAATGAAGACCTGCTCTCGGTTGGTTGTTTGCATGAATCGGAAAAAGCTGAACTTTATAAAGCGAATCGCGAGGCTCATTCCCAATTCGCGAGTCCAGAAAATGCTGGCGAGTGCAAGCGATGCCATGGATATCTTAGAGGGCGTCCAAACTCGGTCGCTCTACCACTCGCCTACCTGAAGAACCCAGTGCGACCAACGGCTGAAATGAATCCGGACCAGGATGACTGTGGACTGATTTGGTTTGCTCCATTGATTCCCATTCAGCCCCAGCTGGTCCGGCAGTTTTGCAAACTCGCAACCAGTATCTGCATTCGCCATCAGATTGAACCGCTGATCACGCTGACGGCGATTTCAGAGCGCTGCTTTGACGCTACAGTTCCGCTCCTCTACACCAAACAAAGTCCCTATGGTCAGCAAAGGGCGGAGCTCTGTCTGCAAGAGCTCCTGGCCGCCGCAAGGTCGATGGGCCTTTTCCCTTATCGACTCGACATCGAGCGCCTTGAGACCTTTCGTTCGGGCGCAGCACCTGCATTTGATCTCGTTCGCACCATCAAACGCGCAGTGGACCCCAATGGTCTTATATCGCCAGGACGATATGACTAATTCAACGCCGATCTGCAACAAAGTGTTGCAGATCGTTTGCTCCCCGAGCCCATCGTGATTTAGTTCATAAGATATGGAAAGCACTCCGTTCTACCGCACCCGAATGAAGACTGAATTCGGCCGCATTCAAAAGCGCAATCCCTCGTTCTCGCTTCGCGCCTACGCGGGAAAACTCGGCCTCCATCCCGGCACACTCTCAAGCATTCTCAACGAAAAGCGGAGTCTACCTCAGGGAAAGGCCATCGATATCGCCGATCGATTGGGACTCACGGGGCTTGAACGAAAATTCTTTCTTGAAAGTACCCGAACGCGAATTTCTATTCGCGATACTGAGAAGGCGGTACCCTCCACCGCAGAGATGCTTCATCTGCAACTTCACTCCGATATCATTGCCGAGTGGGAACACTCCGCCATTTTGAGTCTTCTCGATCTCGACGATCCCAAACCCACGCCAGCGTCGATGGCTAGACGCCTCACGCTTAGCCTCGCGCGAGTCCGAACTGTCCTTCGAAACCTTGAACGAGCCGGCTTTATAAAGAAGTCCGGTAGCGGATATCAGAAAGTATCGGCCAATACGGCGACATACGACGACATCCCATCCACGGCTCTCAAAGAGGCCCATCGCCAAGAACTTGAACTCGCAAGACAGAAACTTGAGACTGTCGATGTTCGCGATCGATTCTACTCGTCCATGACGGTGGCCGTTAGCCCTGAAAATCTACCCCGCGCAAAGGAACTCGCTCGACGCTTCATGATGGAGCTTGGCGATCTCTTAGAACGCGGTCAGCGAAAAGATGTCTACCAGATCTGCCTGCAAATGTTTCCACTCACGGAGAAAACGAAATGAGCACACTCTCTCGCACTGCCATTTTGACCTTGCTTGTGCTTCTCTCGGCGGGTTCCGCTTCGGCTTGGACCTACAGGGGAAATGGCGGATATGCCGTTGTGTGCTATAAGCCAGAAGACACGAAGACGATTGCGAGCGCTGAGCTGCTCGATCTCTACGAGGGCCGCACGATTCGCGCCTTTCAAATCGATCTTGGGCCTGGTCCCTCTTTGAGCGAACGCCTTGATCTGATGCTGAAACGACTCGAAGCCTTTTCGCCTAAGCGGGCGCAGCGCTACCGCGAACAAGCCGCCTCATTTTCAAATGAAGCTCGCTTCCTCACCGGCGTCGACTTAGGCGACATCGGTGACGCTGATCCTATCGTCGTACCGGTCGGCTGCAAGCCAAAGCCCGTTGTCAATCAGCGCGAGCCGGAGTTTCCGGGCGATCCGCGCTACATCGTCCAATCCGACATATGGAATGCACTCGACGAGAACTCCAAAGCCGCGTTGATTCTCCATGAACTCGTCTACCGCGAACTCAAGCAAGAAACTTCTCTGCGAACGCGCTACTTCATCTCGATAATCAGTTCGACAGAATGGACAAACCTCACAGCCCTCACCTACTTCGATCTTTCACGGCGAGTGGGCTTTACTTCCGAAGAGCAAAGCGGCGTCGAGCTGGACCTCAATCGACTTTTCGACCGCAAGCCCAGTGGCATTTTTCGAAGTGCGTATCCCGTTCGCGACTCCGTCGTTGGCCTATACGGCCAAGACGTTTTCACTCTTGGCATCGAGCCGGTGCACTTTTTTGAGAATGGTGAAATTGAGAGTCTCACGATCTCTCACGTCCCTCGTCGTGGCTGGAACGGTTTTCAATGGCAAAGTCCCTACGGAATTTGGACTGTCGGCAGTGAACTTCGCTTCTGGCCCGGTGGCACTCTCGCCAGTGGTCGAGTATTTCTCGATACCGAAGCTCATCGGGCAGTGGGCTCTGACTGGGAGGCCGAACTCGGCCGATCGTGGAATCAAAGTCTTGGGGACTTCACATTTGAAACTTATCCATCCGGCGCGCTGAAGACCGTTGGCCCCACTGAAGGGACCTGTACGGTCGAGAACACGGTTGTCGCTTTCTCGGCCCTCAGTAACGGATTTGAACTATACGAAAGCGGCCGAGTGAAATCGGCCGTCCTCAAAGCAGACTTTAAAATAAGTAGAAACGGCAAAACCATTCGACTGCTCAAAGGCCACGCGATTGAGCTCGACGAAAGCGGTCGCGTTCTGTGTGGCGCGACCGAGGATCGACGGAGTCACTCCAGCCGTCGGGAATGCTGGCCTTAACAAGATCTATTCTTCGAAATGAGCGACGGCGGTCTTGATCGTTTCATTGTTGAGTACGATCTCATAGCGAATCGGGCACGCCTTCGCGATCATTGCCGAAACTCCACAGTACTTGTTCATGGAAAGATCGGCCGCTTCAACCAGTTTTGCTGGCTCAACAGCACCTGTCGCCGTGTAGCGCACAAGAACCTCTTTGAAGATCTTAGGATATCCATCGTCAGTTCGCTCTCTGCTGAAATCGCAAATGTCTCAAGTGGCTGCTTGTGTTTTTTCATCAAAGCGACAACATCCATTCCCGTACATCCGCAAATTGAAACCAAAAGCATCTGCTTTGGATTCATCGCTTTACCTTGACCAAGAGGACGAGCGGCATCAACCGTCGTCGAATATCCTTCAGGACCGCCGCTGAACTCCATTTGACCTTGCCATGTGATCTCTGACTTCACTTGAACCACCTCTCTTAGAACGATTCCCTGAACGACGACGTTAACAATGAGGACTCGACGACGATCCATTGTTTGCAGACCACCTTACATGCCGTCCGCAACGCGACATTCGTTTGGAATCTCTTCTCCAAAACGCTGTTCATGTAAAGAACATTCAATAATTCCTCAACATTCCGATAGCGATAGAAGAAAGGAAGGAGGCATCATGTCCAAAACGAGAACTTTCGTCTCAACTCTGCACAAGCTAACGACGATATTCATCACGTTCACATTCTTGCTGGGCTGTGCCGAGAACCTTTCGAACTCTTCGCCATTTAACTCATCCCTACACACCTCCCGCTACCTCTACGTCGCAAGCGGTGCCTGCTACGCTGGCGGAGTTGCTGTTTCGACAGGCTCTGCGACGATTAGCAAATATGATACAGAAACCGGCGCATTCATAGAGAACCTAATTGACTACAACCTACGATCGCAGGGCGATATGCCGGCGGGACTTCAACAGTTCGACTCCAATCGATTTTTGGTCGGAATCGAAAACACCAGCGGCCGTCGAATTGATATCGTCGACAAAAACGGCGAAGAACTCACAACCTACCTTACAAACTCGACGGCACTAAACGGAATACTGAGGGGACTCGCCATTCTGAGCGACAGCTCTATTTTAGTGCCAAAGTCGACTGCAATCGAAAAGTTTTCCGCATCGCGAGCGCGAGTCACACAAGGCGCAAATCCTTTTGTTAACGCTCCGGCGGGATCTTGCGCAACATCAACAACTGTTTTGGTCAGTACGGCAGTGCTACCCAACGGAAAAATCGTCTTCGCTCATGCAGCAGCAACACCCAACAATAAAATTGCTGTCGTATCGGCAACCGGGTATGCGACAGCAGGCGACTGCCTCTCGGGCCAGGCTGCTCCCACCACCACTGCACTTCCGACTGCCGTTGCCTATCATGCGTTGGCCGGCAAACTCATCGCGACTTTTGGTTCGACAACGTCATCAAGCAACTTTATCTACACCTACGACGTCAACCTGACCACTGGTGCTATTTCAAACCCAATCGCTGCATACACTGACTTTAGTTCGATCAACGGTCCAAGCTCTATAGCGATCGACTCGATCACCGGAGATATCTATGTTTCAAACGGAGCGAGTACATTCAACAATATCGAAAAGTTCGTGCTCAATTCAAATGGGACGATGTCGAAACTAAGCTCGCTTCCCTTCGTTCAAGCATCAATCTACAGCCGGTGCATCTCAGGCATGGTTGTGAGTGATTGACATGAAAAGAACGGCCGTTATCATTTTCGCTAGTCTTTTCCTGTTCTGTCGATCACTCCAGGCCGATCCCAACCCATCTCCACTTCAACTCTACGCAGGTGCCGGATTTGATCGAAGCACTCTATCACTTAAGACTTCTGGCACCGAGTCGAACTTCGTGAGCTGGGGCGGACGAATCGTCGCAGGTGTTGAACTTAAACTGGGGACCTATGTGAAAACCTTCATTGAGGGCGAATACGGGCGCGCCGAAGGATTCAATACCTACCAAACCACATCCTACATCGAAAAGCTGACCAACAACTATCTCTCCGCAAAAGCTGGATTTTCGTACTCAAACATCGCTCTCGGAGGCGGCGCTCGCCAGAACCAGATCGACGTTGACAACGTTCAGTCCGGAGGCGGAGGACTGCGTAGCTCGTACAAAGGTCTCACCTACTTTGGTTTTGGACAGCTCATATTTGTAAATGCCGATGCGTTTCGAACCATCGTTGAAGCTCAGTACGGCGGTGGCAGCCTTGATACGCTAGAAATGAACGAAACCTCCGTGAGTTTGCGATTGGTTTTCTTTCCGTTCTCGAAGTAGCCTATCGCACAAATGCGTGTTTTGATCATTCGTTTCTCAAGCTTCGGCGATATCTTTCAAGCCCTGGTTGTACCAGCAGAGCTTCGTCGTCATTGGAAAGTGGAACATCTCGGCTGGCTCACGCGTGCCGACTTTGCCGACCTCCTGCGCGGTCAAGATCAGATTGACGAAGTGATCGCCTTTGATCGTCGATCATCGCTTGGCAACCTGATTAAACTTGCCTGGAAACTTGGAGCTCGATTCGACACGGTCTATGACGCCCACTCAAACCTGCGAAGCTTGATCGTGAGATCAGTCATCAGAGCCCGCTGGATCATAAGTGCTCGATTTCAAAACAAAGTCTTTATCCGCTCAAAGGAGCGAATCCGAAGATTCCTTTTTTTTCGACTGCGAATGAACTCTCTGCCGTCACCCTATAAAGGCGCCGAGAGCTACCTCTGGCCGCTCTTTGGGAAAGCAACACGAAAACTCGACCAGATCACCTGGCGCCCGTCGAAACTCAATCCGACATTCGCAAGCTGGCAAGAGGCCGCAGCCGGTCCCATTGTCGCACTTGCGCCATCAGCCGCCTGGCCGAATAAGCGTTGGCCGACGGAACGGTGGTCTGAACTCACGAAACACCTCATCGGCGCGCGAAGCGATCTTCGTTTCGCACTTCTTGGCGGACCAGATGACGGCTTTCTCAACAAGATAGCCGATGAGTTTGGAGAGGACCGTGTCTTCAATGGTGTTGGGCGACTTACACTCACAGAATCCGCTTCACTGCTCTCCGGCTGCCAGCTTTTGATTGCAAATGACACTGGACTCTTGCACGTCGCCGACCGCTTGCAGATGCCATTGATTGCGATCATTGGCCCAACCGCATTTGGCTATCCTTCGGGCCCTCACGCCAAAGTGGCCGAGGTCCCAAGAAGTGAACTTTCCTGTAAGCCCTGCTCAAAAGATGGGCGCGATGCTTGTCGCAACCCCGAAAAACTCAAGTGTCTGAAAGAAGTATCGGTTGCCCATGTTGCAAAACTCGCCCTAGAAAGCCTGGCGTGACTTCTCTCTATCGCTTTATCAGTCCATTTCTCATCTCACTCTATGGCCTCCTTGCGAGAACAGTCCTTTCGGGGAAGCTGCGTGAGACATGTGCGATTCGCTGGAGCCTGAAGTCTGGAAAATCAGAGCATGCATTTAAAGATCTCGACCGCGCCGCAATCGGAGAAAGTCCCATTTGGATTCACGCGGCGAGTGGCGAGTTTGAATACGCGAAATCCGTGATTCGCGCACTTGTCGCCGCTGGCGAAACGGACATCGTCGTCTCCTATTTTAGTCTGACCTATGCCGAAAACATCCGTCGCTTCCCAGGTGTCAAAGCGTCTTTCCCACTTCCTTTCGACCGCTACGACTGGATGCGGGATCTGATCAAGTGGCTCAATCCGCGCTGTCTCCTCATCGCCCGAACCGACGCGTGGCCGATGCTGATCGACGCCGCGACCGACTCGAAAGTCCCAACACTGCTGTTTTCTGCAACCTTTCATGCTGGTTCAAAACGCATGGCGCCCTGGGCTCGTGGTTTAACGTCAGCAACGCTTTCAAAAATCAACGAAATCCACTGCGTCTCGACCGATGACGCCTCTCTCTTACGGAAACTCGGTGCTCAACACGTTCACGTGGCTGGCGACAGCCGTTACGACCAAGTTCTCGCGCGGCTTGAAAACCCAAAACCGGTTCCAGAAAAACTAAAGCGTGCCCTCATGCCCACCGTTTTTGTCGCCGGGAGCATTTGGGACGAAGACGTCCCCCCCGTACTGGAAGCATCACTTGAAAAGGCCTGACAACAATTCTTGTTCCGCATGAACCAAACGAGAAACATTTGGGTTTTATTGAGGGAAAGCTTCGAGCCATGCAGGGAGTGACTTTTGAGCGACTTTCAAAGCTATCAGAGACTGTCGCTCCTCTCGACTATGTGCTTGTGGACTCTGTTGGACTCCTCGCCGAACTCTATACGCTTGGGCAAATTGGATTTGTCGGCGGTTCATTTCGCGGAAGCGTCCACTCCGTCATGGAACCTTTGGCTGCTGGCTGCATCACACTGGTTGGCCCTGATCACCTCAATAACCGCGAAGCTATCGAGTTTCAATCAATCAACGTTGCAGCCAACGAATGTTCGGCAGTTCTTGCTAGCAAGAATGCAATTGATCTTCAGGTCAAACTGAAACTCGCCGTTGAAACTCTAAACTCGTCCATCGGAATTAAAGACGCTATTACCGAAGAGGTTCGGAAACGCGGAGGCGCAACCGCCTCCGTTATCACTTGGATCAAAGCGCAGCGGAATTAACGAGCGCTGTTGTTATTCGACTTAATCTCGGTCGAAACGTTTCCGTCCTCGACCAAGAAGAGACCCGGATATGTCGGCATCGAGCTTTGGAACAGTCCCTTGAGTCTTTCGATTGGGACCTCGGCAACCGACTCGTGATCCACGAGCTTATGAATCTTCACGGGCCGTGCCTCAAGAGTCCGAACAAAGCGAACATAGTCGGCATGACCGCGAAGCCCCAAGAGGTAGGGATGGTTCTCTAGCGCCACTGGATCGTTCATGACCTCGTCACCAATGGGTTGCGAGAACTGGTAGTAGCGCTCCGTCAACGCGAGCGGCTGCTTCTGCAAAGCGCCCTCACAGAGGAACAGACCACGACTCATCCGCTGCATAATCTCGGAAAGCGACTTATCGCGCATCGCCGCCCGCATGACTGTGAAGATGCGAGGAATCATCTCTGAGCTCAGTCGGACCGTTGCGCAACGCTCGTAAGAATCGACAACCACATTCATGGCTCTTGTCTCAACCGCGAGTCCCGTACCAGAACTGACCGATGTCCCATGTCCAGCCGATGTCGAGTCTGAACGATTCATTGACATTGAGAAACCCAACAGATCGACAAACGTTTGGCCACTCAAGAACGATTTGGCGCCAACAGCGGCAGCAGCGCCCGGCAGTGCTTTCAGCACCGTCTCTGGTATCGCAAGTGGATTAATACTGTAGCTAAATGAGGCCGATCGACTGTGATCCATCGAGCTCGACGCTCCGACGTTGATCGACATGAGAGGTTTCCACCGAGGCGCGACGTATCGGACACATTGAAAACTCGAACATGCTGCTCAATAGAAAAGACCTGTCCTTTGGCGAGGCGTTTTGTCGTGCGGTCAGTTTTCGCTGCAACCTGCGGCAAACACTCATTGAGAAGCTTGTTCTTATAGTAGCGGTTTGCCATCCAGTCTTTCTGCTTTTCAGGCTGACTCCCAAAACGCATCAGGACTTGCTCCGCAAAAACCAAACAGAGCCTTGCCGCTTCATCACCCGTGAGCTGTCCTGCTGTGATCACCCGTTCAGGAAACCCTTGAGGTGCGTCCATCGGTTTTGCGACAAGACCGCTAAAGATTTGGTAGTGATCCAGTTGATCAAACCGATCCATCGGACGGCTCGTCGATTTCATCATCCCAAGAAGACTAGAAAGTGCAGCTCCCGGCTTAAAGATCTGATTGTTCTGACGAACAGACTCATCTTGCTTTAAGATCACTTCCTCGTTGTACTTCGGAATGTACTCGAGATTTCCAGCGCTCAAGAGGCGCGACAATCGCGAGAGTTCTTTTTGCTGAGCGACGTGCTTGGTCTCGATGTCCTTCATCCGTTCAATGAGGTTTGTGACCGAGAGCCCCGCTAAATGACGAAGACTACCAAAGTACTTCGCTTCCTCGCCACGCTCTGACGGAGGGACGCGATCACTCTTTTTTAACTCATCGCAGTCGATCGTCGTGCAGTACGATTCCGACAAGTCATTTGTCGGACGCATCAATCCCGAGAAGCCATTTGAATATGGAACAACCGGACCAACAAATGTTCGCGGTAAAAGCCCTGAATCAGAATGAATGAGATCATCAAGACGACCATCCACCTGAAGCGTTGCCCGTTGCTTCGCATTGAGTTTTGATTCATCAATTGGAGCAATCTCGATCAAAAGATTATCGCGAATCTTCATGACTCGAAAATCGCGGAAGACCATCTCAACAGGAGTGGTGATCGCACCAGCCACAACACGAACGAGCTTTCGAACGGCCGTAATGTACTCCTGGCGCTCGCCCTCAAATGGAATGTAGTCCTTTTGAATAGCGACCTTCATCAAATAGATGCCGTCCCGCAATGGATCGTTACGCATGCGACCACCCGTGAGCGAGCTATAGCGCAGGACACGCGGACGAATATCGAGGTTAAACTGCTTATAAATCCGAAGTGTCATAAAATCGTCAACGCCGTAGCGGAAACCTTGAGTTCCCCACTGAAAGATCGGAAGAATCAATTGCGACGCTGGACGCGGAACGAGGTTCACCTGCGCCACAGTTTGCTTCGTCAAACGGCGAATGTCCCGAGCAAATGTGAAGCCCTCGTTGTCCCACGGGTTCAGCACAATTCCGAGGCGACGCGAGAAGCCCGACGCATGTTTGATGCGAACGACTTTAATCATGTACCGCTCAGGCTGATAGTACACATGGTGAATTTTATCAGTGAAAATCAAGTTCCCCTGATGGTTCGTTCGAACCTTCTCAGTTGTTCCGTCCGACTTTTCAACTTCAAACTCGATATCGCGAATAAGCGCTCCGCCGGCAAGCGGATTCGTCACTTGCGTCACGACCAAAAACTTAATTGTACGCTCTGTCGTCGTTTCTGTCTCAAGCGGATTGATAATTGGCTCGGGCCGAACATCGACGTGACTAAACTCAAACTGTTCTACCCGAGAAATCCCTGATGGAAGGTTGCGATTTTCGCACGAGAGAAAATCGTCGCCTGCCGCCAGAGTCTGCGCGACAGAATCGCCAGGGAAAAGGCGTGGGATTTCTTTTGAACTGATACAGCCAGCACTCAACAGATCAGCGGGAACCGTCTTCTCGTTTTTCTCGTTCTTTGTCGCTGCCGACTCAAGCGAAGCCGCTGCCGTTGGAGCACTCAATGCCGCCGCAACCGGAGTCGAGCCGCTGACTCCACTGAGAAGACCTACCGCTTTAGCGTCTTGTGCGCTGCCATCAGAGACATCGACACAGGAGTCGAGGTACTTCTGAGCCGAAAAGCCACCGGCGCCATTGCTATAAGTCGGAACACGCTGCTCGGCAAACTTCATCCCGAGCAAACTCTGATGGTCGCCCATCATCCAAACGCCTTCAAATGGAAGCAGTGAACTCGATGCTCCTTGCGCCGCCACTTTGCCAACAAGCTCAAGTTGTCCATAGGTGTTGCGATAGCGAAGGCGCATCGGCACTTCATCGCGCAATCGACCGCCGACCATTTTTAGATCTTTAATCTCTCCTGATTTCGCAATCACAATACACTGCTGCGATTCAGTCTTTGCGATAATCCAGAACTGAGCATTGAAGATGCCATCATTGACAACGAATGGAGCCGTTTCTCCGCGCACGTTCTTAAGAAGAATCTTCGGACCCATTGAAATACTGAAATCAACCGACTTGGCATCGCCGTTGGGATTGTGAGTCGCGTTCGCGCGCAGATCATCAATCCACAGAAAGCGCTCGGCAAGCTCTCCCGATTTCGTTTCACCTTTTAAGAGCTTTGCGACCTCTTCTTTATTCGCCAGCTGATCGTCCGGCAATGGTCGAATCTCAATATCACGAACCGCTTCGGAGCCATCATAGTTCCAGGGGTTAATCGCAACCCGAATACGACGAGTTCCTTTATGCATGCCATCCGCTTCAATAAAACGCTCGAGCGGCAGAAACTTCGCATCACTCATGAAGTTGAAGTGAATCGTTTCTGACCAATTGACACAGCCCGAAGCATCACTGCGAACATCGATGGCTTTTGTGCCACCATGAACAATAAACTTATGCCCTTTAATGGTTTCGCGCGTTCGTTTGTCTTTAACACACGTTTTAAAAGTGTAGAGCTTCTCCGTCGGAATCGAAAAGCCATCGACATTCTTTGATGTCACCGCACCACCGGTGACCTCTTCATTGTAAAACGAAGCATCTTTCGTTTCGCTCATTTTGGAAGCGTCGGTGTTATTCGGATCGTTCGGCCGCGATTGCGGTTTCACGCAACCCACCATCACCGCAAGTGACGCAAGGAGAACAGAGAATGTGCGACCAGACAGATTAGAATAGGTCATAAAGTGTCTCGAATCGAATCATGAAAAACTGTTGCCGACTTTGATCGCGCGATGAGTTGATGAGATCTGCATCAACATACTCACCGCGAAGTTTAAACCGCTCTTCTTTAAAGAGCGTTTCAACGGCGGCCATCCACCCTTGACGATTGTTATGACCGAGTTCTGATGAGTTATAGAAACCAGGGGCGACGTCACTTTCAGAAAAGAACACGCCGGCACTTGGAGTCAGATCGATATCGCCAGGCAAACCAATGCGAAGAAACGTCTCAACCTTCTGCGCATTGCGGTAGCCCTCTGGAGCCGCTGCGTTTGAACAAGGTAGCTCTTTAAGCCAAGCCCCAGCGAACGCCCAAGCTCAGCCTCGACAGAACCTCCACCAAGAAAGCCTTCAAAACGATACTTAAACTATGAGGTCAAAGGCCCTGTCTCGTCTGTCGTGTTTCCGTAGACGACGCTATCGACGGCGACAGCGGACGGCAGATTATTGAAAACAAAGTGTGTGGCGTAAGCTTTGGCTTTTAAACCATCAACTGGCTCAATCATGACTTCCGCCGTTTCGGTCATAAACGATGGTGTGACTTCGGCATCAATTGAACGCGTCGAGAGCGTCTTTGATGTCGGAATGGTCTGCTGTGCCCAGAGACGAACAGAAAACGCCTTCGAGCCAACGGTTAGTATCTCGCGAACTCCCGGAAAGGGCTGCGATGAAACCAAAAGATCGGCGCCAAGGTCGCGCTGGTTTACGGCCCCTGCGCTCAACGTGAGCTTTGCAGAATCGAAGTTGAGAATCCGAGCCGCCATCACCACTTCTTGAAGCGAAAGACCTGAAGACGGAACCTGATCGCCAAAGCGCGACTGCGCGTAGCCACTCGCCAAACGGGCGCTGCCACGAGCCGAGAGCGTAAGACGCGGAAGCAGGCGCATGCGCAGATCACCATCGACTGAGAGACCGATTGATTGTTCCTGCTCGCGTTCGTTTGCAAAAGAGCTGAATCCACTGCCGATGCGATACGAGAGTTTTGTTTCTCTTAAGAGCGCTGGACGCGAGGTTGCCTGCACCGTACTGAGTGAGGACTGTGCGTCGGCTTCAGCTCCGGCGATTCCCCCACTCAAGACCATGCCCGCAAAAGCCATCAGAGCTTTCACCGACATCGGACCCCGAAATTTGAACTGCGTGCCACGAGCGCCGCGCATAACCCACCTGCCTGCCTGACTACCTTTCAAGAATCATTCGCTCGAAGGCTCCCGTCGGCCGGCACCGCGAACGATCTAACTATTTGATTTTACTCGTGTATAAAAAAGTTAGACAGCCGCCAGAAGAGGCCCGATAGGCCCAAGATGAGCCCCGGGTGACAATTCTTGCCTCCGCCTCCGACCAACTCCGCCCTTGCCACAGATTGGTCAAGTAAGTGCGCTGTCTGAATATTTTGATTCATGGAATAGCATTTCCTAAGAACAAGAAAAGCGGAGAAGGCGCTATGACTTCTCCGCAACTCGATCGGCTTTACTTGGTACTATCGTTAGTTCTGATCGTTTAAATTCACGATACACGTCGAACTTGATGCATCGGAAATAAAACCGGGAATCACGCCATTCACAATGTACGGATAGCGCACATGTTTCACTTTCAATGTACCATCGCTTGAAAGAGTTGCGACAGTTTTAAACTGGAAGCGAGAGTCATTAGAATTCAATTCTATAGTCCGATCGTCAGCGGACAGCTGCGCAAGGAGCGACTCTTTTGATGTAAGACCTCCGCCATTACCAGTGACAAAATCATAGTCAGACATCCCAACAAGGTCACCACTGCGTTCAACCACGATCCAACATTTTCCCAATGAACCCGGCTCAATCGTCTCCTGTACCCCGTTCAATGTAACACCCTCTGGAGAAAAAATGCCGGAACTCTTTGGGAAGAACTTGTCTGCTTCCAACACAAGCTCTTTCAAGTTTGACGGTCCTGCAAAAGCAGAAGCAGCAATTGATTGAGAAATGATCACACTCAGTGCCAACACTCTTTTTAACATGAAAAACTCCTTTATTTGATATCAACTATCTATTTTAAATTGAACTCGTCTCCAACGGACCGCAGATCGGCTCTAAGACTTGCTTCATTTCAGATCCATTGAGCCGACCAGACTTCACGATTTCAGATGGATCGGTCATCTTGGTCACGCCTGGACGAGAGTTTTTCTTAGCGCCGCTCTTTTCGCCTTTGCCGCTATCGCCCGCACCAGCCGAGCTCGAGTCGTCAGCAAGATCTTTACATGTCTCCTGCCCTAAACGGCAGGCACAGTCGCGACCGCCAACGACGCCAAACCCCTCAAGAACACGCATCGCCACCTGCGCACAGAAGGGCTCCACAGTCGTCGCTTCTCTCGTTAATCCCGACCAAACAGGTTGCAATTCATCGTGAATCGAAAGCCCTTTTTCGCTATCAAAACGAAGGGGCAGCATCGCGTGAATGGCATTGCCGCTCTCTGCACGAACGAAGGTCTTTTTGGCCACCGCTTTTTCACTGAGCTTGTCTTCCGTTTTTTCAGAAACAGGCGTTTTCAATTCATCAAAGTCGTCATCACCAGTCAGAGACCACACTGTTGTCGAGACGATCCGTCTCGCGAAACGCGCGAAAGCCAATTTTTGCTATCAAACCCGGAGCGCCCTAAAATCTGCTTCACAATCGGCGCACAGCTCTGATTCAACACTTCGCTGGCAAATCCTTCTTGCTTAAGACTCTCTGGTGTTGCCTTCGTGCCGTCGCTCTCGGGGTTATAGAACGCAAGCAGCTGGCGGATCACGATTCGTCGCGACTTTGTCTTCTCAATATCACCACTCGACTCTGCGCGAATCTGAAACGAAGGGCGAATGCCAACATCTTTGGCCTTACCTTCGGCATCAAGACGGCACGCCATCGCATCGGTCTTCGCACGATAAACCATGGTCTGCGGCGTAATTTTGGAGGTGGAACACTCGCGAATCTTGGCCGCCAACGGGCTTGGTTTGCCAATCTGAATCGCCACTGACTGAGCTGGGCGCTCCCCATTCTGGCCACACGCCAGGAGAAGTGCCTGAGTTGCAAGCAATAGCGTTATCGCACCCGGCTTAATAAGCTGATTCATCGGATAAACTCCTCAACACCAAACGCAATAGAGGGCAAAAACGCCGTAACCGTCCAAGAGTAAGCAACGACCATGCGCAAGGCGAAAAACCGGCGAGATCAGCAATAACGCAGATGAGGCTCCGCCCAAACCTAACTGTTCCAAAAGCAGTGACAATTCTCGTCCTTCTTACTTGCCTAATGCGGCGCACATAGCGGACCGTGGGGGCTTCAATTTTCGAATGAGGACGCTATGCCCACCCTTCCAAAGATTCCCACCCTTCCACCCGAAGCTCCGTACGGAAAAGGCGACGTCCTCGTCGTCTTTGGCGAACTCTTCGCCCGTGGATACGCAAACGGAATTGTCGACGAGGCCGAACGACATGGAATGACCGTCGTGCGCTCAACGGTGGGCCGTCGCGATGCCGATGGGAACTTGCGCGCCCTCACGCCCGAAGAAGCCAGCCAACAGCGAGCGCCCTTCATCAATATTCCACTCGAAGCGGGATTCGATCTTGAACCTGCCGGCCCCGGTGGACCAAAGCCTGTCGACGCATTTGATGGCGTGAAACTCTCTGAGTGGGAGTCGGCAAAGGCCGACTGGTCGGTGATTGAAAAAAGTCGAGAGCTCGGACGTCGTCGCTTTCGCGACACTGTTAAACGTTATGTTGCAGAATTAAAGACCCATATTCCGAAAGGCAAAAACGTCATCTTCTGCCACACAATGGCTGGCGGCGTTCCGCGCACAAAAGTCATCATGCCCGTCATGAACCGTGTCTTCAAAGGCACAGGAGATCGGTACGTTCCGTCGGAATCGCTCTTCCGCTCTGATCTTGGCAAGTTTGCGCTGACAAACTTCGATGAGGTCACGGCTGAAACATTCCGTGTTTTGATTGAGGAGACCGCAGATCTTCGCAAAGACATTGAGACGAGCGGCGGAAGTGCTCGCTACCTCGCCTATGGATATCACGGCACCGAAGTGCTTGTTGGCGACCGTTTTCGCTGGCAAACGTACACGCCCTACTTTCAGGGCTGGGCCAAGATGCGCCTGGAAGACGTCGCAAAAGAGTTCCATCAAAAGGGAATCAAAGCGACTGTTCACAACTGCCCCGAGATCCTCACCAACTCCTCGTCAATTTTCATCGGAGTCGAGCTCTCTCTTTACCCACTCCTTGGCGCCCTCTTGAAGCTCGATGCGGGAAAAAATGGCCGCGGCTCCGCCATTGTGAAGGAGTGTCTAGCGCTCTTAAAGCCCGGCACAACGGTTGACGGCATTATGGCGTACACCAAAGAATACATTGAAAGCGATTTGATCGAAAGCCATTCGGACTTTTCAAAATGGCCGCAAAACAACTCGCGACCACAGATGGAGAAAATGCTTGGCGCAAGCGAGCACCTCTTTGGCCTACACGTCGATCCCAAAAACGCGATCACGGCCGTTCTCTCCGAACAGATTTTCCGAGCGACGGGCTATGTGATGTTTCATGATTCTTGGACCTGCGCAAAACCGGTCGCATGGCTAGGACACGATGTTCTCGCCGAAGCGCTGACGAGCGGAAAGACCCTGTGAGTCTCGAGCGCGGCTTCCAGCTCCACACCGGAGGCCTCAAGTTCGTCGGCTATTCACTGGCCGGAATCTCCACTTCGATCGCATTTCCTGAAGCCGACGTCCTTTTCGACGTCGCGCAAGGGCTTCCTTATCAAACGGGATACAATACGATTCTCCTTACGCATGCCCACATGGATCATGCGTCGGGGCTACCCTATCTGATTTCTCAGAAATCAATGCAAAACCGCCCACCTCCCGTGATCTACATGCCAAAAGAGGCGATCGAACCTTTTCAGCGGATGATGTCGATTTGGCACGAGATTGATCAATTCGAGTACGCCTTCGAGTTTCGCGAAGCCAAGCCAGGACTGCTTTATCCCCTCAAAGGCGAATACGCTTTCCGAACTTTCCCCACCTACCATCGGGTGCCATCGCAAGGCTACAATATCGTCGCTCGAAAAAAGCGCCTGAAGACCGAATACAAAGCGGCGACACCTCACGACCTGGGACGGCTTCGCCGCGAAGGGCTTGAGCTTGAAGAGAGCTATGAAGAAAATCTGATTTCATTCACTGGTGATACGCGAATTGAGTTTTTAGAGAACGACCACGCTCGACGAGCCAAAGTCCTATTTATGGAAGTGACGTATTGGGACGAAAAGAAGTCCGTCGCCAATGCCCGCGAATGGGGACATATTCACTTCGACGAGTTTCTCCCTCAACTTGGAAAAATCGAAGCAGAAAAAATCGTGCTCATCCACGCCTCTGCTCGCTACAAGACCCGAGAGCTCGAGCAAATTATTGCCGACCGCGTACCGGAACACCTTAAATCAAAATTGATCCTCTTCGCACGGCCACTTTAAAGATCACTTATAAAAGCAGACTCAGTCCGAGACGCGACTGAGACCTGAGTTAATTAATTAGAAGCTTTTGCTCTAATTCAAGCTACACTAGAAGCACGTTTGCCTGAAGCAGGACCAGGCGCAACCGGCAAGGAGGCCCAATTGAGTCATCAGCCCGAGAGTACAGCTTCAAAAATGAATATCTGGACCGTCGTCGCCGCATCGAGCGCAGGCACACTCATTGAGTGGTACGACTTTTATATTTTTGGCTCTCTTGCAACGATCATCTCGTCGCTGTTTTTTCCAAAAGGAAATGATGTCGTCGCGTTTCTTTTAACGCTTGCCACATTCGCGACAGGCTTCATTGTTCGTCCATTTGGCGCCATGTTTTTTGGCGCACTCGGCGACATCGTCGGTCGCAAATACACGTTCTTAGTCACGCTGATTCTGATGGGCTCATCGACCTTTGCCATCGGCCTTTTGCCAACTTACGAGACCGCCGGAATTTTAGCTCCGCTCCTCCTTCTCTTTCTTCGACTACTACAAGGATTGGCACTGGGTGGCGAATACGGCGGAGCGGCAACCTATGTCGCCGAACATTCTCCGAATGGACGCCGCGGGTTTTACACAAGCTTCATTCAAACAACGGCAACGATGGGGCTCTTTGTTTCACTGGGCGTCATTCTCTCAACCCGATCGATCGTCGGCGAAAGCAGTTTTACTGAGTGGGGTTGGCGCATTCCTTTTCTGCTATCTTCAATCCTTGTGGTGTTCTCCTATTACATCCGCCGAAAGCTTCACGAATCACCAGTTTACCAAGATCTCAAAAAGACGGGAAAGGCTTCGCGTAACCCCATTCGCGACGCGCTCATGCACAAAGAAAATCGTCGCATGGTGATTTTGGCGCTATTCGGAGCCACGGCGGGACAAGGTGTTGTGTGGTACACAGGTCAGTTTTACGCACTCTACTATCTGCAAACCGTACTCAAGGTTGACTTCACTCTCGCCAATATCGTGGTTGCCGTTCCGCTCCTTGTCGCAACACCGTTCTTCATCCTTTTCGGCGGACTGAGCGATCGTATCGGTCGCAAAAAGATCATGATGACAGGTTGTCTTATGGCAGCTCTCACCTACATTCCGATCTATAGCGCTATGGCTCAAGCCTCTGGCTATAACCCGTTAAACCCCGCCGAGCCGCTTCACGCTCCGAACACGGCCGTTTTAATGGCTCTGGTGTTCATTCAGGTTTTCTGGGTCACAATGGTCTATGGTCCGATTGCAGCCTTTTTGGTTGAGATATTTCCAACTCGAATTCGCTATACATCGATGTCGCTTCCCTACCACCTCGGTAACGGCGTATTTGGCGGCCTGGTCCCACTGATCGGCACGTGGATGGTGGATAAGACGGGTGATACCCACGCGGGACTCTACTACCCAATCGCCGTTGCTCTGATCACGTTCGTTGTCGGGACAACCATGCTCAAAGAATCGAACACCCACGCTATCGACTCATAGTTTCGTCTCAAGATGAGACGGAGACTCAGGACTGAGCGATCAGCTGCCGATAAGCTACATCTATGGCACTTGATCGCTTTCGTGGTCCCAATGGGATTTCTCAGATGATTGCGCTAATCGAATCGGCGACGCCAGAACGACGATCGGCTTTGTTGCGTTCGCTCAATCTCGAAAACCCAGGCCTTGCGTCGCTCATCAAGACCAAGGTCCTGACGATCGATAAAGTTTTAGAGTGGGAAACCGGCGCAATGGCGTCACTCCTCAAAGCTTTCAGTCACGACGACTGCCTGAATCTGCTCCTCCTTTCCGGTCGCAGTCCTCATCTATCACCAAGGCTCAAAGCCGCATGGGAATTGGCGTTCAGCGAACAGCCTAAAGCCGTGTTCAACACCAATCAGCTTCGCAATGCCGACGTTATTGAAATGAACCTCGTCCATCGTATTCGCGAACTCGAACGCCTTGGACTTTTTAAGCTGGTTGATGTCGACCCAGCCCGCGCCGCGTGACTCTATAAAAACAGTCTTTTATGCTTGAGCTGTCATCACGAAAGGACAGTGGAAATGCTCAAGCCTCAGTTCCAGTCTCGTCACGCTCTCGCCTTACTTGTCGTCACTGCGCTCGCCACAGCCATGACTTCCTGTAGCTCACCGGAAAAAACGAGCGAAAACTCAAGCCAAGATGTCCCAGCGAGTAAAACTGCCGATAGCGCAAACGCTCCGCACTGGAGCAGCAAGATGCAAGAGCTCTCGCACGCTCTCAACCAGCTCTTGCCTCTCGTCGCTGATGGCAAGGCCTTTAACGACCCAAAGAACGAGCAACCCATCCAAGATGCAACATCTCGCCTCAAGGCCCTCAGTCACCAAGTTAAAACGCTAAAAAAGCCAAGTGCCGATCCGGCTTTCGACTCTATTGCCTCGATGCTCGATGAGGATCTCGCACGCGCCGTTGTCTCGCTACAGACGGGCAACAAAGACTACGCTCGCCTGACTTTGCGCGAATCCATCGGTTACTGCATCCAGTGCCACACGCAAACCAAGAGTGGCCCAAGCTTTCCAAAACTCGAACTCGGTTTTGACCCATCAAAGCTCTCCGCACTGGGGCAGGGAGACTACTATGCCGCCACTCGGCAGTTCGACGCGGCACTGGATGCTTATCGTAAGGGCGTTCAAGACCAAAGCTACGCCGACCGCGATATTTTTGGCTGGGAACGCGCGGTTCGCTCAGGCCTCGCTATCGCCATTCGCTATAAAGAGAACCCCGCAGAAGCAAAGACGTTTATTCAGTCGATTCTAAAAAACAAAAGTGCACCGCAGTCACTCAAGGACTCCGCAAAGGATTGGCTGGCCTCAGTTGAACAGTGGGCCAAAGAACCAAAACTGAAATCAGCGGCTGACAGTCGCCTTACACGCGCAGAAGGTTTAATCAAGGGCGCGGAAAAGCGTTCCGGAGATTCAATTCGTCGCTCAGAAGATATCACCTATCTTCGCGCCAGCGCCGACCTCCACCAATGGTTGTCGGAAGGGTCCAAAGATCCCGCTCAACGGTCGAAAGCATTGCTCTATGCTGGTATTGCAGCCGAAGCGACCCGCGAACTGAACTTCTGGACTCTCCACGAGCGCTATTACGAGCTCTGCATCCAGGCAAGCCCCAAGACCCCGACAGCACAGAGTTGTTATGGAAAGCTTAGCGATAGCGTTCTCCTTGGCTACACTGGTTCATCGGGACTCCATCTTCCTGAAGAGGAGAAGGTTCGACTCGATCGCCTAAAGGCCCTCGCGTTTGGACTCTAAGAGAGCCATGGATGAGTTGGCAGATCGAAGACGTCTTATTTGATGGCGACCGCTACTTTGACTCGCTCTTTCTAGAGTGGCAAAAAGCCAAGGACACGATTGATTTTGAAGTCTATATTTTCGAAAACGATCCCATTGGACAGCAGGTTGAAACCGCGCTCCTGAATGCCGCGAGTCGCGGCGTTCGAGTTCGCATGATTGTCGACGGAATTGGCTCGTCTGGCTGGTGGCAAACTCGCGGTAAAGAACTTGAAAACAAATCCGCGGGTGGAATCGAAATTCGAGTCTATCATCCCCTACACATCACCGAACTTTGGCGCCGCCTGCTCATTGACTTCCACATCATCTCACCCGAGCATCGCCCAAAAAAATCGTTGGTTTTAAGGCGACTCAATCGCCGTATTCATCGAAAAGTGTCACTTGTCGACAACAAGATTGCACACGTCGGTTCAATCAATGTCAGCAAAGTTCACTCCGAACGCATCAGCGGTGACAGCGCCTGGAGAGATACCGCCGCTCGCGTCACTGGCCCCCATGTTGCCGACCTCAAATTTGCATTTTCGCACACATGGATTCGCTCCCATCCCATCCATGCCACGTACGGCCCTCGCCCAAGCCGCCTCCGCTTTCTTTTTTCTGCGCGATCAAAAGGCCCCGATTCGCTTGTCGCTCTGAATTTCACAAGACGACTCAGACGCTTTCACCGCTTAAAATTCGTCAGACGAATTGACCTCGCCCAGCAGCGTGTGTGGATTGAAAACGCTTATCTTGCGCCACCGTCGAATATTGTGCGCAAACTTGTTCATGCCGCAAAACGTGGGGTCGATGTGCGAATTCTCGTGCCCAATCGTTCCGACGTTTGGTTTATGCCTCTTATTGCTCGCGCCTACTATCGACCGCTTCTCAAAGGCGGCATTCGCGTTTTCGAATACCAGAACCGGTTTCTTCACGCCAAAAGCCTGATCATCGATGATTCCGTCACAATCGGCACCAGCAACATGAACCGCCGAAGCTTTCTTCACGATCTTGAAGTCGACGTCACGCTCAATCATGCCGACTCTGTCCACATCATGTGTCGGCAATTTGAAATCGATCTCCAAAACGCAATCGAAATTAAAAGTCGCGGCACCGTTGTGGGATCACGACTTGGACGACTTCTGAACTACTTGATAAGATACTGGGTGTAGATGAAATCAGAGCTCAAGATTCTCAGTTACAATATTCACAAAGGTTTTGCACTCTCGCGCCGCTTCGTCCTTGATTCAATGCGAACCATGATTCGCAAAACAGAGGCCGAGATTGTTTTCCTACAAGAAGTCCAAGGCGATCATAACGGCCACGCCAAGCGCATCGAAAACTGGCCAGGCGCACAGTTCGAGTATCTTGCCGACGAGGTTTGGCCGCATTTTGCCTATGGAAAAAACGCCGTCTACGATGCTGGCCATCACGGCAACTCCATTCTGTCGAAGTACCCCATTCTCTCGTTCGAGAACATCGATATCTCAAACAATCGTTTCGAGCGACGCGGGATTCTACACGCTACCATCGAATGGTCCGACGGGCCACTCCACCTTCTCTGTGTTCACCTTGACCTAACGGCACACGGTCGACGCCAACAAGTCAGCCGTATCGCCGACCGCATTCGCTCCCATATCAAAGAAGGCGAGCGCGTCATCCTTGCTGGCGACTTCAATGACTGGCGTAAACAAGTAACACCAGTCTTTCGCGAGCAGCTCGGTTTAAAAGAAGTCTTCCTTGAAAAGCATGGCCACTATGCCAAGAGCTTTCCGGCGCTCTTTCCACTCCTCACTCTCGATCGCGTCTACACCCGCGGATTCGAAACAAAAGAGGCGCATTGTCACTCAGACCCACCATGGAGTAACCTCTCCGATCATTGCGCAATTGAAACGACGCTAAGGAAGATCTGATGTCGCATCCGGCTTACAACGATCCCAAACAAGCGATCAAACTGGTTCTCACCGGTGGCCCCTCTGGCGGCAAGACAACACTTGCACAAGCCGTCGTTCGCGAATTTTCTGAGAAGGTGATCGTGGTACCAGAGGCGGCCAGCATCTTGTTTGGTGGCGGATGGCCGCGTCGGAAAACTCCAAAAGGCGTCACGTACCAACAAAAAGCCATCTTCTTTGTTCAACGCGAAGTTGAAGAGCTTTTGACGGAAGAGCACCCCGATAAACTTCTGATCTGCGACCGCGGAAGCCTCGACGGAATGGCCTACTGGCCAGATCGCACACGCCCGCAGGGCTACCTCGAGGCCGTCAACAGTGATGTCGTGACCGAAGCCAGCCGCTATGATTGGGTGCTTCATCTCGACACGGCGCCTGTGGCCGGCTACGACACCACCAACCCACTCCGCAATGAATCGCACGAAGAAGCCCTTCGTCTCAACGAACGCATCCGCGAAGCATGGAAGGTCCACCCCCAGCGGTTCATCGTCGGCACGGCCAAGTCTGGCCACTTTATCGACAAGCTGAAGCGCGCCCTGCTTATTGTTGAGAAGATTCTCGACGGCCATACCTTTGAGGAGATCAACGCCAGCCTCTTGGAGTAGTTTCCAAACTGGCCTACTATCGTGTGGTTCCCTCTCGGCCCCGAGATCTTGTCGTTCCGGGAAGCCTGTCCTGTCCCATCTTCAATGTGCCCAAATCTTAATTCGCTTGTTCTATCGACAGCTTACTCGCCTATCGACAGACCCGCCGGTGGAGTCCGGCGCTCGGATTCATCCGCTCGCTCGCGGCAAGGTCTCAAAAGAACTTCGCTATTTTAGCTGAAGGCCAATCATTCCCTCGACGATCTCCAGTGGTGAGCCGCGGTACCCACATTGCAGCCTTGCTATGTCATGTGACTTTTCACAGGGGGAAATATGAAACGTCTCAACGGCGTGGTCTCAGGGGCCGTGCTTTCACTAATGTGCTTAAGCGCGTGCTCAATGAACGGTTTCGAAACGATCAGTCTTAGCGAGAAACAGGCTGCACTCAAAGAGACAACGATCCTCAAAAACGCAGTTCTTGCGACACCGCGCGAGGCCGGACAATCTCTTGACGAGAATACCGACAGAAACAATGGCGACCTTTTGCCAACAGCTCGTTTTAAAATTCCCGTCGCCACGGCCTGTAGCAACTTTCAGTCGCAGCAAAATTCTGGCGTCAACCTCGCAGCAGCGAGCTCTGTCAAAGTCGTCATTTACTCAAACGCGAACGGCGATCGGGTACCTGTTTGCGCAAATGACAACATCGATAGCATTCGCTCTTCAGTCCTTAAACGCGACCTAGAAAACCAACGTCACGTCACCCTTTTCAACTGTGAACTCAAAGTCGGACAACCTTATGAAGTCACCGTTACCGCATTGAGCTCAACGTCGACCGTAAGCGACCCCAAGTCGATCATTGTCGGCGGACAAGCCTATCGATTCACGGCCCCCGGCGACACTGATGCAGCGCTCGCTCCGCTTCCACTCTTGGTCAACATAAACAACTCGACTGTCAATAACGATGAGTGTGATCGACGCGCATCTCCTCTCATCATTCAAACGAAAAAGGATGAACACCTTTCTTTCTCGAAAGAATCTGAACGCCCAGTCTTCTTTGATCTCTTGGGTCAGAACGCCTTTCGGTTTGGTCGAGAGTCGGCGCAGAAGATTCCACTTTCCTGGATCGAGCAACCAAGCTTCATGTTTCTTGTTCGCCCAGAAAGGACCAAGAATGGAACACCTGTCATCAATGGAATCGATCAGCTCTTCGGCGACAATAGCAAGGGGCCTGACGGAAAAACCTCAGAGAACGGATTTGCAGCGCTCAAAAAGTTCGACACGAATCACGACGGCTTCATCACGCGTCAAGACCCGGTTTTTAGCGAGCTCGGTCTTTGGAGCGATACAAACCTCGACGGCAAAGCCACTCTCGACGAACTCAAGCCGCTAGCCGATCTCAAAATCCAAGTCATCGATCTTGGATTTGATCCAAGTTTCAAAGAGACCGACGCTCAAACTGGAAATGAGATTGTCTATAAGTCAGTCGTCAAAACGTCAGACCAGGAGCTGCTGTTGATGTTTGATCTTTGGTTCGATCTCAGTCACCTCATCAACTGACCCACAACCGGATGGTGGGTCGTTCGCAAGATCGACCGCCATCTTATTCCTGCGGGCCGCTCAAAAAGAAAGATGGAGATCCGGCAATCGATAAATCGCCTCTCGACTTCGGTCGCGAGACTCAATCAAGTACTGTGCATTCAAGAGAATGATGTCCCACCAAGTGTGAATGAAAATCGATTCTTTCAATGACCAGCCATTCTCCATCGCAACCCAACCCAAGTAGTAGCCCGCCAATGTTTGTGCGAGAGGAAATCGATTGGTTTCAGAATAGTGAGCGGCGCCAAAGATCACAGACGTCGCAAGATTCGAGCCCCATTCCGATCCCCAGCTGCGGCGAAATAGCGGCTGTAGAGTCCCTCGAAAAAGCGCCTCTTCATGCATGCCTGCAAACGTTGAAAATGCCGTGCCGAATCCAAGATCTCGAAGGCCATAACTATTGCGACTCCATATCGAATCGACATTGGCAATGTCCACCGCCGCAAGTCCGAGCGCAAAAGCGAGCGCACCCCATGTTGTCGAGCGCCTTAGCATTGAAAAGTCCCAGGGAGCCGCTATAAGGTCGTCAAGACCTTCGCTTTCAGCTCCCTTCATGAACTCAAATTGACCAGGCCATGTTTTAGCGGCGGATCGAAATGAGTGGAACGCCGAAAAGCTTCCAGCAGCTGAATAAATTTGAAAACCGAGAGCGGCACTACGAACCCGATCGTCGCGAGAGGCCAGCACGTCTCCGCCCGACGTTTCCAAGCGCGCCGAAGACGCGAGCAGCAGTCCGCCAAATGCAGCTCCACTCAAAATCGAGCCTTCGGCTTCTTGCCCCTCGTACCACTGATCGAACCCAGGAAGAAGTGTCGTAAAAACAAGTGGCCACGTCATCGATCGTGGACGACCGGGGTCCGTTGGATACAGTGGAACAAAACGCTCTGACGCGACAGCCAGAGAAGCACTAAAAACTCCAATTAGAACAATCAGACCAACAACCGTTCGCCGAAAGCGTCTCACGCTCTCACCACAAGCTTTCGACTTGTGAAATCACGCACCGCAAAGGGCACACCACCGGTGCCAAGGCCACTAGGCCCAGCACCGCGAAACGGCGTCCAGTCCACGCGAAACGCAGGCCCCTCATTCACGGTAACGGCCGCAGCCCTCAGCTCACGCGTCGCGCGCTCGATCTCATCTTCGCGTTGGCTAAAAACCGCCGCTTGAAATGACCAGCGCGTGGAATTGGCGAGCGCGATCGCCTCATCCAGATCGACAAATGATTGCATAACTAAAACAGGACCAAAGACTTCCTCTTGAAAGAGTTTCGCCGCGATCGGCACGTGATCCATGAGCACCGGCCGCATCAATCGGCGACCTAGCCGCTCTCCCCCAGTCAAGACACGAGCTCCGCTCGCCACCGCTTCGGCTAGCCAGCTCTGCACCCGCTCAAGATCACGACTCCGAATCAATGGACCACAATCGGTTTCCTCAAGCCTTGCGTCGCCGACTTTGAGCTTTTCGATCTCGTGGATCAACTTTTGGCGAAAGTCAGATTCAACATCGACATGAACAAACAGCCTTTGAAGCGAAATACAGACCTGACCCGAGTGATAAAACGCGTGCTTCAGAGCCGCCGCTAGAGCCCGCTCCATATTTGCAGACGGCATCACGATCATCGGCGCGCTGCCACCATGTTCAAGAAACAATCGAACTCCAGGACTCACGACCTGCCGCAAATGCCAGCCGACGTTTGACGAGCCGATAAATGTGACACCGGCCCAGCGAGGGTCGGCCGCAAGGCCTTCAGCCACCTCGTTCGAAAAAAGCGCACCGTCGATAGGATCATCAGGCAGCGCCGTTCTTAAAAGTTCAATCAGCTTGAGTCCAGAAAGAGGCGTCTCCGGCGCAGGCTTTAAAAAAACGGGACATCCGGCGGCAACGGCTGGCCCCACCGTGTGCGCCACCAAATTGAGCGGATGATTAAAGGCGGTGATCGCCAGAATCGGCCCCAGCGGTTCCGGATAGATGACTGCCGTCTTGCAGCAGGCCGCGCCGTCCGCTGCATCGGCAGAATCTCCTCACGACACGACACCGCCTCTTCTGCACAAAGCTCGAGGGTCACCACCGCTCGAGCCACCTCCACCCGGGCATCGCGAAGCGGCTTTCCACCTTCACTGGCAATCAACTGCGCCCAGTCCTCACTTGTCGCCTGAATGTGATCAGCAACCATCTTTAACGCTCGTGCGCGCTGAGCTTTCTCGCTGACTTTCTTTTTAAAAAACTGCTCGAGCCGCACCTGAAGCTCAGAAGCATTTAGCCAATCGACTTCTCCGACAACCGACTCATCATTGGGAGATAAAACAAAGCCGCGATTCATCGCAAACCTCCGGATTTACTTATTCGGGAAGCGACAAAGAAACTCAGAACCCTCGCCAATCTTGGAGCGAACAGCGATCGATCCACCGTGCGAAAGTACGATGTGTTTGACGATCGCAAGACCAAGCCCTGTACCGCCAACCTCGCGCGCACGCCCGGCATCGACGCGATAAAAGCGCTCAAATAGACGCGGTAAGTGCTCATCTGAAATCCCGGGACCGCTGTCGCGAACACGCAGAACTGTATCCCCGCTGTTGGCACCCTGGCCTGGTTCCCAAACAATGCGAATCTCACTATCTTCGGGTGAGTACTTCATGGCGTTATCAATTAAGTTCGTCAAAACCTGTTCGATTCGTCGAGGGTCCGCCAAGAGCCGATCCACCGAACATTCGACGCGAAGGCGGTGCCGCGCCCGGTGCCGACCCTCGAGCATGCGCACCGTCGCTTCAGTGACCTCTTGCGGACTCACCAGACTCTTTTTGACCTCGGCGCCCGACTCAAGAGTCGCAAGCTCCAGAAGATCATAAACAAGAGCCATCAAACGATCGACATTTCGAGTCGCAACATCCAAAAATCCACGCGCCTCTTCAATGCGACCGTCCTCAAGATCCATCTTCGCAGCGTCCACATATCCCTTGATCGACGTCAGCGGCGTTTTCAGTTCATGTGATGCATTGGCGACAAAATCCATTCGCATCTGCTCGGTCTGCTTGAGTTCAGAGATGTCGTGAAAAATCGCGACTGCACCGTAGATGGGCGGTCGACCACCTGGCGATACGAACTCCTCGGCTTCTCGCAGAAAAAGTGGCGAAACCGAGATGCTAAAATCACGCTCGTTGAGATGAAGCTCAGTCCGCATGCGAACACGAAACGTCCGCGTTCGCCCTTCTTGCAAAACCCGATTGAAACCATCGAGCAGTTCAGGAACGCGAAAACGTTCGCGCAGTGGCTGGGCCGCACCAAGCGAGCCACCGGCCCCAAACAAAACCGCAAATCGCGAGTTAAAATAAAGCGGCTCAGTGTCTTTTCCCATTGCGACGATCGCATCGTTCACCGAGCTCAGAATCGTGACAAGCTCCTCTCGCTCTCGCGTGATCTCGACTTCGCGGTCTTTAATCCGCCCCGCCAAACGCCCGACTGAACGTTCAAGCTCAGCCCACTCTCCTGGCTCATCGACAAACAACTCTTCGATCTCGGCGCCATCGCTTTCTTCACCAAGCGGGCGCGCCTTAAACGTACCCTGCTTCACCGCACGCAAGACTCTCGATAGCGGTCGAAAGGCCCAATAGGTCGTGAGAAAAAACCAGCCAACACCAAGACTTGCGGCCAATGTAAAAACCCAAGTCAGTTTTTGATCAAAAAGATCGAGCTGCGAATTGGTCAACTCGGCCGACACCGCACCTTCACGCAAAAGATAAACCGTCAGCGCAAGCCCAACAACAAATCCAGAAATTTGCAGACCGAAGTGTCCACCCGCAATGCGCCACGGGAAGCCACGCAGCGAAAGCCAGCTCAAGACCCGCTTCAGACGACGAACGCGATCGCGCCGACGGCGCCACTCCGCCGGTTGACGACTCTGCTGCTCAAATGCCGATTTCGAAGTCTTGGTCACAGAAGGCCATTTAAGCCTCTAAATCGGGTTTAACGCGATAGCCGACGCCGCGCACCGTCTCAATCACATCGGCGCAATCGCCCAGTTTCTTCCTCAGGCCAAAAACATGGGTGTCGACCGTGCGTCCCACCACACTCACGCCCTCACCCTGAATCTGCGAAATAAGAGAATCGCGGGTCAAAACCCGTCCCTGACTCTTTGAGAGCGCGATCAAGAGCTTAAACTCACTTGGAGTGAGCGAGATCGGCTCGCCACAGCACTTCACCTCGTAGGTCTCAGGAAACAAGTGAAGCTGCCCGAGCTTCACCACTTCCATCGAAGGCGTCCCTGCATCCTGAGTTCCAGAAATTCGCCGACTCAGCGCGCGCACGCGAGCCACCAAAACGCCAGCATCAAAAGGCTTCGATAAATAGTCGTCAGCACCCGCATCAAGCCCTTCGACAATATCTTTGGGCTCTGACATCGCCGTGAGCATCAATATCGCAAGTTCCCCACGATCTCGGCTCCGACGAGTCTCACGAATAAAATCGACGCCACTTGCACCAGGCAGCATCCAGTCAACAACGGCAAGATCAAATCGCGCCGCCGCCATTGCGCCGCGTGCTTCTTCAACCGAGCCGACTGCCGTCACTGCGTGTCCCAAACGCTTGAGATGCAAGACCACAAGCTCACGAACATCGACTTCATCTTCAACGACCAAAATCTTCTGGCTCATTCGTTCCCGTGACCCCCGACTCCATGTCGAACGTCTTCTCCTGTACAAGCAAAAATCACGTCTTCAGCGATATTTGTGGCATGATCCCCCATACGCTCTAAGTTTCGAGCCACCAAAATCAGATCAAGTGCCGATCCAATCTGGTCGGGTTTCGTGCGCATAAACGTCACCAACGTGTCGAAGATGTTATTTTTGTAAGAGTCAACCTCATCATCACTTTCCAGAACCTTCTGCGCGAGCACGGTATCGCCCTTCATAAACGCATCGAGTGCGTCGCGAACCATTTTGCGGACAGCCGTTGCCATCGTCGGAAGATTCAGTTTCAAGCTCTCTTGCAGGTCAATCCCACCATCTTCGATGTAATGTTCGGTGTTATAACCGATGTTCATCGCCTGGTCGCCCATCCGCTCCAAATCTGTATTAATCTTGATAATTGCCAAGATGAGTCGAAGATCGGCGGCAACCGGCGAGAGCCTGGCCAAAACCTCAAGGCATAGGCTGTCGATCGCGATATGCTCCTCATTGATCTTTCGCTCGATCGCACGCAATGCCGTTAGGCCGTTCTTATCTTTGGCCTGCAAAGTATGCGTGGCCTTTTCAATCGACTGCTCAACGAGGCCGCCCATCGCCAAGATTCGATTTTTTAGCTCACGCAGCTCTTGTTCAAATTGCCGTTGCATCGATCCCCCTAAGAAAAAAATCAGCCGAAGCGACCCGTGATATACTGCTCAGTTCGCGTGTCCTTTGGCTTCGTGAAAATACGACTTGTAGGTCCCGACTCAACAAGTTCGCCCATCAGAAAAAACGCAGTTTGATTCGAGATCCGCGCGGCCTGCTGCATGTTGTGCGTGACAATCAGAACCGTCACTTCGCTGCGAAGCCGCATCACAAGCTCCTCGATACGTGCCGTTGAAATCGGATCAAGCGCCGACGTTGGCTCATCCATCAAAAGAATTTTTGGTCGAACAGCAAGTGCACGAGCAATACAAAGCCGCTGTTGCTGACCGCCAGAAAGCGACGTCCCTGGCTTTTTCAACTTGTCTTTCACTTCCGTCCAGAGGGCTGCGTGCTTGAGAGACGTTTCGACGACTTCCTCGAGCACTGATCGTCGCTTCACGCCGGCCAGTCGCAAACCAGCAACGACATTGTCAAAAATCGAAAGTCCCGGAAACGGATTTGGTTTTTGAAAAACCATCCCAACTTGGCGACGGATGGCGACTGGATCACTCCCCGGTGCATAGATATTCTCAGACCCGCTGTCGCCAGAGATCCAAACATCACCCTGCACACGCGCGCCATCGATCTCTTCATGCAGGCGATTCAGGCAACGTATAAAAGTCGACTTTCCGCAACCTGAAGGGCCTATCAAAGCATACACGTCGTTGCGACTCACGGAGAGCGATATCGACTTCACGACATGGTGATCGCCAAACCATGCGCTAAGTCCTTCGGTGCGAAGTGAAATTTCTGAATCGGTCATGAACCCGCTATCCTTTACTCACGTCGTCGAATCAAGAAACGCGTCACAAGATTGAGCAAAAAAACCACAAAGACAAGAACCAAGGCCCCCGTCCACGCCAGCTGCCGCCATGTATCGTCATGGCTTGTGGCGTAGGTGAAAATCTGAACCGGAAGACTCGCAATCGGTTGATTGAGTCCGCGAAAGCCAAATGAGTTTGAAAACGCCGTAAAGAGAAGCGGAGCCGTCTCACCCGAAACACGGGCAGAGGCAAGCAGGATCCCTGTTGTCACACCGGCGCGCACACCTGGAATAATCAGGCGCAAAAGCACCTTCCAACGCGGGAGTCCGAGCGCAAGGCCCGCCTCGTAGACATGCGACGGCACCAGACGCAAAATCTCTTCTGTCGAACGCGCCACAATCGGAATCATCACGATTGAAAGTGCAAAACCTCCGGCCCAAGCCGAATACCCACGCATCGGAACCACAACAACGGCGTACGCAAAAAGACCAATGACAATCGACGGCACACTTGTCAGCAGGTCAACGGAAAGCCTCAAAGCTCGAACCGTCACGCCCACTTTTAACTCCGAAAGTGCGACACCGCAGGCAAGCCCAATTGGAATGCCAAAACTCGATGCAATCGAAAGCAGAATGAGGCTTCCGCCGATCGCGTTCGCCATGCCCCCGCCAATTTCTCCAACCGGCTTTGGAAGCTCCGTAAAAAACGCAAGAGATAGCCCGCCCGCCCCACGAACAGCGAGGTAGGAAAAAATAAAAAACAGTGGCGTGATCGCTAAAAACGAAAGCACACAAAGCACTGTGATGGCGGACCAGTTGAGAACCTTGCGACGACCATCGCGAAGAGAAAGTTCTTTCATGCGCGCGTCCCTCGTTCAATCCAACGAATAAAACCTCGCGCCGCTAAATTCACAAGAAGCGAAACCAAAAAGAGCGAAAGTCCAACGGCCGCAAGGCTCGAGAGATGAAGCCCATCGGCCTCGTTGTACTCATTGGCGATGACGGAAGCCATCGTTTGCGCTGGTTCAAAAAGTGATTTTGGAATCTCATTTCGATTGCCGATCACCATCGTGACCGCCATCGTCTCGCCGATCGCGCGGCCAAGCCCTAGGATAACAGCACCGACAAGCCCCGCGCGACTGGAACGCAAGAGTGCGATGCGAATCATCTCCCAGCGCGTCGCCCCTAAACCCAAAGCGCCTTCGCGAACGCTATCAGGCACAATCGCCAACACCTCACGCGACATCGCCGTTACCGTTGGCGTGATCATAATCGACAGCACAACACCCGCCGAGAGAAGTCCCAAGCCAAGCGGAGGACCATCGAATAGCCCTTGCGCCAGCGCCATCATTTTTTCCGAGAGCGTTCCAAGCGTCACTTCCGTCAGACCCAACACATCTGCAATCAAAAGAAAGGGATAAAAGAGTCCCGTCAGGACGTGCCCTAGAGCCTGGGCAAAATAGGTGCCCGGTCCAAACCAACTCGCAAGAAACGGCTGAACATGGTCGCGCATGACCGGCGCAAGAACAAGGACGCCCCAAAGGCCATAGACAACACTTGGAATCGCAGCGAGAAGCTCAACAAGAAACCCCACCACCCGCGCCACGCGCTTTGGAGCAACTTCCTTTAAAAACAAAGCCGTGCCGATCGACACCGGTGCCGCAATGAAAATCGCAATGAAACTTGAAGCCAACGTCCCAACCAAAAAAGGAGCCGCGCCAAAAATCTCCATCGGCGGATTCCAGTCGTTGGTGGTCAGAAAATTAAAGCCGAGCGCCTCAATCGCGCCGCGAGCGAGATACACCAAATAGACAAGCATCCCGGCAAAGAGCGAGACCGTGGCCCAAGCCACGATCTTTAGCGACAAAACAAAGACTTGATCACCTGAGTTTTCCACTCGATTTCGAAAAAACAGGCGAGACCAAACACGACGAGACATTGCGGCCAAGATACAGCCTGATATGTTTTAACGATGTCAGGATTGTGTCAGGGCCGTCGGCTTAAGAAAAACCGAGGTAGCGTAACCCCTGAACGGCAGCAACGGCTAAAATATAGGCAATGACATTGAACGCAATGAGCTGTCCCCACGCGAAACGCCAGCTCCCAGACTCTTTACCTGCAACTGAAAATGTGGACAGACATTGAAGCGCCACAACAAAGAATATTAAGAGCCCAACCACACTTGAAACCGTAAAGAGCGCTCGACCAGAATCAGTCTTTGCCATCCGCATTTGCTCAAGCAGCCCCGCGCGCATGCCCTCCTCTTCGGCGTCGGTCACATGAAAGAGCACGGCCATTGTCGAAACAAACACCTCGCGAGCTGCGAACGCAGAAAGAAGCCCCACCCCGGTCCGCCAGTCTCCTCCCATCGGCTCAAAAATCGGCGAAATCAGCGCCCCAGTCCGCCCCAGATAACTCCGCTCTAGGCGTTCTCCTTGATCGGGATTCTGATAGTCAGGAAAGGTCGTTCCCACCCAGATCACAACTGAAAGCCCCAAAATCACAAGCCCGGCTCGGCGCACATAGGACTGCGTACGCAGAAGCGCCTGTTTAAAAACAACCTGCAGTTTTGGCACACGGTAAACCGGAAGCTCCAAAAGCAGGAACGCGCGCTCGCCTTTAAAAAGCCCCAGTCGTCCCGCCAAAAGTGCTGCAACAGCGCCAGCGATGATACTGCCAAAATAAAGCAACGCCAGTGTCAGCCCCGCGAGACCCGAAGAAGTCGGAAATAAAAATCCAATCAAAAGCGCGTAAACAGGCAGGCGGGCCGAGCAGCTCATCAGCGGCAAAATAAACAGCGTGAGAAACCGCTCACGGCGCGAATTGATCGTTCGACTGGCCAGCATCGCTGGAACCGCACACGCAAAACCTGAGAGCAGCGGTACAAACGACCGACCACCAAGCCCCAATGCCCGCAGCGGACGATCCACAATCGAAGCCGCGCGCGCAAGGTATCCGGAGTCCTCGAGTGCGATCACGCCCATAAATAAAATGAAAATCTGCGGTACAAAAACAAGAACGGCCCCCGCTCCCGCCAAAATACCTTCAGAAAGAAAACGGACAAAAAGGTTCTCTGGTGCAAACGAAAGTACCCAGCCATTCAGCGCACCAAAGCCGCCGTCGACAAGCTCCATCAACGGACTTGCGACCCAGTAGATCGACGCGAAAAGCCCACCCATCGTCAGTAAAAACAGGAGTGGCCCTAAAAGAGGATGAAGCGCGAAACGGTCAATCACTCGCGTTCGACTGCGCGCCGATTGAACGACGCCTCCACTCCTCACTGATGTCTCTCCGAGCGGCTGAGAAAGTGGTTGAAGAACATTTTTTTTAATTTCCGCGGCCCTGCCCCAGTCGTCGGTCGCCATGCTCATTGATGAGCTGTCGGCAACGACTCGCGCAGCCGAGCTCTCGGCCGTCTGAAGAAGAACTTTTTCGAATTCATCCACATCGATCGCGCCCGTTTCAACGGACACTCCGGTTGAAACCGCCAAACACGCAGCACCAAGCTCGAGGCGCAGCCGGTCGAGAGAAAGTTGAAGTCCCTCACCCTTTAAGAGATCAAGCATCGACACCAGAATGGCAACTGGGCGTCCTGAGCGAATCAACTGTAGTGCCAGCACCAACTGCCGCTCAAGCTGTGTCGCATCGACGACAAGTAGAATCACGTCGGGCTTTTCTGCAGCGATCGCTTTTAAGGTCACTTCTTCATCAAGCGAGCGGGGCTCAAGAGAATAAATCCCTGGGGAGTCAATCACGGTGTGCTTGCCCCAGTGACCAACCAAGAGGTCGACCGTTGAGCCGGGATAGTTCACGGTCTTCGCACCAATTCCAGTGAGGCGATTAAAAAGTGTGGTTTTTCCAGAATTGGGAGAGCCGACGAGAAGAAGCTTCATGGTGAATCCGTCGTCACTTCCAGCGTCACTTTCAGGCGCTTTGCCTCTTCCAGTCTCAGCGCGACCGTCGCTCCGCGAACAACGAAAAAATACGGCTCTCCAAACGGAGCCTGGCCAAGCCACTCGATTCTCTCACCGGTGCGAAATCCAAAATCACCAAGCCGACCCGCCAAACCATCAGGCCGACCCGATGGCGGAGGGATCTCTCCGTCCTCAACAGCCTGAACGTCCACAATCGTCATCTCCGTCGACTGCGACAAAGGCCCGCGCTTTTCGCGTAGATAGTCGGCCAAATTGATATGTCGGTTTAAGTTACGAGCGGAATCGACCATACCGCAAGCCTACTCGAAGCCTCGGGCTCCGACCACTGGCTTTCTCAAGATGAAAGTGAATTGAGATAGCGGCGCACCGTTTCCTCCATCCCAAGCTCCAGCGCGTCGCAGATGAGCGCATGCCCAATTGAGACTTCATCGAGCTCTGGAATCGCCTGCTGAAACGCCCTGAGATTCAAAAGATTCAAATCGTGACCAGCGTTCACGCCAAGCCCCGCAGCTCGTGCCCACTTCGCCGCCTGCTGATATCCCCTTAAAACAGAACCGGCCTCGGGGCCGCCAAAAGTTTCAGCATAGCGCTCCGTGTACAGCTCAATACGGCCAACACCTATCGAGGCCAAAAGTCCCGCATCGGATTGAGAAAAATCGGTCGGGTCGACAAAAACGGAAACGCGAATTCCGCTTAAAAAACGAACAGACTCACGCAAAAGGTCAAGTGACTCACTCACCCGAAAACCGGCGCTCGACGTCAGCGCATCAGGAGGATCCGGCACCAATGTCGCCTGTTGAGGAGACACCTCTTTGACAAGCTCTAGCCACGCGGGCTCCGGATAGCCCTCAATATTGAATTCCCCCCTGACCAGTGGTTTCAAAGAGCGGACGTCGGAAAACCGAATATGCCGTCCGTCAGGCCGCGGATGAACTGTGATGCCATGTGCGCCAAAGCTTTCAATTCGGCTTGCCCACGCAAGCACATCGGGATTGTTCTTACCGCGCGAGTTTCTAATGGTCGCAAGCTTATTCACGTTCACCGAGAGCTTTGTCATAAGGCCCTGTATCGCATTTTTAAGGCACACTCGACAATCGCGATCGCATCGGGCTAAATCTAAATGCATGAGCCAGCTTCAAACCGTTCGCGGAACCCGAGATCTCTTTCAAGACGCTAACCAACGCCACCGCTTCATTGAAACGACGGCAAGCCGCGTGGTTGAACTCTACGGCTTTGAAGAGATTCAAACGCCGATTCTCGAGCCCGCTGGCCTTTTTAAAAGAGGCTTAGGCGACACAAGCGACATCGTCTCAAAGCAAATGTACTTGTTTAAGGATCTGGGCGGAGATGAACTGGTGCTTCGCCCTGAGGGCACGGCCGGGGTCGCTCGCGCCTTCATTCAAGAGGGCATGAGTCAGCTCACGCCGCTCAAGCTTTTTTACCGTGGCCCCATGTTCCGCTATGAGCGCCCGCAGAAAGGTCGCTACCGTCAGTTTCATCAGTTTGGCGTTGAGCTTCTTGGCGTCGAAAAACCTCAAGCCGATCTTGAGGTTCTGGCCTGCGGCTATCGCATTCTCAAGGAGTTGGGGGTTTTGGGATCGATCACCCTTCACCTCAACACCATCGGAGATGAAGCCTCGCGCGCTGCCTACCGCGACAAACTTGTTGGCTACTTAAACACGCGAAAATCTGAACTCTCGCAAGATTCACTTTGGCGGCTCGAGAATAACCCACTTCGGATTTTGGATTCAAAAGACCCCGGCGACAAAAACGTCGTGGCCTCAGCTCCTAAACTTTCCGATTCGCTCACGCCTGAAGCCAAAGCATTTTTCGATGCCGTCCTCATCGGCCTAAAGGCCCTCGAGATTCCTTTTATCATCGACGATAACCTGGTGCGCGGACTCGACTATTACTGCCACACGGTCTTTGAATTTACGACCGATGCGCTGGGATCTCAAAACGCAGTCCTTGCCGGCGGACGCTACGATGGCCTGATTAAAGATCTTGGCGGACCACAGACTCCTGGCGTTGGCTGGGCCTTTGGCATCGATCGCCTGGCCGAACTTTTACCTGACCTTCCAGCTTCGCCCGAGCCAATTGCGATTGTCCCCTTGGGTGATGAGGCCGAACAAGCTGCGATCTTGCTCTCAGAAAAGCTTCGGTCCGCAGGCCTTAAAACTGACATCGGCTATTCAGGCAATCTCGCTAAACGCATGAAACGCGCTGACAAAATCGGCGCCCGTGCCGCCGTGATTATCGGCTCAAATGAGCTGACAGCAGGGGTCGCACAAGTGAAGTGGTTAAAAACGGGTACTCAAGAGTCGATTGCGCTGAGCGAACTCAGCAATCGACTCCTTGATACTGATAACTGATCAGAGCACTCACGACGCTTCGACACACCACAGCTTCCGGCGCCGGAAGCTGCTGTGCCAGTATGGCTCTCGGACGATCGAAAGCATTTACGGAACCTGAAATCCTCGAAAATCGGAACAATCTTCAAATCCCACTATCTCAGATCGAATATAACGACTCCCCACAAGTGGCTGCGGCGAGTAAACCTTTTGCTCACCTCCGATTCCCTTTCTCTTCTATAGAAAAGGGACTAGAACCACCCACCAAATTGGATCAACCCTTGGAGTGTCACGTGTCGACTTCGTCGTCCAGCGCCATTAGCCGCATCTCGCATCTCGGTCTTATCACCATAGGGATTTCGCTCATCTTTGGACTTAGTTTTGCGCCGAACAACGCGGAGGCTTCGACGAAACCATGGGTTTGCAAACTCGAATTTGATGCGCGCGGAACCGACATCCAAATTTTAATTGGTTACTCAAAAATCTCGGGTCTGGGCGACATCACCTGCACCAACCAACAGGATGGTCAAACAACAAGCCAACGTGTCGGTGTCGTTCTTGGCACGCCGGTTGTTTTTCCTCGCATCTCTTTTGGCCCGTCCATTCATGTCAAAGGCACAGCATCGGTTCCAATGGACTCAGGCGATCCCCGTGCATTTCTTGGCACATACCTCACAGTCGATGCTCGCCTGGGACGCAGTATCCTCATGTTGCAGCTTCTGAAACAAAACAGCTCACTTGCCTTCGACCTCGATCTTGAAGGGGTCGATGGATTTGGCATCGCTGTCGGCGGAACCACGGTCGAGATCAATTAGACAGATCACAGTTTTAAGAGCTCCCAACAGTCCTCACCGTCCCAATCGGAGATCGGCTTTTTACGCCTTGAAATAGGCTCACGCCCTAGTGAAACCGGCGTTTTATTTAGGCGCAGTTATACATTGCGTCTTGAGTGTTTACTCCACTCTGGGGTTCGCTAGAGGTATGAGAGAACTCATTCAAACCGACAATCACAGCGCCGCTCGTCTCAAAACGTTACAAGATCTTTTTGACACCAACCCTGACGCTTATTGGACTCACATCGGCGATCGTCTGAGCTGGTTTAAAAAGTGGACCACGCTCAAGAAAACTCAGTTTACTTCTCCTGTCTCAGTTGAATGGTACGCCGGTGGTACCCTCAACGTGTCCTATAACTGCATCGATCGACACCTGGCTACAAAAGGCGATAAGGTCGCGATTCTCTGGGAAGCCGACGATCCGGCAACACCATCTCGACACATCACTTATAAAGAGCTTGCTCGCGAAGTTGGTCGCTTTGCCAACACTCTTAAATCTCTCGGCGTCAAACGCGGCGACCGCGTCACCATCTACATGCCGATGATCCCCGAAGCCGCGTATGCGATGCTCGCCTGCACGCGAATCGGCGCTATTCACCAGGTGGTCTTTGGCGGCTTTAGTCCAGATGCCATTGCCGATCGCATGTTTGATAGCCAGAGTGACTTCATCATCACCTCTGACGAATCCTTGCGCGGAGGAAAACACATTCCGCTCAAGCTCAATGTCGACGAGGCCATTGAGCATCTGGCCGAGCTCCCTGGAGCCCCCACCGTGCGCCACGTGTTGGTCATTCAACATGGCCCCGGCACCGCAAAAATGACCGCCCCTCGCGATCTTTGGTACGAGGTCGTTTCAAAATCTCAACCGACTGACTGCACGCCCACCGAGATGTCGGCCGAAGATCCTCTGTTCATGCTCTACACCTCGGGCTCAACCAATAAGCCAAAAGGCGTTCTGCACACGACAGCCGGCTACCTCGCGTGGGTCGCCTACACCCATGATCTGGTTTTCAATATGCAAGACGACGACATCTACTGGTGCACGGCGGATGTCGGCTGGAATCACAGGTCATAGCTACATCGTCTATGGCCCGCTCGCCAATGGTGCGACCACCGTTATGTTTGAAGGAACCCCTACCTACCCAACAGCGTCGCGGCTTTGGGAAGTCGTCGACAAACATAAAGTGACTGTACTCTACACGGCACCCACTGCTATTCGCGCCCTGATGCGCGAAGGCGAAGCGCCAGTTAAAAAAACATCGCGCAAAACACTGCGCCTCCTCGGAAGCGTGGGTGAACCGATCAACCCTGAAGCATGGCTCTGGTACTACGACCATGTCGGCGACGGCCGGTGCCCGATTGTCGATACGTGGTGGCAGACCGAGACCGGCGGGATTTTGATTTCACCCGTTGCCAATGCCTTCGATCTAAAACCAGGATCGGCGACAAAGCCACTCCCTGGAATCCTTCCGCTTCTTGTCGATGACAAGGGTGTTGAGCTTCACGGTGAAACCTCAGGCAATCTCTGCCTTCGGGACTCGTGGCCTGGGCAAATGCGGACAGTCTATGGCGACCACCCACGCTTTGAACAAACTTACTTTTCTACTTATCCGGGCTACTACTTTACCGGCGATGGTTGCCGGCGCGATGCCGATGGCTACTACTGGATCACCGGTCGCGTTGACGATGTGCTGAACGTCGCTGGCCACCGCCTCGGCACGGCCGAGATTGAAAGTGCACTGGTCGCCCACCCCGCCGTTGCGGAAGCGGCCGTCGTCGGCTTTCCACACGATATCAAGGGTCAGGGCATTTACTGCTACGTCACGCTGAAGGCCGGCAAAACACCAAGCCCTGAATTAAAAAAAGAGCTCGTTGCCCATGTTCGACACCATCTTTCGCCAATTGCTGCGCCCGATAAAATCCAGTGGGCACCAGGTCTTCCAAAGACACGCTCAGGCAAGATCATGCGGCGAATTCTGAGAAAGATCGCCGAGGCTGGACTAGACCCCATCGCCATGGAGACTCTAGGCGATACCAGCACTTTAGCGGATCCTTCGGTCGTGCAGGACCTTGTCAACGGGCGGCTTAGCCCCTGACAATAGGGGCACATGTCTCAACACGCTCCTTCTGCGGCGACAGTCGCAGGCACAAAACGATTTTTTGATCGGCTCAAAACGAGTGAAACACCTCATTTGAACCTGCCCCCAGCAAAACTCGGCCGCACCGGGCTCATGGTGTCGCGGATTGGCTTTGGCGGATACCGCATTCACGAGCACGATCCCGATCACCGCGAGGCCCTGAAGCAAGCAATTCTGATGGGATCGAATCTGATCGACACAAGCTTTAACTACACCGACGGTTCAAGCGAGCGCCTCATTGGCAGCGTGGTTCTCGATCTTATCAACGGCGGCCAAGTCAAACGCGACGAGCTCTGCCTCATCACCAAGGCCGGCTTCATCCAAGGCGCCACTCTGCAAGAGGCCAAACGCCTTAAAGAACGCGGCGAGCTCTGGCCCGACGTCATCGAACTTCCGAACGACACGTGGCACTCGGTTTCACCAGGGTACCTGAACTTCTCCATCACGCAGTCGCTTGAGCGGCTTAAAGTCGACACGATCGATGGCGTTTTGATTCACAATCCTGAAGTGTTCTTCAAAGCCTCAAGCAAGAACATCGACGCGCGGAAGCTCTTCTACAAGCGCATGATGAATGCATTTAAACATTTGGAAAGCGAAGTGCAGCGCGGACGCATTCGCTTTTACGGCGTTTCTTCAAATGGATTTCCAGAACCCGAAAATCAGTCCACCCACGTCTCCCTTAAAAAATTACTCGACGTCGCAAAGGAAGCTGCTGGTGGCGACGACCATCACTTTTCGGTGATCCAATTCCCTTTCAATATCTTTGAGTCAAACCCGCTTCTCTTTCCCCAGCAGGACGGCGAACCACTTCTTGCCGCCGCGAAAAAAGTCGATCTTGGAATTCTCACCAATCGTCCCCTCAACAGTCTTCGTGAGAGCCGCGTCGTGCGCCTTGCCGCATTCCGCACGCATGACCCCGTCTTTATCAAAGGCGAGCTGCACGCAGCTCTGGGACGCGCAATTGAACTTGAGCGCGATCATCCGTTTAAACCCAAAGACCCCCCGCAGGGTGTTCGCTGGGCTCACGAACTTCGCGAGCCGCTTGCTGAGTTGAGCGATGTTTTGGCGTGGCGCGATTTCTCGCTCACCAAGATCTATCCTTCGATTCGTTCGGCAATGGCCCGCGTCCCGGCGGAAGCACAGGGCTGGCGAGTGCAATATGAAAACGCCATCTCTCGCCTTCTTGATCTTGTGACGTCAGACCTTGAATGCCTTGCAAACTCACGTGCGATTCTTCTCATTGAGCAGCTCGACACTCTGGCCGCTCAACTCAAAGAGGAACCCACGCTATCTGCACGCTGCATCTCGATTTACACGTCGATCCCACAGATCACATCGGTTCTGGTCGGCATGCGTCGCCCGGACTATGTGAGTGATGTGCTCTCGGCGAGGTCGCAAATTGAAGAGAAGGCCGTTCGCGAACTTCTGGTTCGCCTGCAACGTCACAAGAGCTAAAGCTCTATTGAGCCGGTAACACAGCTCTGATTCATGACAACCCTTGCCTTTCGCACCGTGCCGCGAGGATACCTGACCCGAACAAAAGGAGGTCCTCGTGAGCCATCTGCGTCGCCATCTGCTCTCTCTTGTCGCGGTTCTCAGTATTGCTGTTCTCGCCGTGGCCCTGCCGGCGCACAGCCGCACGGCACTTTTTTCTCCTGACCAAACTCAGAACGACGGGCGCCCTGTCTACGCCGAAATTCATCGCGCCAGTGCCGATCGACCCGTCGTCATCCTTTTAAACGGTTTGATCTACGACATCTCGCGCTGGAATCCCGTTGCTGAACAGCTCGCCCAATCTGACATCACTGTCATCAAAATGAGTTTCTCGGCTCAACCTGAAAGCCTGGCTCTCGCCGGCAACGAACGCACGCCAGCGCCGGAGTTCCTTGAGCGCGGCCTCAGCCTCAATGATCTTGCAAACGAGATCGATGCCGTTCTTCAACATTTCCACATCACAAAGCCCGTCACGGTCGTCGGGCTTTCTTACGGCGCTGCTGCCGCAACACAGTTTGCACTCACTCATCCAAAACAGACCGACCACCTCCTCCTCCTCTCACCCCTTGTTGTGCCGCTGGATACCTACGACCCTTCAGGGCAGCAGCTCAGACAGTGGCTCTCTGGTGTTCGCCTGTGGGAAAGCGCCACCTGCGCGCTCTACGGCTGGCTGAACCCATGGCTCTGCCAGAGCGAGGACTACTGGTATGATTCCTTCTACAACTCAATTTACGAAAACTATCTCTTCGTTCGCGTGCAGCGCACACCCGATGGGATCAATCCGCTGACATATAAAAAGCAGTTTTCCACCTGGTTCGTGCCGTTCGTGATTTCAACTTAAAGAAACTCGCGCCCAAACTGGACAACGTGCATATGGTGATCGCCGATGGCGACGATGAACCGCTTAAAAAGGATCAGATGACGACCTGGGCACGCATCAAGAAGTCGGCTCGCCGCAGTCTTGCGCTCTTCAATGGCGTCGTCCACGCGGTGCCCGACGAAGCACCGGTCACAACAGCCGATTGGATCAATCGCGTCGCGACAGGCGATACCGAGCTCACCGGTGGTTCTGAATTTAACGTGAACGCCGCCCGTTAAGCGGCTTTGTTATCGATAACGATCGACGGAAGCACGAGGTTATTCACCTCATCGAATTGCTTTCGATCCTGAGACTTCCACATTGCGTGGGAGTCTAAGAAGATCTTCACCAGCTGCGGATCAAACTGACGACCAGCGAAGTCCGCTAGCTCCTTATAGGCCACCTCTGCAGGCAGTCCCTTACGATAGGGTCTTGTGGCCGTCATCGCATCAAATGTATCAACCACGAGGATAATACGACTTGCCAGGGGGATCTCTTCACCGCTCACGCCGTGCGGATAGCCGCGGCCATCAAATCGTTCGTGATGATGCCGAACCCCTGGAATCGTCAGCTCGTAAAATTCCACCTGCGAGAGCGGTCGCAGAATCTCGACCGAAAGCACGGGGTGCGACTTCATTGTCTCGTACTCGTCATTCGTTAATTTGTCGGGCTTAAGAAGTACGCTATCCGGGACACCGACTTTACCAATGTCGTGGAAGAGACCCGCAAACTCCACGATCTTTTGATCAAACTCATTGAGTCCGGCGGCCAGCGCAAGCGAGCGGGACATTCGCGACACGCGCACACAGTGCTCGTACGTTGCCGCATCTTTCATTCGGACCATCGACATGATCGATCGAGCCACACCAAACGACCATGTAGGAATATCGTATGCCATGCCAATTCCTATCGGGATCCTTAGACCAGAACCTAAGTCTGTGTCGGAGTGAAATGGCATTTTTATGTTTCAAGCTGAGACCAAGCGATCAGTTTTCCACTTTGAGACAGGCTCTAAAAAAAACGGCCAGACAGGCAACAAGGAGAGAGGGGTCTCCCGATTGCGAGTCTGGCCGTTAAAGACAAAATCAATTACTTCGCTGCTTTTTCAGCTTTCTCGACCACATCAAACGCTGTTTTGCGAATGGTGTCGGCATAACCGAAGCCTGTTTCACAAAGACCGCCGCCGACTTTCAGTGCTTCCTGCTGAAACTTCAAACCGTCTGCAAATTGTGCCGTCGCGAACTCTGTTCCTTTGCGGGCGAACGCGAACGCCTGCTCCGCTACCGTCTGAGAAACAGCCTGCGAGATCTTCATTTGCTGCGCAAAAAAATCCTTCCACAAATTGGCGACTGCTACTGTTGTTTCGAAACCGGCGCCGAAGGCCGCTGGATTGAACGCGTTCCCTGTGTTCGATGTTGCCATGAATTCCTCCCGAATTGTTTGGCTAGGTCATTTTAGATGTCATTTTGGATCCATCACCATGTTTCGCCTCTGTCTGCTCCGACGCAAACAATTCGAAATTCCCAAGTGCACTTAGAGCACATGCTCTAAGTTACGACCTAGACAAACCTCCACTCGCCACGATTATCTTGCTTCCCATGATCAGCTCCTGATTTGCTTAAACCATGGGGAATAAAAAGAGCACGAAGGACAGTTTAAAAAGGCGCGATCTTCAGCACTGGCTGACGGCCCTCGACAAAAAAGTCATTGCGCTCGCCACCAATGAACATGTCCTCAACTCGGCTGGACTCACACTCAACGCGATTGCGTATTCACGCCTTCTCCTCAAACGACGGACACCATAACCTATGCTATCGGGTGTCAGGCTTCTTGAACATTCCAAGCGCTTCCCCCTTCTCGACGATCGCCTCTTCGAGGCCTCGGGCTACGACGTCGTCTTTCGCCGGGGCTCGATGCGCCTTCGCCTGTATTCGGCTTGGGAGACTCCGGCCAAAGCCCGCGTCGTGATTTTTCCATCGCTCATCAATCGTCCCTATATTCTTGATCTCGGTCGCGGGAAAAGCTTGATTCAAAACTTCCAGCGAAACGGCATCGAGGTCGCGCTCTTTGACTGGGGAATCCCAGGGGAGTCCGAAGTCGACCTCGGACTCCAAAGCCTCCTCAGTGATCGCATCCGACCTGCATTGAATGCGCTGAACGCCCTCTTACCGCTTTCAGCTCAAGCTTTTGAAACCATCCTTGGCCACTGCCTTGGCGGCAATCTTGCCCTCTATCATCTCCTCGAGCAAAGCCGCCGCTCCAAAAAGCCTTCGCGCGAACAGCGACTGATTCTTTTGACGACTCCCATCGATTTTGCCAACAACTCGATTCTCAACACCTGGTTTCGAACGCCGACCTGGAACCCGGATGCGTTCGCAAGAAGCTTTAACCACATCCCCTGGCCAGTCCTTCAGGCAAGCTTCCTCATGCTTAAACCCAGCGCCACCCCGATGAAGTGGGTGGACTTTGCAAAACGCGCAAAGAGTCGCGACTTTCGCGAAAGTTTTTTTCAAATGGAGCTCTGGTCAAATGACAATGTGTCGTTGCCGTCAGGCCTCTTTCGAGACCTTCTCATTCCACTTTATCGCGACAACGATCTTCTCGCACGAGCTGACACGCTTGGCTCATTCGCGGTGAAAACACTCGCCCTTGTCGCAACTGACGATCACATCGTCTCCCTCGACTCCGCAGAAGCGGTGCGCGACATTCTTCCACGGGTAGAGATGATTCACGCCAAAGGCGGTCACATTGGCGCCGTACTCTCAAAGCGGACAAGAGAAAGCCATTGGCCAAAGCTCAATGAGTTTATTCTGTCGTCATGAGCTCGCCATAGCTTCGTCGATACGAAGAAGCACGCCGATCAATCGCATTCTTTTTGGTGACCGAGGATTGTTAAAAAGATGCGTCGCGCGCCAGCAAGGCGTGCTGCTATCGAGAATTCGCTCCTCGGACGGCCGATCTCATCTGTGCGCCATGCAGACCGCTCGCAACATGTACGGCTTGTTGGAACCTTGATCGTCTATGGAAGTTTCAATCGCCCGCAGTCCGGCAGCAATCAATTCATCGAGAATGACTTCAACGGGATAAATACGCCGCTGAGGGCACCAAAATTCTCCGGCATACTCCGCAACGCCTTCAAGAGAAGTCCTATTGGTCTTATGCCAGAGAATGAAATCACTGTCGAACCGAAGTGGCTCTGGACACGCACAAATATCAGCGGTCTTTCGATAGGCCATTGTATCGAGAATGAAGACGCCTCCCGGGCGCAGTGCCTTTGAGATTGCTCGGAGCAAACGTGCTCGATCATTTTCTAAAACAATACAGTGAACGCAATGGCTGTCATAGATAAGATCGTAAGATTCAATTCGATCCTCGAGCGCAACAACATCTCCGATCTCATACGAGATTTCTCGACCAAACTTCGCAGCCATTTCTTTCGCCAGGGCAATAGCCGATGGGGAAATATCAATTCCTGACGTCGTGAAGCCGAGCTCAGCCAAGAAATGGGCGGTCGGACCACTTCCACAACCCAAATCGAGCGCCGTCCTTCTCGATATTTGCGGAACGTATCTCGCGATCAAAGGCCTAAGAATAGATTCCGTATCCGGCGATCTAAACTCACTCAAGGTCTTCTTCTGCCAGCCTACTTCGCCCTTCTTCCTCAGAAGCGCATATGCAATTTCATGATCAACGTAATAGCGGTCCCCAGTCATTTGACTATTCCACGCGAGAGAGAGGCACCGGTCAATATCGAAGGCCAGCTTGTCGTGCTCCGGAAAAGCGTGCCGTCTTAAGAAAACGCCTGCACGACGTGTCGCCAACGTTCAGGTTTGAGCATCTGCGCTCGCGGCGGTACTGCGCCTTCGGCCTCGAGCTGATTGAGTGTGTGATAGTCTTTCACGACATTGTAGTCTCGGCCCCACGCGACCGCGCGTGTGAACGGTCGCGAATTCCAAAAGCCCTGCTTTGCCGAGTCGCGCTTGCGCTGAACAGCCCGTGCAATGCCACCCGTTAGGCCCGAGATAAACCCACGCCAGAGAAACTGCTTTGAGAGCTTTAAAGTGATGTGCAGGTGATTTCCCGCATTCACGATGCGGTAAATCCGAACACCGTGTTTGCTTGCGAGCTTTGCGATCACTTTTCGCACCACGTGGTCGTATTTAAGGAGCGATTTGGTCCCTCGCGCGCGGTCGCTTCGTAAGACCAGGTGCATCGCCTCTTTTGTCACGACCGGACGATACTGACGCGAGGCCCGCGTGGTTCGGCGGCCTGGTGAAAAGGCGCGCTCTTTTTCAGGAAAGCCATGAAAGGAGGGTTGTTTCTTTCTCATGAGTTTCCTTTCTAGTTTTCGTGGTGACCGAGGGTCTATTTTAAATGTCAAAAAAGGTCAAGCTTATGCCATAACATCGTTTAGACATAATTGAGACCTAACTCAGCACAATTGAGGGATGACGAACATGATGGAGGGACGCAGCCATATGGAGGCTCAACCCCGCTTTGCGAGAAACGCAAGCGAGCGCGGCCAGAATTCGCGATCAAAGAGCTGAAGGGCCTCTTTCCAGTCGTTCTCAGAGATCGTTTGTGATAAGCGCCGAAGCTTCATCTCAGGAAGCGTATCGCGATCGGTGAGAACTTTTTTAAAGCTCGGGTGCTCGTCAAAGTTAGGAGCAAGCTCAAACATCAGAGCAGCAAAGCCGGCAAGATCGGAGACAGATTGAAAACCGTAGCGGCGCGCGCGCATCACGGCGACCTCCACCCGTTTTTCAAGTTGCTCGCGACTCAGATGCTGAACGACGCGCGAATGGTGGCTGCGCAGATGCCACTGAATCACCTTCACCAGATCGCCCTCAATCGCTCGACCGCACTGCTCGAGTTGCTTTCGACCAAGATCCAAAAGACAGGCCTCTGGCCGAACAGCTTTGCGCGATTTTGCTCCAACGGGAGAGCTCACGATTTTCACATCCATGCTGTCGAGATCCGGAAGTCCAAAGGCATCAATCGGTCCAAAAAAACGCGCTCTCGACGAGGCATCCCAAGTCTCAAGAAGAACGCCAAGAACCGAAGCATCGTGGAATCGCAGAAAGTAGGGATTCTCATCTGGGCCACGGGCAATCACAAATCGCTGCAGATGCATTGCAAGCTCTTCGAGCGGGTATCGAGAGACAACAAACACTCCCCAACGCTCAGTCGAAAGACCGTCAAGGAGAAGTGAAAGGGCCTCGATCGGTACCTGCACGAGGCGTGGCGGCTCATACGTCACCCGATCCCAGGCAATCATCTCATAAAACTGGGGATCGGTATCGCGCAGCTCAAGCTTTCGGCTCGGCTCAAATGCGTAGCTTTCAAAGAAGGGATCCATGAGCGCATAGAGCTTACCTGCAGCCGAGAGCGCCACAAGCTTCTCTCGAGACGCAAGATCAGAATCCAAGGCCGCTGATGATTTTAAAAACGACGGTGCACCCATATTCGGATGACCTATCGGATTTTTACACGAAGCGCCTGAAGCCCTATTTTTATCATCTTCTCAATTCGAGACGGTGACACCACTTCCTTTTTCACTTTACAGTCTCAATATGAGCAGAATGCGCCTGAATAACCCATTTCGATCCACACCGCGCAAACGGCGATCGAGCTTTGCCCTCATCGAGAAGATCAATCCCAACAAAATCGGCGCCCCTCCCGGCACGCCTATTCACGTGGGACAGAAACCCGAGTTCGATCCCTTCATCACCGCTATTCGCTTCTCTGAAGATCAAGTCGAAGAGTGGCTCCATATCGACACCACAGGCCTGCAGAGCTTAACTAAGAACAATGATCGGGCCCTCTGGGTCGACATCGAAGGCGTTCACGACGTGAACCTCGTCACCCAGGTTAGTCACACTCTGGATCTTCACCCGCTCACCAGTGAAGACGTCGTCAACTGCCATCTCCGCCCGCAGTTTGAGTCCTATCCCGACTACTTTTTCTTTGCTCTCAAAATGATCTATCTTGGCCCCGAGGATCCGTCGCTCCCAGGGGGCAATCGACCGCTGATTTCTGAACACGTGAGCCTGATTCTGAAAGGTCAAACGCTCGCAACTTTCCAAGAGAAGCCTGGCGATATTTTTGGTCGTATCCGCGATCGCATTCGAACTAAAACCGGCAAGATCCGAAGCCGTGGAACCGACCATCTGCTTTATGCGCTACTCGACGCCATCGTCGACGGCTACCTGCAAGTCGTCGATCAGCTGGCGGAGCGGATCGAGCTTCTCGAAGATGAACTGCGCAAAGGACCTCGCGACTCCCACCTCGCGCAGATTTACGCACTCAAACGCGAGATCCTCTGGCTTCGAAAGACGATCTTCCCGGTGCGAGATCTGCTCAACAAAGTGCAGGTCGAACAGAGTGTCTTTCAGGAGAACACGCGGATCTATCTTCGCGATCTTTCTGATCACGTCTCACAAGTCACCGATTCACTTTCTCTCTCGATGGAGATGATCTCAGTCCTTGTCGACACCTGGCACTCAATGACCAATCAGAAGATGAACGCGATCATGAAGACACTCACTATGATCTCCACGGTCTTTCTTCCATTGAATTTCATTGCCGGAATCTATGGGATGAACTTCGAGCACATGCCAGAACTTCGATACGAGCACGGCTACTACACAGTGGTCGCAGCGATGTTTATGGTCGCCTTCGGCATTGTCGGCTTCTTTGTCTACAAAGGTTGGCTCTGGGAGCGGCCCGAGCGTCGCCCCGAGTCCTTGTCAAAAAATTGACTGCCCGCACACAGAGCAGTTTTATTGACAGAGCCGCGACAGATTATCGTCGGTGACGCGCCCTGCATTAGCCAAAAAAATATGCAGGAAACCCTGCGAAATGACGCAAATTCTAGGAATTTGGCAGGCCTAACAGCGTGAGGCCCGTGCTCAATTTTCGACGCAAGATCGCAAATAAAAATCTTCTCGAGATACTTCTTAAATCCTCTTTGACAGAAAAAAAGACCACCAATAGCGTCGACTCAATAGAGCCGGTTCCAAATCGGAACTACTGCTCTAGATCCGCAGCCAGAGCGGATACGGCGAAGGTGACCTATTTGCGATTCTTTGAGTTGATTCATCCGAAATGAATTGATTCAATCAGTCCCCCGGTCATTCCAAGCTGTCTCCATCTCGGCCGCAGGGATGACCGAACGTGAACATAAACAAAAAGCTTCAGCAGTCGCCCTCAACCAGTGACCTTGAGCATGATGTCTCGAGACCCGAAGCAGGAGGCCAACGGAATGGAAATCACAAACAACACTGAAACCACAGCCAAGCACGATAGCGCTGGCACAAAAAACTCGAATACAATGGGCGCCGCTGCCGTTCCACTCATGCGTGTTAAAAAACGCGATGGCCGCCTTGAGCCTGTGAATGTTTTGAAAATCGTCGACCGTGTCACGCGTCTCTGCGGTGGACTCAATGAAGTCGATCCCCATCGCGTCGCGATCCGCGCCATCTCCGGCCTCTACGACGGCGCCACCACCAAAGAACTCGATGACCTCTGCGTCCAAACAGCATCACTGCTGATAGGCGAAGAGCCTCAGTACTCGCTCTTGGCAGCACGCCTGCTCTCAACTTACGTTGACGAAGAGGTTGTCACCAGCGGCGTTCGCAACTTCATGGAATCGATTGAGTTCGGCCATAAAAACGGCCTGATCGCCAATCAAGTTGTCGAGTTTGTTCGCAAGCACCGCGAAAAACTCGAAGCGGCAATCAACCCATCGCGCACGATGCTGTTTGAATACTTTGGTCTACGCACGATCTACGATCGCTACCTGCTCAAAGATCCAAAGAGCCGCGCCGTTTTTGAAACACCGCAGTACTTCTTTATGCGCGTAGCTTGCGGTCTCGCTCAGTCGGCTGAAGAAGCTGTAGAGCTCTACGAAATCGTATCGCGCCTCGACTACATGCCATCGACGCCGACACTCTTTAACTCAGGCACCCTTCGTCCACAGATGTCGAGCTGCTACCTGCTCGACTCCCCGGACGACGACTTGGGCTCGATCTATCAAAAGTACACCGATATCGCACTTCTCTCGAAATTTGCGGGCGGCATCGGCGTCGCCTACCATCGCGTTCGCTCGCGCGGCTCGCTGATCAAAGGAACCAACGGCCACTCAAACGGCATTGTTCCCTGGCTCAAAACACTTGATTCTTCCGTTGCCGCCGTCAATCAGGGTGGCAAACGCAAAGGCGCTTGCTGCGTGTATCTTGAGTCGTGGCACTCGGATATCGAAGAGTTCCTTGAACTTCGCGACAACACGGGTGATGAAGCAAAGCGGACACATAATCTGAACCTCGCCAACTGGGTTCCAGATCTGTTCATGAAACGCGTTGAGACCGATCAAATGTGGTCGCTCTTTGACCCAAAATCAGTCCCCCATTTCACCGATCTCTTTGGCGCCGAGTTCGAAGCCGCTTATCTTGAGGCCGAGCAAAAAGGCACTTACATCCGCCAAGTCAAAGCTCGCGATCTCTATGGCCGCATGATGAAGACCCTTGCCCAGACTGGCAATGGCTGGATGACATTTAAAGATGCATCGAACACGAAAGCGAACCAGACAAAGACACCAGGCAATGTGATTCACCTCTCCAATCTCTGCACCGAGATTCTTGAGATCACATCGAACAAAGAAACAGCCGTTTGCAATCTCGGCTCGATCAACCTCGGTCGTCACATCACAGATGGCGCGTTCGACTTTGAAAAGCTCGCGCAGACCGTGCGAACAGCTGTGAAGTTCCTCGACCGCGTGATCGACATCAACTATTACCCCATCAAGACCGCGGCTGATTCCAATTCGCGCTGGCGCCCCGTTGGCCTTGGCGTCATGGGACTGCAGGATGCATTCTTCCGCTTGCGCTACCCGTTCGACTCAAAAGAAGCTCAAGACCTCTCGAACCGCATTCAAGAAGAGATCTACTTCTATGCCCTCGAGACGAGCTGCGAACTTGCTGAAAAATATGGCCCGCACACGGCGTTTAACGACACCCGCGCATCCGATGGCATGCTCCAGTTTGACCTCTGGGGTGTACAACCAACAGATGCCGCTCGTTGGAGCGCGCTCAAGGCCCGCATCAAAGCCTCGGGCCTTCGCAATTCACTCCTGATTGCCATCGCACCGACAGCGACAATCGCGTCGATCGTGGGCTCTTATGAGTCGATCGAACCGATGGTCTCAACTCTCTTTAAACGCGAGACGCTTTCGGGTGAGTTCCTGCAGGTGAACAAGTATCTGATTCACGAGCTCAAACAATTGGGACTCTGGAACGACCATATCCGCAACGAGATCAAAAAAGCCGACGGCTCAATCCAAGGCATCAACGAGATCCCAGCGGAAATCCGCGAGATCTACCGAACAGCTTGGGAACTGCCAATGAAAGCACTGATCGACATGGCCGCTGACCGCAGCGCCTTCATCGATCAGAGCGCATCGCTCAATCTCTTCCAAGAGAGCCCAACGATCGGAAAACTCTCGTCGATGTATATGTACGCTTGGAAGCGCGGAATCAAGACCACCTACTACTTGCGTTCACGTCCAGCGACGTCGATCTCAAAGGTCACGGTTGGTCGAACAAGCGAAGCTCTGCCGATTGCAGACTCAGCTCTCGTGAGCTCGACTGACGCAGCAAGCACTGCACCGAAAAAAGAGTATTCGGAGTCTGAAGCGATCGCCTGCTCGCTTGAGAACCCCGAAGCCTGTGAAGCCTGCCAGTAACCAAACGAAACTCTCCGTGAGGCCCCTTGGCCTCACGACTCGACTGCGACGATTCGAAAAGATAAGATAACGAGGAGACTCTCAACATGTTGCTCGACCACGGATTCAATCTCACTCTGCGCCCGATGAAATATCCAACCTTCTACGAAATGTATAAGGATGCGATCAAGAACACGTGGACTGTTGACGAAGTCGACTTCTCAAAAGACGTCAATGACCTTCAGCGCAAGTTGACTCCCGCCGAGCGCCATCTGATCAATCGCCTCGTTGCATTCTTTGCAACCGGCGACTCGATCGTCGGCAACAACCTAGTGCTGAACCTCTACAAGCATATCAATGCGCCAGAGGCCCGCCTCTATCTTTCGCGCCAGCTCTACGAAGAGGCGCTGCACGTCCAGTTCTACCTGACCCTCCTCGACACCTACATTCCGGAGCACGATGAGCGCGCCAGGGCTTTCGATGCTGTTGAAAACATCCCCTCGATTAAACGCAAAGCTGACTTCTGCTTTAAGTGGATGGATTCCATTCACGAGATGGATAAGCTTGAAACAACTCAAGATCGTCGTCGCTTCTTGATGAATCTGATCTGCTTTGCCACCTGTGTTGAGGGACTCTTCTTCTTTGCCGCGTTTGCCTATGTTTACTTCCTTCGCTCAAAAGGTCTTCTCGATGGTCTGGCTGGCGGAACAAACTGGGTCTTCCGGGATGAGTCCTGCCATATGAACTTCGCCTTTGAAGTCATCGAGGTCGCTCGCAAAGAAGAGCCAGAGCTCTTCAATGATCAAATGAAAGACATGGTTGTGGCGATGCTCGAAGAAGCCGTTGAATGCGAAATGGCTTTTGCCGAAGACATCCTCGGCGGCGGCATCGCTGGGCTTTCGCTTCAGGATATGCGCCAGTACCTGCAGTTCATTGCCGACCAGCGCATGCAGATCCTCCACATTCCACCAAAATTTGGTTCCAAAAATCCATTTGGCTTCATGGAACTTCAAGACGTTCAGGAGCTCACGAACTTCTTTGAGCGCCGCGTATCGGCTTACCAGATGGGTGTCACTGGCCAGGTTTCATTCGACGAGTCATTCTAGATCGGCGTAAGATCGATCAAAGCAAAGTGGTGAGTGGAAACGCTCACCACTTTTTTATTTCAAAAATTTGCGAGCAAGAGAACCTGCCGCCAGTGACCAGAGTCAAGAGTCACCTTCACCCGACTCGACTCGGTTCCGCTTTTTTTTATTTTCGCCGCCAAACTATTCGCAATAACCTCTGGCGCGATATGTCCTCGCTGCAATTCACTCGCAGCTTCATTTAGGCACAGGTCAACAAGCGGCAGACTCACCACCATCCCAGACTGCACATCCGGCACACCCATAATCTCAACCGACAGGTCCCAGATCGCAGCTTCTTCTGCAATGACGGCCGAGAAGCGAAGAGTACGACCAAAACAAACGCCTGCCGTCATCTCCGCCATCACTCAATCCGTCCCGAACCCGAAAGTACAATAAAGTACTGTGTATCGTCGGCCGCATCGGAGCGAATCGCCGAATTGAAAACTCGCTTTGCACCACCGCCAATGGAGAGCCCACCCGCATGAAGTGTAAGCCCCGCTTCCGCAAACGGAGCGGAATCGCCTCTCGTCACAAATCGATAGCCAGGACCGACAAAGGCCGTCATCCCCATCGCACGGTCGCCAATGTCGGCCATGAGCCGTGCCGACGAATCGAGACCATAAACGGTTTCGGTCGCATCAGAAAAACGGCCGAAGCCCGCGTTTCTCCAAACAAACCAATCAGCGATGAAGGCATTCAAACCCAGCGAGGCCTCTGAATAGCTTCGCCCACCACTGCTGCCTGTTGAAACTCCCAAATCATAGGTCAGAGAAAAACCGTCGCCACTCGCGGCTGGCGCCGAAGCCGCCGACGAACTCGGTCCCGACAGCAACAAACCCATAAAACAAAGAAAGAACAGTCGTTTCATAAGAAAATGCTAGGAGGTTTTGAAATCAAACACCAGCTGAAGCCCGCCACCGTCGTATTAAAAGCAAAAAAGCCCAGGCTTGCGCCCAGGCTTTCATTCGAAGCGATCAGAAGATCTCTCGAAAACTCAAGCTTAGTGAGTTTTTGTTTCTTCTTTTTTCTCTTCAGTTTTAGCTGCTGCAGCTTTTTTCGAAGCTTTTTTTGCTTTTGCTTCTTTTGCAGGAGCAGCAGGAGCTGCTTCAGCTGCAGGAGCCGCTGCTGCAGCTGGAGCTGCCGCTGCTGCTGGAGCTGCGTCATGTGCGTGATCAGCTGCGAATGCGACACCAGAAACGAGAGCCATAGCGGCTACGAGTCCGAAAAATTTCATGTTGTTCTCTCCTACCGTAATTACGGTGTGTTGCTACTGCTCGCTAAATACTCTTAGCTAAGCCTCAAGGCATGATTGCCTTTATAACAGAATAGAGGGTAATTGATTTTTATCAGCTGGCAAGTCGATTTTAGGAGTCCCGTTACATGGATCTAAATCCCAATCTCCCCCCTTCCAATCCCGATCCGTCGACAGAGCCAAAGCTCCTCGAAAGCCTGCTCGGCGGACGCCTACAGGCCGTTTTTGTTCGGGGTCTATTCACACTACTCCCCCTCCTACTGACGCTATTTTTAGTCATCTGGCTTATCAGTAGCCTCGAAAGCGCGTTCGGCGATGCGGCACTCGCACTCCTGCCAAAAAGCTTTTACGTTCCCGGCCTCGGCCTTGTGCTAGCGCTGCTTGTTATTATGGCAACCGGTTTACTGGTTGAAAACTACCTCGCCGGAAAGCTCCTCCATAAACTCGAAGACGCACTCAAAAAAGCGCCGGTTATCCGCGCGATCTACTCGCCCATCAAAGATCTCACGGATCTCTTCCGTCGCACCAAAGGGCCCGACGGCGGTCAGCGAGTCGTCTTCGTTAAAGTCGGAACTGGAATTGAAGTGCTCGGACTCGTTATGCGCGATCAGTTTCACGATCTCGGAAAAACTCCGATCGCCGACAGCACCGTTGCGGTTTTTATTCCGTTCTCCTATGGTTTCGGCGGCTTCACCGCCCTTGTCGGGCCCGAGGCTCTGCGCGACGCCGGCATTCCCGCTGAACGCGCTCTCCAACTCGCTATCACCGGCTGGGTTAAAAGTTCACGCGCGCCACAATAGGACAGTGGTCGGATCCTGTGACTTCAGGCTGGTGCCACATTTTCGTCACCAGACCCGCCGCCTCCGGGTTTGCAAACATGTGGTCAAGACGCCAACCGATGTTGCGGCTGCGAACACCCGGTCGATAGCTCCACCAGGTGTAGTGCCCTCCATTTTTTTCGAACTGACGAAAGAGATCCACCCAGCCTAAACTCATAAACGAATCAAACCACGCGCGCTCTTCTGGCAAAAAGCCGGCGTTGTCGCGATTGGTCTTGGGGTTCGCAAGATCAATTTCCGTATGGGCAACGTTAATGTCCCCCGCAAGGATCACCGAACGACCATCTCGCCGTAAACTCTCAAGCCTCCCAGCAGCATCGGCACAGAACTTCAGCTTGTAAGGAAGCCGCGCATGATCGCGCTGCGAGTTCGGAAAGTAGCTATTGATAAAAACCCACGGGCCAAAGTGCGTTTCAAGCCAACGCCCCTCGCGGTCATACTCTGGCTTCCCTAGCCCGACAACCACTTGGTCTGGAGCCGTCTTTGAGAGCGTCAAACATCCTGAGTATCCAGCCTTCTCGGCTTCTGCCCACGCCGAATGCTGTAGCCCCTCGACACCAAGCAAGCCCGGGATACCACCAAGATGCTCCGGACTGGCTTTGACCTCTTGAAACATCACGACGTCCGGAGACTCGCTCTCAAGCCAAGACCTAAGGCCCTTCTTTGCCACCGAGCGAAGACCGTTGACGTTCCAGCTCGCAAGACGGAGCTCCGATTTCTTTTTAGCTGTGCTTCTCAGTGCGACTGCCATGATGACCCTCCGACGCCTCTTTCTCGAGGAGTCGGCGGATCTTGGCAAGAATTTCCGGATTGATACTGCCGTTTCTTTTGATCTCTTCATACGCTTCAAGAGGACTCAAATGACGCTTCCCCTCTTCAAGACGAGTCAGGTAATCAAACTGGTCTGCAAACGATAGGATCATCGCATCATCGGAAATTCGCCCTGCCGGCAGTCCCTTCGGCCCACCTTTACCAGACCACTTTTCGTGATGCTGGAGGATGGCCTTCTCAACGTCGGCCGGCACGATAATCCGCTTCATCTTTACGCGATTCATACTGCGCTCGGGATGAGAGTAGAAGAGCTCTCGAAGCTCGGGCTTCACTTCCCACTCTGGAATCGACTGCAGCTCCACTGGAAGCTCTGTGAGGCCGAGATCGTGAAACAGGCCGGCCATCGCAATATCCTCAGGACGAGGATGTCCAATGCCTATCGCAAACAACGCCGCCACTGTTGAGACATTCGAAGCATGTGAGTAGGAATCACCAGTGTCACCAATCGAGGAGAGAAGCTTCTTGTACCACTGGCTCGTCGCGCCCTTTGTGACATAGCTCGAAATAATACCCTCGACTTGCGAAATCATTTCTTTGCCGTGATCGAAATCACTTTTCACAGACGAATCAAAAAGATCTTGAAAGAGACCTCGAACGCTCTCTCGAAGCTTTTCTTGGCGTTCGGTCGAACTCACGGCGCCATCGCCGAGTGAACGCAACTTTGAAGCCGTGTACTGGTAGAACTGCGCCATGTCCTTCTGGTCGACGAAAACCTGTCCGACTTGCTTCTCAGCAAGCTTCTCAAGTTTTTTCTCCGTCAACCCCTCACCCTTGGCCGAAAGCTTAATGTACTTCCGATTGAGTGGCAAAAAGGCATAGGTCTCAAACTCAAGTCGATCCCCCTCACCCAAATCCAAAACTCGAACACCTTTATAGACCCGCTTCTTCTTTTCTCCTGTAATCACATAAGTGAGACAGGCCTCTTTTAAAAGACTGTGATCCAATGGAAGCTGAAGACATTGGTTGAAACCGTTTTTTAGAAGAAGGCGCGGCTCCCAAACCTTTGGATCTGTGGCCACGAAGAACTTTTTTGTTTCAGGGCATTGATTCTGTAGGACCTGTGCCAACTCATTGGCTGGAAGCCCCGCCTCAGAACCCGCAAAGATCGCGTTGAACATCCCGTCTTGCCAGCTCTCAAACGCTTTTTCGAATTCCGCTGCGTCATGAATGACGGTGTAAAGCGCCCCTTCGCAGAACGATTCCACTTCTGCTTTTGACGGACTATCAAGCCCAATCAACAGTACGGGGTAGCCACTCTCTCGCTCATCACACACCTCGAAGCCCAGCCACTCAAAAAGCGGCTCAACTTCTATTCTGAGTCCGCTTGTGCGCCTCTTCAAGCTTTGTCTTCAATGTCTCCGCAGTAAAAGGTTTCACGATATAGTTGTCGACACCAGCTTTGACGGCCTCCATCACCTGATGGCTTTCGCTTTCAGCCGTCAACAGGACGAAGGGCGTGTGCTTAAACCGGCCATCAGCTCGGACGCGCTTCAAAAGATCAAGCCCCGTGCAATTCGGCATATTCCAATCGCTCACAATCAGTCCGATCGGCGGGTTTGCGGCCTGAATCGCGTCCCACGCCTTCTGTCCATCTGCGGCCTCAGTGATATCCGTAAAACCCAATTCCTTAAGGGTCTTTGACACGATTTTCCGCATCGTCAGCATATCGTCGACAACTAGGACCCGAGTGGCTTTATCGAACATGGCTGCTCCTCCTCAATGCTGTTATCCGCCGGCCTTATCAATCAGAATCTCCAAGTGAAACGCTCCGGCTGAACTCTCAAATGGAATCACAATCGATGGGTTCCGACTCTGATGATGCAACTTCAGTTTATCGCCAACAAGAATGGTTGGAATACTCTTTTCTAAATTATAGCCGCGAGTATCATTGAGTACCGTCTTGGCTTGGCCAAAAATGATATTCAAAAGCTCACCGGCTGCGTCCTCAAGTTCAGACGAAATCTGTTCATGCTTTTCGCCGACCATATTCTCGTAGATTCTTAAGAAGACTTCGGCGCGAAAACAAATCGAAATCGTCCCCGTAAAATCGGCGCATTGAATGCCGATGACACCAGCAATCTCCATCGGAATCCGCTCTTCAGGCTTACGCAGATAGGCCTTCCCAGGATTGAGCGGCGTCTGCGCTTGCATCTCAAGAACCTTACGCGTTGCCAAGATAAACGGATTGATAAATTCGACATCGACAACTGGCCGCGAAGGGGCCGATCGCTTCTTTGCCTCCTCCAACGACTGAACTGTGACAACAACTGAAACCAATCCATCGGCCCGCATCTGAGTGACGAACTTGGGGTTGATATTCATGAAGAATAGATGCTTCCCGTAACTTTTCAACTGCTGGTTATACAGAACCAAGTGCCGATAAAACGTCGCTCTCACATCGGTGACTTGTTTGCAGTCCATAACGTGGACCATCGCCGGCGAGACCAGCCAAGTCTTAACCTGTGCATCGAGCACCGAACTGTCCTTGGGGTCCAATACCCCCGAGGCAAATATCACCTGAACGCCATCTTTTTCTTCGACAATGAATTGCATGGCTTCTTTTTCGGAACTGATGGACCAAAACAGGAGCCTCTACGCGAAGTTAAAGCACACTTAATAGTGCGCGTGCCGGATTGAGCCAAGATTACTCATTGAGCTGACCAGGTGTTTCAATTTCATCCAAAATAACAGGTTCAGCTTCCCATACCTCCGCTGCACGGAAAGTTTTTCGCTGCGCGAGAAACCAAATTAGGCCAGCGCCGAGACCGATCACAAGACCCGCAAGATGCACCTTTTCAGCAACGTTCGGGCGAAACTCTTGTGGCGCAAATAGCAGCAGACCTACTCCAAACGCTCGCAGCAGACGACCAGACTGTCGATACTGTCGACTGAGCATATAAAACAGCGCGAGCCACATCCCACCGACGACATTCACAACTCCCGAGGCGCCAAGAATCGAGACATCGTCCGGATAAGTTCGCAGGACCGAGAGATTGGCCAGTCCCCCAAGAATGAACGGCAAAACTGGAAATGCAATCCAGCCGAAATGACCGCCGACGAACCGACCAAAGATGACGAGGAACAAAAGATTACTCAGCAAGTGTCCGAGGTCTGCATGAGCAAAACAAGCAGTCCAAAGCCTCCACCATTCGCCATCGACAAAAACCGCATGGCCCGACACCGGGAGCTGCTCAGCAAAGTTCGGCCAGAACCAGGCCGCTTGGGCGATAAATATGAGAACCAACGCAACAGCCAACGCTACTGTTGTCGACTGCGGCGACGGTTTCGCCGATAGCCAATTCCGCACAAGCCTCATCAGAGTTCGACCTGCATCCCCACTTCAATAACCTGATCCGCAGGGATATTGAAGAACTGTGTCGCGCGATGCGCGTTCTTCGCCATAAACGCAAATAGATGCTCACGCCAGATGGCCATTCCCGGCCGCTCGCTCGCGACAAGAGTTTCTCGTCCGACAAAGAAGGTGATCTCGGAAATCTCAAAATTCAAGCCGGTCTCTTTGATCAGGCCCATCAACGCGATAACATCTGGAGTTTCCATAAAGCCGTAGTGCGCTTCAACCCGATAGAAGCGATCGCGAATGATCTCGGTTTTAAGTCGCCTGCTCTTCTCAACCGTTGGGATCTCTTCGGTCAAAATCGTCAGCACAATAACTTTCTCGTGCAGCACTTTATTGTGCTTCACATTATGTACCATCGCTGGCGGCGTCGTCTCAGGGTCACCCACCATAAACACGGCAACCCCCGGCACGCGAACCACTTTGCGTTCATCAATCTGCGCCAAGTACTCACGCAGTGGCGGTTGGCTTGCGCGCATTCGAAGACCTAAGATTTTGCGCCCCTGACGCCACGTCGTCATCAAGAGCAACATGCCAAGACCGATCGAGAGCGGGACCCAGCCCCCTTGCGCAATCTTCATCGAATTCGCAGAAAGGGAAAATAAAGTCGATAACAAAGAAGAAGCCAAAAATCGCAGCTGCTAGCGGCAAGCTCCACTTCCAAACTTTCCGCGCCACAAGATAAGCCAAGATCGTCGTGATCACCATTGTCGCCGAGACACTAATTCCATAGGCAGCGGCCAGGTTCGATGACGTCTTAAACGTCAGCACAAGATACAAGGTCCCCAACAACAGTGCGTAGTTCACTTGCGGCAGATAGATCTGTCCGATCTCACGACTCGAAGTGTGAACGATCTGTAAACGTGGACAAAGGCCAAGCTGAATCGCCTGCTTCGTCAGTGAAAACACACCTGATATCAAAGCCTGACTTGCGATTGTCGTCGCGGCCGTCGCCAAAACAACGAGCGGAATAATCGCCCAGTTGGGAGCCAGCAAGAAAAATGGATTCGCTGCCGCCTCCGCATTTGAAAGCAAAAGCGCACCCTGCCCAAAATAATTTAAAACCAAGCCCGGAAGTGCAACCGCGAACCAAGCCCAACGAATCGGTCTCTTGCCGAAGTGCCCCATGTCCGCATACAGAGCCTCTCCTCCAGTCGCCACAAGAAACACCGAACCCATTGCGACGAACGCTTCATGGCCATGAGCAAGAAAGAAATCAAAGGCGTAAACCGGATTAATTGCCGCCAAAATTGAGGGATTGGCCAAAATGCCCTTCACACCAAGCACGCCGAGCGCTGTAAACCAGAGCAAAATGATCGGCCCAAAAACAGCACCAATCTTCCCAGTCCCGTGGCGCTGCTGAAGAAAAAGCACAACCAGAATCGCAACGGTCACCGGAACAACAAAGCTTCCCAGTGCCGGAGTCGCAATCGCTAAACCCTCAACAGCCGAAAGAACTGAAATGGCCGGAGTAATAATGCCGTCACCATACAGAAGTGCCGCTCCAAAAATCCCAACACCAAACAAAAGCCAACGACGATCACGCAGACGCGCCGGGCACGCCAAGGCCGTAAGCGCAAGAATACCACCCTCACCGCGGTTGTCGGCTCGCAGAACAAAGACCATGTACTTGATGCTGATGGTAATGATTAATGCCCACAAGATCAGCGAGAGAACGCCCATCACTCGATCTGGGGTCAATGTCATTGCATGTGGGCCATGAAAACATTCGCGAAGTGCGTAGAGCGGACTTGTTCCGATGTCGCCGTAAACAATTCCAAGAGCCGCAAGCGCCAGAGCAGCGAGCGGCTGTTTTGAATGCGAATTCAAATGCGAGTCAGACTGACTATCCAGTGGTGATGCCAAGCAGCTCCAAGCGTATCCCCACTCCACAGCCGGAGTCTACGACTTATCACTATTTTGCGCGGTAACAACCAAACGCCGTACCCGCTATAACCGGCTCGCCGTGCGCCAAAATGCCCTTTGCAACGGCATCCGTCACAAGATCCGTCAACTCAGGTCCTGCCATATCAAAAACACCTGCCGTCCAGCCAAGTGGCTTCAGCTTCTGGTAAGCACCTTCCAACATCACAAAACGAGCTGGCGTGTGCGAAACCACTGAGCCGCTGATAAAAACAAAACTCTCGGCATCAGCCGGTGCATCGGGGCTTCCATCTTTATAGGCACCGTCGTACTTCAAGAGAACCGAGAACAAGCCCAGGCGTTTCTGGCTCTTCGTATCCATAATGCCAAAATAGGCGTCATAGAGATCCATGTATTCATCGCGGAGAAAGTGCGTAAATACGGTGTACTCACCCAACTGAACTTCACCCTCAAGAGCCGACCCGTCTGCGTTCGTACTGGTCTTCAACCAAGTGCTCTGAAGCTCCGTTAATCCTTCAGCGGCATCGGCACCGTAGACCACAAAGGGACACGTCATTGATTCTGCAAACGAGGCCTGCGGAACAGCCGCCAGAATGAGCCCCGCGCAAAGCACAAGAAAGCTATTCTTCATTTTTTCTCTCCTCTTTCTATTTTGGATACTCAATTCAACGGCCTCTCCTCTATGCCTTGGCCCCACGATGGTCCAGTCGACTTCGACACTTTGTAGTGTTTGGCGCCAAGCACCACCGGCCTAGCGTGTAAAAGTCTCGGTCGCAGGCGTGCGATATTCTCAAAACGGACCGATCCTCACCCTTCGCCAAGCGAAAACTTGCAAAATCGCACCGTTTTGGGATGATGAAAGAAGGTTCCTTGGTCTGTTTGCTATGGAGGTGTGGTCTTCAACCCCAGCCCAGCACGATCGGTCCCGAGTCGTTCGCGACTCACGGTTTTTCGAGCTCTTATCCTCAACTCGAGCTATCAGCCAGTCAAACTTGTCAGCTGGCAACGCGCTCTCCTTCTCTGGTTTCAAAACAAGGTCGAAGTTCTTGAGTATCACAGCGCGGTTGCACGGTCCGCCCGCGACGAGTTTCAAATTCCTGCCGTTTTAAGACTTAAACGTTACGTCAATCAGCGCCGCCTCAGCCGAGTCAAATTCTGTCGTGAAAATGTTTACCGTCGTGACGACTACAAGTGCCAGTACTGCGGAAAATCGCATTCTTCAAAAGAGCTCACGCTGGATCACGTCGTTCCAGCCAGTAAGCGCGGTCGAAAAGATTGGACCAATATGGTCACCGCTTGCCGCAGCTGCAATCATCGTAAAGCCAATCGCACACCGCTCGCTGCCGGAATGCCGCTGCTCTCTGAGCCCAAGGTCCCCAACTGGCTACCACCACTGGAACGCACCCTGCGACCTGATTCAATTCCTGAACTTTGGAGGCCCTACCTCAGTGCCACCGGCGACGGCCTTCTTGATGATGTCGAACTCAGCATGATGGACGATCTACTGGATCGAGACGATCTCACCGGTTAGCGCGCAAGCCCCGGCAAAGCCACTGAAAGACCGTCGATAATGAACTGAAACGCCATCGTGGCAAGCACAAGGCCCATGAGACGAGCCACGATATTCATCCCGATGTGACCGATGCGATCGGTGATTCGCGGGGCCTCTTTCAGAGTCCAATACGACGCAACACCGACGATCCCAATCGCACCATACAGCGCAATATTTTTAAGAGCGCCATCGGATTGATCGGCCAACATAAAGACCGACACAATCGCACCCGGTCCCGAGAGCAGAGGCATCGCAATCGGAAACACCGCGACATCTTCTTTCGCCGCGCCCTCATGCTCCTCATCCTTGGTCGATCGACTGCGCGACGTCCTGGCGTTGATCATATCCAGGGCTACGAAAAACAGGAGCACGCCTCCGGCCACCTTGAGCGCAGGAAGTGTAATCCCATAAAACTTAAAAATAAAGGCACCTAGGCTCGCACAGCCAACCAGAATCCCACTTGAAACAAAGGCAGCGCAAAGTGCCGTCCGCGTTCTCCACTCCGAGGCCTCATTATGCGTCATGGCGAGAAAGGGACCTAATGCCCCAAGCGGATTCACAATCGTCAGTAGAGTCGTCAGAGAAACAAAAAAGAAAGCACCCACGGCTTTAATAGCAACAGCGGCTGAGTCCTTGGTCAATTCCAATCTCATCGTCGAGTCCGACTTGAATCCCGCGACCTTCCACGTGACAGCAATTGAAAACCAGTTGATAGTAGCGGGGTGAACAAACTTCGAACTCGCGGCTTAACGCGAGTTGAAAAACAGGTAGGTCTACAATGAGTACATCACGTCGCGACTTCTTGAAATTCTCATCTCTTTCTCTCGTTGGCGCTGCCGCCTTCGGAACCCTCACGTTCCGTCCGGCAACTGCTCAGGCTCAGGCTGGAAAACTCCCTCTGGTTGGTCCAAACGATCCGAATTTCACCACTCTCGGCTACACAGCAGATGCTTCAAAAGTCGATAAGAAGAAATGGCCAAAGTACGCTGCCGGTCAGTCGTGCAGCAACTGCATCCTTTTCAACGGTGGAAAAGTCACGACAGAAGCAGAAGGAGCCTGCCCACTCTTCGCGGGAAAACATGTTGCCGCTAAAGGCTGGTGCAATAGCTGGGCGAAAAACCCAGCCGCGAAGTAAATCAGGCCCTTCGTCCAGATGGTCCAACATAAAAAGAGGAGCGACTCTCGCTCCTCTTTTTTTATAGACCCGTTCTGAGTTAGACTAAGCTCATGAGCAGACTCCACGCCTTTAAAAGTGCAGCCCTTCTCTTGGCCCTAAACACTGTTTTCGCAATGAGCCCGCTGGCCAAAGCTCAAGAGATCGAGACGACTCCGCCGCCGGCTAGCGACACGGTCAAATGCCCGCAGTACAAAGTGTACTACATCGACCCTGCAACTCAGTTCTTCACTCCGCCCGTTCCCATCGAAGACCATGCCGAATTTGTCTTCTGCTCTGACCACAAAAAGCTCGACGAGCTTCGCGCTCGCCTTAAAACCATGAAGCCCATTCGAAGCCACGCCGACATCGACACCGCTCGAATCAAAGTCGTGCCCAAAGGTCGCCCCGATGACTCCATCACCTTTTGCTCAACAGGCGAACTCACTTTCCGCGGTAAGCAATATCGCGTCGACCGCCGCTTCTTCGAACCGGCTCTGGTTTCAATTCAGACCGAAGGCGATAAACGCCGCTCGATGGCCATCGATCAAGAAACCGAAGACGAGCGGCTCATCGACAAACAGGCTCAGCAGAAGAAAGCACCGACTGCTCGAGAGCCGGCCAAAGCTCCATAGGGCCAGCATTACAATTTGACTCGCCGCGGCCTGGCCTCTCGGCCGAGTGCTTTTTTCAACTTCAAACCCTGCCATTGCTTCAAAACCCTGTTCAGAGTTCATTGCCTAAAGAACGAGGGCCGTCGCTCTCGGTCCAAAAGGGGGATGAATGTACCGTGCGCTGAAACAGGGATTAGTCGCATTCGTGTTGGGATTGGTTGCTTCAAACAATGTCGCCGCCGCTGCGGACTTACAAACGGCACATTTCACCACTCGAGCTGATGTCGAGTTTCTCGAAGCGATCGAAAACCTCCGAGCATCAGGCCTCATCACCGACCAGGAGCTGGAAAAGCAGTTCGCAATCGATGAGATCACCGTTAACGAATCAGAGACAGCTCTCACTCGTCGAGAGCTCACAGCCAACGGTATCAACATCGAGCTTCCGCCTGTTAACAACACGGGAATTGCAGATACAATCAGCGGACTCAACATTGAAGATCTCGGCGACATCAAAACCTGGGTCACTCTGGGCGCCAAGCTTTGGAAACTCATCGAAGCCAACGTTCCCGTTGCCAACGTGCAGACTCAGACGGTTTCGGTTTTGCCGGCAGGCCTTCAGTGGACGGACATGGAATCATGGCAGGGCCCATTTGCTAAGAGCTACACCATCACCGCGAAAAACCTCTACGGCATGACCGTGATCTCGCAAACCTACACAGTCGCCTACAACTATGGCGGAAGCGTAAAGGGCAAAGGCCAGTTCCTCGCAAACGCGACGATCATCCCGACTGCTGTTGAAGTGATGTGGGGATTTAAACTCGCAAGTGAACTCGCCGTCGGCACAACGCTCAACACCGGCACTTATGAGAACCCGGTTCCTGGCGTTGATCTCACGGTTAAATGGAAGATGGACTCGATCCTGAAGCACCTCGAAGGTCGCGATCAGTTCTTCGTTCGCGGCGACGGTTCAAACAAGCACGTCACTCTTCACTAAGCGGCGCTAACCACCAAACAAAAAAGCCTTCGGAGAAATCCGAAGGCTTTTTTTTATTAGCCCTGGCGAGCCCGCTTATCGACCGCAAGCGCAGCCTCTCGAATAACCTCCGCAAGCGTTGGATGCCCATGGAAGCTACGAGCAATATCTTCGCTGCTTGCATAGAACTCCATTGCCATGACCGCCTCTGAAATAATCTCGGATGCCCGAGGACCGATAATGTGCACGCCAAGGACACGATCCGTCTTTTCATCAGCCAGGATTTTCACCTGACCGTCCGTCATACCGAGCGCTCGCGCGCGACCGTTGGCAATAAACGGAAAGGCTCCGACTTTATAGGCCTTACCCTGAGTCTTCAGCTGTTCTTCGCTTGCTCCAACGCTCGCCACTTCTGGCCACGTGTAGATCACACTTGGGACCGTCTCGTAGTTCACATGCCCTGGTTTCCCAGCGAGAATTTCGGCAACGGCAACGCCTTCTTCTTCAGCCTTATGCGCAAGCATCGGACCGCGAACCAAGTCACCAACCGCATAGATTCCCGGAATAGCCGTCTGGAAGTGATCATCAATTGGCATCATGCCGCGGTTATCAACCTTAAGGCCCACTGTCTCAAGCCCAAGTCCTTCGCTGTAGGGCTTACGACCCGCAGCCACCAAAACAAGATCACCTTTGAATTCAACCTTCGCCCCATCCGCGGCTTCGGCCTTCACCGTCACACCTGAGCCAGAAGCCTCAACTGCAGAAACCTTGGTTGAAAGCGAGAATTTCATACCCTGCTTTTCAAGAATCTTCAGAAGCTGCTTGGCGATCCCCTGATCTGTCGCACCACAAATCATCGGAGCGTACTCGATCACCATAACCTCAGATCCCAGGCGCTGCCATACAGAGCCAAGCTCAAGACCAATAACGCCGCCGCCGATGACCAAAAGTTTTTTAGGAACTTGATCGAGCTCCAAAGCCTCAGTCGACGAGATCACTTTTTTTCCGTCAAACTTCGCAAACGGCAGTTCGCTTGGAACAGAGCCCGTAGCGAGCATGATCTTCTTGCCCATAAGCTCTTCTGTTTTCCCGTCCTTGAGTTTGACCGAAACAGAAAAGCCTTCGCCCGATTTTCCTTTGAGTGCACCTAAGCCATCAAAGACGGTGACCTTGTTCTTTTTCATCAGAAACTGAATGCCATCGGTCAGACCCTTTACGATCTTCACCCGACGATCCATCATGGCCTTGAGATCAAGCTCCACCTTTGCCATCTTCACACCATGCTGAGCAAAGTCGCCGTGAGCGGCCATCGCATAGTGCTCGCTCGATTCGAGCAAAGCTTTTGAGGGAATACAGCCGACATTGAGGCAAGTCCCACCGAGCGTTCCGCGTTTTTCAACAACCGCCACCTTCAAGCCCAGCTGACTTGCGCGAATTGCTCCTGTGTACCCCGCAGGACCACCACCAATAATAACCAGATCAAATGTCGACACGATGTCTGCCTCTCTCAAAACAACCTATAAATTAAAGCTCAAGCATGATGCGGGTTGGATCTTCGATGTTCTCTTTGACGCGAACAAGGAAAGTCACAGCCTCTTTGCCGTCGATCATGCGATGATCGTAGCTCATCGCCAGATACATCATCGGACGAATCGCGATCTCCTTTGTCGATCCTTTTTGAATGACGACTGGGCGATCCTCAATCTTGTGCATACCGAGAATTCCCGATTGCGGCGCATTCAAAATCGGAGTCGACATCAGCGAGCCATAAACGCCACCATTTGAAATCGTAAACGTTCCACCGGAGAGATCATCAACGGTGATCTTTCCGTCGCGAGCCTTCACCGCGAACGCTTTGATCGCAAGTTCGATCTCTGCGATTGAAAGCTTGTCGGCATTCTTGATAACCGGAACGATCAGACCCTTCTCTGTTCCAACGGCGACTCCGATATTGAAGAAGTCTTTGTAGATGATGTCTGTGCCATCGATCGAGCCATTGACCTGCGGAATCTCCTTCAAAGCCTCGATACAGGCTTTAACGAAGAACCCCATAAAACCAAGACCTGTTCCGTACTTCTCTTTAAACTTGTCTTTGTAGCGATCACGAATCGCCATCACCGTCGACATATCGACTTCGTTGAACGTCGTTAAAATCGCAGCCGTATGCTGTGCTTGCACAAGACGCTCGGCAATGCGCTTTCGAATCGTTGTCATGGGAACGCGGCGCTCACCACCTGTCGCTGTCGGCGCCGCACGAGGAGCAGGAGCTGAAAAGCCACCACTCACACTCGCACCAAGACCACCAACACCTTTTGCATGAACGGCATTGACGGCACCTTCGGCATCCGCTTTCGTCAATCGACCGTCTTTTCCGGTCCCTTGGATCTTCGAAGGATCCAGTTTGTTTTCATCGACGACACGACGAACCGCCGGACTTAAACCCATCTCCGCCGCAGGCGTATTCGCAACTGGCGTCGCGGGAGGAGCTTTCGCGGCCGCCGCCGGCGCTTCAACATTCTTTGTCGGCTGCGTCAGTCCCGCTGTTGCAACACCCTCGGTGTCAATCACAGCAACCGTTGCACCAATCTTCACAACCTCTCCCGCTTTGGCAAGAGTGGTCAGCACGCCATCATTGGGCGCGACAACTTCAACACTCGCCTTGTCCGTTTCAAGCAACAGAATCACTTCATCTCGTTTTACAAATTCACCAGACTTCTTGGCCCACTCGCCAATCGTTGCTTCTGAAATCGACTCGCCAACTGCTGGAACTTTAATATCTGCTTTCATCTCACACCTTCTTTTTCGCGCCGGCCGACTTTGCCGATTTCAGTGTTAGGGCCTCAGCCACTAGATCTTTTTGCTCATAGATATGCACTTTCTCAGAACCAGTAGCAGGGCTTGCTCGCTCATCGCGACCGGCATAGCGAACTGGCCACTCAAGCCCCATCTCTTCGACAAGCTCGTCCAGGCGTGGCTTCGTAAAGAACCATGAGCCCATATTCTTCGGCTCCTCTTGGCACCAGATGATCTCTTTGGCGTTCTTATACGCTTTAAAAATTGGCTCAAGCTTGTGCTTGGGGAATGGATACAGCTGTTCAACACGGACAACCGCGATCTTCTCGGCTTGAGCCTTATCCAGCTCACCACGCGCTGCCTCGAGATCGTAATAAACTTTCCCCGAACAAAGAACAATCCGCTCAACCTTCTTCGCGTCGACCGTCACATCGCCGATGACCTCTTGGAATGTACCTTCGGTAAAGTCTGTGATCTTTGAAATCACCTTCGGATGGCGAAGAAGCGATTTTGGCGACATCACAATCAGCGGCTTTCTAAAGTCGCGTTTCACTTGACGGCGAAGCGCATGGAAAATCTGTGCGGGCGTGGTCATATTCACGACCTGCATATTGTCCTGCGCACAGAGCTGCAAAAACCGCTCAAGACGAGCGCTGGAGTGTTCAGGACCTTGACCTTCGTAGCCGTGCGGAAGCAACAGAACAAGTCCTGACATCCGCTGCCACTTCTGCTCAGCAGACGAGATGAACTGATCGATGATGATCTGCGCACCATTCACAAAATCGCCAAACTGCGCTTCCCAAATTGTGAGGAACGTTGGATCAGACGACGAGTTGCCGTACTCGAAACCCATGACGGCGAACTCAGAAAGAAATGAGTCATAAACGCAGAACTCCACTTCGTCCGGATCAATCGTGCGAAGTGGCGTATACTTCTCGCCTGTTTTAATGTCATACCAAGCTGCATGACGGTGCGTGAACGTTCCACGGATCGCATCTTGACCAGAAATCCGAACCGGCATGCCTTCGTTAAGGAGCGTACCGTAAGCCAAAAGCTCAGCCATGCCCCAATCAACGGCACCATCGCCCGTCATCATCGCCCGACGGCCCTCAAGAAGTTTCAAAATCTTTGCGTGCGGAGTGAACCCATCAGGCACTGCCGTTAAAATCGACGCCACATCCGAAAGCGACTTCTTTGTCACTTTCGTATTCGTCTCTTTGGTGAAGTCTTCTGGCTTGGAGCTGCGAAGCCCCTTCCAGTATCCCTCGAAGACAAGTGGCTTCATCGGAGGCGGATTCTTCCGCGCGTTCTCTAGAGTCACCTGCAGCTTTTCAATTCGCTCTTTGAAGATCTTTTCCGGCTCGTCATCAGTGATGACGCCTTCTTTTACCAGCTTCTGTGCGTAAACATCATAAGCCGTAGGATGTTTTTTGATCTTATCGTAAAGAAGCGGCTGGGTGAACGCCGGCTCATCACCTTCGTTATGACCGAAGCGACGATAACAGATCACAGTGACCACGATATCGCGCTTAAACTCCTGACGGAAACGAATCGCGATCGACATCGCTCTCGTACATGCCTCAACGTCATCACCATTAACGAGAATCACCGGCGTCTGCAGCATCTTTGCAACATCCGACGAATACGGCGACGAGCGCGCAAACTCAGGCGATGTTGTGAAGCCAACTTGGTTATCAACGACAACGTGCACCGTTCCACCGACCGCGTAAGCCTGTAGACCCGACATTTGAAGCGTCTCAGCGACAACACCTTGGCCAGCAAACGCCGCGTCACCGTGAATCAAAACCGGAACAACCTTTTTTCGCTCGCTCGTATCGCGGCGGCGACGCTGTTTTGCGCGCACCATCCCGCAGACAACTGGATTCACCGCTTCAAGGTGCGAAGTGTTAAACGCGAGCGAAGCATGAACCGTTTTCCCAGAAACCGGAGAAACCTTATCGACCGAGTAGCCCATGTGATACTTCACATCGCCATCGAACTTCGAATTGTTCTCGTCGCGATGCCCATCGAATTCAGAAAAAATCAAATCGACGGCCTTATTCATGAAATTCGCTAGCATATTGAGTCGGCCACGATGGGCCATACCAACAACAACCTCTTCAACGCCAAGCAGGCTTCCGACATCGACAAGAGTCTCCATCATCGGAATCAGACTATCGCCACCCTCGATCGAGAATCGCTTCTTTCCGACGTAGCGAGTATGAATGAACTTTTCAAACGACTCGGTTTTAGCAAGCTGTTCAAAAATGCGAAGCTTGTCGGTCTTCTCAAGCTTGAATGTCTTATGACCCTTTTCAAACTCGTTGATAAACCAATTGCGAACGGTCGGCATCGCCTCTGAAAACTGCGCCGTGATTGTTCCACAGTAGGAGTCGCGAAGATGTTGAATGACCTCGCGAAGAGTTGCACCAGGTAAACCCACAACTTTTGCGACTTCAAAGCGCGAATCGAGATCGCTTTCTTTGATGCCGAAATTCAAAGGTGAAAGCTCTGGAAAGGATTTGAGTCCATCGGCCAGTGGATTTAAACGCGCTTCAAAGTGCCCGTAGTCACGAAGCGCATTGATGTAGCGATAGACCTCAAGCTCCTTCTCAGAAAAGCCAGACTCTGTTGAAAGAGCAGGCGTCAGGCCTTGGCCAAACTCCACACCTTCAAAGAATAGGCGCCACTCTTCACCAACTTGCGTTGGATCGCGCTTAAAGGTCTCGTAGAGCGACTCTAAAAACTCGAGATTGGTACGACCTGCAAATGAGAGCCGTGACGTTTGCGTCAAAGCCGGACTCGAAACGGGATTTGAATTTTGATTCACACTCACTCCGTGAAACTGATAAATCGAAGTCGAAAAACGAAGTCTTCTCTTGAAGTTACTGTCAGATTTATATCTTAATTGGAGAACAAGGTCAGGTGATTTCCCCCTTTGTCTCAAGCTCGCGTCTTTGGTAAAGCTAGAGCTCGACAGTGGTCGTCAAATCTCTCTACTACGAAGGTCGAGCAGTTACTCTAGGAGCTGAAATTGGAAGCATCTCAAGCAGCAGCGGCCGGAATCTATAGCCCCGATAACTTCAGCGGCTGGGTGCATCGACTCGACCCTTTTATCATTCAATTCACCGAGCACTTTGGCATCCGCTGGTACGGAATGGCGTACCTCACCGGCTTTATGGTCGGTTACTACCTCATGGTTCTTATTGCGCGGCGCGGAAGAAATACTCTGCCCGAAGAGCAACTGAGCGACTTCGTTCTCGCCATTGTTCTTGGAACGATGCTTGGCGGTCGCGTCGGATATGCTGTTTTTTATAGCCAGGACCTGCTGACTGACTTCTCCACATCGTTTCCATTTTGGGGAGTTCTTCGCGTCTGGGAAGGCGGCATGGCGAGCCATGGCGGGATTCTCGGCATTATTCTCGCGGCCGTGTACTTCGCAAGAACACGCAAAGCGAATTGGCTGCACCTTGGCGACCTCACCACACTGGGAGGATGCGTCGGAATCTTCGCAGGGCGCGTGGCCAACTTCATCAACGGCGAACTTTACGGACGTCCGGTCGCAAGCTCGCTCTCGTGGGCCGTGAAATTCCCAAGCGAAGCCTATCTCTGGCTCAAACACGACGCTGAAAAATCCGTCACCGACATGAGCCCCGATCTTTTACCGCGCTTGCAAGACGCCGTCGGTAAAATCGGAATCGCAAGCCAGGACTGGCTGACCTGGTGCTCACAAGTTCGCACCAATCTTTCAGCGCGAAGCCAAATTCAACACGGAATCGACCGCCTCATCGCAGCCACACAAGAATCAAACTCTGCCGTGATCGATGCCCTCAAGCCCGTCCTCACCGCCCGACACCCATCGCAGCTCTACGAAGCGCTCCTCGAAGGCGCGCTGCTCTTTGTGATCACATTCTTGTTTTGGAGAAAACCGAAAAAGCCGGGCATCGTCGGCGGAGTTTGGCTGACGCTCTACGCGATTGTTCGCATCATCGGCGAACAGTTCCGCATGCCCGACGCACACATCGGCTATCAGCTCTTTGGCCTTACGCGGGGCCAGTGGATTTCAGCGGGAATGATTTTCGTTTCTCTTGGAATTCTCATCTACGCTATTCGCAAACCTGGTGAGAAAATCGGGGGCTGGGCGAAGTAACTCAATCGCCATCAATGACACGTTACAGCTTCCGGCGCCGGAAGCTGTAACGTGTCAGAGCTCTCCGGCCGTGTCATCCATTACACCAACTAAGAGCTGGTTTCTAAATCCATAGCGCGTGACGAGTTCACTCATAAAACTTCGAATGCCATCGCACTCCGACTCCTCAGCCGGCAATTCAATGTAATCTGAGAAGACCCGCTGCAGGGCTCGACTCCCCTTCTTCTGCATCGTAAGAAAGAAATAGCCTTCAAGATCAAGCGCGACCTCAGCAAGTCGCATGGCCTCGGGCTTATTCCAAAGCGAAGAAATTTCTGGCGACAAAACATCGACTTCGCAAAGCGACCACCGACGAGGCTTGATCCCACGGCGATCCACAATCTCATTCTGATCAATCACCAACGCCGGCCAATCAAGAAGCATCATGACCACGCGCCTTCCAGCAATCGCAACCGGCCACAGCACCACAAGAGACACCGTAAACGCGATCCACCACATTGGATCAAACCGCGCTGCAAGAACATAGAATAGGCCGATCAGAAGGTAACTTGAAAGGGCCAGAACGAGAAAGCGAAACGCCGCTCCAGCGAGCCGCGAAGAATTCAATCGAAACTCGATTCGACCGAGTTCCTGCACGTGCACTATCGCCTCGTCAGGCGCCGAAGCCCCTGGATCGCAACATTCACTGTCTCATCATCAACGTGAGGCGCAAAACAGATTCCAAAAAAGAAAGCGAAAAGTGCCTTGATCCCCGCTGGCGGAAGAGCTGGGAATAGTCTTGCGAGCTTCCGCAGATAGCTTGCCTCCAAATCGCGAATCGCAGCGCCAATGTCAGTCGGCCGATCGCGGTGCAGCAGATAGAAGTTGCAGAGGTGCGGAGCCTGCGCCGCAACTTCACGCGACAGCCGAACTGTCTCAGCCCACTTTCCCTCGCGCCAAAGGACCATTCGCGCCGGACTTGTGGCAATGATCTCTTCTCCGATCACAGCGATCGCTTCACTTAAAATCGCGGCCTTTGATCGGCCGAAATGATAATAGATGAGACTTCGCGTAATTCCCGATTTGCGCGAAAGCTCGGACATCGTCCATTTCAGATGTCCTTTACGAAAGTCGAGTTCAAGTGCTGCGTTCAGCACTTTCCAAAACGTCGAATCGCGGTCCTTCATCCTCTCGCGCTTTTGCCGAGACGATCGCCCTGAACCGCCATCCTCACCACTCTGGGAACTGACCTCATCAACCATAATTCATAGGTACATGGTATTTCCAATAAGGTGAAGCCGACATTGAGCGAAAGGACCTTAGTCGCATTGCGAAAGCGCCCTGTAACCACGCATGAGAGAGATGAATAGACCTCTCATCGTCGTCTGCGCCGTGGCTCTCACCGCCATTCTCACTGTCACCGTCGCCGCTCAGAATGCAAAACGCTCTCGCCAGCCAGCATCACCACCAAGCGCCGACTCCTCACCTGCTCCACGAAAAAAGCAGAGCCGCCAAGCCTATCGCGACGAGGTGACTCGCCTTATCAATGAAGCAGGCCTTGCCTGCAAAGACGATAGCGACTGCAATGCCATTCCTCTTGGCACAAGAATATGCGGCGGAGCCGCCGAGTATGCGATCATCAGTCGAACGGTAACGGCTCAATTTGGCGATCGCCTCACTGAACTTCAAGCCACAATTGAAGAAATGGACCGTGCTCAGCAAAAAGAATCCGGCATGATGGGAATCTGCAGCGTGCTTGAAAAACCAATCGCCCGCTGCCTTAAGAGCCTGTGCGCAATTTCAAATTGAGGGGACCCGAACGCAGATCCTCATCAAAGGCGCGCATCAGCTTTCGACACTCGTCGGGAACCGCTCCAAACTCATGTACCTCAAATGACTTCACCGGAAGCACGTCGATCGTCGTCCCTAACATCACGGCCCCCTTGGCGAACTGAAGCTCTTTAAGCCGAAATCGGCGATTTTCAACTTTAAGGCCGGCAATTCTCGCCACTTCCATCGCTCGTACCGCTGTCACACCACGAAGAATGCGCTCAAACTCCGGCACAACCAATACACCTTCAGCATCAAACATCGCAAAGTTCTCAGTCGAACTCTCGGCCAGGTAGCCCTCTTCATCAACGCTTACGACAAAATCAAAACCGCGATCCACCGCCTCTTTTTTCATTAATACGTTCGGAAGATAGTTGCAGGTTTTCGTACGCGCAAAAAATCCTTCTTTCACCGCAATCGCCGATTGGCCAACGCGCACGCCGCTCACGTACTTCTCAGCCGGAGGAGGAGCAAGCTTCGTCACCGCACAGTAGACTTGAGTCCCAATAGTCTCGTACGGATTCGTCGTAAATCCGCCAGGCCCTCTCGCCACAAAAAGCCTGATCAGCCCGTCACTGAGACCACTCACACGCACGGTCTCGACAATCATCGCCAGCATCTGCGGCCGGCTCCAAAGTCCAACCAAACCGATTGTCTGCGCCGATTTTTCTAGACGCTCCAGGTGCCGATCAAGTGCGAAGATTCCGCCTTCGTGAAACTTAATCGCTTCAAAAACAGCATCTCCAAGATGGACCATGTGATCGTCAATTGGAACCACCATATGATGAGGTTCCGTTGTTATTCCGCCTAAGAAGCTCGAGTAAAACGCCTTCTAGTCAGCCCGCGGTCCGATCGCCTTTGTACGCAGAGCTTCAAGAAAACTACGATCATCGATTCTTTTAAAATCCATGCCCTATTCTGTACTGACGAACCGAAGATTGGCAAAGAATCGACTAGCCCGAAGGCTCAAAAAAGAGCAGCCTATCGACATGGAACTTTGGCAAGCGCTCGTCCTCGCCGTCATTGAAGGCCTGACCGAATATCTCCCTATCTCATCAACCGGCCACATCATTCTTGGCTCAGCCGTTATGGGAATTCACGAAAACCCGATCGTCAAAGACTACACGGTGATTGTGCAATTTGGCGCGATCCTCAGTGTACTCGTCGTCTATCGCGAACGTTTCATTCGCGCCCTCGGTACTATCGCCGGCGCCAAACAGGCGCTTGTTCTTCTCTTTGTTTCATTTCTTCCGGCCGCCGTGATTGGCTTACTCTTCAATAAGGCCATCGACCGACTCTTAGAAAGCGTCGCCACTGTGGGCTGGACACTTCTTTTGGGCGGCGTGGTGCTTCTCTTTGTCGACCGATTTGGCAAACACCACGATGAGACCGACGCCTTAAAGCTTCCATTGAAAACCGGAACTCTGATTGGCTTTTCACAATGCCTGGCGATGATTCCCGGCATTTCGCGCTCGGGCGCCTCCATCGTCGGCGGACTCGGCCTAGGACTCAGTCGAAAACCAGCAGCTGAGTTTTCCTTTTTTCTCGCCGTCCCAACTCTCACGGCCGCAAGCGGCTATAAGCTTCTTAAGATGGGTGACCTTCTCAACACAGAGACGATGCCGATCATCATTGCCGGCAATGTCGCATCGTTCATCGTCGGCATTCTCGCGATTCGAAGCTTTATTCGTTTTTTGACATCACATGGATTTTTCTGGTTCGGTGTGTATCGCATCGTTCTTGGCCTTGCGATTTTGATCACGCTTTGGAGTGGTTTCGAACTCAAAATGCTCTAAGAGGAGATCCGATGCAGATCATCGTTTTTTTTGATGGCTACTGTGGACTCTGCAGTCAAACCGTCGACTTTCTGATCGCTCGCGATAAAGCCGCGCGGCTTCGCTATTCTCCTCTTCAGGGAGAAACCGCCAAACGCCTCTTAACCGAGGCCGAACGAACAGACCTGGATACCTCAATTGTTGTGATTGAATCAGAGAACGGCCAAACGAAGCTTAAGAAAAGTGATGCTATCCTCTACGCCCTTCGCGAACTTCCACTGTGGAAATATCTCGCCTCGGCTCTCCTTTTGGTTCCCCGTCCACTCCGAGATGCCACTTACGATTTCGTTGCCAAGAATCGCTTTAAACTCTTTGAGAAACGCGAGACCTGCCGAGTCCCAAGCGCAAATGAGCGGAAGCTCTTTCTCCCCTAGAAGCGGCATCCATGCCACTCGATAACCGTCACTTCGGTTCGATCACATTCAGCATTGAGCGACCATTCAAGCCCGAATGAAAGTAAAGATGGCTCCCGGCCGAATCGACATGGAGAACCGCCCCCGGGTCACTTGAAAGATTGACGAGATCTCGGCGTGATCCATCCACCATCGAAAATGTGGTCAGGCTTCCAATCTGACTGTTGGGTTGAGGATCCCGGCCATAAAATTGAAAAACCACATGGTCTTTCAGAATGAACCTTCTTAAGAAACTCGAAGGTCGCTTCACTTCACCTGCGACTTTCTTCTGAGCGACATCGAAGAGCTCGGCCCCGTACCATGTCCCTGGCGTCTTGACTGGATCTGTCACCCTTAGTCCTGTTATCAAAATTTTATCTTCGCCAACGAAGTCAGTAGTCGTGTCATACCCCGCGTCCACCGAAGTTAAGTAATTGACCTCGAGTGCACCTGTATTTGAATCAATGACGTGGAGCTTCCGGCTATGTCGGGAAAAGGTAGAGTTCTTCGTGAACTGATATGGCGTATACTCTGATGTGGTATACAATAACTTTTGCCCACCGGGACTAAACTTCGCACTTACTGCCGGCGAGGCGCCGTACATCTTTGCGACATGCCTCGATTTCCCGGGAGCTGCGAGGTCGACCACATAGTACGACTTCTCATCTTGATTGAGACTGTAGTTGATGACTTTGTCTGACGCCTCATACAAAACCTTCTTACTATCCGACGAAAACCAGAAGTTAACTGTTACCCAACCCATTGTCGGCAATTGATGATTCAGCTTCTGCGGGCGCGCTCGACCTTCAATATCCACCAAAAAAAGTTGATCACCAAGCTCGGCCGAAGAGGCCTGTCCGACATAGGCAACAAACTCTCCATTAGGAGAAAACTGAAATGTGTAGCCGACTCGATAACGATCCTGCATATCAGGCGGCACAAGCTCCTTGATTGAGCCGGCTTCAATCTTATATGAGAACAATCGATAGAGTCCTGGTATGTCGTTGCTATAGGGCTCCTTGGCCAGAAAGACCACGTGAGTGCTATTGGGGCTGACTCCGTTGTTGTTGACCGCGTACGTCCCTTCAGGATTAATTCTGATATGATTTTTGGTGCTGAGATCAACAATATAGAGATCCGGACTATACCGAAACCAGTTGATTGGATGGTATTTAAACATGGCAAACTTTCCGTTAGGCGCCATTTTAAAATCTCGATCCACACCGTAGTAGGACGGCTCATCGCTCGCTCCAGCCCGGGAGGGACTCAAGACTGTCGGCTGTCCACCATCGAGGCTCACTTGATAGAGAAGATATCGCCCCTCTCTTTCTTCGTCCGAGGTATAAATCACGCTCCGTTCACCGGGCACGATTTCAAAATTCGTAACTCCATCGTGACGAAGTAACGACTCGCTATTCCGGTTCAGCCAACCGCCTGGGCTTCGATTGGGACGGTTGAGCATACGCGAGGTTCCTGATTCGAGATCATAGGCAAAGAGGTTAAGAACCCCATCGGATTCGACTCGATATACCATATAGCGACCATCCGAGGTCAGCTTGGTGTAGCGACCGTCTGCTTCCACCTTGGTCGCAAGAGGCGCAGTCCAACTACCGACACTCCGAAGACTAACGCCGTCTTCCGACGCTAATCTTTCCCCGACATTTTGAGACGCATCGGCAAAACCATCCGTCGTGGTTTCTGACTCTATACAGCCCGTCAAACTGATTAGTCCAATAGTCGCGAGTGCCAACATCTTCATACGTACCTCCGCACAAACAGACTATCCCGATCGGACGACAGCCTTTGCCTCGTATCAAAACGGATCGTTACGCACAAAGTCGGCCCGAACACCGGGGACTGAACTCTCATTTTGATACAAATAACGACGGAAGGGGGAGCTCTTCCCCAGCGCCAGCGTTTTCTGCCTTAAAAAAACAAAGGCAATGGACTCTCGCCCACTGCCTTTGTTTATAGAACTCGAACGCCTAGAAGAAACCTAACGCAAAGCCGGCGTTTGATCACGCGTCGCGAGCACTGCTCCCAATACAGCCGACTTGTTACGAACGGTGACATCCAAAACGCGCTTGCCCGCACGGTCATAGGCACGGCCCGCAATCGAGAGAATCGAACCTCCCGGTACCGAGGACACGCCGCCCGTGTCGCGCATGTAGATGTCTCCGGTTTGTGAATTGTAGTCGACAGAGAGCGACCACTCGAGTGTTCCCGGCGGAACATCAAGATAGTGATACTGACCGGTCAACGTCGGCATCAACTCACCGGTCGGCGACATCGCTTGGTTTACGATCAACGCAATCTCCACCATACGGTCCGTGCCATCACTGGTTCGCAAAATGCCAATGTAGCGACCTTCGATCTGTGAATAAATCTTAAGAAGACGATCGCGCTGCTCCGCCGTGTTTCCAGCACTGGGCGCCGACGGATCACTCGAAACACGCTTGGCCTCAAAAGTTCCCCAAATTCCTCCACGACGAGCAACGCGCACATTCATCGCATCCCCACTGGCGCCACCTTCGAGCGAGAGCAGAACCTCAGCCGCACCCTGCGGCGCAATCGAGGTGAGAACCAAACGGCCGTTCCGATCATAGTCGCCGGTCAGAGTGAGGCTATCTGTTTCACTCACCACATCGATCGGCCGAAAGCGACCACGAAGTGACGGACGAAGACGCTGACTGCCATCGGGATTCGATCCGTCGTTCACAAAGACTTTATAAAGTGTCAGCTCAGCCGAAAGCGGCTGGAGTCCACTCACTTCATTCTTGAGAGTTCCCGCCCAGCGCCCCTCGACTGAGGCGTACAGATCGGAAAGTACCTTCGAGTCCCTTGCCTGCTGGGCACGAGCATCGTCACCTGGATTTTCGCCAACGCCACAACCCGCTACTGAAACCAAAAGCAGAACTGCCAACAATGCTCTCATTGTTTGCTCCTCATTCTTAACCAATTCATCTCGATAAGCGGCCCATTGATTGAGTGCAACTTGATAGTCCCCAATCGCCTTGGCGCGCTCCTGCTGTGCCGCAAACAGATCGTTGTAAGATCGAATCAGCTCGACCAGGGGTGTTCTCCCCTGTCGGTAACTCGCCTCAAGCTCACGCACCACACGCGTACGCTTATTCACAATCTCAATCGTCGAAAGCGCTGTCTCATGATTCGCAATCGCCGCCCGCTCCGCGTTCGACAGACCATCGCGAAGCGTATCCTCAGCAAGCTTCAAGTCGAGCGCTGAGGATTGATAGGCGACCTCCGCCACAGCTTTCTTTCCGCGAAACGTCGCTGAATCAAGTGGCCACTCAAGCTCAAGCCCGAGACTGTAAGTTGGCTTTGAGCCCGACGCCATCTCGGAAAGCGCAAGATCACTCGTGTCGTCAACGCCTGTCGACTTTGCCGTCGCCACCAAATCAAGCTTTGGACGCGATGAACTCTGCGCCACTGTTCGATCGCGATCGGCAATCTGGGTCTTGATCTGAGCGATGCGATACGGGCGAAGTGCTGTCACTTCAACCGCCGCAAGCTTTGGAATTGCAGGCAGATCCGCTGGCTCCAAGACTTTAACTTTAAACGTCATCGAATCTTTCGACGTCATCTGAAGTGCCGTTCGTAAATCATCCATCGCCGCCAAATAAGAACGCGAAGACTGCTTCACTCGGCTATCGGAGGCCTCAAACTCGGCCTCGAGCCGCGGAAGCTCTCCTGGCGACGAGAGATTGAATCCCGCCTTGCGACGAACAGCCTTCACCAGCTCCTCGTACTTCTGTCGAGCAGCGGTGTTCTCACGAAGCTGCGTCTCAGCAACAAACGCGTTCCAATAAAGCGAAAGCGTTTTCAGAATCACATCCTCAAGTGTCTCCTCACGACTCATGCGCGCCGAGAGCGTTGAGGCGTCGGCCGACTCAAGCGTCGCTCGATCGGCCTGACCAAAGATATTGCGCCAGAGCGCCTGACGGATTGTGAATGTCAAAACATCCATGGCCGCCGTTGGCCGCCGCAGACTCGAGGAGAAACTCGACAATGTCGACTCTTGCGTCGTCCGATCATACTGAAGCGTGAGTGCGGTTCCGCTCGAGAGCGCCTTATTCAGCGACGATACAAGCGTCCAAATGCAATCAATTAGGTTTGATGTTCCCGTCATCAACTGAGCTTCGGTGTATTCATACTTCGGCGCGATCTTAAAAATCAGATCATACGCTCCGCGAACAACCTCAGCGTTGGCCTCCGCCTGCTGAGCCGTGAGCTCGGACTTTTTCACGTTGAGACTCTGCTGAAGAGCCAGATCCACGACATCCTGTGGCGATAGCTCAAGTGCCGACGTCGTCGAGGATAAAACGAGAACAACAAGGAATGAAGACTTAGCGAAGTTGAACAAGAAGCCCCCCAGAAATAACAAGCGGCTCAAACGAAAGACCACCGCTACCATCGGAGAGCGGTGTGCGATTCGCCGCACTGACGAGTACTGCGACCTGAGGAATAAAATGATAGGAAAGGTCGACCGCTAGAATCCCGTATGGACGATCATAGCTGCCATTGAACTCGGGATAGCGCGACGTCTGAATATGCGAAAGACGACCAAGCCCCAATCGAGACTCAAGATTGAGCGCTTTAGCCAACGCGTAGCCAACTGCCCCACCGACTTCCGTTCGAATCGCATTCAACGTGACGTCGTCGTAGCGAAAACCGCTCGCCGCAACGAGCGGAAGCATTTGTCGCGCAAACCCAAAAGCAGCATAGCCACCTGCCACAATACGATCTCGTTCAAAAGGCAGCCAACGCAAATCGGCCTGCACAAGAGGCGAAGTGGGAAGCTGCGAGTAGTCGATAATCTCGCCTGTGTTCACTTGACCAACTCCCGACGGACGATAGGACTCAAGCATCACACCAAGACGAAGCCCGGTGCGCTCAATCGCAGGCCGAACCGGCTGAACCTCGGCCCGAACGGTGGCTGGCGTTGGAAGTTGCGCGTCCTGTGTGGTCGGCGTGCTCGCCTGCTGAGCCGATAGCTCTGAACTCGCCCGCTCCGCCCAGTCGACTGGCACAGGAGCAACGACGGCCTTCTTTGCTTTCTTCACGGCTCTTGTTTGCGACGAACTTGCTTGCGACAAACCAGGAGCCGCAACGCCGTCCGACAGAAATGCGATGCTCATAAGGGCAATTAACACGAGAAAAATGCCGCGCATCACTCAACTCCAATCGACATGTTCTGACAAGTGACCTGCGAAACGGGAGTCGTCATTCCAGACTCGACTCGGTGAAGTCGCTTCGAGAGTCCGCCCGATGTGAAAAGACCGAAAACGGCCACTCCATCTGGGGTCACTTGCAAATCGCGAATTCCGGGATTCACGTCGAAAATCGTTCCGACCTCAAGAGCTCGCTTCGCGTCAGCTGGGTACGGAATGTCGCCGGCACCAAGCCATTTCACAGTTGCCGTCCGACGATCCAAAATAAATGGCCGCAAAATCGAATCTCTGATCTTGTACTTCGCGCCCATAGCGTCAGGAACCAACTCGAAATTCTCATACACGGTCATGAGCCTAAGCTCCCCGGAAGGCAATTCTGAAAGCGCAACAGAGACAGCAAGCCTCCCACCGGATGCGGGAATTCCAAGAAGCTCGAAGCTCTCGCTCTGCCGCTGCTGGCGATTCCAAAGCAGAAGTTCTTTTCGATCTTGAGTCAGCGAGTAAAAGAGATCTCCCGCAAATGCAGTGCTTGCGCCCTTCATGCGATACAAGGCGCGAAGCGGACGTGCGAGGCCCGATATCGAATCGACACTCTTCATCTCCGAAATGCTGCCCTGAGCGTTGAAGCCAATTGAATAAAAATGCGTGGTCCACGAACCACTGACGACTTCCGAAACAGAAAACAATCGATCGCTTTCGCGAAGCTCAGGGTTCACGAAGCGTCCAGCCGACCCCACCTTCAGCGCTCCAAGAAACGCTCGGGTCTCGGCATCGCGAAGTTCATATCCCTGTTTCGTTCCAATCAAAAAATAGCGACCAGCATCGCTCGCTCCAAAGCTCCGAGCAGTGACGCCCGTCTTATCGCTCAACTGTGTGGTCTCATACGACACGGGCATGTGGGAACCCAGCTTTATGGCCACACCTTGCCGACGAACCAAGTCCATGTCAGAGGCATAAACATATTTTGTGCGCGCCCAACCTGTCGAAGCGTCGCCCCGCTCTTCGGCGACAAAAATCGAGCGCACAAGATCTTGTCCAGGGCGCGACACGTAGACAGGCGCCTCGTGACTACCAATCGTATTGGGGATGTTGGGATCAAATTCACCGCTCGGGGTGTTAACCGGCCCAACGTCGATCGTTGCACCAAAACCGAGAGGCCCAGCCAATGACGAAACCGCCGTGATAAAGGGCGGATAGCGGTCATCACAGAGCATCCGATAGCGCGCAATAGGCGCCGGAGTCGAGGGGTCTTCTGTTGTCGGCTGGTCACCGGTCGGCAGCGCTGGATCGTTTGGAGATTGAGGTGAAGGCGTGGGGGTCGCCGCCGGTTTATTCTCGCCGACAGGCGACTCGACTGGTCCGCCCTTCAGCTGAATATCTCCAGCCTGTGTGCACCCGAGTATAGCCGCGCAGAACAAAACGATAACCGGAGCGAAAAAACGACGCTTCATAAAACTCTCCCCAAAACTGAGGTCGATCATACCCTCTCCCCTTACCGCGGTTTAGCACGGAGAGCCAGACCGAAAGACTTGGCTATAAACTTGTCTTAGCTCCTCGTTTTCGCGACAATTGACACCATTCATGAGCACGGCCTCCCTGAATTCCGCAGTCGAGCGTTTGAGACGGCAAGCTGAACAAGCCGAGAGCCTGAGTATCCTCGAAATACTCAATATTTTCGAATCATTAGGGCCATCTGTTGCGGCTATCCTTCTCGCTCTTCCCTTTCTGCAGCCGCTCCCGTTGATTGGCCTCTCAACACCACTCGGACTCACGATCGCGCTCTCTGGGGTGGCCATCGCACTCGATCGACCGATTTGGCTACCAAGGCGATTTAGCGGAACCTTAATATCGAGCGCTATCATTCTGAAAAAGATCGCTGTTCTCGAAGGTTTGACGACTAAACTTGGTGGATTCTTTCAACATTCAAATGAACCACCACAACCTCTCACCAATAGCACTCGTCGTTGGCTTGGAGTGAACATCATCGTCCACGGCCTCTTGCTATCTCTTCCGCTGCCGGTGCCGTTTTCGAACACGGTCCCCGCATGGACCTGCGGTGCAGCCGCAATGACGGTGATTTTCCCATCTGCAAAAGCCATCTGGCTCACAAACGGCCTGATTCTTATCAATGTCGTCTTCTGGAGCGCAGTGATCGGCGCCGCAGCATTCGCCATCCCGACACTCGTCGAGACTTGGCAATAAGCTGAGGGCGAGCCTTGAACACCTTGGGCCCAAGTGGAATCCTATAGCCTGCCTAGACACGGGTGATTCGGCATCGGCCGGCTCAAAACGACAACAGACAGATGGGTGCACGTATACCATGGAAACTGCTTACAACTCTGAGCCACGTCTCGAAGATGAAAACGAAAAGAATGACAAAAAGGCTGAGAAGGGACTTCCTAATCCTATCGAACGCGAACTTTTCGACGCCCGTATCGTGATGATTTCGGCTCCAGTGGATTCGCGGCTTGCCCATGCGGTAAACGCGAAATTGCTGGCGCTTGAAAGAGCCAATGCCGAATCTCCCGTGTTTCTTTTTATCAATAGCCCCGGTGGCGAAGTGCACTCAGGCTTTTCAATCTTCGACACCGCTCGCTTCATTCGTCCCCGCGTTGTCACAGTTGTCACCGGCCTTGCTGCAAGCATGGGCTCGATCATCGCACTCTGCGCAAAACGAGAAGATCGCTATGCGTTCCCAAATTCGAAATTCCTCGTGCACCAACCACTGATCGCTGGTGGCCTTGCTGGATCAGCGACCGATATCGCAATCCACGCCAAAGACCTGATTGAAACCAAAAATAAGATCATCGATATGTACGCCGAAGAGACCGGCCGCGCTCATGCTGATGTGAAAAAAGCTCTTGATCGCGACACCTGGCTTTCGCCAGAAGCGGCTCTTGAGTTCGGCCTGATCTCAAAGATCATTCGCAAACGCACTGACCTTGCGGTTTGAGCGGTTCAAGGGAACCGCTCCCTTTCATCCAACGTTTCTGAATTTTTTCCCGATCGCACTGGTGTAATTCTCGTATAGTTCTCGCCAGAATCCACCTTCACTAGGATTCCCAACCGCAACCAGGTAAACTTAATGGCGATGAAAGTCGCCGTTTTGATCAATTCAAACGCAGGTCGCGCCGAGCCCGAAGGAATTAAAAACTCCATTCGCCGTGCTCTCTTTAGAGCCGATCTGACCTTCTTTGAGCCGACCTCTCGTGAAGAGCTTCAGACCGCAACGTTCGAGGCCGCCAAAACTTCTGATGCCCTGATTATATGTGGCGGCGATGGAACGCTGAATGTCGCCGTCCAGCCGCTCCTGCAACATCGAAACACGGTCGCCATTCCGCCAATTTTGCCGCTGCCACTCGGGGACCGCAAACGACCTCGCCAGCGAACTTGGCGTCTCAGGAAGAATTGAGCGCGGCGCCCGCCTGGTTCTCGAAAGCCAGCCGAAATTTATCGACGTCATTGAAGTGAGCTCTGAAAAATCAACTGTGTATATGCTGACCAATGGCGGACTTGGAATCGCCGCTGAAACAGCGCTTCTCGCCAACGATGTGCGAACGTGGTTTCGAAAAAACCCGGTTGGCAGCGACGTCGTCAAGGCCATCGGCTCAGAGATCTATGAGATTCTTCTCGCCGGACAATTTCTGACCGGCCACACCCGCAAATGGCTCAAAGGCTGGTGCCTTTCTGTCGAACTTGCAGAGGGTACAAGCTTCGACACCAGTGCTCCTTTCATCATGGTCAATAACCAACCGGGACTTGGCGGCAAATACATCCCCGCCCCTTTGACCTCAAACACCGATGGCACCTTCAACGTGATGCTTGTGAACTCACCGGAAGTTCTTCGCCAGATTTCAGCTCTCATGAAAATGCGACGAGGCAACATTCCCGACGAAAATATCTGTCCAAGAACCGAGACGACGCACGCTCGGTTCCGCGCCAAAGATGGGGCGCGCGATCTCACTTTCTTTGGCGACGGCGAAATTCTGCAAAGCGGCGTGAGGCAGGTCGATGTGACCTGCCTCAAACGCGCGCTTCCCGTCTTCTCACAGACCGGCTTTTCCGAGACTTCGCCGTGAGATACCTGGTCACGGGCGGAACAGGGTTCTTGGGGCGTTTCGTTGCGCGCGAACTCAAGCTACGCGGACATTCGGCCACCTTTCTCACCAGAAAGAAAACAGCTGTTGATCATCTCGAAGCGGACCTCACCGCGTGGGATGCCGGGCTCGACATAAAAAACCTCAAAGGCCAGTACGATATCCTTTTACACATGGCCGGTCTTTATAACTTGCGTGTCTCCGAAGACGACGCCGTCTTAAGCAACGTCATCGGCACACACACCGCTCTCACGCTCGCCGAGAAAGCTGAAATTCCGCACTTTGTCCATATTTCGACAGTGGCGGTGACCGTACCTTTACCGACAAAGAGACCCCCGTCCTGCCTTCCGCACTATGGCTCGGCCATCGGTTTCCAGACCACTATGCATCGAGCAAATCCAACGGCGAAAAACTCGTGCGCCACTGGAGCGGCCACTTTCCCACGACAAAACTCATTTTACGACCTGGCATCCTCGTTGGCGACTCGCAAACTGGCGCCATTGAACGCATCGACGGCCCCTACCACGCCATCGACGCCTTCAGGCGCCTCCGTCGTCTACTCAGTTCATTCCCGACAGCTCTGCCGCTCCCTGGCCACCAAAGCGCAAAGATTCCTCTCGTTCCCGTCGACACAGCGGCGCGCGCCATCGTTGAGCTTTCAGAGCGAAGGCTTAACGAAAGCTTTCACCTCGCCGGCCGTCATGGGCCAACCGCAAAAGAATTGTTCGAGTCTGCGCTTCGCCATCTCGACATCAACCAGCAGGTCAAAATTGTCGACCAGATCCCATCTTTCATCGTGAAACCTCTCGCCGAGTTCGCGTCGCGCCTGCCGCGAGAAGAGCTGGAATATATTCTTGAACTCCCGGCACTCGATACCAGCCACACGATCGAAACTCTTGGTGACGACTGGTGTCCGGCTTTCTCTGACTACGCGCAGACGATGTGGAGGGGTTACGATGCCTTCATACAAAATCGCTGAACTCAGCTTCGGATCATCTCGCTGGAACTCCGTACGAAGGTTTAACGTCGACGGTGTTGATTTTGAGATTCAGCGCATTGGCGTTGAGTCCTGCACTGAAGCACTGAAACGGATGATCGAACGTTTTCGCTCGTCCGTTGACGCCATTGCCATCTCAAGCCTGCCCACCGAAATTCGCTTCCGCGATCGCGTCTACACCCATCGCCAGGCCCTGGACATCATGTCCACTCCCGTCAGCATTCCGCTCTGCAACGGCGAGCGCCTTCGCGAGCTCACCGAGATCAACGGGGTCACGGAGTTCATACGAAATGGAACGATCATTCCCGAGGACGGAATCTTCTTTCCAATCGGACTCCTCCATATGGAGGCACTCTCCACTCTACGCGAGCGCTACGGGGCCCGTATTGGCTTTGCTGATCTCTATGCCGGGTTCAAGGTTCCGACAATCGCCGAGCCCTCGACCGCAATTCTTGAGCTCACAAAACTCGGCCTTGGCTTTGCGCAACTGCAGGATCTTGGAAGCCTTGCTCCGCAAGCGAAAATCTCAGCCCTGAACACCAGCTTCGCTTCAAGCGACAGATCGAAAGGTTTCGCTACATCTGGGGCGATCCGGCACTGATTACACTCTTTGCGCGCGGCACCGATCTTCTCGAGGGGCGCGAAATTCTCGCCACCACAAGCGATCCGCGAATGCAGCAAGAGCTCATACGCCTTGGCGCAAAAACTGTTCACAGTATTCTGCCTAAGCGTTTTTCAGACTGGGACAGCCACCTCTCTTTCCCCGCAATTGATGCCTGCTTGCGGCTACTGAAGGGAAAGACCGCAGCCCTCTCGCTTGAGGAATGGCAGGAAATTCTCGCAAGCGAAACATCGGTCGCGCAAGAGACTCGTCGCTACGTCCTGATGGCGCGACCATCGGTGCAAACTCGACTGGCGCGACGCGCAACGCGACCGCGAGAGAAAGCCCCTGATTTCGCCTTCGTCGTTCACTCGCTCAGCTTCCGCGATCTCACGCGCGCACCTGGCCTAAGACTTGCGCGAAAACTTCCCCAGTCGCTGCAGCCAACCCTCGAGCGCAGCACCGCAAAGCTCCCTGGCTTTGTGTATGGCCATGCTTCGGGCATCATCAGCGAAAAGACCGGGCAAGAGGTGAGCGGCATCATCTACGCCCTATGCGCAACACCACGGGTGATGAAAGAGGAGCCGGCCGAAGTCACCTATCGCAAAATCGAGAAACTCTGCTATCACGCAGCCGAAGAGGGCGCGAAACTGATTGGCCTCGGCGCCTACACAAAAATCGTGGGCGATGCTGGCGCCACCATCAACCGCATGAGCCCGATCCCTGTCACGACCGGAAACTCTCTTTCCGCCAGCGCCACGCTCTGGGCCCTCCGCGACACCGTTCAAAAAATGGATCTTCTTAAGGTCAATAGCGACACCGGTCGCGTCCGGGGCACTGCGACCGTGATCGGCGCAACGGGCTCAATTGGCAAAGTCTCAGCCAAACTTCTGGCGATGGCATTCGACCGCGTATGTCTGGTCGCTCCCAAAATGGATCGTCTCGAAGACCTCGCCTATGAACTTCGTCTTCTTTCACCGGGCGTCGAACTTCGACTCTCCACTCGCGCCGATGACTTCGCCAGTATCACCGATGTTCTCGTCACGGCGACCAGCGCCTTTGATCAAAAAATCATCGATGTTGAGCTCTTAAAACCAGGATGTGTTGTATGCGACTGCTCACGCCCTCTCGATTTCTCGCTTGAGGACGCGATCAAACGACCCGATGTTCTATTTATCGAATCAGGAGAAGTCGTGCTCCCCGGAGCCAACCGACAGCTCAATTGCGACATTGGACTCCCGGACAATGTCGTCTATGCCTGCCTCGGCGAAACGGCCGTCCTCGCCATGGAAGGAATGTATGAGCCCTTCACGCTGGGCCGCGATCTCGACTGGCAAAAAGTAAAGAAGATCTATAAACTCAGTCTTGAGCATGGAGTTCGCCTCGCGGCTACTCGAGGTCCCTCTGGTTTTATCTCGGATTGCGAGATAAAACTCACGCGGGAGCTCGCCATCCGCGCCCGCGGACTCTCGTCGTAGATTCCTCACGGAGTTTCCTCGTTTCCACAGTATGAGGTTGAAAGTGATCGCAATCGTCATCGGATCCACTGGTCTTGTCGGCGGCGAAATCATCAAATCCCTTCTCGCACGAGCGGATATCGAAAAGGTGATCAGCTTCGTTCGCCGCCCAACAGAACAACGCCGCCTTCCAGGTCTTGAGAAACTCGAAGAGCACGTCGAGGACTTTGATAAAATCGAGAGCTGGAAGAGTCTAATCAAAGGTGATGTCTTATTCTCCGCTCTTGGCACGACGCGCAGTCAGGCCGGTTCCAAAGAAGAGCAATACAAAGTCGACTACCAGTACCAATGGGACATTGCTCGAATAGCCAAAGAAAATGGCGTTCATTCCTACGTTTTAATTTCATCCGTCGGCGCCGACGCCGAATCACCTTTCTTTTATTTGCAGATGAAAGGCGAACTTGAAAAGGACATCGGGATTCTCGGCTTTAAGAAGATCAGAATCCTTCGACCTGCCGCACTGAAAGGTCAGCGTAAGAAGCCACGCCTTGGCGAGAGCATGGGCACGCGCATTCTGGATCTCGCGCTACCACTTGTTCCAAAAGCGCTAAGATCCCAGATCCGACCGGTCGAAGCGACGCTGGTCGCTGACGTCGCCGTTCGCTCGGCATTCAAAGAACATCTCGGAACTCTCGTTTACGATTCTAGCGACATTTGGCTCGACTAGCGCTTACGCGCAAACATTACCCCACTTCATCAAGCACAATGACCGTTGAGTCGCCTTTCTTTGACACTGACAACACTTTAAACTTTGCTCCAGCCTTAAAAAGAACTTCGCGTTCGCCACGAGAAGCAGAGAATGGATCGACATAGCGCCCCGTCTTTGAGTGAATAATAAATCGATGCGTACCGCCAAAGGCGTTCGAGATCGATGAGCTGGTGTAGGCGGGATATGTCACGACCGCACCGACAACATGTTTCTTCACTTCTTCTTGAGGCAGGCTGGCTCCTCGCACAACTTTTCCTTTATAGATTCGCAATCGCTCAAGACCATTGTTCAATATCGGAACAACTCCACTCTTAACGTCCTCTATTTCCACTTTATCCGCGCCGTCCACTTTTTTGGAACCGTTCCTGAGTGTCGAGTTGATCGTACGGTAACCTTCACCCGTGTAATAGTTCAGGGCGGCCTGCTCAAAAAGATCATGACCACAGTCGATTTTTTTTCTCTCTTCAGCGCCCCACTCGCCGTAACGATGATGAAGAGACTTAATCAACTGCTCACCTCGTTCTCGACTGTCTGGTCGAGTTTGCAGAAGAGTCTGATATTGCATAAGGCTTCTCATCTTCGATTCAGCATGACGAATTTCTACCGTGTAGAGCGAGAATCGCAAAACGTCATCTCGCTTCACCACACTTTTAAATCGCGGCTTAAAGAACTCGGCAAGTATTTGAAGCTCCGCCTTAGTTAGCTGCGTCGCCTTGTCTTTGCTTAGGCCAAGTCCACCTTCTTCGGCAGAACGATTCAGCAGAGTCTCGATGTCTGGTGGTTGCGGCGGGTTCTTCTGACCGACTTCAAGCAAATTGGACTCTTGGTGCCCAACGGCGAATCTCGTCGAAAGCCAGCTCTGAATATCACCATCGCGCAAAATCTCAATTGATGGAGCCTCAATAAACTTTCTCATGGCCTCGGTTGCAATCTGCTGCGCCTTTCGCATCTGGGCTGTCGCGAGTCTCGTGCGAAGCAAGCGGAGCTGCCCGTCAACATCGTGCTTTTGCCTTCGCTCTAGAAGCCGAATCAGTCGTTGCTGCGCATCTGTCATCTTCTCGTAGTCGCCAAGCGACTTCGCAATCGGAGCAATGGCCCCGGCAATCGCATCAAATGTCCCCGCTTCAATATCGGAGCCGGAGCAGATGCCTCCAGGCACCGCTTCAATTGGAGGAGCATTTGTTAACTTCTTTTCTTGTTTCTTGGCTTGAGGCGGTGTGCTTGCGCATGGATTGGCTTCAAGCTGCTTAACAGTCGCCTCAACGGCCTTATCACTGAGGCCGGCGTCATTGGCCTCGGCAGAGGCAATAGACGGCACACCGCTGCCTACTTGGAAAAACAGTGAAACCAAAATAAGAATAGGTACGCTTTTCTGACGTGCTCCCATCCACCCTCAACGCAATAATGCCTCTCCCATTATCGGCCGAAAGCGAAGTGGAGGTAAACTTCTCGACCTCCGTCGAGCTTTTTAGAGGTTCTGGCGCAGCAGCGACGGAATCGAGGCCTTCATAAGCCGCCGAATTGGCCATAGACTGGCGATCAGGGTTGTTACAGCAGGCAGTATCAAGGCCTGGGCAAAATGTCGGGGTTGAATCTCAAGAAAGATCAGGAACTGTCTGGTGATTCCTGGCCCAGGCGGCATCGCAATCCCCTTCGATAAAAGCGTTCGATCAAGAATGACGGCAAACAAAACGCCCGCAACTCCGCCCAGAAGACCCAAAAGAGCGCTCTCGGTCGAGAGCACCTGAAAGACCCGGATGCGCGACTCACCATTGGCTCTGAGCGCTCCAACCTCACCCAATCGCTCAAGCAGACCAGAAGCGACCGTATTAAAAATGCCGAGCGCCACGATCAAAAGCATAATGAGACGAACGACTGAAAACTGCGAATCCAGAAAGGCGACCGCATTTTTATAGTAAACCTTGTCGAGCTCATCAAAAGGAATCGCCTCGACTGAAGGCATCGCGGAACGAATCGCCTCTTCAACCGATGGCCACGCCTCGATCGAATCGGTCGCAAGACTAAAGAGCTCAACGCGCTTCGTATCGAGAAGCGCCTGTGCGGTTTCAAGCTCAATTCGGAAGTAGCTATCATCAAACTCTTTGGCTCCGGTGTGGAAAATCCCAGTCACCGTGAGCTCAAGGCCATTGAGCTGACCATTCACCGTTTGCGCCAAAATCGTAAGATTCTCACCGGGATGAATTCCAAGCGAGTCGGCAAGACCTTTGCCGAGAATCACTCCGGCCTTCGCATCCCCTTTAACACCAAGATCAGCTCCCTCGACAAAGTTCATGGCCGAAAAAAACTGCGCCTCGTCTTCTGAACGAACACCTTCCCCTCGCCCAGCGAGGTTCACACCACCTTTGGTGAGAAACGCAAAAAATGTAACCCGAGGGAAAACCTTTTCGACGTGTGGGATCGCCAAGAGCTCTTTTTCAACCATCTCGGGGTTCTCAAGCCAAGCGCGCCACGGCTCTTCCAGTTTCTTCTCGCGATACCCTTTCGGAAAAACTTGGCCGTTGCCATAGCGAACGCGAATCGTATTGTCCCGGTACTGATTCATGATGCCTTCATTAAATCCCTGAAAGATCAAAAGGCCTGAGGCACCAAAAGCAACCGTCAGAACACTCGCCAATGTTCGGCGGCTATTCCTGAAAAGATTTCTCCACGCAAGGTATATCATCGAACAACCTTTCCATCCTGCAGGCGATAGACCGACTGTGCATAGCCTAAAAGATCTTGATCGTGGGTTGAGAACACAAAGGATGTTCCCTCGTTGTCGCGAAGTTCTTGAAACACCGAAACGATTTTCTCAGCCGTTGCGCGATCAAGATTGGCCGTTGGTTCGTCGGCCAAAATCACCTTCGGTTTTTTGGCAACAGCTCTGGCCACCGCCACCCTCTGCCGTTGGCCCCCAGAAAGCTCCCGTGGGTACTTTGAAAGATGATCCTGAAGCCCTACCTTTTCCAAAACTTCAGTCGCTCGCTCTTTTGCCTCACGCGCGCCCATTCCCAATGGCCCGAGAAAGTATGTCGTATTGTCGAGGACAGATAGCGTTGGAATAAGAAAGAAGGCTTGAAAAATAAAGCCAAGATCACGCAGACGATGCGTCTCCAGCGCCGATTCACTTAGTCCTTTAACCGACTGGCCGATGAATCGAATGTCACCGACTTGAGGTTTCTCAAGCAGCCCCATCAGGTTTAAAAGCGTCGTCTTGCCGCTACCAGAGGGTCCCATCAGGCAGACCATTTCTCCGGCTTGCACAGTCAGGCTCACGCCTCGAAGAACCGCTGGTGCGGCCTCGCTTTCGCGCGTTTCGTAGCGATATTCCACATCTTGAACTTCAATCAATGAATTATTTGACATGTGCAGCCCGCCACTCCGTCCGATTTTTCTAAAATGAGTCTATGGACAAGCCTTCGATTCTTCAATACCGGGCTTCGTGCTAGGGTAGCGGCATGGAAAAACTCCTTACTCTGCTTACAGCCTATTGCATCGTTTTTTCTTCCTCGGCACACGCCACGATATCGGCCTCGGCAGAGGAACTCCTCCGGGCCGCTGACGCCGTTCGCAATCCTGCGAAGAACTACCGGATGCAGATCCAGGTCGTGACAACAACCAGCGACCAGGAGTTTGAAGTCTTGCTCAAAGGCTCAGAGAAAACTCTCGTGGTTGTTAAAAAGCCATCACGCGACATCGGACGCAATATGCTCATGCTTGAGCGCGACTTCTACGCGTACATTCCAAACCTCAAGCGCTCAATGCGCCTTTCGCTTGCTCAAAAACTCGCTGGTGAAGTCGCCAATGGCGACATTGCTCGCACTCGTTGGGCCGGTGACTACACGCCGACGATTGAAAAACAAAATGTCGACGAGGCCACTCTCTTTCTCGACGGAAATAAACCAGGACTCACTTATTCAAAAATTCGACTGTGGATTGAACTCAAAACTCAACGTCCCATTCGCGCCGAATTTTTAGGCCTTGATGGAAAGACAGTTCTCAAACGAGCTTGGTACGAGGAATATAAAACTCTTGCCGGAGCCGAGAGACCGTCGGTTTTACGTATCGAGGACACCGGCGGAAAGAGGTCTTCTATTCGAGTGCTTTCAATGGAAGCTAAAGAGCTCTCCGATTCGCTCTTTTCTGTATCTTACCTTGAGAAGGCGCGATGAACTTGAACGGCCGATGGCTCTCATTGATTTTGATCACAGTCAGCTTTTCAAGCTTGGCGAGTGCCAATGAGGCCGCCACCGGTAACTTCAGCTACACACCTCGTCTTGATCTCTGGCAGAGCGAACAGCAAGCCATCGCAAGGACGTTTTACCTTCGATCCAGTCTCGACCTACGCTATCAGCAGATGGGGTTCCGAGCCGACGGTTTTGTATCCAAAGAACTCGATGAAGACTCAAAATCAAGCCAAGAGAATCGCGGGACCAAGAACGCTGCTGAGCTCTCTGAACTTTTCTGGGACAGTGAGATTCGAACTGACGGATCAGCATGGGCGCTCAGACTTGGCCGACAGCCCGTCCGCTGGTCGCAAAGCTGGACACTCCCTTCTCTCGATTTCTTCACCGGACGCCGCGCCAACCGACTCTTCCTCGAGCCTCTCGTCGATCAACTCACCCACCCCGATGCCGCCAAACTCACCTACTCAAACGAACTTGGTGAGTTTGAAGTCGTTCGCGTCTTTGGCCGTAGCCCGACATTGATGCCGCACCCATTCTCAAACATCGACCGCAGCGATCTGCGCGATATCGGAATGCGCGTCCTAATCAAATCAGGTGGCCTCGACTGGACGATTCTCGCTCGCCACAATGAGGAGCGGACCGACACTGGCTTACTTGCGAACTACGCTTTTGAAGACTTTGTTGCAAAATTCGAGGTCGGAACAAGCTCGTTGAGTGGGCGTTTTCTCACATTTGGAACCGATTGGTTTCTTGAAACAGTGACGGTCGGGCCGCAGATAACTCTTGTCGACACATCGACAAGAGTGGAAGGTCTGCTCTACATTCCGTTTCGATATAAGTTTGAACAGTGGCTGATCGACGCCGAGCATCTCCAATACTTTGGCTCCACAGAGCTCACGAAAGACCACTACTCGTCGCTTAGAATTGGCCGCGAAGTGTTTGACGGCGGAGTGATTTCTATCGGCGCACAGACCTACCGCGGCGCGAGCGGTCGTCCGCTTGGAATTTCAGAGTCTATGACCAATGGCTCCGTCTATGGCCTTCGATTCGAATACACTGGAGGGTTTTTACTATGAGCGAGCAGTACTTTCATAATCTCAACTACACGCTTTCAAACGAAGATACGCGTGTTGAGCACTCGCTCTTAAAGCCGAACGCCTCATCCGTGTTTACGATTGGCGGCAGCGGCTCACGCGTTCTTCCGCTCATTGCTCGCAACCCGAAACAGATGCACGTCGTTGATCTATCAACGGAACAGCTTGCGCTGATCGAACTCCGCCATGCCGCCGCCCGCTGCCTAAGCCGCGATGAATTTCTTTTCTTCATGGGCTACCGCGGAGGCCTTCCTAACGACTCCAGTCTCGACGACAGTCGTTTTGATTTGTTTCATAAACTCGATCTCTCACCCGAGACCGCTGCGTTCTGGCGCGAGCGCGAGCACATCTGGAAGCCGCGCGGCTTTATCTTTCTTGGCCGTTGGGAAAATCACTTTCAAAAACTGGGGCGCGTGTTTCGCGATGTTTTGCGCATCGATTCTCGACCTATCTTTGAAGCCCATTCGCTTGAAGAGCAGCGCAGGCTTTTTGAAAAACACTTTAAACCTCTCGTTTTTCGCGCCTTCGTCAAAATCGCGGCCAGCGAGTTTGTCTTTAATAAGTTCCTCTATAAGGGACACTTTTCAGGAAGTGCCAGTGTAAAAACTGAATCGCGACCACCGAGCGTTTTCATCGAGGAGGAGTTCACACGCCTTTTCACGGAAACTTTGATTCGAAAGAACTATTTCCTTCAGGTTTTATTCCTGGGCGGCATCCTCTATGAAGAGGGACTCCCTCTTGAGGCCCGCACCGATATTTTGGAGGCCATCAAGGTATCGGAAACGAAAGTGAACTACATGAAGGCCGATCTCACGACCGTGATCAGCCAAAACACTTACGATTTCCTCTCCCTCTCCGATACGATTTCCTATCTCCCGACCGATATCGCCGGCAATTTGCTAAAGACGCTGCCCTTCGACACAAGACCCGGCTCACGAGTCGTCATTCGAAGTTTCCTCAGGCGCCCACCCGAACTCACTGCCGCCGGCTGGATTCGACTTCCAGAGGAAGAAAAACGCGCTGTGCAACTCGACACGACGGGCGTTTATGAGTTTGATATATTTGAGAGGATTTAGAGTGTCGAACATCTGTTCACAGTAAACTGTGAACACTTCGGCATATTTTGAATGAAAACCAAATGGCGCACCACCCTACCCATTTGTGACTTTCCCGGGACAGTCGAGCGCTCGCTATTTCCATAGAGCTTGGGCAACAATGATGTATGGGGTATTGTCACCGAACATCGATCACGCTCCTTCTGCTCTGTGCCTCTCTGCTGACGGCACATTCCTCACACGGAAGCTCCGGCGCACAGCCGTTTCCAACGACGATGAAGTATTTCGTCGAAAGCATTCAATACGAGCTATCAGAGCAAACGCAGGTTCGACTCGACACAATCGCTGCCAGCACCGGGCTTACGCTCTATAAGCAAAAGCGCTCACGTCGACTTGACGCCATTCTGTCAAACTCTGATGTCAGTAAAGCCATCCTTGTTTCAGTCAATCGGCGAGTAAACCCGGAATACCTCAATAAGATACTCCAGCATCCCGATGGCTACCTGATCCATACCACGATCGGCCAACAACAGGTCGCGCTGTTCTTTTACGGATTTAGGATAAATGAGGTACGAACAACAACTCGCTTACGATATCGCAATGCTTCACTCAGCTGGCGATCGCTCCTCATCGATGAGGCTCATGCTTCAAGCGAAAGCATCCCAACGCATCCGACCGCGGTCAAATCAAGCTCTGCAAAGACACTCGCTCACGATACCTCGCCTCTTCATCAAATACTGCTCGGCGATGGAACACCTAGCTGTGGCAATGGTATTCGACAAGGATTTATTGACGCCTCCTGGGCTCCGATCTTGGCCGTCAAAGACGGCGGCACAAGTCTTTATTCACTGGTCGATTCTCCAAGAGCGTGGTGGCAAAGGTCTATCGATGATCTCAAAAAAATCAGTGCCGCCCTTTCAAACTTTAGTGAGGTCTTTAAGCGGGAGTACGCCGCTTTTCTCGGGAAAACCCAAGACGAAAAAGACGACGTCATCTGCAAAATGCTCGGACCTGGCATTGTAACGGGAGTCATTGCGAAAGCGGCGAAACTTCCAGAGTTCCTCAATCGTCTTAGTCCGATCAAGACCCCACCACCAACAGCAGTCCCGCCCGAGCTCAAGACTCTTGCTAAACTGAGAGCAAAACCAACACCCACAAAAAACGATCGTGCTCATATCACGCAGTTGCGAAATCAAATTCTTGAGCACTTCACTCTCGAAGAGCGCACGGCGTGGAATTTTATATTCAGAAATGATCCGGGTTTTCCCGACGAGGCCGCTTTCCTCATCATCAAGAACGGAAGCTGTACGGCCCAGTACGGTTTGAGTCTTTTTTGCCGACACAGTCGAGACGGCACTACTGTTTCACTTCAACTGAAACACGATACGTCGCCAAGCTCGCTCATGATCGACATTGGACATGCGCAAGCCAACGCACCCATTCTCGTCGATGCTGCGGCAATGCGAACAAGCATCCCAGGGACCCGCGGGAAAAGCTTCAGAGTATCAGATCCCGAACAGCTACTCGAGATCGCTCGAAGGCATTTCTCAGAAGCCGCGCCGAATTGAAGGTGAATACAAGCAACATCGATCCTCTGGACAGGACCGTCACCAAACGATAGGTTTAGAATATGAACCTCATCTTTTTTGTTTTCGCGTTATGCCTAGGTCACATTGCTTTCAGCGGTGAGCTCGCGAACATGCCAGTGAAGCAAGAAACGTTTTGGGGCGACTACCAAAAACTCGAGCTCGAAAAGAAAGTCCGAAGAGCTCCACCTGAACTGATTGAGTACCTTCAGAAGGACAATGAAAAACAGGGATGGCCAAATAGGCCAATAGCAGTTGATCTTCCCAATGAACTAGTCGGCGATGTCCAATCGGCACTCCTGGAAATCCCTCTTGATCTCCGAAAGCAGATTTCTTCTAAAACAGTTGGTATTTTCTTTGTCCAAGATTTGGGAGGATCGGCCTACTCCGACTACGTCTTCGACAGAAATGGGCACCCCATTGCGGGGTTTGTTGTTCTCGATGCTTCAGTACTCAATCGAAAAGCAAATGAATGGGCAACCTGGAAAGAATCATCCCCATTTGCTCTCGACTCAACTATCACACTACAAGCAACGATTGAGACAAAGAAGAATGATAGCCGCAAGAATGCGCTCCAATACATTCTTCTTCACGAGTTCGGGCACATCTATTCCATTCGGAATCTGAAGACACCACTTTGGGGTAAAAACTGGCTGGAAACTGAAATCACGTCTGAGATGCAGTTCTTCAACGAATCATGGCAGGTCAACAGTGGCAAACTCTCTAGCCTCTATGGTCGTCAATGGCCAGACAGATCATTGGTCTCATACTACGCTCAAGATTCAAAAAAACTGCCGGCACAGGCCGTGATCGAGACATATCAGCAGATAGCGAAAACAAATTTCCCGACTCTTTATGCTGCAACCAATCCCTTCGACGATTTCGCCGATAGCTTTGCCAGCTATGTTCATGTCAGCATTCTTAAGAAGCCTTGGAAGATTGAAATAAAATCGCAGACTGCAAAACTGGTTATTGAATCTTGTTGGAACCAGCCACGATGCAAAGCAAAAAAGTCAGTTCTTAGAAAGTTGATCAACTAAGCCTCTGACAGGTCCGATCGGCGGATAACACCTCGCAGCTTCCGGCGCCGGAAGCTGCGCTACAGCAATGCCGCGTTACTGTAAAATCTCGTGCAGCACACGCCCCTCAGAGCCTGAAGGCGCAACGGTGCCCAGAATAAATGAGAGTGTCGGCGCAAGATCAACGACCTCGGCCTTCTCGCCATACACACCTGGCTTTATTCCAGGCCCCATAAAGACAAGCGGCACACTAGCATCGTAGTTATAGCCGGTCATATGTGTCGCGAATGGTCCTTTATCAACCCAATTTGGTTTGGGAATGATCACCACGTCGCCTGACTTACCAACGATGTAAGTCTTCATGATCTGGCGTTCAAACTGCCCGGGCGGAAGTTTGCGATTCTCCCACTCGGTTCGAGTGAAAACATACTTCACACCGTCGCGGCTTCCACCTACGGTTGGGCCAGAAAGAATCCTCGCCTTCACCTCGTTTTCAACTTCTGTTCGATCGCGCTTGCGATCGGCGATCACCTCGGGATTCAGATAGTAGTTCCAACTGCGAGCCTTGAGAATCCATTTTCCCTTTTCGCTCTTGCCCCATTTGGTCTCTAGATGCTGATTGAGTTCTTCGAGAATCACTTTGTTCTCAAGGTAGCCAGCCGGCAGACCCAGCGGTTTAAACACGTCCACTGGTGGCGCAACTCCATGATCACCAGTAAAGGCAAACACGACATTTTGCAGTCGCACCTCTTTATCAATTGCACGAATCAGCTCGCCAATACTCTCGTTCTCAGCAAGCGTCATCTCTTCCATCTTTGGACTCTGTAAGCCAACTGCGTGGCCAAGCATATCGTGGCTTGAATAACTGATGGCCAAGATATCTGTTCTGGAGTTTCGACCAAGCTTCATTTTGCGAAGCGCCTCGATCGCCGCTAGAGTCGTGGCCCTCACACCAAACGGAGTCGCCATCGCATTCTCGTCGGGCCTATCCTTCTTAAGATTCGTGTTGAGCGGAAGAACCCACTCGGGAAGAGCGCCATCGGGACGATAGTACTTTGATGTCACCCACTGGCCGTCCTCCACCCAGAGCGCAAGATCAGCGCGATGCCCCGCCATCATAATCGCCGAACGATCTTTAAGAGCGATGCCGACCACCTTCGTGCCCAGCCCCGCAGTCTTGAGCTCATCGCCCACCGTCGTTGTACCGAGCTTGCGCGGGCTCAAACCCTCTTCAGGCTTCGCGTCGCGGCCGACAATTGGCGCGTCGATATCCGAAGCACAGTAAACTTCCTTTTTGGCGTTCACATCATACCAATCGTTGAGCGGAATACCCATCTGATACGGGTAAGCGCCAGTCAGAACCGTCGCATGCCCTGGGCACGTCATGCTCTGCAGAATGTCATATCGAGCAAACGGAAAGTAAGCGCCCTTTTCCATCAGCATCTTAAGCCCACCGGTCTTTGAGCGACTCATCTTGCTTTCATAGCGCGTGAGAAAATCCGAACGACACTGATCGATGACGATCACCACCGCAAGCTTCGGACGCTTTGTCCACTTTGCGTAGGGGACCGAGGCCTGGGCGAGTGTCGAAAAGAAAAGCAAAACAAGAGCCGTCTGAATCGATTTATTCAACATGCCATTTAGGCTAAGCCCAACTACAGGTCTTTGGCAAAGAGCGCGTAGCGATGCTCCCAAAGAAGCGAGGCCTTGGCGCCCCAGCTTTGACTAACGTTGTCACTTCTCATCATCGCATGCACCATTTTGTCCAGCCCCTGCTCTCTCGCCCGCTGGACGGCAAAGGCCATGGTGGCATTGGCAAGCCTTTGGCCTCGAAACTGCCGTCCTACCGCAACCGTTTTGATGACGACATAGCCCTGATCAGGGAACGCAAAGGTAAAAGCCGCAGGCTCACCGCTTGCCGAAAAAGCCACGGATGAGAACGACAAGTCCCGAATCAAACTTAAACCTGACACATAGAGCGCCGTGAAGACCTCTTCAGAGATCGGCGTGAATAAAAACGCCTCTTGAAACGCCTCGATCGAAAGCCGGTAGAGCGCCGAAAGTAGGCTCTTCTTACTCGCCTCCTCGCTCATGAGTTCTGTGAACGACTTAAACACGAATCCATTTTTCGTCGCGAGAGAAAGATCTGGCGAAATAAGTTCCGAAAAATGCTCAAGGCCACTGAGGCCTTTTGACGAGTAGTTCTCGACAACTTGATATCCCGCAAACGCCTGAGCCACTGAGCGTGTATGTTCGAAACCGCTCGATGCCTCAGGCTCCCAAATAAATGATGGACCACCAGCCTCGTCGACCCGAATTCGATACGTGAACCACGTATTGTATTGCATAGGCCCGATCGCGCGCGGAGCACCGACGGACTTCAGCCACGTCTCTGCTGAGCTTAAAAGCGGAGCTGACTGACCAAGATCCCCTCTTAAAAATCCAATCGTCCCGGCATTTTCATACGAGAGCGTCGCGCCAATTCGCGCGCGCATAACGCCCGCCGAATCAAATAGACCGAAGAACTGGCGCTGATAGGGAACAGCGCCCAAGATCAACCTCACCGCCGGGTCCTTTGGATCAAACGCCGCGGCCTCTTCAGGAGTGATCGCTTTGATATTCATAACTTTCGCATCTCACCTTTGGCGCCATCAATTCGAACACGATCGCCAGTCTTCAGTTTTCGCATAAGCCCGCCCGAGATTCCGACAATCGTCGGAAGCCCAAGCTCACGTGCGACAACCGCCGAATGCGAAAGCAGGCTCCCTCGCTCAATCAAAAGCCCCGAACAAGATGGATAAAGCGGAACCCAACCCGGATCCGTTCGCTCCGTCACTAGAATCTCACCGTTAATGCCTTCGGCATCTTTCATATCGCGAACAACTCGAACAATGCCTTCGACAATTCCAGGACAGCACGGTGTACCAATAAGCACATTTGGATCGTCCGACTTTGGCCTTTCATCTTTCAAAAGATCGAGCTCACAGAGCACCTGCGCATACGGAAGCGATGCGCCAACAGCGCCCTTCAAAATGAATCGATCTGGGGATGGGAGTGTTTTATCAAAATCGAAAACTCACGCTTTCGCATGGTGGCGAGCTCGCCAAAATTCAACGTAACACCGCGGCCCTCACCAAATGCGATCAATTCTTCGATCGTGAGATAAAAGACATCGCGTTCGTTTTGAAGAAGCCCCATGCGAACAAGCTGCGCCCCCATTCCACGAATCAGGTTTCGCGCGACACCAAAAACTTTCGTTCGCGCAAACCGCAAGTTCTCGCGATTCTTAACGGCCCGACGAGTCTGTTTGAGGATCCATTGATAGAAGTGGTACTTGACGCCACTCAAACGATGGCTCAGTTGCTCTTCGGCCTTCGCTCGAATCTCGCGCTCGCGCTCTTCCATCTTCGCGATATCGTAGGAGCCAGTGCGAACGTAACTTTGCACAGAATTGACGATGAAGCTCGGGTCATCATGCAGATCGTTCTCTTCAAGCTTCAATTCATTGATACAGCGAAAACCAAAGCGATCAAGGAACACACCAAACTGCTGATACACCTGTTCGTTACGAGATCTAAGCTCACTCCAAACCGTCGTCGGATTCTCTTTTAAAAACCCAATCGCGAAACGATCCCTTTTCTGAATCGATGTGCGCTGCAATTCTCATGAGGGTCTTTGTCGGCTCAGTGCTTTCAAGATCCCCCTGACCGCAGAGTAGATCATTTTGTAGCGAACCACCCTCAGCACCAGCCGCAACCCATTTTTCGGTCAGTGATTTAAGAAGACCAAAAAAGATCATACAGAGATAGTCATTGATGATCGGAACTTGCCACTTCTTTAAAAACTGATCTTCAAGCTTGTGATACTCAGCAACGAGTTCATCAAATCCGATCTTCCGATAGTCCTTCTTTCGAGCCACTTCGTAAGCCGCCACAAAACCGCGATTGAATGTCGCAATCAAGTCATCGATCTGTCGAAAGCGAACAATCGTCTGTACCGTCAGCTTGATTTTCTGAGACAGCCGATAGCGTGGTGGATTTTGAACAAACTCAAAGAGCTTGGCCACCTCGGGTGCGACTTCGGGCTTTAAACCCTGCTTTACACCCATCATGGTTTCCATAAATGATTTGTTCGCACTTGATCCCGGCAAAAGAAGAACGAGCTTATACCAGTTCACGAGGTTATAGTAGATACGACCACGAATAAGGCCGAGCATGTTGCGAAACACGTCTTCTCGCTCATCAATCCAAGCCTGCGGCACACCCATGACTTCACAGAATTGAATATACACCTGACGGTAGGCGCGAGAAGCAAAGCTGAACGTCAATGGCGACGTGACGCCCGAATAGCTCTCGATGATATTGGAGTTATCCCAGAGTGTCGGCATGTGACCGCGAATCGACATGTCAAAGTAGTCCTCCGACGGAAGGCTTGTGATCGGTCGGGTCTGAACGACATAAAGCTCTCCGTTCTCAATCGCCCACTCACAGTCCTGAGGGGCGCCAAGCTCAACCTCAAGTCGCTTGGTCAATTGAGCAACAGCTTTGATCTCACTCTCACTCAACGAGGAGATCGTTTGTTCGACTTCGGGAACACTCACAATTGATACGCCACCAGAAGGACTTTGCCTAAACGCCTGATCCTTGAGAACAAGAGTCGGAGTGACTTTCAGGCGCTCGGCGGCTAGCTCGCTTCGCGACACATCGTAGTTATCGCTCTCAAGATAACCGCTCACAAGTCCCTCACCAAGGCCGTAGACGGATGCAATAAGGAGAGAGTCTCGATCAAGAGCGCGAACAGGATTTCGCGAGAAGGCAACACCCGCACGGTCCGCGTTCACCATTTTTTGAATCACAACACCAACAGCAATTCCGCTGAGCGGAATACCGCGCTCCACTCGATACGCCATCGCACGACCCGAAAAGCCAGAGGCCCAGCAACGCTTTAGGCTCTCGGCAATGGCCGCAGTGCCCTTTTGAAAGAGAAAGCTTGAAAACTGGCCGGCAAACGAGTTTGCAGCAGAGTCTTCATCAAGACCGCTCGAACGAACGGCGACAAAACAGTCGTGAAGATCAAGATTCTTTAAAGCTGTCTGAATTTCGCTTTCAAGAGCAGGACTCAGACTTCCTTTTAGAAAAATCTCTTCGATGTATTTAGCCTGAGCTTCAAACTGATCAAGCGGCATACTCTGCATGCGCTCAAGCTCGACCCTTAAGCCATTATGTTGCACGAACTCTTGAAAGCTCGAAGCCGAGACACAGAACCACGCCGGCACCGGAAATCCGTGCGACGTCATTCGATAGAGGTTTCGCGCCTTCCCTCCCGCCTCGCGAGTAAGGAGTCCTGTAACATCGGGATGATTCTTCAGTTCGCTGGGCAATAAGAGCCGCTGAAAATTCGAACTCATAGAAATCTCCGCACCAGATACGGCGCCCAAATATGGAAGAAGAGCGAAACAGTTGCCAATCCTTCAATCACTTTAAATGCCGACGGCCTCAGCCACAGGATCGAATAAGACAAGAGTGTCAATACCGCAAACGGGGTCATCCAAAGACTAAAACCGGAAGCCGCTGCGCCAAGTGTAGCAACAATCGTCAACACCAAGACAATCAGTGTCGACCCGCCACGCCCGTAAACCGACAAGTAAGTCCCAAGAATTGGATGCGCCGACGGGTCAAGTTTCCGACTGACTTCATAACTAAAAAAGGCTCCGAGCACACCAAGAGCCCAGCCAAAATGAAGCGGACTCGCAATATCGCCACCGACTAGGGCTACCATCAACAGACACATTGGAATCAAGATCAATTGATGAGAGATCGCATAAAGGAGCAGTCGACGCTGAAGACTTTCTCCGACGTAGAATTCTTTGTACATCAGCCACAACCAAAGCGTTGTGACAACAGCCAAAGTCATTGCGACCCGACTCAAAGCCGCAAACCCAAAACTGAGACCAATCCCAAACACCATAAGCGCATTGATCACCGTCGACACTCGCTCAGCTTTCAACAGACCGCGCGGGAGAGGACGCTCAGGGTGAGCGATTTTATCTTTGTGATAGTCTTTGAGTTCGTCCATCAAGCGCAGCGTCGCAAAAAGCCACATTGTATAGAGAAATCCAAACCAAGTACGAGGAGCGTCGCCAGGAGCACAGGCCAGTCCCGCACTTAAAAGCGCGTAAACGTGAAGCGGAAATCGTTCTTTTATATAAGTCAGCCATGCCTTCATATCTTTAACTCCATACGAGCCTTCGCTTTTGATCCCGCGCGATCGATTCGCGCCCGATGACGACGATCTCGACTGATTTCTGTTCTAAATAACAAGACCGAATCCATCACTCGGCCTTCCCCTCGCAAGCGCCGAATCTCTGCCTCAACAAGGCGCAGTCGATTCTCACCTTCAACATAGATCTCAAGGTCACCCTTCTCATTTCGATCAGTGAAGAGCTTGCTTGAATCACATGCAGAATAAAGAGCCTGCTCAAGGTCAAAGTCAGAACGACTCTGTCCACTTCGACCGCGGTACCAGAACACTCCGTCCTTCACATCAATTCGATCGCCCATGCGATGCCAAACACGACCGCGATCGTCGACTCGCTTATTCAAGCGATTCTCTTCAACCACGTTCTCGCCTATATAGAGCGGGCAAACGTGTGGCCCTGTCACCCAAAGACTCTCGCTTTGAAAATCAGACTCGATCGCCGCAATCGGCCGACCAAGAGCCAGAGTCTGAAAGAAACCGCACTGCTCACTCAACTCAACCGCCTCTCGGGCATCCATGACCGCCACAGGCTCAGACTCGGAGCTGCCGTAGATGTGCAGGAACTCCGTCTCCGGCCAACGGCCAAAGGCCGAACGAAAAATTGCGTTATCTGTCAGTGCGCCGCCGACATGAATCGAACGAAGTCCGGTAAAACCTGTTGAGGTCATCACTCGCCTTAAGAACGCCGGGCCCATTGTCGCCGACACAGGAGCGTCGGCGCCCTCAAGGCGAGACGCCCAGTTGAGCGTCGCCTGCGACCAGTCGCCATTCATCCGAGGGGGTACCACCACCGAACCGCGACGACTGGCAAGATTTGCAAAGACGAAGTTCGTAAAAATCGTAAGTTCAGGGCCCTGGTGCTGATCGTGATGAAGCGCGTGACTGAGAACCCGATGCTGTTCAAGAAGATAGCCGTGTCGACGCGCTACTCCCTTCGGAGAACCCGTCGTCCCACTCGTGAACGCCACAAGCCCAAGATGATCGCGCGGAACGGACTCGACATGAAAACTTGCCGCCGACGAACGGCCGCTCCGTGCCACTCCAGCAAGCGACGTCCATTTTGGAATCGCGCGAATGGCTTCAGAGCGAAGCCCCCAGCCACGGCCCAAAAGGCCCGCCAAAAACAAACGTGGGGCTAATCCTTTCACAACCGAGTTAATTTTACTGAGCGGCATCCACGGTTCAACGACCGCAACCGAAACACCAAGACCGAGTGCCGCCAGCACAAAACCATAGAGCTCTGGCGAAAGTCCCTCGGCAAAAAGCACAGTGTCTCCGGAAGACAATCCTAAGTGCCTAAGACCACTTTGAAAAACAGCGGCCTGACGGCTTAGGTCTGCAAAGCTCACAGGCTTATGCTCCGGAAACAGCAATGCCGTTCGATCGGGACAGGCCTCGATGGCTTCAAGTACGGGAGTAATGCCGTTGATCATTGCCGAATGCTTAGCAAGGTTCCGGCCGAACTCTCACGCCGTAACAAGCAACGCCGTCCAGAGCAGATGGTTCATCAAAAATACAAGTCGCAGGCGGACGCTTTTAGCTCGTAGCCACTCATCGAAGGCCAAGGCCGCATGCCAAGACGCGTGCGCGACGGGCGACAGCAAAAGTGCGAAAAATGTTCTTTCGCCATCAATAGCACCGAGCTCAAATCGCCAAAAAACCAGAACTGATGGTAAATTGATAAGCGTCAACCCGACAAGGATACCGGTCGGAGACGCCAACGCTTGATTGACAGCGACGCCGACGCGCGATGAAGAAACCGGTAGTTTGATTGCGAGCGATATTTTTTTGGATAAAACGATCCAGAGGGCAAAACCAAAGTGAACCGCAAAGATCAACAGGTAGAGCCCCGAGGAAATGATATGATCACGACTCGTATCCATGACCTTAAGGTCGGACACCGGCTTGGCTTTGTCACGATGACTCTTGCTCTCATTGTGAGTTTTCCGGAATCTTCATATGCCGATTCCGTGAACCGCGGATGTCTTGAACACAATCTTCGAGAAGCCCGAGCCGTCAATGAATTGAGAAAGCCTCTCTACGGAAACGTCACGAACGGAAAGTCATTTGAAATTTCTGATCTGCTCATCCAACATGAGTCGGTTGCGATCTTCTGGGGCCATCTCTTCTACAACTTTGATCGGTGGGCCATTCCTTACCAAAGACTCGGCGTTAACATTGTCTGCGACGACTTTGTCTCAATGGAGAATACCCCTCAGTTCATCGCCAGGCGCAAAGGGCCTTATCCATCGATCACCGATTTCCACCACCCGAGTGCAAAACGTCTCAAGCAAGAACTTAGAAAATCGATGACTGGTGGATTCAAGCTCGTCGAGAGAAAAGTCGACTCACTCATCGCTGAGCTCAACTCACTTTTTCCTCTCAGCGAACAGATGAACTGCATGACTCGACACCTCCTTGAGAGCATCCGCCACCTTGCCAGAAATGCGCCAATCCATGTCGCCGAGCATCGGCGCCTTGACCCTCAATCAAAACTCAAATCGCCCGCGTGGATCTCAGAAAGATGATTCGAGTTCACCTGCTTTATCTAGCCGATGCCGAAGCTTTGGATCGCCTGGCAGCACCGGTTCAAGCTTTCGGCGTACCCATCATCTGCAATGATGTTCCGACAATTCCATAGCGCCCCCGTTAGGACATTCAGCTAGAGGCCTTAGGCGTTGGATTACAGTTCCATTCTGGAACTCGACTCGACACCCATCGAGCATCACTTGAGCCTATTACCTATGAAAACTGCACTTTCGCTTGCGCCCATCGGCATATCGATTCTGTTCTCATTCGGGATGCCAGCCACGACCAAAGCGGCTCCCAAAATGACCACCCACTACGTTCTTGCCGATGCGAAACTCCTGCGAAGTATCGGATCGGATGCCATCGTCAGACATGAACGCACGCAGACCGCACTGGCCTCGCTCACTGAGCAGCAGCTTGAGACCCTTGCTAAAGAGGCTCACGAACAAAATGGAGCCTGTGGCGGCCACGAGCTCCTCGCCACATACACGCTTGAGAGCGCAACAAAAGAGGCGCATAAGGCGTTCAAAGCCTTCGACGAGCAGTATCAGCGCGATCAGAAGTTTCTGGCAGGCGGTATCGGCTTCCCTCCGCAACCTCCATCAGGTCCGCAGGGTTCCGACCCCGCGATCTCGGCACTCATTAGTCAAGTTGACGAAAACAACCTTCGCGAAACAGTGCAGTTCCTCACCCAGCAGGGTTCACGCCACCATAAAACCGGCGAAGGGCAGCGCGCGGCCGACGCTTTTAAAGTTCGCATCGAAGACACTTTAAAGTTCGCGAAGATCCCCTTCCGTCTCGAGTTCATTTCTCATACCGCAACGCCAATGAAGTCGATCAAGCTCACTGTTCCAGGTGGCAAGATCGGAAACGAGATCATCGTCCTCGGAGGACATCTCGACTCGATCAACCAGTCATTCTGGGGCGGAAAACAGGCTCCAGGCTCAGACGATAACGCCAGCGGTTCAGCCAACGTTCTTGAAGTCGCGCGACTCATCACCGCGCAATCGACTCCCCCGACCGCACGCTTGAATTCTACTGGTACGCCGGCGAAGAGGGCGGTCTTTAGGCTCTGCCGAAATTGCCAAGACAGCAAAGGAGCAAGCGCGAAATGTCGTCGGTGTTATTCAACTCGACATGACGCTCTTTCCTGGCGACGGTGAATTCACACTCGGCAGCATGACAGACTTCACGTCCGTCGATATGCGCGAACGCCTTAAGCGAATCAATGCCACATATGGCCAGGCGAACATCATTGAAGACAAGTGTGGATATGGCTGCTCTGACCATGCCAGCTGGTATAAAAACGGCTTCGCAACGCTCATGCCGTTTGAGTCGACGAAAAATAAAATGAATGGGAATATCCACTCAGACAAAGATACCGTTGGCGCAGCGTCGAGCTTCCGACACTCCGCGATGTTTTCAAAACTGGCGCTGGCTATGATTCTTTCCTGGTAGAAAAAAACGCCGCCTCCAAAAGGAACGCGGCGTTTTTGATTTCTCAACTGAGTTGATTGATCGTCGTTGATTAAACGTATTAGAGGCGCGAGCAAGCGTAGGTCGACGAACTCGAAAGCGGGTTTCCGTTGTCGTCTTTTGCCTCAGTGAATGTAACAGAGAACGTGGCCTTCGGCTTCACCGTCCGCACACCTGTCACAACCGAGAATTTAAAGAGTACGGTATCATCCTCAACTGAATAGTGAGTGCCGCCTGGTATCGCAAGTACAGCGACTTCCGTCGTCGCACTCTCGCCATCTTTTTCCATCACCATCGACGTCACCGAGCCAGACTCACAGATCGCGACTGAGTCCAACATATCCGACGCCAATTGGCCGTTGCCTGGCTGTGGGTTTGACGTGCATGTGAGAACTGTTTCAGAACCAGCTGGGCACTCCGCCGCAGCAAAAGAAACTGACGAAAGACAAAGAACCGCGAGAGCAACAATCGTTTTCATTCAAAACTCCTTCTATGATAAGTGAACGCCGTCGTTCTCTATTACACCTTGCGCCGCTCTTGAATCACCGCCTTCGGCCATGTAAATCTGGCCCTGTTGGGAATACACGATCGTGGTAAATCCACCTCGGCTGTCTCAGTTCAAACCAGGTCAGCAGTACCGCCATCCCAGTTGACCCAATACGAGACGCGAAAAAGCCAAAATTAAACGGATCTTTGTACGAAAATATGAGGAAGTTCCGATAGGTAGTCATGAGCGAAGCAGCAAGAAAACTCAGTCCAAACGAGCTCAATACGAAGACCGAACAGCCCACGGTCCGCGCTAAGGCAAAGCCCTTGGTGTACTTCGTTGACGATGAGCCCGATATCCTCGAGGTCTTCGACAGCTGCTTCTCACGGAAGTTTCAGGTTTACACTTTTCTCTCGGGGTACGAGTTGGTCGATCTTATAGCGAGCGGACGCGTCCCCGTTCCGCAGTTGATTGTCACAGATCTGAGAATGGCGAAAATGGATGGCGTAAAGATGCTGGCGACCCTCCATGCCCTCGGACACGAAATCCCCTCGATTCTCCTCAGCGGCAACCTCGACAAAAATGCGGCCGTCGAAGCACTGAATCACGGGTTCTTTCGCATTCTCGAAAAGCCGTTTGAGCCGTCGACGCTTGAAGCATACATCAACGAACTCTTAATGGAGTCAAAGATCCATCGCATCCGAGCCGAGGTTCGCATGCACGTTCGTCAGCTCAACGAGATCCATCAGGCGATGCGACTGCTTCTTGCCGACAAAGTCGACAATCTCGATGAAATCTTAAATGAAGCGACAAGTGGCATCGGTGAAGCCGAGAGCTTTGAACACATCGTCACCCGCCTTGAAAGGCGCCTGGACGAGCTTCTAAAGGTTGAAGAACTCACCGAAGCGCTTCGCCGTCGACCATAGCTGCAAGACTTACGAGAGCAAGATCACGATATCAGCTGTCGCGCCATCAATCGTCTGCGAATCGATGACGGCATCCTTTGAGACGATCACCTGCTGAACACGTTCACCTTTCACAAGTTGAAATAGCACCTTCGCCCGCGCCGGGGTATCAGTGCGAATTCCGGTAAAGCCATCCGCTTTGAGCTGTTCAAGTACACTCTCGAGACGAGAGACCGTCCATTCCTCCGCCGGAAACTCAACTGTCTCACCCGAAATCACAAATCCGACGGCCAGAGCTCCTTTTTCTTTCCATTCGCGAATCAAGGCTTCACCGTCATCAAGATCTTGGGCGGCAAGCGCTTTCACCAAGCGGAAGATTTCAACACGCCACAGACGCTCCCGCTCCTTCTCGCGCTGGAATCTTGAAACAGCCTCAGCCTCACCGGCTTCCGCCGCCGCTCCGCCAGAAGCTCCCACCACTTTTCCACCGAGCTCGACAAAGTCCTCACGCAGCCGATCCCACTCCTCAAGGAGCGACGAATCCACTCCCCGAATCAGACCCGCAAGCTCAAGCTCAAGATCTCGAATCTCATCTGTTTTAAATCGATCAGGCACCGTTTGCGCTAGGACCTTAAACACATCATTGAGCGTGCGCAGCAAAAGCCCCTCGCCCCGCTGAAGATCGTATTCGCGAATGTAGTCAGAAAAGCTCATGCCTTCTAACATCTCGCGAGCAATCGATTTCGGACGAATATTCTCGCCGCCTACCCATGGGTGGCGCTCGGACCAGGCGTTAAAGGTCGAATAGATAAACTCGCGAAGAGGCTTTGGATGCTCAACAGCCTCCAAACGCTCTTGCCGCTCGTCAAATTCGACACCCTCTTGCTTGAGCTGATAAAAAAGCTCCTGCCGCACCCGATCAGTCTGCTTGCGAAGAATAAGATCAGGAGACTCGACGATGGCCTCGCAGAGCGTGATCACATCAAAGGCGTGTGTCTGAACGGCCGGATCAAGCTGCGCCAGAGTATCGATGAGCCAAAGCGAAAGCGACTGATGAAGCGAAAAGTCGTGTTGAAGATCGTCGTGCACAGCGAGCGGGTTTAGCGCCACAATCTGTCGCTCATAGAGAGAGCGAAACAGTTCAAAGGCGCGACGACGATGGGCCTTCTTTCGTCCTTCGGGTTCGTGCGAATGACGAATCAAAAGACGAAGCGCTTCACAGCCATCGTGATTCTTCCGCGCTAGAACCGAAAGCACTAAACCAAGATCGATATGAAAACGTGACTCCAGTGGCTCCGGTTTTGATGTCTGAAGTTTTTTGAATGTGTCTTCGCTCCACATCACAAAACCGCGTTCAGGAGGCTTTGCTTTGACGATCTTTTTCGCTTTTTTTGGATCTGCAAGCGCTTTGCGCTCAAGCTTCGCGTTCTCGATCACGTGTTCCGGCGCCTGAGCGACGACAAAACCACGATTATCAAACCCTCGACGCCCCGCCCGACCGGAAATCTGATGAAAATCTCGGCTCGACAGAATCGCCGATTTTTCGCCATCGTATTTGCACAGTTTTGTGAAGAGCACCGTGCGAATTGGAATGTTCACACCCACACCAAGCGTATCGGTTCCCGAAATCACCTTTAATAGTCCATCTTGTGCGAGCTTCTCGACCAAAATACGGTAGCGCGGAAGAAGGCCTGCGTGGTGCACGCCGATGCCGTGCTTAAGAAAGCGCTGAAGATCGCGTCCAAAAGGCGAGCGAAAACTGACACCGTCAAGCCGATCTAAAATCGCCTTCTTTTGATCTTTTGAAAGAAAGTCCACGCTCATCAAGTTCTGCGCCTCCTCGGAGGCTGCTGCCTGAGTGAAGTTCACAAGGTAAACTGGCGCCCGGTCAGTTTTCAGAAGGTCCGCAATCGACTCATGCAGATGCGTCTCGCCGCGATACTCAAACTCAAGTGGAACCGGGCGATCGTGACCGACGACGACGTTTGCGCTTCGCCCCGTGAGCTTTTCGAGATGCTCGGCAAAGAACTCCATATTGCCCATGGTTGCCGACATCAGCAAAAAACGGGCGTGCTTTAATTCAAGCAAAGGAATCTGCCAAGCAATCCCGCGCTCTCGATCGGCGTAGTAGTGAAATTCATCCATGACGACATCATCCACTTTCGCATCGGCGCCGTCAGAAAGAGCCATATTGGCGAGGATCTCGGCCGTGCAGCAGACAATCGGTGCATCGCGATTGACGCTGCCATCGCCCGTCATCAGTCCAACGCTCTCGGCACCGAAAAGACGACAAAGAGAGAGAAACTTTTCATTCACAAGCGCTTTGACAGGACACGTGTAGACCACGCGTTTGCCGAGGGCCATCGACTGGAACACCAAAGCCTCAGCCACCAAACTCTTCCCGGAACCAGTCGGTGTGTTCAAAATCACATGATCGCCTTGAATAAGATTGAGAATGGCCTCTTCCTGCGCCGGATAAAGCGACAGCCCCTTCTCACTCACGTAATCAAGAAAACGACCGAGGATCACATCACTCGCGTCGCCCGCTGAGAGCTCAGCGAACGAAGGAATTCGTTTCAGGAGTGGACGTAGCCCACTCATGACGCTGGTCGTTTGAGCCAGTTCGAATTGTGCCCGGAATCATTTGCCGTTGAAATCTTATCAAGCTTCACGCCAAACACGACAAGTCCCTGACGCGACTCTACACGCACCACTTGACCTTCAAACTCAACCGCCGTGCGGTAGTCGTGACCGATTACGCCCTCGACAAAGTCATTCACTTGAAAGAACGGATTTGCCGACAACTGCGTCTCGCGAAGCAAAAGGCCAAACTGATTGTAGTTTAAAGTTTCAAACTGCTGCCGCGCCTCGCCCGGACGCCCCGCACTCACCACCATGCGGCCGTTAAAGCGGACCGCGATTCTCTTGCCATCGTACTGGCGGTGTAAAATCGGCGGCTGATCGCGCAGCGGAATACGATCAACGGCAATAAACGCGTCATTGGTGACATCATACGCCGTGAGCGCACCGCCGAAAACACAACCTGTATCGCAGTTGATGCGGTTGTGCCTCTTCTCTGGCATCTCATTGGGCGTGTGACCGTGAACAATAATTTTCCCCCAAGACTCGTCCGTCGAAAGAAACGGACCGCGCGTCCAGAGAAACACCTCGCGATCGGCGATCGGATCAAGGTCCGCAAGTTTTTTACGGAGCGGCACGCCGGCATGCACATAGAAGTGAGTTTTTGTCTGATGGTAGATCGGAAGGTTCTTTAAAAATTCGATGTGCTCATGTGGAACTTCAAATGCTCCGCCACTTGTTGCGTAGTTCGCAAGCGTCGAGCCGCCGCCATTTAAAATAAATAGCCCGGACCCCATGCTCTCGGGACGCTCAAGAAAATCAAGAAACATCGCCTCGTGATTTCCCATGAGCGGAATCACTTCGCAGCGGGCCGAGAGATCCAAGATCAAGTCGATCACACGTCGTGAATCGGCACCGCGATCGACGTAGTCGCCGAGAAAAACAATTTTAGTGTCTCGATCAATCGATAGTTTCTTGAGTAGGATTTCAAGTTCGTGGGCGCAGCCGTGGACGTCGCCAATCGCATACGTTTGGCGATCAGCCGAATCGTCTCGGCCTTCCTCACTTGAATTTCCAAAAATGTTTTTAAACATATCTTCATAGTTTACTGGACGTTCACAGAACTTTGCGAATCCTTTTCCTCTCTGCGGCTTGATTCAGGACGCAAAGCTTGTTTGAAAAGACGCATGCTAAACCAGACCGAACGCCAGCAGCGGGCGCAGATCATTTTGAAGCGATTCAATAGGCTCTATCCTGATCCCCCTATTCCACTCGACCACACCGATCCATTCACGATGCTTGTTGCCGTTTTACTCTCGGCTCAGTGCACCGATAAACGGGTCAATGAAATCACGCCTGCACTCTTTCGACTGGCGCGCACGCCCCAGAAAATGGCCCAGCAGAAAGTCGAGGATGTTCTTAAGATCGTAAAGCCCTGTGGACTGGGTCCTCAAAAAAGCGAAGGCCATCGTTGGCCTTTCGAAAATTCTCGTCGAAAAGTACGCAGGCCAAGTTCCGCAAACGCTTGAAGAACTCGAGGATCTGCCCGGTGTCGGCCACAAAACCGCACAAGTTGTCGTGGCACAGAGTTTTGGCACGCCGGCCTTCCCGGTCGACACCCATATTCATCGACTTGCAAAGCGCTGGAAACTCTCCAGCGGAAAATCAGTGCTGCAAACGGAACGCGATCTCAAAGCACTGTTTGCCAAGGAGCATTGGAACAAACTGCATCTGCAGTTCATTTTCTACGGTCGCGAATACTGCACTGCGCGAGGCTGCCACGAGGGTCGTGATGAAAAATCATGTGATCTCTGCCTCCTTTTTGTGCCGTCGCCAACCAAGACAGGCCGTTCAACGACAAAGAAGAGCCCTTCCCGGCCGAAATAACGCATCAACCCATAAGCCAGACTTTGGTTCCACTTTGGAACCTTTTTCTTTTCCTTGCTCAAAGACTGGGTCAACCTATCTCCGTTCAAAGACATCCGACCAACCCAAGGAGGGGTCCAAAAATGGGAATGACGGAGAATATGGGTAAAATAACAAAGAGCACAGGGCGCGTTCTCGCGGTCGCAACCTGTGCACTGATGAGCCTTTCGCAACCAGTTACAGCTTCCAATCATGATTGCGCCGGATTCCTGCCGCCAAACGAAATGAAAGTTCCAGTGGGCTTCAAAGCCACGGCTGGATCTCCCGGCAGCTTAACTGAGGCGCAGTTCAATTCTGTTTTGGATCGGGCTCAAAAACTCTTTGGCCCTGTTATCGCCCAAGAAGGCGGCACACTCAAGATCAACCGTCTCTGGTCCGATGCAACTGTCAACGCATCAGCTCAGCAAATCGGTTCGTCTTGGGTTCTCAACATGTATGGCGGATTGGCCCGTCACCCCGCGACAACTGAAGAGGGATTCGCTCTCGTTGTCTGTCACGAGCTTGGCCACCACCTCGGTGGAGCGCCAAAAATCGCTGGCTGGTTCGGCGGAAGCAACTGGGCTTCGAACGAAGGCGCGTCGGACTACTACGCAAACCTCAAGTGTCTGCGCAATTTTTATGAGCAGGACGACAACAAAGCGATTGTCGCTCAAGCGAAAGCGGATCAGCGCCTTGATGCCTTTGCTGAAAAACTTTGCATCCAGCAGTTCAATGACGAGAAAGACCAGTTGATTTGCATGCGCAACTCGCTCGGCGGCACTTCCGTTGCCGGTCTTTTCCAAGATCTGCGTAAAGAAACGACACCGCCGGACTACTCAAAACCCGACGCTCGTCGCGTAGCAAAAACTGACGACAAGCACCCTGCGACACAATGTCGTATGGACACTTACCTTGCCGGTTCGGTTTGCCCGGTCGACAAGACGGTAAAGCTTTCCAACTCGGACTACCGTCAGGGCTCTTGCGTTGAAGGTTCGTACAGCGTTGGCTACCGTCCACGTTGCTGGTTTGCACCGTAAGTCTAACCACTCGACTCGGGGCCGTTTGCGGTGATACACTCGCCCGATGGCCCCGAGTCTTCGATCGATTCTTCTTGCCCAGCCACAAGCACGCTTTTTCGGTACACACCGACCGTTCTCGCTACCTCATCATGGAGCTTGGACAACGCGCCTTCGCGAACTTCCTCCGTCTCGACCTTTGCACGAAAGCGAACTCTTAAAGGAATGGGTTAGCCCCGCCTGGCGCCCCGCCGATGTTCCGTTGCCATTTCATTCCAGCACCGAAACGATTGCCTCTCGTGGACTGATGAATGCGATGGAGCTTTTGAACGAAGAGGCTCCTGTTCTCCAGTATATTTTTGATGATGGCCTCTGCCTCACGGCAGCCGAACTCCTGCGCCACCCGCTCGGCCGCAGCGTCCCGCGCCCACTCCTACCACTCGCTCTGCAGATCCGCCCCGAGACCGAAACCGTGAGCCTCTCGCACCGCTCAAACAACATGCGACCGCAGTGGTTGATTCAAATGGATCAAACAGTCGCTTCGCTTTTGATGGCCGTTGAGCGCATCAATAAAAGTCTTTTTGAAGAGACCGAAGAAGGCATCAGCATCCTTTACACGCTGTCCGCCAATCGATTGATCCCGCGCCAAGCGCTGCAGTTGAGCGGTATTGCCGTTGAAAAGAATTCGGTTGAAAGCCCTATTCAACAAGTCACCTGGACTGCACGCTCAACGGAGCCCGTTCCAACTGAGCCCGGCACTCCGATTCGGGGATCCGTGTGTTTAGAGTCGAGCGGTGCCGATACTCAAGCAATGACCGAGAGCTATCGTCTCGACGAGGAAACCGGCCGCCTTGTGTTTCACTCGCTTCGCGATCGCCTCGACGGCGTTCGCTCCTTTCTTGCCAGCCACGAAGGGCCAGAGCTTGCTAAAAACGATGGCCCGCTCACAATCACGGGGCATGCGGCCATCGAGGCACTCTTCCGCGAAATCGAAGTTCGCGATGTGATTCAGTATGCAACCGGGGTCAAAACGATGACCGCCCCCAAGGGCGCACTTGCCGCCACCGGCGATGGCAGCTTTAGAATCAAATTCGATCTTGAAGACTACGAGGCGCATGGCCTCCCGCAGTCCATGCACTACCTGATCCACCTCTTGCAATCAGGTCTTGGCGCCACCACTGGTGTTTCTAATATTCAACTGGCTCACGCCCGACGCGGACCAAAGCGCGAGCGCGATCTGAAACTTCTCCGTCATGTCGGCTTTGCGATCATGCTGTTTTTTGAAACAGCGGCCTTTTCTCTTGAGCTTCCGTCCATCGATGGCGACACGATCGACTCTTTCGATAAGCTCAAGACTCGTCTCTTTAAACGCTTTGCCCAGTTCCTCGTAAAGGTCGACAAAAACGACTCTTCAAACTTCAGCGAGATCGACGAGAGCGTGACACCCACGCTTGAAACACTGCTCTCGGATGGTATCGTCGGTCTTCTTGAAGCAACGATGCGGCAGATTATCGACGACGCATCGGCGGATCGCGTGACTCGTCTCTTCACACCAGAGTGTGAGATTCGCGTTGAAGGCCTTTCGCGCGCCGTGATTCGCATGTTCCACGCCCTGGTCGCAGATCTCGGTCGCGAGACCGAGGGCGCGTGCTTCACGAAAGTGCGCGGCCAATGGTTTGAGACCTTCACGAATATGCGCCCTGGCTTTGAACGCGAGGACATCACACTTCGCAAGCCTGTGTCGGCAGAGGTCGACCGCCAACTTGTTTACTCACCAGGCATCAATGAACGTTTCATCGTTCCAACTGCAAAGCTTCCCCCTCGTGGTGCCCACTTCTTGGCGCTCGCGCATCAAGGATTTGAGATCACACTCGACGGCCGCCAAATTGAGCGCATCAAAGAGGGTGAGTTCCGTCCTGAGTTCACACTCAAAGAGGAATTCTCAAACGCTCCGCTTGAGACGCTGGCTCTTGGCAATCGCAAGATTGATTGGTTTGAACTTCATCCACGCTTTTTCTTTAGAGGAAAAGAACTCTCGCCCGAAGAGGCCATTCGCCTTTCGCGCGACGGCATCATCGAACACGATGGTCGTTTCTTTTTGCTTGAACCTCAGGAACTACCGAATCTCAAACGCCTCACGCGCTTTTGGGAAACTCTGCACGGCGACGGCGAAGGCCTGCTTGGTGACAAGAATAAGCGTCGGAAAACCGCTGATACGTACTTTCAATTGCCGCGCTCTCGGGCGCTTGAACTCTTGGCCCTGCGGATCCTCGGGGAGTCACCAATTCAAGGCGGTCCACGCTGGCAAGCGATTTGCGAATTCTACGACTCACTCGATCGCGAGCGTCCAAAACTCACGATGCCGGAAACGTTTAAAGCGACGCTACAGCCCTACCAAGAAGTCGGCGTACAATGGCTACTCGACATTCGCAGACTCGGTCTTGGCGGAATTCTCGCTGACGACATGGGCCTTGGAAAAACAGTCACGAGCCTTGGCTTTCTCGAAACGCTGCGCTCACAAGATGACCTCGGGCCGACACTTGTCATGGTTCCAACATCGCTGACTTATAACTGGGTCTCGGAGATGACGCGCTTTACGCCGGAGTTCCGCTCACACCTCTTCAGTTCACGAGAACCAGAGAAAATGCTCGATTTTGTAAAACAAAAAGAGCACGGCATCGTCATCTGTACCTACGGACTCCTGCAAGAGAACGTCGAGCTCTTTGAACAGGTGAATTGGGACATTGTGATCTTTGATGAAGCACAGGCTTTAAAGACGATCACCACCAAGCGCACAACAGCCGCACGAAAAATTCAGAGTCGCTTTAAGATCTGCCTCACAGGCACGCCGCTCGAAAATCACTACGGTGAATTCTTCTCGCTCTTTGATCTCTCGGTTCCGGGGTCACTTGGCGACATCGCCAACTTCCGCGAACGCTACGTCAATCCAGTCCGCGTTCTCCGTGAAGATCTCGATGAGCTCAAGCTTCGCACACGCCCACTGCTCTTGCGTCGGACAAAATCGCAGGTCATGCATCAGTTGCCGGAAAAAACTGAAACCACGATGCGCCTACCGTTTGACGAAGAACAGAAGCGCATCTACCGCGATATTGCGACAAGCTACAATCGCCAGATCCGCGATCAAATCGCAAAAGACGGCGAAGCGAAGACTCAACTTCAGATGCTGACGGCACTTTTGCGACTTCGCCAAGTCTGCTCAGACCCACGCGGCATTCCTGGAGTTGAATACGCCGCTGAACCGCCAAAGATCTCGACGCTGGTTGAAGCACTTCGCGAGATCACCTCAGAAGGCTCAAGCGCCCTGGTGTTTACGCAATTCCTTGCGACCTTTGAGCGCATTCGCGAAGCGATGACCGTTGCCGGTATTACGTTTTTTGATATGAGCGGCAGTGACTCGCGGTCTGAGCGCGAACGCAAGCTTCGCGGCTTCGACGAGCACCAAGGCGGCGCCGTTATGCTGATGACACTCAAAACCGGTGGCGTCGGCTTAAACTTGGTGAAGGCCTCTTACATCTTCCACATTGAACCGTGGTGGAACCCTGCCGTTGAAAACCAAGCGACGGATCGTGCGCACCGGATCGGACAGACAAAGTCGGTCCAGGTCTACCGCTACATTATTCAAGACTCAGTCGAAGAGAAAATCGAAGTATTGAAAGAGCTCAAGTCACGTCGATTTGAAGCCCTCTTCGGCCCAGCCGGAGAAGCGATCGAAACGGCCGCCGATATCGGCCAGGGTTCGTCGCGCCTTTCACAGAAAGACTTCGAGTTCCTGCTCTCGTAGCTGAGATTCAAAACGTCCTATTTTGAGACGGCCGGGCTAACACTCGGCCAAAATTCTGAAGATTTCCGGAACGATGACCGTTAAGGAATGATGGTCGCTTCCATCTTTGCCGTGGCGCTGCTCCTGGGTTTCCCCATCGATGCAACCGCCGACCTCCCGAATCCAGCCACTCAGGTCTGTCGCGCGACCGAGACTGAGAAGACTGCAATCGATGGTTGCCTTCGCCAACTGGACGAAAATGAGTGCATGGACTTTCCTCAAGAGCAGCGTCGTAATTGCTTTGACCCTCGCGACACTCAAGAGACGGACTTTGCGAAAGCCTGCGGCAAAGGAACTCTCGACAGCATAAAGGGCACCGTCGAAGGTGTGAAAAAAATTGCGGCAAACTTCTACAGTTCCGCTACGAATCATCGAAAATACAATCAGTCAGTCCTTGAAGAAGCATCCCGGCTCTGCACGGACGACAAAGATGTTCGCCGTGCTCGAGAAACGTGGGAACAGGCAAAAAAGAACATCGGCACCGAAGCCGCGATGAATTCAGGGTTTCTCGACAAATCAAACGCGACCTACGCAAAGTGCATCGCGCGGGAGCAGGCGAAGGGGAACAATTTCGGATTGGCCATGACACTTCCCGACATGTCAGAAATCACGGGAATCGCAAACTGCCTCAACTCGAAAGCTCAAACCGAAGTCATTTGTGGAATTGCGATCCCAATGCTCGCCGGCGGCGCAAGTGTTTCGGTCGTTAAGGCCGCCATACGAAAGAGTAGCGCACTGGCCTCTGCCCGAAAGGTCAATGCCGTCACCAAGCACGTTGACGATTACATCTCTCGTTTAAAGAAAAACCGCGAACTCTCGCAGGCCGAGGTCTATTCTCTGCGTCACCAAGAAGATCTCATTTCTCTCACAAAGAACTCCCAGGTTCGCTCATCGGTTGAGTAGCTCGATATTGACCTCAAGGCAATGATTTCCGGAATTCTCGACTCCGATCTTGGCAAGCTTGATCGTTTCAAAACGCTCCTCACAAGCAAAAGCCCTGAATCAGACCGTCTTCTTAAAGTCCTCAATCGCTCCGATACCACATCACCAGCAGGACGCGCTTTCGCCGAGTTTCTAGACGAAAACGGAATGAACGGTCGCGCTTTCTTCAATCCCACACTCAATCCTGACCAAATTCGCCAAGTGATTGCCCAACGGCCAATTCTCACTGGATACCTTCACGAGGCTCCAGGAATAATTGAAGCAATCGATGCCCTGAATAGAGGTGAAATCACAAAGTCAGACTTCAAACTTCGAATCGGCGCAAACCTTGGTCACAATGGACCGCAAGCTGGATTCTGGGACTTTCTTACCAAACTCACGAGCGGACAAATGAAGGGCGATGCCGATTCGGCAAACTTTTTTAAAGGTTCAATCTTTGAAGGCAATGTCACCGACGGAGTCACTGGCGCAAGATACATAGCTCCCATGACTCGCGAAGGATTGATTCACACGATGGCGGATCGACTTAGCCAAGGGACATCGGGCGGTAACCTCAAGATTTTCTTTGAGCTTTCAGGACGAAACCTCGAAGGCAATTTGGCGACCAAGATCGGTGAGATTCCTGGAATAAAAGGTCCTCAGAATGGACTCAACACCTTTCGCGACCTCCTCGAAGGGAATCCCGGAGCTGGCGTCCGTACAAATGCCGCACAGACAGTTGACCAATTCAAGGAACTGAAGATTCAGGCGGAGAAGGCAAACTTCTTGTCACCTTCGCAAAAAAAGACCTACGCCGAACTCGTCACTCTCGCCGAGAAGCGCACTCTTGCTTTTCAGGACTATATGCAACCTCCACAACTTGAATTTATTAAGGATGCCAACGGCTCCGTTGAGAAAATTCTATTGCGCGGTCCCGCTGAGACAGGAGCAAAGTACATTGGTACAATAACTCGCAATACTCCAACGAACGAAGCCGTCGACTCAATGAGGCGATTTTTTGACAAGGAAGAGGCGTTCAATGGCCACCCCTTCAAAGATCTTGGCATCCCGCGAAAGGTGAGTCCCTCAGAGATCCCAACCCTGCTTGGCGCCGTAGCCGGAGGCGCGACATCCTCGCTCTACTTTTACTGTCATCGCCAAGCGAACTCGCCGTCACTGCCAATCCGCCGGACATCACCCATAGCACAATAGAGCGATCTACCGCCCCAACTTCGCCAGAACGTGAGTTTTCGCGAGTTGAAAGTCACGAACCATTTCAAGACGCTTCAGTCGCGTCTCAAAAAGTTTCTCTGATGCGCCGAGAACATCGGGGGAGTTTTTAACACCGCGCTGGTATTCGGACTGCGTCAGTCGATAGTATTTCTCAGCTCGCTCAATATTCTTCTCCGCATCGTGTACTTGATCATGCAAGAGCTGGAGCTCGGCAAGCTCGTTGTGAATATGCGCCTCGGTCTCTTTGCGCATGAGACGCGCCGTCATCTCAGCCGCCAGTGCCTCCTTCTGAAAAGCGGCGGACTCGCGCAATGCCTCATAGCCCTCCGCAAGCGGCAGTGAAAGCCGCAGCCCCACGGCCGTCTCCTGCCGATCCTCCTGACTCAGACTGCGGCTCACTTCACGCTCACCAACCCATGCATAGATCGCGTAGGCTTCAAGCCTCGGCCAAAGGGCTCGCTTTCGCTTTTCCGCCTCAAGCCCACTCAGCTGAGCCTGAATCTCGGTTTCTTTGTAAATAAAAGCGTGATCATCCGCGCTGTGCCTGAGCTCTTCTTCATATTCATGCTCGTGGCTCAACACTTCTGGAAAAACAAGTTCGGCACCATGCTCGATCCCCAGAAGAACCGCGAGATTCTGCTTTTCTACTCGCATTTTGACTTCAGCCGCGGCCTGCTCACGAGTAAGATCCACCTGCTTCATTTCAAACTCGACTCGGTCGGACTCGGTGGCAACGCCGCTTCGAATCCGTCTCTCCGCCGCTTTTTGATTCTCGGTATTGACCGCAAGCGACTTTTTTAAAATTTCAAGACGCTCGCGCTCATAGAGAGTCGTCCAGTAGCTCACCCGTGCTCGTCCAAGCTCGTCCGATGAGATTCGAGTCGCCTCAGACCTTCGTCGTTCCGTCAGTGCCGAACGAATCTGTCCTTCCAGCCGATCCTGTCCACCGTTATAAAGGTTCACCGAAAGATCGATGGCGTAACTCGTATCTGACTTAAAACTGTCAGCGCCATGACGAAACATCTCAGCGCCAACATGAGCCTCAAGCCGCGGGAAAAACGACCGTCCAAAATATCCTTCGCGACTCTCTGCCGCACCGACCAAATATCGAAGCGACTGAACACGGTAGTTTCGCTCCTCAAGATACTCGCGTAATCGACTTGCTCGAATTTCCATCGGGGCCGCTATTGCAGAGAAAGAAAGGAATCCGCTCAGCAAGAACAGAAGTAAGGTTTGTTTTTTCATATTGCCTCTCTGCCCTACGGTTCAATCGTAAAATCGACGCGCCCAACGTGCTTGGTCTTTGGATCGTCAATCGCGACCCGCAATGTGAATCGATGCAATCCCTTCGCCTCGGTTGAAAAATCGCAAACTAAAAAGCCGCCCTTGTTCTGCAAAGGAAGCCTGAGCTCGACTTTCGATTTGGGCTTCACGACGGAGGCCGAAACTTTGATGCCGGCCAAATCCCGTGGCTTGAGCTTAAGATCGTAAACATAGAGACGCGCTGTCTTGTCCTGCACGACAGCTTCAACCATCAATTCGCCAAAATTCTTGAGCATTCCGCCCTGTGGCGCCGAAACAACCACTGGGGCATCGTGGTCGCCAACGTGACCTTGAGCCAGCGCCGGTACCATCATTGAAAGCACCATCAAAATAGACATCTTCATAAAATAATTCCCTTCTCATTTTTCTCGCAACAAAGGCTTCAGCCGACTTTCTTCCAACACGAAAGAACAAGGCCGGCGTCACAATCATATCCAAAAGCGTTGAACTGACGAGACCACCAACAATCACCACGGCAACCGGATAAAGCACCTCGCTCCCGGCTGCCCTTTTGCAAAGACCAACGGCAAAAGCGCAAGCGAAGCCACGAGTGCAGTCATCATCACCGGAATCAATCGCTCTTGCGAACCCCGTACAATCATCTCATGCGTGAAGGACTCCCCCTCATTCGCCATCAGATGCAAATAGTGATCAATCATCATGATCCCATTTCGCGACGCGACCCCACAGAGGGTGATGAAACCAATCAAACTCGCCACCGTGATCGTTCGCTCAGCGAGGAACAAACAGATCATTCCTCCCGTAAAAGCCAGCGGGATCGTGACCATAATCTGCGCCGCAATCATCTTCGAGCGAAAGTGCCCATAGAGAATGGCCGCGATACCGATCAGCGCGAGAAGACCAAAAAGGAGAATCTTCTCAGTCGCACGCTGCTGGTTCTCGAATTGACCACCGTAGACGACGTAGTAGCCGTCCGGAAGTTTGACCTTGGCTTTGATCTGAGCCTCGATGGCCTTCACAAGACTGCCAAGATCTCTTCCTGACGCGTTGCCACTGATCACCATTCGACGTTGGCCATTCTCACGATTGATCTCATTCGGTCCATCGGACTCGTAGACATCCGCAACGTCACTCAGAATGACACGTCGACCGTCCGGCATAATTTTAAGAACCATTTTTTCAATCGACTCAATCGACGTCTTCGAAGACGAATCAAATTGAAAAAACACATCGTGCACCTGCGTGCCCTCGATGATCTGCCCCACCGTCTGTCCGTTCAGTGCCGCCTCAAGAAGACTCGTCACTTCTCCGGGACTGAGTCCCCACTTCGCCGCATCAGCTCGCAGAACATGCACCTTCACCTGCGGAATCAGCCCTTGCGTCTCAACCTTCAAATCAACAAGCCCTGGAACATCTTGAATCGCCTGCTTGACCTCGTGCCCAAGCCGTCTGAGCTCGCGAAGATCGGGACCAAAGACTTTGATCGCAAGCGCCGCACTGACCCCCGACAGCATATGATCAATCAGGTGCGAAAGCGGCTGCCCAACGCTCACGCCAAAGAGCGGGAATTCGTCTTTGAGGCGATCGCGGATCTCATCAAGAACAACCGCGCGCCCGCGTCCGCCTTCGTTAAAGTCGACATCGATCTCACTGACATGGACGCCCATCGCATGTTCGTCAAGCTCAGCGCGGCCCGTTCGCCGTGACGTCGACTTCACTTCAGCTGACTTTGCAATCAGCTGCTCGGCGCGAAGTCCAATGCGATTGGACTCTGTCAGGCTGACGCCCGGCACCGTCGCAACCGAAATCATCGCCGTGCCCTCGTTAAACTGCGGCAAAAAATCTCGCCCCATAAACGGAATCAGCGCCAGTCCTGAAACGAACAGAATCAAGGCCGCGGACAGAACTTTTCCTGAGTGCGGCAGTGCCCAATCAAGAACTCCGCGATCCCATCGCTTTAACACTTGCACAAATCGAGTCTCAGGATGATCGGCCTTCTCGACTCGCAGAATAAACGAACACAGCACCGGTGTAATCGTCAGCGACACGACGAGAGACGCCAGCAGCGCCGTTAAATAGGCAATGCCCAGTGGCACAAACATTCGCCCCTCAAGTCCCTGCAAATTAAAAACCGGCAGAAAGACCAATGCAATAATCCCAGTCGCCAAGACGATCGAATTTCTCACCTCCATCGACGCTTCGTAGATAACCCTAAGCCGCGATCGAGGTTCGATAAGTCGCGCGTTCTCTTTCAAGCGTCGAAACACGTTCTCGACGTCAACAATCGAATCGTCGACAAGTTCGCCAATGGCGATGGCAAGTCCTCCGAGCGTCATCGTGTTCACCGTAAGACCAAATATCCAAAACACGACGGCCGTCATTAAGAACGAAACCGGAATCGCAGTCAGCGTCACAACCGACATACGCAAGTTCGCCAAGAAGATGAGGAGGATCACAAAGACCAGCACCGTTCCCCAACGAAGCTTCCCCTTTATACCATCGATCGAAGCTTCGATGAAGTTCGCCTGCTTAAAGACGCTGGCGTTGATGACAACGCCCTTTGGAATTGTCGACCGCATTCCCTCAATTGCCGCGTCGACCGCGTGCGTGATCTGAACAGTATCGGCTCCCGGTTGTTTTTGAATTGTCATAATCACAGCGGGCTCGCCGTTGAAACTGCCGTCACCACGCTTCAGTCGATATCCAACTTTAACCTCGGCAATATCTTTGATCAAAACAGGGCGACCAAAATGAAGACCAATCAAAGTATTTTCGATATCCTCCACCGTCTGCACGACGCCGATATTTCGAATCAAAAACTCCTGGGCCTCTTTCTCAAGAAATCCGCCCGTTGTGTTTTGACTGATCTGCGACAGTACCCGATCCACCTGCTCCATCGAGACTTGAAAGCGATTGAGCTTCTCCGCCGACGCCAACACCTGATACTGCTTCAACCCTCCGCCAATCGAGATCACTTGCGCTACACCTGGAATCATCGTGAGCCTAGGACGCAAAACCCACTCAGCAAAACTGCGAAGCTCAACGGGATTCAAGGTCCGACTGGTGACCGCGATCTGTTGAATCTGGCCCATCAACGATCCCACCGGACCCATCACTGGAACAACATCTCGCGGCAGTCGCTCTTTGGCGAGGTTCAACCGTTCTTGCACCAATTGGCGGCTGCGATAGATATCAACGCCCCATTGAAACTCAACGTAGATCGCTGATAGCCCAATACCCGATTGCGAACGAATCCGTTCAACTCCCGGGACACCACTGAGCTGCGCTTCAATCATCGCGGTCACACGCGATTCAACTTCCTCCGGCGCAAGCCCATGCGCCTCGGTCATAACAGTGACTGTCGGTTTTGTGATGTCGGGAAAGACATCAACGGGCAATTTTGAAAGCGCGAACAATCCGTAGATGATCACGAGCGCTGTCAAAGCAACGGTCACCATACGATGGTTCAAAGAATACCGAATAATCCAATTCAACATGAAAACCTCCAGAAAACCTGGATGCTATTGAACGACCGCCCCTAGCGGCCGCAGACAAGAGGTCGCTGAAACTAGAGCTCTCGCCGAGGAGGTTGAAATGGACCGTCTAGAATCGGCGCCTTCAGATAAGTCCGATCACGCATCGCACTCATGCGAGGTGTTTTTTCAAATGTTTCACCCTGAAGACCCGGCGCAAGCCAAGCCAGACTCAACAAATGACTACAGCAAGGATGGTTCTTCTCTTTGTGTGGCACATTCGGCGATTGCTCGCAGGGCTGGCACGAGCCGGTCGTGCCCTCGACATGAGTCAGATGTTCGACACTGGAGAGTTCAAGTGCGGCCACCGCATGACACGATTCCGTCGTGTAGGCCAATGCCACCGCCGGAGGCCATACCAAACCAATGAAAATCGCGATCGCGAATACCGAGCTCAAAATGAAGCGAATACCGGCCAAAACCAATCGCATGCGACAACGCTATCGACGGTGGCGGTGCGGCGTCAAACGATACTAAACTAAAGGATGGCTAAACTTCTGGCTGAGCTTGCGAATCAGCGCAATCGTCTCTGCCGACAGTGGATCAAAGGGAGGCGGCTTTGCGTAGTCAAAAGCAAAGCGCGGCTGCAGCGTCCGTGTCGCTTCATCTTCATTGTCAAATCGTGGAGTGATGTGCGTATGCAGCGCCGGATCAAGATTGCCCCAAGTCTCGTAATTGATTCGCACAGCACCGAGCGATGACATCATGACATCGCCAATTTTCCCCAGATCAAGCGCCCACTGAACACGAGCCCGCTCATGAAGCACATTGAAGTGTGGAACCACCGGATCCGCCAGAAGCATACTCGCACCCGGAAAGTGCTGAACATCGCTAAGAACCCAAAAACCTGAAGGCAAACGCGCAATCAAAAGTGGATCGCGCCCCGCTCGAATCAATTCAATTCTATCGCGCAATAACATACAAGCCCACCCTTCTAATATGAGGTCTCCAATAGAAAATCGCCAGCGCCGGCGACCTGAAACGACTCATGCGCCTGCAGCAGACACTGCATAAAGTCGTCGCGCATCGCGTGCTCCCCAAGTCCCGTCTTCGCACCAGCATACTGCCCACTCTTGTATGACACTTCCATCTTAAGAAGGCCTGCGCGCAACGGATCAACCTTCATCGCCTGTGAGGCGCAAGATTGAAACCGCGTCAGCAACGGCCGCAGCAATTCATCTGAATTCTTTAACCCCGTGGCCTTCACCCGCACGATCTCATCTCGCATCTCAACATGACGAGGCAAAGGCTTTCCGGAAAATCCCGAAATCAAACTCGATCCACCCGACCATCCCGCCAAAAGCTGCGACGCCAGACGCGTGTTCTCATCGCGACCGCCCTCACGAACAGTCTTCAGCGTGCGCTCGTCAAACTCGAAAACAAACCAACCAATCACTGAAAGCGAGTCCGCCTTCACCTGAAAGCCGTCGGTGAAAAGTCCCTCAAGATCCCAGATCCGCGTCAGCCCGCATCCCAAGCGCTTGGCATCCCACGTTCCAGGTTTCAGCGCTTGAAGCGAGACCGGCCTTTTCGCATCGATCTTGAGCAGAACCGTATCGCCCGATTGCCGATGACGAACGCGCAAACGACAGCCGGAATCGCTGATAAGACGCTGCGATCCTTGAATAGCCCATGCAAAGACGACCCCGGTCTGCGCGCGCTCCGCTGCACTCCACTGCTGAACGTCGACCTGACCAAACTGTGGCTTTACGGTACTCACCACGGCCGGCGAATCCTCCGGCGGCTCCGAACCAACTGAACCCTCAGCCGAACCATCAGCAGAACGGCGGGTCTGCAATCCTGCGCACCCCACCACAACCGACAAAACAACAAACAACGAAAACTACGAGCGGCGAATATTCTCATCGGCATTCTCCTGTGTGCAGGCATTATTTGACCAGCCACCGGCGAACGAATCAAGATGTTCGGATGCGATGGTGGCAATTGCTGGCCGCGACATTTTCAAAGTCATTGATTCGCCAGGGGCTTCTCGCACACTCCCTTTGGCTCATCGCCCTCTACGCCTTGACCGACGGACTTTCTGCCTCACCGCTGACCTGGCTCAGCCACTTTCACCAGTGGGATGCCCGTTGGTATGCGTCGATCGCTCTCGACGGGCACGGCTTCATGCCACAGACTTATGTTTTTCCACCCGCACACGGCTGGCTCCTGGGCCGCATCGTTATCGTCACGCGATCGATTATTCCAAGTCTCTCGATTGATACCGCCTTTTCGGTTGTCGCAGCCACCATTGGTCTCGCAAGCTTCGCCACTGGCAATATTCTTTTCGTTCGCCTCTTTACAGCTCGTTTTAAAATTGCGCCGTCTCGCCTCTGGCTCGCAACACTCGCCAATCCCGTCGCTTACTTCGCTCTCTCGGGCTACTCCGACGCCACGTTCTACGCTCTGACCGTGGTCACCGTAGGCCTGGCCCTGCAGTCAAGCGAACGCCGAGACCTCTGGCGACTTCCGCAACCCAGTCGCTGGACGAGGCCGCTCCTCGCCCTCGCTCTCTTTACCGCCCCGTGGTTTCGCCTTACCGGTTTTTCATTCGCAAGCCTTGCGCTCCTCAAGCGGCGCGAGGCCCTGGCGACACTTCTCAGCCTTGCGGCCTTTTTGCTCTACTACGACTTTCAAACAGAGCGACCGCTCTTCTTTCTTTCAATTCAATCTGTTTTTGGAATGCCCGAAGGCGGCTTCACACACGGAGCTCTGTACAGTCTTCGGATCTTTTTCGATGGTCTGCAGAAGTGGCCCGACGTCTCTACGGTCGGAGCATCGGGCCCGCTCATGGGAGAGTTTTTTCTGCACTGGTTCAACTTTGGTCTACTTCCGTTGCTGGCCATCGCGATCTCAATAGCCAGCATCATCTGGCTCATCAAGCGCCGCGAATTTCTTTTTGCACTGGTGCTCGGAAGCATCCTCATCATTTCACACAATCAAGCCTTCTGGCGATCGACTGTGCGCTATATGATGCTGGCCTATCCCGTCGCGCAAGCCGCATGGATGGCGTCAGACTGGGGATCAAGCCGAGCAGGCCGGGCCGCGAGCGCTCTTATAGCGGCGAGCCTTCTGGCGATGCAGGTTCTCTACGCAAGGATCTTTCTTTCGGGAGGCTGGGCGTTTTAGCGCCAATCACTCGCTCAAGAAGCCACTCACGAATAAAGGGAACTTCTGTATCGTGATCAAAGTCGTGACCCTTGCTGAATTCACGATAAGTGAGCGGAACTCGCCCCCGTCCAAGCTCTCGCACGTCGGCGCGAATCTCGCGCAGCGTGATAATCTCATCCTCAATTCCATGAGTGAGCAGCCACGGCGTCCGCCATGCACCTTCGGCCGCGTTGCGATTCATCCAACCATCAAAAAACCGATGTATGTTGAAACGCCAACAAAACCCAAAAATGACTCGTTCGTATGAAACAGAAAGTCACCTATCACACGCCCACCCTGTGAGTGGCCGAGCCAGAAAATATTCTCAGTGCGATAGCCAAAGGCCCGAAGCTCAGCCGTCAGCTCAAACAAAAGATGCCGAACCGTCGCAAGCGTCTTCTCGTGGCGCGGCTCATCGTGCATCCACTTAAAGCCCTCAAGAAATTTGATCGGCGCATTGAGCAGCAAGAGATCAATGTTCGGGAGCCGCAACTCTTGATGAAGCTCTTGATAGGCCTGAAGACTATCGCCCTTGCCGTGCAGGACGATGGCAAGCACCCGGTCGCGGACAGGGAGGCGCGATCGACCTTGGCGAAACTCAGCGTCAAAAAGTTCTGTTCCAAATGCTTTCACGTTGAACAAAAATAACACTGCTATCAAGGTCTTGTCCTTGCTATCTCAAGCAAAAGATAAACATTCCTCGACCGTCCAGACATTTGACAGTCTCGTGACTCATCCCATCTTCTCTCGCTAGAATTCGTACGAGATCAAAGTTCTTGAAGGAGAACCACAGCATGACAATCACCGTTAAGAAAACCCTCGCCCTCACTCTCCCCCTCTGCCTCACCATGGGCTGCGCTTCGGCCGGTAAAAATACCGCCGTCGGCGCCGGAATTGGAGCCGCCGCTGGCGCCGCGATTGGCGCCGTTGTCGGTCATCAAACTGGCAATCGTGGCACCGGCGCACTGATCGGAGCCGCCGTTGGCGCCGGCCTTGGTGGCGTCGTCGGCAACCGCCTCGATCGACAGAAAAAGGAGCTCGAGCAAATCGCCGAGACGAAACGAACTGAGCAAGGCCTTGTTTCGAAACTCAAGAGCGATATCCTCTTTGACTCCGGAAAAGCTGACCTCAAATCAGCCGCCAAAGACAACCTGTCAAAAATGGCGACAATCATGAAAAAATACCCAGAGAACGTGCTGACCGTCAAAGGCTACACCGACACCACAGGAACAGCCGCACGCAACCAGGCGCTTTCGCAAGAGCGCGCTGCTGCCGTCAAAGGCCAGTTGGTCGCTGGAGGAATTCCCGCCGAAACAATTTCAGTTGTGGGCCGCGGACCCGAGGAACCCATCGCCGACAACAAGAACGCCGATGGCCGCGCGCAAAATCGACGTGTCGAAATTGAAATCGCCGTCGACGAATCAAAGGTTCCAAAACAGTAATTTTTCACGTTCAATATAAAAGCCGGAAGGAGGCCCATGAGCCTAGGACCATTAGAACTTGCCGTTCTCGTCTTCATTGGCCTCCTTTTCTTTGGCCCAACCAAGCTCCCAGAGCTGGGCCGAGCCTTCGGCGAAACCATTCGCGGCTTTAAAAAAGCAATGAGTGATACCGATAGCAAACCCGCAGCTCCCGCTCCCGAAAAGAACGAAACTCAACAGGCCGAAACCAAGCACGCCGACACTCAAAAAGAGAAAGAGCGCGTTTAGTATGTCGCATGCGCCACACCCCATTCGCCTCATCGTGACCGGTGGCACCTTCGACAAAGAGTATGACGAGATCGGCGGACGCCTCTTCTTCAAAGACACCCATGTCGCGGAAATGCTGCGTCTTGGCCGCGCCACGATCGATATCAAACTGCAAACCCTGATGATGATTGATAGCCTCGATATGACCGACGCCGACCGAAGTAAAATTCTCGATTGCGTCACTGCCTGCAAGGAAGAGCACATCGTCATCACGCACGGTACCGACACCATGGCAACGACCGCTCGCACGCTCGGCCAAGCAAACCTAGGAAAAACCATTGTCCTCACAGGCGCGATGGTGCCCTATAAGTTCGGATCAAGCGACGGACTATTCAATCTTGGCGCTTCGCTCGCATTTGCGCAGACACTCCCGCACGGAGTCTACGTCGCCATGAACGGCCGAAGTCTTCCGTGGAACAACGTCACAAAAAATAAAGTGACTGGCGAATTTGGACCGTTATGAAAAATAAAAAGATCTGGGTGATCAAAGCTGGCAGCCAAATGGTCATCGATGGCGGGCCACTCCTTATCCGCGATTGGATGCAACAGGTAAAGTGCCTCAAGACTGATTACAATATCGAAGTGATCTGGGTCACCTCAGGTGCCATCGCAACCGCGCGGCGCCAATCCGGAATCAGCGGCCAGCGCCTTTCTGAAAAACAGGCTCTCTCTGCCATGGGCCAACCGCTCATTCATTCACTTTATCATCTTGGCCTCGAAGCTCTCGGTCTTCGCGCCGCCCAAGTCCTGCTCACGGCCGACGATCTCGGAAATCGAAAACGCCGAGCCAATCTCGTCTCAACACTCACCACGCTGATCGAATGGAACGTGACGCCGATTCTCAACGAAAACGACGCCGTCTCAACCTAAGAAATTCAGTTTGGCGACAATGATCGACTCTCGGCCTTAGTCTCAATTGCCCTACAGGCCGAGCGTCTTATTCTCCTCACCGATGTGGATGGCCTCTACGACCGCGATCCCAAAACCGCAACCACCAAAAACCCAGCCCGACTCATCGAAACACTCGCTGGCATCGACAAGAAGACGCTCGCACTCGCAGGCAAAGGCACGTCGACAGTCGGCAAGGGCGGCATGCGCTCAAAACTCTTAGCAGCAAAAGAAACCCACAAGCACGGAATCGACACTCATCTCATCCGCGGCGATCGCCCCCACTCTCTTGTTTCGATTGCTGACCCCAAACGCTATGGAAAAAGCATCGGGACACACGTTTCAAGAAAGCAGCGCCGATGAAATCTATCGAAGACTCGCTTTTTAAACTCAAAGCCGCCTCACGAAAACTGACTTCACTTTCAACCACCAGTCGAAATGCCGTCCTCATCGGCCTTGCCGACCGCTTAATCGCAAGCGAACGTGAAATCCTCACAGCCAACGAAGACGATCTCAAGTCTCTTGAGCCAAATGCCACCGCTGCCTTTCGCGATCGCCTCACACTCAACACGGAGCGAATTCACTCTATGGCCGTATCACTCCGCGCGGTCGCCGCCCTCCCCGATCCCATCGGCGAAGTGGTCGATAGCCGCACACTTCCAAATGGCCTGAAGGCCCGGCGCATCCGCTCCCCGCTCGGCACGCTGCTCATGATCTTTGAAGCTCGTCCAAATGTGATTTCAGAGGTTTTCGCACTCGCCTTTAAAACCGGAAACGGCATCGCTCTTCGCGGCGGTTCTGAATCAAAAGCAACAGCCGCCACACTTTATAAAATCATCGCCAAAGAAATAGGCGACTCACTCATTGAACGCGTTTCGCGCGAAGCGAAAATGCCTGTCATTAAAAACGATCGCGGCCTTTGTCATCTCTACATCCACACTGAAGCAAACCTCCCAATGGCCATCAAAATTGCGGTCAACGCAAAAACTCAAAGGCCAAGCGTCTGTAACGCCATCGAGACCTGTCTCATCGATCGCGCAATTGCTGAACAGACTCTCCGCGAATTACTGCCGGCCATGGCCCCACACCATGTTCGACTTCACTGCTGTGATGATTCCTACCAGCTTGCTCAACAGATCGCCCGCACCGACGGCACGGAGTCCACCTGGGCCACCGCCCTCAAGCGAGCAGGCCCAGCTGATTTCAACACCGAGTACCTCGATCTCGATCTCAACATCAAAATCGTCGATAACATTGAGACGGCCCTTCTCCACATCGAGCGCTTTGGTTCACATCACTCCGAGGCGATCATCACCGAAAACGAATCCATCGCACGTCAGTTTCAACGCGATGTCGATGCCGCTTGCGTCTATTGGAACGCCAGCACTCGCTTCACCGATGGCTTTGAACTGGGACTCGGCGGCGAGATCGGTATCTCAACTCAAAAACTCCACGTGCGCGGTCCTGTCGGCCTCAAAGAGCTGATGAGCATTCGCTGGTTGATCGATGGAGATGGACAGGTTCGCTAGCGACACATTCAACGCAGTTGACCGAGTTCAACTCTGGCCGATAGCATAAAGTGGTGAAAACAAAACTCACAATCGCCACTCTTCTCGTTACGATATTTTCTTTTCCGACCGCGTTCGCGTGGGACGTGTCGCTATCGGCCTATCGCTTAGACGACAAAGTTCAAGACGACCGCGGCGACGAGGCGAGCGATCCTATTCAGCCAGCCCTTTCAATTGGCCACACTTTCGACATGGGTCTTGGATGGTTCGACAACGTTCACTTTTCACCGAGACTCGGTTATGTCCGGGACCTTGAACCCTCCCGCGATTCCTACGGCCAACAACGCATCGAACACATCTATGTTCTCTACGACTTTGTCTCACCGATCGCCGAGAGCACCTTTCTTCGCTATGGATTTGGAAGCTTTCTAAAGCGCGTCAGCGGCGATGGCGGCTCCCTCACTATTCCGAATGGATCCGGCACAGCGACAGCCTATCGCCCCGACGGCACGAAAACATCATCGACCGCCACGACGAATCTCGGTATCGACTACATTTGGTCAGACTCCGGATCCACGGGCTACCGCCTCGCTGCCGAACTGCATGCCTATCAAATTCTCGACAACAAAAGGCGCTGGCTCGCCTATCAACTGTCGTTTGGAGCGGAATTCTAATGAATAGCCTTCAACGTTTTGTTCTCGTCTTCGCCCTCTTGTTGGTTTCGAATACAAGCGAAGGTTTTGTTTTAGTCTACCAAGACTATCGGCTCGCAAACCCCACCGATACCGTCGTCAATATTGCCGCAGGCGGATGCCAGGCGAATGGCATTTCAAACGATGAGCTGAAAAACGTCGTTCAGACTGCAATCGATCAATACTGGAATACCGTCGCCGAAGCAAATCTCACCTTGCGTGTCGGCGATGAAGTCTCTCGCACTCTCGGTGCCGGAAATTCAATCGCGGGCGAGATCCTCATCGGTTGCTCCGCCCTCGGCGCCAGCGGCCCAAGCGGATCAGCCTATCCTGATAGGAACAACGGATCGGCCGTCGTCATACTCAACGCCACAACTCTTGTTCCCGGCGGCTATACAGCCGAGGGCCTTCTTGGCGTCGTTATTCACGAGATGGGCCACGCCTTAGGCCTCGCTCATAGCGATGACAATGCCTCAGTGATGACCTACCGAAGCAACTCATGGTCACCGGGGCCAACCTATCTTGCAAAAGACGACAAAGACGGCATCGCCTACCTCTATCCCTACGAAGGAAAACTCTCCGGTCTACTCGGAGGATGCACGGCAGTCGCCGGTCAAACTGCTCCAGACCAACGCTCAATACCATGGCGCTCCATTTTGTTTGAAGCGCTGTTACTTTCCATACCCTTTGCTGCAATCACATTCGTACGAAGACGTCGCGCGAGCCGTCGCTAGCACTCAAGCTCCAAGCGACTCGGAAACTTTCTTCAGCTTCCCATGAACCTCGCTGGCCACTTCGCCGAGTGAATCATTCTGAACCGACGCCATCGTCGCCATCGGGTCAACAATCGCCACTTCCATTTTTCCGCCCTCAAGCTCGCGCACCAGAACACTGCAAGGAAGCATCACACCTATGCGCGGCTCAAGCCCAATCGCGCGGTATGCCATCATCGGGTGACAGGCTCCAAGAATTCGATATCCTAAAATCTGCTTATCGATCTTCGCCTTCAGCGTGGCCTGAACATCGATATCGGTCAGAATACCAAAACCCTCTTCTTTTAATGCCTGCGTCACTTTCGCGACGACTTCCGAAATCGAACCCGTAAGAACCTTGTTAAACGAATACTGCGCCATTCGATTCTCCTCTTTGAGACTGAATCCATTGAGAGTCGATCTGACGACAACCTGTGGTCAATGACTAACATGCACCGAGCTTGTTTCTTAAAAAAAGACCGCGGAGAATAGCCTTGTGAAAAAAGCCATTCTTCCGCTTCTCATTCTTTCGCTCCTGATCGGCCTCACGGCCTATAAAGTCAGACAGATCTGGCCTACGGCCAGTGTGTCCTCCGCGGCACTGACAAGTCTTCTGCTTTTCGTTTCGATGTTCGGCTGGCAACTGATCTACCGTCGGTTTCCCTCTACATTTGACAAAACCTGGCTTCAGATCCTCGCGTGGATCGGCTCCACTGCGATTGGGCTCTGGGGAACCTTTATTCTCCTCTCGCTGCCGCTTGATCTTATCCATTTTGCACTTGCGAGCACTGGGTCAACCAACATGCTAGGCGATTACGGCTTTGTGATTCTCATCACTTCCATTGGCATCAATGTCCTCGGACTCGGACAAACTCTGCTCGGACCAAAGACAAAGCATGTCAGCATCGCCATTCCTAATCTCTCGCCCGATCTTGAAGGCTTGCGCATTACGCAAATCAGCGATCTGCACGTCGGCCCGACGATTCAAAAGCGCTACGTTAAAAAGGTCGCAAGCCGAGTCAACGATTCAAAACCCGACATCGTCGTTTTCACTGGCGATCTTGCCGACGCAAAAGCTTCAAACATCCGTACGCACATGCAACCGCTCAGCGAAATTCGCGCTCCGCATGGAATGTTTTATGTGACAGGAAATCACGAGTACTACTGGGGCGCAAAAGAGCTGATCCAAGAGATGAGCGCTCTTGGCTTCACTCCACTCATCAATGAAAATCGCGAGCTCACAATTAAGTCCGCACGCATACTCGTCGCTGGCGTCACCGATCCCGCTGGCGCTAGTTTCTATCCCGACCACCGACCCGATCTCGCACGAGCACTCAAGACGGCTTCAGCGGCATCGGATTTCGCTCTCAAACTCCTGCTCTGCCATCGCCCCGGCGTAAGCCTCGAGGCCGAGCCCGCCGGAGTCGATATTCAATTCTCCGGTCACACACATGCCGGCCAGTTCTTCCCATTCAATCTCTTGATTCCGCTCGCACATCGCTACTACCGCGGACTCAATCGACACGGCCAACTCTGGGTCTACGTGAACCCCGGTACCGGCTACTGGGGCCCGGCCAATCGCTTTGCGATCCCATCAGAAATCACAAGCGTTGTGCTGACTCGGGCCACGGCAGTCTAATTTATCTTCTTAAACGCAGGGCGATCCGTACAGAGTTTGACGTATTTTTCAAACGCCGGCCGCGGCTCAAGCGCGCCAGAACGCATCGTCCAACCGATTTGCGAAGCGATGAACACGTCGACCGCGCTGAACTTGCCGAGAATAAAACCGTTTGAAACAGCTTTCTCAAGAGTGTTCACCGTATCCTCATACGTACCATAGCCGATATGACTCGCCTCTGGAGTCTTTGCTCGCGGATAGGTCTTATCGATCAAAGCGTACTCAACACAGCTCGCCGCAAAGAACAGCCAACGGTAATAGGTCCCACGCTCTGGCGAATCGACCGCAGGAGCTAGACCTGCCTGAGGAAACGCATCGGCCAAATATGCCAAAATCGCAGCCGACTCAGTCACCACGACTCCGCGATGCACAAGCGTCGGTATCTTACCCATGGGATTCAGCTTGAGATACTCGGCCGTCTTATGTTCCTTCTTTGCCCAGTCCAGAGTCTTAAGCTCATAGGGCACACCGATCTCTTCAAGCATCCAGTGCACGATGCGACCGCGAGACATCGGATTGTAATACAACGTCAACTTGTCAGATCCAGTCATTGCTCAACTCCTTCACTTTAGTTTCACATTCGAAACAAATTTGACAGCATTCACGTCTTCACGTCCAATCTTCTCGGTTCAATCGACGTTTTGCAAAATGCTTTAAAGATCATTTCAGCCTACAATAGAGAACTATGAGAAAAACCATAGCACAGCATATCCGAAAACATGACGATCACACGCTGCGCCTTTTTTTGCGCAGAACGGTTTCAGCTCAGCTTCATCTTCTTGGTTTCATCCTGGCGGTCGCGTCCTTCTCCATTCTCTTGTACTCGGTCTTAACATCAACAAGGCCCGATCAAACATCCCACGTTATTGCCTGCTCCATCTTTGGCCTCACTGGAATTTCTGTCTTCGCCAGCAGCGCTCTCTATCACTTTGTCTCCGATGGCTTTCTGATTTCGGATCGCGCAAACTCTGTGCTGAACGCCTACGATCACTTTTCAATTTATCTCTTCATTGCTGGCACCTACACGGCCTTCATCGTCAACGCGATCAAGCCGCCTTGGGATACCTATCTCCTCGTCCTTGTTTGGACGCTTGCCATTCTTGGAATGCTGTACACGACCTATAAGTCGCGACTGCCAAAACCGCTTCAAAGCCGATACATTTCAACGGCACTCTTTGTTGCGCTCGGCTGGACACTTTGCATTCGAATCTCTGAGGCTTGGTCTGTACTTGATTCTTGGGGCAAGATCTTTCTCACCGCCGGGGGCTTAAGCTACACCATCGGCGCCGTTATCTACGCGACAAAAAAACCAGATCCCTATCCACCGCTTTTTGGATATCACGAGATCTGGCATATTGCGGTCATTGCAGGTTTTGTCTTCCACTCGCTCTTGATCTTGCGTTTCTACTTTTAGACCGTCGCCCGCATTCGATCCTCAAATGCGGTGAGCGCCACTTTTGCTCCATCACCCATGGCCGTCACAATCTGCTTAAACGGAATCGTCGTCACATCACCCGCAGCGTAAACTCCGGCAAGCGACGTTCGACCGCGGGGATCGACGACGATCTCGCCGTAGGGATTCACTTCCAGAAGCCCCTTCACAAATTGCGAATTCGGCAAAAGTCCGATCTGCACAAAGACCCCATCGACCTCGAGCCGCTTCAGTTGATCCGTTTTTCGATCAATGTACTCAAGCCCGATCACTTTCTTGCCATCGCCAATCACCGCCGACGACTTCGCGTTTGTCACTATTTCCGCGTTCGGCAGCGCTTTGAGTTTGTTGATCAAGACACTGTCCGCTTTCAATTGATCACCATACTCAAGCAGCACCACACTTGTCGCAATGCCGGCAAGATCAAGGGCCGCTTCAACTCCCGAGTTTCCTCCGCCGACCACAACCACTTTTTTGTCTTTATAAAATGGACCGTCACAGTGCGCACAGAACGCCACACCTTGGCCGATATAGTCTCGCTCACCCGGAATACCAAGCTCACGCCACTTTGCGCCCGTTGCAATAACCACTGCTGCCGCATCAAGATATTCACCACTCTCAAGCAGAATGCGCTTCACCTTATCACCGGTGATTGTACTCACACGTCGATGCTCGAATAAATTCACCGGGTAACTTGTCACATGCTCATTGAGCTGCGCAGCAAGCTTTACCCCCTCGGTGTATGGAACCGAGATCATGTTCTCGATTCCTTTTGTCTCCTGTAGCTGCCCGCCAAAACGCTCAGCCACCATCGCCGTCTTTAGCCCCTTTCGAACGCTGTAGATCGCAGCCGTCGCGCCCGCAGGGCCACCGCCAATCACCACGACGTCAAAGAGCCCAAGGCTCTCGGATTTCTTCTCGCCGGTCTCTTTACCAAACGTCGTCTCGAGCTTATTCAAGAGATCAACCAGTTGAATCTTTCCTGAGTGCACAAGCTTTCCATCAGAAACAACTGACGGCACTCCCTGAATACCAAGGGCCTCGACCTCATCTTGTGCCACACCGCCATCGACCATCTCATGTTCAAAGTCGTCATGAAGAATCGCCATCAGGTTGAGCGATTGAACAACTTCAGGACAGTTCTCGCACGTAAGCGAAATATACGTTTTTAATCGAATCGGTCCTTTAAGACCGCGAATGCGAGCAACAATCCCCGCATCGGGCTGCTTGCCCTTTCCATCGCTATAAAGAATCGACAGAACCAAACTTGAAAACTCGTGACCACCCGGGACGCCGCGAAACGAAACACCATTGGGGACGCCATCAGTGACCATCTCAAAATAAGGAGCTTCAGAGATAACATCGGACTGCTCCACTCGAATGAGGTCCGAAGCCTTGGTTAACCCCATGAGCAGATCGTTCAGCTCAATTTGATCAGAGTGAGGAGACTGACGAACCCGCAGCACCACCGGCTTCTCTAGTTTCGAAAACACTTCTCTTAACTGATCGATGATTGCAGCGTCGAGCATCGCGTCCTCCCTCTCCCTAAAAACTGGAGCGCAGAATCTGCGCTCCGAAAATGTCTCTTCTATTTAGATTTTTCCAACGAGATCAAGACCGGGCTTTAAGGTCTTTCCACCTGGCTGCCACTTCGCCGGACAAACTTCGCCAGGATGTGAAGCCACAAACTGTGCAGCCTGAACTTTGCGAAGAAGCTCATCGGCATTGCGACCGATTCCGTTATCGTGCATCTCAGCAAGTTTAATCTTTCCCTCTGGATCGATCACGAAAGTTCCGCGGTAAGCGAGGCCCTCTTCTTCGATATGCACGCCAAACGCACGGCTCAAAAATCCTGTCGGATCAGCGAGCATCGGATATTTGATCTTCTTGATCGTGTCCGAAGCATCGTGCCATGCCTTGTGCACGAAGTGTGTGTCCGTGCTCACCGAGTAAACCTCGACGCCCATCTTTTGGAACGCCTCGTATTTATCGGCCATATCACCAAGCTCGGTTGGGCAAACAAATGTGAAGTCAGCTGGATAGAAGAAGAAAATGGACCATTTTCCCTTCAGATCATTCTGAGTCACTGTTTTGAAATCGCCTTTGATAAAGGCCTGAACTTTAAAGTCTGGGATCTTGCTATTAATGAGTGTTGTCATTTTGTAGGTCTCCTTATGAACTCACTATCGTCCCTCCCACAGTAAAATGAAAATCGATTATTTTTATGATTCGATAGATTTAAACTATCGGCATGGCCACACTCACTCAGCTCGAATACCTTGTCGCTGTCGACCGCCACCGTCACTTTGGCAAGGCCGCCCAGGCGTGTCATATCTCACAGCCGACACTCAGCATGCAGCTCCATAAGCTCGAAGAAGAGTACGGAATCGTGCTCTTTGATCGCAGTAAACAGCCCATTCTACCCACAAGCGAAGGTCTTGTGATTATAGAACAGGCGAAGGCCGTGCTTCGCGAGGCTGGAAAACTCGACTATCTCTCAAAAAACCGAAAGCTTGAACCGATCGGCGAGTTTCGTCTCGCTCTGATACCAACTATTGCGCCCTACCTTCTGCCGCTGTTCTTAGGCGCCTTCGCCAAACGCTACCCCGAGGTCGAACTCTCGCTAACCGAAATGACCACCGAGAACATTCTCGATGCTCTCGAGAACGATCGAATCGACGCCGGCATTCTCGCAACTCCACTTCCAGGCGAACATCTCATCGAGCGTCCGCTTTACTACGAACCCTTTTTTCTCTACGTGAATCCGCATCACGAACTCGCCAAACTTGAGCAAATCAAAGAAGACAAACTCGACGCAAAAGACATTTGGCTCCTCACCGAAGGTCACTGCCTGCGAAATCAAATCGTTCGCATCTGTTCACTCAGAGGAAAACCCGGAATTTTTCCGAATGTTCGCTTTGAGAGCGGAAGTCTTGAGACCGTCATCAATCTTGTCGAACAGGGCCACGGCTATACACTGCTCCCGCAGCTTGCAACCGCGTCGCTACAGCGACACAGCAAAGCCAAGCTTAAGCCGTTTGCGAAGCCTGTTCCCAGTCGCGAAGTGAGCCTCGTCTTTAGGCGAACGCAGTACAAAATTCCGGTTTTAAATGCGCTCGTCGCGGAGATTACAAAGTGCCTACCAAAAGATCTGCCCCGCGAGAAAAATAAGAGCATTGAAGTTATCAAAATATAATTTCTCGGTGCCGTTTTGAGAACAGGTCAGTTCCAGAGCGAGACTTATCCCCGCGTTGGCACCTCCCCGAAATTACAATCCATCAACCAATTGCTAAATTTCGTCCAATTCGATCTTTTCCTCTTGAGAGCTCACATCTCTCTAAGATAGACCGCAGTCGTTCGACGAGATCCCCTCTTAGTCGAAGTTAAGATGTATAACAAATTTTGTATAAAGGATGTTTCAATGAAAAACCTCAGCATTGCCCTACTCGGCCTCGTTTTCTCAGTTAGCGCTCAAGCCAAAGACCTTCAACTTGAGAAGACCATCACTGCTCTCCGGCCTATTCAGGGCACGGTTTTGGGCACGGCCATGCAGTTTCCAAATTGTCCAGTGGGCGCGATGTGCGAGCCGATGGGCGTTGTGATGGTCGAATTCACGCTCTCTGGCTGCGTGAATGACGTCGTCGCCTCTTCACATGTCGAGACTCTTCCTGGACGCAAATTCAAAGTGGTCGTCGCTGCAACCGAACTGATCAATAGCGTATCGACTGTCGCGATGTGTGTCGCCATCCCCAAGAAGACACTCTCGATCCCACTCTACACGCTGGGCGGAGTCGATGCTTCTGACGTGAGCGTTGAGTTCACTTCAAACCTCTTGAACTAAACGACCTTCGATCCTCGGCTGCACCTTGCGCCCCGCCCCAGACGTTTTAGGCTGGGGCCATATCCTCTAGCCCGGAAGCCAGATCAAAGATGGCACCTTGGTCAAAATTCGTCGCGAGCTTTAGTTACTGATACAGAGTGCGCGATGGCGAAAGCCCCATAGGAACGGCTGATTCACAACGTCGAAGTACTCGGCCTCGGCCATCTGCTGGTACTTATAGACTTTCACCACGCGATGAAAATACCCCGGGTAAGGAATAATGAAAGCCATTGGAATAATGGTGATGCCATCAATCGAAAAACCGCGATCACTCGTCCAAAACGTTTGGCTGTCGCTTGAGTCCAAAAGGCCATTACCGCCTGCCGTTTTCGACGCCGCAAGAATCCCCAGCCCCTCGGCCGTCGACACGAGACTCAAACCCTGCGCCTCACAGAAGGACTCAGACTGACTGGCCGAAAACACTTCGTCACTCGAAAGCCACTGACGAGGCCGACCATCAACCGCCACCTCACCCGTCTCAGCGCCCGCAACGTGAACAAGCAGTAAAGAGAGAGCAACGAGAAAAAGTATGCGCTTCATGGCAGAGGCCTCCTGAAGCCAGAGAAAATACCCCACTTCAATAGGCCCCAGCAAGACAGGCACCCTCTCTTGGAAAGCTTGCATCGCCTAGGGCAATTTTGACAAATTCAGCGACGCAAAACCTGGGCTAGTGAGCCAAGAGCCACACCCTAGGGTATGACCGCAGCAGAATAAGAAGGACAATACACACCAGAAGCCAGAGCACGGCATCAAATAGAAGCCGAACAGCAGTCTCTCTAAACTCACTCCTCGTCGGACGAGTCAGCGCTTCTCTCAACTGCGGACCATCCAGCCTTGTCGGCATAAGAAAGTGAAACTCAGGACAAAAAAATTGAGAAAGAGTCTTCCGCCTCAATGCTTTGACCAACCAATACGTCACCGCACTTACAAGAAACAAAACAACCGTCCAATCTCCTATACTCAACACTTCGAAATCTTCGACGAAAAGGCCGGTCGAAATGAGAAGCCAAAGACAGATATAGAACGCAACGGATTCCGCTTCATCGACACGCTTCATCTGTCGAAGTTTCTTCGATAGACGCCACGAGTTCGGCGGCATCCAAAACGCGCGGAACCGTTCACGCCGCTTGAGATTCATGAGATTCGCGCAGCGCGTGCGCTCAAACTCGAACTTGATAAAAGCAGAGAGAGCCGCCAGGGCCAGTAGTCCACCAACAACAAGCCAACCGGTCTCCAAGACCGAAAGCGCGCTGACAGAAGAAATCATTCCGAACATCAACTCACCTCCCGATCACAAACCAGCAACCTCAGCGCCCCCGTTGCTTTGCGTCGGGGGCACCACGCGCATATAAAAAAAGAGCGCCCTTTCGAGGAGCGCTCTTTCATCAAAACTAAAACCGAGAGCGACTAGTTCTTCTTTGTCGCAGTCGGAGCAGTCGCAACGTCGATCTTCTCGACTTTGAAGCCCGCTTTAGTGACCGCGTCTTTGATCGCCGTCATCATTTTTTCGTCGTTCTGAGCAACGGTCATTGTCGCGTGGTTGCCTTTGAGTTCAACTTTCAAAGACGCTTTATCAACGCCCTGAACTTTTGCGAGTTCGTCTTGAACCTTCTGAACGCAAGATCCGCAAGTCATGCCTGTGATCTTCACGTCAACCGGAGTTCCAGTCGTCGCTGCCGCCGTTGTCGCAGCCACAGTCGTTGTTGTTGTAGTGGTCGCAGTCGCCGTTTTACCAGCTGCGAACGCCATCATTGGAGCAAGAGCCAAAGCCAATACGAGTGATTTCATGTGTGAATTCTCCTTAGTGGCTTATTTTGCTCTGTTTTTTTCGCAAAAAGGAAGGGCATTTTCGCCCACCCTGAGCCCCGCCCCACCGCCCTCACCGCCACTTTGGCGGTGAAAATAAGCAATCATCGGCCCTGGCTGCCAAATAAAGCGGCAATGAAAACGTTTGTCATTAAAAGGGGTTGCGCGAGTACGAGAGAGTCGGTAAACAAGTTGCTTCAGTTTGCAGATCCGATGAGGGTCGCTAACTATCATCGCGGGGTGGTAGTTAAGTTGGTTATAACGCCGCCCTGTCACGGCGGAGGCCGCGGGTTCGAGTCCCGTCCACCCCGCCATTTCATTCCGAACTACTTAATCCCCGAATCGGCGGTTTGGCCGAGTCGATCGCGATTTTTAAAAAGTTGAATGCTGGAAATTTGATCCCGGCCGAGTGCGATTCAGCCGGAGGCCCCCGCATGCCTTTTTTCGGGGTCACATCGCGATCTTGATGAGTGGTTGAACCGCGGCGAGCTCATCGTCTGGGCCGCTGGGTGAGTTTTGGGCGCACCAAGCCCTTTGCGGTGTGTACTGTAGATTTTGATTAAGGTCCGTGGGTTCAAATCCTTGTCCTCCGAATTTTTTGAACCTCGAAATTCACAATCGGTGGATTGAAATCTTCTAGCTCAAATTTCGAATTTCAAAGATCTGACCATTTTATCCCGAAGCGCAAGCTTCGGGGATTGGAGAACTGTACGGCTTTAACTCCAATGCCTCTCGTAAACGATTCACCTCCTTAAAAACATGCTCACTCACTCGCAGCACGAGAGTTCGCGCGTGCGAAACAACTTTTCCGGGAACATGGATGAACTTTGTTCGAAGGCCTTTAGCAAAACGCGGATGCGAAGGGTTGTCGTGGATTGAAATCCAGCGCAGGATATTGTGCGCCGCCATTGCAAGAAGCCCATACGCGTGATTCGCCTTGAGCTCAAGACACGGAAAATGTTTGAGGTCGTAGCCGTACTTTTCCTCACGAATAAAGTTCTCGGCATTCCCGCGCTTGTTGTGAAACTCGATCAACTCTTGATAACTGCGCTCCGCTAGACTCAGGTTCGTGATCACACCGTAGTATTTCCATTCCCCATCAAGCAGCGAAAGCTGCTCAGACCTGCGCATGCGCTTCACTACCACCGGGAAACAAAGCACTTCGTTCCATGATGGGCGCCAGTGAAAGCGGCCAAGTTCAACTGCTGGAAGTGTTTGGCCCTGCTCGGCTGCTTGCGCCTTTTCATCATTGCTATACGTCCATGGAATCCATTCAGTGATTTCGGGAATATGATTCTCCCACCCCGTTGTTCCTTGATGAGCTGTGAGTGTGAACTTCGCGCCAACCGACAGGCATGTCGTGATCACATCTTGATTGCAGTACGCCGAATCGGCCGAAAGATACTTTTCGTCACTGAATTTGTAAGATGAAAACGCCCGGCGAATTTGACTTGAAGCTCCAACGCCCGATTTCGTATTGCCAGGGCGAAGCTCAAGGTCCCAGCAAAATCCCAGCTCATCAAAGATCACCTGGCTATCAAGACACCACTCGTCCTTGTAATTGTATTCAAGGCCCTCCATCTTTGTTCCGCGCTGAACATGCGACGTTGAGTCGATGGCAAGCCTCGGCGCAAGCGACGGTTTGAAGGCTTTTTTGAGCATCTTTTCAAGCTGCACGCGGTAGCTCTTTGCTTGCACCGCTAAAAAGCCGTTCATTGATTCGAGGTTCTCCGGTTCGAAGTCGCGAAGAAAATCGCCCATCGTGCGCGGAGCGACCGTTTCACCCTTCATCACTTCATGAAGCATTGGATCACTACGAAACCGCTCAAGGTCTGCCAGGCAGTCGTGCCCCTGAAGAAAGCTTGCAAGCTGAATCAATCCCAAGCGGTACGCACCTGAACTGCGTGGCGAGATCCGCTCCGGCAACGCCGCCGCAAATGGCGCTCGAAGCGGTGACTCGTCGAAGGCCTCAAGAAGAGTGCCGAGACCAGCGGCTGAGGTCAGGCGTTGCCGGGTCGGAACCAGGGGCGGAAATTCCGGGCGAAATTCAAGATGAGTGCTCATATTCGCACAATATAATCGACGATGATCTTTATGAAAACGATTCGTGCTGCGCTTCACCCAACGGGTGAAGACCTGCTGATTTCGACCTGAGCCGGACTCGCGCTGCCACCGCTAAAACCCGGGCGCGTGACTGCAAAATCAGCAGGCCAAACCGCCGATTCCCGTTAATCTTCCTCAGTTTCTGAAAATCGAAAATGCTTAAGACCTGAGCCGGGGGATTTTGGGGGACGCTTGCGTCTTTCACTTCCGCGCACGAACTCTCCTTTTCACTCATCGCTACAGCATCATTTGCTTTCGCAGCCGCCCCTTCAGGTGAGGGCTGCTCGGCCAATGCTGCTTTCGCTACCTGATTCAGCGCCTCGGCTACCTTTCGTTTTTGATCATCAACTTCTTCGACATATCTCATCGTCACATCGGGCGTTGAGTGATCGAGAAGTCGCGAGACCGCATAAAAGTCGCCAGTGACACGATTGGCTTGAGTGGCTGAAGTCTTTCGGAGGAGATGGGTTCCGCGCACATAATCCACGCCGATCAATTTCAGCGTGCGGTTGTAGGCTTGCCCGATGCTCTTTCGAATCAAAGGCGTGCCGTCATCGTGGTGAAACACCAAATCCGTCTGAAAAGTTCGTTTGGCTTTGAGTATCGCGAGTTCATGAATCAGCACATCGGGCAAAACGAGAATGCGAGCTTTGCCGTTCTTCGGGCTCGGCTTGATTCTCGGCTGCCAGTTTTCGTGATCCCATACGATCGTCGATTCGATCTTGATGATCTTGTTTTCGAGATCGATGTCCTTCCAATGAAGCCCACATGCTTCACCGATTCTGAGACCCAAGCAGAATTGCGTCAACGCCAACGGAAAGTAGAGCGGATTCTTTTGCTCTTTGAGAGCTTTCAAGAATCGGCTCAAGTCTTTCTGTGTTAGCGACCGAACAGGTTGCATAGCACCTCGGATCAGTTGAGCCGCTTTGTAATGCTCCGTGAAAATCGGAATCACGAACTGCGGATTCTTCCTTCGCCGATAAAAATTCAAGACGACCTTGATGAGATCGAGCTCCTTGTCGAAATTGTGCCGTTTTCGCTTTTTCGGATGATCCTTTACCCAATATTTCACAAGCTGATCCATCGATTCAGGAGTCAGGCTCTCAACAGGCACGTCCATCATTACTTCAAGATGCGGAAGACGTTTGTCGTAGGTCTGCTTGGTCGCATAGTCGATTTGCAGATAATGAAACGCCTTCCATTCATCAACGAGTTGCCGAAAAGTAAAGCCGGCTCCGCGAGCACCAGAAGCACGCTCGTCTTGATGAGAGAACATGCTGCCGAGTTGCGAGCGGCCCAAGACTGGAGCGCCCGGCTTTGGGATCGCTCCTCGCCGGAACGCCTGCGCGTCTTCGAAATTGTCGAAGACCGCCTGGTCTTTTTTGGGTTTCCCGTTGGCGCCGTTGATTCGTCTCAAAGCTCGGTACCTCCCGGTATCGACCCACTTATACTTTGCGGGACCGAACCGGAGGACCTTGTAAATTCCTGGTTGGTTTTTGACTTTCACTTCTTTCTTTTTCATCGAGTACCTCCTTTTTGGAGCCACTCACGAACGCGAAGAGGCGAAAAGCGCACCAACCTGCCAATTTTTAGGTACGGTATTTTGTTTTCTGAAACGAGTTTCCGAACATGGCGAACGGAGCACTCAAGCTCGCGAGCCACGTCGTCTACGTTCCAGACCAACTTAACTATTTTGCTGTCAAAGATCGGACCTCCAGTCTCCATTTGGCGAAGACCATCAGTCAACTCGTGATGCCGTTCGTAGAGCTGACTCGAATCAGCGCGAAAATTTGTAATCCCTTTCTGAATCGCATCTGACCTTCGACTCTTCGTTTCGATCCCGTTTTTGTTCTCTTCCATTCCTATCCTTCATTCTAATTCCTTCTCTCTTCAGTTCCACCCACCAGCCCTTTCTCTGTCTTTGTGACTCCTTCCAACCGTTAAACATCTTTTAGATGTAGGTTGGGAGGAGTCACAAAGCTTTAGAGGAGAATGGGCTGGTGGGTGCTCCGTGGATAAGTGATCAAAGAGATTGATGAAGTCGTAATTCGAGGCTGCTCAGTTCAGCTTGAAATTGAGGGGGTACTATTACCCCCTCGGTGAACATCTCGTTTCGTCGGAGAGTCCACTTTGTATCGAGAAGTGGACGTAACCAGTCGTCGAGTTTTACTCTTCGACCGCTTGCGCTGAATACGCGGTCAAGTGGCTCATCAGCGGTCTCGATCGCATCGGAAAAGAGGAAATAGAATTCTGAGTAGTGTCTTCCGCGATGATAACCAGCCTGCAGTCCTTTCTCGTAGAGCATGCGAATCGTGTCGGCCAATCTTCCTGAATCGCAGATGTAAAGTAGCCCGTCGATATGAGTTTGAGTCGCATAGGCCTTCAATTTTCGAATGAGACGCTTATTCGATTTACGAGTTCGTTCGATTTCGACGGCAACGCTTACGGTTCGTTCGAGATTCTCCGCGGAGAAGATCAGCAGTAGGTCCGGAAACAGATCGTAACCATCTCGATCCGCGATCATGATTTGCGTCGCGAGTTCATGTGATAGAATCTCTCGATCTCGAACAATCTTCGTCTGCGGAAAGACATTTTTCAAAATGAAAGACCAGTACTCACAAAGTTCTTGATGATGCCAATCGCTACGCTTCAAAAGCGGCTGCAAAAATTCGTCGGGATGTCCACCGAGCAAATCGGAGCAGGCAGCTCGCGCGGCAGGGCCCTGCGAAATGAAGTAGTAGGTGCGGCCTGATTTGCGACGCTCGATCAATCCCTTGTCGAGCAGTCGCTCAAGCGCACGTCTTAGCTTTTTCTTTTGCATCTTCGGCTCGACCATTTTTCCGAGCGTCGAAATCGAAAGCTGACCATGATCTTTAAGAACCCGAAGAACATCAGGTCCACGAAACCGTGACGGTGTTGGTTTACCAATCAAGCAATCCTCCAAGCGCCAACGGCGCAATAGAGGCTTCAAGTTGAAAAGCGAACTAGTGAGAAGCCAGATTTAGGCGATAAAACGGAAGCAATTGCGAGAGGTGAAAAACTGGTTAGTACAATTTCAGGATACTCAATTTAGATATAAGGTACAACTGTTTACTTCATCAGCCAGTGTCAAAGACTATTTAGCGTCCGGGATCGACCGAACAAATTCTCTGAGTGCGCGCTCGTCGAAGTTCTGATCCGAAAGTAGATTAAAAATCTTTCTTTCAGATGGCGTTAGCGACGAGCTCATTGAGCAATATCTGATTATAAGATTCAAAGTGTGGGATACCCCAATCCACGAGTACAGTCCGTAAATCAGGAGCGTGATGGTTCTGCTCTTCTGCCGATGTTCTCTTGCTGCCAAGAACAAATAGGCTAGTGCCTTCATCGAACTATTGAGTCTTTCGTTCATTGGAAAAAGGAGCGGATCATAGTTCTCTGGAAAGGTTGATTGTGCCATCGCCTCAATAATATGCCTGCGCACTGGAACAAGAGCCATAGACAAAGCAGCACCGTTTCCCCATATCAAAAACAGCATCTCTACTTCTGTCATTAGCGCTCTCCTTCAGGCAATATCTCGAGACCCACGGCAAGCCGGAAACCGGTTGCAGCTTAAAAACCTTCCGTAGCGACCACTGCGCTCCCGCATCGACCCTCCACACTTTGGGCACGCGTTAGATGAGGCTGTACCAGTGGCTTTTGGAGTAGGAATTACTGTCGGTCGGGTGCGCTCTCGTTTTCGAGGGGCTGGTATTCGTTTGCACGACCGGCATACTCTTCCAGTTCCACTAATTAGTTTTGAATCTTGAAACTCCGAAAGTTCTCTGAGCTTTCCGCACTTTGAACACTCTTTCAGGTTTCCATCTTCAAGGTCCGCGACGATATTTTGAAGGTCCTTAATGAATGCGGGATTCGTTCCGACGAGCGTATTCTTGATTAAAGATCTAATCCGTTGATCAAGGGTCTCGATCGGCTTCTTGCTGACGTTAAATCTATTGATTCGCAGAAATTTGTACCCGTAACCCTCAAGTACTTTTTCGCGGAATACATCTTCGTCTTTGTAGTACGACCCATAGTTGAAAGAACCAACTTGGCTCAAGTTCGAGAAGTGTTCTTTAAATCCGTCGTACTCGACAACAATGTGATGTGCGCTCCGATTTTCGTCCCGAAAAGTTAGAAGAAAATCGCAGACGTACTTTGGATGGTCATAAAGCGGATCAAGCTGCTTAAGATATTCCCCAATCGGGAACTGAGTTTTCAATTCGATTGCGTGAGCGTTCTCTTTAAAGAAACTTGTTTCCTGAATCCACTGAAGCACTTTTGCTTCCATGGGAGATTTCGAATCCACGGAATTCGCGTCGGGCAAAGACTTAGCTGACTCAAGAGTTCTGTGATAGTGACGAAGCGCTTCTCCGATCTCTCCAGTGAATTGGTCGATTGGCTTGCTGACGAAGAAGACCATTTTCTCTTTGGCGCGACTGAAGCCGACATTGAGGCGCTGAGCCTTAATCTTACTTTCGTCATCAAAATCGATTTCTTTCAGACTCTTGATAAAGATATATCCGAGTTTATCGTCGGCGGGATTGGCTACCATTGAATAGAGAATGATATCTCGCTCTTCCCCTTGGCACGTATCAAATGTCATTACCTTTAATCGAAGCCGCTTAGCGAAGTCTTCGGAGTTTGTATGGCGTGCAACCATGTCGTAGATGAGTTTCTGTTGGTTGGTGTGCGGCGTGATTATACCTACGGACGGCGGTGTCTTTTCGATAAGAAGGCGTTCGAGATATTTTAGAATCGCATCAGCTTCAAGAGAGTTTGTGTTCTCGACTTTCTCAAGCTTTCCATCGTGAGATATAAGAACGAACTCGATCGTGTCTTCAATGGATTTGCCACGAATCTTAATTGCTTGAAGGCGATTCAGATAGAAGTATTTGCTGGAATAAGAGATCAGCTCACGATAACCACGGAAATGCTTTTTAAGCATAATGTTGAAATTCGAAATGTATTCGAAGAAATCGAGAACGGAAGTTTTGATATCAAACTTTGAAAGTCTTTCGAGTTCAGATGCGCTAGGAGTTCGGTTCTCAACAAAGGCGGATCGAATGCCATGTAGATACTGATGATTAACTTCCGACTTAGCTTGAGCAGATTTAATGTTGCTAAACTGTCTCTTATCGCCAAAAACCACGACCTTTTTTGCGCGGAGAATCGCAGGTAAGGCTTGCGCGATACTTACTTGAGAAGCTTCGTCGATAATGACGAGATCAAAAAGTCCTGCATCAAGAGGAATGTACTCCGCGTAGTCGCGAATACCCGCGATAATGCAAGGGAAGGCCTCCTTTAAATAAGCGAATTCTTCTTTAGGAAAGCGCTTCTTCGACGAAATGATCTTCTTGAGGGTCTTCGCTCTAGCGCTCTGATTTTCTGAGAAATTGATCACTCTCTCATCTAGAACATGAGTCATCTGTACTGTGTAAAGGCGTTCTATTGCAGTCCGACTTTGAAGATAGTCGTATCGCGGAAGGGACTTGAAGGACGATTCAAGTTTAGCTCGCAAACGAAGATACTCTCGAATTCTATCGAACGAATCCTGTCCAATCTCGGGAATCGACGAACTAAGCAGTTCTTCAGGCGATTTGATTTTCAGGTTACTCGCAGTAGACGGAAATTCGGCAATAAAGCTCGCCACTTCTTGGAGGTCATTAGCTAGTTCGGAAATCTCGTTTTTCAGTTCGTCGAGATCGATTTGCGACATTTCTATTGCGACAGTCGCAATACTATCACTGGAAATTTTGGGCACCTTTGATTTGGCGACATGTGCTTTGAAGAGATCGAAATTTTGGATGACTCTTTCGAGGGTTCCTACCTGAACTTTTAAGTTTACGATCTCCGGGCAAGAGAAGTGACTTCTAAACGTAGCAAGCAGTTCAGCTAGGGCCTTCCCTTTGAATAAGTACCCGAACAGTCCGCTGCTAAGTTCTTTTGTTTGTGCGCAAATTGCTTTTAAACGATCAAGCGTTTGCAAGTTGAGCCCGCCAATCGCATGCAAAGCAGCGAAATCGATTTTTGCGGCTTTTAGTTCAGCGACGAATTCAATTAGGTTTTGCAGCGAATCTAGTGATGTGGAACTCAGGCTTCCTAGTTGATATCGCTCCAATAGCATGGTGACTTTTGACGCATTTGAATTGACGATCTCACCAAGGTCTTCGGTCAACTGAAAAAGGCTTTCTAGGTCATCGACCGATTCTGGTGCTGAACGAAGAAGCTCATCAATGTCGAAATGATCAGAGTCTGGTTTGATTAGATTTTCTAGTTCTTCTAGCTTTGCGAGTTCCTTCAGTTCAATTGTAGAATACTCGGATATCTCTCGAGCGATCGTTTCCTTTAGCTTCGAAGTGACCTGCTGAACGTGATGGTCGAGCGAGTTTCGATTTTTGCTAACCGCTTTAAAGTGATTCTTGATATCCGAGAGAGCTTCGCTACTTAGAATCTTTGAGTAAGTATTTCCGGCTTTTCCCAATCTTAGAATAGGATTCTGGAATTCGTCGGTCAGGCGAACGTTGTTCAAGGTCTCGGTGATCTTGTCTTCAACAACGTCGAGTGCCTCTTTTTTATCTGAAAGAACGAGTACGTTCTTTCGTTCGAGGATAGCATTGAACACTAGAGCGGTAATGGTGTGACTCTTGCCGGTACCTGGTGGCCCTTGGACAACGAGATGTTTACATTGTGTTTTATTAAGAGCCCTGATGATCTGATTTTGCTCTTCATTAAGAGGTATTGGACTGATGTTGACTAACTTTTCCGAAACCTCGACTTCATCCCATTCGCGATCTACTTCGGACGTAACGCTTACAGGTTCTTGAGTTAAAAAGGCCTCGAGCAAATTTTGAAATGTCAGACCAAGATCGCCACCAACATTCAGAAGTCCAATCAGCTCTTCATAATCATTTACAAGCGCCTCGTCAGATTTGTCGAACAGAGCAAAATGACACGAATTCGAGATCGCTACTTGATGGGATTTAAAGCTCTGAATGCGCGAGGACTTAAGATCAAACAATCCGTCGAGTTCACAGTAATTGAGTAGTTCGTTCGAGACGTTCTCGATCACGTCGGTCAACTGAAGTTCATCGTCCGCCAAATGGATGATGCGCTCATCGGCCGACTTAATTTTTCCTCTTTTGTCAGTTTGCTTATTGAGATTTTCGACGATGAAATCGATTGCCTTTTTATTGATGTAAATCGCATTATCAAAGCTGACAGTCGCTGCCTCAGATGCGCGTACCAGCTCGGCTGGCACGTAGAACAGCGGATACGCCGACCCTCCGAATTTGATTTCGAATAGATATAGATAAAGCTGCTGCTTATCGAGAATCTCGCAGTTGTGTCCGATTTCGCGTAACGGAGCCGGCCAATTTCACCAATCGGAGCCACCGGAGCGCCAGCGACGTGCTTCCTAACTGAGCAGCCGTTCTGCTTCAAGTCTTTTTCCCGCAGGTAGCTTCGTTTGAAGTTTTTCGCGATAGCTTCCGCCCTTCAAATTGAGTCGCTGACTTGGGTGTTCGAGCCGATTGACGATGGCCTCGGCAATGACTGGATCTTCAAAGAGCTTCGTCCAGCCGCGAGGGTCGACTTGTGACGTCACAATGACCGAGCCCCTTACGATGTCGGTCCTCGAGTAGATCGACGAGCACAGTGGCCTCGTCGTGCGTGTAGTTGCGAAGCCCAAAGTCATCCAAGATCAATGCGCGGATACTGCTGAGACGTTTGATGTAGCCAAGGTACTTGCCTGAAGCTCGGGCCGCTTGAACCTCTTCGAAAAGAAAACTGACCGGGATAAACAATGTGGAAATGTTGTCGGCGCAAAGTCTGCGACCGATGGCGACTGCAAGATGAGTTTTTCCCTCGCCGGTCTTTCCGAGAATGAGGAGGTTCTCGTTTGATTGCACAAAACTATGAGTTGAGATTTCGCGAAGTTTTGCTTTTGTAAGCCCGCGGTCAAATGTCTGGTCCCAATCTTCAAGCTCAACGGCCGATCTAAACTTCGCGCGAGTCGTCAGCATTTTCGCAACACGCTCTTTTCGTTGAAGGACCTCATCTTCAAGTATGAGCCGCAGAAACTCGAGATGACTCAAGCCCTGGCCTGCGGCCTGGTTTGCTCTCGCTTCGAAGTTTGCATGCATGCCGAACAGCCTCAAGCTGTGCGCCGTTGTTTTTATCTGGTCATTGATCATCGAATCTCTCCTCATTTGTTTGGGTGTGCTCATGTACGTAGATATCATTTGCATCTCGCCTTGGTGCCGCACGGACCAGCGACGGCCTTCCGCCATTTTTATCGAAGTACTCGGCCGTCGCTTGGATGTAGGGAAACTGCAGCCGGTTATATGTCAGTGCCGCCTTTGCTGCATATTCGAGACCCGCCGTTGTCGCTCTTTTTGATTCATGAAGCCGCAAGATTCCCTGAACCCGACGCAAGTGTTTGAGTGGAAACGCGCCGCCGAGAAGTTCAGTTACGAGCTTCAGCGTCTCTTCGCCAATTGCTTCAGCCTGGCGAAGCGCGCTCTGAATCGAGAACTGCGTGAGCGCCAGCTTCTCAGCCGGATAGTGACTTAAATTTGTAGAATGGGCCTCTTTCCCTAGGAGACGACTATGTGAGGCAAGTGGATTGAGGTCTTCATCGAAAATCTCAATGAGCCTTGCCGTGATGCGCACGCGAACTTCGCGGCCCACAAATTGAAATGGTACTGAGTAGCTCTTTTTTAAAACCTGTATATGGCAATCCGGATGGACTTTTGCTTTTCGCCACTCGCTTTGCTCCCAGTTCTCGCTTGGACATGGCTTTAAAAGCGAACGCTCGCCGTCGAACCGCTCGCGGCGACTAACACCCCAGTCCTTCATGAGCGTGCCATTCAACCGCTCAAGATACTCCCGAAAGGCGATGTTGAGTTCGCTAAGCGAGTAAAACTTGCGCTCACGTACCTCTTGGAAGAACTGCCGCTGTACGACGCCAATAGCAGATTCGTTTGCGCCTTTGTCGCGCGGCCGAAATGGCCGCGCGGGTACAACGGCAAAGCCCCAGTGGTTTGCAAAGTCCACAAATGTCGGATTGACGTCAGGGTCATACCAATGCGCGCGGTCAACTGCAGCCTTTTGATTGTCGACTGTCACATAGGGCGTGACGCCACCGAAGTATCGAAAGGCACTCTCCATTGAGCGGGTCAGGTCTTCGCGCTTTTGTGTGAATGTGAATTCGCCATAGGCGTACGAACTCATCGCCATGACACCACACATGAACGACGTTGATTTCACTTCGCCTGTTTCGCGGCAAATAATGTCGATGCCTTCGCTGTAGTCGAAGAAACATTTCTCTCCCGGCACATGCGTTAGCCGCATCGTCACCGTCGGAAGTTCTGGATACGTCTTTCGAAATTGTCGCCAGAACTGCACATAGCTGATCGTTTGGCCCGCGTGCTCACGCGCCAGAACATTCAATTGAACGCCGCGAGAAACTTCGAGCCGAACCTTTCCCAGTCGATCGACTTTGACCAATCTGGCTCAATAGCGCCAGGTGCCGTCAGCTCGCCACGCTTGATGACCCGACGGATCGTGTTGCGGCCGACCTTCAAAATCTTCGCGATCTGCCGCGACTTTATGCCTTTGGAATGAAGCTCCAAAATCTGTTTCTGCATCGCAATCGACACCTTTACCGCCGCCATCAGTCACCCCCGGTGGCGATCGCAGCATTCGTGTTTTTGGTTGTCGCTGATGCTCTGAATCAAATCCGCCAGATCCATCACAAGTGGATCCGTTGGATGAAATTAGGTGGCTCCGATTGATGAAATCGAGTGGATCCGTTTCATGAAATTGGGTGGCTCCGATCGACGAAATCGGTCAAGTTGCTTGCAAGTTCATTTAGTTCGTAATAGAGATCTTCGGACGTAATCGTTTCGAAGTACGTTTTAATATTGTCTTTGATTGTACGAGTGCCGATTAGGCCCGAGATTCGAAGCGGCGCTGAGATTTGCTCGACGACATTTGCAATCACAAAATCTGAGGCAAGCGTAGTCGCGGCTTCACCAAACAGACTTCGAAGTTCTTCGAAGATACTTGCAATCATCTCCTCATCAAACGAATGAGCGGCTTTTAAACTAGGCCCAATTAAGGTGTTGAGAGGCTCAAAGAACGTGCGGCTTATTGCTATCGTGATGCGCTCAGCAATGACATCTTTCGCCTGCTCGAGATCCTCGGGGTGAGCTTTTAATGATTCGCTAGCGAATATTTCAAGCTCAGATTCTACCGACTGAAGATCGGAGTCTTTGATGGTTTCACAGTACCGATTGATAATTTGCCAATTGGTATCAGAAAGCCCGTGCTTGTGGCGTCCTTTTTCAATAGTGATTGGATTGACTAAATTCTGAGAGACGTTTTTGAAAATTTGAGAGCGGAGGTCGTTGAAGGTTCGCAGATTGATCCCAACGAGAAAATTCTTTTCATTTCTTGTTTTGATGGATCTCTTCGGTGCCTTCCGTTTATGAAAGTTCGTTTCGAGAAAATCCCGAAAGTAAACGGCTACATTTGCTGCAAATCTAGTGCTGCTCATCAAAATGTTTTCGGTATTTCGAGGCATAAAACTTTAGCTGTTTAAGGAAACTACGCCGGCATGACTGGACGTATGGCTCGGTGAGTTTCTGTTGCGGAACGCGGCGCAATTCCAGTTGCTCTCAATCGCGAGCGAGAACCACGAGTAACGCGCATGCAGCTAAGAAAACGAATCCGGAGCGAGACTGCCAACTGTAGGATTTCCCCTCTGCAACATACCTGGCGGCGTGTTCGCAGTTGAACAGCAACTCTTGATAACCGATTTGCGCCGATACGAGGTTTAGCATTCGCCTTCTTGCAGCCTTTCGATCAATGTTCAACACGGGTTCACGCAGCACTTCGTACTTAAGGGCGAACGCTTGAAACGTAACTAACCGAGGTGAACTGCCTTTCCGATGTTCGAAGACCAAGTGGTTACCGTAGAAGTCTTGTCCGGCATAGCAACCGTAATGATGAAGTATCAGATAGTCGCAGTTATGAAGACGGCGCAGAAGAAGATCGCCGCATCTCAATTCCTCTGGTGAATGGACGACAACACTTGCCAAGGGTCGTGGAGATTCCATTTATTCAGTCTAACTATGTACTGGGGCTCTGACGACTGGACAATGGTGGAGGCGGTTCGCCAATTGAATTTTAATGAGTTTCTGCGTCTGAATTTGGGTAAATCACGTCTTCGAAGTCGAATTTTTTAGCACCGTGCTTCTTCGCTTGATCAAGCAAGCCTTGGATATCTTCGACACTCTCCGAACTCCACATGCCAGCGGACAGATATCTCATCACTAAATACGAGCGACGTAGACGGAGAGCTCCAGTCTTAAGCGACTCTCGCTTAAGGAAGATGCGTAGTTCTCGATTGTCTTTAAATCTAGCGTTTGCTCGTGCAAAGAGCTGTTCATAAATAAAAAGTAGAGCGGTTGCATACAGAATGGGAAAGAGAAAGAAAGTTAGCACCAATGGCAGGGATATCAACCTAAGAGTCTCGACAGAAAAGAACTCTGTGGGTGCTTCGGAAATTTTCAATCCCGCCGTGGCCAAAATCCAAATTCCAAGAAGAGCGAGAACAAAATTGAGCGGTTGCCGGAGAATTGTATATTCAGGCTTCTGAGAAAACGCGAGCATCCCACCGAGAATCGCGCCAAACGGAACTAGAAGAAGCTCCAGCCACAGCGGTCCGACTCCAATTCCTGCCAAGAATTCGATCACTACTGATAACTTGAATTGGTCTTTTGCTATTGTGCCGAAGATGTTTGATTGCGAATCAAGTTTCTTGTTTAGATCAAACAAAAGTGCCGTAGCTGAGAGAAAAATCCAAAGCAATGTCTCTTTTAGAAAACTGACCGACCAAAAGCCTATGGCTGACAGAATAAAAATTTCGAGAGATATGTAAATGGTGAATGCCGACAGAATAACTAAGAGGTTCGGCTGAAAAAGCGCTTTAAAGAATTTAGAGAACGCTTTACGAACTTTTGGCTCAAGACTTGCGAAAAAGCCCAGCAACAGAAGCCAGCAAACAAATGAAATTTCTCTGTTATCTAGAGTCACTGCGAGCCAGGCTTTGCTTCTCTACTCTTTGGCAGCTTATCGTGCAGCATTTTTATTTCGGCGTGAGATTTGATCAATTCGCCTCGAGTTCTTTCAAGCTCCAATCGCGCAATGTTTTCGGCGCTCTTTGCACTTTGGAGTTCAGTTTCGAGCGCGCTTTTTTCCGCTAAAAGAGCAGTCCAATTGCCTACGAAAAGAAGTGCGACAGCAAAAACGATTACCGCAATTTGAAAGACGAGCGAATACCTGGCAGCACTGGCCTGAGCTTTTGCGGCAGCAACTTCGGATACGCTAACTAACAAGTCCACATGTCGCTCTTTTTGATTTCGAATTTGAGTTGCCCACTCATCGATCGAAGCTCGGGTGGCTTCACAAACGCGTGCGATCTCTTGAACATGGTTTTGAAACGGCGAGAGAATAAAGCTTAAACTTTGAGGTTCGGTGCTAATGGCTTGGCCTGTAGCTGTATCAACGACCGACAAAAAACGTCGCACAGAATATTGAAAGAGTACTTTTTCGAGCGAAACAAACGCTTCGAATATACCTCGAGAGCGATTGATAAAGTCGGTAAGAGTATCGAAGTCGGTCGTTATTTGAGCGACGGGATAGGCCGCCAGGAGCTTATCAATATGATCAATGTATTGCTCTTGAAGTTGGCTGGATAGGCCATTTAGATATGCCTGTCCCACTTCGGGCGGTGGCGCTGTCAGATTAAACCGTTCAGGAATGACAAGACTCCTAATATCAGCATCTATCCTTTGCGCTAAGTTTGGTTCGGCACAGATTGCGCGAAGCTCAACACTAGTCGAGCGGATATAGCTGAGCCGTCCGACTATTTCCGGTATGAGCAGAGATCTTTCAAACGTAGTAATCGCTGGGGTAAAATCGGAGAGTAGTTTTTTAAATGCATCTAGGTCGCTTTGCTTCGCCATGCTTCTTTACGCCGTTTTCTTCTTCCAACTTGTCGTCGGCTTCAATCCCTCTTCTTTGCAGAAGCGGAGGAATTGATTCATCAGCGTCTGGTAGGGCACGCCTTCTTGCTCGCTGAGTTCTTTGAAATACTCGACGATGTCTTGATCGAAGCGGATAGTGACCGGCTTCTTCAAAGCCTTTAGGTAGGGATTCGGCTTCCAGGACATTTTTTTGAGATCGTAATTCTTTTTCATAAGCCCTCCTCGAACTGCTTCCGTTCTGACTGGGTTAACTTTCTCGCACTCACGATTCGGATCACGCTTTCCTCATCCCGGTAACAATGAACTACCAGCAGTAAGCGATGACTCGAGCTATGACCGACCGCGATGAACCGATCCTCTGAACCCGAGTGATCCGGGTCGGAGGCGACCTTAGTCATCGGGTCAAAAAACACGGTTTGCGCTTCTTCGAATGAGACATGGTGCTTTTTCTGGTTGGCCTTATTCTTTTTCTCGTCCCACTCAAACTGCATGAACCCATTGTACATATTATGTATGCACTTGTCTAGGGGCGCAGCAATTCAATTAGGGGACAGCAGACGAGATATCTTGGCAGGCTGGTGCACTTGTTTGCACTCTAGGTACGCGAGTAAGCCCTTGTATTTATTGAATTTACGAATCGATTCAACGAGATGGAAAACCGCTCATTCGCGCCCCGTCCACCCCGCCAATTTTTTGGAACCAGGACATGGTTCAAGTCTCTAAAATCCCTGAAAGAAATTGAATCAAACCGAGTAACCATATGTCAGAACCCGAATCGGCGGTTTGGCCGAGTCGATCGCGATTTTTAAAAAGTTGAATGCTGGAAATTTGATCCCGGCCGAGTGCGATTCAGCCGGAGGCCCCCGCATGCCTTTTTCGGGGTCACATCGCGATCTTGATGAGTGGTTGAACCGCGGCGAGCTCATCGTCTGGGCCGCTGGGTGAGTTTTGGGCGCACCAAGCCCTTTGCGGTGTGTACTGTAGATTTTGATTAAGGGCCGTGGGTTCAAATCCTTGTCCTCCGAATTTTTTGAACCTCGAAATTCACAATCGGTGGATTGAAATCTTCTAGCTCAAATTTCGAATTTCAAAGATCTGACCATTTTATCCCGAAGCGCAAGCTTCGGGGATTGGAGAACTGTACGGCTTTAACTCCAATGCCTCTCGTAAACGATTCACCTCCTTAAAAACATGCTCACTCACTCGCAGCACGAGAGTTCGCGCGTGCGAAACAACTTTTCCGGGAACATGGATGAACTTTGTTCGAAGGCCTTTAGCAAAACGCGGATGCGAAGGGTTGTCGTGGATTGAAATCCAGCGCAGGATATTGTGCGCCGCCATTGCAAGAAGCCCATACGCGTGATTCGCCTTGAGCTCAAGACACGGAAAATGTTTGAGGTCGTAGCCGTACTTTTCCTCACGAATAAAGTTCTCGGCATTCCCGCGCTTGTTGTGAAACTCGATCAACTCTTGATAACTGCGCTCCGCTAGACTCAGGTTCGTGATCACACCGTAGTATTTCCATTCCCCATCAAGCAGCGAAAGCTGCTCAGACCTGCGCATGCGCTTCACTACCACCGGGAAACAAAGCACTTCGTTCCATGATGGGCGCCAGTGAAAGCGGCCAAGTTCAACTGCTGGAAGTGTTTGGCCCTGCTCGGCTGCTTGCGCCTTTTCATCATTGCTATACGTCCATGGAATCCATTCAGTGATTTCGGGAATATGATTCTCCCACCCCGTTGTTCCTTGATGAGCTGTGAGTGTGAACTTCGCGCCAACCGACAGGCATGTCGTGATCACATCTTGATTGCAGTACGCCGAATCGGCCGAAAGATACTTTTCGTCACTGAATTTATAAGATGAAAACGCCCGGCGAATTTGACTTGAAGCTCCAACGCCCGATTTCGTATTGCCAGGGCGAAGCTCAAGGTCCGAGAAAAATCCCAGCTCATCAAAGATCACCTGGCTATCAAGACACCACTCGTCCTTGTAATTGTATGCAAGGCCCTCCATCTTTGTTCCGCGCTGAACATGCGACGTTGAGTCGATGGCAAGCCTCGGCGCAAGCGACGGTTTGAAGGCTTTTTTGAGCATCTTTTCAAGCTGCACGCGGTAGCTCTTTGCTTGCACCGCTAAAAAGCCGTTCATTGATTCGAGGTTCTCCGGTTCGAAGTCGCGAAGAAAATCGCCCATCGTCGTGCGCGGAGCGACCGTTTCACCCTTCATCACTTCATGAAGCATTGGATCACTACGAAACCGCTCAAGGTCTGCCAGGCAGTCGTGCCCCTGAAGAAAGCTTGCAAGCTGAATCAATCCCAAGCGGTACGCACCTGAACTGCGTGGCGAGATCCGCTCCGGCAACGCCGCCGCAAATGGCGCTCGAAGCGGTGACTCGTCGAAGGCCTCAAGAAGAGTGCCGAGACCAGCGGCTGAGGTCAGGCGTTGCCGGGTCGGAACCAGGGGCGGAAATTCCGGGCGAAATTCAAGATGAGTGCTCATATTCGCACAATATAATCGACGATGATCTTTATGAAAACGATTCGTGCTGCGCTTCACCCAACGGGTGAAGACCTGCTGATTTCGACCTGAGCCGGACTCGCGCTGCCACCGCTAAAACCCGGGCGCGTGACTGCAAAATCAGCAGGCCAAACCGCCGATTCCCGTTAACGCTTCGACTTTAGGTGCGGTTTTGTCCTCTTCGGTTTGATAAGTTTCTCGTACTCGTTCGGGGTAACGTAGCCAAGTGCCGAGTGCAATCTTTTTTTGTTGTACACCTCCTCGATAAACTCCGGAACTCGTTCAATGACGTCATTCCAAGATTCATAGTGATTTACACTGCTGACCGGTTTATTTCTTAAGAAATCATAACGCGAGATCCTCGCCGGCAGCGGCGCTCCAGCGGCAGCCGTCCGGAGGCCCGCATCCCTGAAGGACTTTTCGCGCGAACGCGGTTCGCATCTCGCGCAGAAGTTCCCACAAAGTTCCTTTAAACTTCGAAATGATCTTTTTCAGCTGCAAAAGAAGTTGAACAAGAACTGCGATCGCAAGTTGAGTATGGATCGCGTTCGGAGTTTTTAGCGGCAGCCGACGAATATCGAGATGTCCTTTCATCCAACGGAACAAAAGTTCGACTGCCCACCGACGTTTGTAAATGTTCGCGATCATTTTAGCGCTGGCTTTCTGATCCGACGTCACAAAATGGAAGACTTTCTGAGTCAGCTTGTCGCGGTAAATAATGTGACGAAGTTTTATCGCCGAGAACTTTGCCGCGGGTGCGGTCGAAATATATTCTTCGTCGTACAGAACCCCGGATTTTTCTTTTTGCCCGCGCAAAACCTTTCGTTCAAGATCTCGATTCGTCTTTGATGCCTTCAGCCGCGTCGTGAAGTCAGATCCATTGGCGACGATTTTCTGCCAAAAGCCAAAGTCGTTGTATGCACGATCAAAAACGTACATTTTCATAGGTAAAATGCGAAGTTGGAAGCTGACCGTGGAGTCGCCAGATCAGCACGGCGTAATCTTGAAATCATCAATCCATTCGCCGTCGACATTCCAAACGACGTGAATTTTTGCCGCTGCTTTGTGGCCGATGGTATACTTCTGTTTCCATCCCGGTTCGCCAAAAAGACTTCCGTGGACTCGAACTTCGGAAGAGTCGATGGCCAGAATTTCACGAATTGCTTTTTTGAGTTTTCGACTTTCTGTTCGACCGCGAATCTCGAGGAGAATAAGATCGCAGAGTTCTTGAAAAAAACCGAAGTGCCGATCTCTCAGCGCGTCGCCGAAAGTTGAGTCAGGAATTTTCAGTGCGGCCTCGACTTCTCGAAACGATCCAAGTCGCATCACGAAACACGACAAAAGAGCTTGCGTCATTTCCCAGGTCGAAAAAGTTCTTACACCGCGATCGATTTTCCATTTTTGAACGAGTGGATCGAATTTTTCGATCAATCAGTTGAAAGAGCGACCGCTCTTTGCAATCCTGCTTCACAGTTGCCGCCTTTCCTTGGCGTTGATCTTTCTTCGCAAAAAAATCAAACCAACCTTGCGGAAGGCTGGCAACTATTTGTTTTGTTTAATGAATCAGCCGGTCAGCAGTGAGTGATTTAGGTAAATCTCATTATACTTCAGTGTCTTCATGAAGCTCTCCATGTACGCATTGTCATAGGGATTTCCACTTCGACTCATCGATGGCCTCATCTTCCACTCGCTCATCAACTCAATGTAATCGTCGCACGCGTACTGAACTTCGCGGTCTGAATGGTGAATGAGACCGACGTCGGGTTTTCTCGACTCAATCGCCATGTCGAGTGCCGCAAGCGTCAATTCGCGATCGATATTTTTCGAGATGCCGTAGCCGACGACTTTTCTCGAGCAAAGATCCATCACGATAGCGACGAACACGAAACCTGTGTCGATTCTTACATACGTGATGTCCGATACCCACACCTCATCGAGCGCACTCACCGACGCCCGGTTCTTAAGAAGGTTCGGGTAAACACGGTGCCTGTGATTCGAATCAGTCGTGCGAATGAACTTGCGAAGTCTCATAGCGAAAAGACCGAACTTTCGCTGCACGCGTCGAATTCGTTTCTCGTTCACCAGATGTCCGCGCCTCTCAAGCTCGTGGTGAATCATTCGGTAGCCGTAGTACGGGAACTCGACTTGGATCTCATCGATCTTGTCCTTCAAATCCGCGTCGCCGCGATCTTTCTCGGCGGCGAGCAACGCTCGTCTTTTCTGATAGTAGTAGGTTGATCTCGCCAAGTTCACTTGCGCACAGCCTTCTTTGACCGAGGCAAATTGAGTCCGGTGATCACTGACGAACCGAGCTTTTCTGCTCGCGTTTCCAATCGTCGAACTTTTTTAAAACGTCGATTTCAAGCGTGAGCTTCCCGATCTTCGCGTGAAGCGTTTCGATCTCTTTCGCCATCTGTTTCTCGCGAGCGGTTGGGCCATCAGAGATAGCTCCGTTCTCGGCTTGCTTGCGCCAGTAGTTGATCACAGTCGGGCTCAACTGGTGGGTTCTGGCGGCATGGGCTACCGTGATTTGACCTGAATCAATTTGCGCGAGAATTTGCCGTTTGAATCCCGCCTCGAACGTTCTTCTTTTCTTTCGTGCCATGGTCGTCTCCAAAATGCCCTGACAGTGTATCACATTGCCTAGGGAAAATTCGGAGGATCAAAAACCACCTAAACTCTACAAACTAACTGTCCAAGTTCTGGGGCGCAGTCCAAGTCCTACCAATGTATTCGACTTTTTCGCCCTCGACCGTGGTCCTAGTCTGACCACTAATAACGAATCCACCTAAGAAACCTTAAACCAGACTACTCGGCTGGATCACTCAAAGGATAGCGTCGCGTTAGCGCTTGAGAGTGGTTTTCGCACCTGGTAACCAACTCGCATGGCAAGATGTACAGCACCAGTAAGAGGCCACAGTTCATCGAGTGCAGCTGCGAACTGTCCCGCATGCAGAGGCAGCAGAAATTATGGGTCATACTCGCGCCCGTCTTCACCCTACCATTCGCCCTACTACTCTTCATCACCACTAAGCGGTGCAAGCAGTTCCGGCAGCAGCGCAAGACCGCGATGGTCACCGTCCGGTTCATCGGTAGCGTATACCTCCGCAGAGGTACGCACCCTCACCCCGGTCCGCGAAAACTTCGAGAAGCGAGCGTCAGAGCCCGACCTGCGGGATGTCTTTCTTTGCCACGCGTGGGATGATCGGCAAGGTCCCGCAAAGGAGCTTCACGACCTATTAGTTTCGCATGGTGTTTCCGTTTGGTTCAGCGAGAAAGATCTCGGGCTCGGCGTGCCAATGATGCGTGCTATCGACAGGGGTCTTGCGAATTCACGAATCGGATTGGTCTTGGTGACTCCAGCACTGCTTGTTCGTCTACAAGGTGAGGGAATCGCAGATAAAGAGCTTTCGGCACTTCTTCGTCGCGACCAGCTCGTTCCAATCTTGCACAATACCACCTACGAAAAGCTCGAGGTAGTCAGTCCGTTACTCGCTTCGCGAAGCGGACTTAGCACCGCCGAAGATACGATGACTGTTGTCGCGACCAAACTCGCCGAGTTGGTTAGTCCACAGGCGGACTGACGTTGTGGACCTCTTCTCTCCCGCGCATTTTTAACCTCGGGGAACTCCAGTGATACGTGTATTAAAGATGCTCCTATTAGCGACAGATGACCGCGATTTCCCAAGAGCATTGGACGACATGCCAGGTGAATGGACTGATGCGGCCGCACACCTAAACGAATCTATTCGCTTCAGAGGAGACGTCACATTTATTATTGGTCCATGGGGATCAGGAAAAAGCACATTCCTTTCGACGATCCTAAAAGACAAAACTAGGTATCCGAACTTTACCCGCACACAACGCGTGTCTCTAAGCACAGCATCAAATCTCGATGAAGCTTACAGCCATTTGATCAGCCCATATCTTAAAATAGGCGTTTTTATCACTTTCGTGGCTTCGCTTCTATTTCTCTCATATGATCAAACATTTGAAGACCTATACCAAAAGATCATGCGAAATAACACAGCCATCACCTCTCTGACCACCATGGTGCTTGTGCTCTACATAACAAATGCATTCAGATCACTGTATCTACTCTCATCTGCTCTCGAGGTACTACCTGGAAATAAACTTAAGATAGTTGAAGACTTTGACAGAGGGGCACTGGGCAGCGACGCAATTTACAACACTTTACTTTTTCGTTTTCGATACAAAACGTCATATATTGTCGCTTTAGGATACAAGGATACCGAACAGAGATCGAACTATGTCGAAATCGCCAACAAGCTTCATGCTCGCATAATTCTTCTGGGCCTTTCGCCCACAAGCTTGCACAGTATTGCCACTTCTGTATATCGCCACTTGCCTGTTTCCGAAGGAAGCTGGCTCACCACGTTCAGCGCACGCAGATTGATATCCATTTTGTCAAAAATAAAACTAGGCGAAACTGGCCTAAGCGACCGAGATAGATTCTGGAGATTTGCCGGAACCTTCATGAAGGAAATTCTCTATGAGTTTCAGATCACTGATACCAAAGGTTTTAATTTTTCAAGAGATGGTCGACGCGTCTCGAATGATCAGATTCCCGAATCCGCTTTGATGGCCTTGGAGTCATTTCTCCAGAGTCTAAATCAAGGCCTATTTCAGGCCAGTATTCCATCAGAACTACAAAGCTCCTCCAACAGTGGTCACCTTATTTTAAGCAAAGTCCTCAGGGGTGAATTCCCTCAAAGGACGGTCGAAACTGTAGACCAACGCATAAACTAAACAGCTCATCACCAACTCAGCTTCTTAAGGTTTTATTCGCTCCGTCGCAGTTCGATACGTATTGGCGAAGGAAATGTGGACTTAATCAATTTATCTTAAGTCAGAGAGAGCGATCAGCCGATGCGTTGGCATGGCGGACAAGCTGAGCATTGCGGAGCTCGTGGATTTTATTGGTCGAGAGATCGGCTACGACAATCACCGTTTTGCCCAGATTCACTCGGCTGGTCTCGATGACCTTTCGGCAAGCGGCGAGATCTTAGGACCGCTAAAGGTCTCAGGGCGAAACGCGAGTGAGGACTTAGTTCTAACGGCGGAAAAAATCTATTTCAGCCGCTTCCGTGTCGGCGATATCGTCGAAATCGCGCAAGTTGCTCCCGGCACCACCCGACTGAAGAAAAATGGGAATACGACTAAAATTCGATCCGTACAGTTCCCGGCGCCAGGACGAATCGAGATCGTCGTCCCAGGACGAAAACTCGATTTGCAAAGGGGCGATGAGCTATTCCTCTTCCCGACAAGCATGGCCGACATTCATAGGCGCGTTGCGCGAAAGCTCAGAGAGTTTGCGCTTGAACCGACAGTTCCCGATCGGACCGCGATTAACAGGCCTAACCTCCTTTCGGCATTGACCACTCAAGCCGGGCGCCTCAACAAGTCGCAGACGGAAGCACTTCGCTTCATCATCGAGAACGATCTGAACGGCTTGATACAGGGCCCACCGGGAACTGGTAAAACCCACGTTCTCATCACCTTGATCAAGACAGCGATGAGCCAAGGCCTGCGCGTCGGCCTTGCTGCGCTATCGCACGCGGCCGTCGACAACGCCCTATCGAAAGTCCTGAAGTCAGGCGTCAGCGAGGATCGCTGCGTTCGCATCTCAAGCGACAGCGGAAAGGTCTCGAGCGCGCTCTATTCGCCCACCGATGTGACGGCGCTGATTCATGAGAGCCTAGGCAAATGCCCAAGGCACTACCAGCTCTACGCAGCGACGATGCATTCGTGGATGCTCTCGGGCTCAACACCAGAGATTGACGTTCTGATCATCGATGAAGCGAGCCAGGTCCCGATCTTCTTCTCCCCTTACCTCGCGAAACTATCGGCCAGAATTATTATGTTCGGCGATCATCGGCAACTTCCGCCAGTCATGCAAACGTCAACAGCGTCTTTGCCAGCCGAAGATATCTTCTCGTACGCGATTTCGAACGGTCAGTTCCCGATGCTTGAAACCCAGTACCGCATGAACGCGAGCATACAAGATTGGTCGTCGAGGCGATTTTATCAAGGACGCTTGCGGCCGCACGAGAGCGTTCATAGCCGCGACATCTTAACGGGCCGGTCATTTACGAACGCGATGCTCAAAGGTGAGCAAGTAAACCTCCTTTCGCATAACGGACGTTCGACTTCGAACGCAAATCCAACTGAGGCGACCTTGGTTGCTGAAATTGTCGCAGGCCTTCGAAGACAAGGCGGACTCGAATCAGGAGAAATCGGAGTTGTTTCACCTCACCGCGCGCACGCTGGCGCCATCTGCGCCAAGCTTCAGGAAAAACTGGGACTTGAAGATGCACGAAAAATCACGGTCGACACCGTCGAACGCTTTCAAGGCCAAGAACGAGAGGCGATGGTGTTCTCGTTCGGAGTCGAGAGAAACTCCGCTAAAACCGGCGCAAAAGAATTCCTCGGAGACGGAAGACGTTTGAACGTTGCCGTCACTCGCGCGCGGAGCCGCTTCTACTGTTTAGCACCGAGGACTTTGATCAATGAAGTGGGTGCGCTTGGCTCCGACAATGATTTGGCCGACTTTCTGAAGTGGTGCGATGGCGGCACCGCGCCGACGCGAGGCCGAACCAGCGCATAGGCGCAACGTAGGTTTTAAGAGATCACGGCGCAGGAAAGCTACTATCCGCCCGCCATTTTCTCTTCCCATGATTCCGACGTCCTTTTAAACTTAACACATAACAGGTCCCAGACCTTTCGGCCCACGGAGTTGCGATGAATTTTGTGAAGACCCTCTTTGCTTGTTCCCTGTCATGTCTCATCTTGGCGATTGTGCCAACGGTGGCAAAATCAGAAGGGCCGGAGGCAAAAGAAAGTCCGAGTTCACTCCAGAGCCATCTTGAGAAGTATCCGAACTCTGGCTGGACCTGCCTCATAAACAAAGTGCAGTACCGAGCGGACTCGCTAACCGATGAGGCCAAATGCCGTCGTCTTGATGGGAAGTTCATTTTTTCAAAAGATTTAAAACGCGATATGCCCGCTCTCGACGAAGTGGAAACTCGTGAATCGAAAAGTGAGCGGCAGCGACGTGGTCATTGAAAGTGGGAACCCTTACGATTCCTATTTCTCTGACTCAAGAACGACTGGGTTTTGGATGCGCGGAGGAGAGGCCCTCGACGGCGCGATTCGCGGGGACAGGAACAAGGACCTTGGGGACTTCGATTCGAAATCCACAGCCTCTACCCGGATTGTTATGATGCGAGATCTTGCCTTGAAGCATGGTGACGGCTCGCTGAACGATCGTTAAGCCTAAGCCGAGGCCAGTTTGGTCGAAGCCACCAGAAACAAACGGCTTAAACAAGTTTTTAATCGCGTCAGAATTGAGCCCACCGCATTCGTCCTCAACTTCAATAACCACATTTTTCCCAGACGGTGCCGCGCGAACGACAATGAGCCCACCGACTTTTGAATACTTTAACGCATTTTGAATCAGGTTCGCGATCGCCGAAAGCAAGAGCTGACGGTCGGTTTCAAGCTCGATTTCTTTTGCACTTTCATTTCTTAACGTCTGTCGCTTTGTACGAGCCTCACCTTGAGCGGTTAAAAGAATCTGATCCATAAGTTCAATCACATTGAACTTTTCGATGTGCAGTTGTGGATCGGCGCGCATTCGCAAATCCGACAACGACCGATCGATCAGATGCCGCATTCTCGCCAAGTTGGCGACGAGCACCTTTGCTGTACTTCCACTATTCCCGACTAGGCCCTGTTGAATCATATCTTGCGCGACCGTCGCACTTGAAAGAGCGTTCCGCAGTTCATGCACGAGAATTCCTAAATGCTGAACTTCGCGCTCTTCGCTGGCCTGTACCGAGTGGTACTGAAACTCAGAGACCGCAGAGGCAATTGCGATATCAAGGCACATATTCAAATCGTTAAACTCTTGTGCAGAAATAACCGCATGACGACGCTGCGCAAGCTCGGTCACCGCCTGGCACATAGCGCCGTACGCGTGCACAACATGGGAGAGCGTATAGTTGAGTCGCAAGAGCTCGCGGCCGTGCTCAGCTGCACCTGCGACGATCCTAGACTCTTCATTGTCTCTTCTCGAGTTTCTGAGATATTGAATGAGATGTTCGAAAAAAACCGGCAATCCCCTCTCGAGCTCGATTGAGGATGGGAGCGGCCCCGCAAGTAAGAGCGTCTTCTCTTCGGCGAGTGCTAAAATTTCGGTGCGATGACTCTCTAGAAATTCGTATAGCATTTTAAACCTCTCGGCATCACGAGCCCAGCAATCTTCGTACAGCAAGCGGACCAATGTGGTAGGAGTACCGCACTATGATTATAAATGCTGAAAAACTTATTCTCATTATCGATGACTCCGTTGATAATTGTCTTCTCCTGACCACCGCACTCGAGGGAAATGGATTTTCGGTCATCTCCGCTGAGAACGGTCGAGCGGCGCTATCGCTTTTGACAGGCCTGACGCGGCTTCCAGACCTTATTTTTCTAGACGCACAGATGCCGGTCATGGATGGATACGAGTTTCGTCGAGAACAAAGTCAGTGTGAGCGTATCCGCGAAATTCCAGTTGTTGTCATGAGCGCCGATTGTTCTAACGAGATGCATGAGCGCATGAACTATCCCAAACATATTCTGACAAAACCGCTGCGCCTGAACACCATTGTCGAACGGGCCGCCTCTTGCTTGTAGGTCTGACGAGTTTGAGAAACGCCATTTGAGATAAAAAAACACCCAGCGCAGGGGCACTGGGTGACGTGCAAATCACGTGGCGGCGCGGGGGAACACGCCTAGGGGCTTAATTTACGCCGTTCAGTTTACGCAATTCAGTGGATAACGTACGCCTTTGTACTCAACGCCGCTCAGATCGCTCTCACTGAAGTTCAAATAAAGACTCTCGACGTCTGCATTATCGACGGCGCCGAGATGCGCGTACTCAGTTCCACCGACGTTGTCATAAATACCGCGGACACTGAGGGCCTCACTTGAATACAGAACTCGGCGGCCTGATTTGATCGACACTGCAAGCTTGCCCTCAGCAAGAAACTGCCCGCTCGGTTGAAGTGTCAGATCAAGCTGACCCTCAACGATCGTCGATCCTCCAGCAAGCATGGCGGGTGAAGTACAGTTCACTGACTGAACGGATTTGCTCGGCGAAGCGGATGCGCCTAGCGGCAGCACAAACAAACATGCAACAAGTGCGAATAGACTCTTCATGTAAAACTCCTTCATTGGGTTCGCGCATGATAACGCACTGCATGAGAAATGAAAGCGCTCGTTTCCACACGACAGCACTTAGCGCTGTCTTACAGGCGACAGATTATCAATCTTCTCGTCATTTCAATTGGTTGAACTCATAGCGCGATTCTATCCTCAAGCTGATCACTGAGTAGACGCACCCGAGGTGGAAATGATGAGCGCACCCGAGGATTCCATGAGACCTGAAATCACGACGTTTGCGAACTACCGCCCGTTCATCAAAGCTATGTTCGCGTACGGCAAGAAAAAGAAACCGAGTTTTTCTCTTCAGTATTGTGCGACAAAACTGAAGGTCAACAGAACCTATCTGAAGCACATCATGGATGAGAAGAGACACATCAGTCTCGACAAAGTGGCTGCTATCTCTAGCCTCTTCTCGCTTGATGATTCAGAGATGCAATACTTCGCAACCCTTGTTTCGCGCGACTTGATCGAAGAGCCGATGCTTAAAGAATACTACTCAGGGATTCTCGGCTCGCTGAAAGCAAGAAAGACTGATCTACAGCAGTACCTCTCGGACCACACCTCGTCGATCGGCTCAGAGAGAACTCTACAGAACTGGCTTGCATCGACGATTCTTGACCTCGCGAAGTTAAAAGGATTTCGCGCTGATCCCAATTGGATTCAAGAGCGACTCATTCACGACGTCTCAATTCGCGAGATCGAGTCTCAGCTTGAAGCACTTCTTGAACAAGGAATCTTAGCGCAGACCACCGATGGCTACAAAGTGACGGAGTACATTCATCTGACTCCGGACCCGTATGACCTCACGTCGTTTCGCGTCTACCGAGTCGGACTTGATCTCACGCACGAGATCCTTGAGCACCCGGCTCGATACAAGCCCTGCCAGTTTTTCATGGGGAGCTTTGCCGTCAACGAAGACGATCACAACCGCCTCGTCGCGCTTTTTGGCAAAGCACGCGATGAGTTCGTTGAGATTGCAAAGAGAGCAAGAACCCAACAAGAGTCGTCTGGGTTTCGAATAACTTCTTTAGGGTCACAAGACCCTAGCCGTAGGCCATGGCCAATAGAGGCTCAATCAAGACACTCGATGATCTGAACGCCGTCGCCAGGAAAAATCGCAAAGTGTGGATGCGCTAAAAACATTTTCGCTGCCTCGTCGTGAGACTGCGCTCGAACGACAATGAACGCTCCCATCTGACGAGGGAGATCGCGAACTCCGTGACTATCGACAAACTTTGTTTTCTCTCCCAAGGATGAGCCCTGGCTTACAATCTGCTCTTTATACTTTTCGAGCCACTGCTCACGAGCGGCCATGCCGGCTTGCATGCGTTCTTTTTGTACCTCTGGCGCTAGCTGCTTCCACGCTTCGTGGTTTTGGCTATCCTCAGCACAGGTATAGAGCGCTAAAAATGTTTTCATCGCAGTTCCTCACGACCGGATCGCCGTCTATAGCGGCACCTGGCGGATTGATCCATTTGTTGGACACCGATTTATGTGACTACTTTCAAAAGTCAGACTACCATTTTAAACCATCACCTTTACGGGAGACCTATGACGGAAAAACGAATGCTGGCACTATTGATCGCTTCCGTCTACTTCATTCTCGGAACCCCAATATCTGCTCTGGCATCGGAAGACGAGCCAAATCCAGATAGCAGGTTCTCTGTTTTAGCGAAACCGCTCGGAGTGAATCTACAATCTGGACCGGTTGGATGCTGTGCCGAACTCACTCCAGGAGTAGCCTTCGAGCTAAAGCTGAATTCGAATTCGCGAATGCTTTTCGAAATCGAAAGACCTATTTTTAATACTTCATACGATAATGCCGGAAGACGACATCTTGAAGGGCTCAACTTCGGTATCCAGTACAAGTATTTTGTGGGCTTGACGCTGTATCTCAAGGGCGGCTTGAGTCAAAGAAGTGTTACCTATTCTTATCGAACCGATACCGACTCGAGTGACTTTGAGGGAAAGTCCACAGCTGCGGTGATCGCACTAGGAAATCAATGGGAGTCGTCTCGAGATGTTGTTCTTGCCATCGATTGGATCGGCTACGCAATGCCGATGTCGACAAGTATCACAAACGAGTCTCTCTCAGGCAGCAATCAGTTGGACACCCAATCTCGTATGAACAGAGTGAAAGATGCAACGTTGACAGATCGCGCCTACTTCGGACTGAATATCTATCTTGGGATCAGCTTTTAGGACCAAGACTGGCCAGCACCTTCAAAATGCGAGGACTTTTTTGAGAACTTTTAACCATCGGCTTTTCTCTTCTGTATTGGGTGTCCTCACCTTGGTCGCGTGCGCAAGCAAAGGCCCACTCTTCAAATCATCAGAAGACCAACCGAAAGAACAGCCATTTCGTGAAGCAGTCAGAGCGACAGTTCGCGAACATGAGATCGTGATGCGAGATTGCTACAACGTGGCGCGCAGAACAGAACCAAAAACCGAAGGCAAATTGCAGATCGAGTGGACGATCGGATCCGCGGGGCAGGTTGAAAAAGCCGTCCTCGATAAGACGAAGACGACCTTAAAAAACGAAGCTCTGATCGCCTGTGTTCTCAACGGTTCAAAAACCTGGACTTTTCCGAAGCCAGAAAAAGACAGTGTCGTGGTTATCTCCTACCCCATTGTCTTCACGGAATTGAAAGACGGTTCGAACGTGAACCTCGAAGCCGGAAGTGCTGAGTAGCGACCTGTTGATTTCAAAGCGGCTGAAAATATCCGCCGCGGCGACTTGGGTCGAAGCCACCGCGACAGACAGGAGAGAACTTTATTCTGGATTCCATCCTGGGAAGCCGCGGAATGGGTCGTTGACGGTCGCCCGACACAGCATGCGGGTATACCCGTTACTAGACCTCAGGTAGCCGCGTCCATCGTCGGCAACTTCGAAATAATAGTAGTTGGTTCGACCACCGACTCCGGTCATGCTGAGCCAATAGCTTACAAAGCCTTTGTGAGCCGATCTCGCCCCTGAATCTGTCCGCCACATGTAGCCTCGGTTCTCTCCCGATCGATCGATGAAGCCGACTTCACCAATCGCACCGCCCGAAATCGCATAGCGCACACCAGCCAGATGCACGATTCCCAGTAACTGCGAGGACTTTCGATCTACGCAGTAAAGAAAGTTTGCGGTTTGCAGGCTATCTGCCGCCACGGCTCCGTACGGGAGATTGAATTTTTCCCAAGGAGAACGTCCGTACAAGTAGTCGGGAGTGGTCACTGTGCCTTTTTGAAATAGGATTGGTTCATTCACCGACCAGCCATCGGTCATACTCACCGACTGCACCTCAAGCGCCCCACCCGCTTTGGCTTCAGCTTTCAAATGAAAACTGTTGTAGAGAGATACGTCGTGCGGCTGAATCGCAATCTCGATCCGATGAACGGCTGGACTTGATGTGTCGATCCAACCGCGCGGACGCAAGTCTCTGATTCCACCTCCCGGTGATGTCAGATCAAGTGCGAGGACCTGAGCTGTCGCTGGCATTTGGAGCCCAGAAAGCTCATCCGCTGTGAAATCGCTGCGCGAAAGGATCTTTAAACGTAGAGGCAAATAAAGTCCCTCGGTGCCTCCGGTGACGCATCCGATTGTGAAGTCGGTAACGACAAACTCGACCCCATCATTGCTAAAATCCGCGCGCATGGCGCAGCGATCCGTTTTAAATGCCATGAGCTCTGTTTTCCACTGGCCATTAAAATCGACCGCCGATTGCTTTCCAGCATCATTTGATTCTTCCTGTTTTTGACTTTCGCAGGCGGAAATCAATATCGTCGCTATACATGAAGCAATAACTGTAAGACTTCTCTTCATGGCTCAACCTCATTTCACTTTCTTTGGCGAACCTGATGGTGCGACACACTTGTATGCTATTTGCCACTCTTTGAGCTGTGTCGTCGTCGTCGATGTTTGTGAATCCACACCACCAGCATCACCACTCACGACCGGAATTCCGAAAAGTGACCCAACCTGCTGCTTATCCGCTTCCCGATTGGTATCGCGGCTTGAGCCTTCAGTCTTTTGACCGACGACCACTTCTTCTTCTGATTCAACTCGTACTTCCAATGCTCCACAGTTGGAGCGCATTTTCTGTTCTGCCACGTCGCGATCCTCTGGACGATGATCGACCTTAATCACAACCACCCCGCCTTCTCCCGGTCGACGCTTTACGTCTCGTGCCTGTCCTTGATAGGGAACTGTCTGACACGCGCTGATTGCCATCGCGGCGAGCAGGAGGGCTGCGTGCTTTGCCAACTCCAAGCGCTGCTTTGTTTGAATTGCCATCTCTATCTCCTTTGTTCTTTCGAACATTCGTAAAATTTTTCTTATCCCGAGGGAATTGCCTGACCCAGGAGCCAACCTAGAATTGAAGAGGAGTTCAGGACAAATCGAGGAGCTTCTGAGTGTTCCGCCGTGTTCCAGATTGACGACCAAGAAAACGCCATGATAGCCCCTCAGCCGTGCAAAAGTATGACTCCAAACAGCTGCTCAAGTCCGAGTCCGTACCTGACTTTCTGAAGAAGGAGTTCGTGCGCCGTATTGACGGGAACTCGCGGTACTCGCTTCGCGCATTTGCTCGCGATTTAGACCTCAGCCCTTCACGTCTCAGTGAATCGATGAATCTAAAGTCCGGTGTCTCACTTGCAACTGTCGAAAAGATTTCAACTCGTCTCAAGATGACTAAGAGCGATCGAACGCTGCTGAGAGACCTCTATCTCGCCAAAGGAAAACAGAATCGCGCGACTCGCGACATGGCTCTCCAGAATATTGCAAAAGCTCGGGAAACTTCAAAAATCAAGCGACTCGACACGGATAAGTTCAAGGTTATCGCCGAGTGGTACCATACAGCGATCCTGCAAATGACGGATCTCAAACAGTTTCGCCCAAACCTTGACTGGATTGCCAATTCGTTAGCACTTTCTCCGGATCGCGCACGACGAGCCGTTGAACGCCTGATGGATCTTGGGCTTTTGCAAAATGAACGGGGCCGCTGGGCACAGGGGGCCCGAGCTGATGCTCACCGATTCAGACATCCCAGCGACTGCCATTCGCCGCTATCACAAGGACATGATGCAAAAGGCCTTTCGTACCATCGACGATGTGCCCATCGATCGGCGCTATCTCCAATCGATGACTCTCGCGATTCCCAAAGATCGATATCGAGAAATCTGTGGCAAACTTCAAGCTGTTTTAAAAGAAGCCTGGGAAGCCGCAGAGGGCGCTGAAAAAGATCAGCTCTACGCCATCAATATCCAGTTTTTTCCTCTCACGAAGGACGACTCAAAATGAAGCTGAACTCGTCACGATTTCTCATCACTGCAATTTCGCTCATCACCAGCCTACTTGCCAATCAAGCTCTCGCGGCCGAAAGTACAGATGAGCAGCTCCTCGAACGACGGGTGCAATTTGCGTGGGAGTCCGCGCGAAACCTCATCAAGGCCTGCACCTTTTCAGACGAGTGCGCTCTCAGCCAAGAGCATACGAGCTTCGCACGACAAATTGTGCTCAACGAATCGTCCTATTCGGCCGCCAGTCTTCAGTTCACAGACGAAGCATCAAATCCCGGCGCATTTTCATCTGTCGATGGTGATCCGCATCGCTTGATGATGACGGGGCTCTCGCCAGATGCACCGATTCGTATCAACCGAGCTCGCGTGAAGGACTTGAATGTCGAAACCCTAATCGGTCTTTTTTCGCACGAACTGGTTCACCATCTTGGTGTTGAGGACGATGCGGGACGCACACCCGATCAATTTGGCGCACAGATGTTGGGCTTAACCAGAAGCAACCTCGTTCCTATCAACACTGGCCTTAAAGAGACATCGATGTTCATTCTGAACTTCCCTCAACCCATCCAGCCTGGTTTTTCTAAGGCTTATCCAAAGGGACTTTTCCCGATCATCGCGATCGAACAGCCGGGACAGATTTTGATTCAGCCGCTCTGGATGCTTGAACGTGAGGGGCAGAAAATTTGCGCGGCTGATGAGAAGATCTGGTCGTCGTCAGGGCTCGCAACTGGGGTAAAACGAAGCTCAACACAAGTGAATGTCTCGTTTCGTCTGATCTCACGCTGTTTTAAAGAGTCCGAATCAGCGCTTCGAGAGGTCATTACCTATGGTGCGACAGACCTTGAATACGACACGCTTCGTGCCGATTCGGTAAAAAGCGCTATCGTTTCATTCAGCCTTCATCCGACCGACCCCGATGTGACGGCCTATCTCGATATCGAGATCACGTCACTTCCCTCAACCGCAAAAGCCGGCGAGTTTGTGCATTTCTCAGCCAAAGTCGAAAGTCCAACAGCGCTCAAAGTCATTGGATGTGGCGCACTCGTCGGGAACAAAACTTGGACCGACGATGCCACAAGAGATCCGCTCACGCTGACCACTCACGATTGTCGCATAACCCGTTCGACTTCAGAGACCGAGTATGAAATCGAAGGACAGTTTCAAGTGCCGACGGGTGTGGCCGACGGATTGAGTATCGACCTTGCGGCTGTAGGACTTAAACTTTCTAACGGAAACTACCTTCGAGGCATTCCTCGACAGACGGCCTCGATCAAACTCTCAAACCCTCAGCCCGCGCCCGCGATCTCTCGGCTTGAAACTCGAATATTGGATGCAAAACCGCTCGATCCAAACAAGTACCCAAATGCCTACTATATTTCTCAAGGAGCAACCTTCAGATTTGAGATTCGCCTACCTGGAATTCAAGCCGAGAATCTTATTGATGGCTTCTTTGTCTATCAGGCACAAATGCTGGATAAAAGCATCATGACTGGCACAACGAGTTTTGATCGGTCCGAAATGAACTGCGCCCGCACACCAGACCTGACATGCGCCGTGACCGTTGATATCGCCCGACTTAATCCGACGATGGAAGCTGTGATGTGGGCTCCGACGCATGTTGTGGTCCTCACCTCAGACTTTCAATTCAAAGTCTTTGATATCTCGCTCGATGCCTATGCCGTCGTCGCCAATGTCCCCGCTGGAGGTCGTCCGTGATACACGTCGTATTGACCCTTGCTCTCACTTTCTTTTCGATTTTTGGATTTCAATCCAGTACCCAGGCCGGTCCAATCATCGTCGGAAATGGCAGCGGACTTTCTGAGTTCAATTTCCTTCTTGTTCAACGCGAACTGCAGATCTGGACAAAGACCTGTCGCAGTCTTCCCACTTGTGAGCCAAAACTTCATGTGGAAGAGTGGATCAGACTTGAAGACGCTGAGACCTGGCTTAAGAATTCACAGTTTCTTTTTGTCGCCGAGCAGGACCTGCCCGGAAAGACCTACGAAGTGCAATTGCTGCAGAACACTGTTCGATTCAATAAAGCGGCGCTATGGGTTAAAATGCCATTGGGCGAACTGCGCGGATTGAACTTGAGTGAAGCGACCCATATGCTGTTTGAAATTCTAAAAACCGAATTTGCATTTTCGAACGCCATCGACGACGTCCAGAAAGAAATCATTTCGCTCTTGGACGCACAAGCATCTCAGTACGACGTCGTCCTCTCAAACCATTACCGCCTAACCGTCACAAATATGGGAAATGGGCTCTCTAGCCTCGCCTTGATCCGCGATCACGAGGACGTCACCCAGATCGAATTTTTCGACTTTGCAAACGAGGTTCAATGCCTTTCCGAAGAAAGTCCGCAACCTGCATCTCATGTACGCTTGAATGACCTCACTTACGCTCACTTCACCGGACCATTTTTGCCGAATCCTGACATCAATATGAACTTCTACGGCGCGCTGACTTATGACTGTCAGTCGGCAGCAGGCATGTGGCATGAGTCTGCCCGCTTACGACTGATTCTCAAAATTCGAGAAATCGACTCTGGCCTTCCAAGTCAGCGTTATGTTCTTGAACCCTCACGCTCTCGCATCCGCTTTGACTCTGTGACAAGAATTTGATCGCAGAGCGCTTCTCGCAAAAAAACGGGGGCCCGTCTCGGCCCCCCTGAAAATTCATTTCTTATTGATCTCGTCGACAACTTTTGTCGCTTCGGTTGCCGAGTACGGGCCCATTTGCATCTCGTCGCCCACAATCGGGACTTTCAGTTTAAAGTCCGAGGCAATTCCAGCGACTTCGACGTGAACTTCTTTTGAAACTGAGCTGGCATTCAACTTTTTCATCTTCGCTTTTCCGGACTTACTCAATTTGACGTTGAGAACGGTTTCGCCCGAAGGCGACACTTTCTCAGCGGCAATGAAGTCCGCGTGATTCAGCGAGATCTCGTGACCCGCAGCAAAGCTCTGAAGCGGAAGCGCAGACATTAAAACGGCAATAGAAAATAGACGTATATTCATATAAATCCTCACTCTCGTGCGATTGAAAATCCGTTCGTAAAACTAAGTCGTAACGAACAAACGAGGAGGACTGAGGCCGCTGTAAATGAAATGGGTTCTCGCGGCCGGTACTCGAGACACTTGCCGCTCAAAAACTGAAAACACGTTGAGACGTGGAAGAGAAACGCCGCGAGGTACAAGAGAGGCCGACGGGGGCCCGTCTATAGAGTCAGCCTTTGGCGCTGTCGACTTCGCCGACGTGGCGACGTTGACTTTACTCGACTCGTGCCCTAATACCGAACGCGGCCGCTCGCACGCACTCGAGCACGCCGTCGCGATGGCGGGACTGATCAGGTAAACGCAGAATAATGAGAGGCCAATGGCAAAACTCTTCACTTTTCTCAAGATGTGGCGGCCGGGAGAATTGTCAATCCCGGTGCCCCCGTTGCCTTGCGTCGGGGGCGCTCATGGCCTTACTCCATTTGACAGCCAATTGGCTCACCACGGATAGTCCTCAAAAAACCGAGATCGGAGTTCAAATGGCAGGTCATTCGAAAGTCATTTCGAAAACATCTAAGAAGTCGTCTACCAGAAAGACTTTCTGCGTGGTCTGCCCAACTTGGGAGATCAAGAACCCCGACCGCTGCTCCAACACGATTAAAAAAGCGTCGAAAACGCTCTACTTCTGCACGAAGCGCTGTAAAGAACGTTATCAAAAAGCTCCCGAGAAGTTCACATGAGCGTGACTCTCAAAAAACTTTCCACCGAAAACTTTTCTGATTTCGAGAAGCTCACAAGATGTGAAAGCGGCGGCGGCTGCTATTGCTCCTTTTGGCATCAGAAGTGGGCATCGATGTCGGACTGGGAGAAATGCAAGAAGGAAACTCCCGAGGTCAATCGCAACATCGTTCTCGAAAAAGTGAAATCGCAGTTTCACGTCGGCGTTCTTGCCTATGATGGAAACGGCGAACTTCTCGCCTGGGTCTCTGTCGGACCACTTGTCGATTTTTACTGGCCATGGAAGCGAGCCGGAGCTTTAGGTGAAATAGCCAAATCCACCGCTGGCATTGTGTGCTTCACGCTGGCACCAAGCCAACGTGGCAAAGGTCAACAAAAAGAAATCCTTGAGGCGCTTAAGCCCTATGGGCGCGAGCAGGGCTGGACAGCAATTGAGGCCTACCCGTTTGATCAAAGCGCAATTGAAAAGCATAAAGAACACGTCATCTGGCCAGGGCTGAAAAAGGGTTTTGTCGACGCGGGCTTCAAACGTGCCGAAGCGCACTGGCTCTCAAATCCCGAGGCGGAACGTTCGATTTACCGTTTTGAACTTTAAGTAAAACTCCGGCTGCGGCTTTTGCGGATCGCAAAAAAGATGAGCGAGCCGGCCGAAAAGGCCACCGAAATGCCAAGGCCCCAGCCGTAGAACGAGCCACTCGCGTCGTCGTGGTGGATCGCGTAGTTCAAACCAAAGTAAAGAACGAAGGCCTTTAAAATCAAAAGGCTTTGAAAGGCTGTCCAAAAGAATGCCCGCACTTCGCGTGCGTTCTTATCGCTCTCGGTGACAGGCGGTTTAGTCTCCGCGTGTCCCGATGGGAGGACCTCATAGCCCCAGTGCTGACTTGTGTGAAAGTCGCGCACGATCTCAGGCCACGCCTCACCACCCGCCTCCCGACGAGCGGCTTCGCTTAATATTTTTTCGCGATCCGCATAGCGAAAAGCACCATGCGAGAGCGAAAACAGATCAGCGCTTTTGTCCGACATAAGCCGTCACTTTCAGTTCAACACAAATAGGCGTTGGAAGGGCCGTGACTTCAACCGTTGTGCGAGTCGGCTCAGGCCCACCCTTATAGCCAAAGTATTCACCATAAACGTGATTAAAGCGCTTAAAGTCTCGGCTCATATCCGTGAGGTACGCCTGCACATCGACGATGTCGTTCAGTGTCGCGCCCGACTCTTCAAGTACGGCTTTGATATTCTCAATCACCGAACGCGTCTGCAGCTCCACATCGTGCGCGATGACTTGCCCATCAGCATCAAGCTGAACGCCGGGGATCTCTTTTGTTCCAGGCTTTCGCGGGCCAACGCCGCTTAAGAACAGAAAATCGCCAACGCGCTTTGCGTGTGGATAAGGACCAACCGGTGGAGGAGCCTTACTGGAATTCACATTGCCGGCGGCATGCGCCGCAGGCTCAAAGGTCACAATCGAATCCAGCGCGGTTTGCGATAGCGGCACTGCTGGCGCTGACGCTTTTGGCGCTTTGGATTTTCCAGCAAAACGCTCGACAAGGTCGGCCTCGTCATTCACCCAACCCGGGATCGAACGAAGCTTGCGCTTCGGGTAAAGTCCAACGACCGCACCGCCGCTACCATAGATTGGCTCATAGCCAAACACTCGGCCTGTGAAATCATTGGTCTTGCCGCAAAGTCCATTGAGCCACCAAAATCCGCGGCAGCCCATGTCGGCATTGGCTTGCCGCGAAAACTCACGCGCCACTTCGCTCATGTCCTCGAGCCGGCCCTCGCCAAGAACCTCAAGGATCTTCCGGTTCCACTCATCGTCTTTTTGTGACGAAATCACGTCTTTCTCATAGGGAATTTCGTCAGTGTGATAGCGCGATGAGAGTCCCGTGATACAAACTACGGCGACGCGCTTTCCATGCTTTTCAATCGCACGCATCGCAGCCTGACCAATCGAGAGCGTCTCTTGCTTTTCAGCGTACATATTGCAAGACGCCATTGCGGCTGGCAGACGATTCGATGGATTTAAAAGTTTTTGCGCGACAACGGTTCCCGTATCGATTGGAAAGCCACGATAGTTCACTTCGCGAATGTAGTGCCCCATCTCTTTGACTTCACTCGCGTAGAGATGCGCAAAGCGCGGATCGACTTTGAACTTGTACCGGATTGAACCAAACTCATGCCAGTGATGATCGACAAGCGTCCACTCGGGTTCGGGATCAGCTGGAAAGAGATAGCCTAGGACCGAAAGCCACTGCGACGAGAAATAAAGAATCATCTCAGCATCAGACTTTTCAATTTCTTTTCGCACTTCATCCATCGCAAGACTGAGACGCTTCCAGCCGGGATTTTTATCGGCCGCAAGCAGCGTGTGCGGAAGCCCTGGAACAATATAGCAAGCGGTGATGCTCATCGCGCACCTCCCGAATTTGTATCACTGTTTGCTTCATGGGCCCACTCAACGACCGCATTCCCCGTTCCAATCACCGAGCCATAGGCATGAACCTCAGCAGGATACGACGGAAAGTCCAGGGCCGAGAGCATCCAAGTGAGCGCACCGGCTTTGACTTCAGCAAGCGCCATATCCATAAATTCAGGGAGCACATCGATGAGCTCACGCGAGCGACCTTCGCGCATCATCTTTAGCATCTCCATATCCCAGAGGTACTGACCATGATGATAGATGTGCTCGTGACTCATATCCTCTGGAATTTCAGGCTCGTTCGTGAAGTGACGATGCGAGAGTGAGTTGCTCGCAAGCAGCACCGCTCGCTTACCGCTTTTCGCGATCGCGCGCGCTGTGGCCCGGCCAAGTTTTTCCATCTGCTGCTGGCCGACTTCATTTGAAAAATAGTAGGGCGAGTTATTTGAAGAGAGACAAACGATTGGAATATCAAACGCTGGATTGGTCAGATAGCAGCTGGTGATCGCGCCATAGTCGAGACGAAAATCCGGATTCTTCATGACCTTCGTGATCAATCCCTCAGCGCGCCCCTCCTCGGCAATGGCGAGAGACAGATCGACGTCGACATTGATATCGTACTGAAAGCGAAACAGGTGCGGGAAAATCGGATCAACGCTCAAGCCCTTAAACTTCGGAAGCCCCAAGACATGGTGCCCAACCACGGTCATCCAATGCGGCGAATGCACAATCAGCACGTCCGGCTTTTTCGCGAGCACGCTCTTTCGCATCCGTTCATAACCCCAGCGGAGCATGTCCCACCCGCCCTCAGAGCGCGGTTCATTTTGTGGAGGATTGCTTGCGTACACCAAATGCGGAGGGTGCGGCGCCAAAACGCCAGCGACAATTTTACCAGTCATGCTCCTGGTTTTCTCAAAGCGTTAGGTAAAAGTCATGAGCGCACGGCTGTCCGTGCGACGAACGCCGCATTGCAGCTTCCATTGCTGGAAGCTGCGGTGTGTTGGCGTTTCGATTCGGTCGCTCGAGCCCGATCGGGATGCCAGAAGGATGCACAGACCTCGAAGATATTGAGTCCACTGAAGATGCCCGACACCGTCACTTTGTCGAACTTTTATTCGATGTATCCGCGGTGAGGAAGGCAATGGTGCCGATCCCAGGATATTGGAACGGTACTAAATCTGGAGGAATCCACAGATGAAGTCCACACTACTCGCTCTCAGTATCGCCCTTACCAGTATCCAATCGATGGCCATGACTGTTGCCGAATATGTCGAAAGTCAGCCCGCGTACAAAGAACTCATTGCACAGCAAAGCGTGGCTCACGCATGCGGTGGCTTTGGGGAAATTGGCTTCGACGATAGGTCGACTCTCATGAGCCAGCTTTCATCGCCGGGAACTCCATCGGCCGAGAAGCTTGCGCTGAATTTGGCCATCACGAACTGGCCGTCTGAGTATCAAACTCTTTACAGCGGCCGAGCCGAGTGTAGCGATAGCCTCAATCAACGCGGCGTTGAAGCCACTGTCGGCCAAAAAGATGATGGCTCATTCTCACTCATCAAAGTCGAAAAATACGACCGCCGATAAGTCGATAACAGGATTTAGGCCCCGGCATACGCCAGCGCTCTGAGACCGCTGGCGTATGCCTCAGCCCTCTTAAATACTGAACAACGTGAACCAGGCCGAAGGCCACACCGCCAATGAGAACGCCAAGACCAAGCTGCAAGGCCATCGCAAACGAGCCGAGCGACTCCTCGATATGATGAAGAGCGGGAACGCCGTGCGCGAGAATACCGCCACCGACCAGAAACATCGCGATGGTGCCTGCAACACCTAGAAAGCGCATGAGTTTTGGTGCAAACGCAAGAAGCCACCGGCCAAGGGTTTTGAAAAAGACCTGGGGTTTTCGCTCGAAATAAAGTCCAGCATCGTCGAGTTTGACGATCACGGCGACAAATCCGTAAACACCGATCGTCATCACGGCTGAAATCCCAACAAGGACCGAGAACTGGCGAACGAGCGATTCCGCCGCGACAGTGCCAAGGCTGATCACGATGATTTCCGCTGAAAGAATAAAATCAGTGCGAACCGCACCTTTGATCTTCTCTCCCTCATCCACCGGAACAACATCGAGAGGAGCCGGCTCGTGCTTAGGTTTGCGGTGAAAAAGCTTTTCAAAGACTTTTTCAAATCCTTCAAAGCAGAGATACGCTCCCCCAAGCATCAAGAGCGGCTGCACCGCAACCGGCAAGAGCTGACTCACCGCTAGCGCCAGTGGCACCAAGATCGCCTTGTTGATGGCCGAGCCTTTAGCAACAGCCAGGACAATCGGGATCTCGCGCTCAGACGCAACGCCGGTCACCTGTTCGGCGTTCACGGCAAGATCATCACCTAAAACCCCGGCCGTTTTTTTGGCTGCGACCTTTGTCATCACCGCCACGTCATCAAGTGTGGTCGCAATATCATCGAGCAATGCTAAGAGACTTCCAGCCGGCATTTCAAATTCCTTTTAAAACATCAATTTGTGGTGGGAGGACCGTCGGAGTCAATGCGGCCGTCGACAAGCTTGATCTGGCGATGCGCACGCGCGGCAAACGCCGGATCGTGGGTGACAAGAATCACAGTCGTCCCCAGTTCGCGATTCGCTTTTTCAAATAGACCCATCACGATTTCGGCATTGGCCGTGTCGAGCGCGCCCGTTGGCTCATCGGCAAAGAGATACTTTGGACTCATCGAAAGAGCGCGAGCAATCGCAACTCGCTGCTGCTCACCGCCAGAGAGCTGACGAGGCAAACGATTCTCTTTTCCCTCTAGACCAAATTCGGTCAGAAGTTCGCGAATCGTTTTTTCCATCGCTATATCTTTTTTCGCCTTGCGCGCGGGCATCAGAACATTCTCAAGCGCCGTGAGCTCCGGTAGCAGGTAGTGGAACTGAAACACAAAGCCAATCGATTGGTTACGAAGACGATGGAGTTCGTCACTTGAAATGGTCGATAGATCATGACCATCAATCTCAACCTGACCTGAGGTCGGAGCATCGAGTGCTCCTAAAAGATAAAGCAGCGTACTCTTACCGGAGCCTGAACGCCCCGTGAGCGAAACGAACTCACCCTCTTTAATTGAAAAATTGAGACCGTGCAAAACTGTCGTCGGCGGTTCACCAAAACTCTTGACCAGATTCTTTGCAAGAAGTCCCATAGCCTACTCCGCTCCTGATCGAATGATGTCGATCGGCGTGAGCTTCCCGGCTGAGCGAGCCGGCATCAGACTCGCAAACGCGGCGGCAAGCGATCCGAATAAGAAGGCGCGAAGATAAATCATGGGATCAAAGCTCACCTTCATCATCGTACCGCCGCCCATCGGTCCGCCGCCAAAGCTGATCTGCTCGATTCCAAGACAAGCAATATACCCCAGAATCAAACCGATGATCGAGCCGACGACTCCGAGGATTATCCCTTGCAGAAAGAACAGCTGCAAAATATCGCCGGGCTCGTAGCCAATGAAGCGAAGAATCGCGATTTCTTTTTTCTTCTGCGTTACGACAACATTCAAGATATTGTAGATACCAAAGCCCGCCACGAGCAGAATCGTCGCGATCATCATATAGCGCATGGCATCTTGGATTCGAAACACGTTTAAGAATGCGGCATTGATCTCATCCCAGCTCTCAACCTTGTCGGGACTCAGAGGCTGCCAGTCGTGCGCGGTCTCACGAGCGCGGTTAAAATCAATCAATCGAACAGCCATGTTGTTGATCTCGTTTGGCTGCCCCGCGAGTTTCTGTACGTCAATCAACGCACCAAAAGCCGTGGTGTCGTCAATTTGACGCCCGCCTGTTTCAAAAGTGCCGATCACTTTAAATGGGACCGGTTTGTCGCGACCATTGTAAACAAAAATCGTGGAGCCGTCACCGCTACCCAGCTTTTTCAAAAGACCCGTGCCGACGATAATTCGATTTCCACCTGAGCTAATGTCTTCAAACTTTCCAGTTTTGATATAGCTTTGAATATTGGTTACACGAACCTGCATATCGGGCTCAGAGCCAATCAGTTTTCCGTTGGCCGCAATCGCTCCCACACTAAAAAGCACTTGTGCCGAAAACTGCGGCGAATACGCCTCGACGCGCGGATCTTTCTTTAGAATCTCGGCCCAGCCCTGCGGATTCTCGATTTTGGGATTGCTACGTGTTCCGGATGGATCGACAACCCACGACACAAGACCGTTCTTATCCAACTTCGAATACAGATCTTTATTTGCGACTTCGTGATCGACACGATCTTCACGTGCGCTAATCCGAATATGTGCATCGTTATTGATCAATTGATCGAGGAGAAAATACTGAAATCCCAGCATGAAACCCGAAATTGCGACAAACGCCATCGAGCCAAAGACGATCCCAAGGAGCGTCAGTGTCGTTTGTTTTTTTCGAGCCACGAGGTGGCGAATCGCCAAAAATAGCATTCTTACTTCAACCTCACGACGACCTGATCGCCCACTGCAAGGTCACCACTGACGACCTCAACTTTATCTGCGTTCACAAGCCCCGTCTTGATCTCAATCATCTGGCGCCGACCATCGCGAACTCGTTCCACCCGACCGGCTTGAAGACTCGAAGCCGGAATCAGAAGAACCTCTGGTTTCACTGCGACCTCAATTGCCACATCAGCGGTCATCCCAGGCAAGATCTCTTTCGGGAGCCCCTTCGTATCAAGCGTCACGGTGAACTGCGAACTGCTCGTGTAAACGGTTCGCACTTCTGCAAAGAGCTCAAGATCGCGAAGGCCGTCAAAACTCAGCTTCGCCTTTTGACCGCGGCGAATCTTAACTGCCGCACGCTGATCAAGAACCACACGCAACTCATACTCACTTGGATCGGTGACCTCCGCGATCAGGTTGCCCGCAAAAACCGACTCGCCAACTTTATACTCGACTCGAGTCACGACACCGTCAAAAGGCGCCCGCACCGTATTGCCCTCTGAAAACGCGACAATCAAATCGCCTTTTTTGACAACCATGCCTTCGCGCACAGGGATTCGCTCGATACCGCTGGCAACGCCCGCCTTCGCCTGAAAGGTCCTGGTGGCTTCAACTTTACCGATCGCGTAAATCGCCTCGACTGCTGGGCCTTTTGCGACCGATTCAAGACGCTCTTTGCCCGCTTGGCTGCGCGCGCGCATTAAAACACCGGCACCGGCAACGATGGCCACCGCAAGCAAGACCCACATCCATCGCTTCTTTAAAAAACCCATCCTGCTCCCTCTCGTCTACTTTTCCAACCGGCCAAAACGAACGCAAACAGTCTTTGGCTCGGTAAAAAAATGAAGCGAATCCATTTGCCCTTCTCGACCAAGACCCGAATCTTTCACGCCGCCGAATGGCATGCGCAGATCGCGAATCATCCAACCGTTGATCCAAACTGTTCCCGCCTCCAAACGCGCCGCCATTCCGTGCGCCCGCGAAAGCGAGTTTGTCCAAAGACTCGCAGAAAGTCCGTACCGCGTGCTATTGGCAAGCGCCACGACTTCATCTTCTGATTTGAATCGCGAGAGCGTGACAACCGGTCCAAAAACTTCTTCCTTTTGCAGTCGTGAACTCTCGGGCACATCCGCGACAATCGTCGGCAGAACGAAATACCCTTTTGAGAGATCTCGACCCGTGTTTGATGGCAGCACTTTCGGCCGTTCGCCTCCACAGAGGATCTTAAGCCCCGATTCTTTTGCGTGCTGAATGTAGTTTGAAACTTTCGTTAGATGCTCGCTTGATACCAGCGGTCCCATGAACGAACTCGCATCGCGCGGATCACCCACCGTCAGAGCCGTCACTTCGCTCACCAGTGCTTCAGAGAACTCATCGTAAAAGGCCTCTTCAACATAGAGTCTCGATCCGCAAAGACAGATCTCGCCCTGATTGAGAAACGCGGACCTGGCCACGCTCTTCGCCAACTCTTGAACAGAAAACATCTCAAGCGCATCTTTAAAAACAATGGTCGGATTTTTTCCGCCAAGCTCAAGCGAAAGTTTTTTTAACCTTGGCGCGGCAGTTTCTGCGATCTTTCGACCAGTCACGGTACCGCCGGTAAATGAAATCAGCGGAACGTCTTCGTGCTCAACAAGTGCTTGGCCTGCCTCATGGCCGTAGCCAAAAACGAGATTGCACACACCAGCCGGTAGCCCCGCCTCTTTCATCACTTTCGCAAGAAGCCAAGCCGTGCCGGAAGTCCACTCGCTCGGCTTTGCAACGCAGGTGTTGCCATAGGCAAGCGCGGGAGCGATCTTCCAAGTGAGCAGATAGAGCGGCAGATTCCAGGGGCTAATAAGCCCCGCCACACCAATCGGCTCACGTCGAACGTACGAAAATGTTCTCTCGTCAATGGGGGCTGATTGGCTCAGTTCATGACGAATGCATCCAGCGAAAAAGCGAAAATTAAGTGCTGCGCGCGGAATATCAAGACTTGTCGCAAGCGAGACAGGCTTTCCCTGATCGTCACTTTCCATTTGTGCAAACTCTGAAAGGCGCGCATCGATGCCATCAGCGATACGATCCAAGATGTCGGCACGCTCTTCTGCGCGAAGCGCTCTCCACGCCGGAAACGCAGTCTTTGCCGCCTGCACCGCTGCGGCCACCTCTTTTTCGCCAGAGCGCGGAACTTCGAGGTACGACTCACCCGTCGACGGATTCACCGACGAAATGTATTCCGCAGTCGACGCCCATTCTCCACCGATGAAGTTACTGATTCTCATGTCATCGCCTCACCCATCGGGCCTTCAGCAAACGGATGGACATACTTCTCAAAATCGAACTCCCAGCGATCCTCATCGGGATCCCACGCATCAAATGGTACGATCTCACTCATTCGACCGCGAAGGGTGGAAGGAATCACATCCTGGACCACGAATGCTTTTTGACGATCCAGTCGATAGGGATTTCGAAGTTTAAAGCCCAAGACTCCCAAAACATAGCGCGCCACAAACCAGGTCGCTGTCGTATCCCACCCATGTGCGACTTTAATCACGACGCCAAGACCCTCGGGAAAATCAGGATGCTTAATCGCAAGCCCAAGAAGACCATCGGCCCCCTCCTTGGCGATCACATTTCCACCACAGCTCTTGAGGATAGTGGAGTCGAGTCGATTGAATCCACCGACAAGATCAGGTTTTTCGGTCATCGCCGACCAAATCCAATCGTCGTCTTTTGTGACAGCAAGATCCGCATAGACCCGCGCAAGCTCCGTCACTGTCATCGAGATCATCGACAACCCACAGCCATCTTTTGCAGTGACTTGTGGTTTCCAGTTTTCGCCAAGTGCCCGACGAACAACGCCCAAGTAAGCCTGATGATACGGATGATGCGGCCACGTGTAGCCAATGCGCGACCACCCGCGAATCTGACAACCACGCAAAATCGCCGCGTGTTTGCCTGAACAGGGATGGTACCAACGCCTGGCGCGACGCATCTGGCGACCGAACTGCATGAGCGGAAGCGAAAACGGCGTCTGCATAAGACCCATCTCGCTTGGTTTTAAAATCGCCTGAATGGCCTGAATGTGCTCGGGCTCGGCATTGTGACTTGCAACCGAAACGGCTTTTGATTCAATCGACAAAATCTCATCAAGCTCTTTTGCAAAAACCTTGAGCTGAAGTGGCTTCATCATCGATCGACCGTAGCAAAGAACGTTTCCGCCCCAGGCGTGAATGAGTTTTCTCCCGCTCACCCAGCTGACCGCACCATGAATCGTGATTTCACTCACACCATTTCGCCTATAGTCGACCAGTGGAACCCACGCATCCTGGCTCATCGCGCATGCCCCCGCACCAAAGGCGCAACCTTTTCCATAAAGAGCTGCATCGACTTTTTAATCGCAGCACTATCGTGATTATTGAAATCAAACCAGAGCATCAGACGATCATCGGGATGAAAGCGCCGATTCATTTGCTCGACGATCTCTTCAGGAGAACCCACCAGCGCATTGTCGACGGCTTGCGAAACCTTCATCGGGTCCAGAGTTCCCTCGACCGCCTTCCAGTAGTTGGCAATCGCCTTCTCTGATTGCGCCTTGGCTTTACGGCTATCGCAATCAATAAACACGAGTGCCGTTCGCGGCATCAGTTCCCGTCGCCACGTACCATCGGCCGCACCCCACGGAGTTTTACAGTAGTGCTGAGTCATACGACGATGCGTCTCTTCGATCTGATTGGAAGGTGTAATCGAGAGGTTGAACACGCCAACCGGCAAAATCTCATTGGCAAGATGCTGGCTTGCCGCATCGTGCGCGCCAATCGTGAGTCGCAAACTCTGCATCGGCGCCTCAAACGGGATCACACCGACCGGATCGAACTTCCAAAACGGCGCCACCTGAAAGCCAAGCGTCGCAAGGTCCGCACCCGTTTCAATCGCATCGCGCTCTTTTTCGTGTTGTGTGAGCTTGGCCCAGGCCACAACCGCTTGGTCCCAGTCGTCATCGGATCTAAACAGATCGCGACTGAGAACTTTCGGGCGAATATCTTTTGAGCCAATGACTTCGCCCTTTAAGAGGCGCAAGAAAATTTCTGTCGCCTCTTGAAACACCAGGCCACGAAGCGATGGCCACGCGGCCTCTTCAAGTTTATTTCGCGCGCGAACTCCATAGGGCACATTTGAAAACGGAAAACGTCCGCTGGCAAAACCAAGTTCAAGAAGTCTCGATGGATCATCACCCATCATTTGGCGAATCGAAAGATACATCTTGATCGCCTCAGCGTGCGCAATCGGCCCACCGTTACAGAGAATATTGCGAATGGCCAAGCCCACGTGAATGCGCTTTGTTTTTGAGAACAGCACATGCGCAATCTGAAGAATATCGGTATTGAGTCCGATCTCGCCCTCAAAGTGCGGAATCACCGCACCCGGATTTCGCTTCTGCACCTGACAGCTCAAGTGCGTCTCAGCGACCCACGCACAACCAAAACCAAGTTCATCGGCGAGAATCGCCTGATCAAAAAAGTTTTGAAACATCTGTCGCTCATTTGGCACTGAACCATCGACCGGAGTTTGGCAGATCGAAAAGAATATATCGAACTTCACGTTCGCCCTCCATCAACAGCGAGCATCTGGCCTGTGATGAACGAGGCCGCGGGCGAGGCGAAAAACGCGATGGCCGAGGCGATCTCTTCCGGTTCACCGATGCGACCCATCGGTGCGGCCTTCGCCCATTCCTCGAGAACTTTTTCTTGTTCAATCCCGCGTGTTTCTGCCGCCGCTTTTGAGAGCTCTTCTAAGCGCCCAGTGCGCGTGTACCCCGGGAGCACCATATTCACCGTGATACCAAATGGCGCTACTTCACCAGCCAAGGTTTTTGCCCACGCCGCGACCGCCCAGCGAGTCGCGTTGGAAACACCAAGATTGGGAATTGGATTTTTCACACTGGTCGAGAGCACCGCGATGATTCGACCAGCACCGCGCGCTTTCATTCCGGGAATGTACATCTTGGCGAGAATATGATTGGCGTGAAGATGCGCCTGCATCGCCGCCTCAAACTCAGCCGGACTGGCGTCAAGAATCGGGCCGCCCTTTGGGCCGCCGGAATTCAAAATTAAAATGTCGATCGCGCCCATCTCTTTCACTAAGCTCTTCAAACGAGCTTCAAGTTCGGCTGTCTTCGCAAGATCGCAAACAAAAGCCTTGTGTGTTTTTAACGCGGTTTCGATTGGCGATGGGCCTGGCACTTCAATCAGCGGAAGCTCAGCGATGAGCGAATCCAATTCCTCTTCGGTTCGTCCACAGGCAATCACCCTCACACCACGCGAGGCGAGATGCTTGGCGACAGCGCGCCCGATTCCTTTGCTCGCGCCGCCGACGAATGCTGTTTTAAGGACGCCACCCGGCGCTTTCACGATTTGAACTGGGGGATTTTCAGACATTGCCATAGACTCATTGTTCTAGCGCGGAACCTTGAGCTGAGACAAAACTGAACACGTTTTCTCTCATCGCTAACTCGCCGTGTTATCGGGGGTCGATTGCCAACCAGCGCTGACAAAAGTCGACAGCTCGAAAATGGACCGGTACTGTAGGGCCACCGAAGAAAGAGGTTCCCCCTATGCACCCATGGCACGACGTCGAAATTGGCGAACACGCTCCCGACATTATTCAGGTCATTATCGAGGTCCCAAAAGGTTCCAAAAATAAATACGAACTGCATAAGCCAAGCGGCCTCCTCAAGGTCGATCGCGTTCTGTTCTCAAGCGTGCACTACCCCGCGAACTACGGTTTTATTCCGCAGAGCTACTGCGAAGACCACGATCCACTCGACGTCTTGGTTCTTGGGCAAGAGTCGGTTGTGCCTCTCACCATCATGGAAGCAAAACCAATTGGCGTTATGAAAATGAGCGACCAAGGCGAAGCCGATGATAAGATCATCGCCGTTCACGCCAATGACCCCGAGGTCTCAGGCTATAACTCGATTCATGAGCTTCCACCGCATCGCCTCAAAGAGGTGCAACGCTTTTTTGAGGACTATAAAATTCTTGAGAAAAAGTCGGTTCGCGTCGATGGCTTTCTTGATCGCGAAGAAGCGCTGAAAGTGATCGCCGACGCGATGGAGCTCTATAAAAAAGAGCGAAATCATCTTCTACAAGCCGTTACACCGCCACGTCGCTAAGAGAAAGAGCTCTCCCCGCTATGAGTACACCCGTTCATCCCACTCGCATCATCCGCAAAATGACCGTCACCAAGATCTGCGACTACACGCCGCAGATTCGGGAACTGTTTATTTCGTGTACGGAACCAAAAGACTTCGAGTTCCGCGCCGGACAATTCGTGATGCTTCACGTTCCAACTGGTGAGGCGAAACCAGCGCTTCGCGCCTACTCCATCGCGTCAACGGATCAGAAGCGCGATGGCTTTCGACTGGTCTTTAAGGCGGTCGAAGGCGGAGTTGCGAGTCGCTACGTTTGGGACCTCAAAGAGGGCGCTGTTTTGGATTTCACAGGACCATTTGGACGCGTGTTTTTTAAAGAACCTCCAACGCCGCAGGTGGTTTTCCTCAACACCGGCTCCGGAGTCTCGCAGCACTTTTCGTTTATCGAGAGCAATCTCAAAAAACATCCCGAGCTTCGCTATCGCCTGCTCTTTGGCGTTCGACACCAAAGCGATATCTACTACGAAAATGAACTGAAACGCCTGAAAACCGAGCTTCCAAACTTCGAGTACCAGTACGTGCTGTCGCGCGCCGATGATTCATGGAAGGGCCTACGCGGTTACGTTCAAAATCACATCGATGCTTTTGACTATAAATCGATCGATACCACGTTCTATCTTTGCGGGAACGGGGCGATGATCAAAGACGTTAAAGCGAAGCTCTCGGCCGATGGCTTTGACATGACTCGCGTACTCGCCGAAGCCTTCGATTGATGCCAGTTCGATCTCGTTTTTCAACGGTCATTCTTTTGCTTGCGACGATGGCGACAGTGATTTCACTGTCGCATCGAGCATCGGCCGCTTTTGGAAACTACAACTCGATGTTGATCGGCGAAAATGCGGCCGGCCTAGGCGGAGCGTTTACTGCACTCTACAAAGACAGCTCCGCTGTCACATTTTATAATCCAGCAGGGCTTGGTTTTTTGACTCACTCGCAGCTTCGGCATCGGCGAGCGTCTATAAAAAGTTTGACGTCAAATACGGCGATCTCGACCAGTTCACAACTGCAAGTCTGCGCGTGAACCAAGGTTTTTTTCGCGGTGTGCCCTCGGCCAGCGGCAGCGTCTTCACGAATGTCCTTGCCGAACGAAGCCATTTCGCCGATGTCGGTCAACTTCTGCGCTCAACGCTCGGGGCAGAAAAAATCAATGCTTCGTTTAGCATCGTCGTCCCTGATCACGATTCCTTTAGTGGCGAAATTCGTTCAACCGCAAGCGGCGTCTCTCTTTTGACAATGGTCGACGAGTCACTCTGGGTCGGTGGCGGTCTTGGCTTTCGCACCTCAGAAAGCGAGTCCTACGGACTGAGCCTCTATTACACCGCTCGCAACTACTCGCGAACGGTTCGTGAACGACTTCTTGCTGGCGGCACAGACGCCACGGTGATGTCAGAGGAGAAGAATATTCTTGGAAACTCGATCGTCGGAATACTCGGTTACCAATGGAAAGCCGATGCCAGCACCGAGGACAACGAATGGCGCTTTGGCGTAAGCCTTCGACCTCCGTCGCTGCAGATCAACGGAACGGGCTCATACTTTCAGAGCATACTCAAAACGGCTCCGTTTAGCTCAACGAGTGTGAATCGACCCAATGTGCCGACCCTCACAGAAATTCCAGCAAAGCTCACGATCGGCACCGCGTGGATTCACCGCGAACGACTCACCGTCTCATTCGACGTCTCACTCTACGACCAAACTTCATATGACGATATGACTGAGACCGATGTTCAACGCGATTCCGTTCGCCACAAGCGAATGTTCAACCTTAACCTCGGCACCGAGGCCAAGCTCAATCCATGGCTGCAAGTTCGCCTTGGCGCCTACACCAACTTTTCTTCGCATCCCGAGCCAGACGCTTTCCCGGCCACTCGCCAGGCCGAGAGCATCGATCAAGCGGGCTTTAGCGCCAATCTTGCGATTCAATCCAACGAGAACTTTCGCTTCACCTTCGGTGGCTACTACACCGGCGGCCGCGGCCAGAGCGTTCAAACACTCGACCAAACTTTGACGCGCGTTTCTAAATCACAGCAGGTCTTCACGATGCTCATCGGAACGGCCTTTACTCTTTAGCCGGATCAGCCTTGCGAACCAATTTGAGACGGACTTGCCCTTTGTCTCAATCCCTCCACGGGCCTGCCGATAAGTCATTACCGATCTTCGTGAACTAAGAGGAGAACACCCCATGCGCCTGATCGCACTCACGGTCGTCATTCTTGGACAGCTTGCCACAAGCTCGACAACCTTTGCCGACCCCAGTGTACGTGGCGCACAGCCGCTCGATGCAGCTTCAATTGAAGCACTTCATAAAACTCAAAATCTCTTGATGAGCCCCGAGCAACGCGCGCAAGCGATGAAGAACGATCCCAAAGCTCTCGCCAACGATGCGAAAGTCAAAAGCACACTCGGAAATCAAACCCAACCGGCCTATGAGCTTTCAGCTCATGTCCTTGAAACAATCGTAAGAAAGACCAATGGTGATCCGAAGCGAATGCAGGAGATCGTGAACCAACTGATGTCCAATCCACAGCTACTTGAACAGTACCTGACTCCCCAGCAACGCGACCAAATTCGCGGCATGGCAAGTGAGATCGAGAAACAACAAGGCCACTCGCCGACAGCGCCCGCCCGCTAGTTCAATTCAAATTTAGAAGTTAACATCAATTGGAGTTCCGGTCGAAGTCGTGGTGCCATCACCCAATTGATATTGATTGTTGAGGCCCCAACACTTCATGACATCCGTGTTGGTTCGCACGCAATTGTGATAGCGCCCAACCGCCATTTCAACGGCTCCGGACGTGATAAGCGAAGGAGTTGAAGCGACGCCAGAGCTTCCTCCCACAGCGCCTCGACCAAGCTGTCCAAAGGCATTCGAACCCCAGCAATAGACGCCACCGCCAGTCTGTAACGCACAGTTGTGATCCGATCCTGCACCGACACTGACAATTCCAGAAAGACCAACAGCGGTCACCGGATAGGCTGAGTTCGTTGTCGTGCCGTCGCCAATTTGACCAACATCATTTAATCCCCAACACATCACACTCGTGCCCACGACAAGACAGCCGCCATACCTATTCGATGCTATATTGAGGATCCCTTCGAAAGGCACACCGGCCGAAGCGTAGACGTAACTCGGGGTGTTCGTGTCGGTCGTTGTCCCATTTGCCAACTGGCGAAAAAAGTTGTACCCCCAGCACATCGCACGCCCCGACGCGAGCAGAGCGCAGGAGTGATCACCTCTCGCAAATCCAAGCGCTGTTACACCCGCCGCGAGGCCAGATACACTGACTGGAACGTTCGATGAGCCACCCGTCACACCGTTCCCGAGCTGGCCATAGCTATTCCATCCCCAGCACTTGACTGCACCTGTATTGAGCAGTGCACAGTTATGACGCCAGCCGGCCGCGATCGCCGTCACCCCTGTTGTCAGACCCGACACATCAGTGGGGGTCGAGATCCATGCCGTAGCGGAACCATCCCCGATCTGTCCATAGTCGTTGTGCCCCCAACACTTCACTCCGCCATTTTTCAACGCGCAGACATGCTCATAGCCCGCCACGATCTGCGACACACCGTCGGTGTAGCCCGCGAGATCAGCGGGTGTTCCGTTGTTGGTTTGGGCACCATTGTTCAACTGGTAGCTTGTGTTCTCGCCCCAACACTTCACTCCGCCGGCACGCGCACAGGAGATGTGTGAAGTTGCAAACACCTTTGAAAGCGCAAGAGACGGTGTCGGAGTTGGTGTAGGCGTCGCTCCGACATCGCCCGGTTTTGTCGCCGAGATTTTTTTTCCGCTGGCTCCAAGAAGCGCCTCAAGATCAACACACCCGACCATGAACAGCGACGCAATCACCAGAAGTGAAGTTGCGATTTTATTGCGGTCTTGTGACTCAAATACTAAGCCGAAGACTCGATCCATGACTGCTTATCGGACAAAAGTCGGTGAATCTTGACCAGGTTCAAGTCATTCGTCTCAGATTGAGACAAACTCTATTCCAACTCACAAACAAAGCCCTTCAGAACCGTCGAACAGGAATTGTCGTTCCAGTATCCGGTCGAAGTCATTTCGACACAGTCTTCGCCACTCGTTGACGCATTGGGCTCGCCGCTATTCCATGCCGTGAACGTCAGTGCACTCCCATTTGTCCAGTAGAATGTCCCCTCAGACGCCTGATCGCTCGCACCGATCCACACTGACGCCTTCGTCAATGAGTAAACAAAATAGTTTTCCGACGAACTCGAAATACTCACCAAATAACCACCAAGCGAGTCGCAGGTCGATTGCGCTGCGGTCCACGTCTTCGTCGACGTGTAGTAAATGTAGCAGTGACTGTTGTAGAGCGTGCCATTTGTACAAGACGCAGCCGCACTGACCACTGTCAATAAAACCGTATTCGATTTTAACGACGCCGCTCCATTCGACACCGTCACCGAGTAATAGGCGGCATCGGTCGAGGTGATACCCGAAAGAAACATCTCGCTTGCTGTTGCTCCGCTGAGCGCGACTCCGTTCTTATACCACTGATAGTAAAGTACGGCGTTTGACGCATCAGTCGCGACGACTTCAAAATGCGCAACGCCTCCGACCGACACCGATTGTGCGAGAGGTTGTGTGGCGATCGTGATTGTTCCCGACGACGAAGTCCCCACTTGGACATAAAAAGACGGAGTATAGACCTTGTAAGTGCCATCCGAGACCCTGAGGGCGTACGTTCCGCTATCGGCCGCTGTAACCGCCGACAGCGTCAGCGAACTCGCCGTTGCACCCGAGATGACAACGGAATTCTTAAACCACTGATAAGTGAGTCCGTCCCCTGTAGCCGAATAGGCGCTCGCGGAAAGTACAACTGTAGATCCGGCAATCACCGTTTGATCAGCCGGGTACGACAAGAGCTGAATCGCAGAACTTGCCGATGATGCCACCGATGAATCGTCAACCGCCATCGGCGTTGAGCAGTTTTGAAATAGAAACGCGAGAGCACCAACAAACAATGAGACTGAAATATTTATCGCCACGTTTCTCATTCATTTCCTCCTTAGCCCAATCAGTCTCGTCCATAACTGTTGAACGAGTGAGGAGCCCTTACGCCTCAAATCAAGACAACTCACTACTGGCAGCTCACGGCCTGACCGGCTTGTGTGTACATCGTATAGCCGCGGCAATTTGTGCCGTTGCAATAGACAGCCTGTGGGTAGCCGTTCCCAAGGTAGTAGTAATAGCCAACGCACGTCGAACCTGTGGTCGAGGTCGTCGAACAGTAGGTGGAGTTAACGATCTGCCCAGTGGCATAGGCGTAACAGTAGCCATTTATAGTGTAATAACCATTCGACGACGTCGACGAACAGTAGTTCGTCGCGACTGTGGCACCGGTCGCCGACGAATAACAAAGTCCGTTGGACCAATAGTATGTTCCCGTCGTCGTCACACCACAGTAGCTCGATGCCACCGCAGCTCCCGTCGACGCGTAACAAGTGCCATTCGAAAGGTAATAGGTCGTTGTCGTCGTCGCAGCCGTTTGACTCGTGTCATTCGAACAGCCCATCAGCGCTCCAACAAACATTGCAAAGAAAGAAATCGCCGTTTTTTTCATCTCATCCTCCATTTCCCAAGACTCAAGAGAGCAAGATGCCAACCAATCTCCCTTGTGTTTTCTAAGTGAGCGAACTCGCAACGAGATTTCTGATGTTGGACGCAGCGTGGAAGCTCGAAAAGTGCCCCCACCCGGCGCGAGCTCGCGCAGACAGACACAGTCTGGAAGAGGCGTCCACATTTGAGACGAATCTTCCGTGCTCTTTCCACAATCTTGGAAGAGAATTGTGGAATGAGAACTCTGCTTTTAGTTGAAGATGATCCGGTCCTTTCAAAAAGCGTGGCCCTCAATCTCGAACTTGAGGACTGGCACACGCTTCACGCTTCGTCTCTCGAACAGGCCTTTGCATTGGAAGCAAGCCATAAGCTCGACGGCGTCATTCTTGATCTCGGACTACCGGATGGCTCTGGGCCTTAGCTTTTTAAAGGCCATTCGCGAGCGTGGTTCAAGAATTCCGGTCCTGATTCTGACCGCCCAGACCGATGAAGATTCGGTCGTGAAAGGCCTTGAACTGGGGGCGACCGACTATATTAAAAAACCTTTCTCCATGCGCGAACTCATCGCCCGGATCCGAAACTCACTCTACGAACCAAATCAGTCCGAGGACAAATTGCGCTTTGGACCACTACTCATCTTACGCGCCAGTCGCACAGCGCACGTCGGCGATATACCGCTCGATCTCAACCGTCGGGAGCTCGACATTCTCATCCACCTCGCTGAAAGAGGCGGTCAGGTCGTGACTCGAGAGAATTTACTTCTACGCCTCGACTCTGACGGAGAGATCTTTGATCGGACGATCGATTCGCATATCAGTCACCTTCGCTCCCGCTTTAAAAAAGCCGGCGTGACGTCACTGATGATCACCTCTGTTTACGGGATCGGCTATCGCCTCGAGGAGCGACACGTATGAAGACTCTCTTTCATCGCCAGCTCATGATCACGCTTGGTGCCATGGTGCTCTTCTCGGTTATCGCGATTTTCCTTTCCGACCTCTCTGTTCGCGCAGTGTTGGATTGGTCGCGTAAAGAAAATGCATTTTCACCAACGGATTCGGTTGCGCGCCTCTTGAACCAAATGGCAATTGATAACTCGCTCCCTCTCGAAAAGGTTGTCGCAACTCTCAACCACAGCGCCATCGAATTTCCACCAACCGATGTGACCGTGATCACGAGCAGCGAATTTCAAACGCTGACTGGAAAAACTGAAGAAAGCCTGCCGGCCGCTTACGACAAACCCTATACTCCACCCCAGGCCGATCCAGGCCCACCCGATCAAACCTTCTATCGCACTTCAACACCCGGGAAAATTCTGCACTTCACTCGCCGAATGGCGCTACCGCCAGGCAGTCCCGGACCATTTCCACCACCACCAGGTCTTGGCCGTGGCCCCCATCACCGCGGACCACCACCGATTTTCTTATGGACCTTTACCGCTCTCGTCGCCTCGGGATTCCTAGCGGCTGCGCTTTCACTGTTCTGGCTGTTCAGTATGATGCGAAAAAAAGCCAAGGAGGCCTCGAGTGTCATAACCGCCATCAAGAATGGCGACTTCGGCCAACGCATGCCCATCGATCGACTCGATGAAGTCGGTCACATGATGCAAGAGTTCAACCGCATGGCCGACGAAATCGAAACCGCGCTCACGAGCCTCAAGCGCTCAGAGGCCGCGCGAACACTTTTATTGCAAGAACTTGCTCACGACCTCAGAACGCCCATCGCGAGCCTTAAGGGCCTGATTGAGACACTCGATCTGCGCGGCGAGCAAATTCAAGGCCCAGCAAAAAAGAACTTTTCGGTCTCACCTATCGCGAGATCGAATACTTCTCGCGACTCGTTGAGGATCTCCTCTTTTTAGCGCAAGTACAGGACCCGCGGTACTTCAACAAGAGTCAAACCGTACAATTGGATGAGATGGTTCGCGACGAAGCCGAACACTTTCGCCATCTCGGAAAGTCGATTGTCGTCGAGACCTCTCAGCCTCTAACGGTGGCAGGCGATCATTTACTTCTTCGTCGAATGTTAAAAAATGCAATCCAGAACGCCGTTTCGTTTGCGCAGTCAGAAGTTAAAATCAAACTCTCCGAACAAGTCGGTTTTGCACAGATCGAAGTCAGCGATGATGGGCCTGGATTTAAACCCGAGGCGCTTCGTGGCTTTGGAGAAAAGCGCGGCACAAGACGGCTCGACGTCGACGATCACGGCCGCCTTTCAGTAGGACTTGGATCAGTCATTATGAAAACAGCAGCCGAACTGCACGGTGGGAAACTCGTCGCAACCAACGGCGATCGAGGAGCCATTTTGACAATTCAGATCCCGATATCGCTTTAAATTTGCCTGAGCGCTTCGACCACGAGCTGGGCTGCCCGTCCGCCTTGACTCGATCTCCGCACACCGAGTACGGGGCGGATCTCATGAACACTTCTCCGCTCCCACTTCACAGGCTGAAGCATGCGACTCCGAAGCTCCGTTTCAATCATATGCTCAGGCAGCCAACCAAATCCGACCTTTTTTTGTATCGCCACCTTCTTTGAAGCAAAATCGCTAAAGAAAAATGAGGCCGACTCTTCAAATTCTGCTGTGCTCAAGCCCAACTGACTTCTCGAACCGCGAATGGTGAGAAATGAAAACTCATGCAGTTCATCCACGTGCCAGCGCTTAGCACTTTGATTCACGGGATGATCGCGATGCGCCACCAGTAAACTTTTAAACGGAGAAAGCTCGACGGTCTCGATCCCGCTCGCGCGCATCGGCAAAATGGAGATGAGCATATCCGCTTCCATACCGACAAATGTCTTCTCAACGTCCTGCAAAAAGTCCGTGTAGGTTTGAACCACAGTCGGAACTTTCGCTTTTCGAAAGTCTTGATAGATCTTCAAAAACGGATCAAATGGCAGGATCCCATCGAGAACGACCTTTAGCGAAGCTTCCCACTTGTCGGCAAACAGCCCGCACATTCGGTCGAGCTCATCAACTTTCGCGAGTATCTCCTGACACTTCTGCCAGACTCGTCGCCCCTCCCCAGTGAGGGTACTGCGGTATGTCTTCGGTTCAAAAATCCTGAACCCACAGTGACTCTCAAGCGATCGAATCAAATAAACCAGGGCCGAGTGGCTTTTTCCAAGCTTATCAGCCGCCTTTGCATAGCCACCAAACTCTACAACAGCCACCAGCGCACGAGCCTGATCAATCGTCATCGAGGCAGCCTACCATTTGTCATATATTTTGACAATGTCCGTCTATTCTTTGTTCTTTTTTTTAACTCATCGATCTGCCAAATTTTGAGTTGTCGTTGACCTTATCTTAAGGAGGCTCTCATGATTCCCTACACCAAAGGTGTGATCACCCCCCAAGCCCACGTCAATGTTCCAGACGGCACCTATGAAGAGGAGTATGCACGCAACGGCTTTAGCGGCCGCTACGCTCACCTCTACCGAAGCGAGCCGCCAGTGGAATGGATCTCGATCGACGGTCCCCTTAAAACACGCGCCTACGACTTCAATAAAACAAACGCCAACGAATCGGACTATCTCAAGGCACGGCAGGGGTATCTTGAGAATGCCGACTGCCGCATCTTGTTCTGCACAATCAAAGATGAGATGACCTACTTCTTTCGCAATGCCGATGCCGACGAAGTTCTCTTTGTTCACACAGGGCAAGGCACAATTGAAACTGACTTCGGCCCACTTCAATACACCGAGGGCGATTATCTGATCATCCCGCGAGGAACGGTCTACCGCCTGGCTCCCTCGACCCTCTCACAACTCCTCATCATCGAAAGCTTTAGCGAAGTTCGTTTTCCAGAGAAGGGCATGCTCGGTCAGCACGCGCTGTTTGATCCAGCCGTGCTGAAAGCGCCCGAGCCAGCTCCCAGTACATTTAAAAGTGACGTCTATACTTTGAAAATCAAGCGCTGCGATCAAATCACCACAGTGAAGTATCCGTTCTGCCCCATCAACACGGTGGGCTGGAAGGGCACACTCACCGTGTGGCAACTCAACGTCAAAGACATCCGCCCGATCTCAAGTGACCGCTATCACTTGCCGCCGTCGGCGCACTCCACGCTGGTCGCCAACAACTTCGTGATCTGTTCGTTCCTGCCGCGTCCACTTGAAAATGGCGACCCAGCAGCAATGAAAGTTCCATTCTATCATTCCAATATCGATTTTGACGAAGTACTTTTCTATCACAAAGGGCAGTTCTTTAGCCGCGGTGGAATCACGCCAGGCATGATGACCTTCCACCCGCAGGGCATCCATCACGGACCGCAAAAAGAAGCCATTTCTCGCACGCAAGGTGTTAAAGAGACGAACGAGGTCGCAATCATGATCGACACGAAGCGTCCTTTATTTCCAACGCAGGCGTCTGAGAAAATCGAACTTCCCGACTACTGGAAGAGCTGGCAAAATCCGGATGTAGCGAGAACCAAGTGATCGCCGAGCGGAGTGGAGCAAAACATGGCACTGTCTCTTAAAAAAAATGATATCGGACTCTGCGGCCTCGACTTTATCGAGTTCTGTAGCCCCAACCCCCATAGACTCGAAGAGCTCTTCTTGGCGTTTGGATTTTCAAAAATCAAACACCATAAAGAAATGCAGATCGACTATTTCAAACAGCACGACATCCACTTTTTCTTAAACCAAGAGAAGGGATCGCACGCTGACGTTTTCGCCGACACCCACGGCCCGTGTATCAGCAGCATGGGCTGGCGCTTTAAAGATCCCGACAAAGCCTATAAGATGGCCCTCGAGCGCGGCGCAACTCCGGCCCACAGTGACTACTACAATTCAAGTGGTGCCGACCTTCCAGCCATTATGGGAATCGGCGGCAGCATTATCTACTTCGTCGCCGAAGAAACCCATCTCCGAGAGTACCAAGATCTCGGCTTTACGCATCATCCGAAACCCATTGAAGTGAAAGACAAGGGCTTTCTTGTCGTCGACCACCTGACCAACAATGTCTACAAGGGAACGATGGGTCAGTGGGCCGATTTCTATAAGAAGGTTTTCGGATTCGAAGAAGTCCGATACTTCGATATTCGCGGCGTTAAGACCGGCCTCACCTCCTATGCTCTGCGCTCTCCCTGTGGCTCGTTCTGCATCCCAATCAACGAGGCTGAAGAACTGAGATCGCAGATCAACGAGTATCTGGAAGAGTACAAAGGCCCAGGTGTTCAGCACTTGGCGTTCTTAACTGACGATATTCTGACCTCACTTGACGGCATGCAGGACTCACGAATCCAAACTTTGGATATTGACGACGACTACTATGCCGAGATCTTTAACAAGTTCCCGCAGGTGACCGAGGATCACGACCGAATCCGCAACCACAGCGTCCTCATCGATGGCGACGAAGAAGGATACCTCTTGCAGATTTTCACCAAAAACCTCATTGGACCGATCTTTATCGAAATCATTCAGCGGAAAAATCACCACTCGTTTGGCGAAGGCAACTTCGGCGCTTTGTTCCGCTCAATCGAGCGCGATCAAATGAAACGCGGAGTTCTGAATTGAGCTTCACTGAACGCGATCACGACACTTGGCGCCTGCTCTACCATGCGCAAGATGCGCTTCGATCCGAACAATTGATCCCAGAATTTGCCTCAGGCCTTAAAGCCCTGGGGATTTTGGGCGACAAGATTCCCGATCTCGAAGCCGTGAATGCGCGGCTTCAGAGCCTCACCGGCTGGAACGGCGTCTCGGTCGCAGGCTTCGAAGGGCCCGAGCATTTCTATAAAATGCTCGCCAACCGCGAGTTCCCAGTCGGGCACTTTATCCGCGACCAGAAGGATCTCTCCTACACACCCGAACCCGACGTTTTTCATGACCTTTACGGTCACCTTCCCTTCTATGTCATGCCCGAGTACGGAAAGTTCTGCGAAGACTTTGGGACAAGAGGTCTCAAGTACCTCTCCTCCCCGAGATCACCGAGGCCTTTCAGCGACTGTTCTGGTTCACCGCCGAGTTTGGACTCGTCAAAACCCCAAAAGGTCTTCGAATTTTTGGCGCCGGAATCGCATCGTCAAACAAAGAGTGTGCGTATGCGCTCTCGGGAAAGCCACGCCTTCTCCCCTTTGACGTTGAAACAATTCGCAACACACCATTTCGGATTGATCTCATTCAAGAAACGCTGTTTGTTCTCGATTCGGCCGAACAGCTTTACGGTTGCCTGGACGCCTTCGAGGCGCCGTACCTCTAGTTCTGCCGCTATTTTAAAAAGCGGAGTATGACATGCAGCCACTGGAACTTTTGATGCCGGCCGGATCACAGAGCAAAATGCGACTGGCTCTCGACTATGGCGCCGACGCCGTTTACCTGGGACCGCCGCTTTACAGTCTTCGTGCTCGTGACAACGACTTTGCAAGCGATGTCTTAAAGGAGTCCATCGAGCAGGTACACGCGAGGGGCAAGAAGGTCTATATGACCCTCAATATTTTCTCTCGCAATCGAAAGATTCAGCCGTTCTCGCGCGACATCACCGAATACGCGAAAATGAAGCCCGACGCTTTTATCATCAGCGATCCAGGTCTTGCCTCCATTGCGCGCGAACTCGCACCAGAAATTCCAATTCATCTTTCCGTCCAAGCCAACTGCATGAATTGGCGCTCGGTCAAATTTTGGCAAGAATCCCTTGGCGTCGAACGCGTGATCTTGAGCCGCGAGCTCTCAATCGCTGAAATCACCGAGATCAAGCAGCGCGTTCCCGACATGGAACTTGAAGCCTTTGTTCACGGATCGATTTGTATCGCCTACTCCGGTCGTTGCCTGCTCTCAAGCTACATGGATCGTCGGGATGCCAACCAAGGTGTGTGCGACAACTCGTGCCGCGAGAAGTATGCACTGAAAGAATACTATATCGAGGACACCAAGAATAATCCTGGCCATCTCTACGAAATCGAAGAGGATCAACACGGCACCTACATCATGAACGCAAAAGACCTTTGCATGGTCGAACACTTGAAGCCGCTCGTCGATGCCGGAGTTATCTCATTCAAAGTTGAGGGGCGAACCAAATCCGAGTTCTACGCTGCCATGGTCGCCCGTGCGTACCGTGGTGCACTCGATGACCTAATCAACAACCGCCCACTCAACCCACTCTGGAGTGAAGAGCTCGCGAAACTCTCCAACCGCGGTTACCACACGGGATTTATGTTACAGACCCCGGGCGCAAACGGTCAGAACTACGAAAAGACCAGCCAGCATCTCGACTCAAGAAAGTTTCTGGGCCTCGCGCAAAGAGGTGAAGATGGCCGCATCTGGGTCGACGTTCGAAACAAAATTGAGCTTGGACAGTCGGTTCAAGTGATGACGCCAGAAGGACCAGCCGGCATCACCAAAGTTCGATCCATCACTGCGCGCAATCAAGACAACAAACTGGCAGTCCACCCTGGAAGCGGAGAATTCTTATTCTCCTTTTCTGACGACATTGCTCTTCCTGAAAACTCGCTCTTGATTGCCCATGTCGAAAACGCCTATGACAAGACCTAGTCCGCCAACCGACATCGATCGACTTCGAAAGAAGATCGATCTGATCGATTCAAAACTCGCCTCCCTCTTAGAGGAACGCACACGCCTGGCCTCGCAGATTATAATAGCAAAAGAGCTCGCGGGAACTGCGGTTACTGATGCAAAGAGAGAACGAACCATCATCAAGCACTACCTTGCGACGCTCAAACATCCAATCAAAGCAAAAAGAGTGCAGACACTCGTCAAAGCCGTCCTCGAACTCACACCGCAGTATAAGACTAAGCCGCTTCGCGATCACCAGTGATGATGTGATTGAGTCCTTGGACAAGCTGATTCAACTCAAGCGACTGCTGGGCCATGGCATCAGCCGATCCCGATGTCTGCTCTGAGAGCTGCGCATTGGCCTCGGTCACACGCTGAAGATCGCCAACGGCCTCAGTGATCTCTTGCACCCCTCGCGCTTGCTCCATCGAATCTTCCGCGATTCCAACAAGCATCGACTTCATGGTTTCAACCTTATCGCCGATTTGTTCCAACACCTCGCCGCAGACACGGGCTTTCTCAGACCCCTCGCCAATTTTCAACATCTCTTGCTGAGCCAAGCGATCGAGCTTCTCTTGCGAAGCGCGAACTATTTGCCCGACCTGTTCAATACCTTGCTTGAGCATGTCATTGATTTCTTTAGACGCATGCCCGCTGAGTGTCGCCAAATTACCGATTTCTTCTGCAACAACAGCAAATCCTTTTCCCGCTTCTCCGGCACGAGCGGCCTCAACTGAGGCATTAAAAGAAAGTAGCTTAGTCTGAAAGACAATCTCGTTGATGACTTTTGTCTTTTCGCCAATCTCGTTGATCACCTGGATCACGCGTTCGATTTCACGATTGCTATCAGTGATCTGGGTTGTCAGCTGCATATTGCCATCGTGGATCTCTTGCATAGAGCGAACAACCTCCGAGACGATCTCTCGGCCCTGCCGAGCGGCGCCCACCGCCTCTTCAGCCACTCCCTTCGAACCCTGGGCCCGATCGGCGTTGGCTCGCACCATTTGCGAAATCTTCTCAACGGCCGTCGTTGTTTCGCTCAACGATTGCGTCTGCTCACTCGCCGCTGTCGAAATGCCATGTGCAGCGCCACTCATATTCCGAGAAGCCTCAGACACGTCCCCCGCTCCACGCATGAGACCCTGCGCAACCAACTCAAGCGAACTCGAGAGGCGCCCCGTGAACACTCTGACAAGAATAAAAATAACGACCGTACTCACCGCGATCATCGCGGCCATGAGTGCCGCAGCACGTTCGGCAGCTCGAGTTGTGGCGTTGACGGAATCTCGCACACTGCGCAGTATTCCCATCCCCGGTCGATCAAGATCCGTCACAATTGCACTGATCGAATCAAAGAAGCCGTTGAGATCAAGACCGTACTGACCTTCATTGGCTTTAGCAATGATCGCATCGTAGATCATCATCACGAGCGTATAGTTCTCCGATGCCTTGAAGGTCGTTAAGAACTGAGTAACATCACTTGAAGCTTCCAGTAATGGTGATTCAAGATTGATATGAATATCGCTATGAAGTCGCTCGATGCGACTAAATGTTAAAGTACTGAGCGGCGCATTGGCGAGCAGTACCGGCAGCAACATCGCCCGAAGCTGGTCGGCGCTCTCGCGCGACTGCTCAAGAATATTCATACTGAGAAGTGACGAGCTCACTCCCGGCAACGCGATTCGATGTGCCACTTGAACCTCAAAACCGATCAGACTCTGAATCACGTGATTGTACCGATCACACGCTTCGCCCGATATTCCATCTTGATCAATCGACTTTCGAAGTGGGCTCAGATCCGAGACACTCGTCAATATCGATTTGCCTTGCAGACCGAACTCGTGGTTGGCCATCTTTAGCCTAAACTCTGAGAGCATGCGGTCCGCAACCTCTCGCTGTACCGCCATCTCTTTTGCAGTCCGCCGATCCAAGAGCTGCAACAGAAGATCTTCTCTCTCTTTTTGCAACGCATGCACAACATCTGACACCGAAGCGAAAAGCTCCGTCCCTTCAAGCGTCTTTTGCGCGATCTTGAGCTGCTGCCAATCGGACTTAATCGAGATCGCGGCCATCACAATAAAGGCCAACAGCGGAATAGTGATCAAACCCGCAATCTTGGTCTGGATTCCAATCTTCATAGGAAAATCTCTCTTCTAAACGACGGCATATGACATTTTATGAACACCTTCTTTTTCGGTCTTTCTGGCCCTAAGCTGAACTCTTAAACGCACAAACCTGGAGTTTCATCGAGCTTCGTAAGAACGCATTGAGCGCGGGCTCTCGGCACTTTATCATCTTGAGAAAATCATGCGTTTAACTATAGGCGCAACAGCACGGAGGCTCTGAGAATGAGACAAATCGCCACTGCCCTCATTGGAACTTTATTGATCGGCTCAACCAGTTCAGCAAAAGGTCTTGCGCCCGCAACACCACAGATGCTGGAACTTGGTAAGTCGCTCTATGCGACAAATTGCCTCGCCTGCCACGGCGAAAAAGGTGACGGCAACGGACCAGCCGGGAAAATGATGAAGCCAAAACCTCGCGAGTTCGCGTCAGCCGATTTTAAAAACGGCGCAACGCCCGAGGGTATCTTCAAGTCGATTTCAGAGGGCCTGCCAGGAACAGCAATGGCGCCGTTCGCCAAAAAACTCAGCGATGAAGAACGCACCAGTTTGGCACACTACGTTTTAAAGCTTCGCGGAAAATAGAGATCCGCAACCAGAATCATGGCGCTGTTTCAAAAAAGAACAGCGCTAACTCCGCATCCCAAAACCATCCTGTCTCAATACCAAAGTCCAGCAATTACTCAACCGATCCTTAATAACAACCAATGCCAATTCGCAACCTGCTTAACGGTACGTTTTTCCAAAAGGGGGTTCGATGAGTCTCTTTCGTTCCATGAGCTTTCGCGTCAAGTTGATCGCTCTATGCCTGTTCCTTTCAAGCGTCGGTGGCGTTATCAGCGCTGTCGCCATCAATGGCCTGAACAACATCGGCCGCGACAATGCGCGCATCACAGAGAAAGTCATGCCCAAGCTTGAAGAGCTCAATGGTATGTTTCTCGAGTACCGCCGCTTGCGTATCTCGCTCCGCACTCTTGGTATCAATGGAATCTCGAAAGACGATGAGGCGACGGCTATCCACGACGCCGAAGATGCGATAGCAAAATACAACAAACACAACGATGCCTACTTGGCGCTCGGCTTTCTTCCAGGACAGAAAGAACTCTATGAGAAACTCCATGCGTCTTGGCTCCATTTCAACGAGATCGGAGAACGTGCGCTTGCCCTCCACAAATCGGGAGACCGTGCCGCATTGACGGCTATTTTCCTAAAGGACTGCCCCGACGCAGCCCACACCTACACCGCGGCCTTGAAGGAGCTTTTTCTTTTCCACGGCGAAGTAAAGAACAAAGCTGTCATCGAGTCCAAAAATGAACAGGCGTCTACAGAACGCCTTGTACTCTTCTTTGCCGTCGGCGGAATCTTAGTGGGCCTAACTGTCGGAACCATCATCTCAACCCGCGTGTCGAAATCGATCAGCACCGTGGCTAGTGCCCTTGCTGAAAATGCGCAGCAAGTCGCATCCTCTTCCGTTCAAATTGCCGCGTCATCCGCAAGCCTCTCTCAGGCCACCACCGAACAAGCCGCCTCTCTTGAGCAAACAACGGCATCACTTCAGCAGATCAGCGCGATGATCGAAAAAACATCGGCCAATGCCGAAACATCCGCCACAAGCTCAGCCGAGTCGCAAGCCAAAGCCAACGATGGCCACCAGGCCGTCGAAGAGATGATGAAGTCGATGGACGAAATCAGCCAGAGCAATGATGCGATCATGAATCAGATCAACGAGAGCAATCAGAAGCTCTCAGAAATTGTGCGTGTGATTCGTGAGATCGGCGAAAAAACAAAGGTCATCAACGAGATCGTCTTTCAAACAAAACTGCTCTCGTTTAATGCCTCGGTCGAGGCCGCGCGCGCCGGCGAACATGGAAAAGGGTTTGCCGTTGTTGCTGAAGAGGTCGGAAACCTCGCTCAGATGAGCGGCAATGCGGCAAAAGACATTTCAGATATGCTGAGCGGAAGTATCGTCAATGTCGAAAACATAGTTGAGGACACCAAGCGCAAAGTCGCCGTATTGATCGACCAAGGAAAGATCAAAGTCGAATCTGGAACTGTCGTCGCTCAACGCTGTGCGACCCTTCTTGGAGAAATCGTCGACAACGTTTCACGCGTATCAAGCCTTGCAAGCGAAATCTCGCAGGCCAGTCGCGAACAGTCACTCGGCGTCGGTGAGATCAATAGCGCCGTTGTTCAGTTGGATACCGTGACTCAGCAGAATGCGTCCACAAGTGAAGAGACGGCCGAATCCGCTCGGCTTCTTTCATCACAAGCAGCATCCCTCAAAATGGCTGTTGATCAGCTCCTTGCGACAATTCACGGCGAAGGCAAAGCGCTAGATACAGAAGCTCACCAAACAAAACCCGTAGCGAAAGTCATCTCCATCGCGTCAGCGAAGAAGTCTCAGACCTCTGCAGCCGTATCGCCGACTCCTCGGCTTAAACGAGCAGCCGGGGATCCGACGACTCCCCCGCACAATGACAAGCGATTCTCTGACGTCTAAAATGAATCGCGGGCGCAAATCTTCTTGCGCCCGCCTTTTTTGCAATCGATCATTTCGATCAGCGTGTTCAACTCAAACCTCATCCTTATTTTCACCTGCCTGATTTTAGGCGCCACTCTCAAAAGGACGGGCCGCCTGCCTGCACAAACGGCGACAGTGTTGAACGCCTTTGTCATCTGGGTATCACTACCAGCGCTCGTTCTTCTTGAAATTCCAAAGCTTCTTGAGCACACCCGATGGAGCACCGAACTCCTTGTTCCGGTCTCAATGGCCTGGCTTCTTTTCGCCTTTTCGGTTGCCACGTTCCTGGTTATTAAAAAAATAAAAAACTGGTCGAGTCAAACCATCGGCGCGCTGACTCTGACGGCGGGCCTTGGCAACACATCGTTTGTTGGCTTCCCGCTCATCGAGTCGCTCCACGGCAAAGAGGCCATTCCAACAGCTGTGCTCTGCGATCAACTCGGCTCCTTCCTCGCCCTTTCATCCGTGGGAATCCTCTATGCCATCAGGCATACACCGCACGGCCGCCATAGCGACTATCATGCCCGTCAAAATCTCTTAAAAAATGTTTTCACCTTCCCGCCCTTTGCGGCGATGCTCTTCGCCATTCTGTTTTGGAAAACGGGTCTGTCTACAAATGAAGAGCTTCGAACTCTCCTTGAACGACTTGCCTCAACCCTCGTACCTCTCGCACTGATCGCGGTCGGTTTTCAGCTTAGGCTTGCGCCATCAAGCCTTCGTATGCACTGGCGAGCCGTCGGCTTTGGATTGGCCTTCAAACTGCTGGCCGCACCACTCCTCATGACACTGCTCTATCGTTTTGCGTTTGGCTCGCAGAGCTTGGCCACTCAAATCACGATTCTTGAGTCAGCAATGGCACCCATGATCACAGCTGGTGTTGTCGCAGAAGAGTTCGGCTTTGACCGCGAGGTCGCAAGCCTCATGATTGGAATTGGCATTCCGCTTTCGCTGATCACTGTGCCGCTCTGGAACACAGTTCTGACAGCAATTGGCTTTACTGCTTGATGCAAAGTCCCTGCATATCAACGACATTCGTCCATGAAAAGAACCCGTGGCTTGTCGAATACTGCGAAACGATTCCTTGAATTGATCCGTTCGGACACTCCGAGATCATTTGACGATAGGCCTGATCGACATAATCGGTGTTGCCGGTAAAGCCCATAAACGTCCACTGCTCGGCCCGCGCCTTCACAAGCTCACCCTTACGATACTCTTGATAGGTTGGCGCAAAGTCGCTGACGTGCGCCATGTGCAAACTGTGAGTGCAGCCCATCAACAGAAGTGACGGCAAGAGAATGCGAAGATACATTCTCACAACTCCGCCTCGGCCGCAGGAGCCGCCTGTGACTCATCCGACGCTGTCCCGCGCGCTTTTGGCTTTTCAGCCTTCGCCGTTCCCGTGGTTACACAATACCCCGTGGCCGTAACCTGCTTCTTCCAAACGAGGTATAAAAAGTAATTGATGTTCTCATCTTTCGTGAGAATTCCGGTGACCTTGCCGTTCGGGCACTGGCGACGAAGGTCATCAACCATACCGTCAACAAAATCATTATCAAAGTTAAAACCAAGGATAATCACCTTGCTCGATTCGACTTTCACCTGCGTTTTGCGATCGGCCGGGATCGGGGTCAAAGAAAGGCTATTGATCGAAGCGCAGCCGCAGACCAAAGCGGCCGTCGATATCGTCATCCAAAGTGATTTCATCTCGTCATCCCTCTTTTTCTGCAGACAGTAGCCCGTTACTTTAACGATCTCGCCCGAGATCACCGGATATTTTCTTGTTTCGCGAATCGACATCAGCCCGGTGACTTTTCCAGACGGACATTTCTCGTAGACCAATTGAACCAAGTTCTTCGCGTAGTCTTTCACGTACACCGGATTCCCTGTCACCGGCCCCATTTGGAAAAGTCCAATCAGTGCTGCAACACCTTCAGCGTCTTTTCCCTGATCCTTATTCATGAACCTCTTTGAAATCTCGACGGCTTCACCAATGTTGATACCCGTCTCACTGATCTTGATTTCAAATGGCTTTTGCACATAGCCCGAGTGACTGGCCACATCGCCGATCTGAATGTGATGCAGCTGCGCACAAGCCGTAATGCAACATCCGACCAAAATCAGAGCCGTCTTTTTTTGCAAGTTAGACATATGAGAATTCTGGAGGTCCCAAAAGTCCAAGTCAAGAAACTGTGGCGAGGACCAGGCACTCTAAAACGTCCCTAAACTGGAACGCACCTATTTCGCTTTTGATCGAAGCCTGATGGTCTTCTCGGCAACGATAAACTGCCCCCGACCACAGTGATGAAGCGTGGCGGGCCACTTTTTCTGCGGCGCCACCCAGGCTTTTCTGACCTCGAGAAAAAATAGGCCGTACTTTTTCACAAGACTCGTATCAACGACTTTGCACTCAAGATTGGCGTAGCATTCGGCGATCAGCGGCGCCCCGACCGTCTTTGCCGGCACGGCCGTAAGCCCTAGCGCCTCGATTTTGTTCTTGAGTCGCCGCCCAGAACTATTGCCACAAGCCACAGCTTGCCTCGCAATTTCAACGGTCGGGATATTGAGGACACACTCGCGACTCTTCCTCAGCATTTCAAAACTGTGATTTCGATTGCTCACCACGCAAGCGACAAGCGGTGGTTCGAAATCAACCATCGTTTTCCAGGACATCGTCATCACGTTGGTTTGTCCGCGATGGGCCGTCGTCATTAAAACCACGGGTCCTGTCTCAAGCAGACCGTAGACCTTCGAGAGTGGAAACGTACGCTTTTTCATACCGACACCGTGACATCATTCAACGTCGTTTGCTCAAGCGAATTCAGAAAAGCATCAAGCGCCTGATTCAAGCTTTTCTTCAAACGGCAGCGCTTCAAGAACGTGCAGCTGCTCTTCGTCCCTTGAAAACATTCCGCTAGCTGAAACGTCTCTTCGGTCTTGCTGATAATATCTTTCAAGGAGGCCTTCCCCGCCTCTGGCCGAATTGTCAGTCCACCGCCCGGACCGCGACTTGTATCGATGAACCCCTGTTTGGCGAGTCGGTTTGAAACTTTAATGAGGTTGTTGCGCGAGATCTGAAGTGCCTCGGCAAGCTCATTTAAAGTCACGAGTTCCTTCTTTTGGTTCAGATACATCAGAACTCGAAGTGAGTAGTCGGTGTGGTCAGTTAAACGCATGCACCTGCTCCTTTGCCGTTTGCTCTTTTAGCACGCTTGCACCTGATTGCCTGGCACAATGATTCGCCTTGCAAAAGAGTAGCACCAGCACCCCACAGCCAAAAGCCAAAACATAGCCGCCGCATGAAGCAAATGAGCCTTCACAGGTCCGTCCATCACGCCATAGAACATGCGCGTGACAGCTGAAAGCGAAAGCAGTGTAACAAAAACCCAAAGGCTGCGCGAGCGGATCTCAAGATCGGTCGAGTACGCGCCATGCGCCAGCGTCACCCGCGTTGCCACTGCATAAGTCATCATACCAAAACAACCGATAAACAAAAGGTGAAGCCACGCCAAAAACTGCGTCGGCTCAATCCAACAAAGCAAAAAACTCAGCGGAATCATAAATGCAACGATGCGAACCGCAGTCTTTAAGGACGATGGCCGCTCCGAGCGGCGTAAGACCCTCCAGACCAAGAGCAGATACAGCAGCGTCGTCACAAAAAGCCCCAAGTACGCAGCCCTGACCCCAGCGCCGGCCAAGACAAGTTGCGCGGCCACTAAAAGTCCTAAGAGATGAAACACCCATTGTCGTCGAATCGGCATCCCCTCAAACTCCGACGGGAGTCCGGAAAGAAATGAGAAAAAGCGCGTCCCAATTCCCAAAATCAAAAGCAAAATGGTTCCGACATGAAACAAATGAATCCCCATCATCCGCTCACCTTGAAAAAGCGCCGCTGCCCCTCCCAATGAGAACCATGGCCAACACCATATGCGAGAAAAACACCGGTAACGCGCGCGTTCGTTTCAACACTCGCCTGCCGGCAAAGACCATCACAAAGAGAACGACCAGCGTCTGCCCCAAGTAAAATGGTCGGCCATCGACAAACCAAGAAAACACAATCTGTATCGCAATAAGCAAGATCGCAACGGCGACCTCTCCGCGTCTTGCGCCAGCAGTTCCCGTCATCTTTGGGATCGCTGTCATCAGAAAGCCCACAATAAAGCTCCAGAGAAATCCACCGATGATCAGTTTCGAATGAATCAACATCGCCGGTGCATCAAACCAGCCAAGGTTCTGTACAAGCCAAACGCCAATAGCCAGGGCCGAACAAAGAACCCCTATTGGAAAAAAGATTTGATAGGGCGCAAGCTTTCTCATCGTTGTTTCTCCCGGTCTTGACAGACCTTCTAATTGTTGTATATAATATACAACAATACAAGAGGAGCAAGCCTGTGACCTCCAAAAAGACCGCCCATCCTCACGAGACCGACGCTCTCACACTCAATGGCGTCGAATTTACCCATCGCGACATCCACACGGTCGTAGACCTGTTCTATAGCCGCATCCAAACCGATCCGCTTTTAAGCGTTCCGTTTATGTCGGTTCACGATTGGCCCGATCACGTTAAACGCCTCACTCATTTCTGGTGGATTCGCTTTGGCGGAACGCCCTATATGATGAGCCAGTACAATCCCGTCGAAAAACACTTCTTTGCTGGTTTTAATAGCGAGCTCCTCGCCCATTGGCTCAAACTCTTCCACGCGACACTCAAAGAAAAACTCAGCGAGGATCAATACGAGATCTGGGCGCTTGCAACCTTGCGCATGGGACACGCCCTCGCCGCCAAAAACGAGCTTTATAAAAAGGAGTACGAGCGAGCCACCGAGGCCCGCTCAGGCGGCGAGAGTTCAGACACTAACAGCCGTAAGTCGTATAACTGCTAACAAACTTAAGCTTGCCTTTTTGATCTACAGGCAGATTCGCTTCCGATAGGAACCTAAACCGCGGCTCAAAGCATCGACTTTTTTCTGAACCGCTTGGATGCTGGCCTGACTCGGAGTCGACGTTTCACAAAGGGTCGACGTCAAATCCGAAAGCTCGCGGTTGCTCGGCTCAAAATCTGAAACCTGCTCAAGAAAAACTGTATCAGCAAGAATCCCTAGCATTTTCCCGATCATCGCACGCTTCGATTCCATTCGCCCCAGTGCTGCACATAAGAGGCCAAACGACACCGTCGGTTGCGACATCAGTCGATCCACCGCATAGAACTCGCCTTCGTAGACCTCAAGATTCTGCGAGACCTGCGACACCAACATTGCCATTCCATTTGTATGCGGTTTTTTGGGATCAAATTTCGAGGCCTTTAATTTAGAAATCTCAGATGGACACTCTTTCGGCTGAACAAACTCAAGCTGCTTCACATTTTCACGAAAGCATTTCCGATATTTGTCCGTCGATGCCACGAATGCGCTGAAGCCACCGCAGACCTCTTGCGCCCGTTCCGTTCTCTCTTTCCAGCTGGCGCGGTTGATTTCAATGCAGGCCTCATGCTTCGGAGGGTCAGCACTCAGAGCCTTTACCCCGCCACATCGCTCTGCCAGCTGTCGCAGATTCGTATCCTCAACCTGATTGTGCCAATCGACGCAGTCGTAAAACTTTTTGGCGTCGCCGTGCTCAGCTTCCATTCCACCGCAAAGCTTTCGCAAAGAATCTCTCAATCTCGTGGACTGATTTGTAGACTGACGATTCGACATATGAGCACCGTGAGCAGGGCCAACGGCCTCTTTCGCATTGGCCTCAAGCATCACCAGCAAGATTAGCGAAAAATAGAAGCGTAAACTAATGGCCGCATCCAAACTCCTCACCCTACAATACCTCGATAAGGGTAACATGCGACAGCCGGCCTTCAATGCCTGCATGCTCGGACTCCAACCTGAATTCTGTCGCGAATCGAAACTGGACCTAGGCCATACTGGAATGCGGATCACCTAGCCGACAACGACTTGAACCGCTTCGAAAGAATAAACAAACGCCACGCCAAGAAAAAACTGGTGTGCCCGAGTGGATTTGAACCACTGACCTTCAGCTTCGGAGGCTGACACTCTATCCAACTGAGCTACGAGCACACACAAACGGAGACTATTGAACTAGCCAAAGTCGCCGGCAATGACAACCCTAGGCCGTTAACTTATTGCGATTTCCCGACCGGCTCGATCTCAATCGACCAAAGCGGCCCTGACCCCACGCGATGAGCCTTGGCAAAATCCCCCTGATTGAGAGCCAACGCCAAATTCATCAGGCTATTGAAGTAAAGAAGTGGCTTTCCCTTTGGAACCGCAGCAAAGGTCTCCACAAGTGGCAATTCGCCACGGAATACCTCGCGCGCTTTCTCGCGAATCACAATCCTATAGCGCGGAGACAGGCCCGAGCTCTTCATCAACGCCTTGGGAATATTCGTCCAGACATTGCCATAATTGGGATCAAGAACCGGAATGCCGCCGTTGATCACCTGCCCCCGACGCTCAGCCCTCTGGTAGGGAATGCGCTCAATCTCTCGTCCTAGAGGCGCCCCCAAGGCCGTAAGGTCGATATGCCCGGCGGCAAGCCTTGCGCCGACATAGGCGTAGAGATCGCGACCGTGGAATGTATAGCTCTCGTCAGAACCTTTGATGCGCTGCTTCGCTTCGTCAATGGCGACCACATGCGAAATGCCGGCGCCATCGGCAACGAGCGTAAAGAGTCCGTTGTCGGGTCCGACAAAAATATGCCCCGACGCCGTCTCAAGCGCGATCGACTTTCGCTCAGAGCCAACGCCAGGATCCACAACCGCCACAAAGACCGTTCCCTTTGGCCAAAACGCGTAGGTTTGGCTCAGGCGATAAGCCCCCGTCCAAATGTCGTAGGGAGGTACGTCATGTGTGAGATCACTCACAAGTACGAAGGGTGCAGCCTGAAACGCAACTCCCTTCATGGCGCTCACCGCTCCATCCTTTAAACCAAAGTCAGTCATCAGGACCACGGCCCGCGGGGCCGAAGCTGGGGCGCTTTGCCCCCGCCCGCCTGTCGCACAACCGGAAAAAATAAAGGTGAGCACAAGAAAAAGCAGCGCTACGTTTTGTTGCATGGAAAAGATCCTCGCGTTCGGTTACACCTGGGTCAAACATTGGAGGAAAGAATCATGAAACTTTTCGCAATCGCTATCGCCACCGCAGCCCTGACTGCATTCGCACCAACCACAGCCAAGGCTCACTCCTATCACACACCACAGGTTTGCTCAGCGACCTCTGCTGATCTCTGTGCCCACCTCGGCTTTAAGGCGGAGCCCAATTCAACCGATGCAACAGAGTTCATGCTTCACTTCATGCCAGCTGCCAGCCTGGACCCAAAGGAGATTAAAAACGTCACGGTGACTCTTTGGATGGATATGGGTGGTCACGGCCATGGGTCATCTCCGGTCACGATCACGATGCTCGATTACATCCGCTACACGGTCAGCGACGCTTATTTCGTTATGCAAGGCGAATGGCAAGTGAAGGTTGGATTTGACTACCTCGGCACCGCTCACGAGATCGTGATCCCGGTCGAGGTGAAGTAAAATGCATCGCCAGCTTGCGAATCTGATCGCCGCACTTTGCCTGCTCACCGCCAACGTGGCGGTGGCGGCGCACGCACTTTTGCCGGAGCTCTCGGGTGCTCGGCTCAACAGCAGTGGCGGTCGCCTTGGTTCGCAAGTCTCAGTCTCGCACGGAGCCAAAGGGACCGTGCTTGTTTTTCTCTCGGCCACTTGCCCGTGTTCACATAGCCACATCGGGCTTTTAAAGCGTCTCAGCGCCAAGCATCCTGAATTCAATTTTTTTGCGGTGAACTCCAACGCCAACGAGTCTATTGAGGTCGCACGCGCCTACTTTGAAACTCAGGGACTACCCTTTCCGGTTCTTCGCGATCGCGAACTTAAAATCGCCGATGCCTATCACGCCTCTAAAACGCCGCACGCCTTTGTTCTGGATTTAAAAAACGAAGTCGTCTACCGCGGTGGCGTCACCAATTCATCAAAGGCTGATCAAGCCGATAAACAGTATCTTGAAAATGCATTGAACGACATCGAGGCGGGACGCCCGGTCACAACCCCCGAATCACGAACGCTCGGATGCGTGATCAGCCGCGGAGACTAAATCGATGTATCGATTGTTTTTACTCATTGGATTTTCTCTCGTCACGGCATGCGCACGTCCGGTCTATCTAGAGAATCCAACAGGCCAAGCCAACGCTGGCGCGCAGGAAAAGTCAAAATGCACGACTTGCGTGCAGATGCTCTGGGAGCAACGTCCAACCGAAACCACTTTTGGAAGTTTCATCTTTTCCTTTGTCGACTCTGACACACGCGCCTCACTTGTTCCGCCTAAAGCCGAAAGCGTAAAGGTCGTACTCTGGATGCCGAGTATGGGACACGGCTCATCTCCCGTCACCGTCGAGAAGCTCAGTGATGGCGTGTATCGCGCAAGCCGCGTCTTCTTTTCAATGGGTGGCGACTGGGACATCCGCTTTCAACTCTTCACAAACGGCGAAAAGACCGATGAAACTACGCTCAGCCTTATTTGGTAGCCTCATTGGCGTCGTACTCGGTGCCGCACTGGCCCCTATGACAGCACGCGCCGGCGGCTGTTGCGGCGGCGGCTTTGCCGTTCCAAGCCTCATCGCAGGCGACGATCGTGCGCAACTCGCTGCCGAAGTTTCTTATGGATGGATCGCGAGCGATGTGACAAGCCAGGGCATTTGGCGAAATCGCGATAGCCTTGAATCAACCACGACGACGCGGCTCTCTGGTGCTGTCGCCGCTTTCGACCGCGCACAATTTGGAGCAAGCCTGCCTTTTATCAGCCGCGGCCGAGGTGAAGAGTCGCAAGCTGGACTTGGAGATACCTCGTTAACCACTGGCTATGAGATTCTCACCGATTGGGACTACTCCACCTACCGCCCGAAGCTCATCGGTTTTTTGACCGCAAACACCCCGACTGGGCGTTCGGTCAATGAAGCGACAAATCCCTATCGACTCGACTCGCGCGGACGCGGCTACTGGGCCGTTGGCGCAGGCCTGCTCGGCACAAAACTCATTCGGAAATTCGACGTCTTCGCTTCGTGTGAGGCGCATCGTTCATTTACAAAGCAAACTGGAGATCTTGAAGAAGTCCCGGGCTTTGGCGGAAGCTTTGGCGCCGGCATCGGCTACACATTTCGCGGGACACGCTTTGGCGTGGCCTCGACAACGACATTTGAAGACCCGATTGACCTCCGCGGCAGTATCGAGAGCCTTGGCCAATTCAGCCGCCTAACGGCGCTGACGGCCTCTGTCGGTCGCGATATCGAAACTAGTGAAGGCCTGATCGGCGTGTCGGCTTCGTTTACGGACCAAACTCTTCTCGGAGCACCGACAAACGCGGCACTTTCAAAGACCGCAATGCTCCTCCTCACCAAGCGCTGGGCGCGCTAAGCTTACATCTTTTTCTGAACGAATGACTGGCCTAGCAACGACAGTGGCGACCTATTGCAGCCGAGCCGGCATAACTCTTGGATCACCACAGGCCATGACAAGACTCATTTCACTCCTCATTGCCGCCATCTCCGTCTTCGGCACCATCGCAAATGCGGCCACCGCCGAATATGAGCGAGACTTTCTGGAAAAGCGTTGCGGCGGCCAGAAAGCCTGCGAAAGTGAACTCGCTGTCCCTGTGAGCAAGCCGGATATTTTGACCTTCGCCGAACAGTTCGTCATTCAGAAGTACACGGAATCAAATCGCATTGAGGATGAAACCATCATGCTCGACGCCGCCTCGAAAATTCCAGTGAGCGAGCTGACCGCCTATCGCGGCGGCAGCCAAAGCTGGGCCGGCATCCGGAGCAAAGGCGATGTCGTTACAATTTCCCGAATCACAAGTATCTCAGCCGACCAAACGATCGCCGAGAACTTTGTCAAAGATCAGCTGCTGATCTTTCACACGATCGGCTCACAGTATCGCAAAGTACTCGGTCACCGGAGAGCAGGAGCTTCTCCTGCTGCCAGGAGTCCGCTTTCAAGTCAGCGAGATCTCTTACGAAAAAATCGACCTCTCCTACGGAGAAGGCGAAGAGGCCAGCGGGGGGACCAAAGCTCGTTCGCGTTGTCGAACTCACCGAACTCCCGTAACTCCAGCGAGTACCAGTAAAAAAAGCGGAACCGGCATTGCCAGTTCCGCCTATCAAACGATTAGAAATTATAAGTCATCGATGCCGTTGTCAGGAAGTTTGCGGCATTGATATCGCCCGAAGTTCCGGCCGACATTGTGCCATCAAACGTGAATCCCGACTGTTTAAAACCAAGACCCATCGCGACAGTGGTGTTATTGACGTTGCGCTGAGCATTGGTACCGGCAATCTCATTTTTCGTCTGCCCAAGAAGCATGTTCTGCTTCACCGAACCACGAACCGTCATCCACGAAAACATGTCTTTCTCAAGACCGATAAATACCGGAAGTGCTGTCGTCTCCAATTTTTTACCAGCGCGATCAAGTGAGAGATAAGTCCCGCCGGCGCCGTAGTAGATATCGGCAACCGGGCGGTGCATGATGCTCGCCTCAAGACCGGTGGCCTTCAAATCCACATCGCCCGTTCCGCCATTTGTTTTCCCTTGTCCATAGGCAACCAGTCCTTGGAATGTGAACTCATCCATCTTGCGAAGGTAGGTCGCCTCTAGCACGGGCGCTCCTGTGTACTTCACTCCACCCGTTTTTTCGGCGTTTGCAATCAGCTCAACGGTTGCCGCGAATTCATCCACGTCGCGAACCAAACCAAAACGCCCAATCAAAGTCGTCTGTTTTGCTCCCGTCGTTTCGTCATCCGAGTTTGAGAGCGAAACGTTCGCGCCCCAATTGTCTTGGCCGTAGAAAAGATCAACGGGGTTATCTTGACGTTGAAACCCATCGAGTGCGCGAAGTGTGTTCTGCGTGACACTCAAGTGGCCAAGATAAGCACCCCACCGACGGCCGCTCTTCTCCATCATAAATCCGCCCTCGGCCTTTGGAGTTCCCGTCACCGTCGTCGCACCGAACTCGTAGGTCAGGTACTTATTGAGCTTATGCATGTATCCGGGCTGTGCAAAAACCGTCTGCGTATCGACAACACCGAGCGCCCCCTGAAGGGAGTTTACACGAGCCTTTGAGGCCATTGCCGGTGAAGCCACCATAACCAGTGCTGCTGCTACAAAAATACGATTCAATCCGTTCACGCTTTTCTCCTCGTGATGAGTTTCGCGGGCCATCGCATCGAATTGCCGAAACCGTGTCAACTCTTAGCGCACCTCGCTTGCGATACCACTCCGAACGCTCTACGCTCACCGTATGGCCAAAGCACCAAAGAATGACAACAAATCGCTTCCATCTCTCGACCTGCACGGATTTCGCGTCGACGACGTTCCCGATGCCGTTGATCGTTTTCTGGTCAAAGAAACCGCTCGCGGCTCAGCTCAAGTCCGGATCATCCACGGCCGTGGCACCGGCGCCGTGAAAAAGAAAACCATCGAATGGCTCAAACTCGGCGGCTACCACCACCGTTCGGAAAACGAAGGCGCCCTGATCGTTTTCCTGGATTGACTCCGCCTCCGCTAGCGGATTTGATCGAGCCATGGCGAAATTTCTCTGGCTCGATATGGAAATGACCGGACTTGATGTTGAAAAAGAAGTCCCAATCGAAGTCGCGGCGATCATCTGCGATGAACAATTCAAAGAACTTGAGACCTATCATGCGGTCATCAAACAACCGCAAAGTTACCTCGATGCGATGGACTCCTGGAACAAGGAGCACCACGGCGCCTCAGGCCTCACCGCGCAAATTCCAAACGGCACCGATCCCACTCGTGTCGAAACCGAGCTCTGCCAATTCCTCGATCGCCACTTCCAGGGTGAGCCGGCCGTCCTTTGCGGAAACTCCATCAGCCAAGATCGCCTCTTCATCACGAAGTATCTTCCAAACTTCAACAAGAAGCTTCACTACCGCATGCTCGACGTCACCGCCTGGAAAGTCGTCTTTCAAGCCATGTATGGGATCAAGTTCGAAAAGAAGAACTCCCATCGCGCGATCGACGACATCCGCGAAAGCATGAACGAGCTCAAGCACTACATGAGCTTTGTTTCGGCAAAGCCAAAAGCTTAACCGCTGGGCGTTCGTAGCCAAGCAGTGCGATTCAACGCCCGCCGGAAAATGACGCACCGCTTTCTGGACGTCCAAGGTACGCCGCCAGAAAAACCGCCTCACTCGAAAATCGCACCGTCAAAAAAAAGCCCCATCCGATATGCGGATGAGGCTTCTGCTCTTCGCCGTTCAAAAAGAACCTAGTAGCGATAGTGCTCTGGCTTGTATGGACCAGTCTTCGCAAGACCCAAGTACTTCGACTGCTTGTCGCTCAATTGAGTCAAGTTCACACCGATTTTCTTTAAGTGCAAAGCCGCCACTTTTTCGTCGAGCTCTTTTGGCAGACGATAGACGCCAACTTTGGCGTATTTCGCGCGGTTCGTCCAAAGCTCAAGCTGAGCAATGACTTGGTTTGTGAACGAAGTCGACATCACGAATGATGGGTGACCTGTTGCACAGCCGAGGTTCACAAGACGACCCTTCGCGAGAACGATGACCTCGCGGCCATCTTTCATCGTGTGGATGTCGACTTGCGGTTTTACTTCACGCATTTGCGAGTTCTTGTTCAACCAAGCCATATCGATTTCGATGTCGAAGTGGCCGATGTTGCAGACGATCGCGCGGTGTTTCATCATCGAGAAGTGCTTCTCGGTGATGATGTCGCAGCAGCCGGTTGCTGTAACGAAGATGTCGCCGATTGCAGCGGCTTCATCCATTGTCGTCACTGAAACCTTCCATCGCGGCCTGAAGCGCGCAAATGGGATCAATTTCGGTAATGAGAACGCGTGAGCCGTAGTGGCGCATCGAGTGCGCGCAGCCCTTACCCACATCGCCGTAGCCGGCAACAACAACGACTTTACCAGCGAGCATCACGTCGGTCGCGCGCTTGATACCGTCGGCCAATGATTCGCGGCAGCCGTAGAGGTTATCGAACTTCGATTTTGTAACCGAGTCGTTCACGTTGATCGCGGGAACCATCAGTTTACCAAGAGCGAGCATTTTTTCGAGGTTATGAACGCCAGTGGTTGTCTCTTCCGAGATACCAACCATCTTCTTCAATTGAGCAACGAAGCGATCTTCGTGCATCATATTGGTGAGATCACCGCCGTCGTCGAGGATGAGGTCGTAGCCCTCAGCTCCCCAGCCGGTGATTGTTTGCTCAACACACCAGTTGTACTCTTCCTCTGTCTCGCCTTTCCAAGCGAAAACCGGGATACCAGCCGCAGCGATCGCCACGGCCGCGTGGTCTTGAGTCGAGAAGATATTGCAGCTCGACCAACGGATTTTCGCGCCAAGGGCGACGAGCGTCTCGATCAGAACTGCTGTTTGAATTGTCATATGGAGACAGCCCGTGATTTTCGCGCCCTTCAAAGGCTGCTTGGCACCGTACTCTTCGCGGAGAGCCATCAGGCCCGGCATTTCAGTCTCAGCAAGGCGAATCTCTTCACGGCCCCAACGAGCGAGCTCCTCAAAAGTCGCTGTACTGTCCATCGCCGCTTTGCAAACGCGATAGTCAGCCGAACCGTCTGTTTTCTTGGGAACACCAGCCAAAGCAGAATGCGAGTGAGAACCTTTCATAGTATCCAAAGCCACAGCGGCCTTCCTTTCATACTTTTATCAAAACTAAGACCATATATTTGGAGAGACCGTACCCAAGAGCTCAAGGCACGGTCAAGGAGGGCGTTGGGCAAACCGCCAGCCCTGCGCGGCCAGCCTTCAATAGCCAGTCAAAATCTCAGAACCGGCCTCGGTGATCAGGACCGTGTGCTCAAACTGCGCCGAAAGCGTTTTATCGGACGTCGTGTACCACTTCACCGACGAGCCGGGAATCGCGTGCTCGACAAGCGTCGCCGCCGTCTCATTGACCATAGGCTCGACCGTAATCGTTCCTCCGGGCAGCAGGCGGTCTCCACGCCCCTTCTTGCCAAACGACGGTACAAACGGATCCTCGTGAAACTGACGGCCAATCCCATGACCGCCGATCTCTTCGACTGCGTAAAAACCAGACTTGGTCACATACTTGCCAATCGCAAAGCCGATGTCCCCGGTCGTTCCAAACGGCGTAATGGCCTCAATGCCCTTTTCCATAGCACGTCGGGCCACTTCAGTGACTCGCTTCGCTCTGTCACTGACCTCACCCACAAAAAATGTCGCCGAGGTATCGCCATGAAAGCCATCGAGGAAACAAGTGACATCAATATTAATGATATCCCCTTCTTTCAGCACCTCAGGACCAGGCACACCATGACAGATGACATGATTCACACTGGTGCAAACGGACTTCGGATAGCCATGATAGCCAAGAGGTGACGGCACCGCGCCATTTGAAAGCGTAAACTCGTGGGTGATTTTATCGAGTTCGTCCGTCGTGATCCCCGGCCGAACGAATTTTGCCGTGTGATAGAGCGTTTGCGCCGCGAGCTTACAGACCCGCTCCATCTGCTTGATTTCTTCTTTGGTCTTTACAGTCATGGTCGCTCCGATCACGAGCCCACTATGGTACCACGGCCTTTGGGACTATTTGTACCCCTAAAAACAAAAAACCCCGACGTTTCCGCCGGGGCTTTCAAGCAAGACGCAGCATGTGCGCCCACTCATCAAACCTAATCAGAGATTAGATCTTTGTGAGGTGCTTCGATGCGAACTTTGTGAGTTCGAACATAGTGACAGTCTTTTTGCCACCGAAGATTGGCTTCAACTTGTCGTCAGCGTGGATCATACGACGGTTAACTTTGTCCTGAAGACCATGCTTGTGGATGTAGTCCCACATTTTCTTTGCAACTTGCGGACGTGGGAGCGGCTTCGCGCCTACGATTTCAGCGAGTTGTGCGCTGGGAGTCAGTGGAGCCATGAACGCTGCGTTTGGCTTGCGCTTTGTTTTTGCTTTTTTAGGAGCAGCTGCTTTTTTAGTGGTTTTTGCTGCAGCTTTTTTTGTTGTTTTAGCTGCTGTCTTTTTTGTCGCCTTCTTGGCTGCTTTTTTCGCCATAGTGACTCTCTCCCTTTTAGCACCGTGATCGGTGGCTTGTTTGTCTTATCTCGACTAGAGGATGATCAGCCGACTTAAAGCCACTTGCCAAGGGAAAAATTCAAATATTTTTCACTTTTCCCTAGGGAACCGCTCCGAAGGGCCGCTCAATACGGGTTTTCAAGGCCATTTCAGGCCGTTTTCTCATAGCAGACGCCTAGGAGAAAACCGCAAAATGACGACTTTCGCCCTAGGCGGTACGGTTCAAACGCGGCCTCTCTACCGCCAACATCAGCACAAATCCCATAGTGAGAACGCCCAACGTGACCAATTGCAAAGCCCTTAAAAGACTCACCTCATCCGCAATCCACCCCAGTGCCAGATTCATCGACACACCAGAGATCGACTGAACCAGGATACAGAGTGTCGTCACCTTCTGCGCCCCTCGACCATAGAGCTCACGCACGCGGACCATCGCCAGCGGATATCCCAGCGCAATCAGAAATCCAAAAAGACAGAGAGCGGTGAGGCGCTGACTCGCACCGTCCGCAATGCCAGGAAGACCGAAGAGACCAACCGCCCCCACAGGCAGTGCCAAACCGATAACCGCAAGGAGCACTCTCCCCGTTGCACCGGGAAGCTTGAAAAAGCCCAAACCAAAGCGCGCGATCGTCATCGCAACGAAGTACCAGGCGAGCCAAGCACTCGCTTCCTCGAAGCCCAAACCCCACTCGCGCCGAGCCAGAAGCACAAGCCGACTCGAAACAGAAATCTCCGCCACGACCAGACAGCCGACAAGGAGTGCAAACAACCATCCCGACTGCGATGTGCTTTCCGCCGCCAGTACCACGTCGGCCTCGTCGTCATCGGGGTGATAGTGCCCAAGCCGACTCCACCGAAATAAGAGCCCAAACGAAACCACAAGCGGAATAGCAGCAAGCAACATATATGTGCCTCGCCACTGAACCCCACCCGATGCCATCGCAAGAGGCGCCAAGAGTGATGAGAATCCATACATCCCATGCAGCAACCCCTGCGCCTGACTGCGAATTCGCTTCGGCACCGCCTGTACAGCAGAATTCTGCGCAACACCAAGCCCGCCAAATCCCATTCCAAGAAAGGCTCCGCCGATTAGCGCCAACTCATAGGTCGGCGCAAGCGCGATCCCCAAAGCGCCCAATCCCATCAGTAATGTATAGCCAACCACCAATCGGCCCGGCGCCGCGTGGCTTAAAAAACGATGCATAATAAGGTTATGAAGCGAGCCCGCTCCTGACGACGCTAAAAAGAACAGCGATGCCCGTGTGTCGCTTAAGCCAAACTGCGAGATCAGTTCTGGGAATATCGGTCCACGCGCATTGTCGACAAGCCCCAAGGCAAAGAGGCTCATCCACGCCGCCAGCACCACAGGAACCCAATCGGCTCCTCTCGCTTTTCTCATCTCTTTGAACATCGCCCCGCCTACAACCGCCCGACTCGACCAACCTCAGCCTAGACAGAAGACAAGGCGGCAAGCAATGCCGATCACCACTGTCCAGAAAACTTCGCTCAGTCTCAGATTGGTCTCAACCCGAAACACCGCTTCGCCGCTAAGAGAATATGCAGGCGGCAAGGTCAAAAGACGCATTCTGGAATGAGCTGATCGGACAGATCGAAAACGATCTGCGCCGCGAGCTTGAGCCAAACCCACCCCCGCCGCAAAACTCAGCAGCAGCCGGCCCAGCCGTCCCCGTTGCTGACTCCACCGCGGCTCTCGCCTTTGAAGTTTGGCAGATCAAGAATCGAAATCGCCCCACCGGGCTCAAGCGCGCTTCAACACTACCAGCTCGCGCCACCGCTCGTGTCGCCGCTCGCGCCACAATTCGCACGACAGTGCCATCGCCACAACAGTCTCGCTCGAACGTTCAGCATTTCGATTCGCCGCGCGCGGTCTTCATCTTTGAGATTCTCCGTCGTCACGGCGCACAGTTCTCAGCACGTGAACTCTCGGAATCAGCAAACAGAATCATTATTGAAACCAAAGCGCTCCATCGCGAGCGCGTTCGACTCATTGGCTGCCTTCATCCCGATCGCTCAGGCTCTGCAAATACCGCCGACGCCCTCCAAACTGTGATTGAAGCCTTTGAGGAGCTCGGGGCATTATAGTCTGGAGCGCGGCCGGCCAAATACGGCTCAAGAACCAGCGGCGCAGGCACCTCATCTCTCTACAACAGCTGCGCCCTGAGCTTGAATTTGCCATGGAGAAAATCGAAAAAGATCTCAAACTGGCGCGAGGAGTCCTACTTCACAACGACTGCGTCTTGCTCGTGCAAGACATCAGACCCGGACAGGGTCATTACTTCCTTCCCGGAGGGAGCGTTGAGCCCGGCGAGTCTATTCAAGCGGCCCTACCGAGAGAGTGGATGGAAGAGCTTGGCTGGGATATTCGCTGCGGAGCATTTCTCGGTTGCCTCGAACACAAGTGGGCCTTCACCAGAAAACAAGACGGCGCCGTCATTGAAGTACTGGAAGTGAATTTTCTCTTTGCCGTCGAGGCCTCGAAAGACACTCTCAAACAAGAGCCACTTTCAAAAGAGCCTCACCTCAAGTTCTCATGGGTCCCAATTGCAACCATCTGTTCAACGAATCTGATGCCGCGTCCTTTAAAAAACATCATTCCCGCAGTCGCAGACTTAAAGCCGACAGCGATATGGGCGTCCACGCTCTAAACAAGAGCCGGCACATTTAGCCGCAGTCCTAAAGCACACACGAAATCCAAAATTAGATCAGGTTTTCTTTTTTGCAAAACTCTTCAAACGGCAGAATCAAAAAATCAGGTGCGATCGTTCGAGTTTTTTCGCCCATGTGAACTTGATACCATTTGGGGATCCCAAGCTTAGCCCTAAAATGCAACAGCGACGGCGCGACATCCGTATCAGAGAGCTTACATTCCACCGCGAAAACGGGTTTTTTATCTTTGATAACGACAAAGTCACATTCTTTGCCAGAGTCATCGCGGATATATCTCAACTCGGCCCGGTGACCCAATACGTCCTGCCAGTAGTCGCACAGCTTTAAAAGATGGGATGCGACAACGTTCTCAAATCGAAAGCTTGGGTCTTCGATCTGCGACCAATCCCACAGGTAAAGCTTTTGAGACTTTTTGATCGCCTTGATCTTGTTCGATCCAAACGGTGGGATCAGATAGCAAAAGTACAAAGAATCCAGAATCTGGATCCATCTCTTCACCGTCTTATCAGTACTCTGCAGATCCTCAGCCAAAGATTTATATGAAAGGGGGCTGCCGACACGCTCCTGAAGCAGGTCCGCTAGAATCTCCACCTTGTCTAAGTCACTCACATTTTCTAAATCTCGCAGATCAACCCTGACCAGTTTTGAAACTCGCTGTAAATGCCAACGTCGGAGCTCTGTGGGATCTTGCTCGATAAGAGGCTCTGGAAAACCACCAAACTGAAACAACAGCGCTAGATTCTTTTTGCTCATTCCTAACTCTGGAAGCGTAAACGGGTGAATTCGATAGTAATGATAGCGCCCCATCATCGAGTCCCCACCTTTTCTAAAAACGTCCAAGCGGGCCGATCCGGTGATCAAAAACTTTTGAGTATTCTTCCACGTATCCCAAATCCCTTTAACAAGGGTCTGCCAACCCTTTCGCTTATGAACCTCATCGAACACAATAAGTTCCTGCTCCTTGGGCCACTCGCCCTTCAAGATCGTTTGTCTCGAAAGTGCGTTATCCCAATTGAGATAAGCCGGATGCCCGTCTTTGTAACCTTTGATTAAAGATTGAGCCAACGTTGTCTTCCCCACTTGGCGGGGGCCGCCCAAGAAGACCATCTTTCTTGAAAGGTCCTTCACGATTGAGGGAATATAGAGCCGCGGCGGAAGCGGTTTGCCTTTAGCACCCAAGAGCCTATTCCTTCGATAAAGTAATTCGGAGCCTATTCCATTTTACACTAAAGTAATTCGGAGTCAACTCCGAATTACTTTAGTGTCAATCGCATTCAGTAAAACCTTAATACTCTCAGGATCCTGGACTGTGGGATACTTTAAGCCCCATTGGATTCTTCAAGAAATGTCGTCCAGGCCACCCTAGCAGACCATCGTCTTTTCTTGATTATCCGAATGCATCGACTAAATTAATTTGTGCATACTAACGGCACTCAGCAGAAAGATAGCTCGCCAGGGGGATGAAACGATCATGAGAAAAACGACGACGTTTTCAGCACTCCAGATACTTCCGCGGCTGTACGAGCCACGGTACATTGCTCGTACCGTTATCGGCCTGTCATGCCTCGTCGTGTTTCTATCGTTGTACGATATGTATCTCTACCTGCCTCCGCCTCGTGGATTTTTGAAAGCCTTGGAGAAGGCCGTTCTCGGACATTCCGGCCTTTGGCTGGGGACACTGAGGATTCCCCGCCACATTCGATATTTCGTCGCGCCGCTGATGTTGCCGTCAATGGCGGTCGTGTTTCTGTTCTATTGGGGAGCGCATGTCGTTTTCTCCTTGGCAATTGCTGCGGGAATGCTCTGGCTTCTTGTTTGGGTTTTACGGGGAGAGGATTTTGAAAATCGATCCGTTCACTGACCTCATGGAAGAGGCCCGCATCGAGGCCACTCAGTAAAACTGATCCGAGGGATTGAGACGCCAGTTTCAAAACGCGATGGGCGATGGATCAACAACATTGGCTGATGTCGACACCCTCGGTTACGAGCTTACACGCCCCGGTCGACCGCACGCATCGACAGATTCCCTCAAGCGGCTTCCACAGCTCTCGACAACCTTTCTGGCCAGTGCCTGAATTTGCCAATGCTATCCAGACCACCCTAGAAGCCATCGTCTTTTCTTGATTATCCAAAATCATCAACGAGGCTTAGGTCTGGATTTATTGAGCGCGGCGTAGTTTTTGCCGATGAGAAAAATACTGACTGTGATTTCTGAGGGTATTGTTTTCTAGAGGAACTGGAGGACCATTGAGATTCACAAAACACCTTCTACTCATTTTGTTTTCTATTTCATTTCTTTCAGTTGGCAACGCCCAAGTTCCACGACATACACCCGGTGACATTTGTAAACTGCGAACTGGATGGTGCTGGCGAAATGAAGCTTCCATTGATAACGCGGCCACTGGTGAATGCAGTTGCAGACTCGCTGGTCACTCCCTCGCAATGGGGGAATTGATGCCCAAAGATGTTTGGGTGCGCGGATGCCTGGATGCTCCGAATACTATCATGTGCAAAAATCTTCTGCCGAAAACAGAAGAACAGGATCCTCACCAGTTCTTCGTCTCATGCGCCAGCAACGGAAAAATGAGTGAGTGCTTCACTCATCAAGAATCGTTATTCAGAAAACTTGGCTGCCAGGCAAATAAGGAGCACTGCAAGAAAAAGTCTGACACCTCTAAGGAAGGAACTGTTGAGTGCGCATACACAAGTTCCAACTGCCTCAAATCCTCGAGCAAGTCCTGCAGTTCAGGCTTCAGCCCTCGATGGCTCAACGGAGAAAACTCTCAAACGGTGTGCATCCCTACTCCAGGTCGAGACAACAAAACTCCCAAATCGTCCCATTTGGCACAATAAGCTCTGAGCATCTCGCCCAACCGCCGGCGCAATCGCCCGGCGGCAACAGTCAAAAGCCTACTCAGATTACTTCTGAAGTTTTTTGTACTTAAAGCGCTTCGGCTGAAGCGCGGCATCGCCAAGACGTTTCTTGCGATCCTCTTCGTACTCGGTGAAGTTTCCGGGGAAGAACGACACAACGCCCTCGCCTTCAAACGCCATGATGTGAGTACAGATACGATCAAGGAACCAGCGATCGTGCGAGATCACAACCGCACAGCCACCGAAATCCAAGAGCGCCTCTTCCAGCGCTCGCATCGTGTTCACGTCAAGATCGTTCGTCGGCTCGTCAAGAAGCAGAAGGTTTCCGCCCGATTGCAGAACCTTTGCCATCTGCACGCGGTTTCGCTCTCCGCCTGAAAGATCAGCGACCTTCTTTTGTTGGCCATCACCCTGAAAGTTAAACCGCGAAACATAGGCTCGCGAGTTCATCTCTTTTGATCCGACCATCATCAGATCGTTTCCGCCGGAGATCTCCTCCCAGACGGACTTCGTGGGCGAAAGTGTATCGCGCGATTGATCAACATAGGCGAGTTTGACACTTGAGCCGACTTTGAATTCGCCTGAGTCCGGTTTTTCCTGGCCCGTGATCATGCGGAAGAGCGTCGTCTTACCGGCACCGTTTGGACCGATGATACCGACGATGCCACCTTTAGGGAGCGAGAACGAGAGGTTATCGATCAGCACCTTGCCATCAAACGACTTTGAAACACCCTGTGCCTCAACAACCACATCTCCCAAGCGTGGGCCTGGCGGAATGTAGATCTGAAGATCCTGCAGCTTCTCTGGCGTCGGTTCCTTTAATAGGTTCTCGTAGTTTGAGATCCGCGCCTTTGACTTCGCCTGACGAGCGCGCGGGTTCATGCGCACCCACTCAAGCTCTCGCTCAAGGGTCTTCGATCGTTTCTCGTTTTGCTTATCTTCCTGCTGGAGACGGCGGTCTTTCTGTTCAAGCCACGAGGTGTAATTCCCCTTCCAAGGAATTCCTTCGCCGCGGTCAAGTTCCAAAATCCATCCAGCGACGTTATCAAGGAAATAGCGATCGTGAGTAACGGCGATAACGGTTCCAGGGAACTCAGCCAAGAAGCGTTCAAGCCACGCGACCGATTCCGCATCCAAGTGGTTCGTCGGCTCGTCAAGAAGCAAGATATCAGGATTCGAAAGAAGTAGCCTGCAAAGCGCCACGCGACGTTTTTCTCCACCAGAAAGTGTCGTCACAGGCGAATCGGCCGGAGGACAGTTCAGCGCATCCATCGCTTTTTCAAGTTTCTGGTCAACCTCCCAGCCATTCTGCGCTTCGATCTTCTCTTGAACTTTGCCCTGACGATCGATGAGCTTTTCCATCGCTTCAGGCGTCATGTCTTCAGCAAACTTTGCCGAGATCTCTTCAAACTCTTTTAAGAGAAGCGGAAGCTCCCCTAAACCATCCATAACGTTTTCTTTAACCGTCTTTGCCGCATCGAGCTTCGGCTCTTGCTCAAGGTACCCGACTTTGAATTCACGCGCCGGAAAGGCCTCGCCGACGAAATCGTGATCAACGCCCGCCATAATCCGAAGCAGCGACGACTTACCAGAGCCGTTCAAACCAAGAACGCCGATTTTCGCGCCATAGAAATAAGAGAGGTAGATGTTCTTCAAAACCCAACGGTTCGGCGGATAAACCTTACCGACACCCTTCATCGTGTAGATGATTTCGTGACCCGTCGTCTGCGACATCGTGTAGCTCCTTGGTTCAGCTTGGAAAGCGGGCATTTTGACCGATCATCGAAAGAAGGTCAAACCGGTGTTAATTCGTCCTTGTCAAAGCGCCGCAAGACACCGAAGATTTATCCGCAATGAATTCAGCCGATCGAAAAAGCGAAAAAACAAAGTCAGATAAGCCAGCCAACCAGAAGTTGGTGAGTACACTGAGCGAACTCGAATCGGCACTGTCCTCGTGGGAGGAGCTCGCCGGCCTCACTCCATCCCCTACAGCCGGGACTGCCGCCGCTCCAAAAGCCGATAGCCAACATGCTATTGAAATGCGCAATCGCACGCGCGAACTCCTCGAACAACTCAAAGCTCAAATCGATTTGCTCTAAATGCTGGCTTTAAGCTAGCGATCGGCCTTCGAGCCACCCATGCATGCTGGCGACTGAAACCCCGATCCTGACCCGCTTGCCACTCCTCGGGAGTCAGCGCTCGCATCGTAAAAGCATGAACGCCATTTTTAAGTTCGTGATCAATGGCCGCCAGAACCTGCCGCTGCCTCTCAATTCGCGAAACTCCAGCAAATACCGCTGAAACAATCACCGCTCGAAAGTGCGACTCCGCCCCCTCCGGCACCGCGTGCTGATACGACTCGTTTTCGAGCTCCAGATGCGCAGGCTTAAAAGCTGCGGTGAGTTTTTCTTCTAAAGTTTTTGCGACTGCTCCCATGCGGCCACTATGCGCCATTTTTCGGCGACTGGGAAGAGGCATTGCGAGGGCCTATCTAAATGCCTCAGCAAAGGACTTCTTCTCGATCTTATAAATGACATGTGGGTTTCCGTCGAAGCTCCTCAACTCCGCTAGCCGAGCGCCGATCCTCTCGATGGCCTTCCTTGATCGAAGATTGGCTTCCCCGATCTCAAACGACACGACATCGACATATTGAAAAGCATGCTCAAGCATTAATTTTTGAGCTCAAAGTTAAACCGACCACCCCAGTATTCTCGCGTGAGAAATGTATAACCAACGGTCACCTCTCTTCTCTCTGAGCCAAACTATAGTAGCGAGAAGTGCCAATCACGACGTTCTTTGATCGCTCGATAACCGCAAATGCACCTTTCGACTGGATCGCACCGTCAAAAAAGACCTGAAACACTTCCTCTTGGTAACGAGTCGGCTCTGGATGTTGCTCCCATATCAAAGGATCTGAAGCACAGCGATAAAGCGCTTCAAAATCGTCGGTACTGCGTGGCCGAAGTCGAATCAATGTTCCATCCAATACCGGCTGAAAATCGAAACTTTCTGATTTCATACATCAGTGAGTAAACGATCTACAAAACATGGTCACGACGGAAATGTGCCAAAAAGTCGTTTGCTCTCGCGAACGGTTCCGACTGCCAAGATCGAACATCCCTGGCCTCGAGGCAAAAAACTCTCTATGAAAACGCCTGCACCACGCTTCGCCATCGCTCGGGCCTTAGCATCTGCGAGCGCGGCGGCACCGCGCCTTCGGCCTCGAGCTGATTCAATGTGTGATAGTCCTTCACGACGTTGTAGTCCTGGCCCCAAGCGATGACGCGTGTGAATGGCCGCGAATTCCAAAAACCCTGTTTTAAGTCCGCATCGCGTTTAAAACCAAGCGCGCGCGCAATTCCGCCCGTGATACCAGAGATAAACCCATGCCACAGAAACTGTTTTGAGAGTTTTAAAGTGATGTGCAGGTGGTTCCCGGCATTCACGATGCGATAGACACGCACGCCGTGACGGCTTGCGAGTTTCGCGATCAACGCGCGCACGAGGTGGTCGTATTTAAGAAGGGACTTCGTTCCTCGAGCGCGGTCGCTTCTTAACACAAGGTGCATCGCCTCTTTGGTTGCGCGCGGTCGGTACTGACGCAAAGCCCGCGTGGTTCGCTTTCCTGGCGAGAAGGCCCGCTCTTTTTTGGGAAATCCATGAAAAGAAGTTTGTTTTCGTTTCATGAATTTCCCTTCTTTTACGGCGGCGTTTTCTGTAGTGACCGAGGATCTACTTTTTTGGCTCTGAAACGTCAAGCAGAGAGTGCTTTTAAACGGGTAGGTGAACCGCATCTTCGCTCGGATGGCAGCGGTCCGCTCCATCCTTGCGAATGCCGGACAGAGCCCCAAAAGTCGCGGCCGGCAGCAAAGGCCGACGAACAGGGGCATCCTCAGACCCCCGGCTCTCCGGCTTTTAGCGGGGTCAAAGACGTCGTGAAATGAAAATAGTCCATCACTTGGTCCTGTGATTTGATTTGGTCACGACACTAAATCTCTTTGCAGGAGCACCCAAGGATGGACTTCAGGCAGACTATCATCACGTTTTTAGGTCTTCAAGACGTCAAAATTATCGACCTTAAGGTCTTCAAAAAACTGCACAAAATCGAAGTCAAAGTTCAGCAAAATCGGGAGAGCTGCTTTTTGCCGATTGTGCGGCGAGCAATTTTCAACTGTTAAAGAATGGGATCTCAAAATCCTTCGTGCGCCGCCGCTTGGTGTTTTTCAGCATGTGACGGTTAAGTTCATGCAGCTTCGGGGTACTGCGACAATTGTGACCGCACAGCTGTCGCCGATGTCGACTGGATCCATCCAAAGTTCAGCTCAATGACCTGCGGCCTTGCCGAAGTCGCAGGTCGACTCATGGAAGAGATCACATGTGAAGCTGTCGGGCGTATTCTCGACATGGGATCAAAGGCAATGTGGGATCTCGACCAATATCGCATGGCAGTGATGATGCAGCATCTGCGCATGCCAGACGGCCTCGATGTTTCGTACCTTGCGGCCGACGAAGTTCACTTTCGAACGATCGCCGTTAAAACCGAGTCGGACTTTTTGCGAAACGTTGGCGTCCAGAATTTGTCACAAATCTTGTCGCGCCAAAGGAAGGGAAAGTCCTATTTAACGCCATAGGACGGGATTCTGCGGCATTGACTGGTGCCTTGAGGGTGCTGTCGACGGCGCAAAAATGTCGGTTGAACACTTCGCTGTCGACATGCATGAACCCTTTATTGCGGCGATTGAACGCGAGTGCCCGAACGCCAAAGTTTGCGTTGATCGATTCCATCTTGCACAGAAAGTGAACGAAGCCTTCGATAAAGTTCGTCGATTTGAATTCAAAAAGCCAAAGAAACGAACGACAAAGTCAGTCGCGATATGCTCGAGCCACACCGAAGATTTATCCTCGTTGCCAGAGAAGGAAGGACCTATCGAAGTCCGAGCAGAAACTTGTCGACAAACTTCGGAGAATCAATGAGCCGATCCACACCGCGATGCTACTCGTCGAATACTTTCACAAAGCACTCGACAAGAAGACGATCAAAGGCTTCCGAGAGACGCTGACAACCTGGTACCGAGTTGTCAGAGAATCGAAACTTGAGCCATTTCTAAAATTCGCAAAAACGATTCGAAAATATCGTCGGAACATTGAGGCCTACATCACTTCAAGACTGACAACCGCTGTCGCCGAAGGTCTCAACAACAAGATCAAAGTTTTAAGGCGAATGGGCTACGGCTACACGAATCCCACTTCGTATTGCCGAAAGATCCTTCAGCGATGCGGCTATCTGAACCATCTGTCGATAAACACTGACGAATTCTTCTACAAAGTTCCCGCACCCCGCTAAAAGCCGGAGAGGGCAGACCCCCTGCCATAGGCCGGCACCGGGTCTTGTGGTTTTTTCCAATATCACCGCCAAAACTTAAGAAAGGCCGCCTGTTTTCGGTCACTTAAGCCGAGGCACCGAGCTTGCTCTACATGGTCCCATGCTGAAACCAACATTGCGAAAAGACATGATGTCCAAACTCCTCCTCATGAGCTCATTCCTCATGACCTTCGCTCTCGCGCCACAGGTCGAGGCCACAACGACGGCCACTGCGAAAGCGAAAGGCAAGGCACCGTCGAAAACAGCCTCACGCACAAAGGCCGCCCGAACGCCAAAGGTCCCCCGCCTGAGCGCTGCGGAAATTCATCAACGCACAGTTGATCAAATGGAAGAGCCAATGGCCGAACTCCGGCGACAGTCGCAGATGCTCGCGGCTAGTCCTGGTTTCGTTGAGATGTACAGTCCAAACTTTCTTGAGGGAGTCGCCAATTCAGCCGTGATCACACGCGTACTGAAAGCCACCTATGAAAAAGCAGAAAAAAGGAAGTGGCGAGCGGCTGAAAACTTTCAAGTCTTCCCCATCGAAACCCTCGCAGCAACTGCTCCAGCCACTGATGGCACAAAAGCCTTTAACGTCAACGGCCTCCGTGTTGGGCTTTTTGCTCTTAAAGCCGGCGCCAAACAGCGCGGCATCTTGCTGACATCAAGCTTTCAAGCCATCAGCAAAACGGAGCTCAAAGAACTCTATAAGAAAGGTGCATTGCCACAGATGATCGACAACGCTGCGGCAGAGTTCGACGTGTACGCCGAGGACCTGCTTGAGCGGATGAACTCCGGAAACCCACGCGAAAGTCAGTACCTGCCCGTTAACGCCTCGGCCTCGGCATGGGTGGTCGGCTGCGAAACGACGCTCGCTGGCCGCTTCTGTGTCAACGCTCGTATCTTTGACTCGTACGACACAAGTCCTGCGATCTTTTACGATGCTCTGATGGGAATTCAAGAGAGCTCAGAACTCGTAACTGAGATTCGAGATCAAGATCTCGCGTGGCCAGTGGATCGCACCTTTATCACGCGCGGCTACAAGACGTGCGGTTGTGGTGACAATCACTATGGACTTGATCTGGCAGCGGCTATTGGGACCCCTGTTCGCGCCGTTGCCGACGGCGTCGTCCGCAACACTGGTACATTTTCAGGTTGGGGCCGTGCCGTCGTCGTCGAGCACGAACTTCCGAGCGGCAATCAATACATCAGTCTGTATGCTCACCTTTCGAAGTTTAAAAAAGGCATGAAAACCGGCCAGACCATTAGACGCGGCGAAATTGTCGCACTGAGCGGAAACTCAGGAACCTCTTTTGGCCCTCACCTCCATCTTGAAGTTCGCGCTCTGATCGAAGGCAAAGAGCCGCTCAAACGCGCACGGGGGAAGGCAGAGAAGCCACTCGACCCGCTCCGCGTACTCAATGTATTCAACGTCCTCGTTGAGCCGATCGACAGCATTCCAATGCCTTAATCAACAGTCATTTGGAATTGGGATGCCGAAAAACCGAGCATCCCATTATTTTTAGCACAGTACCTTGCATTGCACGGTACTGCCTGTTAAACAGTATTGGAACCAGCCCGAGGACTAAAATGAATCCGCAATTCCATAAAGGTGTGATCGAGATGTGCGTGCTATCGCTTGTCTCGGCTCGCGACCGCTATGGCTATGAGTTGGTAGAAGCGATCTCCACAGAACTGCCGATCTCTGAAGGTACCATCTACCCTATTCTTCGACGCCTGACTCAAGAGGGCTACTTTGAGACCTACCTTCAAGAGTCCAACGAAGGACCGCCTCGCAAATACTATCGAATGACGAGAAAAGGTCGAAGCTTCACCGACTCCACTGCAAAAGAGTGGACTCAGTTCGCAAAAAGTGTCGACCGGCTTTTAAATCAGAAAAACTGACAGCGACAAGAGTAAGAACAGAACCAGAGGACGCCTGATGAAACAGTTTATGCAAAACCTCGAGCAACACCTGCAATCACTCCCCGAGCACGAGCGAAAGGACATCCTACGCGACTACGAAGAGATGCTTCTCGACGCCGTTCGCTCCGGAAAGTCAGAGACTGAAGCCATCAAGGCACTTGGCGACCCAAAACAAATAGCAAAAGCACTGACCGCCGAATCGCTAGTTGCCAAAATCTCTGACGAGAAATCGCCAGCCGGCGAGTCTCCTCGCCCAATCGAGAAGGCCAAAGATATCGGTCGCGCGCTTCTCGCAGTTGCGGCACTGGCGCCCTTCAATTTGATTTTCGTTTTTGGTCCCTTTATGGCGACCGTCGGCTGCCTGATTGCGGGTTGGGCCGTGAGTCTTGGGTTACTCGCCGCGGCTGTTGGAGTACTGGGCGCAGCACTCGTCGAGTCGGTCGCAACCGAGTGTCATTCTGGGCAGGCCTCTCTGGTGCACTTCTTGGAGGCGGCGGAGCTTTTCTCTGCCTCAGCGGCGTCATGGCTATGACATGGTTCACGGTCATCTTTGGAAAACTCACCGTTCAGTATCTGCGCTGGAATATTCGACTCGTCTCACCTGAAAGCAAAATCTAAAAAGGAATACAACGTGCGCTACTTTAAACTCTCCATCATCTTTTTCGTCATCGGCGTCGCCATGCTCACCCTCTCGTCGTGGGCCGCCAAACCTCTTGCTGAATCTGTTCACTACAGTTTTCCGCAATCATTGTTTCAACACTACATCGCCAAGAAGAAAGGCTTTGAGAATGCTGTGCCTACCACAGCGACGAAGAAACTTTCAGCGGAAGAACTCGCCGGCATAGAGACGGCGATGATTGAAACCACGGCCGTCGATATCAGTGTTGAACGCCTCGGTGCCAACGATCCTCAGGCTGGTCAAATTGAAGCCAACTTCAATACCCCAGGACAAAACGGCGAAGACCCCCTGTCACTCGTTCGCGATGGCACACGCGCGGTCCTTATTCGAACAACCGAGGCCGAAGCCAACACAGGCTCGGGCTGGATCAATCTCAGTCTCGGCGATGAGATGGGAAGCTCACTGACCGTTCGGCTGCCCTCTTCAATCAAACATCTCCATGTTCGAACAGTCTCCGGCGACTTCCATATCAGCGGCGATTCAGTGTCAAAACTCTCACTCGATCTTGAATCCAAGTCCGGAGACTTTTTTACCGGCAGCGAAGTCGCACCGGCACTCGAAGATGTGCGCGTCACCACGGTCAGCGGCACGCTACAAGCCAAAGCGCTTTCATCCATCGACTATAAGTCGGTCTCAGGTCGGCTCAATCTCAAATCGCTGCCGCCGGCAGCCAATATCAAGTGTCAGACAGTTTCTGGAAACTGCACGCTCTTCTACAAAGAGCCGGCCTCGGCACGTGTGAACTTTCACACCACATCCGGCGACTTTAAGCTCAGCTTTAAAGGTGAAGCGGCCACAGCCGAGCCCGCACACAATATCACTCTTGGCAAAGGCCATGGCCTTATCGAAGTAAGTACTGTCTCAGGGGACCTCGTCATGAGCCAGCAGACTTTCGATCTCGAAAAACAGGTTGAAACCGACGACGGCCAGGTCGTGCCCGATAGCGAAGACGAGTAAGCCGTTACTGTGTGGGCTCTTTGCGCGCGAGTTCCGCCGTCCGCGCTTCCATTCGCGCCATCAGCTCCCCGAGCTTGTTTGAACGTTCCGCTTTAGCAAGCGGACGCACCCCCGAGTCGTACCGCGTGAGTACACCTTCTGGCAGCTCTTGAATGAAGCGCGAGATCGAGACTGGCTGCAAGCGACCAAATCTTTTTCGATTCAACGCCCGCGACAGCACCAAGTGTTTTCGTGCGCGCGTGATCCCGACGTAAAACAGTCTTCGCTCTTCTGAAATATCGCTTCCGAGCGTGCGGTGCGGGAGCAGGTCCTCTTCGCATCCAATCAAGCAAACCGCATCGAACTCAAGGCCCTTACAGGCATGAAGAGTCAAAAGTTGAACCCGCTTTTCCTCATCGCCATTTCCCTCATCAACCGAATCGCGAAGCTCCATGCTGTCGATAAAACGCATGAGCGCCTTCTCATCCACTTCGCCTTCCACTCGCGCAAGATAAGAATCCATCACTCGGCCAAAAACATCGATCGCCATCCAACGCTTCTCAAAAGCGTCACCTTCGCGATGCAGGCTTCGAATGTGCTCGCGGTAGCCGATCTCGCGAAGAAGTGTTTGTAGGCGCGCCCCAGGTGAATCGCCCTCGAGGCCTTGGCCAGGCTTTAAGAGCTGCTCAGGAAGATGATCGAGAATCCCAAAGAGCTGCTCAAAGGCTTCGCCCGCCTTTTCCTGAATGCCAATCGCCTTCCACTTGCGTGCAGCCACGTGAAAGCGAATTCCATGTGTCTCCGACCACGCCGCCGTTTTCTCAATCGAGACATCGCCAATTCCACGCGGTGGAGTTGAAACAATACGCCGAAAGGCGACCTCGTTTGGACTGAGTGAGCAACGCAAATACGCCAAAACATCCTTCACTTCTTTTCGATCAAAGAAGCCCTGGCCGCCGGTCATTGCATAGGGGATCTGCTCACGACGAAGCTCGGCTTCAAGCAGGCCGCCTTGACCATTTGAGCGATAGAGAATGGCGACCTCATTAGCCGCGATGTCTTTAGCAAAAAACTCGCGAATTCGAGCGATCGTCTCTTCGACTTCGGACTCTTCTGACTCATAGGAGAAAAGTTCAGGTTTTTCCCCAACCTCGGCGTCTGGATCCGAGCGCAGCATTTTTCCATGGCGCTCTTCGTTGTTGGAGATAACCGTGTTCGCAAGCTCCAAAATCGCAGGAGAAGATCGGTAGTTGCGCTCAAGCCGCACAACTTTTGCTCCCGGAAACTCTTTTGGAAATTCCAAAATATTGGCGACACGTGCGCCGCGCCAGCCGTAGATCGATTGATCATCATCGCCCACGACGGCGATGTTGCCACTCACGCTTGAAAGCTCGCGCACACGTTCAAGCTGAATACCATTGGTGTCTTGAAACTCATCGACCATGAGAAAATCAAAGAGCCCGGCAAACTCTTTTTTCAGCTTCTCATGCTCACGCACCGCAAGCAGCGGGCGAATGATGAGCTCAGAAAAATCCGCAACACCTAGTAGAGAAAGCTTCTTTTGATAGCGCGGAAGAAGTGCACTCGCCATCACCTCGTACTCATCGCCATCGTTTTTGCCCATCGATTCAGGCCGACGCCCAAGAATGGCCGCCTCTTCGCGCCAATCGCTCATGATCTCAAGAAGCTTGTCGATCTTAAAAGCGTCCTTTGAATGGTTCTTCACTTCTTTGAGAAGCTCTCGAACAATACCCTCGGCATCAGACGAATCGATGACACCAAAGCCCGTCGGCAGCCCCAAGGTTTTGGCATGCTTTCGCATCCATTGCAGACCAAAGGAATGAAATGTTCCCGTCCAAATATCTTTTGCACCGTCACCAAGCTTCGCCGTCACACGATGCTTGAGCTCACGTGCCGCCTTATTCGTAAAAGTTAAAACACAAACCTTCGAAGCCTTGACCTTCTCTTCATCCAAAAGGCGCCCCGTGCGAGAAACCAGAACCGTGGTTTTACCCGACCCCGCCCCGGCGAGGATCAAGAGCGGCCCGCGCGTGTGCAGCACAGCTTCGCGCTGTTCAGGATTAAGGCCTTGCAACCATCGACTCATCGGTCACCTTTTGGATTCTCGATCTACATATGAAGAGCTTTGTAAACAGACTGAGCACACAAGCCTAGAAGAAGAACCCCTAGGGCCGCAAGCCTGATACGCGGCGAAAGCCGCGGCTGGAGCCGAATTCCGAACGTTGATGAGACAAAAGCACCGGTAATAATCGGAATGATGAGTTCAAAACGCACAAGTTCCACTTGACCGCTGAATTTTCCGGCAAAAAGCTCGCGAACTCCGCCACTGGCCTCAAGCAAAAAACTTGTCGCGCCCGAAGCCGAGATTAAAGTGAAGGCCCCAAGCGAAGTCGGAATCACTCGCTTTGCTGGAATCGAACTCACTCGACTCAAATATGGCGTGTTCACAACTCCACCACTCACGCCCGTAAAACCGCTGACCATTCCTGCAAACAAACCGACTGGCAGATCCAGCCAAGCCGGCAGCGCATACCGTTCGTGCGCCGGTCGCCCCAAAGCCTGCACCGCCATCGCTCCCACCACAGCAGAAAACGCGAGAACGAGTGTCTTCTGATCGACCAGGCCTGTCGCCCGAGCCGCCCACCACGCCGATGCCGCTGCCGCAAGCCCAAGTGGCACCGCCCGCCGCCACTCAATCTCACCTCGCCGAGTAAGGCGAACCGCATTCGTAAATGCAATCGGCCCCATCGCCATCAGGCTTGTCGCCACGGCCGCTCGCGAACTCATCCCAACAATCAGCGGTAGCATCGGCACCAGAATGACCCCGCCACCAAGACCAACTAGCGTCTGTAGCAAGCCAACGCCACCACCAAGCAAAAGAGCCTGTAGAATCGTCGTCAATTCCATTCGACCATCACTCCGTAGTGGTCCGACGGCACAAGGCTTGCGCCGTGTGCGAGCCCCACTCGACTTGCTCGTGATGGGCGCTCCGTGACCACTGAACCTCGGCCAAGAACGTAGTCAATTCTCCGCGGCAGACGATCAAAGTCCCGATACAGTCGCTGAAGCTCAGGATTCCCCATCGTCGGCAGCGGAAACTTAAACGTCTCCTGCAAATCGTGATTTTCAATATTCGTTACCGGATCCCATGTCGGTCCGACGTCAGGCTGAATTGCTGCCTCAGCCAGATCGCGAAATCCTGCTTGAAGAAGCGCACAAACAGCCGAGCCCTCCGGTGGAGAATTCAAATCACCCGCCAGTAAAACGCCATCGCAGTGGCGCTCCGCTTGAGTCACCGCTTCAAGCAAACGATCGACTTCATTTAAACGCCGATCTCGCGACTGGTCCATCGCCAGACCAAGCTGCTCGGCCGTCGCCAGAGAGATACGGCCTTCGCTCACGTAAGACGCCAGCAACTCGCGAAGGGCCGCAAAGCGCTCAAAGCCGTGATGCAAGTGCGTGTTGACGATCAAGACTCGTCCCAAACGAGCCGTTTCAATCATCTCCAACTGCGCTCGGCGGATTTCATTGAAGTGAAAACTAAAACTCTCACCACTCACAAACGGCGCACCGCTGAGCTGAAGGTTCTTTGGTATCGGCCACTCCAGGTCCTTCACCGGGCGCGCTGCCTCGCGAAGTAAAATCCCAAGCTCCGTCACCAGGTTCCGCGGTAGCCCATGCGAAAACAGACGAACACCGCCCTGATCCACGCAACCGGTCGCGACACCATCAAGCGCTGTCACCAACTCTGAAAGTTTCTCGCTCAAGGGGTTTAACTCTTGAAGACAAATCACATCGGGCCGATATCGTTGCATTTCGCTCAAAGCAAGTTGCCAGCGCGACCGACGTCGACTCGCTTCTTCAAACTCGCGAAAACGGAGTAAGCCCCGCTCCGCGAGGCCGTGCCAGACATTGAACGTTAAAATCGAGAATCGACCAGAAGGTCGACCCGATGGTCCATTCGAGTTCACTGTTTTTTGTACTTAAGCTTAAGCGCGATTGTGAACGAGGGGCAAAACACCCGTTTCAAAAGCCACTTCAATACGATCCGGAGTCGCCATTGTGACAAATCCCAAACCGTATTTTGGATGCTGAATCGCATCCGCAACGGAGAACGAGTTCTTCATGCCGTAGGGCTGAACTTTGCCCGTACCGATTTGACCGCGAAGATTTTCGTACTGCTTATTATACTCGGCCTTTTGCTCAGCCTCTTTTTTTGCGGAAACTTCAGCTTTCTTTTCAGCTGCCTGCGACTTGCGCTTTTCAGCCGCCGCCTTCAGGCCATCTGTGTTACGCGGTTTTTTAGTTTTCGCTTTTGAGTCAGCACCTGCTTCAGACATGGAGTCCTCCATCTCACCGCTTCGAACCGTCTTGGACCGACCACAAACCTCGCACTTTGCCTTGGCGGCAATGTTGCTGATGTGGGCAATGACTTTGAAAAAGCGTTCCAACTCGCAGTTAGTACAATAGAGTGGAATGCTTCGGGCCACAGGAGGCAAGGCAGACGAGTGTGTTTGTGTCATAGACTGTTGCTCAGTGTAGCTGGCGAGATGATGTCGGTCACGCTAAACGAACGGTTTGCCGCCCAGTTTTTGTCTCAATGACCAAATAGACCTTCGTCCCATCACCGGCTTCACGGCCGACCGCCATGCCAAGCCCCAAGCCCGCCAGCGGACTACGTGGCACAAGAACCTCGGGCTCAATCCCCAGAGTTTTGGCGATCTTCATCACAGTGGCACTGCGTGGACGGTCAGTCTTGTACTTCAACGTGTGAATATTGGGCTGAGCGATCCCAAGGGCTTTCGCCAGATCGCTATCGTTCATCCCTTTGGCCTGAAGGGCCATGACCAGGCGCTCACCGAACGCCGTCAACTGACGGTCCATTGCGCCTGCTTTCACGGGCGACGATGCCTTCACCGTCTTCAGATTTGCTTTGATCTTCTTCGAACTTACCGACTTACCGGATACTTTTTTGCGAGCCATGGTCAGAAAGTACCACGGTCAATTGTTATAAAAAATTTAAGATTCTACAAAGACTGTCAAAGGATCGCCAATCGGTTTGGCGATTGTTTCAGCACCGTCGATAAAGAATGGCCCTTCTCCCGCCTCCAAACGGCGTTGGAATGCGATGAGCGACTCCTCTTTCGTGGGGTGAACATCAAATCCCGCCTGCCGATAATGGTGACCAAAATCACGCACTTCCTTCTTGGCGAAGAACTGAGACCACAGATTCGTGTCAATTTGTACTCGGTAGGTCAACGTGTGAGCGTACGAATGCACCGGCGTGTAGGCCGTCATGACCTCGAAATCGCCATAATGAGCATGTAAGCGAACCGACGGCGACGTCCATTGCGTCATACCGCAACACGTTCGAACGTTCGCGTACCATAGACCAAAAGCTTTAGAGAGAAAGCCAATCCCATAATACTGGTGATCCCGTGGGAGAATCGAGTTCACCGAGCACAGGTTATGGGCCACCCACTCACCCTTATCTGACATTGTCGGGATAATGATAAAAAGCGAAAGCGGGGTCCACTCCTCTTCGCGAACAGCCTGATCAATATTCACCGACAGCGCCTCGCGGACCTCCGGCGGAAGCGAAGTCGTTCGCGCCGCAAATCCGGCGACAAACCCCGGAACAATGGCACAGTCATAGAACACCCAGCGCGGCATCGCCATCCCGCTGGGACCAAACGCTTTCGTTTCAAGATTGAGAATGCGATCAGCAAACTTCACCTGGTCCATTTCAAGCGGGTTCTTGTACAGCACCTGGTGCGGAAACCAATCGAGCGATTGATGCATTCCACCAGGTTCATGAATGCGATTTTCGGGACGAACAAAAACATAGGGTCGAATATTTTCGTCCTTCATCCAGCCGAGCCGCGGATGATCAAAGATCGGATGCTCCGCGCCGCTTGTTTGTCCCGTTCGACTCACGTCTGACTCCGATCCCACCACGCCCATGCCTCTTCGCTCGTCCTGACGACCTCAAAGAGTTCCCAGGCCCCGGGGCGAATGACGCCGCGCTTTTCTAGATCGCGAAACGACCTGAGCGTCTCATCCCAGAAGCCATCGATATTCACAAAAACAATCGGCTTATCGAGCTCTCCTAAACCTTTCCAAGTCAGAACCTCGAGCGCCTCATCGAGCGTTCCAAATCCACCGGGGTAGATAAAAAACGCATCGCTCTCGTCAATAAAGTATCGCTTCCGATCAAAGAGATCGTCGACAATCTTAAGCTCGGTCAAGCCCTTGTGCCCGACCTCATAGCCGTCATTGAGACGTTTGGTAATCGCACCATAAACCTTTAGACCAGTCTGCAGGCAAGCGTTGGGAAAGGCGCCCATGAGACCAGCGACTCCGCCACCGTAAACCAACTCGCCACCGCGAGCCTTAAGTCCTGCCGCAAACGGCTGCACCTCTGCTAAAATCGCAGGACTCAGACCGTCATTGGCCGAACAAAAAACTGCAATGCGCAGCCCCCGACGCTTCGACATCACCCGCCTCAGCCCTTCAACGGGCCGAGCATATCCTCGGGACGAACCAGTTGATCGAACTTCGCCGGATCAAGAAGACCCAGCTTCTGTGCAGCATCCTTAAGCGTCGTGTCGTTCTCGTGAGCGTACTTTGCAACCTTCGCGGCGTTGTCGTAGCCAATATGGGGATTGAGTGCTGTGACCAGCATGAGCGAATTATCGAGGTGGCGCTTCACTTGGGCCTTATTCACTTCGATGCCGCGAACACAGTGCTCCTCAAACGAAAGACACGCGTCCGCAATCAAGCGAACCGAGTTCAAAACGTTGAACACGATGACGGGTTTAAAGACATTCAATTCAAAATGTCCATTCATTCCGCCGACGGCAACCGCCATGTCATTTCCAACCACCTGCGCGCAGACCATCGTCATCGCCTCACTCTGAGTCGGATTGACTTTTCCGGGCATGATGCTCGACCCCGGTTCGTTTGCCGGAAGTGCCAATTCGCCAATGCCTGAACGCGGACCTGAGCCCAAAAGACGAATGTCGTTTGCAATCTTCATCAATGCACACGCGGTCGTCTTCAGTGTTCCGGAAACCTGAACAAGTGGATCATGCGTCGCAAGAGCCGCAAATTTATTCGAAGCCGTCACAAACGGCAGCGCCGTTTCTTTGGCGATGCGAGCAGCCGCCTTCACCGCAAACTCAGGATGCGTGTTGAGCCCAGTACCGACAGCCGTACCTCCAAGCGCAAGCTCATAAACCTGCGGCAAATCGCGCTCGATGCGATCCAGAGACTGATCGAGCTGAGTCACATAGCCTGAGAACTCTTGGCCAAGGGTCAGTGGTGTTGCATCCATCAGGTGCGTGCGACCGATTTTCACAATCGACTTGTACTCGAGAGCTTTTTTATTCAGGCCCTCGCGAAGCGTGCGAATGGCAGGTAAGAGCTTCTTGACGATCTGTTCGGCGACCGCGATGTGCATCGCCGTTGGGAATGTGTCATTTGAGGATTGTGCCTTATTGACGTCATCATTTGGGTGAACGCCTTTAGTGCCGCGCTTCCCTCCCATAATTTCTATCGCGCGATTGGCAATCACTTCGTTGCTGTTCATGTTGGTCTGCGTGCCAGAACCCGTCTGCCAAATCACAAGTGGAAATTCGGCGTCCAGAGTTCCTGCGATGACTTCGTCAGCCGCTTTAACAATGGCGTCGCCTTTTTCTTTTGCAAGCAAGCCCAGTTCGACATTCACCATCGCCGCGGACTTTTTCAAGATGCCGAGTGCACGAATCATTTCGCGCGGAAAGCGATCGCCGCCAATTTTGAAATGCTCGAGCGAACGCTGTGTTTGCGCGCCCCAAAGCCGATTCGCTGGAACGCGAATCTCGCCCATTGAATCCTTCTCGATACGAAATTCACCACCGGCTGTGTCTAGCGTTTGATCGTGCGATGCCATAACCCTTATTCCTCACTGCTGAAAAATCGAAAATCTTTGGACCGTTCAGCGATATCGCCAATTCCACCGTTTGTCATGGGCACGCCTCCTAACGCAATGCGCGCAAGCTGAATTCCTCACCAGATCGTCGTTTTTTTTGCCAATCTGAATGCGATTTCAGCTATGAAGACTGCGCATCAACAGATCAGGAGACCCAGATGCTGAAACACCTGTTCATGATTTTGACTCTCGTCACGGTAACTCATCTGGCACAGGCCTTCGATGATGAGGCTCTCACTCCGCTCATCGATACCTATGCCGAAGTCAACTCGGTCGACCTTGTCGACGAACATTACTGGCTCGCCCTCTCCACCGCCGAGGATGGGCTCTCCGCAGACCTGCGCCAAAGCCCGCTTGGTCAAAACAGTGCCGGCTTTACAGCCACCTCGCCGACAGCGATTGCCACCGCCCTCCTGATGCAACTCCGCGAAGGCATTCAACTCGGATCGCGCGATCCGAGTGAAAGAATAGCTCTCACGGCGCGTGCCGAGGACGCCGTACAGTCCGTTGCCAATGCTATGGCCGATGCCGCGGTCACCGTATGCATCGACGACACGAACCCCTCTTATTCTGACGAATATGTCGTTCACTTTGTGCGACTCAACGGTGAGCTCAGTTTTGCATTCAGCATGGGGCGTCCCGACTAACGTCGCGCCCATTGTTTCGCATCACAAAATATCGTGCTTATCTTTTGCGCAAAATTCAATTCACCTCGGAGTTCACAATCCGTAGTCTCATGGCTGTACCGCCAGGTGGTACCTTATGAAGCCAAAGGGGGGATTCATGTTCCGTTCTCAAAAGAGCCGCATCGTCGTTCTTGCGTTCCTAACCACCACGCTTCCGACTCTGGCTCAAGCAAAACCGCTGCGCTTGGTTCCAGATTCAGCCAACACAGAATTCATCGGCATCGGCCGGCCAGCCCTACTCAAAGTGAAAGGCCAAGCCAAGGAGATGGTGGCGGCCATCGATATGACCGACGGCACTGTCTCTGGCGAATTTAAAGTTCCACTTAAAAACCTGGATTCCGGAATCGAGCTCCGCGATGAGCATATGAAAAACAAGTATCTTGCCGTCGGCCAATTCCCTGAGGCCATCTTGAAAGTCGAGTCGCTGAAAGTCGATGCTAACAAAGATCGTAAGACCATTCCTTTCACCGGAACGCTCACTCTGCATGGCGTTGCAAAACCGGTAACAGGCGAGGCCCAAGTCGAAGGACGCGAGACTCGGTATGCCGTTGACGCCAAGTTCAATATCAAACTAAGCGAGTACGGAATCGACATTCCTCGCTATGCCGGTATCACCTTTGCCGACAATGTCGATATCAATGTTCGCTTTGAAGCCGACTCGAAGTGAGGCGCATCGTGATGCGGATTCGACTGCTCTCACCGCTGATCGTCACCGGAATATTTTTCCTGTGTGCAAGCTTAGGCGAAGCGTTTCCTGAACTCGTTCGTCACGGCTACAACACATGTATGGCGTGCCATGTTTCGCCAACAGGCGGAGGAATGCTAACGCCGTACGGGCGAAAGCTCGCGGCAGAACTTCTCACGACTTGGGGAAGCGAAGCGTCGACCGGCGTCACTTGGGGACTGACCGATCAAGAGAACCTGGAGACTGCGCTCTGGCTTGGCGGCGATATTCGCGGAGCACAGGTGCATCAAGAAAATACCTCCATCAGAGCTGGCCGTTTTATCAAAATGCAGGCCTCGCTTGCCGCCGCGTGGGTGCGAAACGCCTGGACCGTCTTTTTTGAGCTCGGCAAACAGGAGGGCGAAGTCTGGCAGCCCTATGGAACATCGTTTTGGGGAAAATTCGACGCAAGCGAAAACGTGAGCCTCCGCGCTGGGCGCTTTGTACCGGCCTATGGCCTCCACTCCTCCGATCACATCGCTTTCATCCGCTCGTTTACCGGATTTGGTCTTGAGGCCAATCGCGATGCCTTTGAAGCTCGCTACGCAACCGAGACCGTCTCGGTCAGCCTCACGGCTTCAAAAGAACCACGTCTTTCAGGCTCCGAAGAAGCCTTGAGTCTTGCGGCCGACCTTAGCCTTAGCGAAAAGCACCTCATCGGCTTAAACGTGCTCCGTGGCGATCGCGACGGCAATCGACGCACTCTCTATGGTGTTTGGGCCTCGCTCGGACTCAGCAAACGGGCCTACTACCTCGGTGAACTCGATTGGCAAAATCGCGATGGCAGTTCAAACACCGCGTCCTTTGTCACCTACCACCGCCTCGGCTATTCGATCGTGAAGGGCTTTGATATCTACGCTCTTTACGAGCGACTTGAGAGCGATCTTGCACGTGCCTCAAGCTCGATTGAACGCCGCGGCCCCGGTGTGCAATGGACGCCGCTCCCGCACATTGAAATTTCTGGCGCGTGGACGAAGCAACGACTCAATGCCCCGAACCCCATGGAGGAAGACTATGCGTGGCTCGTTCTTCACTATTGGCTCTAGATCACTCTTTGCTGGTGCACTGACTCTTGCGGCCCTTATCTTTTCATCTTGCAACTACCGCGAAGACAAACTTGGCGCCGATGCGTTGAACGGCAAGGCCGGAGAGCCTGGGCTCACTGCATTGATCGACAGCAAGCTCATCCAAACGCAAGTTTTAAACTCTTGTGTCAGCTGCCACTCGGGCCGCACAGCCCCCCTGGTGAATTCCATCGATGCGATTCGTGCTGTCAAAGATCGCATCTCGACTTCAGTTCGAAACAACAGCATGCCGCCGCAATCAGCGGGCTACTCGCCGCTCAGCGATTGCCGAAAGGCCATTCTTCAAGCGTGGCTCGATGCCGGAACCCCTGATTCTTCAAGCGTTCAAGTCTCAAGCCTACCGGCCTGCCAGCACGCTGGCCCGGGCCCCATCGAACCACCGCTGCCGCCACTGGCTGAGGCGCCACTCAACTATGATACCCTCATCACTCGAGTGATTCGCCCGCGCTGCATGAATTGCCATAATCCCAATGATAAAACCGAAGCCGCCGACACACTCTTTTTTCCCTATAGCGAAATCGCCGGCGGCCGCCGCTGGAAAGCGCCAGGCCAAACAAGTGGTATCGTGAGAATCCTGCGCAAGACCGACGACTCGCGCATGCCTCCGCCCGAGGACGGCCCATCTTTAAGCGAAGAAGAGATCAGCTACATCGCGCGCTGGATTGACGCCGGTCAACCGCAGTAAACTTCACGCTTCAAAGAGATCGAGACAGAGACAGGCGAGCTTCTCATCCGCCGATGGCTTAACCGTATCGGCGACCTCTTCAATGAAGCGCGCAAGCTTTGCTCGAATCTGGTCATAAGCGCCTTGCGAAAGCGACATCACAACCGAGTAGTGCATATTCGTAGAATCATTGAGTTGACTCGCTTCAATGGCCTTTAACCTCCACTGCGTATGATGCAGCGAAAGAACCTTTGAGCCACGCGGCAAATGGAGCATTGGCTGCAAAACACGGTAAGCGTTTTTTGAGCTTTCGATTAACTTATGCTCCGACAAGAAGTTTAAAACCGAGAGCAGCTGCACCGACGGCACAGAAAAGTGCTGTTCAAGCGCCGCGATTGTTCGCAGTTCCGGAATCAGTAGCGCCATATGCACAGCCGCATAGAGCCAGTGGCTGTAGTAGGTCACCTGCGCTTCAAGATCGAGGCTCTTTGTGATCTTCACTTTCTTTTTTATCGAAAGCTCTCGTTCTAGTCGGTCGTCAATCTGACGAGTGAGAAACATCGTCAACTGCGAAGATCCGCTCCGATCACGCATGACCAGCAGCAAAAAAAACGCCGCCTCGCTTTCCGAAAGCCCCATCCACCGTGTCGCGGCCTCGGCTTGTTCAAGACTAAAGTGGTAGTCGCCATTGAGCACGTGCGTGATAAACGGCGTCTGACAGCCGACCGCGTCTGCCAAGTGTTTGCGTTGCCCTCGCCCCAGATTGGGAAGGGCATCGAGATGCGCCAGTATATACGGCTTATAGCTCTTAAACTCGAAGACGTTGGGGCGCGACATCCGAACCTCCATTTTGCATTACGCAATAACTTCGTTGTTTTTTCGCAAAACGCAATTGAAGTCGCAGGGAGCCATCGCTAACCTAAGCTCAGTTGAAACAAGTGCCACTGCACGTTCCAACAGGAGGAGCCAACATGACAACAACCGGTCTCACGTTTCGACTTCTCGTCACTGGAGCGCTTTTGCTCACGGCCTCAAACGCCTTTGCTTTAAATCGCGGTGGCATGAGCGGTGGCGGTGGAAACGTCATGAATCCGACGCCTCCTGATCGCCTCGTCAACCGTCACGAGGTTCGTGCCCTCGCCAATCGTTTACCAACGCTACTTCCTAAAGTGGCTCATTACTTGGCGCAAAAACAAAGTTCGCTGGCGCAAATTCCAGTTGGGCAAGCTGGGGCTGACGAGAACCTCCGACCTCTCTTTCAAACTCGATACAGTATTTTGCGACTTCTTAAAACCGTTCCACTCGACGTCGAGCACCACAAATCGTGCTTTGACGGCAGCGGGAATCCCGTCGACGGCAGTGTTGCTGAAGACGACGACGAAGTCTGCTTAAGCGCGCTGAATATCGCTTTGAAAGTTCACCCGACCGAGATCGACGCTCAATCACAAGCCCTCATCGTCCATGAGTACGGCGAAAAAGCAGGCCTCGATGAAGCGGCTGCGATCAGTGTTCAGGCCCAGGTTTTGGAAGACGTACTGAACACCCCGTAACGGTTAATTAGGGGCGCCGGTTCACAAAGCCGACGCCCGCCTGATCCGTCGGAAAAATCATCATCTCTTGAATATTCACGCGAGCCGGACGATCGAGACACCACTCGATACTCTCCGCCACGTCATCCGCCGTGAGTGGTTCTATCCCACTATACACTTTGTCCGCTGCGCTTTTATCACCGCCATACCGAACCACACTGAATTCAGTCTCAACCATTCCCAATTCGATATTGGTGATCCGAACGCCAGTGCCCATCAGATCAAGCCTAAGCCCCTCACTGAGCGCACGGACCGCGGCCTTCGTCGCACAATAAACACCACCACCAGGATAAGTCCAATGCCCAGCAACCGAGCCACGATTCACCACGTGGCCGCGAGTGGCTTTGAGTGAATCGACCGCGAGCCTCGTGATGTAGAGAAGCCCCATCACATTGGTCTCAACCATCGCCTCCCAATCCGAAAGTTTCGCGCGGTCCATCGGATCTGTTCCTGCAGCAAGGCCTGCACTATTGACCAAGACATGGAGCTCACGTGTCGATTTAAAAAAGTCCTCACATGCTTTGCGGTCTGAAATATCAAGCGCGGCCACCTGAACCTCCGGAGCCCCAAGCTCCAGGCACTCGGTCCGTAAAGCCTGCAGTCGATCTTCACGCCGAGCCAAGAGAATCAACCGGTATCCGCGACGCGAAAGCCTCTTCGCCACCGCCGCACCGATCCCCGCCGAGGCCCCCGTAATCAACGCCGTCTTTGCCATTCTCGCACCGCCCTTCCCCTCATGCTTCCTATCGTGCCCACCACTTTCTGTAAATCATCCCGGACTGTCAAAATGCAAGACAGCGTGTATTCGACTATATTGCTGGTCGTACGAATCTCACTCCAACGCCTGGCGGGCCATCGCCTATGTGGCCTTACTCTGGTAAAATCGCAAACCGGTACCGTTCCAACACCCTGGGATTTTCAGACAAGGAAGCATCCTTCAAACGACATTTTTACTTTTCCTGAGATCTTGAGTTTGTCCTTCCAATATTGATCCCACTCGTTGGCTGAAGTGATTCGCTTGATGATGATCCGGGTCAGCTTCGCCGCACCTTCGGGGCTCCAACCATGCCCGATCTTTTTAATTCGCCGACCGATCTCTCGCATCATCCGTTCGATCATCGACGACACTCGCGGATGAACGACGCCCGTTCGGAGCCACGTCCGCACGTACGAGAACATCTTTGATTTTGCGTTGTCGAGATACGTCGCCGCCGCTTTGTAACCGCGAGCCGTGAGTTCATCGATCAAGTCTTGCACGCCACGTTCAGCTTTGAAGACTGAACGCTCAAGCGTCAGCCGATCCTCGAGACCAACCTTTTCAACGTCTTCTGCTGGAAGTCTAATGTCGATGATACCGGCAAGTTGTGAGGTGAAGCCTTTCGCTTCCGCGGGTGACGCGTCGTCCTTATACTTCAGCAGCGGATGTAGATCGTGTGGCAGGTGCCAGATGCAGCGCTGGGAGTCTTTCGTAAGCCGGCCCATGTATTTGACGAGTGGCACTTCCCGTCGGAGACAAGAAGGTCTGCGATTGGAGTGAACTTGATCTTCGAACTCGGATGGTTCGCCCGCTTGATCTCGCGGCTAATCGCGGCCCACGACTCTTCCGTCCATGCGCCATAGGGAACAATTGTGTTTTCCTTTGTGATGCCGACGACAACGCACACTTCGCCGCGGTTACTGCCGTCGGAATCGGGCTTCTGCTTAAAACCAGTGCCGTCGGCGACGAGCGTCTGAACTCGTTTCTTCATGTCGATCTTGTCGCAGTCTGATGTCATCACCCAACGGTGAAGTGTTGTGTGCGGAACCGGGATCGAGCCGATCGTTTCGAGATGCTGACTCGACCGCCGATAGCTCTGCTCGGAGACAACTTCGGCCACGATCTTCTCTAGTTCCGACGTCTTTCGCTGATGGCGCTCCATGTTCAAGTATCCACGAAGCGGGACAAATGACTTTCCGCAGCCCTGACAACGTATACGCGTCCACAAAAGTGCGAGTAGGCCTACGCTCGAGCGAATCGACTTCGCCTCGCGGCCATGCACCACGTAGTGTGCGTGTGCGCAGCACCGGCCAGGGTCTGCCTTCTCCCAGCGCCCGAGCAGCGATTGATGCACGATCCAATCGAGCAATACTGCGATCAGATTTACGAGCCCCGCCATGCCTTCGGTTTCGAACATCCGTTTGGTTTCGATAACGAGTTCATCGAGCGAGAAACCTTCTTCTAAGGGAAGACTTGATAGGCACTGCAAATTGAATCTATAGTTCATGCTTCAGCCTCCGTGCTGGTCATGCGATGTTTTGGTGAACTGAAGCGTAACCCGCGGATGGCTGGATTTTCAAAACTTCATGTATGTCGAGAAGTTCGACGAGGTGACCTTCTCCGTCGTTCGTGCGCAAAGAAGTGACCGCGAGCGCCTCGGAATTCACGTCATTTCAATTTTAATCGCCGACCAGGCCGGACTCAAATCTGCACTCTTAACCGACCATAAAGGTCCGTTCACGACGGGAAGGCAATGGTGCCGATCCCAGGATATTGGAACGGTACTCGCAAACCACTGGAGTCCCCAATGTCACTTATGAAACTCTTCGTCTTCGCCATCGCTCTACTGACCGCAAATCCGATCGCTCTTGCAGCACCGTCCGCGCATCCACCCATCGATCGCGAAACGCTTGAATACCTTGTCGGCAAAGCGGCCCGTCACTCAGGCCTCCCCGCTCTCGCCTTAAACGAGCTTCCACCGATTCAGTTTCTTTCCGAGGCCGACCTCAATAAGACCGTTTGCCCCGATGATCCCGAGAACTGCCGCAAACTCGCCGCCGTCTTTGACGACCTCGGCTATCGAATCCTTGTTCGCGACGACTTTGATATTTCCGAGAACTTTAATCCTTACGATTACTCTTTTCTCATTCACGAGATCGTTCACGCTCTTCAATACCGAAGCCATGGTGCTGAGATTTTCAATGGCTGCGCCGCCGTCAAGGCCACCGAGATTCAAGCCTACGATGCACAAGATAGCTTTTTAAAAGAAGCCGGCGACTTCCACCGCCTCGGCCAATTCATCCGTTTTTCATTTTACTGTGACGAAGAAACCGCACAAAAGGACTACCTCAAGAGCAAGGAACGCTGGGACGCCCGAAACGCCAGTGGCAAATTTGTTCTGGAAGCTCAGTAGCGCCAGAACCGTACTTCGCCATAGTTTAAATCATAGGCTCAGGCCGTACTGATCTCCACCTTGGCTTTTTTCATAAATGCCGGTAAATCTTCGGTCATGCAATACTGGCTGATGAAATCCGAACCCGATGTGTACTCCATCGACAAATTTAAAAAAGACGGCAAGACACTGTGGACCTCGGTCCGCAACTATCAAGCCCGCAATTACATGATGGAGCCCAAAGAGCCCGGCCAGATCACAATGAAGAAGGGCGATCTCTTTTTATTTTATCATTCCAATGCCGAACCCTCGGCCTGCGTCGGCATTGGCCGCATCGAGAACGTTTCGGTTCCAGATCCAGAGCAGTTCATTAAAAAGTCCGAGTACTATGAACCGCGGGCGACGAAAGAAAAACCTGTTTGGTTTTGCGCCGAGTGCCGCTACGTCAAACACTTTACAAAACCGCTAGCTCTGCAAGAACTAAAAGCCGATTCCAAACTGAAAAACATGCTGCTCCTCAAACCCGGTAGCCGCCTTTCTGTGCAACCGGTCGAAGAAAACGACTTCAAACACATTCTGAAGATCTCCGGAACTTCGATTTGAATCCGTCTCTCACGGCCGATTTTTTTAAAGCACCAAGGGTTTTCCTTGCACCCATGGAAGGCGTCGTCGACGCCATCACACGCGATATCTTGACCTCCGTTGGCGGCATCGATGTCACGGTGACCGAGTTTATCCGCGTGATCGATCAAGAACTTCCCGATCACGTCTTCTTTCGCGATGCCCCTGAACTTGAGAGCGGCTCGCAAACACCGAACGGCACACCTCTTCTTGTTCAGCTCTTGGGCTCCGACCCTGAAATGCTAGGACGAAATGCAGCTCGCGCCGTTCGCCTTGGCGCCCGCGGCATTGACCTTAACTTTGGCTGTCCCGCAAAGACCGTCAACCGCCACGACGGCGGTGCCACTCTTCTCAAAAATCCGGAAAGGGTGTACGCCGCCATCAAGGGAGTACGCTCGGCTGTTCCCGGCACGCACAGCGTTTCGGCCAAAGTTCGACTGGGCTTTTCTGATACCTCTCTTCATCGCGAGATCGCGATCGCGACAGTTGAGGCTGGAGCGTCTTGGCTCACCGTTCACGCCAGAACCCGCGACGACGGCTATAAACCACCGGCTCACTGGGAGATGATCGCCTCCATGAACGATGCAATCGGCAAACAAATCCCCGTGATCGCCAACGGCGAGTGCTGGACTCCCGACGACACCCGCCGCATGCGCGAAGTCTCAGGCACCGATCATATTATGCTGGGGCGAGGGCTCTTGGCGCGCCCCTCGCTGGCTCTTGAATCGCGCGGTCAAAGCGAACTTCTCTCTTGGGAGAAGCTTCTTCCTTTGATTAAAAAGTTCGTCGCTGATTCAAATCGCTCAAAAACCGCTCGCTTCGCTGCAGCCCGCCTGAAGCAATGGCTTAAATCTTTGCTCAAAACTTACCCGGAAGCCGGCGAACTCTTCTCTAAAATCAAAACTCTTGAAACCATTGAGGCCCTCACATGAAGCCCATCACCATCTACACCAAAGACAATTGCCCCTATTGCGACCGCGCGAAAGCGTTCTTCACTTCAAAAGGCTGGCCGTTCACGGCCATTAACTTTGAACACAAACCAGAAGAGTTCACCGCCCTCAAAAACCGCACAGGTCTTATGACCGTTCCACAAATCTTTTTTGGCGAAAAGCTCATCGGCGGCTACACCGATATGATGGCCATCGAACGCGACGGCCATCTCGACACGCTCCTTCAAGACAAGACGCGCTGACGACAAAAAAACCGCACGCCTGATTGGCCTGCGGCTTTTCCGACTTCAAAATGATCAGGGCAGTCAGATTGAATTGAGCGCAAGAACGACCAACGCTTCCCGAAGTCTCTCCGCCGAACTGCGATCAAACTCAGACTCCGGCATCGTTTTATCGGACATATAGCAACCCAGATCGGTTAAGACCACACGCATCTGGCTGTCAAATGTTCGAGTTGTCGTATCATAACCACTAACTGAGAGGCGAGAGAGCCACGACTGCGGCATCATCATACAGCTGAGTTCGGAGTGCGAGGTCGCCACTTTCCCCAAGCTCAGATTCACAGCATCAGAAGTCAACTTAACCATGAGCACTTTCGACAACTGGGACGTGACGACAGTGCTATCCGCCTTTTTTACCTGCAGACGACCGTCCGCAAGTAAGGCGACCTGCTCAATACCGAATTCCGATCCATCAACGGTCGCAATCACAGCGGTTCGATCGACCGAACGAGCCTCCACGTTCTGAGCAAGAGCAAAAAGGCCCAGTACCGCGACAAATCCAAGGATCATTTTTTTCATCGTTCTTTTCCTAATTTTATTTGTGTCTTCCGGGATGAATCTATGGGTAGCCATAGAAAATGGCACTGCACTTTAACTTAAGTGAAAGCTTTTTAACCGACGGATCTGTAATGCCGTCAATCTGGTCCCGAAATGACCTGGCCCGGCGTTTGCCTTTACTGATTGCGGGACGGATGGTGAGGGGGGGCATGCCCCAAACTAGTCCTCTTTTGCCACCGCTCCCACTTTTCACGACAATCACGTCCAGCAATAAGAAGGAGTCACCGCCCATGCACCACCGTGTCGAGCAAATTCCTACCGCAGCGCTTCTGTTCATCATGATGACCTCTATGGCAGCGGCAGAGACGACTCATGCCGCATCAAAATGGCCAGAGCCAGCACCTCAGAGCTTGACCGAGCTGAATTCGCCAAAATCGCCACAACACAGTCGCTTCGCCGCGATTGGACACCTTGCCGGCGAGATCGCGCCCGCGATTTTGTTTCAATCAAAAGACTGGACACTCTTCGACACCGGCACGAGCTGCATTGCCTCAACAACGGCGACACTTGATACCATCAATCACCGACTCGAAGTCGTCGTCGATAAATCTCTAATGAAGCCCATTGCCCTCCAAATCTCTAGCGACACGGTGACCGCGGGGCGACTCGGGTTTGAGTCAGGTAAAGAACGCTTCACTCGAATATCAGCTCCGGCTGACCTCTACTGGAATATTCCGCGCGATTCCGAGGATCTCATCAAAACATTAAAACGCGATATGCGCTTCGACGTTGTTTCTGTTGAAAGCGGAGTGCCTACTGGGCGAAAGCTCGCCTTCTCTCTTCGTGGTTCAAGCGCCACAATCACTGAGCTCGCCAAACGCTGCGCTGGACTTAGCCAAGTTCCGTCTGAGCAAGACGATGATTTTGAAAAGGCGTTTCTTCCAGAGACACTCGCGTCCATTGATATTCGAAAGCAAACTCCCGCGACAAGCGATCGCCTGAAGTCGCTCTATGAGCAGGCGCTCACCGAGTATCGTGCATCGCTTGCAACAGCCGCTGAACTGAGCGCACTCAACTCTCGCTATGTCAAAGAGCTCACCGAGCTTGGTGGTCTCCAGCAAAACATCGATCGCTTGAGTCAGCGCGATCTCATTCGCCTCCAAACTGAAAAAACAAATACGCAATCGGCCATCCAACAAGCCGACCAAGATCTTCTGACACTTCGCCCACAGCTCACCGCTCGCGAGACAGAGCTTATCCAAGCCAACTCGGACTATGAGGCCGCATATCGCCAGATTCAGCCCTATATCGCAGAGCACACGCGCCTTGAGAACCTCGTGACCGCCGAAGACTCGCGCCTTCAAAACGCCAACACCCGCTATTCCGATATCGATTCCCGCCTCGCGACCGCCAATCGCGATATTCAATCGCTTCAAAGCGAAGCGCAGAGTTTACGTCACGATCTTTCCTCAGCACAGAGCGACACTCAGCGTGCTCGCTCCGACTACGATCGTGCTTCAGACGAACTTCGCCGATTTGATGCGCCAAGCGAAATCCGCCGTCGCCAAATGAGCGATGGCCGGCTCTCCTCGATCGATCGCGAGATCAGTGCCTTTGACTCTCGAATCCAGGCTCAGCAAAACGCTCTTCATCAAGTCGAAAATGAGCGCAATCAGCTGAACAGTGCCCTGCTTCAATGTCGACAAACAGCCGGCGCCGATTGCTCACGTGAGCAGGCTGCACTTGTCGATGCCGAACGCCACTTCCAAGATGCGCGACAGGCCATCGCGCAATTGCAAGCAAATCGACAGTCAAAGATGAGCGAACGCGACAGTCTTCAGCGGCAGATCGAGCGCGACGTTTACGAGATTCGAGACCGTCTGGCTCGTGAAGAGTCCAACGCCAGAACTCGCTTGAGCGAAACTGAGCGCCGCACCTCCGAAATTGAATCGCGCCTCCGCAGCATCACACAGTTTGACCTCCCGAATCGGCAGAATGAGGTCTCGCGCCTCCAAAATGAACTCTCAATCGCAGCAAGTGACGTCCGCACCAGCCAAAATTCGCTTCAGGCCGCTCGCACTCAGCTGGCGAACTTCAGACGCTCGACCGGCTACGAGAGTCTTGAGAGCAACGTGAATTTGAAGCTTTCACGGGTTAACAGCATCAAATCTGATATCAGTAAACTCGACCGCGACATCAAACGCCGCGAAGCCACCAGCCGCGATGGTCGCAAGAGACTCGCTCAGATCGACCTTGAGATTCAAAATACTCTCGATCTTATTAAACAAAAACAGTCGCGGTCGGCCGATATTCAAAAGCTACTTGAGCCATACGAGCTTGAAAAGGCGTCGCTCCTCCAAAAGAAGGCGATCTCCGATCAGGCCTTCAACGCCGATCGCAACGAGTACGCGCAGCTTCTCTAGTTCAAAACTCGACACTTGATCTTTGTCCCGAGCGGGAGGAAACTCTTCCCGCTCATGACTGATCAATCCGATTCCCAGCAAAGTCCCGATTCTCTCTTCCATGATCTTGGCGGCGCCGAAGGCGTTGAAGCGCTCGTTCGCGAGTTCTATCACCAAATGGATACGCTTCCAGAGGTGAAGCCTATTCGTGACATGCACCCGGAAAGTCTCGATGTCGCGATCGAGAAGCTCTATTTTTTCTTATCAGGCTGGATGGGCGGACCGCAGCTCTACTGGGAAAAGTATGGCCACCCCAGGCTTCGCATGCGACATCTTCCCTTCCCGATTGGCCCAAGTGAACGCGACCAATGGCTTCTCTGCATGGCCAAGGCGCTTGAGGTCCGTGGTGTCGATCCAGCCAAAGCTAAGTTTCTCATGGCGGCCCTCCACCGTGTGGCCCATCACATGATCAATACCGAAGAAACGTGACGTCTATTCACCGACGATCGAATTGCGAAGTCCGAAATAGATCGAAGCCGACCCGTAGCGCTCATAGATTCTGACCGCACGGGGCCCGAGAACAACGCTAAGGCCCGGGCGCCGACGGCAGGCATCAAAAATCATGCTTGGCAGCTTCTGGACAACAAACTTGTCAAAATAGTGATTGACCGGCAGACGAGCTAAAAAATGGGCTCGGTTAAAGGCCGCAATATCCTCGGCGATTTTCTGCTCTTCCTCTTCAAGGACGGCACCGTGAATCTGCTTTTGAACTTCGATCATCCCCATGCCCATGCCCGGAGCGAACCGCCATTGACGTCATGAAGTTTGAGTTCCGAGCACAAGGTGCTTTCCGACAGCAGCCCCAATGACCGAGTTCACATTGGTACCAATCATGTCGGCCATAACAACATGTTGCCCTGTCGCCGTATCGAGACGACCGGCTCCCGCAAACTCTCCCGCCGCAATAGCCGTCGTCGTGACTAGATTCTCGCCGATGACACGATCGAGGACAAAGTTCTTCCCCTTTGATTGTGCGCTCATGATGTCGAGGCAATTCACAACCCGCCCATGAGGAATTGCAGCTGACGCCTGATAGGACACTCGGACCCCGGGGCTCATAGCCGAAACGCTCTCAACCATTTCGCGAGTTTCTGCACTGCTCGACTGAAAACCGTAGCTCGGTTTGAACTTAAACGCAGTGCCGGCCGGAGCCACTTCTAGAACTCCGGCTTCTCGAACGAGAACTGACTCCCCATTCTTTGCATTATTCATTAAAACGACAAGTTTGTCTTGTGGAAGCTTAAGGGGCTCTCTCGAAACATAGAGCGAACCATTTTCACCCATAATGTAGTTTACATTTTTTGATCCAAGATTTTTCAAATTTGCACTCGCCAGTTCATCGTAATTTGCCGACAAAATCTCAATCCCTTTTGGTGCGCCATTTTGCATACTGAGCACGGAATTGGTCAGAATGCCCTCTTTGCGAAGTTTGGAAATGTCTTCTTCCGTAAAGCCACTCTTCACAAGTCTTCGATTCTCTTCAGCAAGCTCGGCCGCCGTGTAAATGTCTTTGGATTCCTTCTTTGCCGCGACTTCAGAGAGCGCGCGCTGCTTTGCCGTTAGACTGTGCTTTAAAGCAAGTTCGGTTTTGGACACATCAAATCCAACTCGAGACCCAGAATCCGAAGAAAATATGCGACGAATATTATCGACACAGCCGGCAGCGCCGGCATTTCCAATAGCGCCAGCGACGTCACACCAGGCTGACGATGACGACATAGAAGCGCAATCGAAAGAGATTTTTTGTTCGCGCTGACGATTTATCCACACCTGTCCCTTCGGATGAACGGACTCGCTGCTCCACTGACCAGATAGACCTTCTGGACCATCGTCCGGAAAGAAAGCACCGCATCCCGCCGATGCGTAGGGTATGTCGTCTTCGGTTGTAGCCCTCGCTCCGATATTCGCATTAGTCACACTTGTAAACTCGGCCGTTGCCGACCCAAGTGAACTCGCAAAACCGCCAGCCGATATTACCAAACACGCAAGTGAAATGATCAAACGTATAGAGAAAGATCTTTGCGCCATGCAATCAGATCACAGGCCCGAGCCAACTAAAACTCTGGTCGGACCGCTTTGCACCGATCTCAAGCAAATGAACAAACAAACGCTTGCTGATATGGAACTCATCCAGCGTCACCTCGATAAAACGCTCACAGCACACTCCAGTCGTCAACGCGATATAGATATGTTTACCTTCTACCGGGACCACTACCCCTTCGACACATCCGATCCGGACCCTGCCGCAATCCAAATACAACTAGAAAGCATTCGGCTGGCGATCCTCTTCTCTAAATCGTCAAAAGTGATTGAGACGATAACGTCGAAAACGCCAGAAAATGAAAGCCTGAAAGCTCCAAGTGTCCAGTTCATTTTGAGGAGCTTAACAGAGAGCTTAGTGCAGATCAAAAAGCTACAGCCAGACCAAGCCAAATCTCCATATAAATACAATACGGAAGAAATTGAGATTCTAAAAAAGGCATCTCAGACGAAACAAAATTCACCAAAACTCAGCAGCACAGAACTCTCCATTCTTCAAAGCATCATTGCCTCTTTCCCTGTCCAAAAGGAACATTGCCTGATCTGAAAGAAGCAGAGCGCTACTTTCTAAAGGAGCTTGAAGCAGCTAAGAAGATGCTCGCAGAATCCCCAGAAGGTGATCCTAACGCCACTCTTCATTGGCTCGCGAAAAAAAAGTCTATCGCCATACGCGCCCGTCTACCAAAATACATTGACTGCTCTCTTTCTCCAAGTGACGTGCTGGCACTCTCCTACTATACGGGCAGTGGATATGCTTCAATCAACTCAGCACTCCGCAAACCGGAAAATAAGCGCTCAGAGCTAGAAAGAAAGATTGCCGCAGCCGTCACTCCGAGCCTGAATGCGGCTCTCGACAAGCTAAAGCCCTACATAGGCATTGTCCGCCGAGGAGCCGCTCTCCCAGAGGATGTCCTTGCAGAGCATAAGATAGTTGGCCACACGATTGAATATAAGTCTTATGTCAGTACGTCACTCGGTCTTGGATGGCAAAGACCGCACCTCTTTGTCATTCACTCTCGAACTGGCCGCTACGTAGCGCCTTACTCGAGCTCCTACGGAGAGGCAGAGGTGCTGTTTAAACCGGGAACAAAGTTTAAAGTTCTCGAAGTCGTCGAGGAGGGCCCCGTCACAAAGTTCGTTCTCGACGAAGTCGTCGAATAGCGTCGTCAATCTAGACCTTCCTCTGGTGTTCAAAACGAAGAAAAAGCCGATCAGAATAAGACGTCGATCGTCAGAGGAGATCCCATGACCAAGCCTGTCTTCGTAGGAATTGTCATTCTCTCGACAACAGCATTCAGTGGCTTGCCTTCACAAAGTTTTGGCCAAGAACCTCCACAAAGTACATCGAAAAAGCTCCACACCAAAAAAGCTTCCTCTCAGCTCACAGAAGAAGAAAAGCGGAAAGTCGAAGAGGCGCTAAGCTATTACGAAGAGCATAAAAACGATCCCCCTCCGTCGCCGGCTCTGCAAAAAAAAATGCAGTCGACTTTCAGCGACTAACTGACGATTGGAAACTGGCCAATGATGCCACGCGAGACCAAAGCATTGTCAGTCGTCGGGGCTGTTTTCGCTACGCTCATCTGCGCCACCAGCTATGCCAATAACGTCGGACCAGGCATCGACAATACCGAAGCAATGATACTCAGCGACTATTGCGCTGAACCAACAGCATCACAACTCGGTCCGGCCGAGGAGTGCTCGCTCAGTGAAATCAAGCCAACCAGAAAAATCAGCGAACTGAGTCAAGCCCTCAGTAACAGTTCCGAACAACTGCATAAAAGCGACAGTGCATTCCTTTTATTTTATCATGGCCTCTATGAACCCCTCGACGACGAGTCGATCTCCGATTCTGTTCAAGAAGCCGAAGCGAGTCTGCGGCTCAGTAAGCACATCGCGTCTTCTCGGTCGGCCATTGCAAGATTCATCGAAACCAAAGATCTAAAGTCCTACAAGGACCCCGACTTTCAAAAGTTTCTATCTCTTATCACTGACCGCACACAGCCAAAATCCATCAACAGCAAACTGGCATTAATTTTGAGACCGCTGATGGACCCCAAACGGGATCGCCCCGCTAGTGACTCAGATCTCCACCAACTCGCAGATATACTTTCTGCTAGTATGCGCTCGCGACTGGACGAGAATGAAACCAATACCCGATTAGAGAAAATCAAAACAGGCCGATCGAGCATCGATAAAGTTCAAAGACTCAGGGAGGCCGGCAGTCGAATTCAAGACTACATTGATCTTGCTGCCGAAACCGCGACTCTTCCAATACGGACCTCCGATCAATACGTGGATTGTCGGCACTCCGTCGCAGAAGTTCTATCTCTCTATTTCTACACTGGCGACGGCTTTACCAATCTCAACAAAGCTCTCCGAACTCATCCGACAGTTCAAACGCCAAGCGCCAGGCGATATATCAATACCGTCGTACCTGTTCTCAATCGAGCACTCGATAGGGTTAAGCCATACCGCGGAATCGTGAATCGCGGCGCATTTGACTTACCGCCCGAAGTTCTAGCTCAACACCAAGTTGGCGAGGTCGTTGAGTACAAAGCCTACACCAGCGCCGCAATCGATTCTGGGTTTGATGCCCGCTATCGGTTCGTCATTCACTCAAAGACTGGCCGCTATATCGCGCCGTACTCGAAGCACAATAACGAGAAAGAGGTGCTTTTTAAACCAGGTGCCCGCTTTAAGGTGATCAGCATAGAAAAGAACCCCGACCACACCGTCTTTACGATGGAAGAAGTCGAGTAAAACTAGACTGTCGTCTCAACACTCCTAGCCGCGTTGTTCCGATGAGAAAATATGGACCATTTCGCGATGATCCATGCCATTTCCATCTTAGGAAGGAGGTCTATGAAATCAGTCTTACAACACTTTGTATGCACTCTTATCGTGACTTTCTTTGCTCAAGATCTCTTTGCGCTCTCCCGCGAATGGGTGGCCATCGATCTACCCGGTGTTGACCGCGCCTGGAAGAACGCAGACTCGACAGCCACATACGTTGACCATCTTGATCCAGAGACCTTCCCGCTATCGAAGGCCGACGTCGAACATGCCTTAAGGGGAATCTATCTCGTTCGCAAGGCGAGCATGGAAAAGCTCGGCTTCAAGAATATCGTGTTTTCATTCTACGAGACTGAGCTCAGAAACAATCGCTCGCAGCTCTACATTGCAGGTCACTACCTCCAACCAGATGGCGTCGGCATTCATTTTCTAGAAGTGCATATTGCAGAACCGGGCCGTTTCAGTCACATCAGTTTACTCCGACCTCTAGATCGAACAAAACAGCGCCTTGATCGAAGTGAGCTTTTGCCATTTATCAACGAGACGAATCCTCACAAGCGCACGCCTGCATCCGATGAGCTGTCGGCCCTCAATGAGTGTCTCGATTGTTACCAATGCGATGATGAAAAAAAGACCTTCACGGCCAATTTTCGAGCGCTCAATGAAGTTGCGGTAAAGGCCTCTGTCGCCAGTAAATCGCCGGACTGCCAGAAAGAGACCTTTCTCTACAATCCCGAAACCGCCTCTATGCTCGACACCTTAGGCATTGGATACAAGGGCTCAAACCCGCTTATCCATGGTTCTCGCGCCGCAATCAGCTGCCTCTATGGTGGCGCAAAAGGTGCCTTTGGTTCGGTTAAAGATCTCGTCATGCTCATCCCAAAGTTTTTGAGCTTTTCTGCAAAACAGCTGAAGGCCGCTGGAAACGCGATCTCGAACTTCGAAGCGCCTGACGTGAGCTTTCAAAAAATTTGGAAAAACATCTCTCCTCAGAAAATCAAGGATAGCGTCGGAAACGCGGTCCAGGTTTCCTCTGACACTCTCGTTTCAACAAATCAGAAACCGGGCCCAAAGGACCCGGTATGAATCCGCCCCCTCAAAGGGGGCCGCGGACGCCGCCCTTGGGTCCTGAAGGACCCTCAAGCATACTCAGTTGCGCTGCTTCTTCTCGCCGCTCCTCTGATTCCTGACTCTTGATGTACTCGCGAATCATCTACTCATCCCGACCCACCGTGCTCACGCAGTAACCGCGGCTCCAGAAGTGAAATCCCGTAAAATTCTGCTTCCTGCCCAGATACCGCCGATGGATTTGAATCGCTCTTACCTTTAACAAAACCTATTACTTCGAGATGCTCAGCTTCGGCGGAACACTTACGCAGACGTGTACATGATCCGCCATCGCATAGCCCTCAACACCTCGACACCTTTTTGCCTGAACAACTCTCGCAGCACCGGCCCGATCTCCCGCTTCAGCCGGCCACAGATCAATCGCATGCGGTACTTCGGCACCATGACGACGTGGTACTTACACTCCCATTTGACATGTGATAGGACTTTCCAATCGTTCACTTATCCTCCGTTCGTTACGCGCTTTGCAGAGCACGTTTGGTTGAACGGAGGAGTTTTCTTTATTCAGTGCCTTCGACGCAAACGCCGGGACGGTCAAACCTATGGGAGTCGCGCCGCCAAAGGCGGCGGATTACCTGTTTTATTTAAGATGACGACCGCAAGCCTATATAAGCACTATGAGAAAGGCGGCATTAGCGGCACGCTTGCCGCCGTCTCTCGGGCAGCCTACGATTCATCCCCACATAAGATCGTCGGAAGCTGGCTCGCCGAAGTGACTCAGTCCATCGCTGAAACTATGGCCAAGGAGTGGACCGGACTAACATGCCTCGATCCAAGCGTCATTGCCGAAGCGGTTTGCGGTGTCATCAGCTACGTCGGTGTCGATATCATCACCGGAAAAGTCGTCGTGTCCGCGCTCTCGAAATCAGCAAAGTTCGCAGAAGCCATGACCGCCGTTCGCAACAAACTTGAGAAAGCTCCAATTACAGGCGAATGGCTCACAAAACATCTCAAACCCGCAGATCCAAGTCAGTGTGCCGAACCTCAGAACGAATCGTGGATGGTTGACGCCGATGCCAAACTTCAGGGGCAACATCTTGTCGTCACAGTATCAAAAGGACTGGTTCTCGCGAAAGGGATACATCCAAAGACTGGCAAACTCGAGTGTTTTCAAGTGATCGGCAAGCAAGGTGACCAAATCCGTAACCGGGTTTCGTCAACTGCTGATCGAACCAAGACAGCGCCTGCGGCCGGAAGCACTGATTTCTTTTCACCTCAAAATAGCAAAATAGCGAGGACTGAAGAGAACTACGTTCGCGATATCAACGGGCGCGTCGGCGTTTAGATTTCAAACCGTCACGCCAAAGACGTAGGCGCTGCGCTCAAGAAACAACCAGAACTTGCTGAGAAATATGGAGCGCTTCATCGGCGTCTTGACGAATCCAAGGAAAAGTTGAAAGGGCTAGCGAGCGGCACGCCGGAGCACAGTGCGCTCTCCTCAACTATCCGTCTCCAAGAAGAGACAATCAGTCACGTCAACGACATCCTACGAGTTCAGCGCGGCGATAGCACAATCAACCTAACAAACATCAATACAATTCTCGAAAAGAGTCAGCTCGTTGAAAATCAAATTGATGCTAAACTCCTCAATCGCCTGCTCTATGAGATCAAAGGTGAAATAAAAAACGGCGATATCGAAAAGGCCGTTACCGTCTGGACGGAGAAGTCTCTAAAAAAGAATCCGTCACTGCAAAAGTCCGATTTTGACAATGCAATGGGCTGCCTTACAAAAGTCGCCAAGTAAATCTACTGCGACGAACGCCGCCGAATGAGCTTGATAAGACATTGATTCATTGCTTTTGTCGTCTTATCACACATTGAAATCGTCTTGCCATCTGTACAAACAGAAACTCCGCTCCACACCACTGGCGTTGGGCTTTCCATTGATCCATAGTTCTCGATGACAACGGGTGCAAGTCCCAGCTTGACGGCGAGCCGGCGCGAACAACTGCCAGTCACCAGGAGCGACATCGGCAAGTCGTTTCGGCTATAGTGTTGATAGTCAGATTCCGCGACCTCGCAGGGCTCAAGATTGGCTATCCTTCTCTTCGAATCATGCTGCTGATTCTCAACCATTCCTAGCGACCGAAACAGGCGTGATGCATCTTCTGACGTCGATAGCCACTCCTCATCGACATTCGCTCCCCGAAAAAATCGTAGGTCGCTCTTCTTCTGCATCGCTTGCACATCACAATGTTCCGATGCCGAGCCTGAGTTCACCGATAAAAGCAAAACGGCCACCACTGAAATCGAGCTCATAAGGTTAGTCATACTTTTCCTCTATGCAGAGTTTCTCAGATTGAATCCGCTGTAACAGCGGTTTATCGGCCACTTCAAGAGCCTTCAGCAGTTCCGCGTCTGACGTCCATTCTTTCATATCAAGTGCCATATAGAACGCGACTCGCTTTAAAAGCCTATCTTCGCTCTTTAGGGCTTGCAGTAGAATCAATCGAAGCGACGCAGGCGGCAGATCGCCGAGACCCGATAGCGCCACCGCTCGACTTCCAGCCGATTGACCCTCCACCGCCTCATTCTCCAAAATTTTCAATGCCGTCTCATCCTTTTTTCGTCCAGTTAACTCAGCCAGAATCCTCGTTCTTTCTTCAGCCAAGTCTCGATTGGTCGAAGCATAGTAATCCGGCTTAGGCAGTGCCGTCTTCGAGAGAGAAGCAAGGAGATCAGACGATGACATCAACGAGAGACGCTTACTCATGAGTAACGACTTCTTTACCGGATTCGTCTCCTTCCTTCCAAATCGCGAACAGCGTCTATCGACTGCACAGCTGGAGCAGTTTTTACATCGGTCGATTTATTCTCAGGGGTATACGCCGGCTTCTTGGAAAGCTCAACACCTGCAATCGATATCGCTCTCTCACACCCAGGTACGATAGGTCCACCCCAGACATACTTGCACTTCTCGTCTTGTTTATAAGTATAGACCGGAACGTTAAATCTCTTCATTTCATCAGTGATAGCCAGCCCCTCAGGAACAACAATTGACGCCACATCGGCTCTATCGAGATCACCCCAGACTTGGGCTTCGCAGTAGCCATTACATTTGGCGCCGGAGTGTGCTCGAATTGAGTTTGTCCGAAGCGGGACCTCAATCCCTGACATACCCAGACTATCTCTCGCGGACCACGTCGAACGTTTTTTCACATGAGGCTTGAATCGAAACATCACGTTTCCGTACTGCAACGGCAGACTGTAATGACCCATTTTTCCAGAATTAAAAACCTGAAGAGCATATTTAGGCAGAAGCTCTCGGGTCTTTGCGGTGTACGGCAAACCAAGACCGATATGGCTCATCTCAGCAGCAAGGCGAGAGGCCTTTGCATCGCTGCCTCCCGTCACACTCGTCTCGTGTTGATTTTTAAATCCATTTCACTGCTGACCGGTTTATTTCTTAAGAAATCATAACGCGAGATCCTCGCCGGCAGCGGCGCTCCAGCGGCAGCCGTCCGGAGGCCCGCATCCCTGAAGGACTTTTCGCGCGAACGCGGTTCGCATCTCGCGCAGAAGTTGCCGCAAAGTTGCTTTAAACTTCGAAATGATCTTTTCAGCTGCAAAAGAAGTTGAACAAGAACTGCGATCGCCAGTTGAGTATGGATCGCGTTCGGAGTTTTTAGCAGAAGCCGACGAATATCGAGATGTCCTTTCATCCAACGGAACAAAAGTTCGACTGCCCACCGACGTTTGTAAATGTTCGCGATCATTTTAGCGCTGGCTTTCTGATCCGACGTCACAAAATGGAAGACTTTCTGAGTCAGCTTGTCGCGGTAAATAATGTGACGAAGTTTTCTCGCCGAGAACTTTGCCGCGGGTGCGGTCGAAATATATTCTTCGTCGTACAGAACCCCGGATTTTTCTTTTGCCCGCGCAAAACCTTTCGTTCAAGATCTCGATTCGTCTTTGATGTCTTCAGCCGCGTCGTGAAGTCAGATCCATTGGCGACGATTTTCTGCCAAAAGCCAAAGTCGTTGTATGCACGATCAAAACGTACATTTTCATAGGTAAAATGCGAAGTTGGAAGCTGACCGGGGAGTCGCCAGATCGGCACGGCGTAATCTTGAAATCATCAATCCATTCGCCGTCGACATTCCAAACGACGTGAATTTTTGCCGCTGCTTTGTGACCGATGGTATACTTCTGTTTCCATCCCGGTTCGCCAAAAAGACTTCCGTGGACTCGAACTTCGGAAGAGTCGATGGCCAGAATTTCACGAATTGCTTTTTTGAGTTTTCGACTTTCTGTTCGACCGCGAATCTCGAGGAGAATAAGATCGCAGAGTTCTTGAAAAACCGAAGTGCCGATCTCTCAGCGTCGCCGAAAGTTGAGTCAGGAATTTTCAGTGCGGCTTCGACTTCTCGAAACGATCCAAGTCGCATCACGAAACACGACAAAAGAGCTTGCGTCATTTCCCAGGTCGAAAAAGTTCTTACACCGCGATCGATTTTCCATTTTTGAACGAGTGGATCGAATTTTTTTCGATCAATCAGTTGAAAGAGCGACCGCTCTTTGCAATCCTACTTCACAGTTGCCGCCTTTCCTTGGCGTTGATCTTTCTTCGCAAAAAAATCAAACCAACCTTGCGGAAGGCTGGCAACTATTTGTTTTGTTTAATGAATCAGCCGGTCAGCAGTGAATCCATTTTCAAAAATGCTTCCAATGTGACGGTCAGGAACGAGCATCATGATTTCGGATTCAGCGTCATCCGGAGCCTTCATCGAAGGGTCTCGAGCTTTATCACATTTTTCATTAAGCCTCTTCACTATCATTTCACCTAAGGCCCGCGAGTCGACTGATTCGACAACAACGGGACTCAGAAAATTTTTCTGTGAAGGCTTTGATCCAAGCTTCTCACTGATCGCCTCGAACCGGCAGAATGCTGACAAAGGCAGCGCTGCAGCCTGGGTTTCCGCACAGTCACTGTCGCACATATCTTCGCTTGCATGCGCCGCAAGAGCGAACACAACAGACGCAAGCAAAATGGCGACAAACTGTCTTCGGCTTCCGAATATCAACATCACTTCTTATCTTTCACGCAAAGTGTATTTCCTTGGAATCTCTTCAATAGGTCCACATCAAACTTCTCAAGGGCCGCACGCAGCTCGCTATCTTCCAAATGCTCGAGCCCCATGTAGAAGGCCATAGTTCCAGCCGCTCCGTATCCTCGCTCAAGATTCTTGAGCAGTATCGGCTTCAAGCGATCAAACGATAGACGCCCTAGGCCCGACAGGGCCACAGCTCTTTCTCCTGTGTCAGCTCCATTGACTGCTATATCCATCAATGCCGCGGTTAAAAAGGGATCTTTCTTTCTTGTCGTCAACTCTGCAATGAGGCGGCTTCGGTCCTTTGCCAGACTATCGCCAACCATTCCCCACCCGCCCATTCCGCCCCCATACCCGGGAGTCGGCGTCTCAGTTTTGTCTGTCTGACTCATCGCAAGCTCCTTTAGTATCTGAACAGTGCTAAGAGCCTGCAGGCGCTTTGAATTGGCGAGATTCTGTTCGGCCGGATTTATCTTCGCAGGAGTCACTCCGACAACCAAATCTTCCGCCGCGACAACCGTCGGTGCGACGACACCTTTTGTGGGTGAATAGACATTCGCCTCACTGGGCTTAAATCCTTTCACGTTTGTATTCTCTGGAGAGCAGTCGGCACACTGCTTATAAGTTTTAATCGGAACCCCAAACGCTTTTAACTCATCGGTAACTTTCATTCCTTCCGGAATCATGATCGACGCCACATCGGAACGATCCAGTTCGCCCCAAACCTGGGCCTCGCAGTAGATCTCACAGTTCGTATTGGCTGCCGGCGCTATTGAATTGGTTCGGAGCGGTGCCGATCGACCACCAAGACCGAGACTATCTGTATGTGACCATGTCGCGCGTTTACTTACCTGTTCCTTAAATCGAAACATGACGTTTCCGTAGTTAAATGGTGCCGAGTACGTTCCACGCTTCGGATCTTTAAAGACCTGCATCGCGTACTTCGGCAGAAGCTCACGCGTTTTATCCGTATAAGGAAGCCCCATTGATATATGAGCCATCTCGGACGTTAAGCGCGACGTTTTTGCATTCGCCCCACGCGTTACACTTGTCTGATGCTGATTTTTAAAGCCATTTTTGAGAATGCTTGCCACATGTTGATCCGGAACCAGCATAATAATCTGCGACGAATCAGGAGCGGGTGCCTGCATCGACGGATCCCGTTTTTTGTCACAGATCGCATTGAGTCTTTTTATCAGCTGTTCGGCCAGTTCACGAGAATCCGTTCGTTCGATTAGCTCGGGGTCTAAAAAAAATGTCTGAGATAAAGGCTTTGTCAGCTTCGACGCCAACATCTCTATATGGCAGGAGACAGAATCCGAAAGAGCAGCACCGGGTGTCACTTTACAATCGCCAACGCACGGCTCACTCTTCGCGTCAGAGCCGAACGCTAAACTCATGCCCAGTAAAACTATGAAGCGCCCGAAAGCTCTCATCGCGGTGGACTCGTAAGGATTTGATCAATCAATAGCTTCAGATCATCAAGATCGAACTTTGGTATGTCGGCGTTCCCCGTATCGGGTCGGTAGTCATCTCGCAAATACCCCTGGAGATACCGAGCCCACTCCTTTGCACCGCTACCTTTGGGATAGCGCCTTAAATATGACGGAAGAACGACGATCTCATATTCTGGAGATACACGACGCCTCAGATCAATCCGCATAAGCCAATGAGCCTCAGACATTCCTTCGTCACCTGCGGCAGCAAACGCCATCTCGACATAACCTAAAGCAAGCCCCTCGTAAACATCGGTATCTCCGCCCCTGCGGCTGCCAATCTCGAGCACACGTTTCGCTAGCGTGACCCCATCTCTTTTCGGTTCGTGCGCAAGCCTACTGATCAACTCTAAACGCCGGTCAATACGATGCTGGATTCGTGACGGCAGAACACCACGCGACTTTTGATAGTAGGCCGCTAGAGCGGACACGTCGGGCTTGAGAAGCAAGTAGTACTTCTCGGCCAAATCAAGCCGGTAAATCTCATCAGTGGCTCGATTCGCTGGTCGACGACGAACCGATTCGAAACGATCAATCGTTTTTTCTCGACCTTCGGCAAAAGAATCGGAGGATGCAAATATCGTAGTCGCGACGAGAAGACAAACAAGGACCTGCATCATTGTACGACCTTCTTTTTCTTAGCATTTCCGCCTTGCTTCTTAGGCTTCTCGCCGTCCGACCCACTGAAGCCGGATGAATAGTAGTACCGGTATTTCCGAACAAAGTGATCTTCTGCCGATTTTGCCTTCGGATCGAGGTAAAACACCTCACCACTCTTCTCGTTTGCCATTTTCTCATGCAGCATCATTCTCTCATTTAAGTCAGCAGCAGAACACGGCTTAAAGTCGGCGCAGTTGTGATGGCCTGCCGCTGACGAAGCCAATGGGTACTGCGGATTCACCGATTCATGAGAACCCGCACTCGGGTTTTCTTTAAAATCAGCAAACTGTCTTTTCATCTCTTCGTTCTGCTCTGGCGTTCCATAACTCCAGGATGCAATTGGCCCATCTGTACAGAGAATGTACTCGTAAAAGTGCTTGTAAAACCCGAGGTAGGCAACAAGGACGATTCGTTCGTAGTCCTTCGGATATTTCTTCTTATAGTGAGAGCAGTCACGCTTGGGGTCGGTCGTATAGCCTGGTACTTTCCCATCTCCAGGTCCGTCAAAGTCGCTGCCTTCGCGATTAGCGAATATGTACTTAACGTCTTCCTTGAGCTTGATTCGAACCCCGTTTTTTCCATATGGAAATGAACCAAGGGGGCTATTGGATGCAAAAAGTTTTCCGTGCGGGTGACCTGCGACAGGCCCAATGCCGGCCTTTTGCTTCTCGATCATCGACTTTAGGCTTTCATCAGTGCGCCAGGAATAAAGCACTTCGGGCGCGCACTCGGGATAGAACTTTCCGGCTTGGTCAAATGGAATTGGGATCCCACCCATCGACTCACGCTTACAGCTCTTCCAATCAACATCCTGCGCAGTCCCTGCGTATGAGGAAACCGCCAACAGCGAGAGAAGGACGGCAATGATTCCACTGACGCTAAAGTTCGGCATTACCTAATCTTAGCAAAGACTAAGAGGAACACGACTCTATCAACACTCGACTCGGCCTAAGGCTGTTAGTCAAAAAGCAATCTCAGACCCGAAAGATAGGTGGTGTCTGAGTGAGACCTGAGGACAAGAGTATCACCTTCGGTAGTGACATACTCACAACGCTGCGGGCCCCCGCTGAGGAAGCCTTCTGGCGGAACATTCTCGCGCGACATCAATGTTTCTTTAATTGAGCCGCCGCTCTCAATCTCTGCACTCAACTTCGCCCAGCCCTTAGTCCCGTATCCACCATCGGAGTTAATCACCCCATCAGGATGACTGTCCCCGACCGCCGCCTCGAAACCGCGAAATTTCTTTCCCTTGGGAAGTGGTATTCGAACCACGCCATTCTCGAACGTCCAACCGCTCGGAAGCTTTACAGGGGCCGCCTTGCCTCCACCAAGCTCAAGCGCACCGGGAAATCGGCCTTTGGCTTGCTGACCGCCACCGATTGCATAGCCATTCTCACTCGCGAGATCGCCAAACGCAGTGCCATCGACAAAGGTAGATGCTGGGCTTTCAGACACCTTGCCGAATCTCGCTTTCACAGTAACTTCGTCAATTTCAACTTCGTCAGTTCCTGTATTGACCAATCGAACGATCGATGGACTCAGACGATCATGCAGAACCTTGTCACCATTGACACTTCCATGGCCAAGCTTCATCCACTGATAAAGATTCTCGATTTCAAATGCGTGACTGACTTCTGCAAACTTACTCCCCTTGTCGCCGCTCGCACTACCGTTCCAATACCGCCATTGTTCCTTGCCGCCACGGGTTCGATCGAGAATTTGAACGGACGTCAAACCCGGCACGTCATCATGAGCTTTGGCATCGGCAACGGGACTGGTCGTTGTCGGGTTCTGTCGGTGCTTCAATACCACAAACTCAAGACCTGCGGCTTCGATGTCTGCTGGAACGCGAAGGTAAATGACTTGCTTCGGTTTTAACTTCTGTGAATTCAGTCGATAGGTCATCGAGCGCCCCGTTCGACTTGTCGGCGTCGCACTTGAGAAGGCGACGCTCTCCCCATCTTTCATGGCCCCTTTGAACGTCCTCAGCGAACCGCTTTTCTGAGGCCACTCGATTCGCCTTCTTTTCACAATCAATCTTCGTTTCACATTGGTCAGCAATCTTTTTCAAATCGCCAAAAGCAGCCGCAGCCATGCCACATGTTTCTGCGGCATTTCCATCGATCGAAAGACAAAGTCCTAAAAAGAAAATGACGACCCTGTTTGGCATGTATTCTCATCGGCAAGATGCCCCTATTTTTTTAACAGGACCGGCTGGCCCTTGTTCTAGTCGGGCTCAGGCAAACTGGCCTTGTTGCGTCCACCACAAACCCACAACTTATAGGAATGAACTCTCTGCAAAAAATATCGACCTTCGGACCGCTCCTAGGGATCGTCTCGCTCCTCACCATCAGCTGCTCATCAACGCCAGAAAAAGGCGTCGGTCGACAGCCCGCCAACGCCTCCATGGAATGGGCTCTCTCGTCAATCAATCTGCATACCGAAGTCCTCACCGGCCACTGCGATCTCACGCCGAGCCGTCTCCTTCAACACTCGCGATCCTCGCCACAGACCGTCTTCTTTGAGGGACTTCTTCGTGGACGGACAGGGCGCAATGACGGCTGTCAGCTAACCTCAAACCGCTTTGGACCCGACGGCACCGGGGTGATTATTTCCGGAAACTACTCACCGCAAGTTCCGGAGCGAATGACGGTCACTGTCAAAATTGGCGACCTGTTAATTGTCGACAACCACGACGACGACCGCTCACTCTCCGAGCGCAAATTCGAAGACATCGAGTCAAATGAGCACGGAACAATTAAGTTCCGCGCCGATGCCACGGCAGAACTTGTCGCCCTTTGCTCACCAGTCACAGCCAAAGGCCTTTGGGGCTTTGGCTCAAGACAAGTGACCTGCTCTTTCACGGGCGGAGCTGGCTCCGTCAAACTGAAAGAACAATAAACCCGACGCCAATAGCGCCGGGTCCATCCGCCGATCGGGCTCTTCCGTCTCGGCAAAAAACCACACGATGGTGTGCCAGTTGAATCAGGGAACAACTTCGCCAAGGTAACGGAAGCCCACGATCATCGTCTGCACCTGAGCATCGCGCGAAGCATCTTGGTGGTTGTAAGCAATGTGATAACGGAACTTATCCGTCTCAAGCGGCTTGTACTCAAGCGCAAGTGACGTCGTCCAGTATTGAACTGGGTTGCGATCGCCGCCGGCAGTCGAAGCCAGCACGTTCTCGGAATTCTCGTGTTTAAGAATCGCAGCGAAATCTTTTGACGGAGCGTATTTCAGCGACGCCACAGCCGAACGAGTTTCGATGGTATCGGCCACAGCGCCGACTGTGTAGGCACTCTTCATATAGAGGTTTTGTAGCCAATCGAACTCAAAATCAAAAGCCTCATAGCCAAGCTTCGTTCCAAGGGCATAGTACTGTTTGCCGTTTGATGTTCCAACAGATGGCTCCGCCATGTACTGCGCGAGGAAATTCATCCAGCCACCTTCACCAAACGAACCCTTCCAGCCACCACCAAATGCGGTTTTTGTCTGTGCGCCGTTGGTTCCGACTGCTTCGATTGCAGAGGTGTTGGTTGAAAACACATCAAGACGCTGGCCATTGGCGCTGTAGCTCGCCATTGCGCCAAGCTGCCACAAAAGCGGCGAAGTCTCGGTTCCGGCTTTTGACAAAAAGTAATATTCGCCAGGGTTCTTTGCCGATTCAAAGCCACCGATCGGGGCGATGATCTTACCGCCAGTGACGATCATCTCACCCATGGTGTGCGTGAGGTAAGCGAAGTCGATAAACTTATTTTGTCCCGAATCCGTTGCCGCAACATCCGCTGATGAAGCGTTATCGGCTTTTAGGCGCGTGCGGTAGGCAATCGTTTCACTTAAATTTCCTTTCATATCCACGCGCATACGATAGATGCGAAATACAGCATTGTCCTCACCAAGCCCTAAGGTCGTCGCGGCTGCATTTGGATCCACTGCCTGATAGTCCGCGCGAGCATCCAATGTGATCGACGCTCTTGCCGTCGTTCCCACCAAACTCGCCAAAATCAAAGCTGCACAACTCAACTGATGACGCACCATCATAACTGCCCCCACCCCATATTATAGTGATCGATAACGAATCACAGCCCGCAGGCTAAACCAAATCAACTCAATTTATCTTGATCCGAATCAATATCGGAGATCGGTTCGCGGCGACATCAACTGTGTCTGCGAAAAAAAGAGCGCGATCACTTGCTGCGCCTCAGCAAGGTTCTTCACGACACTCATCTTCGCTTCAAGAGCATGGCCAAATTCAAGCCATGGGCAGGCGTTCTTTAAAAAGAACCGAAGCTTGCGAATGAGAAGATCCTCTCCCCATGGTAGCTCCCTTAAAATCGCAATGAGCCTAAGCACAGCGCGACCAAACTCCTGTCCTTCCTCTTCTCGTGTCCGCGGTGCACGCTCACCTTCTCGGCCAACTGGTTCAGGCCATCCAAGCCGTTCACCCACCTGCCATAGAAGCCACGGCCTTGCCGTCAGCGCGCGTCCCGCCATCACGGCGTCACATCCCGTTTCATCCAACATCCGAAATACATCATCGGCTTGCTGAATATCACCATTACCGATAACCGCGACCGGAACAACATGACGCAGATCATGTATCATCGACCAGTCCGCGGAGCCTCGCCGTTTCTGTTCAGCCCGACGCGGATGCAGTGTGAGCCACTCGGCACCGGCCTCAACTAAACCTTCAGCAAAGCGAAAAAGAACATCCGTACCCGCATCCGCCGCCCGAAGTTTCACCGACACCGGCAAACGCGTGTGCCGCACCGTCATCGCCACCACATCCCGCGCATACTGCGCGTCACCCATCAGCGCGACACCGTAGTTATGCGAGAGCGCCTTTCGCACCGGACACCCCATATTGATGTCGATCCCGGATGCCCCCCACTCTTCATCAAGACGCTTCACCGACCGTGCGATCTCGCTTTCGTCATTCCCCAAAATCTGCGGAACCAAGTCGGTCTCTGAGGGGTGCCGCGAGCACTCGGGAACTCGAGCAAAAACTTCGTGGGGCAGACGACGGGAGTTGAGCATCTCGGTTGGCCAAATGGTGCGGGCCCCGGGAGGCATGTAGCTCTTTAAAAGCAAGCGAAAACCCACATGGGTCAGCCCCACCATGGGGGCAAGACACAGCGGAAAATTCATTTCGCCTCTTAAGATTGGACGCTCGAGCATGACCTTGTCTTGACCGTCTCATCACTCAGTGTCAAAAACCTTTTGTGGAAATAAAACCTCTTGGGATCTTAGGCGGCGGTCAGCTGGCTCGAATGATGGCTCTTGAAGCGCATCGGCTTGGCATCACGGTCAAAATTCTCTGCGGACGCGCAGATGAGCCTGCGGCCCAAGTCGCTCCTTTTGTCCTCGGTGACCCCAATAAGCCAAGTGATCTTTTACCGTTCTTAAGTTCGGTTCGAGTCGCCACCTTTGAAAGCGAGTTCTACGATTCGGCTGCAATCGAGGCCGCCTCGAAGAAATGTGGCACAAAGGTCTTCCCTCAGCCGGGTCTCATGGGCGTCATTCAAGATCGCCTCAGTCAAAAAGAACTTCTTGATCGCTACGATATCCCCACGTCTCCGTGGCGCCCTGTCGGCTCACCTCAAGATGCCGTCGTGGCCTATATCGCAATGAATGGAAAAGCAGTCTTCAAAAAACGGCGTTTTGGATACGACGGCTACGGCACTTTTATTGTAAAATCCGAAAACGAGCTCAGCGCTCTCTCGCTCCAGATGGCGGCGCCCGGCTTGATCGCTGAGCGCTTCATTCGCTTTGAGCGCGAGATCGCGACGGTCGCCGTGCGCGACCAAAAAGGTGCGGTCTTCTTTTATCCCTTTGTTGAAACGAAACAAAAAGACGCGCGCTGCCTTTGGGTCAATGGCCCGGTCAAAGAGACAAAGGCACTAAAGACTCTCAAAGCGAGAATCTCCACTCTTTTAAACAAAGAAAATTACATTGGCGCTATCGGCATTGAACTCTTCGACTCAGAAGAGGGCTTGATGGTAAATGAGCTTGCTCCGCGCGTCCACAACACCGCGCACTACACACAGAACGCTTTTCACATGAGCCAATTCGCCGCTCACATTTTGGCGGTCAGCGGCGAACGTTTGAGCGAACCAAGCCCGCTCTCTCGTGGCTTTGCGATGTGGAATCTTTTGGGAGCTGAAGCGAGAGCGCTTAGCGAAATCCATCCACCGATGATGGAGCCAAATGCTTTTTTTCACTGGTACGGCAAAATTGAAAGTCGGCCCGGCCGAAAGCTTGGACATATCAACGCAATCGGCAAAAGCCCAAGCGACGCCCTCGCTCTGGCAAAAAAGATGGCGACAAAGGCCGCTCGCCAGCTGAAATACTAGATTGAAGACGACGAGGAGACCTCACATGAAAGCCAAAGTGACAGCTAAAGCCAAGGCGAAACCCGCACAAAATCGAGGACCATTCATTGGCATCGTCATGGGAAGCGATAGCGATTGGCCAGTCATGGTCGGAGCCCACGAGGTCTTAAAAGAATTCGGCATTGCTCACGAGGTCCGTGTGATCTCGGCCCACCGTACGCCCCAGGCCATGCTCGACTATGCGACATCGGCCTCCGATCGAGGTCTCCGCGTGATCATCGCCGGCGCCGGTGGTGCGGCTCACCTACCAGGAATGATCGCCTCAGCAACCGTCCTCCCTGTGATCGGCGTACCTGTGAATATCACCGCTATGGATGGAATCGACGCGTTTCTCTCGATTGTGCAAATGCCAAAAGGTGTTCCGGTCGCGACTGTTGGAATCGATAACTCGCGAAACGCGGGCCTCTTGGCCACTCGCATTCTTGCGCAAAGTGGTGATGCTCTCGCAGAGAAGCTTCGAAAGAAGCTTTCGGCATTCGCCAAGACTTCAGCAAAAAAAGTTAAAACTGCAGATCGTAAGCTCGCTCGCCTTCGGAAGAAGTAGCCGCTGGCACTGGCCATCACAAACCATAAAATATTATCTATCAGTTAAAACGGCCGATTTTTCATAGCTGGTTCTAATTATTTTTCCATCTGGCGTCTGAACAATTACATCTCCAGTTTTCGAATTGTAGATCATCCTTACGTCACGAATTATCTCAACCACATCTGGTGCAGATTTAACCACAACATACGGAACGGCGGCGAGACCTCCAAATCCTGCTAGATAATTATAGCCATGAGACAAAACGACAACCGCACGACCTTTTAGAACCTCTCTCGATTGACTTTCTGTCAGATCAAGACCTGCCGCCTTGATCTGCTCTAACGAGTCGACTCTATGCTTAGCGCCGTAGATTCGGGGTCCTTGTGCCGGACCAGGAAGAAACTGCCTCCACCCTAGTGCATCGAGCTCTCTAGCCGTTGACATTGTTTCGGCAATTCCAGTGTTAGCATTTCCATTTCTTAGTAACTTTTCGAGGCGACCGACTTCTTTCTCTCCGTACTCAGCAATAAGCTTACTTGGCAAAACATCTCGAAGAGACTTTCCCTCCACCTGGACTGCCTCTCTTAACGCCTTAATCCTGGGGAGAATAAATGCGTCAAATTGCGCATGTTGGAACTCGTGTAAAAATGTCTGCCACGTTGATTCTGGCCGGAGAGCGATCACTCGGGTTTTCGCCCAATAGTAAGCTCCGACATTAATTTCACGAAGACTTGTGTCAACCACCAGATTGAGACCAAGTTCGTCCATCTTTTTTAGGTAGTCTGCCATTTGCGGGTGACTGAGTGCATTTGTATTCAATGAACCTTTGAGCGCAGGCTTAGGCAATGATTTGATGACAAGTAGTTCTCCATAGCTACTTTCCGTCGATGCGTACTTCACCGTGTCCCAATTATATTTAACCCCACCCTCTAAATAGGTCATCTTGTCACCCGACGCGCGCTCGAAGGTCGCACCTGACTTTGCTAGCTCATCAATCTGTTTTGAAGAGGACTGCAACAACTTCTCACCAGTGACAGTTGCCTTGGCGATGGGCCGAAATGCCTCAGGGTCTGTTAGAACCTTTGTCCCTCGCTTAACCAATGCCGGACCCGGAACTCCACCAATCAAGGTGCCCGCAACCCCACCCAAGACCCGTCCCGTGATCTCATTGTCATCCATTAATATCTTCCTTTTTTCATCTTCAGAAAGACCTGGAAGAGACATGACTGTTCTGACAAGGGGCTCTATTTGACTATGGTCTTTTATGGCTCCATATGTGTTCGCCGCAGACGAAAGAGCCAGTGCTGCACCGGCCACCGCTGACCCGTAACATCCAATACCAAAGGTGAATGGGCACAATACAAGTCCACCAATTGCGCCACCAACCATTAACAGTTGTTTCCCTGACGCAACATACTCAGTTGGTGTCATCAGGCTGCAAGAACAGGCCGCTCTGGACGCAATCTCCCTCTTCCCGCTAGGAAGCTGATTCAACTTCCTCGCCGTTGCCTCAAGATCAAGCTGCATTGTCTGACACGGGTTCAATTCGCAAAGGGCGCCAACGCTATCAAAACTTTTTGAAATCGAGCTCGCCATGAGTGATTGCATCTCCGCCTCTACTTTCGGATGAAGTGGATTCTGCAATATGAGATTGACCATCGCCTCATTGCCTTGACGAGTTTGCGTACCCGGCACAATCGAAGAATATGAATTTTGCTCATCAGGAAACAAAATCTGATCAATCTGCGGATGTGAGGCTGTAGAGTCTTGATTGAAGACTTGCCCGTAGTAAACCTCAGCGAGCTGCCTGAGCGAATAGCCCTCATTCGAGCCCGCAACAAGGGGATAGGTTTCCCGGATTCTGCGCAATCGATTTCGCAGGCTCTGCTTCTCCTCTTTGCTTATCGGTCGATCGCTAAGAAATCTTTCAATTCGATTGACCTCAACCCATGCGATAAGCATCCTCTTCAATACAAAATTGCGCGACCTATCGATATGATCTTGAGGGACTTTTTTTAATCCCAACTCTGCCAGTGGATCAATTCGTTCTATCTCATGTGTTATCTCACTAAATGGTGCTGCACTTTCGCCGGTACATTTCCGTGATGCCGCCTCAATACTTCTCGTCAGAAGTCCGTTGTTTTTCTCATTCAGTGGATTTCCTCTGCCAAGCCAGGCCGCCGCCGCATACTGGGACAAAAGAGATGATCTGACATTAGAAAAATAGTCACGCCTAAGATCTTGTGCGAACCTCGCACCTTCATTCTGCATCAGTCCAACCTGCAAATTGCGCAATGGCTCAAGTGAGCTTTTTCTCAAGTCACAGTCCCTAATCTCGGGATCACTGTATTTTGCTGCCTGACACATCGGCCCACTGCCAACTAAATCATCCGCCTTGAGTTTAGATCGGACGATTGCCGGAGACCTTGGCCTTGGCATTGGCTCCATCTCTGGAGCATGCCCTCTCCAAATCACATGTTCCGGCGGATCTATCTTTTTTTGAGCTAAGCCCTGCGAAGCCCAAGCAGAAACGATCAGAGCCGCCCAAACTATAATCCGAGATTTCAATTTAAATTTTTTCAATTTCGCAGCGTAGAACCAGCGACGACGCTGAAACTTATCGGACTCTCCGGAGACTAAGTTTGTCATACTCGCCCCCTCTAACTAAATCACTTCGATTGATATCCTCTTTCAGTAGCGACCTAAGGTTGACGTTTTCTGTGCTACTGAACCAACATCAAGCCGCGAGATCGGCTTCCATATCAGGGCGCGAGCGATACATGTTTTCTTCTAAAACTTTATCGAGCGGGATATCGACGTAGAATTCGCTACCGACACCGGATTCACTCTTAAGCGAGAGCCCGCCGCCCATCGACTCCATCAATCGCTTTGAGATCGGCATACCAAGGCCTGTGCCCTTGTGATGCTTTGAAACGTGACCGACAGTTTCAAACTCATTAAACACAGAACTGATTTTATCGGCAGGAATACCAACGCCGGTGTCTTTGACCATCAATCGCGCAAAACGCTCGTGAGTGGTCAATCTCAACGTTACTGTTCCGCCATTGCGATTGTACTTGATGGCGTTTGAAACGCAGTTGTTGACGACTTCTTTAAGGCGAAGCAGATCGACCCAAGCGTGCGTCGGTCCATTCTCAACATCGACCTTCATCGTCACATTGGCCTGCTCGGCCATGTGCGTGAAGTTGTTAAAGAGCTTCGTCACCAACGGCTTAAGCTCAATGGATTCAACATAAAAGTCCATTTTGCCGGCCCGAATTTTAGCAAAATCAAGAACGTCGTTTACAAGGTCCATTAAGTGCCGACCCTGTTCGCTGATTGTTTTAATGAATTCTTCTTTTTGCTCTTCAGATTCATAGAGTTTGAGTTCAAGAACCTCGGCTGTCGCCATAATCGCCGAAAGCGGCGTTCGAAGTTCATGAGTCGTCAAAGCAATGAATTTGTCTTTTGCGTGATCAAGCTCTTTGAGCTGACGGTTCTGCTCGAGAAGCTCACCGTAGGCGCGCTCGATCTCTTCTTGTTTCGCTTGAAGGTCGCGAGAGAGCTTTTTTTCAATCGTCACATCTTGAAATGTGAGGAGCACATAGGTCTGGCCTTCTAAAGTCACATGCTTCACTCCAAGTGAAGCCAAGAAGTAATGCCCATTAACCTTCTTCATCATCACTTCTGAGGTCATGCCATCGCGACCAATCAAGTCTCGGCTGAGAAGTGTATACGCACCAGTCCTGTTGGGATCTGGAAACAGGCTCTCGCAGCTGACACCTTTGGTGTCTTTGAATTCCAAAATTTCCATCGCACGCGAGTTCGCAAAAACGGAAGTACAGCTTGAGTCAAAGGCCACCATGCCGACGACAGAGTGATCAACAAAGCCCTTGAAGAGCTCGAGTAATGCGATTGCCATTATGGGTCTCCGATGATCTTAAGAAAGCCTTCGGCGTTCTGAATCTTCTCTTTCACTTTGGCAATGAGGTCCTTCAGACGATCCTGCGGAATCGACAGACGATCGAGAACATCGCGCGGAAGACCGAGGACTTTTTGGTGGCCCGAAAAGCCAAACTGCAAGGCGTGAACAAGAAGATTCGCCAAATAGACAATATCGACAACAAGATTGGCTTCTTGAGAAAGGCCCCCGCGAAGCGCAGGATCTCGTTGATGGTGATTTGAAATTGAAATTTGAATCTGATACGGAAGTCGCCACTTTGTCGCAAGTTCAAAACCCACATGAGTGTGCTTTGGAAGCCCAAGCGCTTCTTCTGACTCAAGAAGACTCAAGCCGTGTTCTTTTGCGTAGGCAACGCTCTCTCCGAACTGCGGCTCAGCGATGATAAAGATCGCAACTTTTCCCATGTCATGCACAAGGCCACAGGTGAAGAGATCGCTTGGCGTTTTATACTTCACTTCTTTTGCGATAACTTCGGCCGCCATCGCAACGCCAAGTGAGTGCTTCCAAAAAGAAGGCAAATCCAACGAGACACTCTTATGACCGCTCAGTGCTTTAATAATACTCGCCGAGAGCGCGAGCTGGTTGATCGTGTCATAGCCAATATAGGCAATCGCTCGTTGAAGTGACGACACACCGCCGGGAATGGCGTAGTATGCCGAGTTGGCAAGCTTAAGAACCTTAGTCGTGAGCGACTGATCGTTCGCCATGAGGCGTTCAACATCGCTGGTTGATGACATCGGATCGTTGATGACACGGTTCAGTTCATAGATAACAGATGGAAGAGTCGGAAGCTCATCAAGCTTAGCCGCGATCTCTGCCACTGTTTTTCGAACTGGAACCTTAGGGGCAGCGCCCATCGTATCAAACCTTTAGCCCGCGAGTTGTGGAAGCTTCTTATTCGGAAAGAGCTCTTGAATTTTCTGCGACACTCGCTTGTAGGTCACTGGTTTCAAGATGTAGCCATTGACCTGCAGGTTCTTCGCTTCAAAAATATAGTCTTTCTCTGACACGGCCGTGACAAAAACAAATGGCAACGACGCATACTTTTGATCCGCACGTGTGCGACGCAAAAGTTCCATCCCATCCATGTTCGGCATCATCATGTCCGAAATCACCGCCACGATCGGCTTATCTTGGTTCTCTTGCAGAACCTTCCAGGCGATGTCACCGTCTTCGCACTCAAAAACTTTGAAGCCCATTTTTCTTAAGAGCAAAACCAGAATGGTCCGATTTGGAGGAGAGTCCTCCGCGACTACAATATACTCTTCGCTTGCAACATCTGCCGACATGACCCGCTCCTTCTCTAATACGCCTCTCTTCTTCGGCGTTTAGCGGGAGCAAGTTGAACAGCTTGAGGTCTTGAATCAAATTGATCCGCTATCGGCAGGTGTCGGGTCTAGTACCCGTGCCGCCGCTTTTGATTTTGAGCCGACCAAGGTCTTGATATGACGTAACAGGAAAACCACTACCGTCATCAAGAACGACACTCCAGTACTCATCTGCATAAGGAAGGGGAGATAGCGCGAGGCCTGATCGATCGGAACAAGCGATACGGCTGAAACGCCTGAAAAGCCCGTCTGCATCGCATCGATCTGATACAGGGAACCATTGGCTGCCTGCCACTCCCTTGACCACTCTGCTCGCTCGCCAGCTGGATTTTCCGTCTTACTGATCTCGGCCACCTCCACCGTCGACGGGAACTCACGCGAGCCTTCTCCTTGGCCTTCAAACAGCGCTGAGCGATCATCGGAAAGAATCAGCCACTTCTCTCCATTTGGGCCTCCGTCGGCCTTCAGCATCGCAGAGCCGTCGAATACCAGAACCAGAACGCGAGGCAGCTCTCCCATTCTGACGGCCATCGCTGTCAATCCAGCGCCAATAGACCGAAGACTCTGCGTCCCTTGCACGGCTTGATCGACAGCGGACTTCAGTAGGCCACGAGCATCAGCACTCATCACCGTGCCAGGCTTTTCAAGACGCGAGAGAGGCTCCTCAGACGAGGGATCGTACAGGTAAAGCCCCTTCATCCCAGAGTCGAGATCAAACTCACGGCGAACCTCAGGCGAAAATGTCGAAACGCCACTGGCTTCTACTCCACCCGCTCCCACGAGCATGGTCCCGGTCCGACTCAAGAGCTGCTGAGAACGCCCCACCTCACGTGAAAACTGCTGGGCAAGATCGCGAACAAGCCACTGGTTTCCCGCCTTCAGATCAAGGAGACGATCTTCGCCAACAACAATCATCGCCATAAATGACGTGAGCACAGTCACAGTAACCAAAAGTAGAAAAAGCCCAAGCCAGCGAAGCGCAGTCCTCATGATTCTCCCCCTACCTTGAGCTTGATCTTGCGCCGCACAAAGCGCAACGCGACCTAAGTCAGAGCTGGGTTACTCAAGTCCCGAATCGAGACATCCGAAACACTATATGGATGAGTCGAACTAAAAACGGGACAACCCGCACACTACCCAATCTCTTCGCACTGCTGCTCGGCATCTTAAGCCTCGCATCCGTGGCCTTTCCGACTTACTCGCTTTGGACCGAACGCGAAACAAAAGTGCGACTCATTGAACGCCAAAAAGAGTCCGAAACAAGTTGGACCGTGGAAGCGCCCGGTCGACCATGGACACCGTTCTATACGCGCGCAAAAGACACTCACTATTGGGGCGCTCATTCTCTCCTCAAAGTGAGAAGCGGAACCGAAGTCATCGCAACCCAAGGCCCAGTCACAGTTTCTGCCGACGGCTCCTTAAGCCCGCTCCTCACATTGCTTCCAGAGGCACGCGTTCTGATCACAAGAAGTGAAGCGCAATGGATCTCTGGCTCAGGCTCGATCCCAACACCCATCGTGGTTCGCCTGCCTGGCCAAACTGTCGCAAGCCCGCTCCAGGGATGGATTCTTTTTGACGGTTTGCAATATCGAACAGACGGTTTTTTCCTATCGCCAAAGCCAGGATCAGACATTGTCACTAGTAATGCCGCAAGCGTTCAGTTTCAAACCGAGCACTCGGTCACGGCACCCGACACCTTTCTTGAACTTGCAACTGACAGCGGCTTTCAATCCATTGTCATGACTGAGCCCTGGGCGCCGACTCCGCAGCAAGGACACCTTGTCAGTTTTGCCGACCGATCGCCAGGCACCTACTTCGCTCGCCTCGTCGATCGCGGTCACACCGTCGTCCACGCCGTTTCCGTTTTTCGCGTCATGCGCTTTAGCGAGCCCCACGGTCTCCGCTCGCTTGGCCGGAGATTCATGACCTTTGACGACGAGTCTGAGGCGATTCGCTATCGCGTCGAGTTCTCAACATCTGAACGTTTTGAGTCGCTCGTCCAGAGCCGCCAGACCCAGAGCAGATTGATTGATTTACTCGGCCTTATTCCCGGTGCCCAATTCGCTCGCGTCGTCTCGATTCATCCGGGCGGTCGCGAGGTGCGAGGGCTGCCTCTTCACCTTATCGTTCCGACCGAAAAAGAATTGCAACAAGCGCGCAGCGACCTTGCCGACCCAAATCTCGAAATGCTCGCCAAGGGCTGGCGCGTGATGCTGAATGAAAATGAGATGCTCCGCCTTCGCGATGGCTACGTGATCCTGCACGAATCTGAACTGCGTGGTATTCGCTCAAAAAACAATCTCTCGCCTGACAGATTCATCTTTGAACTCTCTCGCGATCCAAGCTTCGCCAATCCCGAAAGAGTAAAACCTGACTCGCGCGGCGAATTACTTCCACCCGCGCTTTCGGTCGGAACTCTGTTCGCCAGACTGCGCGCTCTCGATGTCGACGGCAGCCTTGGCGCAACCGGTGCTGTTTCCCGACTTACGACACTTTTACCAGCTCCAATGACCGAACCCGCCAAACCTACGCTCGTCCAAGAGCGAAGTGGATATGAACTGCGTTGGAGTCTTCCTGTCGACGTTCCGGGATACGAACTGCGCTTAAGTTCAAGCGAACAATTCCCTGACGAGCAAACCCACGTCATTCGCACCAAGTCGCTGTGGAGAAAAGTCGCACCACAAAGCGACGGCATCTTCTACTGGACGATCCAAGCGATCAACGAGTTCGGCCAACCGATGTCAGCGCGAAGCACCGTTCAAACTGTTACACCGCGCCCCGTGCTAAAGCCCATCGCCCAAAAAGCTCCGACGGCACCACGGGCCCCAGCCAATATCCCTCGTCCCCAACCGGAACCGGTGCTTCCCGCTGAAGATGCGATCGTCGTCGGTGGCGCCACTGCGCGACGCTACGGTGCTTTGAAATGGCAAGGTGATCTTCGCAACAAAGAGCGCTTCCAGCTTGAGGTCGCAACCGACCGCGACTTCGTCAACATCATCATTCACTCAAAGACAAAAAAGAATGAGTTCACACTCGAGGGCGATATTCCCGAGGGAGCGCTCTTCTGGCGAGTCAAACGTACAAGCGACACAGAATGGTCAACGAGTCGGCGCTTTGAATTGATCTACGAGTAGGAACCGTCAGTGCGCCGCTTTAAACAGCAGGCTGCACAAGTAACCGTGACCGATTCCATTTCCTTCCAAAAGTGCATCGGCCCAATTGCTGGGGACATTGAAACCTATCGTATGAACGCTATCCATTTCGACGAATCGGTTGACCGTATTCATCAAGTAGCTTCCTGGAATCACGTCGGCGATATTGAGACCAAATGCAATCCCTTCAGATGAAAACCCCGGAGAAGAGTCGGCAACCAACGACACCATCGGGATAAACGGCGGATACCAAGAAGAGCCTTCAATACGTACAGCCCCCTCATGGCGACGATAGAAGCGAACCTCCACCTTGGCTCCAACCGACATCGCCGATCCTTCGCCCATGCCTTCTTTGCGGTAGCCCTTGCGGAAGACAACTCGTCCAAGTGTCTTGTTGTAGCCAATCGAGATCACCAGCGGCAAATTGCGGGTGATGTTGACCGAACCCACGCCGACCTGAACCTCCGGTTTGAATACAACTTGTATCCCCCACTCGGCAGTCTTGCCTTTCTGCAAAGTGCGCATGGCACGATACTCTTTGTAGGCGTCGCGAGTTGAAAGGACCACAGCACGGTTGATGAAACTGAAAAATGTTTTAAACTTTTCCATGACGGTTTTTTTTGCATGTGGATTTAAAACTTCCGCTCCCGGTATCTGCCCCAAGCCCGGGTTGACCTCACTTAGACCTTGAGTGGCAGCCCACTCACGATTCAACATGACCGTTGCAACGCGGCCACCTTCAACGACCGAATTCTCCGCTAAGCGTCCATCAAGCGCCAGCTCGATCGACGTATCTAGAATCCGCTCAGCTACTTCGCGCGCCGCTTTCTCATCTGTTTCATTCAACGTCGGTGACCACGTCGGTCGCGGCACGGGATCAAGCTGCACGCGACGACCATCGCTCAAAACAACGGTCGTTAGGACATTTTGTCGAGTCGTCTCAGTCTCAATCACGACATGTTGGCCGAGATTGATGACGTCTGTTTTCCAAATGGGTTCAGTGTCAGCGGCCTGTGCCTGCGACGAGAAGACTCCGGCGGATAGGCCAAGAGTCAAAAGAACGACTGAAGAGAATGGACTCGAAAAAAATCGCGACATCGAAATACTCCGCCAACGGACCGCAGGTAACCAACTGATGCTTGTAGCAAGAATGAGACTCAAATTCTCCGTGCGTCGTCCCTGGCACCGGGCACTTGCAGCCATCGATAACCCTTTGCTTCGACTCCGGATTTTTCCAGTTCTCTGTCGGCTTATCTCAGCTGATCACCAAGCGCGCCCAAGGCCTGTCGATGACCATTTCCGTCACTCGCCTCCCCCTCTCCGGCTTTTAGCGGGGTGCGGGAACTTTGTAGAAGAATTCGTCAGTGTTTATCGACAGATGGTTCAGATAGCCGCATCGCTGAAGGATCTTTCGGCAATACGAAGTGGGATTCGTGTAGCCGTAGCCCATTCGCCTTAAAACTTTGATCTTGTTGTTGAGACCTTCGGCGACAGCGGTTGTCAGTCTTGAAGTGATGTAGGCCTCAATGTTCCGACGATATTTTCGAATCGTTTTTGCGAATTTTAGAAATGGCTCAAGTTTCGATTCTCTGACAACTCGGTACCAGGTTGTCAGCGTCTCTCGGAAGCCTTTGATCGTCTTCTTGTCGAGTGCTTTGTGAAAGTATTCGACGAGTAGCATCGCGGTGTGGATCGGCTCATTGATTCTCCGAAGTTTGTCGACAAGTTTCTGCTCGGACTTCGATAGGTCCTTCTCTCTGGCAACGAGGATAAATCTTCGGTGTGGCTCGAGCATATCGCGACTGACTTTGTCGTTCGTTTCTTTGGCTTTTTGAATTCAAATCGACGAACTTTATCGAAGGCTTCGTTCACTTTCTGTGCAAGATGGAATCGATCAACGCAAACTTTGGCGTTCGGGCACTCGCGTTCAATCGCCGCAATAAAGGGTTCATGCATGTCGACAGCGAAGTGTTCAACCGACATTTTTGCGCCGTCGACAGCACCCTCAAGGCACCAGTCAATGCCGCAGAATCCCGTCCTATGGCGTTAAATAGGACTTTCCCTTCCTTTGGCGCGACAAGATTTGTGACAAATTCTGGACGCCAACGTTTCGCAAAAGTCCGACTCGGTTTTTAACGGCGATCGTTCGAAAGTGAACTTCGTCGGCCGCAAGGTACGAAACATCGAGGCCGTCTGGCATGCGCAGATGCTGCATCATCACTGCCATGCGATATTGGTCGAGATCCCACATTGCCTTTGATCCCATGTCGAGAATACGCCCGACAGCTTCACATGTGATCTCTTCCATGAGTCGACCTGCGACTTCGGCAAGGCCGCAGGTCATTGAGCTGAACTTTGGATGGATCCAGTCGACATCGGCGACAGCTGTGCGGTCACAATTGTCGCAGTATCCCCCGAAGCTGCATGAACTTAACCGTCACATGCTGAAAAACACCAAGCGGCGGCGCACGAAGGATTTTGAGATCCCATTCTTTAACAGTTGAAAATTGCTCGCCGCACAATCGGCAAAAGCAGCTCTCCCGATTTTGCTGAACTTTGACTTCGATTTTGTGCAGTTTTTTGAAGACCTTAAGGTCGATAATTTTGACGTCTTGAAGACCTAAAAACGTGATGATAGTCTGCCTGAAGTCCATCCTTGGGTGCTCCTGCAAAGAGATTTAGTGTCGTGACCAAATCAAATCACAGGACCAAGTGATGGACTATTTTCATTTCACGACGTCTTTGACCCCGCTAAAAGCCGGAGAGCCCTCGCCTCCCGTTTTCGCGCCATGGTCGATCGGCGCGCGCAGCAGCGGAACTCAATTTCGACTTTAAGTCGTGAAGGTCCCCGCTAGCACCAACGGCACGTCGAGCAACGTGAACCTCCCGACATCTCCCGATATCGACTCATGTCCATTTCTGAAACTTCGATTGACCTCGATTTTCGACCTGAGTATATCTACGGTCACTCAAAAAAATCGACGGTTCCACCACGACCAGAAAAGGACGCTCATGAGCCAAAAACAACCGTCCTTTCATGGTTTTCCTAAAGAACAGCGCGCCTTTTCCCCAGGCGGAAGAACGACGCGGGCAGCACGCCAGCGCCGACCGCGCGGAACGAGAGAGGCCATGCATCTTGTGCTGAGAAGCGATCTTGCTCGAGGGCCAAAGTCGCTACTGAATTACGATAGCGCTGTTCGAGCCCTGATCGCAAAACTCGCTCAGCGCCATGGCATTCGCATTTACCGTATCGTAAATGCGGGGAATCACCTGCACATCACGCTTAGACTCTCAAAGCAGTTCACGTGGAAGGGCTTTATCTCAGGTCTCACCGGCGGAATCGCACGCGCCGTCCAACATAAGCGCGCCGAAAGCTCGAAGCGTAGCTTTTGGAACTCGCGTCCGTTTACACGCCTCATCGCTTGGGGCCGCGACTACAATGTAGTCAAAGACTATCACACACTCAATCAGCTTGAGGCTGACGGCGCGGTACCGCCGCGCTCGCAAATGCTACGGCCCGAAAGGTGGCGATGCGTGGTGCAGGCGTTTTCATAGTGTGATGCTTGTCGAGCTTGGCGCTTCGTCAACGAGATCGTAAATGCAATCTCAGATCGCCAGCACTTTCGATGAGGTCAGCAAGACTCTTCTGTCGGCGACCCGCAACTGTCATCATCGTTTGACGGTCCAAATCGCAGAAGCGTACGATCAATTCGACACCGACCAAAAAACTGTGGCCTGCGCCAGAAAGCCCATCCATCACCATGCTCGCGCTTCTCGCTGTAGCCGCTTTTTTTGCCGGGGTCATTGATTCTATTGTTGGCGGTGGCGGCCTTATCACAGTTCCCGTATTTCTGATTATCCTTGGCCCAAACGCGAGCGCCATCGGCAGCAACAAAGTCGCTGCCGTTTTTTCACAACTCGCTGCGGCCTACGTCTACTGGCGCGAGTATGGAAAACACCAGCACGCAGATGACTCAACATCAAAAACCCAACTCATCGCCCGCACGTTTATCAGCACAAGTCTCGGGGCTGCGATTGGCGCGCTCGCGGCACCGCAATTGCCGTCCTGGTTTTTTCGCTGGTTCATCATTGTGATTGCACCACTCATTCTAACGCTGGTTCTCTCGCGAGGACTCTGGCGCACAGATCGCGTGCGCACATCTCGGCCGGGACCCGCAACGGTCGCGACGTTTTTTGCTGGTCTCTACGATGGCATCGCCGGGCCCGGCGGCGGAACTCTTATGTTTCTGTCACTGTTCGCGGTCGGTGGCGTGCCCGCCGGCTACGCGATCAGCACCGGCAAGTTTGCCAATCTTGGCTCAGCACTGACCAGCCTCATCTTTTATCAGGCGCAAGGTCAGGTCCGCTGGGATCTTGGGCTCACAGCCGGTATCCCGATCGCATTCGGCGCCTATCTCGGGGCCCATGCGAGCACCCAGTGGATCAAAAAAGATCAGACCAAGGATCGCGCAAGCCAAATCGCTCGCGCAGCCCTGGTCGTCGTGACAGTCCTACTGATGGTTCGAATGCTATTGAGCTGACGAAGGCGGCGCGAGTGGAACTGGCGTTGCTATCGGAGCACCTGGAGCGGCGGGCTGGGCACCAACTGCCTGCGGAGGATAGGCCGAGGTGTCGATGCCAAGGTCTTTTGCCGCCGGACTCCCGCACTCAACAAGCGAAATCAAACGCGCGTTGAAATACGTCCCAGCCTTTTCAAAATCCCATGGAGGATATGGAAAGTACTTCGCCTTCACACACTGGCCGGTCTTGGCGACAGCCCACTGGCGGTCTTCAGAGGTCGCCGTCAGCATCTCGCCGCTTGGCTGTCGCACGGATACCGAAAACGAATAGATTTGGCTCTCCGGAACCTGCCGGTTACCAAGAATGGCCGTGACTTCAGTCACCCGCGCCACATTTTCTATACGCCCCACAACCGTCTTCGCAAAAATGATGCTGTAAAACTGCACGACCGTAAAAACCAGGCCCACGACGACCAATAGACCCAATAGCTTCTTGAAAAATGACACCGCTTTTCCCATCGGCCCAATGTCGAGGATCACTCCCGGCAAGGCAAGGCCATGGGCACTGCGCGTCACAACTGTTTTAGTTTAGTGAGAATGCCCGTGGGCACAGCAAGCGCAAAGCTTACGGTTTAAAAAGTGGGCCCGAATCATCGCCGCACCTCCGAGAATCGTCGGCAGCAACCAGAGATAGTACTCGGCCCCTGCAACCCCCTCGTCGTGAGCGTGCCCCAAAATGCCGATCGTGAGCAGGATAACGGCGGCTCCGCCCCAGTACCAAACTCGCGAGTCGCGATGCGCCCGCCAGCCAGGTAAGAAGGCCAAAAGGGCCGCTGAAGAAACCAGCACAAGAAAAAGGCGGTGAAAGCCATGGTGCCAAAAGCCCATCATTGCACCGACAGGAAGAAGTCCGATCACAAACGGCGTCAAAAGGCAGTGCGCAAGGCAAAGGGCCGACAAACATATACCAAGACGATCCCTCCAATCGGCCTTCATCTACCACCTCGCAAGTGAGAGCACGCTTTGCGGACTTATCCCCGCTTCGAACGAGAAAGGCAACGACGGACTCAAGCTTTCCCTTTTCTCCATTCCATAAGCCCCCAACTAAACGCTTCCCTTATCGCGATTTTTGCACTGCAATTAACAGATCCATGAAAAAAAGCACTCTGCTTAAAACTGCTCCGATCGTCCTCTTCGCTACCCTACTCGTGGGCGCGTCCGCCTGGGCCTCCGAACCGGCCGCAAGTACGTCGCCACCGCCTGAACGCACGGATCGTGCTCTGTGCCTTGAATTGCTCGCACTCACCACTCGCGCCGAGAATCTCGAGCGCCTCAAACCGTTCTGCGATCGCGTGAGTGCGCTCCCAAAGTGCACAAGCCGCGAAGGGCGGCCGATTTTTCACTTTGAAAAGGGATCAAACGACAAGCGCGGCAAGCGCGTTCTGGCTCTTGGCCTTATTCACGGTGATGAGCCCTTGGCGGGAGAGATGTCCATTGATTGGACCGAGCGTTTGGCCGCACTCGACAAGCATCGCAGCACATGGCGCTTTGTTCCGCTCCTCAATCCCGATGGACTTATCGCCAAGACAAGGATGAACGCCGGCGGCGTCGACTTAAACCGAAACTTCCCAACCACGGATTGGAACGAAGAAGCCCACCGCTATTGGGAGAAGTCCGCGCGCAAAGATCCAAGACGCTTCCCTGGCGACGGACCTGCAAGCGAACCCGAAACAAAATGCGTGATCGCTCACATCAAGGATTTCAAACCGGATTTTATCGTTTCGGCACATACGCCCTATCGCGTTCTCGATTTTGATGGACCGAAAATGAAGTTCCCACCCTACAAAGACCTACCTTGGCGCGCTCTTGGCAACTTCCCCGGCAGTCTCGGACGCTACATGTGGCGCGACTACAAGATCCCGGTTCTCACCGTCGAGCTTGGCGACAAAATGGTCGACTCTGCGGCCCTTCAAGATTTGATCGGAAGCTTTGCGATCGATGCCGTTCGACTTTCAGGCGAAAAGAAACCCGAGATTTTTGATCTCCTCTGATCTCAACAGACAAAAAAAATGGGAGCTCATAGGCTCCCATTTCTTAAAAAAATCTGCAAACTCAAAACTAGCGCGCAACTTTAAGGATAACACCGGGCTGTCCGGCATCTTTGAGCGAAGCTAGGAACTTCTCAGCTTCGTTTTGCGTCGGTGTTGGCTCAAGGCGAACAGCGTAGAGCACCACTCCCCCTTCTCGTTCCACCTTTTTCTTGAACGCAGGAAGCCCCTTGTCTTTGAGCACCTTCTCAAGACGGTCGGCGTTGCCTTCGACTTTAAAAGTTCCAACCTGAACCACATAAACAGTCTCAGCCGAAGCCGCCACCGGCGCCTTTGGACTCTTTTTGCCCATCCCTTTGCTTTCCGTCTTGGCTGTCTTTGCCGTCTCTTTCGAAGCCGGTGCACGATCGTCGCCGATTTGACGAAGGCGCGCGATCTCCTCTTCCGCCTGCTCGGCCTCAAGGGCAGATTGCTTCAAGTCGACTTCCGAACGCACGCCCGCTGATCGCGAGTTCTCTCCGTCACACGCTACGCAAGTCAAAGATAGCGCGAGCCCAAGCAGCGCAAAATTCAAGTATTTCTGTTTTTTCACAGGGCACCTCTTTGTCGATCTCGGTCGTTAAGGAATTATAAACTGAAACTCAGTCCGAAGAGCAGGTCCAGTTGGTTGGCGGTCGCATTTGTTGGACCATTGAGGAGGAGGTAACGCGCGCTTCCGCTTTTAGACTATAGTCCTCGGACCACGCCATTTCCGCACCGCCACCAAAGGAAAATCCGGCGTAGGACGAGTCCACACTTTGAAACTGACGCTGGTGAAACCCCGCGCTGACAAACGGGCGCAAAACATCATTCACGTTGATTGAGACCTTATCGGTCACAAATCGCCGCGCTCCGGAGTCAGTCATGGGGAAATACTGAAGGCCAAGATCAGGGCCAAAGCCGAGGTCTCCGCCAATGATATCCGACATAAAAAGTGTATAGCCAATCTGGATATCCACCTGCGGACCAAATCCAAATCCGTAGGCTGCGCGATAGACACCAAAATTTGAAGCCGAACCCGAACGCTTCGAAGTCTTCGCCGTTAAACTGTAAAATCCAGTCGCAACTTCGAGCTTATTGCCGGCACTCGCCGATTCGCCACCAAAGACGATCGCCACGAGTAGAACAACAAATGCGAGTTTATGCAGCTTGTGTCTCATTGCTATCATCCTGAGGTGCTTCTCGTGTTGCTAATCGTTGGCTGTCTGTAATCTCGGTTTTCACAACTCTCGCGACCCGTTCACGCGCCTGTCCGACTTTCAATCTGTCGGGCGCCGCCTGATCAAGCTTCTTCAGTTTATCGACCAACATAAAACGCTGCTTCTCTGAAAACTTCTTCTCAATTTCGCGTCGGTCATTGCGGCCCGTATTGAGTAAAGCCAAAGCCCAATCATCCAGTGAAACACGCGGCACAACTTTGTCGAGCTCTTCACTGGTCAATTCAAATACTTTATAGAACGGTGGACGCATCGAATGAATGACCGATTGCGGTGGTGACGCCAGATAGATCTCTTTCTCTTCTGTCGGTTCAGCGTAACTCAGATACTCCAGCAGATCCCGCTCTTGGCGATACTGCTCAAGAATTGAGAAGTCACGAAGAGCCTTCATCTGCATCGCCTTCAGTGCCAACTTCTCAATTCGCTCACGCGATAGCGGTTTTGGCTTAAAGTGCGTATCCAACACGGCTCCCCAGTTTCCAGGGAATGCGGCTCGAGCGGCGCCAACGGATACAGTCTTTGGAAGATGAGCCAAGATCGCAAGCGACTCATCATGATCAATCGCCCGCAGATACTCCGCCATTTGACCGTCAAGACGCCACACATAGATAAGTAGCTTTTGAAGCGCAACGTCCTCTGAACTCCGCGACACGCGCATGAGGCGACTCAGTGTCTCAAGAACCTCGGAGTTCACTTCGCCTGGATCAACAAAGGCTTCAAGCCAGTGATTTTGAAAGCTATAAGAAAACAGCCGTTTCTGAAGATCACCCGAAAACTCTGACAAGAGCGCACCCAGCGCTCCGGGATTTTTCTTTCCAGCTCGATCCAACACCATCAAATCCTGCAAAGTCGGAAACATGTCCGATTCAGAAAGAACGCGAATACTCTGCAGTAGAACTTCACGCATCCGAATGGGATCAGAAAATTTAAGATCGCCGGACGGCACACCACCACCACGACGAGAATCAGTGGTATCGGCCGTCATCGGCTGAATAGACGCCGCAGCTCCGCCGCCACCGCCACCCGCCGCTTTCGCGGCCTGAGTGCCAATGGCTGAACCGATTGTCTTGATCGACGTTCGAGTGATAAGGAAAAGTCCTGCGAGTGCCAAGAGAACGGCGGCAAAACCAATTGCCGAAAATAGAATCACCGTCTGACTATCGGCCTTGTTATCCGTCATCTGTGTCCAAGCGCGCTTCTGAATCACGATCTCATCGCGAGCTGCGGTCAGGTTTAAGACCTGAAGCATGGAGTTTCTTACTTCAGCAATTTCATCATCGGTAATGTTCGAAGGTACCGAAACTGTGACGACGGCGCGCTTTATCCGTGGCATCAACGCGTATGTTGAAATATTGGGATTATCCCACTCGTCTTGAATCTCCTCGTCACCCTCTTCAAAGTAGGGAAGACGATCCGCGCTCGACTTCGGAGCCGTCTCAACTCGGCGTAGCGGGTCAACACTGACCGACACGAGAAATGGTAAGTTCGGGAAGCGACTTTTTAAAAACGTCGTCGCATCTTTGACCATGATATTTTCAACTTCGGCCACTCGCGCGTGCTTTCCGTACTCGGGCGATGCCTGCGCTGAACCACGGCCGGGACAGACATGCCCAGCAAGATCACGGTGAATAACGTTAAGACACTGAACATCTTCGTTCGGATAGAACCGACTACGGCTAGAAACGTCATCATGGCTCGACCCTCCCTTCCGGTTGAATCACTAAGACTACTCGTCGCGCAAGATCGAACGCTTTTGCTTCATCCTCATTCACGCTCGCCAGCTCACGCGCCGTTACTTTCATTTCGCCATACCCACCAACGCGCATTCTCGAGAGCGGAATTCCCGCTTTCTGCAGAACCCGCATCGCCGCCACCGATCTCAATGCTGACAACTCCAGGTTGTCAGCAAACTTTCGACTCTGGCTCCTGTCTTACACGCTTTAAATCTGTGAAAGCCTGAATCGACAGTTGATTCTTTGAGACATAAGGCAAGTAGAGACCTGTAAACTTCTTCAAGTTCTCAATACCTTCCGCCGTCACGCTGATCTTTCCGCTCTTAAAAAATGAGATCCCAGGAAACTCCACAACAATACGATTGCCCATCTTGTGAATCTTTCCATCCCACTGTGCTGCGTCCTTGTCATCAAACTCGGCCTGAGCCTTGTCCGTCGCTGCTTTTTCTGTTGCAACCTTCCGATGTCGCGCATCGCCTCCAGGCGATGGCCCGCCGGCCTGAGCTGGCGAGCGTTGAGCCGCACTCGACATCTCCCGCATCATGATATTCAAGAGCTCTTGCTGAAGCGATTCTGTTTGATCTTTATTGGGATTCACCGTGAAGAACAGAATGAAAAAACAAAGCAGCAGCGTGACCATATCACCATAGCTGATCGCCCACGATCCTTCGCTATCGGCTTCTTCTTGGTGATGAGTCTCTTGCAACCGCTTTAAACGTTTCATGCTGCTTGAGCTTCCGCTCCCTCTTGCGTCATCAGTCCGCCGACCATGTCAATCCGATAGCGTTCGTCGACATAGCTATTGAGAACCTCTTGTGCTTCAAGAATTGATACACGATCATAGGCCAACATGACTGCCTCAAGAGCAATCTCTGCTGCATCCTCATCTTCCGTCGCCTTCTTCATCACCATCTCGCCCGCCGGGTTAATAAACAAGTTGGCCAAGAGAAGTCCATACATGGTCGCAACGAGCGCCACCGCCATCTCAAGACCGGTCTGTTGAGCCGAAAGCCCCGAGGCAAGTCCTCGCATCAAATTGACAAGACCAAGAACCGTTCCCATCAAGCCAAACGCTGGTGGGTATTTTGCCAAGTTGCGAATCGCTGTTCCCACTCGGCGCCGACGACGACCTGTTTGAAACACGCGTTCTTGTAGAATCTCATCAATACGGTCTTTACCAAGTCCGAGCTGAATGAGCTCTGCGCCCTCTTTTAAAATTTTTGTCGCAAGCTCGGGCACTCCAGCTTCGATCTGTGGCGCACTCGGGTTCTGAACAATCGACAACGCCGAGCGTACGACGGCTCGCGCGTCCGTTGCACGTTTATAGAACAGCATACGAAAAGCTCGAAAGACCTCGCGACGCAAATCCCATGGCAAAACCATCAAAGCAACGGCAAATGTTCCACCAAAAACCACCGCCAATGCGACAAAGTCATAAAAGTTCGCAGCCGACTGCTTCAGCTCATAAATAGCTGCAGCGAGGGCAATGATTGCAACCAAAAGTCCAATCGGGAATAGAGTCATCGCCCGCCCCCTCTTAGCTCCTCAAGCCGCTTGATCATCCGACCTGTCTCTGAGTTGTTCGGAGCGATCGCTTGACTGCGCCGATAGGACGCAAGCGCCTTATCGATTTCCTTGCGCAGATAGTACACATTGCCAAGCAGATCATGCAAAACACTGACATTCTGAAATTCTGCAACCAATTGACCTAGCTGCCGCTCAGCTTGATCAAGATTCTTCAACTTAATCTGGTACTGAGCTTCGGCCACACCGCGTGCGACCTTCTCAAGAGCGGCTTCTAAGTTCACACAAGCCGCCGGCAGCTTTGAGTGATCGAGCTTCATGAATACGCTGCCGCTTCGACCGACAGCCGATGGCGGCAGAAGAATCGACTCCGCACCAAAGCCCTCTTTTGAGATCATCAGCTGCATTGGCTGCGATCGGTCACCCTGTTCTCCGGCCTGCAACACATAGGGGAGTGACCCCCACTTTTCTTGGCGATTGACCTTGGACAGAAACCAAAACATCGGCCCCCGCTGGTTCACTTTCAATTTTCAGTGACTGCGATTGACAAGCCGCCAACAAAAGCATGAATCCCAGCAGGCTCAGCAAACGAATTCGTTTTAGTACCGACATGACCTTCACCCCATATCCTCAATCGCTCCTTCGGCACAAATTGACATCCAAATAAGAAACATCGTTAAACCTGTTAACAATATGAACAATTCTAGCCGTAGCTCCAGGTGTCGTTCGACCTCGGTCCAGGCAAACAGTACCCGGCGGCCAACTCGACTAAAGAACCCTCCTTAAAGAGCACATGCTAAAATTCCGTAAAGGCACATATAGGAATCAAGAATGAAGTTTAAGATGCCAAAGTCGAAGACCACTCAATCGGAGGTTGATCGCAAAGCCGAACAACCCGGGGCTTCGTCATGGGCTGATTCCGATGCTTCGAAAGTAGCCTCACCCTATTTGGGAGCTGGCGACCGCTCCGGCATTTACGATCCATCACGCATTGTCAAAGCACCGCTTCCGCACGCGGCCGTTCGCTTCGCTGAAAATGCCAGGCGATCGCGTTCGAACTCTGAAACTGCGCGCGCCGTACTCATTGCGGCAGCGCTCCCACTCACGGCTGCAGCTGTGTTCCTGCTCCTCTCAGGCCAAGATACCAATGTTGATTTTGATTCTCGAGGAAATGTGACCAGCACTCGCAGTGAGGCTTCGAGCGGATCGCCGCTCAGCAAAACGCAGTCGGGCCCCGTCGCCAAAGCCACGCTCCCACTGTCCGTTCCCACTCCCATTAAAACTCAACCCGTGAGTTCAAATATGCTCGTCCGCCTGCCATCGAGCCACACAAACGGCGCAATCCCGACGGCAGCGCCCAACATCAACACTGTTTTTGTTTTTAATGAGTATGGCGATCTTGAGTCGCCCTACTCACTCGTTTTCAACGAGAACGGCGAAATCATCTCATCCCAAAGTCGCACTGAGGCGCTGGCTATATTTCCAACGCTCGATTTTAGCATTGGCGGACGGCCATTCGACTTTGCGGCATTTGCGCCGCCCAACGACTTCCGCCCTCCAAATCCAGCGATCGCCACCAATCGCATTTACGACAGTATGCGAAAAATCTATTCAGCAAAGGCTTCTGATCCCGACGTGGCCCAGTTTGTCGAGAGTCTCCAAAAGTCAGCACTGGCTCGCTCTGGTCTCACCGTTGCCGTGCTGAAAAGTTTTGTCCCTCAGGATGGCCATTACCAAGCAGAGGGTTTGACTGAACTCACATGGCTCAAAAAAGCAGCTCTCTTCCAAAGATTCACCGGCGATAGGCAGCTCGCGCCTAGAATCGATCAAGCACTTCGCACGTGGGCCCAGACCTACGAGCCCAGTGGAGACATCGAACTGGAGTCTCCGCTCGCAGACTACATTTATGCTTACAACTTGATGCGCGACGACAGCCAAAAGGAAACCGTTTTCGCGGTCGATCGCTTCCTCTCTCGCCTTATTGCACGGCAGTTTGAGCACCTTCGCCTCAACAAGTTCTACGACACACGTCACGCGATGTTTATCGCAAATACGATTGCAGTTGGGCTCGCGACCAGCAACTTTGGATACCAGTGGTACAGTCTTGAGCGGTTCAATCAACACGTCATGAACTCTCCAGCCTTCAATCGACCCGGCCTGCCCACTCGCGCCGATATTGACACCTACAGCAAACTGCTCGAGGCGATGACCGCGCTTGATCAGGCCCGCGCCTTTGAGGCCAATCCAAAAACCGTGGTTCGCATGGCGTCCTACTTGGATCGCCTTCTCGCAGCACAACAAAACCCAAACTTTGCCGCAGAACACAAGGCCGGCTTAGCCGATGTCTTGAAACATGCGATCTACTTCCGCCCGACGCTCTTGCCCCTCTACGCTAGGCTGCAGATGACGGCCGGTGGCTTGAACGATGATGAGCGACTGACTCGTCATGGATCGATCGACGCCCTGCTGAACTTGGCAAAACGTTATGCTGAATCAACATCTTTCACTGAGTCCGGCCGAATGCCGTCAGCGGCACCACGTGTCCTTCCGCAAAAGACTCCACAACGCTAGAATTCCCTGCTAGCAAGGTTCACATGAGTTACAAAGTTGTACTGGCCAAAGAGTCGTATAAGTTTAGCGCGACCCATTTCACAATTCTCGACGCCGACAAGGCCGAGAGACTGCATGGCCACAACTACCAAGTGGCGGTCGAGATCGAGTTCTCTCGACTCGACAACAACGGCATGGCCGTCGAGTTCAATCAAATCAAACCGATGATCAAAGCGCTAACGGAGCAATGGGACGAAAAGATTCTGATTCCAACCCAGTGCCCATTTCTTTCATTGGGGAGAATTGAAATTGATGGCGGCCCACATCTTCAAGTTCAGTTTGGCTCTCGCCACTATCAGTTTCCTGAAAGCGAAGTACTTTATCTCGAGATTATCAACGCAACGACCGAAGAACTTGCGCGAACATTTGCCGACCACCTTCTCGCCAGCACCGCGCTGCCAAGCTCGGCGACAGCGCTCCAAGTAACCGTCCTTGAAACACACGGCCAAGGCTCCGCTTACCGAAAGCTGCTCAGCGACAGCAAGTAGACCAGACCTTTGTCGCAATCCTGCCGTCTTCGGTAGCTGCGTCATCGCAAGAAGCGGTAGACAAAAACCGTCGATCAATCTCCAATGAAATGAGCCCTTGGAGGACCCATGATCGCAATACTCCTTTCTCTCGTCATGTCTGCAACCGCTTCCGCCCAAACACCTGGCTCAATCAAAGAAGTCTCGCGCCGAGCAGTGACCATGCCCAAACAGAAAGACTGTCAAGCCACTGATACCTGCGATCTCAAGTCGGCAAAACTGATCGATAAAAAAATCAAAGTCCTCTTGCCCGACGAGCCCGCCCAGTACGCCAACTACATGTCTGATATTCGGTTCGTTCTTGAATTCAGCAAACCGGCGGCTATCGAACGCTATGGTCTCGTTCAATACATTAAAGGCTGCATGTTCGGAAGCACGCTCAAGCCCGACGGCAACATCGAGTACTCCTTCACACATGCGCATAAAAACTTTGGCGACTATAGGCCGATCAAATACAAATTTCCCGTGGTCGATTCCGATCAAGCCGATCCATTGCTCACAGCTTTCGATGGTTACGGACGCTTCGACCTTTATCGCTGGAATAAAGACAGCTCCGATCTCGACGCCGAAAATGCAACCTGGTACTTCGATGCCCCGCCCCCACACGGCACCGTCTTCTTCGCCGATCTCATCTCCAATACGGGACTTCAAGAAGGCACACCTTCGCCATCGGCACGCAACTCTTCCGTTGAGTTTGAAACCTGCTTGTTTAAAGTTTCCGATCTCCCTGCCACCAGCGACCCCCAAGGAACAGGCATCGACAAAACAAAAGCCATCTGGTGCACCACTTGGGACCACAAGTTTGTTTATAATTTCAAACAAGGCAAAGTCGTCCAGGAGAAAACAATCAGCCCGATCTGCGATATGTAAACGGCCCAATTCGAGACACCGATCTTCCGACAAAGGATTTTACGGTAAGCCCGTGCTAAACTGAGAACATGGATTCTCGATTCACGCGCCACGGGGCACTGCTTTCAATTCTTGCGACGATGTTTCTGCTGATGGTCAGCTATCAAAACTTTTCAGTTCCCGGCGCTCAACTTCGCAAATTTCTTCCCGAACCCGTAAAACGAGACTACAGCAATGCCAGCGTGATCGAGGCCGGCGTTTTGCCAACTCAGGCTCCCACCGACATTCGCGAGTCAGCACCCACTCGTCCTCCGGCCTATGAGCAGCTGAACGGACAGCGATACGCCAGCCTTCAAGCACCCGCCCACGCCACGTCAATCGACGGCGCAGGAACGCAGTGGGCTGAGCGCGAGTTTCGCCCCTACCTTGCCGAATACGAAAGCCAGTTCGTCGCCGGCGTGAACCATAGACTCAATCGTATTTTAAAATTCGAAGAGATCGAGTCCGAGTGGCCCTCCTCTGGCGATGATCAGAGCACTGAATCAAACGACGGAGGTTCTGGACGTGGCCCCGCAAGCGAGTCTGACGGCCCCGCCTTTCCGCCTCCGCCAAGCCCATCGGATTTTCGCGACCTCTTTTCACTCAAGTCCTATCGCCCGACGCGTGTGCAGCTGACCAAGGCCAACGAATTGACCGTGGGCTTTCACGGTGAAACAGCTCTTTCCTGTGAAATCGCCAGCGGAGGCAGCAAACTCAAGCTTGCGCGACCACTCGACGATCGGACCCAGGTCGATGTCAGCCATGATACGATCGACAAGAAGAACTCGGTTCACCTCACAATTTCCTGGTAACAGGCTCGCGTTTTCATAGCGGCAGCACTTGCTGATCGAGGCACTTGGTGCCAAGCTCTATTCATGTCAAATCAAGTATCGGTCGACCCAAAAATCGAGAGCCTCACTCAAGCCTTTATTGAGATCATCTCTGAAACAAATGGTATCACGCTCAACGATACCCTTGAGCTGATGATCAACGCCGAAGCCATCCGAAAAGACAGCTACCTTTCGCGACAAATTCACGAGTTTCGTGGACTCATCTCGGCCTTTCACACCGATCAGATCGGCATCGAAACTCTACTCGGTCACAGCGTCTCAAATGCGCTGTTTGAATTTTTTCGACGCTTCCCTCTCACCTATCGCGATGAGCACACCCACTTGACCGGGGCGCTTTCGGCAGAGTTCATCTATCCGCGGCTCAAGAAACTTCTCGACGGACCGAATCGCGCCATCTACGAAAAGAAAATCGTCGACATTTACGGTCCGAGTGCGTTGCCAATTCGCTCTATGGCCGACGTCGATCGCCTCTTGAAACTCAAAGACGATGAACGCTTTAGCCGCTACCTCAGTATTCTCATGCTTCCAAAACTCCTGATGGTCGATCGCGAAGCCCATGTCGATGCCGCTTACTCAATGGCAAAAACCCTTTACACCCAGTATAACGTCGGATTTATCCGACTCAAGTTTTCACTCTCACGCGCGACAGCCGACGAAGCTGAGAAGGTCCCGGGACTCGACAATCTGACAGAGGAGGACGTGGTTCTTGGCCTCTACGACGGCTTTATGAAGTTCAAGAAAGAGTATCCTCGCTGGAACTTCACTCTCTCGCCGTCATTTCGGAAGGAATCGAATTTCTTCGACAACGTCCGATTCCCTTCCAAGAAGGAGCACTTCCTCCACCAGGTCAACGAAATCCTGGCGATGATCGACAAGTATCCCTTCTTGGCCGACGTGATGAGCGAGGTCGACACTGTCGGCAACGAGTCCGATCTTTTCAAGAAAGTTCATTTTCTTGATATGAAGCTCGGCTTTCGAAAGTTGCAATACCGGGGCTTTAAAATCCGCAGCCACCACGGAGAAGTTTGGAAGACATTGCGCAAGGGCATTCAGGCTGTCGACAACGCCATGAACATTTGGCGAATCGATACGCTCGAGCATGGTCTGTCCCTTGGTATTAACCCCAATTTTTATTTCCATTCTCTCTTTCAACGCGTGCTGAAATGGAATAAGCGCGGCGAAGCCATTCGACCGGGAACGCTCGAATACAACGAGGTTTCCGAAATGGACTGGCAAGATCACTCCACGCACGTTCGCGATAAACTCGTCGCTGGCACCCTCTTGAACGAGGACGAGGTTCGCCTTTTCACGAAGGCAAAGTTCCACACCGCACGCGAAGTCGAACTGTATCAGCATGACGTTCTCAATCGCATGATCGACAAAGGCGTATCGCTGGTTTCGCTGCCATCATCCAACAATAAACTCTCAGCGCTCTTTGAAGACTACAAAGATCACCCCTTCTCATGGTGGGAAAAGAAGAACGTCGAACTTGGAGTTGGCACCGACAACTACGTCACCTTGAATACCAATTTCATTCAAGAGCTGTTGATTCTGCTGTTCACCGACCCGTTCGATTTAAAAATCACCAAACTGCTGATGGTCGCCACCGGCGAAACCAAACGCCCGTTTCTTTCGCACTACCTTTGGCAGATGCGAAAGAACCAGAAGATGATCAGGTAGCACTTGCGCCCGTTAAGCAGCGCGGCCGGCTTCTCAAACCCCGAACGCAAAGTCCTCATCAAGCCATTCCTCGAGGCCCCCGGACTCAACCTCGAGCTCAAGAGTATCACCCAGCAGGATAAAGTCGTCGTCTGGTCCCCAAACTATCGGGCTCAAACGGGTGTTTCGCTTGGCTACGATGGTCTGCTCGGCGTCGCAATCGCCGGCAAAGGAGACCTCAAACAAGAAGATCTCGACCTTAAAGGATCAACCACCTACTCAGACTTTCGATTTCGATTTCCGTGGCGACGAGTCTCCGTTGAATTCGGTTATCAACAGACAAAAGGTTTTTTTGCCGAGAACACTTCTGCCTTCGCTCCGGGCAGTGCCACGATCAAACGCCCCGATCTGCAACTCGAGAGCAAGTACCTGCAACTCATCGGCGTCCTCAGACCCAACAGTTATAGCCTTGCCGCTGCATTTGATCACAGCGAACTCCAGCGAACATCTGGCGGAAGCCCTCTCGCCGTTCTTCAATTCATTGAAACTTCGTTCTCTGACAGCCAAGAGTTGATTCCGAGCCAACTGCAGCCCGCATTTGGAGCCGAAGCGTTGATCAAGCGCGGCGTCTTCCAGACCGTGAATGCAGGTCTTGGCTATGGCTATCTCTTCCGATTTGGCGACACTGGATACGCCTTCGCACAGGGCTTGCTCGGAGTCGGCGCCCAACTCGGCAAGACCTACTCCGACACACAGGAGTTTAGCGCCAACGAAAGCTCGTTTTTAGCGCGTACCGATCTTGGCGTTGGGGCCAGCGGAGACCGCATGGTCGGCGGCCTTCAGCTCTCCCTCGATTCGACGTCTAACAAAACTGCGGCGACCGAACTCTCTCGTCGATTGACTCTGGTCCAGGTCTTTATTGGTATACGGCTATGATCGACATGAACCGGCTCCCGCTTCTTTTTCTTTTGCTGACCTCTTGCTCCTCGCTTCCAACAAAATCCGGAACGCTATTCCAGCAGGCTCTCTCATCAAAAGGCTCCCCTTCCGCCTATTCTGCAGCCTGTGATGCGGGTTCGGATTCCGCCTGCGCGCTCAGTAACAAACAAATTCCTGAATGGAAACCCCCCGGAGCTCTTGGAATTCTTCAAGGCCCAAGCAACGCCACCACTGCCACCCTGAGCGTGGTTGCTCCGAAAGCACTTGAACTCACATTTGCAATCGTCGAGGACACGACGAATCCCCTCACAACGGTCCGCCCGGTCATCGCCCAGAAAATTACCTTCTCTGATCGCTCAACGACTGCAGTCCACCAAATGCTGATCGAGGACCTCAAACCCAACAGCCGCTACATTCTTGAAGTCGTCAATTCCTTCGGAAAAACAGTCGACCGCCGAAGCTTTACAACGGCCAACCTAAGCAAGAGGAATGCGCGAATCGCGATCGCAAGCTGTCTCTCCGATGCTTATCGTGACGAACAGGCCACGATGTGGAGAAGCGTCGAAACTCAGAATCCCGATCTCATTTTGCTCATCGGCGATAACGTCTACGCCGACACTGTGATGGGCCGATATGTCGGTCCGCAGAATGGAGAAGGTCTATGGAAACGCTATTCCGAAACATTTGGGCTACTCCACCTCTATAAATTTAAACATCTAAAACCCATTCTTGCCGTCTGGGATGACCACGACTATGGCACCAACGACGGCGATCGCACGAATCCCTATCGCCTCGAGGCGCTGAAAGTTCTCCAGAGCTTCTTTCCCCAAACCACGCAGAGAATTCCCGAGTTTCAAACAGGACCGGGCGCAAGTTCGGTGCTCAAAGCCTTCGGCCTTCGCATCGCCATGCTTGACGATCGAAGCTTCCGCTCGCCAACAAGCGAAAACCAAACCGAACCAGAAAAACAAACGCACTTTGGATCCGAGCAAGAAGACTGGCTCTTTTCACAGAAAGACGCGACCTCTCTCACCCTATTGATCAGCGGCGATCAGTGGTTCGGCGGCTATCACCGATTTGAGTCGTACGAGCGAAACCACCCGAAGAGTCTTGAGAAGTTCCTTGCTCGCCTCAAACACTTCGTCGATCCCGCCCTCTTCATCTCCGGCGACCGTCACTTAAGCGAAGTCATGAAGATCGAGCCACTCCTTCTTGGATACGAAACCTTTGAAGTCACCTCAAGCGCTATCCATTCCAAAACCCATCCGTCCGGATGGGACAAAAATCCCAATCCGCGACAAATCCGCGGCAAAGATCTTGTGTTCCAATACACTGTGATTGATTTCGAGAGCGACCAAAAAGCAGCGAACGGCACAAAGCTGCGTGGGCGCTCAGTCACCTACCCCAAGTCTCCCGGAGCTGAATCCGAAATCGGCTATGAGTTCGATTTGAAAGTTAAGCGGTAGCCCTAGTGACGACGCACAAGAGAGAAGACAAGCTTCGCATCCTGCGGAACCGGGGTCTCGGCGTCTAGCCGAAGGGTCCGCTTCATTCCCGATAAGACATTTTCCTTATCCCATGCGGCCAGCGTTTCTGACTTCAACTGAACATTCGTTTCTGAAAAACGCAGCACCGGTACATAGCCATCCAGTCGCTGATGAGCCTTGCCTTTATTATGAAGGACAACCTGAATACGATTGGCAGTCAGTCGCTGCGCATGACCATCCGTCTGAAGGTCGGCTTTGGCCTGTTCCGGTCGCACATAGATCGAAGCCACAATCTTCATACGAAGTGCGCCCGCCGTCTCGGTCACAATCAGGCGATAAGCCTGCTCCGATAAAATCCCTCGGTTACCGGTGTATCGCAAAGTCAGCTCACGCACCTCACCAGGGCCAATTCTTGAAGATACGACGGGCGACGCGTCCGCCGCCGCCAACGTCAAATCCGAAGTCTTCGTTCGGCGTTCAACGCCGTTCTCATCTTCGCTGCGCTTTAGAACTTCAATCTTAAAGCTCCTCGGCTCTGACTCCATATTTTGGAGATGCAGTTTAATTTCTCCTATTGGCCCAGCCGGAAATATCACAAGTTCCCGCTCCATTGGAGATAGATGCATGGCCATCGCCACCTGAGGCAGTAAAATGATCGAAAATAAGAAGTCGCGCATTGGCTCAGATTAGCGCTTACGGGGCCTCGACAACAACATCGATTCGACGCTCGGCCGTTGACGCTGGCACTCGACCTCCGAATGGGTTCGGGTACTCAAGAACCGTCATGGCCAGTGAACGATCCAAAGGCGGCTCAATTCGCGTTTCGCTCGTCGCAATCTCAACCCGAGGTGCGCTACTGGGAAACGCTGGTGGCGCCGGTGGAGGCTCTGGCGAGGCGGAAAGGAACATCGGGAGGAGGATGAACAGAGAAATAAATTCCACGCTTTCCTCATCGGCAACCTAGTCCTCAGTCTTAAGGCCGAACGTCTTGAGCTACCGCCCCAATCTGATACAAGGATGCCATGAAAGACCAATGGCGCGAGATTTACCCTGGCAAATCCGAAGAACTCCTCAAAGCTCTGCATATCTTAACTCGAGATGGCAAACTCAACCAAGACTCCAAACGCAAGCTCAAACAGGTCCTGCATCTCGCCCAGCTCATCACGCCAAAACTTGAAACCCATAAAACGATCGTCGATCTTGGCGCCGGAAAGTCCTATCTCGGTTTTATTCTCTACGACCTTCTGCTCCGCAACCACGACGAGATGTCTTTGCTGGCTGTCGAATCTCGCAAGGACCTCATCACCACCTGTCAGACAATAGCCAGGGCCTCGAAGTTTGACCGCATTCAGTTTATCGAAAGCTCGATTGCCGATAGTCACGATCAGCTTCCACCGACCGTGGATGTGATCACGGCACTCCATGCCTGTGATACCGCAACAGATGACGCCATTCTCCTAGGCCTAAAAAAAGAGGCGAAGGTCATCGCACTAGTCCCCTGCTGTCAGGCCGAGGTCGCGCGATCACTCGAGTCGCTCTCGACCGGCACCCTAAAGCCGCTCTGGGCCCAAGGCATTCACCGGCGGGAGTTCGGCTCGCATCTGACTAACGTGATTCGCTGCCTCGTCCTTGAGGCCCATGGCTACAAGGTCCGAGCAACCGAGTTTATTGGCTTTGAGCACACTTTGAAAAACGAGATGATTCTGGCTGAGCGGCATCACCGCAGTAATCCTGTCGCAAAGCGCACTCTCGACGCTCTCTTAAAAGAGATCCCAGTCGAGATGAAGCTCCTCGAACAGCTAAAGAGCCTCACGCCAGATTGAAGACTGCCGCCGCCCACTTGCGGCTATAGCAATCGACATCCAATTCGCGGATCAGAACTCAGCTCCGCGCGAACTTCACGCACAAGCTTCTTTACCGTCATTGACCCGCGCGCAATCGAAACTTTTGTATACTGGCGAACTGAGATCCGTTTCTGTGCATCGTCGACATCAAATTCAAGATCTCCGGTCATCATCGACAGCGCAAAGCTCGGCATCCCTGAACGCTCAAAGTAGGCCTCTTTTCGCCTTCTCTCTGGAATAGTCGCGGCGGCTCCCGACACATACGAAAACGAGCACATCTCTTTCGCAATTGAGCTGGCCGCCAGTCCCGTCACTCTGGAGTAATTGAGAGTGGTTAAAATATCCGGAATTGACCGCACAAAATCAAACATTGACCGAAGCGTACTCTTTTTAGGACCCGCACTTGGCGGCACCAGTGTCTTCACCGGATTGGGCTTGTAGCCATCAACGAGGCACGAGAGCGCCTTCACCGTCAGCGGCTGGATATGATCCCAGTATTTGGTATCGTACCCCGTTCGCGCGATAATCAAGTTCTGCGATGGCACAATCGCAATCACCTGACCATAGTGGCCAGCAGCAAAATAAAGATCACCTGGCGCCTCCGGCATTTCTCGCGGATAAAGAACCTTCTCGCCGTTCTCATCGCGAAGTTTTCCGTCATCGCGATGGATATCGCGATTGAGCCAAAATATTCGGCGGCTTGGAGCTCCGAGTTTCGCAATGTAATCAACGGTCGTGGATTTCTTAAACACTGTCGGAACGAGCTCCTGCGCCTCGTCCGTCCATCGCTCCGGAAGCAGACGCTTTCCGTTCCAAATCCCACCTTGAAGATAGAGCTGCCCCACTTTTGCCATGTCTCGCGTCGTCATATACACGTAAGGCGATCCCACAAAATTTCCGCTGCCATCTTGCTCGACGCGCGCCCCCTCAAGGCCCAACTCATCAAACAAGAGCTTCTTCGGAAACTCATTTGCATCGACGCCGCTTTCTCCGTGAATTTTTCTGAGCACGCCCATCATGATATTGGCGTTGCCACCGCTATAGTTCCACTGCTCGCCAGGGCCCTGAGAACTCAGTTTCTGTGACAGTGCAAAGCTCGGCATGTCCCCGTGCCCCTTTAGATAGAGCATGGGCAGAAATGACGAGTTGCTCATGTCATCATCATAGAACTCACGCCAATCAAAACCCGCCGACATCTCCACCAGATGGCCAAGCGTGATCCGCTCATACTGCTCTCGACGATCGGGATGTCGTCCTAACAAACCAGGATTCGGAAAAAATAAACTGAGCTTCGTATCAAGCGTCACCGGCTGCCCATGGTATGAATAGCCGTCCTGGATCGTTCTTCCAATCAACGTCGCCGTGATCATTTTTGAAGCCGACCACAAAACATGCGAACTGTTCGGCCCCTTTAGTCCGTCCTACCACTCCAACACAACTCGACCGTCTTTAACGACAATAAGACTATCGGTATGAAAAGGCTCAAGGCTCTCGCGATCGCCATTCACATATCGCGGATCGACCTGTCCTTGGGTGGCAAAATTGATAAAGGCATCGCAAGCCTGCGAGGCTTGCGGCGAGGTCAGAAAGCTCCCTTTTTGCTCCGCCGCCAGCACCATTGGCGCAGCACACCACACGCTCAGGCTTACGAAAATGATCACGATCTTTTTCATGGTTCTCTCTCCGCTCTGATCCTCATTGCGATCTCTGGGGACGACCAATACCCAATTCATCCGAAAGCTGCCAATAAAACAGATCACAATCTCGACACTTTTATGTCAGAACCGTCCTGGTACGACTCAAAAGGGAGAACGCCATGAACTTCTTTCCGGTAAAATATCAAATTCTCGTCGGCATCGCTGCAACGATGTTTCTCGGCTCGATCGCAACGGCGTCAGACTTCCGCCAGCTGCGAGCTCGTTGAGTCAACCTATAGCTTTAGCGCCAATGGACAATACCAGCTCGAAGCTCGCCAAGTGATATCAAGACAGTCGAGCCCAAATAACGACACGGTCGTCACGCTTTCTGACGCCACATAACCGGTCTACTATTCGGTGACCTTTACGCCCGAAGGGAAGATCGAAGGCCGGTTATGGATGCGAGTCGATCAACCAGGTCCAAGCCACTACGGTGCCGTCAATGCCGACGCCACACTTCATCTTTGGCTCGAAGAGTCGTCTAACACCGGCGCCACCGTCTACACCCTGGCCTGCCAGTTTATTCTCGAATGATGTTTAGTAGGTTGGATAGCGCCATAAGCGACCACCAAGTCGCTCCGACCGATCCCGCAGGTCATTGAGCTTAATTCGCTCCCACTCGGCAAGGCTTGCCGGAGTCCGCCCCTCGCTACCAAGCCAGATGAGCTGCCTTGCCATCTGCCTTAGCTCTGCCACACTCATCGCAAGCACTTTTTCATCGGCCACCTGCAGTCGACGCAGCTCTGTGATTTCCTGTGGACCGACAGGCTGAATCTTCGCCAGATGAAACATGGCCATTTGCGACTTCTCAAGAACAATCAAGATATTTTCTGCCGCCATCAGGTTAACTTTGTCTCTTGCGATTCCCTGACTCTGATCCAACTTCGACATATCCACAATCATCGCAGCCAAAAGCAGAAGCTGTGCAGATGAACGCTGCTCATGCTGAACAAGATGCGCCTTCAAGCAGGTCGAACGATCCGAGCCTTCATACATTGGACAGAACCGCCGCGGAGCCGCCTCAAACTGAGCACGGAAAACCCGCAACTGCTCGGTGTCCCGCTCCACCTGCAATGCATAGAGTTTCGCTGGTGACACGGCCGTCGCCGAAAAGTTCGACATCGCCAAGGCTGTTTTGCTCGACTTCCATACCGGTCCGATTCGTTCACTGTTCGCTAGAAGCTTTCGACAGCGCATATCTTTTTTTAGGTACACCTTCAGATCGACAACAAATTTTCGCGATGCACAGCTCACAAAGTCGTTGGTCGTCATCTTTACTTCGTCGACGGGAATCGTCTTAAGACCCGCCTCCTCAAAGCATTTCTCAAAGGCTTCTTGGATCTGGCTTTCGCAATACTCTTTGCCAGCAAGCGAACACTGCCTAAGCGAAGACCCATCCACGCACATGCTGTGGTGACTAAGGCGCACAACTTGGTAGACGTTCTCAGCGGGAACAACCTTGTTGCGGGCACCTGCCGCTTGTCGATATGTCCGCTTTGGATATGTCTGGGTTGAGTATGTCGACTGCGACTCGGCCGTATTCACCAAGCAGAGAGAAAACAGAATAGCACCTACAAGATAACGCCGTCGTTCCACGTTCTCTCATCGGTGCTTTCTCTATAGGAGTGAACGCGCCAGGACCATTGATGGGTCCAGTTCAATTCGCTCTTGGCCAAGATGCCTGCTTCGTTTTAGAAAATGAAATTGGTCGGCGCGACTGGACTTGAACCAGCGACCTCATGCACCCCAAGCATGTGCGCTACCAGACTGCGCCACGCGCCGACACTTAAAATTTGCCAAAAGGCCCCACTGTTTTAAGGGGCTAGACGCTCGCCATCAAGCAGAAAAAAGCGCCCGAAACCGAGAAATATCGCCGAGAAGCGCTTTCATCTCCGTCAACGCAACGGAACGGACCTCGTCCACTCGGTGCTTTACTTCCTCGCGCATCTTCTCAAGCTCTGCTCGATCCTCACGAACGCCCTTCACTTTGGAGCGAAGCTCTTTGATTTTAGAGCGCGCACCCTCAATCGAAAAACGATCTTCATAGAGGAGTTTCTTAATCATCATCGCGGTTTCAACATCGCGACGAGAGTAGGCCCGTTGTCCCTTCTGGCTCTTTTTGGGCTTCAAAGCATCAAACTCTGTCTCCCAAAAACGCAGGACATAAGGCTTTACGCCCACCAAATCGGCAGCTGTTCCAATCTTGAAGGCCATTTGCTCTGGAATCGTGCTCAAATCTCGCTCCAGAGAATCCGACGGCGCAACCTCGATAAAATCGTGATCGCGCATCTGGAACGGAATCAACTCAAGCTGATCGACATCGGCCAAAGCCATGGATTCCAGAGCGACATCACCGACATTCTCTGTACTCGCATCAAGCACTTTCCCAAGTGCTTGCTTCAGCGCCGCTTCTTTTACTGCTACCTCGGTAACCTCAGCTGCCCCTGCGACGTCATCAACTGTTCCAATTGCTGCAGTCTCAATCGTCATCACTGAGCCCCGTGACATCTTCGCCGTTGAGCATCGCCTTCAAAACTTGCGATGGACGGAAGGTCAGAACGCGGCGGGCACTGATCTTAATCTGCTCGCCTGTTTGTGGGTTTCGGCCAACGCGCTCGTTTTTTTCACGCACCACGAAATTGCCAAAGCCCGAGATTTTAACCTTATCGCCGCGATGAAGGACATCCTTCAATGTGGTGAATACCATCTCAACAAGCTCGGAAGCCTCTTTTTTGGAGAAGCCGATTTTACCATAAACTTTTTCAACAATGTCGGCCTTGGTCATTGTCGAACGGCTCACTTCACGGCCCTTACCGCCTGCTTCGACTTCATCACGTTCTACCATCGTCCCCACCGTTTGTTAGACACACTCACACGAGTTGATTGCACTGGTGCCGATTCGAGAGTGTCGTTCGTCACCAACAAGTCTCAGATTTAAAACCGCCATCTGTCCATCAGAACTTCTTCATAAGTCCTTGAAAAAACCCACAAAACCAATCGATGCGCCGCATCTGCCATCGCGCTCCGCAGCAGCCATAAGCCACCACCTTGGACGTCCAGAAAGCGGTGCGTCATACTCCGCGCACGACAGGCGAATTAACGAACAGAAACACCGTGCTTCTCACAAATCGCATGCACGAGCTTATCGCGAACCTGATTCACAACCGAATCTTCAAGCGTGCCATCGGCGCTCTGGAAGACCATACGAACGGCAACCGAGCGCTTGCCCTCGCCAAGACTCTCTCCCTCAAACACGTCAAAGACCGACGCCGATTTTAAGAATCGGCCGCCATCGGCCTCGAACTTGCGAGCGAGCTTCACAAAGTCCGTCACAATCTCTCCTGCTGGAATCGACCTCGCACCAACCAGAGCCACGTCGCGCTCCATGGCGGGGAATGGCGAAATCGGCGTAAAGCGAACAGCCGACACGGCCTTGAGGATCTTTTCCAATGAAAATTCGCCGACTGCGGCACCAGTGCGAACCTTATCAGATTGCAAACGAGACGGATGAACCGCACCCAAAAAGCCCACCGGCACACGATTGGCCCGAACAACAACAGCCTTTCCCGGATGCAAAATCCCGGGAGCACGCCCTTCTTCAAAGGGCTCAAAGTCGATAGAACTAACTCCGTAAGTTCCAAGAAATGCTTCAACCACACCCTTCAGTGTCACAGCAGGCTCTGCTACCTGAGCCCTTCCCCAAAGGTCGGTTTCACCGCCCCAGAAACAAAAACCCAATCGTTTTTCCTCACCATACCCGGTGCCCTGAAAACGCTCCGTGCGAACAGCCTGCGAGCGGTCCGAAACGGCATGTACCGAAACGCCGATTTCGAAGAGTCGGCCCGATGGACTTCCAAAGCGAACACTGTGCAGAAGGTTTCGATAGAGGCCCGGCAATAACGAGCGCCGCATGACATTGATTTCTTCATTCAGCGGATTGACGATGCGCACGTCGGAGCCGTCGACAAAAAGTCCAGCGTCACACCAAAGCTCAACATCGCCGATAAAATCCTTTTGATAGCCATCACCAATGAATGCGTAGTTCAGCGCTTGAAGACATCCCATACCCTTTAACACGCGGCGGGCGCGCATCTCCGCGATATAAAGTTCATCATGCGCAGCCGGCATAAAGCCACCAACGGGAAGCGTCTCGGGAATTTTATCATAGCCGTTCAAGCGGCCAAACTCCTCAACCAAGTCCATGTCGATGTGCAGATCCATGCGATGTGCCGGCGCGACAAACTTGTAAAGACCCGGCGACAGAACGCGCAGCTCTCCCCCCAAACGCTTCATCCACATTTCAAAAACTGAGGCTTCGATCGTATAGCCAAGACGCGCCTCAACGGTCGCGAGCGCAATCTGAATTTCCGTTCGCGGTACCGGTTCCGGATACACATCAATGCGATTGCGACTGGCCAGTCCGCCGGCCACTTCGATCATCAACTGTGTCGCACGATCCAGAGCCTGAGTCGTCGTCTCCGGATTCACTCCGCGCGAGAAGCGATAACCAGAATCTGTTTCAATTCCAAATTTGCGCATCGTTCGTCGAACACTCGCCGGCGTAAAGTAAGCGGCCTCGATCATCACATCGACCGTATCATCCTGAACACCGGAGTTCTTTCCGCCAATAACGCCAGCCAAGGCCACGACCCGTTCGCTGTCGCGAATCGTAAGCTCCGTGCCATCAAGCTTAAGCTCGCTGCCATCGAGTGTTACAAATGTCTCACCACTCACCGCGCGATCCACAATGATCGTTCGCCCCCGAAGCTCGCGCACGTCAAACGCGTGTAGCGGCTGCCCGAGCTCCATCATCACATAGTTCGTCACATCGACGACGTTATTGATGCTCTTCATCCCGACCGTCTCAAGCCGACGCTTCAACCACTCCGGGCTCTCGCCAACCTTCACTCCTTTGACCATTCGTCCGGCGTAGCGCGGCCCCAGATCTTTGGCTCGAATCGCAACGCCGATATCGCAGTCAAAATCACCTTCCACAATCTTCGACTCAGGCTCGCAGATGGGCTTCCCCAAAAGGCACGCGATTTCAAGAGCCAAGCCCCGATGCGAGAGGCAATCCGCGCGGTTCGGTGTCACTTTCAGTTCAAAAACCACATCATCGAGCTTTTTGTATTCAGCAAACGGAGTTCCGATTGGCGCATCATCCGGCAAAATCAAGATGCCCTCAGATTCCGTCGCAAGCCCAAGCTCTTTCAAAGAGCACAGCATTCCGCCCGACTCAACGCCGCGAATTTTTGAGTGCTTAATTGCAAAGTCTCCTGGCAAAACAGCACCTGGCAAAGCCACAACGACGCAGTCGCCTTGCTTATGATTTTGCGCACCACAGACAATTTGATGAATCACTCCGCCACCCGTCGTAACCTGACAAAGGCTCAAACGGTCTGCACCCGGGTGCTTTCCTTTTCAAGAATGTGACCAACGACGACATTGTGAAACGGCTTTCCTTGATCCTCGATTGATTCGACTTCAAGACCAGCATTTGTCAGCGCACGCGCCAGTCCTTGCGGGTCTTTTAACGCATCAGAAACATCGACAAAATCATTGAGCCAGCGAAGAGAGAGTTTCATGACTTAAATAAACCTTTCAAACAATGCCCTAAAGGGCCTACATCGAGAATTGCGAGAGGAATCGAACATCGTTTTCATTGAAAAGGCGGATGTCATTGATTCCGTATTTAATAATCCCCATGCGCTCGATACCAAATCCAAACGCAAAACCTTGCCATTCCTTTGCGTCGAGACCCGCAAACTTCAAAACGTTCGGATGCACAAGTCCGCAGCCGCCAATTTCAATCCAGCCGCTCATGCTACACATACGGCAGCCCTTGCCCTTACACAGTGGGCATTGGCAATCAACCTCGGCCGACGGCTCGGTGAACGGAAAAAAGCTCGGACGAAAACGCGTCTTCAGTCCGCGACCAAAAAACTCACCCACAAAGAATGTGATTGTGCCTTTAAGGTCGGCCATCGAAACCTTCTTATCAATGCAAAGCCCTTCGATCTGATGAAAGTTCGGCGAGTGCGAGATATCCGCATCACAGCGAAAAACACCACCAGGTGCCGCAACACGAATTGGTGGCTTCTCAGTCTCCATGGTGCGGATCTGGATCGGTGACGTCTGCGTTCTAAGGACGTGATGCTCGTCGATGTAGAAGGTATCCTGCATATCGCGCGCAGGATGATCCTTCGGGACGTTCAGACCTTCAAAGTTATTGCGGTCTGTTTCAATCACAGGGCCTGTTCGAATCGAGTATCCCATGCGCGAAAGAATCATCGCGATCTCATCCATCACAAGACTCACAGGATGTTCCGCCCCCCGTGAAACGGGCACACCTGGCAACGTGAGGTCGAGCATTTCGCTCTTTAGCTTCGCTTCAAGCTCGCGAGCCTTCAACCGCTCTTCGCACTCGGAATAGGTGCCTTCGAGCGCTTGCTTGGCTTCGTTGACAAGTTTGCCGGCGATCGGCTTTTCCGCCGGAGGGAGACTTCCCATCTCTTTCATCACCGATTGAAAACTTCCGGTTTTACCCAGGAACTTCACCTTCAGCTCATAAAGATCGCGACTGTTTTCGGCCGCCTTGAACGCCGTTTCCGCTTCAAGGCGAATGGAATCGATTTTAGTTTTCATCTGGTCCGTCATGATGGTGAAATATTCAATGATTTCGCAATCATTCTCAAATATAAAACAAAACGACATGGCTCATAAAAATCGCTCCAACTGGAGCCCCTACAAAGCAAAGCGAAAACCCCAGGCCGCAAGTGACGACACCGCTGCCAGTGCCCAAGGGTCAGGCAATTTAAAGGGGAAGCACCGTCGTTCGGAGGAGTCCTTCTCCCTTGATGAGGCTGAAGATCGCCTCCGCGATGTCTTTGAGCGCCATGGCCTCAAAGACTTTCCTCACGCAAAGCGTCGAACACTCGCCCGCTTCTACATGCTTCTCATGGACAACCAGAATGAACGGAACTTCACGCGCCTCCTCACTCTGCGCGATGTCGGGATCAAACACTTCGTCGACTGCCTCGTGGTTCCAGAGCTACTTCAACAAAATGGAGCTCCACTCCTCTTCCCGCTTCTCGATGTCGGAACAGGTCCCGGCTTTCCCGGAATCCCGCTTAAAATCCTTTTGCCCGATGAGCGCATCATCCTCGCGGAGGGCGTGCAAAAGCGAGTTGAGTTTTTAAAGTCGATCCGCGACGAACTCGGGCTTGGCTCCCCAGAGGCGCCACTCGATATCCTTGGCCGCAATATCAATAGCGAAGTGTTCTTGCCCGTTCGCGGCGTGATCACTCGTGCCGTCGAGGACGCTTCAAACACCCTAGGAAATGTGATCAACACACTGCAAACCGGTGGACGGGTTTATCTGATGAAGGGACCAAACTGTGGTCCGGAAATTCCGATGGCCCTTGAAAAGTGGTCAGAGTACTACCGACTTGAAAAGGACATTGCCTACACACTTGCCGGAACGCCGCACGAGCGCCGGCTCTTGGTTTTCCAAAAACTAAAGCCTTATCCGCTCCCTGACTTCGAAGAGCTCGATCTCGCTTGGGAGCGCGAGCATGGGGCCTAAGAATTCACGAGGCCCCTGCAAACTAGCCGCGGTTACTTTGCACGTGGAAAGTTCATTTTCTGCAACTGCACGGAGTTTACCAGCGCATTGACCGCCGGCTTCGTAAATGTGCTCATCGCGTAATTGGCGCCCTTTACAAAAAGACTATCGGTGGCCATCTCATCCACCTGAACAAGGCGCGGATTGACATTCGCAAACCGAATCTTCGAAACCTTGCCATCCTTATTGAGATCAAAGACAACGTTCAGATCCGCCTTCAAAGCCGCAGAAAAAGGCGAAACCTCGCTGTTCGCAACTTTGAACGCGGTACCAATCTTCAACATCGCCGTCTGATTTCCCAACATCATGACATCCAAGACTTTGAATCGCATGCTTCCGAAGAAGACTCGAGCCTGCTCGCCGCCCGGCTCATTCATCGCCTTCAATTCATCTGATACGCCCGTTGTCCTTTTGCGGTCCGACACATCAAATGAAAAGACCTCTGTTACTTTCGCCTTACCTTGATTGTAATTGAACGCCTGAACCTTCAGCTGACAATCGGAAGTCAACGAGCAGCGTGCCGCTCGAAACGTCAGCATCGACGAGATTTCCTGCTTGGCCTTTATAAAACCGGTGACGCCGACCGAGCGAAGGACCGAACAAGCCTGCTCACCAGAAAAGTGCGTCTCAGCGCCAGGCCAGACAGTCGCGGCGTCCGAAGCCATCGAAGCCTGAGAAAAAAGCGCAATCGACATCGTCAAAATTTTTGTGAATGCCTTCATATGACCTCCCGATCAACTAGAGCTAAAATATTAAGGTGCTTCCTTCTTAACCTGTGCTCAGCGGGTGCATTATACGTACCGCTCTGTAATCAATACAAGGGGTCCAGAGAGGCTGACGGGTGACAAGAATTGGCACCGAAGCGGCGCTCATCAGCCTCCCGAAAATGCACCGCTCGCGCTGACCCCGAATTGACTCGAGATAAATCGAACCGAATGCGTGCGCTATACGGCACGTGCTCAATTGAGGAGTGCTGGATTGGATTTGAGCGAGCGAAAGTTCGATTAACTTGAATCAACCGAGCGAGTTCGCGAGCTCGAAAAATCCTCGATGAGTCATGATCTCAAACCCAAGTAGGATCGGATTTAGACCAATAAATCTGAGTTCTTACACGGAGGTAAGACCATGCCCATCGAGTTCCGTCGAGCGTACACCGATGAAATTCGGGACCGCTATAAAAATGCAAAGCGAAAACAAAAGTCTGCGATTTTGGACGAATTTTGCCAGGTCTGCGGGTATCGGTCCCGCAAGCATGCGATTCAAATTTTAAATGGCAAAGCCAAGGGGCCAGACGCACGTAAGCGCCCGGGGCCTGCTTCGCGCTACATCGATGCGCTGAGCGACTTAAAGGCGCTATGGGGCTTATGAGCTACATCTGTTCAAAGAAGATGAAGGCGGCTATGCCACTGTGGCTTCCATTTTATAAAACAAGCGACCGAAGAAAGGCGTTGCTCCTTCAGATGAGCGCCTCGACCATTGATCGACTTTTAAAACTTCATCGAAGGTCGCTTGGAAAAGGGCTCTCAACAACAAGACCGTCGATAAAAAATGAAGACCAAGATTCCACTTAAGCTCTTGGACGGCGAGACGAAGGTTCCAGGTTTTGTCGAAGGCGACACAGTTGCCCACTGCGGAAATTCGATTGCAGGCGAGTACGCGAACACACTTACGGTCGTCGATTTGTTCTCTGGTTGGACTGAGCTTCGCTCGTGCTGGACAAAGATGCTGCCGGCGTCACAAGCGCCGTGAAAAAGATCGAGTCTCGAGTGCCGTTCATGTTGGTTGGTTTCGCTTCAGATAACGGTTCTGAATTCATCAACGACGTTCTCTATTCGTACTTCTCAAAACGCCCAGCACCAATCAACTTCGTAAGGCGTCGAGCCTACAAGAAAAACGACAACGCCCATGTCGAGCAAAAGAACTGGACCCACGTCCGCGAGCTTTTCGGCTATGAGAGGTTCGACGATCCATCGCTTGTGCCGATGATGAATGAGATCTATCAAGCGTACTGGTGTCCGCTCCAGAACTACTTCACGCCATCGATGAAGCTCGTAGCCAAAGAGCGAATCGGTGGATCGATCAAGAAGCACTACGATGAACCCAAAACACCAGCTCAGCGTCTGCTTGACTGCTCACTTGTTCCCGAGGCCGACAAAGTCAGAATCGGATCCGAGGTACACTCCAGAAACCCAATCGACCTCAAACAAAGACTCGACCAGAAGCTCAAGGAATTCTTCGAACATGTCGATGAGATAAAAAGAAGTCAGAGGCCCAAAACTGGATCCTGACTCATCGCTCCTTGGTATGGTTTAGCCATGAGTCAATACGACCCTCGTGACAATTGCCGATCGCTGTCCTCTACTGAAAGTCCTATGACAATGTCGAACCAGAGTAACCTTCGCAAATACTTCGAAGCGTTCCCACTTAAAAACATCTTCTTCTCCGACGATGGCCAGCGGGCCTTCTTTATCGAGGAACTGCCAACAGGCGAGCGACGACTCAAAGGCCTCGACAGCCACACCGAAACCAATGACACCGTTCTCAAGATCGCGAATGCCGAAGTTCTAAGTCCTGAGAACTTCGCCGGTCGCGCCATCATACCGGCCGGATACTCTGCTCTGCACAATCAGGTTTTCTTCTTGCTCGATCAAGCGAACGAGGAAAAATACAATCTCTACAGTCTCGACCTCAAGCGCCCGTTCAACGAACGCCGCCTCACGCAGCTCACTCACGTCGAACACGCGCTAAGCCCCAAAATTACCGACAACCAGATCTGGTTTCTAAACCGACAGGCCGCCGAAGAAAAAGGCCAGTTCAACACCTCACTCTGCTCGCTCGATCTCACTTCTCAAAACGTTACGATCTATGGTTCTGATGAAACCTGGGACTACAAACTCAACTACGCCACGGTTCGTCCATACAGTGAAAATTCCGTCGTCGCGTTTCTTGATCTCAAGGGCCAGCGCCAGAAGTTACAACTCTTCTCAATCGATCTTCAGTCGTGGGCGAAAGAGCCGCTACTGCCAGATTCCATGATCAGCAACGGCAACTGGTTTGCTGCAAGGCCGATCACAAACGACATCGCGTACTTTCAGAGCAACGTTTCTGGCTTTGAAAATATCTATGAGATCAATCTTCAAACCAGAGCTCTCAAGCAGGTGACAAACCTCAAAGAGAAAAATAACTGCGGCGTCATTTCTGACGGCGAAAGGCCAGTGCTCTTTATTTCAACTGAAGATCTCAAAGAACGAACGACGACTACGGTTCTCAGCAGTCTCAACCACGAGATTCTCTTCAAAGAGGAGTCGCTCGGAGAAGTCGTCTTTATCAACCTTCCTCAAGCCCTCTGGATTCGACAGACTTCGATGACCACCGGCTCCATCTACCGACGACTTCACCCTACCCCAAGAGCCCACTTCACTCCAACTCAGGCCAATATGCGTGAGCTTATTCACTGCACCCGCGAAGCTATCAGCTATAGATCCTTCGACGGACTTGAGATCCCAGCGCTCCTATTTCTGCCCAAGAGCAAACTCAAAGGTGCTCTCGTCATCAGCTTCTACGGTGGAAATGACACCTACCTCCAGCACTATCAAATGTTTCTCGAATACGGCATCGCCGTTCTTAGCCCCGCAGTCCGCGGAAGCTGGGGATGGCCCAAAGCTTGGGAGGATTTGATTCGCGGCGATCTGGGGGGAAATGAAATTCTCGACGTCATCTGGGGTGCCCGCTTCTTAAGAGATCGACTTCAGCTTCCCGAGAATAAAGTCATCGTCGAAGGCGGAAGCCACGGCGGCTATTCGACCCTTCGGACAATGACGTTTCCAAATCCCTACAATGGTATTGACACGAGTTTCAATTTCGCAGGTGGCATCTGCTGGGCTGGGTTTGCAGACTTAAACAAATTCTATGAAGACTCATGGATCTCAGACTGGCTTGTGGACTTCCTTGGTCCATTTGACGAAGCGAAATACCGCGATCGATCACCCGTACAACATATGGATAAACTCCGCGGACCGCTTTACATCTCGCACGGTGCAAATGATCGCCGCGTTCCGATCAGCACCATGACCGAGTTTATCGAGAGGCTCGCCGGAACTCCTTATCAGCACAGAGTCATCATCCAAGATGGCGAAGGCCATGGCGCTGCTGGAATCGAAAAACGAAATCAAACACCTCGCTCAGATGTTCGACACTATCGATGAGTGGCTCAAGGGCGTAGACAGCGTCCACGCCTCAAACTGAGACTCACACTCCTCAGCATCAAGTCCCCTGCGGCGTCTTCCGATGAGAGACACCGATGGGGGTTATAAAATGAAAACTGAAATACTTGGCAAGTTCGACACATTGGGTTCAGCCAACGAAACTCCCACTCTCATTCGCTCAAATGTATTTCATGATTCACGCGGCTTTTTTACGGAAGTAACAAAGACTTCTGTCCTCAATAACTCGGGCATCATGCCTAAGTTCGTACAGGACAATCGATCGCGCTCAACTCCGGGAGTCATCCGCGGCATGCATGCTCAGCTTGGCCCTGCGCAAGCAAAACTCGTCTCTTGCCTTCGCGGTTCAATCTTCGACGTCATTATTGATATTCGGCCCGAGTCCGCCACCTTCGGAAAATTCGAAGGTGTCACACTCAAAGAAGACGACGGCGTCTCTCTCTATGTTCCGATCGGCTTTGCTCATGGCTTTTGTGTTTTAGGAGACCAGCCAGCCGATGTCTTTTACAAAGTCTCGGCTGAGTGGAGCTCAACCTCTGAGGTTGGCGTTCGCTTCGACGACCCATCGCTTAAAATTCCATGGCCTGTTTCAAACCCGATTGTTTCCGACAAAGATCGCAAGCTGCCGAGCTTCACGGAACTCGCAAGCTTCCTCAACGAACGTCACGCGGTTCGCGCGGCTGGTTAAAAAGCTACCTTTTCTCGCGATCAAAACAATCAGCGACATTCTCCTGTATCTCAACGTTGATGTGCGAGAAAGAGGCCGGAGCATAGCCAGGAGCGAGCGCCAGATCACCGCGCATGCGGAAGATTCCGCTCGCCTAGGGATCAATCGTGCCAGAAAACGAAAAAAGTCTCATCTCACTTTCAACGCGAAGTGGATCAATCCATTTTGCACTTCGAAAGACCTTCGCTCGAAAAAACGGCACTCCAGACGAAAAAATATTTTCAGCCAGTCTAAATTGAACATCGGTCGTCAGTTCGTAGTTCCACACGGTCGCGTCAATCATCGTCCTATGGGTCGCAGTGGGCACCCCCAGTTCAATACGATCCGGAAGCATCAAGAGTGGTTCCAGCGTCGGCGATGGTGTCACAATCCCGATCGGCGCAAAACGTAAATCAAGCTCCTCACCAGGTGTTACGCAAATTCCGGGATCCATTCCATCCACCTTCAATGATCCAAGATCTCTCCCCTGCGCCAAACGCGAAACCAAAGACCGATAGAGCGACGTCTGCTTTAAATCCCAATACCTCCAAATATCCATATTTCCGGCATAACGAAGCTCTAAGGTCATGTCATCTCGTTGGCTATTTTTCAAACCCATCACTGTGAGCGCGGGATAACGAGACATCGGGCTTGGATTCTCGATATGCGAAAACCCGAGCACGTGGGCCAATTCGTGAAAGAACAATGATCGACCATCGACATCGAAGCGACCGCCGTTCGCGCCTCGAAGATAGCGCGAGTCTTCCGAATCAAAATCAATATTGAGCTGCGGGTTAAAAACAATCACCGGCAATGATGTGGCGTCGTGGCGATAGTAAAGCCCAAGAACCATCTGGGGCAAACCGGCACCAGCACTCTTCACTGCCGATTTCGGCAACTGCTTAAACGGAAAAACCGCAGGATCACCGATCGCGACAAGAAGGTCGCAATCCGAATAGGCGGCTTTCTCTTGAGAACCAAGATCGACTTTCAATGTCTGAACTTGCACTTCAAGCGGCCGAGAGGTGCCGTTTTCGCCCGACACTCGTTCGATGAAGACATCGCGCGCTTTTTTAAAGACGGCAGACTGGCTCGGAAACTTCTGGTCAACACAGCTGTTCAACGAACGGTAAAGAAAAACGGTGTCATTGATGAACAGCTTCGTGTCCGCAACTCTCCGTGAAAGTTGAAGCGCTCGCGGTGTCGGCCGCACGAGGGGAAGACGAAACACCGTCGGCAGCTCCTGTTCCGGAACAGCAAGTGACTCACGCAATATGTCGTCCGTTCCCCATGAGCTCCCTTCCGCCTCCGAGATCGTATGCTCGAGCTCGATAACGGGCGCCGCCAGCGTCGGACCAGAAACAAAGGAAAGAAAAACGACAAAAACCAAACGTCCAAACATCGCTCCACCTTCTGTCATACAAACTCCGCCAGTTGCCAACCAATATGAATCAATGTCTCGGGCTCACCGCTGCTTTTCACTTCTGTTCGAATGCGCTCACGCAACTCTGCTATCCAGCCAATAATCTTTTCTTTACTCTCATGCGTCAGCGCATGTTGTTCAACTTTGTGAAAACCAGGGCGCTCCAACATCTCGATCGACCGACCAAACCAATAGTGATGAATCCGTTCGATTTGCCCCGAAGACAGCGACGGAATCGCGTAAAACTGACTCGGATTTGCATAAAACTTCGCATGCCGTATCTCGACAAGCCGAAGTCGAACCAGCGTATCAAGCGAGCCGACAACACAGTCTCTCAAAATGCCAGTCTTTCGAATGACACAGTCGATCTGATGACTCATGGACGAACCGCCGGCCACATCAGGAAGCCGCAAGACCGTCAATACCGTCGGCGTCCATGGATCGGCGAAGAAAAGCGAGTAGAGATGGGGGGCGACTTTCTTAAATCCGAGCTCGCCGATATCGAAGGGAACCGAAATAGTCGCCAGCATCGCCTCGAGCCTTCCAGACAATAGATCAATCGCACGCAACCAATGCGCGAGCGGAATATCCCGACGCCCAGACTCCCAGTGATGATAGGACGATGCGGTTCCAAGGCCCAACAGCGCGGCCGTCTCAACCAGCGTTCGATCACCTCGCAATGCCACTAGAAATGGGCAGAGCCATTTCTGCTGAATCGCCAATCGACTGACCTGACCTTTGAACCCTTTAAAGTCAGCGACAATTCGCGGCGCAAAAACCGCTTCGCTCAAATCTCGGAGTTGCACGCCACTTGCCTGAAGAGCCGACAGGAAACGCGACGCACGCACCGAGCTCTCGCCAACCTCGACCATAAGCCTGGTCGCCAACGCCTCATAACGATCTGCCGTCTTCGCTTTTGATGGCCGCCGCTGTACAGAATCAGAACTGTAAAATTCCATGGCAAATCTATACAAATTTTTTGTACAGAGGCAAAGTCTTAGTTCATTCTAATGCAGCGTCAGAACCTATACTACCGACATGAGTTCTTCGATGCCCACACCTATTCTCTTTATGGCAGAATCGGCCACTTTGGCTCACGTCGTAAGACTTCTCACATTGGCTGACTCGCTCGAACTGCCGCGGTCTTCGATTCACTTTGCGACCGCAAGTCAATACCGCAGTTGGATCGAAGCACGAGGCATGAACTTCGTCCCGCTCCAGTGCCAAGACACCGGAGCGTTTCAACGGAAACTCGATCAAGGCAAGTCAGTCATCGACAAGCATCTTCTTACCGCCCAAGTAAAAGAAGATATCGAGATCCTTAATTCCATCCGACCACAGGTCGTTGTCGGCGACTTTCGTCTCTCGCTCGCCATCAGCGCACGATCACTCCGCGTTCCCTATCTTGGAATTGCAAATGCCTACTGGACTCGTCTCACCCCAGGACAAATGCCGCTTCCAGAGCTGTCCTTTTTAAAGCCGATCGGACGATCGATTTCCGAACTGCTCTTTAAGGCCAGTCGGGAGCTGATCGTACCGCACATCCTTCAGCGTCACGCTGACGACTTCAACATCGTTCGCGCACAATACGGTATGGCACCCTATCGCTCGATCATCGATGCCTATACCGATGCTGACTGGGTTGGTTTCGCCGACGCCAGTGAAGTTGTCACGCCCTCAAATCAGTTCGGCTCTCGCTACACGACGCTCGGCCCCTTAAATGGTCGCGTCGACTGCCCACTGCCGCCCTGGTGGAACGAGATCAAAGACGATCAACCGACCGTCTATTTAAATCTCGGTTCATCCGGAAAACATGAACTGGCGCCAATTTTGATCGAAGCGCTTTCGGAACTTCCGATTCAAATTATAGCCGGTTCCGTCGAGCCGATCGAACAACCCATATCCTATCCCTCCGGGGCTAAACTCTTTTCGGCGAGAGTTCTACCTGGCGACACCGTCTGCCAAAAGGCTCAGGTCGTCATCTGCAATGGTGGAGCACCCTCGTCCTACCAAGCGCTTGCCGCCGGTCGACCGGTCATCGGCATCACTCGAAACATGGATCAAGCTCTCAACATGCAAAGCCTGAGTCCGTTAAGTTTTGTACGCTCGTTTTCCGCTTGGGGCTGCCAGCTCCACGAGATCACATCCTGCACCAAAGAGCTCATGAATCATCAAACTATTCAAGATGACGCCCAAGCATTCAAAGCTCGACTTCTCGCGTATAACCATAAAGCTCTTTTTGAACAGGCACTGACAATGGCGATCACGGGCCATAAACACTCACCGATCTATATTCAGTAGGTCCTCTCCACGAGAGAGATTCAAAATGAAACTATTGCTGATCGGCAGTACCGGACAGATTGGCCACGAGACGCTTCAGGCCGCCAAGCAGAAGGGCTTTGAAGTCCTTGCGCTTGATCGACAGCACTACGATCTCACAACAGCAAACGGCTTGAGCCTCGCGCTTCAACAGATCAATTCGACAATCGATGCGATCGTCGACGCACAAGCATATACGGCCGTTGACGATGCCGAGAAAAATCGCGACCTGTGCTTTCAACTCAACTCTCACGCTCCCAAAGAACTCTCGCTCGCGGCCCATCGCCTCGGAGTCCCGTATTTCTGGATTTCAACCGACTACATCTTCAATGGCACAGCCGGCCCCTACAGCGAAAAGGACTCACCTCACCCGCTCAACACCTACGGCGAATCCAAAGCCCGAGGCGAAGCACATGTCCTCAGTAACCACGGCCGCGTTATTCGAACAGCTTGGGTCTATTCTGAGCGTCGCAAAAACTTTCTACTTTCAATCCTAAAAGCCGCACTCGAACGACCAGAGCTTCGTGTCGTTCACGATCAAATCGGAAACCCAACCTCCGCGACCGACTTCGCCTCTGATCTTATCCAACTGATCCAGGCCTCCCTGGGTGGCGACGGCCTTAAGGCTAAAGAAATTCTCAATCTCGTCGGCCGCGACGCGGTCTCGCGTCACCAATGGGCCGAACAGATTATTCTCTCAGCAAAGGCGCTGGGCTTTCCGATCAAGTGTGAAACGATCAAAGCCATTTCAAGCCAAGAGATGCCTCTTCCTGCGACGCGCCCGCTCGACTCCCGTCTGCCTCGCGAGAAAGCGCTCGAGCTTCTTGGTCATAAGATGGCAACAGAGAGTAGCCTTAAAGAAAGCACCGATCATGTCCTCCGCCGCGTTCAGCAGCTCCACTCTGATCAAGGCTAGTCAAACGACAAGGCAGCGGGTACAACTGTCCAAATGGACAAAGTTTCAAGCAAACAGAACGCCGTCTTCAAAGAGCTCGTGAGCTCTCTCTCCGACAATTCGTCAAAAATGGCGATCGCTCATGGCGCGACCGTCATCAAGGATCTGATCAAAATCCAACAGCCCCGTACTCTGATTGTTCGCGAATCATTTGACCTTGCGAGCTCTCCTCTCGTCACAAGCATCCTGCAAACGCGCTTTCCAGGACCAGTGACTCGTCTCACGTTTTCCGACACCCTCTTTGATGAGCTTGATCCATTTGGTGTACCGGACCTGATTGCAGCGTTTGAAAAACCGACGTGCCCAGCTTGGAATCCAGCGGAAACAACGACTGAACCGACGCTCTTATTGGCCACTCAAAACCCATCCAACCTCGGCGCCTGCCTGCGCTCAGCAGCGGCCTTTGGATTTAAAAACGTCGTAACACTCAAGGAGGCGGCGGCTCCATTTCACTCAAAAGTGATTCGCAGTTCAATGGGGGCTGTCTTTTCCCTCAATATCAGGCGCGGCCCATCGATCAAAGAGCTTTCGAGTCTCAACGTGCCGATCATCGCGCTCGACCTTCACGGAGAGTCGATCAGGAATTTTCATTTTCCAGAAATCCCGATATTCCTCATTGGCGAAGAGGGCGCCGGTATACCAATGCAGAACAGCTTCACGCGGCTCACGATTCCAATGAGCTCCGGCATTGACTCTCTCAACGCTGCCGTGAGCTGCTCGATTCTTCTTTACGAATGGTCGTCGCGAAAGACCGGAATGAGCTGATTCTCGATTTCGGCAGCTGGGCGCTCGCGCCATAAGCTCAGCGCAAACCCACCGCCACCAGAGCCAGTCGGCTTAACAGCAGCCGCGCCTTTGCTTCGCAGCCAGTCCATATGTCGCCCAAGCTCACCGCCACTGAGCCCCCAATCAGCAAAACACTGCGCCCCAAGCTCGATTGCCGATCGCAAACTCTCAAAACGTGCCGCCCGTTCGCTATCGGTCAAAGCCACTTTTGTCAGCGCCTGTTCTGCCACAATCACAGCCCCACGCATTTGGGCATCCACACGTTCACCATCGGCCGGAAATTCCGCAATCCAAGATTTCACCTTGCTCACACATTCCGACGTGATCCCTCGCGCGCCCGAAAAACTAATGTACCACTGCGGCTGCCAACTCATATCAAAACTGCGCATGAGCCCGCTCTGACGCTCAAAATGAAGTCCACGATTTTCAAGCGCAACCGCAACGTCAACTCCGCTCGACTCACCGTGAAAGAGATTTTCAATCTCGCGACAAAACTCAAAAAGCTCTCTCTCCTCGACCGCCCCTTGGGCAACAAACCAACGCCCGACCGCTACAGAAAGCGCCGCACTGGCGCCAAGCCCCGCACCCACCGGTAGCGTACTCTGCACCTCAAATGTTCCATGCCGAAGCGTCGGATCCTGTGGCCGCCCAATCAGCTCAAGTGCGCGGTCAAACACACCGCTAAACAAAAGTCGAAACTCGTGTCCTCGCTCACCCTTAAACATCGCTTGAAATGGTGCTCCCGGCCCTGCCGATTCCCAACGCAATTCGAGCGACTTGCCAAAAACAGGAAAGGCCAACGCCGGACAACCACGCAACACCGCGTGCTCACCAAGCAAAATCCACTTTCCGTGAACGTTCCCGTTAAACGTCATCGAACGCCGTCCTCGACTCGAGCAAACGACCGCACCCGCGCCATCAACTCATCTTTCATCTGCTCACTCTGGGCATCCCGCCAGCCAATCACATGCACGTTGGGGCCGGCATCCAAAGTCACAAGCGGCTTTCGATAGGTCTCGCTTTCAGCATACTTCAAATTCAGTTCTCGAATCAGACTCAACACGCGTAAACTCTCTGGAACCATATACCCAAAGCTGGGCTCCGATGTTTCAAAGAGCACGTGCATATCCCAAGACTCAGCCCAAACTAATTCACTGGCGCGATTCCAAGCGTGAACGCCGTCGTTCCCACTCGCACGTCGGAGACAATCCATCAGTTGACGGAGACGCTCTTCTGCACGCTCTGGGCGCCCGCGAAACAAAAGGCTACTCGCAACGCGCTTATGCGCCTCACTCGACGACACGCGCTTGAGCGAATCGTCGACAATCAGGGCCATGTGCCAAAGTTTATCCTCGCCCGGAAGTCCCTCAGCGGCCCTCGCTCCTTCGCTGTCCCAAATGCCCCAGGGGATAAAGAAGGATCGACACGAGGAACCTGAACCCTCACGAGAGATATCCGCCAAGTCTTCAACTGACAACTTCGATTCAAATAGCCCCGCGATCGCCATGGTGAGTGCCGCAAAGCTCGAAGCTGAGCTTGCAAGCCCGCAGTCACTCGGAAAATCATTGGCCGACTCAATTAATATCGACTTTCCATTCGGAAGCCCCGCACCGATTCGCTTCATCACACGTTCGGCATGTTGCAAGAAACGCATGCGACCATGCTCTGAAAGATGTGGGGCCTGAAGTCCCGCCTTACGAAGCGGGGCCCATACAAATGGCTCCGCAACACCGTCGATCACACTTGCACGGACGTGGGTCTTAAAACCATTCAGCGAAAACGAAATCGAGCTATTCGCCGGACGATTGCTCCCGGTCTCGGCTGCAAGCTTCCCCATGTACTTGATAAGAGCGATATTGGACGGCGCAGACGCCTGAAAAGACTGCTTCATGACTCAATCCTCACTGCCGAAGACCAATGCTTTGTCTCATCGCGGCTAAACCCATGTTCTCTGCAAATTTCATCTAATGCCGGCAACGCCGATGTCTCGTGCAAAACGGCAACAACGTCGGCTCCCATCGCGCCACAGCCCTTTGCCGCTCTCACGCCCACAATATCGGCCAGGTCGCGCAGAGCTTGAAGCGTGTGCTCGGCCACCAACCCTTGCGATTCCAAAACCTTGCCCACACCGCGAACTGACGCAATCAAGCGGTCTTCATCAGCGAGAGCAAAAGCTTGAACGGCGTCCTGCACCCATAGCCCCATCTCTTGCTGAGCATCGGCTCTGAGCGGCGCAACCGTTTTCAAGTGTTCATGAGTCTTTATTTTTCGACCCGTTTGAAGAAGCGAGAGTTTCAAGCCGTCAAAAGGCCAACTCAGTTTCCGCATCACCTGCTTATTGCGATCCCAAATCGCAATTCCACCGGTGATCTGCGACACAAGATCTGCGCCCGAGGCGTTTGGTTCAAACTTAGCATAGGCTTCGAGAACGTCGACAAAGCGACCACCGCCCAAGCGCTCTGATGTCCAAAGAGGGCACACCTGCTCCCGGTAATCTCGAAGCTCAGTACACCACTCGGCGTCAGTGTTTGCGACAACATCACCACTCAGCCATCGCGAAATCATCCATGAACCCAAAAACTCAGCCGTCGATCCGCCAAATCCACCGCGACCTCGATACGGATCACTGAATTCAATATCAATCCGCCCGGACTGCAAATCCATCTGATTGAGAAATTGTCCCGCCGGACTTTCAAGATGAAAAGGATGGGTTAATTTTGGAGAACGACTGGCCTCATACGACCAACTAAACTTGAACGCCGGTGCAGTTGTCACCACAACCGAAGGCCCGCCCGCGAGAGCCAGATACTCTCCAACCAGAAATGTTTTGGCCGGAATTGAAATCGTTCGCCGACCGGGCAGCCTTACAAGTTCACTCAACGCCATCTCCCCAACTTAGAGAGAACTCTGGAGCAAAGAACTCGCTGACGGCGTTCCCGGATGACCTGTCGGAGCAAGGCCGGGAGAAACTTTAGCCGCGCGAATCTCACGCAAAACTTCAACCGCATTTTGCAGACTGATCCGCTTGGTCATCTTCAAAATCTCTTCGAGTCGTTTTTTGCACAAGCGGCACTTCGGGTTCGCTCGCTCCGGCACCGATTGTGAGGTTGCGAATGTGAAGCTTCATATGTCCCTCAATAATGCCAACCGTGGTGAGCGCCTTCAATGCTCCAAGATTTTGTACCAACCCCACAGCGGCACAAATCCGTGAAAGTTCAGCAGCAGACTCGATCTCCAGCATATTCAAACAGAGCTGAGCCGTCGGGTGCAGCTTCGTCACTCCGCCGACAGTGCCGACGACAATCGGCGCCTCAAAGAAGCCGGTCAAAATGCCGTCGTCATAGGTCCAACGCGTAATCGATCGATACTGTCCTGAGCGAGCTGCATATGCATGCACTCCGGCCTCGACCGCGCGCCAATCATTTCCAGTCGCAATCAGAATCGGATCAATTCCGTTCAGCACACCCTTGTTGTTTGTCGCCGCACGATACGGATCGAGCTCAGCAAACAAACTCGCCTCTTGAATCTTGAGCCCCAACTCATCATCAAGACCGCGAAGTTCAACGATCGCCCGCGTGAGTTTCGAATCGACGAGATTGGAGAGAATACACATCGTCACCGTTTCACCGGTCATCTGTTCAATCGGTCCCTTTAAGTACTCACAGACCTGATTGATGATGTTGGCACCCATCGCATCGCATGGATCTGCATAGACGTGAATCACTGCCATGGTTTTTCCGTCCGGCCGCTCAATCTGGCGAATCTGCAGATCCTCAACGCCACCTCCGCGAGCAACAAGACCATGGGCCACATCGCGATTCACTGACCGCAAAAGCTCAGTCTTTGCCGCCAAGACCATCTTCTCAAACCGTGCAAAGTCAGCGACCTGAGCGAGTTGAATTTGACCAATGATTTGTTTGCCGACTGACTCGGTGCGAATGGTTCCATTTTCACGAACCCATTTTGCGGTCTTGCTCGCCGCCGCAATAATCGACGTCTCCTCAACGGCCATCGGAATGACGAGATCGCGCCCATCGACTACAAAATTTGTTGCAACGCCAAGTGGGACTTGAAAGTACCCGATGACATTCTCAACAAATTTCTCTGCAAGACCCATATCTTTAAGACCGCCAGTCTTAAGATAGCGCGCCTCTTCTGCTGTCAACGCCCCAAGCGCTTCAAGATAGTCAAAGCGATCCTCTCGCGACAACTTCGAAAAACCCGCCCAATTTGGAGTCTGCTTCGCAAAATCTCACTCCCTCGCTCAACCTCAGTCAGCGGCGCTCGGCGCAATTCACTAAGCGTGCTTGCGCCAACACAGAACATGGCGACCTTCAATTCAAACTCAAAGCGATCCATCGCGCGACTCAATTCGTCTTCGCCGTTCAGTGCCGCTGCTAAAAAAGGTTGCGCAACGCCAACGCGAGCAGCCCCGAGACGAATCGCCTTCGCTGCATCAAGGCCCGAGCGAATTCCACCCGACGCCCAGATTTCCACCCCAGTCTCTCGACCGGCATGAACCACTTGCGTTAGCGAATCGACAGTCGATAGTCCCCAGTTCTGAAAACTCTCCGCCGCTCTCGACAATTGAGAACCGGCGCTCACTTTCGCTGCTCGCAGGCCCTCAATCCGACCCCAGTGCGTACCACCACGCCCGGCGACATCGATGACAGCGACACCGGCTCCAATCAAGCGACGAGCCGTCGTTCCTGAAATTCCACAGCCTGTTTCTTTCACGATAATGGGAACTTTCGCGCGCTCAACAAGAGCATGAATGGCGTGAAGGCCCCCTCGAAACTGCGGCGTCCCTTCAACCTGCAGGCATTCCTGCAGTGGATTCAAATGCACAATCATCGCCACCGCTTCAAGCGCTTCAACGAGTCCCAAAATTTTCTCTGTTCCCGAATCAATCAACTGGCTTAAACCAATATTGCCGATCAATGAGACGTCTGGCGTTCTTGCTCGAATCTCTCGCCACTCAGCCGCGCTGGCCGAGTCAAAGAGTTCGCGGCGCTGAGAACCAACGCCCATCAACCAACCGCGTGCCGCACAAGCAGCCGCCAATCGACGATTCAAAACGGCGCCCGCTTCGTGCCCCGCCGTCATCGAACTCACAAAAAATGGAGAACTCGAAAGCGACGCCGTTCGAATGGCTTGAGACGAATCGACCATCAGCGAAACATCAGCAAGATCGAGATCAGGGAGAGCCTCGTGGACAAACTGCAGGCGATCAAACTCGGCGCCAAGCCCTTCAACGGCCTGCACTCGAGGATCCATCGCCACCTCAAGATGATCGCTCTTGCGCGATTCAAACTGGCTCGTGCTTTCTTTTGTTCGATCCATCGTGGCTATGAGCTCTAACACGCTGAATCCCTTTGTGTCTTTCTCGTATTCGCCAGACACCACTCATGCGCAAAAAAGAAAACGGAGACCTTTCGGCCTCCGTTTCAATATCGAGCTTCTGCTCTGGACGCAGTCCCCGCCTAAGCGCGAACGACAACCTTCGAGCAAAGAGCGGCGAAGCCTGCTGCATCGTGAACGGCGAGGTCAGCCAAAACCTTGCGGTCAAGAGCCAAGCCCGATGTGTTCAGAGCATTGATCAGCTTCGAATACGTTGTTCCGTTCAAACGCGCTGCCGCGTTGATACGCTGGATCCACAGCGCACGGAAATCACGTTTACGAACCTTGCGGTCGCGATAAGAGTACGCCAAAGCGCGATCTGTCTTTTCACGAACGTGGATGTAGGCGCGGCTACCAGAAGAATAAAATCCCTCTGCCCGCTGGAAAAACTTTTTGCGACGTTTACGAGCCGCAACACCTCTTTTGACGCGTGCCATACGACTCTCCTTAGAAGTTCAACAGACGTTTAGTCTGGTTCATGTTTGCCGAGTGAACATAGCCGGTCTCACCGAGCTGACGCTTCACTTTCGATTTATGGGGACTGAGTAAGTGGCGCAGACCACTCTTCTTTCGCTTCACTTTTCCAGAAGCGAGCTTGATCAGGCGCTTTTTAGCTCCTGAGTGCGTTTTTGACGCTTTCGCCATCGTTATTCCTCACGATCTCCGACTTGGCGGATGGCACAATGCCAAACTCTTTTGGGCCAAGGACAGAGCGAAGTGAGCTTTTTAACAAGAAAAGCCGTCAGGAATCAAGAACATCCGCCAACCTGCCCTGTAAGACATCCAATCCCCCCAGTAACCTTTCTAACGCATATTGTCATCCGATATCGATCAGAATACCTTGCCGGAAATTCTACCCCCATGAACCCCTAACCTAATCAGGAGACCCCAAAATGCTCTCGAAAATGACTCTCTCCGCCCTTGCTCTCACTTTGATCTCAGCTGCGGCCCAAGCCAACGACGGCGGCGTCGCTTACGTCGACGTTCAAGGTATCAATCCGGTCACCAAAAGCTCCACAGGCGAAGTGATCAAAGTAAAAGATGGATCGGTCATCACTGTTTACGGAAAAGATGCTGAAAAGTTCATGCGCCTCCTTCCGACTGATGCGACCGTTATCGACGGTATGGTGACACCAGCCGAAAGTGAGCTGCGTCGTCAGAATCAGCGTTCACTCGCGCTCGTTTCCGACGGTTGGACACTGTTTTTCAACTGTAACGCCGCCGAGGTTCATATCGGAAACAACGACAAAGCGACTGTGACAAAGTTGCCGCAAACGACATGTCAGATCAGCCTGAACAAAAACACGTCGCCTGAATTTAAATACGACATGCTTGGCGATGCGTTTAAACTCGACATGAACGACAAAGAACAGCGCACTTGCCAGTAAAAAACAAAGGCTGAATGTGATGCCGCCAAAAGCGAAGATCATTTTAGGACTCCTCGCTTTAGGTGTGACTGCAAGCCTGATCTCGGATCGCTCGGGATACTCATTTCCCGAGCGCGGCCGAGTCACCCTTGAGCAAGCTCGCCTGCTCACTCCTTCAAGTTTAATTCTCGACCAAAACGAAAGCCTTGCCTTCGTTCGCAGTCAGCCGATCAATCGCCCCGGCGCGATCGACGATCCTCCCCTTGCCGCACTGATCGCGACACAGGCTCTCATCTGCGTACTTGTGCTTCTTCATATTCGAGCGGCAAAATGAGCTACCTCCTCACCTACCTGCAGTCTAACTTTCTTGAAGTTCCATTTTTCTGTGTGGCGCATTACCTCCTCTGCAGAAAGAAAAATCTATGGAGCTCGGTCCTCACCACAAGCTTTGCAAACGCAATCACACATCCCATCGTCTTTTTCGTCTGGCTTTCAAGCGGCTCTCATCTCAATTGGTTGAATGGAATTCTCATTGCCGAAGCCTTTGCTGTCATAGGGGAAATAGCGCTCCACGGTTACGCGCTTGGCCTTCACGGAAAACGCGAGTGGTTCATCATTGGCATAGGCAGCCTTAGCGCCAATCTCGTCAGTTGGGAGCTTGGCCCTATTCTCACTTGGCTGAGCTTTCTTCGGTAAGAACCTACGCCCAATTGCGGCTCTGATCGAAAACAGATTGAATCCATTTCAAACAGAAAGCTTATAACCGACGTCCGGCATGGGCTTTGACTTGCATAACACCCCAAGATGGTCGGCAAACTGAGTCCTACTCATTTTTTCACGCTCCTGATGACGGCCGTGTTTTCCTTAAACGCTTTGGCTTACGAAACCGATCAATACACAGTTTCGCCTGAGCCTTTGGCGGATATCGGCGAAGACCTATCGACTTTCATTCACTCGCGACTCGAAGAGGGCATTGACGAGATCAATCACCTGCGCGCCGCGCTCCCTCTGAAAATTGAAGTTCTACGGGCCGAGGCGGCTCGCGCTGAAGACTTTGTGTCGGCCGTTCAACGTGTCACTCAAGCCGAAGCGCAAGCCCGCCAGCTCTCAACTCAAGCTGGCCAGCTCGAATATCTCTTTCAAAAGTACTCGCTGACAATGACCTGGAACGACCAGCGAGATGGCGTCTTTGGTGTCGGCCTTAGCTACGCGCAGTATCCTCACGACCGCAAGAATGGAAAGCCGGTTTCTTATATACCGGATAAGCTCAACACGACTTATTCGTACTCTGGATTTCATCGCATCATCAGTCCGTCGTACTTTGTTTTTGCATCCACCGTGAATGTTTTTGGAACCAATATGGGCGTCGACAAAATCGGTCACCTCTTCAATCAGGGCTATGAGTACTCAGAAGCCTACGAAAAACATCTCAATGCAGGGCTTTCACCAAGCAAAGCGCTTCGCCACGCCGTCGCTTTGGGAGTCAAATCAGAGGATGGACTTTTTGGAACGATCGTCGACGGTGTCTATTCGAACGCTGATCTTGCAGCAAATTTTGCTGGCTTTATGTTCTACCAGAATCTCTTTCATGACATGAACTTCAGAGGAGCAACACATAAACGAGTCATCGAACTCGATGAATACGGGAATCTCGCGCTCAGCCGAAGTCCTGAAAACGGCCCACGCGTTCTGATGAAACGTTTCATCAGCGAACACCTTGATGAGTCACTCAACCCAAATGTCCTCGAACGCCTTCAGCGCAAACCCGTTCGTCGGGCGATCAAAGCTCGATGCGCCTCGTGGCTCAAAGCCTACGGAAGACCCACAAAGCAACAGCTCACGGCCACTGTCGACCAGACAACGCGTTGGTTTGGATACGACTACGGCCGACGCTCCGAAGGGACTATTCTACCGCAAGACGAATGCTTCTAAGCGCCCTGCTGTGACAATTCACGTCACCTCCCAAACTTCATCTACAAATCCAGCAATTCCCGGTCAGAGAAAGAATTGAGTATTGGTGCGGGTTTCCAGCTGTTCGAAAATATTCTTTTCGCGACGTTGCATTGTGCGTAAACTCGATTTGGCAATTTAAATTCAATACTTCAGTCGAGGCTTATCGATGGCACGGACGTCACCGAACGATTTAACGGTCAATTCTTTGAGCGGGACCGAACTTTTTCGGGCAGCGCGCGAGCATTTCAGCAAGCTTTCAGATTCTCGCGATCCTTCGCGGATTGAGATTCCTATCGAAGACTTTTTCATGTCGGCGCTTGCGATCTTTTCGCTGAAGATCCCGTCGCTTCTTCAGTTCGAAGAGGAGATGCGCAAACAGCGAAGTTTCTCGAACTTAAAGAAGTTGTTCTACGTTTCAAAGGTGCCATCAGATACGCGGATGCGGAAGTCATCGACGAGTATCAAAACAATGTTTTTCGCCCGGTGTTTCGCGCGATTTTCGAGAGAGCGCAACGGGCAAAGGTGCTGAAAGGTTTTGAACTCTGGGACAACACGTACGGTCTTGCGGTTGACGGGACCGGATACTTTTCGTCAGATTCGGTTCATTGCGAAAACTGTCTTGAGAAAAACAGCGCGGCGGCAATGAGAGAACTTTTCATCATCAAATGCTGGCTGGTGCGCTTGTGCATCCGGATCAAAGGTGCGTGATACCAGTTTGCCCTGAGGCGATCCAGCAGCAGGATGGAAATACGAAGAACGATTGCGAGCAAAATGCGATGAAGCGTTTTCTTCTGGGCTACCGGGAGGATCATCCGAAGCTGAAAACCGTGCTCCTCACTGATGCACTTCATGCGACGCTCCCTTGCCTAGAGCTTCTCACAAAACTGGATATCGACTTTGTCTTGAGCGTGAAGCCTGGAAGCCACGAGAAGCTCTTTAGTGGCGTCGATACCCGAGAGACAAACGGCACGGTTCATCATTTTGAGGAAGAAGAAACCATCGGAGATAAGGTGAAGAAGAAAGTGACTCGTCACTACCGGTTCACCAACGGCATCTTTCTGAACCATCAAAGCACGAAACATTTGGTGAACTTCCTTGAATACTGGGAGACCACACAGTGGATTCAGAAAGGCAAAGTCAAAGAAGAGAGAGTTCACTTTAGCTGGGTCACCAACTATTCGCTTTACGAATCAAGTTGCCGGCAGATTGTGCGCGCAGGACGTACACGGTGGAAAATTGAGAATGAAACCTTCAATACCTTGAAAAATCAGGGTTATGAATTCGAGCACAACTTCGGTCACGGCTACAAAAACCTTTCAAGCAACTTTGCACATTTGATGTTGCTCGCATTTTTGATCGATCAGCTTCAAGAGCTGCGGTGTCGCGTGTTTCAAGCCGCGCTAAGGAGTGTTTTCGACCGTCGAAGTCGGTTGTGGGTGAAGATAAAATCCGCGTATGAGTTTTTGCCGATCGAGTTTGATAGTTGGCATGAGTTCTTGAGCTTCTTCAATGACCCTTCGCCATGGATCAGACCGCGACCTGAGATCAGTTCCGCATGAGCTAGGAAAAATTCGAAAACCCATGAAGGTGACGGCTTGCGCCGTCACTGTGTCGAACTTTTTGTCGATCAAGAATCTGCAAGAGAAAAACCTCGCACGGCAGCCCCCAGTTGATAAAACTCAAGTATATTCGACGGTTGGGCCGCACACTTTTAAGTCTGACCGGGAATTGCTGTTACAAATCGTTCCATTTGGCGACGGCAAGGAATCTGCTTCTAGGGGCTTTAAGAAATGGATTTTCCAGAGGTCGAGCTGGGCTCATTTATCCAGCTCATAGGTTCGCTAGGTTAGGTTTCAGATGAAAATGTCTCTACGGTCATCGCTTTCGCTCATTGCTTTACTCACTGTTAGCACTTCACAAGCGGCTCCCTCTCAACAGAACTCCGATCTCTTCCCCGAACGAGCGCGAACACTTCCCGCCCCCCTGACGCAAGCCGAAGTTCGAAATATGGGCCTGCTTCGCCTCTGGAGCCAAACTCCTGTCGTCGAAACGTCGGCACAGAACACTCTCGCCAATCAGAACCCGACTCAATCAAAACTTGTCGTAAACGAAATCCCAGAACACATTCACGGCGCCCATGCGAAAGTCATTGGCCTTGCCGGAACTCCTGTTTGCGGCGCAAGTCGAATCAACTCTCCGCAGTCACCTGTCAGCACCTTTATCGGCACATCCTACGCGATCGCCGAAGAGCCGAAGTTTGATCGCAAGACCGAAGATCGCTACAAGACCTCAACATCCATGCAAGTCGGACAAGACTTCAGCATCGGCGGATGGATCAAGTTCTACGATCCATCGCTTGCAAACCCAGCTTCTCAAGATCGTGAGTACATAAAAGGAATGACGCCTTCGATGTACACCTTCATGAGCAAAGTGAAAAGCGCCGATCTCGGTCGCAAGTCACCAGGCGCTGAGCAGCGGAATGAGTGGGAGGTCAACCTAACCGGTGAGGTGATCTACTTCCACGTTCTCCGAAGCGACCAGAAAGCTCCCTACTATGTCACGCGAGCACAAGCTGAAGACTGGCGCGTCTACGAGAGCTGCCTTTCCGAACGCCTTCGCACGTCCTATCAACAAGAACCCGCTATCCCCCTTAAAGGAAAAACAAAGCCGGTTCCTGTTCCCCAAGTGCCTCCCTCTCCCGGCAACTGCTCTAGCCCGACACTGCCCTTGCCTCCTGTCATCAGACCACCAACGGGAGGCGGCGAAACAAAGACCGTTGTCTTCTCGTTTGATATCAAAAAATTCTGGTGGGCCGAAACGTTTGGATCAACCTATGCGTCGACGTTTGGCCAAGGGCATATGAACGACGAGAACCACTATGAATCTTGGCATTTTATCAATATCAGCGTGCGCATGAGCGATCCCGTTGCGCCATCTGTGACCGCTACCGTCGTTCGCGTTCCGCTTGATCGAAACGGCAATGCTATGCAGTGGGATTCGCGCTCCTTCACCCAAGTGCTAAACTCAGACGACGCCCGCGCTATTGCCAACCGATTGATATTCGAAAGCGATAGTCCCATCCAATTTGGAAACGGCATGTTTGGCGGCAATGCCGTCAACTCGCAATCCCAGCGCGTTCAACGTGGCGGTACCTATGTCGCGCGGACGGCCCTTCTCTCTAACCAAATCGATCGCCTCGCGCGACTCACCTACCCCGGTGAAGGCACGGCCTGTGAAAAACCTGAATTGCCCTTGAACAGCAAGGCCCGTCGCAAATGAACCGGCACCGCCAAAGCTTTTTGGCGCGCGCGATTGTTGTGGCGACCATCATCTTTGGCGCCGCTCAGGCGCAGTCTGCTGCCTGGGCGAGCACCGCGACCTGGAATGCCAGTTGGCAGGACCGTTTCAGCCAATGGATCGAGAGTCGCGACGTCCATATCGAGATGGCGCTTCAAGCCGCACAAGATCGAGACTATCTGAATGTCGAGATGGACTGTGCAGACTTCATTTACTATCTGCACGCGGTCTTTTCGTTTGAGCACCAACTCGATTTCTCGGTCCAAATGCGAAATGGTCAACGACTCACAAATCAAACGGCGCAGTTTGACTCTATCCAAGACCAAAAAGTTCGCTTCAAACGTTTTTTGCTGTATCTTCTCGAGCAGACGAATACGAAAACGCTGCAAGAAGACTCCGTTCTACTGCCTATCAGTCGCGATTCCGTGCAAGCAGGCGCGTTTCTCATCACCGATCGTCCAAAAAATCATGTGTGGCTGATCAAGGCGATAAAGCCATCAGGCACACCGGAGCTACTCTCGGCCACCGTTCCCGCTTCAAACTTTATCTACCCAGCCTTCACATTTCCAACGGCAGCGTCGGCGTTTTCAAATGTCGTAAAGGCCGGCTATCTCTCACCTTCCCGCGGAGGCTTCCGACGCCTGCATTGGCCGACGGCCCGCGAGACACCCGTGATCGAGCAAACCCAGATTCCTCTCGATCGCTATTTTGCAACCATCGCCAAAGCACTGCAAATCCCCTCTGCTGTGGTCACCCCCGATGGCGAACTCGATCGCCTTCTTGATGAGACCTGTCTTCAGCTGAGAATCAGAACCAATATCGTCACCGACGCCATGACAGCGCTGACGAGTCGACGCTCGCTCACCTCTGAGCAAGTCAACCAGCTCTCGACTGAGTCCCGCGATCAGCGCATTCGCGATCTGATCAACCAGACAAGGCAGCTTGCCTTCAGCCGGCGATCTGCCCTCAGCCTTGTGACAATGGACCGGTACCATCGCCTCTTTGATTTCGACCAAACCGTCGCTCTCGACTACGGCAATGCCGAAGCCTATTGCCTCATCCAGTGGGCCGAAAATCGGATCGAACCAATGGCCAGCATTGTCAGTCGTTTTGAACAACCTGGCCGCGTCAGCTCCAAGGCCCGGGATAGCCTCGAAGCCCGTTGGGGCGAAGGCCGGCAGTAAGTCGATGTCGGCAACTTGCCCGTAACTTGCACCGCCTCCCTTGTACCGTGAGGTCGATTCCCCAGAATCATTATTCCGCTTCTGAATCAAATGGAGGCTTATTATGCGCAAGCGAAACGCCCTGCTTTGTCACTTTCTGCTCCTTGCATGTCTCGTTGGCCTATCGGAGTCGGCCATGGCTCATATCGGAACGGCCGATGACTACGAGTGCATGGACAGTTACAAGAAAGACTGCTTGCTGATGACCAATTCCCGCAAACTAATGCGGATGACATTCGAAGGTCAGCAAAACGAAATGGGTTCGGGCTGCGTTCTGCAAACACAGAAGCTCAAAGCCCAGATTCGAGCTGCAGCCGAACTGCTCGGTGTTGCCGAAACGGCGATGTCGCTCTCTCAGCCATTTGTCGAGTCACATGCCAAAACCGGCCAACCAACGACGATGCACTGTCGCTACGCCATTCGCTCTGAACAGGCCGACCTTCGGTTTTCTGTGCAGCGCTTTGATCGGCACTATTGGGTCAGTGATGACGATCTTAAAAACCGCTGCGCCGCTGACGCCCGCGCCGCAGAAGCGCTCCCCGGATCTATTGGCGCTGCACTCTCAACAAGCGGTGCGATTCTTCAGGGCCAGATCTGTAACACCTACTACATCAGCCCGGGACTCGATCGCGTCACCACCGACTCAAACGGCGAAACGAAGATCGAAAAGTATGACGGCCCGGTTCGCTAGTTTATAAACGCACAAATAAAAAAAGCTGAGTCGGTATCGACTCAGCTTTTTTATTTTTCACGCTCAAAACCGACTTCTATTCTGTCGGCTTTTTCTCGCCACCTTCAGCCGCTTGTTTCTTTTCGAATTCCTTCACCTTCACCGGATCCGGAGCCAAAAGAACGAAGAGCTGCTTCCCTTCCATCTTTGGATTGGCTTCGATAATAGCAAGATCACTGAGAGCCGAAATCACTTTTTGCAAAAGCGCGAAACCAAGCTCTTGGTGAGCCATCTCGCGACCGTAGAAGCGAAGGTTCACCTTAACTTTATCGCCCTCAAGCAAGAAGCCACGCGCCTGACGCATTTTCACGTCAAGATCGTGCTGCTCCGTCCGCGGACGAAGCTGAATCTCCTTGATCGTGATCACAGTCTGATTCTTACGAGCCTCATGCTCTTTCTTTTTCAACTCATACTTGTACTTACCAAAGTCGGCGATCTTACAAGTTGGAGGTTTCGCTGTCGGAGCGACCTCGATCAAATCCAGGCCTTTCGCTTCGGCCATTCGCAGTGCCTCGAAAGGCGGGAAAATCCCAAGCATCGTACCATCTTCATCGATAACACGAACCTCAGGAGCGCGAATCTCGCGATTGACGCGTGGGCCTTCCTTTTGTTGAGGAGCTCCACGTCGTGGGCCACGATCAAACGATCGCGCACCACCAGCAGGCGCACCCTGTCCGCCACCGGTTCCACCGCCGCCACCGCCAAAACCGCCAGGGCGAGGACCACCAAAACCACCGGGTCTTGGTGCACCTGGTGCACCGGGGGCTCCGGGAACACCGGGAACGCCTGGACCGCCAGAAGCACTTGGCGCACCTGGAACTCCAGGAACTCCTGGGAGACCAGGACGACCGGGACCACCTGAACCGCCACCAAAACCGCCGCCCCCTGGGGGACGACCAAAACCACCTGCGTTAATGACTAACCTCCTGGTCAGAAATCGAATCTTTTGGAGCAGCCTTCTGAGCCACCTGGCTCTCGATGCTCCGCTCTTTCATTTCTTTTTGAATCAAACTCACAAAATCAGCAAACGGCAGTCCATTCACATTGCGACCATCGTTTAACCGAACAGTCACCGTCTTGTCCTGAACCTCTTGATCGCCAACAACGAGCATGTACGGAATCTTTTGCAGCTGTGCTTCGCGAATCTTAAAGCCAAGCTAAACATTTCGCCTATCAAAATCGACGCGAACACCAATCGCTTTCAGCGCATTTAAGCACTCTTCAGCATACGCCGTCTGCTTATCGGTCACATTCAAGATCACAACCTGTTGTGGACAAAGCCAAGTTGGGAACTTGCCACCGGTGTGCTCAATATAGATCCCGATGAAACGCTCAAGCGAACCTAAGATGGCTCGGTGGAGCATGACGGGCCGATGAGGATGATTGTCCTCACCGATGTACTCAAGGCCAAACGCCTCGGGCAAATTGAAGTCGACTTGAATTGTTCCAAGCTGCCAGCTCCGGCCGATCGCATCCACAAAGTGAATCTCAATCTTCGGCCCGTAAAACGCGCCTTCGCCAGGGCTGATTCCATAAGGAAGCCCGAGCGACTCAAGCCCATGCATCAAAGCCTTCTCACTCTGCTCCCAAATCTCATCCGAGCCCATTCGGCTCTCGGGACGAGTTGCGACCAAGAGTTTAAAGTCCTTCATTCCCAAAAGCTCATAGGTCTTCGTCGTGAGCTTCATAAAGCTCACGATCTCTTCTTGCATCTGATCGCGTCGACAGAAAATATGCGCGTCGTCCTGGCAGAACGTGCGAACACGAGTCAAGCCATGCATGACGCCTGAACGCTCAAAGCGATGCAGACGACCAAAGTCGGCAATCCTGAGCGGCAGTTCACGATACGAGTGTTTATCGGCCGCAAACATCAAGCAGTGCGAAGGACAGTTCATCGGCTTCATCGAAGCCTGCCGAACATCCACACCCTCGACCTTGTCTTTTTGCGCCGTGTGATCGATCTGCGCAAAATACATGTTCTCGCGATAGTTCTGATAGTGACCCGACGTTTTAAAAAGTTCGATGTCAAAGATCTGAGGCGTAATCACCTCTTGATAGCCAAACTCGCGATACAGATCGCGCATCAACGTCACAAGTTCGTTGTAGATCGTCGAACCTTTGCCGGTAAAAAAAGGCGAACCAGGCGCATAGGGATGAAACATGAAAAGACCAAGATCTTTTCCAAGTTTCCGATGATCGCGTTTTTTTGCTTCTTCAAGTCGCGACAAGTAAAGATCAAGATCCTTCTTGTCCGCAAATGCCGTTGCGTAGAGACGCTGGAGCTGCTCGCGCTTTTCATCGCCACGCCAGTAAGCTCCTGCAATCGACATCAACTTCACAGCCTTGATCTGCCCCGTACGCTGTACGTGAGGACCACGGCATAGATCAAACCACTGATCGCCATTGTGGTAAATACCAACCGTCTTCTCGCCTGACTTCGCAATGATGTCGTCGATCAACTCAAGCTTGAACTTCTCGCCAAGCTTCGAGAAGAGATCCTTGGCTTTCTGCCACTCTACCTCTTCGCGACGAATCTCAAGATCGGCCGCGATGATTTTTCCCATCGCCTTCTCGATCTTTTCAAAATCGTCAGTGGAGAAGGTGCGTGGGCTATCAAAATCGTAATAAAAACCATTGTCGACAACGGGACCAATCGTGACCTTCACGTCTGGCCAGAGCGACTGTACCGCCTGCGCCATGATGTGGGCCGCCGAGTGACGAATCACGTTCACACCGTCAGCGGTCTTTGCTGTGACGATTTCGATCTTTGTTCCATCCGGAACATGCTCACGCAGGTCGCGAACGGTCGGTTCCCCATTGAATTTCGCCCCAAGCGTTGCCTTGGCAAGTCCAGCCCCTATGGATTGGGCCACTTCCAAAACGCTGGGTGAATGATCAAAGCCTATTGATTTCCCGTCAGGGAGAGTGATTGTGGTGGGCTTCATGAAATCGAATACACACTGAACATAGGTTTAAAGCTTAGCCCAAAACGACTGTGATTTCAAGGTAACAGCTTCAGCCCGCATCAGAGGCGACCGGACCCCATCGATCATTACGCAGAGCAACGGGGGCACTCCTCCGCACCCGCCGCCCACCTTCCGTCCATCGGCCAACACGTCCCACTCCAAAAGAAAAGCCCACCAAGCGGCGGGCTCTGCTTCCTCCGAGCGGCTGGCTCGTCGCGACGTTAGTAAACCACGTGGTGGTGAATCGACTCGTCGATACGCGGGTCTTTCACGGGAACAAGCTTATTCTTCGACAGGAACCCTGTCACCGACCAGAGGAATAAGCCCCCCAGTAGCGCAAAGGGTCCGACCTCTTGCCACGAAAAGTGCGGGCTATAAGGGTCGAGGTTTGGGTATACCATCCAGTGAATATCAACGTACTGCATGATCAAAATCAAAACCGAAACCATCGCCAAGTGGCTGGGCGTCCGCTTTGCCCAACGAGGCAAGAGCAGGAGGAATGGCACTGCAAACTTCAAAATAAGGAGCGAGAACGAGATCGCCATCCACCAGCCGTTTGAGCGAGCGAGATAGAAAATCGTTTCCTCTGGAAGGTTCGCGTACCAAATCAAAATGAACTGCGAAAAGCCAATATAAGCCATAAAGACGGTAAAGCCTTTAAGGAACTTACCAAGATCGTGAAGGTGATCTTCACTCACCAAGCCCCGAAGCCAGCCTTTTTTCATCGAGTAGATCACGAAAAGAATCAGCATCGCCAGGAAGCTCTGAAAGAGCCCGGCGAAGTTATAGATCCCCCAGATCGTCGAGAACCAATGCGGCTGAAGCGACATCAACGTATCCACCGAAAACAGCGAGTACGAAAGCGCAAACGTGAAAAGAAACGCAATCGAAAGCCCGACGTTTTTCAACGTCCACTTCGTGTCGCCATCCTGATCTTGCTTAAGAGAATTGCCAACGATCAGCTTTGAGAATGTAAGCCAAAGACCAAAGAAAACCACCAGACGAATCACAAAGAACGTCGGATTCAAGTACGCCGACTTACCTTGAAGAATCGCATCCTTCGCCACGACGTCGGAATCAAGCCAGATATAAAGGTGCTTTGAACCGAGAAGCAGAACAACTGCACCAATGGCCGCAATGGGAAGGAACGCAGTGAACGACTCGGCAATTCGACGAATGTTCACGGACCAACCGGCCTTGGTGACGTGCTGAATGGCCGCAAAAAACAGACCGCCCAGCGCCAAGTTTGTCCAATACATAAACGCCGTCAAAAAGCCATACCAAGCGCGGTCGCCGTCTTTAAATAGGGCCAAGCCGAAAAGCACAAGGCCAAGGAAGATCGCAACCGAATAGATCGTTCGAAGCGTCTGGCTTGGAACAAACTGCCCAGGCATCGGAGCTGCGTGATTTGCTGAATGATTCGCCATTAGAAAACTCCCTACTTACTTGGCCGATCCGCCAGTGCTCTTCGCCAATTTCTGCAAACTTCGGACATAGTTAACAATCGCCCAACGGTCGTTCTCATTCACGAGCTGTTGTGCATACGAAGACATCACACCCTGACCGTCGGTGATGATATGAAAAATCCCACCGTCAGACATCGTGTTGATTTTCTCGCTCGTGAGCGGTGGCGGCTTAAGCGCCATCTTCGGAGCCACTGGACCGTCGCCAGCTCCAGTGTATCCGTGACAAAGGGCGCAGTAGATCTCGAACTTCTTGCGTCCAAGCTCAAGAACTTCAGCCGTCGTGTTACCCGCATACGGGTTCTTCAATTTCGCAGCCGCTTCAGCCGGGTTACCAGTGTACTTGTACGGAGTGTAACCCACCGGGACCGTGCCGACTGGCGGCAGGCGCGACGAACCCTTGGTCGGATTTGAAGGCTCGTAATCCTGAGCTTTCAGCGCCGGCTGGTCCATCATGTCCTGCACCAATTCAACGTTCGTCTCTTTCGACAATGTCGGCGTCTTTGGCGTGCAGGCTGTCATCGCTGCAACTCCAACAGACAAAAGAGTCGTCGACAGTAATTTTGCATTCATGTTTTTCATCATCATATTCATGTCGTCGCCTCAATAATCAGAAAGACGCTTGATTTCTTTTGCGCCCAAGCTTTTGAGCAACTGCTCACAGCGATCGGCGTTGTAACCCACATCGTCTTCCGGGATGAAAAGGGCAAACTTATGGCTCGTCAGATCCGGATCGATCACCGGCGGATCAATCTTTGGAAGGCGACACATCGCAAACAAAGCGCCAACTGACGAAAGTGCCGCGAACAAGATCGTGAGCTCAAACATCACCGGAATAAACGCAGGTCCAGAGAAAAATGGTTTACCACCGACGTTGAGCGGAAAGCTCACGGCCGATGTCCAATATTGCAGACCAACACCCGCAAGCAAACCCGTCGCACCGGCGCCGAACGCAATGTAAGGAATCGGAGAACGCTTGATTCCAACTGCTTCTTCCATTCCGTGAACGGGAAACGGCGTGATCGCATCAAATTTTTTAAAACCAGCTTCGCGAACCTTAGTCGCGGCAACCACGCACTCGTGATCGTCGTACCAGAGACCAGCGATGCCACCTTTACGTTGTCCCATTAGTGACCTCCCTCATGGCCCGGGCGCTTTTTGCCAACATAAAGCACCGGTTTCACTTCCGCGATCGAGATCGCTGGAACGAACTTCAGATAGAGCAAGAAGATCGTCAGGAACATACCGAAGCTGCCAAACAGGATCGCACTATCAAACCATGACCAGGCGTACATACCCCAGTTTGAGGGCAGGAAGTCGCGATGGAGCGAAGTCACCGTAATGACGAAACGCTCAAACCACATTCCGATATTCACAAAGATCGAAACCACAAACATCACTGGGATCGAGCGGCGGAAACGCTCAAACCAGAACAGCTGCGGGATCACCACGTTACACGAAATCATGATCCAGTAAGACCACCAGTACGGACCAAACGCGCGGTTTGTGAACGCGTACACTTCGTAGTGGTTACCTGAGTACCATGCGATGAAGAACTCAGACCCGTAAGCGTAACCAACCATCAAACCGGTGGTCATGATGATCTTGTTCATCACTTCCATATGGTCAATCGTGATGTAATCTTTGAACTTCGGGAAACCAATCCGCACCAATGTCAGGAGCGTGATAACCATTCCGAATCCAGAGAAAACCGCACCCGCAACAAAGTACGGTGGGAAGATCGTCGTGTGCCATCCTGGAAGCATCGACACTGCGAAGTCGAACGATACGATCGTGTGAACCGAGAGCACCAGCGGTGTCGAAAGACCCGCGAGCAAGAGGTACACGATTTCGTAGTGAGCCCAATCGCGCGAAGATCCACGCCAGCCAAGAGAAAGAGTGCCGTAGATCAGACGACGAAGCTTGGTCTTCGCACGATCTCGAATCGTGGCCAAATCAGGAACCAAACCGACGTACCAGAAGACCGTCGAAACCGTCGCATAGGTCGAAACCGCAAAAACGTCCCAGAGCAGCGGCGAACGGAAGTTCACCCAAAGCGGGCCGCGCTGGTTAGGATAAGGAAGCAACCAGAAATCAAGCCACGGACGGCCGGTATGAATCAGCGGGAAAATACCGGCTGTCATAACCGCAAAAACCGTCATCGCTTCGGCCGAACGTGCGACTGACGTTCTCCACTTTTGACGGAAGAGGTACAGAATCGCCGAAATCAGCGTTCCCGCGTGACCAATACCGATCCAGAAGACGAACGTAATAATCATCGTTCCCCAAGCGACCGGGTGGTTCACACCCAAAAGGCCCATACCAGTGCCGATGATGATCGCAATATGCACGATGTAAAATAAGAACAACGCCTTTGCGCCCAAGAGCAGACCAAACCAGCGCTTTGTCGCCGGGGCCTCCACAGGAGCACAGATGTCGTCCGTGATATCTTTATATGTTTTCGAACCCAGAATCAGGGGCTTACGTGCGACCGAACTCATACGAGCTCACCCTCATGTTGCTGAACGTTGTTGCCATGCTTTTTCTTATCTTCTTTGCCTTCATCTTTCGCTGGCCCGTGAGCCGGCTGACCGTGTTCAGATCCGTGACCTGAGACCTCAGCGCGCTCCGCATTTCGCACGCGAGTCATGTAACCGACCCGGGGAACCGCGTTGAGCTCTTCAAGAAGCTTATAGGTGCGCTTCTCTTGGAAGAGACGTGCAACCTTCGAGTTCGCGTCATTGAGATCGCCGAAGACAATCGCATCCGCTGGACAGCTCTCTTGACATGCCGTCTTGACGTCGCCGTCTTTAAACGCACGTTTCTCGTCTTTTGCTATATTGGTTCCGCGACGAATCCGCTGAACGCAGAACGTGCACTTCTCCATCACACCGCGAGGGCGAACTGTCACATCGGGATTGTAGGACATATGCAGCGGCTCTTCGCGCTTCTTCACATAATTGAACCAGTTAAAGCGACGAACCTTATAAGGGCAGTTGTTAGCGCAATAACGAGTACCAACGCAGCGGTTGTACGACATGTCGTTCAAACCTTCATCGTTGTGAACCGTCGCCAAAACCGGGCAAACAGTTTCGCAAGGCGCATTTTCGCAGTGCTGACACATGAGCGGCATCACCGCGACTTCTGGAGCCTCGGGTGTTCCCTTGAAGTAGCGATCGATGCGAATCCAATGCATCTCACGACCTTCGAGAACATACTTTTTGCCGACCACGGGGACGTTATTCTCTGACTGACACGCGACAACGCAAGCCGAGCAGCCCGTGCACGAGTTCAAGTCAACACTCAGAGCCCACTTGTGCTTTGTGTACTGATGCTGTGGCCAGATCGAGAAGATCTGGTGCTTATGAATGCCAGAACTTGGATCCTTTTCAAAAGCCGACTTCGTCGTTTCAAGAACGATCGCACGACCTTCCATCACATGGTGATCTTGTGTCGAGACAAGGAGGTAGTTTTCTGAAGTTTTCTTGAGCGTAACCACGCGTCCCGCAAAAACAGGCTTCCCTTTTGCGAAGCTCGAGAGCGGATACGCGTCGACGCCGATGTTTCCAACCTTGCCAGCGGCCTTCCGACCGTAGCCGACAGCCAGTGCAACGACGTCGTCATGAAGTCCAGGCTGAATCAAGACCGGAGCTTTAACCGTAACGTCGCCCGCTTTGATTTCAACGACATCGCCTTTTTTATAACCCTCTTTGCGCGCCATCGCGGGGCTGACAGCCAAGAGGTTGTCCCAGACGACTTTCGAAACAGGATCTGGAAGCTCTGCAACCAAGCCACGTTCGAGTACTTGCCGTCGAGCAATTGAACTGAGGGATAAAGCACAAGTTCAACGCCCTCAGCTTTTGTCGGCTTCACGCTGAGGTTACCGACAAACGCACGAGCCGAACCCGAGCGATCGCGACGACCCGCATTTGCGACAACGCCGATCTGAAGAACTTCAAGCCAGAACTCGTCAAATGACTTTCCCTTACCGAGGTCAAAGCGCGACTGCTGCGTTTTCCAAACGCCTTTTACATAGTCGAGCCAAGTCGCCGCCGCCTTTGCGCCGCCCGCCTTCTGCGTCCAGGCAAAGAGCAGCTCACCAAGCGAGCGGGTTTGGTAGAGCGGCATAATCGTTGGCTGTTGAATTGAAACAACGCCAGACTGAAGTTCAAAGTCGCTCCACGATTCCATCGTCGAACCAGCCGGCAAGACCCAGTGTGCGAGCGCACCCGTCTCGTCATTGCGGTCGCCAGTATAAACAACGGTCGATACTTTTTTGAGAGCATCACGGAATCCGCTGTCGACTGGGAGAACGTATCCAAGGTTCAGACCGTCAATAATCAGCGTCTTCACCTTGCCAGCATTCATATCATCGATCAGCTGCGCGAGCTCTTGAGCCGAACCACTCAGAGTTTCAAACGTTGCCGAATCATGATCGATCGTCTTGCCGTCGTTACCGAGCATCGAGTTCAATGCGTTAACAGCGATTTGAAGCTTGAGTTGTTTTTCAGTGAGGGTCGGAAGACCACCGGCCAAAACCAGCGATTCGCCGCGCGCGCTCAGCAACTCTTTGCGACCTGCTCAAACAAGGCTTCATCAAGACCCAACGCCTTGATGCCGTCCTCAAAGAGCTTTGCCGAAGCGGCAACGCCAGATGGAATTGTCACCGACCCCTTCGCCAGCTTCGCAACGCGTGCGATGAGTGCCATCACCACATCGACCTGTTGCGATGGACGAATGCGGAAACGGTCGTCGGCGTTTGCACCCGTCAGCGACAGGTTCGACTCAAACGACACGAGTCGCCCCATGTCCTTGCCCGGAGTGCGCCTACGCGCCCATTGCTTCGTGAATTCAACCGGAGAGATCAATGTTCCAAGGAAATCGGCATCGATTGAAACAACGAGCTTCGCCGCCTCAAAACGATAGCGTGGAAGCACAGACCGACCGTACGAGGCTTTTTGACCAAGGCGAATCGCCTCGACCGGAAGCGCATCGTACTGAACCCAGCGCGCACCGTAAGCTTTCGCGAAGTCACCCATAATCGCGCGACCCGAAGGTGACGGCCACGTTGCAGACAGAACGACAACGCCACCCTTCTTCAATTCAGCTGTGATTTTCTCGTCAGCCTCTTCAAAAGTCGTCGAGACTGACTCTTTGTTTGTGCGCTCTTTATTGAGAAGGTTTCGAACCGGCGCTTTCAAGCGATCTGGATCATAGAGCGACAAGATCTCAGCGTGCGCACGACCAGTCAGACCACCCAAGTTCATTGGATGGTGAGGGTTACCCTCAACTTTTATAGGGCGACCTTCAAGAGTCTTTACCAAGAGGCCAGCGCCCTCTTGGCCATCAAACCAAGTTGACGTGTAGAAATTCGGTTCGCCCGGCGTGATCTCTTTTGGAGCCTTGGCGTAGGGAATAATGTGTTGAGCCGGACGACGAACGCAGGCCGTTGTCGCCAGCGCAAAACTTGCGCCCATGATTTTCAAAAACTCGCGACGAGCAAACCCGTCCTTACCGTCCTCAGACGCGAGAGGTGACGACATGAACTCGCTCTCAAGGCGACTTGCGAGTACGGGATCACCGCCCAGCTGTTCAAGACTCAGCCAGTATTTTGCACCTGGCGAGTTGTTTACTGTTTCGTTTTTTTCGTCCTGTGACGTGATGTGAGAATCCATATTGATACGTCCTTGACCAATTAATAGTGACAAGTCGAGCAGCTCACAGGAGCTTGGTTTTCTTTTTCACGGTGGCAGTTAATGCACCAGCCCATCGAAAGATTCGAGCTCTGATACATCGTCTCCATTGATTCAACCGGTCCGTGACACTTGTGGCACGCCTGCGGCGCACCATACTTTTGCACGTGACGCTTGTGATTGAACTTCACGTGATCTGGAAGCAAGTGAACCTTCTTCCACGCCACCGGTTCGCCCTTGTTATAGGCCTCCGACAGCTGCTGGATCGCCGGCTTATCGGTTCCGACAACGAGGTGGCAATTCATACAGATGTTCAACGACGGAACATCGGAGTGATTTGCACGCTCAGCCGCCGAATGACAGTACAAGCACTGCATCTTGTATTGCCCAGCATGCAGCTCATGCGAGAACGGGATTGGCTGCTCTGGCGCATATCCCTTGTTGTATCCAATCGCGCCCCACTCACATCCCACGATGGAGAGAAAGCTGACGGCAATCAGACTGATTGTGATGGCGCGCAAAGACGCCGACTGGGCGCTCTTCAAGACGCTATGAACAAAGACGCTTCTGAACATGCTGTTCATCTCGATGACCTCTAGTAGGTTTTCTGATGTCTCATAAGTAATTGAAACCAGTAGAATTGAGAAACTCTTTTTCCGCAATTTTGATAACGAACTGAGAATCAGAAAACGCCAACAAACAAGGCACTTAGCTTCGTCACGATGACCGATCTCGGCCATCCAAACCGAAACAATCATGCGTTTTTTTTCAGCATCTCCCTACGGAGTCGCACCCGACTCCTTTGTCTCCCGAACATCACAGTCCCACCATTGGTCGCACCATCTTTAGTCTCAAAGACTGCATCAAACCCTCAAAGTTTATGGGGCAGAGCGCCATTTCCTATGCGACATCCGACGAAGGGCAAGTTTCTATCTGCGCCAATAGGCCACTTTCACGCTGAAACCAAACTCCGGCTATCCTGAGTATAGGAATATAGGAACTCACATTTCAGACATGGCAAACCAGGAGCTGCTCGGTGAACACTTCGATTCGATCGCTCATTATTCTTGGCACAACGCTGTTAACTCTCGAGGCTGCGCAACGACCCCGTCCACAATTAAGCTTGTCGAGCAGACACGTACGCCGTCCGACACAAGCCGCCCCATTTCCTGTACTTTTGAGACAAAGGTCCACGATGATCAGTACAAATTTGAGGTTCTTGGCGCTTCAACCGACGACATGGCGTTGAGAATTTTTAAGAATGGTGTCGACGAGGGCCTGGTCGACCTCAAGAATGTCGGGTCCACAATGATGGGACACAGGCTCAGCGGCAATGAGCATATGCTGAAGTTTGGATGGAATGTCGACGCAACGGTGATCATCGCCAACAAAACCGGTTTCGACTTCAAAGCAACGATCAAAAATAATCTTTGGGGCACACCCCTCGAAATCTACGAGTTTTGCCCATTTAAAAAGATCTAGAGTCGAATATGCGAGGTCACATACGACACGTGACCTCGTCTCACCAAAGCTCTATGCGTCGGCCTGCGCGCGCTTTGCGCGGCTTGAAGCATACGCAAAACCGACATAGGCCAAGTCCGCCAATACAAATGCGCTGACGTACTCCACACCACCCGCACCAAAGCCGTAGGAGTGAAGGCCTGCCCCGAGTACGTAGTTCACGCCGTACCACGCCATGATCACGAGGTTAAACGCAATCACCGACCACACCAGCATGCCGAGATTTCGCACCCAACCCGTGAGTCGCGCGTGCAAAATCGCGATGTATTCAAGAAGCGCAATCAGCGCCCAGGTCTCCTTTGGATCCCAACCCCAGAAGCGACCCCAGCTGTAGTCCGCCCATACTCCACCCAAAATAATGCCGGCCGCGAGCAGCACGACACCGACCTGCATACAGCGATAAATCGCAACCGCCATGCTCTCAACCCGAGGGTTCGTCATCGTCTCTCCGTGAACCGCATACGCAAGACCCATATTACCAATCGCCCACGCCAGGAAAAACGCCGAGTAGCTAATGGTGATCGTCAAAACATGCACCGTTAGCCAAAGGTTCGATCGTAAAACAGGCTCCAGCGGCTGCAGACTCGAATCGAGAATATGTGGCACTTTATCCGCAACGATGTTGCAGAAAGTTGCGACGATAGCACCCGCCATCAAAATAAAGCGCGCTCGCTGTTTGGCTTCAAAGAAAAAGGCAAACAACATTGTTCCCCAGGCCACCCAGATCACCGATTCATACATATTCGAAACAGGCGGACGCCCTGTCAGATAAACACGAAGCGCAAAACCGTAGGTGTGCATCAGGAAGGCTAGGATCGCGAACGCCCAACCCGACCGCACGTAGATTGCCTTATCGGAGTACCAGGCAAAGGCCATCAAAATCGCCGCCGTCACATAGAGAAGCCATGCGATCCGAAAAGGATGCATCTCCTCGTAGTGAACCTCAATTGAGATATCTTTTCCATCGGGATAGAGCTCCGGATTTTCAGCGCGCGCCAGGTTTTGAAACTCGGTCACCGCTTGCCGCAAGGAAGGCACATTCGCATCCGTCGCAGACTTTTCAACACCTGGAAGAGCATGAATGAAACTCTTGGCGACAATTGAGAACTGGTCTTTCAGTGGTCCCTCGATCTCAGACAACGAGACCCACCGGTTTTTCTCTTTGCCCGGCATCGCCGTCGGAATTGCGGCATTTCCGGCATGGACGTCGGACGCCAAAACTGGCTTCGGCGGAATCACACGGAACATCATCCCCGCTTTGATCGCCTGATACACACTGAGCTGAGTCTCCAGTCGCTGTACCGCTTGAAAATACGGCGTCAGCTTCTGTTTAGTTTCGCGAAAGCTCGCGAGCTCTTGAAAGACAAGCCCCGTTCGATCGTTTGCAAACATCTCTTTCGGCGTAAATCGATCTTTTGTTTTTTCAAGATTCAGCGCCTCTTTCAATGACGCAAGCTTCAGTTCAACAATCTCCTGCTCGTCCCAAAACTATGGCGCCAAGAACCAGGTCATGACGATTTCCATCGCCGAGCGCTCGCGCGAGTCGGTGGAACCATCTCCCGAGGCTTTGGCTCGGTAAGTTTCTTTACCGTAAACCAACTGAAGAGTCTCTCGAGCAAATGTATCGAACGGCTTGATTCGCCCCGCATCTTGAATCGGCAGACGCTTCAGCGCCTCCATCCCTTCATGGGGCCCATCGTCGCTCGCAGCATGACCAACAGTGGCCGCCAGCGCCACCAATACTGACATCAGAAAACCACGCCACAGAGTCATGACACATTCTCCTTTTTCACTCGGCCCGCCAGGTCCACCCAAGAGCGACGCTTCATGTAAAACAGGTGCAGAGTTCCAAAAATAATAAGCAGAGAACCAAAATACTTCAGCCCACGCCCCGGATCGCGATTGACGGATAGCACACTCGCTACCGGGTTTCCGGAGGGATCACTTTCAAAGCTCGCTTGGTAGAAGGTGTAGCCAGCGTGCTTGAGCGGCTCATTCATCGAAATCAATCGTTCACCCAGGTCTGGCACATCGACAACACTCTCGTAACTCGCTGCTCGCATCGTTCCCTGATACCGACCGATGTTGAATTTTTTAAGCGACATCTCAAAACCAAGCGGCAACCGACGGTTCGCATAGGAAACAATGTAAACCTTGTTGTCGGCAAATAACTTCAAAAGCGAATTCAGCCCCATCCACTGACTGAGCACTTTGCCCTTGTCACCCAACGTGTATTCAACACGAATCGCGGCGTTCGTCGCAGGCGTCGGCTTATCGATGGGCTTATAGCTGATATCTTCTTTGGCGCGCGGTAGAAACTTTAAGTCGAAACTGAATTCCCATCCAACCCGTATCAACACTATCGCCAGCCGTCAGACTGCCTTTTTTGATTTCACCTGTTCTTGCTGAATGAATCTGATACTCAAGACGATCTTCTTTTCCGGCCCCTTGCTCACTTCCAATGACCGGCTTTAGAACAATCGCATTCCTGCCGCCAAAGTCGCGCGGAAACTGGGCAACCAATAAGACTTGCGCGGGTCCCAAGTCTTTCGACTCCGCTGCGTCTTTTGAAGGCTGAAGCATCCACTCTGTCATATTGACATTGGGGTTCTGCAGTTGAAAGCGAATCGCAGCACCCGCGCGGTCGTTCTCTTTATCTTCGATAAACTTCTGCTCGCGAAGCGCATAGGGGTAGGATTCGATGATCCGGATTTCGCCATCTGGAATTTGAATATTCAGACGATTGCTCTGAGCCGGCTTCAAAAAGAAGTCCATCTCTTCATCGAAGATTTTTGTGAACTGCGATCCATCCATCGATGAGTAAACTGCTAAATCCGTTTGATTCACTGTGATGGCTTTACCCTTGTCGCCAATCCCAAGTGTCAATGACCCATCGACGCCATAGGAACCAGTCACAACACTTCCGAAGATCAAAATGATGATTCCGATGTGTGCAAGCACAAATCCCGTGTGTCGCTTTTGCCACGGCCAGCGGTCAATCATGACGGCTGTCAGACAGATCACCAAGGCGGTCATTGGAATCGTCATCCAAATCGACGAGTAGACGATCTTTTTTGCGGCGAGCGCATCAAATCGCGCCTCGACGATCGTTCCCCACGCGGTCACAACGCCGATCGAAATAATAATAAGAACGGCGAGCTTCAGACTCGCCAGCTCGCGGATAACCTTACGAAAAAGCGTACGCCTTGATGACATGCCCCGCATCTAATCCCATCACGAGAAAAAAGATAAGCCGTTCTTTTTGCGAACGAGCGAATTTCGCACAATTTTAAAGCAAGTTTCACATTTCCGAAAGCAGCGCTTCAATCTGCTCAAGCATCCGACAAACACGAAGTTGCGTATCGCGAAAGAGCGGTACGTTCTTCCGCTTCGTGTATTCATTCATATAGAGCTTACGGTTGAGCTCGATCTGAATCGTCTCCCACCCTTCCGCCGGACGCCCATAGGACTCTGTGATTCGCCCGCCTTTGTAGGGCCAGTTCTCAGCGACAGTGAACCCTTGCGCCCGTCCCGCCTGACAAACGAGCTGAAAAAAACGAGCCGAGGAACTCTTGCCATCTTGATTCGAAATCACAAGATCAGCTCGCCACGAGCCCGGATCGCGATGCTCTCGAGTTCCAAAACTCGGCATCGAATGCAGATCCAAATGATACAGCGAGACATTCGCGCCATGCGCACGCCGCACAGCGCTGGCCAACTCGGCCACCGCTCGATGAAACGGGTCAAAGCACCGCGCCAGAATAGCGCGATGAGTCTCGGCCGGAATCGGCCCTGGCATCAGTGGTTCACCCTCGGTTGTGATCGCCCAGTGCAAGCCCCGCGGGAACATTCCACGCCTATTCGCCGAACCGATGACGCTCATCTCATCGACATCCGATGCCAAGCGATTGAGATCACATGCATAGCGATGATAGGGAGCAACCACTGTCGGAATCCCGAGCTTGCTCAATATCGGCTCGTAAAGCTCATCGACATAGCGATCGACGTCGTACATGAGCAGGCGCTCCGGCAATGCCTTTAGCCATGCCGCCTCAGGGGGAATGAGTTCGCCAGAATGCGGAAGCGTTACCAGCAGTGGCTTAAAACCCGGGCCTCGATGCTTCACAAACTCAACGAAACTCTTGACGGGCATAGTGCGCTCCGCTCCTTTAGAAGGAAATCTCTTGAAGGAGCGATCAGCATGACAACTGGAAGTCCCAAAGTCTACACGCGCACCGGCGACAAGGGTACGACCTCGCTCTTTGGCGGAACGCGTGTCGGCAAAAATGATCCTCGACTTGAAGCCTATGGCACTCTCGACGAACTCAACAGTGTCCTCGGCGTCCTCATCGCCACCACCGAAGCACATCGGTGGCCAACTCATGCCTCGATGGAAGTGAGTCGCGTCTGCGACGAACTTCGCAAGCTCCAAGCACAGCTTTTCGTGATGGGGGGCCAGCTTGCGACCGAAGCTGAGAACGCAAGCCTTCGCGCCAAGCTTCCGAATCTCAAATCGGATGACGTAACGGCCATGGAGCAATGGATGGACCGCATGTCCACCGATCTTGAACCGCTCAAGAATTTCGTTTTACCGGGGGCACGCCGGCTGCGGCCCAAGCTCATATGGCACGAACCGTGGCCCGTCGAGCTGAGCGAGCGATCGTGAGTCTTGTGACCGACCAACCCTCGCCCGAATGGCTTGAAGAAATCATCCGTCATATCAACAGAATGAATGATTACTTTTTTATTCTTGCCCGCCATCTGAATCGCATGGCCGGAGTTATCGAACCGGTTTGGAATGGAAAGGCGTAAATTCCGAATAGCGAATGACGCCCCTCAGCTTCCGGCGCCGGAAGCTGTAACGTGTCACTCGGCTTACTGAGCAAAACCGCTTGCTGGGCGCACTTGCTTCCAAAACCAGTTGAGCATCGGATCAAGATCGATCGAGTCGATCACCGTCACTTCATCCGTTCCGGCAGACTCTGCAATCTGCTCGCAGTCTTGCGCCGAAATAACGGCCGCGGGACCCACGTTGATGAAGCGCTGAACCATTTGGTGCTCAACAACTTCAGCCAAAAGCTTCTTGATATCCATGACCGGCTGACCAACTTCAACAAAACCGCCATCCTCTGAACGGACGTACGCGCGTTACTCTGTCGAACTCATCGACGCCAAGGTCGTCATCACCAGCGGCGCCTGAATCGCAGGCAATGGAAGCCCAATGCCGCCGGCGAGTCCCATCGGTAAAAGTCCGTCTTGAACCGGAGCAAGCGGAGCCGCATCGCGGCTGCGCAAAGTTTGAAGCGCCTCAGACGACACAACAAAGTTCTCAAACGAAATTTGACCAGCACACACCATCAGCGCCGAATCGCCAACCGCAGGTCCCACCAAAACATCGGGAGCTCGCTGCGTCTTCAAGAGACGATCATAAAGTCCAACTTGAATGATAGACGCCAACACCGCCTTAAGCTTATTGTTTCTTGAAAACGAATCATCTTCGACGATGATCGATCCCATTAAATCGATGCGCTCGATCTCAAGACCATCGAGAATCCGCTGAGCTTCGCGAATGCGCAGAGTGACCTCTGGAATTCGCACAGCGCCAAATCGCAGTTCTAAAAAATCCAAGCCATTGCGACCCGCAAAGATGACTCCCGTTTGATTGACAGGAAGACCAACGAGATAGCTCGAAGCCTGACTGACAACCGCCCCACCTGCCAAACGCCCCTGAATTGACCGTACGTTACTCATCGACTGTTCCCCTTATTGAGTGCCGTTATTTGTCAGTAGAGCAGCCTTCGTGCCAGGCCATTTCAGGCTCTCTTCCCACTGTATTCGAGCTGACGGTGCCACTGGGCGGCCCCGCCTTGCAGTTCTTTCAAGGCGCATGTGCAATCCCGTGACACCCCGACCTCGGTCGGGCTCGACCTCAATCATGTGCCGAGCGCCGCGTTCTCTCTGTTAGTCTTGAAGGGACATGAAGTCTGATCGCCCTCGACTTGAGACATTGGCTGTCTTTCTCCTTCTGATCACGCTGGGTTACGCCACAGCGGATCTCACGATTTTGTCGTTTCGAGAGAAACTCCTACCGGGCGAGGCCCCTGCCGTTCGGCCGGCCCGACCGCGGATACCGCAATATGTAGGACGCGAGCGCTATCAGCCGATCGCGAACCGCAATATTTTTTCCGCCGATCAGAAGATTCCAGATCCGTTGGGCGGGGCCAAAGACGGAAAGCAAGATCAGAGTCTTCCGGTTCCGACGCAGCTGCCGATTCAACTCGTGGGCACCCTGGTGCATTCAAACCCCGCTCGATCGGTTGCGACGCTCAGTCTTAAAAATAAAAATGAGGTCATCGCCATTCGCGTTGAAGGCGAGCTTCCCGATAGCATGGGCACGATCAAAACTATCGAGCGCTCAAAAGTCGTGTTTCGAAACAACGGCGGCGGGCGCCTTGAATACGTTGAGCTTAAAGATGAATCGACGGTTTCGTTTGGCGTGAGCTCGCACCAACAAGAAGTCGCCCCCGGCATTATTGCAACCAACGAGACCGACCGCACGATTAAGCGCGACGATCTCAATCGATATCTTGCCGACCTCCCCTCGATCCTTCAACAGGCCAGGGCCGTTCCACGCATTGGCCCCAACGGCAACGTCGAGTGCTTCAACATTGCCGAGATGCAGGCCGGTAGCGTCTTCGAATCCCTTGGCGTGCGCCGCGGCGACTGCATTGAAACAGTCAACGGCGAGAAGATCGACAGTCCCGCCAAAGCGATGGAGCTCTTTCAATCGCTTCGCGGAAATGCATCGACGATCAATCTCGGATTCGAGCGCGGCGGCAGAAAAGAAACTTCGAACTTCACTATTCAGTAGTCAACAGGGCCATTAACGAAGAGGGATCTCATGACACGGACGTCAGGGGAAAAAATGAAGAAAAATCAAATCGGACGAGCGATGCTGACAGCCATCGTGGCGTCTCACCTTGTCATCACTCCAACAATGTTGATGATGATCCCACCAAGCCAAGCTCTCGCTCAAGACGAGCTCGACAATCTTTTTGATGATGAACTTGAAGAGCCCATTGGAACCTTCAATCAGGCTCCTCCTCCGCCGCCTCCCGTTGTCGGTGGCGACAGCGGACAGACGCCAAGTGCAGGCCTACCGGCTGATACCTCGGGAGCCGACTCGGGCTCTGGCTCATCGGGCTCAAGCATTCGAAAGTTTCCAACCGTTCAAAATGGCGCCAAACAACACGATAGCAACCGGAGTACGCCCCCTAAAACAACTTCAGCGAAAGGCTCACCGTCTCTCGCCGATGCACAAATTGAGGACATGACCGACGACAACTATCCCGATCTGGTTGAGGCGAACTTCCCAAACGCCGAGATCACCGATGTCGTAAAGGCCATCTCGCAGCTCACCAATAAAAACTTTATTATCGATCCTGGCGTTCGCGGCAAAATCACCATCATCGCGCCCTCAAAAGTCACCGTCGCTGAAGCCTATAAGGCGTTCCTAGCGGCACTGGCGGTCAATGGCTTTACCGTTGTTCCCTATGGCAAGTTTCTAAAAGTGAAAGCCTCGCGAAACGCCCAGCGTGACGCGATTGAGACCTACACCGGCGCCTACGCGCCAACGAGTGATATCTACATCACTCGCATCATCCACCTCAAACACATCTCGGCTGAAGAGGTTAACAAACGTCTTCGCGTCCTTCCGTCCAAAGACGGCGAGATGACGCCTTATGAGCCGACTAACTCGATCCTCATCACCGACTACGGCGCAAACGTCGAGCGCATGGTGAAGATCATAAACGAGCTCGATCGTCCCGGCTTTGAAGAACAACTCGCGGTCCTTCCGATTCGTCACGCCAAAGCCAAAGACTTGGCCGATCTTATCAACCAGATCATCAACAAAGATCCTCGCTCCAACACGGGCGGCGCTCCAGCGTTTGGCGCAGCCGCTCCGCGCTTCCGTTCACGCGGTGGCACCGCCGCTGGCGGAACACCCGAGGAACTTTCTCTGGTCGCTCCCGATGACCGCACCAATGCGCTGATCGTTGTCGGAAACAAAGCCGGCATCGAGAAAGTTCGCGATCTGGTGAAGAAACTCGATTACAAACTCGATCCGGCCGAAGCCGGCGGCGTATTTGTCTACTACGTTCGCTATGGCGAAGCCGAGAAAATCGCAACCACCATCAATGGCCTTGCCGGCTCAAGCAGCTCATCCGCTGGAGGCAGCTCTCCTTTGGGTGGCGGCATGAATAGCGCCGGAGGTGGCGCTTTCGGCCGCGTGGCCTCACCTCTTGATCGCCAGAATATTTTTGGCGGAGACGTGAAAATCACATCCGACAAGAACACAAACTCACTTGTGATCACGGCATCCAAGCAAGATTACGAGACCGTTCGGTCGCTACTTTCAAAAATCGATATTCCGCGCGATCAAGTCTTTGTTGAAACGATCATCATGGAGATGAACACCGACAAGACTCGCTCTTGGAACCCAACTTACTACTACCTCGACCCCTCTTCGGGCGGAAAAGGCCGTGCAGGATTCTCGTCCTCTGGCTCACTCGCTTCGATCCTAAACCCCGCAAGCGATAGCGGCGCCGTTCTTGGATTCGGCAGTGGAGCGACATTTGACTTCACAATGCCAGGCACAACCAGCACCGTGAAGATCCCTTCGCTCCTCGCCTTCATCAAGTTCCTCCAGCAGAACACCGAAAGTAACGTTCTCTCCACTCCGCGCATCATGGCGCTTGATAACGAAGAGGCGATGATCGAGGTCGGCGATAAGATCCCGATCGCAACCAACCAAACCAGCGTTGGTAACAACGTGACCTCATCGACGCAGTTCGAAAACGCCACAATCAAATTGACGCTCACTCCGTATATTCGCCCCGACTCTGATGTCGTGCGACTGAAGCTTGAGCAGATCATCCGACAGCTTTCAAATGTCGTCATCAAGGCCAAGAACCTTGCCGACTCAACACAAGCGGTCTCAGACCGAAGCTTAAAGACAAACATCGTCGTGAACTCTGGCGACACCGCAGTCCTTGGTGGCTTGATGCGCGACCAAGAGGACTTAGAAGAGACCAAGATCCCAATCCTTGGCGACATTCCCGTTCTTGGCTGGCTCTTTAAATCAAAGACGGCGACAAAGAAAAAGGTGAATCTCGTGATCTTTATTACGCCGAAAATCATTCGCGGCGTGAAAGACTCGCAGAAGCTTCTGAGCGACAAGGCCAATGAGCGGATCGACTGGGTGAAGCGCAACTTCGACGGCCGTGACCCCTATGGCAAGACCATGGATCGTCTGCCGCGCGCAAGCAAAGCCGAAGATGCCGATCGTCCGACTAAAACCAACTCCGATGAACCTGTAAACATTAAGCGGTAATATGGCTTCTATTCAGCTCGACAGCGTTCTCATCAAGAACACCAGTCTTTCAGAAGAGCAGGTCACCCTGCTCCTCTCGCAGCCCTCGACAATCGGCACACCGATTCGCGATTGGCTCGCGCGCAAAGAGGGCAGTTCAACAGATGAAATCCTGACCGAGCTGGCAAGCCAAATGGGCCTCACCTACATCAAAGAAATTCCGGTGAGCGAGATCAATTCGGATCTGGTTCGCGATATCCCGATTGGTTTTGCAAAAAAACATGAGGTCCTCCCTTTTCGCGAAGATCGGAACTCCGTTCAAGTTCTTGATCACCAATCCACTCAATACCCGAGTGATGGACGATCTGCGCGTCATCTTTAAAAAGCGCACTGTTCCGCTCATGACCTCAAAGCCGCGCATCATCGATGCGATCAATAAGGTCTACGAGCGAAGCACCTCAGCTCTTCAAGGGCTTGATGAAATCGACCAGGAAGAGTTCGACCTCGATGAGCCAATCGTCGATCTTCTCGACGCTGGCGACGACGATGCGCCGGTCATTAAACTCGTCAACACCTTGCTCTTTCGTGCGGTCAAAGAAAAAGCCAGCGATATTCACATCGAGCCCTATGAGCGCGATATGGTCGTTCGCTTTCGAATCGACGGTGTTCTGTTTGATATTTTCAAGCCACCAAAGAAGCTGCAAAACGCCATCACCTCGCGCATCAAGGTTATGGGAAATCTCAACATCGCCGAAAAACGCCTTCCGCAAGATGGTCGCATTCCATTAAAGCTTGGCGGTAAAGACATCGACGTTCGTCTCTCGACCGTACCGACGGCTTTTGGCGAACGCCTGGTCATGCGTCTTCAAGATCGCTCGAATGTCGTCCTGCAGCTCGAACAGCTTGGCTTTAACGACGAGACTCTCACCGCGCTTCGCGAAGACCTTTTGCTTCGCACCTACGGCATTATTCTGGTCACAGGCCCGACAGGTTCCGGTAAGTCGACAACACTGTACGCGTGTCTTTCAAAGATCAATAACGCGCAGATCAATATCCTGACCGTTGAAGATCCAGTGGAACAACGAATCCACGGCATCGGCCAAGTTCAAGTGAACTCTAAAATTGGTCTGAATTTCTCAACGGGACTTCGAAGCTTCCTTCGTCAAGACCCTGATGTGATCATGATTGGAGAGATTCGAGATCTTGAGACCGCCGAGCTTGCCATTCAAGCCTCGCTCACCGGCCACCTGGTGTTTTCAACACTGCACACGAACGACGCCGCTGGCGCCTTCCCTCGTTTGATGGACATGGGCTGCGAGCCATTTCTTATCGCAACCTCTCTGCTTGGCGTGATCTCGCAGCGACTGGTCCGCGTTCTTTGCCCACACTGCAAAGCGCCACACGTCCCAACTGATGTTGACCTCACATCACTGGGCCTGACTCGCGAAGCCACTCGCGGCGCAACTGTATACCGCGCCATGGGCTGCGAGCACTGCAACGGCAAGGGCTACTTGGGACGAACCAACATTCAAGAGCTCATGCTCGTGAACGACGAGATTCGCTCGCTCATTATGCAACGCAAAGACGGCGGCACGATCAAGAAACGTGCGCTTGAGCTCGGGATGAAGACCTTCCGCGATCACGGAGTCGAGAAAGTGCTGAAAGGCATCACGACGATCGAAGAGGTTCTCTCCAATACGCAAATCGACCTTTAGGCCGCCGCTATGTGAGCGTCACATGCGCAAACGTTGGCGGCTTGCCGCCCGAAAAGAGCGGCGCAAAAAAGGGAGCGAACTGCGCAAGCTCGGGGCGATGCAAAAGTGTCGCGGCCTCGATATACTGAACACCTCCGAGCGTCACGACCACAAAATGACGACCATCATTTGTCAGCACCATTCGAACCGCATTCTTCATCGCCACCTGACGCCTGAGCACGCCCGACTGAGCATCGAAAAAATAGACGGCTCCAGCGCCCTGGAGGACAACGCCAAAATTCTCGCCCTTTGCATCAAAGACGACGTCCATGACTTCTCTTTCAAACTCAGGCCGCAGAATCTCCGGAGGGCGCACCAAAAGCGACTCGCCCTTGACTCCAAAACGCGCCACCTCTGCTCGACCATACGTCCATGTCGGCTGATCAACATCGTTCATCTGGTTGCACTGAATTCCGATTTTTCCGTCGCGAGAAATAGAAAAATGCCGAAGCCCTGAATCACTCGCAACACCGTCAACCGACCGCGCCTCAATCGTCTTGGCCTTAGTGTCGATCAGATAGAGACTATCCCCACCCGTGGTCACAACGCGATTCTGTTCGAGCGCATACACCTTGCAATCATGATAAGATGGATTTTTTTTGGGAAGCGGAATGACGTCTTGCAACTCAAGAGTTTGAACATCAATCAGCGCCAGCGCACATTCCGGAGCGCCACCTTGCGGATCATCCTTGGCCGCCGTCGCCGCAAGCGTCACTCCGCCTGGAAGCATCGTGAGATGCCCCATTAAAATCCAGTCGCTTCCGAGCCGGCTCTTACGAACGACAGTGAAATCTTCAAGATCAAACTCGGCGATACTTTCGCCGTACTTACTGGTACCGAAACCCCGCTCAAGCCGCTCACCAAAGACCTCAACCGAGTGAATGTTGAATGGAGTCGTCAGGACCTGACCGATCTCTCGATCAAGATCCAAAATCAACAGGCCCGATTTGCTCGGACTATCAAAATAGTTAGTAAGCGTCCCAGGATTGAAATCATAGGTCACAAGTAGGCGCCCGCGCCCAGACTGCACGGGCCGTCCCGCTGCGGCATAGTGAAGAGGCAGCCCAGAACGCCCCCAAAGGGCCACTGACGCTCCTGCCACAAGCGAGATCCCGCCGATGAGTACAAACTGACGCCGATTCACGACACCCCTCTTCGCTCACCGTATTTTCCCGGTCGATCGCAAGCAAAGCAATGTCGAATTGATTCGCGTTCGTTCAACAGTCGAGACTTGCCACCCTGCAAGCGACTGGTCACACTTAGACTATGCCGGTTTTTGAATACAAAGGTCTCAACAAAGCAGGAAAGAACGTTCGCGGGACGATCGACTCCGACAACGCGCGCAACGCACGAGCGAAACTTAAAAAAGACGGCATTTTCGTTACTGACATCAAAGAGACAAGACTCGCGCCGAGGCCAAACACAACACCGGACGCGCCACAGGCTCTGTTGCCATCAACGAGGTCGCCAATCTGACCCGTCAGCTTGCAACACTTCTCAAAGCTGGCATTCCGCTTGTCGACTCGCTCATTGCTGTCGCCGACCAAATGGAAAACCCGATTCTCAAAGTCGCCGTCAGCGATATCAAAAACCAGGTCAACGAAGGGTCAACACTGCATAAGGCGCTTGCGAAATACCCTAATATTTTTTCGCATATCTTTATCACGATGTGCAAGGCCGGCGAAGCCACTGGAACCCTTGACACCATTCTGATTCGCCTGGCCGAGTTCACCGAAGCGCAGAATGCACTGGTTTCAAAAGTCCGAACAGCTGTTCTCTATCCGATCATCATGACCGTATTCTTAGTCGCTATGCTCGGCGTGATCTTCATCTTCGTCGTCCCTAAGATGACTTCTATTTTTGATAGCGCCGAGATGGAGCTCCCCCTGGTACACAAAACTTGTCATCGGGACGAGCGGCATCTTCGTCGACTACTGGCTACCGCTTCTGATCGCCGGCGTCTTTGCGTATTTTATGTTCCGCTCCTGGAAGAATTCCCCCAGTGGTTCAAAGCAATGGGACCAGATTGTTCTCAAACTTCCGCTCATCGGCCGACTCGCTCGCATGATTGCCGTGGCCCGATTTACCCGCACTCTCGCAACGCTGCTGACAGGCGGCGTTGCAATGCTCCAAGCCATGGATATCGTAAAAAACGTGGTCGGAAACTCTGTCCTCGCCAAAGCCATTGAAGAGGCTCGCGATAATATTCGCGAGGGTGAATCGATCGCCGCTCCCCTTAAAAAATCCGGACAGTTCTTTCCAATCGTCATTCACATGATCGCGATTGGCGAAAAAACAGGCGAACTCGAAGGCATGCTCACACAAGTCAGCAATAGCTTTGATTTTCAAGTCGAAACCGAAATCGAAGGCCTCACCTCAGCTCTCGGACCACTTCTGATTGTCGTGATGGGGGCGCTGATTGGAAGCGTCGTATTTTCAATCATGGTGCCCATCTTTGAGATGTCGAACCTTGGCAGTGGCTAGACCTTGGTCTGGACGCCTTGTGCTGTGAAAAATCAGGTAACGCATTCTTGAGCGAAACGACGAGACGTCGTATTCTACGAGCCACCGATCCCCCTATCGGAAAGGACACCAACGCAATGACCACAAAAACGACTCCGCATAAACTCATGACCCCTCTCTCGCGTTCTTCACTCGGAGTCCGATTCAAACTCAACTCAAGAGGTATGACCCTGATCGAGATCATGGTCGTTATCGTCATTATCGGTGGACTCCTTGCAACTCTCGGCAGGACTGTTTTTACAAGCCTTGCAAACTCAGAGGTGCAACAAACTAAGATTCAATTCAAACAAGTTTCTCAGCAGCTTGAAATGTACAATTCGACCTGCGGCAACTATCCCACTACGGAGCAAGGTCTACAGGCGCTAGTTCAAGACCCCGGTAAAGACGTATGCCCCAATTGGGGACCAGAACCGTATCTAAAAGACATTCCAAAAGACGCCTGGAAGAAACCGTTGATCTACGAATCAGATGGCTCATCTTTTGTTTTGAAAAGTCTTGGCAAAAAAGCCCGGGCCGGCGGCACTGGTGCCGAAAAAGACCTTCTTAGTACGGATCCGGACTGAGAATCAGCTCGATTCGCCGATTGATATTTGAACCCTAGTCCGTGCTACGATGGAGCCGTGAGAACTCCATCGACTGGACAGCGCGGCTTTACTCTTATCGAAGTGATGGTGGTCATTGTGATCATCGTCGGCATCATGGCGATCGGTGGAACTAAGCTCTTCAATCCAAGCGAAAACCGTAGGTCGCAGATTCGCAAATTCGCCATTCAAACGCGCGAAATCCGAACCGCCGCAAAGCTTCAGCACTCGACCTACCGCCTGGCCATTATGATGGATGACGAAAACGGTCATCGCTTCTGGATCGAAAGCGCTCCCGGAGTTGCGCTTCAACTCTCAGAAGTCCAGGAAGAGGAACTCAGCAAACTCACCGATTCGCAAAAACAAGACATCGTCGGAAAACGCGCTAAGTTTGAAAAGGACCCGAAGTTCGGCGAGGCAAAACTCACAACAGGTCTCGTTTTTGAGGGTGTTGAAATTGCGGGTCGCAAAAAAGAGATCACGCAAGGTATCGCCTATGTGAACTTTCTGCCACAGGGACTCTCGGATGAGGCCGTCATCAAGATCGGCGACCGCAAGGCGCTTGCATGGAGCGTCGTCATTCACCCCCTCACCGGCTCAGCGGAAATCATCAACCGCAAAGTCAGCCTGAAAGACCTGAGGGGGCAGTGACGCGACCAGAAAACTCGCAAGCCGGATTTACGCTCATTGAAACCGTCATCGCGATGATGATTATGGTGGGTGCCCTCATCGTCATAGGCAATTCGTGGAGCGGCAACCTCATGCGCATCGAAAAGGCGCGCATGAATTCCAATATAGCACTCCTTCTTGAAAGAAAAATCACCGAGATCGACCTCGAGTACCGCGGAAAGCCGCTCACTGAAATCAAGGAAGACGACGGCGGAGAATTTGAAGGCCCCTATACGGGCTACCGCTGGGAAATGCGTTCTAGAGAATTCGAAATGCCCGATCTTTCGGGTCTGATTGGCGGTCGGAGCGACGGCAACACGAAAAATAACGAGATCGCAGCACTGATTGCCAAAACCGTCTCTGAGTATATGAAAACGGCAGTTAAAGAAGTGACTGTGACCGTCATCTACCAGAGCCAAAAAGGAAAAAAGAAAGAGATCAGGCAGTCGATTTCAACCTATTTCATGGACTACACAAAGCCGCTCTCAATCAGTGGTCTTCCATCGGGAATGGGCGGCTAAGATGAAACCTCGCCTCCATTCCTCCGAACACGGCTTTACTCTTATTGAGATCATGGTGGCGCTCGTCATTCTTGCAGGTCTTAGCGTCATGATTGCGCAATCAATCAAAACTGGCCTACAGAGCAAAGCGAAGATTCAGCTGCAAATCGAAGAAGAGTCTGCTCTTCGCGATGCCATGCGACTCATCGCCGGCGACATCGCTTCTGCCTTTCACCATCGAGACTTCACCGTCTCGACCTACAATCAAATCCTTGAGCTCCGTAAAAAATCAGCAGCAGAGAAAAAAACTGAGACTACAGCCCCCGCCGACGGTGCCACGCCTCCGACTGGTGGCGCCGCACCCGCCGACGGTTCAAAAAGCGATCAAGCTCAGGCTCCTGACCCGCTCGCATCAGCAACACCAATGCCCACTCCTCGACAGCTCACCGGTTTTGTCGGCACTGGCGATGGCCTTCTTTTCACGGTCAAAAACCACGTTCGACGCTTTATGGATGCACAAGAGAGTGATCAGGCAAAATCTCATACTCACTGCAAAACTGTCGATCAGAAGGCAAGCGACAGTCGCAATCGCGCTGCCTTGTTCGAACTGAAAAAACTGTTCTCGACACTGAATTCAAAATCGACAGCCTTTCGCGCGACGAAAACTCTGTGGCGCTCATTCAAAACGTGACCACGTTTAAACTGCGCTATATCGAAGCAGGCCAAACGGACTTCGTCGACGAATGGGACTCAACAAAATCCGATAAAAAAGGCAACTTTCCAGACGCAGTCGAAGTCACTTTGGCTATTCATGATCAGAACAATCCAAAATCAAAACCCTACGCGATGACAATGCTTGCGCCGCTCCGCTTTACCAACAATATCGACCCCAGCGAGAATAAGTCCACCACCGAGGCCGGCACCATCGGAAAGTCCCAGATCCCACCAGGGGGAGCTCAAAAGTGAACCGAAAATCAAACTGGCGCCATTTTTTTACTCTCCTTCAAGGCTCACGCTCTTTTCAAATCATGCGCGCCAAAACTGGCGCGGCCCTCATGCTTGCACTCTTTGCAACTACGCTCCTCATGGTGATTGCCACTGAAATCATGTACGAAACCAGCGTCGAATACGTCGTCACAACACAATCTGTGAATCGTGTTCGCGCCTATTGGGCGGCTCGCGCCGGCGTTGAGATGAGCCTTATGCGCATCCACATTTTCAAACAAGCGCAGTCCATGGCCGGAGCAATGCTCCCTGATCCCACCATCCTCGACGAAATCTGGCGGCAACCCTTTCTTTGGCCGCCTCCAATTCCAAAAGAGGCCTCGGCCGTCGACAAGGATCAAATTCAAAAGGCAGTTAAAAACTCCGACATGAGCGCCATCAAGGCGAGCTACTTTGCAACGATCGAATCTGAAGGTGCCAAGATTGATATCAATGACCTTGGCTCTCCATCGAAAATCATGGCTCAAGCAGCAAACAATCAAATTCTCCAGATCTTCACTTCAAGAATGGAGAATGACGAAGAGTTCGGCCGAAGACATCGGGGCGTCAACTTTCAAGAACTCATCAACAATATCGCCGACTGGATCGACGCCGACAAAGAGGGCCGAAACGGCGGCGACGAGAGTTCACTTTATAGCCGCGAAGACAATACCGGCGAGCTCCCGCCCAATCAACCGCTGAAGTCGCTCGAAGAACTTCATCAGATCATTGGAGTGACGGATGAGTTCTATGCGGTCCTTGCTCCATCGCTCACGCTCTATGGAGCCAAAGGTATCAACGTCAACCAGGCCCCGAAAGAAGTCTTCTTTGCCTTCGGCACGGCCTTCAATCCCGAGCGCGTTGAGCGGATCTTAAATGATCGAAAAGATCCCAAACGCGGTCCTTTCAAAGACGAGGCTGAGTTTGTCGGCTACCTCAACTCCATCGGCATCAATGGTAATCCATTCGAATCAGCCGATGGCGGCAAAATCCCCCTGGTCTTTGAGCCAGAAACAAATTTTAAAATTCAATCGACCGGCAAATCAGGCCAAGCACAGAGCGACATCGTTGCGATCGTCTTCGATCAAGACAAAATTCGAACGCGTCTCGAGGCCGCACTCCTAGAGCAAGCGAAGACCAAAACGCCCAACGCTGCGGCCCCCACGCCAACACCAACCCCACCGCCTGCAGACGCAAAAAAAGATCAAAAACCTGCGGCGACTCCGGCGCCATTAAAAAGACCGAAGATTGTGTATTGGAATGAGCAATGACCTTCGATAGACTGGCAACAACATGAAGAGTCTCGGCGTTGATATTGGAAAATCGAGCATCAAAATCATCGAAGCGGAGAGCACGAGTCGCGGTCTCTCAATCAACCAGTTTTGGGAGATGGCGCTTTCGACCGACCCGACAAAAGACCAGGCGCTTGAGATCATCGAAAAGCTTCGCGCCTTCTCGTCACAGTATCTCGCCACGCACTCGGCAAGTGACACGAAGTGGGTTGTCGCCGTGCCACAATCCTTTATGTCTGTTCGTCTCAAGCGCTTTCCATTTCGCGAGCGTCAGAAGATTCTAAAAAGTCTGCCCTTCGAACTTGAAGAGGACGTGCCGTTTGACATGTCCGAGACTATTTTCGACGGCCGAACAATTGAGATGTTTCCGAATGCCGCCGACGTTCTCGCCGTCGCCTGCCCGCACGAGCCCATTCAGACTGCGATCGGCCAGGCCCGCGATGGCGGCTTTGAGCCAGGCCTTGTCACAGCCGAAGGCTTCGCACTCTCTAATATCTTCGATAATTGGTCAGCCGCACCTCCACAGAACCCTGCGCCAGCCACGCTCGGCGATGAGACCATTCGTACCGACGAGATTCAGCCCGCCCACGCGATCCTGCAAATTGGCCATTCTCACTCGATGCTCATTGTCTATCGACAATCAAAGCCCGTGGCGATCCGGTCGATCCAATGGGGCGGAGCCGATGCCTGTACCGGAATTGAAGCCACATTTAAAGTTCCGCACATTGAGGCGATCAAGGTCTTACAGTCAAAGAGCTTCGTTCTCCTCAACACCTCTGGTGCCACGCGAGATCAACTGGCTATGCATAAGGCCATTACTGATTCCGCAACTTCGTTTTTGCGCGAACTGAAGCTCTCGCTTCTCGACGTCAAAACGACGGCCGGCGCTGACGTTCGCGAGATCTTTTTGACCGGCTCGGCATCGCAGATTCAGAACTTTGCGCCCTGGCTCACACAGTCAATTGAAGTTCCCGTCAATCAACTCGAGTACTTCAGCGCTCTCGCCAGCTCTGGCAAAGTCCAACTGCGCATCGACACCAGTCCACAAGTCGAAAATGCCGCAGGAACAGCGATCGGCCTTGCCATTGAAGGGCTCAGAAAGCCCAAAAATCCAGCCATCAATTTGCGCCGCGGAATATTCGCGCAAACCAACGAGACCGTTCGCGTCTTCTGGGAAACCTGGAAGCCAACAGTTCAAATCGCAGCTTCAGTCTTTGTGATTTTCCTCGCCTATGCCATGTTCCGCGAAGGAATCACCCTCGATCTCGCAACCGTTTCTGACGAGTCGCTCACTGTCGCCGCCAAGAACGCCGCCAATCTAAAAGGCTCCCAGGCAACCGCAGACGGCGTCTCAAAGTACATCGACTCCGAGATGCGCGAGATTAAAAATCGGACGACCCTTGCTGCACTGGACTCACATATTCCGGCACTCGATATTCTACTCCAAATGTCCGAGCGCCTCCCCGTCCAGCTCCCGCCCAAAGAAGGCCGTGGCCTCGATGTCGATCGCCTCAGCATCAATAACGACGACGTCGTGATCGAAGGGCGAACGCAAGGAGCAGACATCCTCTCAAGCCTCGAAAAAGAACTGCAGGGAATGGCGCGCTCGGGCACTCTGCAAAAAACTGCGCCAACAAGTGTTCGTCAGGGCGCACCCGGCGCACCGTTTGGTTACTCGTTTAAAGTGAATCGGAAACGCTAACTCGAAAACGCGAAGTCTAAAATACTGAGGCCCTCATGATTGTCGACGATATCAAAGATCGAGTTCTCGAAGCGCTACAGGCCGCAAAAGCGGCGATCGAAGAGACCGATGCCTACATGCAACTCAAAGAGCGCTACGACTCACTCAATCCGTCAATGCAGAAGGTTCTGCTGGGGGCGGTTGGCTTTCTATTTGCTTACATCGTGATTCAGATTCCAATGGGCTACTACACCAGCGGCAGCGACAACCTCGCCCTCTTCGATGAAAATCGCGATCTCATCCTCGATCTCTATCGAGCCAAACGCAGGTCGGCTCTGGCTCCAACCGCGCCTTTACCACTCTCAGCTGGCGAACTCGAGAGCCGTTCTCGAAACGCGATCGTCGCAGCAAGAATTCCACCCGAACAGATCAAATCCATTTCGCCCTTCGACAACCGCGGCCCTCAGTCGAGCAGCTTCATTCCAAACGAAGTTGAACAGAAAGGTGTTGAAGTTCATCTCGCCAATCTCAACGTCAATCAGATCATCGAAGTCGGTCACTCACTTCTGACGGTCTCAGATTCGGCGCGCATGATCGGCCTCGAAGTCAAAGCGGGCACGCAGGCCGGCTCTTACTTTGATACAACTTATAAAATCGTCAGCTTTGCCATTCCTGGGAAAAAACCATGAACGATATTCTCGAGCCATCAAATCAGGCTGGCAGTTCGCACTTCGCCATATCGGAAAGATCCTGCTCATTCCGGGTATCGCACTCGCCCTTACCTTTTTGATTTTCCCCTATGGCGATTTGCGTTCAGTTGTCGCCACGACACTCTCAAGACAGCTTGGCGAAGGTGTTGCCATTGACTTCACTGAGGCCGGCCTGTCCTTTGGCTTCCCGATCGCCTTTGAGCTGACAGACTTCGAGTTCGACGCCCCAGGCCTCCCGTCTCTTGCGGCCGACCACCTCACCGCCAAGCCCAGTCTGCTCTCGGTTTTTTCACAGTCACCAGCCGGAACGATTGAAGCCGACGGCTTCTTTGAATCGACGATCAAGGCCAGCCTTAGCAGCGCCGGCAAGACCAAGGCGGGAGCCAATCGCCAAAATATTTCGGCCGATATTCAAGACCTTTCCCTTGCACCCCTCTCTGAAGCTCTCAAACAATCCGGGCTACTTTCCCTTGGGCTACAAGGAAAGATCAATTCAACACTGAGTGGAACTCTCGACCCAAGCTTTGAGGAGCAGCCCGAGACTGACGTTGCTGTTCAAGGCAGCGCTGTGGTTATTCCAAGCTCACAGATTTCATTTCCAGGCATGGGCCCCATTCAAACTCCATCGCTGCAACTTGCTGTTCTCGATCTCAAAGCCAAACTTTCCGATGGCAAGCTGCTGATCGAAGATTTCGCGTTCGGCAAACCCAATGACTCGCTCTCGGGTCGAGTTCGCGGCGACCTCGGTCTGTCCTTTCGTAAAGATGGCGCCAGCACCCGCCCTGCCCTTGGCGCCTTCGACCTTCGCGTCGAACTCAATGTTTCCAAAAGCCTGATGGATTCAATGTCAAAATCGGGACTCGCTCTCCCGCTTCTCATGGTGGACAAGTACAAGTCCGAGCAGGCCGGCAATCTCAAGTACGCTTTTCGCGTCCGAGCCGCCCCAGCCGGGTCCTCCTCAGTTTGAGAAGCCATAACGCAAAGCGCAAGTGGCCTTATCTTTCAACGCAAAGCATATTGAGCCCAACCCCACCGACTCCCATTTGACTCCTGTCGCTCATTCGATAGCGTGACTCAAATTTTTTGGCATCCGGCGCCAGAAACAACACGAAAGCAACAACCAGAGCGCTTTTCAGGCGCTCTCAAGTTTACGAGCCGGCAGGAGGATTTCAACATGGCAGGAGTTAATAAGGTCATCATCGTCGGTCGACTGGGTGCAGATCCGGAGACAAAGCAAATCGGCAGCGGCGGCACCGTTTCACGCCTCAGCGTTGCGACCAGCGAAAACTGGGTCGATAAGGATGGCAACAAACAAGAGCGTACCGAGTGGCATCGCATCGTTGTCTGGGGAAAGCTTGCTGAAATCTGCGGGCGCCATCTCGCGAAAGGCCGCCAAGTTTACGTCGAAGGCCGTCTACAAACTCGCTCTTGGGAAGATCAACAGGGTCAGAAAAAATACTCGACCGAAATCGTTGCCAACACCGTGCAGTTCCTTGGTGGCCCAAACGAGCGCGCTCAAGATTCAGGCTATGCAGGCAACAGCGAACGCACCTCTGGTGGTCCGCGCGCAGCGCAAGCGGATGCCGGCGGCTTCCAAGACTTTAGCCCCGAGCCAAGCTTTGATACATCTGAAGACATTCCGTTTTAATAGCGGAACCCATTCAAACTTACTTTTTCGAAAACGAGCGTCGTCACAGGCGCTCGTTTCCGTCGTAACATGTCTGGCGACCTGTCTCGCCCTGACCACCGGCTGCTCGATCTACCGCAATACTGATCGCGATGCCTTCGACTCGCGTGCGGCGACTCAATCTGGCCAGCGCCTCACCACTGCATGTACCGAGGAATTTACGCTACTCGATCAATCGCACGTTTGCCTTGGACCCCTTGCTCCCACCGACCAAATCCCACATCAGACATTGGTCCGTCCGATCTCCAGATAATGATGCAGACTTCCTTCTTACACCCTAAACTGGGTACAGCGAGGGACTCATGCAGCATCGACACAGCACAACCGTTCGATCGACACTTCTTCTTTTCACTGTTCTCGCAAGCCTGAGCTTCGGCTTTTCGCGATCAGCGCAAGCCGATTCGATTGAAAAAGTACGCGGCAAGCAAGCCATTGTCGTCTTTGACGACACGGAAGCCAAAGTTGCCGCCGGGGATAAGTTTTTTGCGATGGATGGCGGCAAAAAAAAGGCACTGCTCGAAGTCGTTAAATTTAAAAATGGCAAAGCCGTCGTGAAGGTTTTGAAAGGCAACGCCGCAGAAGGCATGGAAATCATGGCCTCAAAATCCAAAGCAAAATCTCAAGACGAGAACGGCAATGATGAGCAGGCGAGCACTGACGATGCCGCGAGCGATGAGCAGTCGACAAAGAAGAAAAAGTCAGCGCGCACTGCAGGTGCTGCCACCCTCTTTAAAGACATGACCATTGGTCTCCTCGGCGGCTATTCGATGGATACACAAACCATCTCATCACCCGTATCGGCATCGATGACTGGCTCAGGATTTAGCGTCAAAGGCTTCGCCGATGTCCCCGTGAGCGGTGGCCTCTCCCTCTATGCCCGCGCTGGTGCCGAACAATTCAATGCACAAGGCGCATCTTACAAAACAGAGAGATCCTCTACGCCGCACTCGATCTGATGTTAAAGTACGACTTCGGAGAAGGCAGCATGCACCCTTTGCGATGGGTGGGCTTGGCCTCCATTTCCCGGTTTCGAAATCGTCGAATATTCTCGACGTCAACCGCATCTCATCGACGACCGTGTTTTACGCTGGCGGCGGCATGAACTTCGTCATGAGTGGCAACAGTTACTTTCAGCTGACTGGCGAATACGGCATGTTCCCGCCCAGTAACGACGTGAGCACTTCTCTCATCGCGGCACGCGCCGGAATGGGGTTTAGATTTTAAAATCGCTCAACTGCGATGATACCCGGAATCTTCTGTAGATCTGCAATCACCTGTGTCAGGTGATTGGTGTCGCGGACGGCAATCTCAAACTGACAGACCGCCTTGCGATCTTTCGTTGTACGCGCCTGAACGTTGAGAATATTCGCGCTGCGCGAAGCAAACGCCTCTGACATGCTCTTTAAAAGCCCCGGAATATCTTGGCTGATCACACGCAATCGAACATTGCGGCTCATGCCTTCTGGCGTCGTATCAACAGTCCACTCAACGTCAATCTGACGATCGTTATCGACCTCAAAGGCCTTCTCACAATCCGAACGATGAATCGTAATCCCCCGCCCTCGAGTGATAAAACCTGAAATAGGGTCGCCAGGAATTGGGTTACAGCAACGAGCAAAGCGCACAAGTAAGTCATCCATCCCGTCGACCTTGATAATCGACTTCGACTTACTGGGTTTTTTGCCTGCGTTCGAAAAAACTTTCTCTAAGAAACTCTTTGGCTTTTCCTCTTCAGCCGGCGCTTGCACCTTCAGGTCTGGAACAAACTGCTGAAGCACCTCTATCGCCGTCAGTTTTCCGTAGCCAATCTGAACATGCAGGTCATCAAGATCATGCGCCTTAAAATGGCGATTCACACGATCCAGCTCTCCCGATGGTCGCAAGTATCGATCCTTCGACACCTTGAACTTCGCAAACTCTTTCTCCAGCAGATCGAGCCCGAGCTCCATCGCACGCTTACGCTCTTCGTTTGTGACAAACCAACGAATCTTCGATTTCGCTCGCGTGGTGACGCAGTTCTTGAGCCAATCCTTCGACGGCGTTTGATTGGGATTCGTCATCACCTCAATCGTGTCACCGTTTCGAAGTCGTGTTTTCAGAGGAACAATCCGACCGTTGATGCGCGCACCTGAACAGTGATGCCCGACATCCGTGTGAACTGCGTACGCAAAATCGATAGGTGTTGCGCCATCAGGGAGCTCGCGCACATCGCCCTTTGGCGTAAAGACATAGATTTCACGATCAAAAAGATCCGTCTTTACAGTTTCCAAAAACTCATCATGATTTCGGACCTGCTGATGCAGCGACACAAGGTCTCTTAACCAATCAAACTTTTGATCCGTCGACAGCGGCTTCCCGCCCTCTTTGTACTTCCAGTGAGCGGCGATACCGCGCTCAGCGACCATGTGCATGTCATTGGTCCGGATTTGAATTTCAATCCGCTCCGCCCCTGGGCCAATCACCGTCGTGTGCAGCGATTGATAGTTGTTCACCTTCGGCATGGCGATGAAATCTTTAAACCGACCAGGTACAGGCTTCCAGAGCGAGTGCACGTGCCCCAGCACCTCATAGCACTCACCGATCGACCCAACGACCACGCGAAACGCCAAGAGGTCGTGAATCTGATCGTAATCGAGCTGCCTCGCCTGCATCTTTTTATAGATCGAATACAGATGCTTTGGTCGACCGTAGATATCGAACTTGATCTTGGTGCGCGCCGAAAGCTCATTCGACAAAAGCCGCTTCACTTCCTCGATGTACTTCTCGCGCTCGGTCTTCTTTTTCGCGACTTGGCTTGCGAGCTGATAGTACATGTCGGGCTTTGAAAATCGGAGCGAGAGATCCTCAAGCTCAATCTTGATCGACATGATACCCAGTCGGCCCGCCAGCGGCGCATAGATATCAAGAGTCTCTTGAGCAATCCTGAGCTGCTTCTCGTACGGCATATGCGAAAGCGAACGCATATTGTGAAGCCGATCCGCAAGCTTCACCAGAACCACGCGCACATCTTTACCCATCGCCACGATCATCTTGCGAATATTCTCGCCCTGCTTCTCGTGGGTGTTTCGAAACGTCATTCGCGAAATTTTCGTCACACCGTCAACAAGCTCAGCCACGGCCTTGCCAAACTCGCGTTCAATATCGGGCAAAGTGGCTTTCGTATCCTCGACTGTGTCGTGCAAAAGCCCGGTGATCACCGTTGCGGGATCCAGGCGCAGATCGGCCAAGATCGCTGCTACCCCCAGTGGGTGCGTGACATACGGCTCGCCACTTCGTCGAAACTGTCCCTCGTGAGCTTTTTCTGAAAAGGTGTAGGCGCGCTCGATCAATCCCAGATCGGCGCTTGGATCATAGGCTTTCACCCTCTCGAGAAGATCCTCAAGCGATTCGGGTGATTTCTCTGATATGAGTTCTGCTGCTGCGTGCTCGCCCATGCCCCTCGCACTGCTCTTTTCTCTCTACCCCTTATCGGAGGATAGAAACTAAAGAATAGTCGAAATTTCGAGCATTTAAACGCGGAAAGCGAACAGCCTAGCGATTCAGGTCCTTCTCGACCTGTGCAATCTGTTCGGTCTCGTCAACAGCCTCAAAACGAACAGAGCCCGCCGCCACTTCACGAAGTGAAGTTACAACGTACTTGTTGTTACGACCAGAGACAGTCGCGGCTGCGCCCTTGAGGAGCTGCTTGGAGCGCTTCGCAACCAAAAGCACCAGAGCAAAACGGTTCTCAACTTTATCGAGACAATCTTCGACGGTAACTCGTGCCATAGCGCGAAAAAGTATCGCCCCAGCCCCTAAGGTTCAAGGACTTTCGTTCAGGAACCCCTCAAAAAGTGATGGCAAGGCCTCTGCCGCTCCGTCGAGCTTCCAGTCAAACGTGCAACCAGCCTCTTAAATTCAGCATAAGAGCGCTCAAAGTCGGCGTTCACCAGGCGGTGATCGAATGGGTCGGCTTCAGCAATCTCCCGAAGCGCATTCTGCATCCGAATATCAAGGTCCTTTGGAGCCCCGCCATCGCGCTTGATAACGCGGCGCCGAAGTTCGTCTATCGACGGCGGCAAGATAAAGACCGTCGCACAATCCGGGTACTTCTTTTTAAACGTCGCAGCCCCTTGGACATCGATGTCCATAATGACGACCCGGCCCGCCGCCCATGCGTCTTCAAGCTGATTGAGCGGAGTTCCATAGAGATTCGTGTGAACCCGCGCCCATTCCACAAAAAAGTTCTGTTTGATCAACTCTTCAAATCGATCGTGCGAAACAAAATGATAGGGATGTCCTTCGGACTCACCGGCTCGCATTCCACGCGTGGTGTAGGTCACAGTATCAACGAGGATCGGCATCTCACGCGTGACGCGTTCAACGAAGCTGGATTTCCCAGCGCCGCTTGGTGCCGCCACGATGATCATGCTCACTTTAGACATGCCTTCCCTCACTCGACATTCTGAACCTGCTCGCGAATTTTTTCCACGAGAGTCTTTGCTTCAACAACAATTCGCGTGAGCTCTGCGTTCTGGCTCTTCGAACCAACGGTGTTCACCTCGCGAAGTAACTCCTGGGCATAAAAGTCCAGCGTCTTACCGATCGGCTGTTCTGCATCGCCGACTTGAGCCGGCGTCCCTTTTTTGCCCGCGACAGCAATGGCGGGCTCTTTGCCGGCGACCAAGTCGCGATACACCCGAAGATGGGCCGAAAGTCTTGCGATCTCTTCGCGAATATCGCCGCGATCAACGAGCAGTGCCACCTCTTGATGAAATCGCGCATCGTCAGGACTCAAGCCCTGAAGCCCACTTTGACCAAGACGATCCATACGGGATTTCAAACGCACGCGAATATCATCAGGCTGTTGCTCTGCAAGTTCGCTCACCTTCTTAACGACCACCTCAAGCGCACCAATCAACGACAACAGTTCACGCTGAGTTTCAGCTCCTTCACGAAGACGCTCGCGATCCAAAGAGTCGAGCGCACCAGCAACCGCACTCATGATCTCTTTGCGATCCGATTCCGTTAGCCGGTCGTCGACAACAACTTTCAAAATGTCGGGCGCTCGAATCACGGCATCAAATGGAATTTCTGATGTTTTCAGTCCCGCCTCTTTCGCGAGCGACTTTAACGCCAGCATCCATTCGTGTGCGAGCTTCTGATCGACCTCAACTTTTACCGAGGTCGATGCCTGCTTTGCGCGACTAAGATAGACGTCGACCGTGCCACGTGCAATACGCCGCTGAATCATCGATCGAACTTCGCCCTCAAGCTCCGTCCACTCTCGCGGCATATGGATTCGTATTTCAAGAAATCGACCATTCACCGATCGAATCGAAGCTTCTGGAAGGAGCATTCCTGCCGCAGTTTTCGTCTTGCGACTGCCTTTGCTCGACGCACGAGTCGACAGGCGCGCAGGAGCCGCAGTCTGCGGTGCGGCCTGAGCCCGTTTTGATCGGCCAAATCCAGTCATACTCTTCATGATCGGAGAATCGCGGTCCTCGGGGCCTGAGTCAAGGCGACACGCTCGGATGTTTAGGCCTCGCTCGCGCCAGCAAATGCCGCTAAATTCTGCACGGCCCGTTCGCGTTCCGTCAGGGCATCGAACCACTGAGTCGCGTCATCGCGGCTAAACCAAGTCCTCTGCTTCTTTGCTAGGCGAAGCGTGCTACTGACAATCGCCGGAACAAGTTCAGAAAGCGGAATTTCCCCCCGCAAATGCTCGATGGTCTCACGATACCCGACCGACTGAAGCACGGGACGCGACCAGTACGATCTCAACGCCTCCGTCTCGGCAACAAGCCCCTCACGCAGCATCAACTCTGCCCGAAGTCTCGCTCGCCCCTCCAGACGCTCGCGATCAATCTTTAAACCAAAAGTCGCAATCGCTCGGCCCGGAAACAACCGTGCAAGATGCTCTTTTGATGAAACCTCAAACTCCCGGCGAATCCGGCTTAGAGTTTCGCCGGTCGGTAGGCCAGCCAGAATTTCAAGCGCCCGGATGATTCGGTATCGGTCCTGGGAGGCAATCTTCGCCGCTGTCTCGGCGTCTTTTGCTTGCAGCTCGCGGTAAAGCGCCTCAAGTCCTTCTACTTGCGCTCGTCCCTCAAGCTCAGACCGAACCGCCGGATTTGCTTTTTCAATCGGATAGAGCCCACGCATCAGTGCCTGGACATAAAAACCACTGCCACCGACAACTAAAAACGGCGTCTCCGGCGACCGAGCAATGATAGCGGTGGCCTCGCGCGCAAAATCGGCTGCTGTGTAGTCATCGGCGACCGAAACATGACCAATCAAATGATGCGGAACTGACGATAAATCCTGTTCACTCGGCCTAGCCGAGCCGATCACAAGCTCTCGATAGATCTGAACGCTATCAGCAGAAATGATCTCCACTGGACGCCGGCTCTTCGCGCACGCCAATGCGGCCGCAACCGCAAGGTCAGACTTCCCGCTTGCCGTCGAACCGACCACAAATCCAAGGGGCGCTGCCACTATACCGTCCGCCCAAAATCGCGCTCAAGACGCGCATACGGATACTCAACCGACACGGGACGTCCGTGCGGACAGAAACTCGAGAGAGGAAACTCGTCCATTTGCTCAAGGAGCGAGCGCATCTGCTCAAGCCCCAGCGCCTGTCCCGCTCGCACTACCGAATGACAGGCCATTCGCGCAAACACGTCGCCAATTTTTTCTTCAACGACGAAGCTTCCACCACGCTCCAGTGTTCGTGCCGCTAGCTCCTCAAGCCCACTCTTCACTGCTGACTCTTTCAACAGCGCAGGAAACGAGCTGACCGCGAGCGATCTTGGCCCCATCGCCTCAATTGAAAAACCCATCTTCGCCAAAGCCTGTGTCTGCAGCAAAAGCGCCTCTAAACTTTCAGGCTCAAGCTCGATCACAAGTGGAATCAAAAGCGCCTGCGCCTCGATTCCACCCTCGCGCCACGCCCGCATCAAACGCTCATAGGCCACTCGCTCATGCGCTGCGTGTTGGTCGACAAAGATCAGTTTGTCTCCGTCCTCACAAACCAAATATGTGAGTCCCGCCTGACCAATCACCTTGAGCGATGACCACTTTCCCCTGTGGGGATCCAGTGCTGGCGACGACTCGGTCGCCATAGGCAAAATATCTTCCCCACCGGGAAAACGAGTCATCTCAACGTTTGACCGCTCCGGTCCTGGCGCCTCCGACTCTTCAGTCTTTGCGCGATAGGGACGCGTAAACTCACTCACCGAGCGCGCCTCGCCCCGAACGGTCGAACCCATCGCATACTGATTCGAATATTGACTGACAGCCGACTTCACTCCCGCCGAGACCGCACTCACGTCGCGCAGAGCCGGTACGGCACCAGACGCCGTCGCCGCGCCCCGCGTTCCATCCTGCATCCACGGAGCAAGTTCGAGCGCCGAACGCAAGGTCCGCGAAACAGCGCGAAATGCCCGCGATGGATCGCGAAACTTCACCGCCGATTTTGTCGGACTGATATTCACATCAACTTCACCGTCAGGAACCACAATCTTGACTGCGGCGATCGGATACTCGCCGTGCATCAAAAGTCCACGGTAAGCCTCAACGACTGCGGCCTGAAGCGAGCGATCTTGAATCCACCGACCTTGCACGAAAAACCACAGTCCTTTGCCATTCCCTAGAACATCCTCTGGTCCTGAGAAAACGGCCTCCACCTTCAAACCTTCAAACTCTCCTGCAGTCTCATAGAGCTTCACGCCGAGCACGCCTCTAGCGCGAGCAAGAAATCCTGAAGCGACAGGAAACTGCAGGTCAACACGACCCTTCGTCTTTAAACGAAAGCCGACATCGGGACGCGAAAGTGCCGTGGCCTTTAACACCGCCTTCACCTGCGCCGTCTCAGCCGTCTCGGATTTCATGAATTTCAATCGGGCAGGAACATTCTCAAAAGGCTTTCAATGTGAACCGAAGTCCCGAGGTTTCCTGCACTCGGTTCAATCGCTTTGATTGTTCCAAACTCGGCCGACACCCGGTGCGCCACACTCTCTGTCTTTGGACGCGAGACCAATTCAATCCGGCTCACCGCTGCAATCGATGCCAGCGCCTCACCACGAAAGCCATACGAAGAAAGCCGCCACAGATCGTCGGCAACCGAAATTTTACTGGTCGCGTGCCGCTGTAAAGCGCGCTTTAAATCACTCGGTCGAATACCCGTTCCGTCATCGCTCACGCGAACGCGGCGACCGCCCTCATCAAATTCAACCTCAATATCTTTCGCATCGGCATCAAGAGCGTTCTCAACAAGCTCCTTCACCAAGTGCGCTGGACGCTCCACCACTTCGCCCGCAGCGATTTGATCGACGACTTCCGAACGAAGTTCTTCAATTGGACGTGGCTCCAAAGTATCCCCCTCGCGATCAAAAAACGGTCTGTAGCGCAATCTGCAGCTGACGATACGTCTGTCGCTCAAACCAATACTTGCCGTCTAAACGAAGCGCAACCTCGCCGAAGCGAACCCCTGCCGTCACTTCGGCTGTGACTCCGGCATTCAATGCCCACATCGAATAGGTTTGATTTGAGTCCGACGCCGACATATTGGATAAAACCAGAAGTGGACCAAGGCCGATGCCAATCAACGAGTCCTCACGCATCATCACCGGTAAGAGCAGATTAAAATCCATCCACGAAATAAACCCCGTCGGCTTTGTCTGCGACAGTCGGTCATAGTACTCAGGCGCGCCGTAATGAAAAAGAATGTTCACATCCATCAGCGCTCCGCCCAAAAGCACATCTGTACCTGTGAGCTTAAGTCCGTAGGTCAAAAGATTCGCGCTGTAGTCCCCGCCATTGATCGATTCTTTGTACTCGGCCATTCCAACTGCAAGACCAACAGAGCGAGTGAACACAAAGAGTTCGCCACCCGCTTCATCGCGCTCCGGATTTTTTTCCTCGTTCGCAAATGGGCCTTTCGAAGAACGCGGTTTACCCTTCGACTTTGCGTTCGCTTTGGCCTTCAGTTTCTTAATTTCAGTTTCAGTTTTAACATCAAGACTCGAAATCCAGCCGATCTTGCCTGCCTTGCCAGACTTATCCTTGATGCGCGTCTTTCTAAACTTCGCGTACTCGCCGCGCGTTCCCTTCGAGAGCGGTAGTTTTGTGCCTCCCGGCACAACTCCGATCACCTCAGAGTCCAAATCGGCATCGGCATACACTTGCGCCTCTTCAACAATCACCACGCCGGTCAGAGCCGGTGCGATCGATGGTGAAAAACAAATCGCAGCAATAAAGACAGCAGCAAGCCGCTTCATCCGAAGCGCATTCCCCAAACTCGGCCAAAGGCTTCAAAGACAATCTTTGCGCTCATCTTGCTCTGTCCAACCCGTCGATCTTCAAACAGGATTGGCACTTCAATTCCCTTAAAGCCCGCTTCAAGCGCACGATACTTCAGTTCGATCTGAAAGCTGTAGCCCTCCGAACGAACACGCTCAAGGCCCATTCCCCTCAGCGTCTCTTTCTTCCACGCATTGAAGCCGCCGGTCCAATCACCGAGCGGGTGCCCCAAGATCGTTCGGCTATACAGCGATCCGCCACGCGAAATCACCTTGCGCATGAGGCCCCAGTTCTGAGTGCCGCCGCCTTCGACATAGCGTGAGCCCACCGCAAAATCAGCTCCATCGAGGAGCGCTTGAATGAGACGCATCAGATCCACCGGCCGATGCGAAAAGTCGGCGTCCATCTCAATCAAAGCGTCGTAACCCTGCTTCAAGCCCCAATCAAACCCAGCCAGATAGGCCTTACCGAGCCCTTGCTTTCCTGGACGCGAGAGCAGATTGACTCGCGGGTGATTCAGCCCACGGACCACATCGGCCGTGCCATCTGGCGAATTGTCATCGATCACGAGGATCGAGAGCTCCGCCTTGGCTTTGACAGAGCTTACGTCATAGGCGGCGACGATGGCCTGAATCAACGGCGCAATATTGTCTTTTTCATTGTATGTCGGAATCAAAATGAGAGTACGCATTCCCGCGGGACAGTAACTTGCCTCCGCCGTAAAAGTCAGAGTTGCTGCGTATCGTCAGGCCGTCGTTTTACGCGGTATTTTACCGGCCGAACCGGGCCCGCCAAAAGCGATTGAGGATTTTCAGCGCGAGTCTTTGCATGCTCGCGCACCAAGCGAGCTGCATCGTCGTGTGAGCGGCGGTAGACAATCGGATCAAATCCACATTTGGAGCACTTCAAACTGAGCCGGTGACGAATAGAGACAAAGACCTCGGCAAATCCAGAGAACACAGCACCAACAGCAAAGCCCCTCGGATCAAAACCGTCGGCAAACGGCGTCACCACTAGTAGCCCGAGAAATGCACAAAGTACGATATCCAGAAAGCCCACGTGAGCCTTCACATACACCCGTCGTCGATGGCCACAATATGCACAGAATCGCCAATCTCGTACTGATTTCATCTCTTTCAGTATGACCGGAAACGCCACAGATTCACACCGACCTCAGTCCAGAAAGACACCCCCACCTCTCACCGAATAGCACACGGTGATAGTCTTAGAGGTGTCACCTCTGGAGGTCGCATGCGATTGGCTGCTGCTTTTCACACCATTCTCACCTGCGTGGCTCTTCTCGGCCTCGCCCCCTCTTTTGCCCAGGCACAATCCGCAACCGACGACGATGAAAGTTACATTTCCTACGACTCCATCGTCGAAGACCTCACCAAAAAATCGGGAAGCAGCGCCGAGGCTCGAACCGCGGCCAGCCGGCGCCGCATGACGACCTCAAGCACTGACCCGTTTGACAACATCTGGATCCACGCCGGCGTCGGCATGGTTCAGACCACGCAAGGCCTCGCACTTCCAAATGGCCAAGAGGCCATCATGTCTGGACGAGGCATCCAAGCCACTCTCGGCATCGACATTCTCAATCCCGGAATCGCGGCCGAGGGCTCAATGCGAAGTTTCGGCGAGACCGAGGATCAAGCGTCTCGAATCTCGCTCAAAGAGTTCGATCTGAAACTCGTCTTGAAGAACCGCTCGCTTGGCGGGAGCTCACCATCAAAGCTGCAACTCAAAGCAGCCGTCGGGTTTTCAGCCCGCTACATGATGGTGAAAACTCTAACCGAGACCTACGACCTCACCACACCTGCATCTATTGTCAGCCTCGGGGGCGACCTCTACTTCAATGAGCGCATGAGCGTTGGGCTCGATATTTCGGCCCGCAACGCCGTTATTACCGACACATTTGATAAGACGAGCTACGACGGCACCCTTCGCGTTGACACTCACTTCTAGAGTCTCCCACACCCAACGAGGGATCGCACATGTCTTCAATGCAATTCATGCTCTCCGCCGCCCTCGCCGCCCTCATACTCTCGATCGCCGCCGTCGCGCTTCAGGTTCTCTACCGACGTCACCAAATCCGCTCCTTCTCCAAAAATGGACTCACTCCCAACATCTTGCTCACGCGCTACCCCCTCGTTTTCATCAATCGCAAGCGCCGACTGTTTCGCCTCTTTGGCGACTTCAACATCATTCCTCTGGCCCTTCGTGAACACGGGTTTGAGGTCAAAGAGCTCGAACTTCCTCCAACCGACAACTTCTCTTCCGGGTTTTCACTCAATGAACTCGATCACGCCCTCGCCAAACTCGAACAACCAGCCCATCTTTTTCTTCACCCCAGCATCCAGCCCCCAAGCTTCACAAACCCAAAAGTCATATCGGTTACTCCCTTTAACGATCATTCGATCGATCAAGCACTCCGTCGCGCAGTTTCACTTGCCGAACGCGATCTACAGTGATCCGATATTGGAATGACTGATCAGTCGGACGGCAGCCCTCGACAAAACCAGAGCCAACACCCGTCCCTCCCTCTTCCGATACCTCCGTCAATACGATCATCGATATCTCAGCCCATCTCTCCCACGAAATCGTGGATGGCGCCAAAAACCAGGCCAATGAACTCTTCCACTTGCCCCTTATGGTTTTGCAGTTTTTCAAAAACCCGATCGCCTTCATCAAACAGACACCCGACCTCAAAACACCAACCTGGGTCACTCTGACGATCTTCAGTGGCGTCATGGGCTCATTCGTCAACGCCGCTATCCACCAGAGCTGGCTTCGTTTTTTCATCGCCCTTTTCATTCTTCCGACAGGATCATTTCTCGCCGTCTTCGCCACAACTTCGATCCTAAAAATCATCTTCCGCGGCGGCTACGGTCTCAATTTTCGCTATCGTTCCGGCGCTTCGATTTTCGCCTTCGCCAATCTCTTCTGGTGGATCCCAGCCGGCGTCGGCGACAGCCTGCCGCCCCTCTCACTTCTAGGATTCATCATCGCCCTGATGATCGCTGGTGTTGGCTTTGTCGAAAAGTTAAGCCTGCCAAAGAACCACGTTCTGAAATGGTTCTCGGTGCTCGCTATTGTTCATGCGGTGCTGTGGTCACTGGGCCGCTGGCTCGGCGAGTAAACTGGCCCACAATCGTGTGTTTTCTTAGGTGATCAATGCGTCATGCGGCCTTTGCACAAGGAACTGCCGGCGCGATCTCTTCAGGCCAGCTGTGGTCTCACTTCAGATTTTGATTGTGATAAACGGAGTAGAGGGCGAGATGGGCCGTGAGTGCCTCTCGCTTTTTTGTTGTGCACCAGGTTCGTCTGAATAGGCGATTCACGTTGGCTCGAAACATCGCGGCGGTGTGATTGAGCGAGAAGAGCGGGTCAAAGCCTCCGCGCTTAAGCTCACCTTGGCCAACCACGCAACCTCGCTGACGTTGCGTTTTGAAAGCTTTCGCACCAAGCGAAGCAGTCGCTTTCTCCCTCTGATTCTTTGATCAGGACGCGGGCCGTAGCGCTGTTTTGCAATTTTGGCGAGTGGGCCATTGGCTGGCATCTGCGAGACCTCAAAACCAAGAATGCGCCGAGTTCCCGATTCAACCGCAAGCGAGATCGATAATGGTTTGCACTTTGAGTGCTCAAACGTCTCCATGTCGTCAAACTCAACGCACTCGAGCTTTGGTTGATACTGAAGTGATTCTCGGAGTTCACGCTTTGCAACTCGGCCAAGAAAAAGAAGCTTCCTTGCGCTTGTTGTGCGGCTGATGCGCAGAATTTTCGACACGCGTCTGAGCGAAACGCCGGAGACTAAAAGCATCCAAAGCGGATGGTTCACGTGGCGCTTTTTTTGCGCAAAGCAAACGTCACGGCTTGCCTCAGAGAACGTACGCTTACAATCGAGGCAGCGAAACCTCGGCACGCGCGCACCATCCGAGAGTCTGCGATAGCGCCCATGAGCTCGACCGTTTTGGCTCTTACAATGAGGACAAGTTCGCTCCATCGTGGGAGGAAAAGCAAAATGAACGCAAAGCTCAAACGCCTCTCAAAACAAAGCCCAGTGCACATTGCACCAGGCCTGTTTCGAACTCCGGACCCATAAAACAATCACCAAACCACACGCTGGTGAGCCAGTTTAGGTTAGGTACGAACGCCCGTCGACCCAAACCCCCCCGCACCCCGCGCAGTCTCCGTCAAATCCGTCGTGACGACAAGATTTGCCTGCATCACAGGACAGAGTACCAACTGCGCAATCCGATCCTGATCACGAATCTCCACTGTGTGCTCACCGAGATTCACGAGGATGATTTTCACTTCACCGCGATAGTCCGCGTCGACCGTTCCAGGTGTATTGAGAACGGTTACTCCTTGTTTTGCTGCCAAGCCACTGCGTGGGCGAACCTGAATCTCGTAGCCAGGTGGAATCTCAAAGGACAGGCCGGTTGGGACCATCGTTCGCGCCATCGGTTGCAAAACAACAACTTCATTTAAGGCCGCACGCACATCAAGCCCCGATGCGTGAACCGTTTCATAACGAGGAAGCTCGCCTTTAAAGTGGGGAAGCGTCTTCACTTTCAATTCGACTTTTGAAAAACCCATTACGATCTTCTCCTCTTACTTTTCAACGCGCCCTTACTGAGCGTCTTTTTACCGATCGCCTTCTCTCTCTGCCTTTCAAGCCACTCACGCATGGGCTTCTCCGGTAAAGGCCCCATGAGCGTAATGCCAAGCGCGCTTGGCTTTAAAGACTCTTCTGCTAAAGCCATCACCGCATCAGGCTTAACGCGATCAAACTCTTTTAAAATCTCACCAATCGGTCGATATCGCCCAAAGACGATCTCATTGATACCGATGGACTGCATTCGACTTTCCGGATCATCAGAACCAAGAATTGTCGATGCACGCACCTGAGTCTGGACGATCTGCATTTCCTCGCGTTCAAATCCTTTCACGCGAAGTTTTCCAATTTCATCCATTGCCACTTCAAATGTCTCTGGCGCTTTCGAAGGCTCCGTCGCCGCGTACATGAGCAGCGTGCCTGAATCGACAAATGAATAGAGCTGCGAGTACGTCGCATAGGCCAATCCACGTCGTTCGCGAATCTCTTGATACAGTCGAGATGTTAGCCCGCCACCGAGGATGCCATTTAAAACCATCGCCTCAAAACGGCGACTGTCACGAAAACTGGGGCTCGGAGCTCCCAAGACAATGTGCGCCTGTTCGGCTTTCCGTCTCAAAACTTGTATAAACGGTTGTGCCGCCAGATTCTCACCCAGTGTTCCAGCCGGAAGCCCTTGTCGCGAGCGCCCCTTGATTTCGCCAAGCCACTTCTCAACGTGAGCGCAGACCTCGTCGTGATCAACACGCCCAGCCGCAGCCACCACGAGGTTCTGGTGCACGTACTGCCGACGATAGAATCGGAGCACTCGCTCCCGCGTAATTCCGGTAATCGATTCGATCGACCCCAAGATTGGCTTCGCCAAAGGAGTCCCTTTGAATGCTCGCTCCAAGTGACGATCGTAAACACAGTCTTCAAGCGTGTCTTCGCTTGAGCGAAACTCTTGAATGACAACATCGCGTTCCATTTTAACGTCGTCTTTTGCAAACGTTGGACGCGACACCAGATCGCAAAGCACTTCGATCGATCGGCCCAAATGCTCAGGCAAACCAACGCCACAAATGACGTCGTTTCACGCGAAGTATAGGCATTGATATCCGCACCGACTGCTTCCATGTCGCGTGAGATTTCAAATGCAGTTCGCTTTTTAGTGCCTTTAAAAACCATGTGCTCAACAAAGTGAGCAAGGCCGGCCTCATCGGGAGCCTCGTCGCGAGTTCCCTTTGAAAAGAAGAGTCCCACAGAAGCCGCAACGGCGTTCGGGTGACTTTCAGTCACAACCCTTACGCCGTTCGACAACACTGTCTTTTTAAATCGATAACGATTCCAGGGAAAGGAAGCCAAATCAGTCCCCTCCCATCCCGGGTTACTGCGTGATGATCGCTTTGCGTGAAAGCTTAATACGGCCAGCACGGTCGATATCAAGTACCTTCACATCAATAAGATCACCCTCTTTCAGAACATCTGTCACCTGGCGAATACGCTCATGTGCGATCTCTGAAATATGCAAAAGACCCTGTGTATTCGGCATCACTTCAACAAAGGCACCGAAGTCTGTGATCTTCACGACACGACCCGAGTACACCTTACCCACTTCAGCCTCAGCACAGATCGCAGTGATCATCGCAATGGCCTTCTTGGTCTTCTCTGGATCAGCCGAAGCGATATGGATCGTTCCATCGTCCTCGATATCGATCTTAACGCCCGTCTCTTCGATGATGCCTTTTACGACCTTGCCGCCAGCGCCGATAACTTCGCGAACCTTCTCTGGCTTAATCTTAATCGTCTCAATACGCGGAGCGTACTGGCTGATCTCACCGCGAGGACGCGAGATGGTCTTTTCCATTTCGCCAAGGATGTGTAAACGGCCATCTTTCGCCTGAGTCAGCGCCTGCTCCATGACAGCAAACGAGATTGAGTCGATTTTAATATCCATCTGAAGCGACGTGATTCCCTCGCGCGTTCCCGCAACTTTGAAATCCATATCTCCAAGATGATCTTCGTCACCAAGGATGTCCGTCAGAACCGCAACGCGATCGCCCTCTTTAATCAGACCCATCGCAATACCAGCAACATTGCCCTTAACCGGAACGCCCGCATCGAGAAGCGCCATCAAGCCCGAGCAAACCGTGCCCATCGATGATGAACCGTTCGACTCCAGAACTTCACTCACAATACGGATCGTATACGGAAACTTCTCCTGATCTGGGAGAATCGCCTTCAAAGCGCGCTCGGCGAGGTTTCCGTGTCCGATCTCACGACGGCTCTGGCCGCCCATGCGACCCGTTTCGCCAACCGAGAATGGTGGGAAATTATAGTGCAAGAGGAACTTCTTCTTCACCATGCCGCCGAGAGCATCAATCATCTGCTCGTCGTCGCCAGTACCCAGCGTAACCGTGCCGAGCACCTGCGTCTCACCACGTGTGAACAAAGCCGAGCCATGTGCGCGTGGCAAAATCGCCGCTTCACAAGCAATCGGACGAACAGTCTTTACATCGCGTCCGTCGATACGAATTTTATCGTCAAGAATCATCAGGCGAGCCGCTTTGTACTTAATGTTCTCGACGATCATGCCGAGTTCTTTTGTACGCGCCGCTTTGACTTTGTCATCAGTGATGGGCTTCAAGAACTTCTCGTCCGCCTCAGCTTTCGCTGTATCAACGGCGCTATAGCGCCCCATCTTTTCACGAATACGAAGAGCAGCGTTGATCTTCGGCTCAAGGAACGTCGTCACTTCTGTCTCAAATGCAGCGTCAATCGCCGGCGGCGTGAACGCCCGTTTTGCCTTGCTGCCAGTTTTAACACGAAGCTCGTCGATCGCATCAAAGATTGCCATCATCGAGCTATGGCCAAACTTCAGTGCCGCAAGCGCATCGGCCTCTGATACGAATTGCGTCTCACCTTCAACCATCAAAATACCGTTGCGCGTTCCCGCAATCACGATATCCATGTCGCTTGTTTCAAGCTGCAGTGCCGACGGGTTCAGAACAAACTGACCACCAACGCGGCCAATCTGCACGGCACATGTTGGGCCGTTGAATGGAATATCTGAAATATGGAGAGCGGCCGAAGCGCCAATCGAAGCCAACATCTCGATAGGAAAAGTGCCATCGTAAGAAAGGGTGGTCGCAACAACCTGGGTCTCGTGACGGTAGCCCTCAGGAAACACGGGGCGGATGGGACGATCAATCAAACGCGCCGTCAACGTCGCATTGTTTGTCGGACGTCCTTCGCGCTTAAAGTAACCGCCAGGGATTTTTCCAGTCGAGTAGAACTTCTCTTGGTATTCAACCGTGAGTGGGAAGAAGTCGAGTGTCGACATCTTTCGCGAAGAAACGGCCGTGACGAGAACCATATTGTTTCCGCACGTGACCAAAGCAGATCCGTCGGCTTGTTTTGCCAAACGTCCTGTTTCGATAGTGATTGTTTTGCCACCAACAGTCGCGGTCACTTTCTGAACATTGAAATTGAGTCCTGACATCACTGAACCTTGTCTCTTTCTCGTTGAGCCCCGTCACTTCTATCGGACAAGGCCATGTGTTTTGATCATGTGTTTTAAAAGTGTATAAGGCAGAAATAAAAAGGCCAACCGAAGAACACCTTTTTGGTGCCCGCCGGTTGGCTTGACGGACACCCGAGAGATGTGTCCGTTATTTACGCAGTTCGAGGTCAGTGATGACCTTGGTGTATTTCACCGGGTCAGTTTTGCGGAGATAGTTCAAAAGCTTTTTGCGGCGATTAACCATCTTCACAAGACCCATGCGGCTGTGAACGTCTTTTTTGTGATTTTTGAAATGATCAGTGAGGTCACGGATACGAGCCGTGAGCAATGCAACCTGAACTTCTGAAGATCCAGTGTCCATCGCTGTGCGCTGGAACTGTTTTACTACTTGTGCCTTCTGGTACGTGAACAGAGCCATTAGTGTCTCCTTTTTCTCGGTCTCGGACTTCTCAGCCCGAACACGAAAGGGTGTTTACCCCGTCGCTGTCTCAATCGCAGCGAATCAGAGCCCCGCGCCCCCATCGTCCGTCATGGCTGTCGGACATTAGAGCTACAGGAAATAAGTGAGGTATAGGGGTACCGAATCCACCTGCGACGGTCAAAGTTAATCCACGAAAACACGGCGGATTTTATAGAACTCACCTGGTTGAGCGATCAAAAGAGCCAGAAGACGCCCCTCTTCGCTATTGATTACGCGAACGGGCTTTGGCGCCTCTCCAAGCTTGATATGCCGAAGGAGCTCGGCCTGAAGGCCTTTGGAGATCTGCCCATTTCGCATGAGTTTCACATCCTGGCCTCAATCTCTAAACGCAAGAAGTGCGGGAGCGCCTCCGGAAGCTCGACCCATGCCGATCCAAGGCACTCACCCGAGCGACTTTTTCTTGCCTCCCAACGCTCCTGAATGGCTTCAACTGAGATCGCCTGTCCGACATGAAAGGGCTGACTCTCGGTTCGACGCAAAACTGCAACCGAACCGCCAACCCCCAGACGCCGTCCCAGCTCATTTCCCCAGGCTCGGATAAAACTACCCTTGCTCGAACGCAGATGCACCGTCGCCTCAAATGTGACCGGATTCCATCCTCGAAATTCAATATCATAGAAACTCATCTCGCGAACCGGCACATCCTCTGGCACATCGCCGCGATGAGCAAACTCGTAGAGCTTTTTTCCGTTTACTTTCACCGCAGAATGCACCGGCACCTGAAGTTCAAGAGTTCCGGCCATCGCCATCACGGCTGATTGAACCTCAGCCTCCGTCAAACGCGACAATGTCTCCGCTGGCGCCTCTTCCAAGATGAGCCCCGTCATATCCATCGAATCGGTTCTTACACCAAGGCGAACAACGACCTCGTAGGCCTTATCCCCATTTAAAAGATAGTCAGAGATCTTGGTCGCTTCACCGACCAGAAGAACCAAAAGGCCCGACGCCATGGGATCCAAAGTTCCCGCGTGCCCAATCGACCGAATGCCGAGTGCCCGACGAACCTTCGCAACCACATCGTGACTCGTCGGCCCGATGGATTTGTCGACCAGGAGCACGCCGTTCACTCGTCATCGCCCTTGGACCGAACGCCTTTAAGGACTTCGGTCACATGAATCATTTTTTCTACACCCGTATCGAGGACAAACTCGAGATACGGGATGTGCTTCATTCGCAGCTGATCGTTCATAAGTCGACGCAGTTCATCCGCCGCATCTTCAAATGCAAAAAGGATCGAATCGATTTTCTCCTCGCGTTTATCGGCCGACAGGTCGTCGGGGAGAAAAATCGAAACATACACTTTCGCCGCTCGAAAATCGCGCTGACAATCGACACGCGTCACCGTAACTGGCCCCCGCGGAACATCGCGCAAGCCCCGAATCACGGCCTGTGCAATAATGTCGCGAATCGCCTTTCCCACTCGGACAACACGAAGATCGACCTCACCTGCTTTGATCGCAGACTGAGCAGTCGACTTTCGGCCGGAACCCGACGAGGAATCAGAGCTCACGCGCAACCGACTCTTGCGAGAACGCCTCGATCACATCACCGACTTTAACATCGTTGTAGTTTTCGATGCCGATACCGCACTCGTAACCCTGTGCGACTTCTTTGGCGTCATCCTTAAATCGCTTCAAACTGCCAAGCTTACCCGTGTAGATGACTTTTCCATCGCGCACCAGGCGTACCTGAGCCGAGCGAAGGATCTTACCGTCGACGACCGAGCAGCCTGCAATGAGACCAATCTTTGGAACGGTGAACACGTTGCGAACTTCGGCGCGACCCAGCTGAGTCTCGCGAGTCTCGGGAGTGAGAAGTCCACCAAGGGCTTTCTTCATATCATCCATCAACTCGTAAACAATCGTGTAGGTCTTGATTTCAACGCCAAGACGTTTTGCTTCCGACTGGGCGCCGCCATCAGGACGAACGTTAAAGCCGACGACAATGCCCTTAGCTGAAGAGGCAAGAAGGACATCAGACTCGTTGATACCGCCAACAGCTGAGTGAACGATCTTCACCTTCACTTCTTCCGTGGCAACCTTCTCAAACATGCCCTTGATCGCTTCCGCAGAACCTGCCACGTCTGATTTCAAGACGATCGCAAGCTCCTTCACCGCGCCCACTTTAAGCTTCGAGAAAATCGCGTCGAGCGACATCTTATTGTCACCCTTCGATGCATCCACGAGCTTCTGTTTGCGCATGTCAGCCACCCGAGCGGCGTCTTCATCTGTCGGAACGACGTCGAAGCGATCTCCTGCGTTTGGAACCGAGTCGAGACCCAAAATCTCAACCGGACAAGAAGGTCCCGCCTCCTGTACACGTTCACCGCGATCATTGATCAGCGAGCGAACACGACCAGGAACTGTTCCAACAACGATCGACTGACCGACCTTCAAAGTTCCGTCCTGCATCAACAAGGTTGCAACAGGGCCACGACCCTTATCCATACGCGATTCGATGACAACACCAGTTGCCGAGCGCTCCGGATTCGCCTTCAGTTCTTCAACTTCGGCGACAAGCGAGATCTGCTCAAGAAGCTCTGTCAAACCCGTCTTTTTAAGAGCCGAAACAGGAACGAAGATCGTTGTACCGCCCCACTCTTCTGGGACGAGTTCAAACTCAGTCATCTGTTGTTTGATTTATCCGGATTCGCACCCGGTTTATCCATCTTATTCACCGCCACGATAATCGGCACACCGGCCGCTTTCGCGTGGTTAATGGCTTCCGCTGTCTGGGGCATCACACCGTCGTCAGCCGCAACAACAATAATAACGATATCGGTTACATTCGCACCGCGCGCGCATCGCCGTAAAAGCCTCGTGGCCGGGTGTATCGATAAATGTGACCGACTTACCACCCTCAGTCTTCACCTGGTAGGCACCAATGTGCTGAGTGATTCCACCAGCTTCTCCAGCGGCAACCTTCGCATTGCGGATCGCATCGAGAAGCGACGTCTTACCATGGTCAACGTGGCCCATAATCGTCACGACTGGCGGACGCTCGATACGTTCAGCATCCAAGGTGCCAAACGCATAACTTTCCAAAACCTCATCAACAGTTTGATGAACGTTCTGCGCCTCGAAACCAAACTCCGGAACGATCAGCGCGATCGTATCGAAATCGAGGTCCGTCGACATTGTCGCCATCACACCTTGCTGCATTAAAGTTTTAGTGATTTGAGCCGCTTTTAAGCCCATCTCTGCCGCAAGATCCGAGACCTTCATCTTCTGATTTACTTTAACAACGCGTTTCGAAGCCTTCGGCTGAGTGATCTGCGTTTGAAGAGCGACTCGATTCAGCATGCCCTTCTTTTTACGAGGCTGAAACACCATCTCTCGTTTTCTAAACTCAGTCGAAGAAAACGCCTGAACCTCTTCCTCTTTGCCAGCGCTGGCGCCGACGCCAACTTTCTTCTCACGCTTGGCTTCAAACTTTTTCTTATCCAAAGCTTCATCATCAAACCCCGCCGTTCCTGGCACAGGAAGCGGAGGTGCAGAAACAAATCCCGCCCGCAGCGGACGCGCTCCGCCCGCAGCACCAGGGCCGCGACTTCCAAAACCACTCGGACCTCCGCCTGCGGCACCAGGACCGCCCGGTCGCGGCCCACCCGGCCCGCCCGGAGCACGAGTTCCCGGAGGAGGTTGAACGCGCGAAAGATCCATTCGACCCACGATATTGCGACGGGGCTCAGAGCGAATTCCACTCTGAGGGCCAGAGGCCGTCATCACAACCTCGCGCTTACGCGATGGACCACTGGCATCAACCGGCGATCCCGCCGCTCCCGGCGTCGGAGCCGCTATACTTGGCGCAGGCCCTGCCGCGTGTACTACGGTCTCAACCACCTCAGCCTCAGGAACCTCTTGCGGCTCCTCAACCTCAGCCTCGGTCTCAGCTTCAATCACCGCCGGAGCCGCAGCAGCCGGAGCCGCAACACGCACCTCCGGAGTAACCTCGGCCTCATCAGACACTGCAGATTCAGCTTCAACCGCCAACTCTGCTTGCGCTTCTTCTTCTTCCGCTTTCTTGCGAACAACAACTTTCGCAGCGGCTTTTTTCACTACAATTTTTGATTTCGAATCGGCCTCAGGCTCAGCTTTCGCGGTCTTTGACGCCGCCTTCGCAGCAACCTTTTTGACCGTCGCTGTCGCAGGCTTCGCCACTGCCGCTTTTGTCGTGGCCGCTTTCGCAGTGGTCTCGACCTTCACGGATTCTTCCGTCGCCTTTTTCGCCGCCGCTTTTTTGGTGGCCTTTTTCGCTGAATCACCATCCGAAGAGGATTCAGTCCGAAGCTTGACCTTAATCTGCTCAAGCATCTCGTTGTCGAGATCAGCCATGTGACTTCGAACCGGAAGCTTCCATTCACGGATCTTATCCATGAGTGCAAGCGTCTCCATGCCGATCTCTTTGGCAAATTCGAAAACCTTCACTGTGCGTCCTTCCACTTCATCCTCTTGTTCGGTGCTAAAAAAACAAATTCAGCAAATTCTCATTCAGCAGCTCTACTCAGCGTCAGTCGCTGTGCCACTCTCAGGCTGTCCCTCTTGCTGGCTCTGCTGTTGTAAAGCAGCAAGTCCGGCGCGCAATCGCTCGTCAGCTTGCGACTTTGCGCTGCCAACAGGCTGCAACACCGTTGCTTTTACCGGAGCTGCAGGAACTGCAATGCCCTCTGCTTTATACTTTTCGATCAAAGCTTTTGAATCAGCGATCAACTTCTCGGCCTTCTCAGGAACATCGTATCCCGGGATTGCCATCACATCAGCTTGCCGCAGCCTGCAAGCGACTGGAAGCTTCCAAATCCCGACTGGAAGATGTTCTGAGCCATCGTCTCCGTCATATTCGGAATCAGCATCAGGTTAAAGATCGCATCCGCTGTTTTCTGCGAAGCAGACGATTCGCTTAAGATATCGAGCTTCCAACCTGAAATTTTTGACGCCAAACGAACATTCTGTCCTTTGCGACCGATCGCGAGCGAGAGCTGCGTATCGGGGACAACGACTTCCATTTCTCGATTCGACTCGTCTACAAACACACGCGAAATCTCAGCTGGAGCCAGCGCATTGCATGCAAAGCGCGCGATATCTTCGTCCCAGTTGATGATGTCGATCTTCTCACCGCGAAGCTCTTGAACGACCTGCTGAACACGGCTGCCCTTCATACCAACGCAAGCGCCGACAGGATCAACCGCTGGGTCTTTCGAGACTACTGCGATTTTCGCACGAGCACCCGGCTCACGAGCCGCCGCCACGATCTGTACGATACCATCGTAGATCTCAGGAACTTCTTGCTCGAACAATTTAATCAGGTACTGCTCGCAAGCACGCGACATGATGATCTGTGGTCCGCGTGTCGTTTGACGAACATCCAAGAGATAACCTTGAACGCGATCGCCCGGCTTATACACTTCGCCTGGAATCTGCTCGCGAAGCGGAATGAACGCTTCGGTTTTACCGAGGTCGACAACAATCATCCCGCGCTCAACACGACGAGCGATACCCGATGCAACTTCACCACGACGCTGTTCGAACTCGTTATAGATAATCTCGCGCTCGGCATCGCGAACCTTCTGCGTGATAATCTGCTTCGCTGTTTGCGCTGCGATACGGCCAAGCTCGGTCGCATCAAGCTTGATACCAATTGAATCGTTGATCTGAATATCAGGATTCAATTCACGAGCCTCATCGAGCTTAATTTCGATTTCTTCATCGATGAAGTCTTCAGGCATGACGACTTCTTTGAACTCGAACAGCTCAACTTCGCCCGATTCCTCATTGTACTGGGCTTCGATCTCGCGATATGTGCCGTACTTTTTGCGAGCCGCAACCAGCATCCCCTGAATAACCGCATCAATAACGACCTGCTTGTCGATGCTCTTTTCTTTCGAAACGGCTTCGATCATGCGGCTCAAATCAGAAAAGTTATCTCCTGCCATCGGATCCTCCCAGGGACTCAATACTGCTGCTACTGACCACCAGACTTACCGCCTGGAGACTTCGTTTTTTTCTTCTGGCCATGGTGCTTGGGACCTTGAGTTTCAAGGACAAACACCGTGCTTGCTTTTGTTACCTTATCAACCGGCACTCGAACCGCGACCACATGTCCGCCGTTCTCAGCCTGAATAACCAAAGTGTCGTCCACCACCTCGGTCAAAACACCCTCAACCTGCTTGGCCTTTCCAAGCCGCGCCTTATCTTCATCCGATAGCGTCGCATCCAAATTCACAAGAGAGTCGAACGTCTTGATTTGAACGCGGCTACCTTTGGCTCGAGCAAAATGCGCAGGTGTTCGCAAGTGACGCTCGAGTCCCGGGCTTGATACTTCGAGGTTATACGCCCCACCCGGAATCACGTCATCGACGTCCAACATGAGGTTGAGACCGCGCGAAACATTCGCACAGTCGTCAATCGAGACACCGCCCCCATCGACCTTATCGATAAAAATACGGAGCGCACGATTGCCTCCCGCACCGATAAATTCAATGTCATAAATTTCGCAACCCTCGCGAAGAGCAACTTCCGCCGCTAACCGAGCGACAACGTCGCGCCAAGAACTACGATTTTCTGGAGACCCAGTCTCTTCCTGCATTATCCCAACCAAGCAAAAAAAAATGGCCCTTCTGGGGCCATCGAACGAGGCTTAGAAATACCAGTTCCCTGGGCTAAAGGCAATCTTTGGTCATCAGAATTGCGGCACCACCATCAGCATAATAGCCAGGGCGCCGACCGACCTCTCGAAAACCACACCGCAAATAGGCCGCTGTAGCAGCGGTATTCGCCTCATGAACTTCAAGCCAAACTGGATAGACTTGGCCGCCGCTCCCGGTCTGACGCATTGCAACCTGAAGCAGCCCCGCCAACAATTCACGAAAAATTCCGCGACCCCGCTGCGCTGGACTCACCGCAACGAGGTCCACTTCCCACGCTTCTCCGGGAGGCCGGTAGATCAAAAAACCGGCAATTGTACCAACGTCGACCACAAGACAGCGGCGCTGTTGAATGGCCTCAGTCACCATCCGCCGGTCCCAGCGCCCAGGCCAAACCTCGGCCAAACTTCGAGCCTCATCGATCAGCGATGAGATCCAAGGCGCATCATCAACACCGGCCGCGCGAATCACCTTATGCCCCAAGGTAATTGCGCACGCGATACTTCCGCCGGAGAACCGCTCGCCACTCCAAAAGCCGACGCTCAGTCTGACTCTTTGCAAGCGCCGCCTTGATATTGTCCTTAAAGTTCTCATACGGCAGACCGCCAAACCGCAGACGATTTTTTTTATAGTACTGCTGTGCTTCCTGATCCGAGATGTTCACAAGTGAGGCATCGACCTTCAAACGCTCAAAGGCCTGAGCCGCAAGCTTGCGCTCGATGGCCTCTTTCACTTCGGCGCTCGATGGCTCAAGCTTCTCCCAGGAAGGGACGCCCTTCCACTGCTCTTGAACACTCTTCTGCCATTTCGCAACTTCGGCTTTATCGGCATTGCGAGCGTCGATATCGGCGGCCTCCAGAAATACCGTCCACTCATCAAGAACGCGAACAACTTGCCCAGCAAAAGTTGGATCAGCTGGCTTGATCACCGACTTGTCTTTTCCAAGAGGAAGCCCCGACAACACCTGTGCTATCGCCTCACTCAAGGCAACCTCTCGTGAAGTCACCACTCGCGGGCCGACCTCACCCACAACACGTGTCACGATATCGAGACTCTCTGCCCCCGGGGCTCCGCCGCCGTCGACCGCCGCCGATACGCGGCCGGCCAAAAACAAAATCATCAGGAGAAGGGCGAGGCTGATCTTGAACATTGAAAAATTATGTTCCCCCACACCCTTAGAAAGCAAGTCCGGCACAAAACAAAACCGCCACCCCCATTGGGAGCGGCGGTTTGAAGCAGGATCGACCAGAGGCAGATCCGACACTTACCATCTTTTCACGCCCTTGCGTGAAAAGCAGGATCGACCAGGGGTCGATCCGACACTTTTAGAACATGAAGCGAGCAACTAAAGAGCTCATATAGTAGTCGAGCTCTTCCACGGCTTTGCCGACGCGCTGGTAAACAAACGAACGCTGGTAATCCGAGTTCTCGCGGTAAGCGATATTCTTCATGTAACGAAGATCCACGCCGATCGAGAACGAGTTTGTCAGCTGCACATCCAAACCAACGAGTCCACCAACATCAAAAGCATTGGTTGAAACGTTGCCCGCGTTTGTCGAGTAGTAGTACGTCTGCTGGTCGCGATATGAGCGGTAAGTGTAACCAGCCACCGCGCCAACCACTGGACGAACGCGACCCGAGAACAACTGATACTTCATCGCAGCTGAGAAGTTGTACTGTGAGAGTGTCTTAAACGGCGGCGTTGCATATGAGTATCCCGGATTCATCGTTTCGATATCGAACTCTGAATACTGGAAAGTTCCTTCTGCAACGATTCGCTCAGGAGTCACAATACCAACCGAGAATCCCGTCGATACGTTGCCGCGAACGTTCACGGCGTCGGGATAGTTCCCCATGCCGACGAGACCCTGAATGTAGTACTCCGTGGGCTTCGCTTCCTCTTTGGGCTTCATTTCCTCAAGAGCAGCGCGAACCTCTTCTTTCACATTCACTTTCGGTTCTGGCTTCACTGCTTCAACTGGAACCACAGGGGCAGCAACTGGAGCCTGGATCACTTGAACCTGCTGCGGAGCCGGTTGTGAGTGGTCGCCAGAGCCAAAGCTCTGATTAAAGAGACGCTCAGAACGACGACGCTCGTCTTCCATGCGGGCCTCTTCAAGCTTTTCGACAATTCGGCTCTCCGTTTGAAGCTCAAGAGACTGGCGGTCGCGACGACGGCGCTCTGCACTCGACATCGAAAGCGGCGAGTCCTCAATCACAGTCGTCGGCTGCTCTTGAATCGCAGTTTGCGCGGTTCCTTGAGTCGACTTTTTGGTTGTTCATAATCACAATCGGAGCGGTCGCCTGAGGAGCCACCTGCTCAACCTCAACGAGGTCGCCAGTCGATTCATCAATCTGGACCACTCGCTTTTGTGGTGCCGACTGCACTCCTGTTTGCGCCAATGCCGCTGTTGACTGCATCAACATAATGACGGCGAGAACTCGAATCATGTTCTTCATAAGAACTCCTCTGTTGTTTCCACCATTCACCAAGGCTTGCGAAATCACCGATTCCGCTCGCCCAAGCCCATGGCTTGAAACACGTTTCTTGCCTCGTATGTAGGCACCGAGACTTCCGGCATTATAGGCAATCGCTGTGCCACCAGGTGTCACCCACGGCCGGTTTCATTAGATTTTCCCATCTCCAATTGAAGGCCGAATGACCCCGGTCTGTGGAAGGACTGTGGACTGAAAAGGTGTCGTTCTCGGCAACACTTATGAAAGAACTTCTTGAGCCCGCCGAAAAAAGGCTCTATTTTGGACCGCTCGTTGTCACTCATGACAGGAATGGCCCTGTGGTGGAATTGGTAGACGCGCTGGACTCAAAATCCAGTGTCCGCAAGGACGTGGGAGTTCGATTCTCCCCGGGGCCACCACTCAATTACCGTATTTCGAGTATCGCACACAGCATCCTAGATCCACCAGAAAGGATCTCGCATGAAAGCCCTTATCCTGACCGTTTTTCTCACAGCGATCGGGCATCCCTTGCTCGCCGCTCAAGCCAAAAACCTCTGTCTGGCGGAAGCCACCGGGAATGAACGCCTTGCCTCGTTTGCAAAGACGTTAAGGCAAAATGAGATCTTCCGATTTGTAAGTCGTCGCTCAAAGCCAATGGCCTGCAAGGTTGAATCGAACTCGCTTCTTGTCGATTTCAAAAACGGCGACCAGGTCGTCTTTGATCTCAATGAGGTCGCCCCAGGGACCGAAGTATTGCTGGCAAAACCGCTAAGCCCGAAGCGAGCCTTTCATGCCGCGCAAAAAGCGATGGTCAAAGTGGAAGACTGCAACCTTAATTTTTCAAAGCCTTCTGAAACCAAAACCGATGCCGCCAGCGGCACGATTCACACCTATTGGTGCAAAGAAAATTCAGCGCTCTCGATTACAGCCGACAGCACCGGCAAAGCCACGCGCTTTCGCGTTTGGCTCGTTCACTAAATCCCTCGCTCTCAACATTCAATCAAAGCTGACAGCCGCGAAGCTCAAACAGCACCGGCTCATCGACTTTCAATACACCGGCCGCGATGCCTTCTTTTACCGCCTCATCCAGTGGCGACGAATCACCTTTAAGCTCAGTCGGAGCCTGAATCCCAGCTGCGAAAAGACGCTCCGAAACCGAACTCAAAACCTGTGCCGGACCGCCATTCACTTCAGTTAATCCGCGACCATTTTGACGTGTCGCCAAAAGTGACGTCGACGCCACACTCATCTCTGACGGTGCTGCGGCCTGCGCCACAATCAGACCGACTTCGAAACCACCGACAAATTCAGCAGTACTCGCACAGAGAGTCAGTTTGATTTCACCTTGAGTTTGCTTTGCGCAATGCTCGATTCTCGAGTTTTTCGGATCCTGTAGCGCTGCCGTCAATTTGAATGTCTGGGCAGATGGCATCAAACCGGTCGGCCCCGCGAGAAGCGTTCCGATTTCGCAGGTGATCGGAGTGAATGACGAAGGGATTCCAGCGGCTTGAGTCTGCGCGAAAACTGTCGAGCTTGCCGACAAAACTATTAAACTTACAACGAATGCCTTCATGAGAAACTCCTCATTCGATTTTAAATCGCAAGATCGAATCGAGTGAGGAGTTTTGCAAATAGGTGGCCAAACGAGTGACCACCAAGTTCGTCAGAACTCGCTGACTACGGAGTCGGAAGAACCAGCGGCAGTTCTTTGCACTGTACTTGAACCGGATTCTTTCCGTCGGCTTCTGACCAAACGCCGGTCCAGTTCGAAAGTTCGATCACAAGCATTGACTGATTTCCGCCAGCAACAGCGGGGCTCAGATATTCCAGCTGCATCGGCTGCTGGCCAACTGTCACCGACATCTCGACGAGGTTGAGATACGGACCTGACGCTGTCGCAATCATCGCCGACATCGACGGATTGATCATTGACGAGTAAATCGTCATCTCAAACGGGGGCTGAATCGCCGGATCGGTACTGACGCATGATCCGGATGGGACTCCCCAAACGAAATCGGCGGCGCTCGCCGAGACAGAAATAAACGCGCAAAGCATCAAAATCAAAGTCGCTGCAAAGTTTTGTTTCATAGCCATCACTCACTCTCTTCTTATTGAAAGAAAGGCCTTTATCACCTTTCTTGTTCGACAGCACGAATCCGAGAGCAACATTGCATTCAATTCATCTCAGATAGGCGAAGTCGCTAATTTCTACATTTTGTAGACTGGTCGTCACTTGCACCCCCAAGCCTCATAACCTAACGTCCTCGGTATGAACATCAAAGATACAGAAATCGGAAACCTGCTCTCTCAGTACAAACGCTTTGTCGTATATGGCTTAAGCCCCGATGCCAGTAAGCCCAGCCAGCGCGTGCCACTGTTTATGAAATCAAAAGGCTATGACGTTGTCGGAACCTATCCTGGCCAAACCGAAATCGCCGGGTTCAAGATCTATCCAAAGCTTGCCGACGTTCCGCTTGAATATCGAAAGTTCGTCGATGTCTTCCGAAGCTCCGACAAGATTCCGGCCGTGGTTGATGAGGTCATCGCCGCTGGCGGCGTCGAAGTGCTGTGGCTTCAACTTGGAATCTCGCATCCCGAGGCAGAAAAGCGCGCCGAGGCCGCCGGGATCAAAGTCATCTCTGATCGCTGCCTGCATATCGAGTATGAGAAGTGGATGAAGTAGCGCCTAGCGCCGGCGCATGCGCCAACGGAGAATACTAAAATCAATCGCAGTGTAGACGATCATGAGGATCGGCGCCCCCACCGCCTTGAACGACGCCCACACTGCCGTGCTCCAGTAAAATGCGCCGTAGGCGCCAAGTGCCCCGATCACCGCAAGACAAAGGCCCATTCGAAAGTTGAAGCCCCGTAGCCGTTCAATGGCGACAGGAGGAAGATCAGGCCTTTGCTTCTGCGCCAAAAGCACAAGGAGCGGCTTTCCGAGAATGGATGAGCCAACCAACGCCACCGCGAAAACGAAAAGCAGAATCGCTGGCTGAAGTTTAAAAAAGGCGCCGTTGTTCTCGTAGAGCGAAAGTCCGCCAAGACCGACAACTAAGATGTTGGAAGCAATCGTCAGTCGGTCGACACGACCATTTTTCCAATACTCATAGGCGATCTCGCCAACGCCGAAAACCGCCCCGGCAATGACACCGGCGACGGTTCCGTAAAGCGCTTCGATCAGAATAAAAACACCGACCGGAAGCAGACTGAGAATCAAAGAACGAGCCTGACCCCGCGCTAAAAACCGAGACACTTAGTAAACGTAGGTCTCATCGCAAGTCATCGCAAGCTTAAGAACCCCGGTCGCCATGCGACCATCCGGATAGCTGCTGATCAGAACCAAATCAAAATCGGCTTTGTACGTGCCGGGCGGAACCGGGCCCGCTGTCGTAACGTGCAACTCATTTTGCTGTGTGATGATGTATTGAAAGTCGACTTGGTTTGCAGGATCCTTCGCCCAGTCGATCATCATCCCAGTCTTTACAGCGGCCATCGAAAAGTTCTCGGTTACGTTCACCACTTTTGAGGGCGTTGCGCCATAGCCTGCCTCAAAGAGGTCAACGTTGAGCTTCATCTTTGCTCCTGTCCGGTCCATATCAATCTCAAGAGAGTTGATCGCTTGAACCGTCGCCTGCCCGGCCAAGAATGGCTGAGTCAGCTGCGACACTGGTTTACACTTCGAGTGAACAGCCACTTGTGAAAATGCCTGCGACGCAAAAAGAAAAGCGATTGAGAAAAACACTGTTCGAATCATTTTGGAACTCCTCAGGAGCCAATCGTGGCACCAGACGCTGTGATGGAATGCGCGACTTATAACGGCGAAGCGCCGGCGCGTCCAAACTTGGATTCGATTTAGAAACAATGTCCAAGGTGATGAAAAAAACTCAAGTCTATTCCTAGGCACCAAACGCAAAAAAGCGCCCCTCTCGAAGCGCCTTTCCCTCTATCCAAGCTGGGCTTGGGCCCCGCCGGAGCGACGCCCATTGCGACTGAGCCCGTCTCGTCGATAGTCTTTCGAGCCTCTGGCTCGAAAGCAGCGAAGGCGGGCTTGGGCCCCGCCGAAGCGACATATTAGAACTCGCGAACCGGCTGCGCTTCCATCACTTCCAAGAAGCGATAGTACTTCTGCGCGTCCTCGCCACGACCGATGGTTTTCTCAACCGAGTCGAGAGCCTTGAACATGACATCGAGACGCTCTTGATCGAGCTTCACGATTTTTGTCTTCAACGTGTTGATTGTCTTGGCCTCGTAGTTTCCCTTTGCCAACTCCTTAAACAAAGCCGACTTTGTCTTGGTGATTTCGCCGCGGATACGAATCGCTTCGCGGGCCGTCGATGTGTGAATCGTCGCCAAGCGAGACTTCTGGTCAGCATTCAGCGAAGTGCTCGATGCCCATGTTTCAAAACCTTTTGCAGCAAGTTCACCCGGCTGTGTTGCTGGAGCTTCGGCCGCTACTTTTGTTTCGACCTCTTTTTCAACTGCCGTTGCACATCCACCAAGCGCCAAGCCCGCAACCATAAGTCCAAACACGATCATTTTTTCCATTGCTATCCTCCATAGAGAGTTTGCACCCATTCCATCACGAAAAAAAACGAAGGCAAGCTCTGCCTTCGTTCGATGCATGTCGCAACTTTTTTAAAACAATCGAGACCTAATGCCCCTTGGGAAGAACGCACCCCGGCGTATCCAAATCAAACTCCGACTTGGCATTGAGGCATGAATAAAGTGTGTAGGTCTGCTGGCCGTAGCCACGCCCTTTGATGACAGTGACATTGCCCGACGGGTCCACTTCGCATGGGTTGTTGACCGTGCAGGTTTTTCCAGACTCGTTTCCTGTGTTGTTGATGGCAATCACCTCGCCGGTGGCAGGCGACAAAATCGGCGAGCCCGATGTTCCACCAATCACCTCGCAACCGACGGGACTATAGCGAATCGAGTTGGTGAAGGTCCAATTGCCCTCTTTTAGAACATGAACAAGGCTTTCGATTTGACAGCTATATGTGCGCTTCCAATAGCCACTTGGAATATCGATCATCGTTCCGGGCTGCGGCAACTGATCCGCGATCATGAGCGGCTGCACACCGGTGGCCGCCTCGATTTGGCGATAGGTTTGATTCAACTGCAAGATCGCAAGGTCCGTGTCGGTCATCGTGCCGTAAACGATGCTTGTCGCCCGAAGCCCAGCGATTCGACTTCCATCTTGCCGAAGCAGACTCACACTAAACGACTGGGCTTTCCGATAAAACACCTCTCCAGGTTGCGGCATTCCGCCACCAAAAACCCCGCCTCCAGTGCAATGGCCATTGGTCAAAATCAAACCGAGTGCGTCGGGTGACGCGCCCTTGAACTTCACAAACGAGCCCGAGCAGTTTGAGAGCGCAGCGATCCCGTTATAAGTGAACCCGTCGGCCAAAATCGTAGCCGAGAGCGCCGGATTCCACGCCTTCTCGCTCGTGATCGGAAATGCCACCGCTTGGTCTGCGGCAACTAGAACGGCGAAAGCGGCTAAAAGTGAGGCCCATCTGTTATTTGGTCGAATGCGCAACATCGAATCATCCTTTGATCTCTTGATCGCCTAAAGTTGAAAGACTCGGCACCACCTCGATGAGCCATCCACTGCCTCACCTCGCTGCCTCATGTTCAAGCAGATCGCGGCGCGATCATTCTTGTCAAACCAAAGACAGGCTAAGACGTCGCCCCTGCGCCGCCCGTGCTCTCGTCCTCATTGATGGTATCCGAAAAAAGGGTCAGCTGCCGCGTCGGATCAAACTGTCGATTCACGACTTTGAGGTCTTCCTCTGACAAGACCTGAGTTTTTCCGCGTCGCGCGACGCTCAACCCCGCTTCGGGACAAACACTGAGACACGGGGCCGACTGAATACGCGAAGCTCCGAGCCAATCTCGGAGTTTGAGCTCAATTGAGCGCTCTTCAGCCGTCGTTGGTACACGACCAAAGAGCTTAAGCCACTCACGTTTGGCGCAAGTGGAGCAGAACATCGCCTCAGGCTTACGACTTCGTCCCGGCGGTTTCATAGCTGTCAGTATAGTGCAAAAGCAAAAAGCCCCCAAACAAAGTTCAGGGGCTTCCACTCAAAAGCATCTCACTATCGGTTTAGACAGTTGCTCCGGATCCCTCAATCACTGGACTGGCTACCCTCGCAGCGAGACGATCGTTATATGCCAACAACTTCTCCGGCATGCGCTCTCCAAATTTCACGAGAGACTCGCGGTGACTGACTGCTTCCTGAACCCAAGCAGCGCTATCAATTGTCGTGATCGACTCAAAAGCGGCCTCACTAAATGATTCAAGACCGCTCCAGTCGAGATCTTTATAACTCGGGCTTACGCCAAGAGCGTGGTTCACGCCCGCTCCACTCCCCATCACGCGCTCAAAGATCCATTTCAAAACCCGCATGTTATCGCCGTAGCCTGGCCAAATAAACTTGCCTGCTTCATCTTTGCGGAACCAGTTCACGCCATAGATTTTCGGAAGCTTGACGCCTGCTTCACCTTCAAAGCTCAACCAATGCGCGAAGTAGTCGCCCATGTTGTAACCGCAGAAGGGCAGCATCGCCATCGGATCGCGCCGAACGACGCCAGTTGCCCCCTGAGCCGCCGCTGTGGTTTCGCTCGCCAAAGTGGCTCCGAGATAAACACCACCAGTCCACGAATCGGCTTCGTAAACGAGCGGAACAAGGCCCGCACGACGACCACCAAAAATCATCGCCGAAAGCGGAACTCCACTTGCCGCATCCCACTGCTCATCGAGAGAAGGACACTGCTCAATGCCGACCGTGAAACGCGCATTCGGATGTGCGGCGGGACGTCCACAGCCCGGAGTCCAAGCCTGTCCCGTCCAGTCGGTGAGTTTCTCCGGAGGAGTTTTTGAAAGCCCCTCCCACCAGATGTCGCCATCCTCAGTGAGAGCGACATTCGTGAAGATCACGTTCTTCGCGATCGTACGCACCGCATTGGGATTGGTTTGCAGCGAAGTTCCAGGTGCGACACCAAAGAAGCCCGATTCTGGGTTGATCGCATAGAACTTCCCGTCAGCAGCAGGCTTGATCCATGCGATATCATCTCCGACCGTTGTCACCTTCCAACCGTCAAATGCCGTTGGCGGCACCATCATCGCAAAGTTTGTCTTTCCACAGGCCGAAGGGAAAGCGGCACCGACGTACATCTTCTCACCTTTTGGCGACTCAACACCAAGGATGAGCATGTGTTCAGCAAGCCAACCCTGCTCTCTGCCCATGGTGCTCGCGAGACGAAGCGCAAAGCACTTTTTGCCGAGAAGGGCGTTACCGCCATAGCCAGAACCAAACGACCAGATTTCGTTTCGGTTGGGGTAATGGACAATGTACTTCTCATCGTTACACGGCCAGGCTTTATCTTGAACGCCCTCACCGAGCGGCATTCCAACCGTGTGCAGAGCCTTTACAAATTCCGTCGTCACGCGTGGCCAAACATGCTTTCCCATTCGGGTCATGCGCTTCATGTTGACGACAACATAGGGTGAATCCGAAATCTCAATGCCGACTTTTGAAAGCGGCGAAGCAATCGGTCCCATCGAGAACGGAATCACATACATCGTGCGGCCGCGCATGCAGCCCTTAAACATAGGACGAAGCTTGGCGTCCATTTCAACAGGCGCCATCCAATTGTTATTTGGACCCGCGTCGATTTTTTCTTCGCTGCAAATAAAGGTGCGATCTTCAACGCGCGCAACGTCCTTCGTGTCCGACCAGGCGAGGTAACTCCCGGGGCGCTTTTCTGGGTTCAACTGCTTCAGCGTGCCCTTTAACCATCAGGGCGAGAAGAGCCTGATCCTCTTCTTCGGAACCATCGCAAATGTGAACGGCTTGGGGCTCACAGAGCGCGACCATGTCCGCAATCCACTTTTGCACAAAACCTTGATCCGAATTGAGGACCGACGCCAAGTCAGCCTGCCACGTGTTCGCACCCGTATTCATCATTCAGTTCCTCCCCGAAATCTTTGCGGCAAAGGTAGGGGGTCAAACGGCATCGCACAAGCGCAAAGAATGCGCCGCGCAATATTCCTGATCTTCTGCTGAATCAGCCGGCAATTGTTTTCACGGGCAATCGAGAAAATCAGTTTTCCGAATATGAAATCTCAAAGTTCGGCCCCAAAAGTGCCCTTAACGAAGTCAGAAGCTGTGCGGGTTCAGTCACACCAACCTGATTGCAGCTAAACGAATAAAGCGACACACGGCCTCCGCCAGAATGGATTGGCTCGAAGCCTATTCGAGGCAGAAGCGAGGCTCTCCCCTCCTTGGAACGCCGAAATGAGTTCAAATTCACCTTGGCGCTGACGACATCCCCCTTTTCCAGAGCAGCTCTCCGACCGTCAAAGACTGAGAACTCAAGCTTGCATTCGCCGGATTCGGGACCAAACCCTGCCTCATCGATCTGGCCACCAAGACCAACTCGTAGAACAGGCAAACCTCCAAAAAGACGTGGCTGCTTTAACTCGACGTCGCGGAGGACACGAACTCGAAATGCCGGACTCGTGCCCTCGCCAATTGGCTCAAACACTGGCCCTAAGATGGTTTTGAGATGTCGTGGCATAAGCTCAAAAGCGGAAACATAGGGAGTCTCCATAATCGAACTCGGACATGTCTCCGTGGCTTTTGCGGCCAATACCCTGCAAGTATTCGTTTCTTCATACTCATCGGGCAATCCGACATGATGACCAATCTCATGCATAACCATCTCACAATACTGCGGAATATCTTGAAAAAACTGGCCTGAATCCGATCGGCCCGTGCCGTCTTGAACTGACACCGAGTGATTCGCCTGCGCATTGCTTTGCTTTGTAACTTCAAGCTTAAAATCAATGCCGTACCGAGCCCAAAATGCCGCCAACTGAGGCTGGCAGTCTTGCGTTTTTCCAATTGCGCGATCCACACTTGCGGTCGACTCGTGTGGACGGGCCTCTAGCCTCAGCTTCACTCGAAGCTCTAAGCGACGGCCGACGCGACGGAGTCGATACTTCGATCTAATATCACCGCACAGATTATGCTCTTGTGGTTCGACAATCTCAGAGACCCGTACCTCCTCGCCATCTTTCAAAACCTCGGTCGCCGCTGCAACCATTGCTTGATTTTCAGCTCGAATTTGCTGAATTCGCTTGGAGGTGTCGCCGTCACAGGTTTTGCCATCAAGTTTCGGCGGTACCGACGGGCTTTCAGTGCAGCCACCTAGTAGCCCCACAAGTAAAACCAGAGGTACAGAGAGAGGTGTCTTCCCAATACTTAACGTGGCCATGGACAACTCTTAAGGGAAAGTCGAACCGGCAGCAAGCCGGGACAATCGATCGAAATTTTACCAGCAACCAATCACATCGGTCGTAAAAAAAAACGACCCTTTCGGGTCGTCTTTTATGAAATCAAGGTAAAACCGCAAAAAGCCTACTCTTCAACGGCCGCCTGAGTGCCTTGAGCCACCTCGGGGGTAATCGCGATTTTAGCCGATTTACGAAGCTCGGTGACCCAGTGGCCAAAGACCTCTTCGCCACGGCGTGCGGCCTGCGCCTCACGGGCCGCCTCAGCATCTTTTCCGGCGTCAGTTTTACCGTCGACCTTCACGTCTGCCGTCACGGCTTTGTATTTCAAAAGCAGCGCCGCTGGCCCTTGGCGCACAAGTTTTTTCGCTAACGGCTGGGCTGCGGTCAGCTTCAGCGCAAGACCGACAGCCTCGTCGCCACCACCAAGTTTGGGAATCGCACTCGCCGTCACTGAAAAGTTGCCCGACTCGGTCCACTTGAGCCTATGTTTTGCGACAAAATTTTGAACAGCGTCGGCCTGCCCGTCGGTCAGTGCCTTTTCAAGAGCTTGAATCTCCTCACGAGTCTTCTCCTGCGCGATCAACGTCTCAGCGATGTCCTCTTTGACATCTTCAAGCGAGGGATTTTTCGCCGAACGGCGCTCCTCAACCCGAATCACATGAAAACCGAAATCCGTTTGCACGGGGGCCGAAATCTCGCCCGGTTTTGCCGAAAAAGCGTAGTTCTCAAACTCCGGAACCATCGATCCGCGCGCAAAAAAGTCGATCAAACCGCCGCTCTCCTTCGAACCTGGGTCTTCACTCTTCTCTTTGGCCAGTTTTGCGAAGTCCGCGCCACCTTTCAATTGCTTCACCAGAGCCTCTGCCGTGGCCTTGGCCTTTGCAATCGCGTCGGCATTGCCCTTCTCAGCGCGCACCAAGATGTGGCGAACTTTTGCCTTCTCCGCCTGTACGAACTCATCTTTATGAGTCTCAAAGTACGTCTTGATCCGGGCCTCAGAGTCCGGCTTCGCAATGAACCCCTTCACCTGGGCCGCCGGAATCGTTTCGGCGATCACCAGATTTTCGGTCGGAATGCTCACACCTTCGACATTGGCTTTGATGGCATCAAGGTCCTTCAACATCTTGGCTTCTTGGGGAATGGGCTTGAGCGCCGCCGCAAATGTGCGCGCCGCAAGGCCCGCGGCAAGTTGACGACGAATTTTGCCTTCAAAGCTGCCGGCATCTTGGCGAGTGGCCTGAAGATACGAGAGGTAACGCGTATGGCTGAAGCGGCCGTCCTCCTGAAACGCCTGAATGCCCGTGATGGTGTCGCGAACCTGAGCATCAGAAGTCGAAACACCGATCTTCTGCAGCGATTTGCTCAAAAGTCGCTCATCAACCAGCCCCTGGAGAGCCTGCTGACGAATGTAACGGCGCGCAAAATCACCGCCAAACTGCTCGAGTTGAGCAAAATTCGGGTTCTGGCTCATGATTTCTGTCCGCTCGGCGAACTCCGCCATCGATACGATTTCGCCGTCAACTTGAGCGGCCGTACCGCCCTGAGTAACGCCCGCCTGATGCGGCGTCAGTCCCCAAAATACAAAAACGACGATAATCGCGCCGAACAAAAACCATGCTGTTGCGCTACGCAGGAGCTGGCGGCGATCGTTCCGCCATGCGTTCTTTAGACTGCTCCGAAACTGACTCATCTGCGATGACATTCTCATCCTCCTGATAACGGCCCTGCGACTTCGCCCGGGATAAGTGCCAATGACAGCCAGTTTTACTTGAAATTTCAAGGACCTTTCTTTGGAATGGGGTGATCGTGCGGACAAAATCTTTTTGCGGCCGACTTATTTGGAGGACCTCCGCCCTTGAACTTCTTCGCGTTTGATATTCGAAAACTCCTCATCGTCATAGCCGTCGTGGCTTTGCCGCTCCTTTCCATCAACATGAAACGCAACCCTGGCGAGGCGCCGTGGTATCAGCGGCCGTTCACATGGATCGTTGCCGCATCGCAGGGCGCGTCTTCGAGCTTCACCAGCGGCGTTCGCGGCACGACGTCGATGTACCTCAATCTCGTTGGCATTCGTCGCGACAATCTTCGACTCGGCCGTGAAAACGAAGAGCTTCGCGCGCAGCTGGGCGGTCTCACCGAGTTGAAGCTTGAAAACGAACGCCTCAATAAACTGCTCGAGTTCAAACAAACCACACGAATGCAGTTGCTCGCTGCGAAAGTGATCGCACGCGATCTCTCGCCCGACCACGAATCGATCCGCATCAATAGGGGCTATCGCCAGGGCCTAAGAAAACTCATGGGCGTCATCACCGTTCAAGGTGTCGTCGGCTACGTACTCTCGACTGAAATGGATTCGGCGCAAGTGGTTGTGATTACCGATCGCTCGTCAGCCATCGACGCACTTGTTCAACGCACGCGAGCTCGCGGACTGATGAGCGGCAAAGACTCAAGCACCATTCGTCTGCGCTATCTGGAGCGCGCCGATGACGTCGCCGTGGGAGATTCGATCGTCACCAGCGGCCTCAAAGGACTTTTCCCAAAGGGGTTTCCAATCGGCACAGTGACAAGTGTTCGCAAGACCGACTTTGGAATTTCACAAGAGGCCTTTGTCGAACCCGTGGTTCGACCGTCAAATCTTGAAGAGGTTTTTGTCGTGCTCGACTCAGGGGGAGAAGACTACACCGAAAAGCTTCAGACAGGCTTTGGTCCGCCCTTGCTTTCGAAAATCAACACAGCTCCGGCTGCGGCCTCAAATGTCCCTGCTAAGAGTAAGCCATGAAGGAAAAGCTCCTTAGCTCACTAACATTGCACTCTTCATTCTGATGACACTGCTTCTGGCCGGAGCACAGACCTCGTTTTGGGCTGCAGATTTTCGGATACTTCCCGCCGCCGGCGTTGTGGATGCCGGTCCTTGTTTACCCTAGCGCTGTTTCGCGGCACCTTGGCAACGATCATCCTCTCCCATCTGGTCGCGCTCTCAATATCAAGCGCAACAGCAATGCCGCTTGGGCTGGTCATGATTGCCTGTCTCGCCGTCGCACTGAGCATTCAGGTATTTAAGACTCGAATTTTCTGGATGCAGTCGACGTATTTCATGATGGTCTCAGGCCTCTCTGTTTTTGTATTTCACATAACTCACTTCGCCTCATCTTGGGCTCTGAGCGATACCCCCCTCACCACACCCGCTATTGGCGACTGGATTATCCAAGCTCTACTCACGCCGCTTGTTGCCCCTCTGCTGTTTCCACTGTTTCGCTGGGTCGACGCTCTGACCCAGCAAGACGACCCCCCTGAAGTGACAGGAACCATTACCGTATGAGCCAGTATCTTCCTAGCAACGAGATGGAGGCGAAACAGTACCACCCGCGGTATCGCTTGGCGTATCTTCTTGTTGGTTTCACCGTGCTTGTTTTCTCTTTTCGCCTTTGGTACCTGCAGATCATTAACGGTGCCGAGCTTCGTCAGTTCTCGGAGCAGAACTCGATCAAAGAGACGAAGATTCCGGCTCCGCGTGGGATTATTTACGATCGAAACGGTGAGGTTCTCGTTGAGAATCTTCCGGGCTTTGAAGTCACACTCTCGCCGCAATATGTTTCAAACCTCGAAGAGACCGCAGAGGCACTCGGTGCGGCACTCAACATGCCGGCTTCCTATGTGATGCAGCTTGTGCAAAAAAGTCGCCGCGTGAACGGCCCCTTTCGCTCGGTGCGTATCAAAGACAACCTGACTCGCGACGACATTTTTAATATTGAGGTTTTGAAACAGGATTATACCGGCGTCGATATCAAAGAAACGGTCCTTCGCGCCTATCCGCTGCACGAGAATGGCGCTCAATTTTTCGGCTACGTGGGTGAAGTTTCGAAACGGCAGCTACCGCTTCTCAACGAAAAGTTCTCAGCAAAGGGAATCAAGTTTCAACAGGGCGACTTGATTGGAACCAGCGGTCTTGAGGAGGGCTACGACCTTGAGCTTCGCGGCAAGGATGGAATCTCCGTTGCTCAAGTCGATGCTCACGGGCGCGAAGCGTTTGGCGACCCTATGGGCCTTCTCGGCTCTATGGGCGGCGTCACACAGGCGGCGCCGGGTCGCAATCTTATCCTGACCATCGATAAAGACATTCAAGAGGCAGCGTGGCAGTCCTTTTTGGAAGGCAATCGCATCGGCGGCGCGATCGCGATGAAAACCAATGGTGAAATCCTCGCCTGGGTTTCGGCGCCATCATTTGACCCAAACGAATTCTCTACCGGAATTTCGCCCGACCTCTGGCGACGCCTGGTCAACGATCCCGACAAGCCACTTCGCAATAAACCGATCCAGGATCACAACTCGCCCGGCTCAACATTCAAACCACTCATCGCACTTGCGTCTCTCGCCGAAAACGTGGTGACCCCCAATACCGTTGTCGCCTGCCCAGGCGCTCTGCGCTTCGGAAGCCGCCTTTATCACGATCACCTGAAAGGTGGACACGGAAACATTGTCATCACTCAGGCGATTGAACGCTCATCGAACGTCTTCTTTTATAAAATGGGCGATCGCCTCGGAATCGACAAAATGTTCCACTACTGCGACGGCCTGGGAATCGGCAGACGCACAGGCGTAGAACTGGGCGGCGAGCGCTCTGGACTCATGCCGTCAGCACCTTGGAAAAAAGAAACTATCGGCGAAGAGTGGCAACTTGGTGAGAATTTGTCGGTCGCAATTGGACAGGGTTTTGTTCTCACCAATCCACTGCAAATGGCTGTGGCCTACAACGCCATCGGCAATGAAGGCAAAATCGTGAAGCCCTTTGTCGTCAAGCGCATCCTCTCAAACGACAACAAAGTTCTTCGAGAAAACGAGCCCCAAGTGGTTCGCGATCTCGCCGATCCAAGTGGTCCCTACCACGTTAAAAAAGAGGTCTTTAAGACCGTTAAGGAAGGCCTGCGCCTGGTTGTCAACGGCGAGCGCGGAACTGCGCGCGGCTCCCGCCTTGCCTACATTGAGATGGCGGGCAAGACCGGGACATCGCAGGTCATGAGCTTCTCGGCCGATCAGATTTACGGCTCCTGCGAAGCACGTCCAAAGTATCAACGCCACCACGGCTGGTTCATTGGCTACGCTCCGGCCGACAATCCCGAGATCGCGTTTGGCGTTTTGGCTGAGCATGCTTGCCACGGCGCAAGTGGTGCAGCCCCGGTCGCCAAAGCAATGGTTGCCGCCTATGTTGCAAAATATCATCCGGAATGGCTCGAACGCGACCTGCGCAAAACCAAAAAGGCGCCAGGTGCTCCTGCTGCAGAACCTTCGTCGAATATTGAGGGAGAATAGGTGAACGGATTTCAGATCGAAGAGCGTGGCTTCTTCAAGAAACTCGATTGGAATTTCATTATTCCACTGCTGCTTTTGCAGTTCATTGGCATCATCAATCTTTACTCAGCCACACACGGTGTCGCCGAGATCGAGACGGACCGTCTTTTTCTTTCACAGATCTTTTGGCTTGTGAATGGTTGGATGGTTTTTATTTTCATGACCTTTGTCGACTATCAGTTTTTTCTGCGGGCCGCCTATCTTATCTACGCCCTCAATGCACTGGCCCTCATCGCCGTTATGTTCTTCGGAAAAGTTGCACTCGGAGCTCAACGCTGGCTTGATCTGGGCTTCTTCAGCTACCAACCCTCGGAGTCGATGAAACTCTGTATCATCATGGTGCTAGCAAAGGTGCTCTCACAAAAATCCTACCCCGATGGCATGGGAGTCAAAGACCTCGCCTTCCCTCTCTTGATTCTGATCGGCGTCCCTTTCTTTATCACTGCCGAACAACCTGACCTTGGAACCGCGATGATGATTCTCATTATCGGGTCCAGCATTCTCTTCTTCGTCCGCATCCGTCGGTCGATTCTGATTGCGATGACGGCACTCCTGGTTGTCGGCGCAACAGGCGCTTGGTTCTTTGGCCTCCGCGACTACCAAAAACACCGCATCTACACCTTCATCGATCCAAACCAAGATCCGCGAGGAAAGGGCTACAACAGCATTCAATCGAAGATCGCAGTCGGTTCGGGACAAATGCTAGGTAAGGGCTTTCGCAAAGGGACTCAATCACAACTCGAGTTTCTCCCTGAGCGCCACACCGACTTCATCTACTCGGTGCTATCAGAAGAGTTTGGTTTCTTTGGTAGCTTTTTTACCATTGCCACCTTCGGCCTGCTCTATTTGGCCATGCTCAGAATTGCCCAACAGGCGCGAGACAAAGCCGGTGCACTGCTCACCATCGGCGTTATGGCGTCGCTGTTCTGGCATATGTTTATCAACATCGGAATGGTCATCGGACTCCTGCCGATTGTCGGTATCCCTCTCCCGCTATTAAGCTACGGCGGATCCAACATGCTCACCACTATGGCTGCCCTCGGGCTCGTTTCTTCAGTGAGCTATCGAAAGTACCTCTTCTAGATGACCGCGATTGCGCTTGAGCGCCTTCTTATTCAAAACATCCCCTTGGCTCTCGCTATGGGGATTCACTCGCTCTCCACTGATTCAATCGGGATCCGCATCCATGCCCCGCTTGGGCCTAACCGCAATCACCTGGAAGGCGGTTTTGGCGGCAGCATCTTCAACCTCCTCGTGCTGGCGTGCTACTCAACAACCCTTCTCTCACTCCCGGAAGACAAACAGGAAAATAGCCATGTCGTCATACAGTCGGCTGCTATTCGGTACCTTCAGCCGGTGACGGACGACATGATTGCAGCTTGTCGCTTTCCCGCACTGAATTTACTCGACAAGTTCCGCGATGGCTTTCAGCGCAAGGGGGTCGCACGCCTTGAACTCACAGCCGAGCTCTACACCACGACATCCACTGAAATTATGGCGATACTCTCTGGCCAGTTTGTCGCCAGTCATAAGTGATCGTTATCGCACAGACCGCTGCCCTATTGACCTTGGTCGTCCAGAAGGCGGTGCGTCACTATTTTGTCTTATGGAAGATGCGCAGTTAGCACCGTGCAAAACAGGGGCATCGAGATCCGAGCCCCGACATTTCTTAGAAAGCAGAACTGATAAAGTTCACAATCTCTTCTTTCGAACGATTGCCAACCATATGGTTCACTTGTTTTCCGCCTTTAAAAAGGATCAAGGTCGGAATTCCACGAACACCAAACTTCTCAGTGACCTCTTGATTGGAGTCGATATCAAGTTTGACGATCTTTACTTTTCCAGAGAGCTCGCCTGCGATCTCCTCAAGCTTTGGCGCCAGCGCCTTACATGGTCCACACCACTCCGCCCAAAAATCGACAAGAACAGGCCCGTCGGCCTTTAGTACGTCCGTTTCAAAGCTTTGATCCGTTGTCGATGTCGTATTGCCAGCCATTTGCTCTCCTTCAGCGGCGCGTGAGTCTTGCCCTCTGGCAGTTTTATCGGTCTTTGAACTGCCGTACAAGCCCCGAACACTCACCCTGTTTCAGAATGAGACGGTAAATCAATTGCGATGCGTTACAATTGCCGCGAGAATCACCAAAAAGTCCTAGCATTTAGGCCAGAATCTCCGACCAACAGCCGTGGTCGGCAAAGCTCCGACCTCAAGATACCGATAAGATAACGCCATGTTAAAAAATGAAATCAAAATCCTTATCGTCGACGATGATGTTGTTTTCGGTGCGACTCTCCGCGAGGCTCTGGTCCGCGACGGCTTTCATGCCGTACACGTCGCTAAGCCCGACGACGCACTCGCTCAGTTGAAGCTTCACGCTTTTTCTCTCGCCATCATCGACTGCATGCTGCCCAAAATTAACGGCCGCGAACTGGCGATAAAGATTGAAGAAGAGAGCGGCGGCAACACGGCCCGCATTCTCATGTCTGGTATTTTTAAAGATAAGAACTTTATCCGAGAGTCGCTCGCCAACACACGCGCAAAAAGCTTCCTCACCAAGCCGTTTGAACTGCCCGAGCTCTTTCAACAGGTCAACGAAGCCATCGGCCATCTCATCGACATCCCGGTCTCGCCAGTCCTTGAGCTGATGACAAAATCAATCGTCACCCCTGGGGAGCGCATCAGTGCGATCAACAAGTGCGAAACAATCAACGGTTTTGAATTGCCGTGGGTCTTTTCACTTTTGATGCACCAAAAGATTTCAGGATTGCTCAACATCGTGACGGCCGACGGCGACCCTGCCTCGGTGGGCTTTAAGGCCAGCGAAATCGTACAGGTAACCAACAAGGATCAAAAGTCCTACTTTGGCGTTCTCCTGGTCGAACACGGCTTTATTTCACAGGAAGAGCTGGACGACGCAATGGAGCTCACCGCCTCGGCAAAGAAGCTTGGCGAACGCTTGGTCTATTCAAACATCCTGTCTCCCCACGCCATTTCCATCGTCATGGCCGAGCAGCAAGGTATCCGCCTGGGGCGAATCGTTTCAAACACCAGCGTGAAGGTGACTTTCGTGGAGAATCACGAACTTCGCGAAGAAGCCTCCATCGACACCAATATGCTCAACGACATTTTCAACGATTGGTCTTCCTCAAAGTTCTCAGCCGACTGGATCAAGACCTTCTACACACCGTGGTCGCGAAACAAGGTCGTCAGCGACCGGACTTCAGCGAGTCCAATCGCACGATGAGTTCGCCCTCTGTTCTCCGCGCTTCCAAGTTATTTAGTCTGGTCGCAAAGGCATCACTCTTGAAGCGATGCAGATTGAGTCCGGCTTGAGCGATACTGAGTTTTATCCGGCCATTCACAATCTCATGCTCGGGGGCTGCATCCGCTTCGGCGAGGAGATGAAGAATACCGACGTTCAGGTTCAAAGAAAGCGTCTGAAAAAACTTGAGAGCGACCTCGGTCGGCAAAATCACTTTGAGCGGCTCGGCGTCTCGCCCAAGGCGAAGGACATCGAAATCAAACGGGCCTATCACGATCTCGCCAAGACGGTGCATCCCGATCGACTTGGAGGCGATGCTCCTATTGATGTCCGGGATCTGGCGCGCAAGTGCTTCAACATGATTCAAGAGGCGCACGAGATCCTGTCCAATCAGACCACGCGTGACAACTATCTCCTTGAGCTTGAACAGGGACGTGCAGAAAAGATCCTTGAAGCAGAACAGATGATGGAGCAGGCCCGCACTTGCCTTACCAAAGGTGACATTCGACGCGCTAAAGAAATGCTCGATAGCGCCGTCACTCATGTTCCGATGACGACCGAACTCCGACTTCTGGTGATGTGGGCACAGCTGAAGACAGCAGGAGTTGAAAAAGACGTGCGCACACTCAGTACCTTAAAGGATCAGCTTTCGGCCATTCCTCCAGAGGATCGCCACAACGCAACCTACTTCTACATCAAGGGGCTGGTGCTCAAAGCGACGTCCGATTTTGACGGCGCAAAACGCGCTTTCGACCAGGCGCTCGCAATTGAGGCCAACTTTGTCGATGCCAAGCGCGATCTCAACGTGCTTCAGCTACAGGCCGGCAATGCTGGGAACAAACCTGTCGACTTGTTGCGAGGCGATCTCAAAGACGTCCTCGGGGCGTTACTCGGCGGACGCAAGAAGCGGTAGAACGCCGATCATTTCTTTGAATCTGTTTTTTTTCCCGCCGTCGCGAGTTTGGCCATCGCCTGAACAAACTCGCGCTTCTCGCGAGCAATGGCGTCGAGCCGTTCAATCTCTTGCGCTGAATCCGTTTGCAATTTGAGTCGCGCATCACGCATCACACGACCGTCCGCAATCGGGGGCAACTCCTCATCCTGCTCTTCCAAGAAGCGCTTGTATCTCGCTTCGCGGGCCGACAATGCTGGTCCTTCAGCCTTCTTCACAGCCGACTGCGCCACCCCCGATACGGCCGGGCGCACGGCCTCGATGTGCTCGTCGCTCGCTTCATTTTTTTTCACAATCTGAAGTTGCTCAGGCTCAAAAAGTTTCGCGCTTACAATTTTGAGTACTTTTCTAAAATCGGTTCTGGAGGAAGCTGCAGGAGGCGACAAACAGCCTTGAGTGCCGTCCTCGGCTCAAACGGTGTTTCAATGATTGCATCGATCACGTCACTGCGAAAACCACCGCTCAACGCCTCCTGCGGCAAAAGCACAATCACACGCGGCCTGGCCCCATGAAACTTCAAACGACTAGCGAGAGTTAACCCATCGACCTGACGCCCTCGTCCCGTGGCAATGATCAGATCCGGTGGAAAACCGAGAATCGCCTCTTGCACCGTCGCCTCGCGACCAAGACTGAGCACGTCAAAGCCCAGGCGCCGAAAGAGCGTCTCCAATCCTACCAATTCGTTGAACTCGTCGATGACGAGAAGAATTCGTCTCACGTCTCATCGTCGAAACCATTGGCTCGAACGTCAAATCCAGCCACCGCATTGTAACGCCTTGCTTCAAGCTGTGTGAGTTGCTAGAACCATATCGCTCATGAATTCAACTCCAACGATACCCACGACTGAAGTCGCAACAAACTCGACCCCACCTGTCACACCGCAGGTCACTCCCCAGATCAGCGGCTTCACCGTGATTCGAAATGCCCGCCTGATGGGCTATCCGATTCTCGAGAGTATCCGAAGCCTTCTTCCTCTTGTGGACGAATTCATCATTGGTGTCGGCCAAAGCGACGACGATACCAAAGCCATGATCGAAAGCCTCAATAGCCCAAAAATCAAAATATTTGATTCCATCTGGGACACTAAGAAAACCAAGGGCGGTTTGATCCTCAGTGAAAAAACAAACGAGGCGCTCGATCGCTGCACGCACGATTGGTGCTTTTACTTGCAAGCCGACGAAGTGATTCACGAGGACGACCTCCCACTTGTGAAACAAGCCATTGAACGCGCCGACACTCAGCCTGAAATTCAAGGCCTGCTCTTTCGTTATATTCACTTCTATGGGAGCTACTCGACGATCGCGACTTCGCGACGCTGGTACCGAAACGAAGTGCGCGTCGTCCGCCGATCCAGCGGTATTCGCAGCCACAACGACGCGCAGGGCTTTCGTGTCAGCGGTTTAAAACCGGCCGTTATCGCCTGTGGCGCTCGCATCTTTCACTATGGCTGGGTCAAGCCACCGAAAGTGATGGGGCAAAAGAGCAAATTGCTGAATCGCTGGTGGCATGGAAACTCAAAAGACCACGAATTCGAGACTTTTGAGTATGCGAGACAATATGGGCTCGTCCCTTACAACGGCCCGCACCCAACGGTTATGCGCGATCTGATCGCAGGCCAAGATTGGACGTTTGACCCTCGACGCGCCTTAACGGATTGGACACTCAAAGACGTCAATTTGCTCGCCAGCGATCTTTTGGAATCCCTGACCGGTTACCGCATTGGCGAATACAAGCCTTATCGACTAATTGCGCCAAGGAACAGACTGGTCAGCCGCACAAAATAGCAGTTAAATCGAACTCACCAGAACCCTTAACGAAAAGGCCTCTCAAGTGAAAACACGCACAGAAACAACCACTCTTCCACCGCGCGAATTCACGGTTGATACTGGACGCACGACAGTCAAAATCGGCCAAGGACACGGACTCGCCGTGATCTCTGGCCCCTGCGTGATCGACTCACGTGAATTGATCATGACAACAGCCCGCGCGCTCGCTGAGCTCTCACAAAAAGTCGGAATGCCGATGATCTTCAAAAGCTCTTACGAGAAAGACAATCGCGGCTCAGAAAAGAACTGGACAGGCCCAATGGCCGACGATGGCTTAAAAATCCTCGCTGAAGTTAAAAAAGAGTTCGGCCTGCCCGTACTGACCGATATCCACCGTCAAGAAGACGTTGATCGCGTCGCGGATGTTGTCGACGTTCTGCAGATCCCCGCCTACATGTGCCAGCAAACGTCGCTGGTCATCGCTTGCGGCCAAACTGGAAAACCCATCAACGTTAAAAAAGGTCAGTTTCTCGCACCAGAAAATATGGGCGGAGCGGTTTCAAAGATTCGCTCAACGGGAAATAAGAACGTCCTCCTCACAGAGCGAGGAGCCTGCTTTGGCTACAATCGCCTGGTTGCCGATATGCGCTCAATCCCTGTCATGCAGGAGCTCGGTGCTCCGGTTTGCTTTGACGCCACACACGTGATTCGTCTCTATGGCATCTCGTCGGCAGACCCTGCCGGTGGTGAGCCACGCTTCGTTCCGCATCTCACGCTGGCTGCCGTTGCCGCCGGCTGCGACGCTCTCTTTATTGAGACTCATCCCGATCCGATGAGTGCAAAATGCGATGCGGCCTCTCAGCTCAACCTCAAACACTGGGAAAGCATGGTTCGCATGGCCATCCGGGTGCGCGAAGCCATTAAGACACCTGAGAGCGTTGGACTCTTCCAGGCCTAATGCGCTCCAAACTCTTCATTCGCTATGTCTTGGCGGAGATGATCCCGACGTTTCTTCTCGGGGTCTTTGTCTTCGTCTTCATCTTACTGATGTTCCAAGCCCTGCGATTGACAGAATTTGTACTCGTTCACGGCGTCAAACTGTCAACGGTCCTTCAGATGATGGGCTATCTCTCGACAAGTTTCTTGCCGATTTTGTTTCCGATGAGTTTGATCTTCACTGTCATTCTCACCTATGGCCGCCTGAGCTCAGACTCCGAAGTCGTGGCCCTCAGGGCCGCAGGCTTGTCGATGGTTTCCATCTCAGCACCCGCTGTTCTGCTGAGCATCCTTGTCTCAACTCTTAGTCTTCAAACGTCTTTTCATATCGCGCCCTGGGGAAATCGACAGTTTGAAGTTTTAGTTTCCAAACTCGGCTCGATGAAACCCGGCGTAACAATCAAAGAAGGCACATTCTCCGAGGGCTTTTTCGATCTTGTTGTCTACGCCAACCGTGTCGACAACAAACTTGGAACGCTTGAAGATGTCTTCATCTACGACGAAAGAAAAAATGAGGCGCCCATCACCGTCATCGCCAAGCAAGGACGCCTGGTTCAAGACCCCGATCGACCGGGGCACTCGGCCTCGCTCGAACTCACCCATGGCAGCATTCATCGCACAACGAACAATCGCCATACAAAAATCGACTTTTCTACTTATGACATCCAACTCTTCGATCCGGTCAGTGAAAACGTTCACTCCAAATCGCCACCGTCATTGACGATTTCGGAACTGATGACACTGCTTCAGTCGAAGGCTCAAGACATGACAAAAGAAAAGCGAATCGAACTTGAAACCGAGTTTCACAAGCGAATCGCCATCGGCCTTGCCTGCATGGTCTTTGGCATTATCGGCGTTGCACTTGGAACCGTCACCAATCGCCGGAACGTGAAGGCCGGCGGCGCTGTGCTTTCAATTGGTATCATTGTCACCTATTGGATTCTCTACGTGACAAGCGAGAGCCTCGCCCGCAGTGGTCAGCTGCCACCTTGGTTTGCAATGTGGCTTGCGAACTTTCTATTCTCAATCGCAGGCATCTTCTTGATTCGCCGAGTTTGGAACGGTTGATCTCAAACTTCGCGTGTGCCGCGCGCAGGCCTCGCGCGAGAGCGCAGAAAGCAGGTCGGCTGCATTCCGCACGGGGAGCGCCGCACTCTGCGTCAAAAGCTCAAGGCCAAGCTCTCCACGCGGATCACCAGGAAACCATGGCACCACGGCGACGGCTCGCCCCAACTCCTGTGCATGTCTGGCGGTAATCGCTGTTCCACTTTTCGATTGCGCTTCAACCACCAAAACGACATCGGCAAAAGCGGCAAGCAGTCGATTTCGTTTTTCAAAATGACTCCGGCGAATCATCTGTTCGGGCTCGTACTCCGAAACAAAGGCCCCACCCTTGGCCCTCACCTCCTCATTTGCGTCACGCCAATGCGTGGGGTACGGATTCTTGAGTCCCGAGGGAAGCACCACAACCGTCGGCTCACCGGCCGACAGCGCCACTCGATGCGCGCAATCGTCAACACCAACGGCTCCACCACTGACGATAAGAGCGAAGCGACTCACCTCGGTCAGATGACGTCGCATCCATGCCTCCGCCATAATGGAACAATCGCGACTACCGACAACAGCCAGTACGGGACGCTCATCGAGCGCCGCGAGACTCCCGTCGATGTAGAGAACGGCCGGTGGATTGATCAGGTCTTTGAGCGCAGTCGGATACTGCGGTTCGAGAAGATGAGTTTGTCGCATAGAAAAGTCCCTTCATAAAAAGAGACCTTTCTTCAAAAATAAGACCTCGCCGAACAGTGCTACGGCCCGTCGCCGACGGCAAATGAGGCCGTTACTCGGAACGCACGTCTCCAGCGGGAGCTTGAACCACTTTCGGTGCCGCCACTTTGAAGTCCGGAAGACGAGTTGGGAACTCGCCGCCAGTTCGATCGCCAATTCGAATCTCTTCTGTCGCAAGCACCACGATCGCCGAAACCACTCGCCCATAAACGGCAAACACTTTGATAGTACCAATCGGCGTCAACTGATCCGGGGCAACCGTCTTGCGACGCTCACCGCGCCGAGCCTGAACCGCAAACACATCGCCGACCTGAACATCGACGCTACCGCGATCAAGAAACACGATCGACTCATCACCAAAGTGACGGCGGTCCTCGGCCAGAGCGCCCGCTGCAATCGTGAGTTGATTTGTGTTGCGACGCCCACGAGGAGTGACTGGAACGCGCGGTGGAACGCCGGCGAGGATCTGACTGCCAACGCGAATCGGATTGACCGCATAGGTCACCTGACCGCGATAGAGCCGTGACGGCTCGTCAATCAATTCACGAACTTCAACAATTCCGCCGATCTCATAGGCAAGACCGATCTTGCCAGTCGCCGCAGATGAAACGCCGTATTTTTCTTGAACCGTGTAGACCTTGCTGCCGATGGTCAACGGCTCATTGGCCCGAACAAAAACGTTTTGCCCGATCGATGCCGTGTTTCCGCCAACGTCCACTTCCTCAAGAATGCCAAGCGGTTCGGCGGCTTTTTCCATCGCAATGTAGCCCGGGACAATCGCGCCCACTTCTTTTTCTGCGCGTGAGGCCCGGCGTTTAATCTCAACAGTCTTATCGACCACACGTGGTCGATAGATTTCAAACGACGGCGGAAGATTCGACATCGGCTTTGGGCGAGCTTCAGAAGGAGGCAACTGCGGGCGAGGTACAAGCTCGGACTGTTCAATGACGACACCAGCATCAAGATCGGACTGCGAGATCTTCCCTTCCATATCTTCTTCAAAATAAGGAGATTCTCCGACATGGGCGCCGCGCGCTTCTTTGACCCGTGAGCCCGATGCAGCGACCACGACCGCTGACGACACCTGATCCGCCGGTGCTTCTTTTATCGCCGGAACGACGTCCTCTTTATCAAACGCCTTATTCGCTTCGATCGTCAACTTATCGGACTCGGCCTTTTGAGGCGAAGTCGCAGCGCCCCCTAGTACGAACTCCGAACTCGAAGATTCCGCCGCCGTCGCGTCGACAACATGCAATTCGGGTGCATCGGCTTCACTGCCACCGATAAACCGCAGCGCCTGTCCCTTTTCAATGCGATGGGGATTGTGAATCTCAGGGTTCTCGGCCCAGAGCTTTGACCAATAAAATCCATCACCAAAGAGCGTGTGGCTTAAGTCCCAAAGCGTATCGCCCGTTTGAACCGAATAGGACTCCTGCGCCTTCGCACCGATCAACTCGGACCAGCGCTCCGAACTCACCGGCTCTGAATGACCGGCATAGATTTCAGCCAAGCGCTTTTCAAAGTCAGCATTGGGCTCATCTGATGGTGGTGCAAGCTCGGTTGTGGCAAGTGGCTGAGGCTCCGCCCTCTTCGTCGCGGGCTTTGTCGGTGCAGCCGGAGGCTGATCGATGAGATCATCAATCGCCGGAAGCGGTTCTTCATCCGCAGAAAGCGCATCCAATTCTGCATCCAATGTATCGTCAAATCCCTGCGCCCTCGCAAGCCCCATCGACATGACACCGCCGACGGCCAGCACCTGAAATCAGAATGATCGCCGTTATATTCTTCACAGAGTTTTCCTTTTCAGCGGAGTTGTCAGTTCACGTGAAGCGCGCTTCGCCTCAACGCTCTTCGGGTACTGAGTCACAATCGATTGAAACTGTCGACGGGCCGCTTCCGGATTACGCGCCTTCATAAACAGGGCCGTCATCAGCAGCGCCCCCGCCCGCAAGCGCGGCCGAGATTCGAGCTTTAAGACCTTCGCAAAACCCTGCTCGGCCTCCAGCAACCGCGATGCCCGATAGTCGAAGAGCGCCAATTGAAAATAGCCGTCAGCAACACGGTTTGAATCGGGATACGACTTCTCCAAGATCATGAGATCGCGAAACGCTTGCTCACGCGCGCCACTTTTAAGACTGATCAACACCGAGCGATACAGAACCTGATCAACGGCATCGAGCGCTGGCAGTACGCGCTCTCCGCCCGCCGGTCGCTGACTGACTGTCGCCCGTCGCGCAAGCGGCGCAGCCTCGCGAACTCCACCCTCATCAAAAGCCGCCAACGACGGAGCTTCGACTTCACGTGAGTTCTGAGCCTCGAGTAGTCGCACTTTTGTCCGCAGAGCCGACTGACGCTCACGCGCTGTTTCCAGTCGACTACGAGTCGCCTTCAGTTCGCGCTCGAGTTTAAAATTTCGAGCCTTGAGTTCCCTGACGGCCAAAGGCGAGGCGCATCCAGAAAAGACAAAGACTCCCAAGAAAAGCATCCATGCTCGCTGGGTCATACTCCTATGGTAAGGAGCGTCGGATGAGCTGAGAAGAGAGTTTCGAAGTGAGTCTAGGCTAGACTCATACATCAGTTTTCCACAACCGATGTGGATGACTTCACAATCAAGACCTTGGACCCGTTTCTGGATAAGGCTTTCAGCGAATTGCCACAAGTTTGTACATATCCTAACCTCATGTAAGGACTGAATTTTTACCGATTATAACAGAAACAAATCAGATCCTGTTCTAATCCTTAAATCCGCAGTACGGGCAGCTTTCAGAATCTGACATCTCCTTAAAGAAAAAACAGACAACCGAGGTGCCCCCATTATTGCTCTAACTCTTTGAAATGACTCGCGCAGCAATTGCACTATTCGTCTTCACACTTTCACTCACGTCTTTTTTGCCTTCGATAAGTGCAAAAATAAGCCGCCCATTTCATAAGCGCTGCCTCAATTTCGAACCACTTCTTTCATCCGAAGATACACCTCCTGCTGTTTCTTCTCTCGTTTGTGGCGCGTCTTTGAAAGATTCAGTTGCTGTTTCCCCATGGCGAAACCTGGGACTCATCCATCTCCTCGTTGTCTCTGGTGGACATCTCATGATTCTCGCGTGGTGTCTGGATAGAGTTCGAACTCCAGCATGGATCCGCGTTCCGGTCCTGGTCTTGTTCACGCTTATGAATCGACTCGAGCCACCGGTGCTGCGTTCGCTCTTCGGACTTCTTGGTTCACAGCCGCTCCGTCGTCTCGGCTGGACACCGGCCGAGAGCGTTCTCTTCACCACTTGGCTCTGTCTGCCTTTTCTCGACGGCCCACGCGACCTCTCTTCGCTACTCATGTCCTTTTCTGCGTCGCTCGCATTGAGCTGGGCCGGGAGAAACGCACCGACCACTCCCCTCCTTCAGATGTTCGCCGTTCAAACACTGATCTGGTGGTTGTTGTTTCCGCTCTTGATTCCACTCCGCGTCGCCCATCCGGCAGCGAGTTTTTCAAATCTGCTTTTAGCACCACTCATTGGCTGGACATTGATTCCACTTGGTTTTGCCGCATGGGCCATTGGTGGACCACTCGGCACTGTCTTTGAAAAGTTTTGGAATCTAACGAACCAAATACTGGCCTTCATCGCCGAACGCCTGCCGCAGCCGCTCGCGGCAAGCCACGCTTCAAAAATCTCGCTCATGGCCGCATTTTTCTTATTGATCGTATACTTCATAGGCGACCGCGAATCGCGACAACGAAAGTCACATGCTCAGACCGCCAACCTGCAGGCCACCTTCATCTTGATTGCAGCCATCGCCTTAAGTCTCACCGTAAGTCAGCTCGCTCAAGTGAAGGGCGCACGAACGACTTCAAAGTTTCCGGAGACAGCTCGAAAAAAAAAGAGCGAGCCTGGACAGCACATCCAGAGGCCCGCCCTTTTGAAGAACGCCAAGACCCGGCACTTAGGCGCGATAAGCCTTATACTCAAGTCCGAGCGATTTCGCCACCGGCTCATAGCAAACGTTGCCACCGTAGACGTTAAGACCAGCGTACAACGCTTTGTCTTTTGCAATGGCATCTTCAACACCCATTGCCGCAATCATCGAGCCATATTTAAAGGTCGCGTTGGTCAGCGCATAGGTCGATGTACGAGAAACAACGCCCGGCATGTTTGGAACGCAGTAATGGATCACACCCGAAACATCGTATGTCGGATTTTGGTGTGATGTCGGACGACATGTCTCGATACATCCGCCCTGGTCAACAGCGACGTCAACCACGACAGAGCCCGGCTGCATGCGCTCAATCATTGATTTTGTAACCAAGATTGGAGCCTTCCAACCCGTCACCAAAACTCCGCCAACAACAAGGTCGGAGCCGATCACGCTGGCTTCAATGTTTTGAACGTTTGAATGAAGCGTTGTCAGGCGACCTTGAAAAACGTCGTCGAGATACTCAAGGCGCTTATGATTCACATCGAGAACCGTCACCTCAGCACCAAGCCCCACAGCCATCTTCGCCGCGTTGATACCGACAACGCCGCCGCCGATGATCGTGACTTTGCCGCGGTTCACACCCGTGACGCCACCGAGCAGAATCCCTTTTCCGCCGTGGTCTTTTTGTAGGTAGTAGGCGCCGATCTGTGTCGCCATACGCCCCGCGACCTCTGACATTGGCGTCAGAAGCGGAAGTGATCCGTCATCAAGCTGAATCGTCTCGTAAGCAATCGCCTTCACTTTGCGCTCACAAAGAACCTTGGTGAGCTTCGCTTCCGCCGCAAGATGGAGGTACGTGTAAAGAATTTGGTTCTCGCGAAGAAGCTCATACTCATCAGGGAGTGGCTCTTTCACTTTCATCACCATATCCGACTTACCGTAAATATCTTTTGCCGTATCGACGATCTGCGCGCCAGCGCGAGCATAGTCATCGTTGGTGATGCGGCTGCCGACACCAGCGTCTTTTTGCACAAGAACCGTATGGCCCTCGAGCACGAGTTGTTTGACACCTGCCTCAGTCAAACCGACGCGGTTTTCTGAGATTTTGATTTCCTTTGGAACACCAATGACGATGCGCTTTGCCATCCGATCCCCTTTTTTTATCGAGAGGCCGAATCAGAGCAGAGTACCCGGCCGAAGGCAAGCGCCTCTAACGGCGACCCGAGCCATCATCCAGAGCCTGCGCAAAATTCATGGCCTGGTCGCTGACCCAGCCCGCTCCCAGCTCGACTGAGCGATGGCTAACGGAGGACTCGAGGATTTTTTTAACCAGCTTATTCATCACGTCATGGCCCGCTTTAAACAACACAACATGCCCCAAAAGTGGGCGCCCCAGCGTCACCAAATCGCCCAGCGCGTCTAGAACTTTGTGACGCACGAATTCATCTGTAAAGCGCAAGCCCCCGGGATTCAAGACACCGTCATCGCCGACAACAATGGCATTATCAAGACTCCCACCAAGGGCAAGACCACGCGAAAGCAGCGCATCCACGTCTTTCATAAATCCAAACGTGCGAGCTCATGCGATCTCACGGGTGAAGCTCGACTCGTTCACATCGATATCCATTCGACTGCGACCGATGGCCTTATGAGCAAAATCGATGGTGCACGTCACACGAAGACCAGGATACGGCACGACGTAGGCGTGTTTTTCGCCTTCGGCAAAGAAAATCGGTTCCGTCACATACAAGTAGCGCCGAGCCTCTTCCTGCTCGCTAAAACCCGCTGCCAAGAGTGCTTCCATAAAGACGCGGGCCGAGCCATCACCAATTGGAATTTCCGGTCCCGAAAGATCGATGAACAAATTGTCGATTCGAAAAGCGGCGAGTGCCGAAAGACAATGCTCCACCGTTGAAACAGAAAACTTTGGCCCACCAAGCGTTGTCGCAAGAGATGTCGCATGCACGTTGTCGGCACGCACCGGAATCGACGGCGCACCTGGCAGATCCGTTCGAACCACGTGAATTCCAGCGTCAGGCGGAGCGGGCCGAAACGTCAGCGAGGCCGGCTTCCCGGTGTGAAGACCGATGCCTTCGACTGTGACCTTTCGTTTGATCGTTCTCTGCAAGTACATCGTGACCGTCTCCGAGTTCTGCCTTTAGTTACACATCTCAAGTGGCAATAGGCTATTCGAAAGTGCGCTCTGCCTTGGCCGCTTCTGAGCGGCAACCCAGACCTATTCGTTAACACGTTGATTACAGGCTTGTTTCTTCATTCTGGAGCAAAATGCCAAGCGACTAAACGCTCGTTTCAGCACGCGCTTCACCGCGATCTTTACTGTGACTTTTGAGTCGAGAAACACGACCGGACTGTTGCGAAATCGCACCAAGAGTTATCATGATAACAGAGCATGACGCGAAACTCGGCCCACTATTCAAAAGCCTCTTCTCTGCGCCGACGCCTCTGGCTCGTCGCGACGGCTTGGCTTCTCTCCACCAGTTGCGCCGGTCCATCAACGACGCGCACGTCGACCGATCGCTTTGATCTTTATCAAAACAGCAAAGCCAACGCCGCTGCCTTTGGTGTGATTGACTCTTTCACCTTTGGCTCACCTCAGGAAATTCGCCCCGCCAACGACTACGAGTTTTATTTTAAAGAATGCGAACTCACATCGCCCAGTAGCTCGAAGGCGTTTTTCTCGAAAACCGAGTACTCCTGTTCCGATGCTCCCATCGACTAAGCGATCGTATCCATTCCGCTCAGCCAGCCGTGCGACAATGGCATAAGTCGTGAACTCCATTCCCATAGCGACACCATCGCTCTCGCTTTGTCAGCCACTGATGCGAGGAGCGCTGGAGACGCGGAAAAGCGACACTTTGTGACGTCGTGACTAAAAGTTCAACAGATGGAGGTGACGATGAAAAACAGCGCCATACCGCTACTCGCAATCCTGTTCCTCCAATCGATCGGGTCGATCGCGCAATCGGCCATCCACTCGACAAGCTCACGTTGCGAAGCTCTGTTTTCTCCTGAGGCCCGCGGCAATAACTCCAATCGAAGCGTCGGCGTCCTCCTCCAAAGCGAAAATATCTCGGTCACGAAAATCGACGTTCAATACACCGACCGTGAAGTCTTTAATCCGTATGTCCGCGAAGTGATCACCGATCCCGATGTCGTCAAACAAGCTGAAACGCGACAACTGGAGCAGCTCTCAAGTGCCATCAAAACAGCACAGTCAGTTCAAAATGAGGTTTCAAAACTACCGCAGGCCGGAACCGTCGATACCGTACTGTACATGGCCTCTGGCTTTGACGGAGCCTCTCCGTTTCTCGCCTTTAACAGCGCTCGAACCGTGTTCGCAGTCGATCAACATCCATTCGTCAAAGATCCAACTTTGCCAATTCGCCTTCGAGTACCCGAAAATGACCACGATGGATACGCCCTGATCGGCGCCGTCAATGATCAAGCCCAATCACTTGCCAGTACAATTCTCTGGAGACTGTCACAGTCGATTCAAAACTTTCGCTTGATCCGCGTCGTGGCATTCACCGAGCCCACGCCAACAGCAGTGGGACGACCAGCTCAACATGGACTGATTGAGTTCGACTCAGGTCCCGGTACGCAGGTGCGACGGTACATTCATATCGATGCAAACATCGGCAGCGAGTATCGCCCTGGCCAGCAGCCTTGGTGGCTCGCGAGAATCCTGAACCACGGTATCAATGGCCTTCTTGTGAAAGGTGCGATGAGCGTCTACGCGAATGCCTCCAAAACAGACGTCGCGTCTCCCGCCCGAGACGTCACTCGATATTTAATGAAAAATGGCGGGATCATTGTCGACGGCGATAGCACTCCGACGTGGCCGTGGAAAGCACCGGCGCCTTACCCCAAGTGACAGTGAATCGTACCGGCATATACCAGTTCGGCTATTCGTCGGTTGATGTCATCACCATTCATCCAGCCGTTCGCCCACCGAACTTGTCGACGCGTTAAACGAGCGGCATCTTCTCTAGGTGCTCGCGAGCGGTGTCGGTAATAATGCGACCACGCGGTGTTTTCTGCATCAGTCCTTCTTGAATCAAAAAGGGCTCATACACTTCTTCAATCGTATCGGTCTCTTCAGAAAGAGCCGCCGAAAGCGTCTCAATTCCAACAGGGCCACCTGAAAATTTATTATGAATCAGACTCAAAAGGCGGCGGTCCATATCGTCAAGACCCAGCTCATCGACTTCAAGCATGTCGAGAGCCGCATGCGCTGTTTTTGAGTCGATCACGCCACGGCCACGCACTTCAGCAAAATCACGAACGCGCTTCAAAAGTCTGTTCGCAATACGCGGAGTTCCCCGGCAGCGCCGTGCGATCTCCATCGCTCCTTCGCGTTAAATTTCAATTTTTAGAATCATCGCTGAGCGAATCAAAATCTCAGTGAGATCGGCTTTTGAGTAAAACTGCAATCGCTCGACAATGCCGAATCGATCGCGCAGTGGCGCATTGACCAAACCCGCGCGAGTCGTTGCCCCAATCAGTGTAAATGGCGCCAGTTGAAACTTCATCGAACGCGCGCCAAGGCCTTCGCCGGTCACGATGTCGATGTAGAAATCCTCCATCGCGCTATAGAGATACTCCTCGATCGTACGGTTCAAGCGGTGAATTTCATCGATAAACAAAACCGACCCTGGTTTTAAGCCAGTTAAAATCGCCGCGATCTCACCCTTTCGATCAAGCGCAGGCCCAGAGGTCGTCTTACATTCGACCCCCATCGTTTCTGCGATGATGTGCGCAAGCGTCGTCTTACCGAGGCCAGGAGGGCCGCTCAGCAAAATATGATCGAGTGGCTCGCTTCGTTTTTTAGCGGCCTCAACAAAAACCGCGAGCTTTTCTTTGACCTTGTGCTGCCCCGGAAAGTCTTCGAAGCGATGCGGACGCAAATTATTCTCAAACGTCGCCTCACGTGGCTCAAGAGCGCCTTTAATAATCGGATTGCGCAGCTCGATCTCCATTAACGCCCCCCAATCTGCGTCAGCGCCAAGCGCACGCCGGCTTCAACTGAGATATCCTCTGGCATCTGTTGCACCATGCGCTCAATCTCAACTGATCGAAACCCAAGATTCTGCAGAGCCGATGCGATCTCGGCCCGACCGCCGTCAAACCGCGCCTCTGTCGTCTTGAGCGGCATTGGCTCTGCCGCGCGACCGTCCGCACGCAAGAGAAAGTCTCCAAGCTTACCTTTGAGTGAAACAATCAGCTGTTCGGCCGTCTTCTTGCCAACCTTTGGAAGCTGCGAAAGCGCCTTCACATCACCCGACTCAATCGAGCGCGCAATGTGCTCAATCGCGGCTCCTGATAGAATTTTTGTCGCCATCTTCGGACCGACACCATTCACCGAGAGAAGTGCTAAAAAGAGCTGCTTCTCAAGCTTGGTGCTGAATCCAAACAGCGAGAGCTGATCTTCGCGAAGATGCGTGTAGACCTCAATCACAGCCGGTTCGCCTACGGCGAGCGACTCAAGCGTCGAAAGAGAACAGGTGAGCTCGTAGACCACTCCATGCACGTCGATCTCGAGAGTCTCGGTGCCACGACTTTCAACGATTCCCTTTAAGCGACCAATCACAGGATTCCTCCAGTTCGACTCTACACGCGACTGCTCTACACGCGACCGTCAAGCATCGTCTCCACACAGAGCCTGCGCCACGTGTGGTAAGCCAGCGCCAGCGCGTCACTTGCATCGAGCGGGACCGAGTCGAGCTCTTGCCCCATCTTGAGCAGTTTTGAGAGCATAAAGCGAACCTCGGTTTTCTCGGATGCACCGCTGCCGGTCACGCTTTTCTTTGCCGAAACAGCGGCTTCTTCTCGCACCATCGCACCCGACCTGGCCGCCAACGCCAAGACAACGCCGCGGGCTTGGCCCAAAACAAAAGCACTCTCGACACTTTTGCCGAGAAAAACCTTTTCAACGGTCACAATCGCCGGCCGACAGTCGGCGATCACTTTTTCAAGCTCGCCCATGAGGATCGATAGACGCGTCGCGACATCATCTTTCGCCGACGCCCGCAAGACGCCGCAGCCGCGACCATAAACATCTTCCGGTCGACTCGCATCAACCTCGATCCAGCCATAGCCAAGGTTTCGCGTGCCGGGGTCAATTCCAAGAATTGTCAAAGTGCGGATAGGATTCACAGCGCTCAATCAAATCCCGGCGATACTCTCATCGCAAGACTTGAAGCGTGAAAGTCGCAGTGCAACAATAGGGCATGGCGGAAATCGACAACACGACCCCGAACCATTCTATTTCAAATACGAATGCGGTTCCCAATGCTGAATTTGTCGAACGCTGCCAGATTGAGTATCAGCGCAATCCCGCCAGCCGCGTTTTCGCTCCGCTATCGGAAGCGTATCGGCGCCTAGGAATGATCAATGAAGCGATGGAGGTTGCCACTCGCGGCGTCCGCCTCCATCCCGACTTTGCGGCGGGTCGCATTGCACTCGCCCGCCTCCTTATCGAAAAGCGCAACTTCACTGACGCCCTTGAGCAGCTCGGCAAGGCGACGGAACTCTCACCCGATAACCTGCTTGCGTTTCAACTAATGGGCGAAACCTATCTTGAATTGCGCCGACCAAAGGACGCCCTGCAAGCCTTTAAGATGGTGTTGTTCTTGAGCCCCCAGCACGAGCGCGCAGCGAAAATGGTAAAGAAGTGGGAATTCCTCACTGCCGACGAATTTGAAGATGACGTCTTTGAGTGGTCAAAAGAAGACGTCGCACCACCACAGCCACTCAGTGAGGCTGAGAAAAAACGCGATCCTTCACGGGCTGATCGCGAAGCTTATCGTGCACTTTCCATCGCCGATGCCTTAACTGTGCGCAATGATCTTGAAGGGGCATTTGCTGTGCTGGGTCGCGCGCTTCGCCACCTCGGCCCACGGGCCGATCTTGAGACTCGCCTGACCCTGCTCGGAAAGCGCCTGGGAATCCCACAAGAGGATGTGATCACTCTTGCACGCGAAGCCGATCGAACAGCACAAAGAGCGGCGGAATATCCGGTTCAAGACGACCCCGCTCAAAAAAAAGCGCAAAAAACTAGAGCGACTTCTCGAAAAGCTCGGTCGCGACCGTTGACCAGACGAGTCTGATAAGCGACACATTGAGTCTCGGAGGACTTCATGTATCAACTTTCAGACTTCAAAAAAGGTCTCAAAATTCTCGTCGAAGGCGAACCTTTTACCGTCACGGATTTCCAACACGTTAAGCCCGGCAAAGGGAACCAGTTCACGCGCTGCAAGGCCCGTAACCTCATCACCGGCCAAAACCGTGAGTGGACATTTAAACAGGGTGAAAAATTCGGAGTGCCCGATATTTCGACTCAAGAGATGCAGTTCCTCTACAAAGACGAGAGCGGCTACGCTTTCATGAATCAAACCAACTACGAGCAGATCACGCTCAACGACGAAGACGTCGGTGATTCGAAGAACTTCCTCCTCGAAAATCTCGAAGTGGTCATCGTGTTCTACAACGGCAAAGCCATCGGCGTTGACGTTCCGAATGCAGTGAACCTGAAAGTGACAAAGACTGATCCCAACTTCAAAGGCAACACCGTCACTGGTGCGACAAAGCCCGCGACTTTGGAAACAGGTTATATCGTTCATGTTCCGATGCACATCAGCGAAGGCGATGTCCTTCGCGTTGACACGCGCACCGGCGAATACGTTGAACGCGTGAACAAATAAGATTGGAGTCCTCTATGATGCGATTTATTGCACTGACAGTATCGGCTCTCTGCTTTGCAGGCTGCGCTGCTGGCGGCGGAAGCTCTTCAAACGGCGGAGGTGGCGGAAATAAACCTGCTGGTGGCGACACCACACCAGTTAGGGTTCCCGCTGGCGGCGGCACCTGTGGTCAACCTTTGGTCAATGGCCAGTCTTGGTGTGCCGTTGTCGACCAACAAGGCGAGCGCCATTTAAAACTGGCGACTTTTAAAGCGGATTGCACGATGAAGTTCAGCGAATTTGCCATCGATGCCCAGGGGCAGGCGACATCCCAAGTCGATCAATTCGACGGCACATGGGTCCTCAACCAAAAGACGCTGACGCTCCGAACGCCGAAGGGCGACGGACAGGTCGACATTGAGGTGTCAGCAAATGGTCAGACGCTCACAATTGCCGCTCAGACACGCGAAACGTACACCGTCTGCAAAGTCGAATAGTTCTTAAAACTTAATAAGCGCATCCAACGTGATGCGCTTACGCCCGGCAGGTGCCGCACCTGCCGAGATCCCCTTCTCTCCCGATAAAAACGCAAGCCACGCCGAAAGACTTTTGTTCACGCCGTAGCCTGCCGTGAACCGGTGACTGCGACCATCCGTGCCTCCACCAAAAGCCTCGGCGTCTGTTAGAATTCCAAGCGTCGCATCCTTTTGAACTTCGCGATAATCCCAAGCCATCGCAAAATCACCGGCATTCTTCAGCTGCCCCATTCTCAAACCGACAATCGAAGCTGTGCGGTCAATTCCCTCTGAGTTCTGTGCCATCTCAAAAAATGCCCGAAGCGGAATCTCCGACATCGTCGTTTGTAGTTCCAACCCATAGGCTGTCACTCTGTAACCATAGGTATAAACGCCACCGCTATTCGAGTTTCCTGCGAAATCGCCTGTGACAATCGCAGCATGTTGAGAAACACCGCAATAGGTATATTCGGCAGCCGTCGCAATGACATCCATCCATCCCATTTTGACTTTGGCATTCACCTGAAGTGCATCAAGTCGCACATCCGAAGCCGACGCAGCACTCGTATCTTTGCTATCATCAAGAATAAAGAGGCCGGCCGAAACACCGACTTCGACATCACCCCAGTTTTGACCAAGCAGAAATGCGGTGCCGTCAAAGTTAAGATCGGAGTCAAAGAGCATATCGTTTTCACCAACGAGCACGAACGGATTCGCCATGCGACCGCCGCCAACGTGAATGAAATCATTCACACCGTAGTCGAATGCAGCCCGATCGAGTTTGATTTCATAATTGCGCGAACCTTTGACGGTATCGCCATAGGACTGATTGGTGCTCGTACCCCCGGTCCCAGTGGCCAGTCGCATCTCAATCTTGAGATTCTCAACGGGATTGGCCGTTGCTCCAAACCGCAACCGAAGACGCGCCTGATCGTAAGTCTCGTTTTTACCGGCGGCAGGAGATTCATTTCGAATCGAATCAAAGCGGTGTCGCAAGTTTCCCGACCACTTGAGCAAAGTCGGATCTATAGTCTGAGCAGATGTGGAGGCCGATGAGGCCGCATTCGTTTCAGAAAAGGCCAGCGGGGCGAGCGACAGGACAAAACCGAACACGACCATTCGATATACAATTCCTACCCAACTCCGACCTTCCATCATCTATCCCTCCGCCTGAGCGGGACGATCATCGGAGCCTAATCGGGAGAACGTCAATGATCTTTAGCTTTTTGTCTTCTGCGCAAACGGCGAGCGTCGAATCCAGTCGACAAGGTACTTGAACTGGACACTGCTCGCATTCACCCAAAGTCCACACTCCGCACCATCTGGTGAAACACGCTTTATGACCGCATCCAGCTGAATCGACTGAATCGCATCCACCTGAAGCATCATCAAAACTTCACGCACAGCATCTTGAGGCACCGGCCCCGACTCGGAGCGGAAGCGAATTCCCGATTCAGAAATGTCCAAGGCAACGCCGCTCACTCCAAAGCCATTTGACCAGGTGATCTTCGCTGGAAAGCTCACCACAAAACGCTCGGCGTGCTTGAGCGTCTCAAGAAACTGCGGCGAGAACAGGAACTGATACGCTTTGTCCCGTGGGTAAAGTGCGGCAATTTCTTTTCGTTTCGACTCCGACAGCGTCTCGAGTATCGCAGGACGAAATCGAACAACGCCCTCGAGCGTTTCAAAACTCAGCGGTTCAACCGAACGCGTTTCCGAAAATAAATCATCGACGACGCGAGCCCGAAGCGGATGAAGACAGTCATCCAGAGCCGTCGTGCCGGGCGGAATAACAACCCAAACTGGCCCGCCGCCAACTTTGCGCACGGCGCTCGGCATTCCCAACCGTCCAAGCAGATTCACCAGACACTTCGGTTCCTCCGAAAAGACCAACGCAACACGCGTGCGCCGATCGCGCACCATCACAACCTCAAAGACCGCAAGCGCCATCAACAGCGCTTCGGCCTCCGTTGTGAGGCGACTATTGGCGACTTCAATCCACGATTCGATCTTTGGAAACTCGGCCACATCGACAGATTCGAGCGAGAGGAAGGCTTCGACGGGAATCGGCAACACACCGCGCGGCAAGAGTGACACCACCGAGACAAGTCGACCACTCGCGTGAATCAAAATCTTCCGAAAGCCCGGAAGCAAGACATGTCTCTCCACCATCGGCAGAATCGAACCGCTACTCCCTACCGAGGGCGAACCGTCGGGAGACATTCCGTGCAGGAAATTCGACGCATCTAAAAAATCTCGTGGCGTTCGCGCAAGACGAATCGACAGCCCTCCCATTTGTTGGAGAGCCAACAGTTTCTCAACTTCAGACCGCAGCAGGGACACTGGAATGTCGCCATCCAGTCGAATCGAATGAACTTTCATGTTTCATCAGCGTAACGGCAATGGCCTCGAAGGAAAAGCTTACGGGAATTGACGCTCGTGCTGCCGGACCAAAGGCTCGCGACCGTTGTCGCAATAGCACAAGAGATCTGCGCTGTTCTCTCCTCAAATACCTGAAAATCATTGAGAATTAGATCGTGCCCCACTCGTCTCTGGAAACAGAAATTCGGCAGCTCTTGATTGAACACGGCGACCCTGCAATCGTGGCCGATGCGCTGCTGCCGCGCTGGGATGCCAATGTGCTTTCAAACGAAGACGTGCGAACCCTCACCCGCTTTCTCGTCAATAGTCAGCAGCTAAGACCCCTCTTTACCCAGTGCCTGCGCAGCATGAAGCGCGATCAACCGCTTCCCTGGGCGGCGCTCATTGAAGCCATCAAACTCACCCGTGTATCCATTGAGCCTATTGAGATCGACGCGATTTTTGAAGGAATTGAATTTCAAGAAGATGGCTTCGACGACCTCGTTGAGTCGGACGGACTTGATACATTTGATCCTCGCCCCGCAAAGCAGCGAGTCGAGAAAATGCACCGCCTACAGCAGGCGCATGAAGAAAAACGCGAGAATCTGCGCCGACGCCTGGACTATGCACGCGTCAACCGCCTCCTGAGCCAGGAGCGAAAGGTTCTCGACGAAATTCAGGCCTTCGATCCGGACGATCCCATTCTAAAAAAAGAGCAGAATGAGTTCGCGTTTCGCGAGGCGCAGATCATGGTCGAAGACGCGCTCGCGCACTCGCCGCCGAAGGCCGAGCTTGAGCGTAAGTTCGACCAGCTCCCCGACGATCTCAAAAAAGCGGCAAAGCCCATTTTAAAAGAACTCAAAAAAAGGGCGACGACCGCAAGCGAGTCTGAGCTCTACGACATGGCTCTCATGCTTCTGTTCATGGACCTGCATGGCGAAAGTGCAAAACTCATTGAAAACCGGCGCCTCTCGCCACGACTCGATTGGCTACTTCTTGAAGTTCTGATTCTTGGTCGCCAGTATGCCTCTGCACTGGGAGAGGTAGAAAACCTGGAACTCAAGTACGCCGGCGACCCCGAAACTCCATTTGCCCTCACCTACGCTCGCGCGCGCGCGCTTTGGGGACTCGGCGATACAGTCACCGCCATCGAGCTGATGCGAAGCCTCACTCGAGTTCGACCGTCTTATCGCTCGGCCTCCACCTTGCTCCAGCAATGGATCGAAGAGGCTCCATGAGCGGCACACGTTTCATCAGGCGATTTTTGAGCCGGCGCTTTCTGATCCTGACCGTCATGACGGGGCTTCTCGCCTTCGGCGTCGGCACAGTGATCTCGCAAACGCTGCCCAAAGTAAGATCCGCGATTTTAGTGACCGTCGATCGACTCAGTCGCGAACATCTTCCCGTCCGTGTTTTGCCCGGCTCGGTCGAACTTCGCTTCGTTCCCCTTGGCGTCACGCTCACGGACGTTCGCATACTCCCCACTGCCAAGTTCGAATCGACGCTGTCACCTCTCACCATTCAAGAGGTATCCGCGGACCTTTCGCTCCTTCAGATCATTCGCGGCGAGGTTGGCCTCAGTCGCCTTGAAATCAACGGCACAAGCTTCTCAGTCACAGTTCCGCCCCTTCCGTCTTCGGGTGGCAAACCGCTTGAGGGACTATTTAAGGCACTCAATGCCATCCCCGTATCTGAAATCGAACTGAAGAATATCAACGCACAAATCGAAATTCCCGCAAAGCAACTCAGTCTCGATATCGATCAACTCCACATCTCTTTGCTTCGTCAACGTCGACAGTTTGAAGTGAAAACTCAAGCCGAGTCCATTCTTGCCATCGATCAAAAAAACAACCGCGCCATCCGCCTTTCACCCGACATCGAAATCGACCTTGCTCCAAAGTTTATCACCTTGAATCGTGTGGAAATCCGCCGCGGAGCTTCGGCGCTTCGCTTTAATGGTCGACTTGACGGCGACGTCGAAGGCTTGAACTTTGATTCAGGCACTATCGACAGCGACATGGAGATCGACGTCAAGTCCACTCGCGACTGGCTACAAAAATCCATTGCCGACGCCGAGCCCACGCCGCCCATGACGGGCTCAATGACAGTTCGCCTACAGGCCAGTAAAAAAAGCACCCAGGCACCCTGGAAAGCGCAAGTTCAACTCCACGCCAAGGACTACTCAGTTCAAGGAATATGGATTGATAAGATCGATGCCGACGGCCTTTGGGATGGAAAGCAGCTCTTTGTACCCGAGCTCAAAACAGAATCCGTCGCTGGAAGAGCCAGCCTTAAAGCTATCCGTATCGGCGAAGGTACAACGCCGCATACCGATGGCCGCACGCCGTGGCTGATGCGCATCGACGCTTTGAAAGTGTCGGTAGAGCTGCACGACTTCATGACAAAAATGGGGGTTGGCCCCATTCCCGTTTGGCTGACGGCCGATGGCGAGTTCCCCTGCGAATCGCGCCTATTCCCACAGTTCAACATTCGCTGTGGCGGCTCCTTTAAAGGTAAAGATGCCATCGTCCAAGGTGAGCTTGCACGCGGTCGCACACCAAAAGGCGCCATCGCCGGTATTCCACAATTTGAGGCCGCTGGCGAATTCACCTTCGATCTCGAAAAGTTTGCCTACAAAGCCGATATCAAAATGCCAAACTCAAGCGGCCGCAGCTCTGGCGAAGTGTTTTACAAAACCGGCTTTAAACTCAATTACGAAGCCGACCGTTTTTCGATGAAGGATATGTCTTCACTCGGCGATCTCAAACTCGAAGGCATTCTCAAACTCAAAGGTGAAACGTCTGGCGACTCGAAAGCTGCCACATTCTCAATGCAAGCCGAAGCGCAAGATCTGTGGCTTGAAGACTTCTGGCTTGGTTTCCCTAAAGCCACAATCAGCTATAAAGCCGGCGGACTTGGCTTCACCGGCATTCAAGGGTTCTATACAACCACCCGCTACTCCGGCGACTTCGCAATCGACTTTAAAACAAGCACGCTGAACACACAGATGCGTGTTCCGTTTTTTGATGCTCGCGATCTCCTCAAAGTCTTCTCCCGCAAATTCACACTCCCCGTCCCACTGACCGGAACAGGGCAAGCATCGGTGAAGGCCAATGGTCCCTTTGCTCTCAATCGCCTCAGCTACGATCTGAAAAGCAGTCTCTTTAAAGGCATGGTCTCGGGCGAGAACTATGACGTCATTCACTTTGACGTCAGATCGAAAGCCGGCGAGGTTCGTTCCGAACGCATTCAGTTGAGCCGCGGCGAAGCGATCATCCAGATGACCGGAACTGGACATCCAGACGGTACAATCGACACCGAGGCCAAAGGCCGCGGTTTTAAACTCGAAGAAACCAATCTCATCTCTGAATCCGGCTTTGCGCTCTCGGGCCTTCTCAATTTTGATATGACATTGAAAGGCCCGGTGCTTCTTCCCGATGCGACGATGAAGGGTACGATCACTCGCACTTCGATTGCCGAGACCACCGTCCCCGACAGCAGCTACGACCTGCGTTTCACCTCAAAAACAATCGAGGGCAATGGTCGCTTCCTTGGCGATCTGGTCACCGGCGACTTTATTTGGCCACTCACTCCAGAAGCGCCGTTGGTGCTTGAGTTTCAATCGCAGGATTGGAACTTTGCACCGATGTTTGCAGCCATTGCTGGCCCCAAAGGCCGACGCGACTTTGAAGGTCATTTGACTTCAAAGATTTCGTTGAAAGCTCCCCGTGGCGGCTTCTGGGCATCAACCGGCAGCGCCAATATCGAAAAACTTGCGCTAAAACGTGGCGCTATCGAACTCGCAAACCAAGAGCCTATCGAAATAGCGATGCGCGATGGCGTCATGGACGTTCGAAAGTTCGAAGTCCTCGGTGACAACACCTATCTTCGACTGGCCAATCGCGATGGGGCCGACAGTGCCGCACGCACGCATCCAATCGATCTCTCGCTCAATTCGAAAATCGATATGAATCTACTCAGCATCTTCACTCCATTCTTTGAAGAGCTGCGCGGTCTGCTCTCGATTGCCGTTTCGATCAAGTCCGGTCCAAACGGAACCGACGTCATGGGATCGGCACTTGTGGATCGCGGTTTTTTGAAGTTCCCAGAGTTCGGCTATCCTTTCGAGAACATTCAAAGTGATATTGTCTTCAATCACAAAAAAGTCGTGATCAACAGCCTGAAGTCTGACTTTGCCAATGGCAGAATTCAAGCGACCGGTGGCCTTGAAATCCTAGGGCGAAAACAAGTTCCCGTGAACGTCACCGGAACTTTTGATCGCATCTCGCTCAACCTCCCAGACAAAATCAAAACCAATGGATCGGGTGATTTCTCGTTCAGCGGAAACTGGTTCCCGTTCCTCCTCAAAGGCAACTACATCGTCAAAGACGGACTGATGGCCAAGGACTTCGGCGACGATGATAGCGATGGTAGTGGGACCGACAATCTGAAGCGCGATCAATTTTTGCCACGATTTCTGCTTGAGGAGTCCTTCCAACCGCTCGTCGTCGATGTGAAGGTCGATCTTTCGAACGGTCTCGCACTTAAAAATGAAATGATTGAAGGCACTGCCCAGGGCGAGCTTCGCATTCTCGGTAACCCCGCCAAGGCTGCGATCGAGGGGCAAATCCGAACCACTGGTGAAACCAAGGTCAACTTCCGGGAAAACATCTTCACAGTGACCAGCGCCGTTCTCAATTTTGACGACCCGTTGGAGATCAATCCGAAAATTAACGTCCAAGCCCGCGCTCGCGTCGATAGCTATAACGTGAGCCTGCTTGTTCAAGGCCACGCCAAGAAGCCCGAGATCTCGCTCTCGAGTGTTCCACCGCTTCCCGAACGCGACCTGCTCTCACTGCTCGCCCTCGGCGCCACCGATCAACAGCTCGATACCGAGATCAACAGCCAACAGCAGGGCTCCGCCGCGGGCTTTCAAGTCTTGAGTGCCGTTGCCAATCCGTTGGTCAAAAAAGTCACCGGCAAGATTGGATTGGACGTTCAATACTCCGCAGGCTTTGACAAGACCGACGAATCCGCTCAGCGCATCATCGTCAAAAAGGAATTTAACCGTAAACTCGGGGTCTCGGGCTCACAGACCTGGGGCAAGAAACTCAAGACCGAAGGGCGCGCCCACTACCGACTCACCGACAAAACCTCCGTCGTTGTAAGCGTCGAGGGGCAGGAGAGCGGCGAAACGACTGACACGACCGATCAAGAAGGTCGCAACCAAAACAAGGTCGGCCTCGACTTCGAATACAAGTTCGAGTTCAAATAAAGCGATGAGATTCCGCATCCCCCCTTTTGGCACAGCCGTTCCGCTCGACACCTGATAGTGTCAGCGCTGATACCGGTACTTGCGCTCTTGGTGCCGGCGGCGGCACATGCTCATCGACTCAAGTTCACAGGCGTCTCTCTCCAACAAGGTCGAACACTGCAATCGAAGTTCCCACATATCTTCGAACGCGAGATCACTCTGGCTGAAGTCGACGACATTGTTCGCTACTTAATGAAGACCGGTCTCTATTCGGGAATCAATGTCGTCTCTCGACAAACTGGCGATGGACCTGAGCTATTGCTCGTGGCCACACAGCTTCGCAAGATCAAGTCGATCGATATCATCGGCAATCGCGCGCTCTCAGCCGGCGAAGTGAAACAGATCCTCCAGATCGAAGAGAATAAAACTCTGGAACGCAAGGAGCTGATCGAGGCGATTAAGAATCTCCAGGCCGAGTACCGTAAGCGCGGCTACCGCTCCATGAATGCCGAAGTCGAGTTCAAAACAGCGGGCGACACCGATGTCGGAATTAAGGTCATCGTCGAAGAAGGTTTGCCAACCAAGATCGACAAAGTTCAGATCGACACCGCCAATCCGGAACTTCAGACTCGAATCGAAAAGAAGGTTCGCTCGCTCAAAGGTCGCATCCTCAACGAAGACGAACTTCAAGCAATTGTGCATGACATCGACGAGGACCTCAAAGATGAACGCTACCTGATTGCGCGCATCGCCGATCCGCAGCCCACCTTTGACGAAAAACAAGAGCGTGTGCGCGTCAATATCAGCATTGAAAGCCCTTGGCAGTACAGTTTCGAATTCAGTGGCGCAAGTTCGGTGTCGGACTCAACGTTGCTTAAATACATGAACCTTGAGCAGCTGACTGGAACCGTGACCACTCCCGCTCCCGAGCTCGCTGAACGACTTCGCCGATTCTATCAAGATCAGGGCTACGCTCACATCCAGATTAAAACCGACGAGAAACAAGAAGACAGCAAGTTCCGCCGAAGTATCCGTTTTGATATCGAAGAAGGCCCCCGAGTTCGAATCAAGAAGATCAACATCGCCGGCAATATCTCACGAAATGGCGACTACTACGCTCGTTACATCAAAAGTTCTTCAAGTGACCTAATCGGCGAAGGTTACTACAACCGAAAAGATATCGAGGCCGGCATTAAGAATCTTGAAGAAGAATTGCAGAACCAAGGTTATCTGCGCGCTAAAGTAAAGGCTTGGCGGTCAGAGTTCGGATCAGGCCTCACCTCGTCACCGAATGACAAGAAGTACGGCTCACAAGCAACACTCTATCTCACGATCGACGAGGGCCCTCTCACGGTTATTCGACAAATTCGCTTTGAAGGGGTCAGCGCCTTCTCAAAGCTCCAACTTCTGAATCTCTTGCCAATTAAAACCAACGAATCTCTCCGCATCAAAGATCTCAATAACGCGATTGATTCGCTCAAAGCCTTCTACGCCTCCGAAGGATTTATTGAAATGAAGATCTTGAATGAACAAGAGGGGCTTGTCGTCTACAACGAGGCGAGCACGCAGGCGACGATCGAGTTCAATATCGCCGAAGGCCCCAAGGTCACCGTCGGTTCGATCGTTCTTCAAGGGAACGAGATCACAAAAGACGAAGTCATTATTCGCGAACTCGGCTTTAAGCCGGGTGATGTCTATACCCCAGCCGTTCGCGATGACTCGGTCTTTCATCTCAACAAGCTTAAACTCTTTTCGCGCGTCGGCATTCGTACTCTCGAAGAAGGGACCTCGGCCGCCAACCGAACCGTCATCGTTGAACTCGAAGAGGCTTCTCCTGGAAGCTTTGAATCCGGTATTGGAATCGTACAGGATCGCGACCTTATCTTTCGCGGATATGCCGGAGTCGCCTACCGAAATCTCTGGGGCACGGCTCGCTCTGTCTCGGGCCGGGTCGATCCCAGTTACTCCACCGACCCAAGTATCAGTTACCTCGAACACAAAATAACGCTCTCCTATCTTGAGCCGTATATCTTAGGCGATCGCAACTACGGCCGGATGAACCTGACCCGTGAATTGAAATTCTCTGGCGACTACGACAGCATCACCAAGAATGCGATCATCCAAGAGGAAAACGCCCTCTCTCTTCAGATCGAGCGCGACTTCACACGAAACATTCGTCTGAGCTTCACCGCCTATACACTTTCAAGCCAGAACCTCTTTGACCGCGTGACCTACGAGATCAAGCAGACGCAAAACGTCGCCAAGGTCGGTCCCTTTATCGCCTTTGACTATCGCGATAACCCGCTCTACCCCACCAAAGGTAGCTACTCCTATCTTTCCCTTGAGTACTCGGACCCAATTCTCGGTAGCTCTGACGACGCTTCACAGAGAATCAAGTTCGTAAAAGCGTCAGCATCGACTTCTTATCCCTATCGCATACTTGGAAACCCGCGCTGGATTCTCGCAACCTCGCTCAGGACTGGTTATGTTGTGAACGTCGGCGATCACGCGAACTCGGTCCCATGGCAAGAGGCCTTTTTCTTGGGCGGACGCTCAACACTTTGAGGCTTTGACGGCATCGATCGCGACCGCGTTCCGAACCGTTACCAACTCGGCGTCGAAAATCTCCGCGACTTTTACGTCTCATCGGATTCGTACTATTTCCTGATTAAATCTGAGCTGCGCTTCCCGCTGTTTTGGATCATGGACGGAGCGTTTTTCTACGACGGCGGTGCCGTGCTACTTTCACAACTCCCGATCGACGATCCATATCGCGACACCGCAGGCATCGCACTGCGCTTCGGATTTACCGGCGGCATTTATTTAAGCCTTGAGTACGGCTTCAAACTCGATCGCAAGCTCTGGGCCGGAGCTCACGAAAACCCCGGTGCCTTCCACCTTGCCATCGGCACATTCTAAATTTGCGTATTCTTCATTTTCACAATTTAACGCATTTCAGCTTCCGGCGCCGGAAGCTGAAATGCGTTAGTCCGCCCGCCGGACTATCTCTACGATTCGACGATTCTGCCTGAAAATTTTCGACCTCTACAATGGCCGCATTTCAATTCTTAACCTGCAGAGAGCACCAGATCCCGCCTCGCAGACCACCTGCCGCCGCCTTCTGACAAATAAGACCATCATCTTTCAGAATGTAACCGAAAACCCGGTGATCGGCACCCGTTAGAGTCTGACCTATTCTGGTCGCCCCGGACGATTCCATTGTTGAATAGAGTAAATCGGCAAGGCCTCCTCGAAAAGCAATGGTAACCAAATCGTTACCGGCGCCGATGTCGTAAAGCTCCTCGAATTTCAATGTCAGATTCAACTGATAGAACTCGGTACCTGTCGGAGCACTCGCAGTCGAATTGATAAAAAAGCGCTTCCGGGCTCGATCTGATAGACGGAACCAGCCGGCCCAACCGACGGCTGAGCGCCCGCCAATTCAAAGTACTTTTTGACGACTGATAGCCCGCCGGATTGGGAAGTAAAAATCGAAACATCCATAGCGCCCGGTGAGTAACCGGTGCTCAGCGTAAAATGCCCACCGACGCCGGTGCCGCCACTACTATTAACCCCATTCGCGCCGCTTTGAATTGAGAAGAATGCGATAAAAACAATTAAGACGGCAGATAGACGTTTCATTGAAGTTCCTTTCACATGGTTTTCGCTCAGAAACATATCTCAGACGGCCAATAGGCGCGCAATATATTATTAATTAGCAATTACCACCAAAGATAAGTATTACTTAGCGAATGCTCGACCTCTTTGAATACGAAGACTACAAAAATTTCCTCAACCAAAAGCTCGACGAACTTGACCACGGAGGCCGAGGCGCTCGCGCTCGAATGTCGCGTACAATCGGCTGTCAAACAGCCTACACGGCACAGGTTCTGCGCGGAAATGCCCATTTCAGCCTCGAGCACGGCGAAGCAATTAACGACTTTCTTGGTCATACCGACAGCCAAGGTCAGTACTTTCTGCTTCTCATTCAGTACGCAAAGGCAGGGACTCCGAAACTTCAAAATCGTTTCCACAAACAGATCGCCGAACTCCAAAAGAGTCATACTCAAATCAAGAACCAACTCGGCATCGGCGAGCATTTGGTTCAACGCGATCAGCAGGTTTACTATAGCTCCTGGGTTTATGGTGCAATTCATGCTCTTGTTTCAATTCCAGGACATCAAAGCGCTGAAAGTATTGCAAGCCGCCTGGGCATAGAAACAAAAAAAGCAGCTGAGGCATTGGACTTTCTCTACCGCGCTCAATTACTCGAAAAAAATAAGCGGGGTGAACTGAGTGTCGGCAAAAGACAGATTCACCTCGGCGCCGACTCGCCCTTCATCGGTCGACACCATGTCAACTGGAGACTCCAGTCTATCCTCGCGATTGAAAACCAGATCGAACGCGGCTTGCACTATTCGTCCGTCATCTCGATTTCCAAAAAAGATCAATCACAGATCCGACAGAAAATAGTCAATACGCTTGCCGCTCTCAAACCATTGATCCGCGAATCGAAAGAAGAAGAGCTCTGCAGCCTATGCTTTGATTTCTTTCCTCTTTGAAATCTGGATTGGTACACTTACAAGCCGACGCATCTTTACTTCCGGCGCCGGAAGCTGAAATGCGTTAGTCCGCTCGCAGGACCGATGCCGCTAAATTTAAAACGACATCTTGTCAGGAAGCCCCATCCGCGAGGCGATGATCCGCACAATCTCGGCTGCCGTCTCTTCAAGCGCACGCTCGGTCACATTGAAAACCGGCCAGCGGCGATTCTGTTTGAAAAGTTCTTGCGCGTATTGAATTTCTTTTTCGATGTAACCAAGACGCGCGTACTCACCGCCAGGATCTTGCCCAAACTTCTCAAGACGATTGCGGCGAATTTTTGAAAGCGAGTCAGAATCGATCAAAAGCCCAACAATTTTTCGTTGATCGACTTTAAATAGACTTTCCGGAAGCGGTGAGTTGAGAACCAGGGGGACGTTTGCAACCTTCCAGCCCTTATGGCTCAGGAAAATTGAAAGTGGCGTCTTCGATGTCCGCGAAACACCAACCAAGATAATATCGGCGTCATCAAGATCAGTCAGGCACTTGCCGTCATCGTGCTTCACCGTGTACTCGATCGCCTCAACTCGCTTGAAGTAGCGCTCATCCACCATGCGCAAAATGCCGACGCTCTTGTTTCCACCTGCGGCGACACCAAAATACTGATCAAGCGACTGAAGCAGTGGACCAATCAAGTCGACACTGGGAAGCCCTTTGGCTGCGGCGTGCTCTTGAATCAATTGCCGCAGGTGAGGACTGACCACGGTATGAATAATAATGCCGCGGGCCTCGACGGCATCGGCGATGATGCTCTCAACCTGAGCCTCGGTCCGAATGTTTTTTGAGCGCACGATGTTGATATCGGTGTCTTGATACTGAACCAGCGCCGCTCGAATCATTGTCGCTGCGGTTTCTCCCGTGCCATCGGCAATGATAAAGATCGTGCCCTGTTTTTGCGTCAAGGCGCCTCCGCCAGAATCTGACGACCAATGTCGCCACACATTTTTTTGCGAAACAATTCCGGTCGATCATCGACAATCCACCACTGCTCAGTCAGACTCACGCCAATCGAAAGCAGGGCACAGTGCTCATCAATGGCGCCTTGATACCCCAGCGCTCGCAGCACCGACGGCGAATCACATCGCACCACTTGCCCAATCTGCACAGCTGGAACTTTGACGCCGCTTTTGGCGTCATTCGCACCAATGGTCAATGGCCGTCGTGGCGTCAATCGCTCGCGCTCAATCACCGCTTCGACAACGCGAAACCCTCGTGGCAGAACCTCAATGCGAAAAATCGCTGGGAAGTAAGGACCGAGGTCCGTAAAGCTCTTCACCCGATCAGCGCTCGACTCCGTCCACGCTTCAAGCTCTGGAGGCGGCGTCGGCACTTCTCGCGTCAATCCCCTCGCCAGTTTCTAAAATCGACTTCAATGTCGCAAAAAATCTACTCCACCCATCGGATCTCCATGCCATCCGTCGCTCCGGGGCGCGAAGCGCTTGGCGCACTCCACGCTTTCGGAGGGAATACGGTGACTGAATTCACCTTGAGTCCACTCGCAATCTTAAGAACTGCAGAGAGCCAACCGCGCTCGTCCTGATCTTCCATGAGTAGCACTCGCGGTGCCGGATGCCCGGGAGGAGAGGCCACCAGCACGGGCGCCGTTAACTCCACCTTTGCCTTGCTCTCTGCGCGCACGTAGGTACGTCGCAAAAGCAAATTCAATGATGGATCGATTTGTTCGGTCCAGAGATTTTGTTCAGGATTAAGAATAACCCAAAGATCGGAGGGTTCCGACCAGCACTGGTTGAGCGATGTCTTCGAAAGATGAGATTGAGTCACTGCCCTCTAGAATCAGAGGCCACGCCCGATCGGGTCAAGAATACCGTTCACAAATGACGCCGATTCTGTCGAACCGTACTCGCGAGCGAGCTCAATGGCCTCGTCAATGACGACTGATGGCGGCACCTTTTCGACAGCAAACCGCATCTCGTAGCAGGCCATGCGCAAAAGCGAGAGATCGACCAAACTCATCCTCGCCACCTTCCAGTGACGAGCGTTGGCCTCGATCATCGCGTCAATCGCCTCCAGATTCGCGCAAACACCAAGAAAGATGTCTCCTCCGAACTCCGCAACGTCAGGTTCGACTTCAAAATTGACGACGAAATCGCGAAGCAGGTTGACCGGCTCTTGACCTCGCTTCGGAGCTGGACCTTGGACGGGCGTAGGACCACCCTTCACACCACCTGCCTTTTGTTGCTGCTGGTAGTGAAGACCGTAAAGTAACTGGAGAGCCATAGCACGAGAACGACGACGGGACGACATGGCGCCGGACTCTAGGGATTTGCGCAAAGCGGGTCAAGTCGGTGCGTCAAGTACTTGCGAATAGCGACATTTTTGGAAGAACCTGGATGTATGAGAGTCGTTTTACTTTGTCTTTTCTTTGCACTGCCTTTTTTCGATGCCGCTTTTGCTCCATGTGCCCACGCCGGCCGTGATGACGATGGCCAAGCCGCCATCGAGATCACACCCACAGCCGACGACGAACCCGCTCCCACTCGTGAAGAGCTCTCGAAAGGCGCAGTCGTCGGCCGAAGGCGCTTTAGCCCCAGGACTGGGCGCCAGGCCGCTGCGAAGTACATGGCCCCCAAACGTCCCGACGAAAAAGGGACTGAATCGACCGAGAGCGACAATAGCAGCAGCGGCTCAAGCAACCGAAGCCCCGCAGCCTCGGGCCCGTCGGATCACTACCTGGCTCTGCATCTTGGCTGGTTTGCAAACGACAATGCCTATAAGTTTGGCGCTCCCGACAATCAGACCAATGTGGGACGCTGGAACTTTGGCCTCACCTATCGCATGGGCGAGTGGGTGAACTCGATGGACCTTCTCGTTCGCTTCGACGTGACCCGCTTGGCGCTCGCTGAAGGAGAGGTCACTAAGTTCAGCATCATGCCAATCATTACATTCCCCGACGCTTCTAGCCGTTTTCCCCTGTATTTTGGTGTCGGATTGGGGCTTGGCGTGTTCGGAAATCAAATACCAGGTGAATCCACGCTCGCTCTGGACTATTCACTCATCGCAGGAGCTCGCTTTTTTAATCTATGGGGGCAAACAGGCCTCTTTGTTGAGGGCGGGATAAAAAACCACCTTCACCTTTTGAGCGACGGACAATTCAATGGCACCTTCATCTCGTCAGGGCTCGTCTTCACGTTCTAAACCTTCTTCTCGCCCGGGCGCACCTAGCGCCAAGCCCGGCACTAAGCCGGCCGCACCATCTCGCGGCCCTCGCCCGAAGCCAGTCGCTGGGCGGGGCGGAGAACGAACGCCAAAACGCCGAGTCGATCGCGACGGCGACCAGTATAGCGAACGTCCCGAGCGCACAGCCAGCGGCCCTAGTCTAAAAAATCCATTTCGCTCATCGCGCGACGTTCACAACGAGCGCGGCGTGACACCACTCCATCGCCCGGTCGCTGGCTTCGCATTAGAAGCGGTTGGACGCATCATGCTCGAAGGTCGCTACGCCGACAAAGTCATCGAACGCGCATTCAAGTTTGAAAAGAACATGGGAGCCCGCGATCGCCGCCAGTTCGCTGAACTCGTTTACGAGCTCGTGCGCTGGTTCCGCCGCTATGGTCACGCTGTTGGCTGGGATATCGAAACCCGCACACCCGCTGTTGAAGATCTCTGGGGCTGGCTCGCCGCTCACTTGGTCGAAAAATCAATTATGTCCGGAAACACCGATGGCCGACCTGCGCTACCGAACTGGCCGGAGCTTTCGTCTTTCAATCCCGAGCTTATCGCCGACAAACTCGCCGATCTTGAGCGCGGCACCGACGCCACAACGATGGCTATTCGTGAGTCGGTTCCCGACTGGTTCTATTTGAATGGCATGAAAGAGCTTGGATCCCACTGGCCACGCTTCTTGCGCGAGCTCAATCGCCAGGCACCGGTGATCATTCGGGCCAACACGCTTAAGTGCACGCGCGAAGAACTCAAAGCGCGACTCGCCGAGGAAGAGAGCCTTGGACCCGATGAAGCCTACGAAACTAAAAATGGCCTGATCCTCAAAGAGCGGCGCAATATCTTTACCGCAGCCGCCTTCAAAGAGGGCTGGTTCGAAGTACAAGACGGCGCAAGCCAGCAGGTCGCGGACCTTGTCGGCGCACAGCCCGGAGAGCGCGTGATTGATGCCTGCGCCGGAGCCGGCGGAAAAACATTGGCCATCGCCGCCAATATGAAAAACAAAGGCAAACTCATCGCGCTCGACGTTCACGAAAACAAAATCACCGAACTGCGCAGACGAGTTGCTCGCGCTGGCATCGACACCGTTGAGGCGCGACTGATTGAATCCGGAAAAACCATCAAGCGCCTTGAGAACAGCGCCGACCGCGTCCTTCTCGATGTGCCCTGCTCGGGCTCTGGCGTGCTTCGCCGAAACCCCGACGCCAAATGGAAGTTCATGCCCGAGGATCTTGATCGCGTGCGCACAATCCAAGCCGAGATCCTGGACGAGTACAGCTCGATGGTGAAGCCCGGCGGAACACTCGTCTATGCGACGTGCTCGATCCTCCCGAGTGAGAATGACGAACAGGTGAAGAAGTTTCTTTCGCGTAATTCGCGATTCACGCTCAAAGAGGAGCGCCACTTCGATCCGGGCCAAAACGGCTACGACGGCTTCTACGCCGCCGTCATGATCGCCAAGTCATAAGCACAAGGTACCATCTACCTTCCCGCGACTCGCTGAGTCGCGGGAAGGTAGATGGTACCTTTCCTGACTACGTACCGACTTGTTGCTTGAGGACACGGAAGAAAACGTCGATTGAGGCGGCGCTGCCGACGCCGTCTTTGGAATAGAACGAAACGTTTGTGGCATGCTTGAGGTCTGAGACCTCGACATGGCTCAAACGCCCCATGCGCACCTGTTTTTTGATGGCATGGGCCGGCAAAAAGCCCCAGCCTAAACCCGATTCAATGATGCGCTTTAGAGTTCCGACGTTGTTCGACTCAAAGACGACATTCAGTTTAACCCCGGTGCGCGCGAGCCCCGCCTTAAAGGCCTGATCAAAGCCTTCGTATTTCTCTGAGAGCTTCACGTACGGACGCTGATCAAGCTCTTCAAAGGAGATCTCCTCTGGGAGCGACGGATCCTTACCACTCGCCACAAGCCACATCTCATCGCGATGAAGCGGTCGCACGTTGAGCTCCAAGCTTTGCGCTTGTGCGACAGGAATCTCTGGAAGAATCGCGATATCAAGCTTTCCCTCTTCAAGTGCTTTTAAAATGTCCTTTGCCTCTTCGTAAACAAGCTCAATCGAAACGCGATTGTGATGTTTTAATAGCGTCGCCACCCCAGGTGAGACGAGCTGAAGCCCGAGAGAATTCAGTGTTCCAATCCGCAAATGTCCTTGCACGCCCTCGGCCATTGTTTGAATGGCCGCCTGCGCCTGAGTCGTCAGCAGAATGATTCGCCGAGCGTAGTCGTAGAGGAGTTGCCCCTGTACCGTCGGTCGCGCGTGGCGAGCACCGCGATCGAGAAGATTGACGCCAAGCTCTTCTTCAAGGTTGCGAATCTGTTGAGAGACCGCCGGTTGAGTCAGATAGAGTTTCTCGGCGGCAGCGGTCATGCTGCCCTCAGAAACCACAGTCGAAAACGTGATAAGCTGCTGCAAGTTCATATCCGAACATTTAACACCCACCGCGATAGAAAAAGCACGAACTCGCTCGACCTTCGTCGAAGCGCACGATGGAACTCTTCTCTTCTCCAGGATAACGCGCCACCCTGATAGCGTATGAAAAAGCATGCTTTGTTCGCCCTGGCGCTCGCCGTTTTCTCGGTCGCAACAGCCCCCGTGGCCTCGGCCAAAACCTTTCGAAATGCGTACGTCAGCTTTGACCTCGCCGATCGCTGGGACTGTCAGCTCGAACAAACAGAATGGGTCTGCCGCACACAGCCCGGGCCCAATGACAATCGTGAGGCCGTGATCATCCTCACCGCCAAAGAGGTCGGCCCATCCGATTCGCTCCCCGCATACGAGCAGCACCTCAAAACGCCGCGAACGATTCCATCGCGAACCGGGCAACCCATCCAATCGCAGATCCAAAAGGTCGAAAGCCGCATGATCAACCAGCACGTGTGGATTGACGGCATGCACTTCGCGAGCGAGATCCCAAACTACTACACTCGCTACCTCGCGACGACTAAAGACAAGATCGCAATCCTCGTGACCTTCAGCGCTCACAAGGCGCATTACGCGAAGTACTCAAATGACTTCTTCCGCGCGATCGAGTCTCTTCGCGTCGTGGCCACAAAAAACCTAATGGGTAATGGCGGCAGCGGCGGCTCGGGTGTCCCCGGATCAGGCCTCCTCGGCAGCGGTAACTCCGGCGGCATTGGTTTTGGCGACGAGCTGCCAGAAGAAGGCTCCGGATCGAAGGGCCTTGATGGCGCCACACTTGGAGTTTTGGCCCTGGCCCTCATCGTCGGCGGCATTGGCCTCTACATGGTGTTGGGAAAAAAGAAAAAGAAACCGGCAAAAAAGAAATAGTTTACGGGCCGAATCGACTGCCTTTTTCAATAAGATTCAAGACCTCGGGAGTTTCAAAGCTCCCCCAGGACAAACCGGGGGCATCCGCGTATGCTCACCGTCATGGAAACCCTGCTCGCTTTTCTGACCCAGATCCCCGTTTGGCTTGAACAATTCGATCAACTCGAGATCCCAACATGGTCAGTGTTTGCAGCCCTGGTTTTAGCGGGAATAGCCCTGGTCTTTGCCGGGCGCGAGTTCTTTGCCTGGTTCTTTAAAACTAACGCCATTTTAGATGAGCTCTCGCGAGTCGAAGGACAAATCGCCGATCTTGAGGGCGACCTCAAAGCGCTCGCGCAAGCCGTTCACCGCTTGGAATCAACGGCTGCACCCGTCGCCCCGATCTCGCTTGGCGAAAAAGAAGCTCCAAACGCGACCGCACCGACGCCTCAAGCGCCGTCAACCGCTCGGCCACAGTTCCCTCTTTCACACTAAGTCACGGCGTTACTTTCGCTCGGACCTAGTAGCCCAGAATATCGACGTAGGTGATGCCCTTGGCGACAGCCGACGAGGGCGTTGCGCGCTGGCCTTTGATCAGAACTTTTCCGGAACTAAAAAGCTCTTTGAATTTCACTCGGCTGATCGCCTTGAGCGACGGCTTCTCGTCTTGATTCTTAAATGCCGCGAGCAATACGGCATCCAAACGCCGTTCCGCTCGATCCAAATCAAGAGTGATGCGAAACGAATTCGGCGGCTGTGGCGGGATAAAGTCTTTAATGGGAAACCTTCCTGTGTTCAGAAGCGAGCAATCGCTCGCCATGAGTTACAACACTCAGCGCCCCGCCGGCAACAACCATTGCCCTAGGGAACCACGATGCCCCAAGAATCAAGAGCCTGACGAATAAAATGAGAATCCACCATTAAGAAGCCGACATTGCGGCAAGAGGCGTAGTTTTCACTCTCCCAATCCGAAAACATGACATCGAGTGTGCAGCCACTCCTAACGTCATTTGCAATCAGTCCTGTCGCAAAAACAATTCCATTCACCTCACCATGAGCATCAACAACCGGGCTTCCCGACGAGCCCGGGCGCGCGTCGCCACGAAGAATCCAAACTCCCGGCCATCGCTCGCTCTTCAGACTCGCTTGCGAACTTTTTAACGAATTGTCTGCATCGGGATAGCTTCGTACATACCCTCGTCGATATTGGATCGACTTAAGACCCTCGAGCATCTTAATATAGGCATAGACTTGCAGCTGTGCCTGCCGGCTTAAGTCGACCAATTTGCTCTTCGCCTCTTCCGGCTTTAAGCTCATCCAAGCGACAAGCTCACTCGGGACAATCACACCCGAAAGCAGATTGGACTCCGTCACGAGCGGAACACTGCTCTGAAGAAACTTGAAATAGATAGCAAAGATATCAAGCGTCGGCATCCGCCCAGGATCCACCGCCGCCATTTCGCTATCGAGCGAAATAAAATGGCGGATGACTTTATTGAGACTTCGAATCTGCTTTGCGATCGCGCGAATGGAGCGTGACGTCTTCCCAGCGTAACCGACGCTATGTAAATCAAACCCTGGCTGCACTGCTCGCGATAGCTGCAACGGCTGCTCGGCTAGCACCTCAGGTGCTGTGCTCCTTACGACCGCCACCTCTACCCGGTGTCCTGTCGCAACGTGATAGGGGTAGCTTGCCACGAGCTTGATCGCACCAAGTGTACGATCATCGCTGTCTTTCAGCGTGAGCTTTGCGCACTCAAGATCGCCATTGGCTCCGTCATATCCCGTAGTCGCAAGCCCATGCGCGTCGAGACATGACTTCACGTTGTGCACGTTTGTCAGCATCAGCCCATCATTTGAAATCAAGAATGCCGTTCCATGCATGTCTTTGAGGTCGCCTATCTGAACTTTAAAAAATCGAGCGTTTCAGCATCACTTTTGTCTCAGGAGAAAAATCCCGAACCATCTCAATCGGAAAAAAACCATCGATTCGCCGCGCCTCGGCCGCAAACGGCAGGTAAAGACTCACCAGAATAAGTATCAAAAGGCTCTTCATCACACGGCCCTCCGCGTGCACATCTACAAGAGGGATGATGAGGCTGTCGAGACCGCCAGAAAGAGGCGGTCGTTTCAGAAGAAACTACATGAGACGAAGAGTGAGGCAGAGAAAACATTAACGGCCACCGAGCCGCTCGGCGCCGAATGACGCAGAGCTTTCTGGACGTCCAAGGTGACTACGGAACCGGCGGTACTGCTTCGAAGCCTAGCGAAGCTGGTCGACCGTGAGAACCTCGACCGAGCTTGCCTGTGGCTTGATCGCCTCGACAGCGGCCTGTGGTGCGTGCACCACGATCGAAAGCTGATCGGGCTTCATATTTTTCCGAATCGCACGATTGATCTCAGACACCGACAGCCGATCGAGATCGTAGATGTAGTGAGTCAGGTAACGATCCGGAAGACCATAGAGCCGAAGAGTCATCAGGTTCAAAGCCAAGCGCTCGCTGGTTTGAATTGCCTGCGGGAACACGCCGCGAAGATAGCCCTTGGCGCGATCGACCTCTTCGGAGGTGACGCCTTTTTCGATAAAGCTGCGATAGATCGCAAGTGTCTCGTCGACGACTTGTTTGATCGAATCGACTTTTGTGAAGGTTTCGATCTCGAACGGACCACGCTGCAGGCGCGGATCGAAGCTCGAAGAGATGCCATAGGTCAAACCCAGCTCTTTACGAACCTTGTCGTTTAAGCGGCTAGTGAAGGCACCGCCTAAAATCGTGTTGGCCACGCGAAGCGCTAGGAAGGATTCGTCCTTTCTCTCAATACCAAGCCCTGCAAAGCGAATCTGCGCTTGAGTCAGACCTGGTTTATCGACAACGCGCAGGCGAATTCCAGCGGTTTCAACGGGCACCGGAATATCAGACGTCGGAACATCGCGACGAGTCCAGTTGGCAAATGTCGCCTCCACCTTGCGCGCGTAGGCTTCATCGAATTTTCCAACCACCGACAAAATTGAATTGTTGGGGCGATAGTAGCGAAGATAATGCTGGATCACACTTTTCTTGCTTAAGCCAGACACGTCCTTTTTAGTACCCAGCAGTGTCCGTCCGTAGGGGTGCGCCGGGTAGACCGCACGCAGAGTGGCAAGATCGGCGACGTAGCTTGGATTATCAAGCCCACGCTCAAGACGAGCGATCACCTGTTTTTTTACACGTTCAATCTCTTCATTCGGGAAAGTAGGCCCAGTGGCAAGATCGTAGAACTGCACCAAAACTTCGTTTGCAGAAAACGACAGCCCCGTCAGACTGAGTGTCGAATAGTCGTAGTTGGCGGATGCATCGAACTGAGCACCCAGACGGGCCAAGTCATCGGCAATACCCATGGCGTCGCGCTTCTTATTCCCTTGATCAAGAAGCTCAGTGACGAGGTTTGAAAGTCCCGACTGCCCTTCTGGATCCTGAGCGGAACCCGTCTTCACTAACAGGCTCAACGCAATCGAGGGAAGCGTCTGGTCTTCGAGGAACAAAATCTTGAGTCCATTGGGGAGCGTGGTTTCGCGATACGGTCTGAGCGCCGTGACACCTGAACCGGATGGCGCACTTGCGACCGACGCCGCAGAACCTCCGGAGGCCACCGGCTTCGATGTACAACCCGACAAAACCGTCAATACTGCAACAGTGAGCGAGGCAATTGTGAGCGAGGCTTGATGGCGCATGGCTTAATCTCCCTTTGGTCGAACGACGACGAGATTGCTCCGCTCGGGAGACAAGTACTGAGCTGCAGCAAGTTGAATCTCTTTCGAAGTCACTTTCATATAACGATCAAGATCGGTAAAGACGCGACGATAGTCGCCAAACATGATCTCGGCCGCAGCGATCGCTTCAGCCTTTCCGTGAACTGTTTTAAGGCCTTCAACTTGGCTTGCGAGAATCTGATTGCGCGCGCGCTCAAGCTCTTGATCTGAAATCTTCAAATGGCGAGGACGCCACATCTCACCATAGACCGCCCGCTGCGCCGCCAAGAACTGAGCTTGCGCCTTGCGCGGAGTTTCGGCTGGCTTCAGAGTCACAAAAATTTGAAAAAGACCGGCGTCCTGAAGCGAATTGTTACTTACGCCAACTGATGTCGCCGCCTGATCTTTATAGACAATCCGCTTATTCAAACGACTCGATTGGCCACGCCCAAGCACCGCTGCCAAAAGATCGAGAGCGTACGACTCAGGCGTTCCAGCTTCGGGGGCTGGATAGCTAATCGCCATGGTCCACGCTTTCACATCTTTTTTGATAAAAGCCGAGCGCGGCGATGTCTGCTTGGGCTCTTTTGGATGAGTGACCCGCGCCACTTCTTGTTTCGGAATTGGTCCGTAGTATTTTCTAACCAGCTGCTTGGCCTGCTCGAGATCAAAATCTCCAGCGAGCACAACGACGGCGTTGCTCGGACTGTAGTACACACGATGAAACGACTGTGCGATCTCGGGAGTCACATTATTGAGATCCTCCATCGTTCCAATCACCGGAGACGAATACGGGTGCTGCTTGAAAACCGTCGAAAAGATGCCCTGCCACAAAAGACCCATTGGGTTGTCGTCGACGCGATATCTTTTTTCCTCTTTCACGACTTCGCGCTCAGAATCAAGAGCCCCTTTATCAATCTTGAGTGTCGCCATGCGATCACTCTCGATATCCATCAAAAGCTCAAGCTTCGACGCCGGAGCATTGATGTAGTAACCGGTGTAGTCCTGTGTGGTGAATGCGTTGTTTGTCGCGCCGTTTGATTGCAACAAGAGGTCAAACTGGTCGCCTGAGTACTTTTTCGATCCTTTGAACATCATGTGCTCAAAAAGATGCGCAATCCCAGTGACGCCCTTCTTCTCATCTTTTGATCCGACCTTGAACCACGTGTGATAGCTCACCAGTGGCGCACTGTGGTCAGGCATGTAGAGAACGGTTAAACCGTTCTCTAGAATTTCTTTTTCGACCGGGAACTGAATTCCAAGTCCCGAAACCGATATCGCATCGTCCGGAGCACCGGGCGGAAGCGGCTTACGAGCGAAAGCTCGTTCGGCCGAAAACAGCGTCGACGCGATGAGGGTGACAAGACAGAACGACAGGATGAGGGAGCGATTGATTTGTGCCATCGTCTCTATTGTGAAAACGTTGGCGGCTCTGGTCAAACACTCACTGGATCAGAAACTCATTGAAGTAAACGTCCTTCACGACTCCGTCTTTGAGCGACTTGTTGAGCGTCACTGCGATCTGGTCCTTCAAAAACAGCTTCCCCTGAATGGTCTCGATATCGTCGTAAGTCTTGTCATTCAAGATGCGCACGATCGAGTCCCGTGCCGCTGGACTATTGGTCACAATCTCTTCAAAACCGTCCTTATCAAGCATCTCCAGCGTCAGCTCGACGCGAATCATCCGCTTCGGCTGCCCGCCAAGGTTCACCGTGAATGATGGCATCGTGTAGAGAACAGAATCTCGAACGCCCTCTGTCTCACGGTCCTTTTTGAGTGCCTCAATGGCCGCCGGCTCCCGAACCGATGGCCGCACCCACCCGAGCGTCGCCTGGTACGTCATAAACGCCCCAGCACCGAGCGCCGCAAAGTCTAGAGCTACAAAGAGCCCAAAGAGGATCTTTGAGGGGTCAAATTTCTTACCGCCGCCTGCGCCTTCTGCTTTTCCTGCCGCTTTTTCTTCAGCCATACCTTCGTTTCGGACCGAAGGTCCGGCGACTGAAGTCCAGTCTTTAACGGTTTTTGCGGTTTACAACCAGGGCGCGTCCACACGATGATGGGAGGAGTGTTCAATGAGGAGTGTCGTTTCAGGATGAGACATTTAATCTACCTTTTGACTTCCACCGTGCTGACAACTGCGGCGCTGGCGACTCTCGCTGCGCCCCGACAAGCAGCGGCCGCGGATACAATAGCCGCACCGACTGTGACGCTACCTGCCCATTTGGTTTCCGTTCCCACGAGCGGCGAATACTATGGGCCATTTGTTTTCGTCGTTGATAAGTCCGCTCGTACTCTCGAAATTTGGAAAAGTGAAAGCGACGGTAGCGGCCACCGCCACTTCAATCGCATTGCCTCATATCCGGCTGACCTCGGTAAAAACACTGGGGACAAGCTCTCCGAAGGAGATCACAAAACTCCTGAGGGAATCTACTTTCTTCTCGATCGACTCGAAGGCCCGGGCCTTGATTTCAAACTCTACGGCAGTCGCGCCTACGTCACCGATTACCCCAACCACTTTGACGAAATTGACGGTAAAACCGGTAAAGGCATATGGCTGCACTCGGTGCCAGATGAAGTCCCCCTCACCCGCGGTAGCCGCGGCTGTGTCGTAGTTCGAAACGACATCATCAAAACACTCGATCCGTACATCCGTTTGAACAAAACACCGATCGTCATTTCGGAAAAAATTCAGACCCGCCCAGTGGCAGAGGCTGAAGCGGCACAAGCCAAGCTTGAAGCTTGGCTCGAAAACTGGCGCAAAACTTGGGAGTCCAAATCGCACGAAGCCTATATGACTTTCTACGATGAAAAATTCAAGGCGATGGGCATGGATAAAGCCGAGTGGTCACAGTACAAATCGCGTTTGAACAAACAGTACAGCTCCATCAGTGTTCGCCTCTCGCAGCCGCTAGCACTTGAACAACGCGGCCGCGCCGTCGTTCGCTTCTTGCAGAACTACTCGTCTGACAAGATGTCCGATATCGGAGAGAAAACTCTTCACCTCGTCAACCGCGGTGGTGAGTGGAAAATCATTTCTGAAACCTGGAAGGCCGACGACAGCGCTCCAGCTCGCGCCGCATTGGCAATCGAAACAAAAACCGCGGCAAGCCGCTAGTCGGCTCGCGGACGCTATTTCACTGCACTTGGATCAACGCCCCAGCTGCGCAAGATCTCGGCCTCTTCTTCGACTGAGTGCGCTTTTTTGAATTTTGCTCCGGGCTGCCCCTTCACTCGACGCTCGCATTCCGGCCACGTCTTGTGGCGCATCGGCACCGAACCCAACAGGCTCAAGTACGAGTACACTGCGCGCTTTTCGGGCTTCGGCTTCATCTCCGGAAGCGCCTCCTCAGGCGGCAAGTCATGAATCGGCACACCGTACTGAAGAAGCGGTCCTTCGTAGAGCGCAGGCCTTCGTCCCTTTGAATAATCCACGGCAATCGCGTCGACCCGCTCGTTACCCGGCACACCAATGTGTCCACGAACGTAGCGCCATTGAATCTTGCGCCCCGCACTTCGCCCTGAAGCTCAATCCATAGATCTTTATTGAGAACGTCTTTGCCTTCGGCTGTCGTCCAGCCGCGTTTCTGCCAGCCCCAGATCCACTGCGTGATACCGCGAATGACATATGTCGAATCAGTACAGAGAAGCACATCCTCGCCCGCCCCTGCGCGCGAAAACGCCAAGCGCAGAGATTCGATCGCTCCGACTAACTCCATTTGGTTATTGGTGGTTGAGCGCGAACCGCCGCCGAGCTCTTGAATGTGGCCATCTGGCCATGAGACGACGCCGCCCCAGCCCCCAGGTCCTGGATTACCGGAACACGCGCCATCACAGAAAATGACGATTTGCTTGAACGACGAAATCAATTCAGTTTTTCGTCGAGATCCATTTTTGCGACATTGTCTGCAAGATCAGGAAGAGCATCGACGTGCTTTTTAAACTCTTCTTTGGTCATACGTTTGCGTTTGATCTCGAGCTCGGTCAGGCGTTTGTCGAATTTGAGTTTTTCGATTTCACCTGCGAGCGACTTCATCGATCCAACTGCACCTGACTTCATACAACCCTCTCGTCTCGGCCAGAACCTGGCTAGTTCCAATATTTCGGTCCAGATCCACCGCCGGATCCGCCACCAGGCCCACCGCCAGAACCATCTGGCGGCTCATTTTTACCATCAGCCTCATTGTTTACCACGAGCTTCAAACCCCGTCCACGCACCTTCGACTGCTTGCGCCAACGACGCTGCTGCCACCAGGTGTAGCCCTTGAGAAAGATAAAACCCGAAGCCAAACCACCCAAATGCGCTAGGTTGGCCTCCTGGCTGTTGCCAAGACCGCTATTGAGAAGTGTCGCCACCTCAACACCGCCCAAAATTGCCACAAACACCTTGGCTCGCATTGGGAACACCATCATGAAATAGACGATGCGTTCTCCAAAAAGCATTCCGTAGGCGAGCATCAAACCAAAAATCGCACCGGAAGCACCAACCACGGGCGTCGTCCAGCCCGTGAAAGTGCCGGTGATCCACCCGTGCGTCGCCATCACTGCGACGTAAATCACGCCTGCGCCAAAACCCGAGAACAAGTAGTACGCCAAAAACAGCTTTGAACCCCAGCGACTCTCGAGCTCTGATCCTAGCCACCAAAGGAGCAGCATATTAAAAACAATGTGAAAGATATTGAACGAGTGCAGGAACTGATAGGTGAAAAGCTGCCACACGAAAAACTTGTCGATCACTGACAGCGGCACCAGTCCAAGCCCAAAGGTCACGTGCGGCTGACTCAAAATATACTTCTCAAGAATGACCTGAAGTCCCAGCCAAACCACAACGCAAACGATGATCAGCGCCGTCACTACCGGAGTGACGGGCACCAGCGAGTTCAATTGCATTCCCGGTCCTGAACCGCGCTTTCCCATGTCTCGTTCCCTACTTCCTCTACGCCCCGTGAAGGCCTGGCTCAGAAAGCTCCATCAAGACGCCGCCCGTTGAAGCCGGATGAATAAAAACAACTCGACAGCCGTGAGCGCCCGGGCGCGGTGTTTCGTTGATCAACCTCACACCCTCGCTTTTAAGACGCTCAACCACGCGATCAAGTCCCTTCACCCTCAGACAAATATGGTGAATGCCCGGGCCCTTCTTCTCAATGAACTTTTTAATCGGACTCTCGGGATCAGTACCTTCTAAGAGCTCAATCGAGGCCTGGTTGCCAAGATTGAGAAAACCGACTTTCACTTTTTCAGTCGGGACCTCTTCAACCGGCATCTCAGTAAAGCCCAGAGCGCGATAAAACTGAAATCCCTGCTCAAGACTGTTCACTGCCACTCCCAGGTGGTCGAGCTCAAAGCCAAATTCAGTCAGAACCGTGTGAACATTTCCGGTCATTTTAGCTGCCTCTCTGCGTCACGCAAAATGCGGCCGAAGCCGCTCAAAGGTATCTTCGATAGTTTCCACTACGACCTTGGTCTCGGCAATCAGCGGAAAAAAATTCGTGTCGCCCGACCAACGCGGAATCAAGTGCCAGTGCAAATGCTCCGGAAGACCGGCACCTGCCGCCGCTCCGAGATTCAGTCCGACATTAAATCCGCTGGGTGCGTAGACCTCAGTGAGCACACGATAAGCCTTCTGCAGGAGCCACTGCGTATCCGCCAGCTCAGTGCGCGTGAGCTCACCGAAATCGCCAACGTGCCGGGTCGGCAAAATCAAGAGGTGTCCGTTGTTATATGGATACTTGTTCAAGATCGCCATCGCCTCACCATGCACACCAAGAAGCAGTGACTCCACTTGTGCTCCAGCACGCATGGCATCGCAAAACACGCAGCTCTCCGAGCGGACAATTTTGCGAACATATTTGAGACGCTCGGGTTTAAACAAGACGTCCTTCAGCTTTGGAAACCCCAAGCCTGTCTTTGCTGAAGCGATTTTCTTCTTTTTGGATGACGACGAACGCGACTTCTTTCCAGGTACTCGAGACATAGCGGCAAGAAGAAACCGACTGTGCTTTGAGAGCAATGCTTTTCGTATCGTGTAACAGGGAGCGCCGCCAGTATAGCGGCGCATCATTTATGCGACTACAGCGAAAACAACAGCCCCAGACTGAACGTCTCTTGGTGCGAAGTGCTGGCTCCTGACGAATCTTTAAAAAGAGTCGTCGCCTGATCGGCGCTATCCTGCCGAAACTCAAAACGGAGCTCCAATCCGCCCGAAAGATCGCGATTGAGTCCAAGCGTTGCCGACTGATACTGGCGTGACGCACCAGAGGCGCTCAAAGCTCCGGCAACAGCAAAACCTGAATCTCGGTCATCGAAAATCTCGTAGCGACCGACAAGGCGCGTTCTCTCTGACAATGCGACCTTCGAATACAAGGAATAGGCCTGCCACTTACCCGCGACCGTTGATCCCATTTCTTGCCCTGCGATCGCATCCAGGATCAATCCAAAATCAGACCCATTGTAACCCGCGATCAATTCATGCACGTCGCGACGACTCGATGGATCCGCCTGCTCTGGCCCGCCGATGTAGTTGTAGGTCAACACCGTCGTCGGAGAGCTCGTTAACGCCAAGTTTGCGCCGACCGTCACCGAGCGATTCTGATCAGCAGACGTCCGACCATCCCAACCATTGTAGACAAACAACCCGCCACTCAATGCGCCGTCGACAATCGGCCCCGTCAGCGACGCTCCCTGATGCCAAAACGGAATTCCATATGAAAACAAAAGTCCGCGCGTATAGATCCAATTGTCTTTTGAACGCGTCAGCTCATACCCCATGTGGGTATACATCTTTCCGGCATTCACCGACCAACCGGGCATTTCATCAATTGAATAGCTCAAATACGCTTGCGTGAGATAGCGGAGGTTCTCGTTTTGACTCGCCACAAACGGCGTCAACACATCGACGTTTTCTCCAGCCGCCAAATCCACACGCGCACTGAGCGGCCCACGTGTCGCCTTAACGGAGAGTTCTGCCGCGTTCAACAGCATAAATCCGGGTTTGGCTCCAAATGACCGCGCGCCTATCGAGGTGCCTCCGGCCGAATCCCATTGGCTTCCAAAATCAAAGTAAGTTTGGAACTCGTACTTTGTTGCATCTGAAACCGCAGCAGGCACCACTCGAGCACCTTCAGCAGCAACCGGAACGACAGAGGCTGGCTCACGCGGCGACTCCGCCCAAGCCGAATGGGACAGGAGCACGAATAGCAAGACCACAACCTTAAAAATAGGTTCTTTCGAGGAACGCATTAGGCCACCTTCCGACCGTCGTGCGCCGAATCTTCGACCGCACGTCCAACCAAGCGACGCAATACGCCGCTCTTCGCCCCGTCTGTCTTCTCCGCGCCAACAATCAAGGCCAACGCATCGGCAAGTCCACGAAGTTCCGCAGACTCGTCTTGAACGTGGCGCGCACTTGCGGAGAGCTCTTCGCTTGAGGCCGCATTCTGCTGAGTCGCCGCATCAAGCTGTTGAACCGCCTTTGATATCTGCTGAAGACCAGAAGCCTGTTCGCGCGACGCCGAAGCCACGCCCTCAGATACCGTCGACACTTCGTTGACAAGCTTCTCTATTCGTACAAACGCATCGCCATTCTTGTTCACGCGCTCAACACCGTCCGTAATACGTCGACTTGATTCTGAGATGAGGGTCGCAATTTCTTGCGCCGACGTACTCGAGCGCTGCGCGAGATTGCGAACCGCTTCGGCAACAACCGCAAATCCCTTGCCTTGCTCTCCAGCACGAGCCGCTTCAATCGCCGCATTGAGGGCAAGCAGATTTGTTTGAAAGGCGAGATCATCAATCACCGAAATGATCTCTTGAACTCGCGATGAGCTCTGCGCAATCAGTCGCATTGCCTCTGTTAAACCGACAACTTCCTGACGTCCGTTCTCGGCTGCTTCACGCGCGGTCTTTACAAGCTCGAGAGCTCGATTGGCATTGTCTGCCGCAATCGCCGTCGTTGACGACAGCTCCTCGATCGACGCTGCAGTTTCTTCAATCGACGCTGCCGAATGTGTCGAGATTTCTGCAACTGCATCGCCCATCGCCGTTAACTGCTCAGAAGCCGCAGCCGTTCGCGAACTCGACTGCAGAAGACCATTCGAAACCCGCGCTACTTGTGATGCAATCTGACTGGACATGAAAAATGCAACTAGGACCGCAAGTGCTGTTCCGACAAGCATCGCCAATCCAAACTGTATGGCCGACTGATTTAAGGCCGCAAAAACCTCTTTGGGTTCATTTCGAACCAAAATCGACCAAGCCATACTATCGAGAAACTTCTGAGACTCAACACGACCGTAGGCGTTGATCTGCACAATGTTTTTCCGCGCATGTCGTGCCTCGATGACGCCTGATCGACCTTCAACAGCGAGCTTCGCGGACTCAACACCGCGCTCTTTCAAATTCAAAATCCCAAGGGTCTTAAAGTTGTGAGAGACCTCCGTGTTTCCGCCTTCGCCAATCGGATCATAGTCGACAAGAATCCGTCCCTCGCGATCAAGAATCTGAACTTCACTTTCCGCATACCCTTTTCCTTTTAAGATTCGATAAAGTGTCGCCACCTCACCTTCAACCCAGACGAAGTTTGCAAAGTTGACAAGAACGCCGATTGGCTTACCCCCGCTATCTGTAACTCGCGTTGCAAATACGTTCGCCCAGCGCGCACCGCCATACGCCTCAGACAAAGGCTTGAAAACGAAGGGGTCCGAGACATAGGTACCAGTCAGACCCTTCTTTACATCCTCAGTAAATCGTCCATTCACTGTGGCGATAAACCAAGGCTCTTCCGCTACATTGGTTCGTGCCAAAGTCTCCAGGTTTTTCAGCTCTCGCCCATCCGGGTCGACATTTGAACTTGCAATCAATCGACCATTGAGGTCGTAGTAACCAACAAGGTCATAGATCTTATACAGACCGACATACTGATTGAACTTTGCTGTCAATTGCCCGGGCGTCCCCGATCGAACGACATCGTTCACCGCAAACGCCTGAATATCGCCGTATCTCTCAAAAAACTGCGCGCCGATGGCCTCTGAAAGCTGCGTCTCATAGGAATGAAACTGCTCCCGAACAGAATCCCTCTGTTTTTCGAGGCCGAAGTAAAACAGCACACCGGCAGCCAAAGACAAACTGACTGTTGTGCCAACCATCATGAGAAGAATCTTGAATCGCAGAGTCATCGCTAACCGCCTATTGACAGGAGTCCGCCTATCCCATCGGAAGATTGGAACCATTCATCAAGAGGACCACCTGAACATCATCAAGTCTTCACAACGGTTTGAGCTTTTTCGTCCCGACTTTCGTCGGAACGTCTCATTTCAGATTATCTCATTATGAAATGACGATGAATTCTTTAGAAATTCCGCAGAACAGACCGATAAAGGGAGGAACCTTCGGAGGTCTCTGTGCGGCCATCTCTTCGTAGTCATGAAGCATCAACTCTCTCTGCGTTCCTTTTGCGAGCCACCATGTTTGCCCCGCTTATCGCGTGGCCGATCACGTTCTTCGCCTTCAGTCACGATCGCAGTGCCTTGGCCCTCTCGCTGACGGTCGGGCTAACGCTACTCTCAGCCGTTCTGGCTTTTGTTGTATCAAATAAGTTTATTGCGCGTCTCCACCGCCTTCATCTCGAGCAAAACCAGCTCGGTGGTCGCCTTCAAGATGCGACTTCAGAACTCAAAGGAACAATCGAAATGATGTCGTCAGGAACGACAGCAACGGCCGCATCTCTGGAAGAAACGGTGGCCTCACTCGAAGAACTCTCCAGCATGGTGCAGATGAATTCCGAAAACGCGCGCCAGGCCGAAAGCTTGGCCCGGGCCGCTACCCTTTCCGTCGAGAGCGGAGAAAAAGAAACGGCGCGACTCCTCGACGTCATGGCAAAAGTGGCAAAGAGCTCAAGCGAGATTGAAGCAATCATCAAAACGATCGACGACTTGGCCTTCCAAACAAATCTACTTGCACTCAATGCTGCAGTCGAGGCCGCTCGAGCCGGAGAGCAGGGGAAGGGGTTTGCGGTTGTCGCCGAAGCGGTTCGCAATCTTGCACAGCGGTCAGCAGTCGCGGCGAAAGATATCGGAAGCCTCATCCAGGCGTCAGTCGCGGTCGTCCACGAAGGTGTAACGGCCGCCGATACAACGGCGAAAAACCTTTCCGGAATTTCAAATTCGATCCGCAAAGTCAACGACCTCAACACCGAGATCGCAACGGCATCAACCGAACAAGCATCAGGCATTCAACAGATATCAAAGGCGATGAGCCAGATCGATTCAGCAACTCAACAAAATGCGGCCGCATCGACTCAGCTTATTGGTCAGGCCGATCATTTGATCGCTATGACGAGCGAAACCGCGGCGCCAATCGAGATTAAAGAGAAGGCACCGCTTCGCCCATCACCATCACCTGGCATTCCAAGTTCAGTAAAAGCACATACACATTCAAATTCACATTCCAAAGCGAAAGTCGCACCACTAGCGAAAGTCGTACCACTTGCGCGTAAAACTTCGACCCCGGAAGCCGCAAAAAAAACACAGCCAACCTCAACTCGAACACCTTCGACGACTCCGAGCAAGGCCCCAAGTACCGCGGCCAGCATCATCCCCTTTGATGACGAAGAAACTCCAAATTTTGGCAACACAAAGGGCTTTTAATTGAATACCGCAAGTCGCTCGCGCCTTAACTCCAACGCCTTCGCTGAAGATGATCTCCTGCATCGCCTGCAGAACGATCAAACTGGCTTTGTGCGAATCTCTGCTCTTGCTGGAAAACTCGCTGGCATCCACCTTCCCACAACTTCAAAGAACCTCACACTGGTCGCCACGCGCCTCACCTACATGATGAACGATCTCGGACTTACAACCTATTCCGACCTTGCACGCTTTCTCGAAAAAACTCCCGAGCAGCATCAGGAGTTTATCTCTGCGCTCACGACCAACACGACGCAGTTCTTTCGCGAGCCATCGCATTTCGACATTCTCAAACAGAATCTTCCGACTCTGATTCAATCCCCTCATCGGGCCGTCGGAGAATTTCGAATCTGGTGTGCCGCCTCAAGCACAGGCCAAGAAGTGTGGACATTGCTCATGACCCTTCTGGAGTCACCTGCGACAACTGGCCTCACGATCAAGTTTCTCGCCAGCGATATCGACACTGATTGCCTCGAAAAGGCCTGGAAAGCCATCTATCCAGCCGATCAGTGCCGAGGTATTCCACAGAGTCTCCTCGAAAAATACTTCGATAGCGCCGTCGGCCCCAATCACGCCGGAATACAAACAACTTTCTACAGAGTGAAGCGCGAGCTTCGAAGCCGAGTGCAGTTCGCAAGAATCAATCTCGTCGAGGCATTTCCCTTTGAAAAGCGCTTCGACGTCGTCTTTTGTCGAAACGTCATGATCTATTTTGATCGCCCCACAATTGACAAGATTTCTGAAAAAATGGCGCAAGTCGTGCGCCCGGACGGGCTGCTCTTCCTCGGTTTGAGTGAAGCCGGCGCCATTCGCAACTCATATTTCAAAAGTATTTCTCCCTCGGTATTCAAACGCTTAGAAATGGGGCCCGCATGAGCCAGAACGAAGGCACGGCAAACCGACCGATTCATCAAATCTACGTCATTGATGATGAGCCGGACATCATGTTGATCGTCACCGAATTTCTGTCTCCTCGACAGTATGAAGTCACAGCATTCAACAGCGCACCCGAACTGCTCGAGGCCGTTCGCACACGGCCACCGCTTGCGGTTATCACCGACTTCAAGATGCCCGAGATCACCGGAATCGAGGTCGTTCGGGCCATTCGCGAATTTGATCAGAAGATCCGACTTGCCATTCTGACTGGCTTTGCCGACAAAGACCTGGCCATTGAGAGTTTAAACTCTGGTGTGAATGACTTGATCGAAAAGCCCGTCACCGCAAAAAAACTTCTCGACATCATCGAGAAGTACCGGGACCACCGCGAGGCCGAAGAGAAAAACGAGCAAAATGAAATTGCCGAAATTCGCGGAATCTTCCTCGAAGAAGCTCGCGACCTTTACGCCGAAATCGACAATGAGATTCTAAAGCTGGAAGATATCCCCCTTGATCGCAACGTTGTCGATTCACTCTTTCGCCGAGTCCACTCCGTCAAAGGCGGCAGCGGCAGCGTCCCCGGCGCTCAGCGTCTCTCAAAAATGTCGCATGAGTTTGAAAATGCGCTATCGATGATTCGAAAGGGACAAATCACACCCAATGGCGGAATGATCGACGTCTTTCTGACAGCGGCCGACTGCTCACGACAACTCTTCAACTTTATCGAGTCGCAAACTCAGCCCGACGAAGCACTCGAATCTGAGATTCAGCAAATTGAAAGCGCCCTTCAGGCTCTTCAACGAAACGATGAGCCTGCAGTCGAGACCGGTGTCTCGAGTGACAAAACAAAAAGCTCAGCTTCAAAAAGTGAAAGTGCTCAAGACAAAGACGATGGAATTCTCGTTCCAAACGAAAGGCTTGATGATTTCATGCGTCTATCGGGTGAGCTGATCGTGTTGAAAAACACCTTCGACCAAGTGGCATCACACGACGAATCCTTTCAAGACATTACGCAGCTTCGTCGCCGCCTGGGCGATCTGATGGTCAACCTCAATAAGATGACCGATGAACTGCAAAGTCTTATCGTCAGCGTCCGCAAGGTTCCTCTTGAAAAAGCGTTGTCAAAGGTACCTCGCCTCGTTCGTCAAACGGCACGAACAACGGGCAAAAAAGTGGCGCTGGAGACCGCGGGACTTGAGATGGGTGTCGATAAGAACCTCTCGAAGGCCCTCAGTCAGTGCCTCACCCACATGGTTCGAAACTCTGTCGATCACGGCATTGAGGCTCCAGAAGAACGTGTTCGAAGTGGCAAGAGTGACACAGGCACCATCACGATTGCGGCCAATGAATCACAAGGCGTCATTCGCGTCACGGTGAGCGACGACGGAAAAGGGATCAATCGCGATAAGGTTCTGAGGAAAGCGGTATCCGCTGGCCTTATTGAAGATTCACAAGCGCAGAGTCTAAAGGATGATGAGATTTTTGCTCTTCTCTTTGAACCATGATTTTCCACGGCCGATCAAGTCACAGATGTGTCGGGCCGCGGCGTCGGAATGGATGCCGTCAAAACAGCAGTTGAAATGCACGGCGGAAAATCCTCGTTTCGTCAGAACCTGGAAAAGGCAGCCAGTTTATACTCGAGATCCCGGTGCCACGCGCTGTGATGATCGAGAAGACCGTACTTGCAACCCTGGGACAGCGGCACTTTGCAATTCCACTCGACGGGATCAATCGTATCGTCTCGTGCAAGGATCTGCAGTTCTTTGAGGTCGATGGCCGCAGACGTTGTATGCTCGATGGCAATGCCGTCATCACCGGTGAGTACCAAGAGCTGCTGTCGATGACATTCGATCGCGAGAACAAAGAGCTTGGGAATCAGTCATGCGTGTTCTTGCGGGCGAAGAATCGGACGATTGGTCTTCTCGTCGATCGAATCGATGGGCAGCTCGAAGCGGTTGTAAAACCGTTCGACCCATTGACCGGCGACCTCCCAGGCCTCAAGGGAACCTCAATGTTCGGTTCTGATCGCGTCGCCTACATCGTATCTCCCGAAAGTTTTCTGAACCTTGCCCTTGAGAGTACCGCTGCATAAGGAGTCGCCATGGGAAATGATCCATTTTTAGATTCGCTTCGGAAAAAGGGGCAGAAACCAACCTCCAGTTCGTTGAACAAGCGGAGCTCTTGGCACAAGCGGTCGGCTCTGGCCCCGGCGACCTGCGAGGTCTACTCGTTCCGATCCACACACTAAAAGGTGATCTCGGTGCACTTGGTTACGTCAGCGGTCAACAGCTCGTGCACGAGTTCGAAAGCATCGTATCAGAGCTCGACGACGCAAGAGAGCTCGCAAAAGAGAAATGGAAGTCGGCCCCGACGTCATTCTTTGAAACTGTACGTTTTTGCCTCATGGATGGCCTTGCGGTCATTCGACGGTATATCGACAGTGTCAGCGAGGGACAAGACGAAGACCCCACATCCTATGAGAATCGAAAGGGCGAGTTCGATCTCTGCCGAGGCCTTATCGCGGAGTTTTCGTCACTTGAGTCGGGCGAACAAGATACAGAGCCTGCCGCGGCACCATCCGCGAGAGAGGCATCCAGTACGCCAGCAAAAACCGTGGAACAGCCAAAGGTTATGCGGGCACCGGCCGCCAACATCGACCTCGCGGCAGCAGCGAAGCATAAAGACTTCTTTTTGCTCTGTTCGCTCAACGGAATCGACTATGCGCTTCCGGTATCACATGTTCGCGAAGTAATTAAACAACGACAGATCCAAGATCTCCCCGTCGCCCGCCGTGATCTCATTGGCCTTATCACACTTCGCGGAGAGACTTTACCGGTGTGCAATGTGACTCACCTACTTGCAACCAATGCAGGCACCAATCATCCCCTCATGGTCATTTGCCAGATCAATGATCGCAAGCTCGCCATTCCGATGGAGCGTGCAGACAAAGTCCTTGAAATCGAGCGTTCAAGCTTTAAGCCGTTACAGGCCAGTGCGGCGCAAGAGTCAAAAGGACCAATCCGCCATATTCTCCAAGAAAAGGACGGCGTCATTCTACTCGTTGACGTTGAGAAGTTGGTTGCGGCATGAACGTAAGTCCTCTCTTTCTCTATCCTGGCCAGATTGGCGTTATCACCGGCTCGACAGGAGAGATCGGTACAATTTTGGGCTCTTGCGTCTCTGTTATTTTGATAGATCAGACAAACAACGTCATCGCGATGAACCATCACGTCTTGCCCGAAGTCATGGCCGGCGAAACGCCGACGTGTCGACACGGCGAGTTCTCGCTCAAAGCCGTGCTTGATCTTGCCATTGAGCGAGGAGCAAGAAAAGAGAACCTTCGTGCCATTGTCGTTGGCGGCGCAAAGATGTTCGAGGGAACCACAAGACTCACGCAAATTGGCGAGCGCAATGTCGAAGTCGCAGAGACCTTTCTCCGCAGCCAGCGAATACCGATTATGCAAAGCGATACCGGCGGAACATCGGGCCGCCGTGTTTCCATTCGTATTCCTGAGTTCAAGCTCACCTCGACACTGTCAAGTGAGCGCGAATCTGGAATCAAAGACTCCTCCCTGCGAGTAGCCAAATCCGTACGCGTTCTCATTGTCGACGACTCCGCAACTGTGCGGTCGCTTCTAAGTAACGCGTTCAAAGCCAACGGGTTGACCGTCGTTGGCACAGCCGCCGACGTCTATATCGCCCGCGAACTTATTGTCAAAGAAAAGCCCGACGTCATCACCCTCGATATCGAAATGCCAAAGATGAACGGCGTCGCATTTCTCGAAAAACTGATGCAGCATCTCCCGATCCCCGTGGTCATGGTCTCGTCGCTTCAAGCCGATGGCGATGCGGCCCTGCGAGCTCTCGAGCTTGGCGCGATCGAGTTTGTTCATAAACCATCGCAGTTTGATCCGATCGTCTTAAAACAGATGGCTGATCAACTTGTTGCGAAAGTCCGCGCTGCGGCGTCGGTCGATTTAAAAAAATATCTCAGTCGCAGTAAGAGCACCGAGCCCGTTCGCAAGAGCCCGCCGGTACTGGGCAGAAAATCAAGCGGCACTCTCGATCTTGTTGCGATCTCTGGCAACGCCGGTGCAGAACAGCGACTCGTCCAAATGGTTGAAGGTTTTGCCTCCGATACTCCTCCGGTCGTCATCAGCTGCTCGACGATTTCTGGGTTCGCTGAGACATGGTGCAAGAAGCTCGCAACGTCACACAAATCAACGGGATTGAACTTTCGCGTGATTCGCGATGGCGAACCGCTTCGCGTTGGCTCAGTCAACGTCGCGCCAGCGGGAAGTCATGTTACCGTCAGCGAACGCAATGGCCTCCTCACGGCAAAACTCGTGCAAGGCGAATCCGTCATGGGACAGACACCATCAGGCGACGTTCTCTTCAAAAGCCTCGTCAGCAGCCAGCTTGGACCACGATCACTCGGCATCGTCACTAGCACATTCGGCGCCGACGGTGTTCAAGGCGCCCGCGACTTCGTCAATAGCGGCGGCACACTCTTTGTCGACAGTCCTTCGGGTGTCGTATTTCCACATGCCATGGAGGCACTCATTGCCGAGGGCCTTCCCAGCGAAGTTTTATCAGCTCATGAAATTGGACCAGCCATCTTAATGATGAGAAGCAAGCGAGTTGCAGCATGAAAATCAAAGTCTTGATCGTCGACGACTCCGCTGTCATTCGAAGCCTTCTTCAACACTTTATCTCGTCAGAACCTGATATGGAAGTTGTCGGCACGGCACCAGATCCCTATGTCGCCCGCCAGCTTCTTGTGGACCTTAAACCTGATGTCATGACTCTCGATATCGAGATGCCAAGAATGGACGGCGTTACTTTTCTTGAGAAGGTGATGCAGCACTTCCCCATTCGAACGGTGATCGTTTCAAGTCTCTCAACAAAAGGTTCACAGCTCTCACTGCGAGCCCTCGAAGCCGGCGCGATCGACGTCATCGAGAAGCCCGCGATCGACGTCAAAAAAGGAATGGATGAGCTTCGCACGCAACTCGTGCAGCGCCTGCGCGTCGCCGCCAAGGCTCACCTTGTACCGCGACTTAAAATCAAACCGCCAACGGCGACTCCCAACTCCATCAGCGGTGGAGGTCGCACGGCGCTTGAAAAAACAACGCATCAAATTTTAGCTATTGCAGCAAGCACTGGTGGCACCGAAGCACTCAAGGCGGTACTCACCGAAATGCCTCACGATATTCCCGGCACTGTTATCGTTCAGCATATGCCGCCGGTATTCACAGCACAGTTTGCCCGAACCCTGTCGACCGTTTGTCGCTTTGAAGTTCGTGAAGCCAAAGACGGCGACCGCGTCCTTCCAGGTCTAGCGCTGCTGGCTCCCGGCAACTTTCATATGGAGCTGCATCGCAGTGGTGCCTATTACTATGTGAAACTCAATCAAGAGGCGCCTGAACACAGTGTCCGTCCCGCTGCCGATGTCCTCTTCCGAAGTGTCGCGAAATATGCCGGAGCAAATGCCGTTGGCCTTGTCCTCACCGGCATGGGCAAGGACGGCGCTGCTGGATTGCTGGCGATGAAGAATGCTGGTGCTACGACCTATTGCCAAGACGAAAAAAGTTCAGTGGTTTGGGGAATGCCCAAAGCGGCCTACGAGATCGGCGCCGTCAAAGAAATGCTCCCGCTCGGTAAACTCGCTGGAGCACTGATCACAGAACTCAAGAAACGCGACATCGCGGCGGCCTAAGCCGCCTCACTCATCGCTTCCATACGGAGCAAGTCAGCCTGCAGCGCTGGCACTAGGCCTCCGTCACCCATGACGTACACCCGTCCATCGGTATCAAGTTCCCCAGATTGGATCGTCTCGACGTTATCAACTGGCAGAACAAGATCACGAGTCATAATCCCGATCGGTTCGACCGGAATCGCCAAAATCTCTCGGGTCTTCGCAAAGAGATTTAATAGCTCACTCAGCTCCGCCTGTCTGAGTAGGGCAATTCTTTCTAGGGCTGCCTCTTTTCCGGAACGAGTGGCCAGTTCGAGAATGTCCCGACCAAGCGCATGAATCTTCTTATGGGGAATATCGAAAAGCTTTAGCATTTGCCCAAGGCGACGGTCATGGGTCTTAAACTGATTGTACCACCGACCAAATGCACAGCCATTGCCATCAAGAGATAAACTAAAGTTGCGGCCCTCGCGCACGCAAGCTTCAAGCTCTGTGATCCACTTTCGATGGTCTTCTTCTCGCTCAGCGAGAAGCTTCGAGAGCTCTGAACAGTACTGCTGCCAAGAGGACTGCCCCAGAAGCTGTCTTAAGTTTAAGACCGGTAGAACACGCTCGCGAACTTGAACCTGTCCGATCGAACCGAACCTCGTTCCCTTCACGGGGACCTCAACAAAGGGCCCGTCGAGAGAAACAATTTCGCTGACCTCTGAGATGCGAATCCCAAAGCGTTTGTTGCCCAACCAGAAAACTAAAATTTCTTCTTTCATTCGATGCTCCGTCGCTCCAATACCTTATTTCTTATCGGCATTTTCCCATTGCGACTGCACATCAAACATGTGCCAACCAGTTTGAGACATCGCTCTCAGGCGGCAGGTGAACGAACGCCAGCGATCGTCTTTGGAAATCTCATAACGATACAAGCGCCACGATGGGGGCTTCAACAATAAGCTCCCCTCCATGATCGGCCATGATCGACCGCGAGATACTGAGACCCAGTCCGGTCCCCTTGCCGACCTCTTTCGTCGTAAAGAACGGAAGAAGCACCTTATCGCGCAAATCAACCGGAATCCCCGGCCCGTTGTCGGCAACAACCAACTCAACCGACTGCTTCGTTTCGCGACACTCAATTGAAACCCTGGGATGAGACACTTTTGATGCAAGCAAAGCATCAAATGAGTTATTAAGAAGATTCAATAGCACCTGCGACACTTGAACCTGGCGACAACTAACGACAATTCCCTTATCCACCCGCTCATGGTCAAGATGAACGCCATGGTTTCTAAAACGTGCCAAACAAAAATCAAGCGTGTCGTGAACGATATGATCGATGGTCACGGACTCGAACTGATCGTGTTTTCCATCGCGTGCAAAGGTTCGAAGGCCATTGATAATTTTGCTAATCCGATCGGCAACTTTGTTGATCCGGTCAATACTGGACTTGGATCTTGTCCCCAACACTTCTCCATCTTCCTCTTCTGAGAAAGAAAGAAGCTGCTCAGCACTCGCTTTGATAATGGCCAAGGGATTATTGATCTCATGCGCGATCCCACTCGCCATTTCACCAAGTGAGGCGAGTCGCGCGGATTCGACCGACTTCTCGCGTTCAGCAGCGAGATCTCGAGTTCGTTGTTCAACACGCTCCTCCAGATCCTTATTCATCAATTCAAGAAACTGGTCGCGAACCTCAATGCGGTCGATCATGCGATCAAACTCGCCTGCGAGATCCTCAAGTTCAGTGACCTCAATCGAATGCCCGGCCTGACTTCTTACCCGAAGTTTAAAGTTCTCTTGCTGTGAAATGTCGCGAATGACCTGGATAAAGCTCGCAAAGGAATCGTGAACTCGTTGGGACGTCTTTCGGCCTATGAATCGAGCAGAAAGTAGACCCATCACACCAGCCAAGAGAAGAAATACAAGCATTGTAATGGCTCGGCGGATCAACGGTCGAATGGAGTGCTTGAGAATCACCTCGCCCACAACCAGTCGACCATCGTAGATCTTGCGATAGGCCACGATCCCATCATGCCACATCGTCACCGCCGAACGGTCATCGCTTAGCACTTTAAAGCACCGGAACCCTTCACAATCTCGAAGGATATGGGCCGCATCAGAAAGTTCGGGTAAATTCGAGAACATAGCGCCGTCACGATTTCTAAGCAAAACTTCGCGATCAGCAAGCGACCCCGCAGCTTCAACGATACGGCGAATCTCAACCTCATCATCAAAAATCAAGGCGGCAGCTGAATACTGTCCGAGTAGACTTGAATCGGCCTGGGCTCGATCAATCAATTGATGAGCCGAAAAAAACAAGTCGAAAACGATCAGTACGACGGCCGCAAATGCGAGCGCCGAAGCCAGCGCCACACGCTGAGCCTCGAGTACGATATCCGCAATCGGTTTCTTGCCGGCCTTGATAAACAAGAGCCTCCGCATAAAATGCCGTAGGGACCGGAGCACGAAGCCTGATCGGACACTTTCGACTGGGGAGCTGTTGCGAACATGCGGGGACATCGTTAGTCTTCTCGGTTTTTTCGTCCGACTGCACAAGTCGAGTTCGACTCGACGAGTCTCTGCTTTCTGTTCAGTGGGGACCATTGCAGAATAGTCCTATGAAGATGAGTCCAGCGACGCGCAGCAAAATGGCCGTTTTAAATCTGAGTCTTAGCCTGCTGTTAAGCCCACTACGACCTACGTATGCAAGCACAGTAGAAACCGCTGTAGAAACTCCCGAATCGGGCCCTGTTTCTGACCTAAGTCTAGAAGACCTCATGGCGCTGCCGGTCACCATCGCATCCTCTCGAAGCTCATCCATCCGAGAGGCGCCAGGCATCATCAGTCTCATGACCCGAGACGAAATTCGGGCATCTGGAGCACGCGATCTCGGCGAACTTCTCGAACGAATTCCAGGCCTCTCCCTTGCCTCCGATGTCGCACAAACAACTGGTCTTGGCGTTCGCGGAGTCTGGGCCCATGAGGGAAAAGTTCTCTTTCGCATTGACGGCTTTGAGTGGAACGAAGCGGCATTTAATGTTTTTCTCATCGGCGACCGCATTCCACTTTCATCGATCGAGCAGATTCAGATTATTCGCGGACCTGGATCAGTCATTTTCGGCGGTCTTGCCGAAGTCGCCGTTGTCGATATCAAGACGACAAGCGCAAATTCACCATTAAGCCCGACCTTTACGTCAGAAACTCGAGTTGGTCTTGATACCGCTGGTCATCTCGGACGAGCTGGCGCCACTGTCACTTTGAACACCGATACCTATGGCGCTCTCATCACTGGGACGATGCACAGAACTGCCGATGGAACCTACAACTCACTCGCAGGTGACTCCGCTTCTGACCGTGCTGAACTTGCAGGCCAAAGCTTACTTGCTCCAAAAACAGCGATCTTTCAGACCACGATCTCGAATTGGAACTTTCGCGCACTCTACGACGATGTCGATTTGGTTCATCGTGCAAGCTACGGAACCCCCGAACCACAAGGCGTCCTCATTCGATTTCTCATGGGACAGGCCTCGATTTCAAGAGACTTTGCGGCTAACAACTGGATCATCTCACCTCATTACAACTACGCTTACCAAGCCCCCTGGCTCGCCAAAGACCCGACACTTGCTTCCTCCGGAAATTTCTGCGACAAAGCGTACACGCAGCACCTCACTCGTCTCATGGCCAAGACAACCATCGAAAACGGATTCTTGGCGTTTGGAGTCGAGCACCGAGTTGAAACTGGACACTCCAGGAGTGACGGCACAGCTCCAAATGGAAAGTTCTTTCCGGCGCTCAACCCCAGCGAACGATTCGAACAAAATGCGACGTCGTTTTTTGGGGAACTCTCGCAGTCGCTTTCAGTCGGCGAACTCACGGCAGGCTTGAGGCATCAATCCAGCTCCCGTGTTCCATCGTCGACAGTGCCTCGCATCAGTCTCACGAAAATCCTCGAACCTTGGCACTTCAAAGCGCTGACCTCCCTCGCTTACCGAGCACCGTCGATAGAGAACATCAGTCTCAATCCCAGTATTCGACCAGAAGAAACCGAGACCTATGAGATCGAGGTCGGCCGAGCTTTGAGCCCAAGCACCCACTTAACTCTCAACGTGTATTTTACAAAAATTGAAAACCCCATTATCTACACCACGATCATTGATGGTCTCGGCAACAACGTCGACTCCTACCAGAACTTTACTCGAACAGGATCAAAGGCTTCGAAGTTGAATTTCGGCATCATCAATCGCGATTGACATCTGCCATCAGCTATTCATTTGCCTCCACCGATGGAATGAACGCCGTCGATCTCTATGAGTCAGGAAGCGCCGATCGTCTCTTGGGCTTTGCCAATCACAAAGTCACGGCATGGACTGGCTTTCCACTGACAGAGGGCATCGAACCCTGGACCATGTCGGCTTCTAGTATCATAGAGTCCACAAAACGAGGCTGGACCTATGATCCGACTCTCAGCTCGGCCCATATCGCTGACTTTGAGGCATCGCTGAAAATCAATCTAGCTGTACAAAAACAGAATTTCATCTACAGCGGAGTAGGCATAACCGCTGGCATCGGAAATCTCTTGAATCAAAATAAACCCTTAATTGTACCCTACAGAGGAGCGAGCTCTGACCTCGCCGCAACGCCCGGTCGAAGCCGAGAACTGTATTCCATACTCAGCTTCCGGAAAGACCTTTAGTCATCATGCTTTACTCTGATTCGTACTTCAGTATTCAAACCATCGCTCGCCGCACTGTCGCAATCGCGGTTATGATCGGTTTCTTTTTACCCGTCACCGCTTGGGCGCAGAAAACCTACGACGCTCACGAAGTACAGGCAGCCTTTGTTCTCAATTTTTTAAAATATATCGAGTGGCCAATCGCCTCCGCCTCCCCGCAGTGGACAATTGCAATTCAAGCCGAGGCTCACACCCTTGCGACTTATGAGCGCTCACTCGGCGGCAAGGTCTTGTTGGGTAAAGTCGTCCGCATCATCAGCGCCGATTCGGATGAACAGCTCCGTTCCGCCCACGCCTTCGTCTCTTATTCAAAGTCGCCTGAGGCCTTTCGGCAAGCAGTCACCACGATTGGCAAACTGCCCATCCTCACCATTTCGGAATCAATCGACTTCGACACTCCAGGACTAATGATTAAGTTCTACGTTGACGGTGGAAAAATGCGCTTTGAAATTTCACGATCCGCGCTCCAGAACGCGGATCTCAGAGCTAGCGCCCAGCTTCTCAGGTTAGCAAAGGTGCGTTAACTCGGTGGGCCTAGGGTATTTTGAGCGTCACGAGAAAGCGAGCGCCGCCCAAGCGCCCTTTGCCGGTGTACTCGACACGCCCACTCATCGACTCGATAGACTCTTTTGCCAAAGCCAATCCCAAACCAAGTCCTTGCCCAATGTCTTTGGTCGAAAAGAATGGCTCAAAAAGTTTGTCCTCATGTTGACTGTCAACGCCTGTGCCACTGTCCTCAATCGACAAGACACACTCTCCTGTATCCCCGCTGAGTGCATCCGCAACCTTTTCGACAAGAACAAGCTTCGTCGACTCCGATGACATTCGCGCGATGACCTCAATTGAATTCTGAACAATGGCGGCAATAGCTCGAATAAGTTTTGGTTCCGAACCAACAACCACCAAGTCTTGCGGAAGACTTGACCGTAGCTCCACGCCAAAGCGCGACAAGTCTGCGCTCAGCAGTAGCCGCACTGACTCAACCACCGCGGTAACACCGATCGGTATCTGCATATCATCTGAACTACTATTCCCCATCTTACGCATGGCTTGCACGATATCGGAGGCCCGCTGAATACCGCGTGCCGCACGAGTAAGAAGAACCTCGGTCCGCTTTTCATCGAGTTGCCCGGAACCAAGATCGCTTAGCGCTTCAAGCGAGCCCGCCGCAATCATCAGTGGGTTATTGAGCTCGTGTGCAACACCAGCGGCTAGAGTCGCCAAGCCCTTCAGTCGAGCCATTTGACTTGCTCGCGCCCGCGAACGGTCAAGCTCATTCTGCATTCGTCGGACTTCTCGAATATCTCGAAAAACAGAAACGACGGTCGTCTTACCACTCGGAGCTGAGTATGGAACTCGCTTCACCAACCATGAATCGACCGCCGAATCGGAGCTCTCAAAGTGCAGTGCTTCCTCTGCTTCCACTTCAATATGCCGATCGAGACACTGCCTATCTCTCAACTCAAAACCGTCTGAACTCTTTAGTCCGATCGCCCTCATTGAACGACCGACATACTCTTCTGGAATAAGACCAATCAAAGACGAAAACGCCGTATTCCCATAGATAAACTTGAGATCAGAATCCGTAATCGTCACCGGATCCGAAAATGAATTCAGAACCGTTTCAAAGAAGTGACGATCTCCCTGTAGACGACTTTCGTTTTCAACTTGCACCGTCCGATCCCAAACCAAGAATCCACGCTCGCTCGCGTCTCCTCGGGGCGCACCCACCATTCGAATCCAACAATTTGATCGAGACTTTGGGGTAATCACCTCATCCAGGGCCTCATCATCCGCAAGCGCTATCTGGAGTCGATCAAAGAATTCAATGCTCTCGCATCCCAACCAGTCTCTAAAAGCCAGAGTCGCCTGCTCGCCATCAGCCACCACCCCGAACAGCGCCCTCGCCCTTTTGTCAGCAACGAATCTCTTGCCGTCGGCTGCGAAAACAACCAACCCCATCGAAAGCAATGAGCCCGCCGTCGTCCACAACGAGACGAGCTGATCTGCCGATAGAGACCCGAGGTCCGACCTTTCTGATGACGACGAAGAACTCACCCCTCTATCGTGACAGATTCTTCAATTGCTTAGCAATTGTCATAAAAATATCACGACAACATTCGGACCAGACCTTTGAGCAAAAAAAAGCCACTCCAATTCAGGAGTGGCTTTTCGAGTTACGCGCTCGACTTACGTCGGTGCGAACTATTCCTCTTTCTTGATCGCACCCTTAAGTGCGTCGCCAAAGAGATCGCCTAGCGACGTCTTCGAAGTCGATGTGATCTTCTTCACATAGTCTTCAACGTCTGCTTTCGACTCACGAAGCTTCACGAGCTTCGCTGACAAACCGATCTTGCGCGCATCGCGATCGATCGAGATAATCTCGGCCTTTACAACATCGCCCTCTTTGCAGAACTCATCAGCTTTGTTGATGCGCTCAGTAGAGAGTTCGGAGATGTGGATCAAACCTTCGATATCGGCTTCGAGCTCAACGAAAACGCCGAAATCAGCAAGCTTCACGACTTTAACGTCATGCTGTGTGCCGACGCCGTACTTCACGTCGATGTTCGCCCATGGATCGGCCTCGAGTTGCTTGATACCGAGCGAGAAGCGCTCTTGTTCGATGTCGACGCCGAGAACAACCGCACGAACCTTGTTGCCCTTCTGGAACATTTCCGAAGGATGGTTCACGCGCTTTGTCCAAGAGAAGTCCGAGATATGAACAAGACCGTCGATACCGTCTTCAACGCCAACGAAGACGCCGAAGTCTGTGATCGAGCGGATTTCGCCTTCGATGATCGTTCCTGGCAAGTAGCTGTTCTTGAGCTCAACCCATGGGTTGGCCATCAACTGCTTCATACCAAGCGAGATACGACGAGCGGTGCTGTCGACATCAAGAACCTGAACGTCAACTTCATCGCCAACGTTTACAACTTGCGACGGATGCTTCACGCGCTTTGTCCACGACATTTCTGAAACGTGGATAAGGCCTTCAACGCCCTCTGCGAGTTCAACAAATGCGCCGTAATCAGCAAGCGATACGATCTTGCCTTTGAGCTTCGTGCCAACGGGGAAATTCGCAATTGCTGTTTCCCATGGGTCGGCCTGAAGTTGCTTGAGACCAAGCGACACGCGCTCTTTCTCTGGATCGTACTTCAGAACAACAACCTTGATCTCGTCGCCGAGATTCAGGAGCTCTGAAGGATGCTTCACGCGGCCCCATGACATATCGGTGATATGCAGAAGTCCGTCCATGCCGCCGAGATCGATGAACGCACCGTAGTCGGTGATGTTCTTTACGATACCAGTGACAATCGAGCCCTCTTTCATTGCATCGAGAGTCTGAGTGCGAAGGTTCTCGCGTTCTTCTTCAAGAAGTGCGCGGCGCGAAAGAACGATGTTGCCACGCTTCTTGTTGAACTTGATGACCTTAAATTTATACTTCTTGCCAATGTAGATATCCATGTTGCGAACCGGGCGCAGATCAATCTGCGAACCAGGCAAGAACGCCTTCACTCCGATATCGACAGACAATCCGCCTTTAACTTTAGCGACGATTGTACCTTCGATGAGCTCTTCGTTCTCAGCAGCACGCGAAATATCATTCCACGCACGCATCATGTCGGCTTTGTCCTTCGAGAGAACAACCATGCCGTTTTCGTTTTCAACGCGATCGATGTAAACTTCAACTTCGTCGCCTGGCTTCACTTCGCGAACGCCATCGACAACGCGGAATTCGTTGATCGGAATAAGACCTTCCGACTTGTAGTTGATGTCGACGAGAACATAGTCCGTCTGCACTTCGACAACAGTGCCTTTTACGACGTCGCCTACTTTGAAGTCGCGCTCTTTAATAGAGGCTTCAAAGAGGTTTTCAAAGTCAGCGGTTTTACTCGCTGAGAGAGGACCTTCAGCCTCTGCGAACATCGCCTTAATGCGAGCTTCTTCGCGTTGCGCTTTTGTGAGACCTGAGGTCGTTGTACCACCACCAGCTTTTGATTCGTCGGCGGCAAAAAGATTAAAGAAAAACTTCATACGGTTTGTTTTTTCCTCCTTCGGAGAACAAAACTCTGTTTCACCCCTAACCAAAGGGACAATCCGGTTTCGTTCTCAGTGTGTCGGAAGGTTATCGGCGCCTGGCCGGGGCACTGTCAAAGGGTGCCCTAGCTATAGCAAAGTTTATGCTATGCGTCACTGTGAGGCGCCAACACGAGTCCAAAAGCCTCAGTGGAAAGCTCGAAGGATTCAGCTTGTTCACGTCCATCGATTTGCGAATGCCGGCAATCACCTGCATTTTCTGGTGGAGTGCCGCGAGCAAGAGCGCTTTCAGAATTTTCTCCGAGCGGTGAGTGGGGCGATCGCACTTCTCGTGAAAATAGAAGAGGGACAAACGAGAAGAAAGGGCTTTTGGCTGCAGCGTCCGTGGACAAGGCTTGTCGCCGCCAGCGGCCGCGCTTTCACGGCCGTGTGGCGTTACGTCGATCTGAATGAAATTGAGGGCAGCGCTTGGAGCATCACACGGCTTGAGGCCCGGGCCATCCAATACGGAGACCTCGGACTGCCAAGGCCTTGGCTAAAAATGTAGGAAGTGATGCCGGGGCAAGACACTTAAACTGACTGACAGCTTATTTCGCAAGATAAGAGCGGATGATCGTCTCAATCTTCTCGACCACGTCATTGGAGGCCAAGGCCAGTGGTGTCCACCGTGTGCGCATCGCTGGCGGCGACCATCGGAGCCGTCTTGCGAGTGGCATCTTGAGCATCGCGCTGTTTTTGTTCATTGATCATCGCCTGAACGTCGCGTCCCTCTTCAAGAGCGCGGCGAGCCGCACGATCTTCAGCCCGAGCTGTCAGGAAAATCTTAACCTCAGCCGACGGAAACACCACAGAGCCACAGTCCCGACCTTCGGCCACAAGACCGCGACCGCTCTTTGCACACTCGCGCTGAGCCGACAAAAGTGCTGCGCGGACTTTGGGATAAGAGGAAATGCGCGAAGCCAATGAGCCAACAGACTCTTTTCCGATTTCGTCGGTAAAGTCTTTTCCGTCGAGCTGAAAACAGGTTTGCGCCGACGTGAGTTGGATACTCCAACGAGTGCTTTTCGCAAATTGCTCGATTGCAGCCTCGTCGCCAAGATCAAGCCCGAGGTGATTCGCTGCCCACGCGACACCGCGATAGAAAGCACCAGTTGAAACCCAATCCCAATTGAAGCGACGAGCAATTTCACGCGAAACGGATGATTTGCCGCTCGCCGCAGGGCCATCAATTGTGACAACCAAACCAACACTCGACTTCACGACATGACCACCTGAGGAATCGATTTCTTGCGTATTGGAATCAACATCGACCGCGCCGTCACTTTCACGAAACACCATACGCTTTAGCCCCATCCTCAAAACCCTAGAGTCCTACCAAGAAACCGAGGGTGAGGGTCAAGGAAAACGGCTGAAAGCGCAGCGGTATGCGAGCACGATTGCATCTATTTTAGGCCGACCGCGGCCGGGTTTAAGCCAGGACGCGAAATCCTTGGGCTTTTAGCCGCTGATGGATGTCCTTAATTTGACTCTGACTTGCCGTTTCAACCAGCAAATCAATGCGCGTCTCGCGAAGTCCAAGCTCCGGCGACACACGGTCGTGATGAACCTCCAAAATGTTCGCACGACACTCAGCCATCACCGCCGTGATCCGGTGCAGGTTTCCGGGCAAATCATCGACGACGACAACGACGCGGGCCAGACGGTGCTGACTGCGAAGTCCCCGTTCAATCACTTTCGACATCACATTGAGATCGATATTGCCGCCACAGATGACGACGGCCGTTTTTCCCTTTGCCTGAATCTTGCCCGCGAGCAGTGCCGCGAGGCCCGCGGCGCCAGAACCCTCGGCCACAGTTTTGGTTTTCTCCAAAAGCTGAACGAGCGCCAGAGCGATCTCGTCATCGGTCACTTCGACAATGTCATCGATCAAAGGTTTGATGTAGTCCGCAAACATCAGCGGCGACGCGTTTTTAATCGCAATACCTTCAGCGATCGTCGTCACCCGTTTTGATTTTCCATCTTTAGCAAGGTCGATATTTTCACCGTGAAACAGCTTTGCCATCGCAGGTGCTTGATCCGAGACAACACCAATGACTTTGATGCCGGGTCGAAGAGCTTTGACGGCTGTCGCAATCCCGCTGATCAGCCCACCTCCGCCGATCGGCACAACGATCGTGTCGAGCTCCGGCTCATCCTCAAGCAACTCAAGACCGATTGTTCCTTGGCCCGCAATGACCTTCGGATCAAGATAGGGATGAACGAAAATCCATCCCTTCTCGCGCTCAAGTTCCTGCGCTTTGCCATAGGCATCGTCATAGACTTCGCCATGCAAGATAACATCGGCACCATGCGAGCGAGTCGCGTTGATTTTCACGATTGGCGCTGTCTCCGGCATCACGATATGGGCCTTCGCTCCGACGACCTTTGCACCGTACGCGACGCCCTGAGCGTGATTCCCTGCCGAACTGGCCACAACACCGCGTTCGCGCTCCTCTTTTGAGAGGGAAAGCATTTTATTGAGGGCGCCACGGATTTTGAAACTTCCGGTCAGCTGCTCATTTTCAAGTTTCAGATAAAGATCCGGCAGCAGAGTCGATGCTTTCAGTGGAGTTCGACGCACCCGTCCAGCAATCACTTCTCGCGCCGCTTTGATATCTTCAATCTGAATTGCGCGAGTGCCCGTCGCACTCGAATTCTTAGTCCCCGCCATGGATGGATCCCCCTGCCGTCCGGTTGTTTCACGAATGGAGTCTTGACTCAAGTCGCTCCGAGCTGCGCCCAGGGTCAAACTCTTCAGGCCCATCAAACCAGCCAGCTGTCAAACCCTGAAGAGGCCGATACAGGGTCGCGATTTTATCAAACCCGGGAGTTTCAGAAACAAAGAAGAACGGCGCAAAGGTCTTCTGACACCGCTCGCAGCGCTGAACCCTCGCACCGAGGCTCTGATGAGTGTGCCCGCACTGATGACAACGACGAACACAAAACATCGCCTGCTCTGGAGACAGTGCCTCGAGCTGCGACTTCAGCATTTGGCTCAAGCGATTGGTCACAGGAATCGGCGTGCGGGTCTTTCTTCGTGGGTGCATATGCGTCTCCCTCCACTTTCCGAACAAAGTTCGGAAACCTTAGTGAGACTGGGTTGTGCAAAGTGGACGCCGCAAAACGATACGTCGAACCACCGCACCCCATGCGCTGACTCTCAAACCCGTAAACAGACTGCCATAGCCGCGCGGGTCTATAAACTGTGACTTTTCTGATGGTGCCTCAGACCGAGTGGCCTGAAATGAAACTCGAATTCCATCGTCTCCACAGCATCTTGATGCGCTGCGTTGCGGATAGGCGAACATCTGTCAACGTCTCATACGGCTGTCGGTAAGACACTATGCTTGAAAAGCAGAGATCCGTACCCGAACCCAATCCAGCGCAGAGCCCAAAATCGCCGCCACACTGGGCCGAGCCAAACTTTGGCCGCTTAAGACCGCAGATTGGCGCCTAAGGCTCAAAACCTCCGCGCCTACCTACGCGTTGGCCTCTTCCCACCCACCGGATGTGATTTTGCCGGAAACGACTGATTTTTCATCTGAATGTCGGCTTTCGCACGATCCGCCGATGCGGCAATCGCCGGAGAAATCTCGCGACAAGCCTCAAGCGTACTCAGATATGTCGCCTCTGAAACGATCCTGCCCTCGTGTTCAACGGTGCCACCGTAGGAGTGATACTGTGCCGCTAAGCCATCGATTCGACGAGTCAGCTCACCCTCGATCGCAGTCATCACATTTGGATCAGCAACGGGAACGGCAAGAAGGCGCTCTGCCGGTGCGTCGTCACTTCCCCATGCAATTTCCTCGAATTCCTTACCGAACGATTCTGCATATGCGGAATTTGTGGAAACCTTCCTTCCGTGACGAACGCGAATCGACTTTCTGTTCGGCAACTGAACATTGAAAGTCCCTGACTTCTCAGGAAAGCGAAGCTCATATCCTTTTCCGGCTTCCGAAACCAGATACCACTTCATCGGTGAAGTACCCATCGGCAAAAGCATGTAGCCATTCCGAAAGCTTCCGTACTCGAAGACGATATCAGGGGGAATATTGATCGCAAGCCCTGGCGGCGTATATCGAAATTCAGACCGCTCGCTGACGCCGCCCCAACATCCCGAAAGAATCGATGCCTGAGCAGAGTTCAGGCCCGACGAACAAATGAAGAAAATCAAAATAGCCAATTTGACTTCAGTTTCGACGACGATCTTCATCAGCTAGGCTCCCGGAACGAAGTTACTCTCTCGTGATTGTCACATAGCGCGCCAAAGAGTCCAATCTGACTTAGGTCCAATCTGGGAAGTATTTCAATACCGGGATCACTTTGCGCCCAAAGAGAACGGCACAGCCTTTGCGATGCGCGATATTGCGAAGTTAAAAGTGACCCCATCACCGACTGAAGAAGGAGAACAACCCGTGAGAACCACCACCACTCTCAAACAATTCGCCCTCGCTCTCGCCCTGGCGACCACTCTACTCTCATCCGCAAAGGCGTGGACCGCCGAGGTTGAAAGTGACACCAACATCGAAGTGAATCAACTCACCCTCGACGACCTCATCGGCCTCAGCGAAGATGAGATCCAAAACTCGGTCGTCGACGAAAACCTGGCCTACTACCCGCCTCGGCCCGGCCGCGGCCGCGGAGTGCAGTGCAAGGTGGAGAACGAGCGATACATGGTTTTCTACGGACGTGGCCCCAATTTGCCGGCAGCTCGCGACGCGGCTCTTCAGCGCTGCTATAGCGTGAGCCGCCGCTGTTACATGATGGGCTGTTCCGAAATTCGCTAAATCCGAGAGCGCTTCGACTTCACTCAATGGAGTCGAAGCGCAGCTCCCGGATCTACCACGCGCAAAACTTGAGAAAGGACTCGGCCTCAAGCGAGGCGCCACCGACCAAAAATCCGTCGATATTTTTCTGTGAGGCGATCTCGCGGAAGTTCTCGGGCTTTGCACTCCCGCCATAGAGAATCGGCATCGCCGCCGCCACATCGGCGCCCGCTCGACGCTCAAGCCACCCACGAATCGCCGTGTGAACCTCGGACGCCTGTTCAGGTGTTGCCACCTTTCCTGTGCCAATCGCCCAGACCGGCTCGTAGGCAATCGTAACACTGGCCCAATCCGTATCCGTCATCGTCTCAAGGCCAACGGTCAGTTGGCGTTCGACGACCTTCATCGTTTCTCCCGCTGTGCGCTCATCAAGTGACTCGCCCACACAGAGCATCGGCTTTAAACCGCACTCGAGCGCAAGCTTCATTTTTTTAGCCGTGATCAAATCCGTTTCATCGAAGAGGCTGCGACGTTCGCTATGTCCCACCAGAGTCCACTCACACCCAGCGGCCTTTGCCGCCTCTGGCGAATTTTCGCCAGTGAAGGCGCCTTTTTTCTCAAAGTGAATATTCTGCGTTCCAATCCCGACTCCACGACCGCTCGTTGCGGTAATGGCCGTGGTGAGATCCAGCGCTGGCACAAAAAAGACAGTTTGACGACCGGGACTCGGAGAAAAACCAGAAAGAAAAGCCTGAAAGAACGCCGCCGTTTCCACCGGCGTTTTGTTCATCTTCCAATTCGCAGCCAAAACAAACTGTCGCATCTCAAGCTCCAGATCAAAGTGAAGGTGTTGCCGACTCTCGTGTCACGCGAAGCGCTTCGAGACCTGGAAGCTTTGCCCCCTCGAGATACTCAAGCGAAGCACCACCACCAGTCGAAATATGCGTCATTTTATCGGCAAAACCAGAGGCCTCTGCCGCTGCCGCAGAATCACCTCCACCGACAATGGCCTGGCCACCGCTGGCTGAAAGCGCCGCCAAAGCTTCCGCAACGGCAAATGAGCCTTTCGCAAATTCAGGTTTTTCAAAAACACCCATAGGGCCATTCCAGAAAACCATCTTCGCGCGGGCAATTTCTTTGCGATAGAGCTCGCGCGTCTTCGGACCAATATCAAGACCAAGACGATCTTCCGCAATTGTTTCGACGGTCTCGATCAAACTCGGCGCGAGAAAATCGTTTGCGACCACATGGTCGATCGGCAGCAGAATCTTCTTACCGCGGCCTTCGATTCGCTCCATCAGTTCGCGGGCAAAACTCAGCTTGTCTTTTTCAACGCGAGATTTGCCGACCGCCAGTCCGCGCGCAGCCATGAACGTATAGGCCATCGCGCCACCGATGAGGAACGTGTCGATCGAGTCCATCAGATTATCGACAACTTTGATTTTATCCGAGACCTTTGCTCCGCCAAGAATAGCCACAAATGGCTTAAGGGGTTTTTCAAGAAGCCCCCCAAGACATTCAATTTCTTTCTTTATCAAAAAGCCACAACCCCGTTTTGCAATAAGACGCGGGAGCGCATCGATCGTCGAATGGGCGCGGTGAGAGGCTCCAAAGGCGTCGTTGATGTAGATATCGGTGTAGGCCGCGATCGCATTGGCGAGTTTCGCATCGTTTTTCTGTTCGCCGGGTTCAAAGCGAACATTTTCAAGCATAATGACTTGATTGCCCTTTAATCCCGGAAGGAGCGCTTTCGGCGCATCCGAGCGCGGCTCCTCAATCAAAATCACTTCGCCCTCAATCAGTTCGCCCAGACGTTTTGCAACAGGCTCAAGCGTGTACTTGGGACGATCTTCTTTTGTTTCAGGACGCCCCAAGTGCGATGCCAAAATAACTTTGGCACCCTTTTCAAGCGCATAGCGAATCGTCGGCAGTGCTGCGCGAATGCGCGTGTCATCGGTAATCTTCAAATTTCCGGGTTTGCCCTCCATCGGGACATTGAAATCGACGCGAATGAAAACGCGTTGATCTTTCAACTCAAAGTCCTCAATCGACTTAATACCCTGAAGACCACTGAACTGTCTGCCGAAGCCTGCGCCAGCCATATCACTCACCTCTGCGGAAATTTTTAGAGACCTTGCTTCGCCATATGAAGCGCAAGATCAACCATGCGATTGGAGAATCCCGTCTCATTGTCGTACCAAGAGAAGACCTTCGCCATGCGAGTGCCGGTCACCATTGTGCTCGGCAGATCAACGATCGACGAGTATTTGTTGCCGTTAAAATCAACCGATACCAGCGGTGCATTCTCAACAGCCAAAATTCCTTTCATCGGACCCGCAGCCGCCGCCTTCAATGCGTCGTTGATCGCCTGAACGGAAAGATCCTTTGCAGAGGTAAAGGTAAGATCAACAAGCGATACATTCTCGGTTGGAACGCGAACCGATGTCCCATCCAAACGTCCTTTCAATACCGGCAAAACCTCAGCAACAGCTTTGGCCGCTCCGGTTGTCGTCGGAATCATCGACGCCGACGCCGTTCGTGCACGACGCAGATCTTTGTGAGGCGCATCGAGCACCATCTGGTCGTTAGTGAACGAATGGATTGTCGTCATCAAACCATGTTCAATGCCAAAGGTGTCGTTCAAAACTTTCGCCAGCGGCGCCAGACAATTTGTCGTGCACGACGCATTTGAAAGAATCTGATGCTTAGCCGAATCATACGAAGTGTGGTTGATGCCATAGACGACCGTGAGGTCGGCCGCTTTTGCCGGAGCAGAAGCGATCACTTTTTTCGCCCCACCGGCGATGTGTTTCATCAGCTCTTCACGCTTATCGTTGAACGCACCAGTGCAATCAAACACGATATCAGCACCCCACTGTTTCCAGGGAATCTGTGCAGGATCCTTAGTGCCACAAAGAGGGATCTTTTTTCCGTTGACCGAAATGCACGCCGTCGCGCCTTCGCCCTCAGCATGGACCTCGCCGTCGAAAATGCCATGAGTGGAGTCGTACTTGAGCAAATGAGCTGCAAGCTTCGCGTCGCCAACGTTATTGATACCGACGATCTCGATACCGCTGCCGCCCTTTTCAAAAATCGCTCGCGCAAGAACGCGGCCAATTCGACCAAAACCATTGATACCAACACGAACAGATGTCCCAGCCATGAAAAACGTCCTTTCCCTAATCGCTTGCGACGATAACGGACGGGACCGCGCTGGGCAACGGGCAAGGACCTAATGCGCCGCATTTCAAATGCATGATTCTCAGGCAAAAATCGACGCATCTCCTACTGCTCGACCTCAGTCTTTACGCTGTCGATCATCAGAACACCGTCAACCTCTGAACAGCGGGAGCAAAATCGGATCGTACTGAGACACTCTCGCCGAGCACGCTCCTGGTTCGCAATGAGTTCAAGAACTCTGCTCCTGTGTCCGAATTTACTCGCTAGATGTTCGACAACTGGACCTACTCGCTAGCCGTCCATAAAGGTCTAATTCCCTTGAGGATTTTAAGTAGGCAACCGATACAGAAAGTGGTTCGTCGCTTGCACTAAAGTGGCTTTAGAACTGTGAGCTCAGGCTCATCATCGTGGTCCGTGGGGGAGTTTCGTATGAAGTCAGTTTCACTTCGTCCTATTTTTGGACTCATCATCGTTGGCGTCTTCAGCGCTTTTGCGTATCAGAACTGCGCCAACCAAGCGTCGTTTACCGCAAGTGACGACTTGGCGAGCATTCTCGAGTCGCAGACACCTTACGTTCCAAACTATGCCTCGGCCACTGCTGGTGATGCCGACAGCTTCCCGCCGCTCAAACTCGTATTTGTTGTCGACAACTCCGGAACCATGCAAATCAACCAGGTCAATCTCTCCAAGGCCTTTGATCGCATGTTCGCCGGTGCCAACGTCAACAACCTCGCACCCTTCGACACGTCTGCTTTCCTGATCAGCACTGCACAATACACCCCCGGAAAAGGCGAGTCAGTTTACTCACGCGTCCCTTCGCAAGCGGCAGAGCTTTTCGCTCAGCTTGATCCGACCCAAATGGCCGTCCATCGTGGAGCGAGTCTCAGTGGTCAAATCCCCGGCGACCTCGCGGGCTTTGGACTTAAAACTGAATCGATGTCCGATCGCACGATCAATAGTTTTTACCCAGCACCCGTTGCTCTCTTCCCATCGAACGCAACATCCTATGCCGCTCGCAAACCGAGAAACGCATCCGTTGCTGACTTCTCACGCGACTTCAATGACCGGTTGGCACTTCTGAACCCAACACTCTCAGCAGTTGACGCCGTCACCAAGCGCGGAGTGATGGACGACATCATCGACAAAGAGAGCGGCCTCTGCGCCCTCGCCCGCGTCTTAAAGAACAACAAAGGCCTCCTCAATCCTGGTGATTTGACAAGTGTCATCGTCGTCTCTGATGAAAACGACCAGGACCCTTCGGGTCGCGCTTGTGTCGAAAGCTATATCGACGCCAAAGGCAACGTCGATTACGTCGATGGTCGCTGCGAGATGCCGCAGACCACTTTGTCTTACCGCGCTGAAATCACGAACCCCGCATTTGCAAAGTGTCGCGTCGACTTCCAAAAAGGCTTCTCCTATAAAGTCGACTATAAACTTCCGACAACAAATGTCTCTTACCAGACAAAGTCGATGAAGTACGACCAGCTGCAGACAAACGTCGGCTACTGGAAGTCGGAACAGCGATACGAACAGCGCAAAACAAGTGTTGCCTACGACACATCTAAAATGACTTACGACGCCGTTGAAACAAACGTTGCTTATTACACAAAGTCACCGACCTATGAAATTCCGCAAACGAGTGTGAAGTACTTCACCGAAGTTGAAGACTGCGTCATCCGCGACGGCGCTAAGACCAATTGCAAATACACATACCCAAGTTCGACTGCTGTTCTAACTGGAGACTTTGGCGCAAATTGCGGTGCCTTTGTGGCCGGCAAATTGCCGTCGGGCGCACTTTACAATAACGCGAGCTACAAACCCGTTTGCTCGCTCACGACTCCGATCGCGAAGAGCGGCGCATGTGACTCAGGTGACACATCCATTCGCAACTGCAATCAAAACTACTCGGCACCAAAAACGACACGCCTCAGCGGCGCCGTCAATTCAACCTGTGACGCTTTCGTCGCTGGTCGTCTCCCCAGCGGAGGCCTCTACAACGACGCTGGTTACAAGCCCTCGTGCGGAACAATTGTTCTCACAGCTAAAACAGGCAGCTGTACCGTGAACGACACCGACAAACAGAACTGTCAGACCATCTACACGGCGGCCGCGACGCCCACGACGCTCAACGGCACTCCGGGCGCCAAATCGTGTGCCGACTTCGCCGCTGGCAAGCTTCCTTCGGGCGCAGTCTACAACGTGAGTGGATATCAACCGGTTTGTACCGAAATCGCCGCAGTTGACATGGCAGGAGCCTGCACAGGCCCCGACAATGACAACATCAAAAACTGTCGTACGGTATATCTTGGTCCCTATACAGCGACCATCAAAGGCCGCGCCGATGGCACTGGCTGCGAGAACACCTTCAAATCAAAACTTCCCGCTGGAAGCGTCGTTGGAAACTCGAGCTACCCCATCACTTGCGCCGACGGCCCAACTCTCACTAATCAGGTCGGCAACTGTCTTACGAATGATCCAAACGTTGCAAACTGCCAGACCGTGTATAGCAGCCTTTTGACCAAGAACCTTGAAGGCGCACCGGCGGGCGGCAACTGTGCAAGCTTCGTCTTCAATCGCCTCGGCGCTGGCGCAGTTTACACCGACGCCGGCCACGAACCGACGTGTGCTGCCGGCAACGATCTCGATCGCTCGGTGACCGGCGACCAGAGCTACGCTTCATGGCCGACATTTAACCCGGCCGTCGGCGACAACTGCTCCGATGCTGTACGCAACTCTCTCGTGACCTCGCGAGCGCTCAATGTGTCGGCTGGCACGACACCGATTTGCAAAGTCACTGCTCTTTTAAGCGATACGACGACTCTGTCCGACGCAACGAAGGACCTCAGCTGCTCCATCGCTGCTTGGCAAAACGTCTGCGACAGCTCGGCCGGCGGAAAACGCGGCTGTATGCCGACTGATATCCCAGCTGGTGCGAAGTATGAGTCGAACACGACTGTTAAAACACTCGAAGGTTCGTTCACATGCGACACGCCATGCGCACAGACGAGCTTCTGCAAAACAAGCAGCGGCACAGTCGGCGATAACCACTACGCCTGCTCGACCACACCGGCAGCGAATGTCGTAAAGTCGACATTCGTGCTCGAGCCTGAGTCGAACAAAATGACTTGTGCCACGGGCCAAACTCGCGTGGTTACGCGCGGTCCGTATCGCTCAAACGACTCAGCAACGACTTATGTCGCGGGTTCGCGCTCTGAGATGAATGAGTCCGGCGCTCTTGTGAACTACATCGTCGACCGCAGTCGCGAGTTATTCAACGCCGCCTCACCCATCGTTTCCGTCTTCGTCCGCCAAAGTGGTGATCCGCTCGGCATCAATGGCAGCGTCGGAACCAACTACAATCAGCTGGCCGATATGCTTGGCGGCAAAAAACGCTCAGTCCTTTCGTCATCAGCTGATTACGCTTCAGCTCTTGAGGACCTGAGCGCAGAGATCCGCGTACGACTCAATCGCTCCGTGAACTTCAAAGGTGTGCAGAGCGATCAGAAGATCCGCCGCGTCTGGTTCCGCGCGAAAGGCGCCACCGACTGGGGCGCACCGGTCGACAAGGTCTGGTGGTCCGCCAGCGGCGGAACCATCACCATCGACGCGAACTTCAAGTTCAGCTACGGCGATGAGTTCAAGATCGAATACTGGTGAAAATAAAAGAGCGCTCCCTAACCGGAGCGCTCTTTTTATTTCGGGATGCGGAGTGCCGTTGGCCGTGCACGCGAGCCAGATCGGCTTTTACACAATGATCGACACCATACAGGAACTCCCTGGCGGAAGCTCACTGGACGGGAAATAAGTAGTTGTAATCAATATCCGAGGCTTGAATACCATCGCGACATTTCTATCTCGATCAGGCCTAGAATTGGTCCATCGCCTTGGGCGATCTGAATCCCCATATTCACTCCTGGAATGCCCAAGGTGAATTCGGGTCGACAAGATGGCGATATGACTCCGCCGTTAGCACTTGTTCCCTTGTCACAAAAAAGTCCGGCCCCGAAGAGGAACGATGCGTAACCAGTTCCAAACAATTTGAATGCCCGCATTCGACCAAAGTACCAGTCAAACTCGTGATTAAAATCAACCGCAGTCCCGAGTCCTAGTTCGAATCGTTCAGCATATCGAAACGACAGGCCTATGGTCGGAAAAACCGAAGCGGAAAAATTTCTTTCGGTTCGGTAGCCAGCACCAAGACTCGTATAAAGCTTTGATTCAGCCTCAGTCCAAGGCAATTCAGGATCATTTCCAACATTTGACCGACTTATGCGAATGTTCGTTTCTCTGAGCGCCGGTCCTCCAGCAAAAAAACCGACAGTTTCAAACTTGGGAAATTGATTCGGATCTGGGCCAAATTTCGACATGACTCCAACAATTTCTCCTTTATTGGTTATTAGCCCACCTCCAGAGTTACCTGGCTGAACACGGATCGATACCGCGAGCTCATTCTCTTTGAGCCAAAGCGGCATCCCAGTTGAGAGACGAAAGGAAGAAGACGATAAGGCGAACGGATTGTACGGATTTTCGGTTTCTATCGGGTGACCAACAGTCGCGACAATCTCATCGTCCACGGCGGTCGGATCCGCTTTAATTCGAATGGCCGTGTCGTTCGGCTCAGGCGCTACTTTTAAAACCGATATATCTGCATTCGGATGGTTGAAAATCAGCGAGCCAGACACAAAATTCTCAGGTGTAGCAAACCGGCTCACTTCAATATTGAGACCTGAATAAACACAATGGGATGCCGTCAGAACTATAGCGGGACTGATGAAAACGCCCGAGCATCCGGGCATACCATAGCTTCGAACTTTGACAGTTGCATGCTTGAGCTGTTCTGAAACATCGACTGGGAAATCGTACGGCGTCCAAGGTCTGGAAGAACAGCCCGTCAAAGAGTAACCCCTGCGTAATCCACGCTATTGGCGAATGCGCCGGGCATACGATAGTGGCGTCTCAATTTCGTCGCCCTCAGTGAGCCAGGTTAGAACGCGTAAGAGGTAGGTCCTTGGGTCGATATCGTTTTTCTTGCAGCTTTCAATAATCGTAAAAAGAGTCGCCGCGGTCTCGGCCCCGCTATGAGACCCAGCGCCGTAATAGTTCTTTCGGCCCATCACAGCATGACGGATCGTTCGTTCGGCTTCGTTGTTTGATAGCGGAATTCGAGTGTCATTCAAAAACAGTTCAAACCCTGGCCATCTTTTGCTGATATATTGAATCGCCTTTCGCTTCTGCGAGCCATCTCGGGAATTTGGGTATTCCTCTAGGAGAATTCGCTTCAAATCTTGAATAACTTGCGCGCTTTCCTTCCCGCGAAGGGCTTTAAGCTCGCTAAAGTCCTTAGCCCTTCGCTCAATCTCAAAGAGTTTATCGATCTGATCTAAAATCGGAGTCACTGATGGGTCGTGCGACTCAATCTTGAAGAACTCACGTCGCGCATGCGCCCAACAATAGGCATGTGGGATCTTCGCCTCAGCTAGAACTCCATTGTACGTCTCGAGACCGTCCGTCACGACGGGACCGCTGTAGCCGCGCAACTTCTCGGTCAATATTTTTGCCGACCGCGTCGGCTTAAAAAAATAGTAGCTTCCACAGCGGTTCGAAATGACCCACATAAATCCGTCGCGTTCATTCTTGTTCTGAATGCCCCATGGGGTTTCGTCGATATGAAGAGCTGTATCGCTCTGCAAGACCTCAGACAGAATAGCTTCCTGAAGTGGCTCAAGACTCCCCGCTGCCACAGCGCACAGACGAGACAGTGTTGAGTTCTGCATCCCCTTAAGACCCAAAGACTCCATCTGGCGAACCTGTCTCTCCAAAGGGATGTGACTGATGTACTTGTCAGAAACCACCGCTGCCACAAAGTCTGTTGTGTAGTTCATTCCCGGCAATAGTCCGGGCACTTGTGCGGTCAAAATCACATCTTTGTCGTCGACCTGAATCGTAAAGGGCTCTTTCAACTTGTACTTTTTCTTTTTGAAGATCTTCTTAATGTAACGGCGTTCAATGATTTCGATCTTCGTGACAGTTTCAAAGGCGTTCGGGATTTCCTCCCATAATTCAGACCACTTCTCTAGATCGTGTTTCCTGATACCGCGCAAGCGGCCCTCTTCTTCGAACTCCGCATCACTCACGAAAACATCGATTTCCTGAGAGTCCAAATTGGCCCACCGAGTTTCAATCGTTTGACCTGCCTTATCCCGTATTTCATTGGTAGGAAACATGGCCTGGCTAAAAATCAAATTCTCGACTTGGCTACGAGTTCTCAGGCGATCGCTTGCCTCGGGTCGTCTCTCGTTACTTCGTCCGTAGATTGAACGACGAATCAGCTTCAGCTTCTCTTCAACGTTAAAGCTCTGTTGCTCTCGTTGAGCCTGCTCTGATCTCAAGCGCTCAAGTTCGGACTTTTGGTTTGCAATGTGCTCGGCCATGTCGGCCATCAGCAGTGCAACGACTTCTGGAGTCTCGGTCCGAACGATCTGCTGCATTCGCTTCTTGAAATCCATCTTTCACAAGGATGGACCGGCGCCTATAGGCAATGCAAACGACTCCCGCTGCGTCGAAAGCGACCGATCAAGAATAGGTCTTCGAACAATGCTGCCATGGAATATCAGTTTGAACTCTTCCTGCGTAATCTCATTTCGGCCCATAAATTCGCTATGAGACATGAAAGATCCACGCTCGATTCTCTTCGCCATCAATACAAGTCCGGTTCCATCATAGCAGAGCGACTTGATTCGCTTCCGGTTCTTGCCAAAGAACAAGTACACATGGCCCTGATCCATAATCGCCTGCATTTGATGGACACACAGACTGTGGAGACGCTCAAAACCACAACGCATATCGATCGGCTCGCGATACACGAATATCCGGAGCCCTTTCCGCTCTAAAAACATCAAATGCCTCGCTTTAGCCCTTTAAGGACCAGCAGCGCATCGCGAGCCGACGCAAAGCGGAAGTGACTCCCATCAGGTGTCGTAACAGTAACAGTTGCGAAAACCTTACGCCGGTCAGCGTTTTGATGTTTCGTAACAGTTGCTGTTGCTGCATCTGCGGTCGGCAGCAATGAGGGTCCCACTGCAAGTTGATGAAAGCCCGCGGACTGTTTGCGAGCCATGGACCAGTAGGCGAGCGTGTGGTACGAAATCCCGGTTCGTTGACTCAGGGCCTTTCGCGAAACGCCAAGCCCTTGCAAGCGCATCGCGCGCTCGCGGATTGCCTTGGGCCACTGCTTGTGTGTGCCATCGACCTCGGCCTTGTACTGAGAACGGATCTGAAGAATCTCATCGAACAACTTTTCGGTTTCATTCATAAACCGCGTCTTTAATCGCAATTACGACTCGGCGGAACGCGTGGATTACGCAGGGGTTACGTCAAAGAAGCGAGTATGAGGAGACTGATCTCTCGGACGAATTTCATTGAGAAGTCGTGTACTTCCTCGAATTCGACCAATCAATAGCTTGAGTCGATTTCGTAAATACTATCCTTAAACCCTTGCTTCAAGTGCCCGGCCCATTCCGAAATCCGTTTCCATCGCGATCAGGAGATGTTTCATACCTGTAGTCTCTTTCAGTACTTGGGATTCATGAGCTTCAGAACGTTTCCATCAGGGTCCTCAAATACAAGCATGTGCCCCCAAGGCGCATCGTCTTCGCCAAGAATTCTGCCGCCGCTATTCTCAATGCGCTTACGATCCTCTGGAACATTATCTGACTTAAGCGTAAGGGTCGCTTGTCCATGGACTCCATGAGAATCCCTCGGCACCTGTACAATTTCTTCACCGGGTTCAGTTGGATGCAAGCCCACTTGAACACCGCCACAATCCAAAGACGTCCAGCCATCATCCTCAAACTTCAATTTCATCTGCAATGCTTCCGTATAAAAAGCAATTGAACGCTTCATATCAGAGACATTATAGAAGATATCCTGAACGCCTTTAATCATTGAGCGATCGCAGTCAACGCGCAGGGCTGGTTTTGGAAATAGTAAATTCCCTGAGATCCAGAATACAGACTGATCGTGTTGCCTACTACAAATAGCGTCATCTGACCGCTAAGGAAGTAGTCCACACCTTCCCTCGAAAGACTTGGATCTTGCTCCAGTATCCATCCAGCCCCGTCCGTGACGACATCGATCGTCGTCGGACTCAAGAATGAAACATGATAATCGGCTCCCGAGCTGTCACGCACCACACAGTTCTCCGCCTGTGCCGAACCGAGACCACAAATAAAAACAGCCGCTAGAATCAAAAACTTCAACATCTTGCTTCTTCTTTCCGGTATTTTATAAATCTATACGTTTGGTACTATCATCCCTCGTGCTCGGGCATAAAGGACGGAACCGGCCTTTACCGCTTTTCCATCAAAGAGAAGTTTTGACGTATATAAACATTTCGACTGGGTTTGCTGGCCAAAAGAGCGCGGGAAGCCTCGCTGTCCAGAAATTCCCTACAAAAGTGAACGTTCACCGACCGGCAATGAAGTGGTTCCTGATCTTAGCTTGCGTTTACTGACGATCTCATTGCCAGCTATTAGAACTAGCATCGTAGACATCGCAAGATTTCAGATCAATCCCAGGCCATGGATGATCGATTTCGCCCCCGCAAAATACGATAGCGTCATGCTTCATCCAGACGGCCGCATTTCCACGAACTGAAGGTGCTTTTGCTAAATTTGAGACTTTATTGGTAATTACATCAAAGGAGATCAATTTGTCATTAGTACCTTGACGGATAATCAGTTGGTCTACGCCGACAGGCACAAAGTTAGTTGTGTAACTTTCCACATCTAGTGGGAGAACTATTGGTAACTTTTTCCATACGCCCTTTGACTCATCTAACTTTTCAATGAACGTTGCCATCGGATACTTCAAAGCTCCGTTATCGAGTTGGCCGCCAACAATCAATAGATCACCACGCCCAGTACGAACCAATTGCGGTCCAGTTCGCTTCTCAAGCGGACCACCTATGGCTTTGACCTCTGCTGTTATCTGATGAAACTCGAACGCTCCAAGTTCATACTTCTTACCATCCCCACTAAGTGAGTAGCTTAGGAACGCTACCTTGTTGCCTGGCAGGTAAACGAACGAAAAAGGTTTGAGTTTGAATTGCTCTGCGTGTTTTAGTTTAGTGAAAGAGCAGCTTTCGACATCAAAATCCCAGATTTTAGTTCCTTGAATCTTTTTTGTTATCTGATCAATCGAATCTCCAGCCGTCAAAATTAAATGTCCCGGCTTCCCTGGAAGAGCTTTCTCAAATTCGTGCCCATAAATAAATGGTTCATCTTCCACTTCGCAGATTTGAATGGGCATCAAATTCTCATCGGTTTTGACAATGATCAAATTTTCCTTGGCCGGATATCTTGTGTCGCCCATGCCGATGAAAGCGTATCGCTGATTCGGTAATCTGACGACATTGTAGATCTCTTTAAGCTTCGGTAAGTACGTTGAGATTACCACTGAACGGGAGTTCATGTCGATGATCTCAACTGTTGAAACTGCGCCTCCAATTCTTCTCCCGCCGAACAAAATTAGTTTTCCAGGGATGCTTGTCTCAATAAAGTTCCCCCAAACTCTAGGTGTTGCAGTTTCGTTTGCGGCGCTTACACTCAACGAAATAAGTGCAACCGTGATTAAAAGTAAGTTGTGCATATATTACCTCCAAAAACCAATACATACAGAAATAGGATCATTTCCGCAATTTAGATTTGAGCACAGGCAAGTTCTTCGCGACTTGCGTTATCGGGTTGGTCCCTTCCAATTTATGTTTTGCGCCTTCATCGGGGTTCTACTTGTTAGATCTACAAACCCAATGTTTCCCCGACACACTCAGCTCTTAAATCCGATACATTTCTGAACAATGGAAGCCTGCACCTCTCCATACTCGCTCAAGCTGTACCCATCCAAAAAAGTCCCTAAGAAAACGCGAGCACCACGTGCCGCCATCGTTCGGGCTTAAGCATTTGCGAGCGCGGCGGTACCGCGCCGTCAGCCTCGAGCTGATTTAAAACATGATAATCTTTCACGACATTGTAGTCGCGGCCCCAAGCGATCATGCGCGTGAAGGGACGCGAATTCCAAAAGCCCTGCCTCGTTGAGTCGCGTTTAAATCCTAGAGCCCGCGCAATTCCACCGGTGATGCCGGAGATGAACCCCTTCCATAGGAACTGCTTCGAGAGTTTTAAAGTGATGTGCAGGTGGTTGCCGGCATTCACAATGCGGTACACGCGAACTCCGTGTTTGCGTGCGAGCTTTGTGATCACCGCTCGCACGACAGTGTCGTATTTTAGAAGTGATTTGGGGCCGCGAGCGCGGTCGCTTCTCAAGACAAGGTGCATCGCCTCTTTGGTCGCGACCGGACGGTACTGGCGCGAAGCCCGCGTGGTTCTGCGGCCGGGCGAGAACGCGCGCTCTTTCTCTGGAAAGCCATGAAATGAGTGTTGTTTTCGTCTCATCGATTATCCCGGATTTTCGTGGTGACCGTGGGTCTACTTGAGACGGAGAAAAACGTCAAACAGAGGCTGCAAGGAGTACTGATCCTCAATGTGGGCGTCAGCGCGAGACTTAAAAGTCCCGAGGGAGAGCTCTTCTCCGCGAAACGCCCCCGCAGGAGAGCCAAAGGGGGCTAGAGCTCGAGCTTGGGAAAAAGGCGCTTGGCGTTGGCGAGCGTTTGACGAGAGAGCTCTTCCATCGAAACGCCTTTGAGCGTGGCGACGAGTTCGGCTGTGTGCACGACAAAAAGCGGGACGTTGGATTTGCCGCGTTGGGGAACGGGCGCAAGAAAGGGCGCATCGGTTTCAACGTGCAGGCGATCGAGGGGGATGAAGCGAACGACGTCGCGAAGGGCCTCTGCGTTTTTAAATGTGGCGACACCGCTGATCGAGATATCAAAACCGTAGTCGAGAGCCTTTTTCGCTAAATCAAGAGAAGAGGTGAAACAGTGAAGCAGGCCTGTGACTCGGCCTGTGTACTCGCTCAAAATCAATGCGGTGTCGTCTTCGGCATCGCGAGTGTGAATCTCGACCGGAAGCTTTAATTCTTCAGCCAGATCCATTTGTCGGCGAAAGGCGTGAAGCTGCGTTTCACCTGGAGATTTATTATAGTAGTAATCAAGGCCGATCTCTCCCACCGCCACAATCCCGCGCGAGGTCGCAAGATCCGTCGACTGCACCTGTGCGCGAATCCAATCGTTCACGCCTTCATTCCAAAGTTCAGCCTCGTGGGGATGAATGCCAAGCGTGCACGCGACCTGCGGAAAAAAGCGACGAGCGTAGTCGAGCACAAGCTCATGATCACCGGGCTCAGTGCCAATGGTGATCACGCGGTCAACACCGGCCAAGCGAGCGCGCTCGAGCTCTTCGACCGGATCGGTTTTCAGCATATTCAAGTGCACATGGACGTCGATAAATCGCGGCATATGGGACTTAGGCTAACTCAAGACGTGCGGCGATTCGAGATGAAAACGCCTCCCAAAGGAGTTGTCGGTCGGCGTTTCGCTTTAAATCCGCCTCAAGCTCAAGACTGGCATCGGTCAGATCTTCAAGCTGTTCAAACGAAAGCTCTGCAAGCCAGCCCAATGTCTTTGGCAGTGCCGAGGCACCACCGCCGTCCGCCACGGCCCTCGCTCGCCACACCTGCCCCACCCGCCGCACGAGGAAGCGAATCGCAATCTCCTGCGCGTCGCGCTCTTTTGCGACATCGCGAAGTTCAGCGAGCGCTTTGGCGCGCGCACTGGGACCACCGACACGCGGAGCACAGGCCGCAAGCAGCGAATCGACAACCGAAAATACGTCGATCGCGGAATCTCCCGACTTTAAAAGTTCCAAAGCGCGGCCCGGAGCCCCGCCGCTGCCTCGAGCACCCACGCCGGCACCGACTGATCTGCAAGCACCGCTGCAACTTTTATCGGTCAAAGGAGAAAAGCGCACCACTTGCGAACGCGAGCGAATCGTTGAAAGCAAAAAAGCGAGCTCGACGGTGAAATAAAGAGAAACTGCACCCTGCGGAGGCTCTTCAATCGACTTTAAAAGCGCGTTTCCCGCCTGTGGATTGAGAAGATGAGCATCGTCAAAAATCACGACAAGCGGACGCCCGTCGCGCGCAAGACTCATGAACTGAATCAGATCGCGCACCTGTTCGATTTTAATCTGTGAACCGTCGGGAGAAATAAAATAAATCTGATCGGTTTGCGAAACCGGCTGCGTGCAGTCAATCGCCCGCGTCTCGCCTGTCAAAAGCCTTGCAAACTCCAAAGCCACACGTTTTTTGCCGGTGCCGTCGGGCCCTGCAAAAATCAACGACGACGGAAGCCGCGAGCGGCGCTCTTCGAGTTCGGCCCAAGTTTTCCGGTGACCGATTACACCACTCATCCCGGAAAGCCCTCCTGCGCAAATCGCTTTTGAAGAGCAGAAAGCAGCACCTGCAGAAGCTGCTCTTGAGAAAGCTCGGCATCGAGTACGATCCATCGCTCAGGTTCGGCCTTCGCTTGCGCCAAAAAACCATTGCGAACGCGATTGTGAAACTCATCGGCTTCGTTCTCGATGCGATCGCGCGACTGCCCAGCTTGTGCTTCCCGTCCACCTTGCCGCCGACGACTCGCCTCAACAGAAAGATCCAATAACACCACAGCCTCGGGCCGCGTGCCCTGCTCGGCAAAGCGATTGAGCCACTCGACCTCAGGACGATTCACGCCCCGAGCAAAACACTGAAAGGCCACCGTCGATTCACTGAAGCGATCGCAGAGCACCCACCGACCTTCGCGAAGAGCCGGCTGAATCACTTTGGCCACATGCTGCGCGCGACTGGCCTCGTAGAGCAGAATTTCGGTCGCTGCGACCGGTGCCTCGTGGCCCGTTCGAAGAATCAATCCTCGAATGTCTTCGGCGAGCGGCGTCCCGCCAGGCTCACGCGTGACGACGACTTCTAGGCCCGCCTTTTCAAGGTGCGCCTTTAAGTTCTTGATCAGCGTGCTTTTCCCGGACCCGTCGAGGCCTTCAAATGAGATAAATGGCATTGCCGGTGTTTTCGCAGGATTCCCCCCTCGACTCGAGTCGCGATGCGCTGCATTACGACTCCGGTGCGGGTCTTTTTCTCCCGATGAAGCAGATACGGGGCTGTGAGTTATCCGAGTCCCGTCCATTGAGGAGTGTTTTTTGAGTCAACGACTGCATCCTTCGAACACCCGAATCCTGATCGCGGACGAGAACGCGTTTATCTCTGATAAGCTCGTCGCGTCGCTTCAGGAAAACGGATTCATCGTGAAGTCGGCGACAACGGGCGCAGAGGCGCTCGCCATCTGCACGCAATGGAAGCCGCACTTCGTTCTCTACGATCTTCTTGTGGCCGATCTCAACGGTCCAAGCCTTCTCAAAGAACTGAAAGCGCAGGATCTTCTCGGTGATGACAAAATCCGCGTCTTCATGATGTCGGCTCACAACACCGTCGCCAACGTCAAAGAGAGCTTAAAACACGGCGCCACCGACTACCTCGTAAAACCGGTCAAAGTCGAAGACCTGGTTGGCCGGCTCGTTCTGCACATGCAGCCGAAGCGACAGATCTCCGATGCCAAAGCCGGAGACACCTCGGCCTCTGGCACGGCCATCCACTTCATGCACCTCACTGAACTCCTTCTGCGAGAAGGACTCAAACTGCATCCGCTCCCCGAAACCCTGTACCGCCTGACCGGTATGCTGAGTCTTGCGATCGGCGCGGTTCGCGTTTCGGTTGTCGAAGCAAGCCTCACCAGCGAACAGGCGTTTGTCCGCGGTTCGAGTGATAAGCGCGATATCGACGGCTTTAAGCTCGATCTCAATAAGTATCCAGAAATCATCTTCGTGCTTCGAAGTGAAAAAACTCTGGCGCTCGACAACCTTAAAAACGACCCCACAATGGCGGCCGTTGCCACTCAAACCAAATCCATCCAGTTCAATGCGATGATCGTCTGCCCGATTCGTTTTGGAGGACAGACCTGGGGTGTTCTTTCGGCTCGGCTACCGGAATCAAAGACCACTCTCTCCGACTTTGAGATCCGATTTGCTCAGCTGGCAGCCCATGTTGCTGCAAATTCGATCGTTCGCGGCCTGAATGAGAAAATCGCCACTGGAAGCGCCGCATAATTCGATAGACCGCACGCTTTTGCCCGTCTATAAATGATCTCCATGCTGACATTTATTTCGATCATTCACATTATCGCCTGCCTCCTCCTCATTGCCTTGGTTCTGTTGCAAGATCCAAAATCCAGCGGCGCTGGCGCTATGTTTGGCGGCGGCGGATCCAATACTGTTCTTGGCGCAACAGGCGCAACGACACTTCTTCAGAAACTCACTCGCGGAGCCGCGATTGTTTTCGGAGTTTGCTGCCTTCTGCTTGCTCTTTTGGCGAAACAAAATACCGGCTCAGTCTTCGATTCGTCGGCTGCCGCACTTCCGGCGGTACCAGCTCCCGCCCAGACAACGGCGCCAGCGGCACCGGCGACCTCTGAGCCCGCCAAGTCTGCGGAGACAACAGCGCCCGCTCCCAGCGAAAAGAAGTAATTCCGATCATGGCCATTCAAATCAAGCGCAACCAAGTTATTGCGTTTGGCGTGTCTCTTCTCGCAGCCCTTGCGGTCGCGAGAATTTTTGTATTGAACGACGGCGAAAAGGCCAACATCCGTCAGACGACCCCTGTCGTCGGCGAAATCCTCTCAGTTGAAGGTTCGGCAACGCTGCGCCCTCCACGCCAGTCCGGAGCGATTGAGCTACCGCTCAGCCCGGGCCCCCTCAATGCCGAGGCCTTGATCCAATCGCGTGCGGCTTCGGCTGTCGTTATTGAGTTTCGACCAGGTCCAACGCTGAGACTCTTAGAGAATACCCGCCTGATCGCCGAAGTCGAACCGTCGCGCCCCGACTCCATTCAGGCCACGATTCTTTCCGGCGAAGTCGCGATTTTGAATCCCGGCACCAACAGTGCGTTTGTACTTCTCAAAGATGGAATGGCGCTCGATTACAGCCAGGGCCAAATTCCACGCACAGTACCGTTGATTCAAGTCGGAGACGGTCTTCCCGATCCGGGTCTTGGCGCCGAAGAGGAACTGCGGATTGAAAAAGAGAGCGAATTGAGTTCGCCGCCTGTCACCGATATCGAGCCCGACGTTCACGAGAAAGAAAAAATCGACCGACCAAAAAAAGACGACGGTTCTGAAACACAGCTGTTCTCGACTCTGACCAATGACGACATTCGCTCGCAGGTCAAAGCGCAAGCGGGTGGCTTTCAGAAGTGCTTCGTCGGCATGGTGAATCGTAAGTCAGAAGCCGGTCAGGCTATGACCGCGCTGCCAAAAGGCGAAATCAAAGTCTCATTTAAGATTAAACCGGCCGGCAATGTGACAGAATCAAAAGTTGTCAGCTCACCGTTTAACGATAAGACCTTTGATCTTTGCGTGACTGAAGCGCTCGAGAGAATCACGTTTAACTCCTTTCAAGGTGCGACGATCCCCGTTTCTGAATTTCCTATTTTGCTGGAGTAGTTTTCATGCCGAAGACACAGCGGGCCGATCTGGATTCAATACTCAGTCGCGCACCTCAGCCGACGGCGCCCTCTTTCGCCGACTCGAATGGCTCTCGCCGTTCTCCATTGGGTGTTTTCAGAATCCCCTTTAAAACTCCAGACCGAACTGGATTTCTCAACTGGCTATCCGCAAGCTCTGCGCATCAAATGGCTCCTTCACGTTCTCAATCGAAACCCCGAATGGAAAGAGCCAGTCGTCGCTACACTTCGCTCTATTGCCGCCGAGACTCAAGTCTTTGACCTTCTTGTGCAAGCTGGCCTTCATCACGAGTCAGGGCTTTTCTCTGAAATGATCGGACGAATCGGGCGGCGTTTTTTACCGCTCGCTCCGAACGATCAGAATCTTGAGGTTTTCTTTTTCTCAACGTTCTCCAAAGAACGCGACGCCGAGGCCATTCTCAAAATCGATGAGTCACTCCTCGAGCAGGTGATTGAGTTTTTTCACGATGAACAATCCGCCAGCCGCTGGATCGCAGATCTCGAAGAGGCACGGCTAGCATTGGCACTTCAAGTCGCAGCACTTGGCGGTCACGCCGACATCCGGAGCCGCATGAGTAAAACTCCGGTTTCAGAGACTCCGTTTTTCCGACTCCACATTTCAGTTCTCAAGGGTGCCGACCCCACTGCCATAGCCGGTGATATCCAAGCCAGCCTCGGCGCAATCGACGATGTCTATCAGCATATGGATGAGCACGGAGTCAGTATCGACTTGGTCTACCACCTGGAAAGAACGCGCGCGCTTCTCAACCGCCTCTCGATTCTCACCGCAGTTCTTCTTGAACCCAAGTTTTCGACATCATCCATTCAAGCGCTACTGGCCAGTGTCATCAAAGAAAGTGTCCACGCACGCAGCCTGAGTGCACTCTTTGATGACAACACCGCGCTGATTGCCCGCAAGATTGTCGAAAACAGCGCCGAGACCGGCGATCACTATATCGCCCGAAACGCACGCGAAGAGTCTGGTTTGTTTCATAGCGCACTTGGCGGCGGCGCCATCACGGCTCTGACCACCGTCATGAAGTTTGTCATTTCAAGTCTTCCCGGCTCACCCTTTGTGCTCGGCTTTCTTGCATCCGTGAACTACGCCGGAAGTTTTATCGGACTTCAGCTCAGGGGCTTCAGTCTCGCAACCAAACAGCCGGCGATGACAGCCGCCACCCTGGCTGATCGCCTGTCTGAGTCATCCAAAGCAAACGACGATGCGCCGATGGTCAATGAGATCATCAATGTCATTCGCTCGCAGTCGATCGCAGTTCTTGGCAATCTCTTGGCCGTGACCCCCGGTGTGATTATTTTCTGCTGGGCCTATAAGTTACTCATCGGCTCTCCTTTTTTAAAGCCAGCAAAAGCCCTCTACACAATTGAAAGCTTCTCGATCTTTGGCGGAACACCGTTCTATGCCGCTTGGACAGGCGTCCTGCTGTTCCTCTCGAGCCTCTCCGCAGGTTGGTTTTATCACTGGGTCCTCTACCGCAAACTGCCGCAAGGATTGAGCCGCAGCCCTTGGCTGGTCCAAACCATTGGCATAGAACGAGCGCGAAAGTTCTCGCTCTTCTTTAAAAAACACTGCGCAGGATTCGCAGCGAATATCTCTCTTGGGCTTTTACTGGGGCTTTCACCAGCCGTGTTTCATTTCTTTGGATTGCCACTCGACGTTCGCCATATCACGCTTTCAACCGGGAGCCTCGCCGCTGCGGTGATGAGTACAGGGCCTGTGATTTTTTCGTCGGCAATCTTTTGGTACGCCGCTTTTGGTATCTTGAGTATGGGCTTTTTTAATATCCTGGTCTCATTTAGCCTCGCGCTCGCAGTTGCGCTCCGAGCTCGCCGCATTCCATTCATGACAGGACTTCGCATTCTCGGCAAAGCTGGGTACTGCGTCTTGATGCGTCCTTCACTCGTCTTCGGACCAAGAGACTTTAAGCAAGAAGCTTAACGATCTCTTCGATTTGCTGCAACGCTAGCACGTCGCCATTTTGAATTCGAGTTTTCTGAATCAAAGCCAGTCGATGCGCTGAGAACTTATGATCCTTCGATTCCAAGTTTCGATCAGCCCCTTTTTCAAGAAGAAACCGAACACACTCAGGCGACCTCGCTTGAATTGAAAACATCAAAGCCGTCCAGCCAATGTGATCCTGCGCATTGATCAGCTCTGGATTTGAACGAAGAGCATACTCCAAAGTTTCGCGGTTTCCCGATTGGGCGGCAAACATCACGGCCGTGGTCGCTTCAGCCGTTTTAACATTGAGTTCAGCCCCTCGCTCGCGGAGCAGCCGAACCATATCCAGAAGGCCAGTGCGAAGCGCAATTGTCATTGCGCTAACACCGCCTACCGTCATGTGCAAAACATCGATCTTCGGCTGCATCAAAAGAAATGTCGCAATATCAACTCGCTTTTGATCCAAAGCCATCATCAGCGGCGTCCAGTCCGAAACACGCAAGATCTTGCCCGTGCCCTGTCGGCCGTTGATATCGGCCCCAAAGCTCACCCACTTCTTAAATGCCTCAAGGTCACCCTGTGAGCTACTTCGATTCAACGGAGAAAGACCTTGTATGTCGACAAGGTCGGGATTGCCTCGATGCTTGCATATCCACTCGATTTGCGACCAGTCATTCGTTTTTATCGCAAAACGTAGAGTTGCATCGATGTCCTCGCCGTGATCGACCAAAAAACGCGCCACATTCAGTTGCGAAACTCGAAGCGCGACGTTGACCGAAGTTTCTCCGGTTTCGTTCACAACGTGAAGACCACTATTCTCCACTTTCGCGACAAGAGCCTTAATCACCCGCTGCTGGTTATTCTCAACAGCCAATAACAGCGGCGTTGCGCCTTTTCCATTCTTCAGCGCCCCGTTCACTCCGGCTTCAATTAAGAACTGAAGGAGATCAAGGTCATTCTTGGCAACTGCAATATGCAGAGCACTCTCGCCGGTCTGAGGATCCTGAAATTGAACATTCGCTCCACCACTCACCAAAGCGCGAAGAGCACTGATTTGTCCCATGCGAACGGCATTTAAAAACTGGGCCCCTTTGATATCGGAGTCGGTCGACTTTTTTCCAAAATCGAACACTTTTTTAAACATCGCGGACCTCCACTCGATCCTTTAACGAAACTCATGAAAGTAATCGATCCCCTCCGGGATCCACGGCTCGTGTACGCCTTCAAGACGGAAAATCCGACCGTCTCGGCTCTCTTCCACCTTGCGCGGTTCAACGGAGGGTCTAAAGTCACGAGACAGAAAGCCGTGGCCAACAAGCTCCGGCAAAATCGCCTGAACCGTCGGCTCGCCTAGGATCTGTCGACGAACGAGATTGTCGATACTCGACTCCATCTCCTCTTTTGTGATTCCGTAGTTCTCGCGCATGTCTTTTGCGACATTCAAAACACGACCAACATTCAAGCGCCCATCTTGAAAGAGGTCGAGTGCCGCTTGCAGCGTGTTGAGAGTCGGAACGCAGCGCCGACCGAATTTTAGATAGTACTCCGGATCGGTGTCGGTGGCGAGATTGATGTAGATCTTTTCGACCGGATCATTCACTGGGATCTGCTCCTGCAAATCTAAAATGGTCTCCGTCTGCTCACCAATAACATGCAAGCTTGAAAGGATATCAATCAGTTCTTTCTCCGAGTGCCTGCGTGCGCAGATATCCGAATAGAGCGAATAAATGACCGCATCGCTCTCAGAGTCATCACCCCAAAGAACTTGCCGAACATCCTCTTTGAGACGCGTCCTGAGCTGTAAAAGCGCCTGTACTTTAAAACCAACCTGTTTCGTCAGACGCCACCAGCGGATGGCTTCCAGTTCTTCAGGTTGTCCTTAAAAAAAGCGCCAAGCGGTTTAATCTCATCAAGCTCAAGTTTTTGCGTGATCTTCTCTTCCATCTGCGGCGGGCTGGCCGTGATAAAATAGATCGGAAACGCGAGCTGACCGCGCTTATCTTCCCAACCTGATCGGAGGGCTCGAACAAGCGACGCGGTACCAGGAATGTTCTTTTTCTGAAAAGCCTTCTCAATGACTGTCCGCCAAAGCTCAGACGCCGATGCCCAACTGGTATCCAGATAGGTTTTATGAAGATCACAAACATAGACTTCAGAAAATGCGCGTTCGAGATTTTCCTCGGTGTAGCGAAAAAAACAACGTCGCCTTCAATTTCTGGGCGTTTCCCAATCAGCCATTTATCTCTCTATTAGAACGCAAGAAGTAGAACGGCGGCAAGACTGGCGAGTATAGAAAGTGTCGTCGCCAGAGGTCGAGTTTCCTTTTTCGACTCCTCATTCACCGAACGCTCGGCGGGTTGCAAGATCTGCATTGCCAGTTCCGAAACGCGAGCCTTGTCATCGCTCTTTAAATTCAAACGCTCTATCTCTGAAGGAAAAGCAACAAGCCCGCCTGCCTGCACGCCACGTGAATCCGCCATTCGGGTGAGTTCCACTGTCGCGATCTGATCTTTGACAGACACGACCTTGCCAACCGCGACGATCTCCGTCCTTGATCCGCCCTGAAGCATTGGCTCGAGTGACGAGCGCCGAACCTGAAGCCACTGCGCCACGTCACCCTCAGCGAGGCGAGCACCCAATCCTATCTTCACCTTTACAAGCTTACGCCCGCCATCGTCAAAGATCGCCTGACGCGTGAGCGGATCAAGCTGTGTGATCCCCTGAAACGGCAACTGTGCGATGAAACTGCGGATAAGACTCTTGCCAACGGTGCCGATCTGATCCCGAACCAAAACCGATGGATGCAGCTCGACCGTCTCTTCCCAGAGTTTCGACCCATCTTTTCCTTCCCATGCGGCCACAGTCAGCGACCGGACCTTGAGCCGAACCGTGATCAGGACATCCGCCTCAACGTGTCGACTCAGAATCACCACATCAGCAGTTGTCAGCGCCCCTCGGGGCTGAAAAGCGTCGGCCCTTTGGAGAAAGGCACGGCTCGCCACCATAAACCGACCGGTCGCTGTCCATTCTTCGCGAACTTGCCACCAGACTTCGTCAAGGCTCTTTGCGGTGGCATCGTCAACGCCACCGCCAAGCCCTGAGACCCCTTCAAGCAGAACCGGAAAGACCGCAACCTTCTCAAAACCTTTAAAGAGAGGGCCCTCCGCATAAGCGGGAAGCCAAACGCTGCAACCAAGAAATAAGAAAAATCTGACTACAAATTGAAACACTGCCGTTATTCTCACTCAAATTCAGCCAGAACCGAACTCCAAACAGCAACCAGCCCTCGTCAGACGTCCAGTCTCACCGACCTCAGAACCAGTGAATATCGACGACAGGAACTCAATCCACATTTCGCCTTTTGGAAAATGAGGAGGCCGCTTCTCCGTTTGACCTCGAAATTTCAAAAAGGCCGTCAGTGACGCTATAAACGCATCGAATGCCTGAGGGTTCTCAACCATTGCCTTCATATCCTGTTGGTAGAGAAAAGCGAGTTCTCTCTCCATGAGTTGCTTTAAAAAAAAGTGACGGGCCTCATCGCTATCCACGGCGTGGCGGTGAAACTTGAGATGACTCTTCGGAACCTTAAGACCTCGCCCCATGCGCCAAACTGAGAGTTTGGTGAACACTTCGATCAACTCAGGAGCTCGCCTCACTTGCTCAAGACGACGCGCCATAAAATGCGCACGAGCAGCCAAAGGCGCCGCGTTTGCCCCCAAGGCATGCGGTGGATGAAACGCCTCTTCCAAATGATTGGCGATGTAAACTTCCGAACAGCGCTCCGTGTAGGGCGTAAAGACTTTGTTCGGACGTTTCGTTGCATCGCGCGCTTCGTGTTCGTTCCAAAGCCAACGAATTTCAGGCTGTTTGCAGGCTTCAAAACCAGGACATTTCAGTGTACAGCGAATACACTTCGGAAGCTGGAGAGGCGCATCGAGCGCGACAATCTCAAGCCCTGGCTCTTCTTCAGTGAGAAAATGAAAAAGCATTTGATCGCCAGAAACTTCGCCTTCGGACCTGATCTTCTCGCGAAGCGCGCGTAAGAAAACACGTTTCTGCTCAGGATAGTATTCAACGATCGCAACCGCTGTTTTATCGGTTTTACCGCCACCAAGAGCAACTCCTGCAAAGCGATGAACGCGCATTCCTGGATTCTTCTTCGTCGCGCGTGCTCGCTTTTGAGTCAATTTCCACTCCCGTTCTCAAAGTACGGCTGCGCCGGCAAAACCCGACAACCAGACTCGTCGATCTCACTCACCATCTGTGCGCGTTTCGCCGCATCGCCTTCTGGCGACCAAATAAAGACGCACCCTCCGCCTCCGGCGCCGCAAATCTTTGCAACGCTCTGATGCTTCAGTGCGATGGCATGGATCTTCTCGATCTCAGGACTTGAGAAACCACTTGAGAGTCGTACTCTCGCCTCAAACTCTTGAGCGAAGAGCTTGGCGATACCCTTGTGATCAAGTTCACGAACCGCTTGAGCGACTTCTTTCGATATAACAGCAAGATCGCTCATCGCCGCCCGTGTTCGAGCGTCACCATCAAGCCAGTCCTTGATCACCTGCCAGTTGTTGATTCCGCTGTGATGCGACCGCCCGGTATAGACCAGCGTGAATCGTTCCTTAAAAAACTTCGGATCCAGGTTCTCGCGCCGACACACCGGTCCTTCGGCGCCGTAGGTAATGACGCAAAGGCCGCTTTCGATTGGCGGGAAATAGTCTTGAGTTCCGGTCGGCTTTAAAAGTAAACGCGCCTCAAGGTGCGATGCAAGCCGAACGAGATCCGTCTCGCCATAGGAGATCTTCGTCCATTGCCCAATCGCTTTTAAGATCGAGATGCAGAGTGAGGAGCTTCCGCCTAGCCCTCCACCGACAGGCGACTCCGAAGCTGTCTCCAGTGAGAACCCACGATTCCCAATTGGTGTCCGGTAATGCTCTAGAACCACGCGAATGAGATCGAACGCCGGATCCTTATCCTTTTAAACATTGCTCAAGATTCGCATACTCGCGATCAAGCTTCAGATCCTTCGTTACAAGCCTCACGCGGGATGAACCATCGTCCACGGGTGTGAGCTTTGCCCGAGTGAAAATATCGATCGACAAATTCACCGTCACTGGATCGTTTAAGAAAAGATAAAGCGGCCAACAATCCAGCGTGCCGCCGGCGAGATCGACACGGGTTGGACTTTTAATATTGATTTCAGTGCTCATGTCTCAACGGTGACTGAAATTGCTGGCCCTGTCGATGGATTTAGACCGCGCCTATACGCCCCTTATGACGCACCGTTTTCTGGGCGGCAAAGGTGACTCCACAAAAACGTATCAGTACTCTACGAAACCACGTCCATCTCCGGAGGCCTCCTATGCTGCGCATTTTGTCCGCTCTGATACTCTCCTCGATTCTCGTACGACCGGCCGCCGCCTCAAACCACTGTCAGTTTGAGAAAATCGAACTCACAGCGACCGGAACAAGTAGTCGCTATCCGGTCGGCAAACGGACCCTCCTTCTCGACGAGGCCAACAACGACCATACGACCCACGAAGGTCCTTTAAAAATCACACAAGATGGAAAGACGCTTTGTACGTTCTCGGGCGGCAACTACTCGGCAATATACGTCAACAGTGATCAGTCGCTTCTGATGACCGAGGAGTTCAGCGGCAGCTGTGGCGGCAATCGCGTTATCGACATCAAAAACTGCAAGGTCGTCGGAATGAAGGCCCGCTACTGCGGAAACGCCAAAATTGCCGGCCTGCAACTGGTCAATGAGCCTCCATGTGAGTCCCTAGATAACGAAAATAAAGTGGCTTCGTGCAGTACGGCACATGTTTACGATTTAAAAGGCCGAAGCTGTAAACCAGTTCTCAACAAGGCCGCGTCAGCTCGGCTGACCAAAGAGAAGCTCGGTGTTGAGCTCCCTTTTGAAAAGGCACATCGGGTCGAACACCCGCGTACCCCTCAAGCCAAAATACAGCCTGAAAAATAGCGGAAGCCGTTGACCGAAACACGAACGGCCGGCTATCGAGCCGCCGCCGGAGCCGGCGATGGGGCAGGCGAAGCGCCCGGCTTTTCACCACCTAAGCGCGGTGAAAGAATCTTCGCGAGACCCAGGCCATCAAACGCATCGCGGGTGATCTCCACCGGACGTCCATCCACCAAACTTGAGATCACCTCGTAGCGCGCATTCTTTGAACCGGGTTTTACGTCACGCGGAATAAACGTGAATTCCGCAACAACTTTTTTGCCGCTGCCGAGGAACTTCAGATGAATCGGTTCAACTCCGCCCATCACACGAAACTTGCTTGCCGGCATCGGGAGAATCTTTTCCGCCGAGAGTTCCGAAAGGGCCTTGAACATCCCTTCGAGCGCGTCCTGCTTGAGATCTGCCGATTTCGCCTTAGGATCAATGGGATCAATCACCCATCCCGCTTTGTCTTTATTGACGGCCATCGGCAAAAACAAATCGCGTGCACCAAACTCAATGCTCGTCACATCAGTGAGGTTGAACTTAAACGGCCTCTTCTTATCCTGAAGAGCTTCAAGCGGTCGCATCAGATCTTCAACCTGCGCTTTGTAAACCGCCAAAATCAGTGCGCGGGCCGAGCCATAGCCAGCCGTGAGGTTTTGGTCCTTCTCTAGCGGCGCAAGCTTCACTTCAAGCGTTTCGCCTGACTCGGGCTTGAGCCGCAACGTCAATGCCGGACGATCGAGTTTTCGCGAAGACAAGATTCGTTTCTCAGTTTTATCTTCCGCCCAGATATCAGCACCACGCAAGCCAACGGCAGAGTCCACAAACTCACGCACCTTCGACTGATCGAGCGGCCACGCGTTTTTATCGCCGGCAACAAGCCAATCCTCGCCCTTTTTCTCAAGCTTGAAGCCACCACCGGCTGACTTTACGACCTCAACAGATTGAATCACCGGCGCTTTCTGATCAGCTGCTCGAGGAAAAAAGCGCTTATCGCGCATCTCACGATCGGTTTTCTCCATGGATCCTGAAACCGCGGCCGAAAGGAGAACGACGGCATTGGCGCCATCAATCCGCGCATACAGCGCCCCATCGTAGGCCTTCTCTGTACCGATTTGAATTGTCCGCTTTTTCTCGCCAGCCAATAGCGTCAACGTCGGCGCCGCACTTTCAAGACCGTAGGTCTTCCAATCAATACTGGCCTTCTCAACGCCATCATAGCCATCGCCGACAACGGTCGCCTGCGACTTCTCAGTGGTGAGGCTTGAAAGATAGGACTCAACCGTGACGGGATCGGCAAGATCGGTGATCGGAGCGATCAGCTTCCACTGCCCATCTTGTTTTTTCAGTTCAAACTTTCCATGCAAAGAAATTCCAGTGATCTCGGAATTTGAAAATGGAATCAGCGCTTCCGACTTCTCTTTGGCTTTTAGCGCTGCCTCTTTTCCCTTGTACTGCGAGAAATATGTCCATGCGGCAAAAGCCGCGACCGCCACAACAAAAACTAAACCTGATGGAAAACTCTTCTTCTTTGCCATGACTTCACGCCTCACTACTTATGCTGCCTTTCGGCGCCACCACAAAAGTCCGCTCGTAAAGAACATCAATATTGGAACCGGCAAGAGAAAGCCGAATAGAACAATCATCAACTGCGTTCGTGTCATTGAAAGCTGCGTTCCCTTTGGCGTCTTTGGACGAATCGACACGAGTTCCGAGTCTTTGCCAAACTTGGAAACCGAGTTCATCGCCAGATCGCGGTTCAAGTTATTGCGGTAAATCCATTCCTAAAGAAGTCGCTATCGCCAAAGATAATGACATCAAACTCCTTCTCGCCGCCAGCAAGCTTCCCCTTCACCTCATAACCCATCACGTGAGGACCTTTCGATCGCACCTTCGGGGTATTCGTCAGCTCTTCTGCTGCAATCGGAGTGTCATCAGTTTTCACAAGCTCATCGAATTTAAAATCAGCGGGAGCATCTGGAGCACGCTTGAGACCAGAGGCCACAATAAACACCGCAAAACCGTTCCGAAGCGGACGCGTAGCTTCGGCCGTCGTCGAAAACTCACTTCCGATCGCGGCGATCGTGCCGGCACCAGGGATCATCGCTCGCGGATCCAGAACGTAGTCATTTTGATACTCAACACCAAATGACTTCGTCAAAGAGGCAAGCCCGTGCTTTCCGTCGGGATCAAGCGCGAGCATCAACCGACCGCCGCGCTTCGCGTACTCACGAAGGGCTTCGACCTCCGGCGCCAAGTAGGCCTGACGAGGCCCCGCAATCACGACAAGCTCAGCATCGTCTGGAACCTTGGTTTGCTTGAACAGCTCAAGCTTTTTCACTTCGTAAGAGAGCTCAAGGTCGGTCTTGAATAGAGAAATCGCCTCTTGTCCCTGAAGCTCCGGATCAAGCTCACCGTGCCCAGAAACAAAGTAGACCAGTTTCTTTTTATCTTTGCCAAAACGAAGCATCGTGCGCGTGATCTCTTCTTCGCTTGGATTTTCGATCTTCATGTGACGCTCGCCCGACACAAGATAAAAGGCGAATGGCCCTGACGTGTACTCGTACTTCTTCGCCAAATCCGGTCGCTCAAGTGCGTTGTACATTTTCAGTTGAATGTTTTTTGAGACATCAAGATACAGCTGCGAAAGCTCCTGTACTTGTCGACGGATCTGCTCGTCGCCATCGCCTTTGCGATAGAGCAGGACAAACTCTGTTCCGGTCTTCATCGTCTGAACGGCCTTCAGCGACTGTTCCGAAAGCGAATTCAGGCCTTCCGACGTCCAGTCCCACTTCTTCTCTTGGCTCACCGAAAGAAAGTTCACCGCAAACAGGAGCACAAGCATGGTGAGAATCATCACGCCCATGTTCATGCCATGCTTTGTCGTTTTTAATGTAAAGAACTCCGCCATCAAGCGCCAATCCTTCACGACCGGGACCACGAAGAGCAGAATCGCGAGTCCCAGCGGGACCCACATCGCATCAACCCAACCGTTTAAAATAATGCGAGTCACAACGACTGCGACAGCGAAGAGACCTGAAAAAAGCAGACTGAATTTACTGATTTTGCTCATGACTTATCTCCAACGATTCGACTCAACGACACGCTGAGTGAGAAAGGTCATCAATACAATGACACTTGCGAAGAACGTCAGGCCCGCGACGCTCACCGAGCCTTTAATAAAGTTCACAAAGTGCGTTCCGACATTGAGATGTTCGAAAATCTTGTTCCACGGAGGCTCTGGCTGCGCTTCCGCAACAGCACCAACAAACCAAAGCATGACATTGAAAATCAGCGCCATCACCACCGAAAGCACAGTGCTCTCAGTCAAGCTCGAAGCAAACATCCCGATGGCAACGTAGCAGCCCGTGATCAGCAAAAGCCCCATGTAACTTGAGATGAGCGGTCCCCAATCAAAACTCGCAAATGCGCGCAGACTGAGTGGATAGAGAAACGAAATCGCGACCAGCGCCCAAGCCGCCGTAAGACCCGCAAGGAGTTTACCGAGCGTAATTTCGGTGGCCGTGACCGGCGACGTCAAAAGTAACGACATCGTTTGGTTTCGTTTCTCTTCTGTAAAAAGACGCATGCTCATCGCGCTCACTGAAAAGATCATCACCAGATTCACAAGCGAGATGTGGCGCGCGAAAACAACGAAATGGATATTCGCACCGCCCTCTTGCCCACCCTGCATCATGCTCATTGCCGAAGCCTGCGCAAAATCTTGAAGACCTAAAAAGTAAACGAGCGTCCATGCAATTGTGCACAGGCCCGCAATTCCATAGAACAGCGGACTCAAAAACAGATTTCGCAAATCTTTTCCCGCGATCACCAAGACGCCTCTCATACGGCACCCCCTGTTGCTTGAGTCTCTTCACTTGTCGTGAGTTTTAAGAAAATCTCTTCAAGATCCGCGCTCTCACGGCGAAGCTCAAGAAGCCCCGCCCGCGACTGAACGGCTGTTTCAGCAATTCGCTCAACGACACCGTCGGTCGCACTGTCTGCGGCACCACCTGAGGCAATCGCCATAGCGTAGCCATGCTCACCCTCACCAGTGCCGAAACTCCGGGGATCGCCTGAAGCGACTTTTCAACTTCACCAGACGGACGAGCGACTTTGATTTTCACTTGTGTTGCACCCGCCATCCGCGTTGAAAGCCCTTCGAGCGAATCCTGCGCGACAATGTGTCCGCGATTGATAATGATGATCCGCTCGCACATCGCCTGAACCTCAGGCAAAATATGCGTCGACAAAATAATCGTGTGCTCGCCTTTCAGTTCCTTAATCAGCGCCCGCACCTCAGCGACCTGACGAGGATCAAGACCTGACGTCGGCTCATCAAGAATCAAGACCTCGGGATCACTCACCAGGGCCTGAGCAATTCCCACACGCTGGCGATAGCCTTTCGATAAATTCTGAATCAAACGACGGCGAACGCTGCCAAGATCTGTCTTCTCAATCGACTTCTCAACCTGCGCCTTCACGCGCGACGCCTCAACGCCTTTGAGTTTTGCGACAAACTTGAGATAACTCTCGACGCTCATATCGCCATAGACCGGCGGATTCTCCGGAAGATAGCCAATCCGTTTTTTAACCTCGATCGGATCTTCAAAAACATCAAAACCGGCGACGCGAACCGAACCACCACTCGGCGCCATCGAGCCCGTAATGATCTTCATCGTCGTCGATTTACCGGCTCCGTTTGGGCCAAGAAAGCCCACGACCTCACCCCTTTTGACTTTGAAGTTGATGTCGTGAATGGCTTGGATCGGACCGTAACTCTTAAAGAGCCCTGAGACTTCAATCATATCCATGCGTTAGGACCTCCGTAACAAGGAATTCTGGAGAGCCCTCGCCAAATGTCAATTGGCGAAATCTCCACATCCCCCTGCGTTCGGATATCCATCAGGTCTTTGCGAATTATGTTTCATTTTGCACTCACGGCCGGCACGAACTTGCAACTTTTAAAGAAAACTCTCAAACAGGTTCACGATGGCCGAAAGTCAAAGGCCTTTCGCGAACGGACAATCGCAGATTACCGGGCGGATTCTTCGCGAAGGTTTTCTGAATGTGGATTTAAGCACGAGTGGGGGCCGCCAGACGGGTTTAAAAACAACTCCGCGCGGGGAAGCATTCAAGTCCCCATTTTCAAACGACGAAAACTCTCGAATGCCATAACCTTGGTGGTCTTCGCGACCATCTGGAACGATTTTGTCGTTCGCACTCCGTCCGCGACGTTCAGCCAACAGCCGGTGACTTGCGAATGCTCAAAGTGAAAGAAAAATATCCGGATGCTTTCCGGCTTCGATGGCCATTTTCGCTCTATATCAGCACTCCCAAACGAGCTCCACCTACTCTTTTAGCTGCGTGATCGATATTTAGGCCATGAAGTTTGACCTTTTATGGCCCCTGATGTAGACCCTCGGTCACGCCGAAAACCGCGAAAGGAAAATCATGAGAAGAAAACAAGTCTCCTTCCATGGCTTTCCGAAAGAACAGCGTGCTTTTGCTCCGGGAAAACGAACGACACGGGCGTCACGACAGTACCGTCCGCGCGCCACAAAAGAGGCGATGCATCTTGTTTTAAGAAGCGACCGCGCACGAGGGACGAAATCACTCCTCAAATATGACACCGTCGTGCATGCCGTGATCGCAAAACTTGCAAAGCGCCACGGTGTTCGTATCTACCGCATCGTGAATGCCGGAAATCACCTGCACATCACTTTGAAACTCTCGAAACAGTTTCTGTGGCATGGGTTTATCTCTGGTGTAACAGGCGGAATTGCTCGCGCCATTCAGCGTAAACGCGGCTCGGCAAAGCACGGCTTCTGGAGTTCGCGCCCATTCACTCGCGTAATCTCTTGGGGCCGCGACTACAATGTCGTGAAAGACTATCATGTTTTGAATCAGCTCGAGGCCGATGGCGTGGTTCCACCGCGCTCGCAGATGCTTAAACCTGAACGATGGCGACACGTGGTACTCGCATTTTCTTAAGGAATATTTTTTGGGCGCGTCGGTTTCGAGCCAGTATGGAGAATTGCAAACTGGCATCGATCGCGAATACATGGACTTCAGATCAGAGTGTATAGCGGAAACATTGGATTTTGTTCAGACAAACCTCTGAGAATAGCGCTGACAGGCGTTTTTGCTGCCTATGCCTAGAAATACCTTGAATGATATTCTCTGGTTTGTTATGTTATTTCGTAATTACGGAATAACATATTTCGGAGATTCACGTGGCGAAAGTAAAAGTTGAAGATTTAGAAAAGCGTATTGCTAAACTTGAACTTATGCTCGGAGCGACTCCAACCAAGCCTAAATCTGCAACTTCAGAGAAGGAGCTTGCGATAGATTTAGATAAGTTTATGCAAAAGCACGGTGGTCTTTTTCAAAAGGGCATGATGTTTTCGGGCTTGGCAATGCCTTCACAAAATCCAAGGAGACTAGTTAGATGGAGTGGCTGCGGTGGGTTTAAGAATGATATAGAGTTCGATCAATTTATCGAAACCGCGAACACGGATATTATAACAAAGTTTTCGGGAAACTTCTCTTCAATTGAAAAACTAGCTATTGTGAAGTCTCTTATTAAGGATGGACCGCTCGCGCAAAAAGAAATTTTAGAAAGAACTAAAATTTCGCAAGGACAATTTTACCACCATATCAAGGACCTTCTATCTAGCAAGATGATAGAAAAGATTGAGAAAGATAAGTATGACCTATCGCCAATGGGCCATGTGCTTTCAATTTCGTTCTTGGGCCTCATCAACGCATTTGCAAAGTGACGCTGATTAAAACTCCTCCGTTCCCGGGCGGAGAACTTTCGCTTTCGTAGCGGATTTCTGGACCGCGACCTTTCGTCATAGCGTAGAAACTGATTCTGCTTACCGGCCTACGGCCCCAACGCGTTAGCTCCAGCCAAAAAGATCGAACTGAATTTGGTAGACGTCCTCGCTCGGCGCATCGGCAACGAGCCGCTCGACGGACTTCAAAAACTCGACGAACTCGGACTGAATTTTGATTCGCGTCTTCTCGTTGGCTGTGAACGTGGCAAGAAACGAATATGCCTCTGACTCAGGCGTCAGAGCCCGGTGCAGGCACAACGTCTTCATCAAACTCTGCTGAGGCCGACAGAGGGTCGAGGTCTTTGGAAGATGGAGCTGATCTTTTAAAAGTCGGTAGGCGCCATCTCGCGCTTGAATAATGCCGAGCTCCTCAAGCGTCTTCAAAACCGAACCAAGATGATCCGCCGCAATCCCGGTTTTTTCACAGAGCTCCATCGGTTTTTTCTGCCAAGTCGGAATCGTCAGATACATGTGAATGATCTGCGCCCACGGATCCAAGTAATAGCGATTCATCGCTTCGTCAGTGCTCTGAGAAGAAAGCGCTGCTGCCGATCGATTCTCGGCTGGCGAAAGTTTCTCCTTTTGAATTCGCTGAATCTGCCGCAACAATTTCTCTTTGCGCGCCTTCACCGAAGCGCGACTATAGCGCAATAGCAGCGAGAGGTACTCACTCTCCTCATCACTCATCTCAAGCTTTTCGCTTAATAGGTAGATCTGGTCTTCGTTCAGTTCGGCCGCGCCTGAAAATACTTTCGAAAGATACGGACTTTGTACACGCATCGCCTGCGCTAGCTCACCGTAGGTTAGCCGCTGACCTCGCAGGGCCATGCGATCCAAAGCCCAGAGCACTGATTTTCGATAGTCCGTATATGAATAAAGCAACATATTCCAATATCTTAAACCACAGTCTTTCCTAAAAGGAAATATCGTAGACGTATTGTCTTTCTTTTACATTTATTTGCGCAGCCGGTTGTCGCATAACCCATCTCAACGATAGGAGGTCTCAATGAGACTTGGATTGAGAAATGGAAAGCAGTTTTTAGTATTGATCACAGGCGCACTCTTCTCGTCGCTGGCCATGGCCGGCGGCATGACCAGCAGCGGTGGCGATTACAAATCCATGGACTGGGAGAGCGCGTGGTTCCTCGGCCAAGCCCCGGTCTCGTATTGCATTGAGATCGCTCCTGGCGAAGGCCTCAAGCCGGATCAGGCAAAAGCCGATTTTGAGTCTGCTGTCGCAATCTGGAAAACCTATACGGCTGAGCGACTTTCTCGTTCAAGCCCCGGGCACGAACTGAACTTCAATTACCAGTACGAAAACTGCCAAGCATCAACCCGTCTTAAAATCTATGTCGGAGCAACGAACGCCGATGTTCAAAGAGGAATCTCCCTTTATCAAAAGCCGTACTCGTTTGCACTGCGAACGGCTTACGACGAAAAATCTGGGCTCGGACAAGGTCTACTCTGGTTTGCACCTCGAGGCTCCCTCTTTCCAGGGAGCGATTTTCCAAACTGGTCCGCTCCTTACACATTTCACGGGATGCTACTTCACGAGATGGGACATGTCTTAGGCTGCGGTCATGTTGAAGGCACTATTGTGGATTCCAATCTGGTTTCAAAGCTACAGGATGCGAGTTCAAACGATCCTCGCTGGGCTGCCGGCGGCAAGATGTACATGACTCAGATTGATCACCACCAATACTTACTGATAAAACGCGATTCGAATCTTAAGATGAGTGGACAAATTCATCCGGATCTCTCTGGTCATGAGCCCTCGCGCATCTTTGAGCTTCTCACTGGACGCAAGGCTCAGGGTAAAATCAAAGCAACCGTCACTAAGACCGGCGGCACTCTTCGACTCAGCTATCAAGATGATCTTGGCACTGAGAGCTTTGACCTCACGCTCGCGGCCAACGCCGTTTCTGAATTTAACCTCGGCGGACAGGTCTTCTCCACCGTTCGCGAATCAAGCGATGGCCTTCGCGGTGAATCCACTGGTCCCTCGGCCTATAGCTACGTCACTTCTCTTCGCTCAAAGCGAAATCAAGTTTGGATCGCGATCGTGAACATCAACGGAACCGGCCTCGGTCGTCCTATAGAAGTTCAATTCATGGAGGGCTCGAAACTGACCAGCGCCTTCCGCGCCGACCTCTGGCGCACCGCCGGAATTGAGTAGCGCCAGACAAGCCGGGGAAGCCCGGCTTCATTATCTTCCCCAGAGCCCATAGGGGAGCATCGAATTCTGTCCCTGCCCGTAGCCATAGCCCCCCGTTGCAAGCGACGGAAAGAGCGACATTCCCATCGTCGCTTGTCCTCCAAACAGACTTCCCATCCCCATCTGCTGTGAGCCGTAGCCCGTCATGGCACTTGCGCCGTACCCGGTCCCATAGCTTGGTACGTACCACGACGGCATCATCCCACCACCGTACATGGAGTTCATCCCACCACCGCCGCCGCGTGCGGCTCGCGCAACTCCCACATCATCATCGTCGTCATCGTCAAAATCGGGACGCGATCGGCGACGGCTTGAGCCAAAGCGCTTCCTCTCTCGAGACCCTCGATCACCGGCAAAGTCACCGCTAGGACCACCCTCACCGCCATCCTCAAGACGATCATCTTCACCGGGTGGACGCGGACGACGCCCTCGTCCCCGCTCTGCCACAGACTTAAGGTCATCGCGAAGACCCGGCCCGCCGGCGATGCCCGATCCCGGCTGTGGCGGCCGGTTGCATTGAGTACAGCTTGAGGCCTCCATCGCGACCCGCTCTGCGACCGGCACGGGTGGCATCGGCCCTCTGGCTCCAACGCGAATCGCGCCCGGGCGAGAAGCGTCCACCGACGAAGATGAAATATCCACGGTCACTTGGTAGCGAGCCCGATCAAGCGATTCGAAACTCACCCAGTCCTCAGTCCGCCACGAGCCCTCGCGAATGCAACGAACGCCCTTCGCGGACTCGTCGATAATCGAGAAGACCACGAAGCCCTTGTCGTCGACCTGGCCTGTCGAGAAAATTCGAAAATGCTCGGCGCAAGCCCGTGGGAGCTGTCCTCGAAGCGTCGCCTTCAGGCCACCGTTTGACTCAACGGAACCTGAGAACTCTCGAAAGAGCGAGGCCGGCTGCGCCACCGGCTCACCCGCCAAAGCCGTGAAACCGATAAGCATCGAAGCCACAAGACTCAATATAGAAATCGTAAGATCCAACTTGCGCTTCGCCACTGGGGACTCCTTTAGGCCCATCCCACAAAATCGCGGAATTGGCTTCCTTAAGGCTAGAGCTCGATCCTGGAGAGACCGTGGAAGAATTCACTGATTTGAGAGAAATCTCCCTCGAAGAAAAAACGACTCATAGGAACGATTGTAGCGTTCTTAGCGCCCTGTGTATCGCCGCACCAAATGGAGAATTTCGATGAATCAACAGTCACGAGGACCTCGTGAGGCGAACATTCTCTCCGTTTCCATTTTTATGGTTTTAGGCCGTTCTACTTGAACTATCTCGTTCTCCAAAAGGATGACCCTCCGTCACCCTGAAAGATACAGGCCTTTGTTGACCTACTATTTGTCTAACTGGAATAGTGAACTCATGGCCCCTCCTCTCATTTTCATTATGTGTTTAAACCTCTTTTCCAGTCTCACTTTCGCCGAGACGGAAATGAAGGTGGTCAGTATCCAGAAAGATTTCTCAAAAAAATCGTGATACTGAATCTAGAGGTAGAAAATGGTTACGAGCTCACCTGCACGGACCACGGTACGCTTTATGTTATGTTAAGAATGGAAAGAATCTCGTAAAAACAGCTCAATCCATTGATCACAAGTTTCACAATGACGGTTACTTTTTGGACGGTACTTTTGTTGCGCGAGAACCACGCTGGGATGAAGGGTGCGATACTGTTGACTGCACAAAAATCGAGGCCAAGTTCGCGGCAAAGCCAGCCATCTTTACCTACAAAGAAATGGCTTCGAGAAAACGCAAAGGCAAGACAACAAGGTCTTTTGAGAAAGAATGGCTAACAGGTTCTTTTTTGTATACGTACGAATACTATACTGACGAGTTCTGCAGCACCGGCAAAACTCTTCGCCATGAGTTTGACTTCAGTTTAGAGCTTTAGTCGCAGAACGCGGTCGTTTGTGTAGTGCACGCGGCCGTTTTTATCGCCCTTGATCGGGCGGACGTAGCGACATTCGACGATCAAAAGATCGTAGGTCTCACCTTTAAGGTCCGCTGCTCGCTTCTTCGTCGATTGTTCGGCGACCTTCACTCCTGCTAATCGCAACTCCTGGTCACTGACCACTCGGCCTCGAGCCCGTCGCAATATCCCGTGCGCACCAGGGCGCTCACGCAAGTGGAGCCACAGATCGAACGGCTGAGCCTTGCGAAGAATCGTCATATTCTCGGTCGCGTTTTTGCCGACAAGTAAAACAAGATCCGAAGCGATCTCGTAAGTCCGACCGCGAGCATCGGCCGCCTCAAGCAGACCATCTCGTTTTTTTGCAACCGGAGCCTGGCCCGCTGAAAGCGCATCGAGTTCTTTTTTTAGCGCCTCCGCCCGACTTCGCGTGCCCTCGATCTTCCGATCGTTGGCTTTAGCTTCAGTAAATAGACGAGAAATGTTCTCAGCCAAAGACCGATCGCGATCGATCCACTTCTCCCACTCAACTGGGACATCAAGGGTCTGATGGGCTTTCAGCCACTCGCCCACTGCACGAAACTCGGTTCGCGACTTATTCTCAATTTCCAGTTCAACTTTCTCGAGCGCTCGTTTTTTCTTTTCGATCAACACCGTCAGTGTCGAGAGCACCTGATCCTTGGCTGCCTCTTTCGACACGGTCGCTAGAGACGAGCTCTCATTCCACTCTGCAAAGATCGCCTCTGGCGTTCGCACTTCTGAATAAACTCGACCGGTCTCGTCAGGGGGCACGTGGGGCATCGGCTTAAATTCGGCAATCGTTCTTTCATTGCCACTTGATGTGGTCGGAACAGCCCCACCCGTGGCATGAGCGATCGCATTTCGACCATGAGGAAAAAGGTGGAGTTCAAGCCTTCGCTCTGGACCAAAATAGAGATCAAGAGCTCGACCCAAGTCGACACGAAGACCGACGGCCGAAAGACGACTACCGACAAAATGACTTCGCAAAAAAAGTTCCAGCGGGCGCCTGAGCTTCGCCTTCTTCAACGGCCGAGGCGCAACCCCCTTTGGAAAAACAATGAGTGCCGGCATCAACACGTCATAGTCGACAACCACCCAGCGAACGCCGCCTGGTAGAAAGAATCCAAGTCTGAGCGCTCCTGGTTTTTTGCTGCCGGGTTCCGGGCTCGGCTCGACCTCAACTTCTTGAAGCTGCGCCCCCTGAAGACCGCGCAGCTCATCGGCTAGACCTTCGATTTCAGTTTGGTTGAGGACTCTTTTCAGTTTTGACACGCCCCTATCATTTATCAGCCCTTTGCCGAGTCAACTGTTCCGCTCAAAAAGACGATAAGAATTCAGATGAACGCACGACTCCTTGAACTGATTGACTATCACTTGATGAATGCTCTGGTTGAATCCGAGCGTCCAGAGAGCGTTATTCCCCAGGTTCTAGAGGAGTACACTTCAGACCTAAAACGCCAAGGCATGATCCCACACGCTTTTGAAGACGACGTCCTTGAAGAGCTCCGCGACGTGGCCCGCGACACGATTCGAAAACGCACCTACGGATTCATCACAATTCAAGACTTCAAAAAGCATTCAGAAAAAAAGAAATAGCCTGCCCATAAGTTTGACAGCTTGGCTGCGTGAGCTTGGCGACATCCCCTCTCCCGTCGGCACGGGTCTTGATCTCTAGCGACTTCATGAAAAACGGCTCTATGAAAAAACCAAATCTTGTCCCGTCATCTCAAATCGCGGTCTTTGGACTCATCGGTGCCCTCAGCCTCTCGGCCTGCAGCGAGCTTAAAAAGGTCGACGAGATGAAGGACAACACCAGTGAAATGAACAACACCACGAAAACTCTCGGCAACGAGATGGGCACGACAAACGAACAGATGAAAGAGCTTTTGCAAATTTCAAAAGACAACATTGCACCCACAACGGGCCAAGTCGCGAAAACTTCAAATGAAATTCTCGATGCCGGTCGCCAAGGCTCGGCCTCTGAACTCCGTCGCGCGTCGATGGACAAAATCACTAAAGTCATGTCGCTTCAAACGCGCCTCGCTGAAGCCACTCTCTACGTCTCGTCATACGAGCATCAGCTTCTTGGCGACGTTGGACGCGACGCTGAGCCAGCGCAACGCCTGCTTCTCTACCAGCAAACGCTTTCTGAATTCATGACTCGCCTTGATGAGTTGGCACCGAAGCACGGTCAAGTTTGGCCTGAGGCAAAGCCCAATCGAAACGAACACTCTGAAGAGAACAAAGCCGCTGCGTTCAATGCGATGGCATTTGCAATCAGTAAAAACAATCGAAAGCAGTTTGCCGATCCAGCATTTGGTAAGCCGATGTCGATCTATGATCTCATTATTCATGCGCTGAAGATGAAGCCTGAGATTGATGCCGGTCGCGTTGTTTTGCCCGCGGGTCCTCACTACATCAAAGAGGTGCTTTCACGCCCCGACCGCATTCGCCAGCTTCTTCAAACTCGATACAACATGTTCGGCTTGGCACTCTTATCCATGACGACCGACTTTGCTGACTACGGAACGATCAGCCAACTGTTTAAACTCGCAATGCGAGTGGATGTCGACTTTTCTGAAGCACGACTCGGCGTCGCAGGTCTCGCTTTTATTCGCGAAGAACTCCTTGAGCCAGCAGCACAGACCAAGCAGGACATGCTTGCTGTGGGACTTAAGCCAGAGCAAACAGAAACGACTCGCTTCATCCTATCGCGGCTCAACATTCGGCCATCCGCGCAAGCCGCCGGTCTGAATGGAAACGAGCAGGCCGCTCTTGAACTCTGGCAGGCGTATCTCAACCCTTAGCGTAGGCCCGAAGCTTCGCAGGATTCAGCAGTACAAATCGTCGGTCGCGAAGGTCGATGATTTCTTCTCGCTTTAAATCGGCCATCCAACGAATGACGGTCTCGTCCGCAACGGAAAGCAAGCGTGCAATGTCTACTTTTGAGATCGCCGAGCGCAAGACCTTTGCATCGTTCTGAACCTCAGAAAAATTCTCAAAGAGTCCTTCCAACAGCTGACAAAGTCTCGCAAACGACGAGAGCTCCTTCATTTGAATCTGCTCAGTGACAGAACGATCCAACTCACCTGCGAGTTTCACAATCAAACTGCGCGCAAAAACACTGTTCTCAGAGAAAAGCTTAAGAACGTCGGCCATCTCGATAAAGCAAACATCAGCGGAATCAGAAACAACCGACGCTGTGCCCTTGTAAAGGGCCTCAATAAACAGACTGCGATGCCCCGCCGAATCGGATGGAAAAACAAGACGCGAGAAAATAACTTTTCCGTTCTGATTTTTCTGCAGCACCTTGAGGAGACCGTTGGCATTGCAGTACATGCCACGCACCGGAGTTCCCTGCTCAAACAGTACATCACCTTTACTGAGATGACACGGACGCTTATGCTGCGCCAGCGTCGCAACTTCGACATCATCAAACTCTCTAAACACACTCTGTGGCCAAGCCGGGCAGGAACGACAAGATGTCATGCGGCCTCAGACCTCGGCATGACAATCAGGTCGCGATTGCGCCAGACCGAGTAAACCGCCGTCCCAACAAAAAGCGCCAAGAACAGATTGCTCACCACTGTCATCAACCGCAAATACGTTGCGAGAGTCGCCACAAAAAAACCAAAGACGATCTGTTCATGCGGACGATCGGGCGACGTTTTGGGATCCGTGATCATAAAAAACGTGAAGAGGTAAAAGGCGGCACCCGTCATAGGCAGACAAAGCGCCAATAAGGGGCGCCCCAATATCTGCGCCATCAAAGCGCAGCCCAAGAAATAGCTCGCGACAAAACTGAGCGAAAGATAAAGACGATTCACCTTGAATCCAATATACAGACCGAGCGCGACAACCGCACCGACCGTCGTCACTGTCCCGCCCCAGCGTCCCGGCGAAATTGTGATCATCTCGGTGAAGAAAAAATAAGCCACAAGGACGCCGAAATTCGCCGGATTGAAAACATGGTGGCCCCGAATAGTGATCAATTGCTTAGACAGAATACCAAGAGTCGCTGCGATCATAACTCCTTCGACGCTTGCTGTGTCCGTCAGCAAGAGCGTTCCCATCGAAGTGATCCAAGCGCTCAGGGGGAAGATCATCTTCTTACCCAAAAGGCGAGCGATACCGAGTTCAAGCCCAATACACGTCGTCAACGACGCCAACATCTGCTCAGGCGTTCGCCGAAAGCCAGGAAACAGCACCGCAAATACAACAAAGCTCGTCAGCGAGAGTAGAAAAATCCAGCGCGGATCTCGAATTGAAGGAATCTCAACGCCTAACAACACCCTTGGCTTCATTGCTCGACAACCTTGTTATAGGTACCAAGTTCAAATCCCGAAAGCTTTTGTTCCCCAAACCGAGGACCCGGCCACGTGATCACAACAGAGCTAATCTTTGGCGCGTGCCCCAAGCCGAAATGCACACGACCGTCGCTTTGCGCCATGTAGCCGTTAAACGGCTGAATCTCACGCCTCAAGACACGACCGTCGTTGAGGCGAACTTCGACTTTAGCGCCAAGAGCATCGCGGTTGGCACGGCTGCCAATCAGCTCAAACCCAATCCATGCCGGAGGCGGAGACTTCCCTATAGGACGATTCCGATAGAGTTCCGCCGGTTGACTTTGATTGGAGAAAACGAAACCAAGACGACCATCGTTCTCGACGTCAATTGTCGCAACCCCACGATTATCAGACGAAAAATTATAGCTAAAATCTGTGAACTTCGCCATATCGACGAACTTGCCACCTTGATTCATAAACAGACACGGCGACTGATAGCCACTCCACGAAAGATCGCGCATCGACGGCCACATGCGCGACTGCCGAAGCATGTATTGTGCGCCAGAGTCCACAGTCCCGTTGGCAAAATAGTAATTGCGCTCGCGGTTTGCCGACCGAAATCCATTTCCGACAACAAGGTCCTGCCATCCATCGTTATCCACGTCGGCAAATTTCGCGCCCCACGCAAAGCCACATCGGTTGACACCTCGCTCACTCGAAATCTCGAAAAACTGATGACCGGCCTGCCACTTCCAAAGCGCATTGCCCTCAACATTGTAATAACGTTGAAACACATGTGAGACAAACACGACTGGGCGTCCATCATTATCGATATCCGCCATCTCGGCCGACATTCCGTTTCCCTGATATGTGTGATCGGTATTCTCGCTCGTCACGTCGGTGTAGCCATGCTTGCCGTCATTGAGGAAAATGCGATCGGAGCCATAATCCGTCGCAAACCAAATGTCGCTCCGACCTGAATAGTCAATATCGGCAACGCCAATCGCATGCGTCCAGCCTGGGCGAACAGGCAACCCCGGTCGTTCAACTCGCTTAAATGTCAGTCCTTTTTGATTCTCAAAAAAAATAGGCAAACCGCCGTTGGTCGCCTGTGCTCGATTGTTTGGAGATTCGTTGCACTTTGCCGCATAAGGAGAAAGGAGCAGATCGATGTATCCATCGTCGTTGATATCCAAAACGTTGGCGCCAAAAATAGCGCAATGGCAGCCAAGATCAACGCTCTCATCGCGCTTAAAAACACCTTTGCCGTCGTTGCGATACACTGCGGGACAGTTCTGTAGCAAAACAAGATCGCGCCGACCGCTGTTGGTTAGATCAAGAAAGAGTCCTCGACCATGCAGCCCCGCCAGACCAGACTTCTCAGTCGTATCCTCAAAGCGGCCGCCGCCTTGATTGATAAAAAGTCGATTGGCAGATTCATCTTTAAAAAGCGAATAGGTCACAAAAATATCGGGGCGCCCGTCACTATTCACGTCGGCCACAGCCACGGCTGCACCCTTGAGGCGTCGCAAAGCCTCGCCATAGTAACCACTTTGATCCTCGGTCCCCTCTGCCTGCGCTGGCATGCCATCCACGCCCGCGCTCTTTGACTCATCCAGCAACTGAAAGTTGAGCGGCGACTCTTCATTTGGCGAACGACGATGCTGTGCCGCAATTTCGCTGGGCTGATCCCTCCGATCTTGATACCGATCAAAGGAGTAGGCCGCGGTGAGAATCAGCATGGCGATCAAAAGACCCGAAAAAGCCCTCAAGACCTGATACCACGACTGATTTGAAATCATCGCCACCCCATCGACCCTTTAGCGCTACGATCGTGTTCACACTGAAGGCGGCCCCAATCCTACGTATATCGACTAGGGATGGGCTACATGTTTTTACAAAAAACCAACCGTAAAAGTGCTCTATCTCAAGTCGAAAGGGCCGCGCTCATTGAGCACGGCCCTCTTGCCACTGATGAGTTGATCAGCGCACCCTTCACGGACGTGCATCTGTATTGATTCGTGTGGCAGCAAATCCTGTAAAGACCTTCTTGGAGTCTGTGAATCGCAAAGCGTTCTGCGCGAGATTGCCGGCTAAGCGAAGCGGCGCATCCGCCACCGACAGTGCAACATCGTTATTCGACGGAGCAAAACCATCAACGAAGCGACCGCCAAGGCGAATGTTCGTCAATACCGGAACAAACTCGACTTCGGCATTGGCATTCACACCTTTGCTGCCGGCAACAATGTCATAACCGATATCGAAAAAGGTCCGATTATGCGACTGACCAAAGCAGGAAAGATTGTACATGATCCGAAGCTTGCGACGTAAGGTCGCACGTTCCGCCGTCGGCATACCGGCAGGAAGAACGGCTCGTTCAAGCGCCCCCATGCTTTGACTTCCTTCCGCAAAGAGCAACGACCCGGTGCTTCCGTGAACCGAAAGAATGGTATCAATCGCTTGAACCGATGGATTTCTCGCCAATGCGCGAAGAGTGGCCGCATAGTTCGCCAGTGTCGCCTGAGAGTTCTTGAGAACTCGAACCTGCGCGTATTCGGACCCCAAGGTCACACCCGCTGTGACCTGAGTTAATTGCTCAATGATCTGGTAGAGCCCCCGTAGCTCCGGAGCCACTCGGCTATCAAGTTCGCTCACAACAACCAATACCCGTCCTGACTTCTCCACCGTGGCCTGGCCGACGTTTGCCGAAAGAAGGCTCGCCAACACCCCCAAGGCACCCAAAGTTTTAGTCAAAAATCCAACTTCCATTTTCATCTCTTGCGCATTCATCTCGTACTCCTCTTGTTAAACGACTCCCAACTGATGTCGTTCCTATTCCTCTGTTATCGAATCAATCGCCAAGAAAACGAACGAATAGACGCTGATAAAAAATGATGCATTTTGATGCTTTTACGGAGATGATGGCGCAATGACCCTGCGCGAGCGATTTCTCAAAGGCCAATACAGTGAGCTGGCTCGCGCCTTTGATCAAGGGCGTCTCTCTCTCAATCCAAAATCACAGAATTGGATTGCGGCAAGTCTAGCGCTCACCGGTCGCGTCGATGACGCTTTGGCGCTTACGACAACCGAAAGTTCCTTACCTCGATTCTACATCGCGGTTTCGATGACTCGATCATCTCGATTTCGTGAGGCTCGGGCGCTTCTCATCGAAAACGCACTACAAACGCAGGACCGCAGTCGATTTTTTGCCTATCAAGGATTCGGATTCTACGCATTTTTCGAAGGCCGTTTTCAAAAGGCGCTGTTCTGGGCGAACAAAGCCTGGCTGATTGCACTCAAGTCGAAGTCACTTCATGAACGCGTCCTCAGTGCTGACCTGCGCGGCCACGCCCTCTTGCAAATGGGTGAGATTGAAAAGGGGCTTGAAAGCCTTGAGACCGCACTCGACACCGCCAATCGAATCGACAACAAAACTCATCTCACCGCTCTGCGTGCTTCGATTGCGATCGCCAGCGCGACAGCCGACTCCAACCATCTCGAACAAAACGAAGTGCTCGAACGCCTGCTCAAAGAAAGCACACACTACGACAGCTATACTGGCGCCAATATCCTGATTGAACTGGCGCGCCAACACAACCTACGAGGTCGCTACCGCGAGGCGCTCAAAATCATCGGCAGCACCCGTCCGCTGATTCGCGCGATCCGCCATCGGCGCCAAGAGGCCTCACTCGCCGTGCGTGAGGCCTATAGCCACTTCCGATTGGGCGACACCGATCGCGCGATCGCGATCATCGAACGCGCTCAAAAAAAACTCGAGCCGCAGGGCTTGAACTTGCCGCCGATAGACCCGTGAAGCTTCTCGGCCAGAACTCCATCGAACGCTGGCTTCTCGGCAGTGCCGATCTCCGCAATCGGATGGAGCTTTTTCAGCGGGGCTATCTTCAGCTCTTCGAGGACGCAATCGACGCCGGTCCTGAAAACTTCATTATTGTTGTAAGACGCCAACCCAACCCCGCCTGGAACAGCACAGCTCAATTATCGTCAGATCGAGACCCTTTCCTTTCTTCACGAAGCAGAGAAGCAGGGCCGCCCCCTCGGCGAACGCTCGCTGGCTCCCCAAGACCTCATCGGCAGCTATGAGGTCTCTCGGATCACCGCCACCCGCGACCTGACCGAACTCACTAAAAAAGGCTTCCTCACTCGCTGGGGCTCTGGCCGAGGAACCCGATATATGTTAAAGCGACAAGACCCTCTTAGCCAGGTCCGGAGACCACAATGACTCTTCTGCAATCGCTTACCGCCTCGGCTCTGCTGGGCAGCCTTCTCTTGGCAACCCACGCGACGACGGCCAACGCTCCCAATATTCGAATTCTGAATGCAGCCTACACGATTCCGGTTCCCGCCAATGCAGGCGCCGAGCTGCGCGCGGTGGCGACCTTCCCGATTGCAAATTACACATTGGACCTCACCGACGAAGCCAACGGAGTCGCCACAATGAGCTATACTCTGCCCGATCTTTTGCTTGGGCGAGAACAATTCATCCAGATGAACCTGACCGCGAAAATGGATAACCGACGCGAATTTGCCGGCCCTCTTGCGACAGCAAGCTGCGAAGGACCGTGGTCCGCGATGACCTGCCACGCGTCATTCATGGTCAAACCCGACCTCGTAAAACTTGAGGCCATGCTGCTCGAACGCCAAGACCCAGCAAAAGATCTACGCCTAGAAATTGCCCGTCGGTTTGGAAACGATCCAATCGGGGTCACGCACGTCGGTCCTTAGGTTTTTAGTTCAGCGACTGCTTGTAAACTTCAGCGCGAACTTCCTTGAGGTCGTCGACGGTTAAAACATAGCGACGGCCACAGAACTCACACGACACTTCAAGCTCTTCGGCTTTATTGATCGTCGAATCCAAATCCTCAAGGCCCAACAGACCCACCGATCGCTTCACGCGCTCTGCCGTACAGCGACAGCTGTATTCAATCGGGTAGTCGTGATCCATCTCGATCAACTCAAAGTCGCCAAGATAGTCTTTGATCAAGTCCTCAGCCGTCGCGCCCTCAAGAATTCGAGTCGAGATCGACTTCGCTTTTTTGACTCGAGCCTCGATCGCATTCACCGTTTCTTCGGTGTGACCCGGCATGAGCTCGATCAAGATTCCGCCCGCGGCCTCAACTTTGCCAAACGTATTCACGTGGACGCCGAGAGAAACCACAGAGCCAATTTGATGCGATTGCTGAAGATAATAGGCAATGTCATCGCCAATCTCACTCGTCGCAAGCTCCACCGTTCCGCGATGAGGAGCTCCGCCAATCGGCAAGTGATGCGTGATTGTGAGGAGACCAATACCGATCGCCGGCGCAACCAAAATCTTCTCGTGCTCGATGGGCATTTCAAGATGAGGGTGACTTGAAACACCGCGAACCTTGCCCTCAAAGCTCGCCTCGGCAAAAACCTGCGAGAGCGGGCCTGAGCCCTGAATAAAGACCGACAGCTCTTGCTTGTTTTTCAGATGCGACGCCATCAAAAGTGACGCCACCATCGAGCGCCCAACGGCGACAGTCGAGATCGGAAAACTGTTCTGCGTGGCCTGCATCTCTTCGACAACCCGAGTCGCAACAACGGCAGCCGCACGGACCGTGAGATCTTTTGTTAGGTACTTGTGAACACGTTCAACTGACGACATGATCTGACCAGACTACGCGAAAGAAGCGTATTGTTTCAAGTGGACTGTTTGAATTGAGGGGAGGTCATTTTGACTGGATCAAGCGCAGAATTGAGCTCGCGAGGCACCCCCATCCTCATCTTGATGCGGCATGGCTCACGCGATCTGACAGGCCTAGACCGCCTGACAGCCGAAGGACGAGAGCAAGCGATGCGGCTTACCCGCGACGTTCAAGAAAAGCGCCTCCCACGCCCCACTCGTCTTATCGCCACGCCCCGAAAACGCAGCCAAGAGACGCTTCGGCTTCTGGCCGACGACCTTCTTTTTAAGATCGAGATCGACCCCAACTGCGACGAGCGACAGCCTGGCGAAACCGTACCCGATTTTGAAAGTCGAGTCCGCCAATGGATTCAAAGCACCCGCCTTCGCGAAGCCGCCCCGGCCGACGTCACTCTCGTTGTCTCTCACCTCGACTGGCTTGAGACCGCTGTGATGTTTCTTGAAAGCGACGAATCCGAACTTGAACAATCAGAACCGTGGACACCGGCCGCGCGCCGCGTTTATTTTTATCAAGACGGACTTTGGAGAAGGCGAAAGAAATGATTCAAAACGTATGGGCCGTTGGCCGCAACTATTCTGATCACGCAAAAGAACTCGGCAACACCGTCCCGGAGAATCCGCTGATCTTTTTGAAAGCCGGCAGCACCGTCACCCTGAAAGACGAGTTTTCCCTTCCCACACACAGCGACGACGTTCATCACGAACTTGAAATCGCGCTTCGCTTCGGCCCCGACCTTGAGTTCGACGCCGCTCACCTCGCTCTCGATCTCACCGCCCGCGACCTTCAGAATAAACTGAAAGCCGCCGGCCAACCATGGACACTCGCCAAGTCCTTTAAAGAGAGCTGCCCGCTCTCAAAACCAATGCCGCTTCCGCCCGCAATTCCTCATTTTGAATTTGAACTTAAGGTGAATGGCGAAATCCGCCAACGCGGCAACACGCGCGATATGGTTTTTGATTTTGAAACACTTCGCCGCTACGTCCTTGAACGCTTCCCCGTTTGCCCTGGCGATATTCTTCTCACCGGTACGCCCGCGGGAGTTGCCCGCCTTGGTCGCGGTGATAAGATTCTCGCGACAGCAAAGTCGGTCGCTGGCCACGAGCTCCGCGCCATGTGGCGCGTGCGCTAGATTCGGTCTTGGCGCGCCCAGAGCAGATGATCCGCCATCACCATCCACGCCATCGACTCCAAAACTGGTATCGCGCGAATAACGATACACGGATCGTGGCGACCTTTTTTTGCGACATCAAGAACTGTCGCAGTCGGTTTAAAAAACACACGCAATAAAATCGGCTCGCCCGTACTGATTCCACCGCGAATGCCGCCGTACTGCCGCTGGTCCGTTTGACGATGAAACTCCGAGCCCTCGGCCTCCATCACCTCGCGCCCATCGCCAAGCTCGACACCTGCCGTTGCGCCAACACTCATAAAGGCTGCAGCAAGATCCGATTTCAATTTATGAAACACGGGCTGTCCAAGTCCCATCGGAGAATTCGCGATAAAAACTTGCACCTCACCACCGTAGCTTCGGCCCTCAGCCTTTGCCTTTAAGAGCATTTCTTCGATCTCGGCGTTTTTGACCACGTGAGGAAAACGCGATGAAAACTGATCGACCGCGATCTCTCGACCAACAAGTCTTTTTTCGACTTCAAGAACCTCAGCATCATCAAGCTTCACTGGTCCAATTTGGCTAGCGAAGGCAAAAACGCGGAGGCTCGGTGCGGCTTCTCGCAGAACCATCTGCGCAATCGCTCCACCAATGACACGGGCCACGGTTTCGCGCCCAGATGACCGGCCACCGCCTCGGTGATCCGAGTGTCCAAACTTACTCCGCCAAAGATCATCGGCGTGCCCGGCACGAGGAGAAAAGGCGATCTCTTTATAGTCCTCGGATCGCGCGTCTTTGTTGCGAACGATAACCGCAATCGGGGTTCCCAATGTTTTTCCCTCAAAAACGCCGCTCAGCACCTCGGGTGCGTCTTCTTCATTTCGTCCTGAAACAATCCCATTCTGTCCCGGACGACGCCGCGCCAACTCAGAGGTGATCAAGCTCATATCAAAGGTCACACCGGCTGGACAGCCCTCGACAATCGCGCCGAGCGCAACGCCGTGGCTCTCGCCGAAACTCGTGATGCGAAATCTGGATCCGAACGAATTGGCCGACAAAGTATTCCTCTCACGCGCAAGTCAATAAATTCCAAAACTCAGGAAAGCTCTTGTTTACGACCTCAGGATGCTGAATTTCAATACCGCGTCGCTGCGAAGCCACGAGCGCCGCCGCAAATGCAAGCCTGTGATCGTGATCCGTATCGTACTTGAATGAAGCCCCACCTGTCACGAAAGACCCAGGCGGGCAAATCTCCATGCCATCCGACAGGATCTTTGTCTCGACACCAAGCGGGATCAGAAGCTCGCTGGTTTTGGCAATTCGATTGGACTCCTTAAAAACCAAGTGTGGAGCGCCATCAAGCCTCGATGGCCCACTCGCAAACGCACAGAGTGTCGCGAGAACCGGAAATAGGTCGGGGCAATCGTTTAAGTTCCAATGAATTCCTTTAAGTGGAACACCTTTTTGAAAGATGCGAACGGAGTCTTCATCGCGATGAACACCCGCCCCCATTTCTTCAAGAACCGAAACAAAAACCTTATCTGGCTGAAGACTCGAAAACGGAAAGTGGCGAAATATCGCCTCGCCGTTCAGAGCCGCATAAGCGGCGATCGCGAACGCAGAACTCAAATCGCTCTCCACTTGATACTGTTTGAGTTTCACTTCCGACCGCTCTGGAACTTGAACGCCACGCTCAGTCTGACACACGTTCATTCCAAACTCTTTCACCAGCCGAACTGTCATCTGCCAATAGCCATCAGAAACACCGACTTCATCCCACTCAATCTCAAGCGGAAACTCCAGATTCCACGCGTTGAGCAGGAGGCCTGAAACAAACTGACTTGAATTCTTTCGACTGACGCGCACGCGAGGTGCTTGAGGCCGCCAACCGTCACCTTGAACAATCATGTGGTCAGTATGCAAAACGAGATTAACGCCGAGCTGATTCAAAATATCTTGCAGATCATTTTGCGGACGACTGAAGAGCCTCGTCGTTCCTCGAAGCACATGGCGACCTGGAATTCGAGACACTCTGAGCGCCAAAAATCGCAAAACCGTTCCCGCACTGCCGCAGTCAAAGTCGTGACCGGAGCCAAGCGTATGGATGGCAGCCTTCATCTTCACCACATCGTCGCAACTTGAGTCTCCATGTAAAATCACATCGTCGCCATAGGACGCACAGATCAGCGCACGATTAAAAAGTGATTTCGATGCCGGGATGACGCCATCGAATCTGAAGCCACTCATGTTAGGCGGCCGTCCGTTCTCTTTCGAGCTCGGTAATAACATTCTTATCGAGAGCACGACCCATTTTAACAAGCTTTCCCATCAGCTCCGAGAAATCGCTCGGGAGAAGCGCCTGCGGTCCATCCGACAGTGCTTCTTCTGGCCGATCATGCACTTCAATAATCAGCGCATCTCCACCCGCCGCCATTCCAGCGAGCGCCATCGGCGCCACCAGATGCCGATGGCCTGTGCCGTGACTAGGGTCGACAACAATCGGCAAGTGCGTGAGCGACTTCAAGATCGGAATCGCATTCAGATCGAGCGTGTTTCGAGAGTACTGCGAGTCAAAAGAGCGAATGCCTCGCTCACACAATAGAACGTTTCGATTGCCGCCGGCCAAAATATATTCGGCACTCATCAACCACTCTTCGATCGTGGCCGACATGCCTCGCTTCAACATGATGGGCTTATCCATTTTTCCAAGTTCTTTAAGAAGAGAAAAGTTCTGCATGTTGCGTGCGCCGATTTGAAAAATGTCGACGTAGTCCATCATCATCTCGGCACCTTCAAGATCCATCGCCTCCGAGATCACCGGAAGCCCCGTCTCTTGTGACGCCTGCTTTAAGAGCTGAAGGCCGCGAAGCCCCATCCCTTGAAATGCATAGGGAGAACTTCTCGGTTTAAAAGCACCACCGCGCAAAACTGTGGCACCGGCAGCTTTCACCGCACGCGCAATTCGCATCACCTGATCTTCGCTCTCAACTGAACATGGCCCGGCCATCACAATCATTCGATCGGCACCGATTTCAAGATTTTTCAGTTTGATTCTCGTGCCTTCAGGATTTGCCGCTCTCGAAGCAAGCTTAAACGGCTTCGACACTCGAAACACCGACTCGACATAGGCAATCGACGAGAACTCATTCATGTCGACTTTTTCGGTCTTACCCAAAACACTGATCGTGTACTGTTGCTGGCCCTCGACCGAGTGAGCCGTGAGGCCCATCGACGTAATTTTTCCGACCATCTCGGTGATCTGTTCGCGAGTCGCACCTCGTTTGACGATGATAATCATATTAGGCCTTTTTCTTCGCCGCTTGAAAGCGATTGTAGAACCGGTTTGAGTTTGAATACTGGATGGCGAGCCGACTCGGATCGTCGAGCTTCTGCTGAACACTGCTGAGCCCTGTGATCAACTCATCGAGAGTTCGCTTCACTTCAACTGCGTTTGATTTAAAGATCGGCTCCCATCTTGAAAGCTGCGCACCACTGGTCCGCAAAAGCTCAGTGATATAACCAGGAAAGTAGTCCACCTCTTGAGAGAACTTCTTGTTCATTAAAACGTTCGCAAGTGTCGTCGACAGCAGCTGCGGCAGGTGACTTGTCCACGCAAGTGCATGGTCGTGCTCGTCAGCTGACATCCAAAACGGCTTTGAGCCCAAACAAAGCGCAAGTGCATCTGCTGTGGCCTTCTCAGGAGGAGTTACCTGTCGCGTCGGTGGCGCCACCCAGCAAAACACTTTGTTGTAGAAAAGTAGAGCGTCACCATTTTGGAAGCCTGCGACCTCTTTGCCAGCCAGCGGATGCCCGCCAATGAACGTAAATTCTGTTCCAGACTTTTTCTGGAACTGATCCTGAATTGAGCGCTTCGTGCTGCCAAGATCAATGACAAGTGCGCCTTTTTGAAAATCGCTTGAAGCCAAGTGACGATCATTCACATCGACCGGCGCCGCCAGAACGACGAGCGCAGCTGTCTTGACACTCACCTCATTCGACAGCGCGATATTGGTGAGCTTTCTCTCTTTCTGCCAGTTCATAAAAGCAGCTTGATCAAGAGCCGGGTCGACAACCAAGAAGTTCCAATGTGGCAAAATCTCATTGAGTGCCAGATAAAAGCTCGAACCCAGAAGACCAAAGCCCCAGATCACCACACGCTGTGGCTTCGTG
>JADJOF010000002.1 GCA_016713885.1 Bdellovibrionales bacterium | reverse complement strand
CGCCAAAGCCATCAATGGAGCGAGGATGATAAGGTCAGCCACATGCGACGCCAGCCGATCGAACGGCAAAGCAAAACCAAAGCGCTCTTCTTTTCGCGCAACGGGTTTTTCAAATGGATCGCGAATGACCATAAAGGCTTATCGGTTTCGATAAGCCTCGCAATGAGAGAATATGAATTTGGTTCTGGTTTACTGGCCTGGCCTATTGGCCTGCAACATTCGTCGGGATCACGCGCATACCGAGAAGGTGGTGCGTTTCGCTGAGCCGAACCTGAATCTCCGCCATCGGCATCGAAAGCTGGTTCACGAGGTGATACGTTTCCTTGACCTCAGTGTCTGACTTCTCAGTACCAACGCGAACACTCTTATCGTAAGCCACTGGTAGGAGCGAGCGGTTCTTTTCGATAAATGATGTATCAAATTGAATCGGATCCGCAGAGCCTGGCGAAAGCTGGAGCTCGGTGAGCTTTCCGTCGTTCACGCGAACGGCGTACTTTCCCTCGAGTTGCTCAAATGCGAACTTTTCCAATGCCGATGGTTTTCGACCAATAGCCGCCGCTTCACTGAGTGAACGCGATGCCATTTCCTTCACCAAGCGATCCTCGTCATCCGACGTCCCCGTTGGAACCGACGCGATTCCGCGAGACTGAATCACCGTTCCCTCTGAGGCGAGAGTCGCTGACTCAACGGCGGGCTCTCCGCTTAAAAGCTTCGAATTGGCAAGTGTGACCACAATCAGAATCGACATGATCGATGCCGGAATGGCGACCTTCGCCTGTTCGAGATCCAAACGCACTTTGAGTTTTTGCAGCGGACTTGTCGACTGTTTGGCCTGCAAGCGTTCCGAAATATCGATAACCTTGCTGTCTTTTTTTCTCTCATTTTGAGTCTGACATAGCCCTCCGATTCCGATCACATCTCACGACCGCTTTCACTCAAGTGAAGCAGCGCTTACCTGAGACAGAGTGCAACTCGTGTTCCGCGCAAATCCCGCTTAAACTCGCTATAGCCTCGTCCCTGTCTCGTGCGACCAAATACGCTGGTCACACGCTCAAGAGTTCGACACCCGAATCGCAAGCGTCTCATTGTGAGACAGTGCGAACATCGAGATGCTTGAGCGCCGAATGAATCCAAGGATCTTTTCCCGATCGCCATTCGTGTAGCTCATCTCTTAGAATCTCATCGGGAGAAACACCCTTGCGCTCAAGATCCTCGCCTTTGATCGAGCGATAAACTCCAACGGGAATCGAAATGGTGTAGTCAGGCCCAAGTGGCTCAATCGAAAACCATCGCGCCATCACCACTTTCCCCGCTGTCGACCAACCAAGGACCATCGTCTGAGGTCGATTCTTCATGGCCTGCGCAAAGATCTCAGCCACCGATGCGGTTCCCTCGTCGACTAAAATCGCAAGCGGACCGCGAAAGCAGTTCGAACGCGAAAAAACTTTTAACCCGATCACGCCATCTCGCCCGAGTCGCTCGAGCTGGAGATCGCCCGCCAGATCGTTCTCTAGAATAAAGCGAGGGTCCACGAGTGGAATCGTCTCTCGGTCCACAGGCCCTATCGTCTGCCCCAGAACAGCGCCGATGAGACGCGAATCGCATAGAAAAAGACCAGCCATGCGGAGCATCGCTGGAAAGCTCCCACCGTGATTCTTTCTTAAGTCCAACACCAGCCGATCGGCGACAGCCACTCGATCGGCAAGTCGCTCCATGGCCTCATCCGAGTAGGCATCCGGAAGAAAAGTCGGAACTCGAAGTACTCGGTCCGCTGTAAAATATGGCTCTATCGGATCGGTCAGCACGTCCGCCTCGACACTCAGTTGAACGCGTGTATCGTCACGACGAATGACCTCCCAAAGACCGGCCCACGACTCAATCTCTTCAGGCTGCCCCACAGGCACACCATCAATCGCGACAATCAAATCACCAAGATGCACGCCGGCTTTGGCTGCAGATGAGCCCGGAATAAGTCGCACAACAACAATCTCGCCGTCGATCAGTCGCGCTCTCGCGCCCGTATCAATCGCCTCCCCCGTCCAGACACTGACTGTCTCTTCTGGTGCATAAGCCGCCATATGGGAAATTCGGAAATACGAGAGTCGCTCATTGAGCTGCTCAATCACCTGAGCTTTTGATGTGAAGGCATCGACGTTCCGACCGATGTTCGTCGGCAATCTTCAATCCAAGCCTGCGCCCTTGGGGATTTGGCGTCAACGAACTCGCGATCGACAAGCTCACACGCGACAAGCGCTGCCTGCTGCATCGCTGCGCCTCGATACGCCAAAAAAAACAGTGACGACATCACAAGGAATGTCGTCACCGATAGAAGCGTGGCTAAATGTCGCAAGCTCAGAAACAAGGTCTTAAGCTGCCTTCTTCTTACGAGCAGCCGACGGGTCGATGTTGTATGCCTTCACTTTGCGATACAATGTCGCGCGACCAATACCCAGGGCTTTTGCAGCCTCTGTGAGATTGCCTTTGAATGCCGCAATCGCATTTTCAATCGCAACGCTTTCGAGTTGATCGATTGTCGCAACCGACCGACGAGCTTCAGTGCCCGTGTAGCCAGGAGTTCCCGGGAACGGCAAAACTTTTGCCGAGTAGCCAGAAGCCGAGGCATCTGTTTGTCCTGCGCCTGAAACCAGGCTTGGAACTTCAGCACCTCGAGAGTTTACTGCATCCCATTCAGCCGGTGTCATGACCTTTACAGTCACACCGTTTGCCATACCAAATTGGTTGGCTTTCTGAATAAGAAGCTGATCGTCAGACACGACGACAAAAGAAGAATGTACCATAGCTAGACCTCCGCTTCCGTTTACTTTAAAGACCGCATCGCTCACCGAGCAGTCGTTCGAGCGTCTCTTCACGAGGCGAAAATCGCCTCACAAAGTACCTATCGGCGCATCGAACTGAGAAACTGAGGGGAAAAGAGGAAAAAAATTCCTCTTTCTGAGACGCCCCCCCTCCCTCCGCGCTAAGCACTCAGAACACCCTGTGTTTCGCGATCGAACGTCTTAAGTTTAGACACTCGCCAAAATACGTGCCCGCAAGTTTCAAGCTCGACCACAGACTTGGTCCGCAGTTTGCTCCTCCCAATAGAGAGTCAATAGAGAGAGAAAAACCGTCGCACGGGGCCTCTGCGACCTTAAATAGAAGGATGTTCCTCATGCGCAACCTCCATTCATGCCTTGCAACAGCCGTCGTGACCATCGCCACTTGGAGTGCGCCAGCAAGCGCCTTTCATCCGGCTCCGTTCAATCCCACCATTCCAGGAAAGTCTTTTACCGACAAAGCTCCGATCGGAACTTTTCAAATGCAGGATCCGACAACACGCAAGACGCCCAAAGGCCCCAACGCCATCGTCTACATCACTGAACTCTCCATGATTGTCGCAAGCTCAAAAGCGTCCTGCGGAGAGCAATCATCGGCAAACTGTGCCGCTGACCTTTTGATGAACGACCAAACTCAACTCGAAGAGGTTTCTCTTCTTGAGTGGTCAAAGGCATTGCCGGTGATTGATCAACACATTCTCAATGCGCGCCAAACTTCGGATCCCGGTGTTCACCGAATCGGTATCAAGTGGAGAAACGAGATCGCCAAGCAATCGGTTCTCATCGAGCAAGCGGTCTCAACGGTGGGCTCTACACATCCCTTGCGCGAAGTCCAAAAATCAAAGCGCATTGATCGCCTACAGGTTTCCATCGGCCTGCTTATCACTGCCGATCGCGTGATCTCTTATGCGATCGCCAATGACATAGTGCCAAGTGCTGAAAAGGGAGAAAGCGGCACACGCCGAGTCCTCACCTCACTGTTCGATGATTCAACTCTCCAGGAGCAATCAGAAATTCAGGCCCGTGTCGCAAAACTTCTCCGCGACGAGCTGCCGACGCGACTCTCGGCACCGAGCGCTCGCGACTAGACCAAAAAAAAGGGCTGGCTCATCGCCAACCCTTCTTACTTTCGCCTGATCAAGAATGATCGACTAGCGACGGCCCGACTTGATCTTCACCTGCATACGCGCGATGAGGTTCACAGCCATTTTCTCGTGAACTTTGCACATCTTCAATTCGTCACGGCGATACGAGCGCTGCGATGGAGTTAGCGTTCCTGTTTCAAGCTCCATTTCGTAGTCGAGCTTTGAAGCGCGGATTCCAACAAGCTCTTTCGTCTGTTGCTTAAAGAGCTTTGAAACGCCAGAGAGCGGCGCAACTTCGAGCCACTCCTGTTTATTCTTGTACCAGCTCACCATACGCAAAAAACGAGCTTTGTTCTTTGCGAGCGTGAAGCGCGGATACTGCGCCTCTGGAAGAGCAAGGATGTCCTCGATTTGATCGAGATCCACGTCATCTTCTTCGGCCTCTTCATCAATCGTGATCGTGCGCTTCTTGGTCGTGTCGATATTGACCGCACCAGCACCGGCCCAGGCACCAGCGGCACCATCAGCAGGATCGAGGTCGAACTGATCAACAGCCCCCTCTTCTTCTTCATCGAGGTCATCGGACTGATCGTCGTACTGATCTTCGAACTTATCTGCAAATTTATCGTCGGATGTCGTCTTAATCGCTACGTTTTCACGTATTGGATCCAAATCATCGTGGTTCGAATGAGCATTCACGGTCGGTCCTCCCCCGGGTCTCGAAACAAGTGCAAGATGAGCTTATAGCACAGATTCTGCCGTCTTTGGGGGGAGTGGTACAAATTGCTCAAACAAAGTGCAGGATGACGAAAAGACAGGGGGATTTTAGTTCAGATGAGAGCCCGCGACTCGGCTTCAAAGTAGAACGCACAGGCATTTTTTACGTGCCTGTAGGCCAGGTGATGCCGGCGTGGAACTGGCTACTTCGCCTTTCCCTGATTGGCCACCGACTGCATCGCGCGCGCGATCTCGTCGGCATCGCCAAGATAGCGGCGCGAGTGAAAACTCAGATCGTCGTTGAGATTTACGAGCATCGGCACAGCGGTGGGAATATTCAACTCCACGATCTCAGCATCAGGAATACCCTCCAGGTGCTTAAGAAGCGCACGAAGCGAATTGCCATGAGCCGCGATAACCACGCGCTCGCCACTTTTGATTTTCGGCGAGATAACGTCGTTCCAAAATGGAACAACACGAGCCACGGTGTGCGAGAGAGCCTCGCAGTCGGGAAGCTCCGCACGCGGAACGTCCTTATAGCGGCGATCATTGAGCGGGTGATCGGGAGAATCTTTAGCCATTGGTGGCGGCGGCGTTGAATAGCTACGGCGCCAAACTTTCACTTGGTCCTCGCCGTGCTTGGCGGCTGTTTCGGCTTTATTGAGTCCGGTGAGAGCACCGTAGTGACGCTCATTGAGACGCCAAGACTTTTGAACCGGCAGCCACGGCGTATCGAGCTCATTCAAGATCGAGTCAAGAGTGAATCGCGCGGCGCAAGAGAGACGTGAAGGCATAGTCAAATGCATAGCCCTCGGCTTTTAGAGTTTGACCGGCCCGCTAGGCCTCGGCACGCCCCGCCTCTGAAAGCTCGACATCCTTCCAGCCTGTGAACCGATTCTCTTTATTCCAAACACTCTCACCGTGACGAAGCATGACAAAACTTTTCATGTCATTCGTTATACGCCGGTCGTCTCAACTTGAGAAGTCGGCAAACACTTGAGAGTTCGAAAAAGTCCTCCGAAGAGTACTCATGCGACAAGTCAAAAAGATCATCTTCTTCTTTGCCTTTGGACTTCTCGGGCTGTTCGCTTCCGGCATGCTGCTCGACCAAACCCTCAAAGGTGACGGCGGCATTGGAAGCCTTAGCAAATCGATCGAAGCGATGAAGCTCAAGGCAAAACATCCCGCAATGCCGGCGGCCGAGATCCAACGGCTCGCAGAGAAGGCTCCCAAGGGCGCAACGGGACTTCTTGAGTCTCTCACCAATTCACAAACTCTCACCGACAGCCATTTAAAGGCCATCGACGCTGAAGCCGCAGCGGCTGCCGAAGCCGCAAAAACGGTGTACATCAAAGCCTCAGAAAATCAGCATGCTCTTCTTGAAAAACAACTCAGCGACGATCCAGCCGACGCCACACTCCCGAAAGGTGCAGTTGAAACAGCCCCGGGAGGCGAGACTGTCCAGCTGAGCCCCACTACCGATGGACGTGAGGTGATCGCGGTCGTTGAGAATTCCTTTGAACCCTCATCGGATATCGAACGCATCAATGCTCTGCACGTCAGCGAAGCAGTTCGCCAACAGATCTTGAGCAACTATCGAAAAACCGGCGTGCTTCCTGATATCTTGGTGAAAGAGGTTCGTAAGCCCGCAGCACAGCCCGCCGGAAGCGACGATCCGTACAATCAGAAAAACTGGCAATAAGCTTTGTGCCTACGGACCGCGGTTTCGGCGCGAACGCTGCCCACCGCCGCCTTGCGCCTTCGGCCCTGGACCTGGGCCTGATGCGGGGCCTGGCCCCCGACCGCCACCAGAGTCTCCGCGCGGCCGATCTGGGCGCCCTTGAGGGCGAGAGTCGCGACTTGGCTGCTCGGCCTCTTCCTCGCTATCAGAATTCGAAGCGCTGCTATCGCGAATAGTGATCTCTTCTTCAACGCGGTCGCCAACGGATTGCGCCTTCTTGGTCTTCCGTCCGCCGATCAGGCCGTCTTTCTTTGCAATCTGCTCCGAAAGATCAACGGTCGCATCCCCCATGCAGTGCAACTGACAGGCAAGACGGCGTCGGTCGATAAACCAACCGCTGCCGATCAGTTGAAGCTCGGCCGCTCCCGGAGGCAGGACATTGCCCTCTCCCTCGGTCACACGCACTCTGCACTCCGCACACGACGGCACACCTCGGCACACCGACTTGACGTACAGACCGTGGTCTTCTGCCAGGTGCATGACACTCTGACCGGGTTTAATTTCGAATTCGACGTTCTGGGGTACAAATTTGACCTTCACGTCACTTCACCTTCAACTTTAAAAACTTTTTCTTACCAGCCTTGATGACCACATCGGCACCGGCCTTAAACGCCAAACTGGCCTTCACCGTGCGAACCTTTTCGCCTCCGATTTCAAGCCCACCGCCCTCAATCAACCGGCGCGCTTCCGAAGTCGAAGGGCAAAGATCAAGCTCCTTCAATAGAGCCGCGATATCGATTTCACCCGTCAAACGCTGAAGCGGAAGTTCCTTTTCAGGCATCTCATCCGGAAGACCCTTATTCACAAAAATGCGTTCAAACTCTTCCACGGCCGCTGCTCCAGCGGCGGCACCATGAAAGCGAGTGACCACTGTTTTCGCTAGACGAACCTTGAAGTCGCGCGGATTGGCCTGGCCTGAGGCCATCGCTTTTTTCATTTCTGAAATCTCTGCCATCGACACATCAGTCACCAATTCATAGTAACGGAGCATCAGCGGGTCGGAGATGCGCATGGTTTTTCCAAACATATCGCGCGGCGAATCGTCGAAACCAATATAGTTATCAAGCGACTTCGACATTTTCTGAACGCCATCAAGGCCTTCAAGAATCGGCGTCGTCATCACGATCTGCGACTCTTGGCCTGCGGCTCTTTGCAAATCGCGACCAACCATCAGGTTGAAAAGCTGATCCGTACCGCCAAGCTCAACATCGGACTTCATCGCAACAGAATCGTAGCCCTGCACCAACGGATAGAGAAACTCATGCAACGCAATCGCAGTTCCGGACTTATAGCGCTTTGAGAAGTCATCGCGCTCAAGCATCCGCGCAACGGTGTACTGCGATGTCAGGCGAATAAAATCGACTGGTGTGAGCTTATCGATCCACTCTGAGTTGTAGACCGTTTTTGTTTTTGCGGGATCGAGAATCTTGAAGATCTGGCGCGCATATGTGCGCGCATTTTCTTTGACCTCTTCGCGAGTTAGCGCCGGACGTGTTTCGTTCTTCCCTGTCGGATCACCGATCATGGCCGTAAAGTCGCCGATTAAAAAATGCACGTCGTGCCCAAGCTCTTGGAACTGGCGCATCTTCTCGATCACCACGGCGTGGCCCAAATGCAGATCCGGGCGCGACGGATCAGCTCCCCACTTAACGATCAGCGGTCGTCCCGTGCTGTACGATTTTTCAAGCTTCTTTAAAAGGTCCGCCTCTGAGACAAGATCGACGAGTCCTCGTTTGAGGACTTCGAGCTGTTCTTTTGGCGTCGCTTTTTTTACCGCGGTCACGTTCTTCTCCCTGCCCTATCGCGCGTGTTCGACAACGCGAACTTCGCGAACAACCGTCACCTGCACCTGGCCCGGGTGACTGATCTCACGTTCGATCTTGCGTGCAATATCGTATGAGAGCATCTGCGCCTGCTCATCCGTCACACGCGAAGCCTCAACCAAAACGCGCATCTCTTTGCCAGCCTGAACCGCAAAAGTGCGAATCACGCCGTCAAACGAATTTCCAATCGACTCGAGATCTTCCATTCGACGGACGTAGGCATCGATTGATCCGCGGCGCGCGCCGGGACGTGAGTTCGAAAGAATGTTCGCAGTTTGCACAATGAAGGCCAGAACCGAGTTCGGCTTTTCTTCATTGTGATGCGCGCGAATCGCATGCACAACGGCATCGCTCTCGCCGTGTTTTTTTGCAAAGTCAGCACCGACAATCGCATGCGAACCTTCAACCGTGTGCTCAATGCCTTTACCGATATCGTGCAGCAGTCCCGCTCGACGGGCGCGCTTCACATCTTCACCAAGTTCAGAAGCCATGATGCCCGCAAGTGATCCAACCTCGGCCGAATGCTGAAGAAGATTCTGAGTGAGCGAGTGGCGGTACTTGAGTCCGCCAAGAACCTTAATCAGTTCTGGGTGTAAACCATGAAGCCCAAGTTCAAAGACAGCCTTCTCGCCGTCGTCCTTCATCGTCTTAAAGAGGTCCTTTTTCACCTTCTCGATGACCTCTTCAATCCGTGCCGGATGAACGCGGCCGTCTTCCATCAGTTTCTCAAGCGCCTTGCGCGCCACTTCGCGACGAACCGGATCAAACGACGAGATCACAACCGCTTCCGGCGTTTCATCGACGATCAGGTCGACTCCACACGCGGCCTCGAGTGCGCGAATATTGCGACCTTCGCGACCAATGATCTTACCCTTCATGTCTTCATTCGGGAGATTGATCACAGTGACCGTGCGCTCGGCCGTGAACTCGCTCGCAAAACGAGCAAGCGCCACCGCAACCGTGCGACGAGCCTTCTCGTCGGCCTCTTCAATCGCCTTTTGCTCAATCTCTTGTGCGCGACGGGCCGCCTCGGTGCGGGCGTCCGCCGTGAGAGCTTCCACCATTTCTTTTTTCGCTTCGGCCTGCGTCAGTTTTGAAACCTGCTCAAGGCGCGCTTTGAACTCGTCGGCCTGCTTCAGCGCTTCGCGCTCAAGGTCCGCCACTTTCTTTTCCGCAATTTTCACCTTCTCATCGCGCGAACCGATTTCTTGCAGGCGAGCCTGAAGCTCCTGCTCCTTCGTCTGCGTCTCTTTTTCAATGCGAGACTCGCGATCAACAAGAGCTTTCTTCTTTTGCAGCTTCTCTTTTTGTTTCTGAATATCCGTCTCGGCCGTCTTCTTGGCACGGGTCTCAAAATCCTTCGCACGATTCTTCGACTCGCGATCAAGACGCTGAGCCTCAGCGCGCTTTTGACACGATCCGCTCGGCCTCATCGGATGCCGATTTTTTCGTTCGCTCATCCATCGCATTTCGATAGAGAAGCATTCCCACTGCACCACCCGCGAGACCCGCGACCAGCGCTACGACAGCCAAAATCATTTCATTCATTTCATATTCCCTTCAAACCGACTCTACTTTTCATCCAGCCTTCAAGAGATCCCAGATCCGTTCGGACTCTGTCACCACCGCGTCCAAGACCACGTCGTGAGACTCACGAGGTAGGTCGTCAACAAGCTGCACCGAAAAACCAATTCCCACTTTTAAAAACATCTGATTTTGAACAACGCTAGGCTGAGCCAAAAAGCGGTCATAGTGACCGCCCCCTCGTCCCAAACGGCGTCGTTCACGATCAAAACCCAAACCCGGAATAAATGCGCCTCGCACTGAGCCCATGTCAGCAAGAAGCGACCATGTGCCATCAGCCGCAGGCTCCTCAAGACCCCATGACTTTTTAAGCCAAGTCGGAGCCTTTGCCTGTTGGCGATAAAACGCCATCGCGTTCGCCTCGACACGCGGATACGCCCAAGTCACACCATGAACCTCGGGCAATTGCACTTCGCCACTGAGCGCGCGAAACCCGAGCCACAGGCCCGGACGAGAAGAGAGAAATTCAGAAATGAATTCAGAAAGTACCGCCTGCGCACGTGCCGCTTCAGCACGCGACGAAAACTGATTCAGTCGCGATTTTAATTCGCGACGAAGCTCAGGCTTCTCAGCAGCAGTGGTATGTATCCCAGTCACTTTGCTCCCTTCGACTCAAGCGGTCCCAGCCAATGCCAAGACACTACGCCTATGCCGTCGGGCCAGACTTTTCCAGATCCTCAATCACGCGCGCCGCTCGAGCCTCAAGCCCATCGACAAGCTCTTTCGCCCGTCGTTTTAGCAGCAGAAGTTCCTCGGCCAAATTCAAGGCCGCGAGAATAGATGCATTCTGAATCGAACCCGTCTTGGTGAGGGGAAGGGTCTCGCCAATTTTGGTATCGACGAGACGAACAAGTTCGTTCACAGTTTCTTCATCGTGTGACGAGCGAAGGCGCAGCGGAACTCCAGCAATTGAAACTTGGAAAGATCGCGCCCGTGAGCCATCGGCTCCCGTTTGCTCCGTCGTCGTCTGAATCACTCCGGGATTCACTCCGCTTGGATTCGAAATCAACGGACGACGTGAAGCTGTCGTACCAACCACAGGTCGTACTCCCGGCTTCGCGGAATTCGCTTTCGTTTGCTCGTGCTTACGCTCGGTCTGAAATGGTCCAGCCATCGTGAAGCAGTTTAGGTGGAAATACTGGATAAGACGAGGAAAAGGCGAGATGGCGCCGTGCGAAAATCAGTTTGCAAGACAGCGATCAAACGCGACGGACTGGCTCGAGGTGCCGGCCGTCAAGGTCCCGGTACCGCAACCGGTGATCTCAATCGCAAAGGTCTGCCCGCCGCAGTTGCCGCTCCAGCTGCCGTTCGTCGCACAGTTACATCCCATCTCCCAGGTCACGTTGGATGGAGACACGTCACACGTAGCCGCCGTCACGTTATTGGTCAGACGCAGCGTCCCGCCGCTCATGACGCGACCGCTCCGGCTCGTGCCAGAAACTGCGATTGCCGAAGTCGTTCGGGTCGTCACGTCGTAATAAGTCACCCCACTATGCGTGATGCGACGATTGATTCCATCGCTCGTGAAATCGAAAGTTTTGCTAGCGCCAGTTCCGCCCGTCCAAGTCAGCGCCTGTCCCAGAGCACCGGCCTTGGTCACCGCAAGCGTCCCACCACGAGGGCCGGTCATGGTAAAGTTAGGAGAGCGCTGGATGGAATCACCCGCTGCGCCGAGCGTGCAGTTCACTGAACTCCCCGTCCACGTCAGTCCAACTGTTCCACTCAAAGTCGAAAGGCCGATCGAACAGCCATTGAAAACGCGGTTCACTGTGTTCGCGGTGCACGAGCCAAACCCGTATCCCGCACAACTCGCGCGACTTCCGACTGACGCAATCGCAAGCGAACCGGTCGCGCCACCGGCCTCGTCAATAGACGCCATCACTTCGCCAATTTGTTGGGCGTTTTCGTCATTCACATCGACAGTGATCGAGCCCGCGCGACCAACGGAACTCGCATCATCCGCATTTTTACCGCAGGAAAGAACACTGGCAGCAACCACGGCAACAAGAGGCAAAATGAGTGTCTTCGAAAACTGTGGCATCGAAACCTCGCCTTCAAACATCTTTGATGTGGGAAGGCTCTATTCCAGAGGCATGCGGGAAATTCGTCAAGTTAGCTCGCGCAAAACCGGCCCTCTAGATCGAAGCGCAAACCTGAGCCGATACGGCCTCGGCCCCAGTACTCAAGATCGAAACCGCATTGCCATCCTTATCGCAACAAATAAGTTCAACACGCTCTGAATAGACCTCGCCCCGCTCATTCACTCTCGACGTCTGACAGAACCGACTCTTGTTCGTCGTGGTGATGCCACAAATGGAAATTGCGGCGCGAGCGTTACCACCAATTCCACCAGTGTGCGTGCACGTCGCTGTGTCTTCATTTTTGCAGGTCACAGTAGCCGTGCACGAGGCACTCGCATCGAATGACACCAGAACTACAGCAGCTATCGAAGCCATCACGATCAGATTTAAGAGATTCATTCAGAGCTCTCCTCGTAGTGAAATTTGAAATTCGAACGCGAACCGCGGCCAATCTGCAGAAAAGCCGCCAGCGAGTCAAAACCGATCTGCTGGTTTCTCGTCAAAATGTCGTTACCGCCCACCGATTTGCCTTTAAATCCAAAACCCAGTTGGCTTTGACGATCGCATTCGTTCCGAGAATAAACGGCGTGTCACTCCCAAGATACTGGCGAAGCTCAGGGCCAAAATCGAATGCAATCACGACGAGTTTTTTGAGCTGGAGCCCCTCAACGGCGATCTCATTTAACTGATAGAAGTCTGCAGCGACGGGTTTTCCTGTGATATTACCGACCGGAGACTCCGATTGAAGCCGAGTGAACATCTCCGGATGAGCCAAAACAAAGTCTTTGTCGACAGCAGAGAGCTGCGCACCGGTATCAAAAATCGCTCCGCGCGCAACCCGACCAACCTGAATGGAAATCTCGAGATGGCCCTTCTCATGTCTCTTGAGCACGTGCCAATTCTGATCCTCAGGCGGCGTCACGTGAAATTGCATAACGGAATGTTGAAAGTTCAGCTCCACGATTTGCCCAGCAATCACTTCAAACCCCATGTTGTTGAATCCCGTGAACCCATGATCACAGCGACTGATGGCGGGTCGAACAACCTGTAAAGAGGCCACGCGAAGCTCATCCGGGCGAATCACCTCGCATTCAACGGCCACTCCGGCCGCCCCCCGATGCATCGCTTTTTCCGTCGATGGATACGAGAACGTCTGCTCATCGGCCGTCACCATCGTCGAGTTCGCGCCGGTATCAAGCTGGAATCGGCGCCACTGCCCATCGACAGCGGCATCGATCTCGATCGTGTAAGAGCCCATATCTCCGGACGTGACAATGAGCGGCTCACTCTGAGCCCAGCATGTAAAAATGAGCGTTCCAATAAAGACAAATCTCAACACCATCGATTCCTCCAGTGGTTGGTGATATAGTCCACGCTCTTATTGCGGCGTGAGGAAAATATTGACCTATGAGTCTCTACATCAATGGCCACCTCAATCATGGCTCCGCCATTCACAGCTTCGCGGTTACCAACCGCGATGCGACCGGAGATGTCGTGAATGCCCACGCGGGTTGGGAAATCGTTTTTGGAGACGCCAGCACTTCAAATGGAATTGAGTTTGAAGTCTCTGGACAAAGGCACTCCCTCGCTAAGGTCAGCGGCCTCCTCTACAACGGGCGCACCGAACACCACGAACACTATCTGCGCGCCGACACCCATCTCAAAGCACTGGTTATAGACGAACAGCTGATCGACGAGGTCCTTCGTCCGACGTCGAAACACGACTCAGCAGATTCATTTGAGTTTTTGTCGCCCGCCATCGCAAAGCCCGAACTCATCCAATTTGCACGCTCGATCTACGAGCAACTTCGCTCAGGCCTTATGCCTTCATCTGAACAGAAGGCCCTCACCGAGTCTCTCATCTTTGAGATCATCGACTCCTCCAAGCATAACCAGCCGAAGCTCAAACATCAGACCGGTGGCGACATCCTCTCGCAGATGCTACTCAAAGACATCACTTCCATCTTGTATCGGAACATTGAAAATGCCGAATTCTCGCTCGACGAACTCGCCGCCGACTTGGGCCTAAGCAAGTTTCACATTATACGCACAACGAAGCGCCTCAGCGGGCGCACCCCGCACGCCGCATTACTCGCACTTCGCATGCGCCGAGCGCAATGGCTTCTACAGTCATCGGTCAGATCAGTTTCAGAAATTGCCACTGTCTGCGGGTTCAATGAAATGTCGTCTTTCAATAAAGCATTTCGCCGTTTTCACGGCTGCACGCCGACAGCCAGCCGCACAGGGCGGACAAGCTAAATAATCGACTCAACAAAAGCTTTAGAATCAAAACTGCGAAGGTCGCCGATCTTTTCTCCGACACCAATAAGCTTGATCGGCACCGCGATCTCATTCACAAGCCCGACGGCAACGCCACCCTTGGCTGAGCCATCAAGCTTCGTCAGCACAACACCAGTCACCGAGAGTGCCGCGTGAAACTCGCGCGCCTGAATCAATGCGTTTTGTCCGCTGTTGGCGTCGAGCACAAGCAGAGTCTCGTGAGGCGCCGAAGGATCGAGTTTCAAAAGCACACGCTTCATTTTTTTCAGCTCTTCCATCAGATTCTTCTGCGTGTGCAGACGGCCCGCGGTATCGACAATGACGATGTCGTAGTTTTGAGAGCGCGCCAGCTCAAGCGCCTGGTAAGCGACCGCACTGGGTTCGGTGACGCCAGTCGGATCAAAGATTTCAACGTGGCCTGCCTCGCCGGCGGCTCGATCGGTCCAAACTTTCAGCTGCTCACCCGCTGCCGCGCGAAATGTATCGCCAGCGGCGACCAGAACACGCTTTCCGCGCGCCGCCATCCGCGAAGCCAGTTTTCCAATGGTTGTGGTTTTTCCAGCCCCGTTCACTCCAACCACCATCAAGACCGCAGGTTTTGCATTCCAAAGATTCAATGGATCCAAACCATCCGACGCCCCGGGATCGACTTTAAACGGAAGAAAAATACGCTCGATCTCGGCCTGAAGTTCCCGGCGAACGGCATCAAACCCGGTCTCGCCCGACACTTTCAACTTCGCAAAAACCGTATCGAGAAGCTGCTGCACGGTCTTGGGGCCAAGATCGGCTGTGTAGAGTATCTCCTCAAGCTCTTCGCGCTCGCTCTCGCTCAGCGTGTTCTTGCCAGTAAAAACCGACTTGATTCGTCCGAAGAGAGACGATCTCGTTTTCTCTAAGGCATCGGAAAGCTTGCGCTCTTCGGTCGGTAGGCCTGTGTCCGGGCCGGCCGCCTCCTCTATGACGCGGGGCTTTCTGGGCGGCAAAGGTGCGCTCTCAACGTCCTCACCGGCGATCAAAGACTCAGGCTTCTTTTTAAAAATCGAATAGCCAATGAAAACCGCGATCACCAGCGTGATGAGAAACATCCCACCCGCGACGACAACGCCCAGTCCTAGAAATGGCTCTTCTGCGTACATGGCGGCAACCCCCGACTGTGGCCTTAAGGCCTACTGGTTGAGGTTGACCGAGACCATCTTCGAGACGCCGCGCTCTTCCATCGTGACGCCGTAAAGGCGGCTTGCGACTTCCATCGTGAACTTGTTGTGAGTGACGACGATGATCTGTGAGCGCTTCGACATCTCTTTAACAAGATCGTTAAAGCGATAGACGTTGGCGTCATCAAGACGAGCATCGACCTCATCCAACAGACAATACGGAGATGGACGAACAAGGAAGATCGAGAAGATGAGCGAAACCGCTGTCAGCGCCTTCTCTCCACCCGAGAGAAGCGTCATGTTCTGCAGCTTCTTTCCTGGAGGCTTGGCGATAATATCGATGCCCATTTCGCCCCTTCTCGGGATCTTCGACGAGGAGAAGCTGAGCTTCGCCGCCACCAAAGAGAACCGGGAAGACCTTTGTAAAGCGCTCGTTGACCTGATCAAAGGTCTCTTTAAAACGTTTCGCGCAAACACGGTTGATGCGATCGATGACTTTTTTCAGCTGTTCTTTCGCCTCAACAAGGTCCTCTTGTTGCTTCGAGAGAAACTCATAGCGCTCTTTCACCTTGTCGTACTCTTCGATGGCCGAAAGATTGACGTCGCCAATCTTGCCGAGCTTCTTGCGAAGATCTTTCATTTTTGCTTCAGCCTCGTGCTGATCGCCATCGCGACCGCGGTAGCGCTCGGCAACGTCGACAAGTTCGAGCATGTAGCGTTCGCGAATCTGTTCGATCAAGTAGGACTCTTTCAAGCGGCACTGCTCCGAAACCAAGCGCGCGTCGTTCATTTTCGACTGCAGCTGGTTGCGATTCGAGAGGTAGCTCGCAAGTCCCCGTTGAATATCGAGGTAGCGCGTGTTGAGCGTTTCAAACTCATCGCGTCCACGCGAAACATCCGCGCGTGCTTCTTCACTGCGGCGGATGAGTTCGTCGATCTGGATTTTCTTCTCTTCAAGAACAACGGAGTTCAGCGAGATCGATTCGTTCGATTTTTCGCTCTCGGCCGACATGCGGCCAAGCTGCGATTCGGTCTCGGCGAGGTTTCGAGAAAGCATTTCGACCTGGCGTTCAAGGCCGTCGCGCTCCATCGTCCGAGTTGCCGACGACGTCTGAAGTTTGCCGACTTCATCTTGAAGCGAACCCACACCACCGCGAGCCACTTCAAGATCTTGTGTGAGAACTTCGATGCGCGACTCAAGTTCAACCTTGCGCGAGAGAAGATCTGTGAAACGCATTTCAAGCTCTTCAAGTTCACCTCGACGAGAGTCGATCTGCGAAGTCAGCGAGTGAACATCGCGCTCTTGGCGAGAAATGGCCTGATCGCAATTTGAAAGCTCCTGCTCCGCACGCTCGAGATCTTTTTTAAGCGAAGCGAGAAGGATCTCTTTTTCAGTGTTTCGCTTCTCAACCTGCTCAAGCTCGGTCTCGATGTTGCGAAGATTCTCTTCCATCTTCTTGAGGGTCGCTTGTGCGAGCGCAAGCTTGCCGCTCCACTCTTCGCGTTTGACTGAAAGCTCTTTGATTTCCCGACGGCGCTGGAGAAGGCCTGAATCAGCACTCTCCGCTGTTCCACCTGTGATCACTCCGTCACTCGTAACGGTGTCGCCATCAACTGTAACGAATGTCCACTCGGGGTGAAGCTGACGAAGTTCAATCGCCGAACCAATCGAGTCGACAACCGCAACATTCTTAAGAAGGCGCTGGATTGTGGGTTTGAACTTTTCTGGAGCACGGATGATGTCCGAAAGGATCGCCCGCACGCGGCTCGCCTGCGGCTGCGACACCGAGGTCTCAACCACTTGCAGACCGCCAGCGACGAAGCTTGAGCGACCTGACTTTTGTTCTTTTAAGAAATTCACTGCACCGACAGCCGAATCAGGCGTCGGCGAAAGCAGCATCTGCAGACGCGGGCCAAGAGCCGCTTCCATGGCGAGCTCGTACTCGCTTGGCACTTCAACAACTTCGGCGATGGGATGAAACTCAGCCGCCGCATCGCGATCGGCCTCAGGAAGCGATTCAAGCTTTTGACGCTGCCAGAACATCACCGACTTTACGCCAGCTTCAAAACCTTCAAAGTTTGAAGCGAGGTTCTCAAGACCATAGAGCTTACCGGTCACCTCGGCGAGATTCTCTTTAAACATCTCGACTTCGCCACGACGTTCAGCGATTTGGCCTTGAAGAGTCTGCTTATTGGCAACGAACGTATCGACGTCGCGAGCAAGATCGAGCTGCTCCTGACGGTTTTTCTCAAGCTCGTTCCAAACTTTCTTACGGCGCGATTCAAAGTCGACTTTCTTAACAAGAAGCTCTTCGAGAATCGCACGCGAATCGGCTTCGCGCTCTTCAATACCGCGAATCGAATCTTGAAGACCCGTGACTCGCGCCTGAATTGAGGCTTCGCCCTGAGAAACAGTGATAAATTCGCGACGTGAGTCGGTCAGTTCACGATCGACCTCTTCGATACGACCCGCAGCCGATTCCCAGCGCTCTTTTTTCTCGGTGTATTCAGCCGTCAAACGTGTCGCTTCTTCAGCAACCACGGTGAGCTGAGCCTGAAGCTTTTCAACTTCAGCCGACAACGCCACTTGGCGAGCGCGATGCTCCTCAAGCAGACCACCCGTCATCTCTTTATTGCGACGGGCGGCTTCAATTTCAAAGCGAAGCTCTTGGATCTCGCTCTCGGCGCGCTGAACTTGCAATTGCAGCTCTTGCGCTTCGCGAGTGAGGTCCTCGACTTGCATTTGTTTTTCAGTGACATGAACTTTCAGTGTTTCAACTTCAAGTTCTTGTGAGCCGGCTTCGGCTTGAGCCGCGGCCTCAAGCGTTTCCGCTTCGGCGAGTTCTCGCTGCGCTGTTTCGGACTGTTCGCGAAGAGCGAGATACTGCTTTGATGAGAGCCAGAGATCGAGATCTTCGGCCTCGCGCTTAAGCCCCCGGTAACGCTCCGCGCGCTGCGCCTGGCGCTCAAGCGAATCGATCTGACGTTTCAACTCGTTCACGATGTCGTGAAGGCGAATCAAGTTCTGCTCAGTCGACAAAAGTTTTCTCTGCGACTCGCGCTTACGCGCTTTGAACTTGGTGATTCCAGCCGCTTCCTCGATGAGGTGACGACGGTCTTCAGGCTTTGATGTGACCAGTTGACCAATCGCGTTCTGCTGAATAATCGAGAAGCCTTTCGCCCCCGCGCCGGTATCCATAAAGATCTCTTGGATATCGCGCAAACGAGCGGGCTCTTTGTTGATGAAATACTCAGACTCACCACCGCGATGCAGGCGGCGAGTGACCATGATTTCAGAAAATTTCAAATATTGAACAGGAAACGGTCCACCGTCGTTTTCAAGAGTCAGCGAGACTTCGCACATCCCCATTGGGGCATAGCCTTCTGCGCCAGCAAAGATGACGTCTTCCATCGACTAACCGCGAAGGTGTTTTGCTGACATCTCACCCATCGACCACATCAGCGCATCGACGATATTCGACTTTCCGCAACCATTGGGACCGACGATCCCGGTGATGCCCGAGTCGAAGTGAATGACAGTGCGATCTTTGAATGACTTGAAGCCAACGATCTCGAGCTTTTTAATTCTCACGGACGAGTCTCCACTTTAATGACGCAAGCTCCCTCTTTAAAAGAGAGCGGCGCAAATTAAAGGTGCAAAGTGAGCCGTCCGTGGTCCACTCTTTACCAAGGACCAAAGTCTTGTGGAGGTCCCTGCTCCCGTCAATCAAGCAATGACAGATTGCTTAAGGAATTGGCTTCTGACGCACGGCGCCTGCCTGCAAAACAGGCGTCCACGGCTAATTTTCCGGCGCCGCGCCGCCGTTCGCTTTTCGCTGGCTGACGCGCGAAATCGCCACACTGAGCCCATCAATGGTGATCGGTTTCGTGGCAAACTCATCCATGCCCGCCTCAAAGCACTGCTCTTTGGTTTCGCGAAGAGCGTTGGCCGTGAGGGCAATGATCGGCGTCGAACGCACCTGCCCGGTCGCTTCAAGCTCTCTGATTTCACGCGTCGCCTCAAAGCCAGTCTTCACCGGCATCTGACAGTCCATGAGAATCAAATCAAAGCCACCGTCCTTCGCCTGCGCAAGCATCATATCAACGCCCTGCTGACCATCTCCCGCACAGACCGCGTTGTAACCGAGCTTCGCAAGCATCGCCTTGATCACGATTTGATTCACGAGATTGTCCTCGACCACCAGAGCGCGCTTGGCCATCTTGCTGACCACACGTGCGGCGATCGGCGTCTCTGAAAGAAAGGGTCGCTCGCGCAGAACTTTTGAAAGCTGCGAGAGCTGGATTGGACGAGTCATCATGTAAGGCCTTACAGCGCGCTCGAGTTCAGTCAGTTGATTGAAGCCCAGCGTCTCATCGGGACGAACGATAAAGACAAAGTACGCGCCGGCCGCTTTTACCGCCTCGAGCGTCGGCTGGCGCTCGCCCACTGGCAATTGCAGCCAGTGACGGCGCTCGGCAAATACGACCGACTTTGAGGTGAGCTTACGTTCTCCATCTTCTCGCCATGTCGTAATATCCATCATCTCTGTGCTCATGGACTTCCAATAGTAGTCGAGCGTGCCCAGCAGATCGCCATCGGAAAGAACGGCGTAAATCGAATCCCAGAAACGAATCGGACCAGATGGCCGAGGACTTTCAGGCTCCATACTGACCTCAAGTGCAAGCTCCAAACTAAACGTCGAACCTTGGGCTTCAACACTTCGAACCGAAACCGTGGCCCCCATCGCCTTCGCAAGAGAACTTGTGATACTCAGCCCAAGCCCTGAGCCGCCATAGCGACGGCGATCCGAGAGATCCACCTGAGTAAAGGAATCAAAAATCTTCGAGAGCTTGTCCTCGGGAATTCCAACTCCGGTGTCGGCGATCTCAAGAACGATCCGATCATAGGAAACGCCGTCTTTTTCTTCCCGACTTTTCTTAAAGAGGTGAAGTTTGATCTGGCCGGTCGGTCTGAACTTGAGCGCATTGCCAAGATGGTTATTGAGAATCTGTCGGAGTCGCGTTTCATCACCAACGTGACGACCGCCCAGGCGCGGATCGATTCGCACATCGAGTTCAAGGCCTTTAGCAAAAATCGCGGGCGCGAGCGCCTGACCGACATCGTCGACCGCCGCACGCAAATCAAAGGGACGATTTTCAAGGACGAGTTTACCGGACTCGATACGCGAGAACTCAAGAATATCGCTGATCAGAGAAAGCAAAAAACCGCCCGACTTATGGATAATGTCGAGCTGCTGAAGCTGCGATTCGGGGAGCTCGGAGTGTCGCATCACATCGATCATTCCGATAATTCCATTGAGTGGCGTTCGGAGCTCATGGCTCATATTGGCCAAGAACTCTGACTTCGCTCTACTGAGTTGGCGAAGCTCCTCTTGCTTCGATCGCTCGACATCGAGTAGCGCCTTACTCTTCTCAATCGCATCGGCAACGTTAAGTTTCATTTGATCAAAGTAGAAATAGCAGCTCATGCTTCCACTGGCCCCATCGAGCACCATCTGCTGAATCTGTCCAACGGGAATCGAAAGATTCCCTTCGATCGCACGCGCAGGAGTCCAGGAAAGCTCTGGAACAACCAAGCGTAGCTTTTGCAACGTCACGCCCGAAGCGATATTGAGCACCTCTTGGAAAGAGTCGATGATCTCGCTTCGCTTCTCCAAAAAAAGCGCTTCGCGGCTCTTCACGTCAGAGTCTTCGACCTCAAACCCCATCAGCCTTAGCGCTTCGGTCCGACGAATCCCAATCAGAAACTCGCCATAGATTTGGCCAGTGAAGAGCACCGAAAAGAAGAGATCTTCGCTCGCGCTGAGGGCTGCCGTTTCAGCCTCTGGCCTCTCCTCTGTTTGGATATCAAGAAGATCCTGCAGCACCGCCCGTACGGAGCGGCCATAGGTTCGACAGCTTTCTCTCGAATCAATTTCACTTGCTCGCTGAATCATGCCGCTCTCGATTCTTGGGGACGAACCAGTTGCTCGATAAGAGTGTGAAGTTTTTGTTTCGACTGAGGATCACCCGTCGTCAGCTCCTCTTTTTTTAAGAACGCCAGCGCACCGATCTCAAGACACTCCTGCATGGTGGCTTGATCGCCAAGACTCGAAACCATCACCACGCGGGCGTTGCGATCGAACTCGAGAATCATCCTGAGGCATTCCTTGCCTCCGCAGTTCGGCATTGTGATATCGAGAAACACGATATCGGGACGCGTTTGCTTGAAGAGCTCAAAGCCCATAAAGCCGTCTTTGGCGCGGCCCGCGATGGTCGCCTTGCCCGCCGTCAATCGCTCCAAGAGCTTTTGGATTGTCAGACTGTCGTCGATCAGGATTGCGGTTACCACCGTCGCACCTCCGTACTTGATCACGATCCCACGACAACATGAAGGCAGAATGAAGCAAGGTATGCGAAGTCTTGAAGGTTCTGTCGAACCCCTCGACAGGAGGGCCGAAGCTCAGCCCCAGGCCCCGTATTCTCATTCGCGGCCCCCGTCTTCTCGGCTATTGACGAGCTGACGCCTATGCCAGACCCATTCAACGAATGGAATCGAGTATGATTCTCGCATGTTGGCGATACAGGAGTGATTGATCTCGCTTCGAATAACAGGAGTTCCATGCACGTTCGTCAACAAATCCTCACTTTCACGTTTGCAGTCGGTCTGATTTGCGGCCTTATGCCGACACGTTCGTTTGGCACCGGAGTGACCTGCGAGGACGTGTTTCGTGCGCCAACTCTTCCGACCGAGCTCACCGCAAAACTCATCGAACAACTCGAAAAGACACCAGACAAGCGCTACCTCATCACGCGACTCAATCACGACATCCCGGTCATCGGAACTTTTGCGGGAAGCGAAACGCAGAACGGTGTTTTTCTCATTCGAATCAGAAACCGGGCCCAAAGGACCCGGTATGAATCCGCCCCCTCAAAGGGGGCCGCGGACGCCGCCCTTGGGTCCTGAAGGACCCTCAAGCATACTCAGTTGCGCTGCTTCTTCTCGCCGCTCCTCTGATTCCTGACTCTTGATGTACTCGCGAATCATCTGCTCATCCCGACCCACCGTGCTCACGCAGTAACCGCGGCTCCAGAAGTGAAATCCCGTAAAATTCTGCTTCCTGCCCAGATACCGCCGATGGATTTGAATCGCGCTCTTACCTTTAACAAAACCTATTACTTCCGAGATGCTCAGCTTCGGCGGAACACTTACGCAGACGTGTACATGATCCGCCATCGCATAGCCCTCCAACACCTCGACACCTTTTGCCTGAACAACTCTCGCAGCACCGGCCCGATCTCCCGCTTCAGCCGGCCATAGATCAATCGCTTGCGGTACTTCGGCACCATGACGACGTGGTACTTACACTCCCATTTGACATGTGATAGGACTTTCCAATCGTTCACTTATCCTCCGTTCGTTACGCGCTTTGCAGAGCACGTTTGGTTGAACGGAGGAGTTTTCTTATTCAGTGCCTTCGACGCAAACGCCGGGACGGTCAAACCTATGGGAGTCGCGCCGCCAAAGGCGGCGGATTACCTGTTTTATTCAATCGCGGCGACGGCGCCGGCGAAATGGGCGACTCACTCCCGGTAATCGATCTCGGCCTCTGATCCTCAACAAAAAAGGTACAATGTACCTTTTGGCGACCCGGCGCGGCACTGTGAGAGCCAATCCACAGTGCTCCTGCATTGTCGTCACATATCGACGCAGCACTTCCGAAAAGGTCGGGCTTGATCAATCGTCAAGAGCTTGAAACGAATAGAGAGATGAAGCGAAACCCATCGTTCGGTTCGACAGCAATATTCATCGGCGTGCTGACAATTTGTATTCTCGCTGTCCAACCGTCTCATGCTGAGACACCTTCAAAGACGTTCACTGCTAAGCCCGCTCCCGGTGTGATCCTGGTGCCTGGCTTCTTTAACTCGCTGGCGGCCGGGTATGCTCGCCAAAACCCGCCCACGAGCCAACAGAGAGCCGCAGAAAAGGCCTTAGAGAAGGCCCCTTACTTCAGCCTCGCCATCGTCGAAACGCTTGAAAAGACCGGCTCGCCGGTTGTGGTAGTCGATAACCTCGATCCTCTGGGTTCGATCGAAACGAACGGAGCGCTCATGCTGGAGTTCTTAAACGAACTTCCGAAGAGGCGACCGCAGTTCAAAGATCGCGAATGGATCGCCATCGGCCATAGCTGCGGCGGCCTTTATACGCTTCATGCACTGACGGCACAGCCGACACTCCCGATCAAAACTCTTGTTACGGTTTCAACCCCGTTTCGTGGACTTGGGTTTATCGAAAACCTGAGCGCTAACATCCCATTTCTTTCTGAGCTTGCCTCACTCATCAATCTTGAGAACTTGATGCAACTTCGCGAGCGCGATGTCGCAACGGCGGTTGCCAAACTTCATCCTCCAGAAAGTCTCCGCATCATTGCGACTGGCGGCTGGCAGCAGGCCTGCTCGGTTTTCAACTGTGATGAGGCCGACTCACTCTCTTGGGTTCTTTCGATCACCGATGCCCTCGTCCGTGAAATTTCAGACGGCATCGTCACCTGGAGTTCGATGATCCCAGAACGGAAGTTCCTGCCCTTCGCTATCGAACCTCGACCGGATCTCGCGGTTTCTCTCGAGCACTGGGAGCAGGTACAAGACTATCGCTTCTTCTCACTGATCGGAACGGACGACGTTGAAACCATTCGCGAACGGCAAGTGCAGTTTTTTAACTCGCTCTACCGCGCGGCTCAGTAACTAACGCCGCCTGCGGCTCTCCCAAAATGGTGCGCATTTTCGGCACCGCGTGGCCTCATCAAGGCTATCGGCCTTTTCTGTGCGCCCGACCAATTGAGACATTCTGCGACAGCACCACTGACACCAGCGTTATAACGTGTTTCCACTGTCATTCGCCTAGCGCCAATTTATGGCACGAAGTAAGCAGCCCTTTGCGACGAAGTCGATTCTTGAAAGGCGCCGCTATGAAGCTCCAATTCAAAACCTTGGCTCTGCTGCTCGCCCTTGCCCTACCGGCAACGGGTTATACGGCCAACCAGTGCCTCTGCGAGCCGACGACATGGAAGGACTATATCGGCGAACCGCGGGTCGAACGTTGGTTTGGTTTTGAGATCAACTGGCTTTGCGATTATCGCTGCGAGGTCAAATCACCACGGGGCGAGACCTATCAAACCGTTATCCGTGCCGAACACCACGACTGGTGGGCCGGAAGCATGAAACAAGAAAATGGCCTCGAGGGCATCTGCGAAGGAATGGAGTACGTGCCGTTCTACAATTTCAATCTCAATCGGTGGGTGTACATCTGGAATCACCACACCACACGCTTCACTCCCCACGTCTCAAAGTCGAAGACTCTTCAAGCGTGGGCTCTTGAAAACAACTGCGAAGTCACAAAGTAAAATCACGGATGTTCCATATCGAAAGCGACTTTAGCAGCCATCGCCTTCAGCATCGCTTCGCGCGGAGTTGGATTCTCGCGACCATCACGCATATCAAACACGATCGGTAGCGCCAGGCCCCAGTGATGAGTCCCCATCACACCCAAGAACTCCGTGCGAATTCCTTTGAGCTCGGGATTGAGACTCTCAATCACCTTCGGCAAGAACATCGCCTGCGGCACACCAACTTGGCTATCGTTGAGACGAAGCCCCGAGGCCGTCACGTAGTCATTGCGATTCTTTAAAAGAAACACATCCTCAACGGCGCGATTCGCATACGTGAGAGGACTCTCAAAACTCATGCGACCGATTGCACTCTCGGACGGGCTCGCCATCGCACCAGCAAGCGCATAGTACTTCACCGTCAAAGGCAGCCGATGCGTTCGCCACCACTCCAGGCGCTCGGCCGTTCGGAGCTGCTCAATCCCCGTGATCGCCGCATCGATAAGCGCCTTGCCGCGGCGAATGTTGTTTGAGTAGTCACTAAAGGGCTTCGTTAAGCCAAGCTGCAAAAGAAACTTATACGAAAGTGCCAGCGGCCCCATCGCATCCATCTGCATCAAACTATCAGCCATCGATGGTTCAGTGGTGTTCACCTCGACATCGCGGTCCGGATTCGCCGACTTTGTTTCAGCGTCGATTGCCTTCATCGTCGAGAGAAATTCTGACCAGGCCTTGTTGTTATCATAGATAACTCCGGGGCGACTCCAAAGTGCCTCAGGCAAAACTTGAAGCGACGCCGACACTCGTTTGAGTGCCTGAAGCGTCTTTGCCATTGGGTGATTGGGATCTGCAGTTTGATCAGCAGCGGACGAACCAAAGACCACTCCGCCAAGACCAACCATGGCCCGCACACGCGACACCCAGGGCTTACCAGCAGCGAAACCTTGCGAGATCATCTCAAGCCCATAGGTCGTTCCACGCGAGAAACCGACAAATGCGAGGTTCTGATCGCCACTCAGCTCCAAGTACTTCTCAAGGCGACGATTGAAAATCGCCGCGCGATCTTTCAGATCGCCGAGCGTTTCAAGGCTCGCCAAGCGCGGATACAGAAACACGACTTTTACATTCGGCCCGGCCTCGCCAACATGAACCAACTCTTCGATCGGCTTTGAGACCACCGACACGTCTTCTGATGAATACGTATCATCCACTCCTAAAGCCCGACGCGCGGGATTCGCGTCAGTGCGCGCGCGAGCAGCCGCAGCCACAAACGCGTCCTTTGCAAGCGACGGACGAGCAAGGACGTTTTCAAACGGACGTACGCGAATGAACTCACCAAAAATTCCAGGAATCACAACAAGCGTGATCGAGTGCTTTGAGAGCGCTTTCTTTGCCTCTGCGGCGTAAGCGCCAGGCTCCATCGGATACACGTTCTCACCAGCAAGGCTATCAAGCGAGGAGCCGCTCGCAAGCCGAATGGCCTCAGCAATACTCGTGGCCGACTCGGTCGCCAGCAGCCCCTGGTCGGGCGCAAAGTGGAGGAGCTTCGATTCAGGACGAGCCAATTGCTCAGGAGAAAGCTCGGCTCGGAGGAGCTGCTGAAACTCCAGAGCGGCCTGAGGCGACGCTCCAGCGACCTGAGGTACAACCATGGCCAAACCCATGGCCAGTAAAGCTTTTGAGGCCTCGCGACCCGTTACTCGACGCAACATTCTGTCCTCCGAAAGTAAACAACGCCCGCTTCTATCACGCCGCGTCATCAGAGCCAACAGCAGTAGAAAATTTTACGAGAGAAAGGCTGAAAGGTACCTTCTGGCAACTCAGAGAATCGCCAAAAGGTAACTCGCGAGAGGTTACGGTGTCGACACACGACCGGCCTTCAGGTTGGCCGAAGTCACTTGCGTGTACTCAAGTTCGAACTGAGCGGGACGACCGAGCTCCTGAAGATCGCGGGTGATCACGATGCTGTTGCGAGCATCGTCATAGAGCCATCCGCTATCGCCAGGCTCAAGCGCCTCACCATTGAGCTTCACCTTGATTGTGCCCCACTCCGGAATGCTCTCAAGGTCAACTTTAGGGCGATTCAGCGTACGGCTGCGAACATAGCGGCCCATTTCGCCGAGAGCGACGCCATAGTTCTTATCGCGAAGTCCCATCCAGCGACCGCCGAAGTGGCGAATAAACGACTGAATATTGACGGCTTCGGTTGAACCCTTGCTCGCATAGCGAATCGATGGGTCGCGCTCTTTTGGATCGTCCGTCGAACGCGAAAGCACACCAATCGCCGTCACCTCATCCTGATAGCGCTCACCTAGCTCCGCACGCAGAAAGTCAGCGAGTTCTCCAGAGGAAAGATCGAATGCAGTACCATCGGCGTTTCGAACTGAAGCATCGGCATCAGTGATAAAGATCGTAACAAGATGGGCATCAGCGCGACGGAATCCCGCATTGGCGCCAGAACGCATGGGTTCAGAGAGCGCAGACTTCACAGGACTGAACACCTCTTCATAGTTTGGTCCGCCTTTGTGCTCGGTCTCCCACTTTTCATTGTAGGCTTCGGTCCCGATTTTCAGAGAAGCACGCAGCACCTGCAGCCAGCCTGGCTCTTTAGAGGTTTTAAAACCTTTCTGCGCAAGCTCGCTATCGTAGTCCTTCTGACTTGAAACGAAGGGCTCTGTTCCTTCCGGCATTGGCGAACCATCAGGATACTTCAATCGACGAAGCTGTCCCTGAGCATAGTCCTTCTTCATGTCTTTATAGGTGATCGTATCCCAAATCGCGACTGCACCAATGTGAAAGTCGATTCCACTTTGGCTTGCAAGTGAATCGGTGAATTTATCAATGTTCTTACTGAGAGCCGCTTGCTCATCGTCCATTGAGCCTGAGTCATCGATCACAAAGAGAATGTCGACTTTTGGAGTTGTGCGCTTCACCGAAACTGCGGCCTGCTGCGGAACCACGCCGTACTTCACCGGTGGAGCAGTGAGACGCGGATTCTCAGGCGAACATGCCATGGTCGCCAAACCAGAGACTAAAACACTCAGACCCAAAAAGGCTGTTTTCATATTGATGTGTTTCATCTTACGTTCCTCGAGCGCTAAGGTCTGGACAACCCTTCGCGTTCACACGGTATTTATCCAACTCATCAAGCCACACTTCATTCTCATCATCCGGAAACACGAGCGTGTTCGCATCGCGCTCAATACCCGGACCCGACTTTTTCGTATCCGCCAAATGCATCTGCGAATGCATGCGCTGCACAGCCTCGACCTCAATCAAATGCAGACGACGAAGGTTGGTGTCGATCTCTTTTACTTCGCGAGCGGCCAAAACCTTGATTCGCGGCTTTAAGCTCAGATTCTTTTTGAGCGAAGACTCAAGAACCGCGTCGCGATAAAAAAGCCTTGGTAAAACCGAAACCTCGGGGCCAGCGATCGTGCGATCAAAGCGACCACTTGATTTCGCGCGCTCCATCGCCAACTCAAATGCTGGCGTTGAGCCGGTCTTCGCAAGTTCAGAAAGAGCTTCGTGCCGAGGGCGAATATCTTCTTTAAATCGCTTCAATGTCTTAAAGAGCTCTTGATAGCTACAAAGATGAAGCTGAATCAACGCCGTCTGCAGGTAGGGCTCCGGACCGATCTCGTTTTTCAGTGGCGGCGCCATCAAGGTCTTTAAGAGCCCAAGCGAGCGATCATGCTCATTCAGTTGAAGATGCGCCCATGCGCGCTCTTCAAGCGATTCGGCCCAATAGTCTGATCCCGAATCAACTGTTTCATAGAGCCGAATAGCCTCAGTAAACTTCATCTTTTCAAAAAGCTGGCGTGCGGTCTTCATTACCGATCGATCGCTTTTCATAGCGGCAGACTTCGTCTTCATCACAGGAGCCGTCGCCGCATCAACACGAAGTACAACGGCCTGTGCAACGGCGATCGCCGCCATTGAGACCAGAGCATAGCGTAGGATGAATCGAGCGGAAATCATAACAGAAGTCCAATTCCAAACGTGCCGACGATCATACCGACGTCGCGTTTTCCTGTATAAACCTGATCTTGATAAGCCTGATGACGAACCTCAAAGCGCGAGCTCATGTGCTTTGTCCACCAAAAGCCAACGCCTCCGCCTGCAGTCCACGTATCAGACGAGCCAGACTTCAAATCCATTTTTCCGTATCCGCCAAGAACGTAAAGGTCGAACTGAACAACCGAGATATCAAAGAAGTTGAGCTTTCCATAGATCGGATAATAAGCCGCTGTCAGCATTGTCGACGCCGTCGGAAAGTCCACTTCTGGAACTGTGAAGTCGACCTGCCCCGCAGCCTTTGCCGCTTGTGCCGCCTTAAACTGAGCTTCACCTTCGTTCGTCAATTGATTCGAGTAATGCGAGTAACGAGCACCGACCGAGAAACGTGGCGAAATATGAAAGTTCAATTCACCACTGAGCGGCTGAGTCGAGAGATAGCTATTGCCACCTGCGACTCCGCCAAAGCCAACGCCCAATTCAAAGCGCATGTCGCGATCAACCGATCGCTTCTGCACGATGCGTACTTCCTGTTTCGTATTCATCGAGCGAGCGCGCTTTAAAACGCCCTCGTTTGCTCCAAGATCATCAAAGCTCGACTGCGCCTGTGCCGCCGAACCAAGCGCCACAACCAAGCCTGCTAAAACTGAAAGAATCATCGACTTTTTCATGATTAATTTCCTTTTCCAGGCTTTGTCGCTGTGACTGTTTTCGACTCAGTTTTCGAAGCTGGTTTCGCTGCTGATGGCTTTGCCGCAGCTGGCGCTTCACACTTTGGCTTTTCCTCACTCAAGGTTTGTGCCTTAGCAAAGCGAATCTTCACGGTCTGAAGTTTCTCGCCCGACACACCACCGCTTGCGCTATAAGCTTTGATCAAGAAACGGCTCTGAAGATGTGTCGCACCTTCCACTTTCTTTCCGTTGCGATCGAGTTGCGCACCAACGTCGTTGTTCTTCGCATCAAAAAGGTACTCAAAGCGCCACAGGCCACCACCCAAGTGCTTCGGCAGTGTCTCGTTGCGAACGTACGTCGCACCGTTGGCCTCATAGCCTGCCTCAGTCTTGTTTGTTCCCTGGAAGTAAATATCCACGCGTGGAGCAAAGCCCTCGTAAGAAGCGGGGTCCATCACTTCAACCGTGAACGGAACCACTGCACCCTGTGCGACCTCCGCACCAAGATCCGATTTCACGATCTGCGGTGTTTTGCCAGTTCGGTGAACCGAGAACGAGAAGTCCTGAGTGCGATTGATCGAGCGGAACAGTGATTCGACAGACGAATCGCTTGAGCGGACATCGGCAAGCTCAAGCTTGTAGCGAACTTCACGCTCGTTTCGATCCGATGCAATAAAGCCCTTCGGAGCGCTCCATGTGAGAATCCAAGTGCCGGCTTCTGTTGCCGAGCGGACCAGGTTTACACCGGCGACCTCGTCGGGAAGTCCTGAGAGTTTCAAATCAAACGAGAGCACCGGGAAAAATACGCGAGCGCGTATTTTAAACGACGCTGTTTCGCCTTCGATAAATGTCGCGTCTTTTTCGACTTCGATGCTGTACGAACGCTCAAGCACCTTTTGCGTTCGCGGCTTTTCATCGTGAAGCGGAACCACGGGGCCAATGTCGTAGCTTTTTGTTGGATCGCTTGAGAGTCCGCTGTTGACGCCACCACAAGCGGCGCTCAGCAGAGTTGAGCAGATAAGAAGAGCTGAGAGCTGTACTGTTCTTCCGTTTTTCATCATACGATCTCCGTCCGTTTACGTCCTTCTAAAGAGGTCGCTCGGGTTACGGAGATCGCGTTTTGCGGCCTACCGTTAGTTCGAGCTCACCCGTCGGAAGCTGAAGGGGTATTGAACTTGGACATTCACACCCGCTACTGGTCGTGGGAACTGGAACTGCTTCACTCTTCCCACGATGCAGCTTTCCAGCTGCTTCGACTCGACAGATGTGTGCTGAAGTCGTGCCAAGTTCACTTTGCCATTAGATCCAATTACGAAGGCAACGGAGACTCTTCCTCTTAAAGAAGGTTCACTCTGGAGCCCTTTTTCGTAACAGTACGTAATCTGACCCATGTTGCGGAGGATGACTTCCTCCACCTGTTCACGCGTCAAACCGCCTTCGATAAACGATTCGCTGTCTAAAGGAGCGACAGTGCCGCCGCTGGAACCCAAGATCTTGCTATCGCCATAGCCCATGCGACCGCCGCCTTTACCACGAGTACCGTAGCCTCCAGCAGAGCCAGCGCGCGCTCCAGAGCCTGGAGAAGCCGCGATTAAACCCTTACCAAAGAGCGCATTGGTCACACCACCGCTGCCAAAGCCGCCAACTCCGCCGCCGCCCTGACCGCGTTCACCCCCGCGAGCGATGGACGAGCCATTGAGGTTTAAGCCTCCGCCCGACTGCATCTTCTTACCCATTCCGCCTAGAGCACCGAGGGCGCCTAGGTTATTCAGGTTCGGAGCCGACTTTGGAGCCTGCGCCGTCGCGAGCCTATGCGTTGGCTGTTTTGGGGCACGTCGAGTGACGATTTTTGGCTCAGGACGCTTCACCACTTGTTTCTGTACCACTGGACGAGCCTGACGAACTTCGCGTGGTTTCTCGGACGTGGGCTTTGTGAAAACTGGTTTATTCTCAGCGACTTTATCGATTTGAACCGTGCGAATCGTCGTCACTTCCTCAGGCTTGATTTCAGGCTTTAAGAAATAGCCAAGAAGGAGCATCAGCGCGATGAATCCCACTTGAACACCCGAGACCCATTTTCCGACAAGAATAATCTCTTCGCGATCATCTTCATCTTTCATGTTCACTTCGGGAACAAGTGTGAGCGCATCAGCAGACGCGATCGACCATGAGCCGATTCCAGGCATCACAAACGCGGACTTCTCAAGACCCGCGGCCGTCGATTTGTGGAGAATCTCAAACTCAACACCGTCGCGAAGCAGCGCTTCCGTTGAAAGAACGGGCTCCACACGGCGTGTGTCGTGTCGGAAGATGATCGTGACATCGTCACCGGCCCAGTCGTAAACGCGAGCCAGCTGGCCGTTTCGGTTTTTCAGAACCAACTTCTGAGTCGCGAGACCTGTCGATTTTTTCATATTGAATTGACTCATAATGACCTCCGCTCCTACTGACGTTCCGATGTGCGTTCTTCGTCTTGACTCATGCGATCGCGAAACTGCGTTCGAAGACCCATGAGCTCTTCGAGTGGCTTTTCGTTCTCAATCCGCGCCGTCGCCTCAGCTGGAACCTGATACTGACCTTTTACACGTGAGCCCGAGAACGCCATCGTCGTCGATAGACGACCTTTGAGCTGTTTGGCCATCGAGCTTGACGCGGCTTCCTGTTTACTTGCCTCAGCAAATGCGCCGATGAAGGCGAAGCTCAGAACCAACGATACCGCCGTCAAAGCTTTCAAGTTAAAGTCTTTCATCGCTTCACCTCACCACCGCGCTCAAGTCCGCGAATCCGAGTTTCAAGATAAGCCACCATCGTGTCCTGACCGCGCTGCATCTCGATATCGCGAAGCTCGCGAATGCTCGAAAGATCAAACGGGTTCTCACGTACGTCTTCGATTGCCGCCTGAACGGCAGTCGGTCGAACCGTATCAACATCGCGCGCGGCCGCTCGCTCAAGACGGCGGCTGACCGCGTCCGGAGTCATGCGCGCCAAGAACTTCGCCTCTGACACCAAAAGTGTACGGCGCGCATCGCGGGCGGCATTCAAGTCCGCCTCGTAGTTCTGGATCGTGCGCTCTGAGGCCATAAAGAACTCAAGCTTCGCTTCGATCTTCTTGGCCTTCGCCAAGTACTGATAGACCTTCGCTGCGACAAGCTTGCGATAAACGCGCTCTTGTTCACCCTTGAGTCCCTTTGGAATCGGGAGTGCAATGATCTCTTCGTTGAGGCGACGATTCTCGCGAGCCACGACATTCAAAACACCCGTTTCAAGCCATGCATCGCCAAGACGAATCACGGTGTTTGCAAATGCGTCGGCCTTCGTGAGCCACTTCACTCGCGCGGTAATGCCTTTGTCTGACTTCAAAGGACCTGGAACAGAAGCCAAGAACGTTTCAATCGACTTACGCTCACGAGCGCGCAGCAGATGGAGACCATCGGCCGTCACACGAGCCTGGCGATTCGCTAAAACCTGCTCCATCACTCTCTTCGAGCCACTTCGAGCATAGACCTCAACGCCGGCCGCAGCGAAAATCCGCGGATTGCGTGAAAGGTGCTTAGACTGCGTATTCCACTCTGTAACCGAAAAGCTCGAGAGCTTCAAAAGCTTAACGCGGGCCGCGAGCTCACCTTTTGAGTCGCGCGTCTTCGAAAGATACTGACGAAGATGCGGACGAGCATCATGACCTGAAAGTTCAGCGAGCATCGAGATCTTCAGCTCACGATCGGCGTCAGAGAGCTTAGCAAACCTCATCGTCTTTGCTGTCTTATACGCCTCTCCAAACTTCAGCTGCATCTCAAAGAGCCAGAGCTGTTTTGCTTTTGCTTCTTCGCGCTCTGATTCCGAAAGACCATCCATCTTGATCTGACTTGAGATCGCAAGCTCGGCCTCGCCAAAGTTTTTCGCCTTCTCGGCCAGAACAAAGCGATTCTGATAGCTCAGCATCACCTCTTCGCGAGGCGCACCGTTTAAGTCCATCTGGCGAAGCTTCTTGATATTATCATTCAGAGTCGACGTGTTCGTCTCTTTACCCGCTACCTGAGCCGCAATGTTCAACCGCGCGCGGCGAGCAATTGCTTTGTACTCACCGCCAGCCGATGGGTACTTTACTGAAAACTCCAGCGCTCGCGCCTCAAGCTGCTCATCGCGCTTCAAAATTACCAAGCTATCAAGCGCAAGGTCGGCTGACGTTTTACAGAGCGCAGGTTTTGCCGATTCACACGTCTTATGTTTCGCAGCCAAACCGTAGAACTGTTCTGCGGCCTTCTCGGTTTCACCACGTTTATAGGCGATGTGTGCCAGCTGATAGCGAACTTCAAACTCTTTTTCGCCGGTCGGGTTCAAATCGAGGTAGTGGTTGTAAGCCTCTTCGCGAACCTTCACGTCGCCTGAAGCCTCGGCCATCTCGATTTCGGCAACAAGACTTGCCTCAAAGACTTTTGGAACATTCGGATCAGAAACTTTACCTGAGCGAACTTCACGCGCGCCCATCTCGGCCGACTGACGATACAGAGCCACAGCTTCGCGATGCTTCTTGAGCTCGCGAGCGACGTTTCCGCCCCAGTACGCCATTTCAACATCGGACTTGAACGCGTTCGCATAAGAGATATACGCGCTCAATAGCGACGCCGTTGGTTTTGTCTCTTCGCTCTTATTCCAATCGAGAACGAGCTTTCGGAAGCGCTTTTGCAAAATCGCACACTCAGCATCAGGCTCACAGCCTGCTTTCTTCCAAAGTGAAAGTCCGCGCTCGAACTCGCTCACCGCTTGCTGCTTTTCGCCAAGACCATAGCTCATGTAGGCGATTCGAGCCGAGGCTTCGATCTTCTCACGATTCTCAAGAACCGCGATTTTGCTTGAGATCAGCATCGACCAAACCGAAATCGCCTGACGTTTCTGACCAAGGCGCTCGGCCTCTTCGGCCAATTCAACAAGAATCGATTTGCGCGAATTCTCAGGCGTCAGTTGAATCAAAGTCTCAACATCGCGGTCATTAAACCCTGTTCGAACATAGAACACAGTCAGATCGCGCGCCACGTCCTCTTGGAACGATGAATCGATCTGTGCGCCGTTGGTCGAATCCGTTGTGAGTAAAGCGGGTGTCTTTAAGACCTTCACCAAGCGGCGCTTGCCTGCTTCGGCCTGTCCAAGATTCAGATCACACCACGCGATGCGGTAGTTCACCCAACCTTGACGAGGAGTCTCTTTACGCTTCAACGCGCGTTCAAACTGAACGCGGGCTTCTTTAAAGTTCTTATTTTTAAAAGCGATCTCACCTAATCCCGTTTCGGATTGACCTAAGATTTGCTGGGAGAATCGCGCAGATCCAATTTTAAGAACCCGTTTATAAAGCTCTTCCGCTTTCCCATCTTTTCCGTGAATTTCATAGAGGTAAGCCAGTTGAAACAAAATTCGCGATTCCGTTTCTTGACGAACCTGACCCTTGCTCTCATCAAGAGCCACTTCGTAAGCCGCAATCGCCTTTGCGCGATCGGTCTCACCCGCTTTGCAAACCGTGCAACCACCTTCGATCTCTTTCATCAATGAAAGTCGCGCACGTTCTGAGTAAAGATCTGCTAGACGCAAAAGTGCTGGAACGCGAGTCGCATCACCTTTTGGCGTCGCCTTAATAACCGCGTCCAATTTATCGATCAAAAACGAGTGGGTCTCGATATCCATTTTCTCGTTCGTCGGTTGCGAAAAGCCAGAAGCATACGCAGCACTCCCGCTTATCGCAGAAATAGCAACGAGAGTCTGAAAAATCGAACGGGCAACAAGGTGTTTCACTTTGTCCTCTCAACCTCTTGAACAGCGAACTCGAGTTTTGAGACTCCAGCTTCGGCCGTGCTCAAGAATAAAGGGCTCATCACATCAAAATCAGTGCTCTCATCAGCCTGAATCACCAGACGAATCTCTCCGCCCGCATTGGCTTTCCGCTGCTTTAATGCCGATGCGATCATCGAGCGCTCAATCGCTTTGCCATCGAGGATGTAGCGACCGTTTTCGATATTGAGGACTGCCACTGACGACTGATCACCTTGTTTGTCGCCATCAACGCTGCTCGCCTGCGGAAGCTTGATCGTTTCTGATGGATCAAACGGGCTTTGCGATGCCGTCACTTGCACCAGAAGAAAAATCACGAGGATCGAGAACGCATCCACGAGCGCTGTCAAAAGCAGCGGTGTATTCATGTCCCGCTTCTTGCGACCTGCACCGCCATGACCAGACATTGTCTGACCGATCGGCGACGGACGACCAAGAGCCGGGCCAAGAGCCGGCATAAAGCTCGCTGGTCTTTGGATTTCATTTTTCAATTCACCTGAACGTCCCATAAAACACCTCTAAAAAAGAATCGTCGTCTACAATCCGGCTTACGATTCTGGAGCGATCCCGACGTCTTTCACTTTTTCAGCTTTTAAGCTATCGATCACCGCAATGACTTGGCCGTAAGGCGCCTTCACTTGCGGACGAACAATCACCGTCTCAAGCGTCGGCGTTGCCGTCCGAAGACTGCGCAGAGCCTGACGAAGCTTTTCGCGATCAACTTTTCCAGATTGCGAAGTGAGAACAGCGCGCTCAACACCACGCGCTCCGCTCGGGAGGTCGCGTGTTGAAAGAACGAGGTCACCTGTTCTCTGCACTTCAATCCAAAGTGATGCCGAGTTCTTGCCACCCTGAGCGTTGGTCTCACCAACACCCTGCTCGATCTTAAGTGAACCGAGGTTCACCCAAACCGCTGTCAGCAGCAAAAAACAGATACAAACGGAGAGCAGATCGATTGCTGGGATGAGATTCACTTCGAAATCCATCCCCTTCTTTTTTCCGCGGCCCGAAGCCGAATTATCAGCGGCGATCATACAAAAGCTCCTTTAACGTCCAACAACTCTCAACAAAGAACGATCAGCTTACGACTGCTTCTTCTTGCTCTGACCCATCGACTCAAAGTTATAAGTGAGCCAAATGAAGAGCTTGAGCGAGGCTTTGTTCAAGTCATCAGCCAATTGGTTCGTGCGGTTCTGAAGAATCGCATACATCACAAGTGCTGGTACGGCGACCACAAGGCCGTAGGCCGTTGCGTTCATCGCTTCCGAAATACCAGTTGCGAGCAGCGCCGCTTTCTCTGTTGGACTTGCAGTCCCTACAGCCGCGAACGACTTGATCATACCAGTGATCGTTCCAAGAAGTCCGAGAAGTGTTGCAACGTTACCGAGCATCGCAAGGAAGCCGGTGCGCTTCTCGAGTCGTGTTTGCTCCTCAAGAATCACCTCATCCATACGAAGTTGAACTTCGTCTTTACCAGCAAGATCCTGAGCCGCTTGGCCACCGGCCATTGCCACCATCGCAATCGGCTCTGATTCGATACGGCGAGCTTTTGCGAGCATCTTATCGATCTGACCTTTGCGGATATCGTCCTCAAAAGCCTTTACCATTTGCTTCTGGTTCAGTTCGCGGCGCACATAAAGAGCCATTACGCGCTCAATAATAATGACCAGTGATGCGATATGGACCGGAACGATCAACCACATCAAGAGTCCACCATGAGCAAATGCATTCGAAATCGTCTGAATCAATGACATCATATAATTAACCTCCGGTTCTTGACCTAAAGAACCGAAGTCGTTGATAGGCATAGTGCGTGCCGCCCCTCCTTTTGCGCGGGGAACTGTTTAAACTTAGGACAGGCCTTTTCCGCTATTTTCACGGGCCCTAAATTGTCACTCCGCTGCCGCTCATGGGTTCTCATTGCCCTCAGAATCTGATAAGACTGAACACGAGGTCACAATGAGCAACGGCAATGGCAATTCCAAACTCGTATGGTCAGACGATCCGAAAGACAAATCTCGGATTGAAGCTGAAGCCGGTAAGGCCAAAACTCCGGAGGCCTCCGATGCCTTTGTGAAAAGCACGAATTGGGTTGCAGTCTTTCGTCTTGAGAAAAGCGGCCGCGGCGGCAAAACGGTCACCGTTATTGATCAGCTTCCGAAGCAAGAGATCTTTCTTCGAGACCTCTGCAAAGAATTGAAGAATAAGTGCGGCAGTGGCGGCACCTATTCTCTTGAAGGCAAAGAAGGCCTTATCGAAATTCAAGGCGATAAGCGCGACGCCATCAAAGCGATCTTCACCAAGAAGGGCTATCGCTTTAAAGGGATGTGACCGGTACGGGCACAGCCAAAGTAAAAACGATACGACTTAGGCCCTCATTCTCAAGCTGAATCGCGGTCGCGCCTTCCACGAATATTGCGTTAGTGCCTCCAAACTCGATTTGGAGGATCAATGAAAACAACCGCCTATTTGCTTGCACCTGTCTTACTCACTGGCCTTGTCGCCTGTTCGAACAGCGACTCCTCGCCAGGCGCCGGTGCCGCTCAAGCGGTCAATCCATCAAGTCACAAAGTGGAGCAGTGCCCGCAAATGAACGGAAGATTCCGAAAAAATGACGATGCCGCTGTTTCAAAGGTGATCAAGACCAGTCAGCATGATGACGGCATCACGATTGACGACACGAATGTACAGTGGACGATCAACGGTAAAAAGCAAGACGTTCGCGATCAGGCTGGCGCCTCGTATATCGGTATCTGTGCCGATCAAAAACTCGTGATTGACCTCTTTATGAATAATCAACCCTTGGGAAAAATGACGTATTCCCTCTCAAATGGTCGCGACCTTACGATCGAGATGTTGGCCATCGATCCTAAATTGGCCGGCCAAAACAGTACAGAAAAATGGGTCTTAGATAAACCAAGTACCGCCGCTCTCGCAGCAGCTCCATCCGACAAGAAGCAACTCGTCAGATTCGAGGGACAGAACGCAGAGCGGATCTTGGCCGCGATGATTTCAAGTGACACACAAGTCCGACGGACGAACAGTGAAAGAATCTGGACCTCAGATAGTCTCAGCTGTCGATACAACACAGATGCTCAGCTCGGACACTGCACCATGGGCCTTGCGAAGTCTTCAGGAGCATCTGTTAAAATGGAAAGTGACGGAGAAATGATTGATCTGATGAAGGCTCTCATGGAGCTCAAAGTCATGAACTGTGACGACAATGTTTGTGCCGGCATCGCTTCACGCGCCGAGTGCGGCCATTCAATCGACGCCAATGGGACGCCCACCGGCCCCACGTTCTGCGATCTAACTCGCTAGTTTATGCGATACGCACCGCCACTGCGGCGGTGCGATTGAACTTGTGACGTCGGACGCCTTCTACGTGTGACCATCCCGCTCGAGCGAAAGACCTACCGTTTGGTCCCACGTCCAGCTGATGACTTCATTTTCCCTCCACCGCGAGCTTTCTTCTTTGCCTTTGTGTTCTGCGTTCGAGCCACGGGACCCGCACGTCCACTCGAAATACCTCGCTCACCCCCGATAACGGATACGAGGCCTTCGACGGAATCACGAATGATGCGAATGTCTCGACTCATGGCAGGTTCAGAACCCTGCTCCATCATCTCTCGAAGTTTCATATCAAGAAGAGTCTGATAGCCCACGTTCTTCGCTTTCGCTTCACGCTTAAGCCACTCAATGATATCTCCACTCACGAAGGTGGTAATCCGTGTCTTAGTGTTTTCAGGCTCAAGATCATCTTCAGACAGACGACTCTTATCGCCGTACCTGAACTTACCCATTTCGGCTTTCTTCATGCAAACTCTCCCATTCGACTAGCAGAAACTCTGTTCTAGCCAGAACCCAACGAACAAGAATCCTGAGATCAGCTTTACTGATTCCATCAACGCCAAGGACCTCTCCATTTCGAATGTCGACAAGCGCTTCGCCATCAACAGTCAGCGCATGAACATGGGGTGGGCTATGATCTCTCGCATAAACATAGAACCTGACTTTGCCACGGGCTAAAGACCCAACCTTCATACAGGATGAGTGTATACATATATGATATGTATGTCAAGAATGCCTATCAGCAGACGTCGGCAGTGACGGCGAGCACTCGCATACATCAAGACCCGCTCGTCATCTTTTTCAACACTTACAGCTGACTGCAGTTACTGACGGCTTCGATCTCGTAGAGACCCCATGCTTGGCTCGCGTGATCGTAAGCGGCGGTATAAGAAGACTTCACAACGACTTCGTACGTATCAAACAACATCTGATCAACACGCACTTTAAACTGAAGAACAGTTTCGTACTTGTAGTCCGTCACTCCTTGATCAATACGAATCGGAGCCACTAATGTTGAAACTTCCACAAACGAAGCAGGATAAATCTGGCATTTCGCTTCAACGGCATTTTCAATGAGCTCCTGATGACGCAGCTCAAGACTTGAGTTTTCAATTTTCGCATCTGCAGAACTGACTACAAAACAAACGAGAAACGAACCGGCAAACGCAACGAACGACTTCATATCAATCTCCTAAGGGGGACGGTTTTGACGGCGTTCTAGCCAAAGAACAAGCTCTCGGCTACGAAAGCTGTGTTAGGTTTTCTCAACCTCGCTCTATTGCGAACTTATCCACTTCTCTCGGTATTTATTTCAAGACGAAAAGCTCCGCCCGACTCATCCCGCGCAGCACCTGAATGCCGCGACAGGTCGCCAAAAGGTACAATGTACCTTCAGGCTTGAGTCGAGAGCGTTTCACCGTGCTGGGAAAGATCAAGGCCCATCTCTTCCGCTGACTCATCGACGCGAATGGGGCCAAGCTTGCGCACAATCACAACGATCACCGCGGTCATCGCCATGCTATAGAGCGCCACCACTCCGCACGAAAGAAGATTGGCATCAAGAAGCTTCGTCTCACCGAGAAGCAAACCTTTTGCGCCAGCAGGATTCACTGAAGGATCGGCGAACACCGCTGTGAGAATCGCGCCGATTGTGCCGCCAACGCCGTGGCAGCCAAAAACATCCAGAGAGTCGTCGAGGGAGAACTTTGCTTTAATAAAACTCACGGCCAGAAAGCAACTCACGCCGGTGATAAGACCTATGATCAACGCCGAGCTCACCGTCACAAAACCCGCAGCCGGAGTAATCGCCACAAGCCCCGCAACGGCGCCAACACAAGCTCCCAATGCGGATGGCTTTCCCTTCAGCATCCACTCAGCCAAGATCCACGAAACCATCGCCCCTGCCCCAGCAAAGAACGTCGTCGCAAAAGCTTGTGCCGCCACACCGTTTGCCGCAAGAGCCGATCCGGCATTAAAACCAAACCAACCAAAGAAGAGCAAAGCGGTTCCAAGAATCACCATGCCGATATCGTGCGGCGCGTGCGCCTCGATATCTGTTCGTCGACCGAGCAACCGTGCAATCACCAAAGCCGAGTAGCCGGCCGTCATATGCACAACAAGGCCTCCGGCAAAGTCGAGAGCGCCAAGCTCACGAATCCAACCGCCAACGCCCCAGCCGCAGTTCGCGATCGGCACATAGACGAGCAGCGCCCAGAGCACCATGATCGTAAGCCACGCCTTAAAACGAATACGCTCAACGATCGCACCTGTGATCAAGGCCGGAGTGATGATCGCAAACATACATTGAAACAACACAAAGGCGATGTGCGGAATGGTCGCCGCGTAGTCAGCGTTGGGAGTTTGACCGACTCCGCTCAGAAGCACGTACTCAAGCCCACCGATCAGACCGTCGTGCGTTTTTCCAAAAACGAGCGAGTAGCCGACAACGGCCCACAAAACCCCAACAGCCCCTACGGCAGCAAAGTTCTTAAAGAGCGTCGAGATCACGTTCTTGCTTCGAACCATACCCGCATAGAAAAGTGCGAGCCCCGGAGTCATCAAAAGCACAAGGGCCGTAGAGATCAGAATCCACGCGGTATCACCCGCTGAAACTGTGGCTGCCCCGTTTGCCATCGAATACCTCCGACTGAAAACATGTTTAGGATTTATTGGATTGCCGATTCTCGTTTAAGCAGAGAATGGAGCAGGAGCGCAAAGTTCCGTCTCATTTCCATCGCAAGAAGAGCCCTCACTCTAGCCTGTTCCCACGATGCTCATTGCACACATGAATGCTTCGAAGTGAGTGTCAGCGAATATCAACAGAACCTTTAGTCGAATTTTCTTTTTTTCTATCGAGACGTTTTGGAGCGAACACCTGGCTGATTAGAAAAATGGGGCATATACCCCTTTTCGTCGAGGTTATCGGAATAGATCGGCGCACCATCCTTGAGTGCTCGAACACTCGGCTCAAATGCCCCTTCATATTTCATTTCAAACAGACGAACTTCACCAGAGCTTGAGAGCTCGAGCAGCTTGCCATTATTAAAATGATACCGATCAAGCACACCATACAACGGAACGGCAACGGGCCAAAGTGCATAGGAGATGAGTGCAGCCGTCTTCATCTCTCTGCTGATTCTCGGATTGAATTGATTGACCTTGAAGAGATCCATCATCTCCCCGCCGCGACCAGAATTGGCATAGACCAATCCCGAGCTCATCTTAAGTGCTTTTCCGACCCTATCCAGTAGGAGAGTCGCCTCTTTAGGAGAAAGGTCGTTGAGCACTTCGCACCCACTAAAAACAACTCGGGCCTCGGGGGCCATTTTGCCGATCGTCGGAGCCAATACCGTCTCAACATCATTGGGAATACGCAGAACGAATTCTTCTGACTCATTGAAGAGAGTCGTCTTTGCACCATGAGAATGAATTGAAATCCCAACGATCTGCACCTCGCCCCGCGAAACCTCCAGCTGACGTGCAAGTTCAGCAGTGATTTCGACATTCGAGTTCCTTCGAATAATTATGACTTTTGCATCGGGATAGAGTCTCCGCCACGGACCCGCAAACTTGGCTTCATCCTCATCTAAATCCGCTCGCCCCCCGCCAATGTCTTTTTCGGTGGTGTTGATGACAAACACGACGCTCTGCTTTCGCCGACCTTCGGCGCTGGAGGACGCGGGAGACCATAGAATTGAAATCAGAAAACCAACGACGAAAACGACGAGCAGTCTAGCTCTGACGCCTTTCCCTCTGTGGTCAAGCACTCCATCCATACGTAGGTTATCGGTAGGTCCGTTCGCCGCCTTAAGTATTGAAGCCCATCAGATGTCCGAATATCACCCAACACGCCGCAGCTTCCGGCGCCGGAAGCCGCACCAAGTCGCCAGAAGGTACAATGTACCTTCCGGCGCCCGTCCCACCTCAGTGCATACCTGAGCCCGCGGCGCCACCGGCGCGCGAGGTGATCGCGGCTTGGGCGGCGGCCAAGCGGGCAATCGGCACGCGGTAAGGCGAGCAGCTGACGTAATCAAGGCCGACTTTTTGGAAGAACTGAATCGAATCCGGATCGCCACCGTGCTCGCCGCAAACGCCGACTTTCAGCGAAGACTTTACGCTGCGACCAAGATCGACGCCCATTTTAACGAGCTTGCCGACGCCTTCTTGATCGATGGAGACGAATGGGTCTTGAGCAAAAATACCTTCGTTGACATAGGTCGCAAGGAACCGACCCGCATCGTCGCGCGAAAGGCCAAGTGTGGTCTGCGTGAGATCGTTTGTTCCAAAACTAAAGAAGTCAGCGGAGCCCGCGATCTCGTCTGCCGTAAGTGCTGCGCGTGGAAGCTCGATCATCGTGCCGATCAGGTAGTCAAACTTCACACCGGTCTCTTTTTGCACATCAAGAACTTCACGCTCCAAAGCTCACGCAAAATCGCAAGCTCGCGCTCTGTTCCAACCAATGGAATCATGATCTCAGGAATGAGCTTATCGCCAGCCTTCACTCGCAGAGCCGCCGCTTCAGCGATGGCGCGAGTTTGCATTTGGTAGATCTCAGGGTATGTGATCGCCAGACGACAACCGCGATGACCGAGCATGGGGTTAAACTCATGCAGGCTTTTGACTCGCGTGCGGAGTTTATCAAAGTCCATGTCGAGAGTTTTTGCGAGTTCGCGAGTTTCTTCATCGGTGTGCGGAACAAACTCATGCAGTGGCGGATCGAGAAGACGAATCGTCACTGGATACCCACGCATCGTCTCAAACAGCGCTAAGAAATCAGCACGTTGCATTGGCAAGAGCTTATCGAGTGCCGCCTCGCGTTCGGTCCTATTTTCAGCGACGATCATTTCGCGAACCGCTGAAATGCGATCGGCACCAAAGAACATGTGCTCAGTTCGGCAAAGCCCAATGCCTTCGGCCCCAAAGCCGCGAGCAGCGATAGCATCTTTGGGAGTGTCGGCATTGGCTCGAATCCGCATCGTGCGTTTTTCATCGGCAAGCTTCATGATGCGCTCAAAATCCCCTGAGAGCTCGGGCTCCACCATCTTCACTTCACCTAAGAAAACCTCACCCGTCGAGCCATCGAGCGTGACCACGTCACCACGCTTTAACACGTAGCCCGCAACCCGCATCTCTTCGCGAGTATAGTCGACCGCGACATCACCGGCGCCCGCAACACAGCACTTGCCCATACCTCGCGCGACAACCGCTGCGTGCGACGTCATACCTCCGCGCGAAGTGAGAATCCCTTGCGCCGAAACCATACCGAGAATGTCCTCTGGTGAGGTTTCAATTCTCACCAGAATCGTCTTCTCACCGCGCTCTTTCGCCTCGACCGCGTCTTGGCTTGTAAACACGATCTTGCCAGTCGCTCCGCCAGGAGATGCAGGAAGCGCTTTGGTCAGAACCGTCTTTTTTGCTTTGGGATCAAGTGTCGGATGGAGAAGTTGATCAAGTGACTTTGGATCAATTCGTAAAATCGCTTCTTCCACCGAAATCAGCTTCTCGTCGATCATATCGCAAGCGATCTTGAGCGCCGCTTTCGCTGTGCGCTTACCAGTGCGCGTCTGAAGCATCCAGAGAACACCGCGCTCGATTGTGAACTCCATGTCCTGCATATCTCGGAAGTACTTTTCAAGACGCTCATAGGTACCAACAAGTGCCTTGAACGCTGCTGGCATTTTCTCTTCGAGCGATTCGCCGACCATACCCGCGCGCTTCGCCTCAGCCGCCAAAATGGGAATCGGCGTACGAATACCCGCAACCACATCCTCGCCTTGAGCATTGATCAGATACTCGCCGTAAAAGAGATTCTCTCCAGTTGAAGGATTGCGCGTAAACGCAACGCCTGTCGCCGAATCGGTCCCCATATTGCCAAAGACCATCGACTGAACGCTGACGCCCGTGCCCCAGGCCGAAGGAATATTATGCAGCTGTCGGTAAGCAATCGCGCGCGGCGTATTCCATGAACGAAAAACCGCAGCAATGGCACCCCAGAGTTGTTCTTTAGGATCCGTCGGAAATTTCTGGCCCGTTGAATCCTGCACCTGTTTTTTAAATTTCACGACCAGGATCTTCAGATCATCAGCCGTTAGCTCTGTATCAAGCTTATAGCCCTTTTCATCTTTGAGATCTTCCATCGCCACATCAAGGAACGAAGAATTCATCCCCATCACGACATCAGAATACATATGGATGAATCGACGGTAAGAATCCCAAGCAAAACGCGGATTGCCGCTCGACTTGGCAAGGCCTTCGACAGTTTCGTCGTTTAGACCCAAGTTCAAAATCGTGTCCATCATACCAGGCATCGACGCACGGGCACCGGAGCGAACCGAAACCAAAAGTGGATTGGTTTTGTCGCCAAATTTTTTACCGATCTTCGCTTCCACTCGCGCGAGTGCCTGCTCAACAGCGGTACGCAGCTCAGTCGGAAGTTTTTCGCCATTGTCGTAGAACGCCTGGCAAAGCTCAGTTGAAATCGTAAAACCAGGAGGAACCGGAATGCCAAGTGAGGTCATCTCAGCAAGATTGGCGCCCTTGCCGCCCAAGATATTCCTCATCCCGGCATTGCCCTCAGCTTCGCCGGCGGCGAAAAAGTAAACAAGCTTAGCCGGCAAATGAACGCGACCTGATTTTTCCATCGTTTCCATACCGATTCCGTCCCTTTTCAAAAGTTACATTTTCGAGAAATTGCGAAGGCCTTGCGCGACATAGCTCACCACTTCGCTCAAAGCGACACGCTCCTGCTTCATGGTGTCACGATGACGGACTGTGACTTTGTGATCGTTTAAAGAATCAAAGTCGAAGGTCACGCAGAAGGGCGTTCCGATCTCGTCTTGACGACGGTAGCGCTTGCCGATCGATTGTGAGTCATCGTACTGGACGTCGAACTCAGCCGCGAGCTCGTCGCGAAGCTTCATCGCTGGCCCCTGAAGTTCGACTTTCTTTGAAAGCGGAAGCACAGCAACTTTCACCGGTGCAATCTCGGGATGGAAGCCCAACACCACTCGCACGTCGGGCTTCTGAGTCTCCTCATCGACCGTGATCTCTTCGCGATAAGCGTCGCAAAGCGTGACAAGAACCAGGCGATCGCAACCAACCGCGGTCTCAATCACATAGGGAACATATTTCTCTTTCGCCGCTTCATCGAAGTACTCGAGTTTTTTTCCAGAGAACTTCGTGTGCTGAGTGAGATCGAAGTCACCACGGTTATGAACGCCTTCAAGCTCCTGCCAGCCAAACGGGAACTGATACTGCACGTCGACGGCGGCTTTCGCATAGTGCGCAAGCTCATCAGGACCATGCGGCTTCCAGCGCAGATTGTCGGCGCGAATCCCCAATCGCAGGTAGAACGACCAACGCGTCTCCTTCCATTTCTCAAAGAAGTCCGCATCGGTTCCGGGTTTTACAAAGTACTGCATCTCCATCTGTTCAAACTCACGTGTGCGGAAAATGAAATTCCCGGGCGTGATTTCGTTTCGGAAGGACTTACCAATTGCCGCAATTCCAAATGGAATTTTGCGACGCGAGGTCGTCTGAATGTTTTCGTAGTTAACAAAATGTCCCTGTGCCGTCTCTGGACGAAGATACACGACTGAGCCCGCATCTTCGGTTGGGCCCATGTGGGTTTTGAACATCAGGTTGAAACGACGCTCTTCAGTGAGATTTTTCGAGCCGCAGTTTGGGCACTTCTTCTCGTTGATGTAAGAGTCAGCGTTATCAGAGCGAAAGCGTGTCTTACAATCGCGACAGTCGACCAAAGGGTCCGAAAATCCATCGACGTGACCGCTCGCCTTCCAAACCATCGGATGCATGAGAATCGCAGCATCAAGACCGACCACGTCTTCTCGACGAGTCATCGCATTCCACCACGCACGCTTCACATTCATCTTCAACTGCGCGCCGAGCGGACCGTAGTCCCAGCACGAATTCAAGCCGCCATAAATTTCGCTCGATTGAAAAACAAAACCGCGGCGTTTGGATAGTGAAACCAAGGTCGCAAGATCACTTAAGCGCTTAACCGATTCAGACATGAATTGAGCCCTTCGTTGATGAGCCCTAAGAGCTAGCAACGCTCTGCGCGAAGGGTCAAACCCCTGTGCGCCGCGTGCGTCAACTGAACCGGCAGCGGCATCGACAATGCCGCACGGCGACGGACTCCCGTTCAGAGGGAAAATCGCCTTTTACTTGTGCTTGAGAATGGCGTCGGTGGCCGCTTGAAAAAACGGCGTAGAGTCCGGGCTCTTGGCGCGCGACGCGTGAAAGGCCGCGACCACAATGTCCCTTGGCGAACCGGCCGGGATCCCCAGAACCTCAAATGCCTCCCAGGTGTGCCCGTTCCAGTTAAAAAAGACGTTGAGCTCGCGAACAGCCGACGGATCGACTGATGTCGTTACGGTTCCTGCGATATGCAGCCGTCGCGATGGCAAATGAGCCTGAGTCTGCTCCATCGCCTCAAGCCGTGCGAGCGCGTCGGCTCCGTAGGGCCGACCGGCTATTTTTTTAGCATTCGGTGGTGGCGGTGCTTTTGGCGGAGCCTTGCTCATGTCGAGGAATGTCTTGCCGCGTTCTTTTCGCCCCGAGAAGGCGAAAGACAGCCCCACCGCCGTGACAATCAAGGCGTTCAAAGCTACGACATCGTCGAGACTGAGCACACTCATACGCCTCTCTTTTCGGTGCACTCGAGAGGCTGCTAAAACTCCGTCTCAAACTGAAACGGCGAAATCAAAGTGAACTTAAAACGAGGTCCGCGATGGCAACCATGAATCCCTTCGAACAGCAGCAGGCAATCCCCGGAGTGAAGCGCATCATCGCGGTCTCAAGCGGCAAGGGTGGCGTCGGCAAAAGTACGGTCGCCGTCAACCTCGCGGCCGCCCTCGCCAAGAAAGGCCTCAAGGTCGGCCTCTTGGACGCTGACATCTATGGCCCGTCGCTGCCTCGGATGAGCGGCACGCTTCATCAAAAGGTGGAGATCGGCGCCGACAAGAAGCTGATTCCGCTCGAGCGTTTCAAAGTGAAATTGATGAGTATTGGCTATCTTATTGACGAAGACCTCGCCGTGGTCTGGCGCGGACCGATGCTTTTTAAAGCCATGGATCAATTCCTTCGCGACGTCGCTTGGGGTGAGCTCGACGTGCTGCTCGTCGATCTTCCTCCTGGAACGGGAGACATCCAGCTTTCTCTCGCTCAGAAGGTTCCACTCTCTGGAGCAATCGCCGTTTCAACGCCACAAGACGTTGCGCTCATGGACGTCAAAAAAGCGATCGACATGTGGGCGAGAGTTCAAGTTCCACTCCTCGGTGTCGTTGAGAACATGAGCTGGTTCATTCCGCCTGGCCAAACCGAACGCATTCAACTCTTCCCCAAAGGCTCGATGGACTCATGGCTCCGCGAACGCGGAATTTCGAAAATTGGAGAAGTTCCATTCCACCCGGGAGTCGGCATTGGCGCCGAAGCGGGAATCCCCGTCGTTGAAGGCGATCCCACATCAGACGAAGCGAAAGCCTTCACAGCGATTGCAGAAAAGCTGCTCACGTAGTGGAACGATCCCAGCAATCGAAAAGAGAAAAAAGCCGAGCGCTCTATGCTCAGCCCCATCTCCTACAGCCTTTCTCAAGGTCACTTTGCTCTCTAACGTCCGAGCAACTTCGCCTTGATTTCGGCGTCTGACATATTCACGGCGTTGGGATTCTTTGCCGGGCAATAGCCGCGCTTCTCCGCAGCCTTAACCGCAAACTTTTGACTCATCAGCTCAAGACACGCCCGTTTCGACATACAGACCGAAGCCGCAGCCGAGCTCCCTCCGCCAAGAAGATCACTGACGATTCCAACTTTCACGGATTTGCCAGGCCCCTGAAGAATGCAGACATACGAGTGATCCGCATCTTCCATCTCGTGCTCATGCTCGTCCTCATCGTGCTCAACAGGCGGCGGCACAGTCACAACCGGCAATACTGCAGGGGGAGGCGTGGGCGACATCACTGGGAGAGGCATGACCGGTGGAGCTGGCGGCGCCGGAGGCACTTCCGCAACTGGCGGCATCGGAGGTGGCGTTGGCGAAGCTGACGGAGGAACGACTGGCACTGGAGGCATATCAGCTACTGGTGCTGGCGGCATCGCGGGCGGTGCTGCGGGCGGTGCTGGTGACGTAACGCTTGAGTCCGAATCATCGACAACGTCTATGTTTTCAGAACCATCTTCGACAGAGGGGTCGGCCGCAACCGGAGCGAGGTCACCAGTCGCCTTGAGGATATTGCTCTCGTCAGAAACAAACTGAGTGCTATTGGAACAGTTCTGAAAACCGATCACCAGCGCTGCGACTGCCGCTAACCAATAGTACTTATTCACTGCAACCCCCATCTCAACGGACCACATCTTGCCGACGTCGAATACCAGACGCCCCATATCTGAAAGCAGTGCAACTCGCGCACCACGTCTTTGTGTCTTCCTCATCGGTTTATTTGCTTGGCCGCTGTATAACCGCGAAATTTAGCAAATAAGATTGTCGTCGATAAATGAGACCTTCTCGATATGAAACACCGCAAACGGCGACCGACACTCAAACAAAAAAACCGCCGGGGGTGAACCGACGGTTTTCTGCAGCGAGTCGCCAAAAGGTACAATGTACCTTTTAACGTGAAGACACCATTTTCGAGAGCAACTCTTGGTTCACGGCGGCTTCAACCTCGGCATCGGTCATCGAAACCACGTTTGGATTGTGACCGCAGTAACCGCGCTTCTCGGCGCTCTTCACAGGCAAGATTTTACTCACGACAGTCAGACACGCCTTCTCTGACATGCACACGAACTCACTGGCCGAGTGCTGACCAGATAAGCCAGCCCGATTCAATGCGACTTTAACCGAACTACCAGGTCCCTCAAGGATACAAGCGACAAGTTCAGATGATGCCGGATTCTTTTTGCTATCGTCATCTTTATCATCATCAGAGTGACCGCCACCATTTCCAGGTCCACGGTTCACGCATTCCTTGTCATCGTCATCGTGATCGCCGTCATGGTCATGATCGTGATCATGATCGCGATCAACAACCGGTGGATAGCTAGGAGGCCGTGTGCCTGGTGACGGAGGAGTTGTCGGTGGCGGCACTGGTAGTACGGCCCCGTCATTGTTTCCGACATCCGCAGGAACGTCCGCCGGTACATCAATATTCCCAGTCGTATCATCGACACCGGATTTCGCGATCAGCGAGCCCGACGCATCAAAGCTCGTCGTGTTTGAGCAATTTTGAAAGCCGAGTATGAGAACCGCTACCGCAGCGAGCACCGTATATTTGTTCATCAGCATCACCCCCGAAACAAGTTCGTTACGGATAGGTAGTGCAACCGGCAGGCCGAGTGTTGAAGAGTTTAAACAGAGTCTAATACGCAAACAGCTGTTCAACTCGCGTATTCTGTTTGAAAAATCGCCGACTCAATTTGAGACGGCGAATCCCAAAGCACAACAGGTCGTAGGTCAGCTACTTGCGGTCGACGATGTCACGGCAAATGCCGAAATCAGAAGACTCAAAATAAGGCCGGCTCTCTTGTTCTTCATAGGGGATATCCTCCAGTTTTGAGACACGGGTCATCTCACTATGACCCGAATGCACGAGACCTGTTTTAGAATTTTGCGCAGCGCGGTGTTCTTGAATCACGAGCAGAACGGAGTCCGCTCGATGGGTGAAGGAATCGCCTGAAGGGGAAGTATGAGATACAGACCATCAGGGGCCTGCGATCCACCGGCTGAATAGCGGTGCTCAAAAGGATGGAAGCATAAGGTGGAAACTTTAAAAGGAGGCCTTATCGCAAACTAACTTATCCTTTCTTTGCTCAGGGCAAACCACTTGAAAGAGTGGGACGCAAAGCTACAGGGGCTAACGCACAGGCAAGGACCCGCCATCAAAATCTGTGTTATGCCAGCCAGTCTGCCAGAGGACGAGAAGCACTTGAGCAACAGCTGAGAGGATTCCAACCGAAGGGGAACGACCAAAGTTTCCCAACCCGCCAGCCCCACGGCGGGTTTTTTTTCGTCTTCGATCCGCGACCGAACAAAAAGGTACAATGTACCTTTTGCGTTGACCATGCTCCATGAATTGGTCCAAAATATGGAGTATGATCCATAGAATATTTAAGCCGCTGAAAACACGAAGTTTTTTATATTTGGAGCGAGGGAACAGGCAAATCGACCTACCTCAACGAACAGTTCAGCGAAGAGTTTCACTCGATAAACCTTCTCGAGGAGAAGTGGGAGTCTCGCTACTCAAGCCATCCTGATCTCCTGGCAGCGGACCTTAAAGCACTCGAACCCAGTCCTCGCTGGGTCGTCATCGACGAAATCCAAAAGGTTCCAAAGCTTCTCGACGTCGTTCATCAGTTGATCGAAAGCACCAAGTACAAATTCATCATGACCGGCTCAAGCGCACGCAAACTCAAGCGAGGCTCAGGCAATCTTCTCGCTGGACGCGCATTCAATTACCAAATGCATCCGTTCACCCATAGCGAACTTGGCGAGCACTTCTCTCTTGATCTCGTTTTGCGCTGGGGCAGTCTTCCCAGTGTAGTTTCGATGAATGATGAAGAGCGGACTGAATACCTGCGATCGTATTGCCAAACCTATCTCAAGGAAGAAATTCTTCAGGAGCAGATCGTTCGCAATGGCCATGCCTTCAGAAATTTTCTTGAGGTCGCGGCGCAAGAGAACGGGAAAACTCTCAACTTTAGCAAGATCGCACGTGACATCGACGTCGACACAAAAACGGCGCAGTCCTTTTTTCAAATTCTAGAAGACACGCTTGTGGGATTCTTTCTCCCCGCTTTCAATCGATCATCCCGAAAATCAGTCAAGCTTCAACCCAAATTCTATCTCTTTGATCTCGGCGTTAAAAAAGCACTCGAGCGCAGTCTTCAACAAGAGGTTACTGCAAAAACCGCGAGCTACGGCCAAGCGTTCGAACACTTCATCATCTGCGAATGCTTCCGCCTCAACAGCTACAACCGTCTGGACTTTGGCCTGTCACACTATCAAACGACGGCAGGAGGCGAACTTGACCTCATCCTGCATCGAGGACGCGAGGTCTTTGCGGTGGAAATCAAATCAACCGACTCAATCGATCCCATCGATGTTGCAAAAGTCGCACGAGTCGCCAAGCCATTAAAGCCGACGAAGGTCTTTTATGTCAGTCAAGATCCAACTCGAAGCCTGGTGGACGGAGTTCATTGTCTTCATTGGACAGATTTTCTTGAATCGCTCTTTAGTGCCTAGAGCGGGCATCCCGTCATATACAAAAAATGGCGGCCATTTTTAGCATAGGCGCAATCAGACTACTCGATCCCAAGCTTTTCTTTAATTTTGCGAAGCTCTTCGTCTTGTCTGTCGATGCGCGCTTTGAGTTCAGCATTCTCAGCTTTGAGCTTCTCGACTTCGCTATCGGTACCGACAAGCTTCGCATAGAGCTCTTTGATCGCATTGAACATCGTCCAAAGAATCGGATCGTTGTTCACCATCAAGAAGCCTTTTTTGCTATGAGAAATCGCCTCTGGAATCTGCTTTTCGATTTCTTGGGCCACGAAACCGATGTGATCACCGCTATTGGGAACGCCCGCTGGATTTCGATCGTTGTAATGATAAGAAACCGGTTGCAACTCAAGCACCTCGCGAAGACCTCGCGTGAAGGGCCCATTCACCGTCTTCAATCGCGCATCCGAGAATGTCTGCCAAGAGCCACCGCCGACCTTCGAAGCATCGCCGTTCACCGAGAGCAGCTGATCCGGAGATGTTGTGCCGATTCCGACTTGCGTTCCAACAAACATCGTTTGTACCACGTTTGTTGGACCGATGATAACGCCACCATTGGTTCCGGCATCCCAGATCTGCGTTCCGGAACGCTTCAATCCATAAGCATAGATAAATCCAGTTGTCGCTCCAGCTCCGAGTTCGAAGGCGCCGGAGTTTTCCATGTAACCATCGTTTCGTACTCTAAACTTCGTCGCATTGGCGGAATCTCTAACAACAACCGCATATGAAGAGTTATCCGCTGTTTTACCTTTGACTTCGAGCGAAGCTCCGGGCGCCGCCGTACCAACACCGACAAAGCCACGTGTGCCCGCGAGAATCACATTTCCATCAGTGCCCGTTCCGCCTTTAGCACCGCCATTGAGCACGACATCCGCACCGTTCACGTTCGTCGCACCACCAGCACCAGCTGTGATATTGATTGTACCACCAGCACCGACACCGTTACCGTTACCGGCAGTCAATGAGATGTTTCCGGCAGCAAGCCCCATCGCCGAATTTCCTGTCAACATCGAGATGGCACCTGTCGCTCCGAATGAGCCTCCACCATCCGCGGTACTCATCGCAATCGCACCACTCGCTGTCGAGCCCGATCCTGAGAGCACAAGCTGCGGACTTCCAGCACCGCCGTATTGACCGCCTCGTATCGTCACGTTGCCACCGGTATCAGACCCGTTGTCACCACCGCTGATCGTGACCGATCCCCGCGGACCAAAACTTGGACTTCCAGAACCGCCGCCTCCAGCAATCGTAACGTTGCCGCCCGTTCCTGTACCGGTGCTCGCTCCAGCCGCCAGCGAAATTCCGCCGCCGTTACCGTTACCTGATGCGTACCCGGCTCCACCCGCGACCGAAAATGCCGTCGGTGCATTTGGAGTTCCAACAGTACCCGCTGGTCCCGCGACATAGAGCTTCGCGGTAGGGCTCACAGTGCCGATGCCAACGTAACCCGAACTATCGATCGTGAAGTCAGCGTTCGAGGCGCCGTTAGAACGACTGATCAAAAATCGTCCGCCTCCAGAGCTCCACCCAGTCGAAGAGGAAGCAAGATACCATGTCGAGCCACCAGCGTCAGAATTCGTCAACGCCGTCCACTGCGTTCCCGAGTGATCAACTGTGAACTTAGCGCCACCAACAGACGTCGACGTACCGATTGAGACATCACCAGAGCTGTAATAGATGTCGCTTCCCGAAGTCGTCCACTGCGATGATCCACCAACAAGATTCACAAAGCCACCGCCGTTTTCAGAAACCTTGAGCTTCTGCGCAGTCACGTCATAGTAGAGAACGGCCGAGTCACTCTGACCACCAGCCGGCACCACTGGAGGTGCATTCACTTTCACCACCGAGTTAAACTCCGAACGCGCGTTCGTGTTCACGTCTGTCAAATAGGTCGTGAACGCTGGATACGTGAGTGCCCCGAGTGCGAGATTGATCGCGCCTGAACCCGAGCCATTCCAGATTTTAATATCCTGACCACCAGCCGAGTCCATGCCGATGGTTCCCGTGATCGCGCCTTCTGATCCGCGGCGCAGTCCAATGCTACCAGCAGCGCCAGTTGCGCCAATCGTGATTTGGTTTGGCCACGAACCGCGCACATCGAGCGGGTAACTTGGAGAAGCGGTGCCAATTCCGACGTTGCCGCCCGTGAATCCGATTGTGCCACCAAGTGCAAAACTCGTATTTCCAGGCGTTGACCAGTTTGGTGCACCAAACTGGATTGTTGAGGATCCCGCATTCTGACTCAAATAAAGAACACCATTGTAACCTGGATTTACTGTGAGATCACCACCATCAATTGATGCATCAACCCCGATTCTTGAACTCGGCGGAACCCGAATACTTCCATTCACGTGAAGCCTATCTGTTGGCGCTGCCGTTCCAATGCCGACCTTTCCAGAGGAATCAATTCGAAATTTTTCACTTCCCGAACCAAGCGCATTGCCGGTAAAATTGGCCTTCGAATCCGTCTGTATCGCAAAAAAACCGGTATTCTCATAGACAAAAGCGGCGCCAAGAGTTCCTGCAAGCAAGGCTCCTGCCTTACCTCCCGCGCCAGTATTGACGACCGACATCGTCGGGGTAAGATTCGAAGCTCCTTGAGAAAACCTGAAATCTGAAACGCCACCGACTGCATGCAGAAGAGCACTGGGAGTTGCCGTTCCAATCCCGACGTTTCCAGTATTGTAGTGAATATCACTGCCGTTGGTCGTCCATTGTGTCGTTCCCGTAAGCGCGGACCACGACGCCACACCATTGGCATCGGAAGTTAAAACTTTTCCCGCAGCCTGATTGCCGTCGACGATCTTGAGCGTCGAACCCGACGTACCGACAACGTGGAGCTTGGTATCAGGCGCAACAGTGCCAACGCCGACCTTTCCTCGTATAGTACGGCCACTCGTTGATCCCAGAATGACATTGCCGGGCGCTGCACCGCCAGAGCTTCCGCCGACAACATACACGTTGCCGCCATCGCTGCCGACCGCCGATGTTCCACCGACGATACTGACGTAGCCGCCAGCAGGATTCGTCGCTCCTCCGCCAGAGATCGTGACGTTGCCGGCGAATCCATTTGTCACCGCCCCGTTACCGGCCGAAATACTCACCCCACCACCGCTAAACCCACCTGGAGCAAGCACAACACGACCAGCGGTACCGCCTTGACCGTCATCATTGGCTGCCAAACTCAAACTGTTTCTCGTCGTGCCGGCGACTGCAATATTGCGAGTTCCATCGGTCACGCCAGTATTGGTCAAACTGAGGTCACCACTCACTTCGAGCTTCGTCGATGGCGCGGTTGTGCCAATTCCGACATTGCCAGCAGAGGTAATAATCATTCGGTTTGCGCCATTTGTATCAACCCGAAAGTTATTCTTCGCACTCAGGCCAAAAGCAGTAGGATCACCGGCAGAGTTGAAAAGGTTGTAGGTTCCAATGCTGCCAATCGTGAAACCAGAACCATCTTCAAATGAGATACTTCCCTGCGCATAGCCAGTGTCGTTCGCGTCCCGAATCTTCAAGACTCCTGTATTGCCGGTCAAAGAAATACTCGAGCCAGTCGTGCCCGCGTCTTGAACAAGAAAACTCCCTTTTACCTCAAGTGGCACTGTCGGCGTCGCCGTCCCAATACCGACGTTCCCAGTGTTGTAGTAAATATCACTTCCCGATGTCGTCCACTGCGTGGTTCCACTCGGCGTCGTCCACGACGCAAGACCGGTCGCATCGGACGTCAACACTTTGCCTGCGCCAGGAGTACCGCCGGTGATCTTCACCTGGCCCGCGACCTCGAGTTTTGCGCCGGGCGCGCTCGTGCCGATTCCGACGTCTCCACTCGGCTCAATCGAAACGCCGAGTTTTGCGCTGCCTGCACCAGGGTTTCCGCCGCCGGAGTAAAGCCGGAGTGCTCCTCCCGCATTAATAAAGGACGGAACCGAGCCATCGACACCGGCCATATACAACATTGGCGACGCACCGGCGTAGTCCGTCATCCGCAGGTCGGCACCACTGCCGCTTCACGTATAGCGAATCGCTGAAGTTCCCGTACCAACGACATCAAGAGCAAATGTCGGCGCCATCGTCCCAACACCAACATTTCCACCTTCAGGATTTACAGAAAAAATCGCAGGCGTAGAATTGTTGTAGGCCTGAACATAGCCCATCGTGCGCGCCTGGTCGGTCCCCAGATGCGCACTCGTGCCAGATCCGACCATGTCGCCCGTCGATACGCCGGCGTTCCAATTGAAAAGTCCACCGCCAATGTTTGACACTGTTTTGTGGGAGCGAAAAACGCCGCCTGCCGCAAGCGGCGTGCTTGTACCCACCGTCACAATTCCGGTATCGCGGTAAATATCACCACCGCTCACAGTCCACGCAGTCGCGGAAGTTGGCAATCTCGCGCCGGCAATCGTCCCCGTTGTAATGACGCCGGCATCAAGACCCGATATATTCGTACACGTAAATGTATCCGTCAGAGATGACCACGTGAGCGTCTGACTCGATGAACATGTCGCAGAGCCTGAGAACTGTTGTGCACCTGCAGCTGTCAGTAAACTTCCAATTGAGAAATTCGAAGCTGCCCACTCGGTGCCGCCATAGCGAAGCACTTGTCCCGTAGTCGGGGCCGTCGCATTGATCGCCACACCTTGAATTTTCGCAACACCAGGATTCGGATACGTGCCGCTTAGATCTCCGCCTGCGCTTCCAGTTGGTGCAGCGCCTGAAGTGGCGATCGTCACCGTACCCACACCGTGAGTCACCGTCACACCAGCGCCCGCGGTCACCGTTTTGTATTCAGCACCTGTTCCAGCGGCATTCATACCAAGAACTTGGTTGGCTGTACCTCCAGCGCTAAGGCCAGTGCCACCTTTTGTGAAATCCACGATCGGCAATTGCGAGAGTGCGACCGATCCCGTGATATCCGAAAATGCTGGTGCTCCCATCGACATCACAGTCCACGTCACGCCACTATCGCGATAAATCTTCTGTGTGTCGTAGGCAAAGAACACGCGCCCCGCTGTTCCCGCCGCTGGCTTTCCAGCATCAAGACCGGCCTGCATCGAGGGAATGCCGCCAACATTCGTCACAGCGTCGGTGATGCCATAGCCAGCAAGTGTCGTCGGTGTACCACTCGTGATCTTCGACCAAGGGAGAGCGGGAATATCATTCGCCGTTAGCACTCGAAAAGATGGAGCTCCGGTTGAACCATCGGGAGCCGCAAAAACCTTATTCGTTGTTTGCGCGGCCCACGTCATCGCAATTGTTCCGCTGGTCGTCACCGGCGCACCGGTCACACTCAATTCTGAAGGAGCCGTAAAGCCCACACTCGACACTGTTCCTGAGCCAGTGCCAACGCTGATAGTCGTATTCAGGCCCGTGCGATACTTCAAGAGATGATCAGACGTATCGTACCAAATCGCACCCTGCGCCGGCGAACTTGGAGCGCCGGTGATCACTGGCAGCTGAGCGCCAGAGGCCGATGACTTCACGTACGACGAACTTGTACCGTCGACGAGAGCTGTCAGCGCATTGAAACGAGCGGTACTTGCAAAGAGATTTTCAAGATTGGCTTGCGAGAGAACATTTGTCGCCGCCGTATTCACCTGAAGCACATCCGATGAACGCAAACCCTGAAGCGATTCAGCTCGCTCTGCAACAACCGCGTTGGGAACAGAGTCGATCGTGAGATCCGGAGTGAGCGTGCGCTCAGCTCCGCCCATCGATGACGGAGCGATTTTGATTCTGACAAAGCGACGCTTTCCACCCGTCGGTCCCACGGTACAGGGTGTGCCGTCAGCAACTTTTTTTCCATTTGTTACGACAAGGTTTTGAAACACCTGCGCCATCGTGTTGCCAGGCTCACCCGCTACGCGAACCGACGACCCAAGCGCGCTTCCAACCTGAACAGAGAAGTAGCCATTTGATGTCGCAGTACTTAGGCTCTGCGTCTCTTCATAGAGAATACAGACCTTATCTTCATCAAGAATTTGGGCGCGAAATGTAATGGAACCATCGACCAATGCCGTCGTCGCTGCCGCGTTGGAATAGAGACGTCCATCAAGAGTAAACGATTGTGGAACATCGGCCGCGTCGGCCGAAGGCGAAAGAGTCACCGCCAGGCCGAGAACTAGGACTGCGGCAAAGCGCGGAATGGATGAAACAACGAACAGCACGTTCAACGACGTTCCCTTCCAAAATAGCCATCGACCTTATCGACATATTGTGGAGAAATCTTGAAAGCTGTGTCTCGATTTGAGCCAGTCCCCGCAAAGGTACCTTCTTCCTTTTGGCGACTCACCGAGTCGCCAAAAGGAAGAAGGTACCTTAGAAGAACTAAGGACATATCGCAGCTGCTCCGCTATACGCTCCACCCTGTGAAACAGTGCCGCACGTCGGACTGTTTCCTCGCTTAAGCGTTCCGCTGTTGGAGATGTTGCGGGCCACCGTAAGATTATAGCCCGCCATATCAAGCGTACCCGATGTGATTGTCAGATCTTGATTGGCGCCGTTGAAGTTCACGTTCGAGGCAAGAACCACCGAACCTCCACCGGTCTTATTCACAGTAATTGGTCCTCGAACAATGGTTCCACCTGAATGAGTGAACGTCGATCCAATCGACGTTCCGACCATGCTGAGCAAGAAGCCGGTGCCAGAGTTATCAAAACCAAATGAGGAGATTGCCACATTGCCACCAACCGCGACCGCCCCGGTTATACCGTTCGCATCATCGGTTACCGTCAGGTCACCCCCGACGTTCAATGTTCCAGTAATCGAAGCCGTACCGATCGCAGAAGCGAAATTAAAGTGCTTGAGGACAACAGAGCCTAAATTGATAGCCGTCGCTGCTGTCGTAGGCGTGAACTGTATCGTCGATGATCCAGCCGCCACAGTTCCCGAAGTGTATGTATACGCTCCGTTAACAAATATATGTCCCGATAGCGCAACCGTTCCGCCAGTCGAAACAATCTCGAGATTCGGCATTCGCGTTGATGCGGTTCCGCTGATCGTTTGATTGCCAGTCCCGATGACTCGAACCAAAGTCGATCCATTGTAGCCATTGTTGATCAACGCCACATCACCATAGGCGAGAACCGTTCCCGAGTTAATTGAGTATCCGCTGCCACCAGTATCGCCCATCGCAAGGGTGCCGTATACCGACAGCGTTCCGGTCAAAGTAAAGCTCGCATAGTCTCCGTTGAATGTGACGTTGTTGTAGGCAATGGGACCCGGCGTGATTGCAATCGTTTGACTCGAACCATAAAACCGAACAGTCGAAGTTCCAGTATCAACAGTTCCCGACGTGTAGGTGTAAGTCCTTGAAAAAAAGAGGCTCCCGACAAACGTCAAAACGCCACCTGTTCTGGCAATTTCGAAAGCTGGAATCCGCGCAGACGCACTCCCGGTGATCGATCGATTGGCGGTACCCACTGCTTTGACAAGAGTTGTCCCATTGTAGCCAAAGTTATTCGCCACAATATCGCCATATGCGAGAATCGTCCCCGAGTTTATATTGTAACCATTGAATGCATCGCCCATCGTCAGCGTGCCATTGACTGTCATCGTCCCCGACATCGCAAATGTACCAAAAATGCCGGCAAATGTGATGTTGTTGTATGCAATACCACTTGGCGATATCGTACTCGTGTAGCTTGAAGCATAGAACCGCAACGTTGACGTCGATGTATCAACAGTTCCCGACGTATAGGTAAAGTTCCTGGAGAAGTAGAGTGAACCCGAAAGCGTGACCGTTCCACCGGTCGACGCGATTTCAAAACTGGGCATTGGTGCCGACGTGCTTCCTGTAACAGTCTGACTTGTTCCGCCAACCAATTTCAAGAGTGCCGTTCCCACATACCCTTTATTGACGAACGTCACGTTTCCGTAGGCCAAGATCGTCCCACCATTGATGCCATAGCCATCAAATGAATCACCCGCTGTTAGCGTTCCGTTGACAGTTATCGATCCCGTCAGCGTATAGGTCGCATAGATACCGAGGAATGAGACATTGTTGAATATCGCTGCGCCGGGAGTAATTGCCGCGGTGAATGACTCGGCCGAAAGCGCAACGGTCCCCGAGTTGTGATTAAACGTCGGCGCTCCGGAAAAGATAAAATTATTCTTCGCTGTCATCGTCCCACTTGTCGACGTGAACGCCCCGCCACTCAGCGAAAACGGTCCATTCATATTGATGGCCGCATTCGACCCTGTGAATGTCCCTGCCGCCTGCGACCATCCGCTCGTACCGACAGTCAGCGCATTCCCTGAACTTTGCGCGATCGTGCCCGTGTAGGAACTCACCATCACGAGGCCTTTGACGCTGAGAACTGAGTTCATCGTCGCATTGCAACTCGTACACTGACTATTGAAGTAGGCGATGTCGCTTACACCAGGGACAGTGTTGTTTGTCCAGTTGCCAGCCGTGCTCCAAAGCCCGTCACCCGTCGTACCAAGCCACGTGATGCCAAGGCTCGTTCCACACGAAAGTTCACCGCTGATGGACGTGCTGCCTGCCGTGACTGTGCCGCCGTTGCACAGAAGCCTCGCACCACTACTCACCGTCAACACATCGTTAACAGTGAGATTAAAGCCCGCCAAATTCAATGTCCCTGAAGCAATCGTTACATCTTGGGTTGCAACATTAAACGCAGCACTGGCTGTTAACGATGCTGTCCCGCTCGCCTTATTGACCGTAAACGTTCCACTTGGAGCAATCGCGGTTGATGCGATGGTCACACTTTGTGCCGCCGTCCCAGTCAGTGTCACAGTAGCAGTACCACCTTTAACTTCTGTGCCGACCGAGTAGTTCGCTCGCGCCTCCCAAAGGCCATTCACACTGGTCTTTGCAGAGGCCGCCGCATAAGCACTCGTTCCAAATGCAAGGGCACCCGTTACTACGATTGTTCTCGTTCCGACTGGTCTATAGGTTAAATTGTCATTATTGGCCGCCGTGGCTTGGCCCAGCGTAACAGCGTTGAACTGATACAGATCCGGAACATCAATTTCGTAGATGGCATTGACGCCCCAGTCACTGTCGGCGGCGATATTCAAATTGGCCGTCCCGATCGTAAATGTCGTACCGCTCGCAACTCGCATAACGGTCGTCGTGCCGGAGGCCCGATAGCGCGTCAGATCCAGAAGCGAACTTGGTGCGACAAATGTGCCCTGATCGAGCAAGAATCGCCGAACACGAAGTGTTGCTGAACCTGCCGTGACTGTTCCCGCTGTCTTATTGACAACAAGATCGGCCGTGTACCCACTGCTATCACTCACGATCGTCTGAGCCGCAGTGCCTGTTAGCGTGATACTTCCTGTCCCACCGACCGCATCAGAGCCAATATTCAAGTTTCCCTGCACCTGCCAAAGGCCATTCACTTTTGAAGCTCCACTACCTGCGGCATATTGGCCCGTTCCGTGAGTCAGGTTTCCAATGATATTGATCGTTCGCCCAGCCGTTGGGGCATAGGTCACCGTGTTGTTGTTCTGTGCCTGCGCCTGGTGAAGAATGACATTGTTCAAATTGAAGCCGTCTGGCGCATCGATTGTGAATATCGGGTTTGTGCCCCACGCTGAGTGCCCGTTGAATTGAACCGTTCCAGAGTTATGAACAAATGTCGCCGACGATCCGACCGATAACAGCGTGGCATTGTTTGATGTTGCGGGCTGCGTGAAAAGCATCGTGCCGCTGGTCGCGTTGAATGTTCCGCCCGTTTGAACAAATGTTCCAGAACTAATGGTGATCGCCGAATCTCCGCCAGTGAATGTTCCTGCGCGCTGAAGCCAACCGCCGGTTCCAATCGTGATGGTGTTCGTATTGTTCTGCGCGATCGTCCCGCTGAAACTTGTGTTCATCCTGACAGCAGAAACCGAAATATTGCCGTTGATGGACGGATTACAGTACGTCGTACACTGGTTGTTAAAGTAAACGGTATTGCCCGCACCCGGCACAACTCCACCAAGCCAATTTGCAGTCGTCGTCTAATTCGCGTCAGCTCCGCTTCCGATCCACGTGAATGGAATCTGATAGTTCACCGTCACCGTTGCCGTATCGGTGCCGCCGCGACCATCGCTAATCGTATAGGTAAACGAGTCCGTCGCTGGAAAATCCTGCGTCGGTGTGTAGCGAATCGTTTGCCCAACACGCACGGCAGTTCCTGCCGACGGTGCCGTGAACGATGTGATCGTGAGCGTGTCGCCATTCGCGTCCGTGTCGTTTGCAAGAACAGGAATCGTCACAGCGCTAAAATTCGTAACATTAATACTGTCATCCACGGCATCGGGGGGCGAAAGCACTTCATCGGTGATCGTCACCGTGTGAACGGTATCAGGCCCAAGCGAAGCACCTGTCGGAGAACCTAATGTCAAAATCGCAGTTTCACTGCCCTCAACGAGGTTGTCGCGAAGAACGTAAGTGTTCAGACTACCGCTTGAGCTTCCGCCATTGATCGTAAGGTTGCCGCTCACGCGCGAGTGATCCGTACCAGCGGTCGCTGTGCCACTCACCGTGTAGGGAATCGTGATCGTTGACTGAGCTGGGGTGTTGAGTTGAACGGTTATGATTGCTGCGCCCGAAGTCGGCGTTTCTTCGCTACGGAACGTTGCAAGCTCATCGCGTGCCGACAAATACGAGGCTTGAATCCAATCAACTGAACGAGCATTGGTTGAAATTCGAAGCTCATCGACAGCTCCATTGAGCGTACGCCACCCTCCCGCCGTCGCTGGCCAAGAACCACCACTGTAGGCCGTACCGATATAGTGCTTCATCGGCGTATAAAGCGAAATCGTACCAGCCAACGTACCCACAAGTTGACCATCGAGATAGAGACTCTGCGTCGTCGAATTGGCCACAAGTGCCACATGGTGCCAGGCCCCATCATTCAAAGTTCCTGATGTCGCGAGCGGCGAGGCCGAACCCATATACTGCTCACCGCGCAGTTTTCCGTCATTGCCGATGTAGAGTGTGGGAACATAGCCTCCGCCAGGAACCGTCGGATAGGTAGTGCTGCTCCAACCAAAGATCGGTACGTCGGTCGCCGATGTCTTAAACCAGCCTTCAATTGTCGCCACCGAATTGTTAGAAATCATGTTGTCGGGAAGCTGAACGCGGTCGCCTGCTACAGAGAAAGACAGACCACTACCGATCTGGCTCGCAGCGGATACAGCACCGGTCACCGTTCCATTGTTGGCATTTGATGTCGCATCATTTCCGTTGCCGCTTAAATGCCAAACACCTCGGTGATTCGCATCCCACGTCATAGGTGATTGTGCGTCACTTGCTGAGGCGTTGCCATAGTACATCCAGATCGAGCTCTTTGTCGGGTAAGCCGCAAGCGCCGCGACTTTCACCCACACAATCGAAGTGCCGGCCTCATCCCATTTCTCAATTTCATAGGAGAGCAACGTCCCAGCATCGTTCGCAAATCGAAGATCCTGCCCGGCACCTTGAGTCTCCGCGTAGTCAATGCGAGTCGAATCAAGTTTGATCATCACCGGAAAGTCGGTGAGCGCTCCACCAACTCCATCGACCAAAATCTGGCGGCGCTTCGTCCATGCACTTAAGTTCGAAGACCAGCCCGCCCACACTCCTGTGCTTTCCGCGACCGATTGTGATGTCGTTGTGAAATTCGCGATCGGCTGCCCTGCTCCAAGCAAATGGAAAAGCATGTGCTGGCCCTGGCTTAAGCCAGAGAGCACCATCGACAGCCCGAGCAAGAAGAGAAACGCCAGATTCCGCAAGCGGTTACGTACCTCGTTGAAATCGCGGTTCCTAACAACAACTTATCGGAATTTTTCGTTCATTTTGTGAGGGCACAAACGGCTCAGAGTGAGACGAAAGATCTCTTTCCGTGCCTATGGAGCGACTGTTCCACCAAAGAGTGAACCCGTACCCGCCAGCACGCTGTTCACTGTCAGTGCACCGCCATTCTTCGTGAAGGTGCGACCGTTCAGAGTGAGAGCGAGCGTATTAAACGATGATGAGCTGTTTGCAAGCGCGACTGATCCCGTTGCCACATTCGACGATGTCGTCGCCTTTACAGCACCACTCAATGTCGCCGCATACGAACCTGTGTCAAAGTTCAACTTTGAGACCTCGCTCGTTGCTCCACCGGTAATCGTCTGGCCACCAGAATTTCCTGCAACAAGGATGACCGCAGTACCCGCGTTAAAAGCTTGAGAAAGATCGACTGGTCCATAGGCATTGACGGTTCCGTTATCGATTGGGCGCCCAGCTCCACTACACCACGAACTTCCACCGACGGTCAGCGTACCGCCGACATTGAGCGTGCCACCACCAAGCGTCCACGAGTTACAAGAAGCCATTCCTGATGGGAAGACAACGTTGTTATAGGTATACGTTCCTGGCGTAATGGTGTTCGCACCCGTTCCCATAAAGCGGAGAGTGCTTCCCGTTAACGTGAATGTACCAACCGAGGTCACCGTATACGCGTCCCGCACATCGATCGTTCCGCTCAAAGTCACGTTGTTCGCCCCGGCCGCAATTTGCAGATTGGGAATCGTCGCTCCAGCAACACCTGTGATCGTTTGACCAGACGCATTTCCCGCAACCACGACCGCTGCCGTCCCCGTCACACCCACTCCTGACGCGACAACATCTCCAAATGCTTGAATTGTTCCGTTATCAACCGGCTGCCCCCAAGTATTACACCATCCGCTCGTGCCAAGAGTGAGCGTGCCACCCACTTTAAGCGTGGCACCGCCCAAGCTATAGGTTGCACAGACCGGAAGACTCGGGAACGTGACGTGTTGGTAAGTCCCGGTTCCCGGCGTAATCGTTCGCGTGCCGGCACCAGTGAACTGAAGCGTCGAAGTGCCGGCAGTGAACGTTCCAGTGCCTGAAACTGTATACGCGCCATCAACTGACACCGTACTCGAGGGCGCTGTGAATGTTCCGCCCGAGACCAAAAACGCTCCGCCGATGGTGACCGCAGCATCGCTACCCGCAAATGTGCCCGCGGCCTGCGTCCATCCGGTTGTCCCAACCGCCACGGTTACGCCTGATGCCTGCGTGATCGTTCCCGTGTAGGGACTGAGCATCTGTAGCCCCCTGATATTGACAGCAACGTTCATTGTCGCATTGCAATTTGCACCACAGTAAGTGTCTTGGAAGGCCGGTGTATCACTCGCACCAGGAACAATACCGCCAGCCCAATTTGCCGCCGTATCCCAGTTGCTGTTTCCACCTGCTCCCGTCCAGTTGAATTCATAGCCGGAATAGCCGGGACAATTGATCGTTCCGCTGTTCGACAGAGTTCCATTTGAGAATGTTCCACCACTACACTTCAGCGTCGTACCGCTGCTCACGGTTAGGACATCGGCAACCGAAAGTACATAGCCGCCCAGGTCAAGAGTCCCGCCCGATATCGTCAGATCTTGCCCGGCCGTCGAGAACGATGCATTTGTCAGCATCGTTACTTTTGCGCCGCCACTCTTATTGACCGTCACAAGTCCCGTCGGTCGCTGAGAGCTAGCGCCGATATTCAAAGTCGTATTGGTTGCGCCACCAAAGGTGAGCGTTGCACTTCCGACTGCACCATAAGTTGAGAAAACCACATTTCCATTGGCAACAATTGCTCCGCCATTGTAGGAGGTCGCGGGAGATCCGCTTGTGCTGTTAAAGGTCAATGTTCCGTTGGCCGTCGCCGTACCTGTCATTGTGTAGACCGTGTTGTAACCGGCAAGTGTCAGAACATTGAAAACAGTCGGTCCAGGCGTAAAGGCGTACGCACTTGTGCCCCCTGTCGCGATATTCACGGTCGATGTCGAAGCGTCGACCGTTCCGGAGGAGTGGACATAGGCACGAGCAAACGCCAGAGTTCCCGAATATGTGACGGTGCCGCCAGTGGAGGCGACTTCAAAACTCGGCGAAATTGCTGAAGCAATACCGCTCACCGTTTGATTCGTCGAACCACCGACCTTCACATTCGTTGTACCCGTCGCGCCATTTGACGAGAACGTCAAGTTACCACGGGCCAAGAGCGTTCCAGAGTTAATTGAAACAGCCGGCGCGACCGTTGTGCCCGCGATCGTCAGAAGTCCCAATACATCCATTGTTCCAGTGATCGTAAAGACACCGATGTAGCCGGTGAACGTCACGTTATTGAACGTCATTACTCCTGGCGTAATCGTGTTAGAGAATCCGGTCTGCGCATCGAAATAAGCCGTTGATGTTCCTGCGTCAACGGTTCCGGATGTGTACGTGAAATTTCGAGGAAAGTTGAGGGTGCCAGCCAACGTCACCGTTCCGCCAGTCGACGCAATAGCAAAATGCGAGAACTTCGCCGCTGGAGATCCGGTTACAGTTTGATTCGCCGATCCCGCCGCACGAATTGTACCCGTGCCACCCTCGGCCCGCGTACTCACCACGATGTTACCACTCACATCCCAATTCGCGTTGTTCGCTTTCCCGGCAAACGTGAGATTTCCAGCGACAACAAGCGTAGTGGCGCTAGCGATGTAGTCGCCCCAACCACTACTCCAAAGGTTTGTATTGTTGATTTCAACACTATTGAATACAAACCCCGCGGGAACCGAAATCGTCTGCGTCGTCGCATTCGAACTCATTCGCGCCATATTAAACTTGATCGTTCCACCGTTAGTATCAAACGTCGTCCCGCTCGAGACGAGAAGTGCATTGTGGCTCACCGAGCTCCACGTATTTGTCCCGATATACAGACTGTCCGATGGCGCCGTAAATGTCCCCTGCAGCAACTCAAGCGACCAAACGATGAGGTTGGTCACACCTCCAGCGGGCTGAACCGTTCCACTCACTTTGTTAATTTGAATGGTTGGTGAGCCCTTCGATCCACCGGTAAAGGTATAGTACTGATCAAGAGTTCCCGTCATTTTGACAAGGCCCACGCCGAGGTCTTCAGATCTGTTGTTAAAGAGGTCGCCTTTGAGATCAAAAGTGAAGCTATACGAATGCCCGTAGTCGTATAAATTGTGCTCAACGATCATCGTCGTGGCCGACGTCGCTGTGAGGTAGGAGTGCCAACCACCAGCCGATAGCGCAGTAACGGTCTCAACATCATAGGCCGTAAAACCGACGGGGAACACGAGCTGGGCCGTCCCGTTACATGAAGCTCCTAGACTTCGACCACCGTAGATTTTGAGACGACCGCTACCATGATTGAACGTGCCAGCGGTCATATTGAGCGCAGTCACTGTCGCACAGTTTCCCGTCGTGACTCCAATCGATGTCGCAGCCGAAGTTGCCGTGTATACGCCACCCGAAATCGCCAGTGTGCCGTTGATTGAAACTGCCGCATCGCTACCTGTAAAGGTACCGCCCGCTATGCTCCAACCACTCGTACCGACCGTGATTGCATTCCCTGCACCTTGAGTGAGTGTTCCGGTGTAAGCGCTCGCCATCACGATACCCTTGACGCTGATGGCACCGTTCACCGTGGCGTTACAGTTCGTGCAACTTCCATTGAAGTACGCGATATCGCTTGCGCCAGGAATCGTATTGTTTGTCCAATTTCCTGCCGTACTCCAAAGCCCGTCGCCAGCAAGACCGGTCCATGTGATACCAGCTGAAGGGCCACACGAAACTTCACCCGCAATCGAGGCACTACCGTAGGTGAGCGTTCCGCCGTTACAAAGAAGCTTCGCACCACTTGAAACCGTCAGCACGCTATTCACCGCGAGCGAGAAGCCCGCCATATTGTACACACCGCTTGAGATGGTGAGGTTTTGTCCCGCTGTACTGAGAGCCGTGGCCGCAGTTTGCGCAATCGTACCACTCGCCTTATTGACGGTGAAGGTTGTTCCGGGAATGACGGTCGCAGCCGTTTGCGAAAGCGACTGCGCGGCTGTTCCAGTCGCGGTGATCGCTGTCGTTCCTCCACCGAACGCCGTCGTCGTACTGATGTTGCCAGCCACTGTGATTGAACCACCATTACTATAGAGCGCTCCGGTTCCGGTCGTTCGAACAAGCGAAAGGTTCCCAGCGACGCTCAAGCTTGCACCCGTCAGATTCCACGTCCAGTTTGTCGAACTTCCCGGTCGCCCACCTGCGATCGTGAGATTGTTCAGCGCCAGCGTCCCAGATGTTGTAACCGACGAACTGCCTCCAGCGCTTCCCTCGCCATAGTTATCAAAAACCAATGTTCCGCTGTTGTGAGTGAACGTCGTTCCCGCACTCTGCACAAAATTTTGATTCACTGTGAGCGAACCGCTTGGCGCTGTCATCGACCCCGCCGTCAAGGTGAGCGAATTCACCATGAACGAGTTCGCTGTTCCATCTGCAGGACCAAACGTTCCCGACGCCTTATTCAACTGAAGGTTCGGTAGCGAACCGCCCGCAGCCGATGCAAACGTCTGTGCACCGGTTCCATTCACAACGAGCGTCGCCGATCCTCCGCCGCTCGCTTCAGGCTGGTTACCGTAGCCAAGGTTCGCTGGATCAAGAACGATATTGCCTTTCAAATAGACCGTACCGCCATTCAAATTGATCGACGCCGTTGAACCGCCAGTTGTGCGGCCCATGCGAAAATCGCCAAGGACATCAAAAGATCCCGTTTGCAGATTCCATATCTTCGCGGTGCTCGATCCCGACTGACCGCCGGAAAACTGAAGATTCTGTACTGTGACCGTACCGGAGACATTGATATTGTAGGTCTGCACACTGGCTGACGAGTTTTCAAACCTGAGCGATCCTCCGCCGTGATTGAATGTACCAGCGGTAATCGTAAAGTCGTTCGACATCATAAACGTACCCGACGTCGACGTGAATGTACCACCGTTCATCACAAACGGCCCGTTATGCGTAATTGCCGAATCTCCACCAGTGAACGTTCCCGCGCGCTGAAGCCAACCGCTCGTTCCAACGGTGATGGTATTTGTGTTGTTTTGCGCGATCGTGCCAGTGAAGCTTGTGTTTATCCTAAGGCCTAAAACTGAAACATTGCCGTTGATGGACGGATTGCAATACGTCGTACACTGATTGTTGAAGTACGCCGTATCACTTGCGCCTGGTACAGCTCCGCCAAGCCAGTTCGCGGTCGTTGTCCAGTTCGCATCAGCACCACTTCCAATCCAAGTGAATGGAATCTGATAGTTCACCGTCACTGTCGCCGTATCGCTGCCACCGCGACCATCGCTAATCGTATAGGTAAATGAGTCGGTCGCTGGGAAGTCTTGCGTCGGTGTATAGCGAATCGTCTGACCAACGCGCACAGCCGTTCCAGCCGACGGTGCCGTAAATGATGTAATCGTGAGCGTGTCACCATTCGCATCGGTATCATTCGTAAGAACCGGAATCGTAACAGCACTAAAGTTTGTAACGTAGATGCTATCGTCCACAGCATCCGGCGGAGACAGCACTTCATCGGTGATTGTCACCGTGTGCACGGTATCAGGCCCAAGCGAAGCTCCAGTTGGCGTGCCCAATGTCAGAATCGCAGTTTCACTGCCTTCAACGAGGTTGTCGCGAAGCACATAGGTGTTAAGACTTCCGCTTGAACTTCCGCCGTTGATCGTGAGATTCCCACTCACACGCGAGTGATCAGTTCCAGCGGTTGCTGTACCACTCACGACGTAGGGAATCGTGACTGTCGTTTCCGCCGGAGTGTTGAGTTGAACCGTGATGACCGCTGCACCTGAAGTCGGCGTTTCTTCGCTACGGAAAGTCGTGAGTTCATCGCGTGCAGATAAATACGACGCTTGAATCCAGTCTGCTGAACGGGCAACCGTTGAAACACGAAATTCATCGAGCGAACCATTGAATGAACGCCAGCCTCCTGCGGTCGGACCCCAGTTTGTCGCGTAGCCCATACCGATGTAGTTTGGAGTCGAAGCAAACGTCGTAACCGAGCCGACCAACGCTCCCTTCAATACCCCGTCGAGGTACAAGCTCTGCGAAGCAGCACCGACCACCAAAGCAACGTGGTGCCACGCGCCATCGTTAACAACACCGCCGGCAATAGGGCTATTTACGCCAATCCATTGCTCAGCACGCAATACACCATCAGAGGTAATTGCGAAGTTGGGGACATAGCTCGTCGCGACTGTCGGATAAACTTGATTGGTCCATCCCAAAAGCACAAGATCGTTGGCCGATGTCTTAAACCAGCCCTCAAGCGTCGCGACTGACTTACTCGACAAAAGCGCATCGGGTAGCCGAATGCTCTGCCCCGCTGCGCCATTGAACGACATACCGTCTCCAACAAGACCGGTCGCGCTGACCGGTCCAGATACCGTGCCGTTGTTCGCGCTTGAGGTGGCGTCGACGCCATTGCCATTCAAGTGCCAGACACCAACATGGCTCGCATCCCATGTTGCATTCGACTGAGCATCGCTCGCAGAGACGTTTCCGTAGTACAACCAAATCGAACTCTTTGTTGGATATGCCGAAAGAGTCGGAAGCTTCACCCAAACAATCGAGGTACCGGCCTCATCCCATTTTTCGATTTGATAAGAAAGGAGAGTTCCCGCGTCGTTTGTAAATCGAAGATCCTGACCCGCCGCCTGCACTTGCGCGTAGTCGATGCGAGTTGAATCCAATTTAATCATCACTGGAAAATCAGTGAGCGCCCCGCCAACGCCATCAACTAAGATCTGCCGGCGCTTCGTCCATGCACTGAGATTTGATGACCAGCCCGCCCAAACTCCCGTACTTTCAGCGATGGTTTGCGACGTCGCCGTGAAGTTCGCAACCGGCTGCCCAGCACCTAGCAGGTGGAAAAGCATATGCTGTCCCTGACTTAAGCCCGAGAGCACCATCGCCAACGCCAATAAGATAAGAAACGAAAAATTCCTCAAGAGCCTACGTACCTCGTTGAAATCGCGATTCCTAACAAGGTCTTATCGGTAACAATTGCTCATTTTTTTAAAGATTACAGCGACTCAAAACAAGACGTCCCAAAACAAACCGACGGAGAACTCGCTTCACCGTCTCATATCGTCGCGACGGCCGTGCTTTTGTAGAACAGTCGAGCTGAATCGCTGGTAACGCACCCCCGCTGGTCTTCAGAATAAGTCGAAAGCAAATTCACGTTGGCGGAGGAAAAATGAAACGAATGACAACGGCCGCAGCAGGCCTGACGTTGACTCTTGGCGCGCTCACTCTTCTCTCAGCATGCGGAGGAGGTGGAGACTCCGGAAGTTCAGCATCGACTACGACGGGAACACTGTCGTCACTCCCTAAGGCCACTGGCCCGGTGTCAGGATCAGGCAGCTAATCGATCGGAAGCCTTGCAACTACAGGCCTCGCGCTAAAGTCCTGGGGAAGCTCAGCACTTTGGAACTCCAGTTCAAAAAGTCGCGCAATGTGCGAGACAGGTCTACTTGTTCGAGACGCCCTCAGCGAAGCAATGAGTCCTGACAAAATTGCCTGCTACCTCGGTGCCATTCAAAAAAGTGGCGGCTTCTCAAGCGACATCGCAACTGGATCCTATGTCTACGTCAAACTGCAAAACATGCCTGGTGATGCGAGCAACCAACCACGAATCAAAATGAAGATCGTAAAGTCAGGTGGTGCGATCACAGGTTTTGAAATGTTCTCATGTTTCGCCTCTAACGGCGCAACGCAATCGGAGTATTTCAATCAAACAATTTCGTCCGGCTCGGTCTCGATGATTTCAAAAAACATCGGATCTGATAGCGGAAATACATATGGAAGCAAGTGCTCGGTATCGGGAACCGTTGATTCATCATACGCGTGGACATCGAAGTCGCTTTCGGTTGAACGCCTATGGGATGGAACTGCAAACTCGAACGGAAGCTTCTCGCAAGCCGCCACGATCACACAGCGAGCATCGAGCCTTATCGTCAACGGATACCAGAAGGGGTCATTCGGAAACGGAGCCACGGCTAATATTTTTACGAACAAGTTCTATACTGTCGCTCAGCTGCTGAGCGCATCGACCCCAAAAAACCTCGCCCTTGGTGATGGCAGCGGTAAGTACAGTATGGACTGGTGTATTGACTCAAACTCCAATGGCAACTGCACCGGCGAAGCAACGGCCTTTGCGGCCAGTGGAACCGATGCCTGGACCGGCGACGACCGTCTAAAAATGGGAACGCCATCAAACAGCACCTACTACACCGAAGCCAATGCCGGCTCACTCCCGTCATCAACTCCGACGGTGACTGTGACGTTCGATACCGCCGAACAATGGAACTGCTCGCTTCCAAGTGAGTACATGACCGTTAACTTATCAAACATGGCGGACACATCGACAGCTCTCGGAGCCGCCATGGCCGCCTGCGACGATGCGCTCAGCTATCGCAACGATACCGGCGCGACCGACGGCTACCCCTGTGGCGACGCACGATAAGTAACGACCAATTCAGTTTTAAAGACCAGGAATTTCAAGGCGCTTTCCCACAAAGAGAACCGACTGATTCTTCAGTCGGTTGTGGAAGCGAGTTCGCGTACCGAGACCTGGTACTTGCGAGCAATTATCGCGAGATTCTCACCACGACGAACAACGTGCGTGGTTTGCTTGGCAATAGTTTTTGCTGCTTTCACATTCTTCTTCGCCACACGGCCGACAACACCTGAGCGCACAACTGTTTTAATTCCGCGCTCACTCGCTCGAACCGACTGCGGTCCCTTGGGACTTGCTGGCGTACGATCATCCTTTTTTCGAATCTCAAGCTGTGACGATTTCGCTGGCCCCAGTGTTGCCACGTCCTCGGATGGCAAACGAAGACGCTTACCGACATTGAGAACGCTTCGTTGCGAAAGGCGATTCAAACGTAAAATCTGCGTTTGGCTGATATTGAATCGGCGGGCAATAGACGAGATCGTGTCACCGCGGCGAACGCGATAGAACGAGTAGTCGTCTTCTGCGATGTAGCGGGTTGCTTTGCCAGCCTTTGCCGCCGCAGCTGCCGCCAAAGCTTTCGCCTCGTGACCCTTCGGTACACGAAGCACGAGCTTCGAAGCACCTCTCGGCATTGGCGCAACTCCACGCTTATACGCCGGGTTCAAATCGCGAAGATCATCGTACTCAAGCCCCATCTCTGCTGCGAGACGGCGAATGTCGACCGGCGATTCAAACTCAACCGTCGAGAACTCAAGCGCCGGAAGATAATCAATATCAGTAAACCCGTACTTCTCCGGCTCCTTCGCAATCAATCGCGCGGCCAAAAATTTTGGAACGTAGTTCACAGTCTCTTGCGGCAAGCGATTTTCACGAGCGAGCTTCCAGAAGTCGCGCGTCTTATTGGTCATCACCAGATTCTTCACCCGGTTCTCGCCCACATTGTAACTCGCGATCGCCAAGTACCATGCACCGAACAGGTTGTAGAGACCTTTAAAATAGTCAGCTGCAGCACGTGTCGCGAGAACAAAGTCACGGCGATCATCGACAAACGAATCAATACGCAGACCATAGCGCTTGCCTGTTCCGCGAATGAACTGCCAGTAGCCAACGGCACTGGCCGAGCTATGCGCTGTTGATGAAAACCCTGATTCGATAAGCGCAATATAGATCAAATCTTCGGGAAGTCCTTCTTTGCGAAGAATCTCCTTCATGATCGGAGTGTACCGCGTGCTGCGCGAAAGATAGCGCTCCATGTGCGGGCGACCGGATCCCTGAAAATAGTCGATCCACTTCAACACGAGGCGATTGACCTCGATTGGAATTCCAACAAGGTCAGCACCGTTGTCAGCAAGATCGTTCGGCGGAGCCGCAACGTCCTTCCCGATCACACCGCTGCCGCCCTCTGTCGTGGACGAACTTCCATAAGCCGCAGCTCCTGCCGAGGCTGTCCCCTCCATCTTCACCGATCGGGTCGCGCACGCAGTGAGCGACGCCGAAGCGAGGAGGAGAGCTACAATTAATTTTTGACGCACGCGCTCAGATTTCTTCATGTCGTTCTTTCAAGGTAAACGCAGAAGCCAAGTCGCGGCAACGAAAAGCCGCTCGATCAGCCATCAACTCTCCCCAGGTCCGAACAGACCTGGTCTATGGTCGAGGAGCCCCAGGAACGCTTTTCCAGAGCGGCTCCTGCGCTATAACAGTTCCCTCTTCGAGCACGCGATAGAGCAGCATGTTTCGCAAAATCGCTTTCACGTAGAAAGATGTCTCAGAATAAGGCAGTTCATCGATCCAAACTTCAAACTCCGGCGCCGAGGTCCGTGTCGTTTCAAGTCCCTGCAAACTGCCTCGGACTTTCAGCCAGCGGTCGAGTCGTGTCGGTCCTGCGTTGTAGGCCGCGAGCGCAAGCGGGATATGGCCTTTGAACTGCCCCAGCATCTTCGCCACATAGTGCGTTCCCATTGGAATATTGCGACTGGCCTCAAACATGTCGTCAGGCAAACTCAATTTCCCAAGCTTAAGGTCGTCAGCAATCTCCTTCGCCGTCGGTGGAATCATCTGCATCAAGCCCATCGCATTCGATGTCGAGACCGCCCGCGGATTGTAGCCCGATTCCTGCTTCGTCAGACTTCGCGTAATGAGCGGATCAATCCCTTTATTCTTGGCTGCACTTTCAAAGAGAGCGCGATGCTCATCCGGAAACGCGGCTCGCATCACGTCGATCCGACGCAGATCAAATTTTGCATCCCACGCCTGATTGGCCATACGTGCCGCAGTTGGAAAACTCTTTACGCTCGCCAAGATCTTCGCGCGAATGGCTCTTGCCTCTGGCGTCACTGGTTGCGGCAAAATTTTTAACTCATCCTGAGCTTCATCAAACCAGCCAGCACCGATTAAAATCTGCGCCCGATCCCACGCCATGCGTTCTTCAGCAGTGAGCCACGTCTTCACTTCAAGCTTCGGTGTGTCTTTTGACCATTCGATTTTGCCACCCGAAGTTTCAAGCCGCGCCCGCAATCCATAGTAACTGAACGGATAGCGACGCATGAGCTCATCGGCTTGAGCCTGCGCTTTCTCGTTCTTCGTTCGCTGCAGAACGCGCCACAGCCAATAGCGCGACTGAATCTCTAAACCTTCGGTCGTCGATGTCGTCAACACCCGCTCAAACCACTGCGCAGCACGCGCGTCGTCACCGTCTCGATAGGCCTGAAGCCCCAACCGAAACAACGCCGTTCGCGACGCCGCTGTTCCGGCATGCTTCTCGATCAAGACATCAGCGACTTGCTTCATCGCCTTCCAGTCTTCAACGGCGTAGAGCGCATCAAGCGCCATCTCCATGTGTTTTGTCGATCGCGGAGCGCCTCCGCCTAGGGCCGTCGAACGCGACAATTCAGCAGCCTCGTTCCAGTAACCTCGATTGTAAAGTACCCGAATCCACTCGGCCGCACGCTCTGGATCAGCCTTGCCCATTTCTTTCAAAACAGAATCGCGGACGGGAATAAACTTATCCGAAGCCTTGTCGACCACTGAGATCAATGTTTCCAGAACGCGATCCGAAGCCCACCGACCACGAGTACTTCCCGGAAACTCTTTGAGCAGTTTCACTGAGTCCGAGACGGCCGGTACCAGATCTCCGGATTTTAGAAGCTGAGTGATACGATCAAAGAGCTCAAGCTCCGCCTCGCTTCCCTCAGGAACTTTCGGCTGCACCAGTTGCGGACCATTCACCGCATAGTCTGGAGCAACTGAGGGATCCAAAGTTCGAAGCCGTTCGCGGATATCAGCCTGATCTTGTTCCGCCAAAGAGCGCCGCAAAAAGTCCTTTGCCGCCTCGGTCTTCTGCTGCACAAACGCCAATTCGCCAGCGAGCCGCCAAAGCTTCGCTCGCCCCGTCTCATCAAAACTCGAAACTCCGATTGCCGTCGCACGCTCGACATGCTGCCAGGCGCGAGTACGATTGAATTTCAAATCCCACTCCAGCGCAAGGAGGCGTCCTTGCATGTAAGTCTCTTTCAACCGAGCGGCCCATACACCCGTCGCCAGCCACGCGACTTTCGCATCAACGGAGTCGAGCGCTTGCACCAGTCGATCGGCATTGGCCTTCTTTGGATTTCCAATCTTCATTGCGCAGCGAAGCTCAAGCCCCACGATCCACGGCTCAAGACTTTTCGCCACCTTCTTCGCTTTTGGAGCTTCGCTTAAACATGCATCGATCTGACCACTGTCGTAGGCCGCACGCATCGCCCGAAGTTTTAAAAGAACCGACGGGCTGATCACGGTGTCTGTCTTGCTCTCACCAATCGAAAAAAGAACCGGCTGAGGTCCGCCAAGATTCGAAGATATCGATTTCGCTACCGAAGTCTCTTTTGCCGGAGCCCCGCTCACTGTCGTCGTCAATAAAGCTGTGACGGTAACGACTTTGAGTACTGAGTAAAATTTCACGCGCTACTCCCCTACCGACTGTCCCAGCGCATAAACCTCGTGTCCATTGGCGCTATTGACCTTCGTGAGTTGAGTTTGCCATGGCTTTGGCCCTGAGCCAAACCGCGCTCGCTCGTCTGGCCCCCAGTAAACATGCGTGACCTTCAAACGGCGGGCGGCCTCGACCCAGCCTTCCGTACCGTTCATCAAGGTATTCAAGTCGGTCATGACACGATCTGAACGAATCGCGTGCGACCAAAGGTGGCCTTCATAGCCCGCAACTCGCGGGCGGCCAAAAAAGGCCAGAACATGATTCGGCGTCGTTGCCGCAGCAAAGACAGCGTTCTTTGGAACAGAAACTAAAGCACCCTCAGCGTTTGAGATATCCTCGAGAGTCCATACCACTGCCGACCGATCTTTCGGCAATGACCACGACGACAGCAAGGCCTCGATTCCTGGAAAAAAGGCGAGACTGATTCCGAGCCACGTCGCAAGCTGAATGCCACGCCGACGGCCAAAGGAAATTTCTCCACTCGTCTCGTCGCGAAGTTCGCGGCCAATCATGGCAAACATCAGAATCCAAGGCCAAATCAAAACTTTGATATTGTCCCAATCCCAAGGTGCCAGCATCACCGTCAATCCTAAGAACCAAAAAAACAAAAGGCCGATCAGCTCAAGTGAGAGTTCTCTCACTCTTGAACGACGCAGCGAAACTAAAAAACCAATCGCAAGCAAAAACACCGAAAGACTCGAACCAAAATTCACCAGAGTCCACTGCCAAAGTGACAGCGAAGACTGCGATGACAAAGTCCACATCCACTGCAGATGCATCACACTGGCCTTCTCAAAACTGGCCGATGTATGAAAAATCAAAACCGTCGCAGGAATAAGTGCGCGCTTGAGGGCAGGGCCTTTGAAAAAGGACCGTACAGTTTCGCGCGACTCCAGAGCCGCATGAAACAGCATCAGCAAACTCACCACCAAAAACGAGTGGGCATGAACAATCGGGAATAGCCCCCACATCCAGCCTAAACTTCTAAGAACCGAAGTCGGCACGAACCGTCGTCCAACCTGTCGTCGACAATAGAGCAGCAACGTCAACCCCAGCGGCAATGCCAAGAGGAACCCGCGCTGTGTGATCCAAACCGAAAGAAATAAACTCTTCCAATCGACGAGCTCAACCGCGGCGCCGCCGGCTAAGAAAAAAGCCGCCATCGCCCAAGCGCCACCTAACTCTCGAAGCAAAACCAAGGTCGCAAGCGTTGCCGCCATCCCATACAAAAACAGGTGCCCGGCCGTCTGAACACCGAGACTCTCCCAGAGAGCGCTATACAGATCAACGCCGAATGGGTAGCGCAAGGTCTCTGTCGAAAAGATCGGATTGAGCGGCATAAATTCGGCACCACTCGCCAAGAAACGAATCAGCGAAAGGTGGAATGGCAAATCTCCGTAGTTTGTCGCCGAGAGTGTCGTCAGTGTCGATCCGTTTGGATTCGGCATGAGCGGCATCAGCCACGCAAAATGTTTCCAAGCCGCAAACATCGTGAAAGAAAAAATCGAAAGCTCAAGCGCCGACCATGATCGCGGTTCCGCTTCAAGACGACGTGCAAAACCGCGGCCCTGCCAATACCCCAAAAGCAAAGCGGCAATGGAAACCCAGGGAGATAGCCCACCCGCAAGTAAACCCAATATCAAAGCCCAGCCGATCGCAAAGACCGAATGTGCCGTAAATGTCAGCGCGAACGTCATCATCATCGCGCCCCCTCGACTTCCGCTCCCAGCGGCACAAAGGGCTTAAACGTTTCTTGATCAAAAAGTGCCCAACCGCCCTGGTAGGCATCACGAAGATGAAAGCTCATTCGCAGCATCGGCTTTTTTAGAATTTTGCGAACACCGTTCCAAGGATCTTCGTCAATTAACAAAAGCCCAGCTCGCTCAAGTAGACTCGGGTCCGCGGCGAGGTCCTCAAGGCGCACGTACTTCAAATGTGGAAACAAACTCATGTCATAGGGAAGCGGCCACGGCTCCTTCACCAACAACAAAATCAATTCGTTGCGAAGCTCTGGGCGGGCCAGCACCGCGCGGTTCAGAACCGCCATCACATTCGTGTAATCGGCCGTCGTTTGCACGTACACATAAGGCTCAGCCGGATCGACAAACTTTTTAAACGAGAGCTCATAAGCCTTCCAAGTTGAAATCGCGAGCAGGCCGAAAGCGAGGGGCTTGATCACGGCCCGCATCCAGCCCGTTGTGTGCTCTATCATTCCGCCGAGTACAAAAGCGAGCGGCCAAAATCCCAAAATCAACCACGGTGTCTTATAGGGAATCAACGTGTACGCAAGCCAGTGTCCAAAGCCCGCCAAAACCAACGTCCGCACGCGCCGACTCGACGATCGCCACAAGAGCACAGGCACCAGTAGGAGTGATAAAAGCAAAGGCCACTCGTAGCGAGCAAGCAGCATCAACCAGTAACTCCACGGCTTCTCATGACCGTTCCCGACCTGACCTGTCTTCGACCAAAAATCGAAGGCCTTGAAAAAATCAAATGCACCCGAAGGTTTTGCTAAAAAGCCAGTGAACAGCAAGAGCAATGATGTCACCGAAAGCACAATGGCTGAAACGAGCACCCAACGCGACTCACGCGGCTCGGCCACACGAGCGCCGCCAAGCTCCCAGCGCTCAAGCCAATCGATCAGGAATTCGGCAATGAACCACGTCCCGATAAAAATAAAGAAGGTCTCTTTGGTGGCGATCATGATCACCGCCCCAAGCGCCGTCAAAAGCGAGCCGCGCCGCAAACGACCCGCAACAAATAAAATCTGGCCCAAGACAAAAAGCGACTCGTGGATGGCATATCGTCCGTAAAAAACAAAGGCCGGACTCACGGCCAAAATCCACGCCGCCCACTCTGCCACACGCCCCATTTCACGGCGAAGCGACCACACCGAACCGACTAAGCCAACGGCGATCAGCGCATTCATGATTCGAAAAGACTCAACCGATCGGCCCCACAGGATTTCAGCAAAATGCAGAAGGTAGAAATACAAAGGGCCGTGAAAATTTGTTGGATCGTAGGAGTAAAATCCGTCGCGCCATATCTGTAGGACAAAGTGACCGTTGATGCCCTCATCAAAATGGGGCGGCTTGATGCCGAGCGCGATGATGCGGAATAAAAAGGCGACAAGAAGAACTAAACCAGTTCTCCCGATCGACTTGTCGTGGCGAATTTCTCTTGAGTGTCGCATTCCTTGGAATAAGGTATCACTCATGGGAAGCCTATCCAAACCTTCTGTCTCAATCGTCATCCCAGCTTACAACGAGGAGCGTCGGCTGCCCCTCGCGATCAGAGACATGCGCGGTTTTTTTGGCCCGTCCCAGACCTCACTTGAATTCGTCGTCGTCATTGAAAAATCAAAAGACCACACTGTCGACGCCGCCCACAAGGCCATCGACGGCGACACGCGGTTTCGAGTGATCGCAAACGATGTCCAGCGCGGCAAAGGCTTTGCGGTCAAAACCGGCATGCTCCAAGCCCAAGGCGATATCGTGTTCTTTATGGATGCGGATCTCTCCACCCCCCTTGTCGAGATCGGCACCTTCCTCTCGATCCTGATGTCCGATCCCACAGTCGACATCGTCATCGGCTCTCGAGCCGAAGCAAAAAGTCAGATCCTCAAAAAGCAAACCTGGATCCGTCGAAATCTCGGCCGCGGTTTCAACCACCTCGTGCAGGCCGCAGGCATTCGTGGAATCAAAGACACGCAGTGTGGATTCAAGGCGTTTCGCCGAAGAACAATTGAACCGATTTTCACTCGGCAAACAATCGACGGCTTCGCCTTCGACGTCGAGGTTTTACTCCTCGCCCGCAAGCTTGGTTTCAACATAGTCACTCAGCCGGTGCGCTGGATGAATTCTCCAGACTCAAAAGTTCGAATCTGGATTGATCCTCTCAAAATGCTCTGGGACCTGATCAAGGTGCGCTGGATCGTTCGACAGACCCTGAAAGTGAAATCACCCGGTTCAACGCCGTAGTCGTTTCGTCGATTAGCTTTTTGAGGTTTGCACTCTCTTTGCTCGCACCCAGAACTGATTCCGGCGCAAACGCCAAAAACTCCATAGCCTGTAGACAGCGAGTCAGCTCTGCTCCGATCTCGCGTTTCAGCGTGGGCGGCAGCGCCTCGATCAGCTTGCCGGTTTCGCGCTCGTGCACGCGATCGCCGACAATTTCTCCTAGGACAAATGCAATCGCGTTGACACCCTTAACGCCGACCGCACGAAACTCGCCGTTCTTTGCGGCCACATCAAGATCACGCATACGCGTTTTCAATCGACGACCAAGGCCCGGCCCACCGCGCCCAATTCCAAGTTCGCGCCAAGCCAAGCCAAATAGAATCGCAATCGCCAGCGAATAAAGTCCGCCCGCTCCCGCCACAGCCTGCGCCAATGTCCATCGTGCCTCGGGCTTAAATGTTTCAATCAAGCGCGGTTCAAAAGCTGTGCGCTTTTTAGGAGTGTCGCCACTTTTTGAAAAACTCTGCGAACTCGTTTGTCCCGCCGACGATACCCCCGCGCCAACTCGCACGCGCAGCGGTTCTGTGGAACGGCTCACATACTTCTTTGTTGCGGGATCAAACATCGATGCCGCAATTGCCGGAATCACAAACTCGCCATCGCGACGCGGGATCAGCTGTAGAGTGAACTCCTTAAAGCTCGTCCCCCAGTTAAAGAACTTCGCCTCTTTCTGTGTGTCGTAGAGCTCAAGTCCCTCAGGCGCCTGAAATGGCGGAATATCAATCAACTTCGCATTGCCGCGCCCTTCAAAGCGAATCTTCAAAGGAAACGGCTGATTGGCGACAACGCTGTTGTCATCAATTCGTGCCGTCACTTGAAAGTCACCGACGGCGCCCGAAAAGTTTTCCGGCCGGCCCTCAACAGGAAGCGGCTTCACTTTAATTTTCACCGGCGCCGAGGTCTTCGTGAATGTGTACGCCTTACCCATACCAAGCGCGCCAAAAGGATCTGCACCCGGAATCACGGTGCATTTTGCCTGGTACGAGTCCACCGTCGCAGAACCCTCTTTGATCGGAAACAGCGCAAACGATGCGAGCAGCGCCTTCTTATAGGGCACGCCATCAATCACTTCCTGCTGGAAGTTCAAATGGGTTGCGATTTCGATATCCTCTTTCCAAAAACCTTTCAGACTTGGGTACTTCAATGTGTCGAGATCGCGAATCATACCGGTCGTGTACAGGAAGAAACTCACCGTTACCTGTTCGCCGACGTAGGCCTCAGTCTTATCGGTCTCAACCTGAATAAAGAACGCTTCGTTCGGATTTCCGGGAAGAGTTCGCGAGCCGCCCTTCGGCACCGCTTGCATCCCCCGCCGTAAAAGCTGCGAGAACACATCCTCTTCTTCATCTTCCTCAAATCCCGGAGGAGCCTGTGGGCGCTGCTTTGGCTGTCCAAGGCCACTTGCGACTCGAACCGAAATCGCCTTTGTGCGAATACTTCGACCGTTCACGATCACTTCGACTGGATAGATCGTCAGCGCCCCCACTCGCTTGGGACTCAGCTGCCAATTGAAGACATTTCGACGAATGGTTTGAAACTGTGGCCCGCTCGGCGTGTTCACCATGGTCGAGCGAATTTCTTTTCCCTGCCAGTTCGAGAGCACCTCAAAGTCGTTCATTGGTGGAAGCGTCGGTGACACGACATCAATATCGTCTTGCGATTCAACCGAAACCGACAGCACGATCGTGCCCGACGGATCAATCGCGGCGCGATCAACCTCGGCCTTCACCTCGGGTGCGCCGCCCGCTCTCGCTGTTCTCGGCGCCAACACCCCAGCAACTAGAAACACGCATAAGAAGGCCGAAATAAACTTACCAGTCTTTATCGCGAGGTGCATCCTTGCCCCCTTCTCTCTGCATCTTTTCCCGAATCTGATCTTCTTGTCGTTTCAACTCTTCTAAAATACGTCCGACATCCTGCTGGCTCAACTGCTCAGACTTAAACGGACGAGGCGTCGGTTTTGGTGTCGGCCCGGTCTGCGGCTGTTGCTGCTGCTGATTGGGTTGCGGCTGGTTCTGCTTCTGATCTTTGCTCTTATCGTCAGGCTTGTCGTTTGGTTTTGGCTGCTGATTGTCGGACTGGCCATCGCCATCCCCCGACTGCAAAAGCAGCTCGATATTCTTCTTCACTTCTTTCGAGTCCGGCTTAAGTTTTAACGCCGCTTGAAATGCCGAGAGAGCCTCGTCGTACTTTTTCAGTTCGGCATAGGCGAGAGCGCGGTTAAAGTTGATTTTAAAGGCAAGCTCCGGTGCTGGATTGAGCGTGAGCGCCACATCGTACTCGCTCGCGGCTTTGGCCGCATCTTTGTTGGCTTGAAAGCTTGTTCCCAAATTGTAGTGCACAGTCGGATCGTCAGGAAGGTCACCGAGCGCTTTTGAGAATCCATCCAACGCTTCAACGGGCTTGTCGCTCTTCAGATCGCCAACCGCGCGATTGTTTTCTCGAATACCACGAAACTCATCAATGCCGCCGGCCCGAGCCTCAGGCGCCATTCCGCCAAACACCAGCATCAGCACCAAGGCCGATAGGCCCGATTCAAAACGACCGCGCCACACTCGCTCACCAGGGGCTCGTTCGCCAAGCACAAGATCGAGAGCCAAAAACATCAACGCCAGCATGAGAAACAACTGAAACTTCTCTTCGTACTGTGTCGACATGCTCGAGGCGAACTCCGCCTTCTGCAGACGATCAATGTCCTCTTTGATCGCACGCGCTTCGTTGCCGCCAAAGGACGCAAAGTGAAAAGCACCGCCACCGGCGCGAGCTAAATCCTTTAAAAACCCGCCCTTCACCTGCGAGATCACCTCTTTGCCACTTCGATCTTTTTTATAGCTGCGAAGATATCCACGCTCGTCGCGAATCGGAATCATTCCACCGCGTTCGGTTCCAAACGCCATCGTGAAGATCTTCACCCCTTCGCCCGAGAACTTCTTCGCAAGTTCGAGTGCTCCCTTTTCTTGATCCTCGCCATCGCTCAGAACCAAGATAACGCGCGTCGTTCGAACCTGCTCATCATCCTCAACGCCACCCCGTTCAAAGGCGTCGTGCGCCTCCTGTAGCGCTCGCGCAAAGTCGGTTCCTTGCGACTCAATCGAGTACGGCGAAAGCGAATCGAGAAACATCTTAAGTGACGTGATGTCGTTTGTAAGCGGAGAAAGAAGCAGGGCACTGCCTGCAAAACCAACAAGTCCCACCTTATCGCCCGAGAGCATATCAAAGAGACGCGCAAGCTCTGCTTTAGCAAATTGTAGGCGCGAGGGCTTAATATCTTCGGCAAGCATCGACGTTGAAACGTCGAGCATCACCATCATTTCAACACCGCGGACTTTGATTTCCGATTGGCCTTTTCCCATCTGCGGCCGCGCGAGTCCCAAAATCGCAAACGTCAGTCCTATCAGCCGCAAAACCATGCGCAGGCGTTTTCTTCCTGGCGACGCATTTCGCGCCAGAAATGGCGCAAGCCTTTCACCAAGCCCTTTGCTCAAACGTCGCGCTTTTGCCCGCGCCGTCAGCCAAGACAGAACCAGCAAGACCGGAATGAGCCATAGAAGCTGAAGCCACTCAGGATTTGCAAACCGCATCAGTTTGTCCTCCTGAAAACCGTCATCTGTAAAATCCAGCCGAGCGCCAGAAGCAGGATCGACCACTGCATGTACGGCTGATAGAGCTCCGCATACTTGGTGTACTGATTGACGTCGATCTTCGATCGCTCGAGGCGATCGATATCACTAAAGACTTTCTGCAAGCTCTCATTGTCGGTTGCCCGATAGTACTTTCCGCCAGTATCCGAGGCCATTTTCCCTAAAAGCTCATCATTCACCTTCGAATGAATCGGCTGATAGCGTTTCACCTTTCGACCAAAGGCATCTTGAGTCTCAATCGGCAACTGCGCATCGCCGTCGCGCCCAGCGCCAATCGTGTAGATGCGAAGCCCATAACCCTTTGCGATTTCAAGCGCTGTCTCCGGGTCAATCGTGCCCGAGTTATTTTCGCCATCCGTTTGAAACACCATCACTCGCGAGCGCGCCGTTGAATCTTTAAGGCGTGCTGTGCCGTTTGCTAGCGCTACACCAATCGCAGTTCCCATCTTGATCGCGCGACTAATTTTAATCGCATCGATGCTATCGAGAAGGATTTTGTGATCGAGCGTCAGTGGAACTCGCGTGTAGGATTCGCCTGAGAAAATCACCAGGCCAATGCGGTCGGTCGCGCGTTTCTTCACGAACGCTTTAAGCATTTCTTTGAGGCCTCAAGCCGATTCGGCTGCATATCCTCAATCAACATCGAGTCCGAGACATCAAGCACAAGCATGATATCGATACCCTCGACACTCTTTTTAACTTTGGTATCGGAACGTTGAGGTCTCGCCAGCGCGACAACCAGCAAAACTATGCCAATCGAAGCCACAGCTGTCGGAAGCCATAAAAGGCGCACGCGCCAGCCACTTTGACCAAGACTCTTTAGAATCGCAACACTTGAGTATTGAACTGAAGGCGCGCGCTTTCGACTCACCCAATAAGCATAGCCGGCAAGCAATAATACAACCGGCAACAGTGCGAAAGCGAGTGGCGACGCCCAGCTCATTGCCCCCGCCCTTTCTTGCGCCCAGCTTCAATGCGATTGGCCAGCTCATGAGCAAGCTCATGAATCGGCGGCAGAACACGATTGAGCGCCTCGACTGCATCAATTTTTCCCGCATTTAAAAGCTCGCGCACGCGGCCTGTCTCTTCAAAAAAACTGACCAGCTCTTTTGCGGCCAAGAACTTTCGGTCAGATTTTCGAATTCGCCCAAGCATCGCCGCCCCATCGAGCTTTCGAAAGTCCTGCGCATAGAGCTTACACAGGTACTCGCGAACCGCGCCGTCAATAGCGATCAATTGTTTTTCGGGATCGCGCTCACGTCCAGCGTAACGAAGCGCCTTGTTCATCTGATCAAAGGGCGACATCGGTGTCGTCACCGACTCAAGCCAAAGCTGAAACGACTTCTTTCGCTTCGTACGTCGATAGAGGAGCGCCACCAACAGACCCACCACCAGCACCACACTTGCGACAAGCACAAAGAACCAAACCGGCCACCACATCACCTCTGCTGAAAAAGCCGGGACGGCCTGTGGCGGTTGCTCGTTTGGATCCAAGACGGATTGCACTTCAAATGTGAGCTTTTCAATTGGGATAGAGACGGCGCCGTCGGTCAAAGTCGCACCATCGATCGCGACCTGCCCAGCCTTGTAGCTTGCCGCGATGAACCTCGCCTCGTGCTCGCCGAGTGACTTTGTCTCAAGAATCCTTAAACTGAATTTCTCTGCCTTTGGTAGCTCAAGCCGCAAGCTTTGAGCATTCAGCGTGAGCGGCTCACTCGACTGGCAATTGAGTTCAAACTCGGTCCCGACGGTCAGTCCCTCCGCCGGTATCGCTCCCAACTCACACTTCATCGCCCGCCTCCGGCTGCGCGAGTTTTAAAGTAGCGAATCAAGGGCTGAACAAAATCGGTATTCGTACTCACCGAAATGCGATCGACGCCCGCCTGACGAAGTTCTTGCTCACGCGTCTGCCGACGGCGATCCATTTCTTTTTTAAGTGCCGCCTTAAACGCTTTTGATCGCGTATCGACGGTGATCAGTTCACCCGTTTCGGGATCATGCAGGTCCACCAAGCCCAAATCAGGAAGTTCCGTTTCGGCTGCGTCTTCAATAGAGACCGCCACCACGTCGTGTTTGCGCGAGATCATTCTCAATGCGTCGGCGTATCCCTCATCGGCAAAATCGGACATGATGAAAACAATCGCGCGTTTCTTTAAAACCCCTTGCAGGTACTGAATTGCAGAACCGATCTTGGTTCCCCGGTGAAGCGGTTTTTGATAGTAGAGATCGCGCAGAATTCGATTCACATGCCCGTGGCCTTTTTTCGGTGGCACAAAGTGCTCAACTTGATCCGAGAAAAGCAAAAGTCCGACGTGATCGTTGTTTTTCGCGGCGGCAAATCCAAGAAGTGCCGAAAGATGCGTGGCCACTTCACCTTTAAAGTCTTTACCGGTGCCAAAATCCAAAGAGCCACTGACGTCGACAACAAGCATGAGCGTCAACTCACGCTCTTCGTCGAACTTCTTGATAAAGACTTTGCCGGTTCGCGCGGTGAGCGGCCACGAGATCGTTCGCACATCATCGCCCGCCACGTACTCGCGAAACTCGGCGAAGGTCATCCCCTGTCCCTTAAAGGCCGAGTGATAGCTTCCTGCGAACAACGAGTTCACAAGTCTTCGCGTCGAGATCTCGAGCAGTCTGACTTTTTTGGCTATCTCGGGCGGGAGCGACACGGCCTATGGAACCTCAATATGACTGAGCAGGTCTTTAACGACTTGGTCACTGCGAACTTCTTCAGCTTCAGCTTCAAACGAGAGAATCAAACGGTGACGAAGCACAAGCGGCGCAACCGCCTTGACGTCCTCGGCCGTCACATAGCCGCGAGCGCGAATAAACGCATGTGCCTTTGCGGCGCGAATGAGGCTGATCGTCGCCCGCGGACTTGCGCCCACGCGAAGTAGCGGCGCCAATGCTCCAAGCCCATATTTGGTCGGCTCACGAGTCGCCATCACCAGCTCCACAATATACTGACGGATTTTATCGTCGACATAGATCTCATCGACCCTTGATCGCGCACGCAGAAGTTCCTCGCGCGAAATCTGCGGCTCAATCTTGGGCGTGCTGTCTTTGCCCATCCGATTCATGATCTCAAGCTCTTCGTCTTTTGTCGGATAGTCGACCAAGATCTTAAACATGAATCGATCCATCTGCGCTTCAGGCAGCGGATAGGTGCCCTCTTGCTCAAGCGGGTTCTGTGTCGCCAAAACTAGAAATGGAACTTCGAGCTTGTAAGTCGTATCGCCAATGGTGACTTGCTTTTCGGCCATCGCCTCAAGCAGTGCCGACTGCACTTTCGCTGGCGCCCGGTTGATCTCGTCGGCGAGAACGATATTGGTAAAAATCGGGCCTTTTTTAGGAGCAAAATCGCCGCTTTTGGGATTGAAGATCATCGTTCCAATCAAATCCGACGGCAAAAGATCGAGAGTAAACTGAATGCGACCGAAATTCAGCGAGATCGCCTGCGAAACGCTCGAAATCGTGAGCGTCTTCGCAAGTCCCGGCACACCCTCCAGCAGCACGTGGCCACCAGTGAGCAGACCCATCAAGATCCCCTCCACCATCTCGCGCTGACCAACGACCACTTTGCTAATTTCCTTCAGCATGCGGTCCACAAACTGAGCTTCCTGTTTTATCTGAGCATTCAGCGCCATCACATCGACGTTTTGAGACACGAAGTTTCTCCTTCAAAGCTAGGCACGCGAGCCATGGTTTGAGCCGCGCTGCTCTCTATTCTCACTCCCTTCTGACGTGTGCGGCAAAGACTCAGAAAAGAGCTTGGCAATGCGGTGCAATAATACAGACCATAGTAGGGCTGATGACAAACACACCCGACACCAAGCCGCTAGACCCCCACAGTCCACCGCCCAGTTTCTGGGGCGACATGCGCGTCGGTGCACGCCGAGCGGTCGAGCGTTTTTGGCACGAGCGTTTCGACAAACACCATGCGAAAGAAACGCGACTGCCGCTGCCACCCGGTCAAACCCGGCACGCACTCTACCGTGGACATGCGCAGACCATCGAGGCGAACCTCAAACCAGGCTTCGATTCGCTTCGCGTCTGGGGGCTCTTGTTTGCCATTTCGGCGCTCGCGCTTTGGTTGGGGGTGGAGTTTGGCGGACGCTTTGGCCTGGTCCTCGGCTTTACAGCCACGCTTGTATTGAATCTTTGGATTTTGTTTCTCTCTCCCAAACAGCTTTTGGAACAGTATCGACTGTGGTGGCTCGAAGGCCGCGATGCCTGGGGGCTTCTCAATGAAACCAGCCGCGTTGCCAAACGGGCTAAAGTTCCAACTCCACGCCTTGCCATTGCCGATAGCGATGATCTGTTCTCATTTTCGATCGGCATCAGCCCATCGCGTTCTACAATCGTGATCTCACAGGCTTTGGTCGAAGCCCTTTCCCGCGACGAGCTCTACGCCATCGTCGCGTTTGAAACGGCAAAGATCGCCTGCCAGTGGACGGCTTCAGCCACCGCCGCGCGCGGGTTGGCTTCGCTATTTGACAGATTCACCGGACGACTCATTATCTTTATATCGCTCGGTCGCGAGCGCGTATTTCAACTGGATGAGTGGGTCGCTTCGCATGGCGATAGCCGCGAGGTGTGGGCGCGTACACTCTGGAGTCTTGACGCGATGATCGGAACCAAGCCGCGGCGCACGAACGTTGCGGATTGCGCACTCGACACCGTCAGTTCCTTGACTGCGTTTCACGCTCCTCGCTATGACCGTACTCTACCGTCGGTGCGAAGCCGAATTCAGGCGCTCATCGACCGTTATCCGCCGTAAATCGGGAGGTTCGCTTGAGCACAAGTCCGCAGCAGAATCAAAAAATCGAAGCCAGTCTTTCCACTCTCGTTCTCTCCATTGCCTCGAGTGCCGCGATGGCGCTTGGGCTTGCTCCGCACCCAACCTCTGGCAAGGTCGAAAAAGACCTCGATATGGCACGTTTCAACATCGATCTGCTTGCCGTTCTTGAAGAGAAAACCAAGGGCAATCGGACAAGCGATGAGGAGCGTTTTCTCACAAGCGTTCTGCAAGATTTAAAAATGAAGTTCGTTCAAGCAAAATAGCAAGAAAGCCAATTCACTGGAGTTTTCGTCATGAAACGCGATCAACGTTCGTTCCCGCTGTTTGCATTGATTATCACTGGCGCCATGATCAGCGCATGGGCCGGAAGCGTCTTCTCACAGAGTACGGCTGCCAAGGGAAAGCCCAATCTCACGCTTCCCGCAGCGAAGTCCGACTCACCACTCGACCAGAAGAAACTCGGTAGCGAACTTCCGGCCAACCTTTTTGTCGAGCTCGGCAAACTCTTAAACCCCGCCGTCGTTTCAATTTTCACCTCACAGAATATTCAAGGCCGCATGAACGGCTATCGAGATCCGATGCAGGATCTTTTCGAGCAATTCTTCGGTGGTCCGGGAGGCATGGGCGGCCAACCTTTCCAAGCACCACCGCGCCAAGCAAAGGGGCTCGGCACCGGCTTCATCGTTCGCGAAGACGGTCTCATCATCACCAATAACCACGTCGTTGCTCAGGCCGATGTGATCAAAGTTCAGCTCGACAATAATTCTGAAAAGTTTTTTGATGCCGAGGTTCTTGGTCGCGATGCGCGCACCGACATTGCCCTTATCAAAATCGATGCGAAGAAAACTTTGCCGGTCGCACAGCTCGGAAACTCCAAAGACGTTCAGGTCGGCGAGTGGGTCGCGGCGTTTGGCAACCCCTACGGCCACGCGCATACGATGACAAAAGGTATCGTCTCAGCGATCGGCCGAGCCATTCCGGAACTGAACCGATTCCCATTCATTCAGACCGATGCGAGTATCAACCCTGGTAACTCCGGTGGTCCACTCGTCAACACCCGCGGTCTTGTGATCGGCGTGAACTCCGCCATCGATGCGCGAGCGCAGGGGATTGGCTTTGCTATTCCAATCGACGACGTGAAACGCGTAGTGAGCCAGCTTGAAAAAGACGGCCGCATCCGCCGAGGCTTTATCGGCGTGAGCCTTGCGCCGATGACACCCGACATCGCTGAACAGCTGGGTTTGAATCCAGAAGAGGACGGCGGTGTTATTGTTTCGCAAATCATGCGTGGCGGCCCCGCGGCCAAAGCCGGTCTTAAGCCCTATGACATTATCACCGAGTTCAACGGTCGGAAGATCGCGGGCCCGGGCGATTTGCAAATCGCGGTCGGCGACAGCGATGTCGGTAAGAAGTTTCCACTGAAAGTTCTGCGTTTTGCCGAGAACGAATCAAAAAAGAAGACTCTCAATCTTGAGATCACGCTTGAAGAAAATCCAGAGGACGCCGGTCGCGCTATGGGCCGAATGGAGAGCGGCGAAACACCGCGTGGAGGCGGCCGTGCCGCTCCTCATGAGCTTGGCTTTAAGGTCGCCGACGAAACTCCGGTCCTTCGCAAGCGCTTTGGAATTTCTGACGATGTCCGAGGTCCGATCCTGGTCGAAGTGGATCCGAAAGGGCCTGCCGCTCGCCGTGGCCTGCAGCCAGGCGATGTGGTCCTTGACGTAAATCGGCAACCGGTCGAAAAAGCAGCGGATGTGACCAAGCTTCTCACCAAGGGCCGTAACATGATCCGCGTTGCCCGCGGCGCGATGATTGTGATCGCGGTTCTGTAAATAGATAAACGGGTTTACCGCCACAGTGGCGGTCACCGCCAACATCGACATTCAACGCCAACGTGGCGGTGAACTCACTTCCCGGTCACAGTTAACTTCGCGACTCGCACAAACGGAACCTCCGTCGTCCCGTCATTCACCGCCTCATGCGACACGCTGACAACATCGTTCATCAGATCAAACAAATTGCCCGACACCATCACTTCCGAGAGCGGCTGCGCCAATTCCCCGTTCACAATCAAATACGAGTTCTTCGCGACGCCCGAAAAGTCCCCATTCGCCGCCGGATACCCGCCCGAGAATCGCTGCAAAAATAAGCCGTGCTTTGTGTCATCAATCATCTCATTCACCGATGATAGGCCCCGTTCAAAAACCAAATTGCCGCCATCGTTGGCAGCGCGCGAAAGTGCCGTTCGGCGAGCACCGTAGTCAGAGAGCATGAAACCCTTTAACACACCCGACTCTAAAATCGACGATGGCGCCGACACATAGCCCTCGCTGGTGTACAGCTCACGCGCCGCAAACAGCGCATCCGCCGGCCGCACACTCAAGTGCAACAGCGGCGAGGCCACCTTTTGCCCGAGCTTATCACGCAAGCGACTGGTTCCCGCGATCATCGTCCCGTCGCGCAAATGCGAAAGCCACGAGTTCACCAGATCCATAAAGCACTCCGGTGAAAGAATCACCGGTCCGACAAATTTTCCCTCAAGCGGCTTGTGATCAATCTCGCGCACCGAGCTTGCCATCAAGCGCCGAACAGCACCGATGTCGATCAGCTCGCGATCGAGCGAAGAAACGTGCCCACCGGAATAGTTGAATGAACTTGTACGCCTGTTCCGCTTTCCCGAGAACATTCCAAAGAAGGAGTAACCACCAGTACCGGATGAAATCGAAAGTCCCTTCGTGTTCAAACGGACCATCTCATTTCTAAAAAACTGCAGACCCGATTGTTCCATCTTGATATCGGGATACTCGGTCACCGTGACCTTCGCAAAACTGGTGATCCGCTCATGCATTTGTTCAAGCGACGGCTCCGTCGGCCCGTACTCAAGGCGCTGAACACTCTGTGCTCCAGCCAAAACCCGCGACTCATCCACCGGTGCCGCCTGCACGCCTTCGCTTAATTGCTGAAAACTCAGCGCAAGACTTTCGCTATCAACCTGATTGAGAGCAACCGACGCCATTCTCCCAGCAGAAAATGCGCGAAGCGATAACGTCACTTCATTCGTACTGCGCAAAAGCGAGACCTGCCCCGCATCGATCTGCATTTCGCTCAGCGCCTTCTCTTTTGCGCTGACCTCAAAGTCATCAAAACCGTGAGCACGGCCTTTTGCCAAAACCCGATCGGCCAATTCTCGCAACGCTGTCGACTCTGCCATCACCGACCTCCCACATGGACACGCGCTTTGATCGAAGGACCCCCCATGCCAACTGGCATCGGCTGCTTCTTGCCACAATAACCTGCGCTCTCCCACGTGAACTCATCCGAGATCATACTCACCGAGCGGAGCATATCAAACGCCACACCCGAGATCGTTGAATCGCGAAGCGCCCGCCCGAGTTTTCCATTCTTGATTTCGTAGCCGGTGCCGGTCGCGAACATAAATTCACCGGTTGTGTCGGCCTGTCCGTTACCGGCCTTCATCAGGTAGTAACCGTTATCAATCGAAGCGATCATCTCTTCGAGTTTCGATTTCCCGGGGAGAATCGCCGTGTTTCGCATGCGAATCAACGGCTCGTCCGCGAACGTAAAGGCGCGCGCATGCCCCGTCGCTTTGTGCTTAAAGTGCGCTGCTGTTTCGCGATTGTGCATAAAGGTTTTCAACACACCCTTGTCGATAATCACCGTGTCCGTTGCCGGAACACCCTCATCATCAACATGGACCGGTTGTGGACAGACGGTGCCGCGATAAGTGTGAGCAAAATCAACCAGCGAAACAAGCGGACTCGCGACAACATTCCCTAAGTTGTCACCAGCAACCGAGCCGCCCAAAACCAAATCAGCCTCTGCCGTATGGCCAACCGCCTCGTGCGCCAGCACACCAGCCAAATCCGAATCCAAAATCACATCGTACACACCGGCCTCTGGCAAAACACCCTCCGCTTTTCGCGAAGTCCTCGCATAAATCTCATCCAGCCATCCCTCAAGCGAGTCCGGCCGAATTAAAAACAGATCCTGCAATTCCCCAAGCCCGCCGCGAATTTCGCGGTGCTGAATCGGCCCGTGCGGCGAATCTTTCGTCATAGCGACAAACAGGTGTGACCGCGGCACCATCGACGACAAAAAACCATCGCTCGACGTCACCAGTTGTTTTTTCATGTGCAGCGACATCAACGAAACACTTCGTGCCTTCAAATCGGGATACCGCTTTGCAATCAAAGCATCAACGGACTTCACGAGCTCAATCCACACACTCGATGGCACTGGGTTCACGCGGCTCGCATAGAGCTTGTCGCTCGATGTCTGCGACACACCAATCAGACCGCCGTTTCGCGGCGCACGCTGCTGTAAAAATGAGGCATTTCGTCTGGCATCGCGAAGTGCCTTCCTGGCTGTTTCAAGCGAGGTCACCGATTGTGATGAGAATCCCCAGTAACCACCGGTAAAGGCTCTGGCCGAAACACCGCGACTCACATCCTGCGAGTTCACCATCAGTTGTCCGTTGAGCATCGAGATGCGAATATTCTTGTTCTCCTGAAATCGCACTTCGCACGAAGTCCCGCTTGGGCTGGTCGAAGCGATTTCAGACTTGAGTGATCGCAGATCCAACATCGATAATCTCCTTGGCGAGAGACACAGCTTCACGAGAAATTAAGCTTCCGTCTACCGCCGCCGCAGAGAGCAATTGTCGCGCACGTCAAAGCGGGAGAAAGTGGAGTAATGGTTAAAATCGCAGGTCTCATCTTCGCCGCTCTCGCCGCCCTCTTCTGGGTTCGAGCTCGCCTCGCCTTACTCAAAACACCACTGACTAAGGTCCAGTCCGTCCCAACCGGAGTCAAACGCGCGACACTGATCTCAATCGGCGTACTCTCGATTCTTGGCCCCGCCGTTCTCATCTACGGTGGACGCGATCTACTGATTGAGGTCGCGCGCGCACAAACATGGCTCTCGGCCGTGGGTACTGTTGCACATCTCGAAGACGCTGGCGTACACAAAGGTCGAACCCAATACCGAGTCGCTTTCACCTTCACCGATCAAAATGGCGAAACTCGCTCAGCCCTCTCAGCCGACCGCCTCACCTCTCCCCCTGCCATCGGAAGCCATGTTGCCATCCACTACAATCCAGCGAACTCAACCGAAGCCAATCTCAACAACCCGTTCTATCGCTTCGGCATGCCGTCACTCTTCACTCTCTTGGGCTTAGTGCTTTTCGGTTTCGCGATCATGGCCGGTCGCGAAGTTCTTCGCCTCAACGCGCTAAAGCCTCTCGCCACTTCAAGTCCGCTCAAGCCCACTCGCCTCATCGAAGGCCGTCTCATTAAATCAAAAAAGAACATCTTCCTCTCGCTCAAGCATCAGAGCTGCTGGCAGCTCCACGTCGAGTATCACGATCAAGCCGGACGGCGCTTCAACACTGTGAGTGAACCGATTTGGGAAAGAAATCCATCCGAGTGGAGCAACATCGGCATTCCAGTGCCTCTCATTCTCGACAGCTCAGCGCCAGCCAGAGCCTGGGTGCAGGTGCAAGAGTACTTTAAAATCTGCCAACAGCAACTGCGCCGCTAGACGACTCAATCTGAAACGAGTGAATGAAAAATCGTCAAGATTCCCCGACTTTTGTCCGATATGAAATCATGCGACCGCTCGTCCCTAGAACCAAGGCATTCGCCCTTTGTGCCAGTCGTCTCGGGAACCGCGACCTTCTACTCAGTCGCCCTCAAACCTTTTAAAGGTTTAAAAGATCTTATCACCGGAACTTCGTGGCGAAACCTGTCCGTCACGATTACATCAAGCGCGGGCTCGGTCTCCTCGCCGTCGTCGGCCTGGTGGAGCAACACGATCACCGCCCTACCTGACAATTCCACTCCCGCAAGCGGAGTCGTCTCGCTGTCATCAAGCGGCACGATCTACACACTCGCAAGTTCACGCGCGACCGAGGGCTACGCCATCACCGCTTCAAAAGTCGCAATCGCCACGCTCGGTGGCTCGGTGCTCTCGTACGTTGCCGGAGCAAACAACTTCAATGTCACCTCAGGCCTTACGGCTTCCCCTAACATCCGTGCCATCGTCGCGACCGCCGGCCAAAATTATCTGTGGATCGAAGCCGATATCAGCGGCGCCTCAAGCATCGACACTCAAGCCGGTGCTCCTATACTCGCTCGCAACCTCAAGCACCTGCGCATCAAGAATTCGAACATTCGAATCTCAGCAAATAAACTTCTCGACCTCAACGGCGTCACCAAGAGTGCCATCCTCGACACTAAGCTGACCAATAGCGCGGGTCCCGCAATCGAAATCGATAACTCAAGAGACGTCGTCGTTGCTCGAGTTCATGTCTCAAACGCCTATCAGGGCATCTATGCCTACAACAGCCCCAATGTCTACTTCAGCGAAATCACTTCGATTGGCGTTGACGGATACTCTCTTGAGTTCGACGGATCAAACCTTGGCACCGCGACTGCCGTCTCCGCTATCAATTCAGCCTATGTTGGAATCGATCTCTGGGAATCATCAAACGCAACCATCCACAATGCCCTCGCGATCAACGTCGATAGCAGCGCCATCGGCGGAGGAAGCGCAACGGCGATCACTGGCAACACCTGGAGCCAGCTCGCGATTGGTGACTCACCTACGGCATTCGGGGTCAACAACTCAACGTCGTCAAAAGTCACTGGCAACATCGTACTTGGGGGCAATACCACAAACTGTAGCGCCACAAACTCAGGTTCCGGCTTCACCAGTGCCTGCGCCAACGCAGGCCTTGGCAACGCCACCTTCATCGAAAAAACGGCGGCCTCGTTTGCAGCTTCTATCGTCGGCAAAGTCTCAAGCGATATTCAAAACGCATCCGACACAGCAGGCACGGCCACCTACCCCACCGTCTTCAACGTCGGCACTTTTGACTTCTTAGGCTTCACGTCATGGTTTCGGAGCTGGGGAAAAGAAGGAGCAAGTTTTCCAAACAGCAATCATCGCGGCCGCTTTAGCAACACGAGCGTCGCCGGTCGTATCTGGGACTCGCGCCCGCTCACCACCGACACGCACATCTTCAATCGCACGCACACGCCCACGACTGCCAACACCGCAATCACGGCCAATGCCGCATGCCCCACGCAGCTTCGCGGCGATGTCTATCTCACCGATCAGCAGTCGCGAAAGTATCTGAAAAACGCGATCGAGTTCATCGGCGATAGCCTCGGCAACGAGAACGGCCTTTGCGAGAGCAATGAAGTTTGCGTTTACACACCAAACTTCGGCGGCTACCAAGGAGAGGGCGCGCTCTTCTCAAACTCGTGCACCTTCTCCGATAACGGCGACGCCACGAACAACGTCACCGGCGTGACCATGTACTTCTATCCAACAAACGGCGTTCCCGTCACAATGTGAGACATCTGGGCTCGCGCTCTCTTCCCCCTCAAGTTCCCCGACCAACGTGCCGTAAAGACCTACGTCGGGCGTAATCGCCGACATGCGACGAATTGTATGCAACACGATCGGCACCGCTAGGAGTCCGCAATGGTCATCACCGAAGTGAAAGTCTTCCCCGTTAACGAAGATCGCCTCAAAGCCTACGTCTCCATCACCATCGACAACTGCTTTGTGATTCGCGATCTGAAGATCATCGAAGGCACCGGCGGCCTCTTTGTCGCCATGCCCTCCAAGAAACGCAAAGACGGCCAGTTCAAAGACATCGCGCACCCTCTCAACCAAGAGACCCGCGCCCACATCGAGAAGATGGTCTTCGAGGCCTACGAAAAAGAAGTTCGCTCCATGAGCGGCGCTCTGGACTCGATTCGTAAACGCTACGAAGAGTCTTAGGCGGTGCGTTATAGCCAAGCTGATGTTTTTATGAGCATCTAGGCCGCAAACCAAGGTCCCTGCTTAAACCTTGACCGCCTAGACTGCCCATTCTGGAGAGCGACGTGTGCCGAGACCGAATTTTCAGCCGGTCAGAGCCCGCGTCGCTCGAGTTTTTCTTGCCTGTTTTCACCAGTTTCCGTAAACCTGAGTTTCGCGCATCGCTTTGCGCGAGAGTTTTTCTATTGGGGTGTCGTCAAGCGGCAAGACAACAGATTTTGATTCTGTCATCCGCAGGTTCGAATCCTGCCACCCCATCCAATTTTCCTTCCGCTAGTTAAGTACCCCCAAAAAGTTGAACGAAGCCAGGCAGATGCCTGGTTTCATTTGAGAAAGCGAAGCCCGAGAGTATTTCGGCGAATTTCGCTGCATTTCCGAATTTGGTAACCAAAGGTAACACCGCTGGTAACAACCAAAACCCGCGCTTTAGCGAACCCCCTACGGCCTATTTGAAGCTCGAAGAACCTCTCTAAAACCACAGGAGGTTTTCGATGTACGATTTATTGGTTCGATTGTTCTTTGCCGCAGCTCTTCTCGAGCTCGGCCATGCGGCTATTCAGCCCAACAAATGCGAATCACGCCAATGCCTTGGCAGGATGGAGCGTCTCTCGCGGCAGGCTCTGCACGTGCAGTGGAAGCCGATCTCGGTGTTTCCAGAGGAGGCTCGGCGACTTCGCGAAGCCGCCCGATAAATTCGATTCGTTACCCGAATCGGCGGTTTGGCCGAGTCGAATGTGATTTTTAAAAAGTTGAATGCAGAAAATTTGATCCCGGCCGAGTCGTACTCGGCCGGCGGCCCCCGCATGCCTTTTTTCGGGGTCACATCGCGATCTTGATGAGTGGTTGAACCGCGGCTAGCTCATCGTCTGGGCCGCTGGGTGAGTTTTGGGCGCACCAAGCCCTTTGCGGTGTGTACTGTAGATTTTGATTAAGGTCCGTGGGTTCAAATCCTTGTCCTCCGAACTTTTTGATCCTCGAAAATCACAATCGGTGGATTGAAATCTCCTGGCTCAAATTTCGAATTTCAAAGATCTGACCATTTTATCCCGAAGCGAAAGCGTCGGGGATTGGAGAACTGTACGGCTTTAACTCCAATGCCTCTCTTAAACGATTCACCTCCTTAAAAACATGTTCGCTCACTCGCAGCACGAGAGTTCGCGCGTGCGAAACAACTTTCCCGGGAACGTGGATGAACTTTGTTCGAAGGCCCTTAGCAAAGCGCGGGCGCGAAGGGTTGTCGTGGATTGAAACCCAGCGCAGGATATTATGCGCCGCCATTGCGAGAAGCCCATACGCGTGATTTGCCTTGAGCTCAAGACACGGAAAATGTTTGAGGTCGTAACCGTACTTTTCCTCACGAATAAAGTTCTCGGCATTCCCGCGCTTATTGTGAAACTCGATCAACTCTTGATAACTGCGCTCCGCTAGATTGAGGTTCGTGATCACGCCGTAGTATTTCCATTCCCCATCAAGCAGCGAAAGCTGCTCAGACCTGCGCATGCGCTTCACCACAACCGGGAAACAAAGAACTTCATTCCACGATGGCCGCCAATGAAAGCGGCCAAGCTCAACCGCTGGAAGTGTTTGACCTTGCTCGGCTGCTTGCGCCTTTTCAGCATTGCTATACGTCCATGGAATCCATTCAGTGATCTCGGGAACGTGATTCTCCCACCCAGTAGTTCCTTGATGAGCTGTGAGTGTGAACTTCGCGCCAACCGATAGGCATGTCGTAATCACATCTTGATTACAGTACGCCGAATCGGCCGAAAGATACTTTTCATCATTGAATTTATAAGATGAAAACGCCCGGCGAATTTGACTTGAAGCACCAACACCCGATTTCGTGTTGCCAGGGCGAAGCTCAAGATCCCAGCAAAATCCCAGCTCATCAAAGATCACTTGGCTATCAAGACACCACTCATCCTTGTAATTGTATGCAAGGCCCTCCATCTTTGTTCCGCGCTGAACATGCGACGTTGAGTCGATGGCAAGCCTTGGTGCAAGCGACGGTTTGAAGGCTTTCTTGAGCATCTTTTCAAGCTGTACGCGATAGCTCTTTGCCTGCGCTGCTAAAAAATCGTTCATTGATTCGAGATTTTCGGGTTCGAAGTCGCGAAGAAAGTCCCCCATCGTGCGAGGAGCAACTGTTTCACCCTTCATCACTTCCTGAAGCATTGGATCACTGCGAAACTGTTCAAGGTCCGCCAGGCAGTCGTGACCTTGAAGAAAACTTGCCAGTTGAATCAGCCCCACGCGGTACGCCCCGGAACTGCGCGGTGATATCCGCTCCGGCAACGCCGCCGCAAATGGGATTCTAAGTGGCGACTCGTCGAAGGCCTCAAGAAGAGTGCCGAGACCAGCAGCCGAGGTCAGGCGTTGCCGGGTCGGAACCAGGGGCGGAAACTCCGGGCGAAATTCAAGATGAGCGCTCATATTCGCACAATATAATCGACGTTGATCTTTATGAAAACGCTTCGTGCTGCGCTTCACCCAACGGGTGAAGACCTGTTGATTTCGACATCCGCCGGACTTGCGCTGCCACCGCCAAAACCCGGGCGCGTGAATGCAAAATCAGCAGGCCAAACCGCCGATTCCGGTCGTTAGCGGCCCAAGAACTTCGGGAAGTCGGAGACAAAGAACTCCGTCTTCTCGAAGGGGTCCGTTGGATTACTCATGAGTCGCGGCTCAGACGGATCTCGCAGAATCCCGAACGGCACACAGAAGCGCTCGAAGAACCTTAGGTTCAAGCAGCGAACCATGCCTTCGTAGGTGTCAGAGCTGTACGGCGCGTCCGCGTCGTACTTCATTCGTATCGCTTTGCCGTTCTCATCGACTTTCTCGAAGATCTCTTCGGCAAATTCTACTGCCGTGAGGGTTTGCTTTGGCCAACTCCACAAACGCTCGATCATCCCATGCGCTGAGGCTTGAATGAAATCGTAGTCCGGAAAGCGATCTTCAAAAGCCCAATTCCAACCGTAAATGCCCGCCATCAAAAGATCGCGATAGAAATCAAGCGTCGGCCCACCATCGAGAACGCGCTGGCCACTCGGCGTGAGTCTGACTGCTCCTTTAAATTTGCGAACATATTTCTTGAACACAAGTAGTTGATGAATCCGCGTCGCCTCAGGGCAATCAAGTTCGCGCGTTGGCCGAAAACGCTTATCTTCTTCGGCTAGAAACTTATCCCAGAACGCCTGTACGAAATTTCGATTGAGCGCGCCTGTTTGCGTGAGCTTCAGGCCGTCAACACTCCCCGCGCTCGCGAGCAGAAACAGCGCGTGCCCGACGATCGGAACTTCGCCAAGACGCGAAGCTATTACGACAGCCGACGACGGCTTCGCGATCACGACATGAGTCGCACTGCCTTTGATCTTTGTTGGAAAATTGATGACCTTCGCCATACACCTACCGTCGCCCTCGTTGTCGGGCTGATGCTGACGCCGAAGCCCTACTCTTCGATACTATTTTTGCACCCTTCTTACTTACTGATTTTTTGGCTCGGCTAATCAAGCTCTGCATCCGCCCAGGACGCGAAACGAAAAATGCTTTTTCAATACCCGGCACGCTCTCAAGCCCCTTGATCATTTCGGCATGGTGTTCAGTGGATCTTGAGTCGTCCCAAATGACAGCGATGATTCGGCTGTAACCTGAGCCGGGCACGCAGTATAGTCCTGCATCTGCGGAAAGCTCATTCATCATCTTAGACTGTTCAGATTGGCTACTGCCCCTCATGTATTTCGCTTCGATAACCAACTCGAGCGAACGAATGCAAAGATCCGCTCGCGGATGCGCAGGCCCCGATGATTTTATATTCTCTTCGTCATCTAGTTCAGAAAATACTGGCGACAAGATGGCCCACAGCAAGTTTTGTAGGTGGTACTCATTTTCTATCGCCCACCTAACCGGACCTGAGCCCTTTTTTCCGGTTCGAGATGCGCTCTCCCACGTCCACCGCTTAAGTGAATGAGCAAGGCCACTAAGCACAGAAATGACATCTTCAATCGCAAGCGATTTGAAGTTAATTCGTGGAAGAGATCTATAGATGCAATTGAGAGCACCAAGCTTGAGTGCAGCGGCCGTGGCATCATCCCTTGTGAGGCCAGCTGACAGAATCTCATCTAATGCGACCGCCATCTTCCTGTCTTCACTTTCAGAGATTCCATTTTCAGCACTGACAATCAGCGCACATGTTCCAAGCGAATCTGATGAGAACGGAAATGCTTTTGATCTTCCAATCACGCTCGCGGCAATAGCAATAACTGCTCGATTAAAGGAATCGAGATTCGCACCCGCCGTTTTCGGCAGAAAGCCATCCATCCAAGCAAAAGCCTTTTCTTTATCAGCCTCATTCAGAGACTTCATACCTAATGCAATACCTAGAAGAGCAATTCCGTGAATTTCAAATGTGGGAGTGCCGTTCGGCGCATACGCGGGCCGCTGAATAATCCACTTTATTCCATCAATAAGAGCTTTCTGCGAATCACCGTTAAGAGGACGAATAACTGATAAAAGCCCTAGCGTCGCTACTTCACGATACGTTCGTTGAGCACCGCTTGCTGCCGCCGCATTTTTCTCAAGCAAATTCATATCAACGGATCGCGGGTTATTCTTTGGGAATATCCAACTAATGAATGCCAGCTCCAAATCTCCAAGCTTTGAAGAATTCTGAATTCCCGCACTTAAGCTTGCTTCAATTGCATGAAGAAGTGGCTTGGCGTGCGAAATCATAAGAACCACCGTGTGCTACCGATAGCCCCAAGCATGGCGTCGGGATTCCACTTCGGAACTTGCGACAACGAACCAAGTAGATTCGCAATCAAGTTCGAATACGTAACGGTGATGGGTGTTCCACCGGGCGTGAAGCTGCGCCACGAATGATTAGATAGGAAAAACGCCTGCCGTGACAAATACGACATATCTACGAAAGTTGAACCTCTGTGAAGTCGAAGTAAAAGTGGCGAAGGCAATCCGTCTTCGGCCTTCTTCACTTCTCTGGCGCCCACGAGACAAATCAAACTTTCGTGTCTATTCAGATGAACCGAATGGCCTCGCGTCGGTGCCCCTATACCTTTAATCTTTCCGGATTCAAAATCTCTAACCCCAGCCTGCGTGTCATCACAAAGCAGATAGGGATGATTTTCGACCACGTGGAGGAATGCGTACTCAACGCTGAAATCTTTGCGATCTCTTCCATCAGTGTTTTTACGGCATCTACTTCGATATTCTTAAGCGGCTTGAACGCATGAAAAATGAGCCGAATTGAATCACCAGACTGCCAGTTATAGCGCTGCTTGAGTAAGTCGATTGTCGAACGCAGCGAAGACAAGATTTGCTCAGGATAGTCTTCGAAACTTACAGCTTTGGATCGATTTTCAAGTACGTAATCACCATCGCCCTTAAAGACCGTCGTAATACCTACGACTTTTTCCTGCGCCCCGAATCTTCCGCCGCCTACATTTGCGCTCCCAAGTCCAAAAATAAGTTCATGAGCAACTCCTGGAGTTGCAGAAAGAAGCCAAGGGATGCCACCAAGTTTCGCGTATGTCGCAAGTGCCATTTGATTGAGTGAGTACGCCAGCTGAGTTCCAGCTTTTGTGATCGTCTCAATGTTGAAGTCTTGGGAAGGAATACCTTGAGCAAGAAACGATGCTTTAGTGGTAAGATAAGGGTTTAACGCAGCAGGAAGGGCGCGAAAATTCTCTTCAATCTGCACCATTGCAAAATTCCACTTACGTCCCGAAGTTCCAGCGCGCTCCAATGCCTGCTGAACCGCTTTGTTGTAGGCGTCCGCAGTCGAGGTGTCGGCAACAAAAAATTCTACCTCCCAAGGATTGGTGACATACTTCCGAAGAAATCCTTTAGAGTACGGCGCAACTCCTTTCTTCGTAGCTACAGTTGGCATTCCATCCCAGAAGTTGCGCAAAAATTGTTCGACACGTCCCTTTTTCGAGGCCTGACAGATAATCGCTACTCTCGGCGTGCGAACGCTAAAAGTAGCCTGATCATATGGCCCATGCTCATCTAGCCCGCGATCATGCAATGTGTGAGTTTTTTGGCGAGTAGGATCAAAAATGAATGTCGGTCTCGGCAGCGTTTCGATTTTTGGAAACAGCCTGCTTTCGCCTTGCTTGATTAGCGGCCCAGCGCTGACCGTTACGCCCGGCAGGATCTCAATTTTTTGCTTCGAAAAGTAGCTTGCATGGATTTGAATCTTCGAAAAGCGCCCTGGGCCACTTCTGAATTCTGAAAGCTTTGCTCGCAAATTTCTTTTGATTCCGTCCGCATTATTTTTTGTGACCACATCAATGCAGGCCTCAAGATTTTCAATTCGAGGCTTTATGTAGGCATCTTCGCTTCTAACCACAGTTCGGTCTGGATATTTAGCATCGCCTAAGATGATATTTGCTCCGTCAATGCGTGCGACACGTCCAATGACCTCATATCTTTCACGGAACCTACTGACTTCAGAGTCTTTTCGAACCGAGATATACTTACCCTCAAGCGGAATCCCAATGTCCATAAGTTGTCGACAATTCATCGAGAGTACGTTGGTCGACCACAGGTTGAATATCATGGCCACTATTTGAGTTTTTGGGTTTACCCAGATGGTCCGCACGGAGATTTCGGGCTTAGCAACTACAGCCAACCAACTCGGGCAAGCCAGCTCTGCTGGGAAAGATGCTGCAAGGAAGTTGTCTCCAGGCGCTTCACTCAAGAAGCAGATCGGATCAAATCCAATCAGTATTCTACCGCCACCCACGAGGTGTCGTATCAGTCCTTCCTTGATAAGATCGGTTGTAACTCCTAAATCGGTTTGGAGACTCAACTTCTCAGCTTTTCCCAAGACAGCAGAATCAGAAGCGATCGGGATATCGAGTATATCGCTACCCCTGCGCACGAAAACGTGAGTGCCTGAGTGGGCTGCACGCAATTCTCGTATGTGATTGGGGCGCACAATCGGCGTCCTACCAACCGTGACTTCCACGTTAGGAATCTCTACCGCAGCCGCATTGAATCTATAGGCGTTGCCAAAATTGCCGTATCCGTAAGGTTTCAGATAGCCTCCAGATCATCCGCGCCAACTTGATCAGCCCGAAGCTCAAGGCTAAGAAATACTTCGTTTGATACTTTGCCTTCGCGATGCAGGCGCTTCGCAACCAGATACGGATTCAAAATCAAAACATAGTTGAAAGGGTTAACGCCAGTTCCACCGACTTTAATGAATCCCAGTTCCTCGAGCCTCCTCATGCGCCCGGCCCAGGTAGATTCAGCACGTTGCCCAGTAAATCCAGATTCGTAAGCTAGCTCGTTGTTATTTTGAACCGTTACGACAGCATGATCGAAGACTCGGCACCATAACGCGAAGTAAGTTGTAGATAGTGGTTGACCGGTCGAGAGGTCATCCATGATGCGCATAATGTGCGGAAGGCCCCGAGGTATTGTCGTGAACCCATCTCGACTTTTCCGGTTCCACAAATCCGCATCTTGGATATCTGGCCAGTTGAGCTTTCGAACTTTTTCGATCTGCTTTTCTATCTTTTCTGCTCTACTACGGACTCTCTTCGAATTTGCCATTTGCCTCACCTTAAAAAGCTCAGGGCGGAGGGGTTGGAATCCCCCACCACTCCCTATCAGATCGCAGGAGTCAGATTGGCTTTGGAGACCAAGCTGGCTTCGCGAAGCATTTCCAACCACCTGAAAGAGTGAGCTAAGCGAAACTTCTGTTCGTTCGCCCGACTCAAAAGTACCAAATTATCTAATCATATCAATGATTTAGGTATATTTAATAGGCAGTGTGGAGCGCATGAACGATACATACTCAAGTAGCGAGATGCAATAAATAGCGCATCTTGGCGGATAAATCGTCCAAACTTAGCGCAAGCGAATCGCGTAACCAACTAATCATACTTGTGTTTTTGATGGACGCCTGTGCTCACATTGCTCTACGTACTCTGCGATTGCTCTACGGTGCTCGACGTACTCTTGGGGTGCAGGGGACCGGCACCAGACCGCTATGACAATTGTGGCTCACCTAAATCCCAAAATACTTCTCGAAGAAGGCCTTGAGTTTTTCAAGCACGACCGATTTCTTCAATGATCGAGCGTTGTCCTTATCGAACATTGAGACAGCTGGAAGAATTTTAGCGAAGCCCGTCCCCGTGGACTTTAGTTCACCGTCGCGGAAGGCATTTTCAATAAATTTTTTGGTCTCATCTGGTTTCAACTTTTCTTCCGCAATTATTTTATCAAGCTCATCAAAGCGACTCTTGTCCGCAAAGATCCTCCATGCCTCATCAACATTATCCTTGGCGTTTAGGCTGTTGATGAATCGCTCAATAAGCTCTTTCTTGCTTCTAAGCTCCATGCTCGCATCCATAGATTTCATAATCGTCGTATGGATTTCTTTGTCTTTAGTCTTTCTGTATTTAGCTACCAGCTGAAGAATATAATCAATATTCACGGTGATTTGCTTCACCAGTTCGATTTCAAAAATCAAATCATCATTGATGTTTTCTTTTTCAACGTCAGTCGTCTTGCGATGTTTGTCATAGAGATAAAGATAATAGCTTTGGTAATCTTGGAACTGCCTATCACTAAGAATCTCTTTGCCTTCAAACTCATCAAACGACACAAGAAGATTTCTCATGCGAAGGATGGAACCCCATAGTTTAATAAAGTCCTTTTCGAGTTGTTCGCCTTCAACACTAAGAGGCAGAGCAAATTCTTTAAGAAGCTCCTCTATCAGCTCCTTGTAACCTGCCCTGTGACCCTCATGCTCATACCCCTCATAGTAGTCTCTAAATGATTTTAATATTACGATGCCGCCAGCCTCTTTATTCCCAAAGATAGAGATTGCATCGTTAGTCGCCTGCTCAAGATCACGGAAGCAAATGATATTACCGAAGTTCTTAATCGAGTTAAGAATACGATTCGTTCTTGAAAAGGCCTGAAGTAGGCCGTGATGCCGAAGATTTTTATCCACCCACAGGGTATTCAAAGTTGTTGCGTCAAAACCTGTGAGAAACATGTTAACAACGATCAGGACGTCTATTTCGCGGTTTTTAACCCGCATCGAAAGATCTTTGTAATAGCTCTCAAACTTATCGCTACTTGTGTCCCAATTCGTCTTGAACATTTTGTTGTAGTCTTTGATCGCATCTTCCAAGAAATCTCTTGAAGACTGATCCAGCCCAGACGTATCGAAGTCTTCATCTGGCAACACACCATCGTCATCATCATCATCATTTGCGCCAAAGCTGTAAATAAGGGCCACTTTAAGATTGGAACCCTTCTTCTTGAACTCAGAATAATACTTCTGCGCCAAAGGGATCTTACTAACTGCAAAAATTGAGTTGAATCCCTTGACTCGCTTATCAATTCTTTCTTCGGCGACATCTCGCAGCTTGGCCTTGGCAACATCTTCAACATTGCCAATCACCCTGTGAAGAAACGTCTTTCCAATATTTCGGTAAGTTTTCTGGTCAAAGTGCTCAACTATGTAATCGGTGATATTGGCAACCCGCTCGGGCGCCATCGCCGCATTTTCAACGTCGATGGCCTTCACCTTCTTGTCTCGAATGCCTTCTTTCATTTTGAGCGTATTGACATAATCAATTCTGAAGGGAAGAACGTTCTCATCGTTAATTGCATCAACGATTGTGTATGCGTGAAGCTTTTGGCCGAAGGCCTGCTCAGTTGTCTTTAGTTGGGGATTCCCGCCTGTCGAGGAATTGATAGCAAAGATCGGCGTCCCCGTGAATCCAAAGATATGATAGTTCTTAAATGCCTTCGTTATATCTTGGTGCATTTCACCAAATTGAGATCGGTGGCACTCATCGAAAATCAAAACGATGGGTTTAGTTAAAACCTCATGCCCGTTACTTCTTGAAATGAATTTGGAAAGCTTTTGAATCGTCGTAATGATGATCTTGGCATTGGGGTCACTAAGCTGCTTTGTAAGAATCGAAGTGCTTGTGTTTGAATTAGCCGAACCCTTTTCAAACTTGTCGTATTCTTTCATCGTTTGATAGTCGAGGTCCTTTCTATCAACGACAAAGATGACCTTATCCACGCATTCAAGACCTGTCGCGAGTTGCGCCGTCTTGAAGCTTGTAAGAGTTTTGCCCGATCCAGTGGTGTGCCAGATGTATCCACCAGCATCCAAAGTCCCAAGCTTCTTTAGATTCGTGGACATCACGATCTTGTTCAAAATTCTTTCGGAAGCAGCGATTTGATATGGCCTCATCACAAGAAGCGTTTTGTCAGTCGTAAAAACGCAAAATCGCGTCAGAATTGAAAGCAGAGTATGTTTCGCGAAAAAGGTTTTAGAGAAATCGACCAAATCTTCGATGCGTTTGTTTTTGCTATCGGCCCACCAGTTCGTAAATTCAAAGCTGTGGCTCGTTTTCTTTTTCGAACCAGAACCAGACTTTTCTTTAATTGCTGATTCGCGAGTGGAATTTGAATAGTACTTTGTATGCGTTCCATTAGAGATCACAAAAAGTTGAGTGTATTCAAAGAGACCACTATCGGCCCAAAAACTGTCTCGTTGATAACGCTTAATCTGATTGAAAGCTTCACGGATATGAACGCCACGCCGTTTAAGCTCAATGTGAACAAGAGGAAGACCATTCACTAAGATGGTTACATCGTAGCGATTTTTTCGATCACCACCTTCGGTCTCATATTGGTTAATGACTTGAAGGCTGTTGTTGTGAATGTTTTCTTTATCGATGATTTTAATGTTCTTGGTTTTTCCGTCGTCCTTTTTAAAATCCAAAATGTAATTTTCGTGGATCTTAAAGGTTTTTTGCTCGATGGATTCATTGCTGTTGTCAAGATACTGGTCAAAAATTCGCGCCCATTCTTGGTCAGAGAATTTATGGTCATTTAGCTTCTCGAGCTGAACTCGAAGATTCGCGACAAGATCATCATTTGCAGTGATCTTTAAATGCTCATAGCCATTATCTTTAAGGTTTTGGATGAGCTCAGCTTCAAGAGTGGCCTCTGATTGGTAGCTTCGTTCCTTTTTAGCTGAGGGCGTGTACTCCGAAACAACTGTGCTTTTCGTATTTTCTGCGACGATGTTGTAACTGCTCATGCCTTCGTTCCCCACTTGAATTTTTCAATGAAGAAATCAAAAGCTCCTTTGAACTCCTCAATTTTATCTCTTTCTAAGTCTGTGTATTCCAAATCTGAAAGTGAGTTGTGACTAAAATGATCAATTAGCTTCTTGAAGTCTCTTCCAGCTGGTGCACCTTCTAAAAGAGATTGCCATTGGTAATATCCCAGGAAATTTGCTGTCTTCTCCAGCAGCGAACGGAACAAATTGAAGTGATATTTTTTAATACTATTTGCCTCGATGGCCTTGCCGATCTCATCAATGACCACATGATGGTATGCAAATGGCGAATCGTGACCGTGATCTTTTAGAATTAGCTTTGGAGCAGATTTAAATAGAACGTAGTTTTTTCTGTCCCAATTTTTTCTACTTCTTCCTGCATTGTAGAGAACATTAAAGAATAGCGGGTGATGTGTAGTGATGAGAAATTTTAGGTGACTCTTAGAGCTGTGTATCAGGGCGCCAACATCAAGCGCAATGCTGACAATTCGTGTATCATCCATTGAAGAAACAGGATCATCAATTAAGATGTATTTAAAATCATTGTAAGCATCCGTTGATCTATTTCCAGCCTCAATTACGCCCAATGTTTCAACGACGTTTTGCAGAACAGTAAAGAAGATTGACCAAATTAAAATCGACTCCTCACCCCTAGAAATCTTGATGTTAACTAACGCTCCGCCCACTCCAGAGGGAATGCCAAAAGTAATTTTGCCTGCGTCGATATTGAAAATCGGCTCAATGGAAGAGCCGGTAAGACGCTTATAGTTATCAACAATTTGTCGATCAAGGCCCTGCTCCCTAACAAGCCGAAAAATCCAATTCTTAGAATCAATTTTTAAAGCGTAGGATTCATTATCCCATGAGAACAAGTCTTCAATATACGCGTTGTACCGCAATACTTCATCTTCGTTCTGATCATTAAATACTTTAGAGAGCCGAGTTTTCCCTGAAGCATTGGAAGCATAGATAATCGAAACCTTCTTCACTTTCTCAGCTTCAGTGTGAGGAGTGTCTAACTCTGTTTTAATCACCGCTGATACTTCATCGATGCTATTGAACTCTCTTTCTGCCACTATGCGAACCCCTTAAACGTCAGGAGTTGGTCGCGATAATAATCGTACTGTTGACGACGGGCCTGAATTTCGGCGGGCAACCCCTCCCTAATTCCATTTACAAGATAATCAAATTTATCAAGAACAGTAACGATTCGAGCTTGCTCGACAAGCGACTTCTCGAGGTCGTTAGCGTAAGGGACTGGGATGCTGAAGTTCCTAATGATGCTTGAGTTCAAGTCGCCTCTTGCACCTTGCCCCAACGACTTAATTTTTTCATAGTTAAGACTAACCCAATGGAAGACATAGCGATAGAGCGCCTTAGCGCTGTCAATTTCCAAACAACCGCAGTGCTGATTGGTAGTTAGTGGAATTTTATTTATCGCTGATCGGCCGGCAGTTGCCCCTGAAATAGCTATAATTACGCAATTTTCTGGAATCCACTTTACTGCTGAATTATCCAAGGCCGCTTGAGTTATTTTGATCTCTGTACATTCAATGTCCGAGAATCTAACCTCTTGGGTTCTTAGCCAAGGAATATCACCACCAACGTAGTACTCCGGCCTGCCAGCCGTTGGCGTTCCGCCCGAGTACCATTTCTTGGTTAGGTCACACAGTGTTTTCCATTCGACCGGCAAGCCTTTAAGAGTAAAAAGAACATCACGATAGTGTTGGTACTGCTCGCGCCGCGCCTCAAGCTCCGCCTCAAGCTCCGCCTCAAGCTCTATAAACTTGTCGAGAATTCTCACAACTTCCTTTTGTATTTTCAAGTGAGGAACAGGAATTGGAATTTCATTTAACGTAGTCTGCGTAAGACTAGGAACACCACCAGCCTGATTCATCTCTTCAAGTCGTTGGGTTTTCAAAAAATAATAGAAAAATTTAGGGACCATTATGGATTCGTTTATCTCGGTATAAAAAATTGTATCGACTGTCCAAAAAGGAACGTCCACATAATACAGTTTGTCGAGCGATCCCTTTCTCGGAATCAGCACCGACGGCTTATCGTATGCAGCGGTATCAATGTATTTCATGATGCCGCCAGTTCCATATACAGGAATTTCACCTTCGCCAAATTGCTTGTAGTCCTTGCCATTGCGAATGCGCGCGACATCAGCAAGGCGCTTAAACTCAACACCGTTTGGGCAAAGCTGATCAAGCATTGTTCTTACCTTGCTCATGACGTTAGGCCTCGAGTTCTGCGACGATGGCGTCGATTTCAGAACGCAGCTTAATTTGTTTTTCAACTATTCTACACTGCTGACCGGCTGATTCATTAAACAAAACAAATAGTTGCCAGCCTTCCGCAAGGTTGGTTTGATTTTTTTGCGAAGAAAGATCAACGCCAAGGAAAGGCGGCAACTGTGAAGCAGGATTGCAAAGAGCGGTCGCTCTTTCAACTGATTGATCGAAAAAATTCGATCCACTCGTTCAAAAATGGAAAATCGATCGCGGTGTAAGAACTTTTTCGACCTGGGAAATGACGCAAGCTCTTTTGTCGTGTTTCGTGATGCGACTTGGATCGTTTCGAGAAGTCGAAGCCGCACTGAAAATTCCTGACTCAACTTTCGGCGACGCGCTGAGAGATCGGCACTTCGGTTTTTTTCAAGAACTCTGCGATCTTATTCTCCTCGAGATTCGCGGTCGAACAGAAAGTCGAAAACTCAAAAAGCAATTCGTGAAATTCTGGCCATCGACTCTTCCGAAGTTCGAGTCCACGGAAGTCTTTTTGGCGAACCGGGATGGAAACAGAAGTATACCATCGGTCACAAAGCAGCGGCAAAAATTCACGTCGTTTGGAATGTCGACGGCGAATGGATTGATGATTTCAAGATTACGCCGTGCCGATCTGGCGACTCCCCGGTCAGCTTCCAACTTCGCATTTTACCTATGAAAATGTACGTTTTTGATCGTGCATACAACGACTTTGGCTTTTGGCAGAAAATCGTCGCCAATGGATCTGACTTCACGACGCGGCTGAAGACATCAAAGACGAATCGAGATCTTGAACGAAAGGTTTTGCGCGGGCAAAAGAAAAATCCGGGGTTCTGTACGACGAAGAATATATTTCGACCGCACCCGCGGCAAAGTTCTCGGCGATAAAACTTCGTCACATTATTTACCGCGACAAGCTGACTCAGAAAGTCTTCCATTTTGTGACGTCGGATCAGAAAGCCAGCGCTAAAATGATCGCGAACATTTACAAACGTCGGTGGGCAGTCGAACTTTTGTTCCGTTGGATGAAAGGACATCTCGATATTCGTCGGCTGCCGCTAAAAACTCCGAACGCGATCCATACTCAACTTGCGATCGCAGTTCTTGTTCAACTTCTTTTGCAGCTGAAAAGATCATTTCGAAGTTTAAAGGAACTTTGTGGGAACTTCTGCGCGAGATGCGAACCGCGTTCGCGCGAAAAGTCCTTCAGGGATGCGGGCCTCCGGACGGCTGCCGCTGGAGCGCCGCTGCCGGCTAGGATCTCGCGTTATGATTTCTTAAGAAATAAACCGGTCAGCAGTGATGAAAACTATTTCTTTTGGCCATTAATGCTATGGCTTGAATGCAACTTCAACAATCCAGTAAACCGAGCAAATCAAGAAGTGCTCACTGTCTTAAAGCCAACTCGTGTTGCCGAAGGGCGGAAGTATCACTCCGACCTGGTCGTGTATGGTGAATATCCGTTTCTATTACAATTCAAGCCGCCAATTCGCGATCCCAAGCGTCCAAGCGTACTAAATTATAAGTTGAACAACCCGATTCAACACAACAGCTTGAAAGACTTAGCCCAGGTATACCAGGGTGTTTTCACATGTTATGCGCTACCGATTATAGGAGATCGAGCCCCTAGGTTCCCATTCGGGAATCCTATTTTTCCATTTCCGTACTTTACCGACTTAGAAGATTTGCTATGGTTTATCGAAGTCGACAAACTTCCCCTTCATGATGGACGCCAGCATCACATCGAAATTTGCGTCCAAGCGGGTCATAGGCCCACAGCTACGTTTTGTAGCGAGCCCATAAAAATTCCGATATTGAGCCTTAGGGAATGGGCAAATCAACTCAAAGAGCGCAAATGCGCTGAAGGCGCTCTTGGTCAAACTGTTAATGCCATCCTCAAGGATTTTCCGATTGCCAGAAATCGAACAAACATTTTAATACAGCACAAATTGAAATCCGGAAAATAGCTAACATGTCACCCACTTCCCATATATGAGGGCGCGAGATGATTCGCCCCTCAGAATATGGGGGTACATAAATGAACGAGATTGATTTTTGTATGCGATGTGGGGGCTATGCCCTCGAACACTTTGCGACACATTCAAACTGCTGGGAGTGCGGATACTCGCCAGACTTTGATTCGGAGCTAAGCCAATGGGAACGAATCGAGTTCCCGAACTTTCGAAAAAAATCGCTCAAGAGCCACCACGTCGGTCAGCCAATTCGGTTGGCTGATCTGCGCGCGTGAACCTCGATTGCTACGACTTCTACCTTTGGTCCATCGGCATTCTGCCACTGAAACAAGAAGCAGAATTAATGGAGCTGCTATCAGCTCAGGAGGAACTATGAACAACGGCTTCTACGACATTCTCGTAGCTAAAGAGTACGAGACAAAACAAAACGGCATCCCAGAAAAGAAAACTGCGTGGAACCGAGTAGGTCGCGCATGGCCATCAAAATCAGGCGGCTCAGTTAGCTGCGAATTTCACATGTTCCCAGGTCAGCGTTACGTCATCCAATTTCAAAACAATGAGGCAAAGACCAATGAGTAAAAAACAATTCGCACTCCTCGCACTTATGTTGCTCGTCGCACCGTTCGCCCACGCCTCAGTCGAGTCATCGCTCTTGGGACTAAAGAACGTCTTGATCGGATCGATTTTGCCGATATTCGCCGTACTGGGGCTTGGCTTTGCGGCGTTCAGCTTTTTCACGGGCAACCCAAATGCGAAGCAGCACCTCGTTTATGCCGTGACAGGCGCGACGATTCTCTTCGGCGCCCAAAGCATCGTTGATCTGATTCAAAGGACAGTTCGATGAAGAACTGTCCAACGAGCAACATGAATCGATCGCAGCTTTGGGGCTTTGAAGTCAGTCACATCGTCACTGCCTTCTCGGTGCTCGCTGGATCGAATGTGATCTTAAATATCATGCAAGCACCCCTACTGCTCTCTTGAGGGCTCGGCCTAGGAACGCTCGCGATCTTGCGAATCATATCGCATGGGCAAAAGAACGGACACCTTGAGATGCTTGGTCGATTTCTCATCGAGCCACATCTCTATCTAGGCCACAAGGGCCAAATCGAATCGAAGAAGGAATAGGACGTAAGAGAATGAGAAAGTACTCGCTTACAAAAACAATTTTGAAAACGCGCTTTCATGGTGACGGGGTCATCGAGAGCGAAGACGGCTTTATCTACAAGTGCTTCGAGGCCGAACCACTTTCGACCGGACTTTTTGAAGAAGAACTCGACGGCCCCAATGCCGCTAGTTTTTTTCAAAAGCTCTCTGAACTTCTCACTAGACTTCCGAATCTATTCGACGGCCAAGCGATTTTATTCAGAACGCAAGTCGAACACGAAGTCGCCGGATTCAAAACAAAAATCTTGTTTTTTGAGCGCGTGAAGAAAGCAGAAGGCTATTCACATCTCGGTGCGATATTGGGCGAACTTAAAGTTCGATACGAGCCGCTTTCGAAAGACACTTGGAACTCTTATCTTAGCACGATTCTCGGCCCAAAGCTTTTGACGAACTCACTTCCGGACGTGGTTTGGGAGAAAGACTGTATTCGCGCAGGCGAAAGAACCGTTCGAGTTCTTTCGCTTACAGAACTCCCGCAGGTGACATGGCAAGGATGCCTTCAGCCTGTCTTCGAGAGCGCCTGTCCGTTTACGCTGTCGCTTCGATTCAATATTCCAGATCGGAAGAAAATTCGGCGCCAGCTTGAAACGAAACGTCGGGTCAGCCATGCCCTCTCGGTCACAAGTTCACTTGAGGTAAAGAATATTGAGTCAAACTCGGTACTACATTCGTCGGAAGAAACATTAGAGCGGATTCTCGTCAACAAAGAGACGCTTTTCGAAGTGTCGCTTGGGCTTACGATATCGGGTTCGTCGCAAGAAACATTTGATCTCGCGAATGATTTCGAGCGCGTCGTCTCGGGTATTGGTAATGCCGGTCTCTACCCGGAAGGGATTGGCGCATTGCCAGTGATTACTAGCCATCTGCCGGGAGGTAGAGTTCTCGGCATTCGAAAACTACCAATTCTCTCGGAGAATCTGGCGCACGTGTTCCCGCTCCTTCACGACTATTCGCGCAGCAATGATGAATCGGCTTTGACCTTAAGATCTCGAAACGAAGAGGTCTCGCATTTGAACTTGTTCTCAAAAGAGAACCTCAATTTCAATTCGTTCATCTGCGGGGCATCTGGCTCGGGTAAGAGCTTTTTGATGAATGCCATTCTGTCGTCGGCCCTCAAGGATGAGCCACGAACACGACTTTGCATTTTCGATATCGGAGGCTCGTACCGACGTATCATCGAAGCAAATGGCGGCAAGAGCAAAGTCCTGTCAGCAGACGAAGCACGTGCTCTTTTGGCGAGTTTTCTTCAGCTCAGAGGAGTCGATGGGAGCGGGTTCTTTCGAACACTGATCGAAACTCTCTGCGGATCTGGAAGCCACATCACTCACTCTCACAAAGTCGCAATCGACGATCTTTTAAAAAGCATCGAAGGCACGCCACTCAGCATTGGCGCAATCTCGAGTTCGCGGCCAAGAAAGATGAGCGGTTCTACCAAGACATCGCACATTGGCTAAAGCCGCACCTGGGCCTCGATAAGATCAAACCGCGATCTGAGTTAATGGAGATGATTACCTCGCAGATCACCGCCTTCGACTTCAAAGAACTCGATTCGGACCCCGTTCTACAAAGAACTGCGATCCTTCTGCTGTCAGAACTGTTGTGGAGCGATCTCACCAAGGGAACTTACTCGCGAACTTTGATCGTTTTCGATGAGGTCTGGCGCTTTTTCGCTCAGAGCAAGTCGTTCTTAGAGGAGATGTACCGGACTCTTCGTAAGTATCGCGCAGGCATTGTCTCAATCACGCAGAATCTGGCGGACTATGGCGACGAAGCATTCGCGAAGATGATCTTCACCAACAGCTTCACGAAGATCTTTCTGCAAAACGGTGCGGCGGCGGAGTTTTTGAAAGAGACCTTTGATCTTCCAAACACTGACATTGCCCGCGCACTGTCTGTCACATCAAAGAAGCCGGTCTACTCGGAGTTTTTTGCGCTTAGTCCGACTATGAGTCAGGTGTTCAGGCTCTACCCGACACCTGAGTTCTATCAGCTCGCAAATACCGAAAACGTATCAACACGAAAGGATTTGAATTGAAGAAGCTAATTCTGGCATCCGCATTTCTATTTCTGCCATATCAGGCCAAAGCCGACCTTTGGGGCGCCGATCTGCCGCTCCTCGCCAAGATCGTCTTCAACACGCTCCACACAATGATGGAGCTGGAGAAACAGACTCAGCACATGGATGACGAATTGGCCGGAATCAAAGACCGCATCAATCGCATTCGCACAATCTCAGACGCCGTTCAACCGTCGCAATGGGAGAAATGGAAAGACCCCCGAGAGGCTGTGAACCGTCTGCGGATTATCTATCACGCTATGCCCAAGGAATACCGTTCAGAGAAGTACGACACGATCGAGGATGAAATCGCAAAGGCGATGAATCTTGCGGCTCGCGTAGCACCTGAATCAAAGTCTAGCTTCGAGTCTGGCAAAGAACTCGAGCGCAGAGGTGCTGACGCCTCCCCTGGCGTCGCGCAGAAACTCACAGCTTCGGGAGTAGGAAGTCTCATCTCTCTTGAATCTCAGTCACTCACGATGCAAAGCCACGTCATTACGCTTCTCGCTCAAATGCTGGCAGACGGTAACGAAAAGGAGACTCGCGCAGTCACCGTTCGGGGCAATTCTATGAAGGCATTTTCGAGCAACCTGAGTCAGAGCGGCGACTCCACGTTTTCACGAATCGTTTTGAAGGCAGGATCGACGCGATGAAGTACACAATTCCCGCCATCGAGGAGTACGAAAAGCTACTACCCGTCGCTAGGCAAATCTACGAGCACACAAGCCACCTCTCTTGGCAGATGATCTTGCCACTCTTTCTGGTTTCCGTCGCAGTGGGCTACTCGACCGATCTCGGAATCAGCGGAGCGGTCATCGTTCGGCTCAAACGCCTGTTCTTAGTGGCTCTCCTGCTTGTGGCATTCCCAACAATAGCGGAGTTCGCGCAAACACTTGGGGTCGAGGTCGCTCGGTCTATCGATGACATGACGGGGATTGATGCTGTACTCGATGCAGCATCAAAACGGGCAGAACTCTACTCTTTCGACTTAGAAGGGCTCATCAATCTTGGTAGTGACCTCTTGGTCGGTGGGCTCGTTCTGATTAGCTTCGTCATTTTGATCGTCGCCCGCTTCTTCTTACTCGCGTTTCAGCATTTCTATTGGTTCCTGCTCGTGGCGCTGGGTCCATTCTTGATTTTGGGATCACTGTTCGAAGCATCGAGCGGGATCACAAAAGGACTCTTCAAGTCGATGTTTCAAGTGGCCTGCTGGCCCGTGATCTGGTCGGTTCTCTCTGCGTTCCTGAAAGCGATGCCATTTGCCTCGGCCTATTCAGTCGAGGGCAATCTCATCACCGTCATTACGTTGAACCTCATCATTGCAGTGGCGCTAATGTTTTCGCCTTTTATCGTCTCGCAGCTGGCTGACGGCGTGAACTTGAGCGTCGGCGATACGCTTCGTAGAGGGGTGCTGAAGACTGTGGCGATGTCGAATCCCAAGACGCTCGCAATGTCGGCGGCCGTTCACACAGCGCGAGCAAAACGATACGTCAATTACGCTCGAAATTTTTCGAGAGGAAGGAGCTAACGTGATCTTGATTGCACTTTTAATTTCGCAGACGGCGCTTGCCATGAACGTGAATCCAACGCCGTTTCCAGTATTTCTGAAGGAGGGATTTAGCTCGATCTTGGAGTTTGAAGATGCACCGACCCAGGTCGTACTCGGCGATCAGAATCTCTTTCAAGTCGAGAAACTTGAACGCGCAATCGTCATCAAGCCTCTCGTTCCATATGCCACGACGAATATGTTCGTTTATTTCAAGAAGAAGGAGACTCGGCTTTTTATTTTGACGGCTTCAGAGGACAACGAGCCAACCTACTTTAAGAAGTTCGCTTCGCTTGCTCCACCGAAAGCTACGACGAGTAGCACTCGCCAAGTGGCAAGAGTCTACGGACGCAAGGCAGTCGTTCATAAGTCGGTTTTCGATAAGAAAAAAGACTTCCTCACCGTCGATTTTGAAATCTCGGCAGATGCTTCGGCCAAGATCATGCCGGATTGGGATCGCATTCGTCTCAAGCACAAGGATCGCTTTGTGAGTCCGAGCAAACTATGGTCAGAGCGGCGCGATGTTCAGCGAGACTCGAGCATAAAAGCGCGGCTGGTTTTTACGAAGCCCAACATCCCGTTTGATATGCGTGATGTTTCAATCGTCGTTCCGGTGAAAGGTTCGACAATGCCGTTCCTCGTAAGCCTAAAGCCAGGTGGTTCATGAAGAGTGTGAACTCATTCGCAAGACATAAAGAGCGGATTCTTTCCCGTTGGTCCGAAGAAGACTACCCAGGCGGAACGCCTAGATTTCAGCTCAGCCTCTTGGCGAAAGACCTCGTGGTCTTCGGGCTGATACCGATCTCCGCAATTGTCCTGTTTAAAATTATCGAGGCTGGATTGTCTGCTCCGACGCGGCCACCAACTCGTCCACGCGCCGAAGCTGGTCGTGATCGACCCGAGAAACATTCACAGATTATCAACTTCGTTAGTCGTAGTGGCGGCAGTGGTGTTTTCGGATTTTCAAAGCGTGCTCCGGGCACCTTGGTGAAAGTACGCTTGATGAACGTCCTCGAAACGCTCTCAAATGCTCCAGTACACGCGCAAGTCGTCGACTACGGTCTGGGCAAATCGTTTATCGGAGGCACTCTGATCGGTGAAGCCACCGCTGAGCCCTCTTCGGGACGCGTGAATATTTCTTTTCGCTTCGTTCGGCACCCTAAACGACTTGATCTTGCAGTACCAATCTCGGCACGAGCGATGAGTCTCGATGGTACCTTTGGAATCTCAGCGATCAAAAAAGAGGGCTTCTTTGCTCGCGCGGCTATTCGGTCGGCTTCGTCGAATCCGAATACCGTCGATGCAGGTACGGACAAGGAAGATATGCGAACGCTCGTCGCGCGCGCGCTCGCGGCGGGCATGATGCAAGAGTTTCAGTCAGAGGCGACTGTCGCGCATAAAAATGCGCAAGTGCTAACGGTGAAACCCATGACTGAGTTCTTCGTTGAATTGACAGACTACTTTCCGGGGCAGCACTGATGACGGATCAGAACTATCAATCTCTATTGTTGTTACCTCTAGGCCTAGGAGCCCTTTGGTTGCGAGAGTCTTTCACTTCGAGCTCTCCTGCTGATCGGATTCTGCTTTCGCTCGCCATACTTTTAGTCACAAGTCTTATGTTACTCGGATGGGCCGCTTACTTTTCGCCCTGGGCAAGGGCGCGGAAGAAGCGCTTCGAAACATTACTCGAAATTCCTGAAGAGCTTCGCATTGCCACCGAGTCATCGGTATTGATGGGGGTTGATTCAGATCTCGGTGCTCGAATCTTTATCCCCGATCAGATCCGTACTCGTCACGTTCACATTCTCGGCGCTACGGGTTCGGGCAAAACTGAGAGCGTGATCTTGAACTTCTTAAGGCAGGATATCTCGCGTGGCCTCGGTACTATCATTCTTGATGCCAAAGGAGATCATTCGTTTCTCGCCGAACTTGAGCGACTCGTGCCGCCGGAACGCTTATCTGTCTTTGACCTCAGCTGCGCCGATTCGCTCGGGTACGACCCATTGTCGGCAGGATCGGCACTCGAATCAGCGCAGAGACTGTTCTCGTCTCTTACTTGGAGTGAGGAGTATTACAAATCGAAGGCGCTCTCTTCGCTTCAGCGAATTTTTCAGATTCACTTCAATGTGAATGGACGAAATCCAACGCTTGTCGATATTGCGAACTACCTTGAAACACCAAAGATATATGCAACCTTCGTTTCGACGGAGGACTTCCCGGAGAATCTGGCAGTTGCCGAATTTCAAGACCTCTCAGGTCTTCGCGATCAGATTCGCTCGCTCACGATCGGTCACTTGGAAAAGACACTTTCACCAACCGAGGTCGTAATTGATCTCTCTAAGGCTTCCGACGGTCAGGTGATTTATTTTAGACTACAAAGTCTCATGTCTCCGCAATTGGTTTCGATTCTCGGGAAACTCATCATTAACCACTTAAATTTTTTGGCCGGAACCGCACACCGGGGACTCATTTCTCCGCAAGCAAAACAGAGAAGACTCGTCCCAGTTTACTTTGACGAGTTTGCGTCGTTTGCTTGCGTTGAGTTCGCCGATTTGATTTCGAAGGCTCGCTCGGCTGGCTTTGCTCTGCACTTCTCGCATCAAAGTATTGGTGATGTGATCGAAGTCTCGCCAGGATTCTTAAGCCGGATCACTGACAATGCGGCGACGAAGATCGTGCTTCGAATCAATGACCCCGATTCGGCCGAGTTTTTCTCGCGCTCATTTGGGACAAAGAGTATTCAGAAAACCACTCAGCGGATAACGAACACCAAGGACATCGACCGTGCCGAAGTCGTCGGTGAAGGGACCACCCGCGACGCTCACCAATTTCGAGCCTCGCCGGATCTCTTAAAGACACTGCCCACTGGCGTGGGCGCAGTCCTAGTGGCTCACGGGCGAGCCACCCCTCACGGGGCATCGAGCGTCTTCAAGATCCGATTTCCGGAACTTCGACTCAGACAATAATGCTGTATTATCAGCTGTTTAGATCGGCAGATTCGTGTATGCTACACCTAGGTGAAAGCAAGGAGACTTTTATGGACAAAAAGAATGTGAATCTACCCAAGAAGGACGCCGGCCGACGCCTGGCTGAGCGACTGGAAAAGATTGGCCAGCAGAAGCCACCGAAATCTTTGGTCGACAAAATCAATCAAGACGACCACAAGAAGGTCGCAACGCCTAAGTCAACTTCGACAGACTTGGAAATCTAATGCGGATACTGCGTGGGGTAGAAGAATTCAAGGAACTCCTAGAAAACAGCCAAACCAAAACTGGTTGTTTGGCGGATACAGGCTTTCTTTATGCTCTGGCATATAAAGATGACCGTCTCTTTGAACACGCGAACGACATTCATGATCTGCTGGTTGAATATGAGATGCCAATCTACTCGAACGTCATCAGCCGAATGGAGTTGATCGATTTGCTTTTTAGAAAGCAAGTGACGATCGGATGCCTGCAACTATTCGAATCCGCTGCAACTCATAGTTTTCATAAGCCGATCTACAATACTTTGAAGGATATTCGCGACAAAGATACAGCGGCAAAAAAGAAAAGAGAGTCATACAAAGTTGATGAAGGCCGCCTGAAGAAACTCAGAAAGAATCTTGTCGATGAGTATGGAATCTCTGATTGGTCAGACTTTTGCGCCAAGTTCACGGACGAAAAACTGACAAATGAATGGACGTCGATTGAGCAAGACCTTGGACTCAATTTCGTCGAGATCTTAGAGGGCCAAGATTCTGAACTCTTCAATGAACATCTCCGATGGAGCGACATGGTCGCGATTATGGGGAAGAAGGGTCTTAGAGGACCCGATGCGATGATTGTAAACTTATTTGATAAAAGTAAGTTTGAGGTGCTCATCACGAGCGATAGCGATTTTGAAAAATGCTTCACTGACCCGCTTCACCAGATCTCCAACAAGTCGATATTTGTTCTGCAGTAACTTGTTATCCACTCAACCCCACCACCTAAATCCACTCCTCCACTGTATTCAAACCAGAAGGATGCGAAATGAGCGCCTGCATTGGCGACGGATTTCGAGAACTACGTACCTGCGCTCCACAAAATATACAGGCATATCGATTGCAATTTTTTGTTTCAATGGGACTCTTATTCGAATTGGTATTCGCCGTATTGTTTATGGACCACATCTATCCTGGATTTGTGTCGCTAATTGGCAATTTAGTGACGTATATCGCCTATGCCGCATTGGTAATTGGAGGCTCATGGGCGCTGCTGCTGACACCCTCTATAATCGGGTTTCTCATTCAAGCAGCCTCAAAAAGACTCGGCCGCGTCTATATGGCACTTTTCTGCGCTATATTCCTGACAATTGAGGCGCTGTACTTAGTCGCTTGCGTCGCTCCGCTGTTTGCCCTCACGGCGTTCGTACTTAGCCTAATCACTGGACTAGAATGGTTTCCAGTCACAGCAGGGCTATTTGGACTATTCGTTGTCTACTTCCGAAATGAAATTTGGGAAATTACTCGTGATCGCTACCTCGGTCACGTCAAAGACTTCTCGTTCAACTAATTAGCAGAATCCACTTAACCCCTCGCACTTCTCGGCACTCCTCCACTGTCTAACCGATACAGGAGGAATCGCTCATGAGAGCCGTTCTCTATTTAACAACCGTCGCAATGCTCACCGGTGGGTGCAGCACGCTTGATCAATCATTCCGGCTTGGTGCCGCGACTGGAGCACTGGCCGGCGCCGCCGCCACTTATGCCGCAGGCCGAGCAACAGGTAGCGAACCGAAGTTTGAAGATGTCGGGATCGGAGCCAGCATCGGCCTCGGGTTTGGCCTTCTGACTTCGTACTTCGTCCACCAGTTGGTCGTCGAAGATCGCGAGGCCGCAATGAGGCAAACCGAAATCTACTTCGGCGATCTGCCGCCGAGTCCGTTCGTCATCCCCAATACCAACAAAAGAGGAGGTCGCTAATGAAAAGAAAACTTCAAGTCATTCTCACAGACGATTCGTGGATGACACTCGACGGAATCGTCAATGAGGCCAATCTCGATTTTCAAAGTGGCTCGATCAATATGTCGGATGTCGTAAACGAAATTTTACTCACGGCCAAGATCGACATTCGAGCACTCCAAATCAAGCACACCAATGTCCGTCGCTCGCTCAGGAACCTTGCGAGCAAAAAGGATATCGACATTGATCTTGCGATCAAGAGCCTGATGGAAATTAAGGCCGCCAGCCAAAAACGACCGGCAAAAACGCAAATCGCAATGAAAGGAGCTGAGCTTTGAGCGACAAAGTTCCAAAGCGCCAAGTCGCAAAAGAGGTTCTGACGCTTCTCCGAGATCACAGTCCACTCACGCTTGACATGCTCCATCTGATGACCGCGCCGCCGATTCAGAAAAAGAATCTGCGTCAAGCCATCGGCATCATGAAACGCAAGGGTATCGTGGATATGGTCATGGGAAGCCCCAGCACGTTTTACTATCAGCTCAACAACGCCCAAACCGTTCGCGATGAAGTTTCCAAAAGACTAAAAGATGACACAACACAAGCGGCAAGGCCGCTTGTGAATAGGCGAAACTGGATTCACAACCAATGGTGTGAATTCTGGGCACTCAATATAAAGCGGACCTTTCCTGATGTTGAAATCATCCGCGAGCATGAGATCGAAAGCCACGCATTGGCGCGAAACATCTTGCAGCAACAAGGCAAGCCTCTCGATCTACTACCTGACTTTTTGATGAGTTTCCCGAAAACGGCAACGAACGAAAAAGTCAGCGTCGCATTTGAAATCGAGCGAACTCGCAAGTCTGATGAGCGCATTCTGCAAAAGCTTAAGACCTATATCTACGAGACGCACATCGATGGCCTGATTTACGTTTGCGATTCAGGAAGATTGTCGGAGACGATTCGCCTGCTCTACCGAAAGAAGACGCTGGAAAAAGCGCACAAGAAACGCGGCTACACGGAGAACTTCTTCCTGTTTTCTGATTCGATGAGTGCGGGCGATAGTCCGATTTCTAGCTTCTACAACGCAAACGGACAGCCAACTTCGCTCATCAATTGGTGTCACACTCTACGAGCGAAGACGACAGAGTTCAGGAGAGACAATCAGTTTTTCGATGCGTAGCCTACCATATCCAAGCACTTGGGAACTTCGTCCGCGCTTATCCACTTTTTCACTTGGCGAATTAAGGACTTAAACCAACCCGCCCGCCATCCGTTCCCCTTCTAAAGCTCCCTGACTACTCTCCCCCTACATCTAAAGATGTTTAACGGTGGAAAGTAGTCAGGGAGACAGGGGAAGGAGGCGGGCGGGAGAGAGAATAAATAGGTGTTAGAGATGACACAGGGAAATAGAAGAGAAGAGAAAAATGGCCAAGGAGCGAGAAAGCGGTAAATTCGAAGGAACTGTTCTTTGAAAATCAAATAGTGCCCGTATGGGCTTCGACTAAGGCTGCTGCACAGATGCTCGGGATTTCTCCAAACGCGCTTCGTATTCGAAAGTGCCGAGGTGAAATCGAGTGTCGGTACTTCGGAAAGCATTTGAGATTCGACGTGAACTATCTCGCTTCGCTGATTCGTAACGAACGAAACCAGCAAGGGAGCTAATCATGGCAATTAAAAAAGTAATCCAAAACGGCAAACTTAGATTCGAAGTCTTTGTAAAAATCAGAGATAAATCCGGCAAACAGATCGGCAAGCGAAAGCGCTTCGACACCGAAAAAGAAGCGCGCATGGCCGAGGCAAGGCTCATGGTCGAACTCGACGATGATAAAGCCAAGGCCGTTTGGCAGCACTGGATCACGCACGTGCTTGAGAAATATCGAGTCGAGTATCGCTACTCGACTTACCTCAATTACAAGCACTGTCTCGATAAATGGTTCAATCCGATCTGGAAAGACAAGTTTGTCGCTGACATTAAACCCAGTGACGTTCATCGCGTGATCTTCGAGGACTGCGTTCATGTGTCGAGTTACACGAAGCGCGGTTTGCTTAAAATCGTGAAGCGAGTTTTCAACATCGCGATTGAAGAAGGACTCCTCGTCAGAAATCCTGCCGTCGGTATTCGCGTCAGATGTGCGGAAGCGCATCAAGCTGTGCTCAATAAAAATGAGATCGAAATCCTCCTTCGCGAAGCGAAGAAGAAAGATCATCAGTTTTATCCGCACTGGACGCTTGCGCTTCTCACCGGCATGAGATCCGGTGAGCTGTACAGTCTACGCTGGAGTGACGTTGATCTTGTCAGTGGCAAGATCACCATCAGCAAAGCGTGGACTCGCCATAATGGCGAGGGTCCGACGAAGACCGCGAAAAACCGGATTTATCCGATTTCAAGTCAGTGCCGAAAATTCCTCGAGGAGCTACGAGCGAAATCTGAGCCCAATTCCGACTTTGTCCTCCCCCACATGTGGGAGTGGCAACAGGGAGAGCAGGCGAAGATTCTCAAAAGCTTCTGTGAGGAGATCGGCATTACACCTGTGAAGTTCCATGACCTCAGGGCCACCTTTATTACGCAGATGCTCAATAACGGTGTGCCGCTCTCAAAGGTCATGGCCATTGTTGGCCATTCGTCTTTAAAGACGACGCAAGGCTATTTGCGGCTGTCAGGTAAAGATATCGAGGGAGCAACTGAGGAATTGAAGATCGAAATTCCTCAAGACGAGGTGGCTTATGACAACGTCGTAAGCCTAATCAGACGTTGATTTCGAGGTAACAACAGGTAATATGGGTACTTAATTGGCGACTGAAACCGATGGGTTACGAGTTTAAAGTGTTACCCATCCAATTCCACTATTAAGCAATGTTTCGGACAACAAACTCAAATCGCCCTCAGGGCCCGATAAATCGGGTTTGGGCTGTTTTCGTTTTTCAAATTTCAAAATCTTTCCATTCTCGGCAAGCTCAAATGGCTCCGTACTTTTCTCTTGGTTGTTTTCGTCAACGCGAAAGTAAGCTTCCAATCCCTTCGGAGTCAGAATCAATTTCTCCAACAACCGACGAAGCATTCTACGCTTTGTCGCTGGTGATGCTTTTTTGAAACCTTTTTTAAAAGAAATCACGCTGGCCTCAATGGTGTCGACTGGCGTGTTCAAGAAAATGCCAGATTGATTGTTGTTTTTGGGACTATCATGAACGAGTTATTATCCGATTATGATGATGTTGAGCAATTAAAAATGGCCATTAAATCATTAAGCTCCTTGGTAAACCAACTCAGACTATCTTATGGGTGGGAGCGAGGCCTAGCCGGCACAGTCTCTAAGGCAAGCTCAGCTCTAATTCAGGTTATCAGACTCGAGTTACAAGAACTGGCATCTATCAAGATGGCAATGGGTGACTCTAATTTACAAACATACACAAAACTTTTGCAAATTTCTAAAAATCTTTTAGCAAAAATTAATGCAAGTAAGTCGGGCGACATGCGAGCGGCAGCAGAAGCTGGGGAGTTTGTCACAGTTTGGAATTCACGAGACTTTCAATATGAATTGACTAAATTGCTTAATGCCGGACCTGACTTTAAGAATTTAGTATTGCCAAAAGTTGTCATGTTATTGAAGGCAGTTGAGAGCATGAATGAATTTGCAGAGACAGAAATGACCATTCCGGATGTTAAATAAAAATTCAAAACTTGGGAAGGTATTGCATTAAGGAAATTCTGCGCTATTTTTGAAAATTGTTTACGACTATAACAGCATAATTTAGCCGGAAACCACTTGGATTCCAATTTGATTTTATATTATTATCGGTTTGACTTGTGTATATGATAATACAAAAGAAATGGGAGATTAAAATGAAAACGCTATTTTTTTATTTAATTCTTTTTTTCAGTTTTTCAGAGGCCACTTTAGCGGAGCAGCCAAACCTTCGTGATCTTCCCCGGCATCCAAGAAGAGTAAAGGCTGGTGAATGGGCAAGGCAAGATATTCTCTCAGTAGACTGCAATGGAAGTAACAACTATGGAAAAACTAGATTCACCTATTCTTTTGATGATGATTTTAGCTTTTCAGTGACGAATAACCTAATGGGTGAAATTAGAGATCAATATTCAGCACCCGCTGTTGATAATTTAAAAAATGATAATACTTCCAAAGTGAATTTTTACCTGATTTTAAATCAAGACTTTATTTTCTATTTTGGTTCAACTCACCTTCAGGTAGCCACTTAGATGGTATTAAAATATTTTTTAAAAATAAATTTAAGTCAGGCACCCAAATTCTTGATGGCATTATTTATGGCTATGATAGTCACGTAGGTCCTGTACCTAGCAACGGCACCTATGTCGCTCCACCAGATGATTATTATTACGAATTGGGAAAGGCTACATGCAAAATAGAATTAAAATAGCAATTTTTTATTAGCTATAGAATACTTCAGTAAAAGTAACAACTGGTTATCACGCACGAGATTCGAGCGGCTTGCGGCGTTGGTACCGAGACCCAAGATCCATCTGACCAGGTTTTTCGGCGTCTTTGCGCCACACTACAGGTACAGAGCCATGGTCGTCCCCAAACTTCCTGAGCCAGCGGCATCGGCCCCCAGCAAAAGGGAACAACCCTCAAAGTCTCGAATCACTTGGGCCAGACTTTTAAAGCGCGTCTTTGGGCTCGACGTCGAGACTTGTCAGCTGTGCGGCGGCAAAATGAAGGTCATTGCTGGGTACCGTTCCAACACCCTGGGATTTTCAGACAAGGAAGCATCCTTCAAACGACATTTTTACTTTTCCTGAGATCTTGAGTTTGTCCTTCCAATATTGATCCCACTCGTTGGCTGAAGTGATTCGCTTGATGATGATCCGGGTCAGCTTCGCCGCACCTTCGGGGCTCAACCATGCCCGATCTTTTAATTCGCCGACCGATCTCTCGCATCATCCGTTCGATCATCGACGACACTCGCGGATGAACGACGCCCGTTCGGAGCCACGTCCGCACGTACGAGAACATCTTTGATTTTGCGTTGTCGAGATACGTCGCCGCCGCTTTGTAACCGCGAGCCGTGAGTTCATCGATCAAGTCTTGCACGCCACGTTCAGCTTTGAAGACTGAACGCTCAAGCGTCAGCCGATCCTCGAGACCAACCTTTTCAACGTCTTCTGCTGGAAGTCTAATGTCGATGATACCGGCAAGTTGTGAGGTGAAGCCTTTCGCTTCCGCGGGTGACGCGTCGTCCTTATACTTCAGCAGCGGATGTAGATCGTGTGGCAGGTGCCAGATGCAGCGCTGGGAGTCTTTCGTAAGCCGGCCCATGTATTTGACGAGTGGCACTTCCCCGTCGGAGACAAGAAGGTCTGCGATTGGAGTGAACTTGATCTTCGAACTCGGATGGTTCGCCCGCTTGATCTCGCGGCTAATCGCGGCCCACGACTCTTCCGTCCATGCGCCATAGGGAACAATTGTGTTTTCCTTTGTGATGCCGACGACAACGCACACTTCGCCGCGGTTACTGCCGTCGGAATCGGGCTTCTGCTTAAAACCAGTGCCGTCGGCGACGAGCGTCTGAACTCGTTTCTTCATGTCGATCTTGTCGCAGTCTGATGTCATCACCCAACGGTGAAGTGTTGTGTGCGGAACCGGGATCGAGCCGATCGTTTCGAGATGCTGACTCGACCGCCGATAGCTCTGCTCGGAGACAACTTCGGCCACGATCTTCTCTAGTTCCGACGTCTTTCGCTGATGGCGCTCCATGTTCAAAGTATCCACGAAGCGGGACAAATGACTTTCCGCAGCCCCGACAACGTATACGCGTCCACAAAAGTGCGAGTAGGCCTACGCTCGAGCGAATCGACTTCGCCTCGCGGCCATGCACCACGTAGTGTGCGTGTGCGCAGCACCGGCCAGGGTCTGCCTTCTCCCAGCGCCCGAGCAGCGATTGATGCACGATCCAATCGAGCAATACTGCGATCAGATTTACGAGCCCCGCCATGCCTTCGGTTTCGAACATCCGTTTGGTTTCGATAACGAGTTCATCGAGCGAGAAACCTTCTTCTAAGGGAAGACTTGATAGGCACTGCAAATTGAATCTATAGTTCGTGCTTCAGCCTCCGTGCTGGTCATGCGATGTTTTGGTGAACTGAAGCGTAACCCGCGGATGGCTGGATTTTCAAAACTTCATGTATGTCGAGAAGTTCGACGAGGTGACTTTCTCCGTCGTTCGTGCGCAAAGAAGTGACCGCGAGCGCCTCGGAATTCACGTCATTTCAATTTTAATCGCCGACCAGGCCGGACTCAAATCTGCACTCTTAACCGACCATAAAGGTCCGTTCACGACGGGAAGGCAATGGTGCCGATCCCAGGATATTGGAACGGTACTCATTGCTGCGATCGAGGACCCGCAAGTTATCAGGAAAATTCTCGAGCATCTGGGTTTACCGACAAGGCCGCCAACAATTTGGTCGGCGCGAGGCCCGCCAAGTCGGACCACTGATGATGACATTCAGCATTTTCCGGATTTCGACTTCGCGTAATGGGATTTCACCTGACGCCAATGGAAAGCCACGTCCAAAACAAGTCTCACTCGCCAAAGCCTCATGCAAAAACTCGTTTACACTTGCCCAAACACAGTCACAGACCCGAAAATTGAACCGGTGCAAGCCAACCCACGCGCCAAAATCAGGCCAACAATACTTGTGCCGCAGCCCGCATGCCCCTATTGAATCAGCAATTCCCGGTCAGAGAAAGAATTGAGTATTGGTGCGGGTTTCCAGCTGTTCGAAAATATTCTTTTCGCGACGTTGCATTGTGCGTAAACTCGATTTGGCAATTTAAATTCAATACTTCAGTCGAGGCTTATCGATGGCACGGACGTCACCGAACGATTTAACGGTCAATTCTTTGAGCGGGACCGAACTTTTTCGGGCAGCGCGCGAGCATTTCAGCAAGCTTTCAGATTCTCGCGATCCTTCGCGGATTGAGATTCCTATCGAAGACTTTTTCATGTCGGCGCTTGCGATCTTTTCGCTGAAGATCCCGTCGCTTCTTCAGTTCGAAGAGGAGATGCGCAAACAGCGAAGTTTCTCGAACTTAAAGAAGTTGTTCTACGTTTCAAAGGTGCCATCAGATACGCGGATGCGGGAAGTCATCGACGAGTATCAAAACAATGTTTTTCGCCCGGTGTTTCGCGCGATTTTCGAGAGAGCGCAACGGGCAAAGGTGCTGAAAGGTTTTGAACTCTGGGACAACACGTACGGTCTTGCGGTTGACGGGACCGGATACTTTTCGTCAGATTCGGTTCATTGCGAAAACTGTCTTGAGAAAAAACAGCGCGGCGGCAATGAGAGAACTTTTCATCATCAAATGCTGGCTGGTGCGCTTGTGCATCCGGATCAAAGGTGCGTGATACCAGTTTGCCCTGAGGCGATCCAGCAGCAGGATGGAAATACGAAGAACGATTGCGAGCAAAATGCGATGAAGCGTTTTCTTCTGGGCTACCGGGAGGATCATCCGAAGCTGAAAACCGTGCTCCTCACTGATGCACTTCATGCGACGCTCCCTTGCCTAGAGCTTCTCACAAAACTGGATATCGACTTTGTCTTGAGCGTGAAGCCTGGAAGCCACGAGAAGCTCTTTAGTGGCGTCGATACCCGAGAGACAAACGGCACGGTTCATCATTTTGAGGAAGAAGAAACCATCGGAGATAAGGTGAAGAAGAAAGTGACTCGTCACTACCGGTTCACCAACGGCATCTTTCTGAACCATCAAAGCACGAAACATTTGGTGAACTTCCTTGAATACTGGGAGACCACACAGTGGATTCAGAAAGGCAAAGTCAAAGAAGAGAGAGTTCACTTTAGCTGGGTCACCAACTATTCGCTTTACGAATCAAGTTGCCGGCAGATTGTGCGCGCAGGACGTACACGGTGGAAAATTGAGAATGAAACCTTCAATACCTTGAAAAATCAGGGTTATGAATTCGAGCACAACTTCGGTCACGGCTACAAAAACCTTTCAAGCAACTTTGCACATTTGATGTTGCTCGCATTTTTGATCGATCAGCTTCAAGAGCTGCGGTGTCGCGTGTTTCAAGCCGCGCTAAGAGTGTTTTCGACCGTCGAAGTCGGTTGTGGGTGAAGATAAAATCCGCGTATGAGTTTTTGCCGATCGAGTTTGATAGTTGGCATGAGTTCTTGAGCTTCTTCAATGACCCTTCGCCATGGATCAGATCGCGACCTGAGATCAGTTCCGCATGAGCTAGGAAAAATTCGAAAACCCATGAAGGTGACGGCTTGCGCCGTCACTGTGTCGAACTTTTTGTCGATCAAGAATCTGCAAGAGAAAAACCTCGCACGGCAGCCCCCAGTTGATAAAACTCAAGTATATTCGACGGTTGGGCCGCACACTTTTAAGTCTGACCGGGAATTGCTGGTCGTCGGCCTTCTCGTGAGTTGTGGCATGGTTCCTGGACTGAATCTCATCGTTCTAAGTCGAAACGACTAAAGGACCATTTGATTCAACTCTTAGGAGGCTTCATGAAATCGATCTTGACGATAATTGGCGTTCTGGCGACTTGTTTGACGGCTCAGGCGAACTCTTTGAAGGAGCCAAATATCACGCAGTGTAGAGTCGATAGCGCTGATCACACTACCACGATTCATGAAAAGGGAAGTGGGCTAGAGGTCGTGGTGAAGAGCTCAAATTCTCGTGGTGCAATCACAGTATGGCCATTGCAAATGACAGCTGAGTCGACGATGGAGTACTACGCGGTCACTAGTCGCGTGACTCACGTGACGACAGTCGAAAATCTCTCCTTGGAAATAGCGATGAAAAACCCAGAGATCAAACGAGCTCTGCTTTCAGACATGGTCGATCCGAGCTCAAAAACAGCAGCGGAAGATCTTGAGACTTTTGCCTCTCAGCTTAAGTGCCGTTGATCCGTTCGATCATTTTTATGTATTTCAAGAGCGCAGATTGAGGAAGTCTGCGCTTTTTTATCCTGACGACTGTTTCTTTTGATCGGAGTCCGGTTGAGGATGTGAAGCGCTACATGGCCGTCGCCCGTTCGCAGCGCCTAGGGCTTCGACGGCTACTCAATCCCGGCGGTGAGCCAGAGGTCGGCGCGGAAGGCGCTGGTCAGTTTCGAGCCCTCCATAAACTGAACTTCTATAGGACGACCGAGGCCGGTTCCGTTGATGTTCACGATCGCGATCCAAACTTGATTTCGCTTTGAGCGAAGAGAAGTGACGTAGCTATAGGCCGAGGGACCAGTGGATTCTCCGCGGAGGCCATCGCTTGATTCGCGAACGGTGGAGAAGACCTGTCCGCCGAGGTTAAATTCAGAAACGGCGTTGGCCGCGAGTGCGAGGTCAAAGCTCTCAGTGCCAAGATCATCTTGATAGCTGAGTCGAAGAGTGCCGCCGGTCTTAGCGACGGTTGCTTTGATTTTTCCTTGAGCTTTGCGTCCGGTGAGAAGCTCAAAGATGCGCGAGGGCTCATGACCAGAGAGATCCCCATGAATTTGTCCACTCATCTTCAGGTTGGAATCGCGTTTTATCAGTAAGTATTGGTGGTGATCAATCTGAGTCATGTACATCTTGCCGCCGGCAGCCCAGCGAGGATCGTTTGAACTCGCATCCTGTAGCTTTGAAACCAGATTGGAATCCATAATAGTGCCTTCAACATGACCGCAGCCTAAGACATGTCCCATCAAGCTCCAACACAATCGGAGCTAGCCGAGGTCCTAAACAAAATCATACATAGAACAGCTAAACACCTTGAGAAGCGAGGTCTCATCGTCAAAGACGAGGAAGACCATCTCCAACTTGACCTAACCGAAGACGATGCGCTGGCGAGACTCCAAGCGGGAGCTGCGACTTACCGGTTCACGCTCGGTCCCAATAAGGGTAAAAAAGCCCTCACGCTCAAGACCATGCCTGATACGGATCACGCGGCAAAGCACGGTCTCGTTGCCAAGAGCTCCGGCTTTTCGCTCCACGCCGGTGTGGCCATGGCAGGCACAGAGCGAGACAAAATCGAAAAGCTCTGCCGCTATATCGCAAGGCCGGCCGTGGCCCTTGAGCGTTTGTCACTGAGTTCCAGTGGTCAAGTCATCTATACCCTCAAAAAGCCCTATGACGACGGCACTCAAGCAATCTCCCTGTCGCCCATGGAGTTGATGGAGCGGCTTGCGGCGTTGGTACCGAGACCCAAGATCCATCTGACCAGGTTTTTCGGCGTCTTTGCGCCACACTACAGGTACAGAGCCATGGTCGTCCCCAAACTTCCTGAGCCAGCGGCATCGGCCCCCAGCAAAAGGGAACAACCCTCAAAGTCTCGAATCACTTGGGCCAGACTTTTAAAGCGCGTCTTTGGGCTCGACGTCGAGACTTGTCAGCTGTGCGGCGGCAAAATGAAGGTCATTGCTGCGATCGAGGACCCGCAAGTTATCAGGAAAATTCTCGAGCATCTGGGTTTACCGACAAGGCCGCCAACAATTTGGTCGGCGCGAGGCCCGCCAAGTCGGACCACTGATGATGACATTCAGCATTTTCCGATTTCGACTTCGCGTAATGGGATTTCACCTGACGCCAATGGAAAGCCACGTCCAAAACAAGTCTCACTCGCCCAAAGCCTCATGCAAAAACTCGTTTACACTTGCCCAAACACAGTCACAGACCCGAAAATTGAACCGGTGCAAGCCAACCCACGCGCCAAAATCAGGCCAACAATACTTGGGCCGCAGCCCGAATGCCCCTATTGAATGTCCTATCCCCTCTAAGGGAAGACTTGATAGGCACTGCAAATTGAATCTATAGTTCATGCTTCAGCCTCCGTGCTGGTCATGCGATGTTTTGGTGAACTGAAGCGTAACCCGCGGATGGCTGGATTTTCAAAACTTCATGTATGTCGAGAAGTTCGACGAGGGGCTCTCCGGCTTTTAGCGGGGTCAAAGACGTCGTGAAATGAAAATAGTCCATCACTTGGTCCTGTGATTTGATTTGGTCACGACACTAAATCTCTTTGCAGGAGCACCCAAGGATGGACTTCAGGCAGACTATCATCACGTTTTTAGGTCTTCAAGACGTCAAAATTATCGACCTTAAGGTCTTCAAAAACTGCACAAAATCGAAGTCAAAGTTCAGCAAAATCGGGAGAGCTGCTTTTGCCGATTGTGCGGCGAGCAATTTTCAACTGTTAAAGAATGGGATCTCAAAATCCTTCGTGCGCCGCCGCTTGGGGTTTTTCAGCATGTGACGGATAAGTTCATGCAGCTTCGGGGTACTGCGACAATTGTGACCGCACAGCTGTCGCCGATGTCGACTGGATCCATCCAAAGTTCAGCTCAATGACCTGCGGCCTTGCCGAAGTCGCAGGTCGACTCATGGGAAGAGATCACATGTGAAGCTGTCGGGCGTATTCTCGACATGGGATCAAAGGCAATGTGGGATCTCGACCAATATCGCATGGCAGTGATGATGCAGCATCTGCGCATGCCAGACGGCCTCGATGTTTCGTACCTTGCGGCCGACGAAGTTCACTTTCGAACGATCGCCGTTAAAAACCGAGTCGGACTTTTTTGCGAAACGTTGGCGTCCAGAATTTGTCACAAATCTTGTCGCGCCAAAGGAAGGGGAAAGTCCTATTTAACGCCATAGGACGGGATTCTGCGGCATTGACTGGTGCCTTGAGGGTGCTGTCGACGGCGCAAAAATGTCGGTTGAACACTTCGCTGTCGACATGCATGAACCCTTTATTGCGGCGATTGAACGCGAGTGCCCGAACGCCAAAGTTTGCGTTGATCGATTCCATCTTGCACAGAAAGTGAACGAAGCCTTCGATAAAGTTCGTCGATTTGAATTCAAAAAAGCCAAAGAAACGAACGACAAAGTCAGTCGCGATATGCTCGAGCCACACCGAAGATTTATCCTCGTTGCCAGAGAGAAGGACCTATCGAAGTCCGAGCAGAAACTTGTCGACAAACTTCGGAGAATCAATGAGCCGATCCACACCGCGATGCTACTCGTCGAATACTTTCACAAAGCACTCGACAAGAAGACGATCAAAGGCTTCCGAGAGACGCTGACAACCTGGTACCGAGTTGTCAGAGAATCGAAACTTGAGCCATTTCTAAAATTCGCAAAAACGATTCGAAAATATCGTCGGAACATTGAGGCCTACATCACTTCAAGACTGACAACCGCTGTCGCCGAAGGTCTCAACAACAAGATCAAAGTTTTAAGGCGAATGGGCTACGGCTACACGAATCCCACTTCGTATTGCCGAAAGATCCTTCAGCGATGCGGCTATCTGAACCATCTGTCGATAAACACTGACGAATTCTTCTACAAAGTTCCCGCACCCCGCTAAAAGCCGGAGAGGGACGACGAGGTGACTTTCTCCGTCGTTCGTGCGCAAAGAAGTGACCGCGAGCGCCTCGGAATTCACGTCATTTCAATTTTAATCGCCGACCAGGCCGGACTCAAATCTGCACTCTTAACCGACCATAAAGGTCCGTTCACGACGGGAAGGCAATGGTGCCGATCCCAGGATATTGGAACGGTACTAACATGAAACCAAGTCATCAAGGATTCAAAGTTCTGATCCTTTGTATGTCAATTTTTTTGACATCTGTTGAGCCAATATTTGCTCAGGAAAGGTGTTCTTCGCTTTTTAGTATTAACAAAGATCAAGTCTCGAAAGATCGGGCTACCATGATTACCAGTGCTCAAGGTGAAAATTTTGATCTTGAATATACCTTTACCGGAACTAAAAAAAATCTCTCTGGAAAAATACAGCCAGAGTGGGAAGCCAAGATCCAACTTTCTAAAAAAATGCAAGGCGCCAACTCTCAAAAAAAAGTGCTCCTTGGTATTGTCGACAACTTTGGCGCAAGTGTGACATTCGCCGGAAAAAGACACAATTGGGGCTTTCAACCTGGCCGGCCGGTAAGAAAGGGGCAGTTTAATAACCGAGATTTCTCTGGATTTTATGCGGAGTCACTTTCTTCCATGAAAGAATTCTTCCATGACGGCTATGCCGTTAAGCCTGATTCTCAATATCAAATTCGATCCACTACCAAGAATCTGCCAAAACCTGCAGGCGGATGGGTTCACAAAATTGATGGGCAGACTATTTATACGCGTGCCACAAATGGCACACCCGAAGAGCTAAAAATATCCCACCATGTGGGATATCAATTTGAACAGGGCTTCTACTTTGATACGGCAGACAATTTTCTGTCTCAAGCAGGAATCGCATTGAGAGTCAAAAGATGGTCGCCTATTGATGAAAGTGGAAATATTGGCAGCGCTCAGGCTCAAATGCTGTTTGTCAAAATAGATAGAGATACACAGCTGGATCTTAGCAGTATCCACGTCGGGCAACATCTAGGTCATCGAGATGAACTTCAAATTCCTATTCCAATTGATATTACAGAGCCCGAGTTAAGAGTTATCATGTCAGCTCTTTTGAAAAGATTGGAGCGGCGGTTTCTTCGGAAGCCATTCAGCTGGTTCAGACAGTAAACAATTATCGATATGGAATTGATCTCATGTTCCGCTCTTCCAAAAAGAATACAAAAGCTGAAAAAGTCGGGTTTATTACGATTGACCGTTTTTCTTTAACATCAGAGCCCGATAAAGAGTTTCAGCAAATAGAGGTCGAATTGTTCCCTCAGCACCTGTCTACCTATAAGCAAGAGTCTGTCAAATTTGATGAATTTTGGAGCTATCTTAAAGAGTCTCTCCCCGCATCTGCGGGCGGCAGAGAAATTAAAACACCCAAATATTTATATCAGTCTGAATAAATCCCTGCCTTTTCTGGCGGTCGTCCAACCGAAGACTTCGTTTATTGTGAGCGGAGTTTTTTCTTTTCCCCGTCGTGCCCCACTCAGAAAATGGTGTGCGCTTCTTCGGATCTCGCGATCGGTCGATATACATCGGCCGATCTCGTCGTCGGTCATAAACCGCCGCTAGTTGACCGTACTGGCTCGCGCTACAGAAGCTGCGCTTATACGGCCACTTTGCAAATCGTCGAAATTTTCCCCGTCCTGGGCCGTCTCAGAACGCGTAGGTTGGCCTGACGTCGCCGCGACAGGGATCGATTGGCAAATGGACAATTCCAGCATTGCATCGTAGATTTTAGACAGTGGAATCGAAAAATATTTTTCAAGAACAACTAGAACAAATTCTGTGGCAAAGCCCTGTCTTTCGACCAATTTTCAATCTTGCCGCTCAAGTTGAGCTACCCAATTGGTACGTAGCTGGTGGTTGCGTTACTCAAACCATATGGAACTGGCAAATGGGGTTGGAACCATTGCACGGCCTAAAAGACGTCGATCTTGTTTATTTTAAGAATGCCCAATCAGAATCCGATGAGCATTCAGAGAGGCAACGAATCAAGAAACTTTTTAAAGACTTGCCTATTCCTATCGATGTGATCAATGAGGCGCGAGTACATGAATGGTATCTCACAAAGTTTGGCTATGAAATCCCAGCTTACTCCAGCACAGAGGATGGCATCAACACTTGGTTGCCTGCATTTAGCATCGGAATACGACCTGAAGCCTCAGGAATAAAACTCTTTGCACCATTTGGACTCACCGATGCATTCGAGATGATTGTCAGGCCCAACAAAAGACAAATCACTGAAGAGATTTTCAATAAGATGGTCCTCCACCTCCGTAAAGATTGGCCAGACATTCAGGTAATTTCCTGGTCATAAATTACTGCCTTTTGATGCGACGGCCAATGTTGAGAAAACATTAAGCCCGAAAATATCCGCCATAAATCCGGCCTACGGATCACTTCGCCGGACGGCACGATCCACTACTTGCGTACTCTCATTTCGCAAGAGGCTCAACCCGTGCACTATTATAAATTGAAACTCCAGGAGGGCTAACCAATGAAATAGAGAATGCACATTTCTAGAAAGCGACGGCTTCAAACTCGTGAACGAGTCTGAATATCAAAACGAAAAAACCGCCAATCTCAAAAAATAAATCTCAACAAATCAAAACGAACGGACGCCTTCTTCACTAACCACTTGTTTCGATTTTGAAACGGCTGACAACGACGAGTCGAAATCAAAAGCATCCTATCAAGAGATATACGACGAACGCTCGGTATAGAGCCTACCATATAGAACTGCTCAAACATTTTGCTCACCGCTTTTCTCATTTTCCCCTGGCAAACCAACCAATTAACAAAGCCCTCCCGCCGCCCTTCGTCCCTCTAATGCTTCGTGACCACTCCCACCCTACATCTAACGATGTTGACGGTTGGAAGTGGTCACGAAGACGGGACTAGGGCGGCGGGAGGATGGATTGTTGATTAGATGAGAGATGATAAATGACACAGGGAAATACGGGGACAGAACGGGATGGTTTCTTTGAAAAACAAATAGTACCCATGTGGGCTTCTACTGAGGAGGCTGCCAAGATACTCGGGATTTCTCCCAATGCACTTCGGATTCGAAAGTGCCGTGGCAAGGTCGAGTGTCTATACTTCGGAAAACACCTCCGATTCAATGTGCAGCATCTGCACTCTCTTTTTCGCGAACGTCGAAAGGAATAAGAGATGGCAATTAAGAAGGTGCAAACCAATGGCAAGACTCAGTATGAAGTCATAGTAAAAGTAAGGGATAAGTCCGGTCGCCAAGTGATGCGACGAAAGCGCTGGTTCAACAACGAGCGCGACGCACGCAAGGCCGAATTCGAATTGATGATGGAACTCGAGGGCCACAAAACAAAAGTGACCTGGAAGCAATGGGTTGGGCATGTACTTGAAAAGTACCGTGTCGAATATCGCAATTCGACCTACCACAACTACAAGCACTGCTTGAACAAGTGGTTTAACCCCGTCTGGAATGACAAGTTCATCGATGATATCAAGCCAAGCGACGTGCACGCCGCTGTGTTCGAGACCAATGAGGACACGTCGAGCTACACAAAGCGCGGACTTTTGAAGATTGTTAAACGCGTCTTCAACATCGCAATAGAAGAAGGTCTGATCGTTCGCAATCCAGCCGTTGGAATTAGGGTGAGATGCGCCGAAGCCAACCAAGGAGTTCTCAATAAAAATGAAATTGAGATCCTACTGCGGGAGGCCCGGAGGATAGACCATAGATTCTTCCCTCACTGGACGCTCGCACTCCTCACCGGAATGCGATCGGGCGAACTGTACAGTTTAAGATGGACCGATGTTGATCTGGTCACTGGCAAGATCACCATCAGCAAGGCTTGGACACGGTACAACGGCGAAGGGCCAACGAAGACCGCAAAGAATCGGATTTATCCCATATCATCAGAATGTCGAAAGTTCCTTGAAGAGCTGAAACTGAAATATTCGAAGGACTCTGAGTTCGTGCTCCCGCGACTATGGGAGTGGAACCAAGGAGATCAGGCGAAGATTCTAAAGAACTTCTGCGGGGAAATCGGCATTACACCAGTGAAGTTCCATGACCTCCGAGCAACCTTTATTACGCAGATGCTCAATAATGGAGTCCCTCTTTCAAAAGTCATGGCCATCGTGGGCCACTCGTCTTTGAAGACCACCCAAGGCTATCTAAGGCTTTCGGGTAAGGATGTCGAAGGCGCGACTGAGAGCCTCAATATTGCGGTTCCGGTGATTGAGGAGAGGTTCGATAACGTGGTTGAGCTTCGGAAGAGATAGCTTGATCGGTCCGGTCGCATTTGGTAGCATGGGTGCTGATTTCAACGGGAAATCAAGGGGTTACTTAGCGGAAGAGTTACCCATCCAATTTCAAAAACCCGCCTTCGCGCGGGTTTTGTTCTTAGGGGAACCCATGAATCCTTCTCTCGAAGAACTGAAAAAAGCCGTTCTTCGCCTTGAAGAGGCTCTGCAACAGCCGAAGAATGATTTTCTCCGCGATTCCGTCATCCAAAGATTTGAGTTCAGCATTGAGCTCGCGTGGAAGACGTCGAAGAAAATGATGGGCACGGGCACGGCCTCGCCAAAAGACGTCATTCGCGAGATGGCACAGAGTGGATACATTCAAGACATCGACATTTGGCTTGCACTCTGAGCGAAAGCAATTTCCCCTACAAAGTCGACATCGTCCTCTTAGACGAACTCGCCACAAGCTACCTCGAGAGCTACAAGCGCGATCGAATGGCTTGGTAGATGAATCGCAGACCGGCGAACTACACTGCGATCGCAGGATGTGGTGAGCTGTGGAGCCAAAGATGATCTTGGATATTTTCTGGGCTCTGAAAAAGACTCGTCTTGTCTTCTGAGCAAGTAAGTTACTAAGGCCTGGGCAATCGCCAGGCCTTAAATTTACAAACTCTTCTCTACTGGCACGTTCATATGCTTCAGCACTTCCTCTGCGATGCGCTTAAAGACTGGAGCCGCATGTGCGCCCCCGTGAGCACCGGTGCCGTCAGTATTTGGATCATGAAGACCAACATACACTTCAACCTTCGGATCTTTGACAGGTGCGAATCCGATGAAGGCCGCATAATTTCCCTTTTTCCGGCCCTCAACCAAATTCCATTTCGTTAAATCAGGAATATATGAAGTGGCCGTTTTGCCCGCCATCGAGTAGAGACTGCTCTGAGCGGGCTTACCCGTTCCTTTCAGAACAACCTGACGGAGAATTTCTTTAACTTTCTCAGCATTTTCTCTCGTCATCACCTCACGAACGACCTCGGCACCACTGGAACTGTTCGCCAAATGGGGCTTCAGCAGTTTCCCGCCGTTAGCGATAGCGCCGTATGCTTGAACCATTTCAATTGGAGTTGCCTTAAAACCAAAGCCTGCCGTGATCTGCGGAATCACTTTGGGCTTGTCTGTTTTTCCCGGCAGAAGGCCTGGCATCGCGGCCGGAAAAGATTCTGCCGTTCCTCCAGGTCCAAAGCCAAATTGAACCAGCATTGTTTGCAAAGCCTGCGCACCAACCAGTTCACCGAGCTTGATACTGCAGATGTCACTTGAAACCATGATAGTTCCTTCAGTCGTTAGGCGCTCCCAACCGCCGACCTTCCAGTCATGGAAAAAATCGTTACCAAACTTATAAGTTCCGTTTTCACAAGAGTGATAATCTTGAGGGCCCGTCAGCCCGCTTTCAATGGCCTGTGCAGCCACAATAACTTTTGCATGAGAGGCGGGTTCAAGCACTTGGCTCAGCGACCAATAACCCGTTTTTTTGCCGGTTGTGTCGATGTTGGCAACGGCCAAGATTTTACCTGAAGCCGGATCAGCAACAATCGCAAACCCACCTTTAGCATTTTGAGATTTAATCGCCTCACCTAAGGCTTTCTCAGCAATGCCTTGAATCTCTGGATCGACAATCACCGAGCCTGGATTAGGTTCATTTTGAACTTTGCCTCTGATGGCCTGCTCAGCACCAAATGCCGCCGCTAAGGTTACTGTCACTGCAATAGTACCAACGAGGGCTCCTGCCCAACGGTATGTACGAGGTCTTTCCTGACTCGTAAACATTTCTATTCTCCTTCTTAAAAAAGACTTGTTGTTGCCTGGGTCCTTAGAGCTCGCAGCCATGCATGTGGTACCGACATACATTTCGCGACTTCCAATAGCTGCTTCTGCCACCCTTAAAAGACAGCTTCCATAGTCATGTAACGAGATTCCTTTTTGGCCGATCAGGGATTCATCACATGAAAATTCTTGTAACTCGACAATTTCCATCTTCCATACGTAGACCGCTGGATTTGGGAAAAAGAAGCAGATGATAAGCTCCATCACAAAGGCCCACCATGTATCTCTTTGGCGGTGATGCTGGAGTTCATGCTTGAGTGCGATTTTGAAGTCTAAGCCTCGTTCAAGAAGTGCTTCAGGAAGAACGACCCAGCTTTTCCGGAACAATTGAACTGAAAACGGAATCGAAATTGAGCTGGACAAAGCCACGCGCACATTGCCAAGTTTTCTGACGACTAACGAGCTAGAGATCAGATTATTGATTTTCCAAGCGTTCCAAACAAACCTGCCTAGCATGAAGAAAAAGCCAAGCAACAGCACTATCGAAAGCAATGTCGCTTTATTGTTCCAAAGTATCGAAAGAAATCCTGGTTCGACAGAATGACGAGCGGCCTCATTGAGTGCGGCTGGCCGAGATACCTTTTTATTCCTAAACGATGACGCTTTGACAATTCCGTCAGGAATGGAAACAAACTCGCTCCACTCAATTTGAGGAAATGTCGTTTGTGGCAATTGATGAAATACCACAGGTGCAATCATTGAAGCCGCAATAAGAGCTTGGGCCAAATGAATACTCGGACGAAAACCAATTTGATGGTCAAATTTGACGTTCAACTTTTTAAAGACGGAAAAAATGAGGTATCCAACAACCAAAAGGCCATTCATACAGCCGTAAATTTTAAGAAGATCGGAGGAAATCATTTGCCGATCCTCTCGTCTAAGATCTTTCTAATATTCTGAAGCTCCTCTTTGGAAATTTTCGATTCGCTGATCAGACGCATGACCATCGCACTCGGATCACCTTGAAATACGTTGTCCGCCAAATGGCGAAGGCTTCCCAATTCGTAATCTTGCCTAGAAATCAGAGGATGATAGGTGTGAACTCGATCATCTTTCTTGCTCGCTAACGCTCCCTTTTGCTCGAGGATCTTCATCATTGTCGCAACTGAGGTATAGGCAAGTTCACGAGTTGAATGAACTGCAGTCTGGACATCTTTGACCGTGCAATCGTCCAGGCTCCAGATCACATTCATAATCTCAAGCTCAACCTCAGTGAATGGTTTTTCAAATTTTGATTTCTTCTTCTGGCTCATTCGTCCCTCACATGAGCCCATGGTTACTAAAAGATTAGTAGATGTCTACTAAAACCTTAGTAGCCTCGCCGCTCGGCGCCAGACTTCGACTTTAATTCAGTTTTTCGCGCATTTGCCCTAAACGCTGATCCAAAAAACTCCGAGTCCACCCTCTTCATGTGCGCGGATGAATACTCAAACTGCTCGATCGCCCAACCGCAGAGAAGCGGGATCGATACGCCTCTAAAGGATCAAAGCGTGAAGTTCATCTTTGCATGAAAACGCATGGGCGAAAGAGTGACTGGTCTTCGGTATCCTCAGAATGACCGCAGTCTTGGATATCCGCGAGCTCGAAATCTAAAACGCGCTACTTGCGGTTTGGATAAAGGCGCTTAAGCGCTTCGCGGTCGATGTCGGAAAGAAGCCGCAGACCGTGTGGCAGCTGCTTGAGCGAGCGGTGAAGATTCGTCAGACGACAGTAGGTCATGATCGAGCCGCTGTCGTAGCCTTTGTAACTCGCGATGCGAGTCTGAGGAGAATCCCAGAACTGCTGCATGCGCGACTTGAAATCACGACGTAGCTCTTCGGATGGGCTATAGACCTTTCTGCAGACAGGGTCGTCGATCGCCTCGGCGAAAAGCTCGTGCTCATGAAGAAGGCCCGCCATATGACCGAACTCGTGAACGACGCTCAGGTGCATGCTGTCTTGATCGTTCAGGATCAATTCCGGTCCGCCCATATCGTCGAGATTAAAAAAGATAAAAGCTTGATCGGCGCTATCGCGCGGAGCCGTAAGACCGAAGAAGTACTCTGACCGCGGTTTCAAGTGAGCTCTCGCAACGACAACATCGGCTCCCGAGGTTTCGGAGCAAGCGTGAAATCCGACAAATCGAACGCCCGTTGTCTGCGCGGTGTATTCATCTTGCACCCACCTCGCAATCAGTGCGCGATGCTCGCTAGAGAACGCCGAAAACAGAAAATCAAACTTCGCGTTTGCTCCAAAGCGCCCCTCATTTTGCTCGTGAAAATCAAGACGTTCGCCATCGTGAAAGCAAACGGTGATCTCGGACTTTGGCCAAACCCAAGTGCGGTCAAAGGCCGCGGCCATGACCTGGTCAGAGAGGCCAAGAACGAGCAGAAAAAGCAATAATAGAAACCTGCGCATAACGCACCAGAAGTGCCAGGCCTATGCCAGCCGCAACCGCATTCCAACCGCAGCGACAGCGCGCCTCCTGTTGACCATGAAGACAGCCGTGCCGCTTTTCGGCCCGCTGCCTTGAAACTACAGGTTGGCGATCTCTCCAAAGACACCGTTGAGGGGCTTTAGATATGGATTTGAGTCTTCGACATAGGCATTGGCGATAAAGAAAACAGCGGTCTTGAGTTCCGAGTCCGGCAGCGTCTTATCTTCGATCGTCGAGGTTTCGGCGATGGATCGCGTGAGTCGCTCGATCTCACTCTGCCAACGCAGATACGAGGCCCTCGACATGCGTCCACCATGAATCGTAACGCCAGCGGGATCTTGACGGTCCTGAGCAGGTCGACTCAAACCCTGGTGCACGGCCTCGATGAAGAAACGTGCAGCACTTTGAATAAATCGCTCAAAATAGGCGCGAGCAAGCTCTCCACGCCCAAGCTTCGGAGTTCTACGAAAGACAGACTTCACTCGCTGCCGCCCCGTCACGCGAATGGCCCCGATTTTTTCTAAAGCAATGAGATACTTATCGGTCGATCGCGCGGAGAGTGCAAACTCCTCGGCAATTTGCAGCGGCGTTCGCCCCTCACAAAGCTTCATGAAGTAGGCAAAGTGCATTGGGTGCTTGGCTAAAAACTTCTCCTGCTCGGGAGTGAACTTCTCGTCATGCGCATCGCTGAAGTGCGCGAGCTTCGCAAGCTCGTCAAACTCAAGGCCGAGAAATTCGCATATCTCAAAAATGCGATTCAGCGAAATTTCCTCAGGCCCTAAAATTCGCTTCACCGTCGGAACGGACACGCCGAGATGATCGGCAAGATCCTCGTAAGTGAACGATTTTCTTTTTAGCTGTTCCTTGAGAGCCGACTTAACCTGTTGCGACTTAAATTCAATCATACGCCCACCCGTCCCCAACCGCTAACCGAAATACGAGCTCGATCCATCTCGCGATATTGAACATCCGCTTGCAGACAGCCCAAGAACTCTGACCGCCAATCGAAGAACTCCACGGCCACAACCAAACTCACCATCTTGCTCAACCCTTTTGTAACCAAACTCATCATGTCACCCATCTCACACCTCTCGTCTTGAAAACGAAGATGCTCGAATCCAACCGAGTTGGGGACCTTGGATTTGAAGGTATCAGAATATGATACCTTTGGTCGATAAATGGATAATAAGTGGCTATCTTCTTCGTAAAGTATCATTTACCGGCCGCGGGGCGAATAGTTCGCCCAACGCCAAAAACCTTCCGTAGACGCAATGGAAGACCTCGAAAAGTTCCAAATTACCAAAATGAGACACTCGCAGTACCGCAGAAAAAACTTTGTAATAATCGCGCCCCTGACGTCACTCATTGTCGAAGGCAAGACAACAACCATTCCTTAGGAGGAAATATGAATTGTAAACTGACAGCGATGCTGACAACGGCCCTCATGACCGACCTACTGGCCTCGCACCCAGCGAACGCCGAGGACGCCGCAGGTGCCGCGAAAGCAAGTGGCGACCAAATGGCCGCCGATAAAAACAGCTGCAAAGGCCAGAAGGCTGAAGACAAGAACAGCTGCAAAGGAACCAAAGCCTCAGCCAAGAAGAAAAAGGCTGAAAAAAACTCGTGCAAGAATGGTTGCGGCGAAGCCAAAGATAAAAAGGAGTAAGGGTGAGTCCCTTGTTTAAGGATATGGGGGTTGGGTTGGGCCTTAGGCCCGCCCACCACTCTCTTTTTCTTGAAAAGACACCGGCATCGGTGTCTTGGGTTGAAGTGATCTCCGAGAACTACATGCCATGGACAGGCAGAGATTTCGGTCGCTCGCTGCAAACGCTGCTGAAGGTCCGACAGGACCTTCCTGTCGCCCTTCACGGCGTCTCGCTCAACATCGGATCAAGCGATGATCTTGATGTCGACTATCTCAAGCGACTCAAACGTCTCATCGACGCTGTTGATCCCGCAATCGTGTCCGACCACCTTTCGTGGACCGGAGTGCGAGGAGAAAACCTTCACGACCTCCTGCCGCTTCCCTATACCGCAGAGACGCTCGAGCTGGTCACCGCGAAGATCGCGCGCGTTCAAGACATTCTTGGTCGACAACTTCTCATCGAAAACCCATCAACCTATCTTGAGTTTACGATGTCCACGCTCTCTGAACCAGAATTCATCAATGAGGTTCTCAAACGCACCGACTGCGGCCTCCTGCTCGACGTCAACAATGTCTACGTCAGTTCGATCAATCACGGATTTGATGCAAAGACTTATATCGAAAAACTTCCGGCCGATCACATTGGCCAGATTCACCTTGCTGGTCACAGTCAAAATGATGGCCTCCTTATCGACACTCACGACGCGCCGGTTTGCGACGATGTCTGGCAGCTCTATCGGTGGACGACAGGGCTCATTGGCAAGAAGAGTGCAATGATTGAGCGCGACGGCAATATTCCCGAGTGGAACGAACTTGAACAGGAAATTCTAAAAATTCACGAGGTGCGAAGTGAAATCGCTCGTTGAACTTCAAATCGCGTTCCAAAAGGCCGTTCGAGACAGAAATGCGAGTGCTGAGCTGATTCGCCTGGTTCGCGAGCAGCCGCCACTCTCAACTCGGGAACGTCTTCACGTGTATCAAGAAGCATATGAGGTTCGACTTAAAGAATCCCTCCGTGACGACTTTGGCCGCGTCCGCGCCCAACTGAGCTTCGAGCAGTTTGAAGGCCTGATATCGTCATTCATTTCGGCCCATCCTCAACTTCTCGGAACCTCGCTGAATACAGCGAAGGGTTTCGTCGATTTTAATGCGCAAGAATGCGTCATCGCTCTTCCTCGAAGCGCTTAAGGATTGGATGGAAATCGCTTCTGAAAACGCAGGCGCGCCAGACCAATTGACCCACGAACAAATTCAAAGCGGTACGCCGTTTAGAGTGAAAGCCCATCCAGCGAGCCTTTATAAATCGACAGAACCGGGGAATGGTATCCTTGCGTATCGCCACAGCGAGCAGACTCACTTCGTTGTCCTCGATGAGAGAAAGGCTCGACTGCTAGATTACCTGACACGCGAACGTTCGCTCGACGAAATCGCCGAATTCACTCACACGTCAAACCCCGGACTCTCGGACGAACAGCTCATGGCGACGATCACTGAGTGGATCCAAAATCAGATCATTTACTGCCTGGAGGCAACGTGAAGTATTCGGCCCACAAGTCTATCCCCGAAATCGCAGCACGGCTCACCATCGGCACGGTCTTTGTCGAGTCCGGCTGGGGCAAGCTGCACGACCTACCCAAAGTCGTCGGATACTTTGAGTCACTCGGCATTCCACTCGCCAATCTTCAGGCCCCTCTGGTGAGCGGCCTCGAGCTGGTCGCTGGACTCTTTATTCTGACTGGCTTCTTTACTCGCCTCTCAAGTCTTCCGCTCATCGGAATCATGCTGGTCGCCATACGCACAGCACATTGGGACGAAGTCACTGACTTCTCAACGCTACTCAGCCTTTCTGAGTTTCTCTACATCGTTATTCTTACCTGGCTTGCAAGCTATGGTGCCCAGTTTCTCTCCATCGACAAACTCTTGGCCCGAAAGTCTTGTCAGCCCAAGAAGTCCTGTTAGGATTGCTCTGTGGCAAAAAACGAATCCGATCAAATTGAAAAACTTCGAAAGCGAGACCCTGTCGCTCTCGAAGCCCTTGTTCGTCAACACACAAAGCATCTCTACAAAGCCTGCCTCGGGCTTGGCTTCAATGAAGTCGAAGCCGAAGATGTCATGCAGTCAGTATGGATTACATTTTTTAACGTAGTGGCTCAGTTTGATGGCCGCTCCACTGTTCGCACTTTTTTATTCGGAATTCTCTATAACAAGGCGTCGGAGCACAGACGGCAAGTCGCACGAGCAGAAGCGACCGAGAATATTGAAGACGTCCTCGATTCCCACTTTGACTCAAAAGGACACTGGATTGCCGCACACTCTCCGGTTCATCCGGATAAGTTCCTTGAGTCGACGCAAACAATGTCTCTCATCGCCAGGTGTCTTGAACTTCTCCCGAGCAATCAAAAGATGGCCTTTCTCCTCAAAGAAGTTGAAGACGAGATGACCGATGAGATTTGTAAGATTCTGAGCGTTACGGCCACTAACCTTGGAGTTCTACTTTTCCGTGCGCGAGTCCAACTCCGCGAATGCGTCGATCGAAAGAGTCGGTAAGGAGCTTTATGTTGAGCTGCAAAGAGATTGTCAAAACATTGAGCCTGAGGATCGCAGCACGTGGCGAAAGCGTCTCGAAGTTCGCGTTCACCTTATGATGTGTCAACACTGCCGCAAATATGCAAAAACACCTCGAAATCCTGAAGAGCGGCATCAAGAACTTGTTTTCTATTAAAGACAAAGCCGCCGATCCGAATAAGATCACCGCCATCGAAAATGAGGTCATCAAAAAGATCGGAAACGGTCGTTCATAGACCAAGCCGAGTCGGGGCTTCATCTTGGTGTGACTTTCTAAGGCGGCATGACCGAAAGTTCGACAGCCGTGCTTTCGCCAGTACCAATGTGTTTAATTTAAAAGACCAAGGAATATGCCCACTCCTTGCAGACATTGAGCGATCGATGAAGCGCCAAGAAAACCTCGCTATTCCACTCGTTCTTTTTGCCTCAATGCTCATATTGCCCACTATTGATGCGGTCGCATTGCCTCGTGGCGCTCGCTGCGAAAAGCTCTTTACTGGCGGTGCAAGCCACCACGCCACTCGCCAAGCCGAGCTCACGGCACTCATCACAGATCGCATCCCCGACGACGCCTACAAGAGCTACTCGACCGAAGAGATCGCCGAGGCTTTGGTCACAAAGCTCGGAGATAGGAATCGTAGAATCAGAAGGAGCGGACGGAATTCATTTCGGCCAAGTACCGAAACGGATCTCATGCTTTTCTTTCGAGAAGACAGCGTCGATTCGATCATCAAAGATGGTTTTCTCAATATTCACCAGGTCGGACACACCAACGGCGACTCAACTCCTTCCGCCCGTGCACAACTCGAGAACTACCTCACCGGCATTACCGTCGAGTCCGGCGGATACGGCTCACACATGAGAGACACTCTAATCAAAGAGGCTTCGAGAGGCTCTCTCGAGGGGGCGAAGATATCGACCCGACGACGCGAGCTAACACGAAAGGACCCCTACAATCGTCTTCGTCCAAAGTCAGCTTATCTCGTGGTTCGCAGTCGCTCGATCGATATCGGGAACGTCGTATTTCGAAATCAGTATGGCCACTACGGCGCCGTGCTCAAAGAGGAGGTTCAGCCTCGCTCAACGTGGACTCCAACCGACAGCCTCGCCGCCTCTCCAAACGATATCTTCGTCTTCGACAACCAACCCGTTGAGATCAAAGCCTACGGCGACAAAGAAGTGAAGTACTACTTCGAAGCGCAGGTCTGGGGCACACTCGATCTTAGCCACGTCGCATATTGGATTGTTCCGCAAGGGACAAACCGAAACTCCAGTCTCTATCAAAAACTCGCCGCCACCGGAATTCCCATAAAAGAATATGGCTTAGTCGAAGACACGGTTGGCCGCAGCTCAACACGACGCCCGGTCGTGATCGACTAATTCGCCGGAAGCGGGCGTCGCGGAAACGCATTCAGAACTGTGTTCTTAAACGAGGTCGGCAGTCCCTCAGATACAAAATTCGACTCAATGCTTTCTGTCACACGCTTGATATTTTCAAGACCGATTCTTTTCACGAGAACCCGTGCGGCTTGAAGCTCTTCTGGAGAGTTTGGATCAGCGATGTGCTTTGCAAGCCCCTCAACGCCAAACTTATCATAGAGCTCGCGCGTCGGATACACGGCGCGGCCCATCTCACTGACCGTAATACCGTTCCCAGTCCGCGCCGCCTTGTCGGCCATCAGCTCAATCAATCGCACCTCAACTCGAGCGGCAGCAGAGCCGGCGGCCTTGTAAGCGGGAAGCATAATCGCATTGTCGAGCGACTCCATCGAAGTCACCACGTATTCGCGAAGTTTTATCAACGCTTCGAGGTTGCGTCGCTCTGTCGCCGATTTTGCGAGGCTCAGTTTTGCCTGTAAGCTCTCTGGACTATGCCCCCAAAGGGCGTAGAGAGAATCCGAAATACCATCTCAATGTACTTTCCATCTTTCGATACGAGGTGCGAGAACATCTCTTTATCCGCGAGATCATCGACAAGCGCCTTTGGCACGCCTCTGTAACCGTACCTCTCAGCGAGACTCTGAAAACTTAAGAACTTCTCCATGTCGTGAGACTTTAACGCCTTGATAGAGTCAGGCCGCATGTGCGGAAAATACTCGACGTTGCTCTTATAGATCTTCCGCGCTGTCCGACCGACTTCACGGACATGGGTTTGAAAATACCCCGCCATCTCACTCGGATTGGCTGGCCGCCACGCCGTGCTCAGCACCTCTCTCGCATCAGCCCCTTGGCGGACCATCTGTGAACCTGAAATCGCTCCCGTCGCCGTCATTGCAAGTCCGCCAATCACTCGTCCCACCGCTTGATTCTCAGCTTGCTTTGCCGCGGCCCGGCTCTCATTCGATAGCCCCGGCAGAGCGCGCGCCGCTACACCGATCGGCTTTGCTTGCTTAAGGTCTTTCATCGCCCCGTACGTATTGGCCGCCGACGCCACCGTCAATCCCGCCGTACTGGCTGCCGATACGAAGCACCCCATGCCGAGAGTGAAGGGACAAAGAACCGCGCCACCGATCGCCGTACCGGCCATCATGAGCTGTGCGCCCGTTCCAACCATCTCAGTCGGCACCATCAACTTGCACGAGCACGCTGCGGCCGTCGTCAGGTTCTGACTCTCGTCGGCCATATCATTGATCTTACTCGCCGTCGTCGGAAGACTGAGCTGCATTGTCTGGCAGGCATTCAACTGACAAAGACCACCGATGCTCTCGAAGCTATTCTTAAGCGAGCTCACCATCAGCGTGCGAATCTCCTTTTCAACTCGTGGCGTGAGCGGCTGAGCAAGAATCTGATTCACTAGCCCCTCATGGCCCTGTTGCTTATTTTTTCCCGCAGGGATGACGGCATACTTTCCGTCGACCTCTGATGGAAACAAGATCTGGTCAATTTGCGGATGCGGCTGTGTGCTATCGACAAAAGTAACCTGACCGTAGTCGATCAACGCCAACTGACTGAGCGTATAGGCTCCGTGCGACGTCGCGACCAATGGATAGGTCGCGCGGATTTTTTCAAGCCGTGTTCTAAGTTCCTGCTTTTGGACTTTCGAAAGCGGCCGGTCTGTTAAGAACCGCTCGATGCGATTGATCTCAAGCCACGCGATGAGCATTCGCTTTTGAACAAACTCCTTTGGCTGATCCGCATACTCCTGAGGTAAACTTGCAAAGCTGAGCGCGTCGGATGCCTTCGCATTTTTAAAATTCGCCGATAGGCTTTCAAGCAGGCTGCGCTCTTCTCCTGAACACTTCGCCGTCGCCGAGTCGATCGCCTTTTGAAGCGAGCCACCTGCGACCGCATACTCGCCTCGCAAAAGATTCTCACCGGCAAGCCACGTGGCTGCTTGAAATTGCGAAGTCAGTGCCGTCTCAATTTGAGAAAAGTAGTCTTTTCGAAGAGCCCGCGAAAGCTTCTCTCCTTCGCCTCGAATCAGCTGCGTTTGAATGTCACCAAGCGACGACGAGCTCTGTCGGAGATCACACTGAGCAAGTCCACGATACTTTTGTTGCCGATCAGCGCAGGTCACACTGCTGCCAAGGAGATCGCCCGCCTGGTACTCAACCGCTTGCACGGCAGCGGAGATTCCTCCAACTGCGACCTCAAGTGCGACGAGCAATGCGATCTGAACCCTGCGGTTTAAAATCCGGCATCTCCTAGCGAAATTTCGCCTCTTTTTACGCGACTTTAAGATGCAATCTTAAGACCTTATAAAGGCAGACGAGCACCGCGCTAACCGCCTCGCCATAGCCGGCGGCGTCTAGAAGTTCGACAGGCGTCGATTCGCAATCCAAATTGTCCTCATCGAGGAACAATGACGTCGTCGAGCCTACCGAACCTGCCGACAGCTTTCAAAAACGAACGCCGTTTCAGTGCCATTGTGCAGACGCGACCACACTCCAGAATAAGTGCCATCGGCACTCTGTTGAAGGCGAACCTTATGCATTTCTTCGGTTCGGTCCATTCCAACGACATTGGCCTGACAGATCACAACGGCGTCTTCAGTCACACAATCCTTGAGCGAATACGATGAATAGCCCGATTGAACATGTGCTGACGCCGCACCATCGGCGGAGACAAATACTCCAAATCCCCAGAATGTCTCCCCGCAGCTCACCACCGCCTCTGACCCTGCAGCGAAAGCGGAATTGGAAAATAGCACCATCATAACCAACAAAAGTGACTTCATTTTTTCTCCTTGATGAGGTTTTCAACAATTCACTCAATGCAAGGAGGTGTACTGAATAACGGAAAGGTCTATTTGATACTTTGTGCGAAAATCGACTTCTTGCAGAATTTCCATACCACTCGACGCTAAGTCGCAAGACGCTCGATTGGCAGACAATAGGACGAGACCGATTGAGGATTCGAAAGCGAATAGCGATCATCGAAAATCTCAAAATCTGAACCCTCAGCTCGGCGATAGCCACTGTTCGGCAGCCAGAATCCATAGACATAGTCGATGGTATCCTGCGATCGATCGGCTAGACCGACATTTTCAAAAATCGCATAGAGGCGTTTTTCAAACAACGCTTCAATCATCCCGGTCGGCACCGGAGCCGTGTCAAGACAGTCCAAAGCCGCGAGATATTGAAGCCGAGACTCCAGCATTTGCCCACCTTCGCTGAAAGCGACGCCATAGCGATTCTCACTTTTTCTCTGCTGGAGTTCATTCAATCGCTTCGTGAACATGCGCCAATGCGCCGGCGCCTTCTCGACATACTCTTTGTCCTGAAGAAACGAGCTTATCTCCACCTGAAGACCTATAAAACGAAACGGTCCCAGCTCTTTGATATCGGGTTCGCGCTGAATACCGACTTGCAGATGCTTTAGCAAACTCTCAGTCGCTCGTGGTTTCAAGAGTCTATCAAATCGATTGTCGGCGCTCCTCGCCTGTCCCGGGGCAATCGAAAAGTAGACTTTAAATGCACGTGTAAACGCCTCTTGAGAGCCAAACTGGTACTGAATCGCGATATCGAGAATCTTCCGATCAGGCGATCTCTTTAACTCGAGCATCGCCTCTGTTAGCCGTCGAGAACGAGTGTAGCTACCGATAGAATCTCCGACATGAGCTCTAAACCAGCGCTGAAACTCCCAGCGGGACACTGGAAACAGGTCGCAGACATCGATAACAGAAATTGACTCACACAAATTTTGCTCAATGTACTGGATGGCCTGATTGAGCATCGAGAGTTGGTGTTTCGACATGGCGCTGACATTAGTCAACTCAAGGACCGAAGTCATTTGACCATTTGTGCGGCCGTACAATGTCCTACAGCACGATCCCAATACGGGCGATGCTCTCGCGCCGCCGATAGCTCAGCAGCGACTCGGCGTAGCCGCCATAGTACTGAATATAAATCGATGGCTGAAGTCCAAAGCCGCCGACACGAAAACTCAAGCCAACCTCCTGCCCGCCGCTTCCCCAGTTTTCAGCCAAGCGGCCGCCGGGAAAAACTCTGACTGACAATTGTCCGCGATCAAAAATCCACGGTACAAACTGTGTGAACGTGAACCGCAAATCGAGCGGGCTGATGAAGTCATGAATATCAGAATTGTCCTCGTTGAGACCGTAGTAACTATAGAGGGTGACCACCATTTTAATCTCTTGATTCGCCGATGGCGTCTCGAGATTCAATCTCGCGTATGCCCGGTTTATAGATCGCGAATCGGCGCCGTCGCGACCGTTCGATGTGTGTGAATACGGCGCAAGATCGACCGACTCTAAAATTCCGGCCTTCGCTTGAATTCGATAAAAGGCATCAGGACTATAGTTCACGTCTTTAAATGGCTGCGAGTCTTGCTGCTGAAGCCAGAACATCAGCTGCGTGTACCCAAAGTACAGCGGAAGCTTCTCGATCATCTGATATTTGAAGCTAAATTGAACCTTTGCGCTCGGATTGCCGTAGGCATAGTAGATCTCATTGTAGCCCGTGAGATTCAAACTGTCCTTCAATCCCAATTCAGACTCTGACCGCGGCTCCGCTTCTTGTGCCTGCACCGGCTGCAGGCAATGCCCAAGCAAACAAAACAGAACGAGAACTGCGCCTCTCATGATCGGCCTCCAGCAGGCCCACCCTATTGCACTTCTCTACCAATAGACCGAGTTATCTTCTAATTCTAAGAAATGACGCCCGTAACCGCTTTCGACAGAAAGCCAATGTCGGCCTGAACGTCGGTGAGGCCCGCCTCTTTCAACAAGATCTCAAGTGGCTTTTGCGTGTAGTCTTTGTAAAATGGCTCGTGAAAGTCTTTTGCAAACTGCTCAAGCGCCCAATTGAACTCTGAGTCATCATCCCACTGCAGAGAATCCACCATACCATAGAGGCCATTCTGGCTTAAGCAATCGCTTCCCCTCTTTAATCATCGCCACTCGCACATCGCTCGGAAGTTCATGAAACAAGAAGCACGAGAAAACCGCGTCGAAAGTCCCATCGACAAGCGGCAGCGCCTCTCCCTTTCCCTGCATGTAGTCGATGCGATGAAACGAACCGAGACGCAGTTGTGCCTCTTTCAGATAAAAGGAACTCAAATCAACACAGGTGATGTGGGCTTTTGGAAACGCAAGAGCGATGAACCGCGTGAGCCGTCCCGTTCCCGAACCAATCTCAAGGAAGTGCAGCCCGGTGCCATCGCCGGCGTGAGCAAAGTGCTTCTTAAGTGACGGAATCAAGAGCCTGCGCATCGCATCCGCAGCCCCCGAAAACAAGATCTCAACTTGATGCTCATAGAGATCGGCCGAGCTCTTCCCTAGATATCCATTGGACTGAAAGTGAAAGTTTCGTCGATAGTACTCCGGCACATCCTCCAGGAGCTCATCGGCCGAAGCATCGAAGACTTTCGTCTCTTTTTTATTTCGCCGCCGAGCCGAGCGAAACGCATCCAAATAGACAAACGGAAGCCTGAGTCCATGCTCAAGAGAGGCCCCTCTGGCCGAAGCACATCGACCGGATAGAGCCCATCTGAAATATTCTTCGCATCGCGTTCAAGCAGCGCGCGAATTTTCGGCAGGGCCTGCCACAGATGCTGAACGTAATCGCGAGGCACCTCACGCCGCCGCCCCGTCGCCAGCACATCAACCCACGGCAAAAGAGCCCCCTGCAGAGCATAGTGCGCACTGCGAAGCATCGAATATCCGAGCGAAACTTTCTCTGTGAGTTTTGAAGACATCATCTGACTCCTCACTGCTTTTTTGGAATAAAGACCGAGTACAATCCACGTAAATCGCCGACCTTAAAACCAAAAGCTTTGTCGGCCTTGTACTTTTCTTTTATGAATTCGGGCCTCGCGACCTCACTACCATGACAGTGTAAACACGCAGCAACGACCGGTATTCGCGCATACAGCTGAACCCCCGAACGCCCGCCACTCGCGACCACCTGTTCAAAACGCCGGAGCCGAAAATCCGCCGCAAACTTTGCAAATACCGGCTCATCCGCAACCGTCAGCGCATTCGATGGATTGCGATTCTTCATCGCTACTTGCCTTGCCTCATAGCCCGCTTTTGTCGCCCATTCTTTCAAGGCCTTTCCCGCCGGCATGCAGACCTGCTTAAACGTCTCTTCCGTAATCGGATCTCTTCGCCCATCCAGAGTCGCCGCCAAGCCTTCACGCATCGTATTGATAGCCGTGAGCTTCTCAAAGGCCTGATCGACCTGAGACGGCGCGGCGACCTCGGCCTCGGCCAAACCAGAAAGCCCTAGGACAATCGACGATAGCGCCACTGAAGTTTTGAACAAAGTCATTGCAGCCTCCTGGGGTACCATCGTCACTGAGTTCGGTCGACATGTCGAGCCCTTCACGAGCTGGCACACCAGCGTGTGGTTTTTAAGAAAGATCGCCACACGGGCCAAGATCGCCCAGAACGTCCCTGTTGCCGACTAGAATCCACACGAAAGTGGGCCAGTTTGGGCCTATCAAAATTATATTCGCCCTCCCGGCCTTGCCGCCGGGCTAGCCCCTCGGTTACTCGCTTGGGGACAGATTAACCCCCTCTTTGTCTAAAAAAGTGAGTCCATATGAAAAAACAATTCCTCGCAGCCCTTTTGATCGTCATGAGCTTTGCGCTCCCCGCACTTGCCGATGGCGACCTCCAAAACACGAACGCGGCAGTTAACGCTGACATCGCGGCAGACGACGACGAACTCGATCCGTATGCTCCCGATATCGAAGAGCAGTTGAAAGAACTTGATGCGGAGTTCGGCGAAGGATTCCGATTTGATTCGCGAATCCTCGGCGATCGCCCGATGGCTCTCTTTGGAAATAGCTGCTACCGCTCGTCATGCGCCGTCTTCATTCGCGTTCGCAAATCGGAGCAGCGCATGGATGTCTACGTGAACGGCAATCCACACGCCGAGTTCTTGGTTTCAACAGGCGCTCCAGGCCACGGCACTCCAGATTTTGACAAACATCCAAACGGACGCGTTTACGATAAGTATTCGTCGAGCAAATTCCCGGGCGGCGACTACATGGGCTTGGGCAATATGCCATATGCTGTTTTCATCGAGGGCGGCTTCGCGATCCACGGCACAATGCGCAGCAACTGGAAGTACCTTGGCCAGCGCGCATCACACGGCTGCGTTCGCTTGCATCCGGACAACGCGTTCATCGTGAACCGTCTCGTTCGTCAATACGGCGTTGATAACACTTGGATTCAAGTCGACTAGTTTAGCTCCGCCGATCCACGCTCACGGATCGGCGATAGTGAGCCATCTCTCCACTATCGATTGGTTGCAAGCGAGGAGTGTCGATGTCTCAACAAGCCCAAAGGTCCATCACGAAGTCCGCAAGTTTCATCGCGATGTCTTTGTTCATTTCGCAAACGGCTCTGGCAAAAATCTACACCAAGGGCAACGTGGCGGATCTCACCGTTGCCACTCAGCCCATCCTCTGCTTGGCGGGTGGTGCGAGCGATGACCTTGGGTGGATGGGTGAAGCTCCTCCTGAATGCCTCTGGTGGCGGCGACATCGTGATCATTCGTCCCAATGCAGGACGCGGCACCTACGAATCATGGATCTATGATGATTCCGGAAGTCACAACCTTCCGGAAGTGGACTCGGTTACAACAATTCCGCTCACAAAAGCGAGCGACGCTCTTTCTCCCGAAGCAGCGACGGCAGTTCGCAACGCTGAACTCATTTTCTTTGACGGAGGCGACCAGTCTATTTATCTCGCGATCATCGAGGGGACGCCACTTGAGTCGGCTCTCGACTACGCCCTTCACGTGCGTCGTGTTCCAATGGGAGGAACCAGCGCCGGCATGGCGCTCCTTGGTGGCATCGACTTCACCGCGAAGTACAATCCAAGCAAGAAGTCCTCGCTTGTGACCTCGGAACTTGCAATGAAGGATCCGACAGCCCAGTACGTCGATCTTGATCGTCGAACTCTTGTGCCTCCATTCTTGGATCACGTCATTACGGATACTCATTTTTCACAGCGAAATCGCCAAGGTCGCCTTGTGAGCTTCATGGCGCGCGCCGTTTATAACAACTATGGTGATATCAATCCCTTCAACATCAAGGGTATCGGTGCCGACGAGGGAACAGCCTTCTGCTACGACACGGTCACTGGTATCGGCAAGGTTTACGGTACAAACAGCGTCCACTTTGCTATTGGGATCGCGAACATCGAGCGCATCGCGACTGGCTTCTCTCTGAACTGGCTCTGGGGGCGAGAGGCCGTAAAGGTCTACTCGATTCCGGCATCGGCAAACGCCACAGCGGGTTTTGACCTTTCGACTTGGACCGGGACGGGTGGCAAGGCCTCGTACTGGTTTGTCGATGGCACCGACGAGGCTAGCCCCGTTTTTGGCCAAAACTAGAGAATCTCATTCTTAAAAGTATGAAGGTGCATCCGAATCTCATCGCGCGCTTTCCTAAAGGCGAGGGGCTTTTCCAATTCATCAACGCTAGCCGGATCTTTGATCGGCCAATGCAATCGCACCGCAGGCACCGATAGAACCGGACAAACTTCCTCAGCACAAAGTGTAATCACATAGTCGAGCTTCTCTAGAAATTCAGGCCGAAGTTCAGCGATCGCCTTTGAACGGTTTGACGAAATGTCGATCCCATCCTCCTTCAAGACGGCGATCGCCCACGGCTGCACCACACCGGAAGGGGCGGAGCCCGCACTCTCAACCACGGCAGCCGCCGCAAAAATCGATTTTGCGAGGCCCTCCGCAAGCTGACTTCGCGCCGAATTGGCCACACAGAGAAAAAGGATGTGAATCGGTTTAGGCATGCCGAACCTCGGTAAAAAACTTCGACTTCAACCAAAGCGAAACAGAAACGAGCACGATCAGAACCGGAACTTCAACCAGCGGACCAATAACGGCGGCAAAGGCTGCACCATGATGCACTCCGAAAGTGGCTATCGCAACGGCGATCGCCAGTTCAAAATTGTTCGATGCCGCGGTGAACGATAACGTTGCCGCTTTCTCGTAATCAGCTCCCGCTCTTTTACTCATGAAAAAAGAAAGAAGAAACATGAGCACAAAGTAGATCATCAGCGGAACCGCAATCCGCAAGACATCGAGTGGCAACTCGACAATCCGATCACCCTTAAGGGAGAACATGATCACGATTGTAAATAGCAATGAAACCAACGTCAGCGGCGAGATGCGTGGAATAAACTTCTCTTCAAACCATGCGCGGCCTTTATACTTGATAAGCAGTCGACGACTGAAGTATCCGGCAAAAAATGGAAGGCCAAGATAGGTCAATACCGCCACAGCGACGTCGGAAACCGTAATGGCAATCTCAACCGTCTCGAGCCCTAACCAGCGAGGTAAAACCGATAGAAAAAAGTAAGCTAAAAACGGGAACGTGAAAATCTGAAAGAGCGAGTTCAATGCGACGAGGCCCGCACAGTACTCGCGACTACCTCCTGCCAGATCATTCCAAACAATGACCATGGCAATACAACGAGCGAGCCCGATCAAAATCAACCCCGTTCGATACTCAGGGTAGTCCGGCAAAAATGCGATTGCCAGCACGAACATAAGGATCGGACCGAGAAGCCAGTTCTGCACAAGCGACAACGCCAAAACACGCTTATTCGCAAAGACAGAACCCAACTCCTCATACCGAACTTTCGCAAGTGGCGGATACATCATCAAAATCAGACCCACAGCCAGTGGAAGCGACGTCGCACCGACCGACATGCGATTCAAGCTTGCACCGAAAACGGGGGCATATCGACCCAGAACAACGCCGAAGCCCATAGCGAGGAATATCCATACTGTCAGGTATCGATCTAGAAATGAAAGCTTCCGCATCTTCTCACTCCGCTTGTTTATCGTAGATTTACGATATACGATTACAAGATGGCGATAGCAAGAACATCCGCATTCTCTGAGAAAGATCGACTCCTGGCAAACTGGAGCAAAGCCTTAGCGCATCCGGCGCGTCTTGCCATTCTTAAGAGTTTAGCCGCTCGCGGCGAATGCCTGTGCGGAACGCTTGTCGTCGACTTGCCTTTGGCTCAATCGACCGTCAGCCAACACCTCAAAGCTCTTAAAGAGGCTGGCCTCATCCAGGGAGAAGTCGACGGCCCACGTTCGCGATACTGCATTCATCGGAAAAACTTCGAGAAACTCATGAAGAGCTTCGATACTTTTGGCGCTCAAATCTTAGAGGATATCAAAGATCAATCGTGCTAGGGTTAAACGGAAGAGAGGATGCCAATATGAGTCCGCTATCCCAGAAGATGACCTTCGATGTCCGCTCTGAGCGCGTCGACATGACGATCTCAAAATCGTATTGTAAAAATGCAGAGATCAGAATCGATACCGACCCCACCGGTAGTCCCGACGCATTTAATCCCGCCGAGCTTTTGCTGGCCGCACTTTCTGCCTGCATGATAAAAGGCGTCGAAAGAATCTCGCCAATTCTGGATTTCAAATTTGATGGTATCGAAGTTAGACTCCACGGGGTGCGACAGGATATCCCTCCCCGCATGGAATCGATTCGATACGAAGTGATCGTCGACACAAAAGAAGCCGATCACAGACTTGAGCTCCTTCATAAGAACATCAAGCAATTTGGGACGGTCTACAATACTGTCCTCGCCGGAACCGACCTCAGCGGAACCATCCGCCGAAAAGGGTAAAATGGCTTCTCCAACCGCCCTATATCGTTTTCGTATTGAACTCGCGGATATCGACCACTCGCGGTACGAGTCTCTTGATTTTCGCATCGCCCAGCATCCGTCGGAGACGCTTCCATTTTTATTGACCCGGGTTCTTGCGTTTTCACTCAATGCACAGGACGGACTTGAGTTCTCGGCCGGCGGCCTCAGCGATCCCGATGCGCCCTGCATGAGCGTCGCAAGTGGTCGCGGCGGCACAGCCCTTTGGATCGAAGTCGGAAACCCAAGCACACGAAAACTTCACAAAGCGGCAAAAGCAGCGGAGCTTGTTCGTGTTTACACTTATAAAAATGCAGATCTTCTTCTTCGCGAAATGATGAACGATCAGGTCCACAAAGCCGATACCATTGACGTGTTTTCATTTCGTTCAGACTTCTTGTCCGCGCTCGGCGACTGGCTTGAACGCGAAAACCGTTGAGCCTAACCCTACTCGACGGTTCGCTAACGCTGACCTCTGGCGAAAAAACAGTGAGCACGACCTTAGAGCAGCATCGAATCTAGACACCCTCCAGAAACGGCAGTAGCGTTAAGGCCATGAAACCCATCACGCTTCGAATTTGGCACTGGCTCAACGCTCTCACTCTGCTTGGACTTCTTGGAACTGTTTTACTGCGCAAGACGTTCCTGTCGTGGCGAACAAACTCGGCTGTGATTCAAGAGAAGATCAGGCTGCCGGCGGCCAAATCGATCCCGATCTTGTAAAAGATCGCTCAGACACTTCGCGATACGATGTGGAGTGGCACTATATTTTTGGCTACGCCCTTGCCGCCCTTTTCATCCTTCGCATCTTCGTTGCCATTCGCCATCCTGAAACTCGGCCGAACTTTAAAGCGCTCGATCTGCACCATAAGCTTGTGACCGGTGGCTATATCGCGCTAACACTCATGACACTCATGATGATCGGCTCAGGGTTCGGGATGTACTTTAGCGAGACGCTTGGACTTGCAAAGAGCACCGTTGATTTTATGAAAGAGAATCATGAAACAGCGATGTGGTTCTTCGTTGCGTTCACAGCACTTCACATCGGCGGAGTCTTCATCGCAGAAAATCGCGACGAACCGGGAATTGTCTCGAGAATGATCAACGGCCGCAAAGCCGACTAGCCCCTTGCGACCTACGCCTTATGGATAGCTGAAACTCTTGACCAGAGTAAGCTCTCCCGGGGCACGAAGCGGTACGAGGGCCGATTCGATTTTTTCATCTGGTGTTCCGGATCGACTGACAATACTCACTTTTGCCGTTGTCAGCGCATCGCTCTGGCCTCCTGAACCGTAGTAGTTCACATAGACCAGGTACGTGCCATTTTTAGGCGCTGGCGCTGAAATAATCTCTGGTCCGTAGCCTGTAGTAACATCGACGTCGAGAGCCGCACCGCTTGGCAACATGCGATTTCCGTAATAGCAATGTTCCCCATCCGGAGTCACCAGGTGAAGGTCAATGTCGGTATTGTCCGTATCCCACGACAACAGCACTCGCAAACGCGCCGGCGTGACTGTCGCACGTCCTTCATAGAACTGAACCGCATGTCGCTCAGATCCCGCTCGAACTTCAACAGAGTTTGAACCACGACCAAAAACAAAGGGGCGGGCAAACTCTTCGCCATCGGGCCGAAGCGGCATATCAAGGCCGTTGACGATGAGCTTGATCGGATCCGCACTTTTCGATGCCATTTTCACATGCCCACGAATCATCTCTGAAAGATTCGTCTTGCCAATCATGTTCACACTGGACGCTGGATAGTGAACCTCTTGAACGGTATCCGTGCGGTCTTCCGATACGCGCCAGCCTCGAATGGGATTTTCAATTTTAACTTCACTCAGCGCCGAAGCCGAAATCAGCACAACAGGGACCGCCACCAGAATATACCACTTCATCTTTCCTCCAGTATCACGTGCGCCAGATTCTCAATAAAACCCTCATCGCGACCTCGCGGATGACTGCGAAAGCCGATATGCAAGTATTCGTGCAAGATCGAAATCTCATCCTCTCGACTGCGAATTCGAGGCACATACATCTCTTGAGCTTGCAGCTGCGAAAATACTCTTGCTCCGCCCTTAAACTCAACACTTTGGCAGACCTTGAGCTGACCCGGTCGCTCAAAGCCCGGCTCTTGATCCAAACGCTTTGTCCACCGCTTCGATTGTTCGAGAATCCATTTCTCTGTCATGGGTTGACGAAGACACCGAAGTGGATGAACACGGTCACCGTAGCGAAGAAGACCTGTCGGATAGGCGGTCTTTAAAATCTCGACAAACGAATATCCGGCATCAGCAAGAGCCTTGGCCTGCGTCCACGACATTCGATTAGGGCTCGATTGCAGTGAGTGATAGCGAAGATTTTCGACGCGATCTAAAATCAGGCCGTCTGACCACCGTGCCACTTTGATAGCATCCGGAGAGCCCGCCTCGGGGCTCACACGCTGGGCGGTCGACGAATCTGCAATCGTGTAACAACCAGCACTTCGCTTTGCGTTCTGATACAGATAGGTACGAATTGCGACGGCGAACGCCTGGGCCGCTGCCAACGGCTTGGCTTTCACCTCGCGATCAATGACCCGCGCGATGTATTCGCCAGTGGAAAAACGCCCCGTGATCGCGATCCCATCAACATCAAGCCGAACAGCAAGGGAGCCATCGCCGTGAAAGCGCAGACCGTTGCCATTTTTAAATCGAATATGAATGGCACCACGAAGAGCGCCAACAGCCGGCAAGCCATCGGCCGTCACGCTGGTGATCGGATATCGATTGAAGTAGCGAACCATCACACAGCCCGCATCGACAGCGGCAGAGTGCTGCTCCACATGCTTCTGAAGCGAAGCCTGAAAGGCATCGCGACCGTGTCCTGGTTGTAAAACCGCAACGGCGGTGCCATCCGGAAGCCAACCCGCAAAGCCACCCGTAAAGCCAAGCTCATCGCGAATTTTATCGGAGGCCGCCCTCGTCTCATCGTCACGCCATGTGAATGTTTTCACGCGCAGAGTGCTTCCCCACGTCCGCACCGCACCTGCGCCGGTGCCGTGCAAAACTGTTCCGATAAGCGCCGTCTCGAGTCGATCGAAGGTTTTAAACTCGCGCCGAATATCAAGCAGTACGCTCAGGAGTTCGTCGACGTTGACACGAGTCTCGGGCACGAGCTTCTCGATCTCCGATAGCCACAACGGCACTTTCACCAAACGCGTCGTCCAAAACTGATGCCACTCTTGTTGAGATACTTGTAACCGCTCGGGTTCAAAATAGGGAGTGCAGGACTTTGCCAGAGCAAAATCGCGATCAATCGATTCTCCAGGACGACAACAGAAAATTTCGTCCGGGCGATCCCCTCGACAGGTATACTCTGACTCCACCGCGCCTTTCTCAGACTGATAGGCGTAGACAAAAAGTTTCCATAGGCTACCAAGCGGAATTCTCGGGGCCCCGGAATCAATCGTCTGAGTCGAAGGCGACATCAATCTTACGATTGTCGGGCTTACGATCGCAGGTGGCACTTCCGCCGCCATCGCTGGAAACGCGGCAATCAGAACAGCCACGACCGTTTGAATGAGACTACTGAACCGTAATTGCACGTCGTGCCGACTCCCCTTCAAAGGCCCGATCGGTCGGACGGTACATTTTAAAGAGTCGTGCCGAGGGAAGCAGAAACTGTCCCCGACTTGAAAAGCGAACCAGCTGATGAAATTTCTGATCGCTGCCCAGACTTTCAATCGGCACCGCGTAGCCAAGCCCGGTGCTGGAAGCGCGAGGCTCAACAAATTTTGGTGAAACGCCGTCAAACTGCAGTCCCCATGTCGTCCCATCAACCTCTCCACCCGGCGGCAATGGGACGTCGAGCAGAAGAAAACGCCCCTTGATCGCGCCGGGAGCAACCGTCACTTCATCCAAATAGAGCGCACGCGAGTCGACAGGTTCGCCGGGCTTTACCTCTGTCGCCGTCAAGAGATCTTCGGCATCCGAAGTGCCGGTAAATGTAAGGCGATAGAGCTTCCGACTCAGGCCCACGTTCAAACTTGATTTCAACTCCTCTGGACTATCATAGACAACCTCGGCCACGGCTCCAGGAATCGTCGGGAGCGAAACCGTCGACTTGAAACTTGATCGCGTGTTCCAGGCAAACGTCGCTACCGCACCTTGCGCTTCACGCGTCCACCCCGCCCCAAGGTCAATTGCGCGGGCCGCGACTTTAATCTCTGCCGCCTGTGGTAGAGCCTGCTCGACGAACGCAAGTGCCATCGCGCGGTCAATTGTCGGCGTATCAAAGCGAATCGCATCCAAAATCTTCTGTGCCTCGACACTTCGATCTCCAGGAGACTTTGCCATCGATCGATAGAGAAGAGCGGCGGCCATATAAGCCGGAGGCAGCGAAGGGGCTGACGCGGATGACGCGACGACAGAGTCGAGCTGCCGCTGAAACACAGGGTCAAGCGTCACACCCGACTGTCGAGCCACACCGCCCGCAATCAGCATCGAAAACGAGCGGTCAAAATCTGAACCATCCAGCACAATACTCGACGACGTCGAAGCCTTCGTATCAAAGGCCTTCAACGGAGCCGCCAGAATCTCTTTTGAAAGGGCCTTGGTCTGCTCTTGAACAGGAAGCCCCATACGCGACAAAACCCAAAGCGTGTAGGCTCGGCCGAGCAAAGAGGACTCTTTCGTCTTGGCGTAGACCTCGAGCAGGTGATCCCAGTTCTTCGCCGGCATCTCGATCCCCAGTAGCTTCGACGCTCTCCAATCGGCGTGATAAGCGTGAGCGGTCATCAAAAGATTCGAACCGGTTTGTTCGCCCCACCAAGTGAACTCCGCATTCGGTCCGGCCATCGCGATCAAACGGCGACGATCGGCGGCGATTCGATCTCGAAGACTCTGCACGATCGCCTTGTCACCGCTCGCCACTTCGAGCGCCCGTACCGCCATCGAAAGCGGAATCAATCGACTCGCCGTCTGTTCAACGCAGCCCCATGGATACTCCATCAGGTCGTCGGCAATTCGCAGAAACTGAAACGTTGAATCGGGCAAAACTTTAAGGCGTACATGGCTTGCCGCTGTCGGCAACGAGAGCTTCTCGTTCTTTTCAAGACGAATCAACTTTGACTGCCTCTGCAGCCAAGTCGCAGGAACAAATTCGATTGCTGTCTGCAGGGCGTCCGCCACTTTTCCATCGACGACAATCTTCGCCTCAACGACCTGCGACTGATCTGGTGCATTCTCAAGGACGACGGCATTGGCTCCTGGTCGCATTGTGATTTTTTGCGAGAATGTATACGTCGAACCCTTAAGCACGATCTCGGCCGCCACAGCCGTACCACCCGAGTTAAAAGCGACAACGGCGGGTTTGGGTTTATCACCAGAACGAAAGCGCGTCGGCCCTGTCCACTTCAAGTAAAAGGGTTTACTTGAAAAGAAAAATGCTTTTGATTCACCGACGGCTCCAGCTCCACCGGGCGAAAGCGCAATCCCTCGTCCTGTGATTCGCCATCTCGTCAATGCATCTGGCATCACGAACTCAAAACGAGCCTTGCCATTTGCATCTGTTTTCAAACTTCCATTCCAATACGCAGTGTCGCGAGCGTCACGGCGAGCTCGCTCCTGCAGGACCTTCAGGTCTCGACCGGCCGCGGTCCCAGAACCCGTTGAACGCTCCGGCACCGTTTCTGACGTCGCGGGATTAAAAGAATAAAACGAGAGCGACGACGTCGTTCGAACTTGATTGCGTCGCTGATGGTGAAAGAACTCAGAAATGGGGGGAGCAATCTCGGGCTGAAGAACATAGATCATCTCGTCAACAACTCCGACAGCCACCAAAGCCGACAGCGGCTGACCATCGAGCTTGGTCTCGACATTGACCACGACCTTCTCGCCCGGAGAGTACGACGTCTTTTCGGGACGAAAAACGATATCGATCATCGGCTTCTTGACGCCCAATCCTTTGTTCTGAAAACCAAATTCGCCATTTCTCGCATAGGCCACAGACAAAATGACGTTTGGCGCATGAGCATCAAGAATAGGAACTTCGATTTGCCACTGCGTATCGCTCATCCGCTTGGCGCTAAACCAACCGCCCACTGCTGCCAAACGACCGTGAGCCATGACGTCATTGCGCTCAACCGTCAGCAAGGCATCATCCGCCTTAAATGGAAACGTGAGTAAGAGCTTCGCCTTATCGCCAATCGAATAAGCTTCGCGATCTGCCAAGATCTCAAGCTGCCCCGTTGCACTCTTGAGATCAGCTCCTAATACGACGTGCGAGCGCGTGCCACGCGTCACCCCATTCACGTCGACAACGCGAACCATATAGTGCCCTGACTTCTCAAGCTTCATCGCAAATTCGCCGCGATCAGATGCCGACACAGGACCTGAGCTCACGGTCCGGTCCTCAAGACGAATCGCCTGCCACTGCGAGAGCGCCTGCGATGCATCCGCCTCCGCCCCCTGCCGCACATATGTCACCTGAATCGGACGTCCCGGCTCTGACGCATTGAACTCTGAGCTCAAGGCGTATGTCTCAAGATACCCCTCAATCAAAATCTCTTTTTTCGTCGTCACCCGAAAGGCCGCCGCATCCATCGCGCGCGCCGAAGCAATATAGCGCGATGGCTTAGTCGCCGCCGGAAATGAAAACTGAATCTCACCTCGCTCGTTGCTGCGGTAGGCCTTTTCAGAAAGCTCAACAGGCATGGCTCCCACATAGCTATAGGAACCTTCAAACATCGACATCTGTTCCGATCGAAGCTGCAAATCGATATCGGCACCGACAACCGGCTGGCCCGATGGGTACGAAAGAAGGACTCGCCCCTTGACCGGTTCGCCAACTTTATAGGCCGGTTTATCAAAGACAATCTGCGCATCAAAATGCGGCTTTGTGAAGCGAGCTACACGAAAGGCCGCTCCATACTCTTCGCCCTCAAACTTCAAGCGCAGACTGTAGCCGCCGCTCTCGGCCGAGTCCGGCAGACGAAACTGCGTTTCACCACCACTGGCATCATTCCAAGCCATCTTCTGCGAAAAAAGTGTTACTCCCGTCGAGTCAATCACCTTCAAAGTCGCCTGAGCGCCCGGAAGAAATGACCAAATATCTTTTGCACCATTTCGTTTTAAATCACGGCCGAACGCGCGAACTGAAACACGGTCTCCCGGCTGATAGAGCGGACGGTCAGTGAAGAGATAGACTTTCGATTGATAGACTTCGGAGTCGTAGAAGAAATTTTCGCTAACAGAGACTCCACCATCTTGATCTTCAACCAAAGCAAATGTTCGCTCGGAAACCGATCGCCTTGAAAAGTAAACGCCATCGTCCCCAGCCGTGCCCTGATCCAAAAGCCCCACACCATCAGTCAATGCCACGCGGCTCTTGGGCCGACTCAATCCCGTTTTTCGATGAACCGTCCACACCATGGCCTGCTGTGAGGACACCTTCGTTACCACCACCGAATCACTCACAAAGGCCAAAGTCGTCGCACGAAAAGAGCCGATCATCGCCTCAATCAGGTAAAGTCCGGGCTTTCGTTTTCCCATCGGCAAAAGCACGTTTCCAGCCGGAGTTTGAATGAAGCCACTCGAGCTGCCATCCAATTTTGTGTCGCGCGGCGGTTCATTGAGCTTCGCACTCCAAACCGGATAGCGAAACGAGTCCACAAGCTCAAACCCCTTCATCGCGGCAAACTGCGGCTCGTTTGAAAAGTTTGTTTTATAGGTATGCGCCGGAACCTGTTCGAGACGTGGAGCCTCTTTGACCGCCGTCTTGCGCGCCTCACTCGAAAACACCCGCTGCCACGCCAGTCGCGTTTTCTTATAGAGGCTATCCCAGAGATAGGAGAGTACGTTGCTCAGGCCCTCACCCGACGCCTGTCCTTTCACCAAGGGGCGATGCAGGTTTTTCTGCTTTTTCAAAAACTCAAGCGGCTTCGGCACGCGATAGAGCCGCACGTCAACGCCGCCGTAAGATTCAAGATTTCGGTTTCCGCCAGCTTCAAATCGCACCTGAATATTCTGTTCAGATGAGAACACACCATCCGTAAGCACGTAGAACTTATCGCCCGAATAAAGTGAAAAGCCACTCGGATCGATGTCGGCTCCACTCGCGGTGCCGCTTAAGCCACAGCTCAAGGTGAAAACAATTGAGAGAATGATATTGGCGCTGATTGCTCTGAATGCATTGATTGCATTTTTCATAGGATTCCTTGTTTCGATGTCTTCAAAAATGCAAGTCGATAGAACCCGATAAAATTCGGATTCTCGGCAGTCGGCTGCCAGCGCGTATCGGACCACGCCATGAGTTCGCGAAGGCTCACCGCACGCAGGCCGTTATCAGTCGTTTTCTCTCCACTACGAGGCCGATGCCCATTGTGATAGACAATCCGTCGTCCCGTCCAAACCATGACGTGCTGGTCATCGCCCTGGTCAAAAAATAACAGATCACCCGGCTCAATATGCTCAAGCGTCTTCCCCAAGAATTCGGCATTGTTTTGAATCATAGGCAGTGCACGAACAAAATGTGAATCGGACTCGTTGCTGTTCTTCCAAAGCTTGAAACTCTCTCGCCTTTAAGGAAAGCTCGAGCTCGGGCGGTAGTGGTCGCCCCAGAAATCCATTCGCCCTTCTCCATGCAGCGTCATGCCGAGTGAGCGCTTCGCGTACAGCAAAGCGGACAAGCCCCGCACAGTCGCGATGATTCCAACGTGGATTTGGACCGCGCCGAATCTGATCTTCGACGATTGTCACAATCCAGGAACGAAAGGTGTTAACGTCCGCAGCAGAAAGGCTCGGAGGCGCCATCGCCCATACCTTTGAAGATGTCAGGAAAGCGACCAACAGAACACTCACCAAAGCAAATCTAGCGCGCGACATGCGAAACCCACTCCACGCGACTCCAACCCTTTCCATCTGAAAGCGACGCAGTCTGCAGCGCGCCCTTTCCAAACTTCTCGAGATTGGGAAAGAGATGACGCGAAATAGCTGTCCTGAATATCGACTCCTGTGACTCCGGCAAACTCTCAAGAATGGTTTGCTTGGCGAGTTTCGAAAAAGCATCGGGCGCAAGAACAAAGGATGGCGTCTTGGCCTTTGCCGTCAGCGAAGCTGCCATCGATGGAAACTTTCCATCCAAAGTCAAAAGCCCGCGTTCAATCAGTTGATCATCTGGTGAAAATAGAATCGTGTCGGGTGTCGCGACAAGTCTCACTCGAAAAAATCGACGAGACCCTAATTTATCCATCATCTTACTCTGCTTCGAGGCATAGGTTCCATAGCGACCACCGACCTCGCGCGTGTACCCGACACGACCGGCCCCAAGCTTCTCCTCAACAACCGGCAGGGCCGGAAGCCACTTTAACGTCGGCGAATCATCGTCATTGACGCCTTTCACCAACAAGCTTTCACGCGCCCCAATCAAACTCGAAAAAACAGTCTTCAGTTCGGCATTCTGTCCCGCCAACGTGCCGTAGCCTCCACGAAGTGCAATCATCGGCGTATAGATCTTTGAACCGGGATACCAACATGCAACAGCATTCCCATACGCCTTATCAAGCCAGCTCGCCGCCTTTACGATCGCGCCGACTTTCTTTCTATCAATCGGCACTGCCACACAAAACGCGGCCCCTCGAGGCATTTGCGCCCAGTCTTTCGTATCGACAAGCGGCAAACCATCAGCCCGGAATACCTGCGTCTCCCAGAGCTTATCGACAAAATCAAATCTGAGCGACCGCAACCCGCTAAAGAAGGCCTGATAACCGAAGCTCAAATAGCTGGCAGCAACAGTCGCGACGTGATCGGCCTTGCCAAGCCGAGGACCATAAATCGAAACGCCATCGCCGAGTCCAAAGAACGACTTCGTGCGATCGACAATCGAACGCCCCGTTGCCGCAACCGGCAGGCTCATCGAAGAGTCGGAAAACACAAAAAGTCGATTCTCCTCAGTCGCCAAATAGACCAGCCGACCGGTCGCAAGTGTGAGAACCTGAACCTCGCGTCCACCGATTGTCTGCCTCTTTAACTGTGAATCGCTTGCCGCGATCTTCGCCAAAAACTCAAACAAGGCTTTCACCCCCGTCTGATCAACAACGACTAAAAAGTGATTGAGCTTTCCATCCGCCCCAGCCCATAACGCCACCTCCGCCGGACCGTTTAAAATCCACGCCGTCAGCTTCGTCGGCCAGTCGGAACTATTCTCGAACGCCAACCGCGCAAGCGCCCCACGAAAACTCAACCAATCAGCTCCGCTATCGCGATAGTAGAAAACAAAATCTTCTGTCAGCAGATCCTTTAAGATCGGAACGGAAACAATGTCCTTCGGTAGCTTGAATAGGCTTTTGGTGTTGATCGTCACATCGGGTTCACGGGTAAAATCCCCCGCACTCGGCGCCGCAATCGCTCCGCCTCCGCTCGCCACAAACATGGCCACAAATAAGATTAAAGACGAAATCGATCGAGCGAACCGCTGGTCAAACATCCGAATATTCATATTCATTTTAGACTAGACATCACATTGAAGCTGTCACTCGACGCCGCGGCCTGTCTTTGCGATTTCAGCTACTCGTGTTCTCGAACCGTCACACCAAACACGAAACCGGGTCATCCTGGCGCAATTCCGGTAGGCCTCAATAAACAAAAAGGATGCACTGTAGCGCAGTTTTGTCGAAGAACTTAAAAAAATATAAATAAATAATAAATCTCAATTTTTAGGTCAAAAAAATGCCTCACGGCTTTTATCTGACGCATTGCCGAGCATCTTCGCCTGATTTGTGTTAACACTCTATAAAACACGAGCATGAGCTTTCTTTGCAAAGCGACAAGGAGCCCACAATGCAAACACAAATCGAAACCACCAGCACCCCGCCCCGCCTCCACATTGTACCCTCTCTCTCGGCTGAACTTCGCCACTCCACAGCAAAGGCCCACCAGAGCGCCGAGGGCGCAAGCTTTATCAAAACTCTGCTGCTCGGGCATTGTTCAGAAAAAGCCTATATCCACTACCTATGGGCACTTCGCAAAGTCTACGCCGCGCTCGAAAGTGCGTTGACCGAAAATAAGAACAACGAATACGTCTCGCGAATCTATCTTCCAGAGCTCTTTCGATCAGACACACTGAATGTCGACTTCCAGAAGTGGAACCCGTCTTCGGAGGTCGAAGCGACTCAGCTTCTCAACGATGCCGTCCAAGCCTACACGGGTCATATTCAAAACCTCAGCGAGACAAAACCAGGTCTGCTCGTTGCCCATGCCTATGTTCGATACTTAGGCGATCTGGCCGGAGGTCAAACTGTTGGCAAGCAGGTGGCACGGCAATTTACCGGCGGCAAAAGTCTTGAGTTCTATCAGTATGATTTTGACGATATCGACGCCATGAAGACACTGTACCGAGCGCGCCTCGACGAGCTCGGCTCGCTCCCTGACGCCAGCATTCCAGAGATCTGTGCCGAAGCACAAAATGCTTTTCGTCTAAACGAAAATGTTTTCAGCGCACTCTCTGAAATCACTTAACGCTACCCCTCAAAAGGGCGGGCCGGACGATACAATCCGTCTGGTTTCGCCCTTACTTTAAACACCGACATGCCGATTGGCGAGAACCGCTTCAATCAACATAAAACAGGACCAACTCACCGCCAGTGCGACCAATACCGCAACCGTATATCGAAAGACGTCTCGCCTAAAACCCGGTTCCGCCAAAAAGTACACCAAGCCACACTTCGAGATGACCGATGCGGCAATTGAAACAGTCAAGAGGCCGCCAAGAAGTGAAACTCCAAATGTCCCGGCATCGTGAAGCTGAACATTGGCAATCAATGAGCCGTGAATTTCAAATAGAGACACCACGAACGTCAAAATCAGAAGTCCACTCTGACCGGCAAAGATCTGCATGACCTTTGAAAGCGAAATAATCCCGACAATGAAGACCGAAAAGCTTGAGAAGAGCGACGAGGTCAATCCCCGCTGCCACTCGCTGCCCACTCGAGGCACCTTTGGCCTTTCTTGAGAGCAGCCAAATCGCAACCGACGTCAATGCCATCGGACCCAAAAATAGAATGAAAAGCGAGCCGTGAAGCCCATCGGCACCAAAGGAAACAAGAACTAATCCTTCAAACATCATCGCCAGCGTTGCCGACAGAAAGGTCAAGCGGTCCGTGTCAGCGTGACCGCGCAACCGTCGCCGCGCAATCGTCGCCGTCGCTGCTGTACTGGACACCAATCCCGCTAAAAAGCCGCCCACAATCGACCCGCGCCTATCGCCCAAGATTGAACGTAAGACTTCACCTAGCGCCTGAATCAGCGCCAGAGCAAAAACCATAAGGGCCACTTTCTTCGGATTAAATATCTGCCAAGCATCCACCGTTCGGTCGGGACAGATCATGACCACAGCGTAAAGACCGGCCACAACAAGAGCAGTTCTGAGCCACATTGCTCTTACGCCTCGCCCAAGAGGAGTCATCTGACACTCAGGTTTTGTCGCTTGGCCCTAGGAAAACTCATGGCGAGACGCTCAAGACGCTCAACAATCGTCTTTGAAACGACATAGTCGCGATACCACTTGTCGTCGGCGGGCACCACTGTCCATGGCGCATAGGGCGTGCTGGTTCGAGTGAGCATTTTCTCGAAGACATCCATGTAGCGATCCCAATGGCGACGCTCCTTTATATCTGCAGCCGAAAACTTCCAGTTCTTACTGCGATTCTCGAGTCGCTCCTTGATTCGCTTTCTCTGCTCGTTTTTTGAAATATGTAAAAACAGCTTGATAACCACCGTGCCTTTTTCAGCCAAGAGTTTTTCAAAGGCATTGATGCTCTCAAAGCGACTCTCAAAAAAATCAGGTCGCTCCTTCAGTTCATCGGGAATGCGCTGCTCATCCAAATACTCCGGATAAACCATAACCGTCGTCACCTCTTCATAGTACGACCGATTGAAAATCGTCGCCAATCCACTCTCTGGCGTGTGGCGGTGACAGCGCCACAAAAAGTCATGTCTCGACTCTTCAGTTGTCGGTTTTTTAAATGAAAAAACTCGAATGCCTTGCGGGTTTGCACCAGAAAAAATATGTCGAACCGTGCCGTCTTTGCCGGCCGTATCGATACCGTGTAGGACAATCAACAGTGAGTACCGATTGTGCGCAAACATCAAATACAGCAAGTCGTACATCGTTTTCTGAAGCTCGCGCGTCCTCGACTGCGCCGTTTCCTTATCCTCACAAAGAGGATGAGCCCCTGGATCGATCTTGCGAAGATCGACTTTCCTGACTTTTTTCGGTCTTTTCTTCATTTCGTCCGCGACTTCCCGGCCGCTCTAGTGTGTATGAGCGGCAACGCAGCTCACAAGACTGCTACGATCAAACGGTTTTGACAAATAGTCATCGCAGCCCGCTTTCAAGCACCGCTCGCGATCTTCCTTCATAGCAAATCCCGTTAGGGCGATTATAGGCGCTCTGTAGCCTCGCTCTCGAAGCTCACGCGTGGCCGCATAACCATCCATCACTGGCATTTGGATATCCATCAAAACGATATCAAAACGACTATCACACGCCTTTTCAACGCCCTCGAGACCGTTGTTTGCAAACTCCACCCGGGCTCCACTCTTTGTCAAAAACAGCTCCGCCAATAACTGATTGTCGAGCGAGTCTTCGACGACAAGAATGCTTTTCCCCTCAAGCGACGCTTCCAACTCCTCTACCGACGTCGACCGCGTCCTTTCGACGAGCGATGCCACAATCGGTACATAGGCGATCTGAATGACAAAGGAACTCCCTTGGCCAGCGGAACTGTTCTTCAGAATCACATCGCCACCAAGAAGCTGAGCCAGCCTCTGAGAAATTAGAAGCCCTAGGCCAGTGCCTACAAATTTTTTCCGAATAGAACTATCGCCCTGCGAGAAAGGCTTAAAAAGTCGACCGACCTGCTCGGGCGAAACTCCCGATCCAGTGTCTTGCACGGTAAAAAGGAGATGACCACCCACGGCTTCATAGAACACTGTGATCGACCCGTACTCCGTGAACTTAATCGAGTTGCCAATGATGTTAACCAAGATCTGCCGCAAACGAACTGGATCTGACTCAATGTACTCAGCGACATCACCGCGCTTCACGAATGAGAAATGCAGACCCTTTTCCTGACACAGCAGGCGCGACACCGACTGCAGATCCTCTAAAAGATGCCGAACGGAGAACGGCTTGACCTCAATCTCAAGACTTTCCGCTTCAACTTTTGAGAGGTCCAAGATGTCGTTGATAATCGACGTCAAGCTGGCTCCAGTTCTCTTGATGATGGTCGCGTAAGATCTTCGGTCTTCGTCCGAAAGTGCGGGATCAGAGAGCATCTCGGAAAACCCCAGAATCGCGTTCAGGGGCGTTCGAATTTCGTGGCTCATGTTCGCCAAGAAAAGATTCTTCGCTTCGCTTGCGTGCTCTGCATTCTGTCGTTCATTCGTCTGTCGACGAAGATTGCTCGCCATCCGGTTGAGCGACTCGGCCAACTGTCCAAGCTCATCTGTCGATTGAACTGGTACCCGCTGAGAAAAATCACCCTCGCCAAGTTTTTCTGCAGCGGCATTGAACTCTGAGAGCGTTTTCTTTAAGCTTCGCGCAAGCGAAATGGTCAAAACCACTCCGGTGCCTTCGACTAAAATCACCGCAACTAGCAAGAGCGCCATCAGCACTCCCTCGAGCCACCGCGAGGCGGCACCAAGGCCATATGAGAAATCATTCTCAGCTTGTGTAAAACTTCGATCCAACTCAAAGATCTTCTCGGTCAGCTGATCGATCTTTCGCCGATCGCTGGCTGCTCCTCGCTGAATCTCCAAGTGCAGTTGCTGTCCAAGAGCAATCAAATCGGCGATCAGCTGATCGCCGTGGCGCCAAGTCTCGATCGCATGTCTAAATAGATCTTCCGAACGAAAGCGCTCCGCAAACCTCACCATCGGCATGATATCGAGCGGATGATTTTTCGCCTTGAGAAGACCGACTTTTACGCCGTCGACATCGACGACCGGACTCTCGATCGCAAGGCGGGCATGCAGACCGCCAAGTGGCACTTCGAGCTCTGCAAGATAAAGTTTGTAGTTGGCTTCGTCGCGAGTCATTGCATAGCGCAGAAGACTGTTGACGGCTGTCTTTTGTGCCTTTGACCACAGCCCTTCGCTACCGACAAAGCCACGAACGGCCGATAGAGTGGTCATCGCAAAATACAGTGTGAAGAGCTCTGCCGCGATGAGCAGTGCCATGATTCCGACAACACCATACAGCTTTTTTGAAACCGAAAGATTCTGCCAAAATTTACTCATTGTCGCTCAGTCTAGAGCCTTAGGCGCGAGTTCGTTAAATTGTTGAGAAATCTTAGCTTTCACGCCGCACCGAGCTTCGCACCCCTGGCGCCATGAGTTGACTCCTGACAATAAGAGATTTAAGCCACGCCTGCCTGGAGGTTTTTATGGAAAAATTGACGCTTCGCCTTCTCCTGATTGCGCTTGTCACGGTCTCCGCTTCGAGCGCACTTTCCGCACAAGCGACCCACACCGTACGGGCCGCCACCGCCCCGCACACCCATGCCTCTAAACAAATCAAGACGTTCGAATTCACCTGCGAAACAACGGAAGATGAATTCTACGACTGGTTGACGGCGGCAATATGGAAGAAGCCGAGCTTTGGTCGGAACCTCGATGCGGCCTTTGATGCCCTCACTTCAGATCCAGACTGGACGATCCGGGTGACCGAGTCCCCCTGCTCCGATAACGCCATGAACGAGAGCCGTCGCGAATCACTCTACTTGATGATCGAGGACGCGCACAGCGAGGGCTTCGGCTTTATCTTGTACGGCTATTGATACAAAGATTTTGACGGTACGCTACCGGAACGAGTTATGACGAGGCGGACACCAATGAGAACGCAAATCCAAATCTCCTCGCCTGTTGGTTCGCTGTTTCTTGTCGCTTCCGACAAAGGACTGTGCGGAATCTATCGTAAGAAACAACCCCTCTCGGTATCGAAACTGGGTAGCGCCCTGGCTCCCAACCAAGAAAAACATCTTCACCGTGCCGCGACTGAACTTGCCGATTACTTTGCCGGTCGGCGGAAAGTTTTTACCGTGGCTCTCGACCTGGAAGGAACACCTTTCCAGAAGCAAGTCTGGGCTTAACTCAGTAAAATTCCATATGGGCAAACCTGCTCATATAAAGACATCGCCAAAGGTATTCAGAACGAAAAAGCCGTCCGCGCGGTCGGCTCAGCCAACGGAAGGAATCCGGCTTGTATCATCGTACCGTGCCATCGTGTGACCGCCCACAATGGCTCACTCGGTGGCTATTCCGGCGGCCTGAAAATGAAAAAAACGCTGCTTGAAATCGAGCGCTAGCACAGCTCGTTTACTGCTCCGTTTGTCGTGCAATTTCAATCAGTGCATTGAGCGCGTCAGTCACGGTGAAAATACCGAGCAGCTCGTCATTTTCGTCATTCACGATGACACTCCCGACCTTGCGAGTCGACATCTCAAACGCCACTTCATCGAGAGGCATCTCTGAACTCACGGTCAGCGGATCGCGAACCATCAGATCCGAAGCTGTGATCATCTTTTTATCGGCAAGCCTTAAGCCTGCCACAACGCGAAGATCGCGATCACTGATGATCCCAACCACCTTCTCGTGATTGACGATCGGAATATGTCGAATTCCGTTGGCATCCATAATTTGACGTAACTCTTCGATCGACGACGACTCCGATGCCGTTATGGGATTGGGCGAAGTGAACTCCTCAACTGGCATGCGAAAGCGGTGCACCTGATTCATGTCCTCATACATAACTCTCTACCCCGTTAGTGATGTTGACTATGTCCCTTGTCGCCTGACGACAGTGCCAACGGCAACTCGTAGCGAACCGATTTTCCTTTTTCCTTCTCGCGCTTGGCCTCAAGAACCAAGGTCCCTTTTTTTCCTAAATCAACGACCGGCGAAAACTCGCAAGCGTAGTGGTCATCTTTCTTTACACATTTCGCTCTCACTCGTCCTCGACCATGAAGCGCTAAAACGACTGCGGAGTCCCGAACCGATGGATTCTTCCACTCGAAGTCCAAGAGATAAATCTTCACCTTGTGAGAGCCGTCGAGGACCAACTCAGTGTGAAACGCGCCTGGCATTTGAATATAGCCGCCGTGGGGCCCCAGCTTGTCTTCGCCGTGTCCCCATGCCAGACCGGTCAGCAAGTTCAGTACAGTGAATAGCGTATAGGCCTTTAACATGGTCCATCTCCCGTTGACGGCATATCGATGGCCCGCAGCCTACGAGGATCTTTGGCGACAATCAATCTCCGACCGAGGCTTTCGCCCCGCCCGGCCAACCAAGCGTTGCTTCCCAGCGCCTGAGCCCTAAAATGACATCATGCGCTCACACTTTTTCGTCGTCTCCGTTCTTGCCGTTGGTTTGGTCGCCTTACTTGGCGAGTCTGTCTCGCCGGCCTTTTACTGGCTCTACGTACCCCTCATCCCCCTCATCGTGATGGGATGCCAAAATGCATTTCAAACCAAACGAGCAATCCTGCGCAACTACCCCATCCTCGGCATGCTTCGCTATTTTTTCGAGGAGATTCGGCCCGAGATTCAACAGTACTTCGTAGAAAACGACACCGACGGTGCACCATTCTCTCGCGACTTGCGCTCGGTCGTATATCAGCGTGCCAAAAAACAACTCGACACCGTTCCATTCGGCACCCAGCGCGACCTCTACGCCGCAGGAGCCGAATGGGCGCAACATTCACTCCGGTCTGTGCACGTCGATCCCGCCTCACTGCGTGTGACGATCGGCAATCATCAATGCCTGAAGCCCTACTCGGCGAGCATCTTCAACATCTCTGCCATGAGCTACGGATCGCTGAGTGCGCAAGCCATTCAGTCACTCAATGGCGGCGCCAAAATCGGTGGCTTTTATCACAACACGGGCGAGGGCGGCGTGTCCCCCCATCACCTTGAGCCCGGCGGAGATTTGGTCTGGCAGATTGGTACAGGTTACTTTGGTTGCCGCAATTCCGATGGAACATTCTCGCCTGAAAAATTTAAAGCGCGAGCGGAGCATCCCCACATCAAAATGATTGAGATCAAACTCTCGCAGGGCGCAAAGCCATCACATGGTGGCATTTTGCCGGCCGCAAAGGTCACAAAAGAAATCGTCGAGATCCGCGGCGTCGTGATGGGGAAAGATGTGATCTCTCCTCCCACCCATAGCCGCTTCTCTGACGCCGAAGGCCTTATCCGCTTCGTTCAGGAACTTCGCACTCTCAGTGGCGGAAAGCCCATTGGTTTCAAACTCTGCATTGGAAACCCAGCTGAATTCGTCTCGATCTGCCGCGCTATGAAACGACTCGATATCTATCCCGACTTTATCACCGTGGACGGAGCAGAGGGCGGAACCGGCGCTGCTCCTTTGGAGTTCACCAATAGCCTCGGGATGCCGTGGGCCGAGGGACTCACTCTCGTTCGCGTCACTCTCGAACTGATGGGGTTGAAGAAACATATCAAGATTATCACCTCAGGAAAAATCGTGACTGGCTTTAGCCTCTTCAAAGCTCTGGCGCTCGGTGCCGACACGGTTAACTCAGCCCGAGGCATGATGCTGGCACTCGGATGCATTCAAGCTCGCCGCTGCAATACAAATCACTGTCCCGCAGGTGTTGCAACCAACAATCCGCGACTCACCGTTGGCCTTGTCGTCGAAGACAAACGTGTGCGCGTTGCCAACTTTCACGGGCAAACCCTGAAAGCTTTTGCTGAACTGATGGGTGCCTGCGGAGTTTCAACATCCGGCATCACCCGCGGACATGTATTCCGACGAATGGAGTCCGGCCAAGTTCTGAACCTCGCTGAAATTTACCCGACGACTGAGCCACGCGCCGCGCGCTTTCTTGAGGCTCCAAGCGCGTTCTAGTTTAGATCGATCCCTGTCTAGAGCCTCGACACTCCCAGTAAAAAAGAAAGACCGACCCACTCCAAAGATCAGCCTCCCGCGGGACATCGTCTTTCCGAGACCGCCACAGATCTTGCCCGGATTTTGCACGACCAAAGACATGATTCAGTCGCTTCTCTTCGCCGCTCTTGTCACGTTTTCTATCGGAGCCCCCTTGGTGAGCCATGCCGCCAGTCGTATCGACTCCAAGGGTGTTCTCACCCAGTGGGACCAACCGTTCCCTCAACCGACTCTTTTGACCACCACCGACGTCACCGCTATTCGCGGAAACATGCTGAAGGCCTCACTTGAAGACGACAAAAGCTGCAAGCTCTCGGCAAAGACCATCGCCCAAAGCGAACTTTCTTTGAATGCCCAGGCCGACGCGTTCTGTGTTGGCTATGACCGCGAAATTGTATGGAGCGAATCAACTCAAGGACTCTACCTGTGTAAACAGGATCGCGCCGTTAAGGCGATGCGCACCTCCATCGGTTCCAATGGCCTTGGTAAATCCGCAGAGGGCGATCGCAAGACACCGATTGGCTCCTACTGGCTAGGAGCCCCGCGAAAATCAGATCGTTACGGACTGTTTATTCCTGTTGGGTATCCAAATGAAATCGATCTGCAGGCTGGCCGCTCAGGACACTCGGTCGGTATTCACGGACCGCTGAGAATTCCACTCTTCGCATCGGCGTGCTCGGTTGCAAGCAGCCTCGAAAAGAATTGGACCGCTGGCTGCGTTTCAGTTGCTCGCGATTCACAAATCACAGAGGTCGCTGACTGGGTCATTGAGAACTGGCCGGTCCGTTTGCACATTCTCGCCGATAAAAAAGTCGCCTGGTAACCGCTCGGCAAGTCTACGGCTTCGTACCCTGATGCTGGCTGCGGCGATCGGCCTCAACCGGCGCATCGAGACGCTCGAGCTGCTCTTTTGCCAACGTGCCGATTGTCTTGTGATCGATCATCATATCCTTCACGTCGCGACATGCGGCGAGCATTTCACGATAGACCACATTCCGCTGCGCTCCGGAGTCGTCCTCTCTGAGACGGACAAAACTATCGCGAATCAACTGTAACTGCATGTAGGCAATATCGTGCAAGCTGAGCCGCATCCCCTTCGTTTTCAGCATCACACGACCATCGCCGCCTTTAGCCAATTCGTCGGTGCTCCAAAAGATATCTTTGGGCTGATCAAGCTGGGGCCGCACACCTTTGCCGCGAACAAGAATCGACATTGCTCGTCCATCCCACACGTACTCCTTGAGTCCACCCGGGTTTCGCGCCACCACGAGAAGTTTTCCGTAGTGCTTTGAGCCCTCGGCAAATTCGAACTTTCCGAGCGCCTGAAAGCAGCGCAAATTCTCGTCTTTGATCTGCGCAGACGCAGCAAAAGATGCTGAAGAGGCCGTGAAGAGGAATAAAAAGACCGTCAAAACTTTGCGATGGATTTCCATAGCCTCAGTTTATCGCGTTCATCTTCGTGTCTCGAGTGGAAGATCACTTCCCTGACAAAAGTCGAGCCCGCAGGCCCGGTGCAATCGTGGCGACTCTACAATACCGAGAACACGCCGGACACATTGAAGGTCGTCATCTCTGGCGAGCGATTGTTTGTGAAGCCTTGAACGTAGGGCGCAAAATAAACATCGCGCGAGAAGGCATAGCCAAGCCCTAAGCGCAACGTCACGCTTCGATTCCAAAGCGTCGAAGCATCCCCCATCTGACGTGGGTTATAGAGCTGAAAGCCCGCTGATGAATTCACATTCAAGCGATCGGAGAAGTTGTACTTCACACCTGGATACCAAGCGATGGTGTACTGCTGCGCCAGTCCGTCGCCCCCTTTTTTTGTCGAGCCAGGACGATACTCACGCGAATAGATCCAGTATGACAGGTTCGTGTCAAACGACAGCGCAAATCCCGAGCGTCCCAAACCATAGACCATCGAGTTATCCAGCGTGAGACCGCCGACCTGAGCAATCGCAGTGTAGTTGGGTACGGTCGAAATCGTCATTCCAGGCGACGTCCGCATCTGCAGTCCGCCAAATCGCATCGTGTGATCGTAGGTCAAAAAAGGATTGTTGGCGTCAACGCGATCCATGCCATGAAATGGATGATTGAGGGCAACGCCAGTTCCAGCGCTAAACGCCCGTTCAGGGCTCATACGATAGCGAACAGAAACAGCGCCTTTGATGGCCTGCGAGTAGCTGCCAACAGAGCCATCGGGATTGGGCTGATCCGGCGCGGAGAGGTCACCAAGTGTCGGGCCATAGTATGACAAGCTCGCCTTTGCACTCCACTGTGAGAGTGAGCCCGCATCGGCACGAAGTTTGGCGTCGGTGATCGTCTGCGTCTCTTCAAATTGTTTGCTGCCAAGAACTTTGGCCGCTGACCCAGAAACAGTCGAAGACTCGCTCGCCGGCGCAACGGTACCGATCGAAACTGACTCAACCGCAGCTCGAGCTGTTCCCAGAGTAAACCCGATCATCATAACGGCCGAAAAAACGACGAAACGCGATCTTACTCCAACGATCATCTCTATCCCCCTCGACACGACGGTCCGAGAGGTCGTTAGCGGACCAAACTCAATCTGTGAAGCGATATCCGACGAGGCTCGAAAGAAGCCATCGGCGCGAATGCCACGGCGCGCTAAATCGCTGTCAAACCGATCCACTCGCGAAGGTCACTGACAATATCCTGACCAAAATCCAACTTCGCAATCTCGCCCGATCCAAGCCGCAGCTGCACCCGCTTTTGGCGTGGATTCAAAGCCGGATGATAGATTTCAACGGCGACGATATCGCTCTTCTTCAAACGCAAAAACTCACCCGTCACAAATCGCTCCACAATCAGCTCATCGCCGACAGAGAGCCGTTGGCCCAAAAATAGCTGTAATAAAAAGCCGGTGCCGCAAAGACCAACGAATATCTGCTCTTGGGCCGCAGTCAAACTGAGTGAATGAACCGAAGCATTCATAACTAAAACTGAAAACAAAACGAAGCCGACCAAAAAAAGTGGCGGCAAAAAGGCAAGCGCGCCCAGGGCCGATGTCTTGAGCACCGACCAACGCGTGGTCGTTGGCACCGCACGAAAGCGGAACATCGTGCCAAGCACGATGCGCCCCAACGTCAAAGAACTGAGGACACCGAAAATGAGACTCAATAGTAAAACGGAGAGACTCATTGCTGTGACTGTTGTTGCTGTGCGCTTTGCATCGCTGGAGCGCAGTTCGCCTCCAAGACCGCCGGCGCTCCGGTTTCGATCAGACTTGTACACCGAACCTGGTCATCGCTTGCGCGGATAAAATCAAGCCGCGCCTGTGGGGTGCGACCTTAGGTCGCAAATGAGAGCTTGACCCAATAGGGAACGTCATCAAAGAACCAGTCCGTGCGCACCGACACGCCTTGCTGAATATTGTTCACCGGACGATCGCTGCGAACGTTCCACGAAGCACCGCTCAAAATATAGGGAACATCGCCAAAGTGGCCAAGCGCTGCCAGGTGATCATGTCCAATAACCACCGCCGTGATTTTTTTTCGAAACTGCGTCAGACGACGGCGCAACGCCAGTTGAAAATCACGCCGTTCGTCCCACGTGTGATCTGTTGAAACATTGTAGGTCGGATGATGATACACAAGAAACACCATAGGCTCGACCGCCGCCGTGAGCTCGCGGTCAAGAAACTGCATCTGCTCATTCACCGTCTTTTTATCGTCTGAATTTAAAACGATAAATCGCGCAAGCCCAGGAATGGCCTCAGCATAGAAGGCCGCCGGCATTCCAAAAAAGGCGACCTCCTTGGCGTAGCCCCCGTTGTGATTCCCGATGGCGACGATATCAAAGTTAAATCCCGCTTTTAGCCATGGTCCCCAGGTTGACTGATAGGTGCCTGAATAGAGATTGTCTCCTGGCATGATGAGCGAGCGAACCGAAGTCCTTTGAATGGACTCAAGCTGAAGTTTTGAGCCAGTCGCCCACTTGCCGGCGTCGCCGACAATGGCAAACTCGTTGGCCTGTGCCGATAGCCCCAACAATAAAACCAACGATACCAATGATAAACACACGCGGATTGAGATCACGCCTTGCCTCCTTGCAAAATGAACTTCAGTCTCTGATCAAGTCTTTGGCGCTTCATCCTCGATGCGCAAAACTTAGAATCATGTTTGCATCGCCACCGTTTGATAAAAAGCTTTTTTTCAGAGCATCGCAGCACAACGGGTGTCGACACGTTGCCACAACTCCGCTAAACGTCTTCACATACTATGGAATCCATCGAATCACGCCTCCTCTCCCTGCACACACGCTACGCCTCTCTCGGTGACGGAGAAACCGCGTCCTACATCCCTGAACTCATGCGAGCCAATCCCGATCACTTTGCACTTTCGCTCACCACCATCGACGGCAGCACAACCTCCGTCGGCGACGACGCGGTCGAGTTCAGCCTGCAGTCGATTTCTAAACCGTTTGTCTACGGCCTCGCGCTACGCGAGATTGGCCGAGAAAAACTTCTGTCTTCAGTGGGCGTGGAACCCTCAGGCGAAGCCTTCAACTCTATCGTTGAACTCGAAAAGACAACACACCGCCCATACAATCCGATGATCAACTCGGGCGCGATTGCCATCACTGGCCTTCTCTCGCAAAAAATCCCAACACCACCCATCGACACGATCGTCACGCTACTCAGTGATTGCGCCGGACGATCCACTCGGAATCCGCTCCGCATCGACCAGTCCGTCTTTCAATCAGAAAAAGCCACGGCCCACCGCAATCGCTCTATCGCTCACCTGCTTCGACATTTCAATGTGATTGGCGACGCGATTGAATCCTCGCTCGACTGCTACTTTCAGCAGTGTTCGATCTTGGCCGATACGCGCGACCTCTCGATGATGGCCGCGACTCTTGCCAATGGCGGAGTCAACCCGATCACGAAAAAAATCGTACTTGCACCTCAGCACGTTCGCGATGTCCTCAGTGTGATGTTTACGTGTGGCATGTATGACTCGGCCGGCGAGTGGGCCTTCCACGTCGGACTCCCAGCCAAAAGTGGCGTCAGTGGCGGCTTGATCACCGTCGTACCGGGCGTTATGGGTATCGCCACTTACTCACCGCGAATCGACAGCAAGGGGCACAGTCTTCGAGGAGTCCGGGCGATCACCAATCTCGCAAATGAACTTCAACTCAATGTGTTCACGTCGACGAGCTTGCAAGGCCGTGAGCTCGCGACTCCATCGCACCAGCCGCCGTCATCTCCATAAACCGGGCCTTTTCGCGAATCTCTAAAACTGTATTCGCATTCAAATAGCTCATCCCGCTGCGAATACCTCCGCAGATCTCAAGAACTGCATCGCGCACATGTCCTTTGATCGCAACCGACCGACTCTCACCTTCCGGCGCCATGCCTTCCGGCACTCCGCCTCGCCACGAAACCTGCGCCGCTTTCGATGCCATGCCTCGATATTGTTTGCGACCAGCGACAATCTCTCCCGGTGTTTCGATACAACCTGAGAGCATCGAGCCGAGCATCACCGTATCGGCACCAGCAGCAAGAGCCTTTACGATATCGCCAGAGGTCTTGAGCCCACCATCCGCGATAATCGGAATATCTCGCCCCTCGATCGCTTCCGCACAAAGCGCAATTGCCGTGAGCTGCGGGACTCCACAGCCCGTGATAATGCGAGTGGTGCACATCGATCCAGGACCAATTCCAACTTTGATCGCATCAGCACCAGCATCGGCTAGCTCGATCGCGGCGTCAGGCATCGCAATATTCCCCGCAATCGCTTGAACGTGAGGCGCCATGTCTTTCAGCCACTTGAGTGTCTCAATCATCTGCGCCGAATGTCCGTGAGCAATATCCAAAACGATCACATCGACGCCAACCTTCAACAGCGCCTTCGCTCGCTCCCGCGCCTCGTCACCAACGCCAATACTGGCACCAACAACGCTGCCGGGGCGAACTTGCAAGGCTCGCTTCGCTTCAGCCACCTGATCCGCTTGAGCGTCAATCGACATGAAGCGATGAATCGGCCCAAATCCACCCTCTTTCGCCATCGCCACGGCCATCGCCGCTTCTGTCACCGTGTCCATATTGGCACTGATGAGCGGCACGCGCATCGAGCGACTTCGTCAAACGCGTATCCAGCGCAGGATCTCTTCGCGAGCGCACGTCAGAGCGACTAGGCATCAGAAGGACGTCGTCAAAAAGTCAAACCACGGCCGCGACTCGAAAGCGCCTGGCGTGGAAAAATGAGACCAGAAGTTGAATTCTTCATCATGTTATCAATTCACGAACGAACATGGCGGATGTCAATATCTGTGCACTTTCGCGTCATCAACCGCTTTCACTTGAGGCCCCGTATTCCCCCGGCATAAAACAAAACCAGCCAAGGGGGCACTGCAATGCACCGCAAACTCAAATCTGCCGTTGTCGCGAATTTTAAATCAAAGCTCGCGCTTTTGCTATTCGTTACCACCCTATCTGCCGTCGCTTCGGCGCTTCCCGCATGGCCGCCCAGCTGGTTTCCCGTTCCTGTCGGCTGGCCATCGGCACTCTTGCCCGCTCAACCTCCCGTGCCTCCGCTCGAACGTCTTCCGCAACTCAAGCTCGACGGATCTCGCGTTTCAATCTCGGGTGTTTCATCAGGCGCATTCATGGCGGTTCAAATGCACCTCGCCCACTCGTCGACGATTAAAGGCGTGGCCAGTATTGCCGGAGGAATCTGGGAATGCGCCAAAGGTGACTCAAGCCGTGCACAGGGCACCTGCATGCATAACCCAGCGCAAGTCGTCGTCAAAGACCATGTCGATCTCGCCAACCGCCGAGCTTCACAAAATGAAATCGAACCGCTGAGTGGCGTTCGCGATTCACGCGTTTATATTTTCGCAAGTCAGAATGACATGATCATTCGCCCAGGCGAGAGCGACAAGCTGGCCGAGTTTTATCAGACATTCGTGCCCACTCACGCCATTCAACGCGCAACCCACAGCTCAGCGTCACATGGATTTCTTACGCCCAACTACGGCAACCTCTGCTCAATGATGGGAACACCGTGGCTGCTCAATTGTGGATACGATCTCGCCGGAGAAATCTTAGCGCAGACGGATCCGCAGCACACCGCGCTTGCCGCACCGGGAACAATCGATCGCTCATCGCTCGTCTTCTTTGACCAGCGAGCTCTGATCGGCACAGACGCGGTGATGCACGGTTGGGGAGCTGCTTACATTCCGAAAGCTTGCACCGGACCATCGGCGCGCTGCGGACTTCACGTTGCCCTTCACGGATGCCAAATGAATCCAGACTTCATTGATCGACAGTTTGTGGACCACGCCGGCTTTAACGAATGGGCCGAGACCAATCAGCTGGTCGTCCTCTATCCGCAGGCCGAAAAAACAAGTGATAACCCCTACGGCTGCTGGGACTGGTTTGGCTACACCGGCCCCAACTATACATCAAAGTCCGGAAAACAGATCCAGGCGCTTCGTACTCTAATGAAAGCCGTTGGAATCTAGCGATGAAAACACAGTCGCGCACCACAGCCTTGATGAGTTTTCTGTCACTTATCGTATTGTTCGCGCTATGCCAGGACACACAGGCCTCAGGTCTTGATGTGCAGCTCAAAGACATCAAACGGTCCTTCTATTTTATCAAAGAAGCGCCCGAAGCCTGCCGCAAACTCACAAGGGTCGAAGTGCGAGAGCTCGGACCGCTGACGCACTGTCATCCCGAGGATGACCGCGTCGAGTGCCCTACAAAGTCAGGAAAAACGGTGGTCGCCTTTGAAGAAAAAGCGAGTTGCGACGCCGCCGCCAAGAAGCCAGATACTCAAGACAAATCTCAGTAGCTTCTAGAAAATAAAATCGATGCTGCTTCTCGATAGGTGCGTCGGCATCTCACTGCCAGCAGGTGTCGCTGAGTACTGCAGCTCCCAGCGATAGCGCCCTTTGACCGCCCAAGGATCATTTGCCAACTTCGGTAGATCGATCTGCGAGATCAAACCTTCCGATTGAAACTCCCAAATCGGCGTTTTCGCGACAAGGTCAATTGATTCACGCGATAGAATTTCGATTCGCGACAACGTCACCTTGGTGTTTGTGCGCACAAAACTCGATGCGACTTGCGGTGGCCGCAGAATCAATGAACGGCCTCGTGTCTCGGCGGGAGGAATGAGCGGCAAAAAATCTTCGGCCGGCGTTTGATTGGCCGGGAGTACAATCGAAGACAATTCTTCATAATCATAACCCGCAAAGTTCACTCGGGTTGGCTCATATTTTTTCAGCGTTCGCACGACCCAAGTCGAAGCTCCGCCGTAGGAGGTGAGCAAGTTCTTTTTCTCATTCGCCATCAAACGCTTCACATCCGTCACAATCAAATCGCCCGAGTGATCCGTGAGGGCCGCCGCGATAACGGCATGTCCCGCCGGCACCGCTCCCGTCTGTACAGTCACAGACGATTTCAACGGCACCTCGCCAATCGGAAGATCCATCGTGATCGGCGTCGCCACCGGCGCGATAGCGACTGAGCGAACAGAGTAAGACTTAAACTTCAGTCGATTGATCAAATCGAAAAAAGACTTTCCGTCCTGGAGATCTGAGATCATACCCTTAAAATCAAATTGTGCCGCCACGGCCGCAACCGTCTTCGTCGCTGCACCGTCGCCTCCTAGAGCAACGCGATAGCGCGGCTTATTGAGACTCACCGGAACAAAGAGCAATACCGACTCTGTTTGGCTTGGGATCGAAAGGTTGGATGGCATCTCGATCTCTTGTCCATACACCGACTGCTTGTCGACATCGGGAGACAACAGTCGCGTCAAATCCAAAGTCGACAAGTCCGACTTCTTGAGCGCCGAAAAGACCAAGCTCACATCCAACACACCATCCGTCTTCAGCGATCCAAAGCCCGACGTCTTACCGCTTAAAACCGTCGCCGGCATCAGCTCATGCTTGAGGCGATAGGTATGCCCGCCGGCCTCCTCACGCAGTCGTGTCAGGCGAACAAAACCCGGCGCCTGAATCGTGACATCTTCAGCATTGACCCAGCCCGTAGGCGCAGGAACTCGGCCGTCAGCATCCACATGCAGGTGATTGTCAGAAAAAGGGTACCCTTCACGAGCACCAATCAGAATCTCGGCGTCAGCGATAGCCCGCCCACTCGCATCGAGAACCTGCAAAAAAGCACCGGCCGTCACTCCGACCGCGGCCCGATCAATCAGTAGGCCATCTTGGTTCGGCCTTTGAGCACAGGCCGAAAATACTCCGATGAGAACGCTGACGAAGATCAAATTGCGAATAGGCGCCATGGCCTTGGATCTATCGACTCTTCCTGTGAAACCAAGGGCTTGAACCCTTTTCAGCCGGCGCCACCTGATAACTTTGACCCGACAATGGAGTACCTACGCACCCATATCCGATCACGCTCGTCGTAGAACCGCTCCGCGAGACATCCACCACAGGCCTCGATCACCCGGTACGAAGCCACGTTCTCATCGCCACAGGTCAACATGACGTCCTGAATCCCTAGGCGCTCACAAATCGGAAGAGCAAGCGTCAACATTCTTTGAGCATATCCGCGTCCACGAAAAGGTGGCGCCACGGCGTATCCGACATGGCCGCCACGCCGCCTGAGCGCCTCGCTTAAGCGATGACGAACGTGCAATCGCCCGACGATCTGACCATCAACAAAACCGTAAAACATAGTGTTCGGCACAAAGCCTTCGGGTAACTCAAGACCGGCTGTGTTTCTGCGAAGCCGCGCAAGGTATTCTGCAAACGGCTGCCCCGGCTGCCAATCAAACGCATACCAGGACAAGTCATCTTCAGACCAAAGCTTCGCTCCCTGAATGAAAGCGAACTCATCGCCTTCAGCTAGCGGCCGCAAAAGCAACTCACTCACCTCGCAATGACCTTCATCAGCGCGTCGCGACTGGGATCCAAGCAAGCTTTTATAAACTTCTCGACGCCCTGCGGGAGATCCGGATGTCGCGGTTCCACCAAGACATGAGAGAAATCGATCGCGAGTTTTTCGCCGGTCCCTTTCACATCAAGCTCAAATTGAAACTCAGAATCCACCGTAGCGCCAAACGACCATGGCATCTTACAGCGCATCTTGCCCTTGGCCTTCACCTCTTTGCCGTCGAGCACTTGAACGCTCACACCTTCAATCGATCGGACAAACTCAGCCGCTCGGCCAAGCGCTGTCTCAACCGATACGCCCCCAAGAGCCTCAACGTAGCTCTTTTCGATAAGCTTCAATTCGACCGAGGTCCCGAAGGCCCCCTTCTTTTTTATCGTTTCGGCAAAGACTGCAGAGGACACCAAGACAAATGGCAAAAGAAATGCAAACAACACATTCATCGCTACACCCGTGCCAATTGTTCGTCGCTTCTTCACTTCGGCCCTCACTTCGATCGTCGTTGTTGACGACCTCACACAGTCGCTGACTTCCCTTCATAGAATGAATGTCGCCAGGCGTGCAATGCAATTCAAAAAGAAACCCGGCCCCACAGAGGCCGGGTTATTCTAATTCCGGTACAGTTCAAGCCTTACTTCTCACAACCAAGAACATCTTTGATCGCGCTGTAGAAGACATCCTTTGGCAAAGCGCCGGCGGCCATCTGCGGCGCTCCGCTCTTGGGAATGAAAAGAATCGACGGAACCGAGCGAATCTCGAAAAGACCGGCGAGCTCCTGCTCTTGGTCCGTGTCGACTTTGAAGATATCGACTTTACCGTCATACTCTTGGGCCAACTCATCAAGCACTGGCGCCAGGCGCTTACAGGGCCCACACCATGTCGCATAGAAATCAATAATGACCGGTCGATCCCCCTTAAACGACCACTCTCCACCCTTTGTGTAATCAAAGATCTTCTGCTTGAATCCATCGGTCGTCAAAGTCTGCGTCATATTTGCCATTTTGGCCTCGCTTTCATGATATTAATATATTACGATATCATAATATGTCAAGGTCCATTAAGATGTCCACTCAGGCAAAAAGTCTAGCAAAGGCCACCGGCAGTGGCTCCTGCTGCCAAGAGATGGCCGAAACCCTGAAGGCCCTCTCGCATCCCGTACGGCTCAAAGTCCTTTTGCTGCTCGCCCACGGCCCCAAAAGCATCAGCGAGCTTCACGCGGGCTGTGAGTCATGCAGCCAATCACAGATGTCTCAGTTTGTGTCACGAATGGCGCTTGAAGGGTTGATCTCATCAACCCGCGATGGGCGAAAAAAAATGGTGCAGATTGCCGACGCTCGGGTCAAACAAGCCATCCACGCCCTGGTTAAGATCTATGCTCCGTGAGTGTCCTGTCGTCCGCAAGCCACACGCCACTTCGACTGCACTGTCCGACCACTTTTCCTTTGAGCTGAACGCCGTCAAAACATGTGTTCTTTGAAAGACTGCGATGGGTCGATGCCTGAACGACCCACGACTCATCCGGTTGAACAAAGATCGCGCGTAGTGGCTGCCCGAGCTTCAGGTGTCCGAACTCATCCTCAAGCCCAAGGAATCGGGCTGGCTCCGTCGAGAGCACCTGCACAGCTCGCGTCGGCGACAAACGGCCCCGCGAAACCAAATCCAAAACAACCGGAACCATCGTCTCCAATCCTAGAGTTCCAAATGTGGCCTCCGGAAAAGGTTTGGCTTTTGATTCACGATCATGAGGTGCGTGATCTGTCGCAACCCAATCAATGTCACCCGAAGCCAGCGCATCGATGAGCGCTTCGCGATCTTCAACAGACCGGATCGGCGGATTCATTTTAAACGACGTCTCGCCTTCGCGAATGTCGTCGCTTGAAAAATAAAGGTGGTGCGGACTCACTTCAGCCGTCACTCGTAAGCCCTGCTGCTTTGCTTCTTTCACCAACGCGATCGACCCTTTGGCCGACGTGTGAAGCAAATGGTAACGCGCACCTGGCGCCGATTTCAAAAGACGCAAATCGCGGGCGACCATATCCGTCTCATGTTCGGGGCCATAGGGCTTTAAGCCCAAAGCCCGTGTCATCGGGCCATCCGCCAAAGGCCCGGGAGCGCCAAGCGTCTCGGCATGTTGAAGGAATGGTAAATTCAGCGCTTCGATTCGCTTAAAGATCTCAAGCTGAACAGCATCGTCAGAGACACCTTTGCCATCGTCAGTAACGGCGCGAGCCCCCGCAGCAGCCAGCGATTCAAGCGGAGCCACCTCGACGCCCTTCTGGCCAACCGTGCCGGCAACTGACAGGTACACAGCCACGCCAGTCAAACGCGCGGCGCGATCAAGCTCTCGCTCCGCAAGCTCCATCACCTCAACAGAGTCCATGATCGGCTTCGTATTGGGCATGGTTAGAAGAGCACCAACGCCACCATAGAGCGCAGCATTCAATCCCGTCTCGGGTGTTTCCTTTTCAGGCTGCCCAGGTGTTCGCAAATGCACTTGTGTATCAACCGCAGAGGGCATCAAAACCAAACGCCTGCGCCGATTCAGTCGGGCAGCCGCAGGCTTCAAATCCACAAGGCGGCCATTTCGAATAAAAACATCGACATGTTCGCGAGTGGCCGTCGCGGTCCAAACTTCAACATCAGGGATTACAACAAGCTCATCCGAATGGGGCGTCAGCGTCCAATTGCTCATGACCTAGAACTAGCAAGCCTGCCTAGGGTCTGCAAGCGGGCCGCAAGGCCAGCACTGCTGCTGACGGTTAGCGACGAATCCCAGGGATGAACTCAGCAAACGCAGTATCATCGCGGAACCAGTAGTTGAGTCCCGAGCGACGAAAGTCGATTCGACAATCCTGCCCTCAATGCAATCGGGATCATAACCCGCATGCTCAGCGCGACAGCCCGAGGTATCCCAAGCCATTGACGAATAGGTGATTCGGTAGCCAAGGAACTCCCCACCCTGCATGACCTTCTGAACCAAATCCAGAGTCACGGCTTCATCAGCAGCGAAGTCACCTTCAAGAATTGTATCGCCCCAAACCTGAGCCTGATCGAGAGCAATCGCCTCAAGCTCAGTGCGAGTATGAGCGTCGAGTTGATTTGTGGCCAAATCTACAAGCTCGTAATTCAACGCAAGAGCCCGCTGTGCCGAACGCACACGGTCAACCCAAACGCGAGAATCACCACCAGAACGATCAGCACGAGCTTCCGCCATGCCGACCACAGACACGCTCAACAGAGCGGCAACCAGTGTGATCAGAGTAAGAACCGAAGAAGCATGAAACCGAGAGAAATTAAACGCTGCTTTTTCAGAGACCTTGAGTGTTTTCATGGCACTGTCGTACCGCCGCCAGCCCGCAAAGCCAAATGCGCAGCGGCTAACATGTTATGCATTAAATGTATGATAAACCGGAGTCGCGCAAAAGACGACGCAATCGCATCAGCGGCAATCCCTGAATCCCAGTCGGGTCGTCCGAGCGAATGGCATCAAAAAGCCCGACCCCACGCTCTTCAATCTTAAACGCGCCAGCGCAACTGTACGGCTCGTCAGCGCGAAGAATCGCCCGTCGCTCCTCCGTCGACACCTTGGCAAACCGAAGCTGAGCCGCCTGTAGCGAAACCCGGGCTCTATCGCCGTGCGCCACGACGGCAACAGCAGTCAACAGCCACGCCTTCCGCCCTGCCATCTTCGCTAAAAATCGATCGGCACGCGCAAATGAGCCTGGCTTGCCGGCAATGAGCTGCAGTTCCGGCACATAAAGGAGCTGATCGGAGCCGATGACGAGAGCTCTTGCTCTATCAGCTTGGGCCACGGTCTTCCAAACCGCCTGCGCTTTTGCTGAGGCCAGGCGCCGAGCCACTTGCTTCGCCAGCAGTAACGTCAATGGCTGCCGGGAAAGGACCTCACGCTGAAGTCGTCGTTCATCGACATGAGCCGGCTGAGTTTCGAATCGACGATGCCCAAGAAGTTGCGCCAATAGACGCTGACGGGCCTCGCTCTGGCTGGCGAGTATCAGTCTCACGCGGGATCCGCACCGACCGCAAAGCACCACTCCGGTGTCGGACGAACGAGCTTGCGCAGCTGAGTATCGAACAGCCCAAAAAGAAACCGCGCCACGCAGCACGCCTCGCCTTTTTCGTTCAACATGCTCTGAGTCATCGCCATGGTTTTGCCGCCGTCCCACGCCTCAGTCTCGGAGCGAATTTCAATTGTCTCGCGTAGACGAATCTCTCGACTAAAACGAATTTGAATCTCAAGAACAACTGGCCCAAGCCCACTCTCTTCGATCTTCTTCACACCGTAACCACGGGCATCGATGATATCCCAACGAGCCTGCTCAAAGAGCTGCAAATACGTGGCGTTGTTCATATGCCCGAACGTGTCGAGGTGCTGTTCTCGAATAAGAATCGACTGCGAAAAAATCACCGATTGCCGCCGCGGCGTTCAGACGCCGGCCCTGCCGCCTCAGCGCTACTCATCGGCTCAATGCCACCGAGCCGCCCGAGAAGCTCATTGCGCTCGCGCTCATCAATTCCTTTTTGCTGGAGAACGCCCGAAAGCAGAGTGACAAACTGAACCATTCCGGCTTCATCCAAACCAGCCGTGGAACGAAGCTGCAACCATGCGCTATCTTCGCGTTCAGGGCACGGGCCATCTGAAATCTCGCAGAGTTCATCGACAATCTGTTTGCGCGTCTTTGCGAATTCCGGAGCGCGCTCCGCCAGCGGTTTAAAGCGAACCGTGAGCGTCGTATCGGCAAGCGCCAAGCGAAACCACTCTTCTACCGCCTGGTCCAAAACCGTTCGGCCACCAAGGCGCTCAAAGAGTTTCTTTTCGTTGATCACCTTCGGCCGCTTTTCGCGGCGCCGACGTTTTCGACGCCGAGCCTCGGCACTGTCGGTCCACAGCTGCGTGAGCGCAAAAGAGAGAAGAACAAGAACGACAGTAATAATGCGAGGCCATGTTTTCTTCATGGCCTCTATCGTCCCGAAAGGAGCGGGCGAGGTCAATTCACACTATCGGTTCAAAGCGTAGGCAATCGCGCGGATCTCATCGTCCGTAATAAGCCCCGAATAAACCCCCATGCCTCCGCGGTTGGAGGTAATTGCATTCTTAATGGAGGTGAAGCTCGACCCAAGCTTCGATGAGTTTGCGAATGCGTTATGGCACGAGGCACAGCTCTGGCTCGACGAGGTCTTTGATGTGTCAGCGTAAAGCGCCGCCCCGTCCAACGTCCTGAGATAAAACGCTGCGTTGGTACCGGCGATATGGTCATAGAGTCCGCTGACCGTGGTGTTGGCGATGGAGCAGTCGTAGAACTGTCCTTTGGACATTGCCGCACTCTGATTCGCGCATGGCTGACCGTCGGTGTGCAACTGATGATTGGCGCTGTCGTCGTTACAAATGCGCAAGGTTTGCCCGACAAACAGCAAGACTGGAGAAGATGAACTGTTCCAGGCCATTGTGCCCGTTCCGGCAGGAATACGGAAAACGATACGATTGCCATCGCTCGTTCCGCAAAGATCACGAATCAATTCCGACGTCGTTCGCGCCGACGCCAAAACACTTGTCGAGCCATCTGGCCAAATCGCCGTTACCTGCACACTCACGCGGCCCGACTTATCACAGGTAACAAACCGGGTCTCAGGCCCCGTTCCCGACTTCAATACACAATTCCCGGAGTTGTCAGAAAGCGACCAGCTCAAAACCGAATCCGCGATGCGCGTCCCGCTGGCCACGACTTTATACTCAACACCACCTTGAAACGATTGCCCCTCAGACACGACAAGTCCGGAGGAGCTAAACGTAGTGAGTTTGAAGTCCGCACTCCCGACACCTGCTCCGGCCGCTCCCAGCGAGCTCAACTCTCCTGAATTCGGATCGTAGTGAAAACCGCCATCGCAGTTTTGAAACAAGCCAATGGTCACAAGACCCGCAACGATCAGTGCGATCGATGTTTTCTTGATTCGATTCAGGCGATCAGTTCGCCCGCTCCGGTCTTGTCCCATGCACGTCCTCCTGAACAAGGTTGCACGACGTCTCACTAAGAACCTATCGGGGTTGCGTAAACTCGACTTGAGTCGGGCCATCGATTTCTGAAAGAGATTTTCGTCTCAAGACGAAACGTCTCAGAACCAAACGGCCAGCGCCACCCAAAACGAAGTTCCGTCGGAACCCTATGCGGAAATGAAAAAAAGCGGTGTCGATTTAGTCGACACCGCTCTTCTGAAACTCCAGTGACTGTCAAAGTTTTTTCAAAGGCCCGTGCGCCTCCGCTAGCGAATGGCCGCCGCACTCACCGGTTCACGAGCCAGAATTCCCGGGCGGCGCGACTCGCGAACCCGCTCCATCAGCGAAAGAACATGCTCCAGTGGACCACTCGCCATCTTCGACAGAAAGCGCACAGCCGATGGAGAAAGACCCATCTTTGCCTCAATGTACCCCAGACCAACCGAATCCTCTGAAAGCTGCTCGAGCAAGCGACTCAAACGATCCGTCGTTTTTGGATAAACATCGATCTGGTAGCCATCGGTGAGACCTGAAAACTCAGCGGCCTTAGCAAGGGCTCGATCAAGACCACCAAGCTCGTCAACCAATCCCAACTCGACAGCGCGGCGACCCGACCACACCCGTCCTTCGGCAATCTTCTCCACGTCCTCAACCTTCTCAAAACCTCGAGACTCCGCGACGACATTGATAAATCGATGATACGTTCGCTCGACACCAGATTGAATCGCGTCGGACTCTTTTTTCGCCAGAGGACGCGTGAAGTTGCCAAAGTCGGCGTAGGGATGCGTCGCCACCCGATCAAACTGAACGCCGAGCTTATTCTTAAACAGCGACTCCGCATTGAACAGAACGCCAAACACACCGATTGAACCAGTGATCGTTGTCGGCTCGGCCAAAATATGCCGAGCTCCCGCCGCCATATAGTAGCCGCCGGAAGCCGCAATATCGCCCATCGACGCCACGACCGGACGATCTTCATCAAGAACCGCAAGCTCACGCCAAAGCACATCGCTCGCGAGCGCGTCGCCACCGGGGCTATTGATACGAACAACAACAGCCGCAACGTCGTCATCTTCTTTAATCTCGGATAGCGCCGAAAGGTAGGTATCATCACCTACTTGACCGCGAGAACTCTCTCCCTTGACGATTTCGCCTTCTGCGACAAGCAATGCAATTTTGCGCTTCTCTTTGCCACGATTCTTGGTGGCCGCATACATTTCGCTCACAGAAACATACTTTGGCTCGTCGCTCTCGCCCCACTTCGCGGCCTCATGAATGAGGTCGTCAAACTCATCTGAAAAAAGAGTTTCAGTAATCAGACCGGCTTTTTTAGCGTCGTCGATCGATTTGATCGATAACTCAGAAACCCACTCATCCACTTTTTCTGGCGGAACCTTCGCCCGCCCACTCAGCGCCGTGCGAACCTCACCCCAGATATCGCCAATCAGAGTCACTAACTGTTCTTTATTCTCTGGACTCATGCGATCGAGAATGAGCGGTTCGATCGCCGACTTAAAGCGTCCAACTCTAAAAATGAGCGGCTGCAGCTCAAGCTTCGCAAAAAGGCCTTTCAGAAAAGCCTCTTCGATCGCCAAGCCATTGAGTTCAATATCGCCGTTTGGCTGAACATAGGACTTCTCGGCAACCGTGGCCAGATACAAACCCTTCTCGTCCAAGCGATCAGCATAGCTCATCAAGAACTTCTTCGACTCTTTGAAAGACTCAAGCTCGCGCCTGATCGCCGTCGCCGATGCCCATCCCATGTTGGGATTGCGAATATCCAGTACTGCGCCGACGATACGACTGTCCTCTTTCGCCGAGCGAATCGCTCGAATCAACTTCTGCAGGCGAATGCGATGCCCACCATCTTCAAAAATCCACTCTACTGATGGAGCTCCATCAACCACCTGGCCGTCGAGAAGAATGTGCAGCACCGACTGCGGTTCAACTGAAACTTTCGCCGTCCATTGCACGTTGCTCGCAATTAAAACCAGCAAAAGCGGAATGCCGACAATAACCAGAAGAACGCCCGCGAACGTGCCAGCGACCGCTGATAAAAATGAGCGAAGAAAACCCTTCATGCGTGAATTCCTTTTCTACGAGAACGAATAAACTCAATTGCCGCCGGCGCCACGGAAATCAAAATAATGGCGATAATCACGTATTTGAAATCGGCGCGGACATAGGGCTGATTGCCAAATAGAAAACCAAGTGAAAGAAAAATCGTGATCCAACTGATCGCCCCGCCGATGCTAAAACTCAAGAATCGCAGCCAATGCATTCTCGCTGCGCCGGCAACAAATGGCGCATAGGTTCGAATGATCGGGAGAAAGCGCGCCAAAACGATCGTCTTTCCTCCGTGCCGAAGGAAAAATGCCTCCGTGCGCACGAGGTGCTCCTGTTTCACAAATGCGATCTTGCCGTTGGCGACAAGTCGCTTTGAAGCCCAGCGCCCGACATTGTAATTCACGAAGTCGCCCGACAGTGCCGCGACAATCAACGCCAAACCCAGTATCCAAACATTGAGACCCGCACCCGGAAGTGCACAAACGGCACCCGCCGCAAAAAGCAGCGAATCTCCCGGCAAAAAGGGTGTCACAACCAAACCGGTTTCAGCAAAAACGATCAGAAACAGAATGACATAAACCCACGGCCCCATCGTCTGCGAAAGACCTTCAAGCGCAGTAGGCATATCGTGAAAAAGTGCGATGAAAAACTGTACAAGTGCGTCCATAAGACCGACAGCGTAGCCATGTGCCTAAAAAAAAGGTATCGTGCGAAAACTCAAAGCTCCGCTGCGTCATAGATAGAGAGGAAGGAACCCCGTGCAAAACTGGAAAGGCCATTGCCGCATTCTGGTCTGCCTTGTTTTTAGCCTACTCAAATCAACACCCGCTCTCGCCGAGCTGCAGTATGTGCCAAGCCGCCCCCTCACTGGGATCGTCGTTGTGCTTCACGGCTGCCTACAGTCCGCCGAATCCATGGCGCTCGGTACTGATATGAACTCCGCTGCCGATCGAAATGGCTGGCTAGTCCTCTACCCACAAGTGCCGGTCGGCAGCAACCCCGTCAATTGCTGGAACTGGTATGACAGTAAAAATCAATCGACCGCGAGTGGACAACTCAAGGAGATCGCCGACCTCGTCTTGCGCACTCAACGGCAATACAAACTCAAACACAAACCCGTCTTCATCACCGGAATCTCATCCGGCGGTGGAACCGCAGCCGGCGCGATTTCCTGTTATCCGTCACTTTTCAAGGCGGCCGCTATCCACTCCGGCCCTGTCTATGGTTCCGCTCAGAATCCCAGCGATGGCACCTTGGCGTTAAAGAATGGACCGCCAATGCCGCTTCCTCAACGCCCTTGCCAGCCCGACAAAACGTCCACATCAATCCTCGTGATCCAGGGCCTTCAAGACAAAGTTGTCCATCCCGATCACGGCCTACGCATGATGATTGATTTTGGCTCGGCCTTTAAAACAGTTCCCAATCGAGAAAATGCGAAGCTCATTTCAATCAGTTCCGATTCCAATCGCATGGTATGGAAACAAGGAACGCAGTCGCTCGAGCTCGTAGAAAACGATAAACTCGGTCACGCTTGGGCGATAAAGAAGGACGACCCACTAAAAGGTCATTTGCCATTCTTCGCAGTCTCGTCGATCGCCTCAACTGAGCTCATTGAAGCGTTCTTCAAGGAGCACTCGCGCTAACCACTAAAGCTTAAACTCGTCGCCGTCGTGAGCGAACTGCCACTCAATCTCCGGCAGCGGTCGCCCCGCCTTCATTGCGCGCGCCCGGTAGGCATCAAGAAAGTCTCGGGTCTGACGTTCCAGCATCGCCAATCTTGCGGTCGCTTGCCGAGGATCGTGGTGCGCAAAAGAATGCGTTTTACTCCCTCACGCAAAGCGATCTCAAGACCGATGGGCGCAGTGAATGCCCCAGTTCATGTGCTCGAGGAACTCCTGAAGAGTGTATTGCGCATCAAAAAAGCAAAGATCGGCTCCTTTATAGAGAAGCGCATCCTCGCCCAAATCGAGCGGACTGATGCGTGTCGCCTCGTTGTCCACACAGTGCGCATAGACGCGACGCCCTCGCGCCGACGTTTCCTCAACACGGTAGCCCCAACACGGATCCGGATGATCAAGCTGGTACGGCGTGACCGTTACACCTTGCAGCTCAAGCGGCTGCCTGGGATCGAGACGGTGAAAACTGATTTTAGAAAGCAGTTGTTCGAACGGTACCGGAAAGAACGGCTTCTTAAAAACCTGCCGAACACAAAGCTCAAGATCGCTCTGCACGGCATAAAGGTGAATGCGGTTTCCAGGAACAAAAATCGGCGCGAAAAACGGAAGCCCGACGATGTGATCCCAATGGAAGTGAGTGAAGAAAAGATGGATCTCACCCTGGCCCTTACCGTGCGGGCCCTGCATCAAGCGCTCACCGAGGCGACGCAGTCCAGATCCGGCATCAATAATGATGCGTCCGGCCTCAGACTCGACTTCAGCGCATGAGGTCTCACCGCCATAGCCAGCCCCCTTCCACGCTGGAAGCTCGCGAACAAACGAATCAATGCGATCCGCCGTTGCCGCACCGGTCGCAGTGAACTCCTTGAGGACATCCACCAATAGCTCCTGCATCACCGCCGGAGACTTCGGTGCTGGAATGGATCCGCGCACACCCCAAAATCGAACTACCATTGCGTCGCTCTTTCTCTAATCGATGGACCGATATTCGACCTTCAAAATTTCGAGCTCTTCATCACCCCTTGGCGTCTTCACAATAACCGCATCACCCGCTCTTGCCTGCAAGAGCGCCTGACCGATCGGCGAGATCCAACTGACTTTGCCGACCTTCGCGTCCGTCTCGTCAATCCCAACGATCTTGTACGTCCGCTCAACATCATTCTCATCCAGCACGGTGACTGTCGCGCCGAAAGAACCTTCTCTCCCGATTGTTTTTCAGGCTGTACAACTTCGGCCATATCAATTCGCCGCTGCAAAAAGCGCAGACGCTTGTCGATTTCGCGAAGACGCTTCTTTCCATAGGTGTAGTCTGCATTTTCAGAACGATCGCCATTGCTGGCGGCCCATGCGACAACTTCAACAACCTTTGGACGCTCCACATGAAGCAGCTCCGCAAGTTCACTCTTCAAACGTTCAAAACCTTTGAGGGTGATGTAGTTCTTCCCACCTTTGGGAATCGGCGACGACTCCTCTTCGGAGTCCAAAAGCTCCTCTGAGTCCAACGCGTCCTCTGCTGCTGAATCTTCGTTAACGAACGCCTTGCTCATCGATCACACCCATGTTCTCGTAAAGATCTCTTATGCTATCTCCCTCCGGCGGCATCGTCTACCATCTGCGCGCTCTCAGCCAAAGGTTGGGGTTTCGAAGGCTATGGAAGGGCGACCTTTGGCAAGGGACCCGGAATATCGCTTCGGCTGAGCTCAAAACATTTCTCAATCGAAATGAAATCCGAACATTGCTGCTCATCGGTCCAAGCGGCGGCTATTTGCTCACCCCCGGCCTCTTTCGCGAGACCTCCGTTCAGCAGCTTCTCGTCAGCGAGCCCGATCAACTCGCTCGCCTTATCTTTCGGTGGCGTTTTCGTAAAAGTCGCTCTGGCATCGAAACGATCGCCTTCGATAGCCGCACCGATCGGATCCCATTCTTTCGTCGAGGCTCCGGCGAGGAGCTTCGCCAAGAACTCGCTGATCTACAGCGTGCCCACGGCGGTCATCTCAGCGTGGTGTTTTGGGGCGTCCTTGGACAAATCGCGCTGCATCGATCGGAGTGGACATGCACCGCGCAAGAAGGCGCCGCGAGCGTCCGAATGATGCATGAGGGAATTCCCTGGGCTTCGCTTCACGACAGTCTCTCCACCAGGCTTTATTCTTCTCATCGGCAGTCGCCGATAGCAGTCACTCCGCTCAAGTTTGAAACAGGCCTCACCGCTCGCGCGCATGAGATCGCCGCACTCAACCCCATGAGCCCGAGCGCCACCGATCACGAGACGGACTGGATCGATCAGCACAGCGCCGTGACCGCGTTCTGCTGGCCGCTTTCGGCCTCAAGGCTCCACTGGTGCCATTGGTTTACGTCTTGTTAGTTAGCGCGCACTTGGACAAGCGAGAAGCGCCTTCAGGCTCAAGCGCAGAGACGCGAGATACTGAGCGTCCTCGTAGAGACCGACGTCGCCGTCGGCGAGCTTCTCACCGTGCGCTTTTTTATTCGCGATCTCAACAAGCCGTTGATCGATATTCTCTGTCGCCGACAACTTCTGCTCCGCACGTTCGCGAACCACTGTGAGTTCCGAGCGCGCCTCACAGAGAGGCGAAAAACCAGGAGCTGTCGTCCGCAGTTTTTCCGCAAACTGTTCGACCAATCGCGGATCTTCCGTTTTAGAGGGAACGTTCTTGTGCAGCCAAACCGCGAACTCAAGAATCAACTGCTTGAGTTCATACTGACGACCATACATCACACTCGCCGACGCTTTTTCTTCATTGAGCTTTTTCAAGTCTTGATCAATCGTCTTTTCGAGATCAGCCAAGTACTTCCCACTTGTCTCCCGCTCATCCAACACCGCCGCAATGATCAATCCGGTCGGTAGCAGCACAGCCGTCGACGCTAAACCCAACATCGCAGGCCTTGAACCTTTGATCGCAGCCATCACGCCACCAAAACGCGCGGTGGCCCAGCCACCCAAGTACTTCTTGAAACCCGCTTTACCGAGCTTGAAAACCAAGCCGCCGGTTAAAAACACGCTCACATTGCTCGACACCATTTGGGAAATCTCAAGATCACGACGAAGCCGCTGACCACAGGCTTTCAAGTTTTCGCGCGGCTCAATCCGCAAACAGTGTCCTCTCACTTCCTTCCAAAACGGAGTGGACTGCAAAAGCGCCGACACCAAGTGCGATCGCGAACCGAAAAACGACTGGTCCGCATGCGCTAAATCGTAGGTCGCCAAAAATCCAGCCGATGAAACCACAAGCCACGCAAACTCTGCATCGAGAACACGCTTCAACTCGTCAACCGAGCTCGGAATCGCACGTCTCAGGACATTCTGCGCGCCTTCGGCTGACAGCGTAATTCGCCGCTCGTTTGACCATTCATAAAGATACATCAGATCCCGAGCCCAAAGCGCCGCCGCCCGATCCACTTGCGCCTGGAACTGCATCTAATCTTCAATCTCTTGATTCGCCGCTTTCGCCTCGCGAAGTTGCTCAGCCGCACTCACATCGGCGGCAACCGCCAAAGCCGGAGTCAAACCAGATCCAAAGCAAACGGCAAAAATGGCGGCAAGCAGGAGATGCTTCATGCCTCCGGTCACTGCAATGTCCAGGCACTCTCCATTCTCAAGCGCGGAACCCGCCGCACTCTCGCTGGCTGGGAGTTCTTACACGCGCCCTGCCAAGAATTGGCAGCGCGGCCTCGTTCGAATAGGCTCGGCCACTATGTCGACACCAATGATGTCTCTTTACTGCCGCGTCACGCTTTCTCCCTCTCAGCTTGCCGAACTGTTCCGTGCTCCCAGTAAAAAGGTGCAGGACTTTAAGGACTGGAAGGAGTGGTGGAGCTCGAAAGCCACCTATGGCGACAGCGAAATGCCGAAAAATCTTGATGCCTTAAACTATGACGACTGCCCACCGTCGGCGATGGCATTCAGGCTTGGACAATGCCGACGACTTCTTTGCCGAGTCACAATATGATGACGGTGTCTGGCGGTTTTCGATTCTCGAGTTCAGCGATAGCTTTCGCGAGATGACCGGCATGATCGCGATCCTACGCACGGCGGTTCAGTTCTCGGCGAGTGCCGACGACTTTATGATCATCGCCCCCTACATTGAGGACGGCGACGCCGGCGCCTATCTCGTATTTGAGAAACCAGACGGACGCTTTCTCCGTGAACCAAGCGCCGCTCACGAGGAAGAGGCTCGCGCCTATATTGAACGCCGCCTCAAAGACACGTAACCGGACCAGCCCTTCACTCGTCGCCCATCGCCAAGAATCACCTTTGCCGCCCAGAAAGCGGTGCGTCAAGAGGCCGGCTCGCCCGCCCAGGGACGGCCTTGGGCGGCACCGTCTGAATTTTTGACAATGCCTGGTCTGCCGTACCTTTAGAGAAATCAGGTACTTAGCCAATGCCAGCACTGGCCCCCGCCTTGCTCTTAGGTAGAGCAACCCCCTTAGCGGTCTGGCACCCCCCCCAAAGCCAGGCCGCTTTTTTTTGCCCTCCGCACGCCGCGGGTTTCAATGCACAATAAAAAGATGCATCAACTCCTCCTGATTGCACTGACGACGTTTGCCCTTGCCGCCCACGCGGCTCCTTCAACAAAACTGCGGATCATGATCGATCCCGGTCACGGCGGAACCGACACTGGCGCAAGCCTCAACGGAGCCAAAGAAAGCGAGATCGCACTTCTCGTTTCAAAACGCCTGAGGGATGTGCTGACCGAGCGAGGCTATCACGTGACTCTCACTCGCGAAAAAGATGAATCCCTTGCACTTGAAGAGCGCGCAGCCAAAGCCAACCAAAGTAAACCCGATCTCTTTTTGTCCATCCATCTCAATTCATCAAACGACAGCAAAGCCCAAGGGAAAGAGTTCTACTTTCAAAACCAACTGCAGGCCGATGAAGAGTCCATGTTTCTCGCCAACCGCGAGAATGCCGATCTCCATGATTCCGCAGGAGATCGCACGGAACGCTCAGGAGTTCGTCGTGCCGAAAGCGAGCAAATCCCGACGCTTTCAATCGAGCCGGGCGGCACGCGAAACGATGTTCGCCGCATTCTCGAAGATCTGGCACGCAATGATCGCGTCAAACGTTCAAGTCTTGCTGCGATCGAGATGGACCGCGCCTGGAGCGAATCTCCCTTCGCCGCACGCTTCAACGCGCGCAACTCAAGCCGCACCATTCGCCAAGCGCCATTTTTTTTGGTGACTCACGTTGCGGCACCGTCGGTGTTGGTTGAAGTCGGATTTCTCAGTCACAAGCGCGAAGGCGCAAGGCTTCAAACCGATGAGTATCAAAATGCGCTGGCACTCTCGCTCGCCGGCGGCATCGATCGGTATTTTCATTCTGTGAAGTAAGGCCCGCGTTAGTCTCGGCCGTCGTAAACGCAGCCCGAGGTGCAGGTTTCGCGAATGACGATCTTCGCGAGCTGCGGAAGCGCAGGTTTGAGATTCTTCCAGATCCATCGCGCGATGTTTTCGCTCGTGGGATTTGAAAGCCCATCGATGTCATTCAAATAATTGTGATCAAGCTGAACGTAAAGCGGCTTAAAAGCCGTCTTCACATCCGAAAAGTCCATGACCCAGCCGGAGTGATCGCCCACTGGGCCCTCGACATAGAGAGCAACGTGAAACGAGTGACCGTGGAGACGCGAGCACTTGTGACCGGCGGGGACATTTGGCAGACGATGCGCAGCCTCAAACGTGAACTCTTTAAAAATCTGCATCACTCACTCCCCTTGTCGCCGGTACCGCTTTCGCGGTGAGAAGAGTTACTGCTTTCGATAGCGGCAGGCAAGAGCTTTGCGGGCATCACTTTTTTGAGCGTTCAGACTTTACAGCGCGGCCTTGTTTGCACCCGCGGGTGGAAGCCTATAGATAACCTTGCCGCTCTCATCCAAGAAACTCATCTTGGGATGACCTCCAGCCTCAACCTTCAGCTCGATTCGGACCTTTCCGGTCGCATCCTTCATTTTGATGACCGCTGACTTATCGTAGTCCTTTCCAATTCTAAGCCGCTCGGTCATAAGCCGTCCCTCTTCGCGCAAAGACTGCCACGCCTGGTCTTGCGCGTCTTTTGTCGGAAGCTTGGAAATTTCTCTTTGTCTCTCCACCAACTCATTCAAGGGCATGTTCTGATCGTTCATTTTCATTCCTGCAAAGTAGCTTTCATTTGGCTCTTCATCGTGAATGAACTGAATTGTTTGGTCCCCTCTAAACTTATCGAATGTGAGCGATCCGCCCTGCCCCTTCCCAGTACCGCCATCAAAAACCAATCCTCCGACCTCGTCGCCCTTCTCGTTGAAAAACATCAAGCCCGAAGGTCTTTTCCCAATGCGCTCTTCGTAAGTGACTCCATCCATCGAGCCGGGATGCTGACGCTGTTGATTCGAGATCACCATTCTCAACCGGCCGTCGGCTTCGACAATGTTGATCCGCTCGACTTCAATCTCCTCAAATCTTCTCGTGCTGTTGGCCCTAAAGAGAAAAACAAAGAGCAGCGCGCAACCGACAGTCAACATGCCTGAGTAGATTTTCAGAAAGCGGAGTTCCTTCTCAATTTTGTTCATGACCTCTTGCTAACAACGAAAAGCGGAGAAGTCAGCAATCGCGAGACCCCCTCTAAGAAAAGACCTGCACCACATTCCGCCATCGCTCTGGCTTTAGCATTTGCGATCTGGGCGGGACGACGCCGTCGGCCTCGAGCTGATTCAAAACATGATAATCTTTGACGACGTTGTAGTCCTGCCCCCAGCTGATCAGCCGCGTGAAGGGGCGCGAGTTCCAAAAACCCTGCTTTGCCGAGTCGCGCTTAAATCCGACAGCCCGCGCAATTCCGCCGGTGACGCCCGAGATAAAGCCGTGCCACAGAAACTGCTTCGAAAGTTTCAATGTGATGTGCAGGTCAATGCCGTTCGGTTAGCGAGCGTTTCTTAAGACCAAATTATGAGTTGGGTATTCGCGCCCGCGATGTTTTACGACTCGCATAGCTTCTGGCATCACGCCTTCGCCTCTCGACTGTTCGATTTGCCCAGTGATTGATGAGTAGGAAAAAGTCGTCGTGCTTCTTCATCAGGAGCAAACAGATGTTTTCGACGACTAAGCCCACTATCAATTTGAAGTTTGATTTTTCATACTCGACAGCTAGCAATTCGCGTCTGATTTTAAGTTGTCGCCGCGTTACGTTCACCAGCCAAAGAAGAGCGAATATTTCCTGCAGAATGCCGTTTAAGCTCTTCGAATGCCACTGACCGATTTTGAGTGTGCACGTGAGTTCTTTGAACGACGTTTCAATCTCCCAGCGACGCCGGTAAAGCTTCCCGATTTCCTTCGTAGAAAACTGACTGGCCGACAAGTTGGTAACGAACACCATGTCCTGCTTTGAGCTCGGATTCCTAATTTTCACAAGACGAACCGTTAGATCCGGACTGATTCGTCTCTCGCCGGGTTGGATGCGCCAGATTATTTCCTTTGATCTGGCCAGGGATTTCGCAAAGTCACGCACCTCGCTTTTGACGCCACGACCTTTTCCTTCTTTGACGTCGCACGCGCGCGCACGATAAAGAAATTTTCATTTTCTTAATGCGCGCGAAAGAGATCATAACCGCAATGGAGACGGTCATAAATTGAGATACTGTTTTTCTCATATTTCTGCACCATTAACTGGGCCAGATGCACTTCGTCCTGATTGGACGAGAATTCAAAATTTCGAATTGTTCCGTTCACGACGTCGAGCGTTTGCGTCGTGTACATTTTTAGATAGTGAGTCTCTTTGGTTTTTGAAGATGGATATCCGTGAAGACCTTTCGCTAAAAGGTCTTCACCCGTGGAAGGTCAAACTGATCACCGTCGATCGCGTAAATATGAAAACCGCGATAGAGCTCGTGAGACTCATTGTTGGTATCCAAGTCGTCGTTGAAAATCTCTTCGAAAAACTCGTACGAAACTTTCTTCCTCGCTTCGGAAAGCGAACTTTTTGATGGAGTTTGTTCGGCCTTAAGTCCGCTGTTTTTCCATGTCTTTTGAAGAGCGCGATGATAGCCATCGCAATTCGTCGAAGCGGAAAGTTCCAGCACGGAGAGAAACATTTTCCGCGGATCAAATTTTCTAGAGCGAGAGAGAAAATGTTTTTGCGTAGCGTGGCAACGCTTGAACTTGCTAGGTAAGCGAGGGAATATAATGCTGCGGGTCGGCGCGTGCGTGTCATTTTCAATCCTTTTAAAATGTTGCGTACGAGTTTCACCACGTACCCGCAAATTTTCTCTCGCCATCATCGCAAAATCAAACGCTTATGCCGCTAACCGAACGGCATTGATGTGCAGGTGATTCCCTGCGTTCACGATGCGGTAAATGCGAACGCCGTTGCGACTTGCAATTTTTGCGATCACTGCACGAACAACGCTGTCATATTTTAGGAGTGATTTCGCTCCACGTGCACGATCACTTCTTAATACCAGGTGCATCGCCTCTTTGGTCGCGACCGGCCGGTACCTACGCGATGCCCGTGTGGTTCGCTTTCCTGGAGAGAAGGCGCGCTCTTTCTCTGGAAAGCCATGAAATGTGATTTGTTTTCGTCTCATAGGATCTCCCGACTGTTCATGGTGACCGAGGGTCTACGTTAGAAGAAAAAGAAGGTCAATGGTACTAACCTGGTACATGGTTTACAGTTTGTGTGCATAACATGGTTTACACATTGTCGAGACATGGTTGACAGCGACTACAGAGACAAGCGGCCTTCACGGAGGAGGACCGATGCCTTGGAGGGTCTGCCATATGGAAGAAGAGAGATTTAAGTTTATCGTGGAAGTTCAGAAGAACGAAAGATCATTTATGTCGTTGTGTCAGGAATTTGGAATCAGTCGGCCGACGGGATATAAGTGGTGGAAGCGATATTCGGATATCAGAGAGCCGCGGGCACTGAAAGACAGATCCCGAGCTCCGCACAATGTTCGTCGGAAAACCAAACCTGAGCTTGAGTTTTTGATCTGCGAAAGCCGGAAAGCTCATCCGACATGGGGGCCAGAGAAGATTTTGGCCCGCTTAGCGAAGGACCACCGGCGTAAGTGGCCGACGATTAGTACGGCAGGACGTATCTTGAAACGAAACGGCCTGATCAAGCCTCGCAAGCGCCGGGTTAAAACGCCGCCCTACACAAAGCCCTTTGCCGAGGTGACAGCCCCGAATCAGCTTTGGTGCGTGGATTTTAAGGGGCATTTCAAAACGCTTGATGGAACAACGATCTACCCTCTGACGATCACCGATGCCTATAGTCGATTTATCCTCTGTTGTGTGCCGATGCGATCGACTGAGCTTATCGAAGTCGGCAAAGCGATGGAGAAAGTTTTTAGTAACCATTCAGACTTCATCGCCTAAATATCGATCACGTGCACGAGATAAATGTTGTCGAGTAGGTGGAGTTCTTGTTTTTGAAGAGTGCTGATAAAGGATCGAAAGCGTAGAAAATCTCGCGCCATCGAAGCTCCGCGAAAGCATCCGGATATTTTTCTTTCACTTTGAGCATTCGCAAATCACGCTCGGCCTGGTTGTTTGTAAAGGGCACGCGCGGACGGAGGGCGAACGACAAAATCTGTTCCAGATGGTCGCGAAGACGCACCAAAAGGTTCATGGCCTTCGAGAGTTTTCGTCGTTTGAAAATGGGGACCTTGAATCGCTTCCCACGATCGTAGTCGTTTTTAAACCCGTCTGGCGGCCGCCCTTCCACTCGTGCTTAAATCCACATTCAGAAAAACCTTCGCGAAGGATCGCCCGGTAATCTGCGATTGTCCGTTCGCGAAAGGCCTTTTGACTTTCGGCCATCGTGAACCTGTTTGAGAGTTTTCTTTAAGAAAGTTGCAAGTTCTGCTGCCCATTTCAGATTCTCTTCTTCGCTAAGGAACTTTAGTTCTCGCAGAATGTGGGCGTTACAAAACGAATGGGCTGCAGGCATCAAACTGATCATAGCTTTTAAAGCCATCTCTTACGAGATGCCCTCGATACTCAGGCAAAACCCCGATATCTTTCTGAGCGATTGCACCACGAGATTCATGATGAGCGAGAAGTGTGAGCTTTTCATTTGAAACGACGTGAGCCCAGTCACCTCTTTTTGCGCATCGTATTCCGGTCTCATCGACGTGCAAAATGGTGCTTCTTATAAGCTGTGATTTAACGCTGATTTCCCAGCTCTTCAGTTTTTTAGAAACATCACTCATGAAATTGCAGAGCGTTCCTTGGCTAAGTCGCACGCCAAACAAGTCAGACATAATTTCTTGAGTGCGAGCAACCGGCACCAATTGATACCCTACAAAGTAGAGCGCCACCGACTTCACTGCGGGGCCGAACGTTTTTCTCGCGTGACGCCAGGGTGATTCGTTCGGAAGATCGCCGCGACTCATTTCGCCACAGTCCGGACAGAATTTCGTGACACGCTGATGCTCGGTCACAAATGATTTGCCGTCTTTTATGTCGACCACTTGCCAGCATTGCACTTCGGAGTCTGGAACCTTCTTAAGCGGACGACCGCATTCACGACACTTTTGTGGTTCGTAACGAACCACGGCGTCTGGGTGAGCTTCGAGCTCGGGAGCTGTGCCCCGATGACCTTTTTGCCCACCTGGTTTTTTTCCGGACTTCACGCGCTGATTTTTAATTTTCTTAAACCGACTTGTCGACGGAGGTTTGTGAGAGTTCTCCGGCCCTAGGCTGAGCTGCTTTTCAAGTTCGCGCACGCGGTTTTGAAGCTGCTCAATTTGTGTTTTGACTTGGGTATCATGCTCATGAAAGAGGCCTTCGATGATTTTGTAGCCAGCGAGCAAGTCGTAGAAAAGATCGAGGTCTGGAGATGGGCCTGTTAGCGAAGCCTGTTTTTTCAAAAGCTTTTGAACACGCTTCTCGTGCTTTTTGAAGTAACGATACTGCTGAAGTTGGGACATCTCCCAAAGAGTCGAAATCCATTCCACTCGAATGAAATTCAAGCAGATAGATGTCGATATGGAAAATGATTTCTAAGACGAGAACGTCTGAATGGTTACAGTTTTTAGAACCTATGGCCTGCCAGAGTCGATCCGCTCGGACAATGGGACTCCATTTGCATCAACTGGCCTAGGTGGCCTTACAAAACTGAGTGTTTGGTGGATCAAGCTCGGCATAAGACATGAACGCATCGAACCGGGCTCGCCACAGCACATGCATCGGACACTCAAGAAAGAAGCTTGTGAGCGGCCCGCAACAACGTTCTGGGGTCAGAACTCAAAGTTCAAAAAATTCGTCAAAGAATTCAATGAGCAGCGACCACACCAGGCACTTGAGAACAAAACTCCAAGCGAAGTCTATGTTCCATCGATGAAAGAGTATCGGGCTCACAACATGGAGCATGGCTTTCCAAAATTTGGTCTCGACTTCGTCTTTGTTGATCGCCACGGTAACGGCGAATTCAACGGTAAAAAGTTAACATTTAGTCCGGCTCTGGCTGATGAGTTTGTCGATGTGTACTCGAACGGAAAGAGGAAGTGGGCCTTCGCTTTCGGTCCCATACTGCTTGGCACTCTCGATGAGAAAACCAACAAGTTTACTAGAGGAAAGAGTAAAAAAAGTGTAAACCATGTGTCGCTCTAATCTGTAAGCGATGTTTTGATTTGCACACAATAGTACGAACCCGACAGTGTCGGTGGCCGCAGAAAGCCCCTCCGCGGTCAGGAACGGCGGAAATTGCGACCAGGTCCCTTGAAATCGCGCCCCAAACCGCGGAACGGCCTGGACATCCGCAGCCCTGCCGCCATAAGGTCCATGCAAATGGAAACAAAAAAACGATTCGATGGGCGAAGTGCTGCTCAGCTTCGCAAAGTCACGATTACTCCAAACCCAACTAAGCACGCCGAGGGTTCAGCGCTCATTCAAATGGGCGACACGCATGTGCTCTGCACCGCTTCTGTTGAACCCAATATCCCAAAATGGTTACAGGGAGGCGGCAAAGGGTGGGTCACCGCCGAATATGGAATGCTCCCGCGCTCCACACACACTCGCATCTCGCGCGAAAAAGCGACATCGAGTGGTCGAAGCCAAGAGATCTCGCGCCTGATCGCACGCTCTCTTCGCGCCGCCGTTGATTTGAAAGCGATTGGCGAGCGACAGATCACCGTCGACTGCGATGTCATCCAAGCCGATGGCGGAACCCGCACCGCGGCCATCACCGGTGGCTTCGTTGCCTTGGCACTCGCGATTGCAAAATTGAAACTCGCTGGCCTCCTGGCTCCAAACGCACAGCCACTCACGCACTATGTTGCAGCCGTAAGCGTCGGTCTTGATGGCGGAACACCTCTTCTTGATCTCTGCTATGAAGAGGATGTGAAAATCTCAACCGACATGAATCTCGTCATGACCGGCGACAATCGCTTCGTCGAAGTTCAGGGCACGGCCGAGGCCGCGCCATTTTCGCGCGCTGAGCTCGATTCGGTTTTGGAACTCGCTGCTCAAGGCTGCCGCTCGCTCTTTCTCGAGCAAGCGAAAATCGTTGGACCCTATTTGGCTTTTAAACCGCAGTAACTGCAGTAACCGTAGCAAGGGCATAGCCCCAGTGATGGAGTTCGCGAATGGATATCTGGCTTGCCACTACGAATCGTGGAAAAGTTCTCGAATTTGAAATGCTGCTCGAGCCGCTGATCAAAAAGGGGCTCAAAGTGAAAACACTTGGCGATCTTGCCACGTACTATCCCCCCGAAGAGACTGGCGCGACGTTTCTTGATAACGCTCGCATCAAAGCCCGCTCGCTTAAGGCCATGCAGCCGCGCGAGTGGATCGTGGCCGAGGACTCGGGTCTGGCCGTTGAGGGCATGAACGGACTTCCGGGAGTGCACTCGGCTCGCTATGCAGGCCCTAAGGCCTCGGACTTTGAAAACCGCGTCAAACTCCTCAAGATCATGGGCCTCAAGCAGCTGGCAAACCGGAATGCCTCTTTCTTGTGCCAAATGGTGGTCTTTGACCCAGAGGGCCAAGAGCATCTTTTTGACGGTGAGCTCAAGGGCACGATCGCGAAGAACGAAGTGGGCCGTAACGGCTTTGGATACGACAGTGTTTTTATTCCAGAAGGCGAAACCAAGACCCTGGCCGAGCTCGGTATTGCCTATAAAAACAAGGTGTCGCACCGCTCTCAAGCGACGAACAAACTGCTTGAGCTCCTGACCACGAAGTTGGTTTGATTCGTCCGCTTTCATAGACAAGGCCGCACCGATCTGGTTAGGCTCATCGCAACCCCCAAAGCCGCCGTGACCAGGAGCTTGCGAATGAGCCAACTGATCAATCCGAGTCAGAAGTCAGGTCTCAAGATTTTTTCACGAAACTCCAACCGCGGCTTTGCCGAAAAAGTGGCGCAACACGCCGGCGTGAATCTTGGCTACTGCGATATCAAGCGCTTCGCCGATGGCGAAATCCAAGTGGAGATTCACGAGTCCGTTCGCGGCGACAGCGTCTTCGTCATTCAGTCGACCTGCCCACCGGTGAATGAAAACTACATGGAGCTGTTCTTGATTCTCGATGCGTTGAAGCGCGCATCAGCAAGACAGATCACGGCTGTTCTCCCCTACTACGGCTACGCCAGACAAGATCGCAAGGTCGCTCCGCGCGCGCCGATTTCAGCAAAGTGCATGGCTGATCTCATCACCTCAGCCGGAGCCACACGCATCGTCTGCGTCGACCTGCACGCAGCACAGATTCAGGGCTTCTTTAACGTTCCGGTCGATCACTTGTTTGCAACACCAACTCTCGCTCGCGCTTTCCGAGAAAAGTGGGGAACCGGTGAGGAGTTCGTCGCGGTTTCTCCAGACGCCGGAGGTGTCGAGCGCACACGCGCCTTCGCCAAACGCATCGAGGCTTCACTTGCAATCATCGATAAGCGACGCTCTGGCCCGAATGAAGCAAAAGCGCTTCACTTGATCGGCGATGTTCGCGACAAAACAGCGATCATCGTCGACGACATGATTGATACCGCCGGCACACTCACACAGGCCGTACAAAGCCTTTTGAAAAACGGCGCCAAACGCGTGTTCGCTGTCGCCAGCCACGCGGTTCTCTCAGGCCCCGCGATCACTCGCCTCACCGAGTGCGGGATTGAAAAAGTGCTTGTCACCGATACAATTCCGCTGAGTGAGCGCGCCGCTGCGAGCGGCAAGATCGAAGTGATCTCGGTTGCGCCCGTTGTCGCCGAAGCAATTCAACGCATCTACGGCAACGCCTCGGTCAGTTCGCTGTTTGACTAGTTTCTGGCACACACTGTTCCAAAAGTAGATCAAGACCTCCGGTCTGACGATCCCTTGACCTGCCGTTGGCGTTGACCGCAATCTGGCGCGTTTCTATACTCGCGATGGAAACACCGGAGACCAAAACCGTGACTACACGTCTCTCATACTTGTTTTTTTCACTCGCCGTGCTCGTCGCCATGCCGACACTGGCGCAAACCAAGGCGGTACCAGCGCCCGCCGCGCCCGCGCCGACGACAACACAGCCTGAATCACCCATAAGCGCACCCGCTGCACTTCCACCAGAAGCTCCCAAAAGCGAATTCCAACCCTGGCTTTTTAACGTTCACTACTCGCCGATTGATTTTCTGATCCCGAGTAAAACTGGCGCGGCTGTTCTCTACCGAACTTCAAAGGACTCGGCATGGGAGCTTGAGTACTCAAACGGTTCGGTGAAAGTTCCGTTCATCATCAAAGACTTGGGCGAAGTCTCAGAGACGCGTATCTCTCTCAACCGACGCCACAGTAACGGCGGCGCGGGCTTTCAGTTTTTTTACGGACTCTTCTATCAATCCTTCACGCTTCGACTCGGAAACGAGATCCTCAGTCGCGTCACGGGCGGCGCGATTCCAAGTATTGAGCTCATTGAAATCGGATCGGTCGGGGCCTCCATCGGCCTTGGTTACCGCTGGCGTCTAAAAGATCGGTACGTGCTTGGCGTCGATGGAGCGGCGTGGGCACAGCCGATGGTGAATGCCAAACGGTCGACGCCATTTCTGGATGCCGCGACCAATTCAACGGATCGGGACAATGTCGACACCGCGGTAAAGCTCATTCAGTACATGCCGCGCTTTTCGCTGCTGAAGGTTTCGGCCGGCGTTGAGTTCTGACCCTGAGCCGTCCGGGACCCGGATGACACGGCTCAGCTTCCGGCGCCGGAAGCTGCGGTAAGTCACTGTTATCACGTCACTTCAGAGAGCGCTCAGCCCGCGGCCCGATAGACTCCCTAACCCGCTGCTTTTCTTCACATTTCATTGCATTTTGCAGCCTGTCGTGGGAGACCTTAAGGCAGGACACAATGGCATCAGGTACACGAGTCGAACTTCCAGTGACAGGACGCGAGACTGGCAAACACTTTTCTCGTCTCAATCGCACGCAGGGAAACATCCCCGGCGTTGTTTACGGTCCTAAAACAGAGCCCGTGAACGTCATGGTGAATGAGATCCTCATCCGCAAGTACATGGGACGTAAGTTCGAATCGACAATCTTCACACTCTCATCGACAGAAGCAAAAGCCGTTGATAAAGCCGCTGTTCTTCTTCGCGACATCCAAGTGCACCCGGTGACTCGTCGCCCTGTTCACATTGACTTCTACGCGATCGACATGAACTCGAACCTCCGCGTCAGCATCGGTCTTCGCTTCGAAGGAAAACCGATCGGCCTGTCAGAAGGCGGCGTTCTCGAACTCATCGGTCGCGAGATCGAAGTTGAGTGTAAACCAAACGAGATCCCAGACGACATCGTCATCGACGTTTCGGCGATGGGCGTTGGCGATACGCTCCACGTTTCTGATGTGAAGGCTCCGGCCGGCGTAAAAATCATCTCGCTCCCCACTCTGACTCTCGCGACTGTTGCAGTTCCAAAAGAAGAGGCTGCTGCTCCTGCCGCAGCAACTGCTGCCGCCGCACCTGCTGCCGGTGCTGCTGCACCTGCTGCTGGCGCTGCTGCACCTGCTGCCGCCGCTGCAAAAAGGGCGACAAGAAGTAATTCACTCCTCTTCAGGAGAGATTTGCATCTTATCGATCTGGTCAAACAAGGCTGCGGGGCAACTCGCAGCCTTTGTTCTTTCAAGACGAGCCATTCAATCGACACCGAATGATTCGTCGCAACCGCATGTGAGGGTGTTTCGACTGTGTTCTTAGTGGTAGGTCTCGGCAATCCCGGCGCAAAATACCTGCTCAACCGCCATAACATCGGTTTCATGGCGCTTGATCGCTATTTTGAAAGCGCTGGCGGCAGACCCACCTGGAAAGAAGAACGTAAAGCCCTCGTTGCACGAGCCAAGATCACAGGTCAGGGCGGCACCGCGCACGACGTGATTTTTGTAAAACCGCAGACGTTTATGAATCTCAGCGGTGAGAGCGTTCGCGCGCTTATGGACTTCTACAAAATCGATCTCGATCACATCCTGATTGTTCACGATGAACTCGATATTCCCTATGGCGCGATTCGCGTTCAGCGAAACCGCGGTGCTGGTGGACATAACCGCCTGAAGTCGCTCAACGAACAATTGGGCTCGCAAGACTACACACGCCTCAAGCTCGGCGTAGGCAAACCGCCCGACAAGCGCTGGGATATCGCAAACTGGGTTCTCTCGAACTTCTTTGAAGACGAAGCCCCGCACCTGCCTGAGTTTCTCGATGTCGCCGGTGACGCGATCGAAAGTTTCATTCTTGATGGCTTTCAAAAAACCGCGACGCGCTACACTCGCGATGGCGTAATGCCGGTCACGCAGGAGCCGCCAAAATGATCGCTCCGATTCAAATTCAAATTTATCAAAATTCAATTCAGCGCACTGTTCTGCAATCGTCGGAAGGAAACTCATGAGCTTACAGGTTGGTATCGTCGGACTCCCAAACGTTGGAAAGTCCACTCTCTTCAATGCGCTCACGGCAGCAAAAGCCGAAGCTGCAAACTACCCGTTCTGTACGATTGATCCGAACGTCGGCGTCGTCACTGTACCGGATGAGCGTCTGCGCAAAATCAGCGAGCTGATCAAACCAAAAACGCTCGTTCCGACAACGATGGAGTTTGTCGACATCGCAGGCCTTGTTGCTGGAGCGAGCAAGGGTGAGGGACTTGGCAACCAATTCCTTGGCCACATCCGCTCAACTGACGCGATCACGCACGTGGTCCGCTGTTTTGACGATCCGAACATTATTCACGTTTCGGGATCTGTCGATCCGCTTCGCGATATCGGCGTCATCAACACCGAGCTCATGCTTGCGGATCTCGACTCTGTCGAAAAGCGAGTTCAGAAGGTCGAGAAGACCGCAAAGTCTGGCGACAAAAAAGCGCAAGCCGAGTACGGCGCGTTCAAGAAAATCGCTGACGCGCTCAACGCCGGTCGCCCGGCGAGGTCCGTTCACTTTGAAGATTCAGAGCTCCCATTGGTTCGCGACCTTCATCTCCTCACGATGAAGCCCGTGCTCTACGCGTGCAACGTCAACGAAACGGACTTCGCTGCTGGCGGCAACGATTGGTCAAAGCAAGTTCAGGAGTATGCGAAGTCTGAGAACAACAATGCGATTTTGATTTGCTCTTCTATGGAAGCCGAAATTGCGCTTCTCCCCATCGAGGAGCGCGCCGAATTCCTCACTTCTCTTGGTGCAACAGAGCCAGGCCTCAATCGACTGATCAGCGAGGCCTACAAACTCTTGGGCCTCTACACGTATTTCACCGCTGGCGAAAAAGAAGTCCGCGCTTGGACTATTCGCAAAGGCATGAAGGCGCCGCAGGCCGCTGGCGTGATTCACACCGACTTTGAAAAAGGATTTATCCGCGCTGAGACTTATCACTGCGAGGATCTTTTTACTCTGAAGACGGAACAAGCCGTGAAAGACGCTGGCAAGTACCGCCTCGAAGGCAAAGACTATGAAGTGAAGGACGGAGACGTTTTGTTCTTCCGCTTTAACGTCTAATGTACGAGCGCCCGCACTTTACAGCCAAAGACAGCTGGGAGGTTGGGGCGCAGATCTTCCGCGAGGCGCCACTCGCGTTGCTTGTCTCAGAACTTGACGGCCAATGTGAGGTTGGCCACGCACCGCTGGCTTACGACTCTGCTCGGCGCTGCTTGATTGGTCATTTCGCCGGCCAAAACCCGCAAGTCGCGCACGTGCGTGCAGGCGCAAAGCTCACAGCCGTCTTTACAGCGGCGAACTCTTATGTTTCACCAAGCTGGATGGCCAAGCCCGACGTTCCGACTTGGAACTATGCGACCGCCTATGCACACGGGGCATTTGTTCCAGCCTGTGATTTTGAAACAGCCAAGCGACTCCTTCAGTTTCAATCCGACCAGATGGAACAGCATTTTAACGCTGAGGCGCCGTGGATGTTTACGATTCCCGATCGCGATCCCGTGGCGACCGTTATGCAAGGTATTCAGGTTTTTGAAATTCGCATTGAGACGCTCAAAGCAAAGTTGAAGATGGGACAGAATCTCGATGCTTCAAACTTTCAAGCGGTCACCGATCAACTCCTCAAAGTGTCACCCGAAACAGCGGCGTGGATGCGAAAGGCGAGGCTCTAGTGGATCCGATCACGCAAGGTGCGCTCGGCGCTGTCACCGCCCAATCCTTCTCGTCTCGCGAATGGATGAAGCATGCACTCGTGGCTGGCACTCTGGGTGGAATGGCAGCGGACCTGGATGTTTTGATTCGCTCGTCAAGCGATCCGCTCTTGGCGCTCGAGTATCACCGCCACTTCACCCATAGCCTAATCTTCATTCCTTTTGGCGGAGCGCTCGTCGGTCTTCTCTTGAGTCTTCTTCTGCGAAACTGGTCGAGACGAAAGCTCATTTTGTTTTCTGTGATCGGCTACGCAACGCACGCGCTTCTTGATGCCTGCACTTCCTATGGCACGCAGCTCTTTTGGCCATTTTCAAATGTGCGCGTGGCCTGGCACAACGTCGGCATCATTGATCCCGTACCGACGCTCGCGTGGATCTGCGGGAGCATCTTTGCCTATCGCACAGGGAGAAAGCGTCTGGCGCACATCGGTTTTGCCATTGGAGTTCTCTATCTCGCGCTTGGAGTCGTGCAACGCGAACGCGCTGCTGATGTTCAAAAAGACCTTCTTGCATCGCGAGGACACGAGAGCGTCCGCCAAGAGGTAAAACCCACCGTTTTGCAGCTCCTCGTTTGGCGATCGACGTATGAGTTCAATGGCCGATTCTATTCTGATGCCATCTACGTGGGTTTGAACACCAGATGGTACGAAAGCGCATCGGTACCAAAGTTTGATCGCAAGCGCGATCTACCGGATCTTCAGGACGACTCCGTTCTTGCCGACGATATTGATCGCTTCGCTTGGTTCTCAGACGGTTGGGTTGGACTTCACCCGAGGATCGAAATGGACGGCAAAATCGTGCTTGGCGATATTCGCTACGCCCTTCTGCCACAAGAAATCGACCCACTCTGGGGGATTGTTTTTGATCCTCGTGCCAGCGATCGGCATTCGGAGTATGAAACTTTTCGCAGTCCCTCGTCGGAAAAATGGGGCGAATTCCGCGCGCTCATGCTGGGAAGTGAAATATCTGCCGAAACCAAGCGGCTTTAGGGTTTGCAGTGGCGCAGCGGCGCCGAGTTCGCAAAGCTCAGGCCCTATGAGACGCTGGATTCCAAGTCTTATTCTCATTTTTTCTCAGACGTCTCTCTCGCAAGTGACGATCGAGTTTCCCATCGAGAGATCAGACTCCGGCATCGAAATATTAACGACGGTTCGCTTGCTTTCCGAGATGAACGCACAGAACGAAGATTTGCTCCTCGCTCACGGCTATCGCTTTGCGTGGCAGTTTGACTGGAATAAGCCCTGGCTTGGCGCCGGCAGTACATTGAATGGAGATGTGTTCTCGATCATGCTCTGGGGCGGTCTTGTGCGATCGACGGGAATGACGCGAGAAGCGCTCGAACTCATTCTCTGTCATGAATACGGACACGCGCTGGGTGGTGCACCTTTGCAAGCTGATCAATGGTCATCCACTGAAGGCCAATCGGACCGGTGGGCGGCACGCACATGCCTTCCGGAGCTTTATCAAAATCGCGGTCTTACATTGAGCGCAAGCGCCGAACGAATTCGCAAGGCCGGTCTCGATTTCACACTCTGGGTTCACCGGCACTATGAGCCGACTGGAGAAATTCCTTCACTTGAACGCCGAGCTCTAGCGCTTCCGCCAAACGAGGCGACAATCAGCTCATACCCATCACTTCAGTGTCGACTCGATACCTATGCGACGGCCGCCGAGTGTGTCGCCAATCACACCACCACTTGCGCGCAGCCGCACTGCCTGTAAATCAAGACTTTGGATCGAGAGCGTCGCGCAGACCATCGCCGAAGAGATTGAAGGCGAGCATGGTGAAAAAGAGCGCGGCACCTGGGAAAATGATGAGATGCGGAGAGCTCTTCGCGCGCCAGCCATCGTTGGCGAGAACGCCCCACGAGCTATAGGGCGGCTGAAGCCCGAGACCAACAAAGCTCAGAAACGACTCAAAGAGAATGTTCGATGGAATTTGAAATGTCAGCATGACCACGATTGGGCCAAGAATATTGGGCGCGATGTGAAGCCCCATAATGCGAATGGGCGAGGCTCCCATCGCAACGGCGCCCTCAACGAACAGAAGCTCACGGCACTGCAATACCTGACCACGCACAAGGCGCGCCATACTCACCCAACCGACAACGGACAGGGCAAATAAAATTCCCGTCAGCGCGCGAAGTTCTGGCGATTCAAATGGTTGGTAAGCGGTGAAAACCATTCCAACCAAAATCAAAAGAACAAGCGACGGGATTGCATCCAGTGTATCAATAAGACGCATCATGAGCGTATCGATCCAGCCACCGACCCAGCCCGACAGCGCACCGTAAAGACCGCCGATCAAAACCGAGATAAACGCCGTAAAAATTCCAACGGCCATGGACATGCGAGCGCCGTAGATCACGCGCGAGAGCAAATCCCGGCCAAGACTGTCGGTGCCAAACCAGTGATCGACCGAAGGTGGCTCGAGGGTTCGATCGATGTCTTGGACATCAAACGAATACGGTGCAATCCACGGAGCGAGAAGACCGAGCAGCGCCACAAAGACGATAAAACCGAGCGACACCACGGCCGCCCGGTTTTTCAGAAAACGTCTGAGTGCACGCGACTCAAGCACGACTAGCCTTCCTTCTCGTCAAGGCCAACGATCTCGAGCTGAATCTTTCGGTTTTCCTCGCGAAGTGTGACCTGCTCGCTGCGCTTTGAATTGATCTTGGTTTCAATGTTCTGAATCTGCCAACGCATATCATCGGCTTTTCGCGTCTGATCCTCAGAGACTTGCGACACGACTTGTTCCCGCACGGTACCGGTCATGGGATCATAGCGCCGTTCAACAACAGCACCGGTCGGAATCTGCAGACGCTGCGCCTCGAGCGATTTCATATTGCGTTCACGCTCAAGATTGAGAATCTCGCGCTCGATATCGTTGATTTTCTTTTCGTTCTCAAGCACCACGACGTTGAGATACTTCTTCCGGCCACGTCTAAACTCTGGCAAAAAATCTTTCTCAAATTCCTTTGGGCAAATCTTGTTGTAAGCGCGACCAACCGTACCGGCCGTGTAGCCATTGGACTTCAGGCAGTACTCTCCAACCCCGGCTTTGTGCTTTTCTTGGAGCAGACGTGGATTTTCGCCATCGCACATCTCAACCGCAAAGAAGTCGCCTTTCTTGCCAAGTTCAAAGACCGTCTGCGGGAGACAGTACTTTGCCATCCCACCCTTGAAGCCGCGATCAAGATCCGTTTCACTGAATTCGGCCTCGACTTTTCGACACCCCGAAACAAACTGATCGCCCGAAAGCCTTCGACCTTCCATCGCAACCCGGTGGCCGTACTCGAACCAGTTCGTCGCTTCGCACTCTTTGCGCTTAAAGTAAGAAACACAGCCAGTATTCATCAATATCACCAGCAGAGCGCCAAACAGGACACAGATAGACATCAGTCTTCTCACACGAACTCCTCTCGGTATCTTCAAATCATTTCTCAACTCGAATACGGGGATCAACCACGGAATACATAATATCGACCACGAGATTCGCAACCACCAGCATTGCGGAATACAAAAGCGTAAGACCCAGCACCAACGGATAGTCGCGATTCGTAACCGACGCGACGAGATGCTTGCCGATACCTGGAACCGCAAATATCACTTCGATAATAAATGAGCCAGAAAGCAGGCCCGCAACCAATGGTCCCGTGATTGTCAGAACGGGAATCAAGGAATTGCGAAGAACATGCGAGAACAGCACGTTTCTTTCAGCAACACCCTTCGCACGCGCCGTTCGAACGTAGTCCTGACGAATCGCCTCAAGCACAGCTCCTCGGGTCATCCGAGCGAGAATCGCCGCGGGCCGAATCCCCAGCGTGACCACGGGCAAAATCATATACTCCCAGCTCTCCCAAAGAGCGGGCGGCAAAAATCCGTGCAGAAATGAAAACGGAATTCCAAAACTAAAAATCATCACCAGTACCGGGCCAACAATAAAAGACGGCAGTGCCACCCCCGAAATCGCAACCAGCATTGCCGTCGTGTCGACCCATGAATTGTGACGTGAGGCCGCGAGCACACCGAGTGGCACGCCGACCGCGAGAGCCATCAAGAGCGAGAGAAAACCAAGCTGCATCGAGACCGGCAAAGTCTCAGCGATGATGTCCGAGACAGAGCGCCCGACATACTTGTAGGACTCCCCCCAGTCACCGCGCACAAGACCGCTGATGTAGCGGACGTACTGCACATGCATCGGATCGTTTAATCCATAGCGAGTCTCAATATTCGCCTTGATCTCCGGAGGCAGCGCCTTCTCACTATCAAACGGACCACCTGGCAGTGCCCGCAAAGCGACGAAGGTCAAAGTCGCGATCACAAAGAGTGTCACGAGCGCTTCAACGAACTTTCGAATGATGAAAGTGAGACTAAGCGAACGCATCAGTTTTTCAAACTCACCGCTTTATACTCAAAACGCCTAAGCGCATTGACCGGAAACCGCTCAACGCGGTCAGCGACAAAGAGATGTGCGGTACTTGAAAAGAGTGGAATCACGGGAACCGCCTCTTCCAACATGATCTTTCCAGCTTTGCGATAAAGATCCCGGCGCACTTCCAGGTTCGTCTCGGTTGCCGCTTGCTCGATCAGCTTGTCATAGCGACTATCACTCCAGCGTGTCCGATTGTTATCGCTATAGGACGTCATCAGGTTCATAAAGTTATCGGGGTCCGGGTAGTCAGCAAGCCAACCAAAACGAAACAGTGTCGGCGGATCTGTCTTGAGAGTTGAAAGAAAGGTCTTCCACTCCTGGCTCTTCAGTTCAACGATGATACCCAAATTCTCTTTGAGCTGCGACTGCACAAGTTCGGCAATGCGCTGGTGGTCTTCGCTGATATTGAATTGAATCTCGATTTTAGGCAGCGGTTTCTTTTCACTATAGCCCGCTTTCAAAAGATCGGCTTTCGCCTTTTCAACGTTGAACTCAAGTCCAACATCAGTGGAATAACCGAACATTCCGCTCGGGACCCAGCCGGTCATCGGCGTCTGCCCACCGGCCAACACTTGAACGATCTTTTGACGATCGATCGCTTGCCCGATGGCTCGACGAACCAAGGGACTATTCATTGGTGGTTTTGTCGTATTGATTCCGTAATAGTAACTTTGCAAGACACCAATTGAACGAAATTCTTTTTTCTTTTTTGCGTTCTTCAATTCAGTGCTTGGAATGCCATCGACAGCATCAAGCTTCCCGGCCTCAAACAGGTTGAGTGCTGTCGCCTGCTCTTGAATCATCTGCGCATGAATAAAACGGATCGTCGGCTTTGAGCCAAAGTAAGCGTCGCTTCGTTCAAGCAGAACCTCTTTATCGTGGCGCCAAGCTTTGAGCTGAAAGGGACCAAGGCCGACCATATTCCCAGCCTCAGTCCACTTTTCACCATATTTTGCGATCAAATCGAGTCGAATCGGATAGGTCGACGCATGTGCCAGGAGATGCGGAAAATAACCCATCGACTTTTCAAGTTCGACCTTGATTTCGCTAGGCCCCGATGCGGGCTGAGCCAAGCTCACTCCGACTTGCTCCCACGGAACCTTGCCTTCGTTAAATGCACGAGCATTCTTAATCGCGAATAGAAAATACGCGTATTCACTCGCCGTCTCTTTCGCCAGAAGACGGCGCCATGAATCCAACACCTGCTGTGCGTGAAACTCAACACCGTCTGTCCATTTGATTCCAGGACGAATCTTAAACGTCCAAACGCGAGCCTTTTCACTCGCCACCCACTCCGTCGCCAGCAGCGGCACGAGGCGGAGCTCTCGATCTTCAATGTCGTAGCCGACCAGGCCCTCCATGATGTTGTTGATGATGTGCGATGATGTCGTGTCAGTCGCCTTGTTCCAATCGAGTGTCGGTGGCTCCGATGTGATATTCACACGAAGCGTTTCGCTCCGATCAAGCTTGAGTGAAGTGCCGTCGGCCAACTCAATGGTACCGCTGCCTTTACCCGTACATGAGCTCACGAGCAGCGCAAAACCTAAACTCCAGACAAACTTCGCAACCATACTCTGCTCCTTCACCAAACGTCGAGGGCGCCCGGCCCATCCTGTGGTGCGACACCGATCGGCCCAACAAGCCATCCCAGCGAACCGCGATCCTCTTTATAGAGAAGACGATAGATCTGGTAGTTGCGAGTGACCTTCTTGACGTAGTTTCGAGTTTCCACAAATGGAATATGTTCGATAAACGCGTCCATCGAAAGTGATCCAAATCCGGAAAGCCATGTTTGTACGCGATGCGGTCCCGCATTGTAGCTTGCCGCCACGAGCGGAATCCGACTACCAAACTTTTCACTTAAACGACGAAGGTAGCGCGACCCCACGCGAATATTGGTTTCTGGATCAAAGAGCTCAGAGGCTTGAAACTGTCGACGCCCGAGCAGATCCATCGCCACGCGCTCGCCGGTAAACGGCATGATTTGCATAAGACCCGACGCCCCCACCGGACTCCTCGCCTCGGCGCGATAGTGACTCTCAGCTCGCATGATGCTCCAAACGAGATCCTCATCAACCGCGGCCGATCGACTCGCCGCAGGCACCGCGTCCTGCCAAGCGCGCGGATAGGCAAACTCCCAAAGTTCACGTGCACCATCAAGCCCACCGCGGATGCGCTGCGGACCAAAAGTCAATTCAGCCAACACGCTGGACCGGTCCCAGCGGCCCATGCGATGAAGCTCCGCCATCATCGTTCGACGATCCTGCGGATGACGTATGCGCTGATCGAGACTCTGCAGCTCCCACCGCGTCTCTTCATCAAGTCCTGCAGCAAACAAAAGTCGCACGCGCTCAAGCCGACGCTGAAGTGCTGGATCGCGAACATTGCTACTCGGCACCGGCTCATTGAAGGCGCTCTCACCAACTTCGCCATCCGCTCCGATGGCGGCCGCGGCTTCCGTCGATTCGCTCGCGGTCTCCCCGCTCTCAGCCTCATCCGCCGCCGCTTCCTCGCCGCCACTGGCCTCTGTCGCCGTATCCGCTACGACCGCTGCAACGATGGCCTCGGTCGCCGCTCCCGGCACCGGCTTAAATATCATTTTCGTTTCCGAATCCGACAGCGTCACGCCTGGCGTGGTTTTCAACCGGTACCAAGCCAGAATCGAATAGTAGTCAATGGACGGATCTTTGATGAGATCACGCAAACGATCAACGGCCTCTTTATTGCGGCCGAGTTGTAGCAGTGCCATCGCACTCCAGTACTGAATGCGATCAAGTGACGTCGCATCGCCCGAATTGCGAGCCCGACGCCCACCCTTTGATCGTTCTTTCAGGAGGCCCTCCCAGCGCGAAAGCGCCAAGGTGTAATCGTGGCGCAGATAACTCATCCACGCCAAGTGCCAGCGAGCGTCGCGTGCGATTTTTGACCGGCCAAACTTTCGCGAGAGTTTTTCAAAACCCACCTCTGCCCCGTCGTAGTCCTGCATCTGATAACTCGCAAAAGCAGAGTTGAACAGCGCATCGCTCGCCGCTTTCCCACCAGGCGCAAGATCATGCGCTCGCTTGTAAGCTCCCGCAGCACCCGTAAAGTCACCAAGGCGCGAACTGATTTTACCGAGCAACATCCAAAACGCGGGACGCGTGGCATTGTCCTTCGCATGCTTAATCAACGACTTCATCGCCTCGGTGTTTTGACCTTGCGAGAGCAGCGCATTGACCTCCATGGAGTCCGTCGTCCAGGCATCAAAAACTCCGCGATCGCGCAAAACCTTAATTTCTGCAAGCGAACGCTCGATCTGCCCACCGAGTTGAAGTCGCCTTAGACGCGTTTGAATATCCTTTGTCGTCGCCGAGCAACTGGGTTTTAAGCCGGCGACTTTGTTTTCAGGAAGCAGCGGTCCCCACTCGGCCAGCTGCGGAAGTGACGGATACTTCGAGTACAGGTCGCGCGCCAGACGACAGTCCGAAACTCCGGTTTTTCGCTTGGCGCGAAACATCGAGTAAACCAACGAGGGATAAATCTCGCTCCCTTTTGCGCGCTTCAAAGTGGGCTGCAGAAGTTGAATGGCCTGCTTCCATTTTTCTGCTTTTGCCAACTGCTCTTCGTATTCAAAAACCGTTTGTAACTTCATCGCCTGCGGCACGTCGCCTGGCTCACGCGCCGCTGTCGCGAGAAGAGAATTCAAAGCATTTTTGGCGTCATCAGAACGACCCTGAGCCGCCGCCACTCGCGCAAACGAAAACCGCAACTGCGCCTCGAAAGGTCCCTTGAGTGTGAGGCCCGTCGTGTATTCCGCCAGTGCCTCATTTGGCTTGAGCAAACGTTCAAAACTGCGTCCACGCAAAAGCTTGAGGAGTCCCTCATTGACCGAATTGAATTTCTCAGCTGATTTCTCAAGCGTCTTCAATGCGGCTTCGTGCTCGCCGCGCCGAGACGACTCGCGGTATTTTCCAAGCGCTTGGTACAGTGCCGACGACGCCTCACCGCTGGGTGCCTGTGCACCAGCCGAAAAACTGGAAGGAAGAAAAATAAATGTCATGAGTCCGAAGACCGTCCGTGCGGCGCGCCGTTTCATTCGCTCCTATCCCTTTGAGACGCTCCATGATAGCCACAGGGAATGGCGAAATCGAAGTCGAAAACGGTGTATGTTTGCCAATCGTGCGGAGCGCAACGAAGTCGCTGGGAAGGCCGCTGCACCGATTGTGGCGAATGGAACACCCTCCAAGAGGAAAAACTCGTCACAGATAGCGCCCCTCGCGGGCTCTCAAGCCGTGAAAAACGCGGCTGGGCAACAGGCAGCGCTGGTCCTACCTCGAATGCTCATGCCATGACTCTCCGCGAGTCCCTCCAGGCTTCAAATGAGGCAGCAAAACCAGGAGCGAGCGCCTCACGAAATCAGCGCATTCAAACCACTTTCTCTGAGCTCGATCGCGTGCTCGGTGGAGGTCTTGTTCCCGGCTCTTTTATTTTGGTCGGTGGAGATCCCGGAATCGGCAAATCCACACTGCTTCTGCAAATGGCAGGAGGCCTTGCCGAGAACGGTAAAACCGTACTCTATGCATCGGGCGAAGAAAGCGTAGAGCAGACCGGCCTTCGCGCCGCCCGCCTTGGGATTGTTGAGGACGACCGCGCCGACCGCGTCAGGCTGATGGCTGAGAGCCAAGTTGAACTGATCCGCGAAACTGCGCTTGAGCTTAAGCCCGACGTTCTGATTGTCGACTCTATTCAGACCGTGTTCCTTTCAGAGATCGAATCAGCCCCGGGCTCGGTCACTCAAGTCCGGGAATGCGCAGCGAACCTTATGACTTTAGCGAAAGGTCACGGCATCGCAGTTTTCGTTGTCGGCCATGTCACAAAAGAAGGACAGATCGCCGGTCCCAAAGTTCTTGAGCACATGGTCGACACCGTATTGAGCTTTGAGGGCGACAAGACGCAGTCCTTCCGCCTTCTTCGCGCACTAAAGAACCGTTTTGGCGCGACACACGAACTTGGCGTCTTCGCGATGGACTCAAAAGGCCTGGTTGAAGTGACCAATCCTTCCGAGCTCTTTCTTGAAGAACGCGGCGAGCAACACATCGGCTCCGCCGTTCACTGCTCGATGGAGGGGTCTCGCCCCCTTCTCTGCGAAGTCCAGGCTCTGACCATCGCAACTCCGATGCCGATGCCGAGGCGAACTTCAATTGGCGTCGACACCAATCGCGTTCATCTTCTTGCTGCAATTTTGAATCGTCACCTTGGTTTGAAACTTTCGCAGAGTGATCTTTTCATCAACGTCGTCGGCGGACTCAAGCTCGAAGAGCCGGCCGCCGACTTCTCCGTCGCCGTCGCTCTTCTCTCGACAGAGACCGAACGCGAGATTCCAGCAAAAACCTGTGTCTTTGGAGAGCTCGGCCTCACCGGCGAAGCGCGCGCCGTACCGTTTGCCGATGCGCGGCTCAAGGAAGCACGTAAATTGGGATTCACTCGGTTCATTGTTCCAGCGAGCAATCGAAAACAAATCGAAAGCCTTGGCGCCGGAGCACTCAAGGGGGTTCAATTCGTTCGCAATGTCAGTGAACTCGCCGAAGCAGTACTGGGACCGATTGAAGATCAGCGGCGAAAACCATCGTCGACAAGCCGTCCGCGCCCACAAACGCCGGCGTCGAATCAAGAGCCGTTTTAAGACGCGCGCATCAGTTCAAGATGCACGCATCAGTGCGGAGCGCAGCTTATTTTGGAAGTCGTTGACCTGAATGCGCAGGCGAAAGGGCTTCTTGCCGTCGCGCTCTTTGATAACAGAGCACATCAGCGGAATTTTACCTTCGGTTCCGCAATCAAATTCAACGCTGAAAAAACGCGGCAATCCCTCAGGCAACTGATCGCGCAGTCTCATTCCCGACTGTGATGCATCGACCGTCACGCTCTCAAACACCCGGCCGTCAGGCAGATTGATTCTAACCTTAAATCGCTTCTGGTAGCGCACCATGCTGCGGTCTTCTGAGGCGAGTTTTGATTCCAGCATGAGCGAAAGGGTTTGCTCCCCGGTCGCCATTGAAATGATCTTTGGCTGAGGAACTGAGGTCGCGGGTTGTAGACGGCTTGCCGGCTCATGTTTTCGCGGTCGCAATTGCTCTGCAGCTTCGCTTGCCTGCTGCGACTTCGATAGAATGACGTCACCCGTTTTATCGAGCTGAGTCTTTGTCATGCTCTTCGATACAGTGCTGGAGGTGACGTTTGACTTCGCCTTGGATGAAGTCTGACTTTTTGTCGATGACGAAAAGTCTCCGAGCTCCGTCACTTTCGAAACTCGGATTTTCTCGCTCTTTTCAGACTCGGCGACAACGGCTTCGGCGCTTTCAAACTCCACGGTTGGCGCCGGCGGAGGAACTGGAATTTCAGGTGACGCCATTTCGTGTTTCAAAATTGCGGGCAGGCGAGACAGTGGCTGCCAATCGGTCAGAGGCTCTTTCCAGAACATCCACCCCTTGTGGTCAGAATCGGGAAGCAGCTTATGAAGGTACTCAATGACCTGCAACGGCACGCGATCGAACTGCTTTCGGTCAGAAAGACGAAATAAACTCCAGGCATCGTTCTGCGTTTTCATAGTGATCGTTTCGGATTTTCACGCTCACCAGTAAAGAGTCCTGTATCAAACTGAGACAGGACTCCTGCAATATGACATCAGCCGGCCGTATCAACCGTCGGCAAGAACTGCGGCTGCAGATGGATTTCAATCTGCCCTTGATCTCGCGGGTCATCGCTGAGAAGCCCCGTGTTGTTATCATTGATACCAAAGTCTGGCCCAATTCGCGGGGGGGCCATCATCCAGAATGCGGCATTGAATTGATGGTTGTACTGGCCATCCTCAACGAGCTTACCGTGCTCATCAAAGGTCTGATAGTCGACACCCGCCGGGTGCGCAAAGCTCAACCGCGCAAGCCCCGACGCGATCTCAAGGTACCCGGAAACAAACTGCTGTGCCAGAGACGCCGGAATTGGTGAGGCGTTGGCCTGACTCACGGCTGCGATCGTCACATGCTTTGCAAGCTCACCTTGCCCACTCACTGTCCACCGGCACAGCCCGGCGCTCGCATGTGGAATCTGTTGCACTGGAACCATCTCACTCGGCCCCACACCACGAGTTGGCTTTGCCATAAAATTTGAACGCCAGTGATGAATATCGGCGCGAAACGAAATATCGCAGTCTGATTCATAGACCAAGCCCGGAGGACCAAAGCGCGACACCACGGTGACATAGCGATGAACCTTTCCCTTCCAGAGCGTGATAGGAACAATATTACTTGGTTTACCATCAACAGTGACCTCCACTGGTCCCGCCGCCGTCACACCCGTTGGAGGAATATCCGCGAAAATCTCCGTGAGGTCCCATTTCACATTGGTGAGTGGCTGACCGTTGATCGTTACCTTGCCTTCAATATCTCCAAAGTCGCCGCGAACCTTTACGCGTGCCTTCGCCTCATCAATACTCACTTCTTGAATCGTCGGCACCAAGTGAAGCGCAATCGCCGTCATCGGCGCCTGATCCGTCCGAAACACAGCGTCGCCCTGCGGAACACCGGGGGCCGCCGCCGTATTGTCATAGATCAAACTTTTCCGATCCAAATAGCCGTAAGTATCGTCGACCGAGAACGGACGCGTCGGTACGGTCTCTTGAGTCAAATTTCGACCGGCACCAAGTGCCACATCGAAAAATGTCCGCACCGTCTGTGCCGCAAAAGCATTGTAAACGGCTTTTTCCCATCCAAAAATCTGACCCGCGCCCGCCTTCCGCAGCGCCGTCCGCAATTGAACCGAGTCAGGCCCCGGCGTGTAGCCCTCACACGCGTCGATATAGACAAGACTGCGCACACTTTTAAAAGTCCAATACGCCGTATAGAAATTCGGCGTGGCATACCAATTCGTGGTGGTTCCATAGGGAACTTTTCCTCGCCCTATTTCGTTCGCGGCCTCTCCGGCCCGTAAACTTGCACAGTCGGCTGGAGTTTCCTGAGCGCAAGGGCGCACGACGTGACCAGTAATGAAAATCCACGAAGAAATCTGCGGTGAGCCCGCAGCCGGGTTTAACTGATACGTGAGATTGAGGCCATGACCATTCATCCAAACCACGTCAGCATCTTTGACATTCTTAATATCCAAAATATTCGGCTGAAGCTTGGTGACCTGATAGTTCTTTTCTTTGAACATCTTTTCTAGAAAGTCGGTGGTCTCAGCATTGATCGGCATTGAGGCGTTGGGAAGATAGGTGTTGAGCAGATAGACCTTTTTCCCTTTCGTGACAATCGGATCGCCGATGCCCGACTGCCGAACCGCCATAGGCTGCTGTACCGGCAACACAGACGTCGCCGCACCGTTCACCCGCTGCCGCAAAGCCTGCAGACCATTTCGCATCCGAGCGACGATTCCGCCTCCGGTCAAAGGCCGATACGATCCATCCGGCTTGATACGAGTAAAAATACTGAGTGGCGTTCCATCCTGCATCTGCAACGTCACCGTGTAACTGCCCGGATCAATCGAGATCAAACGAATGTCAGGGTGTCCCGTCAAACCTTGAACATAGGCGGTCGCCAACTCGTCCGCTGACAAATTGAAATTGCTCGGTGTCTCGACCTTGCTGATTGCAGCTTCAATGCGTGCTTGCGCCGCATCGATTCGGTCCGGCGAAAGAGCGCCACCAAAGTTCTCATAAGGAAACTGTGTCGGAAGCGGCGTTCCCGCTTGCTCCTGCTCACCAGGAGCGTTTGAAAATCCACCATCACCAGTCGAGGCGCCACCGCCCGCACTGCAACCAAGAGCGCCAAACAGGGCCACCAACACCGTAAACAAAGTGAGCCGATTATAAGTCGCCATAGAGCCTCCCCATAGACGCTGGTCGCCGAAAAAGCCCCAGCGGACACCGTCCTAGCAGGAGAGAGCCGTGCAGACAACTCATGCTCAGGCGTCGAAGCAGGAAAATGCGAAACTGACCAACTCATCCCTACTCTAATCAAGCACCGCACGACGCACGGCTGTTTTCCAATGCGCCAAACGGGTATCACGCGCTTCCGTGGTCATTTTGCTTTTAAACGTCTTGTCGGTCTTCCAGATCGACTTGATATCGTCGATACCTCCAAAAAGGTCGGCACCGTGCCCCGCCAAGTAAGCGGCTCCTGCCGATGTCGTCTCAATCATCTTGGGGCGAATAACGTCGACACCCAGATAGTCGGCCTGCAGCTGCATCAACATATTGTTGGCGCTTGCTCCACCATCAACTCGAACACTGTGTAGTTTTGCGCCGTGCGAAGAGAGATCCTTTTCCATCGCAAAGAGAATTTCAGCATTTTGCAAGGCCATCGCCTCAAGTGTCGCCCGCGCAATATGAGCTCGGGTCGTACCACGAGTGAGACCTGAAATGAGACCGCGCGCCCGCGGATCCCAATAAGGTGCACCAAGCCCGGTCAATGCCGGAACAAACTCCACTCCACCCGAGTCAGGTACTTGGCTTGCGAGCTTTTCGATCTCTTTTGCCTCTTTGATAAAGCCAAGCTGATCGCGCAAGAACTGAACGGCAGCACCGCAAATAAACGCCCCGCCCTCAAGCGCGTAGGTCATTTGGCTATCGCCTTTAAGACGCCACGCCGCGGTCGTGAGCAACCCCGCACTCGACGTCAAACGCCGATCTCCCGTGTTGATCAAAAGAAAGCTTCCGGTACCAAACGTACACTTCGCCTCACCGACCGCAAAACACGTCTGACCAAACAGCGCCGCCTGTTGATCACCGGCAATTCCCGTGATCGGAATTCCGTCTGGAACATTTTTCTGCCTCAGCGTTGTTCCAAAAAGTCCCGACGAAGATTCAATCGACGGCAAGATCGCGCGTGGAATGCGGAAGATCTTGAGCAGTTCGTCATCCCATTCGCCGGTCTCAAGATTCATGAGCAGAGTTCGCGACGCGTTTGAGACGTCGGTCTTGTGACTCACGCCACCAGTGAGCTTCCAAAGTAAGTACGTATCAACGGTGCCCATTGCAATCTCACCGCGCTCAGCGCGCGCGCGAAGGCCGCTTGTCTGATCGAGCATCCACTGCACCTTCGTCGCCGAAAAATAAGGATCAAGCACAAGCCCCGTGCGAGCCTTCACCATCGCCTCATGGCCTTCGGCCTTTAACTTTTCACAAATCTCGGTCGTTCGACGGTCCTGCCAGACGATGGCGTTGCCAATCGTCTTTCCCGTCTTTCGATCCCAAAGAAGAACCGTTTCGCGCTGATTGGTGATACCGATCGCCGCAATAAACTCAGGCCGAACGCGGGCCTTTTTGATACAGGCCGCAATCGTATCAAGAACCGTCTTCCAGATGTCCTCGGGCTTATGCTCCACCCAACCTGGCTTGGGAAAATATTGACGGAAGTCCTGGTCCGCACGAGCAACGGACTGGCCGTTGTCGCCAATCAAACTCACGGTAGTGCCTGTGGTGCCCTGATCGATGGCCAGGATGTAACGGGCTTTGAACTTCGAACGAAACGATGCTTTTATTTTAGAGAGTGCCATGGGGTCCATGATGAATAAGAAATTTCATAAAATCATCCTCGATCAGATTGTTTCTGAATTAGAGGCCAAAGGATTGGATCTTAAGAACCTCGGCGCTGCTGAGCGTCTCGTTTATCGCGCACTGCCACAGTTTTTTATGGAGCTCGCACGGCGTTACTTTCGACTCGAAGTCGAAGGCCTCGAAAACATCCCGCGCCGCGGCGCCGGCATCATCGCCCCCAACCACTCCGGCTACTCGGGCCTCGACGCCTTTCTTCTCGCGCACGAAATTCACCGCGCAACAGGCCGCCTCCCGCGCGTCCTCACCCATCATTTCTGGTTTCTGACAAAGGCCACAGCCATTCCTGCCGAAAAAGTTGGCTTTGTCGAAGCCACGACCGCAAACGGACTGCATCAGCTTTCAAAAAATAACCTGATCATTCTTTTTCCCGAAGGCGAACACGGAAACTTCAAGCCCACCGCTCGGCGCTATCACCTGCAGGAGTTCAAGCGCGGCTTTATCCGCATGGCACTTGAAAAGCAGTGTCCCATCATTCCCACTCTCGTCATCGGCGCCGAAGAAACCCACATCAATCTCGCCCAACTCAAGATGACGAAGTTTTTGCGCGGCACCGTTTTGCCACTTCCGCTCAACATCATTCCACTTCCCGCAAAATGGACGATCAAATTCTTGCCGCCCATTCACCTGCCCTATCGCCCCGACGCTCAAGATGACTCCGAACTCGTTCGTGAGATCGCGCAAGAGATCCGCGAATCCATGCAGCTTGCGCTCTCCGCCGACGTCAAAAAACGCGGCCCTGTGTTTTGACGTCGGCGGAGAGCGCGAGCCCATGCCCACGCACACTTTTCGGCATTGAGTTCTACCGCTCACCCCCATAGGCAGAGACTCTGATGCCCTCCGCGAATGCCACATGCGCCATCTTGCCGATGATCTCTCACTACTTCTCTCTCTTCTGGCTTAAACGCCTTTCGCTTGACCTTCTTCGCCTTCCAATGTAGACCCTCGGTCACCACGAAAAATGAGGGTTTATCATCATGCGAAAACAGACCATATTTCATGGATTTCCTAAGAAAGAGCGCGTGTTTTCTCCTGGAAAAAGAACCACGCGAGAGTCACGGCAATGCCGACCTCTCGCAACGAAAGAGGCCCTGCATCTTGTCCTAAGAAGTGACCGCGCTCGCGGCCCAAAGTCGCTCTTAAAATATGACAGCGTCGTCAAAGCGGTGATTTCAAAACTTGCTCGCCGCCACGGCGTTCGCATTTACCGCATCGTGAATGCCGGCAACCATCTTCACATCACTCTTAAACTTTCAAAGCAGTTCCTATGGCATGGCTTTATATCGGGCATCACCGGCGGCATTGCGCGGGCCGTGGGCTTTCAACGCGACTCAACAAATCAGGGCTTTTGGAACTCCCGCCCTTTCACACGGGTTATCGCCTGGGGCCGCGACTACAACGTCGTGAAAGACTATCACACACTCAATCAGCTCGAGGCTGATGGTGCAGTACCACCGCGCTCGCAGATGGTAAAGCCAGAACGATGGCGACACGTGGTGCGGGCGTTTACCTAAACCGCCAGCCCCACTCTTTCGAGCAGACGCAGGTCTCCGAGGTCGCTGCAAGACAGTTCGACTGCAACTCGAAAATGAGTTTCCCACACCACTTGCGCTCAGCCTGAAGAGAATGCGATATTCATCCGATGAAGTATGCTTTCTTAGTAGCAGCGCTCATTGGAGCGACGCTACTGATCACCGGCATGCAAATGCCAGCCTACAAAGATGAAGTCCGCTATCAATCGGCGTATATGGCCATTGATCCTCAATCTGCCGACGCGTCGACAAAGTTCTCTGAACTTCGACGGAACTCTCTCACCAATCGGTATTTATTCGAAGACTTCGGACTGATCTTTCTCTCGCTCAGCGCGATCGGCGGGCTCGTTCTTCGGAAAAAAGAAAGAAAGATTTATTCCCCAAAGAGCGGTGCTCATGTCGCAGCCCTTGGACTGCTTTCAGCTGCGGTGACGGCGCTCGGGCTCACGGCCTATTTGTTTGTCGGTTTGAGTCGCGGCGATTACCCTCATTGGGCCGACTCCGCCGGTATCGGGATCGCAGCCATTGCCTTCGCCGCGGCACTCTTATTTGTGTTTGCGATTCTTCATCTGCTGCTCTTAAGACGTGGCTTTGCAGCCGATCAGAGAGTGAGTTTGCAACCTTCGATCAAATCGTGGTGGCTGTCCCTGATGACGATTTTATCTTTGGTCGCTTTGGCTGTTTCGATCCTCCAAGCGGATCCTTGGACCACGCCAGGACTTGCACTCTGGGCCTATTTCTTCGCCTCGCTAAAGTCTGGTCGGCTTAGGCGCTAATTCCGCCGAATATCATCCGCGTGATCGGCGCCTATTTCTTCGACAATGGCCTGCCACGTGGAACGGACGAAACCGGGGTTACCCAGATCGCGCCCCACCATCAGCCGCGTGATGACGAATGCAATTGTGACACTCACGATCAAGAGCAGCACGTACTCCACCACCACTTGCCCTCGTTCGCGGGGCCGGTTAGCGTTGAGCGATGACCGATCAATCAAACAGCGATGAGAAGAATCCACAGAAACTATCATCTCCCGAAACGGAGCGTCCGTCGAGCATCGATTCACGCCAGTTCCGCAATAGGAAGCTGCTGATTCCCTTTGTCGGCCTCTTCCTTATCGTCATGGCTGGACTGTATCTGCTCAACCGTGCGCCGAACCGCCTCCCGCACGCTTCAAGTGAGCCTGATCCCATGGCCGATTCCCGCCCGGCCGGTGTCGACTTCACTCTTACCGACAAACTCCAGGCAAGCAGCGAAAATCAGTTCAAACTAAGCGAGCAACACGGCGATGTGGTTTTGATTACGTTTTGGTCGACCGAGTGTCCGACGTGTTTGATGGAGCTACCCGCTTTTAACGAGTTGAAAAACCGCTATAAGTCCGATGGACTTGAGGTCGTCGCGATCAACCTCGACACGACCCCCGAAGGCAAATCACAAGCGCAGGAACTCTGGAAAAAGGGCGACTACAGTTTCGGATCGTTCTTTGACAGCACTCGCGATGTTGCGAAACTCTTAAACGTCGAGACGCTTCCGAGCACCTTCGTCATCGATCGAAAAGGGAGAACCGCGTTCACCAGCTACGGCGCCAACGACTGGCGCGCACCTGAAACAGCGCGCCTCATTGAAGATCTGCTACTCGAAGAAAAGCCTTAAGCCGCTGTGATCGAGCCGATCATCTCAATCACTTGCTCAACCTTGCGTTCAAGACTTGTGTTGATCTCGTCGACCTGAATCGCGACGACGATGTCATTTCCAAGACGCGCTGTTGGCAGGCGCTCTTCCGCCCAACTCAAACCCTGGGAAGCAAAACAGAGATCAAAAATCTCTTCTGATGGGTAAATCATCACAAAGACATTCGGTCCCTTCGAACCCATCCAACGCGCTTCGGCTCCACGCGTGCGCAGTTCAAAGTAAAACTTGAGAGCCATCGCCTCTTGCGTTTGTGAAAAGTAGAGGCGAAGTGGGCCATCAAAATGGCGCCGTTGAAGGCCGGAGAATAAAACGAACTCTGCGTAATATAGGGACGATCACTCGTCGATTTTGATGAAAGGGTCGTCGTCGCTGGATCTACCTGCGCCATCCGTGCCGCGGTTTCAGTCATGAATTCTCCTCAAGCTTTAAAATACGACACCCCCTCCAGCATCCTGCCGCGAGGGGATGTCATTTCTCAGCCTAGGCAGCCTTGACGAGTTCGCGCAAACTTTTTTTAAGACCTTTTAAGATTTTGGCCTAATTTTAACCGGAGCAATGTAAATCAAGTAAAAACATATACTTAGGTATTTACATCTCCGGAAATGCTGCTGCTTTTTAAATCACAGCTAGCGGCGGCGAGAGAACACTCTCTCGCCCGAAGTATAAACCGACTGCACAGCCGCCATCGAACGCCGTGGTCCCACAGCGTAGAACAAGTCCCGTAGTCCACATCCTGGCGCAAGCTGTATGAAGTCCGCTCGCCGCCCCGGTGTCAGCGCCCCGCGCTCGCCGCCAAGCCCAATCGCACAGGCCGCATTGTAGGTGTACGCCGCAAGCACTTCAGCAAGTGTCATCTGCATCGAGGCGCGCGCAAGGCAGCCCACAAAAGCCAGATCAAGCCCAGGACTGCTTCCCGGATTGTGATCCGTCGCAAGGGCAACGCGAACGCCAGCATCGATCATCTGTCTGGCCTTAGGAAACGGCAGACGCGTGTACACATCTGCTGCCGGAAGCAGAACAGCCGTCGTTCCCGACTGTGCAAGCCGTTTGATCTCTTTCTCACCAATTTCAATAACGTGATCGACGGACTGAGCCGCGAACTCAACACCAAGATCAGTGCCGCCCGAGGTTGAAAGCTGATCGGCATGGACTGAAAAATTCAATCCAAGCTCCTGCGCTTTCCGAAGGTAGCGACGCCCGCTCTGCTGAGAGAAGGCTCCCTTCTCGATGAAGATGTCGACGCGAATTCCTTCTTTTTTCGCAAATGGAAAGATCTTGGCCAGCACCTGATCCAACCACTCAGACTCAGCTATACCTTGAGGAATCGCGTGTGCAGAAAGAGCCGTCACGACAATCTTGAGCGGACGAGAGCGCTTCGCAAAACGCCGCAAAACCTGGAGATGGCGCAGTTCCTCATCAACCGTTGCCGCATAGCCGGACTTGATCTCGATTGCCGTTACACCCTGCTCAAGAAACTCACTCGCCCGCGCCGAAAGCGAGGCTTGTAGCTGCTTCTCACTCGCCCGCGAGGTCAACTCCATTGTCGAACGAATGCCGCCACCGCGAAAACCGATTTCCAAATACGATACACCTTGGTTTCTAAGCTCAAACTCATCGGCGCGCGATCCCTCATAGAGCAGATGTGTGTGACACTCGGTGAAGGCCGGTAAAACCTCAGCTCCCTTCAGCGACACACGCTTAATCGCCTTGTATCGCGCCGCTCGCGCTTTGATCTCAGCCACCGGTCCAGCCTCGACAACCGCTCCACGTCGGTCGACCAATAGGGCCGCACCATGTACTGTCGAAAAATCAACGTCCGTCGGCCTGCGACCATCTTTTTTTACGATGCCGGCAAAGGTGTGAAGCGCTTTGATGTCCGTATACAAAATCATGAGAATAGTCCTTTAAAACGGCGCCACAAATCTCCATAAGGAGGATAGCGAACCGGCAAGTCGAAGGCGAATCCGCGGCGAACAAAGATGGCCTTTCGATTTGAGAAGGCTTCAAAACCAAAAGCGCCATGATAGGCGCCAAAGCCGCTTCGCCCTACTCCGCCGAATGGTAAATCCGGATTCGCCATATACAAAACCACGTCGTTGACCGCGCCGCCACCAAAGCGATGGTTGGCCATCAACTGCTTCGCCCACCGCGCACGCCGAGAAAACACATAAAACGCAAGCGGATGGCGTCGCACTGAGTGAAGCTCACGCAAGAGCCGATCCAACTCTTCGTCGGTCTCCCAGAATAGGATCGGAAGAATCGGTCCAAAAATCTCCTCTTGCATCAGTGGACTCGTCAACTCCGGCTCCAGGACAATGGTCGGCTCCAGGCGCAATTGAGCTCTGTCGAAACGGCCGCCAACTTCAAACTTCACATCGCGCAAAAGCCTCAGCATTCGATCAAAATGACGTTCAGAAACAAGATGCGCCAGCGAGGACGACAGTAGCGGAGCTTCGCCATAGAACTCGCGGAGTTTCTGCTTCACACCATCGAGAAGCGAGTCGCGTAACGTCCGATGAACCAAAAGATAATCCGGCGCAACGCAGGTCTGTCCCGCATTCAAAAACTTTCCCCAAAGAACTCGCGAAAGCGTCACGTCCAGATCAACATCTGTGTCGATCACGCACGGGCTCTTGCCGCCAAGCTCGAGAGTTACAGGTATCAGCCGCGAAGCACACGCCTCATAGACGCGCCGACCGACACTCTCGCTTCCCGTGAAGAAAACATGAGACCACTCTTGCGCCACTAACTCTTCTGCAACCGCAGCGCCACCAAGAACGACCTGCACTTCGCCGTCGGGCCAAACGGTCGTCGCCATCTCGGCCAAAAGGGCGGCCGTGCGAGGCGCGAATTCCGAGGGTTTGATGACCACGCAGTTCCCTGCCGCTATTGCGGCCACCATCGGTGCGACGGCGAGCTGAAATGGATAGTTCCATGGCACCAAAATCAGCGTCGGACCTTTCGGCTCATGTACCATCAGCGACCGACCGGGCTGTAGCTTGAGCGGCGTCGGACAACTCACTGGTGCGCACCAAACGCGAAACTCACGAAGCGAATGTCGAACTTCACCAAGCACAAAACCAAACTCAGTTGAGAAGGCCTCAAACTCCGGTTTGCCAAGATCGTGAGCCAATGCCGTCAACACTTCGGACTCGTGCGCTTCGAGCCAGTTCTCGAAGGCTCTTAGACTCCGCTCGCGCCAATCAAGACCCCGCGAAGCGCGAAGCGCATCCATCTCTACACACTTGCGAAAAGCCAACTGAGCCACGGTCATCTGTCTCAGATTAAAACAACATTTCCACGATCGTCAGCCCCGACACACAGTGTTTAGAAAACTAACACCAAGATCGAAGCCAGAAGGCGGCGAAACGGCCCCAAGATTGCTCGGTAAGATTGCTCAGGGAGCACAGGGAACATCGATATTCGGTCATAATTCTCGTTCGACATCAGGTCGCAGGCGAAAATCGCCGATACTTGTTTCATCGAGAGCATGTGGGGGCCTATCAGAATGAGACACTTTAAAGCAGCGAGCTGGTTTGGTCTCTCGCTCCTTCTGACACCGTTCTTTTTCAATTGCCACCAGTCCACTGATCAGTCGGCCGCGGTGAATGCGGCCAACACAGCCGCCGATCGGCAACCCGACTCTGAAGACCAAACCGTGCGCGCTATGACTGCCGATGGCGCCGCAGTCGGCGAATCGAAAGTTCGGATAACGACCGCGGTCCTTGGCGCCGCCGCTCCAGCAGGAGCCGCAGGAAAGCTAGGCGACGCCGCGATCGTTCCTGCGGGAACAAAACTTCTCGCTCTCTATGACAACAACTGCCGTGGCACGGAGTCCAACCTTCGCTACGAAGCTGAGGCGATGGACCTCGCTGAAAACAAATCAATGAACGAGCTCGAGAACATGGCCGAAAGTGATCCCTGCCTGATGCGCATCGATGAGAATCACATTCACACGCTGATCGACCCCGTTGTCGATCGTGCCAATGCCGTCAACGCAAATGATGTTTCGGCGTTGGCGACAACCAACGATCCCCGCCTCGCTGAAGCACGACACATCACATTCACAAAAACGCTTTCAAGCTGGGATTGGTTTTATAGCGGAGTCGGCATCAATCAAGACGTCCTTGTTGCCGTCGTCGACACCGGTGTGCTCTACACCCACCCTGACCTTGCCGACAATGTCTACAGCAACTCGAACGGTCAGCACGGCTACGACTTCATTAACGACGATAACGATCCGATTGACGACAACGGCCACGGCACACATGTCTCAGGCATCATCGCCGCACGCGCGAACAACGGTGTGGGCGTGACCGGCGTCATGGGAACACGTGTGAAAGTGATGGGCATTAAGGTTCTCAACGCCCAAGGCTCCGGCGACGACGCCGCGATCGTGAACGGCATTCGCTACGCGGCCGACCAAGGCGCACAGGTGATGAACATGAGTCTCGGAGGAAAGTTCCAAAGTACCGCCATTCGCGACGCCATGGTCTATGCCGCCGGCAAAGGCACGGTGATCGTCGTGGCCGCTGGTAACTCCAATGAGGAAATCACGTCGGCAAACTTCTACGCACCGTCAGGCTATTCAAAAGATATCCCCGGCTGCCTCTCTGTCGGCTCTGTTGACGCCGTGACCGGTGCTCGCTCTTCCTTTTCGAACACAGGCGCCGGCTACGTTTGGATCGCAGCTCCGGGATCCAACGGAATTCTCTCAACCTACCTTGCCAACGGTTACACGGCTCTTCAGGGAACCTCGATGGCTTCGCCCGTTGTCGCCGGCGCGGCGGCCCTTCTGGTCGGTGCGTACCGATCACGAGGCTTGACCTACACACCGACCCAAGTCGTGTCGCTCCTCACCGACAGCGCACGCCCTGTCACCACCCTATCGACAGTCTTTCGCAATGGCGCCACCCTCGATGTCGAGCGCGCTGCAAAACTTTTCTATAGCCGTTATGTCATGTCCGGCGACGCTGGTACGGAGGCGCAATGAGAACACTTCAGAAAGCTTCGATTGCTGTCGCTCTCATTGCCATCGTCATCAGTTATCAAAACTGCAGCGAATTTAAAGTCGATGCCGCTCTTGGCGGAGGCATGAGCTCGCTTGGATCAACCGGCAGCGCCGGAGCGGTACTCGAGCCAGCCACCGATAAAATCGATGCCGATTGCGAGACCAATCCCGCGTACGACGCCTGTATCATCAAACAGAACCCAAGCGCACAGCTCGGCGCCGCGCTCTCGACAACGGCGGCTACCCGCCGCTCGCAGCTTGGCAATGCGGCCATCTATGGCGTTAAGCTCACATCGCTCTCTGGTAATGGAAAACTCGAAAACTCGACACTCTCCGTCCAATCACTCAAGACCACAATCACCGCACTCACATCTGCGAGCCTCAAAGCACAACCAATGAGCGCTGGCTCGTCGGACTTCGAGCAGGTGAACACCTATTACTGGATGAATCGCGCCGCCGAGTATCTGGACGCACGCACCGACGGCGCTCTGCCCGCCAAAGGCAAAGCGATCAAGATCGTCGTCGACGACACGATCACAGGTTATGATACCGCTACAAACACGATTCGCCTCAAGATGACGGACAGCACAGGAGCAGTCGCTTGGAACGGCGACCTCGCCGTCCACCTCTTTGGCGTGGCCAACGCTTATCTCGCCAATCCAACAGGGTGGACCACGCTCTTAGCATCCACACATCAGACTTGTAATGCTGTCGATAAAGGCTGCTGCACAGCCGCGACCGGGTGCGCTGGCGCCGTTCGGTTTGGCGTCGGTGAATACTTTGCGTCCTGCCTCTTTCCCAGCCGAACCAAAATCGGCGACGGCTTCAATAACGCAACAACGAGCGCTCAAGCCCTCCCCGGTATTTCTCGAGACATCGCCAGTGCCGCGACCAAAACGGCCTCGGCGCTCTTTACCGCCGCTCAAGGCGATGTCCGCTCAATGGGCGTCCTCTATGCTTCCATTTGGTGGGAAGTCCGCCGCCAGGCCGGGACGCAAAGTGCTGATATTGATCGCATTTTCATGGAACACTTGAGCCTCCTGAACGGCAATGACTCGTTTGCCTCCGCCATCGGCAAAGCGAAAACAGTCGATAGCCGTCTGTTTTCAGGCCGCTACTCCAGCGCCTTCGATAGCGAACTTTCCAAACGCGGTCTGTGAACATTTTTTCTCAGCGCGTTTTCGGATGCGGCGCCACTTCGCCCTTGCTAAGCCTCTCCTCTCAATGGGGAGGGACTTATGGGGACAACACGCCTTTTTATCGCACTTATTCTGGGAACACTGCTGAGTGCCTGCACCCCAGGAGGCGGCAGCGAAAAGCCAGCCGAAGTCCGCAAAGGAACAGTCGAGGATCTTAACCGCTGCGTTCATAAGCCAAATGAGGGAAGCGACGCGCTGATGACCCTTGTTGGAAAATCGCAAATTATCGACTCGGGCTTCTTTGGCAAAAAAATGAATCTTCCAGATCTCGCCGCCGTTCTCGATGCCTCTGCGGAAAGCACCATCCGTTACGCCAAGGCGATTGGCCTCAATGTCTTTAAAACTCCCTACAAAGAAGGCGAGCGCATCTGCCCAACCTTTGCCTCGATCGACTATGCTCCTGAGCGCTTTCAATCCATCTGGACCGAAGCCTCTGGCGGCGACACAAGCGGCGGCACCCTGCTTGGCCTTTACTTTGACTATCCCTGCCTCCCCGACGCGAAAGTTCCCGCAGGCGGCAAGCGCTGCTCAAACAGCAAAGTCGCGGAACCCGTCGTACTGGTCACTGAGGCCACCGACAAGTGGACGCTCGTGCACGAGATGATGCATCACAATTTCAAAAAGACGATCAAGGAATCTGGCGCATCCAAACCCGATAACGAGCTTCTCGCCGAACTCAACAAGGCCGCCGACGCCGTTGAAAAAGCAAAAACTGACTACGCTGCTCTTGAGAATCGCCAAGATTTCGAAACACTCATCTCGAGCTTGAGACTGGCCATCGGCCTTGCTCTCGAAGCCATCTCGCGCGGCAAACTCGAAGAAACCGCAATCGAAGGTCTGCTTGTTGACCTATGGACTTCGAATCAACTTCACCACGTCGTCACGACCGGCTCTTCGGTTTGGTACATGGGCGTTGGCGCCGATGCCGCTCTTCAGCAGATTCCCGATATCAAACCCTACACCGACTTTATTCGCGCTGAAATCGAAGAGCACTTCTGGAATGAGTACACTCCTCAAGTCAATGAGATCGACGCTATGCCGGTCGCATTCACGGCAAACATTAAACAGGCGATCAAAACGGCTGGCGAAAAACTGAAAGAACGCGGCATTGCGATCCCCCAAGAGCGAGGTGCTGAGCGCCGCATGATGACGAGCGCGACACAGGTCCCGCCCAGCCAAGCGGTCGTCGAAGCCCATATGAAGAATCACGAGAATCCGGCGCTCGAAAAAGCCAAGAAACGTCTGTTTAAAGTGCTGACAGCACCTGTTAAACATTAAGACAGTCTCCCTAGCTAAATCTCAGTATGAGACGGGTTCGTGAAGAGCCCGTCGCACTTCTCCCGATCTTCATTTCTCATGCGATTCTGTTTCTGCGTTGACCGATCAAAGATCAGTACGCGCGAAGGAGCTGAAAATGAGAACAGTCAAAAGCAACTGCCCACTTGTTCGCTCACAGAACCGCCCAGCAACAGCTCCTGCTCTCGCGGTCTCGAAGCTCGTTCTCGCCTTCGCCCTAGGAGTGATGGCCTTTGGCGGCGGTCTCTCCGTCGCCGTATCCGTGAGCAACGCTGATAGACCTCAACTCCGCGCACAAGCCGAGACACCTTCACAGCACGCACCATTGCACTACGTGGCAAGCCTGCCCTCTGACGACACCGAAAGCACTTCAAACTGAAGTTCGCTTCGGGTTGTTCGATAGATTCGTCCTCTGGCCGACAGGGAAGTTGGCTTTTTTTTCGGTCTAAGCCTTGCTCTGCTTTCTGCTATGCAGACGCTCCTGACACTCCTGATTCTTATATTGGCGTCCACGGCCAATTGCGCGGTTTGGACCGCGAAGGCAGCATGGTCTGATGCCGAAGAACGGCACTACCAGGAATGGATTGCACAAAAGCTTCGGAGCGACTTCTTTGTGACCGGCCCGTGGGCAGGCATAAAAACCGACTGCGCCGATGCGGTCTATGCCGCTCGAATCATCTTTTCCTTCGAAAACAGCCTCCCCTTCGCGACTCGATCAAGCCTTAAAACAAAGCAAGGTCCTATGAGTCTCAATAACGACGCGACCCTCTGGGATCATATTCAATCACCTGAGGCCCGTGTTCGTGCCTTTATTGACGCCGTCAATGACGTCACATGGACAGGCTCTCTCACGCGCGACACCGAAGCTGTGGAAATATCCAAAGAGGCGATTGTTCCTGGAGTCATGTGGCTTAGACCAGGCCACGTCGAACTCGTCAAAAACGTACGCAGCAGCGGCGTTATCGACCTCATTGGCTCAACTGTACCAGCGGCCGTTCGTAACCTTATGACCGTCACCGACCTTGGCTACATCCCGGACAGATCTGGCTACGGCTTTCGAAAATGGCGCTGGCCAAGCACCGAGTCGAAAACTTCGATCAACACCCGACAGGCAACGACAATCGAGAAACGTGAAGATCTCGATCTCTTGAGTTCGGCACAAAGGGTTTTCCAATTTGAAGCGAGCGTGCGAACCACGCTTGCGAGCCGCGTTGAGCTTCAATCAGAAACAGTCGATCGCGTGGCAAGCGACTTCTGCTCGCTTGTCCATTCGCGCGCCGAGATCGTCGGGCTCAGTGAAGTCCGGCGATCAAAACTTCAGCACTGCATGAACAGCCGGGACTACGATGCCTACTCAACACCAAGTCGCGATCTCCGTATTCGTCGCACAGCCATCCAACTTGGGCTTTTAATGCAAAACAATCTCAACGCGGTCGAAACCGCACTTCAACGGTGTTCAGTCATCGCACTTGGAGACGGCGTGGAGTTGATGCCGTTTGAGTTTTTGAAACGCCTCTTGAAATTCGAATACTCATCCGATCCAAACGAGAACATGTTGACTCGATTTGGTTTCACGCCGGAACTCGGGAGCTGCAGTGAAACCGGTCGTCCCACCGAACATTCAGCTCCCCAGAGCGGTGCGAACTAGAGGAGACAGTATGCGATACGTTCTGTCTTTCTTGAATGCCCTCATCGGCCTTGTGAGCCTCGTTGGCATCACAGCTCACGCACAAACACCATACCCCTACAAGGCGTCAACGCTTGAGCAAGATGTCCTCTACGCCAGGCAAACTCTTGCCCAAGTCCTTACACCAGCTGGCTACGCTCTCAATTCCGATTCCGTTCAGATCTCTGACGGCATCGGTGCTGAACGCGAGCAAACAAAAGAAAACCGAGGCCCCCGTCAATTCGATCAATTACCCCCTGAGATTCAAAATGACCGATATGCTCTTCGGGTTGTTCAGTTCTCCGCCACTCATCGCGCGACTGGAAAAACTTTTTCTGGCTGGAGCCATCTCGCAATTGTCCGCGTCCCCCAGAGCGACGCAATAGGCCCTGAACTCAACCGCCTGGCACGGTCTGCGATAAATCCACGCTCCAGGCGAAAGTTCTGGAGCACACTCGTGCTCGACATCAAGCCATACACTTTCGCTCTTGAAGTGCGAAGCCAAGATCTCCATCTGAGCGAAGGCCCAAGCAATCCGGCAACAAGTTTGCCATCATGGGCGCGTTCAAATCGTACCGTGCCTGCAGTAACGTCATCACAGATTCTCGAGTATCTTCAGACCACGCTATCAGAGCTCTTGCGCCCAATGGGACATTCGCTTGTGGCCGGTTCTATTGATCTCACTGAGACGGTTGTTGTCGGCACCGGAAAGGGATACCCGCCAACTCACCGTCTCATTGAGTCCGCCGACCTCGCCCTTCGCTACATTTCATTTCAGAGTATCGACCACAAAGGTGAAATCAAAACGGGAGGAATTGAACTCGCAAGCAGTCGGCCGGCAAACGCCGCCATTCAACCCAACGACAGCCGCAGAACTCTACTCGATCGCAATCAAAAACCGCTGGCTGAGCTCTTTTTGTCGGTGGATGTAACAGCGAATTCGTTTCCTCTGGATGTTCGATTTAAAAATCTTCGTCTCTTTCCTGAGCCGACCATCAGTCACTTTCGTTGCGAGGATCTCTTTCGCTCACCCTCGCAGGAGCGACCAAGCTGTTCGACAACTCGGCCATCTTCATTAAATTTGAGAACCGTCCGCGGAGCATAAGTCTTGAGTTTTCCACTGGCGTCTGGGAGTACGGCATCAGAAGCCAAACAGCCCTGTGTCAACTTTACCGACTTTTCTGATTCTGGATGCCGCGACCACCGAGAGAACTCCGCTCTTCGAGCACCAATAGCCAGCGACGCCTCTTGCGCAAGCGACGCCTCAAGCAATTGTCCCTGCTGACCAAGCTTCGTCAGTCCCTCTAGTAAAATCTCGTCAGTTTGAACTTTCACCGCCACTGGATCGGTCAACACACCCTGATGAAGAGCGCCATCCGCATAGAGCTGCAAGACACCCGACACACCGACCTGTCGTCCCGCAAACTGAACCCATCCGCTCCGCACCTGTGCTAAGCGCAGTCCGCCATTTTCAAAAAAGTGAGCCGCGCCGTCGATCTCGAGTTCGTAATGAGCTGAGGTGAAATGCGTCGACTCCTCAAACGAAGCGGACTCAAGCGCGCCGGACTCAAAAAATGTGAGTTCATAGGGAGAAAGAACGCGTATTGCTCCCATCAGCGAAACCGTCTGCACTCCTTGCAATGTCAGCTCGCGAATCTGACCACTCGAGAAAAACAAAACCTGATCGCGCAGCCGCAGATCCTGCCCCGCCCACCGATACGTCGATCCATCAACGACCGAACCGGACTTTAAAGTGCCATCGGGGAAAAAATCTGGAACAGGATTAAGCTTAAGTAATACGCCCAGCACCTCATTGGTTGTAAAACCAAGCTCTGTCAAAAAACGCGTATACTGGCTCACAGTCATCGTCTCAATTTTCTGAGAGCATAATCCCGAATTCAAAAGACGCGTCGACACCGAGTTTTCATGTCCAAGCTCAATCGCTTCACGATAAATGATTTCATGCAAAATTAAACCAGCTCGACTGTCATCATCCAGTGCCGTCCATAGGGAACGATCGATCACGTAGCGCTTGTCGTCAGGATACAGAGGAGCCGATTGATTCGCGATCTGAGCGATTCGACAGCCGTTGGGAATGACAATATCGCCAGCATCGCGAATATCCGCCAGATGTCCATCTTCAAGAAATAGAGTGTCGGCGAAAAACTGAAGGGCTCGTTCTCTGTAAAGCTGCGCACGGGCCGGTGACACACGCTCTAACCGCGCCAGCGCAGTGGCTACCTTCTCGTCAACAGTTCGCGCCTGCGACCCAAAGTCAGTTTTGATTCCTTTTAAAATGCGTCCCTCATAGAAGTCGAGAAGCTCAATGCTCTCAATCACCCCCGCTTGATTTTCGCATACGACTACGTCACCACCGTTACCGACTGTTCGACCCGTGGCCTGCGCTTGAAAGGACACAAACGCAATAAAAAGAATGACTACCCATTTCATTTTTCCACCCCTCGTCCCGCGGTCAAATTAAAGAGCTGAGTCGAAAGGCAATAGACATCGTCTTTGCCAAGCGATCCATCTCCGCTCACTTCAATACAGAATTCCCGATGCAACTGCTCGATCTGTTTCTTGGCATCAGCAAGACGGTCTTTTCGTATGGCAAAGATGGTTGTTCGAAAGTCTCGCATCTCAAGAGGTTGAACCTGTAGGGCTTGACCAGCTCGCTCCAACACTTGTGAATGAAAGGCCTTGATTGCAGCCGATGGTGTTTCAAACCCCGTCTCTGTCTCGTCGTCGCTCGGCCGCCACTTGTCACCATCGACTTTAAGAAGTTTCAACCGAACCAGGCGCTCCACTGCTTTTTTTGCAAGAAGTGGATGAATCTCAAGTGCCTTTGCGATCCAATCAAAAGTCGGTCGAAACGATTTCAAGTACGTCAGCTCAAGAATCGCAAAATGATACCAATCAGAAATCATCTGAAAATGATCGAGTTCGAGCTTGATCGCCAACTTTGTCTTCTTCTTAGATAAACTGAGCAACGACTTGAGCTTCTCGCTCGCGGCCTGGCGCAACACCTTGCTGCGCGCATGCTGACTTTCCACGGACTGAACGAAAACCTCAGTTTCACTCGCCGCAAGCCCGATGCGCCGAGAAACCGAAATAGCCGCCTCACGCGATAGACCATAGCGCCCGCTCATAATGCCGCTCAAATGCGATGCCGAGAGTTCAAGATCTCGCGCAAAGGCGCGCAGAGAATAGCGGGAATTCTTCGCACAGCGCTTCTCAAGCTCGCCGCGCAAAACACGCTGATAACCTTCGTCCAGTGCAATGGATTCAAACGATCCCATCTTGACGTTCTTAGCAACTCATCGAACACTTTGTACAGTGAGCACTTCTTCCGGTCGTCATTATTGAATACAGTTGATGCATGTTGATCATTGAACTGCTCTCCACTGTTTTCCGTGAGTCCTTTAGCCAGCGGCAGACCCCACGCGAGCCAGAGCCCACAATGGCCATGGAAGTAACTGAAAGCGTTGAAGCTTATCGTGACGCAGGGGCGCCGAACGGGCCGATGGCCGGCGTCTATCTATTCAGCGTCGCCCGAGCATCACAAGCTCTTCACGGCTGTCGCCGCGTGGTTGACCTAGGATGCGGGCCGGCACGATTTCTTGCCCAGGTGGCTCTGCTCAATCCTGAAATCGAATTCCTCGGCGTCGATCTCTCTGACGCGATGCTGGCATCGGCCGCAGAACACCTGACAGCCCTCGGTATCAGAAACGTTAAACTTCAAAAAGGCGATATCACCGATCTGTCATTTCTTACATCCAAGTCTTTCGATGGCGTCATGAGTACACTTGCCCTGCACCATCTGCCAACGATGAAACACCTTCGGCTTTGCTTTCAAGAAGTTCATCGCATCCTGGCCGACGACGGTGCCCTTTATCTCTTTGATCTCGGACGCCCAAAGTCACTCAAAACAATTCTTGCGATGGCGTATATTCACGAGGAGCGACAAGCACACGCGTTCTCTGTCGATTCCGAACGGTCATGGCGAGCCGCTTTTTTGCCTGAAGACTTTCGAACGCTCGCAGCCGAAGCGTTGCCCGGTCGAGACCTCGAGTGCCTATCGACTTGGATCAGTCCGCTGATGATGATGCTCAAATCAAGAGATCGAGCGCTCGATCCAGAGAAGATCGGCAAACTCAAAGCCGCTCGAAAGAATCTCTCATCGTTTTGCCGCTCAGACCTTGATCAGCTGCGGTTCTTCTTTAAACGAAATGGCCTTCAGAACGATCTGTTTTAAGGCGCACTCACTCCGCAAGTGCCGTGCGAATAGCGTCCGCTAAATAGTCAGTCGTAATCTTTAAACGCGCGGTCGATGACATCGCAAGCGGCGACACGATCGAAACTGGAAGACCGATGCTCATCCACTCCGGAAGCACCTCAACGAGGCGTCCGCTCTGAACGTCCTTCGCACAAAGATAGCGCGGCACAAGCGCCACCCCAGCGCCTGCGACCGCCATCTTCATCAGTGACGTCATTTGGTTACTCATGATCCGCGGCCTGAGCGTCACCGTCGCGCTCTCGCTCTTACTCTTTAAGTGCCACTTTGAGCGAAGCGACGTCTCGCCATAGGTGAGACATGCGTGTGCAGACAAATCGCGAGGATGCCGGATGCGTTCGCTATTTTTAAGATACCCCGGCGACGCGACCGCGATCAGCGTGATCTCGCCCACGCGGCGAGCCTTCAAACGGCTCTCTTTCAATTGCCCGATTCGAATGGCAAGATCGAATCCGTCTTTTACGAGATCGACAACGGTGTCGGTGTAGCGAAGTTCAAAATCAAGCGCCGCATGCCGTTTGGCTAGGTGTGCGATGGCCGGAGCCACGACGTGATTTCCAAGATCCTCAGGAGCTGTGAGCTTGATCACGCCAGACACGATGCTGTCCCCAGCCGACAATGATTTTCGCGCGTCTTCAAGAACCTGAATCGCGCCAACGGACGAGTCAAAAAATGCGCGACCCGCCGGAGTGAGCGTCTGACTTCTCGTGGTCCTTAAAAGCAGCGTCGTCCCTGTTTCATTCTCAAGTCGAGAGATCGCTTTTGAGACCGTCGACTTAGGCACCTTCAAGCTTTCAGCCGCCTTTGAGAAGCTTCCAAACTGGACGACTTTGACGAAGTACCGGACCAGGTCGAGCTCCACCGGAGCCTCCTTCGATTGTTTCCATTAGGAAACAATGTAGTTCAATTTATGCATCTAATCAACAGTTCGAAAGTCGACGATAGTGATCCCATCGACAACACTTATGAACGGGAGATCACATGAACAAAGCATCTAAAAATGAAACGGTCCTTATCGTCGGAGCATCGGGCACAGTCGGAAGCGAACTGGTTCGCCTGCTGAAAGCCGACGGCTATAAAACCCGCGCTCTCACCAGCCAGAAAGACAAAGTCGGCCCAGGTCAAGTCTACGCGAATCTCGCAAGCGGCGAAGGCCTCTCGGCCGCCTTTGAAGGCGTCGACCGCGCCTATCTCCTCTCGCCCCCGGGCTACGCCGATCAATACAAGATCCTCTCGCCCCTCATTCAAGAAGCAAAACGCCGTGGACTTAAAAAAGTCGTGCTTATGACGGCGATGGGCGCCAACGCCAATGAGGCTTCACCGCTTCGGCGTGCCGAGGTCGAGCTTGAAAAGTCAGGCCTTGCCTACAACATCATTCGGCCCAATTGGTTTATGCAGAACTTCAATACGTTTTGGATTCAAGGTATTCGCGATCAAAACGCGATCGCGCTTCCCGCCGGCACCGCACGTACAAGCTTTATCGATGCGCGCGATATCTCAGCTGTCGCCGCACGCCTTTTGGTCGACGACACCTTAAGCGGAAAGGCTTTCGACCTCACAGGCCCATCTGCGGTCACACATGCTGAAGCCGCCGCCGCCATTTCGGCCGCGACAGGACTCAGTGTTCGATATCAAGACATCGAACCGAAGGTTCTAAAAGACGGCTTACTTTCTGCGGGCCTTCCGGCCGACTACGTCGATTTTATGATCTTGATTTTTGGATTCCTCAAAGAGGGCTACAGCGCAGGCCTCACGTCGTCCGTCAAAGACATCCTCGGTCGCGAACCCCACTCGCTCGCCCAGTATGTTCAGGACTATAAGAAGTCTTGGTTGTAGCGGCCGGGGAGCGGTACCAGCTCGGTGCCGCTCTACAGGTCTCGCAAGCAAACATTGATCCGAGAACAAGCCTACTCTCGAGCATCGGCATACCAAGACCTTCCTCGAGTTTTACCCGAGGTAGTTTGATAACCGCGGGGTAGGCTCCTAGTCATTCATACTGCCGCCCCGCAATGTCGAATCATCCTGGGTATCTGAATAATAGACAGCAACTTACCTAGAAGATAAAATTTCCGAATGAATTCAATTTCCTTCGGTAAAGCTCTCGTCTGTGTACCCTTTTTTGTTTTGTTAACAAGTCTCAGTGCTTATGCTGGTGAGACAACGGCAAGTGAAAATGCCGCCTTCGAAGCGATCGGAAAGATCTATAGCGATCTCGCGAAAACCACATGCAAGACGAATCTCGCCTCCAAAGAGAAAGAAAAGGTCTTTTCAAAACTGAAGCTCGTCGATTCAGCTTTGTACGTTGCATGTTTTATTACCGCAAAAACGGCCGTCGAAGACTGCCACGCGAAGTTGGTCGCAATCGCAAAAGATCAGATTGGAACCAATGACAAAAAACGCGTCAACACGATGCTCGAAAAAAGTTATGCATTTTGCGACAGTTACGCCGACGTTGTCTCAAATGTAATTGTTGAAATGGTTCTAGACGACGTGACGAAAAATAAAATTTCGGTCGACGAAGCCACAAAGAAGCTCATGAACCAAGCGACGAAGTGAGAACTCTGCTCAGCATTTCTGACTTTTGCGCTAGTGATATAAAAGCAGCGCTCAGCCCGCATGAGGGGCTCCGACAATCAGAACAACATCGCCGCGCCCACCGCGTTTCCTATTTCACCGTAAACGCATCAGCCTTCATGCCAAGCGCTAAAGCCAGATCACCCGCGGGGCGCAAGTCGCCGGCACGAAAGACCATAGCGTCGCGGCGTTTTTCATTAAAAAAGTATTTGAGATGCACAAGTGTTCCGAAGCGATCTGAGATCTCAAGTGACGAAATCACAAAGCCGGCTTGAAGTTTCGGAATGATGATCGCGTTATTGGTGGCGACGTGGCGCGAGTGGGCGATCTGAAAACCCTTAGCCTCAATGCGCTTCATCACTTCACTCAAAAGCGCGCGATAAAGCCCTCGACGGCGAAACTCGGGAAGGATCGCGCTATTTCGCATGTAGTAGGTCTCAAAGTCCGACTGGGCGCCAATGGCCCAGCCGCAGAACTCATCGCCATAAAACAAACCAAGATCGAGCCTGAAATGCGCCGCCGTGTTCTTCGAAAGCTCACGCAAACAGCCTCGCTCCGACTCGCTGAGCAGCGACCGAACATCGAGCACGAGATCCTTGTCATCAAAGATCTTTGGACTCCACTCGTCCAAGTGCTTCTGCATGGCCTCTGGAGTTAGCTCGCGAATAAAAAAGCCTTCCGGCAGTGCCGACTCACCCCTCACGGAAGATGCACACCGCGCTCGCGCGCAGTCACCAGTGCATCTTCGTAGCCGGCGTCGACATGGCGGAAAATTCCCATCGCAGGGTCCGCAGTCAACACACGCTCAAGACGACGAGCGGCCTCTGGCGTACCGTCGGCAACAATCACCTGTCCCGCATGAAGCGAGTAGCCCATACCGACGCCACCGCCGTGATGGAAACTCACCCACGTCGCACCACACGCCGTATTCACAAGCGCATTGAGAATTGGCCAGTCGGCCACCATGTCGGAGCCATCCTTCATCGCCTCAGTCTCGCGATTCGGCGATGCAACGGAACCGCAATCCAAGTGATCGCGACCAATCACGATCGGCGCTTTCACTTTTCCCGTGCGAACGAGTTCGTTGAACATGAGCCCAGCTTTATGGCGCTCACCGTACTCAAGCCAGCAGATCCGCGCCGGCAAGCCTTGGAACGCGATTCTCTCTTGCGCCATATCGAGCCAGCGGTGCAGTGATTTTTTATGTGGAAAGAGTTCGCGAATCGCATCATCAGTCACTTTGATATCGGCAGGATCACCAGAAAGCGCAACCCAGCGGAAGGGGCCAGAGCCCTTACAAAATAGCGGACGAATGTATTCAGGCACAAAGCCCGGAATATTGAACGCGTCCTTCACGCCGCCTTCAACGGCGCGAGCGCGAATATTGTTTCCGTAATCAAACGCAATCGCACCGCGCTTTTGCATCTCAAGCATTCCGGCCACGTGTTTCGCCATCGATGCAGTTGAGAGCTCCACATAACGCTTTGGATTCTCAGTGCGAAGTTCGGCTGCCTTTGAAAGCGAATAGCCCTCAGGGATATATCCGTTGAGTGGATCGTGCGCACTGGTCTGATCAGTCACAACATCTGGCGAGTAGCCCCGCTTGATCATCTCATGAATCACTTCGGCCATATTGCCTTCAAGCGCAACCGAGCGCGCCACACCACGCGCGCGATAGTCGTTCACCCGCTTGATCGCATCATCGATGTCGTTTGCCACTTCATCGACATACTTTGTGCGCAATCTAAAATCGATGCGCGTGCGATCGACCTCAACGGCAAGTACCGCTGCACCAGCAAACACTGCTGCCAACGGCTGAGCTCCGCCCATGCCACCAAGACCTGCGGTTAAAACGGTGCGGCCTTTGAGCGGAGTCTCCTCTGAATAGCCCTTGGTCGTCGCAAAGTGCTTGCGGCCGCACTCCGCAAAAGTTTCGTACGTGCCCTGCACAATGCCCTGAGTTCCAATGTAGATCCAGGAACCCGCAGTCATCTGGCCGTACATCATCAAACCCTTTTTATCGAGTTCGTGAAACACATCCCAGTTCGCCCAGTTCCCAACAAGGTTTGAATTCGCCAAAAGCACGCGAGGCGCATCGACATGGGTTTTTAAAATCCCAACTGGTTTTCCACTTTGCACGAGAAGCGTCTCGTCGTTCTCAAGAGTACGAAGGCTTGCAAGAATCTTATCAAACGCGGGCCAATTGCGCGCGGCTTTACCGATACCACCATAGACCACAAGATCCATCGGCCGTTCGGCAACGTCGGGATCAAGATTGTTCTGAATCATCCGATAGGCCGCCTCTTGCAACCAGCCCTTACAGCTCATATCGCTTGGCTTGCCACCTTTTGGCGCATGAATCACGCGCGGACCCGTTGGAAATGATCCCATCTTGCCTCCCCCATAAGTTCGACCGAACCCCACCCGGAAACTACACAAAGCGGGGCGGAATCGGCAAGTTTCACATGAATCAAACGTGACAGACTGCGGAGTGCGCCGCGACAATACCCCATGCTCGACCGCTCTGGCCTGATCGCTGCCATTTTCGCCTACACCGCCTGGGGCTTCTTTCCGCTGTATTGGCACTACCTCAAGCACATCTCAGCACTCGAGACGATGAGCCACCGCGTGATCTGGTCGTTTGTTTTTTATGGAGTGGTCGCCCATTTCCGAGGTTCACTCCCACGCTTCTCTCAGCTTTTGAGAAATCGCCGGACCGTACTGCATCTCACTTTTGGCGCCGTCTTTTTGGCCGCCAATTGGCTTCTTTACGTGTGGGCCGTGACTCATGGGCACGTGATGGAGACAAGCCTCGGCTACTTTATTAATCCACTTATCAATGTCGCGGTTGGTTCGCTCTACCTAAAAGAGCACCTGAGTCGCAATCAGAAGATCGCACTTTTAACGGCAACCCTCGGCGTTCTCTGGCTCACCTGCGACTACGGTCGACCACCATGGATCGCGCTTGCGCTGGCTGTGAGCTTTGCCACCTATAGCATCGTGAAAAAACTTGTTCCGGGAGAGGCCACGCTAATTTCGATGGCCGAAACTCTCGTGCTCTTTCCTCTCGCCATCGCCGCTGCGGTCGCCATTCGATGGCTTGGCCCGACATCAGACGTTGCGCTCCTACAAACGCCAGCGGCGCTCTCTGCCGTCGACATTGCCTTGCTTGTCTTGGGAGGAGCGATCACCGGAATTCCGCTACTTCTCTTTGGAGTGGCGGCGCAGCGTCTGCCACTGACCGTGCTTGGATTTTTCCAGTACCTCGCGCCGACGTTTCAGTTTTTGTCGGCGGTCTTGTTTTTCCATGAGCCTCTCGGCGCATCACGGCTCGTCGGCTTTTCGATGATCTGGCTCGCGCTTGCGATCTTCATTCACGACACCTGGCGCGCGCGTAAAGTTCGGGTTCGGGACTAGAACTCTAACGAACCAAGTAAGCCGTCGCTCCGAGAATGATCGTCGTCATGAGCGTCATCATCACTCCCATCGCAACCGCCAAGCGAATCACGATTCTCGACTCCATCTGCGCCATCTCGGATCGGATTGCGGCGGACTCCTGCGCCATTTCAGAGCGAATCGCCTTGAACTCCGTCCGCATCTCGTTTCTGACATCGGCAAACCCCTGCGCCATCTCGGCGCGAACGGAAGAAAACTCGATCTCCATTTCACTTCTCACAGAAGCGAACTCCGAGTGCATCTCGCTGCGAAGCTCGCGCATATCGTGCTGAGTTGCCACGCGCAGGTCCTTCACATCGTGAACCGTCGCCAAGTTTGAGCGAATAATATCGGCCATCATTCCCACCTGGGTTTCAGCTTGAAGCCGAGTGAACCCTACCTCTTCGAGTTTCTGTGCGCAACGAAGTGAATCTATCATTTTAAAAGCCCCTCTTCCACCAGTTCAGTCAGAAAATGAGCAAGCTCGCCGAGCAATCGCCATGACACTGAGAGGAGTGTTTCAAACTGAGAAAAACCGCGAGTGATGTAAAAAAGGGCCGCAGCTCGGTTGATCAGTTGGTGAGTCGAACAACGTCACCGTGTTCGAGAAAAATGTCGAAAGATCGCGCGAGCTCCCCAGATCAACGCTGCGCCGGCAAAGCCGCCAACGCAAACTAAGTGCAACATTTCGAGCGATACGATCTCGAGCATGGGGTTTTTAAGCGAAAATGGGGCGAATGGCCTTATATCCTCATGCATGACGCTATCGAGAACCACATGCGACCAGCCACCAAAAAGAATCGCAGAAAATGATGACTTGAATTCGAACGGCTTTCCCCAGTCCGACAATTCGCGAACAAGCCATGAACCAGGACAGCGCGATGCGAAACCACTATAGACGGCAATCAGCGCGCCCGTTAACGCCATCGCCACAGGAGCGCCAAGATAGGTGTGAAAAAAAGTATGAAGTTGTTCGTGACCACGATACAGATTCCAAGCCGTCTCACAATCGATCACGCCCTGGCTCAACACGAAAGCGCGAAAACTGAAATAGCGCGGGGTGAGCGATTGCGCAAAAGCTCCGACACCAAAATGAAATGGCGTAAACGGCATAGACTCAACCTACTTTGCCCACGCAGGCGTTTCGTAACAGCATTTTTTGTGAATCTTCACGTCAGCCACTTTCTCAAGCTTCTCATCAGGAATAAAAACCAATTGCCACGCTTCCTGCCCCGGTTTCGCCGGCGAAGTGATCATATAGGCATAGATCGTATCACTAAAAAAGTAGCTATCTGGATCACCCATTTGATCTCGAACCTTCAACATGTCGTGACCCACGAAAGCGCTTTTCTCGACGGCCTGAGCCGCCATCGCGCCCTTTGTCTTCTCCGAAGATTTCTTAAAACTCTTCGCATCGAAAGCCACCAATCCCCACTTTTTCTTCGCTTCTTTCTGTGGCATAAACTGAGCCCCGACAAAGTCCTCTGCTCCTGATATAAATGCGAACCCAACAACGAGAACACTCGAACAAATACCAAGTATCAATTTTACAGTTTTCATAGAGGCTCCTTGGGAATCGAAAGCCCAGGATTGAGAATGACGAGTCGGCGGGCGCGCAGATCATTAAGGGCGCTTTGTTCAAGCAATTTCAAATCAAATGCCTTATTTTCTTCCATGAGTTTTTGTGCCGCAAGAATTCCAATCTGATTGTTGGCCATGTCCATATCTCGTTCGGGAAGTCTTTGAAGACGGTTTTCTTCGTGCGCATTCAAATAGAGCTGTGCTCGCTCGGCTCCGATCTCTTTGACCAGAAGGCCCGCCCATATGTAGTGTCGAAAGGCGTCGCTTTCGTCGTTAAATCCTTGAACAGGAAAATTGCGTGTCGACGACATTTCTGCTCGAGTTTTCTGAACAAAAACAGCAACCGCCTCTTTTGGATTTTGATCAACAAGTTTTCGTTCCGCCGCCGTCAACCCAGGATACCGAAGAAATCGACCGGGCCGACTTGCTGCGCCGCTCTTAAGCTCAGAACACAGATCATCACAAGTATTGAGACAGTGAAAGGTCCCCATATCCGTTCCAAACGTCGCGCAGTCCAATTCGCAGTTACTCTGGATCTTTTTAACGTTCCGCTCAAACCACTTGGCGCAAGCTGGATCTGCGGAATAGGCCGACTGTCCAATAAGGCAACACGAAAAAATAAGAGCCCTGGCACCGAGTCGCCGCAGCCGAAAGGCCAATTCACCTATCAAGACCGCCTCCAGTCTTCCGTCTCGTAGCTCGAAGACCAAGTGTAACAAAGATTGGTACACGTTCAGCAACTTTAACTTCGATTCTTTCTCAACAATTCGGAAAACGAATGAAATCGTAGTTTCCCCGCACGCGTTGGGCTGAACGTCCGAACGCCGACTGACACGTCACAGCTTCCGGCGCCGGCAGCTGTGTCGCATCAACGGTGCACTTCGGGAGATGCGCGAATCGCGTGACAATCAGGAAGAAATCGCGCTTTTATTGATCCATGAAACACATCATTGTCGGAACTGATCGCGCAGGCTCAAACTCACGAAAAGTCGCTGAACTCGTTTATGGAATGTATCAAGAGCAGGGCGAAGACATCGAAATTCTTGACCTGAAAGACATCGCAAAAGGTTTCGCGGAAGGCCCGCAGTACGGAAACGTCACCCACCCCATCCTAAAAGCCGCTGCCGATAAAATTGAAAAATCCGACGGCTTGATTGTGGTTGTTCCGGAGTACAACGGCTCCATGCCCGGCGCGCTCAAGTACTTCATCGATCACCTCAAATACCCGGATGCTTTTGAGCATCGTCCAGTTGCATTCATTGGTCTTGGCGGAATGTTCGGAGGCCTTAGGCCCGTGGAACATCTGCAACAGGTCTTTGGCTATCGAAACTCGTTTATCTATCCAGATCGCATTTTCATCATGAATGTTTGGAATCACTATAAAAAGTCAGACGCCAATCCTGAAGGCACGCTCAAGGATGCGATGATTCTCGATCTCCTCAAAAAACAGACCGCGGGTTTCAGCGCCTTCATCAAAGGGCTTAAACATGCAGGCCTTCACCCCACTCGCTAGCGTTTAAGACGAGAAAAATTGAACTGACTCGGCGTCATCCCCAATAAGTCTTTGAAATGCTCTTCAAAGCGCTGAATTGAAGAAAACCCGCTTTCAACGGCGGCCATCGTCACCTCTTGGTGCTCTTGATTCATTTTCTTCAGCCCTTCAAAAACACGCAGCTTATGGCGGTACTCGACAGGGCTGATTCCGTAGGATTTTTTAAATGAGCGCGCCACGAAAGAGCGATGCGAATTTAGTTTTTTTGCTATGTCCTCGATCTTCATGTCTTCCCGATAGTGCGCATCAATAAACTCTTTGGTTCTGCTTGAAAACCAAGAGCTATCTCGAGACGCCCCAATCTCTTCGCCACCATCCAAGCGATCAATCAAGTCACCCAACTCAAAAGCTGTCTTTGGCAACACACCATCAAATGAAAAAACTGTCGGCAACTGAAATGGTCTTTTCGAGAATGGAAGCTTCGAAAAGAACCCCGACCATTCCGCCTGCCCTCGCCCAAGATGCCATTCAAGCAAACTATAAGGCGGGACTAAAATCGCTTTCGGCGCTGACAATTCGATTCTCTTTTGCCCCGATCGAACTCCCAGCGGAGCCCCTGACGACACCAAGAAGCCGATGAACCAATTGCTCGCAAACGTCTCATGTATAACGCAGTCATGCGAATAGGTCTCAATCCGATGCGCAAACACAAGATCGGCGGCGATCTGAAAGAAGCGCGTTTTTCGATTGTCAGTGCAAACAAGACCAATTTCATTCATTGGACCTAGCCTACGAAGAAAAGTCACAAAACGTAAAGCTCGCACTCCGGAACTACATTCAAATCAAAGCATGACACTGAGCGAGGCACGCGAAACGCATTGGGACTACATCGTGATCGGCACCGGGATCAGCGGCAGCACCGCGGGTTGGCGTCTCGCCAAGCCAGGCAAACGAGTTCTGCTGATCGAAAAAGGCCGAGGTTCTGAACTCAGAGTGGGTGGCTTTCCCGAAGCCGAAATGCAAGATTTCGAGAACCCTTCGGATGTCGACAGAGAACGGCTCAAGCGGTTTGGCCGCTACTCTGAAGACGTCATCGACGAAACAACGGCCACAGCAAAGCGCTTTATCCCACTATTGGGTCAAGGCGTCGGTGGATCGACCCTGCTCTACGGCGCAGCTCTTGAAAGATTTTTCCCCGAGGACTTTGAGCCCGAACGATACTTTCATTCGGCAAAAGAAGCCTCACTTCAGAATTGGCCGATCTCCTACGAGGACCTCGCCCCCTATTACGAACAGGTCGAAAATCTCTATCGAGTCTATGGCGGCATCGACCCGCTGCGATCAGCGCATCAAAACCCTCAGCTTCTGCAAGCCGATTTCACGAACGAGGGGCGCGCGCTCGCAGTAAAACTTCAAGAACTCGGGCTTCATCCCTACAGACTTCCCGTCGGCCACAAGCCCGATGCCCTTACCAACTGTCGCGGCTGCCAAGCGTTTATCTGCGCTTGCGCCGATAAATCTGATGCCGCTCGAATCGCCGCTCTTCCTGCGATCCAAACTGGATACGCTTCACTTCTCGCGGACTGTGAGGCTTTGCACTTTGAATGCGACGGCGATCAGGTCACGTCTGTGGTTGCTCGCCAAAACTCAAACACCGCAAGATTGAAGGCCACGACGTTCTTACTTGGCGCCGGCGTCCTCAATACGATCCGAATTCTTCTTCGATCAACAAATCAGCATCACCCCAGTGGACTGGGAAACTCATCAGGGCTCATCGGAAAGAATCTCTGTCGCCACTACATGGATCTCGTCATGCTTCACCATCCACCACAATCAGCTTCGGGGCGCTATGAAAAAGAGATCGCACTCAATGACTTCTATTTTCACGGCGATATGAAACTTGGAACGATCCAATCTCTCGGCAATCCGCCGGGTTTCGAAACCATGCTTCACGAAATGCATTCCGAAATCGGCAGAGGTGGTCGATTAAGAGATCGCTTGTTCTACAGCACACTCAAGAGATTCGGAAGAAAACCCGTCGAATGGCTCTTCAAGAAAAGAATCTGCCTTGCGATGATTATGGAAGACGTCAGCTACGAAGACAATCGTCTCTATCTGAATGCCACAGGTGAACTCGCTCTTCACTACCGCATTCGCGACCACGAGATGAAACGGCTCGCAACATTTCGAGACCTCGCCGTCTCACACTTTCGCTCACTATTCCCGACACTTCACAAGCAAGGTGAAAACAATCAACGGCTCGCTCACGCATCCGGAACCTGCCGAATGGGAGATGATCCCAAAAGAAGCGTTGTCGATCGCTTCAATCGACTCCACGATGTCTCAAATCTTTATGTGATCGACGCTTCATTTTTTCCATCGAGTGCCGGCATCAACCCCGCTCTCACAATCGCCGCCAATGCCCTTCGCGTCGCCGATCATTTCCTCTAGCCCCGCGGAATCAAGACCGCTGGTTCGCCCTGCTTGAGCTCGCCGGCGCGAATCATCTCGCGAATCGACTCGATATCGTCGTGAAAGATTCGATCGTTTTCGGCAAACGGAACGGTCTTCCGAATATGATCATACGCCGCTTTGACAAGGCCTGACGGCTCAAGCGGCCTTAAAAGATCAAGGGCTTGAGTCGCTGACAAAAACTCCATCGCCACAATCGACTCGGCATTGCGAACAATCGCCTGAAATTTGCGTGCCGCAATTGTTCCCATCGAAACATGATCCTCTTTATCGGCCGAGGTCGGGATCGAATCAACACTCGCTGGATGCGAAAGAATCTTGTTCTCACTCACCAGCGATGCCGCCGCGACTTGCACGATCATATGGCCGCTATGCAGACCGCCCTTTGGAGCGAGGAACGCCGGCAGGCCCGACATCGCAGGATTAATCAACTTCTCAATGCGACACTCCGAGATCGAAGCCATCGCACTCATCGCAATTGCCATAAAGTCGAGCTGGAAGGCCACCGGCTCTCCGTGGAAGTTTCCACAAGAAAGAATCTTCCCCTCTTTGCTAAAGACGAGTGGATTGTCGGTCGAAGAGTTCGCTTCGATTTCAAGAACGCGAATTCCATGCGCAAGAGCGTCCTTTGCTGCGCCATGAACCGCAGGCATACAGCGAAGCGAGTAGGCATCCTGCACACGGTTGCAGCCGTCATGTGACTCCGCGATCGGCGAAGTTTCACCCAAGATTCGACGAAGGTTGCCGGCCGTCAGCGCCTCGCCAGGATGCGGACGTGTGGCTGCAATCAACGGATCAAATGCCGTTCGCGTTCCACGCATCGCCTCAAGCGTCATTGCTCCTGACAAATCCACCAAGTAGCAAAGCCTGCGCGCCTCATAGGCCGCAAGCAAACCAATCGCCGTCATCACCTGACAGCCATTGATCATCGAAAGGCCTTCTTTGGCCTTCATCACCAATGGCTGAATTCCCTTAGCCGCAAGGACTCCGCTCACCGGAACGACGGCCGCGCCCTCGCCAAAGCATTTTCCTTCGCCGATGATCGCCAGCGCCAAATGCGAAAGCGGAGCAAGGTCACCGCTTGCGCCAACCGATCCCTGACTTGGAATAGCGGGAATCACATCGTTATTCAAAAATTCAAGAAGCTTCTCAACCACCTGGGCGCGAATCCCAGAATGCCCACGCGATAGCGCATTGGCGCGAAGAAACAAAATCGCGCGCGACTGCTCCTTAGAAAACAAATCGCCAACTCCGACTGAGTGCGAACGAATGAGGTTTCGCTGAAGCTCTTCGATCTCAGCGTCGCTGATGCGAACGCTTGAAAACGCACCAAAGCCGGTATTGACGCCATAGATGGCTTCGCCCGAACCAATGCGGAACTCAATGTACTGACGCGAGGCGAGCATGCTCTCTCGCGCTTTCGGCGCAAGCTCGACAACATAGTCGCGGCCAGGCTTTCCTTTGGCGACTTGCCAAACCTGATCGATCGTAACGTCAGTTCCAGTCAGTTGAATCTTAACAGTAGAGGCTAGAGTCATGCCTCTACTGTTACTCGATGCGAGAAAGTGCTGCAATCGCCTCAGCGCGGTTTTTTGCACCAAAAACAGCCGAACCGGCCACAAGGCAGTCGGCCTGTGCGACCTGCTTCACGGTCTCTGCCGTAATCCCACCGTCGACTTGAATGAGAACTCGAAGCCCCCGCGCATCAATCTCCTGGCGCAGACGCACAATCTTCCGAACCTGATCGGGCATAAACGACTGGCCGCCAAATCCAGGCTCAACCGTCATAACGAGAACCAGATCCACTTGCTTTAAATACGGAAGAATCTCCTCAACCGGTGTTCCCGGACGAAGCGTGTTCCCCACGCGCGCACCGCCGTGACGAATTCGCCGCAAAGCACCCGCAACATCCAGCGTCGACTCGACATGAATCGTAATGCCGTCGGCTCCGGCTTTCAGAAAATCGGGAATGTATTTCTCAGGATTATCGATCATCAGGTGGCAATCGAGAGGGAGTATTGTCACCTTGCGAAGCGATTTCACAACCGGTGCGCCAATCGTGAGATTCGGTACAAAGTGTCCATCCATCACATCGACGTGAATCCAATCGGCGCCCGCAGCAGTCACATCGTCGATCTCTTCTTTAAGGCGCGCAAAATCAGCCGAGAGAATCGACGGTGCAATCAAGAATCCACCGAGTTTTGCTTTTCGCTCCCAGGGCTTATTCTCGCTCATTGAATCAATCCATTCTGCAGGCGCTCACCAATCGAAACTGGATACCCACGGATATAGTCGGCGACCGCCATCTTGGCGCGCGATTCTGGCTGCAATACTGTGAGGCGTAAAACACCCTGCCCGCACTGCACATCAAGCCCGCGCTCATCAACACTAAGAACCGTTCCAACCGGCTTTGCTCCAGCCGTTTCAGAATCCATCGCCACAGCACTGCAAACTTTGAAAGTCGCACCGTTTTCACGACGCGCATGTGGCACAGGCCCAAGCGCCAAACCTCTGACCAGATTTTGAATCTCAAGGGCCGATCGCGACCAATCAATGGCACTTTCTCGCTTATCGATTTTCGGAGCGATCGTGACCTGACTCTCGTCTTGTTCATGCGGAGTGAGATTGCCGCGAAGATAGTCCATGTACTCGACATGCAAAAGCTCACAGCCAAGACGCGCAAGCTCTGGGTAAACCTCGCGCGCGGTCATTTCGACTGGGAGCACAAGCTTTCGAATTCCAAGCACAGGCCCCGCATCAAGTTTTTTGACAACAATTTGAAGTGCGACACCTGTCTCACGATCTCCTGCCATCAGCGCCCGTTGAATGGGCGCAGCCCCGCGCCACTTCGGAAGAAGCGAGCCGTGAACATTGACGGCTTTTTGCGGAAACAGCGCCAAAAATGCATCGCCAAGAATCTGTCCGAACGCGACGACCACCGCGCTCTCGGGGCGAAGCGCTTCGATCTCGGCGCGAAACTCAGGCGTATTCACTTTTTCGGGAGTAAAAACCTGAAGCCCGCGCTCCAGCGCAAGACTCTTCACGGGCGAAGGCGTGAGCTGCATTTTTCGCCCAGCCGGGCGATCCGGCTGGGTCACAACACCGACAATCTCAAAATGCTCGTCGCTCAAGAGCGACTCCAGCGCCTGCCGCGCAAAATCCGGAGTTCCCATAAAGAGAATACGTACGCGGCTCATCGTCTCAATCCTACTTGTCGCTTTTTACATTGCGCTCAGCTCGCGCTTCTTTAACGCGTTTTCGCTCTTCGACAACTTCATCTGGCGTCGGATAACCGGATTTTTTGATCTTGTTTTTAATCTTGTTCGACTTCACAAAACTCAATCGGTCGATAAAGAGTTTACCTTCGAGGTGATCCATCTCATGCTGAAGGCAAATCGCCAGCAGGCCATCGGTTTTGATCACAAGCTCTTTGCCATTTTGATCAAGACCCTTCACTTCAACATAAAGCGAGCGCTCAACCGTATCAAAAAAGCCAGGCACACTGAGGCACCCTTCTTCGTACGTGGTCTTCTCGGTCGCCTTCAAGATCTCTGGATTAAAAATAACCAGAGGTTGAACGACAGCTTTCTCAAGCTCAGTCAGCCCCTCGGTGGTCGGATTGCCGTTGTCGTCTGTAGGACGAGTATCGATCACGAGAAGACGAACGCTCTCGCCGACCTGTGGCGCCGCAAGACCAATTCCGTTTTCCTCATACATCGTCTCGATCATGTTCGCGACGAGTGTGCGATGCTGGTCGGTCACCTCGGTGACCGAGAGCGCTTTTTGCGGAGCTTCGGATCTGGATATTTTAAGACTTCAAGTTTCACAACGCCGGTTGTAGGTCAGGCGGGCCGGTTTTGCAACGCATGGCAATGCCCGCCAGACCCGTTTTAACCGGGCTTGAGCCGGTTAGTTGGAGACCCGTGAGGAGGCGGCACCGGAGCTCGTGCCCGCGGTGTCGGCTTCGTCACCTTCTTCACCCCGAGGTGGTCCGGGTGGACGCACGCCATCCGGCGGCGGTCCATGTGGCCTCGCTCCGTGTGGTGGCCCGGCGGGCCGCTCATATCCTTTTGCCGTCATACACGACTGAAGCTTCGTCATGTCCGCTTCACTTGGGCGCGAGCCGCGTTCTGGACGACTCAATCCATTCTCGCTCAGACAGGCCTCAAGAGCCGTGCGATGCGCCTCATCCTGCGGTCCCCGCGGCCCTCTCTGCGCCTCGGCATTCACGGCAAAGAAACCGCTCAACAAAACTCCCACGACAGTGACTTTCATCTGCTTGCGATCCACCAAATCCCCCTTGTTCAAAGTTTCAGGCAACATCTCACTGGTCGCCTACCTCACAAGAATAGAACGCAATTCTGGAAGGGTTATGGAACACGAAAGTGCTGTAGTTTCATATAGTTGGCGATCGCTTGACCAAACCAAGAAGAGCCGTAAGGATCATGTCTCCAAACTGAACAAAAAGGAGTCCTATGAATGCTCTCATCATTGCCCTCGCCCTTTCGTTCTCGACCTTTTTCTCGTCGGCCGTCTTGGCCGAAAGCCCGACTACAACCGGCTACACTTTAAAAATGGAGCTCTCGATGAACGGAAAAGTCGTTTCAACTCCACGACTCGTTGTCCGCAGCGGAGAAACCGGCTCGATCACCGAAGAGTCGGCGGCACGCAAAACGTTTATCGAAGTCACCGCAACCGAAGGTTCGGTGCAAAAGCGCAAAGGAATCATGATGAATTTCGTCGTCGGCCTTATCGCAAAAGACGGCACACGAACTGTCCTGTCGCGTCCGAGCATTCTCGCCAATGAGAACGAGAAGGCCGAGATCACAGTCGCCGATAAGGAGAACGGCGAATCAGTGGCGCTGTCTGTGATTGCGACACGCAAGGCTCTTTAAACGAATGGCGCCGGAGCTTCTCAAAGTGCCGGTTTAAAAAATACGCCGGCAGTCCAAAGCCTCGCCCAGAATTCTGTCGCTTAATGGTTCTTCGATAGCCACGTTATCAAAACTGCCAATGCGTTGGGATCAACGGGACCCGAAATTCCCGGATCGAGAGCGGTACTGATCTTCTTTAGATTGTGACTGCCAGATGGAATTATTTCTAGTTGCTGTGAGGAGAGCTTACGTGCCTGAAAAGCAGTTTCGAGTGCTTTAGCATCACGAATTGGATGAACCTGACTATCAAGTTCGCCATTCATTATCAGGACGCGGCCTCGATAGCTCTTCCCAAAAGAGGTTGGTTCGAGTCTCATTATATCCTTCAAAAACAATCTTGCCGATGGCGGATAGAGCGCTTTCAAGCCGGCAGGTACGTCCGAGGGTATCTCACCATTCTCGAAGATATACTTTTGGATGGCGGCATTCCTATTTAGGTAATCGCTTTTGACGGTGTCGGGCACTCCTTGCTTATCGAGAAGCGCGCCAATCTGTTCCGTGAGAACCTCTCCGAAACTCCGACCTGGCGTTCCGATAAGGATGAGTGATTTTGGAGAAAGGGTTGCAGCCTGAGAAAGGGCCAGTACTCCGCCTTCGCTATGCCCCAATATAGCGAGACGATGTGAATCGACTCTATTTGACCTCCGCATCGCACTAAACGCAGCCCGAACATCAGCTTCGTGGTTTTTCCATGAGAAGAACTGCGGAAGCATCCCCTGGCTTGCTGGCCACTGCAATTTACTTGCGTGTGCAGCTCGTTTATCGAATCTGAAGCTTGCAATACCGTGGAGCGCAAGCTCATGTGCGACTTGCTTGAGTAGGTCTGAGATTACCTGCGGAGGTTGATTCCCGTCTCGATCAGTTGGACCGCTGCCAGCAATCAGCAAAACAGCCGAAAACTTCTCATCGGCATTTTTGTTCTCTGGAAAGGTTAGGGTTCCATTCAAGGAAGTGTTGTCGTCAGATTTAAATGTAACGGCCTGCTCTTCAAAAGCAGCAGCAAGCTCCGTCAAACCAGACAAAAGCAGCACCATCGATACAAGAATACGCTTCAACATCGCGAACTCCTTTATGTCTTAGTTCATACAGCAATTCATCTCCCGCCTCAAAACCAATACTTTCGGACGATAGCGAACATCGCGACGTTTGGGATCGGCAACCACGCTTCTATAAGAGTTCGTGTGCCAGCAGCCCCCAGAGAGCGCGAGGTCGCTGTTTGCCAGTAAAACAGACACCCCACAAGACGAACCGAGACGTCATTTTTTCAAGCTTCAGTCACCCAGTGGAGAGCGCGCCGCCGATATGGCAGGTTGCCAGCTCAAATGGAGGAGCCTATGACAAAGTTTCGAATGATGTGCGTGGCGTGCTTTTGTTTTCTGAGCCTGTCGGCAAACGCGACAACAGCGGTTCTCTGCGGCGAGCCTGCCCTTGTCGACGAAAACAACAATAGCGCGAGCGTGTGGTTGATTTTGGAAAATACCGATTCGCGCTCGGCCGAGGAGATACAAGCGACTTTCTTAGGCAAAGAAACCCATGTCGTCGCCACCAGTGCACGAAACGGTCAGATCTTCATTCAAACCGCAAAACCGAGTCGCACTGTCGTCGTCTCTGAAGCCGACATCGACTCCTCGGTTTGCGACGGTGAGACACTATTCTCGGTTCAAATGGATTCAACGACGATCCAAGAGTCGATTGATAGCTGCCGCTGCTTTGAGGACTAGTGACCGACTAGCATTCGACTGGCTCAAACCAATCCAGACAAAATACAGCAAGCGTCTCGGCGGGTGATTCTTCGATCACCTTTCGACAATCAAGGACAACTTCTTTGAGCTTCCGCTGAATAGTCGACATATCTTCCCGAGACAGACAGTGAACGGCCGAGTAGTGAAACCCCTCCACTCGAGGTTCTTGAAGTCTTTGCGCCGCGCGCAGTCTCCAGTTCTGATGCGCCATGCGAGCCAAGCTGTCGTCAGCCGGGAGATGCACTTGATCTGCCACCGCTCTCCATTTTTCACCCTGACTTATGATCAGTCCCATGAGCCGAAGGCGCTTCACCGTTTCCATCACGACGTTCGGTGGCAACCTCAGCTGTGTGCCAATTTCTGAGTTTGAAAACGGACGAATCATGCACAGAACATGGACCGTCGGATACAACCACGAGGAGTAGTACACCAGCGCACTTTCTCGCGAAATCGAAGTCTCTGCTTTGAGCGCCGAGCGCAGCTCGAGGCTGCCTTTTCGCAGCTGATCGAGTTTTCTCTAAATATGTGCCTTCAATGCCGACGTGCCAGAGCGTTCCAGCTCAACGAGTTGCAGAAAATATTCTGTTTCATCTTCACCAAAACCGAAAAACCTCGCCGACGCAAAGGCCTGGTCCGGTGTGAAGTGAACCGTTCCGTTGAGAACGCGAGTAATCCAGGACGGACTACATGAAGCCGCCCGCGCCAGTTGAGTGCGCGCACCGTTCTTCTCCGACGAGTTGATCCACTGCTGGATGAGTTTTCGATAGCTTCGATACTTATAAATATCCATGGATAAAAATATTAATTTACAAAATAACAAAAAAGAACTGGTTTTTTTGACAAAAAACCAGTGGCACACCGTCGATGAATGACCGATAAATAAAGCAACCGATAACAGGGCAAAGGAGCTCATCATGCTTAACAAATTTCTCGCGGTTACTCTTCTTTTCGTCGCTCAATCCACTTTCGCCACAGGTGGTGGCTCAAGTGTTGGACCTGCCAACCCGGCCGCTGTCGCCTGCGTCGACCTCGGCGGCGCTCTTGAACCTTTTGAAACTCCCGCCGGTGCCGCAGCCAATTGCGTGATTGAAGAGTGGACCCTGTTTAAAGCGATGAAGGATGCTGGACTCGCTCAGTTCGTGCCCCACGACATGAGTGGCCCGATCGGTGGGGCGAATCCGGCAGCCGTTAACTGCATCAATATCGGCGGCGAGCTTCGATCCGTACAAACACGTCAAGGCACGGCAGGATACTGCGTGATAGAAGAATGGACACTCTATCGCGTCTTCCACCCGTAGATATCAGTCTCTATCCGTTAGCGGCGCATCCGAATGAGTGTGAAAACGGCGAGTGCCGACATCGCAACGTTCGGAACCCAGGCAGCAAGAATGGGGGGAATGGCGCCGTGTTTTCCGAGTGTGATTCCCGAGCTGTAAAAGGCCCAGTAGGCAAACGCGAGTCCAATCGTGATACCGACGTTGAATGCGGCTGACCCCGACCGCTGTTTGCCGACCGAAAATGGGATGCCGATGAGGCTCATCACCAGAGCCGCCATCGAAAAACTGAGTTTCGCGTGATAGTCGACCTCATAGCGAATAGTATCGAGCCCCGACTCTTTGTTTTTACGAATAAAGTGCTGAAGCTCTTTCAGAGAGCGCATCAGTGCTCTGGCCACTGGCCTGCAAATCTTTGGAGTCCTCAGCGACAACGATCGTCTTGGTTTTAAAGCCCTGTGTGATCGGCACATTGGATTCAACCGGAAAGAGCGTCACTGTTCCGTCGCCAAGCTCCCAGGTCTGACCTTTGAGCTTCACGCTATTCGCGGTGATCATCTGTGCCAGCCGCCATGCTCCATCAAATTGATACATCGTCAGCCCCATCGCCATTGCCGTATCGGGCTGAAGGGTCTTGATGTTGTAGAGTGAATTTCCTGAACGATACCAAATGCGGTCGGTCTTAACCGTCGAATACAGGCCCGGCTGTTTTCGAATCTCCACCCAATAGATGTAGTTCTTTTGCTGATTGATATAGGGACCAACACGGTCATTTAAAAAGAACGAGACCGAGCTAATCAAGACCACCAAGACCAGAATAGGCGCCGAAACACGGGCGAGACTCATGCCGCTCGCAAACAGTGCAACGAGCTCGTTGGTTTTACCAAGCGAGCCAAGCGTAAACACCACGCCCAGCAGACAGGCCACCGGCACCATTTGATAGAGAACACCGGGAGTCGAATACAGATAAAAGAGCCCGACCGACCGGAGTGTCGCTTCGGTGCGAACAAAGTTGGACATGTAGTCCACCGTCACAAAAAGCGTGACGAAAACGACGAGTCCGCCAGCAAAAAAGCCAAGAAAGAGCTTCGCGATGTAGCGGTCGATAATCGAGAACATAGAATAAGCCTACGGCGGGCCGCGCCATTCGTCACTCTCTTGACAGCGAGAAGTGAGAAGGATTCACTCGAATCATGGCATTGCGCGTCTTACTGGCTGACGAGAGCGTTACGATCAAGAAAGTGATTCAGCTCGCCCTTCAGGACTTCGCCGTTGAGGTGAAGGCTGTTCCTGTTGGTGTCGACGTTCTTGACGTCACCAAAAGCTTTAAACCGGATCTGATTTTTGCCGATATTTTGCTGCAAAAGCGATCGGGCTATGACGTCTGTCGCGACCTCAAGCGTGATCCAGAAACGGCATCACTTCCGGTCGTCCTGATGTGGAGCTCATTCATGGAGCTCGACCAAGCCCAGCTTGAAGCCACCGGTGCTGACGGCAAACTTGAAAAGCCGTTCGACGTCGAAACCCTTCGCCGTCTGGTACTTGACCTTGTTCCGCGCACGCGCACACAGCGAATGGCCCATTTTCTCGACTTTCCTGCAACCGTCGCAGCCCCACTCAAATCAGAAGAGGCCGAGCGCGCAAAGACTTATCAGCCACCGGTTCCGGCTGGAGACTTTGAAGTCGCAGCACCTCCGCCAACAGGCTTTACCCCCGCTATTCCGGAGCGACCCGAAGCGATCACCCTCGCGCCAAGCGAACCTGAGCCAGCCGCGGCATACGAGCAGCGCCAGCACGATCCTGTTCCTCCGACCAAAGAGGAGCCCTCGGCGTTCTTCCTGATCTGCACTTCTCCGGAGCGTCGGGATGGAACATGGAGAGCTTTGAACCGCTCTCCAGCTTCGACGATGCAGAGAAGGCGGATGATGAACCGACGAGTTTAAGCCGATTCAGCTGCCGAACATGGACTCGCCTCTCGAAGCCCCGACCTCAACACCGTCGCTGAGCCTTTTGAGCGATGATGACGACGATGAGGACGATGAGAAGTGGGCCCCGCAATCTCTGGACAAGTATCGCATCGCTCCGCTCAGCACCGAAGAGGCGCTGGCTCTGGACGACGACGAGACTCCTGCGATGCCGACCCCCACCCCCGCAACGGCCGCACGCGCAGCCGCCGTGACGGATAAGATTCCCATTCCGGACCCGGTCCCATCGCCTCGCGTGATCGAGCCGAACCTCGAAGAGGAAATGGCCGAGTTCTCACTCAATGAGGATGACTTCGATAAGACGCTTGAGATCGAGCCGATTTCACACGAGGATCGCACGCAACCTTCGATCGTACGCGAACTTTTGCGTGAGCCAGACTTTACCGGCAATCGATCGACCGATCTTTCTCGCGCAGGAACATCGACAGCCTCGCGTCGCGAAGCTCCTGTCGAAGAGTTTGACCCGAGCGATATCACGCAGAAAATTCCACAAACGGGAACTTTCTTTAAAGACATGCACGGTGCCGTGGATCTGAGCGAAGCTGGGCGCCCTGCAAGCCGAGGCCGTGAGGCGCACACGCCAGAACAATCTTACCGAACGACCTCAACTCATACGGCGAGCGGAGCATCTGATCGAAACTTTGAAGAGGCAATCCGAGCCAAGATGGAACCGGCGCTTGAAGCCATCATCGAGCGCATGGTGAATCAGCTGTTGCCGCAAATTGCAGAACGCATCATCTCGCGCGAACTCCAGAAACTTCTCGAGGACTCTGAAAAGTGATTCTTTCTGAACTGATTCGCGTCGCACTCAAAGAAGATATGCCACGAGGCGATTTAACGACCGATAGCCTTGGCCTTGCTCCTCGTTTTGGTCAAGCCCGCCTTGTGGCCAAGCAGGATCTCGTGCTTTCGGGCACCGCCGCATTTGAACAATGCGTAGAAATGCTCGATCCGACCAGCAAAGTGCAGTGGCATTTTCGCGAGGGCGACCGCGTTCTCAATCGACAGATCATCTGCCACGTCGCTGGCGATCTTGTGCAGGTCTTAAAAGCCGAGCGGGTCGCTCTCAATTTCGTCGGCCACCTTTCAGGCATTGCAACACTGACTCGTCGATTCGTCGACCAGGTGTCACACACCTCAACACATATTCTCGATACCCGAAAAACGACTCCTGGCTATCGCGAAATGGAAAAAAAAGCCGTGGCTCATGGTGGTGGCACCAATCATCGCTATAACTTGAGCGATGCCATCCTGATCAAAGACAATCACATCATGGTCGCCGGTGGCCTCCGAAAAGCAGTTGAGCGAATCCGCGCCAATACCAGCGAAAAAATCGAAGTCGAATGCGCAAGCCTCGACGATGTTGCTGACGCAATTGACCTCAAGGTGGAACGCGTTCTGCTCGACAATATGAGCAACGAATCGATCGCCGAAGCCATTCATTTGATTCGAAGTGCCGAAACCAAAGGCCATCGTATCCAATCGGAAGCGAGCGGAAACATGTCTCTCGAACGAGTGCGCAGTGTCGCAGAGCTCGGTGTCGACTTTATATCAGTGGGCGCACTGACTCACTCAGCTCCAACGGCCGACATCAGTCTGCTCTTCGATTGGCAACAAACCGAGATGACCGGAATATGAGCGCGTTTCGACTTGCAAGCGAATGGGCACGCGGAATTCGCCTTCGCACCAAGGCCGTCTCCTCGACTGGCTCAACCAATGACGACGCAAAAAATGCGACCGATCCATTGATGGCGCTTCATGGCCCAGGAGATGCCGTACTCTACCTCGCCGATCAGCAAACACACGGACGCGGACGAAACCAAAATCAGTGGCAGGCGCTCCCAGGCCAGGCACTGCTCTCAAGTTGGACCTTTGCCATCGACAAGACAACGCCCCTGCAGCCAGTATTCTCTCCACTCGCAGGACTTGCGCTTCACGATGCCGTTCACGCCGCTTGGCCCGGACTGAAGCTGGCAATCAAACCGCCAAACGATCTTCATATTATTGTTGGAACGAATCAGACCCAGACCGCTATGAAAGTGGCTGGCCTTTTAATTGAAGTCGTCTCGGACTCATCAAAGCCTTTTCACACCGTGGTGGTCGGACTCGGGTTCAATCTCAGCGGTTCGCCTGAAGGCACTGCACCCTATCCCGCAACCTCGATCGCCGCCGCATCAGTAGCGCAGGGATTACCGTTCGCCGAGTCGCATCTGTTCCTATTTATGAACGCCTTTCGCCAAGGACTGAATTCCGCACTAGCGCAGGCGACAGAGAACTCGCTCAATAAAGAGATGTGCCGAAAAATCCAAAGTGCGATCGCCTGTCATCCCGACTTTTCTGACGTGACGAGCATCAGCGCCAAAGGCGATCTCATTCGCAAAGGTGGGGAAACATCGTGGAGCGAGCTTTAAATCTGTTTTTGGGCCTATTTCTAAGCATGGTCACACTCGCGTCACTCGTCGGCTGCGCAGGCGTTTCAATTTACTCGCCGGGGCCAATGATCGAAGCGCCGGAGGTTCCGGCAAAGCTTGAACTTGGTTTTGCAGCAGAACCCGCCACGAAGTACGAATATACCGGCGACGCCAGCGCTCGGCCTCCGACTCTCGACAATCCGGAGGCTCGCTCGGGCTCGATGCTCACAGGACGCCTTGGCTACGCCGTCGCCGAATCTGTCGAGATCGGCGGACGACTTCTCCCCGGGGGCACGGGCGCCTTTCCACTTGGCGGTCTCGCACTGACGGTGAAGGTGCAGCTTCTTGGCGACAAAAAAACACCTGGTCTTTGTGCCGCCGTGTACGGCGGCACATTCTTTAGCAGCACGTCGTCAAGCGGCGATCAAAATGGAACCTTTGGCCCCGGCGGCCACAACTGGAACGCTCAAGCCAAAGCCGACACACTGTCCGCCGGAGTATCAATCGGTTATCGGCAGTCACCATCGACGCTCTTCTTTCTCGCTGCGTCTTACGCCAACCAGCGCCTCTCGGGCTCTATCCACCACGACGCTTCGTCGAACCTCTCAAGCCCTGCCGCGGACTACCCTCTCAACGAGCTTGACGGCAACACCCGCGCGCTCGCACTAGGGGCTCGATTTGGTGAAAAGGCGATGCTGCAACTCGATGCGCGGCTTCTGGATCGAAATTGGCCAGGTTACGCAATCTCGGCGCGAGGCGGAGGCCACCACCAAGAGGGGCAAGTCGGTCTCGCGCTCATCTTAAACTGAGCTCGCGATTGACGATCCCCCTCGGTCGCCCTATCACCTAGTCATGGCACTCACATACACTCCCGAACCCGCCCTTGGCACTCCATGCCCAGACTTTTCGCTTCCGGCAACAAGCGGAAATGTCGTCACTCGAGATCTCGCCGCGAAAACCGCTCACGGTGCAGCCGACGCATTTCTCGTGATGTTTATCTGCAATCACTGCCCCTATGTGAAAGCCATCGAGAAACGACTTGTCGAACTTCACGCGATGTTCAAAGACCGCAATGTCTCGATGGTGGCAATCTCTGCGAACGATGCCTCTCGCTATGATGAAGACTCGTTTGAAAAAATGAAGGCCAAGGCCTATCCATTTCCATACCTCTACGACGAGTCCCAAGATATCGCGACAGCGTTTGGCGCCGTTTGCACTCCCGATTTTTTTCTCTACGATAAGAACATGAAACTCACTTACCGAGGTCGCCTCGATGACTCTTGGAAGGACGAAGCCGCTGTTCGCTCGCGCGATCTGGCCGGAGCCATTGAGTCACTTCTCCAGAACATGCATCCCAATCGCGAGCAGAAGCCCTCGATGGGCTGCAGTATCAAATGGAAATCAGGAAAGGGACCGGCATAAATGAAAGCCCCTTCATGGCCCGTTCTCATTGGTTCGACGCTTGCTCTCGCGGTTGCAGCCGCCGGTTCGCTTGCGTACCGGCTTGGCGCATTCAAAGAAGTTCAAGTTGAACGTCGCTTTGACGGCCCCTCTTTTGTCGTATCGAAAGACCATATGGGGCCTATCACAAAATCGCGGCGGTGATCACTGAAGTCGAAACCTGGGCCAAGGCCAACGGTGAGCCCTGCTCGCTCAGCTTTGGTGAATACTATGATAGCCCCGAAACCGTCGATGAAGACCGACTTCGCAGCCGCGGAGGCTGCATCACGTCGAATGACAATGTAAAAACAATTGCCAGCAATGGGCTCTTACCGCCCGGTTACTCCACGTCGACCATTGATCATCGCGATGCACTCGTCGCCAGCTTCGATGGCTCGCCAGCGATCGGGCCATGGAAAGTGTATTCGAAGGTCATGGCCGACATGAAAACACTCGATCTCGAACTCAATGGTCCAGTGCTTGAGATCTACGAGATTCTGTCGGCAACTTCGGGACGAACGCGCTACATTTTTCCTGTTCGCAGCTTGAGAACAAAGTGAGCACCACTCCCCGGAACTGACTCCAGCAATCGAATTTGCCCACCGAATCGGATCGCGATCGCCTGTGAGAGCGAAAGGCCAAGGCCCGTCCCCTGGCCCGGCTCTTTTGTCGTAAAGAAAGGTTCGAAGATTCGCGTCGATATCTTAGACGACACGCCAGAGCCGCTATCCTTCACATGAATTTCCAAGATGTCGCCATTCTTGGGTATCACCTGCAGCGAGATTCGCTTTTCTTTGGCCGTACTCACTGCTTGCTGAGCGTTGTTGAGGAGATTGATCAAAATCTGCGACAGCCCGGTCGGCTCGGCAAGCACAATGTGCTCACCGTCAATTTGAAATTCAATAGCAACGCCATGCGAGCGAAACCGCTCCCAGCAAAGATCGCGGATCTCATCGAGAACCTTATTGAGCGACATCGGTCGGATCTCTTTGTTTTGCGGTTCTCTTGCAAGCGAACGCATGCTGTTCACAATCTTTGAGATTCGCTCGACGCCAGAAAGCACGCGAGTCATATCACGATCGATATCCTCCAAAGTCGCCAATCCTTTGCTAATGCGATCGCGGACCCGCTCGCAAAAGCCAGTGATAACGGCCAGAGGGTTGTTGATCTCATGTGCGATTCCACCCGCCATCTCACCCAGTGCCGAAAGTCGGCTCGCGCTCTCAAGCCGCTCGCGGGTTTCAATGGTCGCGGTCAAATCTTCGGTCATCATCAAGATGCCGCCAATCTCCTCCACTCGGCTCGCGCCAAGGCTCCACTGCCCATTTTAGATATTGTTTGGTGCCATCGGCCCGCTCAAAAACATCGAGTTCCGATTTTAACGCTGTTCCCGCCAGTGCCATCTGGTGATCTTGCTTCCACCGCTCTGGAACCTCTGGAAAGACTTCGTAGTGACTTCGCCCAAGAATATTCTGTCCCTGCAGGCCGTACTGTGTGAGCCATGCCTGAGAATACGCAAGATATCGCAGGTCGCGATCAAGCATGGCGACGCTCGCAGGTAACGCCTCCACAATTGTCCGAAATAGACTTTCGCGCGCTTCAACTAGGCGTTTGGCCTCTTCTGTTATCGTGACATCAAGATGCGTCCCCGTGAATCGAGTTGGCTTCCCGGCGCTATCGCGTTCAGAAATTCGACCGCGGTCCAATATATAAACCCAGCGGCCGTCAGTGTGTCGCATCCGATGAACGTTCTCGTAGTACGGCGTTTGTCCATCGAGATAGCGCTGAATATCGTTCATCGCTTTCGGCAAATCATCCGGGTGAACGCGCTCTTCCCAAACTTTAAAAGAATGCGTCGTCGTCACCGGATCAAGACCAATCATCTCAAGCCAACGACGATCAAAGTGAAGTTTATTCCGGCGAAGATCCCAATCCCAAATGCCGAGCTGCGTGCCTTCAAGCGCAAAGCGCATACGCTCAACCTTTTCTTGATCCGACATCGAGAAAAGAGAAAGATCTATTTCACCGGTTAACGGTGATGAAATGGGCGTACGCGATCGTGACATCCTCTTTATTCTGGCAAACAAGATCCTCGCTGAGGAGTCCAGGGCGACTCGATGCGTGATCGCTTTCGATGGCTCACAAACCAGACCAATGCCCCGATTCTGACAAAAAAAGCCCCTCGCCCGAAGGCGAAGGGCTAGTTTCAATTCATTAACCTATGACTAACTAACTATGGCTACGAAGAAGGTTCAAAGCCGAACCGGCCTGGAACCACTTAATTTGTTCGGCGTTAAACGTGTGCTTAAGTTCGATCGCATCACTCGAGCCATCAGCATGCTTGATCACTGCTTGAAGATTCTTTCCTGGAGCAAACGTCTTAAGCCCTTTGATCGTGATCGCGTCGCCCTCGCGAACCTTGTCGTAGTCAGCCGGATTCACAAAATTGAGCGGGAGAGCTCCCTGTTTCTTCAGGTTCGTCTCGTGAATACGCGCGAAGCTCTTCGTGATCACAGCCACTCCACCAAGGTGACGCGGCGACATCGCGGCGTGCTCACGCGATGAGCCCTCGCCGTAGTTGTCATCGCCAACGATGACCCACTTTTTGCCTTTGGCTTTATACGAACGTGCAACTTTCGAGAACTCCACGTCCTTTTCGCCCGTCAGTGCATTGGCTCCTTTACCGGCCGTACCGGTGAACGCGTTCACGGCGCCAAGAAGCATGTTGTCGGAGATATTGTCGAGGTGCCCGCGATACTTCAGCCACTTGCCAGCGGGAGAAATATGATCGGTTGTGCACTTGCCCTTTGCCTTCGCTAAAACCAAGCAGTCCGCAAGCTCGTCCGAGCCATCCCATTTTGTAAACGGCGTCAGCAGCTGCAGGCGATCCGAAGTCGGCGCAACGGCGACCGTCGCCGACTTGCCCGCTGGCTTTTGATAGCCATCTGGATCAGCAACAAAGCCTTTCTTCGGAAGCTCATCCGCAACCGGCGGCTGAAGCTTGAACTTCTTGCCACTTGGCGCAGTGAGCTCGTCTGAAATCGGATTGAAATCGAGACGTCCGGCAATACCAAGTGCCATCACCAGCTCCGGTGAACCGATAAACGCCAGTGTTTCGGGGTTATCGTCCTGACGAGCGCGGAAGTTGCGGTTAAATGACGTTACGATCGTGTTCGCTGTACCCGACTTCACATCCTCACGTTTCCACTGACCAATACATGGACCACACGCATTCGACATCAATGTCGCACCGACGTCATTGAAGGTCTTCAAGAGGCCATCGCGCTCGATCGTCTTTTTGATCTGCTCAGATCCCGGAGTGACGATAAACTGCTGAGTCATCTTCATTCCAGCCTCAAGCGCCTGGCGGGCAATAAATGCCGCGCGACCAATATCTTCGTACGATGAGTTCGTGCACGAACCAATGAGCGCCGCCGAAAGCTTCGTGCCCCAATTGTTTTCTTTGGCGTGCGCCGCCATCTGCGAAATGGGATGCGCGATATCGGGAGAATGTGGGCCAACAAGATGTGGCTCAAGCGTCGTCAAATCAATGGTGATAACGGAGTCATAGTACTTCTCGGGCGCCGCAAACACTTCGGCATCAGCCGAGAGAAGATCTTTATTCTCTTCTGCGAGCTTTCCAAGCTCTGCACGCGCTGTCACATCAAGATACGCCTTCATGCGCGCATCAAATGGAAACACCGAACACGTCGCACCGAGCTCTGCACCCATATTGGTGATCGTCGCCTTGCCCGTTGCAGAAATCGACTCACAGCCCTCGCCAAAGGACGCAATGATCTTGTCTGTTCCACCTTTTGTCGTGAGGAGCCCACAGAGCTTCAAGATCACGTCTTTACCAGACGTCCAACCGTTCATTTTTCCAGTCAGCTTCACGCCGATGATCTCAGGATTCTTCACTTCCCACGCAAGGCCCGCCATCACATCGCTCGCATCTGCACCGCCGACGCCGACCGCAACCATGCCAAGGCCACCGGCATTTGGAGTATGCGAGTCCGTACCAATCATCATTCCACCTGGAAACGCATAGTTCTCAAGAACAACTTGGTGAATGATACCCGCTCCCGGCTTCCAAAAACCAAGGTTGTAGCGCGACGCCGATGTCGCAAGAAACTCATACACTTCTTTGTTTTCAGAATTCGCTGTCGCCAAATCCTTCACGCCATCAACGTGCGCGCGAATCAAGTGGTCGCAATGAATTGTCGACGGCACTGCCGCTTCATCTTTTCCAGCGAGCATGAACTGCAACATCGCCATCTGTGCTGTTGCGTCCTGCATCGCCACGCGGTCCGGACGCAAAAGCAAAAAGATTTACCGCGATTGAGCTCTTGGTTTTTGGATCATCCAAGTGGCCGAAAACAATTTTCTCGGCGAGCGTCAGCGGACGGTTCAGGCGCGTGCGAATGACACTCAGTCGCTCGCGAGCCTTTGCATAGACGTTTTTTACCATGTCGGGAGTTGTTTCGATTTTGCTCGCCATTTTTGCCTCAGTTTCCTTTCAAGAAAGAACACTACGGACTGTAGCCTCTTTCCGTCGTTCGGAAAAGCTTGAGCAATGGCGCGGCGATAACGCATTACATACGTCTAGGGCAGTTACTCTAGACGGCATCCAAATGACGCAACGCTTTCTGGACGTCCAAGGTGCCGCGAAGAGGAACGCTCAAAGACACCAAAAGGTACATTGTACCTTTTGCGGGACGCGGAACTACGGCACTCCGGCCGGAGCGGATTGAATCAGGTTTCCAAGACCATCCCGCTCAACGGTGGAACCGTCGTTCTTTTGAGCTGCAGCCGAAGCCTCTTTGGGGTTGATCACCTTGAGTTCAAGCGAGGCCGTCATGGTCGTCTCACCAACATCGCCGACCGCACGAACAACTAAACTTCCCGTACGCGCAGGAACGGTGACCTCAATCCGCATTGTTTCACCGGCCGCTAAAAGGTCCTTGGTGATGGGATCAACCTGAATGTCTTTAAGGGCACCGGTGCCCTGCACATAGACCGAAAAACGATTGAGATCGGCCTCCGCAGTGAGCGAAATCACGGCGTTGGTTTCTTGCGTTATTTTCAACTCCGAGTCGCCGTCAAATGAGGCCGTGATCGGCATGCGCACTTTTCCGCCGTTATGGGCATTGCCAGCCGCGTTGCCGGCCCCCCGAGTATTGGCGGAGTTCGTCTTCATGTTTTCCAGCGCACTCAAATCCGGCGGCTCTTCGTTCTCCATAGCAACCTTGCGAACGACGTGCTCAGTGCCCGCTTCTTTGACTATGACTGCAGAGTAGCATCCGACAACGCCAGCCAGAAGCAAAACGCTCCCGCTCGCCCACCACTTCCAGTTCATCCCTGAATTCTTCACGACGTTTCTCCTTAAGGACTCACATTGAGATCGTAAGAGGACACCGTTCCCCAACCAATAACTTCAACAATATAGGTTTCACCCACCGTGCTGCAGAAGGTGACCGATGGACAGTTTGATGTTGAACCACTCGCTGCCTCGTCAAGACCAACACGTGTTCCCTTGAGGTAAACAGCCATATCGAGCAGGTCACTGCTCGAGCATGTTGCGCTGCTCGCAGAAAGCGAGCTCACCCGCACGGTGGTTGTGGTCGCCGTTGCGACCACTTTATGAAAGCGACGTACGCCGTATTTATTCGCGTAGTAAGATGAGGTGGAGTAACCGCCGAGCGAAATGCGCTCATGTCCCGTCGCCGAATTAGCCCCACTGGAAAGCGTGCGATACAGACGCCAAAACTCAGAACTAAAAAGTGAGCCGGTTGATTGCTTATAGCGTCGGGTTGCCGCATAGCCGCCACCAAGATCATTGTCGGCGTCGTAAATATCAGGCGTATCGCCGCTTCCGGTACATGCACCGACACAGAGGGCGTCCGCCGATGAGCTCAGCGTCGTTCCCCAGAGCGTCTGCAGGCTCTGCGCTGTGAGACCGTACTTATTCGCATAGTAGGCGGCAAAAGTCTGCCCAATCGTCAGTGCCGGCGATGTGCGCTGGTAGTTCTCAAGAATGTCGTGGATGCGACTGAAGTTATTCGTGTTGTTCGACCAGAGAGTATAAAGCAGATACTGCATCGCGCGCTCTGACCACGGACCTTTGTCATCCGCTATCGATGGCGCCGTTGAAACGTTGATCGAAAAACCAGCGCTCTGATTGGTCGAGTTCGTATCGATGTAAAGCGGATCGGCATGGACGATTCCCGAAAACGCGTTGCCAAAGCCTTCGCCAAAAGCGACGCGCGGATCAAGTGAATCGCCCAAGCTGTGACTTCCACCAATTGAGTCTGACCGATAGATTTTATTTTCAAGATAGTGCCCAAACTCGTGTGCGATAACGTGATGGTCGAACTCGTCCGTATCGATATCATCCTTACCCAAAATATAAAGATTCGCCTGCGAGCTCGAGCCTTCGGTCGTGAAGAAACTTGTGCCGATGTTGCCGTCATAGCGATTCGCACTGGTCGTCGTGTTGTCGACGCTCCAGTTGATATAGAGAAGCGGAAAATTAATCGCGGCCCGCCCTTGGCATGCGGTCTCAAGCCCCGAAATTGCCGTATCCAGAAGTGCGAATGGACCGCTCTGTCGGCTTGCAAACGTCGTCCCGCCACCAGATGTCGTCGTTGCCAGCACATTTACCGTACTGCTTCCCGCTGCCGTATAGGCCGCATCCACCGCGTACTGCGGCCGCTGCGTTGGATCCGTTTGCGACGCACTGCTGTTCGTCACATTGTTCACAACGCGCAAATCCCAGCTGCCCCCGCTGCAGTTGTCGGGTGAAATGCTATCGACCGCATAACTCGTCACCACCGAACGCGCCTGCACTCGAATCGTCAGCGCCTCGCCGACCGTCCCTGTATAGGTAATCGAATAGGCTCCGCTGTCGTTTGTCGAGCCTGAGGCAACCGGCGTCGTTCCCCGAAGCACTTGCACCACGGCGCGCCGGATCGGCAGCGTCGACTTCGACACGTAATTCATTTGCGCGCCGCCGCTCGTAGTCGGCTCGTAGCGCTCATATTGGGCCGTGCCGGAAACAGTCAAAGTCGCAAGCGCCGATACCGCGCTCGACATCACGGGTTCTGAAACGGCGAGAATAGGAAACACGATCGGCTCATCGCTCGATGGCTTCATAACGCCGCCCGCAGGACAAACAAGTCCCGTGGACGCGTCCTCTTGTTTTGCGGTACACGCCGAGAGTACCGCGACACTCAAGCCAAGATGAAAAACGATAGAAAGGGAGCGTCTCAAAACAGGACGCGATGACAGACGCTGTATCACTTCCCTAGTTTAGTAGCGGAAGCGGGCCAGCCAAAGTCAGGAACTAGAAAGCGCCTCAACTCTGGACAGGAGTCTCGCCTCCCATCCACCACATTTCCACAATCGTTTAGCCTTTAGTCGGATTTCGTCGACCTGACGATAGAATCTTTGTCCCCCCTCCGAGACAGGCCATACTCTCAAAATATGCACAAAATCCTTATGAACCTCTACATCGTCGCTCTGATTCTCGTCGCAGGAAGTCTCGCTTCGGCTAAAACTAAAGCTGTCACCGAAACAGCAATGAAAACCGCAAAAATGGAAACCTGCTACCTCAGCGCGACAGAGACCTGCGAATTCAATGTAAAGACCGCAGATCAAAAGCGTTTAGGCAGACCCATCAAAGAAGGAGCCGACTGCTTCTGCAAAAAGCGAGACGGAACTATTGAATACGGTCATCTCAACAACGTTTTCAAAGATTCGACTGGACGCGACGACTCTGAGCTCGGAAATGCCGATTGGCAATCTCAGCCCCGTCCCAAGAAAAATAGAACGAGAAACTAATGACCAGCGCAGCCGACGCCTTCCATCGGACTGCGACAAGATAGCGATTTTCTAAATATAAGATCCGCCCGGATCTTATCGACCAGGATTTTCTCAAATGCCTGCGGGTCTTTTGGATCAACAGCATAGAACGCCTGCTGCTCGCAACGCTTCTTGTTCTTGATCAACCACTCAAGAATCTGCGAGAGCTTTCTGTTCTTCTTATCCTGAAAGAACGGATCGTTCTGAAGAGCGTCCTTCGCTTTTTTAAGCGAACGCGCTTCGGCCGGATCGCGTTCATTCACGTTGTAGCAATCGAGGTCATACTTCTTCACGTCCTCAGGCAACACACCCAAGAAGTGAACATCCGGGGCCGAGAAGTCGGCGTTTCGAATGAGCGACGCGGCCGAGCCCGCCTTCAGTGTGCGATAGATATTTTGAACCGTGTACGCGTCAAGATCTCCGCAAAAGAACATCGGCACTTTGAGCTGCTCTTGAATCAGTTTGCACCAACCGCGAACGCCATTTGATGGAACGCCCTGCGCACCCATCACGATACAGTTATGCCGACGAGTCATGCCGTTTGCAACGAGTGAGCCCGCCGTACCTTCTGACTCAACAACCAAGCAGAATTCGATTTTCTTTTTCGCCTTTAGCGTCAACGCCTGCGGCTTGTTCTTTGGCTGGAACGGCGTTGTTCCAAGTGCCGAAAGATCAACTACAGCTTTTGAATCGTCCGGAAGTGTTTCCGTCACAACCAGTTGCTGTGAATACGTCTGTCCTCCGCGATCGTTCGCAAAGCAATTCAACTCTTCGCGATAAACCTCAAGCATGTCGCCGACAAAGTCGATAATCGCATCGCTCTCATCTTGACCGGCAAAATCAAGCGCTTTGAGCTTAGGATCCCTTTTCACTTTACCTTTTGAGATGTAGCAAAGCTCACGCTTCGTATTCACTGCGCCCGACTGCAAATTGGCCAACAAGACCTCAAGCATGAACACCACACGCGCCATCTTCTGAACACTTGAAACGTTCAGCTCCGTGCGCACACGTTTATCGCCCGGAGTCAGATAGCCGACCTTGGGATTATAAAACGAGTTATCGAGCGAACACTTCACCGCTTCAAGAACGGGGCGATTTGCCTTCTCAAGCTCTTCAAGCATCGAGTCGCAAAGCAGCCGAACCTCTTTTGGAATGTCCTTAGTGAGTTTGCGGATCCGAATGACTTTATCCATGATTACTTCCTCGCCGATTTGTCAGTGCCCCGCGCGTCTTTGCCGGTCGTGGTTGTGGTCGTTGCAACCTTATCTGTGCCACGCGCCTCTTTGCCTGTGGTCGCAACTGGCTTTGCAGTCGGTTTTTCAACGACTTTCGCAGTCGTGCCTTTTACTGCGGCCTTGCCTGTGCCCCTCGCCGCGGCCCCTGTCTGCTCTTCGTCCTCACCGCCATCGTCAAGATCGTCATCGACCTCCGACTCAACCGCGTCCTCTTTCGACGAAGTCGAGAACAGGAGTCCCGCCTTCGCCTGCTTTTCTTTCAGAGCGGCAAGCTTCACTTCAGCATCAGAAAGATCGGCTTCCGCATCGCGTGCATCGCGACCCAAGAGTTTCTTTAAACCTTCTTGCGCTTTGATCTTACGCGACTCTTTTGCTCCCGAGATTCGCACCAGGCCATCAACCAAAATTGGACCGAACTGCTCAATGTGCGAGATCTTACGCTCAAGATCAGCTTCCTTGTTCTCGCGACGAATATGGCGAGAAAGTTTCTGTCCCGCCTGCATCAAAGCGCGACGAATCTCTTCGACCAACTCATCGGAAGCATCGATCGTCTCTTTGGAGGCGTTCTTAAACTTGATGAACGGCGAAACCACCGAGACCGCAAAAACGTAGGGTCCACTTGGCAGGCTGTCTTTCGACTGCGGCAGCCCATATGAGCGCCAGTTCACGCTCTCAACAGCAGCCGTGATCGCGCAAGCGCCTTTATCAAACTGCAGCGGAACGCGGTTCGCAAAACGCAAAAGCTGAATCGACTCATCTTCGCTACCGCGATTCAAGAATCGCGCAAGCGCAACCTCAACAACGACAGGTTTAAAATCACAAATCCGCGGCTTGCGAGCCACGACCGAGAAAAAGTCGACATCACCTAAACGCAGAATCGACTTTGCAAGAGACTCTTCCCCAACCGTCAAAACTGAACGGGTCGAGGGCGACTGCAGCTCGGTTTTACCAATGACCTGAAACGCATTCTTGAACTGCTCTTCACTCAGTTTATTGACCGGCGCATCGATCATCGACTTCGGAATCCCGTTCTTCACAAGATCCTTGAGCGTCAGATCACTCACCCGCGAAAAACCCGTCTTCAAGAACTTTCCAAATTCGGTTTTACCAAAGAGTCCAGCGTGCGTAATGAACTCGCCAAGCTTCATCGTGTGCGGATGCGGCAGCGTTGCCGGAGGAACGTCCGGAAGAACATCACTCACTCGATCAATTGAAACCCAATCCGCTTCGTTTAAGCGATACTTGAGTTTCAGATGCGGATTCACCAGCGTCGTGCCTTCAAGATAGGTCAAAAGACGGCCGTCGCCATTCAACTGAATGCGGCCATCGATTCGAAACTCAACGCGAACACCGTGTGGACGATCCCAATCGATCATCTCTTTTGACTTCACCACTCCGCGGTTCTGCTTAATATCGACGTCGACAATCGCCTGCACTGCTTTGCGCATGCGTTCCGTTTTTGATGTCACGCGAACACCCGTCGCGTTGGTCAGCTGCGCCCACGTGGTCGCGGCCGAAATACCAATACCCTGCTGACCACGCGTACACTGACCGCGGCCAAACTTCGAAGACGCAAGATACTCACCATAAACTTTCGGCAAATCTCAGCATCGCTTCCAGGACCGTTGTCCTCGACCGTAATCTCAATCAAATCAGCCGATTTCGAAGACCCATTGCCAAGCTTCCTCACTTCAACCGTGATCTCCGGCAAAATACCGGCCTCTTCACAGGCATCCAGTGAGTTATCGACTGACTCTTTCAGCGTCGTTAAAACGGCCTTCAGCGGCGAGGAAAAGCCCACCTGCTGTAAGTTCTTTGCAAAATACTCAGCCGTACTACTCGACGTAATCGCTTTCGCCATCATCACTCCCGTCGGACCTTTTTGCGAGCCAACATCATTTCAATAGTCTGAACCGCGACGCAAGCCGTTCTTGCCGCGGCGCAACCGAAATCTGCAGTTCTTTTCAAGCCTTTACCTGAAAGCAAATCCCGTCTTACAGTGTTCGCATGCAAATCCGATCGAGTTTTCGCCGCACTGTTTTCGCTCAGGCCGTCGCCACCATACTGCCACTTTTTATGACACTGCTTTGCGTGACGGCCATGACTCTGTCGCCAAGCTCGGGCCTGGGCCAAGCCGCAGCCGGTCGTCCCGACCCAACTCCAACACCGCCGCCACCGCCGACGCCAGCCCCCACTCCGAAGCCAAAGCCGACGCCCAAACCCGCCAAGACCGCTCCGACGCCAGTCCCATCGCCAACACCTGCTGCCAAACCTCAGTCGGCACTTTTGACGCCTGAGCCATCAAAAAAGTTCCCGAAGATCGTGACCAAACTCGTTGTCGACGACCTCTTGAAGGGCCGTGGACGCGGCGCAAAGCCGGGCTCAAAGCTGAAACTTCAGTACAGCGCATGGCTCTACGATCCAACGCAGCCGCTCGGTCGCGGACCGCAGTTCGAATCCACACAAGGAAAAGAACCCTACTCATTTATTTTGCAAAACAAAGAGGCACCACACATCAAAGGATGGGATGAGGGCCTGGTTGACCTGAAAGTGGGAGGTCGACGCCGACTGATCATACCCGCCGACCTGGCCTACGGACCCAATGGCGCAGGACAAGTCATTCCGCCCAACGCGACCCTGATTTTTGAAGTGGAACTGATCGAGATCGAATAGGCCGACGCTAGAGCTCGTCGTCGCCGTCATCCGTGGGTGAAGTGACCACATCGCTTGGCATACTCTCAAACGCGCGTTCGACATCAAGCTTATGACCTCGCGACTGGTTACAGGCCCGACAAGCCGGCACGACATTGCTTTTGACCGATCGCCCGCCACGCGCCACGGGAATAAGATGGTCCATGGTCAGCTCTTTTTTATCAAACTTCCCGCCGCAATGATGACAGAGCCCGGGCCCAATCTGCTGTTTCCACCACTGCGACGCCTTCAATTCCCGCGCTTTCGCCCGCTCGCGCTTAATATGATCCTCATCAGCTCGGCCATCCCAGTTCATCGCCTGCCGTTTTACACATTTACGAAGCAAATGAGAAGCATTCTCGACTCTTGCCCCAGGCGTGAAAGTGCTTTACGTTCCTTCGCCTATGACACCAGTACAAATGAAACAGCGTCTCGAGCAGGCCTACCCCGACGGAACCGTCCAGGTCGTCGACCTCACCGGCACTGAAGACCACTACCAAGTCGCCATCACATCCAACGCCTTCAAGGGGCTGTCTCGCATTCAACAGCACCAACATGTGATGGATGTCTTTAAAGCTGAACTCAAAACTGGCGAGGTCCATGCCCTCACCATCAAGACTTCTCTCCCGCAAAACTGAAAAGGAAAATAAAATGGAAACAATCGAACAAACTCACTTCCGCATTCAACAGATCCTCGACGCCAACAAGATCGTGCTCTTCATGAAAGGCACGCCACAGTTCCCGATGTGTGGCTTCTCCGCCCGCGCGGTCGCCATCCTGCAAGAGTGCGGCGCGAAGTTTCATTCGGTCGACGTGATTCAAGACCCGCAAATTCGAGACGGCATCAAGAGCTTCGGCAACTGGCCGACGATCCCACAGCTCTATGTCGATAAGACACTTGTCGGCGGCAGCGACATCATGATGGAAATGTTCGAGGCCGGCGAACTGCAGCCGATGCTGTAGTTTTTCAGTGGGCCGCGCGCGAATTCAGCGCGGTCCCGTCTGAAAATGCCACCCTCGAGCCGAGCCTCTTGACCGTCATCTTGCAACCACAGACAGGTCGGTCGAGATGTCGGAAGTTTGCCGACTGATCGCTGGTCAACAGACAAGTGTCTGCTAGACAGCAAACTGCCGTGTTAACATCTAGGGCAGGATTTCGAGAGAAAGAATTTTTCGTGTAGCTGCCTCTGCTTTTAATTTAATTTGCTTCTTTGATTTCAAAACTGTTTTCAACAAAATTCGTATTTCCTCTTCGTTCTCATTCTTAGGAAAGACGTAGAAGGCTGCATGGATCCCAACCAAGATTTTAAAGTCAGACTTCGTTTCAGAGAATCCTCTCACAGGGCCACTTAAATCTAATGTGACTGGAAGTGGCCTCATTATTTGGAATCCAAGATATGATTTCGCATCCGCAGTGGCAGAAAAGGTTTGAGCGAAACAGAATGACAATAGAACTAGAGTCTCTTTGAGCCCCATCGAACTCATTGAACACTGCCTCTGCGCTGTGGTGATTGAGGCGAATCGTGTTTGCGCTTGATGAGCTTTAGCGCATTGCCAAACATGTTATTTGCCTGCTTTGAAGCGTCAAGATCTTGAGGGTCCCAGCCGGATTTCCTTACTTTGCTGAACTCAAGCGGCGCATGTTGGTACTTAGATGAATAATAAATTCTATCAAGTCTAGAATTTGGACTGCGAATCATTCTTGCAGTCCATACGGGCACGGGTACTGGCTTATCAAAAAGGGATGGATCGAAAACCATCAAAGCCGGTTCATCATCTTTTTCACCTTTGACATAAAGTACAGTGGCTACGTGGTATTGCCATTCCACGCGGTCAAAGTCAGGATCGTTTGTTTCAACAACCAGTTTTCCCGTTGCGATGATTCTTCCCATTTCGATCTTCTGCTCTTCTGCAATTTGAGCCATGGCGGTGGCTCGCGCGTAACAACCGTCAGTCAGAAATTCAAAAGGGATTTCGTTATGTGACTTAAACTCGCTAAAAAGGTGATCGGCCTTTTCTGTAGAGACGAGCGAAACGGGCACCTCGGCACCAGGCTTAAAGCCATCTGGTACTGACTTAGCAACCGCGAGTGCAATGAATGAAGCAGTTAGCAGTTTCAAAAGCATAGTGCTCTTATCGGCATAAATACGAAAATTAGAACAGCCAAAAGTCGAGGGTGGATTCAAAACCAAATGCTTATCGAGCGCGTGCTGGCCCGAAGATCAATGCCTTTTGATTTACCGCCGATCGTACGTGACCGAGGGTAAATAAAAAGGCATTCGAGAAGTCACTCCAAGATAAAAGCGTTACGTCAAAATCGGCCGTCGAGCATTCCAGGCCACGAGTGCAAAGCTCGACATTACTCCTTCGGCGGGTTCTTGATGAGCGCAACATACTGGCGGTTAATCATCACAAGACAACTAATCGCGACGACCTGTAGAATCAAATTCCACCACCACGTCTTCTCTGTGCCCATAGCGAGAATGAGACCGGCACAGGTAAATGAAAGATAGTATGGCTGAGAATGTCTCATTCAAACCTCACATAACGCTAAACAGTTAAACGGTGATGATTCCGTATTTCCTTCAAAGTTTCGATCCAAACGCTTCCAGGAGCTTCATCTCCCGTCAAATTCAAAGACCCGTGTAGAACCAGTGCCATGGCTCATAGATAATACCAAGTGAGTTTCCCCTAGGATAACTGAGTCGAAACTCAAACTGATTCGCATTTTCCGTGAGCCATGCGAACGCATCGGTTCGCTCAAACTCCTCTTCAAGAACGGGCTTCCCCTCGGCATGAATATCAACGGCTCGGCCCGAGTGGTGTTCGCTGAATCCAGGGATCGCAATATGAGTCAGGATATCTTCGATACGGCGTCCATTTTTCAAATGACGTTCAATTAAAATCTTTTGGTGAATATAGGACCGAAAACCAGAAAATGGTAAAAGTGCAACCCCGTCTTCGAGGGCCGCCTGCCGCATCTGACTCCAAGCTCTGGCGGTCTCAGAAATCAGAACAAATGGTTTTCCCTCAAAATCGAAGTCGACGACTCGAAGCTCTTCCACCTGAGGCTGCTGATGAAACGAAAGGCGATTGTCTTTGAGATGCTGTTCTTGGATGCCAAGGACTTCGTGGATCTCAAACAAGACTATGTCCATTCAAAACACCTCGTTGCGTGTCATTCGATCTCGAACTAAAAATCAACGCCCGCTTTGCAAACATACATATCCAAAACGGGCGTCTGATTTCGCCAAGCTTGACCGAGGGCAACATGATTTGGAATCGCTTGATATCGGCGAAGAAGCGACGACTTCCACTTTGAAACCAAAACTGAAAAAGGCTCGCCGATGTAGGACTGTAAGGTCTCTTCGTCACGAATGTCTTTTGCGAAGGCGAGACGGCGAACTGTGGCGTGCCCAAATTCCAGTTCAAGAAACTGAATGAACGATGCCTGAAGCGTATACGCCTGAGGGATGCACTTCGGACGAAGGTGATATTGTTCACTCAGGAGAGTCTCAAGAGGAATATCCTCTCCCGACTCAAACCACTGCCCGGCCGAGACCTCAAGAGAGTGACCAAAGTTCACAAATGTCGCCTTGTTCGGTTCGATGAGATTCGAAAGATACTCGGCGATCCCCTCCTCTAAGAATATGAACGCCGGCGCCGGAGGCATTTCGATTTCACTGAGGTGCTTGAAACGATACGCATGAACGAGTTCATGGCTAAGACCCGTCTGATACGGAAACGAGTCTTCTGGAAACCGAAAGAGATGCATCCATCCGGCTGTGTCGTCGACGTAGGCCCATCGATGTTTGGGATCATCGCCGCGATTGCCCTCAAGACTAATCACAATTTTGTTTTTCGGTTTGTGCGCCAAATAGGAAGAAAGCCGGCGAAAGAAAACTTCCGCTTTCTTCCCGACGACGCGTGCCTCTTTGCGCGAGGTTTGTCCTTGCTTGTATCGCACTTCAAAATGGCGAGTCTTCCAGCTCTCAAAGACCTCCTGCGGCTGCGCCCAAGCCAAAGAGGAGAAGAGCACAATGACACTCAAAGTAAAATATCTCATGACTCAAAATTAGGCCGAACGCAGCAGCGTTGTCTCTCAGAAAATGGCCGCTCGGCCGAGACCCGTGCCGATCAGAGTGCTTTAAACAGAGCCTCGCAACTGCGTCCGCCGGCCAAAGCCACGCCAGAAAAGCCGAGGCGAAATTGAAGCGCACGACGGAACGAAGCGTAGCGCGTGTCTCCCGCGAAGCGCTCAATCGGCGTATCGACGCCGCGATCAAGTAAACGTTTGCGTGTCAGCTGACGAATCTCTTCGTTGATCGGCTCCATCTCACGAAGTGCGTCGCTCAGTTCAAGTTCTAAACGCGCACGCTCAGCGGCGCCAGCGACTTGAAGCGCTTCTGGCACCAGGGCGCCAGCTTCGCGCTCAAAAACTGAAACTGGAGAGCTCAGCTGAACTGCGGTTGTCACCGACGAGCGAGCGCCAGGAGAAAGATGCAAACCCTCGATGCCGCTCGACTCAAGCCACGCCTTCGTTGCAACCAGATTCAAACGCTGCGCCGCGATCGCATTGCGAACAACGAACTGTCGCGCGAGCTTATTCTCTTTCAACTCACGCGATGCCAACTCAAGACCACCAACTTCGGCCGACTGTCGGTAGAGACGTTCCACCAGGGCCTCTGCCCGTTGGCGATCGCCCTCAATATCACGCGAAAAAGCGCACGGGTGCCACAAAATGGCACCTGCCAAAATCAAAATGGAGCCTAGGAACCGATTCATTTCTCACCTGACCTGAAATCCGTCGAACGCGAGAAAGACTTTCAAAACCCGGTCCACTCTAGTTTCGATTCGCCCAGAGCTTCGACACCCCACCGCTTCCGGCGCCGGCAGGGCTTACGCACCAAAAGTTTAGCCAAACACCAGGCTTTCGAGGATATCGTCGTTCCAACCAGCTGTTTTCATGTGACGTCTGATGCTTTTCTTTGGAAGAGAGGCATTCGAGCGAATTAAATTGAGTCCGATTCGACGAAGTGCAGCGAGGTTTCGCGAGAGTCTTTTGGCTCTCGCAAGCCAATCGTCTTCAGCAAAAGCGACGTCCAAAACCCAGTGAAGTCCGTTCTCGATACCCCAGTGCTTTCTGACTTCCTTCATCGCTTCTTTGGCCGACATTTTCTTGCTGCTTAAGTAGTACGACGTCTCTTGCGTCTCACGCATGAGCTTGGTCTTGCTGCTTTGAGTGCCGGTTTTCACGTGCTTGAGCTCACCAGTTTTCTCGTTCCTCACTTGGACGAATGGACGCTTCTCCTCAAACACGCGCGTCCGCTCAATGCGGATCAATGTTTTTAAGTCCGGCCACTGAGTAAAAAACTTTTCATCAAGGGCCTTCTCATTGGCTTTGAGAATGCTCACTTTTCTCTCCTCTGCGCGCCCGTGACCCATCTCTTTCGCCTTTGCGCTGTCGAGAGACTTTGCCTTTTCAAACTCATCGATCACCTGGTCCCGATAGAATTTATTATTGTCCTTCAGCGCAACCAAGTAATGACCCTTTTTTGACCGAATCTTCTCAACCACCTTTCTAACCGCAAATCGTGCATCCGCGGAAACAAGCGTGTCCTTAATATCAAGCTGATCGATCAGCTCAAGCGCTGCCGTCGTTTCGCCGCCCGAACCATTGGACTCAATTTGCCCAAGGCATAGCGAATGCTCTTGCGAGTAGATATTAACCAAGTGAAGAAATGAGCGCCCTCCCACACCTCCGTGAGTGGCGCCGCCGATGGCCTTTCCATCTATGCTGAGAGTTTTGATTTTTCTCTCGCCTAAAACCGCTTGTACCCAAGCCTGGAAAGTCTTCTCAACTTCAATCGGATCAATGATCGAAAGCACACGCCGAAATGTATCGTGACTTGGAATTCCATTCGGAAGTTCCAAATTGCGCCGAAGCCACGACTCTTTTGAGTGACCGAAGTCTTCAAAGTCCGTGCAGCTCTGCGCACCGCAAAGAACGGCGCAAATCGTAATCACCAAAACATCGATCAACAGATGCTCACATCTGCTCTCAATACGAGGGTCTGGAATTTGTGAAAAATAATAAACTAAACTCGCGACCTCATTTTCTTCGACAACTCTTGCCACGTCCCTGCGGCTCCCAATTCGTGATTTGAAGTGAAAAACCCCAAATCAGCTTCCACAGAAACTCTAGAAATGTACACTGCTGACCGGCTGATTCATTAAACAAAACAAATAGTTGCCAGCTTTCCGCAAGGTTGGTTTGATTTTTTTGCGAAGAAAGATCAACGCCAAGGAAAGGCGGCAACTGTGAAGCAGGATTGCAAAGAGCGGTCGCTCTTTCAACTGATTGATCGAAAAAATTCGATCCACTCGTTCAAAAATGGAAAATCGATCGCGGTGTAAGAACTTTTTCGACCTGGGAAATGACGCAAGCTCTTTTGTCGTGTTTCGTGATGCGACTTGGATCGTTTCGAGAAGTCGAAGCCGCACTGAAAATTCCTGACTCAACTTTCGGCGACGCGCTGAGAGATCGGCACTTCGGTTTTTTCAAGAACTCTGCGATCTTATTCTCCTCGAGATTCGCGGTCGAACAGAAAGTCGAAAACTCAAAAAAGCAATTCGTGAAATTCTGGCCATCGACTCTTCCGAAGTTCGAGTCCACGGAAGTCTTTTTGGCGAACCGGGATGGAAACAGAAGTATACCATCGGTCACAAAGCAGCGGCAAAAATTCACGTCGTTTGGAATGTCGACGGCGAATGGATTGATGATTTCAAGATTACGCCGTGCCGATCTGGCGACTCCCCGGTCAGCTTCCAACTTCGCATTTTACCTATGAAAATGTACGTTTTGATCGTGCATACAACGACTTTGGCTTTTGGCAGAAAATCGTCGCCAATGGATCTGACTTCACGACGCGGCTGAAGACATCAAAGACGAATCGAGATCTTGAACGAAAGGTTTTGCGCGGGCAAAAAAGAAAAATCCGGGGTTCTGTACGACGAAGAATATATTTCGACCGCACCCGCGGCAAAGTTCTCGGCGAGAAAACTTCGTCACATTATTTACCGCGACAAGCTGACTCAGAAAGTCTTCCATTTTGTGACGTCGGATCAGAAAGCCAGCGCTAAAATGATCGCGAACATTTACAAACGTCGGTGGGCAGTCGAACTTTTGTTCCGTTGGATGAAAGGACATCTCGATATTCGTCGGCTGCCGCTAAAAACTCCGAACGCGATCCATACTCAACTTGCGATCGCAGTTCTTGTTCAACTTCTTTTGCAGCTGAAAAAGATCATTTCGAAGTTTAAAGGAACTTTGTGGGAACTTCTGCGCGAGATGCGAACCGCGTTCGCGCGAAAAGTCCTTCAGGGATGCGGGCCTCCGGACGGCTGCCGCTGGAGCGCCGCTGCCGGCGAGGATCTCGCGTTATGATTTCTTAAGAAATAAACCGGTCAGCAGTGAGAAATGTAAAATCATTGAGGAATTAGATGCGTAAGCCCTGCCGGCGCCGGAAGCGGTGGTGCATCAATGTTAAAGAACTCGCGGCCCGCAGCCGCTACGGCAATCTCGACACGGCTTCGCGATACTCGCGAGCGAGATTCTCGATGATATCTCGGCAGCTTTCCTCTGAATCAATCAAGCCTACCGATTGTCCGGCACTCCAAACCGTTTTCCACGATGCCTTTGTCGCGGCATCCTCAAGCGACTTCATCCCGAGGTAATGAATCAGCATTCCCGCATACTTTCTGGTCCGCGGATTGTCGTACAAGATTTTGAGAGCGAGCGGCAATTCTGTACCCAGCTTTTCAATGTAAGGCGTTTTGATTACGGCTGCCGGTGTTCCCGAAATCCGGGTGGTCATGACGATGTCTTCTGGTGAAGAATCAATCACCGCCTGCTTGTAGGCCTGATCGATTTTCGCCTCACGACTCGCGATGAAACGTGTGCCGACGTGAACGCCGGCCGCGCCGAGCGCTAGCGCTGCCGCAAGCTGTGAGCCGTGTGCAACACCGCCTGCCAACATCACCGGAAGCTTCACCTCGCAAACAAGCCATGGCACAAGCACCAGCGGCGACAGTGGTCCCGCATGCCCACCGGCACCAGCGCCAACCGCAATCAACCCATCGGCCCCAAGATCGGCGACCTTCTTTGCATGCTCAAGATTCACAACATCGCAAAATACTTTTGCCCCATTGGCGTGTGCAGCCTTGATGACCCCAGCCGGACTCCCAAGAGACGTGATAAAAAGCTCAACACCACTATCGAGCGCGTACTTCAAATCATCGGCCTGGCGCGTGTTTGAACGATTGACGATGACATTCACGCCAATTGGCCGCTTCGTCTTCGCCTTCATCTCTTTCAGTGCGTCGCGATACGCTTTGATCGGGCGATAATTGAGCGCGGGAAAAGTACCAAGCCCGCCGGCTTCTGAAATGGCAACGACCATATCCACGTTACTGACCAAGAACATCGGCGCCCCGATGATGGGAAACTTCACGTTCATGAGCTCAGTAAACGGAGTAGCGATTGACGGCGGTGGTGTTTCGGAGGAATTATCCATCTAGCCATCTTCCGGAGGTCGCGCGTGGTTTGCAATGTCTCTCGCATAGGTCGCATCGGCCGTTTGATTTTCGGGGGCATCCTTGTGGCCTGGGCGATTGGCCAGGGGCCGACGTGGACTTGGATCGGTCTTGTGATCATGGCGACGGGCGCGTGGCGGTTTTGTCCGCTGCTGTGGACTCTTGGTATTCGCAAAGTCGACGACAGCAGAAAACGCATCGCACCATCATCTCGCCGATAGTCCAGCCCAACGACCAGCAACAAGAACTTTTAACACATCCCGGACCTCTCCCGCCTCATGCCCAGCACGCGAGAATCCGAAAAAGTGTTGAGGGTTTATGGCAAAAATACTCGTCGCCGACGATGATCAGGACATTCTAATCATGGTGCAGGCCCTGATGGAGCTCGAAGGCCATCAGGTCGTGTGCTTCGATAACTCAACAGATGCGATCGATCGCGCCAAACGCGAACACTTTGATCTCATCATCACCGACGCGAATATGCCGCCGTTTTCTGGCTACGATCTTATTCGTACCATTCGTGCGATCCCAACCTATGACTTCATTCCAATCGCCATGCTCACAGCACGCAAAACTCGCAAGGATGTTGAGCGAGCTGTCCTGGTCGGTGCACAGGACTACATCGTTAAGCCAATCAATCCCACACTTTTACAAACAAAAGTCCGCGATCTCCTCGCGCGTTCGCAAGCCGCTCAACTCGCGGCTCGCTTTGGTGAACTTCCCGTCGATTTCGATGCGACCCTCATCCTTTCACTTAAAATCGTCGCCATGACCGAAACCGGAGTCGTGCTCGACTCTGAGCATCGCCTAAATGAAGGCACGCGACTTAAAATCAGCTCTCCCCTATTCGACGAGATCGGCATCATCACACCCGTGCTGCGTGTGCAAACATCGTCGGCCGGCACCATGGCTGGCTCATGGCATATCCGAACATCGTTTCAGTCCCTCGACGAGCGCTCGGTTGGAAAAATTCGAACATATTTACAGAACGGCTTAACGCGCAAGAAATTCGCGTGAACATGAACCGGAGAAGCAACGTGCATATTCTACTCGCCGAAGATGATCCAGCCGTTTCAATCGTCACGCGCATGTGCCTTGAGAAAATCGGCGGCCACACGGTTGAACTCGCGGCCGACGGCGCCGAGGCTGTCGACTTCGCAACACGCCGGTCGTACGATTTGATTATTCTCGACGGCATGATGCCACTCAAGTCAGGTCTCCAGGCAGCCCAAGAAATTCGCGCAGCCGGAATCGTCACGACACCTATTATTTTTCTTAGCGCAAAGATTGATGATCGCGACGTCGCTTCGTTTCTTTCAGTCGGAACGGGCTTTATTCCCAAGCCCTTCGAGCCAACCGAGATCTGCACGCGCATCGACGATATTCTGGCCAATCCTCCGGCTTCAGCCCCGCAAGGAAATCTGAATCGGTGAAAATCAGAACCCAGCTCAACATTCTAACGGCATTGATCATCGGTGGATCCGGATTCGCCGGCTATCAGGCCTACGATGCCCGTCGCGAGCTCGACCAGTTCGAACGCGCCATGAATGAAGCGATGGAGACTCGTTCAATCCTGCTGATGATCGAGGAGCTACCGTACCACGATGAAACCTTTCGTCGCCTCCAAGTTGAACGCGATCGGATTCTTGAATCAGAGAGAAAAAAGGCCTTTGCCGACGCCGTCCGCTCTTATGCTGCTCGCTCACCTGTTGATCTTCGACGCAGCATTCGCAAAGCACTGAAAGTTGAGTCCGAATATTTTCTCAACAACCGCGGCCGAAAAAACGAGATCGAAAGTCGCTTCGAAAAACTCATTTTACTCTCTTGGGGCTCGCTCGCCATCGGACTATTCTGGCTCCTTTTGACTGTCCACACCTCGATCTTCACGACCGTTGGTCGCCTCTCGCGCCGAATGATGGACTTTCTTGTCGATCGATACTCATTTCAGTTCTCACAACCGGACTCAAATGAACTCGGCGATCTACAACGCACCTTCAACGCTCTCGCACAAAAAGTCATCAACACCATGGATGACCTCAAACGACTCGATCAGGCAAAGAGCGAATTCCTCTCTATCGCCAGTCACGAACTCCGCACACCAATGACTTCGATCAAGGGCTCTCTTTCACTGCTCACATCTGGTGTCGTTGGCCCTCTCGACGTGAACGCACTTCGGTTGATTAAGATTGCGGAAGGCGAAACCGATCGTCTCATTCGTCTCATCAACGATCTTCTCGATCTCGCCAAAATCGAATCTGAAATCTCCCGCTCAGCCTGCGCTGGGAAAGCTGGGACGAATTCTGCGGCAAAACACTCGACGGCCTCACTGGCCTCGCCATGAAAGCCAACGTCCGACTCGAGCAGATGTCTCTCCCTGCGATCGAGGTTAACATTGACCGCGATCGTCTCCAGCAGGTCATCACCAACTTGGTTTCCAACGCGGTCAAGTTTAGCCCTCAGGGAGGGGTCGTTCGGGTGACCGTCAGTCGATCGACATCGGGCGATCTCGTCATCAGCGTAACTGACCAAGGCCCCGGTATCGCCCAAGATGACCGTGATCTTATATTTGAAAAGTTCCGCCAAGGAGCCAGCGCTTCCAATCCAATAGTCAAAGGCACAGGTCTTGGCCTTGCGATCGCAAAAGCTCTTGTCAGCGAGCACGGCGGCTCGATCGGCGTCGACAGCGAAATCGGAAAAGGTTCGACATTCTGGTTCACACTTCCTCAGTGGAGAGAGAAAGCTCTAGCCGAAAAGAGAGCAGCTTGAGAACGACATCATGAGCATACAAGACGTCCTTGCCGAATTGCGCAAAACATACATCGAAGCCCTACCTGGGCGTGCCGACACAATTGAGAAAATGTGGTCTGAACGCCGCTATTCCGATGTCGAAACGGAGTTCCACAAACTGAAGGGCACCGGTAAAACCTACGGCATTCCCGAGATTTCACAAGTCGGTGAGATCACCGAACGTCTGTGTGAATGCGGAACCACTTCGGCCGAAGAGTCCGTCCCGACGGCGCTCAAACTGCTACGCAAGATTCACGACGCAAGGTCCAAAGGACTTCCGTGGAGTCTCGAAAACGATCCTGACTTCCTCTATCTCTCTGAACTCGCTCGCGAGATCCACGAAACGACTTCAGGCACGAAGAAGCGCTGAGCCGACCTTTGACGTTGATCGCAGTCAGACCGTCGCTCTAGTATAGCGGCATGGTCAAACTTGCAGAACTCTCGCTCATTTTTCCTTCTGATCGCCTCCTCACCGACAGCGACTCGCTCGCCCACTACGGTCGCGATTGGACCAAGTTCTACACGCTCCGCCCGCTCGCCATTGTCTTTCCGCAAAGCATCGATGACGTGCAAAAACTTGTACGCTGGGCTCGAACCAACCACATCGGGCTCGTTCCTTCCGGTGGCCGCACGGGTCTCAGCGGCGGAGCCTGCGCTCTCAACGATGAGGTCGTTGTCAGCTTTGAGAAGATGAATAAGATTCTCGACTACAATCCAACCGACCGCACCGTGCAGGTTCAAGCCGGAGTTGTCACCGAACAGCTCCAGCAATTCGCTCGCGATAACGGCGCTTGCTACCCGGTCGACTTCGCAGCCCGCGGCTCAGCGCACATCGGCGGCAACATTGCCACGAATGCAGGCGGCGTCAAAGTTCTTCGCTATGGCTCGACACGTGAGTGGATCGCCGGACTTAAAGTTGTAACCGGCAACGGAGACATTCTCGAACTCAACCGCGGTCTCGTCAAAAATGCGACCGGCCTTGATTTCAGACATTTATTCATCGGAAGCGAAGGCATTTTAGGCTTTGTCGTTGAGGCGACCGTTAAGCTCACTTCTCCCCCCGTCCCGTCAACAGTGATGATTCTTGGACTTCCGACACTCGATGCTATTATGAAGGTGTTCCGAAAGTTTCGTGATCAGCTGCCAATCACCGCCTTTGAGTTTTTCTCTGACATCGCCCTCAAACACGTCCTCGCTCACGCTTCGCTCAGCCGACCGTTTGCAACGCCAACCCCCAATTATGTGCTGATTGAAGTCGAGAATCCCGAACAGCGCAACGACGCGCAGATCATGGAACTCTTTGAAACCTGTGTAAACGAAGGCCTCGTACTGGATGGCTCCATTGCGCAAAGTGACGCTCAGGCCCGCGAGTTTTGGCGTCTGCGCGAAGATATCTCCGAGGCCACCGCCCCTTACACTCCCTACAAGAATGACATCTCGGTAACGATCTCAAAGGTCCCTGAGTTTCTCACGAAAACCGACGCCGCACTCAAGGCCGGCTATGCCGACTTTGAGGTCGTTTGGTTCGGGCATATCGGCGACGGCAATATGCACATCAATATTTTGAAACCAGCGTCGCTGAATCGAGAGCAATTCCTCTTGCGCTGCAAAGGCGTAAACAAAATCCTGTTTGAGATCATCGAAAACCTCGGCGGATCGGTTTCGGCTGAACACGGCGTGGGCCTCGTCAAGAAGGATGACCTTCTGTACACACGAAGCGCCGAAGAGGTCGCACTGATGAAAGCCATCAAGACGGCATTTGACCCGGATGGGATCATGAATCCAGGTAAGATTTTTTAAACTGGCCCACTATCGTGTTGGTTATTTAGCTATTCAACGAATCACTCGAGCGCTTTTCCGTGAGGAATGTGGAGCTGACGGCGCTCGCTTCAAGCTTGCCGCGTTCTCACTTTAAGTTTTGATTGTGATAAACGACGTAGAGGGCGAGATGAGCTGTGAGTGACTCTCGTTTTTTTGTGGTGCACCAAGTTCGTCGGAATAGACGGTTCACGTTGGCTCGAAACATAGCGGCGGTGTGATTGAGCGAGAAGAGCGGGTCAAAGCCTCCGCGCTTAAGCTCACCTTGCCCAACCACGCAGCCGCGACGGCCTTTATAGCGAAGATGTTCTCCGCGCGGAAAGAGCTCGCGAATGAGCGGAGGATAGTGTGGGTTCTCATCGGACTTGATGACGACGTTGCGTTTTGAGAGCTTTCGCACAAAGCGCAGTAGGCGCTTTCTCCCTATGAGTCTTTGATCAGGGCGACGACCGTAGCGCTTTTTTGCGATTTTCGCGAGTGGGCCATTGGCCGGCATTTGAGAGACTTCAAAGCCAAGAATGCGCCGAGTTCCCGATTCAACTGCAAGCGAGATCGAGAGCGGCTTGCACTTTGAGTGTTCAAACGTCTCCATGTCGTCAAACTCAACGCATTCGAGTTTGGCTTTGTGGAGGAGCGAGTCGTTAAGTTCTCGCTTTGCAACTCGGCCAAGAAAGAGAAGCTTCCTTGCACTTGTTGTGCGGCTGATGCGCAAGACCTTCGACACTCTTCTAAGCGAGATGCCCGAGACCAGAAGCATCCAAAGCGGGTGGTTCAAGTGGCGTTTTTTCTGTGCAAAGCAGACATCATGACTTGCCTCAGAGAACGTGCGCCTACAACTAAGGCAGCGCGTTCGCGCCACCCGCACACCATCCGAGAGCCTTTGATAGCGACCATGGGCGTTGATATTTGGGCTTTTACAGTGAGGGCAAGTCCGCGCCATGAGCCCGAGGCCAAGCAAAATGAACGCAAGGCTCAAACACTTCTCAAAACAAGCCCGGTGCGCATTGCACCAGGCTTGTTTCGAACGCCGGACTTATAGAACTATCCCAAAAACCCACACGCTGGTGAGCCAGTTTAAGCGACGCGACTTGTTGTAATCAGCAAAAGCGATCGGTGGACATTGCGAATCTGCTTGCGACGCTCGTCACTAAGATCCGTGTATTGACTGACAATGCGATCAAGCTCTTCTTCGACATCGCAAAGCTGCGCACCGAGTGTTGCCGCGGCCATCATTGTTTGCCGAAGCTGCTCGGACTTCCACGGCTTATCAAGGAAATCGAAAGCTCCCATGCGAAGCGCCTCAACAGCCTTTATTTTGTCGCCAAACGCCGTCAAGAAGACCACAGGCGTGTCTTTACCCTGACTGCGCAATTCTCCCAAAAACTGAAGCCCGGTCATCACCGGCATATTGATGTCAGAAAGAACCGCGTCATACCATTTTTGCCCACACTTCTTGAGGGCGTCAGCACCGTTTTCAGCTGACTCGAGTACGACAGGTCGATCCATCTCCAATAGTTCAAGCTGACTTAAGATGATCTCGCGCAGATCCTCTTCGTCATCAACAATCAAAATCGAATAGGTTTTTTTCTTCTCATCGATGGCCATGGTTCTATTATCGGCAATTGGTGGAACCTCCGTGAGGCCCTTCGATCTTAGTCGAGGTCGACTCACTTCGCGCACAAAAGAACGCCCGGAGCCTAGCCTGGACCTTACTCGTCTAGACGAAGCGGACCGTCAGTCGTCAGACTGATAGGAGTGGAACAAAATCAAGACAAACCCTTGCCAGTTGATCTCTTATCATTTGCCAAAGAGGAGCGCGAGTACCTACACGATCTCGCCAATCCGTTGGCCATTGCCACCGGCATGCTCGAAGCCCTTCAAGATGATCTCTCCCGCAGCGACGTGAAACTAAACGAAGGCCAAGCGCGGAAGCTATCGAAAATCCAAACCGCACTTGAACGAATCGGCGGCTTGGTCCGCGACCGCCGCGCCCGGATGATCGCGATTCAAGAGAAAAATGGCGCAAAGCCTTAAGCGAGAAGATGCGTTTTGATACTCGTGATCAACTCGCCAATTTGCTTATCGAGTTCGGCACCACTCGCATTTTCAATGTCGGCCACCATGTAGCCAATCTCGCGATCGGTCGCAAGACCCTGCGCCAAAATGTTGCCGCCAAGCTCTGATATGATCGAGTTGATCTCTCCCAGCACACCGGGAACATTGCGGTGGATATTCGCGATTCGCACCGATCCAGGATGGAGACGTGGGAGATCCATCGGCGGAAAGTTCACCGTGCCCGTGGTCATCCCACGCGCCAAAAAGCTTTCAAAACTCGCCGCGACTTCAAGACCAATCGATTCTTGTGCTTCGATCGTGCTACCGCCAATATGTGGAGTGAGGATCACATTCGCAACCCCCTGCAAGGGGCTCTTGAATGTCTCTTTATTGCTCGCCGGTTCAAGAGGGAACACGTCGATCGCGGCACCCGCGACATGTTTACTTTTCAACGCCGCAACAAGCGCTTCAATGTCAACGACACTGCCTCGACTTGCGTTGATCACGTAGGCGCCTGGTCGCATCGCCGCGAACTCCTTTGCTCCCAGCATCATTCGCGTCTGAGCCGTGTCCGGAACATGAAGGCTCACAAAATCTGACTTCTCTAAAAGCTCATGCAAAGTCTCAACGCGCATTGAGTTACCAAGCGGCAGCTTCTTCACAACGTCGAAAAAGAGAACGCGCATACCAAACGCTTCGGCCAGAACACTCACCTGACTACCGATGTGGCCGTAACCGACAATACCAAGCGTCTTGCCTCTCACTTCGCGCGAACCGTCGGCCGACTTCATCCATACGCCCTGATGCGCCTGCATGCTGCGATCACCCAGCTGACGCGAAAGCGCAACAATTTCTGCCAACACCAACTCTGCCACGCTTCTCGTGTTTGAATACGGCGCATTGAAAACAGGAATTCCGAGTCGCGCTGCGGCCGCGAGATCCACCTGATCCGTGCCAATACAAAAACATCCAATGAGTTTCAAATGCGGATTGGCCTCAAGAATCTTTGCCGTCAGCTTTGTCTTTGAACGAATGCCGACAACTGTTGCCTTTTTTAACAAAGCATCCAGCTCTGCGCCCTCCGGCGAGTGGGAAACAAGGGTCACCTCATGACCGTCTTTTTCTAAAGCAAGTTTGGCACCTGGATGAATGGCTTCGAGAAGCAGAATTTTTTCGCGCATGAGATGAGTTTGCCATAGTCTGATTGCGCGGTCACAGATCGACCACTAATCTATCGACCAAAGGGAGATTACTCTATGTCGACTGACACACGGAGCCATGAGTCCAGCAATCCGGCTCCGCGCCTCCAGCTTCTCGTTGTTGATGATGACGATCTCGTCATCGCAAGTCTCCGCACGTTGCTCCCCCCCGGCTGGCAGCTGATTCCCGGTTTTGGCTGTGACCAGAGTGAACTCGAGAGGCGTACTCTCAACTGCTCGGCGGCCCTTATCGACATGCACCTGAGTCGCAACCTCGAACAGGCCGAAGGTCTAGAGGTCTTGCGCACACTGCATCACATTCATCCCACGCTCGAGCTCATCGCCATGTCCGGAGACCTCGATCGCTCATTGATGGAAAGAGGACTCAAAGCCGGCGCATCCCGTTTTCTTGCAAAGCCGATTGGTCGTGAAGAGTTGCGCCTGACTCTTGAAAAAATCGAAGCTCTTGTTGATCTTCGCTCCAGATCAAAACCAATTCAGTGGATTGGCGGAGGTCGCGAGTCGCAAAAGGTTCTCAAAAAAATTGCGGACCTCAAAGGAGAGCGCGGGCCAATTCTGATCGAAGGCGAGTCTGGAACCGGAAAGGAAGTGGCGGCACAGCTCATCCATCAACAGGATGGTCCGGGCCGTCCTTTCGTGACTGTCAACCTCGGCGCCGTTCCCGAAACTGTTTTTGAATCGGAGTTCTTTGGTCACGTCCGTGGCGCCTTCACTGGTGCCGATCAGAACAAGCCTGGGCTCATTGAACTCGCCAGTGGCGGCGACCTATTTCTCGACGAAATCGAAGCACTCCCTTTGGGCAGCCAGGCCAAGCTCTTGCGTTTTCTTGAGTCAGGAGAAGTCCGGCGCGTGGGTGGACGCGACACCGTTAAAGCACCGGTTCGTGTGATTGCAGCCACCAATCGCAAGCTCAGCGAAATGGTCCACCAAAAAGAGTTTCGCGAAGATCTCTTATGGCGCCTTCAGGGTAAACACCTTGTGCTTCCCGCACTTCGCGACCGACTCGACGACGTCGGCGATCTCGCCCGTGCATTCCTGGCGCTTGAAAGTCCTCGTCGTAACAAGTCGCTCGCTGACGACGCACTTGCCGCTCTCAAGGCCCACACATGGCCCGGTAATGTTCGCGAGCTCAAGCGCATCTGCGAACAACTCAGCCTGTACTCGCCGCTCCCCATTCTTCGCGCCGACGATGTTCAGCAGGTCTTGCCGGCGTCGGTCGCCGGCTTATCAACAGGGAAACTCAATTTGACGCTAGGCCTCAGCGAACTTGTTGCCCGATTTGAGGCACAGATTGTTCGGGAAGCACTCAAGGCCAGCGATGACGACGCGGATCGTGCGTCGGAGCTCATAGGAATTTCTCGTTCCAGCCTGTATAAGAAAATGAAAGACTACGGCATTGAGCGCGGAGGCGGAGCAGGGACATGAATGGATTTCAATTATGGCATGACCCTATTTACGTGCAGACCTTTTCAATCGTCATGGGTGTGCTCATTGGCCTCAGCGTGCTGTTTTATTTTTTACGCAATCGCAATACCCATGCACGCAAGCCGGTTGGGCCAGTCTCATCAGCTGGTCCATTGCAACGCCGATTCTTTTCGCGCTGATTGCGGCCCCTCACCCCTGGGCCCTGATTGGCCTCTCGCTCACAGCGATCACGGGATTGAAAATCTTCTTCCAACTCACCGGCATGTACCACCGTTCAAACTTTGTTTGGGCGAGCTACGTCGGCGTGCTTGGTCTCGCCTACTGCGTGCACATCGGCAATCGAGATCTTTACAACTTGGCGCCGATGATTTTCCTGGGCGCGATCTGCCTCATTCCCATTCTTAGAAATTCACACAAGCAGATGATCCAGTACCTCGCACTCACACTCATGGCGTTTATGTTCCTTGGCTGGTCTTTTCTTCATATCGGCTGGATTTATAAACTTGATCGCGGCCCCTACCTCGTCATCTACATCACCGTTCTGACCGAGGTCTTCGACAATCTCTCCCTCGCATTCTCGCGGTTTTGGGGAAATCACAAAATGTTTTCACGCATCACCCCGCGCCGAAACTGGGAGGCTTTTTTTATCGCCGCCCCCCTTACTTTTCTCTTGGCCTTTAGCTTTCGGCACCTTTTGCCAGAACGCTCAGAACAGTTCTGGATCGGCTCAGGCCTCGCTGCCGTTCTGGGCGGCAGTCTTGGCGACCTTGTCCTATCCGTCATTCGCCGTGATCTCGGCATCAAGGATGTCGGCGTCTTCATCATCGGCCGCGGAGATTTGCTCTCTGTGATGGATCGCCTCATCTTTGTCGCGCCAATTTTCTACTATGTGATGTGGTATCTTGAAACTCGGGGTGGAATTGTGCCTCATTCGATTCACCAGCTTTTTGGCCTCTAATCCCTCTCATCAGGAGCCTTCGGTATGCGTGATTGGGACTACGAAAATGAACAGTGGACACGGCTTCCGTCTTATCTCAAACATTTGCCGCTGTTCACCCGTCACTACGATCTGGTGAGTCTTTTTTTTCGCTCGCTCTGGTCGGTTATTCTCAAATATTGGTTTTTTCGTTTCTATATTCGTCTCAAAGTCGTTGGTGACTTTCACGAAGTCCGTCGCAACTATCCAAAGCTCCTCGTCATTGCCAACCACGCCTCACATCTCGATGCTGTCTCTATCGCCGCCGCAATTCCATTTCGCTACTGGCTCGACGTCTACATTGCCGCTGCCAAAGATTACTTTTTCTCGAATGCTCTCTTCACCTTCTTTTCAAAACATTGCCTCGGCGCAATTCCAATCGATCGCAAAGACAAGAAGGGCGAGGCCGTTGAGCTCTGCCTGAATCTCCTTTCAAACCTCGAAGCCATTTGGCTGATCATCTTTCCTGAAGGCACACGATCGAAAGACGGCTTCATCGGTCAGTTCAAACGCGGCGTCAGTCTGTTCAGTGAAAAGACCACCACACCGCTGCTCTTTCTCTATCTTGAAGGCAATGCCGATCTCTGGCCGAAAGGGCGCATTTTTGCCGTTCCTGGCAAACTCACACTACACGTTGGCCCCGTTCACCCGCCGGCACCCATTGAACTCATCTATGAAAGTTATCGCAAATGGGTAACGAGCATTAATCCGCACGCGTTTCGCGACGAGGGAGGTCGAATCATGACCGCACCATTTCCGGCCACAGCACTTGAACTTAAAATCGGTCCCTACAAAGTCTCTGCTGCTCCGACAGGACAATTCGGCCTCGATGGCGGCGCAATGTTTGGCACAGTTCCAAAGGTTCTATGGGAGAAGTCCAACCCTGCCGACTCCGCAAATCGCATCCAAATCGAAGCACGCGCACTCCTTCTCTCCGATGCTGATTCAAAGCGCCACATCCTCATCGATTGTGTCATCGGCGCCGACTTCATCGAGAAGTATGGAGAAAAGGCCGGCCCCAAATTTGCCGAAATGTACGCCGTCGATCGCGAAAAAGCCTCGCTTGAAAAATCACTCGCGAAACAAGGCCTCACCGTAAACGACATCACCGATGTCATTCTCACTCATCTACACTTCGATCACTGCGGCGGCGCCACCACATTCCGCGATGGAGCTCTGCGCCCGACGTTTCCCAAGGCGCGCTACTATGTGCAAAAAGCCAATCTTGAAAATGCTCTTCATCCCAATCGCCGCGAACGCGCCAGCTATTACGCCGCAAACTTTCAACCCCTTGTGGATGCCGGCGTACTGACGCTCCTCAATGGCCCAACAGAAAATATCCTTCCGATGATTTCTGTTGGTGTTTCCAACGGCCACACTGAAGGACAACAGTATGTTCGAGTGAGCGACGGTACGACGACGCTCTACTACTGCGGCGACGTGATTCCGACCTCGACTCACGTCCGGCTCGCCTGGGTGATGGGTTACGACCTGCGTCCGCTTGATCTCATCGACGAGAAAGAGCGACTGCTCACACGTGCAACTCAAGAGAACGCCTATCTTTTCTTCGAGCACGATCCCTATTTTGACGTGACGACGATTCGTTCAGAGAAGGGCGACTTCGGCGTTAACGAACGCTTTCGCCTAGCCTAAAGCAGCGGTCTCGCCTAAAGGCCAACGGCGTGAAATCTGCTACTAGAGCGGCTTTCAGAGCGACTTTTAGAGGATGTTCTAGACTGTTCGCCAGTCGTTTTGTCGCACGTTTTAGTCGAAACTAGAGAGATGCGTATTCTCTTTCTCTCCTTTCTTTCTGCCTTCGTCCTCTCGGCCTGTAACCCGCAAAGTTTCGAGGCCGATCCCGCTCTTCGTCAAAGCGAAGGCTCAACCGGTAACACGCCGATTGCGGCCCCAAGCCCAAGCCCGACACCAACTCCGGTTCCACCGACACCAACTCCGGTTCCACCGACACCAACTCCGGTTCCGCCAACACCAACTCCGGTTCCGACGCCTGATCGCCGCGTGACCGAGTCGTTTACGCAAGCCGAGAACGCCGGCAAGGTCGATATCCTCATCATTGCCGACAACTCGGCCTCAATGGACAAAGAACAACAAAAAATGGCGTCGCGCTTTACAAACTTTATTTCGGCTATCAAAGATCTCGATTATCAGATCGGAATCACGACAACCGACCTTTCGGGTCCTCTCGGGTCTGGCTTTGCAACAGATGGCCGCCTGGTGAACTACACCGGAACAAGTGAAAAAATCCTCACACCAAAAACACCAAATGCAGAGCAGCTCTTCCTCAAGACAGTTCAACGCGAAGAGACCATCAACTGCAGCAACCGCACAAAGCCTCCGTATTGCCCTTCTGGCGATGAAGAACCGCTGCGCGCCATGATCTCGGCCGTCGATCAACGGGCGACGGCAAATCTTGGATTCTTCCGCGACACAGTTGATCTTGCGATCGTTGTGCTTTCCGATGAAGACGAGATGAGTGACGGTACAAGTCCCAATACCACCCATCCCGGTGAAGTTCTCAATGCCTTCAAAGCGGCCTTCCAAGACACGAAGAAGATGATGGTTCACGGCATCATCATTCAGCCTGGCGACAAGAAATGCCTGAAGGCGCAGAAGGCCGAAAGCCCATCTGGAAATGCGGGCTACTATGGCAACAACGTCAACGCACTCGCCAAATCGACTGGTGGCCGCACGTACTCGATTTGCGCTAGCGACTACGGCACAAACCTCTCGTCGATCTCTCAGGATGTTCGAAAGCTCGTGTCGAGCTTCGAGCTGGGTGCCGAGCCACAGCCGGGCTCAACAGTGACGGTGACCCTCTGGCCAGCAGCACCTCAAATCACCTGGAAGATCGAGGGCAAGCTCGTGGTCTTCAGCTCGCCGCCACCGCCTGGAACACGCATCGAAGTCCGCTACGTCCCCAAGTGAGCCTGCCGCCTGACCGCCGCGTCAAATGACCGGTGGTCATCGCTTCTCATTCTAGCGAAGCTGCGGTATCTCTTTTTCTTATCAAGCACTGACAATAGGGTCCCGTAGCTCAGTTGGATAGAGCATCTGCCTTCTAAGCAGAGGGTCGCTGGTTCAAGTCCAGCCGGGGCCACCAATTTAGAACTCCGCATCTGGATAGTACGTCGTCACGCGAACCCTAAACTCGTCATTTGCACGCCGATCGTTACTGGTGAATTCCATTCCTCGCTGTACAAAAGGCGCAATATCTTGATACGCCACCCCGGCCTTTCGAAGTTGAATCAACGCAATCACAAGAGACGCCGACTGCTCAGAAACTTCATTCTGAGCGCTGATCTCAAACTTCTGCACAAGCGTAGGGCCCATCAGGCGCACTTTCTCGCGAGGGGGAACATTCAACTCCGCAGCCAGGTTCAAAAGCACCTGATGCTCGAAAGGATCCTGCCTCAGCTTGTCGGCCGAGGCGATCAAGACATCAAACACGCGAGGCGACTCGAACGCGACTTCTCCCATCAATCCAAGGTAGAGCTCTTGAAACTCCGGCCGAGAACTTCGCCCCAGAACCTGCGCGGCGTACATCGCAATAAGCTCGGACTCCGGCTGCACGGGAAGCTTCTGCTTCAGCAATTCATACTGCGTCCGAACCGCCACGTTCTCTTGTGCTAACTGCGAGAACTGAGAGCGCAACTCCGTTTTTCGCTCAGGCGATGGGAATGGCGAATGAACCCCATCACTCACTGGGATCGGCACCTTCAATATCGCAAGCGGTGCCGCTGGCACACTCTCCGTCTTGTCTTTGCCCGCTATCACTCTCGCCCTTAAAGCAAACACGAGAGTTAAAGCGAGAATGAATCCAGTTGCCGCAAGCAGCGTCAGGCCTTTCATTTCGACCTCAGTATCCACTCAATTGGATGCTGTTCAGAACACCACTTGTCGCACCATATGTCGGAACGAATCCCGACGTTACTCCGGTCAAAGTTTTCATCCCTGAACCCAAATATGAGAGCGAGAACTCATAGTACTTGCCCAAGGGGCTGTCCTTTTCAACCGTGCCCTTTGTCGCCTTCACTGTGTAGCTTGCGCCCCACGGATCAAAGACGATGTAGTTCTGACCGTCAGTTCCGTTGAGTGCGACAAAGTGCCCACCTGCGGCCGCGGCCCCTATCCCCAACGTCACAAGTGGCCGCTTATAAGTCTCGCGAAACTCACTCACGCTCATCATCCGCATCGCGATCTCGGCTTTTCCGTTGCCAGTTGCCGCAGCCATTGTCTTCAATGCCTGCTCGTGGGCGGTCGGTGCGCTGACACCAAAGTCGGGCCGCATTCCGATAAGCCCCATCGTCTTAAAAATCACGACGCTCGGATCACTATCCTCCAAAAATGAAACATTGGAGGCCAACTTGAGCGACTCACCGCGGTCGGCAAGCTCCTTCTGCCAAGACTTCGCAAGCATCGCGAACGACACCGCGCCACACCATCCCGGATCGCCCTTCACATTCGAGTAACCCTGACTCTGAATATACGGAATAAGCGGAACCGCAGCGCCATTCACGTTCAGAGTTTCAATCACGACTTTGCCGTCTCTCAATACGCCAACCGTTGAACCGTCGGCCTGTGACCACAGTGGCATCTGATCGTGAACACAGTGCGTTTCGCTCTGACAACGACTCTTCTGCTCGTCAGATACAGGCGTAGAAGCCCCTCCGCCGCCGGTGGCGTCACGACCAGGTTCATCTGGCGGCGGCGCTATGCTGCCTCCGGCTTCGACTGAAAATCCAGGCGCGCAAGCCGCCAGTAAAACAACTGTGCTCAGTAAAAGCGCCGGCATCATCAAACTCTTCATTCTCATTGTGTCCCCCGAAAAACAGGATAGTTCGAGGCAAGAGAAAACGATGCTGATGAGAATGTCCCGTAAATGTCTCAGTATGAAACAGACCGGCGCATAAACAAAAAAAGCGACCCGAAGGTCGCCTCTTAAAGTTCTGCGGACGCGCTTATCAATTAGCGACAGCTCGATCCCTCAAGGAGACCGTAAACAAAACAATTCTCAGAATTTCCAGTTCGGCTGGAATCGCAGCGCAGATCGATCCCCATTTTTTCTGCATGGCAGGTGATAAACGCCTTTGAGCGCGCACCGTGGGTCACTGAAATCATCGCCACATTCGACTGACCAGCCTTTGGGTTTGCGTCGCGCAGCAACCATTTTGCCGAGTTTGCAGATATCGGCGTCGATCGACTCAAAGTTCATCATCTGATTGTAAAAGCCAACCTCAGGCTGGTCGTGGCCGTCACCGGGATTGAGATTGTAAGAGAATACACTCAGGTCCATCGGAATCGCAGAAGCCGCGGGGTCCGAGTAGCACGAGTCCGCCGGGATCGCACTCGGGTTCCGTGCTGTTGCGCCATGTTCTGCTGATTGCCCACCTGTCGATGCACAGCCAGCGACAACCATCGCCGCTACTGTTGCCAAAACCAATATCTTCACCACAACCTCCCGGGGTTATTCAATTTACTTTAATTGAGAGACTTTTTAAGTACCGTACACACCATATATAGGTCGGCACCAGAATCACGCCAAGACCCAGAAGCGAGTAGAATATGGTCGAACTAAAAAACTCGACAAATGCAAACTCCTGCCCCTGATGCCATTGTTCTCCGTTGCCTGCGTAAAAAAAACGCCGGTAGCCAGTACCATCCCAACCGACAATCAGGATAAAAAACATCGCGAGGTGCGCACCGAGCGCCTGCCAGCACGCCGCCGTCATCTTGCCCGCTCGAATCAACCGCGCCGTCACTCCAAATCCTAAAACACCTTGAGTCACATTCGTCATCGCAAACAGCGCCACTAGCCAAGCCGGTATCGACGCATGATCTTGGGCGACAAACATTGTTTCCCAACCCGGATTAATCCAAAGCAAAAATGCTCCCGACGGCGCAAACAAAGCCGCCGTCCAAAGCAAGGCCATTAGAAATGATTTGCTCTCAAACCAACGCTCTTCATTTCTTAGCGAGCCTTGAGCGGCGATCGCCAATCCAGCATTGAGGCCATAGGACCAAAAGACATCCACCTGCACCATATGAATAATTAAGCCACAAAAGCAGATCGCTGAGCCACGGAATCGGTCATTGCGCGTTGCATTTTGGCCCATCTTTCAAATTCTCACCAGCCATTCGTCGAGCCCATGATGAACGCTCGACAATCGTCGTCACAGTCAGAAAAATAACAACACCGATGACGATTCAATCCAATCGAAGAAAAAATATCATTCTCGCGATAGGTCTCTCGCTGGTCGGAGCGCTTTTCGTATGGAAGCTCCACGACGTCACACCACTCGACAGCAATCAGAGTGCGGCGCTGTGGCTTGGCTATCTTCTGCTGTTCCTTGGAGCAGCAGCACTCACATTCAACGAACAAGTCACCACTGAATTTGATCGTGAGCGACAGCAAGTTCGACAACTTGCAAAGAACCTCTTTGAGTCACGCAAGCGCCACATTCCTTTTTCCGATATCGAACGGATCGGTGTTGCGCGCATCGGGCGGCCCAGCTCAAATACGGAGTTCTACTTTCTCACGCTCATTCTTAAAAATGGCGAACGCCTAGGCACCGGCCACTGGGTCATGAGTCGCGAGGAGGCCTATCAACAGGCACAGGAAATTGCGAGCTTTGTTGGATGCGCCGTCAATGACGGCAAATTGCCCAACCCCGCCATGAACTCGTCAAATCTTGCCATCGCCGCTTTGACGGGAATCGTCATCTACGCCGCGTACTACCGAAAAGCCGTCGGTCCGTGGTGCCCCGCCATGTGGTTCGGCTCAGCACCGCCGATCATCATTTTGTCGTCGACCTGGACGACATTCGCTCTACTGCGCCGCCTGCGGCGCTGAGGTGAACAGTTCGCGACACGTTCTCTGCGTGCCGAATGACCCAGCGGTAAAGCCGATCGGTGCCGAACGCTCCATCTTCGCGTTCTGCTGATAGATCGCGGTGGAGATTATTCTCAAGGCCGCGGTTCGCAACGTCCAGCTCTGAGCACCATTGAGTACATGAACATCCCCAGCGACAAAATTCTGATTGAGGAATCCCACTTTCTTCGATGAGTCAAAATACAGCATCAGAGTTTGACCACTTTGTCCGGCCTTTGCGGCAGACATCTTTATAAACTGCCGTGCCTGTTGCGCGCCGACACTCTCAAACTGTCGTTTAATTTCATCGTTAACCGGAGTCGACTCAACAAGTCCTGACTCTCCCGACAGCTGCAAGGCATCAAAGAAGATTCGAGTCGTCTTCGTCGCGCCCGCGCGATCCGTGTATTTTAAAACCAAGCTCGACTCTGCAAACGTGATATCAACTTCGCCGGATGGATTCTCGGGCAAATAGACAGGCGACCCCGTTTCGGCATCGATGGTTCGTTGCAATGCGACCGTCATTTTCTCTGGACTCGCCTCAGCACCAATAGCACAAAAAGCAAAACCGAGAACAAACACCGTTAACCGTACCCATCTGTCGCGTTTCACTTTCGTCATGAGCCCCTCCTGGAACCCCCTTCCTTAGAGCAATTCGACGTCCAAGCTGAACTTGCGCCAAACAACGCCTATCGCACTTGAAGTAGCCATGGCTCACTTTCCTTCAATTCGATCTGGTAAATCTGACACTGTCTCAATCCGATACAAGTACCGTCTCAACTGCGAAAAGGTTCGACGTTTTTCAGACAACTCCGAAGTCACATGCGAAACTCATAGAACCTATGTCGATACTCCGGCTCCGCTACTGGATCATCTTCTTCGCGATCGTCGTCGCCGCTGGAGCGTATGCCCTCTCAGAACAACAGCCACCACGCTCCACGGCCATGGCACGCAGTCCCGCGATCGAACAGTTCGATGTGACCAAATGGCGCGAAAACATCCGAGCTGAGCGCCAAGCGATCAGCAATGATTTTTCAAGCCACATTGCCAGAGTGGCGAACTCCCAGAGTACCCCAGAAGTCACCAATCCCCGCGATGACGACGTCGCAATCGCTCAACTCGCTGAATTTTCGCAAGCGCGGCTACGCCGACTTTCCGATCGTTTCAAAGATGAGTACAGTCATAGCTCGGCCAAACTAACCGCCGATGATCGCACACTCGCAAAGCAGCTCGATCATCAAATTCGTGTTCTGAAGCTCCTCGAAACTGTTCATCGTGCGCGCGCAACCCTGCTCGATAGCCAGCAACGCACACTCGACGTCATGGTCAGCCAAGAAGATCCGTCCATTCTCAATTCAAACGAAATCTTCTGGGGCAAGCAACGACCATGGATTGAGGCTGAGTTGGTTTCTCTGCAATACTTTAGCGACGGAACATCTCCAAACATGCAAAAGCCTTCATCGAGTCCGTGAAACTCGACCTTCAACGCCTAACCCAGGCCGCGCTTGAGCTTGAAAATCGTCGGATTGACGCCTGGGAGCTCTGGCGCAAACGTCACCCGGCTGACGAGCACGTCGCAAGCGAGTATGCGAGTTTTATCGAGGAGCAGCGCGAGACTCTGCGCTCATTTTCACAGATGCCACTCCAGCACTCCCAGCGCCAGACGCTCGAGTCCGGGTTACGCAAAGTGGCATCACTCGATCATGACAAGCGCCGCTGAACCTCTTTAAACTGAAGGCATGATTCGGCACGCCCAAACTCTCTTGCTCGGACTTGCATTTGCCACATCCGCCTGGGCCACCGATGCCCACGAGCCCCCTCCTCGCGTCATCCCGTGGCGCGGCTTTGTCCTCTATGAAAATGGCGACTTCAATCGACTCGAAGCCAGTGGTCGCACGGTCCCCCTCCATTTTCGCGACCCACTCTACGAGGGCGATCGCATCGAACTGAGTCCGCGCCGTGGCCATATCGCCAAGGTTCAGCTTCGCAACGGATGCTTGATCGCTCTCTTTGCGGATCGCGAGAAGGCCGTCATTTCTCCACCCCTCGAGGGAGAGCCTTGGAAGCTTCGCTCGGAAGCCCTACGCGCGATCGCCGCCAAAGCGACTCCTTGCGAATTCTTGTATAAAGGCGCCAAGGTCAGTCTCGCGGCGGACTCTGAGGTCTTTTTCGACGGCTCCAAAGTTCTCGCCCCACGCGGAGTCGTGCAGGTTAGCCCTCTCAACTTGCCGCTCAGCAGCGACTCCGTTTACCACTTCGACTCTCGCCGTCGCACTTGGGAGAAAACCGACGAAAAAACGCCGTACGAGTTTCACGATGCCCGCAAACTCATGGCTGAAAGCACGCGCATCCCTGAGCCACCGTCGACACCGTGGCTTCGCATCGCCATCGGTCCCGAGTTCGGAGGTTCCGATACCATCTTTGATCAGTCCTACCTCGATAGCCGTGGCAATTCCGTCGACGGCGTGCGCGCACAAGTGCAGACTCGCTGGGGCGACAGCTCCATCATCGCCATGCTTCACTATCGCAACAATGACCAAGAGTCCTACGGTCCAACAGCGCCCAACACCAGCCGCACTCGAACCGATTTTTTGGGCGGCGAAGTGGGCATCCGCTTTTCACATGAACGCTGGTGGTCACCATTTTTTCGACTTGGCTTTGGCCGCGAACAGCCAAAGACCGACGTCTCCTACCCCAGTCAGTCCTACTACCGCTCCGAACGCATCGAATTCCATTCGCTCTCTGCGGCCCTCGGCCTCGACGCGGTCCTTACTCCCCGTGGTCTTCGCTGGTTCGCGTTTTACTCTTCAGCCGAACTCCACGTCACCCAGAGTCTCGCTCGCGGCGCAAAAGAAAACCTCAATGCCAACTCCATGAATAACTCAGCCACCGGCGACTTCACCAACGAACCATGGAGCGTCAGCACCTTTGGATTGCTCGTTCACCTTGGGCTCATGTTACAATTTTACTAGAGTCGATAGCTCAGGAGAAAAATGCGATGACCATTTTCACCAAAATCATCAATCGAGAAATTCCAGCAAAAATTGCATACGAGGATGACCGCTGCCTTGCCTTTCACGATGTGAATCCGCAAGCGCCGGTACACATTCTTCTCATTCCCAAAAAGTTTATTCGCTCGATGGCTGAACTCGCTTCGGATGACCAAGATCTCATGGGGCACATGATGATCAAAGCCTCAGACATCGCCAAGAGCCTCGGCCTTGCTGAGAACGGTTATCGCCTTGTGGTGAATACCAATCGCGACGGCGGTCAGTCGGTATTTCATTTACACATTCACATTCTCGGCGGCCGCGGACTCGGTTGGCCGCCGGGCTGATCGCCCTAGGGAGCCAGGCGCGACTTCACCCAAACTCCGGCGTCATTCAAACGAAACTCAAAGCGCTCATGCAGGCGAAAGGGACGCTCTTCCCAAAACTCAATGCGGTCCGGCACTACGCGCCACCCGCCCCAGAACGGAGGACATGGCACCTCCCCTGTGTCGCCGAAACGCTTCTTTGCCTCTTGCACCAGCTGCTCAAGATGCTTGCGGTCTGGAATGAATTCTGATTGCGGCGACGACCAAGCTCCAACGCGGCTCTCGCGCGGACGCGACTGAAAATAGCGCTCCGACTCGGCCGGTGTCAGCTTCTCAATGACGCCTTCAATGCGAATCTGCCGGCGCATCGCAACCCAGTGAAAATTCAAAGCCGCATACGGTGTCATCAGAATCTGCCGCGACTTCGGACTTTGATAATTCGTGAAAAACTCAAATCCGCGAAAACCGGTTGGCGATGTCGTCACACCCTTTAAAAGAACGATTCGCGATTGCGGCCGTCCCTCACTGGTCACCGTCGCCAAGTTCATGGCCGTTGGCTCAGGCAGGCCAGCACGCTGGGCCTCGACGAGCCAAGCCTCGACACCTGCAATGGGGTCAGCTGGGAGTTCAAGAATTCCCTCGCGAAGAGGAAGCATAGACATTGACGGTGATGGGGTCGACATATCCAATGGAGATACCAGTGGAAGATACAAGCGGACAAGAGAACATTCTCATTCAAAAGATCACGACGTGGTGCCACAAGACCCACACGCCACAGACGCTCCTCGGTGTTGGCGACGACGCGGCCGCGGTCTTCCCCTCGGGACGCCCGCTCCTGATGTGCTCCGACATGATGCTCGAAGGGCAGCACTGGGGCGGAGATCTTTTGTCTCCAGCCGACATCGGCCACAAGGCATTGGCGCGGTGCCTCTCAGACATCGCCGCGATGGGAGGCCGCCCGCTTGGCGTCACCGTCTCGATTGCGCTGTCAAAATCACTCGGCACAAAAGGCCAAAACGAATTTCTAACTGGTTTTTACGATGGAGCGTCGGCCCTCTCAATCAAATACCACGCCCCACTCATCGGGGGCGATCTCTCGCAAATCGATGGCCCTACCGCTATAGACATCGCCATCGTCGGTGAACTCTTTCCCGAAGGAGGCCCCTGGCGGCGAAGCGGCGCCAGGCCCTTTGATCTCGCCTTTGTCTCTGGGCCGCTTGGCGCCGCCGCACTCGCCTACCTCGAACCGCAGACCGCTCCACAGGCCGCACTCCAAAAACTACGCCGCCCCGAGCCTCGCCTCGATCTGGCCGAAGCACTTCACGTCCAGTCCATCAATTCCGTGATCGACATTAGCGACGGCCTCTTGATGGACGCCAATCGCATTTGCCAGGCCTCTGGAGTCGGCCTCATCCTTGACGCTGAGAAAATTCCACGAGCATCAGCTCTCTTAGGACGAACCGACGCACTCGAGCTCGCCGTCACCGGCGGCGACGAATACGAATTGCTCCTCTCTATTCCCGATGGTTGGGCGCGATGTAAATACGGACAGAGCATAATTCAAAAGCACGGCCTAATCGAAGTTGGTCATTTTGTTGGCTTAAGCCAACTCAAAGCAAACACACCTCTGGTTCAAGTCATCGATCACGATGGACTGAGTCTTCAATTTAAACAGACTGGCCACGACCCCTTTAAGGAAACTCGCTGATGGACCCTCGCACGCCTCGCTACGAGCTCATCGCAGAAAATGACGGTCGCGTTCGTCTCGCCGAGGGCCGCCGCATCAATGGCCCCGTTGTCGAAGGACATCTACGCAACCTGTCCGCCAACGGTGCGCTGATTATGCTTCGCGAATCGCAAGCACGACTCCGCTTCATCGATGAAGGCGAAATGATCAAAATGGAGCTCGCTCTTCCCGACCGAGGCCGTTTCGCCTTTTTTGCAACGGTCGTCCGCCTCGACCCAAGCTCGCAGGATGGTTTTTGGGAGCTCGGCGTTCAGTTTCGAAATCTACCGACCGATCTCATTCGAATTATCGATAGCACGGTCACACCGCGCACGGCGGACTACTCGCACCCACTCAATTACGAATATGCCGTTAAGCGAGGCTTTGAAGCGGCTCGCCCACGAATGAAATGGGCGAAGTGGCGATCGAGCATTCAAATCGTCGCCACAAACCCGCGTTTCTGGCTCGTTTGTGCCGCACTGATTGCGGCATCGATTCTCTCGATTCTTCTTTAAAGGAATCAGTAGGCAGGGTCATAGAGCGGACTCAGAACGTGGACCGAGACATCGCGACCTGCGACGAATGCGTTGTAGGCGTCTTGCGGCGATACCTTCTGACCATCCGCGAAGTAAACGACAGTCGCTTCGAGAGGCCTGACGATCTGCCGAGGAGCACGGCGTGAACCATGCGCCATAAGCCATGCCGACCAGCCATCATTCGACATCCAGTCCATCTTCACAACATAGGCGCCTTCTTGATCAAAACGGGCCGATGGGTAATATGATCGAGCATACATCGACTCATCTGGTCGCTGATGGAACTCTAATTTCTCAGCAAGCTGAGCAAGCAAAGCTTCAGTACCGCGCCCCTTTAGCCTATCCCCACCTTGATTGGAGTCCGCACGCACCGAGCGAACAGGACGCCAAGCCAAACCCCAGCTGCTAGCAGAAGAACCGCGAAGCCACTGCATTTCACCAAGAGACGTCACCAAAGCATCAGGCGAGCCCTTTTCGATCGCCAAGGGGCGAACCACAACATTCCCTGTCGCAGGAGTAAACGCGACCAGCTTATGCTCAAACTGCCCGACACGCACCCGGGCAAGTACAAGTCCACCGTCAGGTCTCATGCTAAAGTCCGCGTCCGAAACCACTTTAGGGCCGATAACCTTGACCGCAGTCTTTGCTCCGCCGCTTGTCGGAACAAGCGCCACAAGGCGGCGACGATCAAGACCATACTCAATTTCAGCGACGATCGATCCTTCAAGACCAACGACGGTTCCATCGTTGCCAACAGCAATTTTATCAAGGCGATTCAAAAGTTCAGTGGGTTCGCGTTCAGAGCGCTGCGCACGCCCCTTTTCATTCACCCGCAGATGATTGAACTGGATCGCGCTCATGGTGTTGACTCCGATAACAACATTTCCACCATTCTCGCTCACCGCAAACTGTTCAACAAACCCTCGGCCAAGCTGAATGGCGCCATCATCGATTTGAATCTCAACAGTCGTCTTTCTCTGATCGGCGACATCTGTAATCTGAATGCGCTGTTCACGAGGGTTGAACTCGGCGATCTTCCCAGTTGCACCCGAACTGATCACATGTACGAAAGGCGCAGCGGTAACGTAAACTGTTCCCGTCGGACGGTGAAAGAACAGCGTAACCTGATCCGAAGCCTGAGAGTTTCCACGAGCCAGCTCTGGCCAATCAAAAGAGGATCGATAGAACGCACCTTCTTGTCGAACGCGTTTGTTCTCACCGTTGACATAGCGCTCAAGCCTCGCAAATAGCTCCGCCTGACTGGCCTTCGGAAAATCGGCGCTAAAACGAACTTGTGTCGGCTCGCCAAACTCAAAAAACAACCGACGAAGTGACGTCGCCGCCTCGGGCCCAAAGTTACCTTGAGAGAGTGACCGCACCAACTGCTCTCGCGATGAAACAAAGAGCGACTCACACACCGGGCCCACCGCCGCCTCACTGTGAACAGCACCAAAAACCGCGACGGTCAGAAGCAGAGATCGATGGAAAAGTGCATTCTTACCAGACATCATATTGGACTCCCAGTCGTTCACTTTCACGACAACGTTGAACAACAACGGCCAAAAAGATCCAAGAACTGTACCGAACCGATGTTCCGTCAAAGCGACTTGAGCCGCGCGTCGGCTCGCAAACGTCACCTCCACCCAAGTCGGTGACCGTCTTCGTCACCGCTGGGTCGAATTGACTCGAGATAAATCGAACCGAATGCGTGCGCTATACGGCACGTGCTCAATTGAGGAGTGCTGGATTGGATTTGAGCGAGCGAAAGTTCGATTAACTTGAATCAACCGAGCGAGTTCGCGAGCTCGAAAAATCCTCGATGAGTCATGATCTCAAACCCAAGTAGGATCGGATTTAGACCAATAAATCTGAGTTCTTACACGGAGGTAAGACCATGCCCATCGAGTTCCGTCGAGCGTACACCGATGAAATTCGGGACCGCTATAAAAATGCAAAGCGAAAACAAAAGTCTGCGATTTTGGACGAATTTTGCCAGGTCTGCGGGTATCGGTCCCGCAAGCATGCGATTCAAATTTTAAATGGCAAAGCCAAGGGGCCAGACGCACGTAAGCGCCCGGGGCCTGCTTCGCGCTACATCGATGCGCTGAGCGACTTAAAGGCGCTATGGGGCTTATGAGCTACATCTGTTCAAAGAAGATGAAGGCGGCTATGCCACTGTGGCTTCCATTTTATAAAACAAGCGACCGAAGAAAGGCGTTGCTCCTTCAGATGAGCGCCTCGACCATTGATCGACTTTTAAAACTTCATCGAAGGTCGCTTGGAAAAGGGCTCTCAACAACAAGACCGTCGATAAAAATGAAGACCAAGATTCCACTTAAGCTCTTGGACGGCGAGACGAAGGTTCAGGTTTTGTCGAAGGCGACACAGTTGCCCACTGCGGAAATTCGATTGCAGGCGAGTACGCGAACACACTTACGGTCGTCGATTTGTTCTCTGGTTGGACTGAGCTTCGCTCGTGCTGGACAAAAGATGCTGCCGGCGTCACAAGCGCCGTGAAAAGATCGAGTCTCGAGTGCCGTTCATGTTGGTTGGTTTCGCTTCAGATAACGGTTCTGAATTCATCAACGACGTTCTCTATTCGTACTTCTCAAAACGCCCAGCACCAATCAACTTCGTAAGGCGTCGAGCCTACAAGAAAAACGACAACGCCCATGTCGAGCAAAAGAACTGGACCCACGTCCGCGAGCTTTTCGGCTATGAGAGGTTCGACGATCCATCGCTTGTGCCGATGATGAATGAGATCTATCAAGCGTACTGGTGTCCGCTCCAGAACTACTTCACGCCATCGATGAAGCTCGTAGCCAAAGAGCGAATCGGTGGATCGATCAAGCACTACGATGAACCCAAAACACCAGCTCAGCGTCTGCTTGACTGCTCACTTGTTCCCGAGGCCGACAAAGTCAGAATCGGATCCGAGGTACACTCCAGAAACCCAATCGACCTCAAACAAAGACTCGACCAGAAGCTCAAGGAATTCTTCGAACATGTCGATGAGATAAAAAGAAGTCAGAGGCCCAAAACTGGATCCTGACTCATCGCTCCTTCGGTATGGTTTAGCCATGAGTCAATACGTGGGTGAGATCGAGCAACCTATTGAGCCACCGTCGGCGCGACCGGCTTCAATCCCGAAAAATACTTCGCGATAGCTTCAATTTGAGCATCGCTCAGCGAGCCAACGAACGCGGACATCGTCGCATCTTTTCGATTCTGAGTTTTAAATGACTTCAACTGTTTCACGATATAGGTCGTCTTTTGTCCCGCCAAATTTGGAACCCCAGGCATCGCGGTCGCATTCGCCATTCCACCGCTACCATGACATGATGTGCAAACCGCAACGTCTGCAGGCGCATTGCCGGTGGCAATCACTGGCGGCTCCACAGGGGGCATTTTATTAAAATACTCCGCAAGCTTCGTCATCTCATCATCTTTAAGGCCTTGAGCAAAACCACCCATCATCGCATCAACGCGGTCGCCACTGCGGAAGTCCCGAAGTTGCTTTTCAATATAGGCAACACTCAAACCGGCGAGGTTTGGAAAGTCCTCGCTCACACCACCACCGTTGGCACCATGACAGCCGATACAGGTGTCCGCAATTGTTGTCGGCGCTGGAGCATTCACAGGCGCATTCGACGGAGTATTCGCCGGAGAGTTCGAAGGAGTGTTACTTGGAGCTTTGACTGGCTCACTTGCACAAACCTTCTGTGCTCCACCATCAATCCACGATTTCAAAAGCGCAATTTCATCCGGCGAAAGTGAACCGCCCATGGGCATCGCATTCCCGCCCATTTTGGGCGGGTTGTTGCTCACTTTATCTAAGATATTATTTGTGAACTGTGACGCGATACCGTGATCGAGCCAATTCTTATTGGGGCTACCATCACCATGGCAGCTCTTGCACTTTGGCTCAAAAATCGCCTTCGACACCGCCGTAAAGGGAACACAGTCACCTTTCGCAACCGGCTTTGCTATCACAACATTTGGAACGATGTCTCGATGTGCGCCCCCATTGTCGCAACCGACGACCATCGACACCACTGTCAAAGCGGCAAATCCTGCTAAAATGATCTGTTTTTCTTGACTCACAAAAACCTCGGCAATTCCTCTCGTACAAACAATCCGTGTTTGCCGACTCATCTTTCATTCAACACTTCAAGACCGTGCAATTTCACGGCCCCGATCGTAGTCCTTATGTCCTATGGCTTTAAGCTCGAGTAGTAGGCCGTGAGCGCTTCAATATCGGAGTCAGAAAGTGACTGAGCGATCGCGTTCATCATCGGGTCCACTCGGTCTTGATCGCGAAAAGCCTTCAGCTGTTTGGCCAAATAGTCCCGCTTTTGCCCTGCCAAATTTGGCCATAACGAATTGGCACTCACTCCGGCTTCGCCATGACAACCCACGCAGGCCGCAGCCGAAGTCGGAGCACTCAGTGGCGGCTTTGGAGCTTGGGACTTTGCGCCCCATGCCGATCCAGCAAATAAAAATGCCGCCGCAGCAAGACAAAGCGCATTTCCAGCCCGCTCGCCGTAAGAAATTGACGTTTTTCGGCACCCAAATGCTGTCGTTCTCAAGATTTCAACCAACGCTTTCATAACTCTTTCCTCACAACCATAAATGTAAAAGTGCATAGGCAAAATTCTCAACGGCGGGCACACCCGACGAACTATTCATTCCCGCTCGCGACGAATACGAACTTTCGTACATCAGCTGTAAATTCGCATTTGAGTTCATGTACCAACGAAGACCGCCGCCATAGCGGAAAAATGAATCTCCTGGATACCCGACGTCTGGCGTAAATTGCTCCGCTTTACCCAGCGCCGTGAGGTGTTGAGTCAAGTCGAGAGAAAGCTGCGCAAGCAAGGCCTCTGACCATGCGTCCGCAAATGCCGTAAACCATCCCGCTTGTGCCGCCGCACCAAATGTCGATGCGAGCGACGGGTTCATCGTCTGATTGTTCCATCCGTGTGCGCGAGCACCCTCGACAAGAAACACTCCCGGCAACAAACCAAACGTCAGTTTTTCAAGTGCCACACCGGCTGATGCCGACATCGCTTCAGCATCGTAACTCAGATTCTGATTTCCCTGCTGATTGTAGCTTGCACCCAATGTTAGCGGTCCATGGAACGGAATCATTCGAACATTGGCGTAAAGCCCCCAAGGACTTGTTGAACTTCCCGAACTTCCGCCAGCGCCCGCGAGTGTTTTTTCGCCGCTTGTCATCATCAAGTCATAGTGAAAGGAGTAAAGCGGTGTTCCCGATACCATAACGCCCGTTTCAAAATCGCGAAGAGCATACGTCGTGCGCGACTGTAGGCGCACGTATGTTCGATGCTCATCCGTGGCCAATCCAAACGCCGGTTTGGTGCGCCCGACCAAAACCGCATCGACCAGGCCCTTGCCACCGGGCGCCGTGAAAATAGCGTATGAATCCCGAAGGCCCGATTCAAGCATTCCAAAACCGTAACTTCCAACAAAGCCCATCGACCAACCTTCGTCGCTCTTGACGATCGGCAACGACACGGCGCCATTGGTCGACATCACCATAAAACCGCGTCGCGACGGCAGCTTTTCAGAACTTGTGTGCATGAACGCCGATCGAACGTCCGCTTGGTAAAGCTCTGATTGCGATAGGGGATTGGCCTCGTAGTTCCTAAAGCCATAGAGCTTTCCGCCCATGTTGCGGATACCGGCTCCCGCCGGGCTCACATGACATTGCATACAGCTTACAAATCCATTGCGAACGGCATACTCAACGCGCGCTTGCGCCACACCGCTGCCCAGTGCAACAATTAAAAAGGCGAATATCGTTTTCATGTCGCCAAGAATACACGACACCTCAACTAGAAAACTGCGTTCTTTTGCTGTCCGGTAAGACTTGCACAACCAAACGGCCGTCGAGACAAAATACCCGCAACCAAAGACACTTTTTGTCTCACCTTCGACTACGACTAAATCTCCAGTCGAAATGCCGCCAGGTAATCCTGCATGACCCGAGCTCGCCTCTCACCTTCTCGGCGCCCGGCCGCTGTTGTCATCATCGCAGGTAGTCGCAATAGCTTTTGCTCAAAATGATCGAGCGTGTACTTTAAATCGTCCGGTTTGCGCGAATCGCAAAACGGATCGTCTTCCGCATACAGGGGGCGCTGTAAAATTCCCGCAGTCACAAAACATCGTGCAATTCCCACAGCACCAAGCGCATCGAGACGGTCGGCATCTTGAACGATTCGCGCCTCTAGCGTCTGCGGCACCACACCGGCACTAAAGCTATGTGCTTCAATCGCGTGCGCAATCGAAGCGAAATACTCTTCCGGATAACTTTCTTCGCGCAGGAACTGAATCGCAGCCTCTGCTGACAATCGAGAAGCCTGCGCCCGAAGCGGACTGTTTTTCGGAACGATCACCAAATCGTGAAGCCACGCCGCCGGCTCCACCACGCTCCACTCGGCTCCCTCTTCTTTTGCGAGGAGTGCCGCCACTTTCACGACCCGCTCAAAATGCAAGAGGTCATGCGCCGAATCCTGGGCCTCGGCGGCAACTGAACACATCTTCGACCGAAAAACCGTGCTCCAATTTTTCATCATGTTCCAACTTTACTATTCGCTAATGCAAAACACGTCGGACTTTTGGAACGACGATGTCTTCGTGTTCCCCCGACTCGTCCGCTGAACTGTCGATTTCATCCGAGCCTTCAGCCGCCTCAATTTTGAGAATTTTTAAATCAATTTCGATCGCAAGCCCCGCAAGTGGATGATTGCCATCGACGACACATTCCTCTTCATCCACTTCGATCACGCGAACTGTCAGCGGTTCGCCATCGGGACCGACCGTTCCAAACTTCATTCCCACTTGCACGTCTGACGGAACCGGAAATCGATCGAGCGGGACACGCACCAAGAGATCATCGCGATAGTCCCCATAGGCCTCAGCCGCCGCGCCACTCCGAGTGATGCCTCAAAGCCCTCCGTTTTTCCGCGGATAATGCTCTCAATCGCCGGGAGTGTTTCGCCACAGCCAAACTGAAACTCAAATGGATTTTCAGGCGTTCGGTCTTCAAGCACGTCGCCGTTCTCTGTCTGCAATCGATAACTCAGAGTGACCACGGTCCCTTCGCCCACTCGAATCGCCATGCACCCTTCTCCCATCGCGTCTGCGCGTCTTGCAGCCGCCTCAAATACTCGTCGCGTGAAATCAAAACACCACCGAAGCTCGCCACGACCGGCGTCACCATCTGCACATCAAGAAACGGCAACTGCGCGGCCTTTAACTTCTGCATCAAAGCCCACAACGCTATCTTACCCCGATTCGGCCGGCGATGAAACATACTCTCACCGCTAAAAACGCCGCGAAGAAATACGCCATAAAGGCCGCCCACCAATTCGCCATCTTCCCAGACTTCAATCGAGTGCGCGACATCGAGTTCGTGCAAGCGCCGATAGGCATCGACCATCGGACCAAGAATCCAAGTCCCTTGCTGTCCCTGCCGCGCCGCCACTCGACACGATTCGATGACCTCGTCAAACGCGGTATCTGCCCGCACTTCGATCGAGCCACTCTCGATCAATTTTGAATACTCGCGTAAGAATCTCGATGGCGCCTTGAGCTCACCACTGAGATCAATCACCCCACGCTCGGGAGGCGAAAACCAGAGCATCGGCATCCCCTCTTGCGGCCAAGGGAAAATGCCATGCGTGTAAGCGTCGATCAATGTCTCAGGCAAAAGGTCCCCACCCGCGGCCACGATACCCTCGACCGTTGTCTCGCGCGGATCAGGAAATCGCGACCGGCGCTTTACTCCAAACGCACTCATCGTCCCACCTCCTTCGCACAAAGATCACATATCCCACAACGTCGACCCGACTCCATCTTACCAAAAACCGACGATACCTGCTGAAGCCTGCAGCCCGAGTCGCTCTCCGCCAGATTCACAATTTGCTGAAGCTTTAGTTCGCGACGCTTCAGGTTCTCTTGAAAGGCTTTTTGATCGAGGTACTCCAACGGGATTTCGCCAACCGCACGCCATTCCCGCGGCTCTCGCCCTTCAAGCGCTCCCCAGCGTTCAAGGAGCTGCACGGCCGTCTCCACGCGAAAGTCGCGTCGATTATAAAAATTCATCTGCGCCCGCAGATATTCAAAACCCTCTTGCCTGGCCCGCATCTCGTTTCGCGCAATCAAGTTGTGCACACTTTGAATAAATCCTGGATCGGGTGTTCCCCACTTCAAAAAGTCGGTTTGAATCGAAACATCATCACGATCATAAAGGAGTGCACACTCCGAACGCTCGCCATCGCGTCCTGCTCGTCCAATCTCTTGGTAATACCCCTCCAAAGCTCCAGGGATTTCCGCATGAACCAAGAGCCGCACGTCCGGCTTATCGACCCCCAGTCCAAACGCGGGCGTCGCGAGCATCAGTTCCTCTGTGCCGCCAATGAACGCCTCCTGATTGCGCCTGCGCACACGGTCTTGGAGTTGCCCGTGATACACCACGTGCTTCATTCCAAAACGCTCGATCTCTTCACTGAACTTGCGAAGCGTCTGCACCAGCGAAAAGTACACAATCGCCGGCCCCGGCCGCTGATGCCGAAGCATGACAAACGCCCGAAGCTTCTCATCCAGTCCCATCGTTTCAAGGACCTCAATACCCAAATTCCCGCGCCAAGGATCCGCTAAAATTTCGCGATTGAGTCCGAGCTGTCGAACAATGTCGGCACGCGTTTCAACCGTCGCCGTCGCCGTCAGCGCCACCGTCTGCGGCGAACCCAGTTCTCGCCTGCGATCGCCCAACCGCGAGTAATCGAGACGAAAATCGTGACCCCACGTCGAAATACAATGCGCCTCATCGACCGCCAGCAACCGAACGCCGCCGCTCGCCCGAATGGCCTCCAAAAACGGCTCGCTTCGAAACCTTTCCGGCGTCGCATAGAGAAGCGTCACCGACCGCTTGGCGACGTCGCGCAAAACCTGCTCTTTTTCGTCTCGCGAAAGCCCCGAGTGAATCGCCGCCGCCCTGACACCATTGGCGCGCGCCGCATCAACCTGATCCTTCATCAGCGCGATCAGGGGCGACACGACCAAAACAATTCCCGAGCCACCCATCATCGCCGGAATCTGATAGCAGAGGCTCTTTCCACGCCCCGTCGGAAGTACGCCCAAAACGTTTTCCCCCTGGCCAAGTGCTGCTAAAATTTCAGCCTGTCCCTCCCGCCAAGAGGGAAATTCAAAAACATCGGCGCGGAGGCGCTCGGCCTGCTCGAAAAATGGGCTACTGGGGACACTCTCTGACATACTAATATTATAGACCAGTAGACGCGTCCCGTCTCGCGTGTTACAGACATTCGTTCTGATCAGATAAAAGATCAAATTTAGATCCGGGATTTTCCCAGATCCCGGCGGACTCGACTTAAGGCAAACAGGACAGTCCAAAGGGGAAATGGAGCGATATGGCAAACGAATGGGTTCTTGAGAAGGTCCGAAACTTCGGTATTTCGGCACACATCGATTCGGGTAAAACCACTTTGTCAGAACGGATTTTGTTCTACACGGGGCGTATTCACGCGATTCACGAAGTCCGCGGCAAAGACGGCGTCGGCGCGACAATGGACTCGATGGATCTCGAGCGCGAAAAGGGCATCACCATCCAGTCGGCTGCGACTTACGGCCAGTGGAAAGACATCAGCTTCAACCTGATCGACACCCCCGGGCACGTCGACTTCACGGTCGAAGTTGAGCGCTCGCTCCGCGTTCTTGATGGCGCGATTTTCGTTCTCTGCGGAGTTGCCGGCGTTCAATCCCAGTCGATCACGGTCGACCGTCAGATGAAGCGTTACAACGTTCCCCGCCTGGCCTTCGTCAACAAACTCGATCGTTCGGGCGCTAACCCATTCCGTGTTATGGAAGGTCTTCGCGAAAAGCTCCGCCTGAATGCCGTTATGACTCAAATTCCAATCGGCCTTGAGGAAAAACTTGCAGGCGTTATCGACCTCGTTAAATGCGCGCTTTCTACAACGAAGGTGAGAACGGCGAGAACGTTGTTGAAAAAGACATCCCGGCAGATTTTATCGATCAAGCAAATGAGTACCGCACAGAGCTCATCGCGAAGCTTGCGGACGTCGACGAAGGTATTGCTGAAAAGTTTTTGATGGAAGAAGAGCCAACACAACAGGAAATCGCAGCTGCGATTCGCAAGGCGACGATCGCCTTGAAGTTCGTTCCTGTCTTCTGTGGTTCGGCGTTCAAAAACCGCGGCGTTCAAAAACTTCTCGACGGTATTTCGGACTACCTCCCGAATCCAAAAGAGAAAGAGAACACCGGCCTTGATCTCGACAAGGGCGAAGAGAAGGTCATCATGGAAACAGACCCGAGCAAGCCGCTCGTGGCCTATGCGTTCAAACTTGATGACGGTCGCTATGGTCAGCTCACCTACATGCGTATCTACCAAGGTACGATGAAAAAGGGCGACTTCATCATCAACACCACGAACCAGAAGAAGGTGAAAATCCCTCGTATGGTTCGCATGCACTCGAGCGAGATGCAGGATATCGACTCCGCTTCTGCTGGAGATATCGTTGCTTTGTTCGGTGTTGATTGCGCCTCAGGTGATACGTTCACAGATGGCTCGATCAACGTTGCCATGTCTTCGATGTTCATCCCAGAAGCGGTTATCTCGCTTGCGGTTGCACCAAAGTCGAAAGATGCAGCTTCAAACTTCTCGAAAGCTCTGCAGAAGTTCCGCAAGGAAGACCCGACGTTCCGCGTGAAGCGCGACGAAGAGTCAAACGAGACGATCATCGAAGGTATGGGCGAGCTTCACCTTGAGATTTACATCGAGCGTATGAAGCGCGAATTCAACTGCGAAGTCATCGCCGGCAAGCCACAAGTTGCCTACCGCGAGACGATCTCACGCGTGACAGACTTCGACTACACCCACAAGAAACAAACGGGTGGTTCGGGCCAGTACGCGAAGGTTGTTGGAACGATTGAGCCACTTCAAGTTGAAGAAGGTAAAGATCCAAAAGCCTACGAGTTCGAAGACGAAGTTGTCGGTGGACGTATTCCGAAGGAATTCATTCCTGCCGTTGACGAGGGCTTCAAAGAGCAGATGGTCAAAGGGCCTTTGATTGGCTTCCCGATCGTCGGCATGAAAGTGACTCTTAAAGACGGCGCTTACCACGACGTCGACTCGTCGTACCTCGCGTTTAAGATCGCCTCGATGGCTGCTCTTCGCGAAGTGTACATGGAAGCAGGTCCGATCGCGCTTGAGCCGATCATGAAACTCGAAACTGTTGCTCCAGAGGAGTATCAGGGTTCGGTCATGGGCGGGATCAACCAGCGTCGCGGTATCATCCAGGGAACACAGACCCTCGAAGGTAGCGTAACCGTTCTTGCCGAAGTTCCGCTCACAGAGATGTTCGGTTACTCGACAGATCTGCGTTCGTCGACTCAAGGTAAGGGCGAGTTCACGATGGAATTTGCGAAGTACGCTGCCGTACCGCGCACAATCCAAGAAGAACTCCATAAGAAGTACCTTGAAAAACGCGCTGCTGAAGCCAAAGGCTAAGCTCGCTGTTTTCAATGCGACTTCTCGCACGAAAGACCAGGCCACAAGCCTGGTCTTTTTTTTGGCACTTTGAAGCCGACAGACCGGTATTGAAGCACCTTGATCCAGTTCCATCGAACGACGATTGAGTCCTCATGATTCAGCTCATAAAATTAAAATATGAAAAAGACGTTCTGGGTCACCCTGTCGACAGTCGCCGCCTTGTTCACGACTTTCAATGCGTTCGCCGAAGACTCGGCCAACGCGGTCACATCCGGTGATCATCACTATCACTTGAGCCTCTCGCCCATTCCGCTGCTCGTCGGGGCGGTCTCTGGAAATTTCGAAGTTAAATTAAATGAGCGCTGGACACTCGGCCCGAGCTTCCTCTACTGGAACACTAAAATTTTTGACTACCGCTTCAACGCGAGCGGCGTCGGCATTCGTGCCGCCTACTCGTTCCGGGCGCCAGCCCTTCAAGATGGACCTTATCTCGCGGGCGGCCTCTCCTATGCCAGCGCCAAGGTCACACAGAACAGTTTAAGCTACGGCGAAATCAGCGGTGAGGCCTCCGGCTTCGGACTCACCGGCCTAGCTGGATATCACTGGATTCTTCCTTCCGGCTTTTCCTTCCGAGTTGGCGTGGGCCTGGGACTTTCAAAGCTCAACAAAATTGAACTTAAAGACTCTTCGGGCACTGTTCGCGACGCTGGCTTCAACGGTCTTGGCGGCGGTATCGCAAACGAGATCGACATCGGTTGGGCATTTTAAATCCCCTCCATTCCCGTCTCTGTACATCTGTACAATGGACGGTCCCCGGATAACGCAGCCCAGCTCCCGGCGCCGGAAGCTGTGGCGCATCAAGTCCGCCAAGTGTCTGACGTGAACTCGCTGCTTGAACTCGAGCGACGGCCCTTCTAGTCTCCGGCCACTATGATTTTGTCAGATAAAACGCTGAACGCCATGATCAACAAGGGCGAACTCGTCGTCGAGCCGCTCACGCAAGAAAGCATCCAACCCGCGTCGATTGACTGCCGTCTTGGCAGCCACTTTTTGCTCGTTGAGAACTTCAACATGAAAACGATCGATATGGATTCAGAGATCCTTTATCGCGAGTACGAAGGCGAAACGATCACCATCCCGCCTCACACCTTCTTGCTGGCAACGACAATGGAGTGGGTGAAGTTGCCAAACGATCTCACTGCTTTTGTCGAAGGTCGCTCCAGCATCGGCCGCCTTGGGCTCTTTATTCAAAACGCCGGCTGGGTCGATCCGGGCTTTGAGGGCAACATCACGCTTGAGCTCTACAATGCGAACTCGCTCCCCATCACACTCACCGCCGGCCGACGAATTTGCCAATTGGTCTTCTGTAAGATGGATCAGGCTGCGGCCAATCCATACGCTGGAAAATACCAAGGTCAGAAAAAGTCAGTCGGAAGCCGCGTCTACAACGACGCCGAAGCCAGCAAGAAATCATGAGCGACGGCGTCTTCGTGTACGTGACTTTTGCCACGGCAAGTGAGGCCGAGCGCATCGGTCGCAGCGCGATAGAGGCCGACCTTGCGGCATGTGTGAACGTCCTGCCGGCCCACCATTCGCTTTACCGATGGGATGGCGGCATTGAGTCTGCAAGTGAGCACATTGCGCTCTTTAAGACCGTCAAAGCGTCAGAGGATGCGTTGCGGGCATGGATTGAAAAGAATCATTCCTACGACTGCCCTTGCATCGCCTCGATCGACATCACAAAGCTCAATTCGGACTTCGCGGCTTGGCTTCAGCCTAAGCCAGCATTCTAAACAGAAACGCCATCGCTGCCGTCAACACTGCCAAAATCAGGAAGATCTTAATCGCATCGATATCGGGACTTTCATCGGCTTCAGGGCGCAATGGCGCAGGTGCCGCGACAAACCGCTCATCGAGAGATTGCGAGCGACGGTCCCGGTCTGGCCCCACCTGTGGCCCCAGTTCTGGCTCGTTTTCCTCTGTATTGTGCCGCGTTTCAAAGTCCATGGTCCCTCAACCTTGAGAGGTAGCGAACTCTGTGCCAGTTTTATGGTATCAGGAGGCCACCATGACCAAACAGCAGCTTGCAGCCGAGGTATTCCGACTTTCTCATCGCACGGGCACGTTCAAGCTACGAAGCGGCCAGATCTCAAACGAGTACTTCGACAAGTATCAATTCGAGAGCCAACCCGGAACCCTCAAAGAAATCGCACGCCAACTCGCTACACTCATTCCACCTGACACTGAGCTTCTCGGTGCTCTCGAAATGGGAGGGATCCCCATCGCCACGGCCATCGCTTTTGAAACGGGTCACCAAGTCGTCTTTGTTCGCAAAGCGCCAAAAGACTACGGCACCTGTCGTTTCGCTGAAGGCCCCGAAATCAAAGGCCGTCGCATCACACTGATCGAAGACGTGATCACAACCGGTGGTCAGGTCGTGCAGAGTGCGGCCGATCTTCGAGGAGATGGCGCGATCATCACTGACGTTGTCGGCGTCATCGATCGCAGCGAAGGAAAACCTGAGAAGCTTGCGCAGGCCGGACTAAAACTTCACGCGCTGTTCACAATGGCCGAGCTCAAAGCGAGCCGCTAAGCTAAATCGATCTCGCGAAGATACTCGTCACTCGCTCACTCGCCCAATCTTCCGATTGGGCTTCAAGATCAAACTGATACTGAGCCCTTAACCAGCGAAAAAAACGGACCGAGCGAGCGACGGCGCGTGCGCAGCTCGTGCAAAATCACGCGAGCAACCGGGCCACCATCGGTCACTCCGCCACTTCTCTCGTAAAGTCCCGCCGTCGCTTCGGCATCGTAATCGACCTCAATCAGTTCAATCTCGGTGCCCTTTAATAGCGCATACTCCGCACGCGCCGCGGCCGGCTCAACTCGAAGCGGAATTCCCGCTGCACCCAAAAACGCCAGTCGTTTTTCTCCCCATGGGATCACTCTTGGATCATGAAAATGTCCGCCGACAATCAATCGCTCGGGCCGCGCCTGAAGACCACGAAAATCACCGCGCCGGTTAGAGCGAAGTCCTGCATGCAGAAACAAAACTTCACCCCAAGAAATAGACTCCGGAAGCGAAGCCATCCAGGTCAATGTTCTTTCGTCAAAGCCCTCGGCACAGAGGCGTACCGGCTTAAAGCGCCACCCTAGGCCCTTAACAGAATGAAAAAGCGAATCCGCCCCGCGGTACAAACCGCGTGCTGCTAAAATGTAGTCTTCATGATTTCCCCGAAGCGCTGTCCAACCGCGCTCCCGGATCTCGAGTGCCATCTCGGCTGACTCCGGCAGTGGGTCCACCAGATCCCCCAAGAAGACCGGCACCGCATCGTCCTCACGCAAATCTCGGCGCAGAGGACCGTTCAGCATCGTAAAGCCGCGACGAGCGACGTCAGCGCAGATCGAATCAAACGCCGCGCGATTGCCGTGCAAATCAGCGATCAAGACAATCACGCTTAAAATCCTATCTCAGACTACTTCTCGCCAACAACGTAGGCGACCCAGGCTTCACACTCTTCACCGACTTCAACGCGCGAGAAAATGCCATCGCCCTCGCCATTGCGAGTGGTTCCTTCCCAGTAGACATGCGTTTTTCTAAACCCTGTCTCCTGCATCAGCTCACGTAGTTCTTGAATCGACCACATCCGCCAATCATAGGTGAACATGTTGTTATGTTTGCGCGTGCGCCCGTTGGGGCCTTTGTCTTTAAAGTGAATTTGAAAAAGCGCCTCGTTGGTCAGCGGGTTAAACGAAACCTGCTCCCAAATGTAGGTGAAATCGCGATGCTCAGTCTGCTCAACGTTGGCCTGCTGACAAGCCGGGCCACCAAAGCAATCCATGACCATAACACCACCCACACTCAACGCCGAGTAGCAGTTTAAGAGATAGGCCTTCATCGTATTGCGCTGCTTAAAAATGTAGTGCGAGAAGTTCATCGCACAAATCACATCCGCTGTCGGGAGATCAGGAGAGAGCACATTGGCTTGATGAATGGTCACCCGCTCGCGCATCGAACGCGGCAGCTGAGGCAGGTTGTGCGTCAGTCCATATAGAATAGGCTCAGGATCAAGATCGATCCCAACCGACTTGTAACTTTTCGAAAGCTTGGCCCACTCGCACGAGATCGCAAATGTTCCGCAAAAATCTTCGCGCAGAACTTTGGGATCTCGCCCCGTCAGTTCGACGTAGGTATCGCGAATAAAGCGAACATCGACTTCAGGAGACTGAACAGCACGTCGATAGAGATCATAGCGATCGAAACTAGGAACAGCATTTTTCATTATGGAACTTCCGCCATGACCTCTTGAATTGCGACCTCAATATCGTGCCCATGCGGCACCGACGCTTCTTCAAGATTCGGGTGTAAACCAATTCCCGGAAGATTCTTTCCCGCAAGAACACGGGGCCGTGCCAAAAGCTCATAAAACAGCTCTTGCGTCACACGATACGCCAAATGCTCACCAAAGTTCGTCACTTCCGTGTCTTCATTGACGAACAGAACTCGACCCGTCTTGCGAACGGACTCGCGAATCATCGACCAGTCATAAGGATACAGACTGCGAAGATCGATGACCTCCGCCGAGATACCGCTGGCCGCCAAATCATCAGCCACTTTATTGCACATCAGAACATGGCGACCATAGGTCACAACCGTAATGTCACTGCCCTCGCGTGTGATTTTGCCTTTTCCGATCGGAATCTCAAACTCACCGACTGCTGGCCCTCGCGGTTTCCATTTTGACCGATCGCCAATCGGCGCATCGATCATCGCCTTCAGCTCCTTCTCTTCCTGTGGCTCGCCTGGAATCAACTCTTCGCCCTTGATTCGCATCAAAGCCTTTGGCTTTAGAAACAAAACTGGATTCGGATCTTTGATTGCTGAAATCAAAAGTCCGTATGCATCGAGTGGCGTCGATGGCATGACAACCTTCCAACCCGGAAGCCGAGTCGCCCACGCATCAAACGAGTGAGAGTGGTAAACCGAACCGCGAATTCCCGCGCCAACAGGCGTCATCAAAACGATCGGCATATTGTACTGACCGTTTGAACACCAGAGTGTGTTGCCAGCCATTTTCAAGAGATCGATCGTATTGAAAATATAGTCACAGAATTGAATCTCGGCAACGCAGCGATCTCCAGCAAGCCCAAGACCGATTGCCGTTGAGACAATACCGCGCTCATCAAGAGGAGAGTTCCAGGCGGTTTTTAAACCTTGAGTGGCCGTGAAAACCCCACCAAGAGGCGCTCCGACATCTTCGCCAAAAATATCTGTCACTCCGAGTTTCGATTCTCCGTAATGAAGAGCCATTCGAATGGCTTGAGCCATATTTGCCATTAGAATTTCCTCCAGTCCGCATTCTCATTTCCAACGTAGATATGATCCCAAACACTTTCCGCCGTCGGAACACCCTCGGCGCGAACCTTCTCGGCCGCGTCGCGCGACTCGTCGTCGTACTGCTGCCATAGCTCTTTCACAAATCCCGTCGCGATGTACTTTGAATCCACCAAGCGTTTTTCAAAACGTTCAATTGGACACTCGCCGTTTTCACGATTCGCACCCGACGCCGATGAGTGACCGTAAAGGCGCGAAACCATGAATTCCGTCAAAACCGGTTTCGTGTTTTTACGAATGTACTCAAGGTCCTGCGAAATCGCGAAGTAGGATTCAATTGGATCGTTGCCATCGACCACATTGGTGCGAATACCAAAGGCTTTGCCACGATCCGACACATGTTTCTCTCCATGTTGGCTATCGTAGTTCGTCGAGATGCCCTATTTATTGTTCTGCACTGTCATGTACACCGGAAGCTCAGCACCAGGACGCGACGACCAGATCAAACACGAGGCGAAATCTCCCTCGGCACTGCCGGCGTCACCACCAGTCACGATACTCACGCCCGCAGACTCTTTTTTCATCTTGCGACGACGCTGCGCCATCGCCGTTCCAACGGCCATGCTGTACTGAACTTCGATCGGCGAACCGACCGGCACAACGTTCCACTTCGGGAAGCAATAGTGATTGGCGAAGTTTCGACCACCCGTCGAGGAATCAGTTGCGCGGTTCATAATCAACCGAATCGAGTCGATCATCGGCATGCCCATCGCAACGAGGGTTGGAGTACCCCGGTAATGCAAGTGGAGGAAATCGTGGGCAGGGCCATGCCCCTTGTCGACCAAGAGTCCGAGCGGAACACCAAAGGCCTCTTCGCCGGGAGCTCCGATCCAAAAATAGGCATCGCCTGTTTTATAGACCTTGATCAGTCGCTCTTCGAGAACGCGCGACTTCACCATCAGATCCAGCATGTTCAGCACAAGCTTTTTATCAAGGAGCCCCAATGCTCGATCGCGAGCGCCAACCGTCTTCCCCGATGCCTTTTTACCTGGTCGCCCTGCGGCCTCTACCGGCGCCCTCGCTGGCAACTTCCCTGGCGACTTTCCAACAGCTTTTCCGACGGTTCGTGCCATCGATCCCCCAATACATCGTTATCAGCCTCTTGGGTTAACGAAGCCCCGGCTGTTTGTCAAAATAACGCCGCCCTGAGACCCTCAGGACGGCGCATACTTTGGCTCTATTTCAATGCCCTAAGCCATTAGTTTGTCTGTGAAGACTCTTTCTCATCGCGCTTAATCGCGCCAGATGAGTTTTCAATGACGTTCTTCTGAACAACAGCTTCGCCTTCACCTGTCTTCTTAACTGGCGCTACCGCCGCTGCCACTTTTGTTGGCGCTGGAGCCGGAGGCGGCGGAATGACCACTTTGTTGAGCGGCACTTTGTTTTGTGTCGCAAAGAGGTCGGCGGCAACATTGACTGCTTCTTGCAGATCGGCGCGCTTCAAGTACTCAGCCAACCGATCCTCTTTCGTCCAAGCCTTTTTCTGATCGGTCTCGTCTTTCCGCTCTTTCGACTCTTTGAACGACTCAGCCAGTTTGATCAGCTTGCCGCGAGCCTTGGCCTTCTTGGTCTCCGTCACGATCTTTTGAAACTCAGGATTTTTCGCCACCCGAGCCGACGCGCGGGTTTTCAATTGGTCGATATCGGATTTCGTCACTTCCGCCCAATCAGCCTTTGCCTCTTCTGACTTGAACGGCTTGATTTGCTGCGGATTCAAAGAGTAATCGAGAGTCTTTTCACCAAACTCATCGTTGGCCAAAGCACTCGGAAGCACCACATCCCCATCGACTCCCCGCCACTGTGTCGAAAAACCACCGGGCGTAAAGAACCAACCGACCGTTGTCTTCACGGCACCCAAACCCGGCGGCAACTCTTGAACAGATTGCACGCTGCCCTTACCAAAGGTGTGATCTCCTCCGACAATAACCGCGCGGGAATAGTCTTTCAAAGTACCAGCGACAATCTCACTTGCCGAAGCCGACATACGGCTCGTCAGGATCACAAGCGGACCGTTCCAGTCAACTGTGCTATCGCGATCAGCCAACGTCAGCGCCTGTCCATCCGGATCGCGATTGCTCTGCTTCACCACGTTGCCAAGCTTAAAGAAAAGTCCCGCAATTCCGAACAGCGTCCTCAAGCGAACCGCCACCATTGGTCGAAAATCGACAACCATCGCCTTCGCGCCTTTTTCTTTCGCTTCGGCAATCAAACGTTTCATATCGCTTGCAGCCGAACGACCGCCGCGACGACCGTCCGAATAGAATGACGGCAGGTTGAGGAGGGCAATCGGAACCTTCTTGCCGTCAATCTCCCGATCGAGCATCGAAAGCTGAGCAGCGTTGTCCTCAAGCTTCACCTTGTCACGAGTCAACGTGATGGCGAGACGCTCTTTCGCACCATCCGACTTCTGACGGAGAAGCTGCAACCGAACCTTTGTTCCCTTCGGACCACGGATCTTGCGAACCACATCGCGAAGATCGACCTCAACCACGTTCTCAAACGCGGCTTCGCTTCCATCGGGATTCACCTGACCAACCGCCACGATTTTATCCTGAGGCTGCACCAGGCCAGACGACTTTGCACTGCCACCATCAATCAGCGATTCAACAACTGTGAATCCATCCTGTTGTGAAAGCGAAGCGCCAATCCCCTCAAGCGAGAGCGACATGTCCATCTCGAAGTCTTCGAGAGTGTCTTTCGAAAAATACGATGTGTGGGGATCAAGTGCCCGACCGAAAGAATCGAGATAGTCCGAGAACATCTGCTCCTTCGAAGTTTCGGCAATGCGCTTTAGCCCACGCTCATACGAGCGAATAACCTGCTGAGCAGCGTCGTCTTGAGTGAGGCCCGTCGCCAAGTGGTTTGAGAGCTGAAACTGCAGATACTTTTTATGATAAGTGTTCTGCTCGGCCTCTGTTTTCGCAAACTGGCGCGAGTCCGGATCAAGCGTCAGCTGTGTCGACGAGTCGAACTTAAAACTTTTCGCCGTGAGCGTCTTTTTGGCGAACTCAACTCGCTCGCGCACACGCTTCACAAACAGCTCTTGCGATTTTTCAATCGAACTGCAGTCCGCCGTCATAGCGCGAAGCTTTGCAAAATGACCCTTCATCGAGGCCTTGATCTGATCCACATCCGCTTGACGCATGTAGAGTTTCGCACCATCAAGTCGCTTGATGAACTGATCCACCGTTCGAGACTCGATCGCAGAGTCTGGCGTCTTGAAGAGAATGTGATTATCAAAAAACTTTCCCTGAATGCGATGCACATTCGCACACTCAAGCTTCAAACCTTGAGCATTGGCAGACAGGGCAAACCACAGAACTGTGGCCGTGGCTAAGATGAATTTCATGACGCTTCCTTAATACCCAGACGATTCGGGTCTTAAAAGCGTAGCCCTAAGGAGGTAGCAGCGTCAGCTGCTCAAAAGACTGGAAATCAGACGCGGTGGAACAAATTGTCGCCTCGCTCCGATCGGCGAAGACCTCCCACTTCACAAACCGCCCTGCCTGCGTCTCAATGACAAAGAACGACATGCTGGGATAGTCCGCCTTCAAAAGGCGCATCTCCTCCGTGATCAGGTCAATGTTATGCGGATCGTCATCGGACATCCCAAAACGGTGAAAGTCATTGTTTCCATAGACTTCGATCGCCCGCTCAACCGAGGCCCGAATCGCCGCTTTTTTTAAAGCCGCGACCGAAGTCGAGCCATCCTGGCAGCCCAAAACCTTGCGCACAGACGGGTTCGTCACCGGAAAAATACTCAGATAGTTTGGTTCTTGAGGGAGATACTCGCGGTTCACAAAGAGCCGAATACCCTCTTTGATCGTCTCCGGACTATGCCCCCGGGCCGTGATCAAACTCATCGGCCGCTGGTTCAGAGCCGCATGATAAAAGCAGCTCCACGACGGTCCCTTCCAGTGCACATCAGGATGCCCCAGGGCTGCCGCCAAATCCTGCACAAACATTTGCCTGCGGCCCAAAAGCTTTTCCAGCACTCCCATATCGCGATCGCGGAAACAGCGAAAAGAACCCGTCTGGTCACAGTAGTCGAGCTCATAGTTTTCATACGCACCGGCTGTACCCAGCTGACGGTGGATCTGGGCGTACTCGCCACTTGAAACCTTCAGCTCTCGACGTGTGCCCTTTTCAAAGAGAATGATGGGCGTCGCAAGGAAAGCGACGTTATCGTCGAAATCAAAGAAGTAAAAACTGCGCCCGCCGCGATCGGCGTTACGATCACGCGCCACTTCTCGCCCAATCGGAAGCTCCAATTGGCCAAGTTCAGGCGGCGGCGGTGTCCAGACCTGCGTCTCCGCCGTCGCTGGGGACAGAGTTTCCCGTCCCGTCAGTTTATGATGCCAATTTCGCCAAGGCCCTAACATCGGATCGAATAGTATCCGATCCGACACGCCGTTTCAAGAAGCCAGTCTCGCCGACTGACAAGCCTTACTTTTTCCTGACAATCGTCTTCGCCGCCGCCTTTATTGCCGGAACGGCCTTCGCTGCCTTTTCTTCCGCCTTTTTTACCGGTGCTTTTTTAACTACCGCCTTCGCCTCAGCCTTAGGGGCCGCTTTGCGCTTCCCTTTCGACTTTTTCGTCGACTCGGCCTCGCCGGCTTTTGGAAGTTCACCGTCGTTTCGCGCCTTGATCAGATCCAACGCCTGCTCCAGCGTCACATCCTCGGGCTTCATCCCCTCAGGGAGCGATGCGTTGACTTTTCCTAGCTTCACATAAGGACCATAGCGGCCAGAGAAGACCTGAACCTTTTCTTCCATGCCGGGCACCGGACCAATCTCCCGAAGGGCCGCCGCTCGGCCACGCCCCTGCTTGGGCTTCTCAAAAAGCTCGAGTGCCCGAGCGAGAGTGACTTCAAACAGGCTCTCGCCTTTGGGAATCGAACGGAAATCGCCGTCGTGTACGACATAGGGACCGAAACGACCAAGCCCCGCCTTGATCTCTTTCCCTGTCCCCGGATGCGATCCCAGAGTCTTCGGCAATTCCAAAAGCTGCAGCGCCTTCGGAAGGTCGACCTTATCGACCTCCATTCCCGCCGGAAGTGAAACCCGCTTCGGTTTTGCCTCTTCGCTATCGGCCTCGCCAAGCTGCACATAGGGTCCATAGCGTCCCGTCAAAACGTAAATCGGCAGTCCCGTCTTTGGATCCTTACCCAAAGCATCCGAGCCATTCAGCTTCTGATCGATCAGCTTGTTGACCACATCAGCTGTGATCTCCGACGGCGCCTGAGCATCAGGGATCGAAGCGCACTGCTCACCTTCTTTTGTCGAACGGCAAACATACGCACCATAGCGACCGACACGAAAGCTCAAGCCCTTTAGCCCCTCAAGCTCAATCGAGCGCGCATCAGCAGGGTCAATTTCCTTTTCCTGCTTATCAACCTGCGGCTTCAAGCCCGCGTGCTTTGCTCCGGTACCAAAGTAAATCGACTTCAAATACTGAATCGAATCGAGATCGCCTTGTGCGATATCGTCGAGCGCATCCTCCATACCGCTTGTGAATCCAAGATCCACATACTCTGGTAAATGCTGACGAAGAAGCTTCGCGACCACCATCGCTGTGAACGTCGGCACCAAGGCATTGCCTGCTTTGCGCGTATAGCCGCGATCAATGATCGTTCCAATAATCGAAGCATAGGTCGACGGACGACCGATGCCTTCGCGTTCCATTGTCTGCACCAGACTAGCTTCCGTAAACCGCGCCGGCGGCTTCGTCTCGTGCCCCTCGGGCGTGATCGACTTGGCCTTCACCGAGTCGCCCGGCTTCATTGCCGGCAGCCGCACTTCTTTTTCTTCAAGCGCCGCCGTCTCGTCGTCACTTCCCTCAACGTAAGCCCTTAAAAAGCCCGGGAACTCAATTGTCATTCCACTCGCCGCAAATGTCGCAGGCCCCACTTCAAAGCGAACCGCGAGCTGTTTTTGCTTCGAATTAACCATCTGGCTCGCGATCGTACGCTTCCAGATCAAATCGTAGAGTTTAAATGGCAGTCCTGAAAGACCTGTCTCTTCAGGAGTCACCATCTCGGTTCCGGCTGGACGAATCGCTTCGTGTGCCTCTTGCGCACCTCGCGCTTTTTTATCGTCGTAAGTTCGCGGCGCTTCCGGCAAGTACTCTTTGCCATAGAGTTTCGTGATTCGGTTTCGAGCCGCATCCAAAGCCTGAGTCGAGAGGAACGTCGAGTCTGTACGCATGTAGGTGATAAAACCCTGTTCGTACAGCGACTGCGCCACCTGCATCGTCTCACGAGCTGAAAGCCCAAGCTTTCTGTTCGATTCCTGCTGCAAAGTTGAGGTGATAAACGGCGCCGGTGGCTTTCGCGAAATTGGCTTCTCGTCCGCCTCCGTCACTTTCCACGCAGCGCTCTTCACTTCCGCTAAGATCTTCTCCGCCGTCTCTTGGTCAAGAGCGAGCGTATCCGTGCGCCGCTCACTTAAGAGCTGCCCCGTCGTGCTGTCAAAGTCCTTACCCGTAGCGGTTCGCTTGCCTTTGTAGGCGATCAAACGCGAATGAAAGCCAATCGCATCTTTCTCGTTTTCGGCCTGCAGGTCCCAGTAGCTCGATTTCTTAAATTTGAGCCGCTCATGCTCGCGCTCAACAATCAAACGAACGGCCACCGACTGAACTCGTCCAGCCGACAGACCATAGGCCACTTTCTTCCAAAGCAGCGGAGAAATTGTATAACCGACCAGGCGATCAAGAATCCGCCTCGCCTCTTGCGCACGCACCAGATTCACATTGATTTCGCGAGTGTCGTCCAACGCACTGATGATCGCGTCTTTGGTGATCTCGTTAAAAACCATTCGCCGAAACGGAACCTGCGGCTTCAGTGTTTCCACCAAATGCCAGCTGATGCTCTCTCCCTCGCGGTCTTCGTCCGTCGCAAGCAAGACGCGATCGACTTCTTTCAAACGATCCTTCAAGAGGCTGACGATCTTCGTCTTATTCTTCGGAACGCAATAAATCGGCTCAAACTCATGCTCCGTATCCACACCGAGTTGCGCCCATTTCTGCTTTTTAAACTTCTCAGGAATATCCTTCGACGATTGTGGCAAATCGCGAATATGCCCCATACAGGATTCGACGATGTACTCTTTCCCTAGAAACTTTCGGATCGTCTTCGCCTTTGTCGGTGACTCGACCACCACCAGAGTTTTACCCCCGCCGGTCAATCCACCCTGACTTTTTGACTGCGCGCTTTTTCGCCACGTTCGATGCCACCGCTCAATGATGTTGATGCAACGCTTCCGTCACTATTCACTGATAAAGTGGGCTGAACCGACCACTTCGCGCAAGCGATTTTTACCTGGACCATCTTGAACGGCGCGGCAAGACCTGGTCCGATGACAGATATGAACACTCTCGATCAGTTCAAAACTCGCGGCGTTCACACCATCTTCACCGACATCGATGACACGATCACCGACGAAGGTCAGCTTGGTCCTGAGGCCTATGACTCACTCTGGCGCCTGCATCGCGCGGGAATGAAAATCGTTCCGGTCACTGGGAGGCCGGCCGGCTGGTGTGAAATGATCGCACGCTTCTGGCCCGTTCACGGCATCATTGGTGAAAACGGCGGCTTTTACTTTCGCTACATCAACGACGCGACCGGCAAACACATGCGCCGGCACTTTGTCTTTACTGAATCCGAACGCGATGCCAATCGCCTGAAGCTCGAGAGTATTCGCACCGCTGTCCTCAAAGAGGTTCCCGGTGCCGCCATCGCCAGCGATCAATTCTCCCGCTTGATGGATCTCGCCATCGACTTTGCGGAAGATGTGAGCCCCCTTTCCGATCAAGACATCAGTAAGATCGTCGCGGTTTTTGAACGCTTTGGTGCCATTGCTAAGGTCAGCTCCATTCACGTCAATGGTTGGTTTGGTCAGTACGACAAACTCTCGATGTGCAAAACCTACTGCTCACGCGAGCTCGGCTTCGACTTCACTCAAGAGAACAAGAAGGGCTCAATCATCTTCTGTGGCGACTCTCCAAACGACGAACCGATGTTCGAGGCCTTCCAAAATTCATTCGCCGTCGCCAACATTCGCCGCTTCGAAACGCGCCTCAAACATAAACCCGCGTTCATCGCCTCCAAAGAGGGCGGCCACGGTTTCGTGGAGATTGCCGAGCGACTACTCGCCATCAAAGGATAAAAAAAGACAGCCCCGATCCGGAGCTGTCTTTTTTTACTTTCACTCTATTCACGTCTATCGCTTCGGCTTACCCGCGCCAGCATCGCCACCCGGCGCTCCGCCGCTTCCCAACAATGCCGCAAACGGATTGTTGAACGGCTTCCCACCTGGGCGCGGCCCACCACCAGGGCCTCCACCAGAATGTGGTCCACCTGGACCGCCCGGACGAGGTCCACGATCACCACCGCGATCAGCTGACGCCGCACGCGGTCCCGGTCCACCCGGAGCGCCAGGCGCCCCTGGGCGAGGTCCACTACTCGATCGGCCGCCCGCCGCTGGCCGACTTCCACCGGCCGCCACAGATGGCCGTGGTCCACCGCCACGCTCTCCTGAAGGACGCGGCGCCTCGGCCCGCGGAGCACGCTCACGAGGAGCTCCCGCTTCTAAAATCATCGAAAGCGAAATCTGGTTTTTCTCAAGATCCACGCCCAAAACGCGAATCGTCACCTGATCACCCGGGTTCGCCACCTTGCGCGGATCATCGACGAACTTCGTCGAAAGCTCCGAGATGTGAACCAGACCGTCTTGATGAACGCCGATATCGACAAACGCACCGAAATTGGTCACGTTGGTCACGATACCAGGGCAGATCATGCCCTCTTTGAGATCCTTCACTTCAAAAATATCATCGCGGAATGCGAAGACTTTGAACGGATCGCGCGGATCGCGTCCCGGCTTTTCAAGTTCACGAATAATATCGTCAAACGTAAACTCACCGATGATCTGTGCCCACTTCGTGCGTAGCCCCAAGAGCTTCTTCGCGCCATCGCCCAAAAGCCCCGTGACCGGAACACCGACTTCCGCCGCCATATCACGAACAGCCGCATAGCGCTCAGGGTGAACCCCCGTCGCATCCAAAGGATGTTTGCCACCCGGAATTCGCAAAAACCCAGCGCTCTGCTCGAACACCTTCGGCGAGAACCGACCAACCTTCAAAAGCTGATCGCGCTCACTAAAGAGTCCGTTGGACTTTCGAAACTCGACAATGCCCTTAGCAACCGTCGGCCCAATACCCGCAACGTAGGCCAAAAGCGGAGCCGATGCCGTATTCAAATCAACACCGACACCGTTCACGCAGCTCTCGACGACTTCCTCAAGCGACTTCTTCAAAGCCGTCTGCGAAACATCGTGCTGATATTGACCGACGCCGATACTCTTCGGATCAACTTTAACAAGCTCCGCCAGCGGATCTTGCAAACGCCGCGCGATCGAGATCGCACCGCGAATCGTCAAATCCAGGTCCGGAAACTCTTCACGAGCGACATCGCTCGCCGAATAGACCGACGCGCCGGATTCTCTCACCAAAATCACCGGTACTTCCGTACTCAACTCTTTCAAAACTTTTCGAATAAACGTCTCGGCTTCACGACCGCCGGTGCCGTTGCCGACCGCGATCGCATCGATCTTGATCTGCTTCAGGACTTCCGCGAACAGCGCCTTCGCTTTTTCATGCGCACCTTCGCCAAGAATCTGCAGGACCGTATTCGAAATAAAATTGCCCTGCTTATCGATCAGCGCGACTTTGCATCCCGTGCGAAGACCAGGATCAACTCCCAGCACGCAACGTGGTCCAAAGGGGCTACCGAGAAGTACTTTTCGCACGTTCTCAGCAAACACTGTGATCGCATCTTTATCCGCTTGATCCTTCAGAGCGCGATGCACTTCATTTGAAATCGAAGGATGCACATGAACCGTGTACGCAAGTTTTGCGCACATCTTCAAAAACTCAAGGACCTTCGCAATTTCGGCGTCGCCGGCCGCGGCCTTTGCCACATCCGACGTATGAGTCATCTTTTCAAACAACAGAAGGTTTTCCGTCTCATCGCCTTCGACCGAAACCGTCAGCTCTTCTTCAGTCCAACCGCGGCGCATCGCCAAGTAACGATGCGACGCTTTTTTGTCCATGAGGCTTTTTGCGAGTTCCGAGAACTCTGCATACATCTCGAACTTCGAGTGCGGCTTATACCCTTTCGCCTTCTTCGAAACGATGCGTCCCTTCTCAAAGAAGTTGGAACGAATTCGTTCGCGTAGCGCCGGATCATTCGAAAGTTTATCGACAACAATATCCTGAGCACCTTTGAGAGCGAGGTCGTAGGTCGCATAGCCAGCGGCGACATTCAGGAAATCCTTCGCTTTGATTTCCATCGTCACATCGGGCTTTTGCTCACCATGACCGATCTTCCATAGCCAATCCGCCAGTGGCTCAAGCCCCGCTTCACGCGCAAGCGTCGCTTTGGTCTTTTTCTTTTTCTTGAACGGACGATAGATCTCTTCGATCTCACCGAGGTCGTAGCATGTCTGAATTCGTTTCTTCAGTTCATCCGTGAGATTTCCCTGCGAATGAATCTCCTGCACAACAAACTCGCGCCGTTTATTCAATTCGGTGAGCGTCTCGTTGGCTTCAATTACGGCCCGAATCTCGACCTCATCAAGCCCACCGGTTTTCTCTTTCCGGTAACGCGCAATAAAGGGAACGGTTCCGCCTTCAGCAGCAAGCTCGAGGACCGCTTGCGCCGACTTCAGTGTAATATTCGCGAGAAACTTCTCGCGAAACTCAGGAAACGAAATAGTTTGGATGGTCATAGTGCTAAAAAGGGGATCACTTATGGCGGTAAAGAATCAAGCCATTCGTTGGATCATAGGGCGACACACCGACAGTTACTTTGTCGCCAACAACGACGCGGATATTGAAGCGGCGCATTTTGCCACAAAGTCGGGCAATAATTTCGACATTATTCTCAAGCATGACCTTATAAAGGCCTCCCGCGCTTGCGTCGACAATCTTACCTTCCAACTGCGCCAAATCGTCTTTCGCCATCCGAGTCCTTATCCTTTACCTGCGTTACGCCTTGTAGTTTGAAATCAAAAACTTAATGCCGTCCTGGAACAAAACCTCGAGCCGATCATTTTGATTGGTCAAGATATAGCCCCAGCCCAGCACCTTGTGCTGAATAGGTCCTCGAGCTTCATACCTCTCCGTCATCTTATAGGGAACAGGTTTGATCGCTTTTGACTTCTCTTTAAGCGATGACCACTGCGCTTCGAGATCTCCAGAACGATCAATCTTAAGATCGTCCTTCTTTTTCTTCTTCTCTTGGGCCACTTTTTCAGCTTCCACAGGCCCTTTCAGACTCATCGCAGCACGTCGCGCTGCCGATGGGTCCCCATCGAGAGGTTCAACAGCCGCGAGATCCACAGCGCCTTCAAGGTCTGCATCCACAATGTCTGTCGTATCAAATTCGCTATCCAATTCAGCAACGACATCGGCCTCAGGTTGCTTTTTAAGCACCTTTTCCGCTTTCGCCGGCACCTTCTCTGACGCCGTCTTCAGCGGAACCGACTTCACCGCCGCCGTTGGCTTCATATCAGCCTTTGCGTTCGCCTTTACGGGCTTTGCCGCCTTGGCGACCGGTTTGGCCGATGCCTTCGGCGCAGCTTTTGCCGACGCCACGGGCTTCGCCATCGGCTTCGCCGCTGACGTTTTGCTCGTAGGTTTTGCTTTCGCCTTCGCGTCCTTCATCTTAGACGCTGACGCTTTTACTTCTTGTTTCTTAGGGGAGGGTTTCTTCGACGCTTTGTTCGAAGATCCGCCCGAAGTCGTTGCCGCTTTTTTTGCAGCCATCCATCCTCCGATGCGGCGCGATACACGCCGCAGCCGATTCAGCACAGGTCGCTCCTCAATATTCGTTAAAACAGCTTCACCGTAGAGGACCAGCTGCCATAAAACAAGTGTGAAGATGATCCAACTTACGACAATCGCAGACCATTTGAGTTCACTCGTGACCGAACACGAGGGTTCGCTACAAATCCCGATCACCAGCGTCTCTTCGCCCGAAGAAGCCCGCGCTGGTTCCATCATATTTGTTTCGCAACCCCACCTTCTTGAAAAAGCGCTCAAAAGCCCGGCGACAGCACTCGTCCTCAACTTCAGCATGAAGGCTCGAGTCAGCGAACTCCGCGAACTCGTCGGCGGCAGGCCCATTCTCTACTCGCCCGAAGCTGAACGTGCGATGCGCGAAGTGATCTTTCACTTCTTCCTCAAAACGCCGCACCTCAACACCGACTTCGACGCCACAAGCTCACTCATCCATCCTACGGCCCTTATTCACCCCAGCGCGAAGCTTGGCGAAAATGTGCGCGTCGGCCCCTACTCCATTATTAGTCGCGGTGTCACCATTGGTGCAGACACGACGATCGCAGCCCACGTGAACATCGAGCACAGCGCAACCATAGGGGAACGCACCGTCCTTCATCCCTTTGTCTACATCGGTCACTCGTGCGCGATCGGCCACGACTGCGAAATCAATCCCAATTCCACGATCGGCAAAGAGGGCTTTGGCTATGCTCACGATCTGAAGTTCAATCACTATCGAATCCCGCACCAGGGCCGCGTGATCATCGAAGACCGCGCGCACCTCGGCGCTAGCAACACCATCGATCGCGGAACCTTCGGCGACACGCGCATCGGCCAGGGTGCTGTGCTCGATAACCAGGTCCACATCGCACACAACTCAATCGTCGGCGCAAACTCGATCATCACGGCTGGCTTCCGCCTTGCCGGCTCAACTAAAATTGGAAAAAACTTTGTCGCCGGAGGAAACTCCGTTGTGACTGGACACATCGAGGTCTGCGACAACGTCCAGCTTTCCGCGGTGTCTGCCGTCAGTAAAGCGATCACCAAACCTGGAAAGTATGGCGGCAATCCGCTGTTACCCCTCCAGGATCATATCCGCATGAAGGTGGCGATGACCAAACTCCCCGCCCTCCTCAAAGCTCTCAAAATCAAAGACGAAGACTAACGCTTAAGCCGTGTCGCGCGTGCGCGCAGACCTCGTGCGAGGCTTCCCGGACCAAAATGCCGCGGTAAAAGCTCCGAGAGCTCAAGACACTCTTTCACACCGTCAAGATCACCGAGCCACACGCGCGTCTTTTCATCCGAAAACTCACAGAGTACCTGCAGGCAAAGCGCACACGGCGGAGCTGGCGGCTCCGAGTCCGTCACCACGACAACATGGCGAATCTTCCGGATTCCCTCAGCCACGGCATGCAGCATCGCATTTCGCTCAGCACAGATCGTTGCCCCATATGAGGCGTTCTCGACGTTACAGCCAGTAAGGACGGTGCCCTTTTCGTCGATCAGCGCCGCTCCGACCTGATAGGCCGAATACGGAGCATAGGCCCGCTTTCGCACCTCTCGCGCCACCTTCCACGCCTTCACGATCTTCTCTGGAACCTCGAGCTCTGCCTTTGGTTTCTTTCTCTTCATCTTGATATCCATCATTTCATAAGCGTAAGGCGATCGCCGTCGCTTGCCAAAAGGCTTTGCTTCAAATACGACGCAATGAACAAAGGGAGGATCAATTATGAGTTATCAGTTCTACAAAGTTCTTCACGTGGCCTCACTCTTTCTGCTTTTCACGTCACTCGCCGCCATCGCCTTCTCGGCCGCCGACAAACGAAAGCCCTGGGCTGCCATTCACGGCATCGCTTCGCTGATCGTCTTCGTTGCAGGCTTTGGACTTCTCGCCAAAATCGGCGCCATGAAGGCTTTCCCATCATGGGCCATCGTTAAGATCGTGATTTGGCTCGCGCTTGGCGCGATGCCGATCATTCTTCGCAAAAAGCCCGGCATGGCTCTGCAGCTTCTTCTCGCTTCGGTTCTTCTCGGCGCCGTCGGCTCGTACACGGCCGTCAATAAGCCCGGTCAACAGGCTGCCATTGAAGAAGTCCAAATCGCACCAACAGATGCACCGCCTGCATCCGAGACTCCCGCCAACTAAACTTCAGTTTCAATTAGTCATGTCAGCCGCGGGCCCAACCGCGGCGCAGTTCACCGAACCACACCGACGACGCACCCATACTTCCGGCGCCGGAAGCTGCGACGCGATATCCGACCGTCGGACTAGCGCCTCCGTCAAAATCAGAACATTTCGTACTTGAGCAAACGGCACTCGATATTGCCGTTATAGACCGGAGCGCGACGAGTCGCCTTCAGCTTCATTGCCGACGAGAGCTCGGGATCGCCAGAAAGCACAAACGCCGTCCAGCCCTTAAAGCGATTCTTCAACGTAAATGCAAAATCCTTATAGACATCTTTGAGCGACTCTTTGTTTCCCAAACGCGTGCCGTAGGGAGGATTCGTAATGACCACACCTTTTTCACACGGTGCCTCAAGTGTCTCCATCGCGTGCCGACGAAAGACCACGATGTCATCAACGCCAGCCTCTTTTGCATTCGCCTTCGCCGCCTTGATCACCTGCGCATCGAGGTCATAGCCGTAGAACATCGGCTGCACTTTCTCGACACCCTCTTCATCTTCAACCGTCAAACGAGCGATCAACTTCTCAGTCGCTGTCTCTTCGGCATCCAAGACCGTCTCAAGCTCTTTTTTAAAGACTTCGCGGTCATAGCCCTTCCACTTCATAAAACCAAAGCTCTTGCGAAGAGTTTCGGGTGCCATCTTCTTCGCCATCATCGCCGCTTCAATGAGAATCGTTCCCGAGCCACACATCGGATCCACAAGCGGCGTAACGCCATCCCACTCGGCAAGCTTCAAAAGCCCCGCAGCAACATGTTCCTTGATCGGCGCTTCGCCCGTCGCCAGTCGGTAACCGCGCTTAAACAGTGCATCGCCCGAGGTGTCGAGACTCACATCAAAATGATTCTTATAACCGCGAACAACGATCACCAAATCGGGATTCTCATTGTCGACCGAAGGCCTTGCCCCCAGCTTCTCGCGAAACTGATCGACAACAGCATCCTTCACCTTCATCGCGACAAAGCGTTGGTCCTTGAAGGCACACTCGCGAACACTCGCCTCAACCGCCAGCGTTCCATCGACTTCAATCATCTTCGTGAAATCAAACTTCAGAATGTTGTTATAGAGGTCTTCGTTCTTATAGGCCGGGAAGCTCAAAATCGGCTTCACAATACGAGTCGCTGTGCGCAGGCGAAGGTTCGCCCGCATCACCACCGACCAGTTGCCATCAAAGAACACTCCGCCCGGTTCTTTATCGAGATTCTTCGCGCCAATCTCAATCAATTCATCATGAAGCGCGTCCACTAGACCGCGCGAAGTCATCGCCAAGTACCGAGCCATCGTTCACTCACGTTTCTTTATAATTTGGACCGCCCCCGCCTTCGGGAACCGTCCACGTGATATTGTCTGCCGGGCACTTGATGTCACACGTTTTACAGTGAATGCAATTCGTATAATTCACCTGGAGCCGCATTTTCTCGCCTGTCTCCTCGGGAACAATCTCATACACCGCTGCCGGGCAGAAATGGTTACAGGGTGAGCGGTACTTCTCGTAGCACACATCACGGCAATGGTCAGGATTAGCAACCTTCAAATGGTTCGGCGAATGCTCATCATGCATCGTTCCGGTCAAATACACGCTTGAGAGCTTATCAAAGAACAAAACGCCATCCGGCTTCGGCAGCTGAGCATCCTCATGCTCCCAGCCTCGAGAGCCCCAGACTTCAACAATCGACTCCGTCTGCTCCAGATCGCGATGCGACGGCATATTGTCGACCAAGCCGCGGCCACCGGTAATCTCCTGAATTGCCAAAAGCGGCATCGCCACCAGCATCCCCTTGGAAAGGGTCTGGTGAAAGTTCCGCGTCGCCCAGAGCTGAGTCTTGATAAAGCTCTCTTCAACCCGCTTTTCGTAACCGCAAAGGACGGCCGCCGAAAAATCCCCTTTTGCCAAAGCCTCGATCGCCGTCTCAGCCGCAAGCATTCCCGACTTCATGGCCATGTGAATGCCCTTTAAGCGCTTCACGTCGACCATCATCGCCGAGTCACCGCAGACCATCATGCCGTCGTGGTAAAGTTTCGGCATTGAGAACCACCCGCCCGCAGGCAAGGTCTTCCCGCCATAGGCAATGACCTTTCCACCTTTGATCATTTTGGCAATGAACGGATGCGTCTTCAAACGCTGGAGATCGCGGTGTGGATCAAACAGCGGATCATGCGTATCAAGATACCCGACAAGGCCCAAGATGATCTGATCGCCCGGCAGCGTGTAAATAAACGTACCGCCAATCGTCTTATCGAGCGGCCAGCCCGCCGTATGGATCACTTGGCCTGGCTTTACAGTCCCTGGAGGGCACTGAATGATCTCCTTCACACCCTCTTCGTATGAGTCCGGATTCTTTCCTTTAAACAGATCAAGCTTCTTCGCAACCTGCTTAAAGAGCGAACCGCGAGTTCCCTCAGCAAAAATCGTAATCTTTGAATGCAAAAGTAAGCCCGGCTCAAAGTTCGCCTTTGGGCCTCCGTGCTTATCGACGCCTTTATCGCCCGTGCGAACGCCAATCACTTTTCCCGCTTCGTCGTAAAGTGCTTCGACCGCGGCAAAGCCCGCAAACACGTTGACGCCCGCGGCCTCCGCCTGTTGACCGAGCCAACGATTAAACTTCGCCGCCGACACAAGGAAGTTTCCTTCATTCTTAAACTGCGGAGGCGTCACCGGTGCTTTAAAGTTCATTTTCTTCGTCAAAAAATGAACCTCGTCATGGTCGACGACAGCCTCAATCGGGCATCCCTTTTCTCTAAAGTCCGGAATCAACTCGATCAACGCCGACGGGTCCAAAACAGCGCCCGAAAGAGAGTGCGCGCCAACCTCCGAGCCCTTCTCAATAACCGCAACCATCAACTCGCCAAGACCGCGCTCCTGAACAAGCTTCTGAAGATGAATTGCGGCCGAAAGACCCGCCGCCCCACCGCCAACGATGAGCACATCCACTTCCATCATTTCACGCGTTACATCCTCAGCCATATCAAACTCCCTCACTAATCATTCGCTGGCGTTGTCGTCTCGGTCGCGCTGGATCCTGTCGACTCAACAGCTTCAGCCCCTCGGCTCGCCGACGGAAGCGCCGCCTGCACTTGCAAATCTCCCTCATCGAGCCCGCCGGGAAACTGTTTCTGCGAAGATTTCTTTTTCATTTCCTCAGCCCGACCCGCCGGAGCCCGATCGCTGCCAAAAACGTCGTCAAAACTGATTTTGTCATCCGTCGTGCCCTGTGCCGAAGCCGCAACACCCAATAGCAAACCCATCAAAACCGGTACGATCAAAATCCAAGCTTTCGACATCCCATCCCCCTGTTCAGCCCTTAAGCTTACTCCTGGGTTCGAAGGGGCGCCAACGGTTGATTCGTCGATTGATGCGGAGCCAGCCGACGATGTGCCTTCATCGGGATCTGAGTCCGAACCTTGGCAATTTCTTCCTTGCCCAGTTCAGCAATCAAAACCTCTACACCTGACTTCTCAGCCGACGCAGCCGCCAAAACACGTCCCCATGGATCCACGATCATCGACCGCCCATAGGTCTTACGCGGAGCCGCCATCGGCGTCGTTACCGCAACGGCACCGGCCACCGCCGACCGATCACCGTGATCCCCACTCTGCGCTGGAGCCAACATATAGGCCTGCGACTCAATTGCACGTGCACGCACCAAGATCTCCCAGTGCTGCCGCCCCGTCGGCACCAAAAAAGCCGACGGCAAAAACAGCGCGTCGACGCCCGCCGCCGCATATTGCGAAAATAACTCCGAGAATCTCACGTCGTAACAAATCGCACAGCCGAATCGCCATCCCTTATAGATCCAAACGGCAGGTCCTTCACCCGGCTTAAGATGGTCCGACTCCCGCACAGGCCGATGACCAGCGACGTCGACATCGAAAAGATGAACCTTCGTGTAAGGAACCGACCACGGCTCCCCCGGAGTAAACACCACAGTCGCCGCATAGGGCTTACCGCCAACCTCTCGCCCAAGTGGAACCGATCCCAGCACCACCGCGGTACCATTCGCGTTCACCCAGGCCTGAAGCGTCTCCCGAAAGGCCGCACTGCTCAAGCTTCCAAAGTCAGGAAAGCCCTCGCCTTCAGCCAAGCGCATAAACCAAACATTCTCAGGAAAAACAACAAGCTCAACACCAGCCCCTTCAATCCGCTTGAGCGCCTCTACAATCAACGTCTCATTTTCGCGAATTTCGTTGCTCGACGTCAGCTGAATGACTGCGACTTTCAGTTTTTCCATATCATTGTTCCAATTAAAGCTAGAGCGTATGCGCGGGTTGTTCTTTTGCTTCCTTCGACTCCAAGACCGACACCGAATTCATTTTCTTGCAGCTCCAGTGTGACTCTTCCAAGTTTTTGCGAATTCCTTCCAATATCGAGTCACACTGTTTATTTGAACGGTTCAAGCCAACCGTCTGCTCAACATCTGTCTTAGAATATGTCGCCTTGCACGTCTGATCATCACCCTCGTACACGCGCAGTGTCCGAACACCTTTCGAGCCCGACGCCCTTGAGTCACGACAGATCGTAATCTGCTTGAGCTTCTCGCCCGCATACGATGCATCGACCAACATCAACACCATCACGATCACACTCGACATAAATCCGATTTTCTTCATCGCCCACTCCACCGTCTTCAATCCCTTCGCCATACAAACAAAAAAGGGAGCCAGCGGCTCCCTTCTTCGTTTACTTGCGAGCCAACAAACTCGTTAAGCCGTTTTCGACTTCGCTGCTTTTTTAGAAGTTTTCTTTGCTTCTTTTTTTGCTGCATCGACAAGTTTCACATTCGAATAATGAATGTAACCTTCCGACTTCACAACGCCGTCTTTTTTCGAGTGCTTCGTCGTCATACGAACACCCTGTACGCGAACCATCATCGTCTCTTTTTTGAGATCGAGTACTGTTCCACGCTTACCTTTGTCAGAGCCGGCAATTACTTGCACGGTCGCGCCTTTAGTCACTTTCAGTTTCACTGCGCAGCTCCCTTCTCAGCTTTCGCTTTTGTCGAAGATCCGCGAGTCAATTTGCGAGAGATGCGACGTTTAACGTCGAGCGCTCGCACTGAAAGCTTTTCTTCTTTCTGGCGCAGAATGAAACGGTCGAGACCGCCAACATGCTCCATATCACGGATTGCACTCGCCGCTACGCGGAGAGTAACCAATCACCAAGAGCCTGGCTAAACAGCCGGCGCTTTTGCACGTTTGGTTGCGCAATCTTCTTTGTTTTAATGTTCGAGTGGCTAACCAGGTTCTTCACCACCGGGCGCTTGCCTGTCAGTTCGCAGATCGCCATGTCGCGTCCCTTTCCTATCGAGTCGTTCGGAGTCCGCTAGAAATATTGAAATTCCGTCTTGTTGGCAACCAATATCTGTTGTAGTCTGCCGCCTCTGTTTGAAGATTTCCTAGAAGAGGATTGGCACATGAAGAAAATGGTCCGTTCAAAATACCGCCCTGAGTTCCCTGGCGACTACTTCTTTGACTATAAAGACGCCCTGACTCTTGGTCGCTTTATCTCCGAAGGTGGCAAAATCACTCCGGCTCGCATCAGCAAGCTCTCCTTGGGCCAACAGAAGTCGGTCGCTGCGGCTGTTAAAAAAGCCCGCAACCTCGGCCTCCTCCCCCAGGGCAACGAATCCTACGACTTCTTTGAGCGCCCAGAGGCGATTTCGCCGAAGCCATTTCAAATCTAGTCATCTATAGGGTCTTCGACCTTACGATGATTAAAAAAAAGGGGCGAAAGCCCCTTTTTTCGTTCTACTTTCGCCCCGCTCTGGCCTGCAGCCTTTCGACGAGGACCATTCCCAACGTCACCGCCATCCAAAACGAAAAGTATCGGGTTGAAACCGCGTGAAATTCTGGCCCAGCAAGTCCCCAGAATTCGATTTTTGAAAAAATCTCATCCCAGTGGATAACGCGATACGACAACATCGGCAGGGCAAATGCCACAAGATGCACTAAAGAAAGGCCGACGACCACAAAACGAGCCCCGCGAAATCCTGCGAGTCCCGGCCAACGATAGCCTGCCCAAACCCCATATAGACCAACAAGGATAAAAACCGATCCAGCCAGTACGCCAGCCACCCGCTGCTCAAGACCCAATCTAAAAACAACGGCCGCCCAAGCGCCGGCTGCAAGTAGAGCAAGAAAAAGCCTGAGCACAACGACCTCCTCAATCCAGGTTTTAGGACCCTTTCTATCAGACTTTGGACATTCCCCCTGCTCCAAATGCGCTAAGTCGTTGAAACAACTCACCGCCCCGTCGCCCCTGTCCGCGCCCCGGACTTGCTCTATGCCTCCCGCATCAAACCGGAGGCACTCAAATGCAGACCCGTCAGCAAATCACTCAGTATCGTTCAGTCCTAAGAGATCTCGTTCAATTCGGCCTCGATCCACACGATTGGGTCGAAAAACCAGCACGATCCTATGACCCATCGGCAACTATCGAATCCATCGAATTCGCCCACCGTGACGACCACGAAATTCGTCTCATTGGCGCTGTTACAAATCGGACACCCAATCAGAGTCGGCAAATTCTTTATCTCGAACTCCAAATGCACGCCGAACAAGAATAGCCGCGTCAGTCACAAGGAATCGAAAATATCGATCCCATCCATCGCTGATCTCTCGACTGCGTTTTTGCATTCGGCAGATCAGCCATCACACTTTCTCGAAAGGCGTGAAACTGCTCGTCACCATAAAATCGAACAGCCAAATTCTTCATGCGACAAAACAATCGCAAGTCCGCAGCATCAAGCCAACCGCGACGCTTGGCCTGATAGCCCCAGCCCCGTCTCACCCCAAGCCAACTGCACCATCAACGTCATTGATTTCAAGAGCCATTGTTTGATCAGCGCATCTTCACCCGCCGCCTGCCGACAGGCCTTAGGCATTCGCTCCAAATCCTCCACCATCTTTCGAAGATTCAAAAACAGATCAAAGCAACCGCCGGGACCATTCTCTGACTTACACAACTCATAGAGCTGTGCCGCCATCGAACGTTGAGTCTTCCCTTGGTTCAACAGAAATGACTTCTGCGACTGCTTGAAAAGATCCAACTGCTCATCGCAAACGGTGCGGGGCGGATTCGCCGCAATGATCAAAAAATATCCGGCAATCAAAGCGACCATAGCCACCAATGTCCTGGGCGCACGACGAAGAAACTCATCCATTGATCAATCTTGAATTAAGGCGCCCGCACTAGCGCAATCACGATCCATTCCTTCAGGAAATGGATGCTGCCCTCGGGCTTTGGTCTGTACCCATGTCATTCGATCTTTACCGCAGAAAAAGATCTTAAATCTCGCATCGACGCTATAAACCCGCACAAGAATCGCCAGATTATTGAAGATGTCGATAAGACGCTCTCGCCGATCCGAGTGCCCACTGTTTCGAGCCACCTCAGCGTGCTCCTGGGTGACCTCAAGCAGCTTCAGAAGATGCGATCGCTCATAGGGCCTGAGCACCCGCGACGCCGCAACCGTCCTCTTGAGTGCCTGCTCAATATCTTTCAGCGCAACCTCAACCTGTTCGTCGTCTTGCTTCACCAGAGCTTCGTGCAAGAGATCCCCCGCACTCAGTAGACTCGTCAACTCAGCCGTGACAAGTGAATGAATCACAAGCCGACTTCGAGCCGGAGCTGCCAAGGCACGCCAACCGGTCGACATCGCGATAGCGACAAGAAAAAGAAGAAACGGACGCGTGACCACAACGTCTCTTCGGCATTGCCTGATCTCATCTTGAGACTGCGTCGTCTTGTTTTAGAAAAGAAAAAAGCGGATCGGTTTCCCGATCCGCTTTATTCCCAGATCTCTATCTGGCCCAGACCGAAGCCTGGAATCACGGGGCCGATCACTCGACCCCACATGATTAGAACATCATTGTTCCTGCGAGCATCAACTGCATGACAGTCGCTTCTTTTTTAACAGTAGCGTCTTTAAACGCCGAACCAGGCATGAACATACCGAGGTTCGCATCGATCGAGAAATTCGACGCGTACTTCTGAGAAGCCCATACGTCGAGTTCCATACCGAGGTCAGACTTGTTTGCCAAGCTGTTTGCTGTCTCAAACGAATAGCGATCATTGCCAGACCGGTTGTGAGTTACAGCCGTTGTTGTGAGGCTATTCTCTTTTGTTCTAGAGAATCCATAGAGACCGAGACCAACTTCAAGATCATCAGCAGCCGTCATCGACGCGCCAACATTCCAATAAGTCAGGTTGCCCCAGCCAAACAGATCCATCAAACCAGCATACTTGTGCGAATCGTAATACAGAGCCTGATATGTCTCAAGCTTGTCATCCGCACCAGTTCCTCCGTTGGACATACCGTCTTTGTCGCCAGAATCTGAGTGATAGTTCGCCCATACTTTAATGCCCATTGTTTCAGGCATGCTGTAACCAACCGTCACATCAAACATATTGCCACCAAACTTGGTTTCAGTAGCAAGCGCCGGATTCACATTTGACACCTTCGAAGCAACACCCATTTGGAATGCAGCAACTGCTTTCCAAAATACGTTGCTCATGTCGCCACCAAGAGTCACACCGATGTGCTGACCATTTGCCGCACCCGCTGCTGCGTTCTCGCTACGGCTGATCTGAACAAGTGTCAGATTCGCAGTTTTGAGGGCCTCAGGAGTGTTCTTAACATCAGCCGACAAGATGATGTTGTGCTGCTCAGGATCGGAATCTTTTCCTGCTTGCGCAGTCAATTCTTTATCCTTGATCAACGCAACAGCAATGCCTGCGAAGTCAGTGTCAATTGCAGCCAAGAAACCTTCATGCGTTGTTGGAACCATGTTCCAAGCGTCAGACGAGAAGAACTCGCCAGCGCCGAGGTCAAGATTGAAACGACCAGCTTTGAGCGAATAGCTCTCGCCAGCTTTCCACCAGCCATAGGCTTGGTTGACCAACAACAAGTTGTTTGTTGTTGCAGTGTTGTAGCCAGACTCAACCAGAGTGCCTGAAGCACCACCCTTATCGCTGCCGAAAAGAGTGCCATGAAGCATCGAAACGTGAGCTTGGAACTTTTCACCCTTTTTGAGGGTGAAGCCGAGCTTCATTCGACCTTCGATGTCTGATATGTTCTCAGGCACATCTTTATTGCCCGACGGAGTCATATCGTTAAAGTAACGGACGCGGAACTCACCGTTTGCCTTCATGTCAGTTTCGTCTGCAGCGTGAGCAGCAGTCGTTACAGCCAAGGCACCAGCGAGAAGAACCAAACGCTTCATTTGATTTCTCCTTTGAAACGTAGTTGTTGAACATGTTGTTGAACTTGCTTCTTTTTTCATTTTCTCTTCTTTTGTCTTTTAAACCCTCGAACACGCTGCCGTCGGTCACCCTACTTCGACCCCAGTTTTTGAGACTCGCTCTCAACCCAAGGTCTTGTTTTGTTTCCGCCGACAGAGAGACCATCCTGGCTCTGTCGCTTACAATGGGGTCTTCCTCAACCCCGTTCTTTGGACCTAAACTTCAAAACTAAACCAACTTCCAAGCGAAACGACCCCGACAAAGTCCTGAGGCAGTCCTAACATCGTGAGTCCAATCGCCTGCACCGTCATCGTAGGAACCGTTTAAATTTGAAGGCAACCACTTTTTTACGGCTTTCCAGCCCCTTAATTCGGCGCAGAAGAAGATCTTGAGGGAAAAATGGTGTGTTTTTCTAACGACACGTGAACGGTCCTTGGCTCGAGGCCGCGGATGCTATACAATGTCGACTCTTCTTTCGTCGGGGAGTAGCGCAGCCTGGTAGCGCATCTGCTTTGGGAGCAGAGGGTCGCAGGTTCGAATCCTGTCTCCCCGACCAAATTTCACGCTTTAGAGCCAAACAGAAACTCGAGTTTCTAGCCACGCTGGCCGCCAAACTCACGAAATTTCGGCGCTTTGTACAAACTCATGTACCGACAATCTCGCGCCGCTTCGATCTCACATCGCTCAGATATTTCCTACCGTCGCGAGCAATCAAAACTCAAGTGGCTGGAATCAAGCTCCGGCCAATTCAAAAGCTCCGACCCCGCCAACATGAAAAGAAGAAGTGTTTCCTATCAGCAACGCCAATAAGAAAAAGAGGCTGAAACCAGCCTCTTTTCTTATTGAACGAATAAGTTAAGTCTTCTTTAAGCCCAAACAAAACTGGACCATAGGCCTGGAATCGCCACCTAAATCAAGCCCAATCGTCCTTACTTCGAACAAGTATACTTCAGGGTCACCTTGGTCGACGGAGCGAGAGCGGCCGAGATATTCAAAGTCATTGCATTGAAGTCTGCCGCAAATCCACTCGTCGCAACCACGCCGCCAAATTGAACTTCAAACTGATCATCAATCGGGCGGCAACGGAACGGCAACGATGTCACCTGATCCTTAATCGTGTAACCGATGTCCTGAAGCTGTGACGTATAGTTCGACGCACAAATATTGCCCACTAAACCAGACGTCATCTCACTCAACTTCTGATACGCACTACCATAAGCGCCCCGCACCCAAGCGTTACCGCCTTGGCCAGATTGCGCACTCAAGCAACCCGAATCACCATTCTTGATGACGATCGAGTGCCACGACATTGTTTTACTCGGAAACAGCGAACGGAAGCTGTCGATGAAACTCTGCGGTTCATCCGACGCTTCCAGCGGATACAACGACTTGATCTGCTGCGAGTTGCTGTCAGACGCCGGATTGTACTTCGATACGCCACGCTCATCTTCATCAGCCAAAACAATCACAGCCAGATGCGCACCCATTCGCAAGAACTGCGATGAGTAATTCTTCAGCGTAAGATTCGCCGCATAGATACCGCGCTCATCGCCAGACGGACACTGCGTGTAACCGCTCTGCTCACACTGCAAAGTCTCCGGACGCTTAATCGTATTGTTAAACAACGTCTCTTTATTGTAAGTCGATTTTTCGAGATACTTTTGACCGGAAGAAAACTCAACAAGACGACCATCCTGAAGGGCGCCATTCCCATTGTAAGCTGACGGCGGATTATAGTAGAGATTGTCCGGCCGAGTTCCAGAGGACGACGCAATATCTGTGGTCGTCATCGCAATCCGATAATCCAAACCATCAAGTGAGGTCAAAAATCCGCTAAATGCACCGGCCATCTTCGCTTGCTCGTAAGACATCGAACCCGAATTATCATTCACGATCAGGATGTCCACCATTCCCTGACCGACCGTCTTCTCTTCAGTCACATCGTAGTAACAAGCGCTGCCCTCACATCGAGTGACAACATTTCCGCCCTTACTTTGCGGAACCGCATCAAAGGTTACCGGCGCACAAGCACCAAAGTAACTCACGATTCCAATCGCAATTCCTACTCTCACATGGCGGATCTGCATAAAGCCTCCAACCCGAAAACGGGCCTTCAAGCCAAGCTATGTCCAATCCCTGTGCCAACGTGAACTTGCTTCACTAGCCGAAATAAAACCGTGTAATTACATGTAGTTACAGAAACACCGCTCCAGCGTCGGCCCTTCCAAAGAGAGCCAAACTGCGTACAGCAAAAAATAATAAAACATTAAAAACATAGTAACTACAGCAACTTATAGCATGCCAAAGAACGGCACCGCGCGCGAATCGTCACCGTCTGTTGCGACAAACGTCTGGCCCGAAAACTAGGGCTCCGCGACGTCTGAAAAGAAACGTAATCTCAGAGAATGAACGAACCAATCCAAAACTCTCCGCACGAGCCCGCAGACAGCTCATCCATCGCAACCATGCAACCCACTGGATGGGTCCTTCTCGCCACTTCAGCAACATTGGTTTTTCTCGCCATCTATTTTGGGCTCCAACAGCGCTTTTGGCTCCTGCCTCCACCAGAGAAACTCGAATTTGTCTGGAACGAAGACATCAAGCTTCTTCAAAACACTCGGCATGCCTCTCTGCTCCAAGATGTTCGTGAAGTAAAACTAAGAACTACCGCCCACTCACCGGCACAAGACTGGCTCCCAAAGGTCAAAGCCGCCGTTCCGACTAAAAAAGACGGCAAACTCATTCTCGATGTCTTTCTCATCCACCAGATAGAGGGACACCGATATGGCGTCATCATGCAATACGCTCTGCTCGACGCAAAAACCGGCAACATGGTTGATGAATTTGCCCGTACACTTTGGCTTGGGATCTACTACTAGATAGAAAAATCACCCAGCACGAAAGAGAGGCGGCAACGTGAAGCCCAATTTCAATTCGGACTTTTGGAGTTCCTTCTGGCCATTCTTCTTTGCCGTACTTGCCGGGAATGCGGTCTGGTGGGGAGTCGCTACCATCGCAAATCTCAAAACACAAAAAAACCCGACTAGGAAAACCTAATCGGGTCAAAAAAAACGCCGGCATCGTGCTACTCTTCCACAGGGTTAACCCTGCAGTACCATCGCCGCAAGCGAGCTTAACTTCTGTGTTCGGAATGGGAACAGGTGTGGCCTCGCTGCTATTGACACCGGCAAAACTGATCGAATTTATATTAACTGATCACACATCTAGGACGTGTTTCTCAGTCAACGAACTGTCTATACACCAAAAACATTGTTTTTGACAGATAAACTTTGGTGATTCTTAGCTGGGACTATTCATCGATTTACGAATTTAAAAAGCCGCACGAATATTAGTATGGGTCAGCTGAGCAGATTACTCTGCGTACACCTCCCACCTATCAACCTGGTAGTCTCCCAGGAGTCTTTAGAAGCCGAAGCTTAGGGAAATCTCATCTTGGAGTTGGCTTCCCGCTTAGATGCTTTCAGCGGTTATCCATTCCGAACGTAGCTACCCAGCTGTGCCGTTGGCACGACAACTGGAACACCAGAGGTTCGTCCATCCCGGTCCTCTCGTACTAAGGACAGGTCTCCTCAAATTTCCTCCGCCCACAGAAGATAAGGACCAAACTGTCTCACGACGTTCTGAACCCAGCTCGCGTACCACTTTAATTGGCGAACAGCCAAACCCTTGGGACCTGCTCCAGCCCCAGGATGTGATGAGCCGACATCGAGGTGCCAAACCTCCCCGTCGATGTGAACTCTTGGGGGAGATAAGCCTGTTATCCCCGGAGTACCTTTTATCCGTTGAGCGATGGCCCTTCCACGCGGGACCACCGGATCACTTTGACCTGCTTTCGCACCTGCTCGACTTGTTTGTCTCGCAGTTAAGCCCGCTTATGCCAATGCACTCGACGCCTGGTTTCCATTCAGGCTGAGCGGACCTTCGTACGCCTCCGTTACTCTTTGGGAGGCGACCGCCCCAGTCAAACTGCCCACCAGACAGTGTCCCTCGGCCGGTTAGGCCGCAGGTTAGAACTCAAAGACACTAAGGGTGGTATTTCAAGGTTGCCTCCACCTGACCTAGCGGCCAAGCTTCAAAGGCTCCCACCTATCCTACACATAGTGACTCTAAGTTCACTGCCAAGCTACAGTAAAGGTTCACGGGGTCTTTCCGTCTTTCTGCGGGTACCCGGCATTTTCACCGAGGATTCGAATTCGCTGGGCATCTGGTTGAGACACCGGAGAAGTCGTTACGCCATTCGTGCAGGTCGGAACTTACCCGACAAGGAATTTCGCTACCTTAGGACCGTTATAGTTACGGCCGCCGTTTACTGGGGCTTCGATTCGCGGCTTCGCTTACGCTAACCACTCCTCTTAACCTTCCAGCACCGGGCAGGCGTCAATATGTATACGTCGTCTTGTGACTTAGCACATATCTGTGTTTTTGATAAACAGTCGCTACTCCCATTTCTCTGCGGCCACCCCTAACGAGGTTAGGCACACCTTATCCCGAAGTTACGGTGTTAAGTTGCCGAGTTCCTTAACCAGATTTAACCCAATCGCCTGAGAATATTCATCCCACTCACCTGAGTCGGTTTACGGTACGAGTACTAATAGAAAACACGCCGAAGCTTTTCTTGGAAGCATGGAATTGCTCAAATTTAGGTCAAAAGCACCATTTCATCAGCTTCAGAGTTGCCACGCGCATTTGCCAACGTGACCTCCTACACCCTCCGACCCCGAACCAATAAAGGCTTGAGCTAACCTAGTCCGTCCCTCCTGCGCTACGCTGCCAGTGGTTACGGAATATTAACCGTGTTTCCATCGATTACGCCATATGGCCTCATCTTAGGTCTCGACTAACCCATAGGAGGATTATCCTTGCCCTGGAACCCTTGAGTTTACGGCGTACAGGTTTTTCACCTGTATTTGAACGCTACTTACGCCAACATGATCACTTCTAGTTCGTCCAGCCATCCTTACGATCGACCTTCATCCTACGCGAGAACGCTCTCCTACCGCGTGCAACGGAATCGTTGCACACCCGTGGCTTCGGTAACACGCTTGAGCCCCGTTATATTTTCCGCGCAGAGTCACTAGACCAGTGAGCTATTACGCTTTCTTTAAAGGATTGCTGCTTCTAAGCCAACCTCCTGGTTGTCTCAGTAACTCCACAACGTTCTCCACTTAGCGTGTATTTTGGGACCTTAGCCGACGATCTGGGCTCTTTCCCTCTCGTCACTGGACCTTATCACCCAGTGACTGCCTGCCGAAGTAACTATCTGTGGCATTCGGAGTTTGGTTGGGTTTGGTAATCTGGTAAAGACCCCTAGCCCATTCAGTGCTCTACCTCCACGATAGAATTTATCGACGCTATACCTAAATATATTTCGGAGAGAACCAGCTATCACCCAGTTTGATTGGCCTTTCACCCCTACCCACAGCTCATCAAAGGAATTTTCAACTTCCACTTGTTCGGGCCTCCACGTGGTATTACCCACGCTTCACCCTGGCCATGGATAGATCGCCGGGTTTCGGGTCTATTCCTGCAGACTAAACGCCCATTTAAGACTCGCTTTCGCTACGGCTACACCTGTAACGGCTTAACCTTGCATGCAAAAATAACTCGCTGGCTCATTATGCAAAAGGTACGCGGTCACACTTGTGTCAGACACATAGTGCTTCCACTGCTTGTAGGCTTACGGTTTCAGATTCTATTTCACTCCCCTCCCGGCGTTCTTTTCACCTTTCCCTCACGGTACTATGCGCTATCGGTCAACAAGAGTATTTAGCCTTGGAGCGTGGTCGCCCCAGATTCCCAGCGGATTTCTCGTGTCCGTTGGTACTCGGGATACCTCTAGGTCTATTGAGTCTTTCGCTTACAGGGCTATCACCTTCTTTGGCCGTACTTCCCAGAACGTTCTGCTAGACTCTCGAGTACCACATTGAAGTCCCACAACCCCCCATTCACAATGTGAACAAGGTTTGGGCTGTTCCCCGTTCGCTCGCCACTACTAGGGGAATCTCGATTGATTTATTTTCCTGAGGGTACTGAGATGTTTCACTTCCCCTCGTTTGCTTTCTGCAACTATGAATTCATCGCAGAATACCAGACATGCTGGTGGGTTGCCCCATTCGGAGATCCCCGGCTATAACGCCTGTTACGGCTTACCGAGGCTTTTCGCAGTTATCCGCGTCCTTCTTCGCTTCTTGGTGCCAAGGCATCCACCGTAAGCCCTTAGTAGCTTAAAACTAAAAAACTAATTCGATGAATATCCCAGCTAAAAATCACCGAAATTAATCTGTCTTCTGCATTCAGCATAGTGTGTGTTCCATCGTATAACCGAAGAACTGTTGTAACAGCGACCTAGTAATTCTGGAGAGAAAACTAGAACTATTAAAACCACACTGACAGAACATTTCGATTTATATGTTCGATCAGCATTCAATTTTCAAAGATCACGCAACATTTGATTACTCAAACATCACAAAAAACTAAAAACTCCAGCGTCTGCACTGCTCAGTCAGTCTGAACACGACCAGTACTCAAACTGGTGGGCCTGGGATGACTTGAACTTCCGACCCCACGCTTATCAAGCGTGTGCTCTAACCAACTGAGCTACAGGCCCGATGCCTTCGCTCTCTCAAAACTAAATAGCTAGATAAGTGTTTGGGTTGACCTCGGATACTGCATCTCTTGCGAGATGACAAGTCTCCTTAGAAAGGAGGTGATCCAGCCGCAGGTTCCCCTACGGCTACCTTGTTACGACTTCACCCCAATCATCGACCCTACCTTGGGCGCCTGCCTCCTTACGGTTAGCACAGCGACTTCTGGTAGAACCGACTTTCATGGTGTGACGGGCGGTGTGTACAAGGCCCGGGAACGTATTCACCGCGGCATGCTGATCCGCGATTACTAGCGATTCCAACTTCATGAGGTCGAGTTGCAGACCTCAATCCGAACTTAGATCGGCTTTTTCGGGTTAGCTTCACATTACTGCTAAGCAACCGTTTGTACCGACCATTGTAGCACGTGTGTAGCCCTGGACATAAGGGCCATGAGGACTTGACGTCATCCCCACCTTCCTCCGACTTAACGTCGGCAGTCCCTCTAGAGTGCCCAACTTAATGCTGGCAACTAAAGGCAAGGGTTGCGCTCGTTGCGGGACTTAACCCAACATCTCACGACACGAGCTGACGACAGCCATGCAGCACCTATGCAGCAGCCCGAAGGCGACAACATCTCTGCTGTCTTCCACTACATTTCGAGCCCAGGTAAGGTTTTTCGCGTTGCATCGAATTAAACCACATGCTCCACCGCTTGTGCGGGCCCCCGTCAATTTCTTTGAGTTTTAACCTTGCGGCCGTACTTCCCAGGCGGGGTACTTAATGCGTTAGCTTCGGCACTGAAGGGGTCAATTCCTCCAACACCTAGTACCCATCGTTTACGGCGTGGACTACCAGGGTATCTAATCCTGTTTGATCCCCACGCTTTCGTGTCTCAGTGTCAGTACTCGACCAGATAGCCGCCTTCGCCACCGGTGTTCCTCCAGATATCTACGTATTTCACCACTACACCTGGAATTCCACTATCCTCTTCGGTACTCAAGCTACGCAGTATCAAATGCACTTCCCGGGTTGAGCCCGGGGCTTTCACACCTGACTTACATAGCCACCTACACACCCTTTACGCCCAATGATTCCGAACAACGCTAGGACCCCTCGTATTACCGCGGCTGCTGGCACGAAGTTAGCCGGTCCTTTCTCGAATGGTACCGTCATTTTTTTCTTCCCATTCAACAGAGCTTTACGACCCTAAGGCCTTCATCGCTCACGCGGCGTCGCTCGGTCAGGCTTTCGCCCATTGCGCAATATTCCCTACTGCTGCCTCCCGTAGGAGTCTGGACCGTGTCTCAGTTCCAGTGTGACTGGTCATCCTCTCAGACCAGCTAGGGATCGTTGCCTTGGTAGGCCATTACCCCACCAACTAGCTAATCCCACGCAGACTCATCTTTCAGCAATAAATTTTTAACCCCTAGGCCCTCAGGCCCTGTGGTCTCATGCGGTGTTAGCTATCCTTTCGGATAGTTATTCCCCACTGAAAGGCAGATTATCCACGCGTTACTCACCCGTGCGCCACTCCGTATTGCTACGTCGTTCGACTTGCATGTATTAGGCGCGCCGCAAGCGTTCGTTCTGAGCCAGAATCAAACTCTCCAGTTATATAATTTTGCGTCTACGCCGAAGCGCTTCTGCGAAACTTACTCCGAAGAATCAGAGCTATTTTTTGACTTCAAAGTTAAAACCTCAAATTGGACAATTATGCATACGGTAAGCAAAAACAAGAGCCGTATTCATACCAATCAAGCTGTACAGCCTGACTGCAAGCAAAACCACTTGCGTGGAGCGCTTGGCCAACAGAGAGACCCAAACACTTTCATTATCTAGCTATTTAGTTTTCAAAGAGCGACCCAAATCGGAGACACAGTTTCTAACCGCGAACTCCCTTCACGTCAATGCCTTTCAAAAGATTTTTGAGCTTTTTTTGCGAGTGCCTAAGAACCCATCAGCCCCCTCTCCAGAGTCGAAAAACTGCTCGAGTTTGAAGCATATCCGATAACTTTTGCGCGGAATCGATGCATTCGGTGCCCAAAATCGCCATAACGCGACAGGTCATTTTGACCAAATAAGGCGAACAGATCGTGCGAAATCAGCTCCAAGAGCCAATTCCCGGGCAAATTCTTTTTGAGAAATGAGCGAGAAGGGCGCGGCAACTCAAGGGAACGAATCCAAAAATCGGTCGCAACGCTGAGAATAAGACCCAATTCCTAACTATTCAGTTATGTTTTTTTATAGTTCGATTTGTTTGCCGAAAAAGATGTTAAATACCACTTACTCGACCGGAGCACGCTCACTAAAAGAGTATGTAATTTCGCAGGCTATCACTCGACCACGCACAAGCGTGGCCACTCTCGAGAGTGCACGCGACTAGATTTTGATGGGCCAACTAACCAACTATATGGCGCAGGGCTGTCGAATGAATTGCACGAACGAATTTACCCGCTAGATGAAATTTGAAATGATAGACCAATGAAGCGCGCACTCGGGCTCGGCTACTTCGTTCACCCAATTCCACTCACGGCCGTGGCTATTTTGGCGATGAACGATCATTTCTTGAAGGTACGTTACCCGTCGTTCGTCACTGGCAAGCTGAGCGATTTCGCCGGTGTCTTTTCTGTCCGATTTTTTTCTGCGCGATCTGGAACCTGAGCTGGAACACGATTGACGGAATGCGGGGACGAAGTCGCCTCCATTGGATCACGCAACGGCAGGGACTGATCGCGATCGGGCTGACGGACACTATCTTCGTAGCCGTGAAGCTTGTTCCGATCGTCACTTTTTACTACCTGCAGTGGATGCAGCATCTCGGTTTTCCATCCCGAGTAGTCCCGGACTCCACTGATTTAGTCGCGCTGGGCACAAATGCTCTGACGTGGACATACATTCGCAATCAGGCACAGATGCATCAGCCTCAAAGCGAATCCAAATAGACGTTACACGCGAACTGGCCGTTGTCTGAACATGTGTAAAGATAGTTGTCGCCAACGCCGTATCCGCTGGTGAATGCGATTTCGCAAACTCGGTTGACGCCATTAACGATGCCCGTGACGGGTTGTCCGATGTTAAGAGTCGATGTCGGTAAACCAAGATTTAGAAATGTGAAACTCACCGGTGATGTGACAGTGGACTCGACAACCGAGATCGTGAGATCGACAACAGGGCTGACGCAGTCAGATTGGGCCCGATAAGTTCCATACAGCGATCCTCCGCTTGATGACGTCGCGATGACCGTCCAGGAGGTCGCGACAAGGCAGAACACCGCAAATAGATGAGAGGATCGATCACTTCTAAAAAGCATAGGCTCCTCCGACCATCAGCGGAGTCGCACCACCATCGAAGACTAAGCCCCCTGTCAGTCGCCATTTCGGAGTCACCGCATAGGCACCATAGAGGCCGGCCCACGCAGCTAACAAGCGGAACGTGCTGACCTTCGGTAGATCGGCGATGAAGCCGGCCGACTGAAGGGTGCCTTTTTTTGAAAAATTCTTGCCTAAAGAAAGGAGCGCCTGGAGCTGAAATGGGTGATCGGGGCCTCCCGGTAGCCAGCTGAGCCCGATTGTTGGACCGAGATAGAAATCGTCTGCGGTGTACGTTGCGGTCGCGGATGCCGATGAAGCGATTTGAACGTGGCGCAGAGCCAACGCTTCAGCACCAATCAGCACTTGAAATGACCGTTCAGGGCTAAACGAATAGTGAATCCCGAGCCGTCCTGCGGGTGACTGAGAAAACTCGTGTCTATAGACCTTCGAATCCAAGTCATTGCGACCGTTCGCAATCAATCCCCCCATAGCGGAAATCTGAAAGTGCGGTGAACTTGCGTCATTCACCGCCAACGTTGGGGGCACGGTCTTTGTTTGCCGTGGCGCAGCCTTTATGTCTTTTGTTTCGGAAGAATCCGCAGCCGAAGCAAAGACAGGGGCTGCGAGAACGATCAACTGAATCAGAATCAAAAAACGCCTGGCTAGCATGAATATGAGTATGCCCGCCTGAATTCTCAGGCCAACCATTTCTGCATTCTCCAGGCAGACGGAACCGAGACACTGCTCCTAGATTGAAACGCGCTTCGTCCTGACGAATCGTTGTTACCTAGCCGTTTAACCTTGGGGAGCTTGGAAAAGAAAAAACGCTTGCAGTGGCGTTTATGGGTTTCAAATTTTCGTGCTAATTTGAGGTGTGAAATTTGGTGGAGGCAACAGGGATCGAACCTGCGACCTTCTGAATGCAAATCAGATGCTCTCCCAGCTGAGCTATGCCCCCACACTGAAGTCTTCTCTCATTTGTCTGCGTATCAGCGATACTGCAGTCCGAGGGAAGACGCCTTTGCGCATCTGGAATGCGCGAAGAGACAGTCGAATCTCACCTCTCTTGGAACATGTCAAGAGAGGGCGTGGAAAAGCGAGATTTTGCCCCGGTTTTAGGCAGAACTAGGCGCTGGCGCGAAATCCAACGCCAATTGCGACATAGGGAAGAATTAGCGCACGCTCGCGAGCAACGTCAAATCCGACGGTTTCTGCTCCGCGAATAATGGCTTCGAAAAGATCTTTAAGAAGGGGAAGGTCTTTTTCATCAGAATCGACGGCGTCTTCGATCGCTTCAATCACCGACATGATATCGGGCGTGGTTACAACTTTTGGTAGCTTCGAAAGTGAGGGTACGGCTGCGCCGGCGGGAACTGTGCGGAGAACGGGTTTGAAACCAATCAAACGGTCGGTAATCAAAATTTTGGTTCCATCCTCGAAATTGACCTGAACGAAGTCGCGACCATCGGTATCAGTGCGCATCAAGATGTCTTGGAGACGCGCTGCTGGCACCTCGATGCGATGACCGTCCATGCGCTGACGAATCACCAGAACCGCTTCACGATGCTCAGTTTCAAGTCCGCTCGAGCCGCTCGCGAATTCCACAATGCGGTCTAGAATCGCCATTTGTTTTCTTGATGCCGTCGTGTCCAAAACGAGTCCTCCTGCTGCATCATGCGGCGTTGTGGCGTCCTGCTCAGAAACGCTATCGTCGCGTGAAATCAAGCACTTGAGAGAGAATCGGAGATCGTCTCATTGCGAGGCTGAAATCTAGACTTCGTGCGAGCGCAGGCCGTTTTAAGACGAGACGATTGGCGTCGAGCCTGCACCCCTCGAGAGAAGCACTTCGTGACAAAGCAAAGTCCAACGGGCATTTTCATAGGCGATGATTATTACACGATGGGCGGGACAGAATCCGCCGACTCCCACACAGCTAAAAATGCTTTTGGCAGCGGAAGGCCTGGAGCCAGAGCTTGAAACTCTGGCCGCTCACTCGGTCATTCGCGACCATAAACATCCTTTTGACGAAGTGCGGATTATTGCCGAAGGCATGTTGATTATGGACATCAACGGCAATCAGCTTTTACTTCGCCCTGGCGATCGCATCAGCATCCCGGCCAACACACGTCACTCAAAGACCGTGCATGGCGGGGTCCCCTGCTTGAGCCTTTTGGCGCGTCGAATTTTCTAAGCGTCGGTTTTTCCGGATTCAGGCTTCTCAACTGACGACTCAGAGCGCTTGCCCCGAATCCAGTCTTGATATTGCCGCATGTTTTTTTCGAATCCACGTTCAGAAAGCTCGAGAAAGTGCTCCGACTCGAGACCCGAAGGCAAAAACTCCTGCTGTACAAAACCGCGCTCTCCATCGTGGGAGTATTGATAGCCACGACCATAGCCGAGCGATCGAGATAGTGCGGTCTTCGACGAGCGAAGTGAAAGCGGGATAGGGCGAGAGCCGGTCTTCTCGACACAGGCCAGAGCCTCGTTGATGGCGCGGTATGAGAAATTCGACTTTGGAGCGCACGCAAGATAGCAGACGACCTGGCTAAAGATAATCGAGGCCTCCGGCCACCCCACGCGCGTCACCGCCTCGGCACCACTAACGGCCACCTGCAGAGCTCGAGGATCGGCATTGCCGATATCTTCGGAAGCGAGAATCATGAGTCGACGAGAGAGAAACGCGACATCTTCACCGCCCTTAACAAGACGGGCGAGGTAATAAACGGCGGCATCTGGATCGGAGCCCCGAATACTCTTGATCAGAGCTGAGATGAGATCGTGATGCTCTTGGCCTGTTTTATCAAAACGCACCATGAGCGAACCGAGTCGAGCCTCGACCTCGTCAGCGGTCAGTGGCTGCGACGGCGCAGCCTCGACCGCCAACCACTCAACAAAATTCAAAAGACGTCGGGCATCGCCGTCTGAAAGCTGCAGGAGGCGGTGGCGCGCATCTTCAGAGAGAATCGCTTCGACCTTTCGGTCCATTGCCTGAAATCCGCGACGAACGAGCTCAAAAAGGTCTTCCTCTGAGAGCGGATCAAACTGCAGGACCTGACAGCGACTGATGAGCGCGGGGTTGAGCGTGTGCGAGGGATTTTCTGTGGTTGCGCCGAGAAGAGCGACGTCGCCCGACTCAAGGCTTGAAAGCAATACGTCCTGCTGAGCGCGGTTGAGTCGGTGAATCTCGTCAACAAAAACCAGTGTTCGCTTTCGCTCGGTGAGTTTGCGCATTTTCGCCCGCTCACACACCTCTTTTAGAAGCTTGGCCCCGGTCTCGATGGCGTGGCAGGTTTCAGTAAAAACGTCGTCACGAGAGCAGACAATGCGGGCGAACGTGGTTTTGCCGCAGCCAGGGGGACCAAATAGGATCAAACTGGGAAGCGGCTTGCCAGACTCTGTCGCCTCTCTCCAACGCGACGATCCCGACAAAAGCCTGGGCTGCCCGACCATTTCATGAAGGGTCTTGGGCCGAAGACGCTCCGCCAGCGGGCGATTCGAGTCATTTTGGAGGGCCGATGAAAAGAGATCCATGCCCCTATCGATAGTTCCCAAGGGGCCTTGAGACAAAAGAATTTTGAACTAAAACAACTCAGCTCGGGCTGTCGTCGTTTTGCGGACCGGCGACTGGCTGCCGTCGTCGCGGGACGTTGCAAATCCGACGAGCTCAGATGAAGCCCACAGGCTGCATAGTCACTCGTCGCAGGTTTCGTTGAAGTGGTATCATTGGAAATCACGTCGACGATTCTTGTTGTCACGGTCATGTCGGACTCTTTTGCAATCGTGAGGTCGCCGCGTCCGAGCAATGCCGTGATCTCAGCCTCATCGAACGTAATCTCCACGTCGCCATCGATGCCGAATCCAGTCACGGTCGCCTTGAGACTCACGACGGTGAGCGCATCAACGGACTTCCACTGAAGCTTAAAGGATTGATACAGAATGCGATATTCTTCGACGTCATTTTCAGGAAAGTCAGAGCCGGCAGCTTTGGCGGCAGCGGCAGCAATACAGCTTGCGCCTTTGCCGGGAACAATAAAGGGCTTATCGGGAGATACTGCGATCGCGACAAACGCTCCGGCATCTTTTTCGGTGAGCAACTGAGAACTGACAGCGCCAGGAAAGCGATGAGAGAAAGCCGGTGCATATTGATTTTCATTTCTACTCCTCGCACTTTAAAGCGTCTTTCTCTTTGGTAGGTTGCGATCGGCATTCAAAATTCGCGGCGTTAAAAACACCAAGAGTTCGTTGCGAACCTGCTGCTTCGTTTGGTTTTTAAACAGCCATCCCAAGACAGGGACGTGCTTAAGAAATGGCGTGCCCTCTTCCACTTCCGTTTGATCAGCCTGGTAAACACCGCCGATCACCGTTGTCTGACCGTTTTTGACCATGACATTGGTTTTCACTTCGCGAGACTCGATATTGGCGGAGCCACCCGTAAGATCGGCCGGAAACTGACGCTTGAAGTTGATGTTCATGAGCACATCACCGCTTGGAGTGATCTGTGGAGTGACCTTGAGGGACGTCGGAACCTCTTTAAAAGTGGTTGTTGTCACAGGCAGATTATTGACGATGGTTGTACTTGAAATAGCGATACTCAGCGCCTGCTCAATTGTTGCCTCTTGCGCATTCATTGTTACGATGCGAGGCGACGATACGACACGAGCGAGCGAGTCTCGCTCAAGAAGCGATAGACGCGCATCGAGGTCGCCCAAGAAGTCCAATGTCCCAAGGCGCAGATTGACTGTTGTGGCAGAGCCCACTTGCGAGGGGCTAATCTTCGCATTGTGCGAAAGAACACCACCGGCAAAACCGAGATCCTGACCCGAATATCCCCAGTTGATGCCGAGTTCCTTGTTGTTTGATTCTCGAGCTTCGACAATTTTTCCTTCAATCATCACCTGAAGCGGCGGTGTATCGAGAGCCGTCACCAACTGTTCGATTCTTCTAATGTTCTCCTCAGTATCGGTCACAATCAGTGAACTCGATCGAGAATCCGCCTCAATCGCACCGCGACTGACAACCTGTGAACCAACCGCCTTCTGAAGCGTATTTCGAATTTGAGTCACCAGTGTTGAAACGTTCGCGAAACTCACGGGCAGAACCTTAACTTTCAGTGGAAGTGTTGCCTCTTGAGCCTCGATAATTCGTCGAGCCTCTTCGGCCTCGGCCTGTAATCGGGCAATTGGCGCAATACGCAGAACCGAGCCCTGGCGGACATAACCGAGCGCCCGCGTTCGCATCACAATCGCAAGCGCTTGATCCCAAGGGATCGAACGCAGCTTGATTGTGATACTCCCGGTCACATCGTCAGCAAGAACGATGTTGGCACCGCTCTGTTCACTGATCAGACCAATCACGTCGCGCACAGGGGTGTCGCGGACTTCAATTGAAATAGCCTTGCCGTAGTAGCGAATATCACCGCTGCGCTCATCATCAAGACTCGACGACGGCATAATCTTTCCGGCCGATGAAGCTCCTGATGCACGAGCGACCGACGGTCGAGCCGGCTCTGCGACAACCGGCGAAACCGTCGCCGAGTCCTCATCGTCGGCGACATCAGCTGACGACTCTTCGTCATCGCCGCCCTGTTCAATGTCTCCAAAATCGTCCGATTGAGTGATTGGAGCTGAAGGCTTGGTGGACTCTCGAGCCACCGCGGAAGCTCCCTCTGCTAGCGGCACAACCGTGAGCGACGAGCCGTTTTGACGAACATCGACAGATCGGGGTTGTCGGAACTGTAGAACAATACGCGCCGTATTGGATCCTTGATCCTGATAGGCGTTGATCGAGACGATCGCCTGCTTAAAGTCTTTGGTGTTGAACGGACGCTTTAGCCGTTCGGGGAGCTTCGCGTTCGCAATCTCCACAACCACTTGATTCTGACTCTGGATCTCACGGGTGCGGTATGTTGGCGCTCCGGTTGTCGCAATTAAAACCGTACCGCCATTGAGCTTCGCATCATAGCGAATGTCAGAAATCTCAACATCTTCGCCCAGTGTCGCTGGCTGCTGCGAGGCCTGGCTCGACTCCGGCGCTGGCCCCGGCTCTGTTGCAGCCGGCAAGGACGCGCCGCCCTCTTCTTTACCTAACTCTTCGTCGAGATCACCCGCAAAATCCTGGTCATCAAGTTGAGCGATCGATCGCGAACTCGTCGACAGTGATCTGCGTCCCTGAGCGCTTTTCTTTTTTTTCTTTTTGGCGTTCGCTTTGTTCTGAAGTGCTGTCGAACGCAGCGACGATTTACGACTGGCCATTGTCGCGCCCAACGCCAGCGGCGAAATGAAGAAACTAATAGCAATAGCCAGCCACAGCGTTTTCTTCGAAACGACTTTCGCTAGGCTCTGGAACGATGATTCTCGAACTCGCCCCTGCATGAGACACCCTCCATGGAGTTTGCAGAATCGGCAACCGACCGAAACTCCCTCATTGTCATAGAGAGCATCTCAAAACATTTCAGGAAACGCGACCGAAAGGCTGGGTCTAGTCGGGTCCAGTCTGGGCCGTCACTTGATCGAACTATCGAACGAGCTTCATGATCTGCGCCATCGTCGTGAGGCGGCCACCGGCGTCCTCTGTGGTTTCAACAACGACGATTTCGCCCTCGCGAATGACCGCGATATACCCGTTGCGCAGACCAATTTTTGTGTAGGGCCCAACTGTATGAACTTTGTTCTCCGGATCTTGGATCATGGCCCGAGGACGCTTCACATCCCACAGAATACCAATCAATCGCAACTGCGTGATCTCGAAGCGCTGCAACGGCAAAAGCGGGCCATGCCCCGAGCCCGGAGCAACAGGACGATCCAAAACCGGTTGCATAAATGGATCTTTACGACCACGAGGGTCGTAATCGAATGGATCCATTAGCCCCTGAAGGACCAGCTCTTCAGCAAGAACTTCGAGCTCTTTGGTCGCGGTCTTTGCGTCCGTTGTACCGGCCGCAGCAGGGGCACCAGGCGCACTCGGTGCCGCGGGAGCCTGCGCCAAAACAGGCCCCGAAAACCACAAACTGATCAGCAATAGGAGAAGGCTACGGGTTCGGTGCACCGGTACCTCCTGCTCGATTGGCGTCAGCTGCAGTCTCTTGATCCTTTAGGTATCGATAGCCCACCATTGTCGCTTCAAGCGTCACCGGTGGTGTCTCGCCCTCACCAATGACCGATCCCTCTTCAGAAGTCTTGATTTCAAGATTGTCGAAAGTCAGAAGCTTCTGAACTTTCGACAGCGACGACAAGAACAGCACCACTTGTGAGAAGCTGCCCTGCAAATCCACTTTGATTCGAGTCATCTCATAGAAGTCTTTGCGCTCAGCCACACTCATCGGCTGAGTTGCCTTCACTCGCGCGCCAGAAAGCTGAGACACTTGGTTAACTAGACGGGTCAGCTCATTCGCGTTGGTATCTTGCGGTAGATACTCCATAACCTTTTCGAACTGAATCTCATTTTGGCGAACAAGCTTTTCAAATCGCTCTGCATCCGCCATCGCCTCTTTTGTTTCCCTAAGTTGACGCTCAGATTCAGTCAATCGGGCCGTCAGCTGCTGAATCTCGGTCTCAAGCTTCTCGCCGTTGTCATAATAAAGCCCCCAGTACGCACCAAGAGCAATCAGGCCACCAACAATCACCTTACTCCATGTCATTTCTCCGAGCTGGAGGATGTATTGCTGCATGGCTAATCCTCCTGTCGTCCGACGCGGAATTGAATTTGAAACTCGGTGACATTACCAAGCGTTTCGTGAGGCTGGGATTTGGTTCCCTTGGGTTCAACCTGCGAGAAAAAGACATTGGAGTTCAGGGCCGTTAACAGCTCCGTGACCGAAGCGCTGGTCAGAGCCAACCTGACCATACTGATCTTCCCGCTCTCCATTGTCACTTTCTTGAGCCAAACACCGGCCGGCAAAACGCTCTGCAATTGGTCTAGCGCCTTCACCTCGCGCAGACGGTTCTTTGCGAGATCCCGGATCACTGCAATTTCACGCTGAATTTTTTGTTTCAGCTTATTGGCCTTTTCAACTCGTGGTCCAGCAGATCCGAAGGAGGACTTTTCACCTTCGACAGCATCGACGCGCTGCTGAGTTTGCGCTCTTTGCGCTTCAAGCGAGTTGATCTTCAATTTTTCCCAGATCAACAGCAACAACGGGAACATCAAAATCACAACCAGCCGTACGACCGCCTGCCGACGAACGTCGACAGAAATAATATCGCCGCTCCCACCGGTCATACTGGTGCCGGATGCCGCGAGACCTAAATTGCGGAGAAGGTTAACTCTTATCATTATTCCTTCATATCTCGCATCGCGAGCCCCAACGCCACAGGACAGATCGACTGAATCTGCTGGATATACTCAGCAGTCAGTGCCTTCGCATCATATCCGACCTGCTGAAATGGGTTCAGCACTTCAAATGGAACACCGACGGCTTTCGAAATCTCTTCAAGTAGCGACGGAATAAACATGCTGCCGCCAGTCACATACATTTTATTGATCCGTCCGCCGCCACCAGTGGCCACGAAAAACTCAATCGCCGTTCGAATCTCATCGACAACCTGCTCGGTCGTTGACGTTAAAATAGCATTCACCTCAGCTGGCACCTCATGCCCTGCCGACGCGCTAATTTTAAGCGACTCCGCCTCTTGAATTGAAACACCCATCCCCTTATGAAGCTCATTCGTATAAGTGTTACCGCCTACGGTCGAGTCGCGACTGAAAATGACATCGCCCTTTTCAACAATTACGAGGTTGGTGACACCCGCTCCGATATTGAGAAGCGCGGTCACACCTTCAAGCTGGCCGTAGTTGGCCTCAAAGCAATTTGCGAGTGCAAAGCCTGAAACATCAACGATGGCACACTTCAAACCCGCTGACTCGATCGTCTCAATAAACCGATAGACATACTCTTGCTTCGCGCCAATCAGGAGAATATCGAGATTCTCACCGACGCTTCGCGTATGCCCCCGCAGCACATGGTGATCAATTGACGCCTCATTGATGTCGAAAGGAATATACTGCTCAGCTTCCCACTTCACAGCCTCTGAAATGAGATTCTCTTCAATGGGCGCCATCGAAATTCGCTTCACAATGACGCCGTTACCAAAAAGAGCAGACGCGACATTTTTACGCTTGGACCGAGCCGATTGAACGAGAGTGACAATCGCTTGCGAAACGTTCGTGGGATCGACGATTTCACCGTCGCGAATCCAACCTGGGCTTACCGACACAACGCCGAACTTTTTCAGAACCCATCCCTTGCGAGAAGAATCCAGCTCAGCCAGCTTGATGCTGCTTGTCCCGATATCCAGTGCGAGAATTTTTTTTCCGCCAAACAGCATTGTTCCACCCAGGACCGCAGTCCAGCCCTGATCAAATTAGACCTAAGAATGGAACCCTATGTCAAACCCGTATCACACAAGTCCATGCCACTCGAGATAAAGACGGGCGAGTTCTGCACCATCCAGAAGAAGATAGAGAAGCGCGCCCAGCGCGAGAAACGGCCCAAAGGGAATCGCAAAGCTGGCAACTTCGGAGTCGTCCGCAACAGCTTCGTTTTCTGTCGCGCTTTCCGAACTGCGACCTCTCGTGGCAAGCAAGGCCATTCCGATGCCGACAACGGAGCCCAGCATGCTCGCCACAAGAATAATAAAGGGAACCGCCTTCCAACCCAGGACAGCACCCGCCCAGGCCAGAAGCTTGATGTCGCCACCGCCCATACCTTCTCGCTTTCGAACCACAAAGTAGAGGTACGCGATTGCCCAAAGAAAGCCACCGCCCAGCAAAACCCCATAGACGGAATCTAGAAACTCACGTTCGGGGTTGAGGAGTGCTCCCAGAAGCCCAATCACGATTCCCGAAAGCGTAAAAGTATCGGGCAAAATCATGTGATCAAGATCGATAAAGCTCACGGTCACAAGGCTAAAAATAAAGATGAGGGACTCGAGCAGGGTCCACGACCAACCCATCTCAAGATAGGCCACCATAAAAAGTACAGCCATCAGCATTTCAACAGCCGGATACCGAAAAGAATAACGTGCCCCGCAGGAGGCGCATTTCCCTCGAAGTAAAAACCAGCTTAAAACCGGAATGTTGTGACGGAACGAAATCGGCGTGCCACACGACCCGCAGCGACTGCGAGGCCGAACGACGCTCTCGCCACGCGGCAATCGATAGATCACAACGTTAGCAAAACTACCCAGGCAAGCTCCCATCACGCCGACGTAGACAAACCAAATCCAATCCAATGGCGCCCAGTCCGCAAAAAGAGCTTCAAACAAAATCTCGCCTCCGGAAAATAAGCACCGTCGCTGCAACCAAAAACATAATCCAGCCCAACGTCCAGCCCGCGGCCTTCGCCACTTCGGCGAGCGGCACAGAAACAGCGTACACCGGCGCGCTTCTCCAGTTCATTCGCTCGAGATCGGGTATCACATATTGAACGGCGGTCGCCGTAACTTTAAAAAACTCCGACTCAGACCGTTTAATAAAGTATCCGAGCGACTCTACCCAATGTCCCAAGAGGAACACCGCAACGGTAAAGACAACCGTCATGATCGGACGCGCAAATGAGCCAAAAAATAACGCCACCGACAACAAAATTGCCGCTTCGAACAGAATTCCGACGAGCGCAATTAAAAATTCGAACTGAAAATTAAAATTTAAAAAGTAGAGAAAAACAGAAAGAATCAATCCGAGCGAAAGCACGACGACATTCACGACGGCCATCAGCCCCAATGCCTTTCCCATAATGAACTGAGCGCGCGAAATGGGACGAGCGAGAAGCGTTAGAATCGTCTGTTTTTCGATTTCTTTGGCTACCAGCGTGCTGCCGATAAAAACAGCCAGGGCCATCGCTGAGATATGGATTCCCGTGAAGCCAAAATTCGCCGACAAACGAATGTTCTCATCAAAAGAGAGTTGCCCCAACGCCAGCGAGAGCAACACCAATAAGAGCGCAAAAACAACAAGGCTATAAAGAATCCGGTCGCGAATGACCTCTCGAAATGTGTTTTTCGCTATGACAAAAATCGCATTCATCGGCCTGCCTCCGGAGAGCTGGGCTCATTCTTTGGATCAAACGCCATCCGCACGAAGACTTCTTCAAGCGATGCCCTCTTCATGCTGACATTTCGAATCTCGCAGCCGGCCTTCCGTAGCCCATCAATCCTCTGTTGCACTTCGGCAAGCGACGACAACTCGAGCTGCTTCACACCGCTCTCGCCCGGCGCCGTCCAAATCAACTGCCAGGTCTGCGCCAAATCGCTCAGCAGCGCATCCGTGCGGCCATTGAAAATCAGCTCTCCCTTTTTGAGAATCACAAGACGCTCACAAAGACTTTCCGCATCGGGGAGCAAGTGACTCGAGAAGAAAACCGCCGTCCCTTGAGCTGCGACCTCTTGGATGATCTCTCTCACCTCATGTCGACCGTCTGGATCAAGCCCGGTCATTGGCTCGTCGAGAATAACGAACTCCGGGCGATGAATCAGTGCTTGGGCAATTCCAATCCGCTGCAACATGCCCTTCGAATAGCCTCGCAGCGGACGTTCGCCAGCATGGCTCAAACCAACGCGTTCAAGCAACTGCTTCACGCGCGTCTCGAGATCGCGCGGCGCAATTCGCCCTGAAATCTGACCGTAAAAGCGCAGAAACTCGCTGCCGGTGAGATACTCGTAAAAATAGGGACGTTCGGGAAGAAAGCCGATCTTCGACTTCGCTTCGTTGCTCAAGCCGGTCTTACCAAACCAAACCGTTTCTCCCGCGTCGGCAAAGGCGAGCTCGAGGAGACACTTAATTGAGGTGGTCTTGCCTGCACCGTTGGCACCAAGAAAGCCCGTGATCGTACCGGCCTGAATGTTAAAGCTCACACCTTTTAGCGCTTCGACTTTTTTTCTCGTCATCGGACTGCGATAGGATTTACGCAGACCTCTCACTTCAAGAACGTTCTCGCTACTGGTCACTTTCCTTCTCCCTTTGCATCTCGGAGCAAACGAACCATCTCGCGAACTGGCTCATATTGTTGTGATGTCGCAAGCATCAGTGATTGAATGCCGAGGAGCTTTCGAACGGTCGCCATTTCAGCCGGGTCTTCATTCATCTCGATCAATCCAAACATCACCTCATGGGCGATCTTCGGCGATTTTTCATAGAAATCTCGGCGTACAACAAAAGGGTCGTTGGGAATCGGTGCGCTCGACCAAAGAACTCGAACATCGCGAGCCTGGCCGCCGTGCTGGGTCCACGCCGTTTGAACGCCAGCCTTGTCATTCGAAAAAACGGCGATTGCATCCACGGCGCCTTTCTTCAAAAGCTGAACCGATCGATCGTGTCCACCTGAAAAAGTAATCGACGCGAAGTCCGTTTTTTCTGAAAGCCCGGCATGTCGAAATGCCACTAGAGGATAGAGGTAACCCGAAGCCGACTTCTCATCGACAAACGCAATTCGCTTCTTTTTGAGTTCTTTGATTGATCGAATCGTCGATTTTGCCGGGACAAGAAGAACGGAGTAATAAAAGGGCCCTTCCCATACTTTCTTCAAAAGTACCTTTGCGCCACATCGAGCCTCGGCTTCCACAAATGAAGAGGCACTTAGAAAAGCAAAATCGACCTTCCGCTCAGCCATCTTATCGATCAGATCGCTGTAGCTTGTACCGACATAGGACTTCAGATGTAACCCAGTACGCTCGGCCAAAAGACGAACAAACGCGTCCGTTCGCTCCTTGAGTCCAGACGACTCTTCACCTGGTGTAAAACCAATGGTTATAGCGACGGAATCAGTGAGGGTGGGGGCGGGTTCCCCTGCTCCTCTTGCCGGTTTTACTATGAGAGCCATGCAGAGAAGCGCGCACATCAGCGCGCCCCCCGTCAGTTTTCTCTGCAAATTTCGACTCAGTCCGTGAGAAACGATCATCGCATAAAAATGCTAAATCATTTTCTCCTGAGCGAGAACACTAAACTCCCGAGACCGATGCTTCTTTAGCGCCGTGAGGAGTGCCTCCGCGGCATGACTCTCTGTGATACAAGGAATTGAGAAGTCGATACAGCTCCGACGAATGTCGAAGCTCGCCTCAACTGCGCGGCGACCAGAGGTCGTGTTGATGACCAGCGCAACCTGACCAGACCGGATTCGATCCACGCAGTTCGGTCGGCCTTCATGCACCTTCTTCACCGGCACACAGTCGATCCCCTCGTTAAAGAGAAAGCGCGCCGTTCCCGATGTCGCCGAAAGACGATACCCCATCCCGACCAAAGACCGGGCAAGAGGCAAAAGCGAATCCTTATCGAGATCACGAAGCGAGAGGAAGACTTCGCCAGTTGGCGGAATATTGATATGGCTTGCGATCGAGGCCTTTAACAACGCCTCGGCGTAATCAATCCCACGCCCCATGCTCTCGCCCGTCGACTTCATCTCTGGACCAAGAATCGAGTCCGACTCTGGAAACTTCTTAAATGGGAAAACCACGCCTTTGACAGAAACATCATCAGTCGCATCCCACTGATAGCGAGATGGCTGAACCTCAATCGATTTGCGCCCCAGAACAGCCTGAACACCAAGATCGATCAGCGGAATTCGCGTTGCCTTACTCACAAATGGCACCGAACGCGAACTGCGCGGATTGGCCTCGAGCATGTAAACCTGATCGTTCTTAACCGCGAGCTGCAAATTGAGATGTCCAATTGTATCAAGACGGACCGCCAATCGCTTGGCCAGATCTTCAATCTTCTCGCATATAGCTTTCTTCAAACGCTGCGGTGGCAAAACTCCCATCGAGTCTCCGGAATGCACGCCAGCCGCCTCAATGTGTTCAACAATTCCACCAATGACCATCCAATCGACCCCTCGAACGAGATCGACATCGACCTCGAGCGCACCCTCAAGGAACTGATCCATCAAACAAGGCTCACTTGTCGAGATGAATGAGCCGTGACGTTCAAAATAACTCGCGAGTTCGTCCTCATTTTCGACCACTTCCATACGACGGCCACCCAGCACGTAACTCGGTCGACAAATGACCGGGTAGCCAATCCGTCCGGCAATCTCATTCGCCTCAGTGAAGCTCGCCGCCATACCGCTCGCTGGAATTTTAAACTGTAGCTCTTGGCAAACAGCAGTAAAGCGGCCGCGGTCCTCCGCAAGATCAATCGACTCAAGTGATGATCCCAAAAGTTTATGGCCGGCACCGACAAGTTTTGCCGCAAGATTAATTGGAGTTTGCCCACCCAACTGCGAGACAAACCCTTCTGGCTGCAACCGATCCAAAATTTCAAGTACGTGCTCTTCCGTGAGAGGCTCAAAGTAGAGCTCATCACTCGTGTCGTAATCTGTCGACACCGTCTCCGGATTCGAATTGATCATCGCCACTGCGCGCCCCTCAGCCTGAAAGCGCTTCACTCCGCGAACGCAAGAATAGTCAAACTCAATGCCCTGACCGATACGGTTGGGGCCGCTGCCAAGAACAGCGACTTTCGACTTGGTCGACTTTAATGCCGGTTGTGGCCTCGTCCAATAGCTTGAGTAGTAATACGGCGTCTCGGACTTAAATTCTCCGGCACAGGTGTCGACTTGAGAGAAACCAGGACGCATGCCGAGCTGATGACGAAGCTTGCGAACCTCGGCCGCTGTCATCTTGCAATGACGAGCGATTGCCGCATCAGAAAAACCAAGACGTTTTGCTTTAAGCAAAAGATCGGCATCAAGGCTCGTCGCTTCCTCAAGATCAGTCTCAAACGAAATCAAGGTTTGAATCTGCTCAAGAAACCAAGGCGTAATCTGGGTGATCTCGTGAATCTGCTCAAGGGTCATTCCTTCGCGGAAAGCCTGCGCCAAATGAAAGATCCGCTGCGAATTTGGATGCGCCAAAAGGCGTTCCGAAAACACGACGGGAGCAAAACCTTCAACTTTATTTTCAAGCGAAGAAAGTGCTTTATGGAGAGACTCTTTGAACGTACGACCGATGCCCATCACCTCGCCGACCGACTTCATCTGCGTGGTCAATAGATCCTGCGAGCCGGGAAACTTCTCAAATGCAAAGCGCGGAATTTTAGTGACGACGTAATCAAGCGCCGGTTCATAGCACGACGGTGTTGATTTGGTGATGTCGTTTCGAATCTCCTCAAGCTCGTAACCGACCGCCAAAAGCGCCGCAATCTTCGCGATCGGAAAACCCGTCGCCTTAGAGGCCAAGGCTGACGAACGAGAAACTCGCGGGTTCATTTCAATAACAACGCGCTCACCCGTCGTCGGATGGGTTGCAAACTGAATATTGGCACCCCCCGTTGCAAGGCCCACAGCCTCGATGATCTTCTTCGCTTCATCGCGCATTTCCTGGTACTGGCGATCGGTCAGTGTTTGCTGTGGCGCGACCGTGATCGAGTCTCCAGTGTGAACACCGCAAGGATCAAGGTTTTCGATCGAACAGACGATCACAAACGTTCCGGTTTTATCGCGAATGACTTCGAGCTCGAATTCCTTCCAGCCCAAAATACTCTCTTCAACCAGAACCTCTGATGTCGGACTCTCTTTCAAACCACGGGCGATCATACGCTCGTACTCTTCAAGTGTGTAGGCGACGCCACCTCCGCCACCACCCAATGTGTAGTTCGGTCGCAAAATCAGCGGGAAGCCGATGCGAACAGCGACATCCATCGCCTGCTGGTATGTTCGAACCATTTCGCTTTTCGGGTACTTCGCCCCAACCTGATCAAGAATATCGCGGAATGTCTCACGGTCTTCCGCCGCACGAATCACTTTTGGATCAGCCCCCAAAAGGCGAACGCCGAGGCGTTTGAGAATCCCCTGCTCGTCGAGCTGCAGAGCCAGATTGAGTGCCGTCTGCCCGCCCAGTGTCGGAATCACTGCATCGGGGCGTTCTTTCTCAAGAATCTTTTCAACAAACGGAACGGTCAGCGGCTCGATATAAACTCGAGTCGCAAGCTCCGGATCCGTCATGATCGTCGCCGGATTGGAGTTCACGAGGATGACGTCAAGCCCCTCTTTCATCAGCGCTTTGCACGCCTGTGTCCCGGAATAATCAAACTCGCAAGCCTGCCCAATCACAATGGGTCCGCTGCCAAGAATTAGAACTTTTCGAACATCGGTCAGCCGAGGCACGTTAGAACCTCACCTTCTTCTCATTGGTGTAGACATAATCAAGCTTCAGGTGTCGGAACTGCTCGTACTTGTAACGCATCTTCATTAGCTTCAGCATCACAGTCTCTGCCGCGATCTTCGCCTCTTGTTCATCTTCAATCTCGACAACATTCTTGAGCTCTGAATCGATGAATGATCGCGCCTCGAGAGGATGAAAGCAGAACGACCGCGCGAAAACAAAGTCCTCGCCATATGGAATCAGGCGGGCTTCAAAAACCTCTTCACGCGAAAACCCGATATTGACGGCGGACTCGCGCACCACAATTTCTTTGTCCAGCATCAGGTCGCGAATGAAGATGTCCTGGCCGCGAAGGCGCATGAACTCAAACAGTCCATGCCGCGCCTCCGAAAGAGCTTCAAAAAATGGCCGCTCATGCGACGTCATCGAAAAATCCTGAATCTCAAGAGCGTACTGTGCTGGCGTCACGGTACGATTGATCAGCAGACGAGAAAACAAATACCAATCCAAAAACTGCGACATTCGCATTTCAAAATGATGCGTCTGCTCATCCATAATGCCGGCATCTTGGAAGAATTCTTTTTTGGCGACAGCCACTTCGTCACGCCACTTCTCATTCGTAAAATGAACAATCAGGCGATCGATATACTCGTCAAATGACGGGGGCGGCGGCAGTACTCGAGTCGCAGCGGACGACACCATCTCTGAACTTAGGTTTGTGCTCATTTCCGAAGTCTTTCTATAAAGTAGTCAAACAGCTGAACGGCTTCATGCGGACCCGGGTGACTCTCGGGATGATACTGCACGCTGAAGCAGAGCTTCGATGAACACTCAACCCCTTCGACTGTCCCGTCGTTGAGATTGGTGTGCGTAACACGCACGTCACTTGGCAATGTCTTATCGTCGACCGCATAACCGTGGTTCTGTGACGTCACATAGATTTTACCAAGGAGTTGATCTTTAACCGGGTGGTTGCCCCCGCGATGACCGAACTTGAGCTTAAACGTCTTTGCGCCAAGGGCACGCGACAGAATCTGATGCCCCATGCAAATACCGAAAATCGGCTTCCAGCCCAGCAACGCTCGCACTGTTTCTGTCGCGCCGACCACAGCTTCAGGATCTCCAGGGCCATTCGACAACATAATGCCGTCGGGATTCCAAGCTCGCACTTCATCGGCGGTCGCGCGCGATGGAAAAACCGCCACTTCTGATGCCCGCGAACAGAGCTCACGCAGAATGTTTTCTTTCGCGCCAAAATCCATCACCGCGATACGAGGTCCATTGGCGACAGCGCCATTTCGAACTTCGACTTGGCGACGACTGACCGCCCAAACCCAGTCTGGTTCACCAGTTTTTTTCGCCTTAATTAGAGCCGCCGCTTTTTCCTTCGCCTCAGATTCGGTCGCCGCTTTGACGATCGCGCCCCACGGGGTTCCAAGGTCGCGCAGACGAAGCACGATCTCGCGCGTGTCGAGATCGCTCAGCATCGGTACCCCGGCTTCGCCCAATTGACAACGCCAGGACGAATCGCGCACCGACTCCTGCATTTCAACGCTGATAAATCCATCGATCCAAATTCGACGCGATTCCCAGAATGAGCGATCGATACCGTAGTTCCCCTGCATCGGCGCCGTCATAACCATGATCTGATTGTAGTACGATGGATCGGTCGCAATTTCTTCGTAGCCAGAGTGTGATGTGTTGAACACCACTTCGCCTGCACGCGATTCACCACCGCGAAACGATCCCGCGTATAGCTCCCCACTTTCCAAAACGAGGTAACCCCGCATCGGAGACGCATTCATGGGTCGACTCATGTTCCAACCTCCAGCCCAAGGATCAGCGACAATAGCGCCGCGCGAATAACCACTCCATTGCCCACTTGCGCGAGCACGCGACTTCGTCCGTCCTGAATGACTTCAGGAGAAAACTCCAAACCGTGATTAATGGGTCCGGGATGAAGAATCAGCGCGTCCGGTCTGAGCAGATCAAGGCGCTGCGGATTGAGTCCGTAGCGAGCGTGATACTCGTTTGCCGCACTCACGTCGAGATCTTTAGTTGCATGACGCTCCAATTGAATTCGAAGTCCCATACAGGCATCGGCCCAAGGTAGCGCTTCATCCAGTGACTCAAAAACTCGCACTCCCGGCATTTGCTCCGGAAGAGGCAGCATCGTTTCGGGCCCGCAAACTCCGACACTGGCCCCAAGTTTACTGAGAAGATCAAAATTCGAACGCGCCACTCTGCTGTGGCGAACGTCGCCAAAGATCAGCACCTTTTTGCCTTCAAGTGAGCCCCACTCGCAGCGAAGCGTATAAGCATCAAGCAGACCCTGGGTCGGATGGGCCATGGTACCGCTTCCAGCATTGATCACTGGAATCCCCACGTGCGGTAGCAACTGATCAAGCTCATCCGATTGACCATAGCGAACCACCAGAACATCGGGCTTCATCGCCGCAAAATTTAAAACTGTGTCGCCGAGCGTTTCGCCTTTTGAAAGTGACGATCCAGCCGAAAGCTCCATCGTCAGAACATCGAGTCCCAAGCGATAAGACGCCATCTGAAAACTCATTCTCGTTCGCGTGCTGGGCTCAAAAAAAAGGCAACAAACCACCGGAGCGCGCAAAGCACGAAACTGACCGTCGTGAAGGCCCCGTGCCAGATGATCGGCACGAGAAAAAATAGCCTCAACTTCAGTTCTAGAAAGGATCCGAGTATCGAGAAGAGAGCGCCCCAGAAACGGCATCAACATGGATGCTATGTCCGCTGCTCAAACGGGGTCAAGGGATCGGGGAAAGGATTCGCTCCCAGCGGATCGATCTTTCTGCTTCGGGTCCATGCTGGACCGAAAACCAAACCACAAAGGCCCTGCCTTCGATTTGACGCAGAGGTACGGCGCCCCAAAAGCGAGAGTCTTCACTCTCGCCACGATTATCGCCAAGCACAAACACGTGTCCCGGAGGAACAACGACCGGCCCAAAAAAATCCGCTTCATCCCGACCCGATCGACTTCTGACCCAATGAGTCGTATCGCCAATCACCTCTGCGGCAGGCTGGATATCGGTACCACCCGTCGCTGTCACCGGATGCTCATTGATCGACAAAATGCCGTCACGAATTGCAATACGATCGCCCTCAAGACCGACCACGCGCTTAATCAGGCTAAGTGCGTCGTCTTGGGGTGGCGAAACAACCACATCACCGCGTCGAGGCGAACGCGCCGCAAACGGTTCCATGCCAAACGGCAGCCGCAAACCATAGGCACTTTTCCACGACAAAACAAAATCTCCGGGTTCAAGCGTGGGAGCCATCGACGCCGTTGGAATTCGGAGCGGCTCCACAATAAAAACTCGCAACGCACCGGCGACTAAAACGGCGACAACGAGGGCCTCAAGCCACTCTCGCCAAACAAGCCTTTTGATTAAACTCCGATGCGTCGTCGATGGGCTTTCGTTCATCGCGCACTCTTGTCAGAAACCGTCTCGGCCACGGCATCGGACGCTCTTGAAAGTCGATTAAAAATACGATGCCAGCGCATCGTCGAGGGATTGCAAACCCGCTGCAAGCTCGGAAGCCCCTCTTCGCAGCTCAACCAAATCCCCAGTGCTTCACCCAAAAAGTCCTGCCGAGGTAGCGTGCCCCAAACACGGCTATCAGCCGATTGATGGCGATTGTCGCCGAACATCGCATACTGACCTTCCGGAACAATAACCGAATATTCGGGACTGTCGTCAGCATCCGCGTCCAGCTGAACGGCCTGCCGGGAGATCTCAACACGAATGTCGTGCGCTTTGCCGTTACCGCAATCTTCCGATAGAGTTTGAAACTCGTCGCCTTCGTCTTTAAGACTGGTCGCCAGCGGTCGACCGTTGATCCGAATACGGCCATCGGGATAAAGATCCACCTTTTCTCCCGGTAGACCAATCACCCGCTTGATAACAAAAGTCCCCGGCTCCGTCTGCGACCGAAAGACCACGACATCACAGCGCTCTGGTCCCGATCGCTCGAACAGCCAGTGATTCGAAAACGGTACGCGCAACCCGTAGGCAAACTTGTTCACATAGATATAATCAAGCTCAAGCAGAGTCGGCATCATACTGCCGGACGGAATGACGTACGGCTCAAAAACAATCCAGCGAAAAACCAACACCAGCATCGCCGACAGAACAAACGAAACCACGGCCTGCCGCCATGTCCCCTGCTTGTTCTGACTGTCATCGTGCTGAGGCGAGTCTTCCATATTTCGAGTAAAGCCCTAGCGAACCGAGTGAAGTAGACGATTCCACCGCACCGACGCTGGATTGCAGAGAAACGACAATCCCGGAACCGTAGTTTCACAGCTGAGCCAAACAAACATGGCTCGACCTAGAATATTCTCGATAGGCAAAAATCCCCAGCGTCGACTGTCGTGAGAATTATCGCGATTATCTCCCATCATAAAGAGCTGGCCCGGAGGCACAATCCAGGGTCCTTCGGTTCGAGAGAAACCGCCATCCTTACGAAGCAAAATCGAGTGCGGATGCTCGTCGAGAACCTCGGTAAAGTGATCGTAGGCGTCTTTCGCGTCCGTCGCGTAAAGCGGATTCTGGAAGTCTTCTTTCTGAAAATCCGTATCCGACAACATCTTCCACTCGTCTTCAAAACCAGGCTGTGTCGTCTCGAGCGGAACGTCGTTGATATAAAGGCGGCCGTTCTCATATAGAATTTTATCGCCCGGCAGACCAATCACCCGCTTGATAAAGAAGGTTTCCATATTGCGCGGGTATTTAAAAACAACGACCTCGCCCCGCTTCGGCATACGAAACTGAACAAGCCACTTCTCTGTAAACGGAAAGCGAAGCCCGTAAACAGCTTTATTGACGAAGATATGGTCGTGAATCAGAAGCGACGGCAGCATCGAGGCCGACGGGATGACATAGGCCTCAATCAATGCCCAGCGAATCGACAGCGCCAGAACGATTGCAAAAACAAACGAACCCCACCCCTGCGTCGACTTCCTGTAGAGTTCTTTCCAGTTCAGCTTTTTGCCCGAGTTGCTATCGTTCACATTGCATCCTTCCCAGTCCATCTAGCCGAATCAGTCTTGATCAATCATCCACCACATCGTGGGCTTACTCAATCCTCGACCTTTAGAATTGCGAGAAACGCCTCTTGCGGCAGTTCGACCGTGCCGATCTGCTTCATGCGCTTCTTGCCCTCTTTTTGCTTCTCAAGAAGCTTCCGCTTTCGAGAGATATCGCCACCGTAACACTTGGCCGTCACATCCTTGCGCAACGCGCTCAAGGTTTCACGAGCGACGATCTTTGAGCCAATCGCTGCCTGAATGGCGACCTGGTACTGCTGCCGCGGAACGAGTTCGCGCATTTTTTCAACCAGTGCACGGCCGCGATTTTGAGATTTTGATCGGTGCACAATCAGCGACAGAGCATCCACCGGCTCGCCATTGATAAGAATATCCAGCTTCACAAGATCCGACTCCTGGAAGTCGAGAAGCTCGTACTCCATCGAGGCGTAACCTTTTGAGATCGACTTCAGTCGGTCATAGAAGTCCATGACGATCTCGTTCATTGGGATCTTGTATTCAATCATGACCTTCTTATCGGTCACATAGTCCATCTTGACCTGGATTCCACGTTTGTCTTCGCAGAGCTTCAGAATACTGCCAATAAACTCGCTTGGTGTATGCACAACGACGCGCACATAGGGCTCTTCCATTCGCGTGATCTTCGTTGGATCAGGCATATGGGCCGGGTTTTCCAGATCCATCGTGATACCATCAGTGGTCGTGATTTTGTAAACAACCGTCGGTGCCGTCGTGATGAGATTGAGGCCAAACTCACGCTCCAAACGTTCCTGCACAATCTCCATGTGCAAGAGACCGAGAAAGCCACAACGATAGCCAAAACCAAGAGCCGCTGACTTCTCAACTTCATAGGTCAGCGACGAGTCGTTGAGCACCAACTTCTCAAGCGCATCTTTCAACTGCTCGTAGTCGCTCGAAACAACCGGAAAAATGCCCGAGAACACCATGGGTTTTACTCGCTTAAATCCAGCAAGCGGCTCCGTCGCACCTTTTTTATGTGTCGTGACCGTATCACCCACCCGAACATCGCGAATATCTTTGATGCCGCAAATGATGAATCCCACCTCACCAGCACCCAACGCCGGACACTCCAGCGGCGCCGGTGAGAATGTTCCGAGCTTCAAAACCTCGTAGTCCTTATCCGTCGACATGAACTTAATGCGATCGCCTTTCGTGATGATGCCGTCCATCACACGCACAAGAACAACGACGCCCTGATAGCTGTCGAACCAAGAATCAAAAATCAGCGCTCTGAGCGGCGCTTCGCGATTGGCCTGTGGTGGCGGCACTTTCTTTACAATGGCCTCTAAGATCTCACGAATGCCAATGCGCTCTTTGGCTGAAGCCATAACCGCTTCACTTGTATCAAGACCGATCGTCTCTTCGATCTGCTTCTTAACGCCTTCAACATCGGCGGACGGAAGATCGATTTTGTTGAGCACCGGAATGATCTCAAGATCGTTCTCGAGAGCCAAATACACGTTGGCTAGAGTCTGGGCCTCAACCCCTTGTGCCGCATCGACAACAAGAATGGCCCCTTCGCACGCGGCTAAGCTTCGCGAAACTTCATAGCTAAAATCGACGTGCCCGGGGGTATCGATCAAGTTGATTTGATATTCTTTCCCGTCGTCAGCTTTGTAGAGGAGGCGAACGGTCTGTGCCTTGATCGTGATCCCGCGCTCGCGCTCAAGATCCATATTGTCGAGAAACTGCGCCTTCATTTCTCGATCCGAGAGTGAACCCGTATAGTGCATCAGTCCATCGGCAAGCGTGGACTTTCCATGATCGATATGCGCAATGATTGAAAAGTTTCGAATCTGAGTCGTATCGTGCACGTCTACTCTACTTTCAAACGATCAGCTGCAGTCGTTTCCCGCGTTGGCTCATACTGGCCCAATCGGGTGCGACGCCCGCACTGACTCTGGATTGCTCGGATGTCGGCTCGGACACTCCAAAGAACATTATCATATAGCGGCGAGCTGTCAGCGGCTATCGCCTGAAACTCCAACATCGGGTCAACACCTTGACGACCAGACTCGACAAAAACGAAACCCGAGCAAGTCAATCGCTCGGGAATGCGGCTGCTTTTATTTTAAGCAGCCTTGCTTTGTTTTTTTAAAGTAACGCAAGACCAAACATCGCAGGCTCTTGCCCGGCTCGCACTAAACCCGAGCCAGAGTCTTAACAACATCCTTGAGCTTCTCGACTTGATCAACTTTCTCCCACGTAAACTCGGCATCGTTACGGCCGAAGTGACCATAGGTCGCAGTCTTCAAATAACGCGGCTTCAAAAGATCGTAGCGCTCAACGATAGCCGCGGGCTTAAGGCTCCAGATCTCACGTACAGCGCGAGCCAAAACCTCGCCGCCAACTTTGCTTGTTCCGTAGTCGTTAACCATCAAGCTCACTGGCTCCGCCAAGCCAATGGCATAGGCCACCTGCACCAAACAACGATCGGCAAGGCCTGCGGCAACGATGTTTTTTGCAACGTGGCGAGCAGCATACGCAGCCGAACGGTCGACCTTAGAAGGATCTTTTCCAGAGAACGCACCACCGCCATGAGCACCGTGGCCACCATATGTATCAACGATGATTTTCCGCCCCGTCAAACCGCAGTCACCATGGGGACCACCCACGACAAATCGGCCGGTCGGGTTGATATGGAATTTTGTTTTTGAGTCGATCCACTGCGAAGGAATGGTCTTTTTAATGACCTGCTCAATAACGTACTCGCGAAGAGTTTCGTTCTTTACATCCGGTGTGTGCTGAGTCGAAACAACGACAGCGTCGACACGCTTGGCTTTGCCGTCTTGATACTCAACCGTGACCTGGCTCTTTGCATCTGGCCATAAGAAATCAACGGCCTTACTCTTACGTGCCACCGAAAGATTTTGCAGAATCCGATGTGAAAGCGCAATCGAGAGTGGCATCAGTTCTGGCGTCTCGTTCACCGCATAGCCGAACATCAAACCTTGATCACCTGCGCCCTGCTCGCCGGCGAGTGATGTGTTGGCGTTCACGCCCTGCGCGATATCGGGACTCTGACGATCCAGCGTGACGACAACACCGCAGCTGCCGCCATCAAAACCTTTTGCACCATCGTCATAACCGATCTCTTTAACGACCTTGCGAACGACTTCCGCAATATTGACATAGGCTTTCGTCGTGACCTCACCGGCGATAACGGCCAGTCCCGTTGTCACCAATGTCTCACAGGCCACGCGCGAGAGTGGATCCTGTGCAAGCATCGCATCAAGCACGGCGTCGCTGATCTGATCGGCGACTTTATCGGGGTGACCTTCGGAAACAGATTCGCTGGTGAACAAGTAATTTTTCATGGGATCAAGAGCTAGCAGGTCCGCATTAAAAAATCAAAAGGCGAAGCAACATGAGCTCCGCCTTTTGGTTTTTCTGTCTGGCTGTGCCCAATTCGGGCGCAAGTGCCGCTCCGGGCGCTTAGCCGGTTTTCTTATAGAGCCGGAAGTCGTTCTCTAGCCGAGGCGTCAGCCGCGATAGCTTCCCCTCGACGCTCTGGTCACGACGTCTTTGATTGATGTCATGCTGGCGCCGGCGCTCCTTTGAGAGCTGCCGCTGAAGCTTGTTCACGCACATCTCAACCGACCGATAGAAGTCCGTCGAGATCGCTGTGGCCTTATACTTGCGTCGCCCTTCCTGCATCGAGACCTCGATACAGCACTCATGACGCATCATTGAAACGAGGACATGGACATCCATGGGATTGAGCTCAAATCTCTCGAGCTTGTCGAGTCGATCCACCATGTAGTCCATCAGGAGGTCCGATGAGTCCACGTTCTTGAATGCAAAGTCGACCTTCATTGACCGATTTCCTTTCCGCTTTGCGCGCGAGCCCAAACTGCCAAGCTCGAGTTAAGGTCCTAAAAGGACCTTTCCCAGCTTATCGGCTCGACCAAAGGGAAACTGGACGAAAATCCGAAGCACCAAAGTATTGACCGAAATCGGAGAAAAACTGTCAGCGCCCGGAGCTGACATCCGCAGTCGTTCTCATTTTGAGACGGTTTAAACCAGCGGAGAGTGCCGCGCTGCGGCTTCCGACGCCGGAAGCTGCGCCGAGTTAGCGAGCCGTGGCCGAAGCCATCGTTTCCCGAACCATAACGACTTTGATCTGCCCGGGATACTGGCACTCTTCCTCGATCTTATTGGCAATCTGTCGACACAGCTCGAGGGCTTTTTTGTCGTTGATCCGACGCGAGTCGACGAGAATTCGCACCTCGCGACCGGCGTTGAAGATGAGGGTCTTGTTGACGCCCGGGAAGCCATCAGCAATCGCTGAAAGCACTTCGATTTTCTGATTGTAAACCGAAACCGTTGAACGACGAGCGCCAGGACGCGCTCCGGAGATCGCGTCGGCCGCAATCACAAGATAGCAAAGGTCCGTCGACGGCTGCTCCTCATAATGATGCGCCTTAACAGCATGAACCACTTCAGAGCTCTCGCCATGTTTTGCGATAAACTCGGCACCGATAACGGCGTGTCCACCCTCAATCGCGTGGTCCATCGACTTGCCAACGTCGTGAAGAAGCCCCGCGCGCTTGGCGACAACCCGCTCAATGCCTCCCAGTTCGCTCGCCAAAAGTCCACAAAGCCAACCAACTTCCGCCACGTGATAGTGTTGATTCTGCGCGAATGAATACCGATAGCGCAGTTGCCCCAAGCGCCGCTTGATCTCAGGATTCAAGTCGCGCGCGCCAAGTTCGGCCGCAATTTTATTTCCGTCGTTCTCGATGCGTCGAAGAACCTCGCCCTGAGTTTTCTCAAACAGCCGCCGTACGCTGTCGATCGTCGGCGACTTTTCATGCAGAAGCTTTTCAAGAGTTCGCGTGGTCACTTCACGCGCCACCGGGTCGTAACTCGCAAGCTGGAACGTCGTCGACGTTTCCTTCTCGTTCAGTGTGAGCTGAACTCCCGTGAGTCGCTCAAGCTCGCGGATGTTGGCTTCCGCCTCACCCAGCATACGCTTCTTCACATCGGGATTCGGAATCTCCACGATTCCAATGCCACGCTCTGTTGGAGCCGGACGCTGAAAACGGTTGAGCACATTTGTCAAAAGACGTTTCGCGATCAACTCGGCCTCAGCCTTTACTTCCTCTTCGATCGCCTGCGCTTTGCGAGTGGCATCGATATCGGCATCTTGCAGAGCCCGAGCGACGAGCTCGGTTTTGACTTGAGCCGGATCAACTGCGGCCACCTTTTCAAGTGCCGCTAAAAGTTCCTTCCGATAGGTCTCGTTCTTTGCGCGCAGCTGCTCGAGTGCCTGCAGGCGCTCGCGAAGCGCGGTCTCGTGTTTCACCAGCTCGTCATTCTGTTCGTCGATTTCGCGTCGATCGGCATTGTACTCGCGATCGATCTGACTGCGCGCCCGGCGCATCTTCTCGTCGAGCTCTTTTACTTTGGCTTCAAGCTGGTTGAGATCATTTTCATGTCTCGCCCAAATCGCATCTTCGATTTCTTCGGCTGCAAGCTGGGCCTCTTCCTTCAGTCCCTCGGCCCGATCGCTGGCCTCGGCCAACAATTGCTTCGCTTCAGCCTGAGCTTCACGCAGAAGACTCGCATTCTGAAGGCGCATGATGAGAAGGACTGTAAGGGCGCCCAGTAAGACGCCGGAGACGGCTGCGATAATCATCGCCTCAGAAATACTTCTTTCTTCGGCTTGAAGGGAGGATTTTGAGGCTTTCGCGGTACTTGGCTACGGTGCGTCGGGCGATGTTGATGCCGCCCTTTTTGAGCATCTCGACGATCTGCTGGTCCGAAAGCGGGTCCTTGGCATCCTCAGCGGTGATGAGCTCTTTAATTTTAACTTTCACCGACTCACTGGCCAACGCATCGCCATCATCTGTACCGATACCCGAATTGAAGAAGTGCTTGAGCTCGAAGATGCCCTGCGGCGTGTGCATGTACTTGGCCGTCGTGACCCGCGACACCGTCGACTCGTGCATCCCAATATCATCGGCAATATCGCGCAAAATCATCGGCCGCAGAAACGATGGTCCCTTATCAAAGAACTCACGCTGACGCTTCACGATCGATTCGGCAACTTTGTAAATGGTCCTCTGCCGCTGGTGAATCGACTTGATCAACCACACCGCCGACTGAAGTTTCTTGGTCACGAAGTCCTGCGTGTCACCGGCCTTAACCGATTCAACGGACTGCTCGCTCGATGTCGCCTTCGCCACCTGCTTACCCGCCGACGAAGAGCGCTTCGACTCCTGCAAAAGATTGCGGTAGAACTGCGAAATTCGAAGGCGCGGCAGACCGTCTTCGTTGAGCGACACCATGTATTCATCGCCCACTTTATAGACGAAAACATCCGGCGTGACGTAGTGCGTGTCGGGCTGAATGAAGGCACGGCCCGGGTGCGGATCCATGGAGTAGATGATCTTTGCCATCTCGGCCACGTCCTCAACCATCATGTTCATCGCCTTCGCGATGCCGTTGAAATTTCGCTTCTCAAGGTCTTTTAAGTGATTGCGAATGAGGTGCACGACATCTTTCGTGTCCTCTTGAATGTGCTTGGCCTGAATGATCAAACACTCTTGCAGGTCGCGTGCGCCAATCCCCGGAGGATCAAACTCCTGCACATAAGGAAGCACACTTTCGAGATCGTCTTTGTTGAGGCCTCTTCTTCGGCGATCTGCTCAACCGGAGCCTCAAGGTAGCCGTCGTCATTGATGTGACCAATCAGGACGCCGGCAAGAATTTGCTCCTCGTCTGAAAAGCCAGAGTTCCGCATCTGCCACATCAAGTAGTCGTAGAGCGACTGCGGTGTGGTGATGAGGTTTTCATAGTTCATGATTTCTTCGTTACCACCCGACATGTTCGGCATCGGCTTATAGGTCGCATCGAAGTAATCGTCCCAGTTGATTTCGTCCTGCTTTTTGGGATCTTGCTGCTCGGCCGACTGATCGGTATTTTCGTTCGAGTCCGCCTGAATTCCGGGACTGGTCACATCGTCAGGACCATCCTGAAACTCTTCAAGTACCGGATTCTCTTCAAGCTCTTTGCGAACCTCTTGCTCGAGCTCCATACGCGAAAGTTGAAGCAGTTTGATAGCCTGCTGCAGTTGCGGAGTCATCCGCAGCTGCATGCCAAGGCCCATTTTCAAACCCATCTTCTGACTCATCGCCATCGCAAGTCTTCCTCTGCTAAAAAAGACGTCTATTCAAACTCACAAACTCAAATCGCTCGCTACAGTTTGAAGTTCTCTCCGAGATAAAACTTACGAGCCAGTTCGGAGTGAGCCACTTCGTCAGCTTTGCCTTCAACCTGTACACGACCGTCTTTCATTATATATGCATAGTCGCATATACCGAGAGTTTCTCGTACGTTGTGATCTGTAATCAGGACCCCAATTCCTTTGGCGCGAAGCTGACGAATAATTTCTTGAATGTCGGCCACCGCAATCGGATCGATCCCGGCGAAAGGCTCGTCGAGGAGAATGAATCTCGGCTCACCGGCGAGCGCCCGCGCGATCTCAACGCGCCGCCTCTCTCCTCCGGAAAGTGCGTAACCGTAACTATCACGAATGTGTTTGACGTTGAATTCGGCCAGCAACATCTCGAGCTTTTCGAGCTTCGCCGTTCCCGAAACTCCCTGCGCCTCAAGCGCAACAAGGATATTCTCGCTCACCGTCAAGCGTCTGAAAATAGACGCTTCCTGCGGCAAGTAACTCAGACCAATGCGCGCGCGCTGGTACATCGGCAAATTCCCGATCGATTGGTCGCCAAGGAGGATCTCACCCGCGTCAGGAGTCACTAGACCTACGACCATGTAGAAGCTCGTGGTTTTTCCGGCGCCGTTGGGTCCGAGAAGACCAATCACCTGTCCCGCCTCAACTTCGAAGGAAACACCATCGACCACTTTGCGCGCCTTAAACGCTTTGGCGATCCCGCGAACCGTTAACTTGATCATGGTTTTTCCTCCTTATTCGGTGCCTGCTCACGATTGTCGCGACCGACGCGCTCGGGATCAATCTGCGCTTTAACATTGAGCACTTGAACCTTTTTTCCACCATCGAGAAAAATGATTTCATCGCCAAAAAGCTCATCATCAACCTGCACCACTCGGGGCGTTCCACGAAACACGTATCGATCGTCACGAAAATGAATCGACAGCGATCCACTTGTCGCAAAGCGATCCGCCTCCGTTACGCGAACTCCGCCAGCCACCTCAACAGATTCAAGAGTCCCCGTCGTTGGATCATAGGCAAACTCGGCTCGCGGCCCAGTGATGCGCATCGCCTCAATGTCGATGACCACAGCTCCTGAAAACTGCGCCGAGTTTGTTTTTCCGGAGAATAAAGCCGTGTTCGATTGAATCTGTGCGACACGACCATGAGGAATATGCCGCTTGGCCTTCACATCCTTGGCAATCTTCAACTGATTCGTTCCCATGTCGGCGGTCATCCCATCGCCGATGAGCTCCAGACGCGCGCCCTCTTTGTCGACAGGCCCCTCCATCTGAACCGCAGTTGGAGCCGAAAGGCGCTTCGCCTTCGGATCATAAAAAACAGATTCTGATTTAAACGTGTAGCCGTTCGACGAACGTGTGACCACATTGCCGCGAACCCACATCGCGTAAGTCTCCGTTTGAACACCACCGGTTTTTCCTGTCACCGTGTAGACAACTCCGTTGGATGCATAAAACTTCACGCGAACATCATCCAGCGTCCATTCGCCAACAGCCTTGGGCGACACCGCTCGCGCCGACCAGAGCTCAAGCTCTTTTCCCTCTGGCTTGGCCTCCACCATGTAGGCATCAAAAACGACTTGGCCGGCCTTCGTGTCGGTTGGAATGCCTTTGGGCAGTTTTCGAGCCGATCCCTTTTTCGAACCACGCACTGTCTTTTTTTGAGACAGAAGTGGCTCTTGGTTTTCGACATCACGTGGCAGAAGAACCAGCACCTGAATGACGATGATCACAAAAAGAAGGCCGGAAATAATCAAATTTCGTCTATGAAATGGTGAACGCACCGTTAAACGCTAACACAGTTACGGATCGAGACGAACAAGCCGACGCACAGCGGAACTCTCCTCAACCTCTGCCCTACTTTAGCCGATATATCCACAATGAAGCCGATTTGGTTTATCCACCGCGGGGGCGCAGTTTCAGGACCATTGACCTCAGTTGAGGTCGATCGCCGCATTGGCGCCGGCACAATCGAGCCCGATACTCTCATCTGGGCTCGAGGTTCGAATGAGTGGACGCCCGCCGCACAGTGGAAAGAACTGCAAACAAAAATTGAATCCGCCGAGGCGTTTAGCAACGGCCGTGTTTGGTACTGCGATACAGGTTCAGGCCAGCCCGCAGGTCCTCTTACACAGAACGAACTCGTTCATCATCTCAAAGGGCATACTCGCTTGGACGCGATTTCACTTTGGGGAACAGGACTTGCCCGTTGGATGCCACTCTTTGAAATTCCAGAAGTGATGGATCTGATCGGCATCAGTCGTAGGGAACATCCCCGCGCTCCGCTCCTCGGTCAGGCTGCCATTACGTCGGCCGGAAGCTCCATTCCGGCACAAGTTCTCAACACGTTGACTGTCAGTGTCGGCGGCTTCGGCGTCAAACAGGCCGGACTTTTGACAATCGGCGACCGAGTCCAAATTGCCCTGAAGAGCAATGATCTGCCATCTGTTATTCATGCAACCGGTAAAGTTATCTACGTCTCCCGGTCAGGAGAAGCGGGGATCGGCTTTGTCGATCTCTCGGCCGAAGCGCATTCGATCCTGTTTGATCATATTCGGCGTTTTCACGAAACCGACAGCACGACCGCCTCGGCGGCCTAGCCCCTATTCTTTTTTCTTTCCGTCATCGCGAAGGACTGCGAAGTTGATTTCGGAATCGCCAGCCTCGGTCAGTGTGTACATCACTTTTTTCACGGTGCCCGCATCCATCGCCTTATCGGCTTGCACCGTCACTCGTTTATAGTCTTCAGGCTTCGCTGTCTCAACACCGCGCGCTTGATTCACCGCCTGTTTGATTTGCGACAGTCCAGCCAAACGGTTCTTTTCTTCCAATACCTTAAACGCATCCTGAATCCGCGCCTGAAGATTGGGGAGCGTGGAGATCTCAGGCAAAGTCTTTACTTCATCGATCGTCGCCACCGGAATTTTATCGACTAGAATCTGCCCTTTTGAAATGACGACAACCGTTGCCGGCTTCAACTCACGAACCTTCGCCGCCTTGGGCAAAATCACGTCATCCGAAAGCTCGATAACCTCACCTGTTGTCTGATAGTTCTGGAGAAGAAATACGGCAAGAACAGTGAACATATCGACCATCGCCGTAAGCGAAAGCATCGCAACAGCGCTGCGCTTACCGCGCGAGCTATGGGGTCTGTTGTGTCGGTCGCGACGACCAGGAACGTAGCTTGCCATAATTCTACTCAGCCTCCACAGTCGAAACACTGATTGAACCAAATCCACCAGCAAGCAACACATCCATGCCGAGAATCATTTTCTCGTAGGGAACCTCGTTATCGACGGTGATCGTTGCATCCGACTTCTCAGGGTACATCTGACGAACGACCTTGAGTCGCTCAGTCAGCTCCGTGATATCCCATTCGCCATTCTTTTTTTCGAATGTGAACTTGTCCTGCCCAACAATCAGTCGAAATCCAAAGTCTTTGATATCCAAACGCAGCGGAATATCCGCCACCGGAGGCGGCGGAGTAATTTGATCAGAGGTTTTTTTCCGTAGATCGAGCTTCCGAGCTGGATCATCGACACCTGTGTCCAAACAGCAGTGATCAAGAGAAACGTGATGAGAACACTCATCAAATCGATGAACGGAACCAAGTTAACATCGACATTCGTACTGCGACCGCTGCCGCTATCTTCCACCTGTGCCATGGTGACCTATTACTCTTTCACTTTGTCGCGATTGGCGACGACGAGATTCAGCATCGACATGCTGGATTCTTGCATGTCGTTGATCAAACGACTGATTCGAACCTGGAAATATCCGTAGAAGAGAATGCCGATGATCGCCACCATAAGACCGAAAGCCGTACAGTGAAGAGCTTCCGAAATACCTTCTGAAAGCAGTGCTGCTTTCTCGGCGGCTCCGGCACGCGACACACCTTGGAACGACTTGATCATACCGAGAATGGTTCCAACCAGTCCCGCCAGTGTCGACAGGTTACCAAAGACGGCAAGGAATGCCGCCCAACCTTCGATACGAGGGGTCTCACGCAGTACCGAGGCATCCATCGCAACTTGAATCTCTTCGTCGGGGCGTTGGTTCAGAACCTGAATCAATCCCGTCTTGAGCGTGTTGGTGAGTGGTGCCGGCTTGGAGTCACAGTAGGTGATCGCCTGACGAATATCGCCACGAAGAATCATCCCAAAGAGATGCTCGTTGAAATCATTCTTGTCGACCGAGAGGCTCTTCAGCGTCCACAGACGCTCAATCACCAGCATAATTGTCAGCGCGCCGATGGCCGCAATAACAATCATCGCCGGTCCACCGACCTTGAATGCCGTTAAAAAGAAATTTCCTGATTCGGCGGCCATTGCTACGTCGAGCGCCGCGCCTGCTGATGTTGGTTCCACGTTGACTCCTTCTCACTACCAATACTTTTTGTTACGCCATCAATTCGAAAACACGAACGGATAGGCGACTGTTACAACTTGATTTGTTGGCGGCTCCGGAAAGCGCCACGTTTTCAGACGTCCCATGAGACAATCCGCAACTGCTTTATTGCCAAGTTCGTTTCGCTGAACGGCTGTTCGCAAAACGACACCCTTTTCTCCGATATCAAACTCAACGACGAGTTTTCCAATCAGATCTGGCGTTCGATTGAGCTCACGCTCGTAACAAGCGCGAATGGCGCGCTCATTGGACTTGATCACACGTCGAATGGCTTCGCGATCAATCGTACCGGAAAAGGCTTCACCCTCGCCACCAGCCACAACCTTCACGCCCACTCGGCCACCAAGGCCACCTGTGCCATATCCCGAGTTACCACCGCCACGACCCTGCGTTGAAATTCCTCCGGCAATTCCCTCAAGCGCCTTGCCGTTTCCACCTTGGCCCGTGTCTTTCACCGCAGAACCAAGTCCCTCACCGGGGCGGTTTTCATTAAAACCGCTTTTGCCGGTCGCTGTTGCCGAAAGACCTGCAAGCTCACCCGAGCCGGTCGTCGATCCCGCCAGCGAGTTTTGCGCTCCGCCACCACCGAATGTCGAAAAGATTCCGGCTTTCGATGCATCTTTTGAACGAGACTGCATTTGCGCCGCTTTTGAGTCGGTGGTCTTGATCGCTCCACCCTGCTTCACAGAGGTTTGCTGACGAGGTCCCGTTTTGTTGCGATTCGGAACAGCACCGGCCGAGACACCAGGATCTTTCTTCGCCACAACACTAACGGCCTGCGCCTCTTTATTCTTCACGATCTGCTTCACAGGTGAAGGCGTTGCTTTTGCCGGGGGGGGTGTTGCCACTGGAGTCGGTACCGGTTCCACCTTCACGACCTCTGCCGGTGGCGGAGGGGGTGGCGGAACAGGCGTCGGCGCGACGATCACAACAGCTGTCCTCAATGGCTCTTCAATGCCCGGCTCGGCCACGAGTGGTTTGGTTGGCGTATAGAGGTACATGTAAAGGCTCAGCACAGCGACGAGCGCCATCGCCAATACAATTCCTGTTACCTCGCTGTTTGACAGATCAAAGAATGGCGCCATCAATGGCTTTGGCGCTTCACCAACATAGCGAACGACAATCGAAATGCCGTCGCCGACATCCATCTTCAACATCTCGCCCTGCTCAAGAGCGATCGACGACTGTTCACCAACGCGAGTCACACGCCCTGTCCGACTGAGCTCAGAAAACGACTGCGCTGTCTGTCCACGCACAACTTCACCGTTGGCCTCGGGCAGGATAAACACCACACAGGGTTGATCAACCTTCACAATCGGCGCCGAGCGAAGTCGCGCTCCCATGATGGGAACTGGGATATCACAATCGGGTTTCGAACCGATCGTCACGACTTTCTTCTCAGAGAAAGAATAGGTCGCAATAATCCGCTCACGCCAGGCCACCAGAACTTCGACGACCGACCCCTTCGTCGGCTTCACAACTTCTTTAATATTGGTAAAACGACTTGGCGGCGCAAACGTCTTGCGATTCTTTTTCTTTTTATGTTCTTTGCGGTTGGCTGGTCGCACGGGGCGCGCCGACACGGTCTCAAGCGAAGCCGAGAAGACATCAACCGTCGATTGCTCCTTCGGCTTAACCGACGATACAGGAACACTCGGTGCCACAGGCTTTGGCGCGGCAGGTTGTCCAGCCGACGGCTCTGCAAAAAGATCGATGGCTTTCGACTCAATGGCCTTCGCCGCCGCACTTGCCGCCAGAGCAGCACTCGAGACTGCAGCCGGCATCGGCGGGGTCGGAACATCTGCAATCGTCGGCGGTGGCGCCTTCGGTTTCGGGGCACCGATATAGAACTCGATTCGATAGTCACCAATCTCAATCACGTCGCCAGAAAGAATTGGGCTATCGAGAACGACTTCACCGTTCTTTCGTGTCCCCGTCGCCGAGCCAAGATCCGCAATCGACCAAACCCCATCTCTCTCTTCGAGAGCGCAGTGAATCACCGAAGCTTTTTCATCATCAAGAGACAGCTGAACGTCGGCCTGACGACCGATAACGATTTGCGTTTCAACAAACTGCTTTACCCCGACAAGGGCACCACTCTTATGAATTCGCAAAACAACAGGCTGTCGACCAGTAGAAGTGCTCACTTATCACCACCTGCACGACTCGAGTCTTCCGCGGTCTTTCTCATCTCTGGAAGAAAATTCTCGCGCAACTTACAAAGGCGACGCGAGTTATTCATTCGGTTTTGAAGAAGAACAAAAAGCTCAGGCTTTGTCGCACGACCTTCGATCAACTGATCTTCAAAGTTAATGGTGGTACGCTTGGTTTTCTTGTCCGCTACTGGCGCGGTCTCAGCCTCAGCGCCAACTGAAACAATTGTCGCAATTAAAATGGTCACAAGTGGCATCGCCACATGAGTTGTTACTGATCGCTGCAAGAGGCTTTCTCCGAAGTCTAACACGTTGCCCGCCTTACCGATGCCCGCACCTGATCAAGGATTTCCACTTTGACTCGCTCGCCGCTCCAGCTGATTCGCACGAATCAGAATTTCCTTCTTATCAGTCTCAAGGAACTTCACTCGGTAAACAAGCGGCAGCCCTTCTTTAGGCCTGTTCAATGTTTCAATCAGCAGAGCTGCGTAGTTAAGAAGCAAGATCGGATCCTTATTGTTACGTTGCGCGGCCTCTTCAAAAATTCGGCGCGCCTTCTCGGACTCACCCTCCGCCTTTAGCGCAAGTGCATAGTTGTTGGCGATCGCACTGTCTATGCGCCCGGCCTTCCACGCGATCTCAAGCCGCGGAAAAGCCTTTTTCCAATCGCCACCGCGAGCATAGTGAGAACCCAAATTTGCATTGGCCTCAGCATGACGTTCGTCGAGTCGAATCGCCTTCTTGTACTGTTCCGCGGCTGCCACCTCATCCCCCTCGGCATAAAGCATAAGACCGTAGTTGTTGAGCACCGCCGCGCTTGGCTCGCCCTTTTCAATTGCCCTTGCCAATAAAAGCTTCGCCGCGCCGATCTTGCCCTGCTTGTAGTTCCACATCGCCAAGGCATTCAAAGTAATCACGTCATCTGGATGAGCCACAAGCACACGGGCCGCCTCATCATGCACCGCTTGCGTTTTTCCCGATCGAAGCGCCTGCGATAGCGCCGCATGCCTTGAGTCGACGACTCCGACAGTAGCAGTCTCTGCTGACTTGCCCTCTTTTTTTACCGACGGCTCTTCGGCATGACGGTTTCCGGAGGTCGACAAAGCTCCATCCGTCGTCGCGCCAATTTTCGGTTCAACAGCCTTGGGTTGTGAACTACAGCCCAAAACCACAGCCGCCAACATTGCGCTTGCGGCAATTGCCCTTATCGACTTCATCATAAGCCCATCCAATCGCCCGCCGTCGTCTCTGCGGCAATGTCACCCGAGTCTGCCTTTGTTGGATCGTACTGTGCGAGTCCAGCTCGCGCAGCCTTGGTCCATTCGCCGTACGTTTCAAATTCGAGCGAGCGCTCAACCGCCGCTGCGTACGAAGTCTTGGCTTCATTTTTGAATTTACTGACTTCGACTTGGATCAATTCTTTGTATCTCTTGGCATCCTCGCCCGAAAGGCCGGCAGGGATTGGGACCTTTTCAAACTTTCCCGCTATCTGATCGTACAGTTGTCCGGTTGAGGCCAAAGAGGCCACAATCATTGGGCCATAGTCGAGCCGAATAACGTCTTTCATAGCCTCAAGATATTTTTTAAGAAGGGTCTGAATATTCTGTGCCGCCGCTCCCTGCGACTTGTCCGTTGTTCCGAACTTGATCATCGCCATGTCGCTACGAATTGGCTGCGCCATATTAAAGCGGGACTCCGCAAGAAAGCGCACCGACGCTTCGCGCGCCAGAGGTTGCGCCACTTTGTGCATCGCCAGCACTTGCGTGTATCCCTTAGCAGCCTTCGTCGGCTGCCCACTCACTTTATTGTACTCAGCGATTCGAAAGACCGACTCGATTCGCCGCGCTTCATCCGTACCACCATTGTCGAGATAGGCTTGATAGAACTGTATCGCCCGCTTTTCGTTCTTGCGACGACGCCACATCTGGGCTTCGGCAAAGAACGTGTCATTGCGATCGGCCTTCTTTGAAAACTTACGATACTTCTCGTAGTTCTGGCTGGCCTCGTCGGTCACACCAAGACCATCCCAGATCACCGCTGCGTTGAAGAAACCATTCACTGCCTTCTGGTCTTTTGAGTTCAACGTCGCGTAGGCCGCATATTGCTTCGCTGCAAGATCCAGCTGGCCGCTTTGCTGATAGATCTTTGCAAGCGCATTGCGAGCATCATTCTGCAGGGTTTGCGTTCTAGCATCTTTCGCGTTGACCGCCAGAACGAATTGATAGTTACGAGCAGCCGACGACATCTCGCCCGCTTTCTCGTAGCTCTGTGCCGCCTTGTAGCGCGCAGCCAACTGCAGATCCGCGCTCTTCGTTACGCCACTAAAGGTCTCGAATTCCTTTGCGGCAGGAGTATGATCACCCGTCTCAGCCAGCTTCTCCGCTTTGGCATAGTTCGCCTTCTCCATGAGCCCGCGAATCTGAGAACCAAACTTTGAACTTGCGATGGCTGGATTTGCAAGAAACTGCTGGCCCTTATCGGACAGTCCGATCATGTCGTTCTTCAGCTTATAGATGTCCAAGATGAGATTACCGGCGATTTCGCCATTCTCAGACTTCGGGTTTGCAAGAAGTGTCTTTTCAAAAACGGGAATCGCTTTATCAAAGTGATTGTATGAGTAGTAGATCACACCCAACCGACGTTCGATATCCTCAACTTTTTCACCTTTTGGAAAACCCGAAATGTACTTCGTCGCCGCTCGTTCAAAACGCTCGACGGGCGGATCAAACGGAATTGGGTCCATGCTCTTACCGCGACGATCTTCAATAATCTGTGCCGAGGGAAGCTCCTTCTCTAAAGCCAATACGGCATTGAGCAGTGCCTTTTCGCGATAGGTTCCTTTAGGATCACGATCAGCCGAGAAGAGGTATAGCCTTGCCGCTTCTTCGTACTGCGCCATATCAAATAGAAGTTCGGCGTGGAAGAACTGCATCTCCGCCACTTGCTCAGACTCTGGGAAATGTTTCACGTAAAGCTGATAGGCCGCGTGGGCAATGTCTTGAGAGTAACGCGCGCGCGAGTTTTGCGCTGTTTGGTGCAATTGCAGAACATGGTTCCGAAGTGTCGACTCCTGAAGTCGAGCAACGTCATCAACAAGCTTCCGATTCTTGCCGTTCTCCTGTGACCACAGCGATTGCGGGCCAAAATTTTCAAGCCAGAGCTCGAGCTGCTTTCTAAACTCCTTCTGATCCGAGGTCGCATACGCCAGCACGACTTGATACTGATACTCCGCAGCTCTCTCACCTGTCGGATTCATATTGATCAACTCACGAAACAGGCCACTGGCAACAACACGATTGCCCTGATCGGCTGTGATGTAGGCAAGTCGTTCAAGCATCTGCAAAGCCGCTCGCTCATCCCCAGATACCCGCAAAAAGTCCTGATACGCATGCGACAGGTCGCCAACTTCAGCATAGAACGGCACGTAGTCTTTCAGCGCTTCAACCGCGAGGCGGATTTTATTGATTGCGCGACGGCCAGCGACTTCCGAGCCCTTCTCAGAGGCGCGGCTCATTCGGACAACTCGCTCCAAGTACTTCAGCGAATCCTGAGTTCGATTCAAACGAAACAGGCACCACGCTGCTTTATAGTAAGCAAAAGCGGCCAAGCGGGCACGCTTAGCCTGAATCACCCGAGCGTAGTTTGTCAGCGCCTGCTTCCAAACTTCATTTTCAAAATAGAATTCGCCCAGAGCAAAGTGTGACTCGGTGACATAGACCGAATCCGGATATCGATTCACAAGCTGGTTGTAGAAGTCCTCGCCCTGCTTTGTATTGCCGAGCTCAAAGTGATTGTAGCCAAGAAAGAACAACGCCTGATCGATTTTACTGTCGTTTGGAAAGTCCTTCGTAAACCACTCGTAAAGCTGAATGGCCTTGCGATGGTATTCGCGAGTGATGGAGACGTCGAGCTTTGGCTTAACTCGAGATTTCTTATCGAGAAAGTCCTTGATGCTCTTATCGTAATTCGCTTGAGCCCGAAACTCGACAAGGCGTGCCTTTTCAACATAGCGCTCGGCCAAACGCAGCCAAATCTCGCCGCGATTCGGACTTTTTTTTGTCTGCTGCGATAGCTTGTAGAGCGCTCGAATTTCACGATCGAGAAGCTTCTCATACTCCGCTTCTTTAGCTCCGGAGTCATAAAAGTCATTCGACCGCGGCGGCTTCACAGCGCCAAGGCTCCTAGGCTGTGCCGTCGGCGTCTGTAACGCTCTCGACTGAGGAAGTGCTGAGCGCTTAAGACAGAGCCCCGATGGAACCACTTTTCTGCTTCGGTATCCCACTCGTCGCTTCTTGGGTTGGCGCCGCAACCTTCACCTTTGCCTTTGGAGCACTCTTCGCTTTCGCCTTTTTTTTCGTCGCTGCATTCTCTCGATTCTCAAAGGGCGATGCCGCAAAATCCGCCGCCAAAGGCTCCGCCGCCTCTACCGCGACCGTTCCGGCCAGAATAAACATCATCAATAATCGCGTCTGTTTCATCACTCACACGCCTTTACACCGACATAGTGATAGTTTCCGATTTCATCGAGCCAGTACTCGCCCGTAAATGGCCAGTAGTCGTAGCCATTTTGCACGTAGTAGCTACGATCCTGTTCCTGATCGACGCTCTCACGAACAGTGCCCTTGCCGGCGATCTCTTTTTTGCCCGCTTCCTTCTTCCCAGAAATCATATCGATGCGAACCAGGCCTGCCTGCTCCATATGCCCGGCGAGTTCATCCTGAAGCCTTGTCAAATGACGAAGAATCAGTCGACCAACCGCAAGCTGAGTGGCCTCCATCCGTCTCTCCACCACACGCTTCGCATAGCGACCAACTCGTGCATCCCGCCAAGTCGCAGGAGCCTGCTCAATCTTCTTTTTCTCGCGCTCAAGCGCGCGAATATAAGAAAGCGACCGACGCACATCGCCCTCTCGCAAAACCTGACGAGCAACTAAGAACGGTATCGCCAATTGACGCTTCCCGGTCTTCTTGAGCACATCGAAGTTCTCGTCAACCTTTCGAATCTCGCGGTAGAGAGCGATGGGGCTCATGTTTCCGCCCAAGACATTGCGCAGCTCTTTTTGCACCGGACCATAGATGCGTTCAAAAATGCCGAGAGTCTTCTCCATCTCGTCATAACGGCAAATGTAGTGATAGACGATTGCTCGCAAAAGCAGCGACTCCGGCTGATAAAACTCCTCGTAGAAAGGAGAATGAAGTGAATGAAAATTGGAAAGCGCCGAGCGGAAACGACCGTCTTGCAAATAGGCCCAGCTCACCTCAAACAGCGCATCATGCCACTGTTCAGTATCGCGAGGAATCTCGCGATACGCATCAATCGCCTCAGCAAAGAGCTTGCGCTGGTAAAGTGTACGGGCCCGACCGAGCATTGCATTGACCCGCGCCCGCTTCGTCACATCCGTCGACGACTTGGCCTCAGCCGTCGCGACAAAAACCTGTTCCGCCTTTTCAAGCTGTCCAGCCTCAACCAATGAAAGCCCAAGGCGATAGCGCGCCCGATCGTGAAAGACAGAATTGCCACGCACTCGATTGAACTCTTTCGCAGCTTCAATGTAGTTCCCTTCGCGGAGGCGGACTTCGCCTCGGCGGTAGAACAACATATCGCGATTGCCCGCCGGAAACTCCTCTTCATCAATCAGTCGAACAGCGTAGTTCAAAAGGATATCGCTATCCAAAGCATCGGCCGCCACCGTCAAACGCTCAAGCGACTGACGAACATACTTATTCTTTGGGTTCTTCTTCACTTCCGTACGAACGATTTCATAGTAAGGAAACGCCGAAACCTGGTGCAGTCCCATCTCTTGAAGGGTTCGACCAAGAATAAATCGAATCTGAAGAACGCGTGCCGGATTGGTTTCTTTATCGAGAAGATTAAAAAAGAGCTTCGTTGCTTCAGGATAGTCGCCGCGACGCACAGCTTGGCGAGCGCGATCCTCTTCACGTTTAATCGCCGATACTCGAGGATCCCCGGTTCTCGCCGCTTTCGTCGCTGCACTCGGCGATGAAGCACCCGAAGCGCTCGACTGAGCCGACGTCTTCTTCACCACTCGTCGACGCTTTGTCGGCGCGTTCTCCGCAACAAGCCCATCAAACTCTTCGCTCAATTGACCGCTCTCGGCGACCGTCGCGCCATCCGCCGGCGCTGGTGCAAGCTCGGCCAGTCGATCCATCTCAATCAACAGCGACTGTCGTTCGCCAATGTCCTGGACGGTGCCAACCTGAACAGCATCAACACCGACCGGAAGAACAGGAGACACCGCCGATTGAGCCATCGTCCCCATCAAGAGTAAAACTGCACACGTGGCTGTTTTTTTGGAGTTCATCGGTAAGTTGCCTCCGGAAAGAAGAAGCTCGCGCCCACAGTCAAAAACAGATTGTTATAGGTCGCATTCTGCTGCGCCCCCGCCACTCCTGATTTTGCGTTATAGAAATTCCAAGAAAAATCCCAGCGAACTGCGGCGGACTTGGAAAGAGCAAACAGCTGTCCCGTTCCAAAATGGATGGTCGGCTCCGAACCGCCTTGGTTCGTGTTTGTAATGCCTCCACCTCCGGAGAAGTAAAGGTCAAATGGAGTGATCTTCCGATTGAGGAACGTCATTTTTCCGTAGAGCGGCGTCCACTTAAAGTCAGCGCCATAGTAGCTTTGCGGCGATACAAAATTCGTCGTCAAAACCCCGCGCTTCTCTCGAAGATCGCGCGTCACCGACTTTTCGCCGGTCGCAATCACCATTCCGATCAACTCGATCGCATAGCGCTCGTTGAATGAATAGTTCAGGCGCCCCGTCGCACCCAACCCAACAAAAAACTTGTCATTCAGAATGCCGCCCAAGCCACCAAAAAGTTCAAACCGTTTTGTCTTCGGCAAGAATCGTTTCTCGAGAATAGCCACATCTTTAAATGGCGCGAGATTCGCAAGATCCGACACGCCCTTGAACTCACCTTCAAGTGACTTCGCTTTATCAGCCTCGGCTTTGCGCGATTCGCCGTCATCAATCACCGGTCCCTTCTCAGGCGCCGGATCACCCTTGCCGTCGACAGCAAAGATCTCTTCGATTCCATCCATTTCGCCCGGCACCTTCGACAATCCCGAAGCTTCGCCGCCCTCAGCAGTGGCCTGAGCAAAGGCCTGTGAGCCACTCATCGCAACGAGGAGCAGCGCCACCAAAAGGAGTCTGTTTTCTCTACAAGGCTGTTTCAACATGCTGTTTACCTTTTCAAGAATTCATCAAAACGACGGCAGCATATAGCTGACGCCAACATTGAGAAGACCTTCGATGAAGAGTTTTTGATCAAAGCTGCTGGCCGCCTGAACACTGGTTTTGTTGTCGAGACGAATCGACGTGACGTCAGGTCCCTGATAAACCAAGGCCCGCAAATCAAAGCGGAAGGCCCAAGCGGGCGTAAAGTAGAACTTCTGCCCTAAGCCAACTGAAACCAGTGGATTTGAGGAATCACCAATTCCATACATTCCAACCCCTAGTAGCCCGTAGAGATGGAGATTCATGACGTAGTCTTTTGTGAACGAAAGCTTTCCGTAGTAGGCCGAGTATTGCCAACTGGCGATGCCGAGATACTTTGGAGCTGCGCCATATTGCAGGTTCGCATTGATGGGTGGCGATGAATTGGGAATCGGATTGAGCTGATTGGCCTCGTTTGAAAGCCCCTGCAAGAAAGTTGCACCGAACAGATTGATGCCGTGCTCTTCGTTGATGTGATAGGTCAGCTGCCCGGCAAGACTAATCGGATTGTAAAAAGGCTCGGTGAGCGCATAGCCCAGTGCTGCGCCAAATTCGAGTCGCTTCTCGAGCGCCACGACGCGATTCTTCGTGCTGACAGGTTGGTCAAAAACCGGAAGAACCGACTCGGTCGCCAACTCTTCGTCTGGAAATTGAATAACCTCTGTTGCCGCCGACGCCGTGGCGCTTAACAACAACAAGCTGGCGACGACAATCACTGAACTTACGAGCACAGTCAGTGATCGATATTTAAAAAAATGGAGAAATCGAGGTCGAGCTTCTGGTGCCTTGAGTGCTGACATGCCAACAGTTTGTCACTCTCAGCAATCACATGGAAAGGACGACGAACCTAGACCTATCCCTACGTCCTGCACTCAACTCTATCGAAGCTTCGCCTGAAGAAGATCCTGAAGATGCAGCAGCCCCACCGGTCGGCCAGAGCGCCCCGAAGCTCCAAGGTCGCGATTCATCACAAACAAAGTTTGAATACGAAACTGCTCCATCATGAACAGCGCCCGTTCAGCCAACTCCGACGCATCAACCGTCTTCGGAGCGCGCGACATCAGATCCCGCGCCTTCTCCTCAAGAGGATTCAAACTCTTCTCAAGCCGCCGACGTAAATCACCATCAGTCACGATACCAACGAGTTGTCCTGGTCATCAAGAACACCAGCCACCCCGCGAACTTCTTTCTGTGTCATCGCCGATAAAACCTCACGCATCGGTGTATCGAGGCCCACCAACGGTAACGCATCACCGGTGTGCATGACATCAGCCACGCGAGTCAGAAGCCTGCGCCCAAGCTTTCCGCCCGGATGAAGTTCCGCAAAATCTTCGGCGCGAAAACCTCGGCGATTCAAAGTGGCAACCGCGAGCGCATCACCCATCGCAAGAGTCGCCGTCGTCGAAGCAGTCGGAGCAAGACCCATTGGACAGGCCTCCTCCGCCACACTGACGTCGAGGCAAATCGTTCCTGCTTTCCCAAGTGTACTCAATGGGTTACCGGTAATCGCAATCAGTGATAGATTTTTTCGAGCGACGTAACGAAGAAGTGATTCCAGCTCAGGCGTCTCCCCCCCATAACTGATTCCAACCACAACATCTTGTGAGCCAATCACGCCGAGGTCACCGTGCGACCCCTCGGCAGGATGAAGAAAAACCGAAGGTGTACCGGTCGACGAGAGCGTCGCCGCGATCTTGCGCCCGACAAGACCAGACTTACCCATTCCAGCAATGACGACCTTACCCTGGCACGAAGCCATCAAGTCCACTGCTCGAGTCAACGCTTCCGCTGCAGCATGGCTTTCAAGCCGCGATCGGAGAGCCAACAAGGCATTGGCTTCAATTTCGAAAACGCGACTCGCATCGCTCACTTCTTTTGTCATCTCAACCTCTAAACCCAACGATTGCGACCAGGCTTTGCCGCTGATGCTTTTAAATCTGGCGACTTTGCCTGGCGCGACTTCTTTGCGCCCTGTTGGGTCACTTTATGTCGAGCCAATGCCGCTTCTACAAAGCCACTAAACAAGGGGTGCGGACTTGTCGGACGCGATTTAAACTCCGGATGAAACTGAACGCCCACAAACCAGGGATGTGTCCCCAGCTCAATGATCTCAACAAGATCGCGATCCTCACAAATCCCAGAAAGCGTCATGCCGTTCTTCTCAAAGAGAGGTCGATACTTGTTGTTGAACTCAAAACGATGACGATGACGTTCGAAAATATTTTTTGCGCCGTAAACACGGCGAACCAACGACTCGTCTTTCAAAGTGCAGGGATATGAACCAAGGCGCATTGTACCGCCCTTGGCTTTCACCGCGCGCTGTTCTTCCATGATATCGATAACGAAATTGCGTGAACCTTTTTTTGCGCTACCATCGCTAAACTCGCGCGATGTTGCGTCCTGAATGCCACAAACATTGCGGGCAAACTCAATCGCCGCCAGCTGCATTCCAAAACAGATGCCAAAATAAGGAACGCGATTCACACGCGCATAGCGAATTGCGACCATTTTGCCCTCCGCGCCTCGCTCACCAAAGCCGCCGGGAACCAAAATTCCATCCACCTCGCGAAGCGCTCCGTCGACGTTGTCATCGTTCAGAGTTTCAGAATCGATCCAAACCAAATCCACTTTGGTATTATTCGCAATACCACCGTGAACAATCGCCTCATTCAACGACTTGTAGCTTTCTTTGAGATCAACATACTTGCCGACAATGCCGATACTCACTTGCTTCGCCGGATTTTTGAGTGTCGAAACGATTCTCTTCCAACTTTCAATTTCAGGTTCGCCCGCCTCAACCCCTAGGCGCTCTGCAACACTTGCGTCAAAGCCCTGCTCGTGAAGCATCAACGGAACTTCGTAAATTGTCGCACAGTCATTGGCACCGATGACATTCTCCGGCCGAACCGAACAGAACAGACCGATCTTCGCTTTGACATCATCTGGAATAATGCGCTCACTGCGACAAATCAAAAAATCAGGCTGGATACCAATTTCCCGTAGCTCCTTCACCGAGTGCTGAGTCGGCTTCGACTTCAGCTCCCCTGCCGCTGCGATATAGGGAACGTAGGTAACGTGAATAAAAATAGAGTTCTCGTGCCCAAGATCCGTTCGCATCTGACGAATCGCCTCAAGAAACGGAAGGCTCTCGATATCGCCGACCGTTCCGCCAATCTCAACGATCGCCACCTCAGCGCCCTGTGCCGCCTCAAACATGCGCGATTTGATTTCATCAGTGATGTGCGGAATCACCTGAACCGTTCCACCTAAATAGTCACCCCGACGCTCTTTTGCCAAAACCGCCTCGTAGACCTGGCCAGTCGACACAGAGTTCGCACGATGAACCGTGATCGAGGTAAAGCGCTCATAATGACCCAAGTCCAAATCCGTCTCAGCGCCATCTTCTGTCACAAAAACTTCGCCATGCTGAAGCGGCGACATCGTGCCAGGATCGACGTTCAAATAGGGATCGAACTTCATCAACGTCACTTTTAGGCCGCGAGCTTCCAAAAGCGTCCCAAGAGATGCCGCCGTCAGACCTTTGCCGATCGAAGAGACCACGCCGCCTGTCACGAAAATAAATTTCTGTTGGAGAGGCTTCACAGAGCGGGCCGTCGTCCGCTTCAGCAGCGTTCGATCAATTCGAGTTTTTGCCGAAACCGCTGTCGTCTTGCGACTCGCCGATCCCTTCGTAGATCCTTTACGGAGTTTTTTAGCCTTGGACATGGGGGCCTCCTCAGCGGGTCGCTGCTAGCATTCTTTCAATCTTTTCCACGTCCTCTGGGGTGTCAACACCCCAGCTTTCATGCTGCGTTTGTACGACCTGAATTCGCGCGCCGAGCGCCAAAGCACGCAATTGCTCAAGTCCCTCAAAGACCTCAAGCCCAGCCGGAGGCGCTGCGCAAAACCTCTCCAAGAACCGTGGACGGTAAGCATAAATTCCGATGTGCTTCAAAACGACAGTTGACAACTGTGCCTGCCACTCCGGCCCCATCGCGTCCGCTGGCACCCGCGAAAAGGGAATTGGAAATCGACTAAAATAAAGTGCCCGACCAGTCTGATCCAAAACAATTTTTGCCGTGGTGCCACTCGCCAATGCCTCGCGCCCAGCCGGAGTCGCCATATCAAACGGCCGACCCAAAGTCGCCATATCAAGCTCCGGTCGGCAATCAAACGCACTGATCAATTGATCGAGTGGCTCACCCGTAATCAGCGGCTCATCCCCCTGGATGTTGAGCACGACGTCTGCGTTCTCAAGGCCAGCCACTTTCAGCGCCGCCCAAACTCGATCTGAACCGCTCGGAAGATCCGAGTCCGTCATCACAGCCCGCGCTCCCGCTTTTTCGGCCTCCGCTGCAATACGCTCATCATCCGTCGCAACAAGAATCGTCTTTAGCCGACTCGACCCCAAGGCGCCCTTGACCACACGAGCGATCAACGTCTCACCGGCAATCATCTTGAGCGGCTTACCCGGAAACCGCGTCGAGCCAAACCGCGCTGGAATTACGCCGACAGAATCCATCCCTCACCTTTCAATCGCGCAATCGAAAACCACACGCCCAGCGCGAAACAGATCACAAAAAACAGACACACCAAGGCCGCCGCCAAAAGCAGCTTTCGCCACTCTGCAAGCGACATTCGATTGGAAAGCCGAATCCAGAAAAATAAGATCGTAAATACGATTCCAAGAAAAAGTCCAAGCGTGAACAGAGCCATCAGCGAGTGGACCCCGATGTCTGAATCCAACTCTGAAAGACAAACTCCTCAAGCTCAACCAAGCCCGTCTTTTTCAGACTCGAAACAAGTGCGACATGATCCACACCCGTGATGCTGGCACTCGCTCGCTTCACCTTATCCGCCTCAGAGCGATTCAGTTTATCGACTTTTGTGAGAACAATCGCGACCGGCAGGCCCCGGTGCTTTAAGAAATTCAAAAGCAGTCGCTCTTCGTCAGCCACTTCACGCCGACAGTCGACAAGAATCAAAGCCGCCCGAAAGTTCTCTCGAGCGCCAAGCACCGGTTCGATCATACCCGCCCAACTCGCCTGTTCATCACCCGAACGCGCCGAGTAGCCGTAGCCCGGAAAATCCACCAGGCGATAGGCCTTGCTCTCCAAAAAGTTGATCAACCGCGTTTTCCCGGGTTTGGCACTGATTTTAGCAAGAGCACTCCCCGTCCATGCGTTGACAAGCGAGCTCTTGCCAGCATTGGACCGTCCAAGAACGGCAATTTCCGGCATAGGATCCGAAGGACACTCCTGCAACTGAGTTGCAGACTTAATAAAGCGAAATCGACCAGACATAGAATTGATTTAGCACAGGTCAGGTCCGTCCGGAATCTCGGACTCACGATCCTCAAATCAAAACAGCGAATAGCCCTCGGTCGCCCCGTTCGACCGTCAGATCCTATCCATTGAGTTTGGCGCCGTTCTCACCGGCTTTCAGCCATAAACACGGGCGGCCCCCACTTTGCCCTACGGTCCACCACGAACTTTCAAACAAGGGGACCTCAATGACGACAAAGACCATCAGTACCTCAAACCAATCCAACTCCCTTCCGCTTGGCTCCGAACTCGCGTACTTGCACTGGGCCTACCGTCCAAACCAGCCCCCTATCGCGATCGGTTCCTTTGCGACCATTGGGAAAGACACCGGCTGCTCGGTCGTCATCGACGACGACAGCCTCTCTGGACGCCATGTTCGCTTTGAAAAGCGTGGCGCCACATGGGCGCTTCGCGATCTCCAATCGCAATCTGGCGTCTTCGTCAACGACGTCCAGGTCAGCGAAGTTAGCTTGAAAGAGCTCGATCAAATCAAAATTGGAACGACAGTATTTCTCTTCAGCCTTGAAAAAACACGCAAAGGCCTGATCGGTTCTGAGAATGACGCGTGGAACGCCGCCCTCTCAAGACTTCCCGCCTTTGCACAAACCGACTTTCCGGTTTTACTCACCGGCCCCTCCGGATCAGGCAAAGAGGTTCTCGCTCAAGCCGTACATCAAAACTCTAGGCGCGCGAAACAACCTCTCGTCACAATCAACTGCGGTGCCCTCAGCGAAAGCTTGATTGAAAGCGAACTCTTTGGCCACGTTCGCGGCTCTTTTACCGGTGCAACACATGACCGGCAAGGAGCGTTCGAAAGCGCTCGCGGCGGCACGCTCTTTCTTGACGAGATCGGAGATCTCCCTCTCACGCTTCAGCCCAAACTTCTGCGCGCTCTTGAAAATAGCGAAATTCGTCCGGTCGGCTCTGATCGCACTATTCAGACCGACGTCCGCATCATCGCCGCCACACATAAAGATCTCGCTAAACTTGTTCGCACAGGACAATTCCGTGCCGATCTCTTCTGGCGCCTAAACGTCTGCGTTCTGCAACCACCTTCGCTCAACGAGCGAATGGAAGACTTTACCGATCTGATCTACGAGTTCTGCAAACAAATGCGCGTGGGCTTAAGCCACGGCGCCATTGAGCGGCTTCGCGAACATACATGGCGCGGCAACGTACGAGAACTTCGCAACCTGATCGCTCGAGCGCGAGCCTACTTTCCCGGCGACCGTCTTGATGTCAGCGAAGTCGAGTGGCTCCTCTCCCAAACTCCGAACATCGACGCCGATTCCACAATCGACGCGACGACCGCCAACACGCTGACAACTCCTTCTGGAGCACGTAACGGCAACGTCATGCGTGAAATCGAACGCGAAATGATCGTCCGACGCCTGCTCGCCAATCGCGGCAACCAGCGAAAGACCGCGCTCGAGCTTGGACTACCAAAGTCGACTCTTCACGACCGACTCAAAACCTATTCGATTGATCTGGAGGAAATCCGAAAGCTAACCGGCGATAGCCAAGCAAGCTCTACGTCTCTTCAGGATTAAGCACAATCGTCTTCAAATACACACGGCGCACACGCCCTTTAACAAGCTTCTCATTGAGCTCCTTGCGAATGAGAAGCTTGAGTTTTGCTTTTCCGTCTTCGCTACTCAGTACCGGATAAGTCATCCGCTCCACGGCGCGACTCACCGTATCTTGCACTTCCACCTTGCGGTCCTTGAGCTCAATCGCAGCGTCCTGATTATCGGTTTGAATGTAGAGCTCCATTGCGGCCATCGGCCTCGCGTCAGGCGAAGCCCCTTCCGTTCGAGTCAGATTGACCACGATGCGGTCAAATAACACCACAAACTCAGGATGGTGAAGCGGATCATTGAAGTCCTCAAAACCAGCACTTTCCTCATAGGTAAAAACACCGTCGGCGACATCTGTGAACGACGCTACCCACTCTCGTTTTGGATTGGGAAGCAGCCGCCCTTTCAACGTCAGATAGCCAGTAAAGACGGCAAGACCAATCACCGCGGCACTGAGCAAATACACAAGCTTCTGCTTTGCCGGCAATGCAAGCGCACGCTTGATTCTTTCGATCCATGTAACCTTGGCCGCCTTTAGCGAGACGATGAATTTCGCTTTTAGGCCCTGTGCCACCTCTTTGAGAAAGCCCTTGCTGTCGCGAGCGAGCCGCGCCGCAATTTCTTTTCCGCTTCGTAAGAACGCTCGAAGCTTCAAATCCAACGCCATCACTCGCGCACGAATAATATTTTTTAGGCCTTTGGGCTTCGCATTCAACGCAAGATTTTCGCTATCAATCGCCGCTGCAACACCATCCGCACTCAATGCTTTGCTGGCACGCATCTCAGCCACTTCCAACATTAAGTCGGGGGCTTCAATGGCAAGTGCTTCGTCGACCTGGGCGGCCAAGGCCACTTCATCAACCGTTGGCGAAACCGGCTCTGGCGCCGCCGGGACAGCGGATTCTTCAATCGACTCTTTAGTGGCGCTGGGAGCCTCTGGCGCAGGCACTGCCGGGGCCTTCGCCGGCGACATACTCATCACAATGTCCCCCGCTCCAGGAGACGCGGAACCTAGATCACGCACCAAGTCCTCGAGGTTAATAACCTCGCCATCGGTCGCGGCTGGTGTTCCTGCGGAGTCGCTCGACTTATCTTCTGCCATTTCTGAGTTCAGTTTTTCACAGCGACCTTCAATCCGCTATTCAAAACGAGACAAAACCGGCCGATACGTGGAAAGGGAGGGTCTCATGGAACGGACCAAAGTCTTGATCCCAATTCTCGTGCTCTTGCTCGCAATCGCGTCGATGACGACGATCGGCTGCAGCTCGATGGAACGCTCATCACAATCGGGTTATGCCTATCGCTATCACGATCGCGGACTTCCCAACACCACGAACGCGCTCGACGACAGGAAAAACTGGGAACGCGAAGGCGCGCGCTCTGAGCTAGGACCGCTGGCTTCAGACAAAGCGATCGGACTTCGGCAAGCGGTTCGTCGCGAGGAGAAACAACTCGACGGCCAGCAAGCCAAGGAGATGTACTACAAAGCGCGGCCATTTCTAAAGTCCGACGCCGAGCGCCTGCAATTCTTGCGGCTCGATTCCGAACCCGCTCGCGAGCGCTTTCTCGCCGTGCGTGGAGTCGCTGGCGAATCTGTGACCCATCCTCCAGAAATCCAGGATCTCATCGAGCAAAACGATATCGCCTATGGGATGACCATGCAGGCCGTCCAAGCTGCATGGGGCGCGGCCGAGCGCAAAGAGGTCGCTGGAAACCCCATGTACGGAAATCAGAAGTGGTACTACTCGGAACAGGTGACCTCAAGCGAAGGGTACACCACCGAGCACAGAACCGTCATCTTTGAGGGCGGCGTCGTCGTCGGCTGGGACACCCGCTAGGTCGGATGGGGCGCCTAGTGTGCCTCTGACCAGTTCGGCCCATGGCCGATATTCACTCCGAGCGGAACTTTGAACTCCGCAACTGACTCCATCGTGGTTTTGATCTGCTCAAGAAGTGCGGCCGAAAGAGCAGCCTTCTCGACTTCGAAAATCAATTCGTCGTGTACCTGCAAGATCAAACGAACTCCAGTTTGCCCACGCAAGCAGTGGTCGATATCGATCATCGCCTTCTTAATCAGGTCGCTGGCCGTGCCTTGGATCGGAGCATTGATCGCGGCGCGCTCGCCAAATTTTTTGATGGCGCCATTTTTTGACTGAAGCTCCGGCAAATAGCGTCGTCGCCCAAAGACCGTTTCAACATAGCCATTCTTCTTGGCCTGCTCCACTGTCTCAAGCATGTAGTCTTTCACATTCGCGAAACGAATAAAGTAACGCTCGATGATTTTCGCAGCCTCTCCGCGCGGCACACCCAACGTCTCGGCCAATCCAAAGGCGCCTTGCCCATAGGCCAATCCAAAGTTGACGGCCTTCGCCTGACGGCGCATCTCACTCTGTACCACGACAGCTCCACTTCAAAAATCTCAGCAGCCGTAGCCGCATGAATATCATGCCCCCGCCGTAAAAAGCCTTTAAAAGACCAGGATCAGAGGTGATGTGCGCCAAGATTCGCAACTCAATTTGGCTATAGTCCGCCGACACCAGTTCAAAACCCGGTGAAGCAACAAAGGCCTCGCGAATTCTATTTCCTCGCTCTGTGCGAATCGGAATATTTTGGAGATTCGGGTTTTGGCTAGAAAGGCGACCCGTCGTCGTCAGTGCCTGATTGAAAGTGGTGTGCACCCGCCCCGAACCATCAGCCAAAATAGGAATCGCATCGACATACGTGGACTTCAATTTCGAATACTCGCGCCACTGCAAAACTTTACCTGCAATCGGGTGCTCAGCCGCCAACGGTTCGAGCACATCGTTGTCGGTTGAAAAACCGGTTTTGGTTTTTTTGCCAGAAGGAAGGCCAAGTTTCACAAAAAGAATCTGCGCGAGCTGCTTGGGGCTTCCGATATTAAAGACTTCGCCGCTGAGCTGGTGAATCTCGCCTTCGATTTTTTGAATATCGACGGCAAGCTCTCGCGACATCGCTGACAAGCGCTCGCGATCAATCATAATTCCGGCCTGCTCCATGCGATACAAAATCGGAACCAACGGAAACTCCATCTGATTCATGATTTCCTCGCCACCTTGAGCCGCGAGCTTCTCTTCAAGAGCCCGCTTAAGTGCAAAGTGCCAGGCCAGCCACTGTGCTCCCGAAGCCAAGTCCGGAAGTGCAAGCCCCAGATACTTGGCAAAAAGCTCATGCGCAGACTCCACATTGCCCGCAAGAACGACATACGCCGCGAGCTGCGCATCCCATGCCACCTCAAAATTCTGAAGCTTATAGCGATGCGCCAAATCCTTCAGCGCAAAGCCGCTGAGTCGCGCGCCATTGAGAACAACACCCAAATCGTCAGGATTGCCACTCAGGCGATAGCAGACTTGATTCATCCCGAGATAAAGCCCCCGTTCAGAATGCACAAGCCAGAGCTCACCCAAATACCCCTGAAGTCGCGAGCCAAGTTCACTGATCGCAAGATCCTCTTCAGCCCAATAGGGACCAGGTTTAAGTACTGACTCACTATTAGGAGAAACCGCCGTGACAGCACTCTCAATGCCAACCGGAGCCGTCGTCGCTGTGGTCACGGCGCTCGTCGTCGGAACGGCGACCTCGCTTGCGCCAAAGAGCTGGCGAGCAAAGGTTTTAAAACCCAGTTCATCCAGCATCCCTTGCACCTGCACCCGATCGATCGCACCCATGTGCAAGTTCTGGATATCTACATCAAGTGGAACATCGCAAACAATGGTCACCAGCTTCTTTGCCAAGAAGGCTTCCTCGCGCCCCGCAAGCAGCTTGTTGTTTATCGAGTCCGGTTTGACTTGATCGATGTGCTCGTAAATATCTTCGATCGACTCAAACTGTTGAAGCAGCTTTTGCGCTCCTTTGGGGCCGATTCCCTGGACGCCGTGAACGTTGTCCGACGAGTCGCCAACAAGGGCCAAATAGTCGACCATCTTGCGGGGATCAATCCCCCACTTTTCAAGAACAGCAGCGCCATCAAAACGCGCGTCTTTCATCGTGTCGTAGAGCGAAATCTTGTGATTCACCAACTGGCCAAAGTCTTTATCGCCACTCACGATGACGACGTCGTAACCGGCCTCGGCCCCACGTCGCGCCAAGGTGCCGATGACATCATCGGCCTCAAATCCCTCGCGATCAAAACACTCAATCCCCATCGCCTCTGAAATCTTGCGTCACCACGGAACTTGCGGCACGAGATCTTCAGGCATCTCGGTCCGATTCGCCTTGTAGCGCGGATCAATCTCTTTGCGAAAGCTCGGCTCCGGGCGATCAAAACAGAAGGCAATGGCGTCGGGATGAATTTCGCGAATCAGCTTCATCGTCATCGACAAAAAGCCATAGACGGCGTTGACCGGCATGCCGCTGGGTGAACTCAACGGGCGAATCGCGTAGAACGCGCGAAAAAACATCGAACTGACGTCGACAAGGTAAAGAGAACGACTCATGGGGCAAAGTTATAGACGAACTTCTGACTCGTGTATCTGACCAAGTTTACGAGTACGCAGCGCCTCTTCCAGCGCCGGGCGAAGCATCGTTTTTTCTGAAAAGGCATCGGCCTGTTGTCCCAAACGAATCAGCAGGGCCACTTGTCCTGGAGTCATCGCCAGCTCGTCGCTCTCCCAAGCCAGAACCGACTCCCAGTCGACTCCGAACGCACGCGCAAAGTCGGCGCGACTCTGACCCAGTGCGCATCGAACATGGCGAACATTTTGTGAGCTCATTTCGATCACCTGCTCGGAACCGTGAACCACCGTCGACATGAAGCCTCCATCAAGCCTTAGGACCCCAAGTGGGGCGGAACAGGCTAACGAACTAGTCGCAAACGGCCCGTCGTTCAACCGATTCAACAGAATCAGGCCAAAACTGTCAATTTTTAGGGGCTCTTTTGAAGGCTTTCTAATGCCTAACGTCAGTTTGAGAATACAAAGACGAGGTCACCCTCGCGAACCAGGTCCAGGCGCTCACGAGCCTGGCGTTCGATGAACTCTGAGCGACCCGCTTCTTTGAGCTGTCGTTCTTTTTCAACAATCGCGCCTTTGACCTGTTCAATTCGCTGCTCAAGGCGATCGCGATCCCGGTCCAGACTCCAAATACGAAACAGTGTTCCATCCAAAAGCACAAGCCCAAAGGCGATCGAAGCCGAGACGACAAAAACGACGCCAGGGTTTTGCAGCCAATGTCTGAAAGCGCGAATGGAGTGGGTCACTCTCTCCATCGTAGCCTGCATGATGCCAAATCGCACCTTCGCCATTTGTCCTCAGGCCTAGGTCCAGCCTTTCGCTCTAGCGAAAGGCCTCAAGACCCCAATACCGCGCGGCAGCTCCCAGGTCTTCTTCAATCCGCAAAAGCTGATTGTACTTCGCTGTGCGCTCGCCACGGCAAAGGCTGCCGGTCTTGATTTGCTGACACGAAAGTGCCACAGCCAAGTCAGCAATTGTGGCGTCTTCAGTTTCGCCCGAACGATGCGACATCACGGTTTTCATTTTGTTGGATTGAGCAATACGAACGGCGTCCACAGTCTCAGAGAGCGTGCCGATCTGATTGACCTTCACCAGTAACGCGTTTGCCGCTCCCTCTTTGACTCCACGAGTGACACGCTCAGGATTCGTTACAAACAAATCATCGCCAACAAGCTGAAGCTTTGCGCCCTCAGACTTCGTAAAGGCAATCCAAGAAGCCCAATCGTCTTCAGAAAAGCCATCCTCGATACTGATCAACGGAAAGTCTTTAGTCCACGAACGGTACACATCCCCAAGCTCTGCTCCCGTCAGCGACTTCGATTCCCAGCGGTATTTCCCACCCTCAAAAAGCTCCGTCGCGGCAACGTCGAGCGCCAAGAACATATCGTGGCCCGGTTTGTAACCAGCCGACTCAATGGCTGCCATCAAGAGTTCAAGTGCCTCGCGATTGGATTTTAGCTTCGGAGCAAAACCGCCCTCGTCGCCAACGCCCGTCGAAAGGCCTTTTGACGATAGCGTCTTTTTAAGCGCATGAAAAACTTCAGAGCCCGCACGCAGTGACTCTTTAAATGACCCACCAACATTGGGAACGATCATGAACTCCTGAACGTCGAGCCCGTTGTCAGCGTGTGCACCGCCGTTCAAAACGTTCATCAGCGGCACCGGCAAGCGGTGCGCAGCAACTCCACCCACATAGCGATAGAGAGGAAGCCCAGCAGCCTGTGCGGCGGCCTTGGCAACAGCCATCGACACGCCAAGAAGCGCGTTGGCACCAAGCTTGGCCTTATTCGCAGTGCCATCAATCGCGCGAAGCTTTTTATCTAGCCCCTCTTGATCAAACGCTTCATCGCCTGCGATTTCGTCGGCGATCACCGTGTTCACAGCCTCAACCGCCTTCTGCACACCCTTACCCTGATAGCGTTTCTTATCGCCATCGCGCAGCTCAACGGCTTCGTGTGCACCAGTCGATGCACCGCTTGGAACAGCAGCGCGACCTAGAATTCCGCCGTCGAGCAGAACATCGACCTCAACTGTCGGGTTGCCACGACTGTCGAGAATTTCACGTGCGAATACAGCGTTGATGGATGGCATTTTAAACTCCTCTTGAATCGTCAAAGAAAGAAAGTCGAGTAGACTGAGATGCTTTTGAAAGCGGGAGCGTGCTCGGTGTCACCGAAAGAATCGGCTCCGCAACCGGTTTCGGCACGACTGGAATTTCACCGCGCAGATAAGCCTGCGCTCGGCCAATCACCTGTGGTGCTTCGTCGGCGACGCGCTCCCATGCTGTACGACGAATCAAAACATCAGCAGCCTGCGAACCTGCTGTCGATTTGACAGTCTGTCTGAGTAAGGTCACCAACTGCTGAGCGCGCGCGAAATAGTCACCCAGCTTGTAGAGTTCATGAAGTGCCATTTCATGTGCGACGGGCTCGGAACGAAGCCTGAGAAGTTCCGCATCTCGTTCTTGTAACTGCCGTCTCGTGGACTCAAGCTCGCGTTGAGCACCGGCAAGGTCCATCAAAATTGTTCGCAAAAGATCGGGACTCAGCGATGGCTCATCTTGCTGAGCCGTATCGGCTCGTCTGGGCAATGGGACCTGGTGCTCAGACCACTCAATTCCGACAAGACCGTTATGCCAGCGAACTGATGCCTGTGGTTTGCCGATAAACTCGGGGAGTGACTCCAAAACCGCCTTCAGATACCGCGCGGTGCACGGCATGCGGTCATCAGAGAAATCAAAACGAAACTCGGTGCGATCGGCGTGACGAGAAATCGTCTGCACCTGTGGCGGTGGTGACATAAACGACGAGAGAAAGCGCTCCGGTTGATGATAGAGCTCGGTGACCCCCGGGACGATGCGAAGTACACTGTCGAGCGCACCCCAAGCGCGCAGCTGAGGCGCCGCATGCCCAACCTCTTGCGCGAAATCGCCTGTCGCCACGTCGTTCGAAACTCCACGCAGCCCCTGGCCGTAAAGCTCTTCTAAAGTTTGCAAGACGAACTCAAGACGGTCGGCTTCAAGCCACGAGGAGGGATCGCGAAGATAGTGCAACGGCCAATCGAACCTCTCATAGAGAGGCTCAAGGTCTTCTCCTCGACGCTCGAGAAACTTCAAGCACGAGTGCGTGATTTTACAGCTCAACAAAAAGGGGGCTTGCACGGTCCCGAGTTCTAATGGAAAACCCCTCCGACGGGCAGTTTTCGTCCACATTGACTCGACGCGCTAGCCAGCCTTCTGGCCCCCGCCGCCGCTTTGACTGCCTGTTCCTGAGGCAAAAAACTTTGCGCGCGGGAATGGGATCTTGTTGTCCTCGATCTCGTTCATGAATGAGGGGAGCTCACCCGTCGGCTCCATCTGACCGCTGAGTTTACCATCGGGAGCGCGAACCAAGCTCGACATCCGATAAATTGGTGCGACGACATAGTTATAGTCCTCATCAAGACCACGACACTCCGAAATCTCCACAATCCGACGCGAGCCATCTGAAAGACGCGAAATCTGCACCACAAGATCGATGGCGCTCGCCACCGAGTACTGTAGCGCCTTCTCTGAAATCTTCGCATCAGAACCCATCGCAAGGGCCTCAAGACGAACAAGGGCGTCGTTTGGAGCGTTGGCGTGAATCGTTCCAAGACAGCCCTTGTGACCGGTGTTCATTGCTTGAATCAACTCAAGTCCCTCTGAACCCCGCACCTCGCCGACGATAATCCGATCGGGACGCAAACGAAGTGACGATTTCAAAAGATCACGCATGTTCACTTCGAAACGCCCCTGCTCATCCGCCATGTGCGTTTCAAAACGAACGACATGCTCGTATTCGATATTCAATTCGCTCACATCTTCAATCACGATCACGCGTTGACCGCGTGGAATTCGCGAGCATAGAAGCCCAAGCAATGTCGTTTTTCCAGAGCCCGTTCCACCGCTGACCAAAATGTTTTTCCCAAGGAACATGCAGATCTCAAGAAAGTTCGCCGTGTCTGGCGTACAAGCGCCGAGCTTGATGTAGTCTTTAAACGAGATCTTGCTCTGCGTGAACTTACGAATTGAAACGATTGTTCCCACTCGCGATAGCGGTGGAATGACGGCGTGGATACGCGAGCCATCTGGCAGACGCGCGTCGAGGCGTGGCTCTTCAAGATTGATTCTACGGCCGACCGACTGAGCTATGGAGTTCACCGCGGCCAAAAGATCATCCTCGTTGCGAAACGCCGCATCCGACTTCTCGAGCTTACCTTTTCTTTCAATGAAAATTTCATTCGGCCCGTTGATGAGAATCTCAGTCACCGTGGGGTCGTCCCAAAGATGTTGAACCGGACGCAAATTATTTTTAATTGCGTCCGCAAATACACCTGAAACTCCGCCCGCAGCGCTCATCTTAAGCCTCCGACAATATCAGGCTTTTGGTCCTTCGGAGCTTGTGCCGGCTGTCGCAGCATCTCGGTCCCGGTTTGCTGTGAGAAAACCACGATTCGACCTTCCGCCGCCGTCTCGGGCGAAAGGAAAGAAAAGACGCCGTCTTTTCTTGGCTCAAGCTTAAACGATTTTGTTTTTCCAAAATAAGTGGCGTGATGCTCAGAGAATCCATCGAGAATGAAACTCACATTCTTCTCTTTTTCATTCACGTTCACCACGTGAATCACATAGCGACCGTCGCGACGAACACGAACAGTACTTGGCACAAAGCCACGCTCGGTATTGAGAATGACAATATCCTGAGTTGGTTCACCTGGATCAAAAATACGTCCGATAAATGTCTGTTCTTCCTCTTTTGAATTTCCCGCCGCCGAGTCTTGTACTCGGGCTCCAGAACCGGCGTCGTCATACGCGCGAACCGAGGCCGGGCCACGCACAAGCTCTTCTTTTCGCATGTGTTGCGTGCGTCTAGAAAGATCAATCGACCATTCGGCATAGGCATCGGACAGACCCAAAGCATTCATCGCGAGAACTAAAAATGTGAAAATTAACTTCTTCACTTCATACCTCACTTAGTGGACCACGGCCCGAGAATGAAAATCCGCGTACTCACGCGCCACTTCAACCGCCAAAAGTTCCAATGTCTTTTCATCAAGCCGCCCAAGCTCCGTCCGAAGCTGCGTGCGATCCGAGCCGCAACGATTGACAATGTCCACCGCCCGTCGAATCGAAAACGAATCTTTCTCAATCGAGTCGATGTGCTCAGCCCAATCCTGCTTCAGCACAGGATCAATCACTCCCATTTCATAGAGCGTATCGAAGACGGCCTGCAGATCGCCTTGGATAAAGCGTCCCACGGGTTGCGTGTTGTCTTGTCGAGCTGCCGCACTGCCTTTTCCATGTGTCATGGACGCTTCCTCCTGAATTTGTCCATTCCGAACCTTCAGGAGGACTTATCGGCAGAAAAGTGACCCGAGTTGAGACAATCCGAACCACCTGGCCTTAAGGGGGCGGGCCCGCTCACAATGAGACGAAGGACGAGAAAAAACTAAGGCGACTCGATCGGTTTTTCCGGTATCATTTTGGGAGATAGCGACTGGACGAAGGGTGGCGCATGAGCCGATTGAATTTGATGGCGATATTCGGACTTATTTTTACAAGCGCACTTTTGAGCGTCGACGCAAACGCCTGTATCGGCGGCATCGCGGAATTTGGCAATGCAACGCTTACATCCTCCGGCGCTTCAGGAATGGCAAAGCCGTCGCCTATCCGACAGTTACTCCAGAAATGCGCAATAAGAAGCTCGATCTCCCGGTGATCAAACAGAAAGGTCTTGAGGTTCAGATCGTCTATGTGAAGAGCACCAAGAAAAACGATGACGTTGTGGCGACCTACTACCGGGTCGTACAAGACGGATATCCGCCGACCGTGGTGCGGGTAAACTCCAACGTCAACGAACTCGGCATGCGCTTTCGCTCGATCGTGATCCCTCCGGAAGGTGAAGACCCTCCTCCCGCTATTGATCAAACCTATGGCTGCGGCGGCAGTTCGCCTGGCCACTCAAATGGAACTTCGAACTGACTCAGCACGCTTCCCCTTACCTTTGCCGCCCAGAAAGCGGCGCGTCATTTTGAGTTTGAGATCTTCATGTACAAAAAAGCCACTGGTCACCCCAGTGGCTTCTATAAAAGCGCGGCGCCATCGGCTTAGAAACTAGTGGTTGTGTCCACCTGGCCAATGCGCGTGGCCATGCTTCATCTCTTCGTCGGTCGCATTCCGAGTCGAGTCGATCTCAACTTCAAAAGTAAGGTCTTGCCCTGCGAGCGGATGGTTACCATCGATCGTGGCGTGCGTTTCTGTCACTTTCGTGACCATCACGACCTGCGCGTGGCCATCGCCGGCATCGGCATGAAAGCGGTCGCCAACAGCGACATCTGGCTTTGGCAGCCGTTCACGGGGAACCTCAACGATCATGTCGGCTTCAACTTCACCATAAGCGTCTTTCGCCTTTACGGTGACAGTCTTTTTGTCGCCCGCCTGCATGGCTTTGATTGCCTCTTCGAGACCCGGGATAATTTGGCCGACGCCTTCGAGGAACATCAGCGGGTCAGAACCGAAGGAACTCTCCAGCACTTGGCCGTCCTTGTCTTTCAAAGTGTAGTGAAAGCTCACAACGCGCGGATTCAAGTTCAAGATCATATTACCCTCCGGTCCAGCCACGCCTCAGTGACCGCCATAAAAACGATTAAAGAATATTCGCCGCAAGCTCTGCGAGCTCTGATCGCTCACCCTTTTGAAGCGTTACGTGGGCCGAAATTCTTTGGCCCTTCATACGCTCAACAGAGTAAGTGAGTCCAGAGGTCGCACTGTCGACGTAGGGGTTGTCGATCTGATAGGCGTCGCCCGTCAAGACGACTTTTGTTCCCTGCCCGGCTCGCGTCACGATTGTCTTAATCTCATGCGGAGTGAGGTTCTGCGCCTCATCCACAATTAAGTACTGATTGGGGATCGAGCGACCGCGAATATAGGTCAAAGGCTCGATATTCAACATCCCTTGATTGATCAGTTCCTGGGCACGGCCCGCTGCCTTCTTGTCGGCTCCCATCAAAAATTCGACGTTATCAAAGATCGGCTGCATCCATGGATTCAGCTTTTGTTCAACATCGCCAGGGAGAAAGCCAATATCGCGTCCCATCGGAAAGATCGGTCGGCTCACGAGCAAGCGCTGAAACGCCCTTCATCGAGTGTTTTAAATAGACCCGCCGCCAGAGCCAGCAACGTCTTGCCTGTGCCGGCTTTTCCAACCAGTGAAACGAATAGAATTTCATCGTTTAACAGACAGTCCATCGCGAACGTCTGCTCGACATTTCGCGGATTGATTCCCCAAATTGATTCGTTGGGAACCATGATCGGAACAATGCCGCCGGCCTTTTCGCTAAAGCGACCAATGGCCGAGTGATTCAGGTTCGACAGATCACGCATCACCACGTATTGGTTCGCAACGAGGCCAAATGTTTCAGAGGTAATGATTTTTTCGCGATAGAATTCTTCGATGATCTTAGGCTCAACATCGACTTCGCGATGCCCCTGATACATCTCCTCCATCTCAACACGCTCAGGCTCGTAATCCTTAGCAAAGACGCCGAAAACATCGGCGCGGATGCGAAGGTTGATATCCTTCGTGACAAGCTCAACCGTGGCCTGCGGGTATTTCGCCTTCAATGCAATCGCCGTCGCCAAAATTCGATTGTCCGCTTTTTCTGGGTTGAGCTCGCGAGGAATATCTCCCGAATCGACATCCGTGTTCACAAACACAGTCGACGCCGATGACTCAAGACTCACGCCCTTCGCCAGCGGTCCCAGCTCGCGAAGCTCGTCGATAAACCGACTGAACTGACGTGCGTTTCGACCATTCTCTCCGAGGTCGCGTTTAAACCGATCCACCTCTTCGATCACAGAGATCGGAATATGAATGTCGGCCTCTCTAAATTTTTTGATCGCTATCGCATCAAAGAGAATAACGTTGGTATCGACAACGATCTTGCGCTGCCTTGTTCCGCTTTCGAGTTCTTTGTGCCCAGGTGCCGCTACCATAGGTAACATACGTCCTTGTAAAGATTGAGCTTTCTTCAAATCGGGCCACAGTTCATGCGGCCCTTCACTCAATTGCAGACCAAGACTGACGTCTTGTCGAACCAAAACCGGGGCGCTCTCATTTTTGACACCTGGCGCCAACCATTGGCACAATGAAAACGAATCCGTTTCGCCGACCACTCAACTCGTCACAAATGAAGCGACAACATGACCAATTCCAACACGTCGCAATTTAAGCTCGGCGGAACCCTCTTCGAAACGAAGGCCGAGCAGTTCATCCTCATACTTCCAGTTTTCTTCTTTGTTGGGATTGGCTTCGACCTCATCCAATCGACTCAGTATTCACCACAAGAAAAGTCCCTTGGACTCTTCGTTTCTCAGTTCATTTTTCTGAACCACATCCACGTCTTTTTCACATTCTTTCTGACGTTTTCTGTTCCCGAAGTTCGCCAGTGGCTCACAGAAAAACGATCGCACGCGCCAAACCTCGCAACACTTCTCGGCCTGTTTTTTATCTCGATCTATCTGTACTGGGCCATTGCGGTGCCATACTTAAGAAAAACTTCACCCGACTCGGCCGTCATCAAAGCCAGTATTATCGCCGTTATACTGATCGGCACTTATCACAACTTCATTCAGTCATTGGGACTCTCGCTCGCCTACAATCGCATCATCAAAGCTCAAATCCCGAATTGCGTTCAGATGTTCGACGCAGGGAAAGCGACGAACGTCGATTCGCTTGGGCCCTCATGGCTATCGCACTTTTCCGAAATGGCATTCTTTTGTTTTTCAAAGATCAGCCCGGCGCCGTACCTATGGCTTTACGATGGTCGCTCGCCGCGATGACGTTCGCCGCCTGCTTTGCCGCCATCAGATCAGCGGCCCGCACGCCACAGAGTTCAGATCGGGCGAAAACGATCTACTCATTGCGATACCTTTTCATTCCACTCGCGCCTTTTTCGGACTTTGCATATTGGGGAATGCTGTCCTGCCACAGGGTCGAGTATCTCTTTGTAACGCTAAAAATTCGCGAGAACTCCATCGGCGCTCGCGCTCAGCCATGGACTCATCTCGCGCTCTACGCCGCGATCGTCATCGCGTTTCTACCACTTAAAGTCATTCACGAAGAGTTTATCGCTCTTGAAAATGTCGGCTCTTTTTTGAGTTCAAACTGGGTTGTGACTTATCTTGTTCCACTCACCCTGGTGGTCTCGTACAGCCACTATTTTATCGACGGGTTCCTTTTCAAGTTCAGCAACCCGCGCACTCGTCAAATGATGGCGCCGCTTCTTTTAAGCAAGCCCCGATCCTAGTGTTCAGTTGATTTCGATCTCACCAAAAACTGAGTTCGCTTCAATCCGAACATGCGGTTTTTCGGCTTCAAAACCTGGAGTTTTAAATACGCCATTCCCCATTGCCGTCGTCTTTTCGCCACGCACTTTCACCGAGCCCAAAACTGCATTCGTTTCAACGACAAGCGGCAAGTCAGCAGGAGTCTTGATCTGCGTCTTCCCAAAGACTGTCGAAACTTCGAAGCCCTGCTTGTAATCATCAGCCGTCAATCCTGTCAGATCGAGCTTCGAATTTCCAAAAACAGTCGAGAACTCTTTATTTAAAGTGGTTGCATCTTTTTTTGCCGAAAACTCAGCCTCCGTGAACACAGCCTCATTTGTGGTCGCGATCTGGTCGACACGAAAGCCATTCAGATTGATTCCGAATGAACCAAGAACCATTTTAACGCCGATATAAATCACAACCAGGCCAAACAGAATACGAGCGACCGGCAAGTCGATTTTCAATACCGTCTGAACAACCAAAAGAAGTCCAACGCTGACAAAGAACAAACCCCAAAACATCGATCTCTCCTTCATAGAATCCCCACAGGCCAAATCATTTTGAAGCTTAACTAGTCGGTCCGTTGAGAACGCGTCAACAAACGCAAAAAAAGGAACCCGACAGGGCTCCTTCTCTATGAAAGGATTCTATGGCGGAGCTTAGCGCCCGACGTTTGAAACCATCACATCGCCGTGATCAGTTCGAAGCGACGCACTGACCGTTTCGATGAATTTCACAAAATGCGAGAGTGCCTCAGAGTTCACGGTCTCACGCTGAAAGGTACAGCCATGGCGACTCACACCTTCCTCAAGGAGGACCCGTGAATTGGCGATGGTCACGACAAAAGAAATACGTGAATTGGTTGAGGTAAACGCGCATCGCGATCTCCTCACCCTCCATCATCATACCGCCACCGAGGTCGAGATCGAACGCGATACCGTTGTCGGAGATATCGTAAATAGAGACCTTCTGCAGGCCCTTCTCTGGAACCAAAATAAAGGCCCCGATGAACTCCGAAAGAATCGTCCGTTTCACCTGACGACGCTCAGACGAAAGAATCGCCTAACAACGCTCAGTCATATCAACAACAGGAGACCCGGCACCCCGCTCCATGCCTCGATCGAGGCTTGGAACCGCTGCTTTACCTTTAGCCGATCGTCGCTTTGAAATGTCGATCACGTTCGACGTTCGAGACATGAAAAATCCCCCCTACCCATGTCTTCTTTTCGGCCGAAAAGCGTCCTAACTTGAGTCATTCCGCGGGCATCTCGACAGGCGTCCAGAACCGATGTATCGTAATGAGAATCCATCGCAGTTTCGATGGCTTATGGAGGGAGCTTTCAAGCTCCAAGGAAACAGACGGAAACATGCAGGACCCGAAGCCCGCCGCGATAGACAAACCCCGCCAGCCGCACTCAAACGAGTCTCTCGTTCGACTCGGGCGTGTGGTTCTTGCGATTCTCGCGAGCGTTCTCTTGCACGTCGGCTTTTCGTGGCTCTCTTGGACCCTCTTGGACGAAGCGGCACCGCCCCGCCCTGTCACCCTGATCGAATGGATTGAACCATCCGTCATCGATCAAAAGAACTGGGTCACTCCTGAGAATCAGATCGTCCGCAAGACCGAGATTGCCAGAGATGCCCTCGCCGCGAACTCACCGGTGAAGCGCCGTTTTCTTTCCGAGGATGAACAGACGGTACTCAAGGAAACAAAGGCGGCGGCCAGCGGCATGACCGAGAACCGTCGCGGTCAGACTCCAAGCGAACAACCCGATCTGATGCCGTCTCCACGCCGCCGGGGCGCACTCCATGTGAAACCAGAATCACCGCTCGCGGGCGCCGCCGGCGATATTGCTTTTGGTCTCGATAAGGATAAACGAGAAAAAGAAGAAGAGCTTGGTGATTCGCGAGAACTCGCACTGCCGTTTGACCCTCGACAAACCGGAATGTCCACCAACGGCGAGCAGCTACCGCCCGACATTGAGATCGGCAACTTCACGGCGCTCAACACCGATCGCTTTCGCTACTATTCATTTTACTCGCGCATCGAAGAGCAGATTCGCCACCGCTGGGTGAAGTACGTGAAAGCCACTCTCTATAGCGGCCGGTTCCCGCCGTCGGCACGTTCCTTCACAACGAAAATTGAAATCGTATTGGACCGCCAAGGCGACTTTATTCGGGCCATCATCCATAACGAGTCAGGCGCACAATCCATCGACGCCGCCCCGGTCCTGGCCTTTCGGGAAGCCAAGCGCATTCCTCACCCTCCACGCGAGATGGTAAAAGAGGACGGGACCGTTCGCCTGTTCTATTCTTTCCACGTCGACCAGATTCCCGGCGGCAGCCGCTCAGCTCGACGTTCGGCCGATGCCGACGACAGCGACACACAGTAGATCCAGACCTGCCTCGTTTCTGGACGCGGCCAGCTCTCAAGAACAGTTTAGAATGAATCAATGGCAAAGCTCTATGCCCTCCTTCTCGTTTTACTTGCTTTGATCTCTCCGCAACTCGCGCAGGCCGGATTTGTTGAGGTCGGCGTGTCCGGAAGTTACAAACGCTCAAACATCGATCGCGACGCTTTCGACGAATCGCAATCGCTGACCGGCTCTCTTGCCTACTACTTTGACGAAAGTTCGGCTGTTGAGTTGAGCTACACCGATGGCACCAGCCGAAGAGTCATTGAGAGACCTCCGTCACCGGGCACAACACGACAATGTACTACAAAACCGCGGGACTTGATTTCATCCTCACCATCGGCGAGCGCGAGGCAACGATTCGTCCCTACGTAAAGCTCGGCGTCGTCTACATCTTCGAAAAGCGCATTCTCGATCAATACCGCGATGCTGGCGGTCCGTATCCTGCGACTGAAATCAAAGACAGCCCAGCTCTTGTTCCGAGCGGTGGAATTGGCTTTAAGCTGATTCTCTCTAAAAACTGGTCGCTCAAAGTCGGCGCCGAAGCGTGGACAAGCCGCCCCGTCAACGAACAGCCGGTCACCGTCGACTATTCCGGCAAGGCCGGCCTTTCGTGGATGTTCTAATACGTCGCTTCGGGCTTCGCCACTTTGCCTGCATCGCAATCCTGACACTCTGTTCGGCTTGCCAGGCTCCCTATCTCGTTAAAAGCGCGTGGTCCCAAGTGGGACTGCTCAACTCTCGCGAGCCTCTTGAAAAAGTTTTGGCCAAGCCCGAACTCGCCGATGCCGTTCGCACCAAACTCCTCCTCGCGCGGGATGCCAAACTCTTTGCCGAAACTGAGCTCGGGCTAAAGAAAACACAGAACTATGAAAGCTATGTTGAACTCGGACGCTCACACGTTAGCTACGTCGTCAGCGCCGCGCCCAAAAATCGTCTTGAACACTTCGAATGGTGGTTCCCTTTTGTCGGCAGCGTTCCCTATAAGGGCTACTTCAACCCCGACGACGCCAAAGAAGAGGCCGAATCGCTCAGAAAAGAGAACCTCGATGTCGTAGTCCGCGGTGTTTCAGCGTACTCAACGCTGGGATGGTTTCGCGATCCGATACTCTCCAGTATGCTTCGCTATACCGACTACGACCTCGCCAACACGATTATCCACGAAGCCGTACACGCGACATTGTATATCAAAAGCAATGCCGATTTTAACGAGAGGCTCGCAACGTTCATTGGAAATATCGGTGCCGAACTCTTCTTCTTAAAACGCGAGGGTCCATCCAGTGAAACGCTCAAGCTCGCCAAAAGCGAGTCTGAAGATGAGCGGCTCTTCACTGATTTCATCTCAAAAGAAATTGAAACGTTGAAAATGTGGTACGAAAAAAACAGCCCCGAAGATCGCGACCAGTCCCATGCATTTGACGAAAACCGAACCATTCAATTCAAATTGATTTTCGATCACTTCAAAAACGAGGTCGCACCAAAACTAACCAACGAAAAGTACCGCGAGCGACTTTCTGAGGAGCTCGCGCCCGACAAATTAAACAACGCGCGACTCTTGCTCTGGCGCCTGTATTTTCATGATCTCGGCGATTTTGACCGCGCCTACGCCAAACTTGATAAGAACCCTTCGCGCTTCATTGAATTTGCAAAGTCTCTTGAGAGCGCCAAAGACCCAGAAGTCGCCCTCAAAGAGTTTGCTCAATGAGATTCTGATCGCGGCTGGGCCGAGCCCTGCGCCATGGCCTTGAGCTTCTCGGCCATTTGCGACTTGCTGACGAGATAACGACTGAGCCGCTCAGAACCCAGCACTTTTCGCAGACGACTCACTTCCCGGATCGGCACGTCACCAAACTTACGAATCGCTTTTTCATAGCGCTTCACAGCTTTTTCAGACTCTGTCTTTGTTTTGGCTTGATCGATCGCGAGCAGCGCAGACTCAATATCCGCCAGCGATTTGCTCTTCTCTCGATTCAAAGTTCGAATGGTCTCGGCAAAAGAACTCTCAACTTCGACCGGAAGCTTGAGCTCCTCCGACATTTTCCAAATGAACAACTCCTCCAACCGACGCTTTTCACGATCGACAAGATTCTGCTCATTTGCCGCTTGTGCGGTCTGTTGTGCGCTAAACACGCTCAGCACAAAGCCCGCTATCACAAAGAAGGAAACGCAACGTCTCATTCCTTTCTATGATAGGGGGCCCCTTTCAACCAATCAACCGAATCAATCTTCTCCTAGAGCGTCAGACAGCTCGTGCTGAGCCACGATTCGCTGCGCTATGGCCCGCGCGGCCAAATCAAAAGCAATGTCGTCTGGAGATTCAAATCCAATCACCGTTGTGGCTAAAACTTGTGGCGCCGCCTTTCTGACAGCTCCCACCTCTTCCGTCCAGGTCGAGGTCACCTCACGCGCCTGGTACTGACCATGCGTCGTGCCCTCACCGGAGAGCAACCATTTGCCAATCAGCAACACCGCAAGGCCTCCAAAGACCAAGAAGTGCCCGGCCTGTGCACGCCAACCGCGCACTGGGGTCATAAACCGAGGTGTTGGCACAAAGAATAAACTTCTTTTGCGATCCTTTACCTCGCCCGCTTCGATCGCCTCATTGAGAGCGCCCATGATACGCGCCTCGAGCGCATCAAAATAAACACCACTCTCAGGCATCGGCACGTCATCGCTCGCACGCAACGCCTCCTTTGTTTGGCGAAGCGTTTCAACTTCCTTTGCATCTTCCGCTGAACGACTGAGCAACGCCTTCAAATCGTTTTCAAATTCTCCATCAAATTCGCTCTCCACAAAATCAAGACGAACATCGTCACTGAGATAACCGGGTCGCCACTGTCTAACGTCTTTTTCCAAATTCACAGCTCTACCTCCTGGTGGTCTTGCGCAGCGGATTGGTTCGAGTCCCAACCGGCATCTGCATCCGTGCTGAAAAGTGAGTTCCAATTTTCAAGTTCTCCGCCACGACTGAGTTCTGCTTCGAATGTCTCGCGAAGCTTCAGCAGCGCATGACGGTAATTTGCTTTCGCCGTGTCGTAAGGGCAATTCATGATCTGAGCGATCTCTTTGAAGCTCAGATCTTCGAACACCCGGAGCGTGATCGCCACACGTTGGCGCTCAGGCAATTGATCAATCTCAGTCCGCAGGCGTTTGGCCACGTCGCCCTTTTGCATCGAACGTTCAATGCCTGACTCCACGCCCCCTTGCGGAAGATCAGTCGTGAACTCTTCGTGCGAACGGCTGCGAAAGCGATTCTTCGCCGTATTGAGGCCCACCTGATAGAGCCAGCTCTTAAAGCTCGAGCGCCCTTCAAACAGATCCATTTTCTCGTAGGCCTTAATGAACGTTTCCTGCACGATGTCCTCCGCCAAAGGAAGTTCGCGCGTCATTCGCAAGACCAAACGCAGCAAACCTCGTTGGTGGCGACGAACCAATTCCGAGAAAGCTTGGCGGTCACCCCGCTTCACTTTTTCAACAAGCTCCATGTCTGACACTGGTGCCGGCTCGGCGACTTTCCCCGCCTGCAGCAGATTTCCAGCTTCGATCCTCAGGCTTTCAGGCTTGCGCTCACCACGCCTCCTCCGGCCGTCGGTCACCGTGCTTGGGACACGACCTTGCCACTACTCGGTTAAAGTCCAGGGCGATTTTCTAAAAATCGCCCTTCGTCAAATCCTCTGGTGTCGCGCGTGAAGCCAATCTTGGGATCCTTGAGCGACCGCGATCCATCGCGATGCACTCGAGATATGACTAGAGCACAACGTGTGCCGCGAGACGGCACCGTGTCTGATTCGTCGACAATGATCTGGAATCGATGTGTATTGCTCGCCACCAAAAACGGCGATCGAATTGCCAGCGCGAACTATGAAGAGAAGTGAAACCGTGTCGAAAAGCTGGGCGCCTTTTGCTCCTCAGCTCTGCTAATACAAGCCTGAACTAACGCTTATAGTCGCCAAAAGGTACAATGTACCTTTTGAGTCTAAGCGGTGGTGACGCGGTTACGACCGCTGCGCTTGGACTGGTAGACGGCGCCATCGGCAACCGCAAAGAGCTCATCCCACGTAGACATTTCGTTCTGCTTGGTCGCGACACCAACTGAAATTGTGACCGGCACCTGGTGGCCGTTAAAGACAAATTGAGTCGACTCCACGGTGGTGCGAAGACGCTCACCGATCTCAGCCGCTTGCTGTAAATTCGAACCAAAGAGGATCACGACAAACTCTTCTCCTCCGAAGCGAGCAAGGAAGTCGTCGGCGCGTATGAGCTTGGTTGAGATAACCCGGACCAGTTCTTTGAGAACATAGTCGCCACCGGGGTGGCCAAGCACCGGGTTATCATTGATCTTTTTAAAGAAATCGATATCGAAAACGGCGATCGAAATCGGAACCTTCAAAAGCTTTGCGCGCTTGAAAGATTCCTGGCCTCGCTGAAGAAGAGCGCCTTTGTTATAGGCGCCCGTGAGCGGATCGCGCTCAGACTTCTCCTGCAGCTGCTCAAGAGCATGCGCTTCAAGACTGCCGCGCTCGCGGAACTTAAAAAGCACATTGCCCGTTTTAACTGTGTCATTGTCCTTGAGCTTCATCGGAATCATCGGCGAAAGCGGCTCATGATTCACAACTGTCTTATTGGAACTCTCAAGATCCATCACAAAAACGTCATCATCACGGAGCACAATTTTCGCGTGCGAGCGAGAAACCGACTTATCATCGACAAAAACCTGCGACGTCATCGAACGTCCAATGATCATCTCACTTTTCTCAATTGGCCACTGCTTACCAACGTAGCCCGCCGGGCCCTCAAGCATCATGATCGAAGGAGGTGTTTTTCCAGCAGCCGCAATTTTGCGGCTCATGGTGCCGCCAGCGGAGATCACCGTCTTCTCGGATTCATCCGGCAGATCAACATTGGTGACCGACTCATCGTCGCGAAGTGGTTTATTTTTTGAATCATTAGACGAAGACATCCTCTTCATCATAGGGATCACGTTAAGAATGAACAAGCACAGCTGTAAGAACTGGTGTCGTTTCGGACCATATTTACGATAGCTCGCCGTTAGTCCAGCAACCGCAATCCATCTCGAATTGGTCGCAGAACGAATTTGAGACGGTCCCTGCCTCACTCAGCTCTCTATTTTCCGGCTAATCGTTCTCTGGCAATCACTTTGCCAAGCTCAACTCCGGGCTGATTGAAAGCGTCAATGTCCAAGACCTCACCGAGCGAAGCCACCACAAGCTCCCAAATCATAAATAAGCTCGACATCGTGGCTTCATCCAAGGCCGGTAGCGTCAGTGCCGTAGCCCTCACTCCGGAACGACGAACGGCCTCGATGGTCGACTCACACTCAACCCGCAACAAATCGCCAATCCCGTGCCCATTCATAAATTCCTGCCCACGAAACAGACTCTTTTCGATTTTCGGTCCTGACTCTTCTGAGGCCTCGACTCTCTGAAAGAACAAAAAACTTGTCGCGGGCGCCTTCGATCACTTGCTGCAGAAGAGAATGCTGATCATTCGCTCCTTGAGCCGCAATCGGCGTACTGGCCCGGCGAGCCGCCGCACCATTGCGACCGACTTTCTTCGCTAAACTTTCAGCCCAAAGCTGTTGCCACCAAAGACCAAACTCGCGAAGCCCATCCGCATACGACCAGAGCATCGTGATCCACTCTTCACGCTCAAGCGACATCATCGCCTGCGCCGTCAAGCCGATCACGATCTCCCGACTCTCCAGTCCATATTTTGCGCCCACCATCATCCGCTCTAAACGCAAACCAGAGAACACCGCCGGCAACAAACCGACCGCGGAAAGCACGGAGAACCGCCCACCAACATCAATTGGAATTTCGAGTACGGGCACTGATTCCTTGCGCGCCCATGCGGTCAGTGGATTGTCTTTCAATTCCGATACGGCTGTCGACACTGACCCCAGGCGCCGATGCCCTGTCACCCGCAAATGCTGATCAACCAAGTCGGCCATCGCCAATGTTTCCATGGTATTGCCGCTCTTTGACACGATCACCCAGTGGATCATCGAAAGATCGGTCTGCGCCTTCAACCAAACCCAGAACCGATCACAGTCGATATTGTCGATAAAGGTAACCGTACCTCGCCCCGGAGCGTACGGCACCGCCCCGAGAAGCGCACGACCGCCAAGGCTCGATCCTCCCATTCCAAGCACCACCATGTGGGTACTGGAGCGAGCGATCTCACGAGCTCGGTACTCAACTGCTGCCAGCAAACTTTCGCGAAACGGCAGTTTCGTAAATCCAAGATCTGTTCGCGCCATAACGCTATCCAGCGCACGAGCCGCAGCCTGCTTGGCTTCGGCATAGACCGGCGACGCCATTGTCTCATCATCGATCGACAGCTGAAAGTTGAGTGCTTTAGGAGACCGCGACATCCTCTTCAATCCTATGGTATCCACGCCACTCCTTTAAGCGCCCGCGTGGGCGCCCGCCATCCTCAGGGTATTCGATGAGGACGTAAGTCAGCTTGGTGATTTTACCCAACGATTGGATATCCAACGATGTGAGATCTGTCCATGTTCCAGTATTAAAGTATTCCTTGTTCGCGCCCCACTGACGGTACTGGTAGACATGAGAGTGGCCAAAAATCACGGTGTGAACACGCTCATCAGTAAGAACGCGCCGCGCCGACTCGCTCAAGTCCGGAAAGACAGCGCTTTCGGCCAAAACGCGCAAGACGCGACTGAGCGGCATATGACGTCTTGGATCTGCTGAGATCATCGTCTTGATGAAGTACACAGTGAGCTTCGCAAGCGAAGTCAGCGTGAACCACGTCTCATTGAACATCGCCCATTTCAACACCCGATTGAACGGACGAACTTTGTCGATATGCGGATGTTTCTCTTTAATCTTCAAAACAAAGTCGACAAAGAAGTGCGATCCAAAGGGCAAATTGAGAATTGGCTCAGGCAAGTTTCGCTTCAAAAAAAAGCGTTTCGGATCAAGGCGATTTGCGGCCTCGTGCATGTGCCCATGCTCGACATGAACGCCGTCAAAGAAGTGAACAATATTTTTATAGCGAACAGCCGCACCAACGACGCTGTCAAAAAACTCCCTCGTCGCCGGCCAAAGCATCGCCTGATCGTGATTGCCAACAACATAGGTTACCGATCGATTGGGGTGAGCAGCAAACGCCCGCATCGCCTGAAAGACTTCACGGTGCCCATCGACAATGGCCCGGATCTGAGCAAGAGCGATCCCCTCGGTCACCACGGTCAGAAAATGACCGCGATAGTCAGTCTGCAAAAAATTGAGAAAGTCGCCGTTGATAATCAGCTCAACGTCGTAATCGCGAAACTCACCAGAACAATAGTAGTTAAAAAATTCAGCGAGCTTTTTACCGAAGTAAAACTCTTCAAGCGAATTCGTGCCGCCGCCTTCAAGCGTGCGACCACGACCGAGATGCAAATCTGAGATGATCAGTTTTAATTTCTTCACTCTGCTTTTCGTGACCCTGAATCGTCTTCGCCTTCTAATACTGTAAGCGCAATTCGCAGTGCGCGAACAGCCCGACGAGCTGTTTCTTGACGTTCTTTGAACTGCCCGAAAGTCTCCTGGACCTGGGACTTGGCGTGATTGAGCTCAGCTGTAACCTGATCGACCTGCCGTTTGAGCTCCAAGATCATACGATCCTTACTCGCCGCAATCGACTGGCTCTCGGCCTTGATGATTTCAATACGATGCTCCAAGTCGCGTTCACGCACACGAATCTTCCTGAAGTTGGCCTCCAGGCGCCCTTCAGCGTCGTCGAGACGTCCGCGCATCTCTGCGATTTCGCGATCGCGACTGGCGATCTGACCACGCAGAACTTTCTTTTCTTCTTCGGCAATCTTACGCGCCTCTTGTGCATTCGTCTCAGAGTTCTCGGCATGCGCCTGCAACTCATCAAGACGACGCCTGAGCGTCTCACCTGCCGAACGAAGATTTTCATTCTCTCGACGAACGCGTTCAAGCTCACGCTCAAGATCTGAAATCCGCTTTTGCGCAACACGAAGATTTTCAGACTGCCTCAACGCCGCTTCTGCTGACGAAAAAATGGCCGCCCCGGGCTGAATCTGTTTGGCCTCTTCACGAAAGCGCGCCCCTGGTGAGCCGGCACGAATCTCGGTCGGCATAAAGCGTTCGCCCTCTGGATCTTCATCAACTGTGCGCGAGCGCGTGTCGGGCGGAAGCACTTCCGTCTTCATGTCCTGCCATGCCGGACCATTTGGCTCAGCAGCAGACGCTGGCTGGACAGCATCCATCGCCATGGTTTTTTCGTCGTCAATAGAAGCCGCGGCCGCGGCCACTGCCGCTGGCGCCGGTCCGGTCGCTGGCACCGGTACCGTTGGCGCAGCGTCTGGCGTGAACTCGGGGGCAGGAGCCATCAATTCAATTGGCGACGAGCTTGGCTCTGACGAAGAAACCTCCGGCACAATCTCGCTTCGCAGACGCTTTAACGCACTTTCAAGCTTCTGCGAAACAGACTTGGTCACGGCCCGTACCGAAATTTCGATCGGCTCCAGAGCGACGGCCTCAGGGGGTACGACTTCAGGCTCACTTTCAATTTCAAGAGGCGGCGGAGGCGGAGTCTTTTTCTCTCCTGGAGGCCGAGGTTCAACGCGAAGGGCGTCGAACGGACTCGAACGATTTTCTCGTCGCACCATCGGCGGAGGTGGAGAATCCTTCAAGCGCGCCGGCTGCTCAAAATCGTAGGGCGCTGAAGAATCCATACGCACCGCCTGCGTCCGTCCCTCACTATTCTTTTCAGAACGAACACTGTCCGCCAAACTGAAGTCTTTTGTGACATCGGGGCTGAATTCGGGCTGATCGATATGCACAGGCTCAGACGGTGCAGCTTTGGATGCTCGCATCGACTCGACATCGAAGGCGGCGGTCTCTGCATCAAAACTAAATACCGGATCTGAATTTTCAAATGGAGGCGGCGGAGGTGGCTTCGCTAGCGAGATTCCAGATCTTGTTTTCACATTGCCCGCGGCGCGCGTGACAGTGTTGAGGCGCTCTTCGAGCGAGAGTGGGCCTTCATCTCCTTCAGCCTGGAGAAGTGCATCAATCAATTCGTCTTTTGGTTGCGCACTGACGCGCGCTGCACTCTTTTTCTTTGGAGACATGCTCCCTCGCTTACTTATCTATCGGAAAAGTGGAGGGAATCTTTGAGTGTCTGGGGGCCTGGAAACGGCAGACCTCGACTATAGTCGATATAGTCGAGATCTCAACATCCAACCTAGGTCTAGTTCGAGGCCATTTTACGCCCGTGAAGTCACCGTATTGAACTCGAGCGCACGCTTTTCAACCCCGCCCATCGTCAAGTCGCGGAGAACGCTAACGCCAAACCCCTGAACTGTGAAGCTCGCCAAGAGGCAACCATTCACGCAGGCCTCTTTCAATGACGCCAAATCTAGGCCTCGATTCGAGCGAGCCAGTGTGCCAAAGAACGCGCCTGCAAACGTGTCTCCTGCTCCAGTCGGGTCAACAACCGTCGCAACAGGGAATGCCGGTAAAATGAAATAGCCTTCTTGCGTGCGCAGAACAAAGCCATACTCACCACGCTTCACAACCACGGCCTTTGGGCCCATTTTGATAAGGGCATCGCTTGCAGCGATCGCGTTGCTAGCCCCCGTCAGCATTTCCGCTTCGCCTTCGTTGATCAGGAGCGCGTCGATTTTTCCCAAAACCTTCACCAATGTGTCTCGCTTCGATGAAATCCAAAAGTTCATCGTGTCCGCGCCAACGAGCTTTGGTCTCTTGACCTGCTCAAGTACGCGCAGCTGCCGAGCCGGATCGATATTGGCCAAGAACACATACTGCGCATCCTGGTAACTCACCGGCAGTTCAGGATTGAAGTCCGCAAAAACGTTAAGCTCAGTCGCCAAGGTCTTGGCCTCGTTCATGTCGCCGTCATAGGCACCTTCCCAGTGAAAGGTCTTGCCCTTCACTGTTTTCAAGCCGGCGACGTCAACATTGCGGGACTTCAGCATCTCAAGGTCTTTTGATTCGTAATCTTCACCGACAACGCCAACAACTTTCACGGGCGCAAACAGGCTCGCCGCAAGTGAAAAGTAGTTCGCGCTGCCACCTAAGGTGCGGGGCGCTTTTCCCGATGGCGTTGAAATTGTATCATACGCAAGACTACCGACGACCAGAATATCTGACATGAACTCCCCCTAAAACTATGTGAGCTGAAACTGATGTTGATTGCGAAGTTTTGTTTCCGGCGCATCGGCAAGGCGCTGCGACGCTTTGGCTTCGGCCAACGTCTCAGGGCGCCCCTGATACTGCGAAGTTAGCTGACCACAGGCCGCAAAGATATCGCGCCCCATTGTTCGCCGAAGCAGCACATGGGCCCCGAGTTGAATCAGCTCCTCTTGGAAACGTAAAACCTGTTCATCCGACGGACGCCGATAGCTTGTGCCCGGATGCTCGTTAAACGGAATGATATTGATCTTGCATGGAACATTGCGAGTCAGATCGTACAACTCACGCGCCTGCTCGACGGAATCAGTGATGCCCTTGAGCAAAACATACTCGAGTGTCACGTGATCATTCGTTTCGCGCGCGTGGTCGCGACAAGCCTGTAGCAACTCTTTGAGCTTCCAGCGACGGTTGATCGGCATCACCTGATCGCGAATCTGATCATTCGGCGCATTGAGGCTTACCGCCAGGCGAACACCGGCTTCCGTCACTTTCGAAATCATCGGCACAATCCCCGACGTCGAAACCGTGATCTTCTTGCGCGAAAATCCAATTCCATCAGCTTCACGCAAAATCTCAATTGCACGGAAAACGGCTTCGGGATTGTCGAGCGGCTCCCCCATCCCCATAAAGACGATATTGGTAACGCGGAGTCCGTCTTTTGCCAGGCGCTCCTGTGCGTGCAGAAACTGCCCCACAATATCGGCTGCGGTCAGACGGCGCTTCATTTTCTGGGTGCCGGTGTAACAGAAGCGGCAGGCCATGTTGCAGCCCACTTCGCTTGAAACACAAAGGGTCAATCTGTCGTTGGACGGAATCAATACCGTCTCGACCGTCAGACCACCACCGACGTCAAAGAGCCACTTTCGAGTCCCATCAACGCTCTTGAGTTCTTGAACTGCCTTCGGCAGACGAAACTCAAATTTCGAGGGAAGTTCGGCGCGGAAGGCTTTCGCGATATTCGACATCTCTTCAAAATTATAAACGCGCTTCTGATAAATCCATTGAAACAACTGGCGTGCCCGAAACTTTTCTTTGCCGAGCCCCTGCAAATAGCTCTCAAGCTCCTTGAGCGAGTAATTAAAAATATTGGCCATCGGCTCCGCAGCGGTGGAGGCCGACACGCCACACGCGCTCACCCGCTCCGGCTGGACTTCCGGTAAACCTGGCTGAGCTTCAAGCGCGGCCGCAACCGGCCCCTCTTTGGAACCTAAATGATCGTCAAGAAGGTGACCTGAAAGGGAGAGCGGCTCAGGGGCGGCGCCAAAACTGCCAAAGTTTTCATGATTTTCCATACCGCGGAACTCTTAGCACAGAGCGCCGCTGAACTTGAGTTCAAATCTCGTGGAAAGTCATTTTTCCCACCAATTTTGCCCGTTCAAGCACCGTCAATTCTTTGCTTTTCCGTCGGCGAACATGCTTTGATCACCCAAAATGGCTCAGGTTGTGATCCTATCATTTTAGTTAGCTACGGAGAGCTCGGTGCCGGTCGGTACATGGCACCCTACGTTCTCGCCAGTCAGCTTGAAGCAAACGGCTTCTCAACAGTCGTGGTCGACTTCTTCACGAAAAAGGAAAATTTTTTCGAATATCTTTCACACTTTATTGACCAGTCGACCTTGCTGGTCGGCATTTCAACGACCTTTCTTTCTCCTTTTTGTCGATTCTTCGACGTCAAAGCCTCTCGCCAAGTCGCTTTTAATAACTATCAGTCAGGATTTTTATGGGCCAATTCTGAAGAGGAGTGGTTGAACTGGATCCAATCGCTCCGCTCCCTTCTTTCCCAAAAAGCGCCCCGAGCCAAGATCGTTGTCGGCGGTACAAAAGCCACTAAGTTTCTAGCCAAGTCCGAACTCAGCAAAGGCATCGACTACCTCGCCCTTGGAGCGGGAGATGCAAGCATCGTCAGTACGACTCGGGCCATCTTCAACGGAACGGAGCCCGTCACCAAACTCCTCTATGGAGTTCCAACGCTTGCTGAGGCCGTGCTGAAGAATCAGATGAGCCATTGCCCGACGACAATCTATCAGTCGAAATGGGCTATTCAGGAAAGGGAGAGCCTGCCAATCGAGATCAGTCGCGGCTGTATTTTTAACTGTAAGTTCTGTTACTACGAACGCAAAAACTCGGTCCGCAAGAACGTTTCCGTTTTGATGGAGGAGTTCCAACGAAACTACGACCTCTTCGGCACCACGAGCTACAGCTTTACCGATGATTGCTTCAATGACTCCCGCGAAAAAGTTGAAACAATTTGTGGCGCGATTCTCAAACTACCGTTCAAAATTGATTTCACATCGTACGCCCGTGTCGATGTCGCCGTTAAATTCCCCCACACGGCGGACCTCATGGTCGAAGCCGGCGCGAGCTCACTTTTCTGGGGACTGGAATCGTTCCATCCAGAAGCGGCAAGGAAGGCGGGAAAAGGCACCCCGCCTGATCGGGTAAAAGAGTTTCTCGTCACATTTAAAAAAAGCATGGGCACCAGTGTTTTGGCAGCGGGTCCTTCATAACCGGCCTTCCCGGCGAACCTGAAAGCTCAGTACTCGACACCCTTGACTGGCTCACTCATCACGACGCTCTTCATGCCGTCGCCTTTAGTCCCGCTCCTGCTTTCGCCCCTACTTCGAAAGTCTCGACAAGACGGTCGTCGACTTTGCCGACTACGCAAGAAATCCGTCCCAGTATGGGTTCACCCATGTTGGCTCAACATCCACAGAATGGGCGCATCAACTCATGAACTTCAAACAAGCGGACGAACTAGCAGACTTTTGCGCCAATCGATGGCTCGCGACGAAGGGAGCAGGGCTCTTTAACTCACCCTGGCAGTATTATCACTTTCGATCACTAGGTTATTCAAAAGAGGATCTCTTTTCCCGTTTCCTCGACAACAACTTGAAGTTTGAACTGGCGAACGAGGTCGCTGGCCGCAATTCTGAGTATCTAGAAAAGTACTGGGCCGATCTAAGCCACCTCGATCCCCCAGCAGCCTAGGTTTCGGCACGCCCTTGTGGAGCCGCGCCAGATATAACGTTGACACAGCCCGTTTAATTCATGGAAAACCAACTCTTAACCCAATTTTAAGGTCCCGTTGACCACTGAGAGTTCGAGCATGCCCTCTGAATGCCAATCTGAAATCACGACGGTCACTCGAGTACAACAAATGCCGCCGATGAGTGCAATCGACACCCATCTTGAGATGCTCCAGTCTGTCCTCCATGAAAATGGCCTTGCGTTCAGTATCTCGAGCGAGATTGCCTGGAAGACGCTCTATTCCTATCCCCTCGACACCCAGCTTCGCCTGGTGAATGCACTTGAGAAGTACGTTTCAAGCATTTCCAATATTCAGGCAGATGGTATTCGCTTTAACGAGTCGAAGAAAGCGCTCTGGCATCTTTTTGTCCAAAATCGATGGCGCCTCGACGACCAGATTTTCTCGGAAATCGATGAGAGTGATGTTGTCGAAGTCTATCTTGCTGATGGCACTCAGTTTTTCCGCAACTTTAACTACTTTCAGTATTCAAGTTACACTCTCGCCGATTTGATCTTCTGTCCGTGGGAAGAGCTCATCGAGCATGAGTCAAATTCACGCGCAGAGCTGATCGATATCTCCAAACGAATCTTTGGGGGAAACGCATCTCCAAAAGAAAGGTTTAAACTAGCACCGTACGTTGCACGTGAAAGATTCTCTGAACAACGTTTCACAGCAGAGCTAAAGTCGAAATTTATCTGCCCTATTCGCGGCCGATTGACTGGCAACAATGAAGCCGCATTAGTGGTTTGGAGCATCCGACTCGTGGACGAGCCGGCGCTCAGAACTAACAATCTCTACGTGATTGATGCGACCATTTAGACTGCATTGGCAAATGCTTGACTCGACCGACCGATTTTTGCCGCCTCTGCGGTAATCCTCTTCAGCATATTGCAGTATAGCGTCGTTGATATTTCAATGCCGTGCATAACGATGGCGAGCCTCTGCGCATCCAATGTCTCAAGATACTGCACCATCTCTTCATAGTGTCCGGCATCCAATTTTGCATGGACCTTTACAAAAGACGCCGCCTTTTCTCCATGCGCTTTCACAATGCGTTCGTACAACCCACCGGCTCCAATCCCCCCAGGCCTTCGAGAGTGACAAAATACCCGAGAAGTTCGTACGGACCGTTGTAGTCAATGAGATGATAAAGCGTCTGATAATACGCCGACGTCTCTGGGTACTCATAAAACTCGTTCAATTTGTGCCCAATATGCTTGAGATCATTGGTCGCGAGAATCTCGTGGTTCTTTTCTTCTGTTGATCCCATGCAACAGTTTTTTATGAAGCGGCTCCTCATCTAAATGACAACGATACGCCGCTTTTGCCAAAACTCGAGTCGCATGCTGAACGTAAAAGTACGTCTGAGATAGCCAATCGGCATACACACGACGATCCTCCCACGGGAGTCGCCCACACTCCTCTTCCATTTTTCGAATCGCCGTCACGCAGATATCCCTAATTTCACTCATTGTGTACCCCTTTAATTATGCCGCAATTGCCGGCTTAGTTGTTTGTTCTGAGTTCGAGAAGGCATTGTCTAGAGTCAGTTGAAGCGACTTCGGAAATGCCGGTAGCCTGTCCCTTTCAAAAAGAACGAGATCGCTAGGCTCACCATTACAGACAACGGTCTGCAACAACTGCGCTCCAAACTTATAGACGAGATGGTTCGCATTTCGATTATTTCGCATATTCCCAACCATGATTGGATACGCGCTCATTCTGAGATGCTGAAGACTCGCCGATGCAAGAAGGTCCTTAATCGGAAAACTTTGAAGCGACTGCCCTTGAAATGGTCTACTCACGGTCAGTGCACTACAGACTAACGTCTCCTCACTAAGCGATGCAAGCCTCTCCACTATCTCCTTTGGCCAAGGCGCAAAGTAAGAGTCCATTTGACCTGTCTGCATCGAGAGATTCACAACATTGAAGAACGTCAAGGCGACGCAATGGCCCTGCCACCAAATCGTCAAGACTTGGTCCTGCCGCGTAAAGCCGTCAGAGTAAATTGCGGCGCTCGCATCAAGAGCTTGATACTCAGGTCGCCAAGTATCCAACCACGCCTTGTAGGCAATCTCGTAGTCTTTCGATCGTCGATCGAACCAGTCATTGCGATTGAAAATTCGGATTTGAAACACGATTCACTCCTTCCTTGGAAGATCTTACCGAACCGGCGTCTTGCCAGCCGGCAACCTGTTCGACATCCCCCAGGAAAAAGTTCACCTAAGATTTCTTTACCGACTCGATCTAGGTCGCACTAACGCTAGTCGACGTGGACTTTTGGATTCGTGGATTGAAGACGCCAAGCTTGCTGGTCTCTGTGCCAGACGATATTCAAACCGAACTCTTCCACCTTTGATCGAAGATTAAAAAGATGAGTATCAAGCGTTTTGGAATGTACAGATAAGCCTGGCCACACCCCATCACCAAACTCTTGACGGGTAACTCCATCCCGACCGCTTTGCAAAAGCAGTTCAAGAATTCTAATTTCTTTTGGACTAAGACTTCCCTGGTACAACCCCTGAACCGTTCGAATCGTATCCGTTATGTAAACAGTTCGAGTACGACACACAAGTTGGTCAACCTTTGCGAGAAAAAGTTCTGAATTGAGTGGTAAAAGCTGAGCATCGCATAGACCTTTCTTTAGCCACTGCCCCTCAACCAATAAATGAACATCTTCAGGCACACCAACCAGCAACAACCGCGGGAGATAAGCCAATGGAATTTGCCCAAATTGGCGAAAACCCGCGATCAACAGTCCCGGAGTGGTTCTCAATTTCGCAAACATCAGAAAATGACCTGAATGTGTATCCAGGAAGGCCGAGAAAAAGCGACAAGATCTCGCTGAAACTAGGTATCTCAATATGAATCAGTACATCGACTTTCTCGGCCATACCTTTCAGTTTATCAAAAAAAATTACGAAGGAATACACAGTAGCGAGTCAACTTTTCTTAGGTGGCACGATCGCTGAGGTTGCTTTAATGTAATTCAAACAGGAGCAAATCGAATGTCTAAGACGACTCCGCTTAAACAAGCAAGTACAGCTCAAAGGGAAAAGCTCCCGGCTGCGCGAAAAAAATCGGTCGAGCTCAATGTCGGTCTTGGAAAGCTCGTTGAGCAGTATCGTACCGAAATGAAGCTGTCTCTTGAAGACCTGTCGGAGCTCACGCAGGTCCCGGTTCGAGACTTGAGTCGTCTTGAGAATGGCGAATGCACGCTTGCTCTTGAGAAGCTGTTTCGTATCAGCAACTATCTCAATATTCCGCCATCAGAACTTTTGGCCGCTATTCATCGCTAAAACTCAGTCTTGTACGAGCTTCTCTTTGAGCTCTGGTAGCGTACATGGTACGCAGCCGATTTTCCCAACGACGATGCCTGCCGCAAAATTGGCGAGCGCGCATGACTCAACAAGCGAAAGTCCCGAACCCCACGCGAGAGCAAGCGCCGCGATCACGGTATCTCCTGCGCCGGTCACATCGAAAACCTGGCGCGCGTTGGTTGGAAGATCAATGACCTCGCCGTTTTCAAAAATGCGCATGCCATCTTTTCCGCGCGTGATCACCATCTGTTTCGACTGAACGCCATCCATCAGACGACGACCGATCTCGTTGAGAGTTTGATCGCTCGCTCGCAGCTCGTCGGCACCAATCCCACTCAGAGCAATCGACTCGTCATGGTTTGGTGTCATCACCTCGACACCCTGATAAGTCGCAAGCGGTGTCGAACGATAGGGATCGGCCAGAACTTTCACACCGCGTTTTTTTGCAAGTGCGACCGCTTTTCCGACCAGCGACTCACTGATGACACCTTTGGCGTAGTCTTGAATGATCAGCGCCACACACTTCGGCGAGGCCAACGCATTTTCAATCTTCGCTAAAACAAGAGCCTCAACGTTCGGCGCCAGGAACTTCCGTTGTTCGTAGTCGACACGCACGATGTGATGGTTTTGCACCATCACCCGGAGCTTGCGCGTTGTCGGACGCGAACCATCCACCACCAAGTGATCGACCGGAACCTTGGCCGCGAGCAGGAGTTCCCGCAATTGCACGGCACCCTTATCGTCGCCCACGACCGAAACCAGACGCGGAACACCGCCCAAACCGCTTACGTTTTGAGCAACGTTGGCGGCGAGTCCAAGGCGAGATTCTTCCTTTTCGACTTCAACAACTGGAACAGGAGCTTCTGGGCTAATTCGACGCACCTGGCCCAAAGTGTATTCATCGACACCCGAGTCACCGACGATAACGACCTCGCGTCCCGCCAATTCCGGCAAACGCGCGAGTAATGTCTTTGTAAATGAACTCATGGCCATACGAGTCACGGTCATACGAACGGCTCCCTGCTTTTGGCCCATACAACCACGAACGCCCGGACCTCGCCAAGGTCTTAACCTCTCGCGGCGTCGAAGGCTGGCCTAGAGCTACGACACTTGCCAACCCGTCCACCCTCTCGTGTAATGGTACGGCTTCAACATTCAGGGGGATCGGTTTCCATGTCCAATTCGGTAACGCCAAATGCACCAACGTCGAATCATTCGCACACCGAACACGAAGAGCTCTATCAAGGCGAGATGTTCGATAACACCATCAAAATTCTCGACAACGCCGCAAACGTCATCAACTGCGACCCGAACGTTCTGGCGCGTTTGAAGCGTCCAAAGAAAGCCGTCATCGTTTCAGTTCCCGTCCGCATGGACGACTACCGCGTAAAAGTCTTCACGGGCTTCCGCGTTCAGCATTCGTCCACTCTTGGCCCCTATAAGGGCGGTATTCGTTACCACCAAGATGTTTCGCTGTCTGAAGTTGCTGCTCTCGCGACACTCATGACCTTTAAGTGTTCGCTCTTGAACCTTCCACTCGGAGGCGGCAAAGGCGGAGTAAAAGTCGATCCAACAAAACTCTCGCGCACTGAAAAACAGAACCTCACTCGCCGCTACACGTCTGAGCTCGGCACACTGATCGGCCCACGCGTCGACATCCCGGCTCCCGACATGGGAACGGATGCCCAGACCATGGCGTGGATCATGGACACTTACTCACAAGAGGTCGGCAACTCTGAACCCGGAGTCGTCACCGGTAAACCCATCGAGATCGGCGGCTCGCTTGGCCGAAACGGCGCAACTGGTCTTGGCGTCGTCTTTATCACCGAAAAAGCTCTTGAGAAAATCGGCATGAAAATGTCGGGCATCACCATGGTGATCCAGGGCTTCGGTAACGTCGGTTCGCACGCGGCCCTCTACGCTCACCAGCGCGGCGCCAAAGTCATCGCCGTTAGCGACGTCTCCGGCGGCATCCACAACCCAAGCGGCCTCAATGTTCCTGAACTTCTCAAGTATGTCGCTGAACACAAAGTCGTTCGCGGCTTCCCTGGAAGCGAGCCAATCTCAAACGATGATCTCCTCACTCTGAAGTGTGACGTGCTTGCACCATGCGCAATGGAAAATCAGATCAGCGAAACCAACGCTCATAAGATTCAAGCGAAGATCGTCACAGAAGGCGCCAACGGCCCAACGAACAACGCGGCAACAAAAATCCTCACTGAGCGCGATGTCAGGGTTTGCCCTGACATTCTCGCCAACGGCGGCGGCGTTATCGTGTCGTACTTTGAGTGGGTTCAGGGCATGCAGCAATTCTTCTGGAGCGAAAACGAAGTCAACGACCGCATGAAGCAGATCATCAACGGTGCGTTCGACAAAGTTTGGGAACTCAAGACCGAGAAGAAAGTCGACATGCGCACAGCCGCCATGGCCCAAGCCGTTCGCCGCCTCGAACGCGCGATGCTGTTGCGCGGTCTGTATCCTCGTTAAGCGAAAGGTACATTGTACCTTTTGGCGACTTGTCGCATTATCGGCCCGTGTCTTTGGACACGGGCTTTTTTTTACCTTGGAGCTGTCCGGATTTCGGATGACACATTACAGCTGCCGGCGCCGGAAGCGGCCAGCGTTATTTGCTCTCGCTGTAAAGTGGCTTCATCGCCGCGACAACGCGCTCGCAGACTTTGGCGTAGCCGGCGTCATTTGGATGAATGGGATCAGTCATATAGCGAGAGTCTTTCCAAAGACCTTGGAGAATATCAGGGACGTAAACAACCCCTTCCGCTGCTGCCACTGCCGCAATCTTGGGGAGGCGTGCAGCCTCTGGAGTCGGCGGGTTTAGCCCAAGCTGAATGACCAGCACGCCCTTGTCTGTCAGTTGACGATAGAACTTGCGCAAGTTCTCAAGTGTTTCCTCTTCAGGAAACGCCTGTCCAGCCGCCGCAAGAAGAACATCGTTACCACCAAGACTGAGGACGACGACCCGCGGTTTTACTTCTGCCAATGATGAAAAAAGATCCGATGTCTGTCGTGTCGTTAAACCATCCTGAGCGACCGTGAAAACGTTGCTCAGCTTCATCTCACGCCGCAAACATTGTTCTATCGTCGACGCCGGGTTCTGAGCTCCAGTTCCCACGGCCAGACTGTCTCCAACCACCGCAACCGTGCTCTTACCGTTACGTGGCTTAGGGTTCTTGATCTCAACTTTCGGTGCTGGTCCACTGGATGAGGAACCGCCAGAGCATCCGATACAAAAAATAGAAACAAAAATTGCAACGAAACCAAGAAGGATGCCTGCCCGCCGATTGAAGCCCAAGTGCATCGGAAATACCTCCATCGTAATTAAAATTAATAGGAATGCGTCACGACTCTATCGGGCGTCCATCAGTGAGACAACGGGACATCCGCCAAAAGTAAAACGATCCCAGGCCCATGAAAATTCTGCTCCACACGGCGACGGCGCCTGCACACCCATGACAGATCTGTCACACCATGGTAAACGCGGGGATGCTCAACACTCCAACGACCGACCGCGCTTATCCCGGGTTTGAACTCAAACGCTTGCTTGGCGTCGGTGCGACGGCCGAAGTCTTCGCTGCGATGAACCTGACTCGGCACATGCCGGTCGCACTCAAGGTCTTTTCTCCTATGGTTTCGCGCGATCCGGAGCTGGTGAAACGGCTTGAGGATGAGGCGGCGATTTTGTCACGGCTGAAGCACCCCAATGTCGTATCAACCTATGGCGTGCGCAACGAAGGGGGATCATTTGCACTCGAGCTCGAGTTGATCGAAGGGCAAGATCTTCGGCAGTGGATGATGGGCACGGCCAAAGAGTTGACGCTGACCGAACCGAAGCTCTGGGTGTTAGCGCAGATCGCGCGTGGCCTTGGCGCTGCGCACGAGATCGGCGCTCTTCACCGCGATCTGAAGCCTGAGAACATTCTGCTCTCACTCACCGGCGAAGTTAAAATCACTGATTTTGGCCTCGCACGAACTGTGACACGGGTGACACTCACCCGCGTTGGCCTTCTCGTTGGCTCGCTCGGCTATCTTGCGCCCGAAGTTATTAACGGATTTCGCGCAAGGGAGCAGTCCGATATCTACTCACTTGGGGTGATGGCCTATGAGCTTCTCACCGGCGAGGCACCGTTTGTTGGAGAGACACCACAAACCCTGATTCAACTCATGACCAATGGTCGCTTCACTCCTCTTTGCGAGCGCGCGCCCTATCTGCCACACGCAATTGGCCAGCTGATCGATCGAACACTCAATCCAAAACCAGAGTTCAGACCGGCGACCGTTTGGGAGTTTGAAGCAGCGCTTATGCATGAGCTCAGCCGAAGTGGTATTATGCGGTTTTCAAAAGCCGTCCTCGCTGAAAGCATTTCGGCCTCGGGCTTTGAGCATCAGACCGAAGCCCTTCGCGAAAAACACCTCGGCTTGATCACTCGTCTCAAGACACCGGAGGCAACCGCGTTTGACCTTGCGGAATTCCATCGGTTGTTTCCAAATGATGAGGAACTTCCGGCACTCATCGCGGCCTTTGGTGCGAAGAACTCACATCAGCTTGGACAAAGACGAAAATTGCCCGCGCCGCTATGGCGATTGCGGCTGTCGGCGGCCTTTCTGCAGCTCTTTCGTTCCGGAGCTGTGGCGCTCACGTGGCCGAAACTCATGTCACGCAGGCATCACCCACAATCAATAAACCCTCGTCGACCGAAGTCGCGATACCGGCGGCGACACCAGCGCATACACCAAAGCCCGCTCCCGAAAAAGGCACTCTGTCGTTTGAGGTACCGGACGATGTCAGCGTGTATGTTCGAAACGAGCTCGTACCCCGTGACAAACTCAGGCGCTACCGGATCGCGCCAGGGCAGTATCCAATGCGAATTGAAAAAGAAGGCTTCCTGCCGATTGAGGGGCAGGTCGATGTCAAAGCGGGACGCATCTCGGTGATTCGCGCCGGAGGTGCCCAGTGAATTCGGTCCTTCTTATTACTGGCCAAGACACCTGCCTGATCGATGCAAAACAACTCGTCGTGATCGGCGGAGCACAATCGACGGGTCGTAAGTTCTCAAGCCTTAAAACCAAAGGTGACTACGCTGTGCTCTCACCTTCTGCAGACGGCACATGGCAGGCGCACGTCTTGATCGGAAAAAAGCGCGGACTTCAAAAGCTCTCAGCAGGGACCGTGCTTGAGGTCGAGGATTTGAAACTCGCGCTTGTTCCAACGACAAGCACGGCTGACAGCTCTGCTGCAGACGGCGCGTCACTTAAACAGTTTCTAGAACTCACGCGCTCGCTTGCGGAAATGAAGGAGTTAACGCCGGCACTGAGCCGCGTGCTTGATCTCTTTCAGTCAGTGTTCGGTTTTGAAAAGGGTCTGATCATCATTAAAGACGGTTCAGGCTTTACACCTCTCGTGAGCCTCGGCCTCAAAGTGAACGATCCGTGGCTCTCTGAAAGTCTTGTCCAAGACACGCTCAAATCGAGCACACCGATTTCGATCTCAAACATCGTCGGCTCTCGCTACGATAACTCGAAAAGTCTCGTCGCGAGCGGCTTCTACGCCGTCTCATCATGGCCGCTCACACTTCGCGGAACGACGTTCGGCGCCCTTGTCGCTGGATCACTCAAACCCCACTCGGGCCTAAGCGAAAGCGAACTCGCCCAGGCTGAGATTCTTGCCACACTTTCAGCGCTCATGGTGGAGCGCCACCTGCGCGAGACTTCGCTCAAAGAACAAGTGCAATCTTTGATCTCAGTTTCTCGTGACCAACGAAACGACGGGCCGTTTCTTTCCCATAACGCAAAGATGCAAGAGGCCATTGGCCTGGCCCGGGATGTTTCAGGAAGTGATCTCTCGCTTCTTATCAATGGTGAAACCGGCGTCGGGAAAGAGGTCATGGCAAAATGGGTGCATGAGCTCAGCCCTCGCGCGCAAGGCCCATTTATCGCCGTCAACTGCGCTGCGATTCCACGCGATCTCCTTGAAAGCGTTCTCTTTGGACATAAGCGCGGTGCCTTTACTGGAGCGACAAGTGATCAGATCGGGAAGTTCCAGGCCGCTCATGGAGGAACACTTTTCTTAGACGAAGTGGCCGACTTACCGACTGGGCTTCAAGCGAAAATCCTAAGGGCCGTACAAGAGCGCTCGATTGAACCACTTGGTTCAAATAAGAGTTTGCGTGTCGATGTCCGTTTCATCGCTGCCACTCACAAAAACCTGCGGCAAATGGTGCGTACCGGAGAGTTCCGCGAGGATCTCTACTTCCGCCTGGCCGAAATTACGCTTGAGATCCCCGCCCTTCGCGATAGACGAGACGACATTCCCGTGATCAGCGCACAGATCCTTCGCGAACTCGGCGCTGAAGATAAGAAACTCTCGCAGCCCGCGTGGCAATGGCTGAAATCCCAAACGTGGGCGGGCAACGTTCGCGAACTGCGCTCGACTTTGAAACGTGTGATTCTCCTTTCGCGCGGGAACGAGATCGAACTTTCGGACTTTAAACGCGGTCTCCCTGATGACGAGCTTCGGCCGGCGAAGTCCGATCTTGAACTCTGGCTCGGCGGCGAAACTCTGGAAGAGGCCCGCGACCGCTTCACGATGGAAAAAGTCTCACTGGCTTTGAATCGCACCGCCGGCAACCGCACCCGTGCCGCCGAACTGCTCGGCATCACGCCGCGAACGCTGTTCCGCTACCTCGACGAGTTTGGCTCGAAAATCGACCAGACCATGACAGAAATGTCAGGGCTGACCGACAGCTCTGTCGCAGTCTCACCCACCAAGCGTCGCTCTGAAAATGGAGCCCGCGATGTCTAACCTATTAAAAATACTATGTGAATTACAAACCGTGCGGCCTTTGCTACGACTGGCCCGCGGCTTGCGCTTACGCCCCCCTGAACAAGGGGGAAGAAACATGAATTCACAAGATTCAATTGCGCCGACCAAGGTTGGCAATCCACGAACCGAGAGCGCCGCCGGTCGAGGTCGCGACTGGAGTGTTCGCGATCTATTTTTGTCGCTCGTCTATGGCCTGCTCTTCGGTTCACTCGCTTTTCTGACGGGGTGCTTGGAGGGCGGTCAGTACAGCAGGCCAGACAGTCAATACCCTGCTTGGGGCACTCAGGACTTCGAGGATGAGGAGCTGAACTACCTCAACGCGTCTTCATTAGAAGACCGCCTTCAGTATCCGTTTTCCCAAGATAAACCGCCGACCGAATGGGCGACCGCTGTTGCCGGAAGCTCTGAGGAATTTGAACTTGCTCTGGGAAAGCAGACAGGTCCGCTTGTCCTTCACCTCACTGGCTCGGTCACGTTGACAAAAGAGTACGTCGTTCGCTTTCCCATTTGGATCGACGCAACGCCAACTTCGCTTTACCCAGATTCAAAACTCATTTTTGGAACGCTAGGAGCGATTTCAATTAAAGCGGCCGAAGCACGCGTTTCAAAGTGCTTCAGTTCCAACGGTCGCTTTGATCCTGGCGCAATGTCTTACCTTGGCCTCTTCGGCGACATTAAAGAGCCGCGAATACAGGTGCTGACTCCCACACACGTTGTTGTGAACTCCTCGCCGTCGACAGACGTCCACGTCGAGGCGACGGCCAAGTCCCTGCTTGTATCCCGCCCTGGCCAAGGACAAAATGCCGGTAAAACGTCGACGATTGGCGTTGATCATACGGTCCTTCTTTCTGGTACTGGAACCGCAACAGACGTCGACGCTCATTCATTGCGTCCGATTCTCGGCCTCGTTCCCTCACATGACTTGCCTCCCAACAGCCAGGCGTCCGATTGGTGCTTACGCAGCTTCACCCTCGGGAACTACGTCATGAACCTAGGATATTCGGGAGGGAGCGCTTCTGCTTGGAAGCAATCAAATCGCTACAAGTGCGAATGGGGCGGCTGGAAAAACGTCGTCACGACGGCTTGGAGCTGTGATTCAGCAATGCCGACCACGGGAGGTGTACAGTGATTAAATCGAAAATGTCCTCGCTGCGATTGGCGACACTACTTGCGATCACATTGAATTCGACCGCTCATGCCCAAGACGTTTACAACTTCTACTTCCAGAAGGCGCCAGGAAGCGTGGTTACTCCGACGCCAACCGTCGCACCGCAACCACAAACGTCTCTCCCTCCCGCCCCAACGGTCACAGCGCCAGTGGCTTCGCCGATCGCACAGGCCACTGTCGTCGCAGCCACAGCTCCAGCAACGACAGAGGAAAAGCCGAAGTTCTACAACTGGAATGTTCAACTGATGAGAACGTCCGTTGCCGACGCCTATTCCGATGTGGTTCCTAGAATCAGAGATCGACTCGGTTTGGAGGCTGGCTACCGGTTTAATAAATTCTTTGCAGCAACAGCCGGTATGGCTTTCGGATCGATCTACTCCAACTGGAAAGCGGAGACGGGCACTGAAGTTAGCAACTCGTTCATTCCATATGGGGGAATCCGAATCAATCCGCTGCATCTCAATATCTTTGGCACAGAGATGCTCGAGATCTTTGCTCACGCTGGCGTCATGTATGGCGCTTTGCGGTCGCCGCCATTTGGCCAAGAGGAGCCAGACTCTCAACTCTATGGTTACTTTGGAGGAGGAGCACGAATCAACTTTGGAGATCGCGTCGGTCTTGAGTTCGCGTATCGCACAAAGAATGACGACTCTCGATACGGCGTCGGATCGATTGGTGTGGACGTGAGGTTATAGTGAAAACCCGAAATATTATGTTCTCATATCCACTCTCACTTTTGATCGCTCTCGCTTCTGTAATGACTCCTGCCTCCGTCGCATTCGCTGGAGAAACGCATGCGTTTATCACATCGGAACCAGGATTTTTCGCAGCGCCTATGCCGACCATCCATATCGACGGCAAGGTTCACAAAATGGGAACATTTGAAATGGGCTATGAGGTCGCTGAAGCAATGAGATCCAATCCCGTCGCCTATGAGTGGGCAAAAAAGCACGAAGCCTACAGCACTGTCTCATCAGTTGCTCTTTGGGGTAGTTATGCAGCGGCGCTGGCCTATCTTCTCAGCGCAAGATCGGATGACAGAAATGCCGGCGGGATCTACTGGGGAATAATTGGCGTCGGCCTCCTCACCGCGATCGGATGCAAGAAGGCGGCGGATGCGTATCTCTACCGCGCGATCAATGCGTTTAACGGAGTCAGCGATGGCTCGACACCTCCGCAGACTAAACTTGGAATTGATATTGTCCCCGTCCGCGACGGCGCAAGTCTCGCAATGCAACTGGAGTTTTAAATGAAAATCGTAGTCGCCATGTTTGTGACCCTTGTTACTCTTTCGGCCTGTGCTCCGGCTAAAAACAATGAGTTCCTCAAGCCGCTCTCTGAAACTGAGGCCATTGGGCTCAAAGGCTATAAGCAAACGCTCACTTGTTACGGCCGCCTCGCGAGCTCGATGGACTCAAACCCGGAAGTGCTCGCTGTCGCCGTTCATCATCCGTTGCCTGCGACGATCGCGCAGACCGGCGACATCGACGTGCTCACCGTTGATAAGCTCCATCCTCGCCAGAGCGAGACTGTTTCAACGATGTCGCGAACAATGATTTTTACGGGCAATATCGATTCCGTCAGCGTTACCGAATCCGCGGTCACGCGCTCGCCACTTCGCACCTATAAGTCGGGAGCTGTGACTGTGGCCTATGATCCAGTCTTCAATCGCATGTCTCTCGTGATTGGAGAAGAATCAAACTCCAGAACCTATCGTATCGACTGTCAGACGAAACAGGCGACTGAGATCAAACAGGAGAAGGAATGATCTCTCCGTTCGCAACGCTTGCGCTGACATTCGCAATCACGCTGGTATCGATCAGTGCTGAGGCCGTTAGCGAGTCCAAGACCGGCGATCTCTTATTGGCTGTTGGCTATTCGCACAGTGAGGCCACTGGCCTTCGGAGTGATGCAAGTGTTGCGGCGTCGGGCTCGCCCTATGCCGGATTCTTTGGAACACTCGCTGAACTTGGCCCTTTCGGTTTCGACCTTGAAGTTTCGGGTCGCATCCTTCGTCACGATGTTGTCGAAACGAGTCGCACAACGACACTCACCATTCCACTCGTCGAAGCCGGTGTCGGAGTTCGCGTGCCGCTAGTTCCGCTTCGGTCTTTTGAGATTGATGCGATCGCAGGAGGCGGCGCCGCTTGGCCGATCGACCGAACCTGTGGCCCTTCGTGTCCCTTTAACGATTCCGTTCCAGCAGTGACACCTTATCTGCGGGGCACTGTTGAAATGCGGCTCGAGAGCCTCTATGGACTGCGGCTCTCTCTCGATCACCGACCCAACCCGCTCTGGCCGGAAACCCTTGGCGCAACGACGTCCCTTACTGCGGCACTGTTTTGGAATCCAACAGTGGGGCTGTAACGCTTGCGACGATCGTGGCCGTTTAGATTTGATGCCATTCTTTGACGAAGTCGCACTCGCTCTTAAAAAGCGAGCGTACCGTAGAAAGTCCGACTGCCGTTTGACACATCACAGCTTCCGGCGCCGGAAGCTGATGCGCGTTAAGGGCGCAGTCATGTTCGCGCTCGTGACTTTGCAGACCACGTCGTCCACACTCTTCTGCATTCATGACACTCTTCAATCGCCTCCTTCCCCTGATCGGCCATACACTTGCACCACAAGCTCTCGAGGCACTGCGCCTCCTCAATCGACCATTCGAACTTGAGGTCGACCCATTTCATTGGAGCGCACGGGAGACCTCAATCCGATTTCGCAATCGCTTAGGCATTGCCGGTGGCGTCGATAAAGATGCTGGGCAAATTCGCGGCTGGCATCATTTTGGCGCGGGCTTTGTCGAAGTGGGAACGGTAACGCCAGAGCCACAGGGGCCAAATCCAGGCTGGATCATGGGGCGCGATGCGGAGACGAAGGCGCTTTGGAATAGAATGGGGTTTCCAAGCAAGGGCGGCAAGATTGCAAAAGAGAATCTGCGTGAGTGGCGGATTTTTGAGAACACGCATGAGCTTGAGCGCTTCCCGATCTTCGTCAACATAGGGAAAAATCGGAACACATCGCTTGAAGATGCCAACAAAGATTATGCTTCATTGATCGGACTTTTCGCGCGCGCTGAGCAGCGTCTGGCGGATGCGTTTGTCATCAATATCAGTTCGCCAAATACCAAGGGCCTTCGCGATCTCTTTCAAAAAGAGCGTCTTGCTGAGTTTTTAAAGCCGATTGCGACGGCGCTCACGACACACGGAACGCCTGGGCTTTTAAAACTGAGCCCTGATCTTGAGGCGGAGAGTCTGAAAAACGCGGTGCACGTCGCGTGCGATTTGGGGATCGACGGGTTTATCGCTACCAATACAACGATTGAACGAAAGCCGGGATCACCGTTTCCACAAGAAGGCGGTGTATCCGGAGCGCCGCTCACTGAGCGATCGCGCCAATGTCTTGAAGCGCTGATCCGAGAACTGGGAAACGAAAAAACGAGTAAACTCGTCGTTTCAGCCGGTGGTGTGATGACTCGCGACGAGTACTTGCGCCGACGCGACATCGGAGCCGATCTGGTGCAAGCCTATGCGGCTCTTGCCTTTCAAGGACCGTGGTTTTTTTCAAACACCTTGACGCGGCCAAAGTCCTGACGGCCCGAGACATCCCGCACGGGTCGTTGTGCACCGCTTTCAAATTCGCTAGCCTGACTCCCTGATGGCAATCGCTCCCGGTCCTGGCTCGCAAACTCCACAAACGCATCGACGCCCACATTGGATACCCGTCGTGACCGCGCTTATTCGACAAGGCGATCAGATTCTCGTTGGCCAACGTCCGCCAGGCCATACTCTGGCAGGCCAGTGGGAGTTTCCCGGTGGAAAAATTGAAAAAGGCGAGTCGCCAGAAATGGCGCTGAAGCGCGAACTCTCTGAGGAGCTAGGCATCGAAGCCGAGATTGGCGATCTCAAACTCGCGGCCAGCCATACCTATGGCGACACCTGTATTTTGATTTTGTTCTACGACGTGTCGTTCTGGAAGGGAGAGCCCAAACTCCAACACCACACCGAGCTGCGTTGGATTCATCCCGATGAGTTTCAAAATCTTGCGGTACCCGAAGCCAATCGCCGCGTGATGGATCGACTTCTGAAGGTTTTGCGCTAGATTCAATCTCATGCGCATCGCCATCATCTCTCGACATGCACCTGATCCCGAGGGCACCCGGCTCGAACGACGGCTTCATCGTCGACTCATCGAGTTCGCGACATTGAATGTCGAGTTGCTGCTGCTCACTCGCTATCGCTCGGAAGATCTTGATCGCGAACCCGTTGTGCTGCCGAGAAATATCGATCTGCGCCGGCCCTTCACACATGGCACAGCAAACGAATGGATTCGAGCGCTGCCTCTGGTGATGGGATTTCGACCCGATAGCATTCATGTGATCGACGATCATCTCAGTCCAACAGCACCGTCATGGCTGTCTTGGATCAGCGCCGAGCGTTTTGTTCCTGCACTTAAGTCGCTGACTCGGCTTAAGCGCGTTGTCGTTTCAGGTCGCGACGAGGAACGAAAAGTCCTTTGGCCCGGATGTGTCTTTGAAACGCGATGGCTGAGCGAACATTCGTCGGAGAACAGTCCCCTTGCGTGGCACCCCTCAGAGTGTCGGCACGTTCTCTTGGCCGGGACCCCTGAGCAGCGCAGAAACTGGCTCGAAGACCTCGAACGCCTCACGGCGGCGGCCGACAACCAAGATGTCGAAGTCCACTTCTACTTTGAATGCAATCGAGCGATGCTCACGCGAGCAGAGCGAGAGCGACTCGCTAGAGTCGAGCGCCGACAGAACTCGCGAGGCCAGGCCCGCGGCACGAAAATTCACCTTGGGACCATCGACGAGAATACTCCGCTCGACGCGGTGATTGTCGCCGGCGCTCCCGGCACCGAACGCGATCAGCGTTGGGCGTGGTTTCCAAAAATCGCAACCGACCTTGAAGTCCAAACGAGGCCGAGCGACCCGACGGTCATCGTCGTTCCCGATGCAGGATGGCCCGACTTTGCCGTTCATGCCGGCCTCAACCTCGAGACCCTGACCGCAACCTGGAATAACATCGGCAATGCGTCCCAATTCACCGGCACCGACATGCTCACCAACGAACTCTCTCGACTCCACTTTTCGGCGCTCGAAAACAAGAAGGTGACGCTTTAGGACCCGTCGACCTTGATGGCAAATCCATCCCTATCCGCTTGTCGAAGGCGACCCGGAGGCTTAACCTGATGCTCGATGCTATTCTCACGCCGCGAACCGCTTCCGAGTCAGCTCAATATCGCACTGATCTCTCAGTACGCGCCGCTCACTCAAACTCGAACGTCGGGCCGCCTCGCTGGCCCTAGTTTTTTGCGCCTGATCGCTCGCGGTCTGGCGTTTCGCGGACATAATGTCACGATTCTCACCGGAGAAAGTGTTGCGGGCCCAGGCGGCACAACGCTCGAAGCCGATGGCGTTCGCATCGTTAGCCTTGCGTCCCCTCGATCGGCCCGTCACCGGGCCCTTCGCGCCAGCCACCAGCCACGATTTCAAGATCTTGTGCGGCGGCGTTTTCTTGAATTGCACAAAGAAACGCCATTTCATCTCGTGCACGCACTCGACGGCTCGGCGGTTCGCGTTGGCCAAATGAAAAAAGCCGTTGGGGTTGCCAGCTTTGCGATGGCCTACGACGTTCAGGCGACATCGATGGCCGATCTGTTTGCCATCATGGGCATGGGGCAAGAAACTCTCAGTAGCATTCTCAACACTGGCTTCAATGTCGGCGTGCGTTTTTTGTCGACCTACTTTGGGCATGATCGGCGCCTACTCTCGACCGCCGATGGCGTGTTTGTCGCAAGCCCTCGAGAACGCATCGCCCTTGAACGCTACTACCTGTATCCCGATACCAAAATTCACACGGTTCCCTATGGCATCGAGGTCAATGCCGCACGCCCAAGCGAATCGGTCGACGACGCCGAAAAGCAGAACGCGCCATGGAACACGCTTTCAGAGTCATGCAAAATCGCAGTGACGGTCAGCGATATGAACGATGTCGGCGAAATGCTGAGCCTCTTGCATGCTTTTGAAAAGGTGGCGATAAAAAAGCCAAATGCCCGCCTTCTGATCATTGGTGACGGGCCTCGATTTAAAGAAATCGAATTTGAATCGCTCAATCTCGCGCTCGGCAGCAAGGTCCTTTTCACGGGTGCCCTCAATCATGACGAACAGGTGAAGGTGATTTCAAAAGCTCACGTTTTTGTGAATCTCTCAGCTCGCACCTCTGGCTTTGAGCCGTCGCTGCTCGAGGCGATGGCTCAGAAAAAGGTCGTCATTGGGTCTGAAATGAGCCCGATGGCGGCCATGATTGAGCACGGTCTTGAGGGGTTTCTTGTTCGGCCCGCCGACGTCACCGAAATCACTGAACTGCTTCTCGCCGGCTTTGAAGAACGCCTGGCCACTGATCAAATCGGTGATGCGGCTCGCGCAAAAATTGCGTCTCTCTTTGACCCCGAAAAAATGGTGGTTGAAACTCTCAAGGCCTACCGAAGTATCCTGCAGGCGACCGGCCGCTATAAACGCCCGGAACTTTGAGGAGTAAGACCATGACACTTTCGTCACCCAGCGCAAGACGCCGCGAACACGTTCGTGGACGCTGGAGCTATCAGATCGATCTCGGGATCGGTCGCGAAAAAACTGTGCATTCGGCCAAGCAAGCCTTCGGCGTTACAATTCCGTGGCTCATGGTCAGCCTCCCGGTTTTTCTCGCCACTTCACGCGCTGCCACCGAACTCGCATCGTGGGGCCTCGCCGTCCTCACTCTTTTCTATATTGCTGTCGATGCCTTTGCTCGACATCGCGAGTTCAAGTTCTTTCGCCTGGGCCCGGATCTCTCGCTCGGTGCCTGTCTGTCGTTTGGCCTCATCAGCGTTCTCGTTTCAATCTTCCAGTCAACCGATCCGGCCGCGACCTTTATCGATGGCCTCAGTACGATTCGCTGGATTCCGCTGCTCTACCTCTTCGTCTATGCATGGGAGCTCTTTCCTGGATTGAACCGCGTGATGTTCGCCCTCGTCGGCGTTGTCACCTTCACAGCGATCGCAACCTGGATTCAACATTTTCAAGGTGTCGATTGGTTGAGCGGTGAGGCTCTCGCCAATGCCCCCACCGGACGACTGCCCTACTTTGTGCCGCGCGGATTCTTTGGCTCCACCGAAGCTCTTGCTACGCTTCTCGCCTGCGTTTTGCCCTTTCCATTTGCCGCGGCTTGCCTTCGCCGTGGTCGTGAGATGACGGACAAAATGACCTGGGTCGGCTTTGGCCTTTCCGTCGTCATTTCGCTTGCTCTATTTTTCACCTATCGCCCCGGCCTTTGGTGGGCGAGTGTCGCAGGCTCGGCCTCTCTCTTACTTTTCCCTGCTGATCGTCGCTTTAAACTTTTCGCGTCGATTGCAGCGACCATCGCTGTCGTTTTTGGTCTTTTGTTTGTGGCGCCAAGTCTTGGCACCGAAGATGATGCCGCAACACTCTGGGACCGCATCACCACCGAAGAAACCGGTCGTGCCGATCAACATCGCAAGCAGATGAACCAGCTGGTCACTGTATGGGAGCAATCACCGATCATCGGCGTTGCCGGAAACAACGGCACGCCGCTCGCTCAAACCGAAGCGGTGAACGTTTACTTTATCATCTTGGCGCACAGTGGAGTGATCGGCCTTAGCCTCTATCTGATCTTCATTCTCCATCACCTTCTGAACACGCTTCGCTTGTTTCAAGAGATCCCCGCATCTCATCACAAGCATCGCATTCTTGCGGCCGGCTGTTTTGGCAGCCAGTGCGCCTTTCATGTCGCGGGCCTGCATTGGGGAACGATGAGTGAGGCGTTTTCGATGAACCTCTTCATTTTGGTCAGCTCGATTACGATTTATATGAATGAGCACTATGCCCATGGTCTGGTTCCCGACGACAATTCGCTGTGAGCTCGGCTTTAAATGCCTTCGGGCCCGAGGCGCGCCGCATTAACTGTGCGGCCAATTGTTCTGCGGTGCAGAAGGACTGGGCGTGGGGCTTTGGCCTCTCTACAATTTTAGTGTTTTCGATAACTTGGAGTATCCTCGATGACTAAAGCGGATCTTATCAATCTGATCGCAGAAAAAGCCGGAATCACGCGAGTCAAAGCGGAAACCGTCGTGAATACGATATTCGACTCCATGGTTGAAGCGCTGATGCGCGATGACCGCATTGAGATTCGCGGCTTCGGTTCCTTCGTGAATCGCTACTATGAAGCGTATCAAGGTCGCAACCCGCGCACCGGTGAAGTCATCAACGTTCAAGAAAAGAAGCTGCCGTTTTTCAAAGTCGGCAAAGAGCTCAAAGAAGAAATCAACAAGGGCTAGTTCTCTCGCGCTTATTTCCGCGCGAGATACTGCAACACAGGATCGATATCGTAGAACGAGATCGTTTCAACGTCGTTGGTGTTGAAGTAAACGATGTCGCGCGCCTGATCCGTTTCGTGCTTGATGACCAAACTCAAAATCGCGTAGCGCTCTTTGCTGTTGGGAGGAGTCGCACCGCCGATGAGATAGCCCATGAACTGGGCGCCAGAGCGCATGGTCAGCTGAATGCGTGGATTCTCAAAATCGGGACTCTCGCCATGTTTTTCAAAAACACGAATCCAGTGATCGATCGCCGCTTGCGGAGAAAGGGGCGCCAGAAAATCTCGCAATGCTTTTACACTCAACATAGGTTCAGAATGCCCGATTCGAAGCACGCGGTGAATTGAACGACGCGATCTCTAGACCATCGCCGAGAAAGCCGCGACCTGACCTATGTCAGCAATGCCGTGAACGGCCATATAGAGGCGCTCAAGTCCAAGGGCAATACCCCCCGAGGGCGGCATTCCGGCCTCAAAAGCCTTTAACAATTCCTCATCAAGTGGAACCGGGTCTTTTCCAAGATGGCGCTTCTCAGCAAGGTCGCGCTCAAAGCGCTTTCGGTTTTCACGCGGATCATTGAGTTCGTGAAATGCATTGCAGAGCTCAAGCCCCCGCCAGTAAACCTCAAATCGCTCTGCAAATCCCGACTGACCAATTCGCGCAAGGGCCGAAAGAGCTGGCGGATACTCTTCAACCAAAACCGGATTCCCCTGTGCATGCGTTTCGAGTGGCCCTTCGATTTGCTCAAGCCAAACCCGGTGGAAAAGATCGTTAAAATCATCAGTGCGGTGGGTGTGAATGCCGACACGCCTGCAGTGCGCCCCAAGCTCCTCGCGGGTTGTTCCCGCTGCTAGATCAAAGTCCGCATAGCGCGAAAAAAGCTCTCGAACAGAAACTCGCGCAAGCTTCGCCTCTGGTGAAAACACCTGGATCAGGCGTTCGACATCGTCTGCGATCAAGGAAAGATCGGAAAACGCACGATACCATTCGAGCATGTGAAACTCGATCCGATGATGCTGGCCACCCTCTTTGTTGCGAAAGCACTTTGCAATTTCAAAAACTTTGGGCACACCGGCCGCCAGAACTTTCTTGAGATGAAACTCGGGGCTCGTGATCAAATATCGCGTTTGCGTGTCTGCGCCAAACTCATAGCGCACGCTCAGTGGATCAAGAAAGGGTTCAGTCCCAGGCGACGGCGCAAGCGTCGGCGTTGACACTTCAATGAACTGCTGGCTCCAAAAGAAATCACGCACGCGCTTAAGAAAGGCCGCCCAATTCACGGCGCGCGCACTGAGCTCGGCATCGCCCTGTGACGGGCGCAAAAGATTCGGAGCAAGAAGACCCAGCAGGTTTCGGCTCCGATCAAACGCCACCCAGTCACCTATCGCAATCACTTCACCCACAGGCGGCGTCATCTCTTGCGCATTCGGATGAAGCAAGGTCGTCGACATCCATTTCACAGTCGTCAGATCGAGCTCTTCAGCTGAACTGAAGATCAGACGCGTGTAATCGCGGCGAAGCACCCGGCCGAAAATGCAATGCTCACGATGCTCAAGCGTCGTCATCGAGGGATAACGCAGCCAGTGATGGGCCATAAACTGTTCGCGCGCCGTAATGAAATTGGCTGATGTCATACGAAGTCCTCTGGCGCTAAAAAGAAAAAATCAAACCCGCACCCATCGAGCTCTGCCGCTCTTGGACGCCACTCATTCCGTCAACGGTCCGCCGCAAGAATCGAGCTTTTCCAAAGACCTCAAGGCCAAAACGCTCGGTCAGGGCCAGCTGCAGCGAACCACCAACGCCGCCACCAAAAGCAAAGATCAACGAACCAAGATCGGCCCCTGTCGACCAGATCGGCCAAAAAACTTCGCCGATTCCAATCAATCGCACGCGCCCACGCGGCACGTACTGATAGCGAAACTCGGCCAGTGGCGAAAGTACGTTGGTCGAAGACAGCGCCGAGATCATGCCCGGAACCGGGACCACATCAATCATCAAAAGACGACCGCCACCAGAAACAATAAAGGCTGTTTGGCTTGCACCATATTGATAGAGCGCGTACGTCGCTTGAAGATCAAAGAATCGCAGTGTCTCGCTTGAACTCGCCGCACTTCCAAAACCCGCGTGCGCGGTGATATCATCGTTGCCAAAACCAAATGTGCCAAATGGTGTCGAGTTCACCTTAAAGACGCGCGACTCATATTTTGGAGCCGCAGCCTCAGCCCCATAGCTTTCAACCGATGCGCCGGCCGAAACCCACCAACGCCCACTCACGATATTCTTGTCCTCGGCACTCACCGAAATCGTCTTTGGTTTGTCATAGCTGACAAACGCCACGGGCGGAATACGATCGCGCCCTCCAAACTTCGTCGCCTTTTCTGGCGCGACAATACACTCCGATGGACCGACTATCTCCTTCACCTCGACGTTGAGGAGCGATCGACGCGTCGACTGCAGCGTGCTGCCGCGATACTCAAAAAGCCCCAGCAAATCGCCGACCTTGATCCCATGCGCCGAACCCAAATTGAGATGGGCAAGCGCCCCACCCTTGTCGATCTTGATCACATAGCCCTTATAAGAAACCGACAAAACAAGCGCATCGACAACACGTTGACTGAGGGCAATCTCAGGATCCTTCTCGTCAAGCTCAGCCACCCGGTACTTTACCTGGAATGTTCGAAGCAGACGACCGGATTTAGAAACAACGGTGGTGTTGATCTCTTCAAGTCCAAGCTGAACATAGAGAAGACCATCAACGGCGGCTTTCTTGATATAAGCGCCGATCACCTTGTTTGGACGCTCGGATGAAAGCGTGCCTCCCTTTAGAGGATCGGCCGCCGACGTCGGCTGCACATAAGTCAGTGTCTTGATATCGAGAACAAGGCGATCGCGAAGTTTCTTTTCAAAATCTTTAGCAATAAACTTTCGCGCCGATTTTGCCACCGCAATTGGCGGAACAGCCACGGTGCGAAAGGCAAGATCGTTGCTCACCGATTTATCCGGACTCTTCACATCCTGAGGCTCTGGAACCAGTGATGCCTTCTGTGTCTTGAGAAGCTTCTCGTCTTCAAAGGCCGACGCCGCACGCTCTTCGTCCGATAGCGGCCCTGGAGTCGACGCAGAAATAGGGCTGACCGTTTCCGCGGGCTCGGGAGAAGGCGGGACCACTTCGACTTCAGCCTGCTCGTCTGGCTTGTCGTCTGGTTTTTCGACGGGCGTCTCGGTCGATGGCGCCGGTTTTGATACTGGTTTCGCTTTCTTAGGTGGCGACGGCTCATTTTCGATATCAAGCTCTTCGTCGTCGGTTTTTTTCTTCTTCTTTGTTTTTCGCTGCGGCTTGGTCTTCGGCTTCGCTTTGACGCTCTTCTTTGAATTTGCCTTTTTCTTGATCGTTTTCCGAACTGGGGCGTCCATGTCGGCACTATTCATGTCAGCGCTATCGGCCGCCGGAAGGCCGCCGGGATCAGCCATGTTCTCGATCTCATCGGGCGTCGGGGTGTCCTCATCCTGTGCCTGTGCTGGCACACGATCGATGAATAGAACAAAGCTCGCCATAACGAGCGCCGAAACACAGACCCCAAAAACTGAGCGAGTACTTTCATTGAGAAAAGGCTATCGAAAGAGAAACCACATTGTCTAACGCGTCGACCAGCCTAGGCTCCATCACGGAGTTGACCTCACTTCAAATGAGAAGAAAACTGAGAGCGATGAGTCACTCTCTCCGCTTTTTCTGTCGAGCCGCGACCCTGCTCATAGCCTTAGGAACCGTTGGCTTTAGCTCATCGAGCGAGGCGGCGATGAAGCTGCTCACCGTCGAGCCTGATGTCACCGTTTATTCTGGTCCGGGAGAGCACTATCGTATTCTCATGGTCCTGCCCGACAAGGCGGAGCTCAGCGCATCGGAAGAGATCACATCCAGTCGGTCCGGACGCTTCTATCGCGTCGTCGTTCGCTTTGATGAGAAACAGAAGGCGATTGGCTTCATTCCCGTCAATTCCCCCGTTCGCGTTGGCGAACTCGATCAAGACGAAGACGATTTGACGAAGTATGGAGCTGTCGCCCTGTTCAGCAAAGCATTTCAAGTCACCTTCGGCGGCTATCGCGACTCGCAGTCCATGTGGACACTCGGCTATCTCCACTACCTTAGTCCTGGTTTTTACGTGAAGGGCTTTGGCGGACAGTGGTCAACAGCGGTGACCAGCGCCCTTGTCGCCGGCGGAGAAATCGGCAACGACGCTCTGCTTGTTGGTGCGATGTCTGGCTTTGTCAGCTATGGGATGGGACTCTTTAGCCCAAGCGGAGAAGGTGCCGTTTTTGCCGGAAGATCGAAGTACAATATTCTGATGAATGCCACCCTCGGCATTCGCTACAATATCGACGGCTTTGCCTCTCTTGCTCTTGCTGGCTCGCAAATCGCTTTTTACAATCAGAACAACAGCCTTGTTTCAACTGGTCTGCAAGCCAGCCTTGAGGTCGGCCTGTGAAACTCAGTCATCAAATCCTTTCAGCACTCGTCCTTAGCTCACTCGCAATGACATCGACTAGCGCTCAGGCCGAGGTCGAAGCGTCGACTGTCGTTCGCTACTACGACGACGGCAAAACCCAAGTCACCTCGCCCGCGATCGAAGTCGGATCGAGCTTTAACGAAGATAAAATGCGCCTCAATGCACACGTCGCCCAAGATGTCCTCACCAGTGCCTCAAGTGAAGTGAAGACTTACTCGTCACGAGGCGTGATCGAGGACGTGCGAAACGAAATGCAACTCAACTATGAAGCGCAAATTCCCGACGGCACGCTTTCGCTAGGACTGATCACCTCTGACGAGAAAGATTACCATTCAAAGATCGTCAGCGCCGGAGGCTCTCGCGAGTTTTTCACTAAGAACACTGTCGTCGGCTTTGGCCTGTCATCAGGACAAGATCAAATTCTTGCTACCGGCAACTCAAGCTTCAACGAATCCATGCAGCATCAGATTTACTCCATCTCGCTGTCGCAGATTCTTTCGAAGATCAGCCTCATCCAACTTCTCTATGACTTCCGAGTTGAGAATGGGTTTATCGCAAGCCCGTACCGAAAAGCGAAAGTCATCAACGGTAGCGCCATCATTGCGCTAAACGAGAATCACCCGCGCACGCGCAACCGTCACGCCATCGGCGTGAAATACAACTACTACTCAAATGAATGGAAAATGTCGTTTGCAACCAGCTACCGCCTCTACCAAGACAGCTGGGACGTTCTTTCAAATACTCTTGAAGAGCGGGTCACTCGCGAGTTCGGCCGAAAGTTTGAACTCTCAGGCTCCTTGCGCTACTACACACAGAAGAAAGCCAAGTTCTATCAAGACTATTACAACACCGATCCCGGGGTGTTCTATTCTGGGAATAATACACTCGCAACTTATGACGCCATTTCCCTTGGTCTCCGACCCGCCTACCAGCTCAACGATAAAATGAATCTGTCGCTGAAACTCGAATATTACACACAATTCTTCGAAGACGCGACAGATGCGGGTCAACTTTCTACTCAAGCAGACGATAAGAAACTATCAATTTCAGCACTCGTTATTGGAGCAGGGCTCACAGCCAAATTCTAATAGCGCTATTTAAGGAGCATCGGCGATGTCGGCGTCTCGTTTTGGAACACTAGCAGCACTCACAACTGTTTTCGCGCTCAGTTTCTCATTCACATCGACAGCCAACGCCAAGCTTAAAGAGGGTGCGGAGTTCCCTGCACTCGTTTCTGCCCCATTTCCGGGTGCCCCCAAGGTCGATGCCGCGAAGCTCATGAAGGGCAAAGTGGTCATTGTCGACTTTTGGGCCAGCTGGTGCGAGCCATGCAAAATCGAGCTTCCCGCACTCAATGCTCATCATAAGAAGTTTAAGGGCAAAGTTATGATTGTCGGAATCAACGTCGATGACGATATCAATGAAGCAAAATCGTTCTTAAAAGAGCACGGCGTTTCGTTCCCTCTTGCCTATGATAAAGACAAGAAAATGGTGAACGCCCTTGAGATCTCAACAATGCCGACGTCTTTCATTCTTTCTGAGGGAAAAGTCATTAAGATCCACTCGGGCTTCCGCGCCGGCGACGAAAAGAAAATCGAAGAAGAGATAAAAAGCCTTCTTAAAAAGTAAGGACGCCTATATGTCTTGCTGCAAACCTCTTCTCAAACGCACAACGACGCTCGTAACCATTTTGGTTGTGAGCGCTTTGGCCTCGGGATGCAGCATGGTCGGCAAAAAAGTCAGCGCATTTGAACGCGGTACGCTGGCAAAAACAGGAATGCAGCTTGTCGGTGCACCGAAGGAACAAGCAGGCATCAACCATATGTACAACGCTCGCGAAGGCTCCGTCGGCGGCTTTGGTGGCGCAGGGGGCGGCTGTGGCTGCAACTAACCGCCGTCGAATTTTCAATCAGATTTCTTTGCTGGTCGCAGCAGGCATATTGGTTATCGGCTTTCAAAACTGTTCAGTCGATATGTCGGCGACCACACCAGGCGCCTCGACATCTGGTGCTTGCTCTGCAAGTGCCGCACAGCTGACCGCTCTTCAGCCAGTCTTCGACGGCTTCGTCAAAACGGCCTGTGCTGGTTGTCACGGCGTCACCGCAGGCAGCAATCAAACGCCGTTCTATACGCCCAATGCGACCGCAAACGGTGCCGATACTGCCGTCCAACAGTTCCTTTATCTCCAGCTCTGTTCTCGCGGAGGCCTTGCGGTCGGTACCAAAATCGATGGCACCAGTGGCCACGTCGGAGGCACATTTGCCCGCGGCGCCGCTCCCCAAAGCCTCCTCTTTGACTACCTCACCGCAAATTTCTAAACGATTCAGAAGCAGAGATTCTTCGAATCAAATTGGCACAATCGTCCCAACGCTGCTCAGCTCATTGGTCAGAATATGAAGTTTCACGCTTCTGCCCATCCTCTATCCATTTGAAATCTTGGCGTCTTTCGACAAAGCGTCAGCAGATTCAACAGGTGTCGCTAGACTGACGGGTGTATCTCCCTTTGCACGGTCTGTAACGGATCTGACACGGCACCAGCCTTGCTCTCATCATTAATCAGGGTTTGCGAATGGATGTTCTAAGGTCCAGACGCGTGTACACCGACAAGAATTCGTCGGTGGGGGAGAATGATGAAGACGTCTCGTTTTGATACCCGTTTAGGGGAGTCAAGATCGCGTATCGTGTCGAGTACATCGGTAAAGATGCTACTCTCGATGCTTTCGATCGTTGCGGCTTCAAAGGCGAATGCACAGAACATTACGCCCATTCCGGCTGTCCGCCCTGATCCCAATGGCGCAATCAGTGCCGAGCGCACACGCGCTCAAAAGATCTTTCAGGCTCTGACGGCCGTTCGTGTTCCAATTGACGATGCCCGTATCGTTCAGATGGAAGCACTTATTCGTCAAGGCAACCTTCGTGGCGCAGCGGCCGTCGCAAGTAAGGACCCGCTGTTTCTCGATATTCAGATTCGGGACACCGCGCGCGAGATGTCTGATCGCGACGAAACTGTTCGCGCTCCGATGTCAGACTTCGTTGCGACATTCATTGGTATTGTCCGCGATAGCGACACAACCAGCGCAAAAGAGATGCTGACTGGGAACTTTTACTACCGTGTCGATCCCGCGATCATAGCGACGCTTCCAACAAATGCGACAGTTCGCCAAGACGAGGCCGCCGACATTCTGACGTCGAACAATCACTATGCCGACATCGTCTCGCGCGGTTTATCTCCGCAGGCGATCTTGATCCGTCAGTCGCCACAGAGAATCTCGCAACGCGCAAACAACATTGAGACGCCGGTTGATCACCCAGATCCCGCAGGTCTTATGACCACTCGCTCCTTCACCGGCGCTCACGCTGTCGCTGGTACAAATCGTCGAATGGTCGAATATTCATTCCGCGAATTCATGTGCCTGCCGATGACTGAATTTGCCGATGCCGATGCGCCGGATGATCGTGTTGCTCGCGACGTGACACGAACTCCATCTGGAAGCGTGAACCTGTACCAATCGAGGTGCAAAGCGTGCCATGGTCAGATGGACGGCTTCCGCGGTGCCTTTGCGTTCCTCGATTTCACAAACAATGCTGCCCGAATTGGCACCAACGTTGTGAATAAGATGAATCGCAACCAGACCGAGTTTCCGCAAGGCTATGTCACCACCGACAACAGCGTTGTGAACTACGCGACGCTCGGTAAAAACGTCGACCAACTCGGCTGGAGAAGTGCGTTGACCGGAAACGGTATGGCGAGCTTCGGAAAAATGATGGCTGACTCGCGCGCCTTCTCTCGCTGCATGGTTCGTCGGGCCTTCAAACGTGTCTGCCGCCGCTCGCCTCTAACACAGGAAGAACAGGTGGTTCGCTCACTCGCCGATCAGTTTGAAATCGACGGATATCACATGCGCCACATGTTCGAAAACGTCGCCATCCAACCGCAATGTGTGCAGTAACAAGTGAAAGGGGAATTCAAAATGAAAAACTTTAAAGAAATGACTCTTTCACAGAAACGTGGACTGCTCGCTTCAACTGGTTTGCCCATGGTGGCTCTGGTCTTGATGGTCGGCTTTCAAAACTGTAGCCCTGGCGTCGTCCAGAGTACGAAGGTAGCATCGACCGGAGTTTCAGGTCCGAGCTCGCTCGATCTGGAAAGCGATACTAAGCCGGTCACTGTGACCTATTCAGAGAACCTTGTGGTGTCGATGCAGCAACTGACAGGGGTCGAGACGCTTTCGGCGCGCGCCAAAACTGCGGCAACAAACGCGCTCCCGAAGATCTCTGAAACAGGAAAGGCCGATACCGTCAACGCGCCGATGTGGATCGCGGTGACGAATCTTGGTGCAGAAATCTGTCTTGATCTTATCACTGCCGAAAAGGCCGTGACCGTGGCCGACAACCGCCGCTTCTTCAATAAGATCGATTTTGCGCAAGGAGCAACAGCCATCACTGATGCTGCGAAAGACGATCTGATTCGACGCATGGCTCGAAACTTCTGGGGACGCAACGAATCCGTCGCTGAGAAAACTCTGCTCAAATCGACGCTCGACGCGGCGATGACAGAGCCCGCAGCGGCGAATCAGAGCGTCACGGCCGAGACCGAAAATGCCCTGCTCTTCACTTGCGCCGCGATGTTGTCGTCACTCGACGCCATCCGGTTCTAGCGAGCGAAGGCAGTGGTTTAAGCAACGGGGTTAAAACAGAGTTTTAGAAATGTATTCCGGGGGGAATCTAAGATGAAATCGCGAAACGACGACACGATCGTTAAGAAAGTCGTAGACGAGAGCACCGGCGAAGAACGAATCATCACTCTTCAGCAGGGCCACGCCAAGCCGACTTCTCGCCGAGATTTCTTGGCCACTGGAATCCTTGGATTCTCTGGCTATGTCTTGGCTCCGTCCATTCTCAACGTGCTGGCGCGACCGGAGTTCGCAATGGCCGCCGATGCCCAATGTGCGGTTTCTGGCACAGGGATGCCGGCTTTTATTCACGTCAATCTATCTGGTGGAGCCTCTCTTTCATCGAATGCTCCTCCCCTTGGACTAGACCGCAACCCACTGGCAAAATACGACTTGCTTGGGCTTGGCGCCGACAATCTCTTCTTGTCTGACGATGCACGAAGCCACACAGCCTTCCAAGGCGTGCGTCTTTCGGGCAATAAGAACGCCGGAACTCCCGCTGGCCATTTCTGGCTTGGACTCTCGCAAGCCGCTTCCGCTGGAGCACTCGACAAAACTTCGTTTGTCTGCGTTTGCGTAACGTCCGGAGACGACTCGAGCAACAATCCCGCAAGCGTGATTGGTCTGGTGTCAGCCGCTGGCATAAATGGCGATCTCTTGCCAAGCCTTGGTAGCCGCGACGGAACCGGATCGGGCGTGGGCCAAATCCCGGCGATCATCAAGCCCGACGCACCACTTGTCGTCCGAAGCTACGCCGACATCGAAAGCGCTTTAAAGCCAGCCGGATCGCTCGCCACTCGCTTGAACGAAGGGCGCCGCCGTAAACTCCTCGAACTCGTCAACTCGCTTTCAGGCTCACAAGCTCGCGCCATCGCCGCCGTCGGCAGCGCGACCGGAACAAAACTCGCGCAAGTCGTCGAGTGCGCAACCGGCAAGAATATTGAGCTTGCATCAAAAGCAGACCCTGGCATCGATCCGGGCCTCAACTCCGCAGTTGCAACGGTCTGGGGCATCACCGCTGGGAATAAAAACGGCGGAACATACGCTCAGGCCGCAATGGTCTACAACGCGCTCAAAGGAAACTCTGCTGTCACAGGCATTGACCTGGGCGGTTACGACTACCACGGTGCTGGTCGAGCCAATCAAAACGCGGCCGATGCTCGCGCCGGACAAATGGTCGGTCGTATCATTGAGTCCGCTAACGCTCTTGGCAAACCCGTTATGATCCACGTGACCAGCGATGGTTCCGTCAGTTCCGGATCGGGATCGGCTTTCGGTGGTGACTTCAACAACGACTCCGGCAACCGCGGACAAACCTGGATCTTCGCATACGATCCCAATGGTCGTCCGGCGATGAAGAACGATCAGTTCAAACACCAGGTTGGTTACTTCACGAATGGCCAGGGCGCGACGGATCAGTCAGCTGTCGGCTCAGTGGAAAAAGCCGCCGCTTGCGTGTTTGCAAACTATCTCGCCTTCGCAAAACAGTCCGCTAAGTTTGAATCCATTGCTCCGGGAGTGCTCCAACGAGCAGACATGGATGAGGTGATTCGATTCGCCTAGGTGCGCGATTGATTGGAACGTTTTCTGGGGGCCGAATGCAGGATGTGAAAGACAAAAACCAGAATGAAAAGGCGTCAGGGGGATTCGCCACGCGACTCCTCCTGGCAGTTGCCTCTGGATTCTGCATTGTCCTTTTCCAAAACTGCGGCGCTGACTTCGTCACGATGGACAGCGACAAACTCTCGAGTCTCGGAAACTTCATTTGTTCCGGCGACCATAAAACCGATTTTTCGAAAACTTACTATCCATTTTTTCGAACCAACTGCGCATCTTGCCATACAAGCAATGCACCTGTGAACTTCGCACAACCGTCTCTCGACGCTTCGTTCATCGAGTTTGAGAAAACCCAAATCGACAAAATTCGCCAGTATGCCCTCAACCCGAATCACGGCTCCGGAGCCGGCGGTCCAGAACATGAGGCCGCTATCGACGGCGCTGCCGCAAGCTACGCTTCATGTAAAGATGTCGGTGGTGGATCTGCAGCGATCTCTGCGCGCACCGCCGCCCTGGCGATGACGGCGACCACAACCGCCGCGCTTCGGACAATTGATCTCGATAGCCAAATGCAAATGGGCGCTGGAAGCTTCGGAGGCGCGAAGCTCCACTTTCAAGTCCGCACGGACGTCGTCAGCGGCATGCAGGTGTATTACATCATCAGGCCAAGTCTACAAACCGTCTCGAGTGGCATCGTCATCAAAGGTATTCACATTCGCATCAACGGAACGCTGATCGAAACGGCGACCACCTTCACCGGCGTCAATAAGACCTTTAATCCCGGTACAGCGGGCCTGACCGGCCAGACACCTAACGGCAACCTCTCGCTTGGAACATCGGTGATCGAAGTGCCGGGCGGCGTTGTCGCCACAGACACGGTCCAGTTTGAATTTGAAACTCTCAAGGTCCAGTAGAGCACTGGCCTTTGTCCTACTAAACTATGAGCCATGAAAGACTGGCTCTCGCTTCTTGCCTGCCCCGTCCTGCGCCATCCGCTCAAGAAAGCAAATGGCGAGCTCGCTCCCGAGACGAACAGTTCTCCCGCGATCACATATCCCATCTTAGACGAGGTCCCGTGGCTCTTTCCCGATCCCAAACACACACTGCATGAGTGGCGCGAACGAAGCCTGGCACTCCTCAATCATCTTGACGGCGAGATTGGCGACCTCAAGGCGTCCGCCAGTGAAACCGAAAGCCATCTTGCAAAAACACGAATTGAAAACCTTCGGCTTCTTAAAATTCGGCATTTCGAATTTCTAAAAAAGACACTTGAACCATTGAAGCCCAGCAAGGTTGGACAAAAAGGAGCTCTCGAGAAGAGTCGGGCCTTTGGCTATCGCCTACCGCTTCGGCAGGGACTCCTCGGCTATTTTCCAAACCTCATCCGCGATTGGTCCGCTCATTTTGAAGATGAAAATAGAATTTCATTCGCCGCGGTCAAAGATCTCATTCCTAGCGATGCGGAAACCGTTCTGGTTCTAGGAGCTGGCGGCTCGCGACTCGCCTACGATGTGGCCAAAGCTCATCCGACAACCACTGTTATCGCGTTTGATTTGAATCCCATTTTACTCTTCGCGGCCCACTCGCTGAATCGCGGAAAGTCTGCACAAGCGGCGGAGTTTTCGGTCTCGCCCAAAGACCCCTCTCGACCTGGACAAATCGTAACTCTCGAAGCAAAGCTCGGATCCGCCCCGAACCTTCACTTTGTTTTTGGTGATGTGTACCATCTGCCGTTTGCAGCTGAGAGCTTTGATGTTTGCTTGACACCGTGGCTCGTCGATATCCTGCCCCGAAGTGTCGACTGCCTCTTGGCCGGCATTTCTCAAGTCCTTAAACCCGCCGGGCGCTGGGTCAACTTTGGCTCATTTCGTTTTGATTTCAGTGATACTGCTGAAAACATCGGTCACGACGAACTCACTGAACGCTGTCTGAAATTTGGATTTTCTCAGTTAACCCGGCAGCAACTCGAGATTCCGTACTTGCAGTCGCCCTTCGACGCCCATCGCCGCTTTGAAACGGTATCGCTCGGAGCCTGGGACAAAACCGGCAATACAGAAAATGTGATCCCCACACCGATCGATGACCGCGCAGTCTGGATTCAAAATTCCAAACTTCCGATTCCAGCGCTTCCAGTCTTTCAGTCGAGTTCCGCGACTCACGCGGTGATGGCCCTGGTGTTGTCACTCGTCGACGGGCAGAAAAGCCTCGGCGAAATTGCGTTGATCGTCGCCGCCGAACACGGAATGAGCGAAGACGATGCGCTCGAAGCGACAGCCTCATTTTTTGACCGCTTCCTCAACGATCGACGCTTTCGCGAATTCACTTAACGCAACTGCGAAAGCGCCCTGGTTTCGTTTTCTACTTTTTAATCGGGCAGGTATTGAGTCCGATAATCGAGTACAGCGGACAAAAGCCAAGTCCCGCCGTCAATAGCGGCACCACACCGATATATCCCCATGGACCGACAACATCCATCGCCGCCATACCAATCAATGCAAGACCAATCACCACACGGCCAGCTCGATCCAGAGTTCCAACGTTCACTTTCATAAAGGCCTCCCTTTGATTCCCTTACACTAGCAAACAAATCTGATTGGCTCTGTGACATTGTCACCAAACGCTGAAATTAAGCTTTTTCTTGGTCGACGACGGTCACCAAATCAGGAACCAGAACCTCAAGGCTTCGTCGATCGACGCGAATCCAGCCTCGGCGCTGAAACTCACTGAGCTGCCGACTTACGACCTCTCGGGCCGTGCCAAGCTCGTCGGCGAGATCCTGATGGCTCATCTCGAGAATTCGCCCCCCCCTGGCGCTTTTCGGCCTCGGACAAGGCTCGCGCCAGGCGCACCGCCATTTTGGTGAACGTCACCTCGTCGATTTTGACAATGAGTGAAGTGATTCGGCTGGCAAGAGAGGCGAAGACCGACTCACGAAAAACCGGCGAACGATCCAGCATCTCGGTGAAGGCCTTGTCGGGAAGCAAGAGCATTTCAACGGGAGTGTCTGCAATGCCTTCAGCTTGATAGAGCGAGTGACCGATCAAGCCCGTCGTCGTCAGCGCACAAATATCAGAATCACCAACGTGATAGAGCACAATTTGTCGACCGGTCTCTGAGACCTTCTGCACGCGTATCGAACCACTCAAAACCAAAACAAAGTTCGCACAGACGTCACCCTCGCGAAAAAGCACGTGACCGGCCGCGACCGCATGACGCATCGACCGCGCCTCAAGAAACGAACGATCCTCTTGGCCGAGCAAATTCAAAATGCGATTCGCCGTCACTTCTTGACCTCTTTTTTACCTTCCGCTTGTGGCTCATCGACCGTGTAGCCTTCGCCCCAGGACGTTTGCTGCTGAGTCAGCCCTTTCGTGAGAGTGACAGTGCCATCAATCCCAACCATCACCGCCCGAAGCCCCTGGCTCTCTAAAACCGCTTTCGCTTTTCCGGGCCCCATTACAAACGCGGCGGTATCCCACGCGTCAGCATCAAATCCGCGTTTTGCAATCACTGTCACCTGATGACTGAGCCCCGCCGGACGCCCCGTCTTAGGATTGATCACGTGGTGTACACGGCGACCGTCTTTTATAAAGAACTTCTCATCGTCACCGCAGGTCGTAATGGCAAAATCAGTTCCGTATATTCTGAGAATCACTTTACTCTTGTCACGCGGATCCCGAATCGCCGTCGTCCACTTCGCCCCATCGGGCTTAGTCCCCCAAAACACCGTATCGCCACTGCCGTCAACATAGCCGCCGCGATAGCCACGAGCCTTTAACATCTCGGCAACTCGGTCAGCCGCGTAGCTCTGGCCAACTGCACCCAATCCAAGCTTCATACCCGGCTTTTTAAGAAAAAGAGTTCCCTTCGCCTCGTCAAGAACCACACTCTTCCAGTCAATCAGCGGAAGCCGCTCGGCAATCTCTGCTTCCGATGGCTCGCGCTCTTCACCCGCTCGAAATCGATAGAGTCCAAAAAAAACATTAAACGTCGGATCGAGCGCGCCCTCACTCGCCTTGGAAATAGCCAGCGTCTCGCGCACGGCTGTCAGCAGCTCTTTTGAAACCGGAACCGCCTGTGCTCCTGCCGCGCGATTGACTCGCGAAAGTTCAGAATCAGGCAACCAATCACTCATCCACTGATTGATTCGATCGATCTCTTTAAAAGCGGCCTTGAAATCAAAAGTGACATTGAGCACTTGCTCCTGACGAGCCACTAAGCAGATTTTAAACGGCGTACCCATCGCCACTTGCTCGGAACACTCCATCACATCAGCGCCCGCCGCCGTCGGCCCCGCAAACAGCAGACTCAACCCGAAAAGTCCCATCAGGCTGCAGCGAACGGGAAGCGTTCTCATATTTTCTCTCTCCTGCTTTTTCCTCGACCTGGAGGCTCGCGAGTGCTACCACAAACTCGGTCTCAACTACTCTCTTCCGAGGAGAAACACGATGGCACAATTCGCAAACATCCGTATCGAACTCGATAAAATGGCTCGCCTTGCCGATGTTAAACACCTGAAGGCAGAAGTAAATCGTTTGGCCCAGGAATTAAAAAAACGCGGTGAAACAGAGGTCGCTCACGTTGAAAAAACGGTGAAGCAAGTGCGTTCGCGCGTCATGAAACTGCGCAGCCAGGTTGAGTCCGAAGTGACGAAGCTTCGTGGCTTGGTAAAAAAAGCCGCAAAGAAGTCGGCAACGAAAGCAAAACCCCGCAAGGCAGCGAAGGCCAAGTCGCCAGCTCGCAAGAAAGCCACTCGTAAAGCCAAGTGAGCATCGGCCTCGAGGTCCGGCACGGCGCAGTGCGACATGTCGGACCCAGCCCCTCCTCCCGTTCGGCTTGCTGATCCGATTTCTGTGACTCAGAATTTAAGCCATGAACGACTCCACTCAAATTGAGCAGGTTATCTTTGAGCCCGGAACTCTTCTCTTTCAAGAGAATGAGAAGAGCTTTCACTTCTTCATTATCCAAGAAGGCGAAGTGGAGGTTTTCAAACGAGGCGACGAAGGTAAACCGATCGTTCTGGCGACGATGGGGCCCGGCAATTCTCTAGGAGAATTTGCCATGCTCGATCAACAACCTCGATCGGCAAGCGCCCGCGCTCTCACCGCCGTTACTGCCGCAAAAGTAAGCGCCGAAGCCTATGAGCAGCTCATTGAAGAGCTCCCGGACTGGGCCGTCTCTGTTATGCGCGCGCTCGTCGAGCGCCTGCGAGCAACCAACGAGATCGTCCGCAAATCACTTCCGGCGCAAGCTCAAGAGGCGCTGAACTCAACGGAGTTCTCCGACACCACCAACACAAAGAAAGTAACGGTCCCAGACGACGATACGGTGACGGACTCGAATTTTGATTTTTCCATTTACGACTCCTCGCGCCCAAAGGACACAAAGCTGAAGCGTTAGACCTTCACCTTCGTGACCTATTAACAGCCACGTGCTAGCGTGGCTCGCATGAAAAAAACGAACTTTTCTAGTCTTGAGAATCTCTCTGAATTCACGGCTCGTCACATTGGTCCGCGCGACGCGGATCTGCCTGCGATGCTGAAAACCGTTGGTGCACAGTCGCTCGACCAGCTGATTGACCAAACCATCCCCGCCGGCATTCGCATGAAGAAGAGCTTGGACCTTCAAGAGGGACAGACGGAAGGCGCAACTCTCGCCCGCGCTCGAGAGATCGCCGCACAAAATCAGATCTTCAAAAATTTTCTCGGCCAAGGCTACTACGGCACCATGACGCCGCCGGTGATTCTGCGAAACGTACTGGAAAATCCGGGTTGGTACACGGCCTACACTCCTTATCAGGCCGAGATTTCACAAGGTCGCCTTGAGGCCATTCTCAACTTTCAGACCATGATGATGGAGCTCACGGCGATGCCGATCGCCAATGCCTCGCTGCTCGACGAGGGCACGGCGGCAGCGGAAGCGATGACGATGGCCTATCACGTCAGTGACAACGTCAAAGCCGACGGCAGCGGTGCGCACACGTTCTTTGTCGCCGAAAGCTGTCACCCACAAACGATCGAGGTTCTCACTCGTCGCGCCGATCCGCTTGGCATTAAAGTCGTTGTCGGCAAGCCCGAGTCGTTTGCATTCTCTGCAGAGACTTTTGGCTGCCTCATTCAATACCCCGACACCCGCGGACAAATTCCAAGCTCTGTCGACGCACTCAAGGCCTTCACCGCCAACGCACACGCCGCTAAAAACCTGGTCGTCGTTGCTGCGGACCCTCTTGCACTCACCGTCCTACAGGCACCGGGACAGTGGGGAGCTGATATTTGCGTTGGCTCAACTCAACGCTTTGGTGTGCCAATCGGCTACGGCGGCCCTCACGCGGCCTTCCTTGCAACCAAAGAGGAGTTTAAACGCTCAATCCCTGGACGCCTTGTCGGTGTCTCCATCGATAGCGAAGGCAAACCTGCGCTTCGCCTTGCCCTGCAAACTCGCGAGCAACATATCCGTCGCGAGAAAGCGACATCGAATATCTGTACCGCTCAAGTGCTTCTCGCCGTCACCGCTTCGATGTACGCCGTCTACCATGGACCAGAGGGCTTGAAGCGTATTGCTCAACGCGTGTCGCGACTGGCATCGGTTTTGCCTACGGCCTGAGTAAAGGGACACACGAAGGTCGAAGCGCCGCCAAGCTTTGATACCGTTGTCGTCACCTACAGCGATTCAAATAAAGCCCGGCTTGTTCTTGAGGCCGCTCGCAAAGAACGCATCAATCTTCGCTACTACACAGAGCAATCCACCGCGCACGACCCGCAGATCACCGCGCTCGGTGTGTCTTTCGACGAGGTCAGTACGCGAACTGATGTCGAAACTCTGCTCCGCCTTTTCACTGGTCAAAGCATGCGCTTTGAAGATCTCGAGGCGGCAGCGCCCGAGACACGACACGCTTCCTTTGAGCGAGCCGACCTGTATCTGCAGCAAAAGGTCTTTAACACCTACCATTCTGAAACCGAGATGCTGCGCTACCTCACGCGCCTTCAACAGAAGGACCTCTCGCTTGCACACTCGATGATTCCTCTTGGCTCGTGCACGATGAAGCTCAATGCGACGGCCGAAATGATGCCCATCACTTGGCCCGAGATGGGACAACTCCATCCTTTTTCTCCAGGCGATCAAGCCCGCGGCTACATGCAGTTCGCGCGTGAACTCGAGGGTTGGCTCTGCGAAATCACCGGTTTTGCCGGAGTCAGCCTGCAGCCCAACGCAGGCTCAGCGGGTGAGTACGCCGGTCTCTTAACGATCCGCGACTATCACCGCTCACGCGGCGAGGGGCATCGCAAAGTCTGTCTGATTCCTTCGTCGGCTCACGGTACAAATCCCGCCAGCGCCACCATGGCCGGCATGAAAGTGGTTGTTGTCGCCCTGCGATAGCAACGGCAATGTCGATGTGGCGGATCTGCGCGCAAAGGCCGAACTGCACGCAGCGAACCTTGCCGCACTGATGATCACATATCCATCGACACACGGTGTGTTTGAAGAAGCGATTCAAGATATTTGCAAACTCATTCACGATCGCGGCGGCCAAGTCTACATGGATGGCGCAAACTTCAACGCGCTTGTCGGACTCTGTCGCCCAGGCGACTTCGGCCCCGATGTTTGTCACCTCAATCTGCACAAAACATTCTGTATCCCACACGGCGGTGGTGGCCCAGGAGTTGGCCCCATCGGCGTCCGCGAGCATCTTAAACCGTATCTGCCGGGACATAACGGTGCCGATCCACTGCTCGGCCTTCGTCACGACTCGTCAGCTGTTGCGAGTGCACCGCTCGGCAGCGCATCGATTCTACCGATCTCGTGGGCCTATATTGCCATGATGGGACGCGAAGGTTTGAAGCGCTCGACACAGATGGCGATTCTCAATGCAAACTACATTGCCAGTCGCCTGAAGGAGCACTATCCGATCCTCTACACGGGAAAAAATGGTCGCGTCGCACATGAGTGCATTCTCGATTTGCGCGCAATGAAAACCGTACTCGTCGAAGACGTCGCCAAACGCTTGATGGATTATGGCTTTCACGCACCAACGATGTCTTGGCCCGTCGTCGGCACTCTCATGGTCGAACCGACTGAAAGCGAGTCCAAAGAGGAGCTCGATCGCTTCTGCGACGCCATGATTGCAATTAAATCTGAGATCAACGACGTCGAGTCCGGAAAGGTCGACAAGGACATGAATCCGCTCAAGCACGCACCGCACACGGTGAATGTCGTCACAGCGACCGAGTGGAATCGCAGCTATTCGCGAGAAACAGCTGCTTTTCCACTTCCCTGGGTTCGCGAACGCAAGTTCTGGCCCGCCGTCGGACGCGTGAATAACGCCCACGGTGACCGCAACCTGGTCTGCTCGTGTGCTCCGCTGGAATCTTACCAGTCGTAGTCACTTCCCCAACTGGCCCACATTCGTGTGGGCCAGCTCTACCAGCGTCTCAATTTGAGAGGAGTCCGTCTTTCGTCTCATATTGATCGGGCCTCTTCCATATTCTGCCAAGATGTCTCATTCTAACCGTGCCTTCGTTACTGTTCGCGAGTTCGTTATTCAGTGGGGGATCACACATAATGAGCAGCCAGAAACGCGGTTCTAAACCAGCCGTCAAAGTTTTCTTATTTCTCTTTAGTTTTGCAGTACTCGCACTCCTCTTCCAAAACTGCGGCGAAGGCTTTTCAGTCGATTCCGCCAGGCTCAATTCTGCAATATCAGCGGCCGGAACTGCGCCTCAAGACTCTAAACCAGGTCTGAGCTACGAAGAGTTCAAACTGTGTCGGACAAATTCTGAGTCCACTCTTGCCCTGTGTCTTGAAAGTAAAAGTCCAGTCAAAGGCAAACTCTCAAAGTCGACATTCGACAACTGTTTCAATGCAGGCTCCGGCGATCTTGATCTCGCCGCCTGTTTGACCCAGTCCGGGTTCATCATCGCCAACTATCGCGAACCTATGCAGCGCGACTTCGAGAACTGCGCTTCGGCCGTCGGTACCGGAAAAATTACGAACTGCCTTTCAAAAAATGGAATCTTACCCGCTGGAGTCGATCAGGCGGGAATTGAAGATTGCATCGGTAAAGTCGGCCTCGGCTCGGTGGAAATCTGCCTTCGGAAAAAGGCTCTTCTGAAACGCTTCGGCACAGTCGCCAATCCCGACATCGCCCTCTGTAAGAAGGTGTACGGCAATCCGATCTCAGACATCAATCTGCTGAACTGCCTGATCGGCAAAGAACTCGCACCTGCAGCGCTCACCGAGGCCAACATTGCGCAATGCCAAATGGCCGCTCCTACGGCCACGGCCAAATGCCTACGCACAAATCGTTTTGTGCCGAGGCTTCTTGCGCAAGGACAGATTAACCGCTGCATCAGTGCCGTTGGAGTTGGCTCCGTCGCGGCTTGTTTGGATGCAAATGGCTTCCTCTACGATAAACTTTTGCCGGTCGATACGTTGCAAACACAGATCAACACGTGCAACACCAACGCTGGCCCATCTGGAATTGCAAAATGCCTGCGCACCAATGGCTTCCTTGAAAAGAAGATCATGCAAGGATCGATTTCGGCTTGTGCTCTCACTGCAGGAACTCCGAACACGGTCACATGCCTCACCGCCAACGGCCTTCTCACCAATGGCGCTGCCCTCAACTCACCGATGGGAACAATGATCACGCAGGCGGACATTGACGACTGTGTGGCAAAAGGAAATCTTACGACGGTCGCGAAGTGCCTCGTGACGAAAAATCTTTTGATCGCGAAGCCCACACAGGACAATTTTGAACTGTGCCATCGCTTGGCAACTCCGACGGGTATTGCCACCTGTTTAGATGGATCGGGAATGCTGCCGACAGGAGTAACCCAAGCAAACTTTGATACCTGCTTGGCCGCAGCGGGCCTCGCAGGCCTTGAGACCTGTATGAAGAATCGCGGCTTTATACCCTAAGGAAGCGCTCAATCTCGTCGTGCTGGGCAACGGCATCAGCACGACCCAGTCGAGCGATCTCGGAACAAAACTCAGGATCAAACAAGAGGTAGCTTGTCAGCTCCGACGCCTCTTTTTGCGAACCAAGGCCCGACACCAAGTAGCGCAGCACTCGCGGCAAGCGATCAAAGAGCCGACTCGCAATCTGACCAATATCCTGACTTGGCCTAATCCAAAGATACTCAATTTTCCTAAGCTGCAAATGCTGGCGCATTTCAAACGGAATCATCTCAACAGTTTGATTGATTCGCCCTAGGCGCTCCATGTCAAACTCGATGGCATCCATCAAAAGCGCGTTGAGCACGACTCCCAAAACACGCGCAAGCGAAGGCTCGATGTGGGCTTGAACCGTTGGCGCCAAATGATCGGGACGGCGCACACCAACAACCAGCAAGCGATTCGCGCCAAGATGAATCGCAGGGCTGAGCGGAGCTGTATTGCGCAGACATCCGTCCCCATAGTGATCCTCATCGATTCGAACCGGAGGAAAAAATAGTGGAATAGCCCCTGACGCCATGACGTGTTCGACTCCGATTTTCGACACAACGCTCTTTCGCCGCGAGCGATCCCACATCTTCACTTCTTTCAAGCTCTGAACAAACGTGAGCGAGTGTGAATTGGTGTAGTTCATCGCGGTGATCGCCAAGGCGTCAATGTGACCACTCGCCAGGTTTTTCTCGATGGCAGAAAAGTCGGTGTTGCCCTCAAGGTAGTCCTTCAATGGCGAGGTATCGAGGAGCGAACGAGCGAGCTTCTTTTTATACATCGCACCGATGGCCGCATCGAGGGCGAACTTGAAGCCCAAGCGACCCGCTGTCACCGCATCTGTTTTAAAAACATCTTCGGCTTTGATCTTCGACCAGCTCTCAACCAGTTTGTCCGTGGCCTGCTGAAAGCCATCGCTACACGACGCCAAATATGAGGCATTCACGGCGCCTGCACTCACTCCGGTGATGATCTTAAATGGCTGCTCAAGCCCAAGCTCCGTCGCGATCTCGGCGACGCCCTGTAAAACACCCGCCTGATAGGCGCCACGGGCACCGCCGCCAGAAAGTACCAATCCGTGCTTAATCATCCCAGTCATATCGATAGCTTACCGCCTGAGAGCGCCCACATGCTAGCGCGCCACAGCCCTTTGTCGAGCACGGTCATTCCAACCCGCGATGATTGCGAACGCCCATCGCTCAATGCTAAGAAAAGCCATGCAAGACACGCCATCGACTTCAGAGCCTGCCGCCTCCACACCCCTCGCAGCGGAGCCCGCCGTGCGCGAAACCGCAGCCGAGGCTCGTGCCCGCCGCGCGATCCACGTCATTGGTGCCGCCATTGTCGCACTGGTTGTCCTGATTCTCGTCGCCGCCATCGGCGGTGGAGCTCGTTGGGCCAAAGCCCGACAGATGCGCGCCATCCAAGAAGTCGCAACAGCAGATCTCCAATTGATCGTGGAAGCTGAAAAACGCTTCTTTGAGCAAAATGGATTTTACACAACAGATCTCGCAGCCCTCAAAGTTCTGCCAAAGAAAGTGCTCTACGCTTTCGGCTTCGTTGCGCCCGCGAAATTTCCCGAAGCCCGCCTCAAACCCGAATGGAACCCCGAAACACGAACCATCGTTCGTCTGGTGGACTCTATGAAAGACGACCCCAAGTGGGCCGAACACATCGGCCTCAGTCCAGCGACCGGAGTTCGTGCAGTCGATTTTGATCGCCTGATTTCGTACTGCCCCGACTGTACTGCGACGAAAACCAGCTTTAAGGCCGTGGCCGCAGCAAACCTCGATGCCGACCCCGTTCTCGACGTTTGGATTGTGAATGAGAAGAACGAAGTCCAACACGTTCTTGACGATCTAAAGTAGTTACCCACGACTCGCCCTATACTCCCCTTGCCGCTGCTCTGAACCTCCCTCATGCTTTTCCCATATGGAGGTTCTATGAATAAAATCACACTTGGTTTTAGCCTTTTCCTTGTTTCATCACTCACCACTTTCGCGTCGTCTTCAGCTTTGGCAAAAGGCGATGGCGAGGCCATCCGCAATTCACCCGAGTGCGCAAAAGTCAGCGCCGCATGTGAGGCCGCCGGCTTTAAACCCGGCGCCCACAAAGAGACCGGCAAAGGCCTTTGGGTCGATTGCATTAAGCCCCTCGCCGACGGCAAAACCATCGAGGGCGTTACCGGCATCACCGCCGACGAAGCAAAAGCCTGCGCCGACTCATCCAAAGACGCTCGCAAAGCCCGCCGCGCCGCCAAGAAAAAGTAGCTCTCTCCCTCTCATCTCTCCGGGCGCCGCTCTCTTGGGCGCTCAGCTGCAGCGCCCACCCAGCGCGCCAACCAGCCTCGCTCGCTGCTTCCGTCGCCTCTCTCTAACCTGTAGCAGCATTGTAACTTGACCTTTAAAAGCTCATCTTATAGACCGTCGGTCACCACCGATAGAAAGGAAAACCATGTCGCGAAAACAACCCACATTTCATGGCTTTCCCAAGAAAGAGCGCGCTTTTTCTCCCGGCCAAAGAGCGACCAGAGAGTCTCGCCAGTATCGACCGCTCTCAACAAAAGAGGCGATGCACGTTGTTTTAAGGAGCGACCACGCGCGAGGGGCAAAATCGCTTCTGAAGTACGACGCCCTGGTGCGTTCTCTCATTGAAAAACTCGCAAAGCGGTACGGCGTCCGCATTTATCGCGTTGTGAATGCCGGAAATCACCTGCACATCAATGCCGTTCGGTTAGCGGCATAAGCGTTTGATTTTGTGATGATGGCGAGAGAAAGTTTGCGGGTACGTGGTGAATCTCGTACGCAACATTTTAAAAAGGACTGAAAATGACACGCACGCGTCACGACCCGCAGCATCATATTCCCTCGCTTACCTAGCAAGTTCAAGCGTTGCCACGCTACGCAAAAACATTTTCTCTCTCGCTCTAGAAAATTTGATCCGCGGAAAATGTTTCTCTCCGTGCTGGAACTTTCCGCCTCGACGAATTGCGATGGCTATCATCGCGCCCTTCAGAGAACTTGGAAGAACAGCGGACTTAAGATCGAGCAAACTCCATCAAAAAGTTCGCTTTCCGAAGCGAGGAAGAAAGTTTCGTACGAGTTTTTCGAAGAGATTTTCAACGACGACTTGGATACCAACAATGAGTCTCGCGAGCTCTATCGCGGTTTTCATATTTACGCGATCGACGGTGATCAGTTTGACCTTCCTGACGGAGTGAAGACCTTTTAGCGAAAGGTCTTCACGGATATCCATCTTCAAAAACCAAAGAGACTCACTATCTAAAAATGTACACGACGCAAACGCTCGACGTCGTGAACGGAACAATTCGAAATTTTGAATTCTCGTCCAATCAGGACGAAGTGCATCTGGCTCCAGTTAATGGTGCAGAAATATGAGAAAAACAGTATCTCAATTTATGACCGTCTCCATTGCGGTTATGATCTCTTTCGCGCGCATGAAGAAAATGAAAATTTCTTTATCGTGCGCGCGTTGCGACGTCAAAGAAGGAAAAGGTCGTGGCGTCAAAAGCGAGGTGCGTGACTTTGCGAAATCCCTGGCTAGATCAAAGGAAATAATCTGGCGCATCCAACCCGGCGAGAGACGAATCAGTCCGGATCTAACGGTTCGTCTTGTGAAAATTAGGAATCCGAGCTCAAAGCAGGACATGGTGTTCGTTACCAACTTGTCGGCCAGTCAGTTTTCTACGAAGGAAATCGGGAAGCTTTACCGGCGTCGCTGGGAGATTGAAACGTCGTTCAAAGAACTCACGTGCACACTCAAAATCGGTCAGTGGCATTCGAAGAGCTTAAACGGCATTCTGCAGGAAATATTCGCTCTTCTTTGGCTGGTGAACGTAACGCGGCGACAACTTAAAATCAGACGCGAATTGCTAGCTGTCGAGTATGAAAATCAAACTTCAAATTGATAGTGGGCTTAGTCGTCGAAAACATCTGTTTGCTCCTGATGAAGAAGCACGACGACTTTTTCCTACTCATCAATCACTGGGCAAATCGAACAGTCGAGAGGCGAAGGCGTGATGCCAGAAGCTATGCGAGAGTCGTAAAACATCGCGGGCGCGAATACCCAACTCATAATTTGGTCTTAAGAAACGCTCGCTAACCGAACGGCATTGACCTGCACATCACTTTAAAGCTCTCAAAACAGCTTCTTTGGCGCCGGTTTATCTCTGGCGTTACCGGCGGAATCGCACGTGCCGTGCAACGAAGGCGCGATGAGAACTCAAAGCAGGGCTTTTGGAACTCGCGGCCATTTACACGCGTGATTGCCTGGGGTCGCGACTACAATATTGTGAAAGACTATCATACGCTCAACCAGCTCGAGGCTGACGGTGTCGTGCCGCCACGCTCGCAGATGTTAAAGCCCGAGCGCTGGCGACACGTGGTACGTGCGTTTTCTTAGAGAGTGCATGGCCGCAGTCCAGGCTTTCTATGAGTCGTTCTATCTGGGAGAACCGTCTGCTAAATTAAAACGATGCAGGAGGTCTCCTTTGAAGAAAATATTTTTCTACCTCGCGATCCTGTTCGCGCAGTTCTCTTACGCTTGCCCGGTGGGCAAGGTGGGACTCTCTGCTGACGCTTTAAAGAACCTGAAACGTTCGAGCACCAAGTGGACGAAAGCGAAGAGGACGATTTCAAATGAGTCCTCTGTCGACCTGCCAACGGCACAATCGGAACAGCCTTGGGGTGGGAAAGACACAAAAAATTGGAGACCCGAGGCGATTCTCGCAAACGCTGCGTCTCTATGGCTAAACCAAGGATGGAAGTCTCCTGATATTGCCGATGTTCTGGTGTCGGTTCCCGTTAAAATGATTTTCACCAATGAGCGCGTTTACGGAGACGGGCAGACAAATGCCTCCCTTCATTTTGGCGACGGCTGGAAGACCAATCATCCGCAGCTGATCGCGACGTTGCTCAAGTTCAAGAGTGGTTCAAGAAAGGTAATTTTCAGTTTTTCAACATCGGTAAAAATAGGCACGGCAAAATTTAAGCTCACTTATTTTCGAGAAGACCCTTCGGGAAATTCGACTCGAAAAGATGAAACTTTTGAAATCAAGAATCAACAGGCGGAGTGGAATGTTCCGACTGACACTCGTTTTGGAGACTTAGAAAAGAGTCGCTTGATTTGGATTCGTCCTCAAGGTTGGGACTCATCATTCCCGATCGACTTTAGAATGGATATTCGGACAAACAAAACGCTCGTTGGAAATGCCGGCAACGCAAGAACGGCCGGACGAAATCCAATGGACCCCTTGGCGGTTTTTTCGGAATCCAAGAAGACGGGTCAGCACGCTCAGACTATTTTGCTCAACTCTGCTTTTGGACCCGAATGGGTAAAGAATGATAAAGGTACAAACGAGCTTCGCAACGAAAGTATTCACGGTGAAATTCACGTCGACGGGAAAGAAGTAAAAACCGGAGTCGGCGGAGGCTTAACCTGGCTTGTCGACCGCGGGGCCGGCTCAACTTTTAAAAATCTATACACCTGCTTTGACCCACGAAACTTCAATGAGGAGTCGAAGATGGGGGTTCCGTCCGGTGGAGGATGGCACGAGATCGGAGACGCCGCCGAGACGATCATAAATGATCTCGAAATAGGAGCCGTACCTGTCGGCTTCGCAACCGGCCTGCCGTGGGCGACGCCACCCGATCAGACAAAGTTTCCTTGGGGCCTATCGGATGTTGTAACTCTGCGACTGCTCATGCCTGGCGAGGCCGTTGTTACGCCTGCCGGTGACCGGACTTGGGAAGAAGATCGACCAGCGCGCGAAGTTTCAGAATTTCATCCCGACTGGAGCAAGTCCAAGAGAGGAACGGACCAATCCGGCGGCGGAAGAAACTATCATTGGTTTTTCTTTCCGACAAATGAACCGACATGCACTCAAGAATGGGTTCACCACTGCCGTCCGACGGAAGCGAACAACCTCGGATTGAAGTGCCCTTAAAACTTATAGCGATGTCAGAGGATGGAAAAATGGGCTTCAAAGTCACCGGCATCGCGACGATTCGCCTTCTCTCTCGCGATCTCAAAAAAAGTCGCGAGTTCTACCGTTCACTCTTTGACACCGAACCCGTGGAAGACTCTGACTCTTTCGCTTCGTTTCGACTCGGTAACAGTCATTTCGACATCGCCATTGCCGACGCCAAAAATCCGGTATCGCAAGGCGGATCCGTTGGTTACTGGTTTGTCGATGATCTCGGCGCAATGCTCAAACGGGCGAGCGAACTTGGCGCCAGCATCTACCGTGGCCCGCTTCCGGTGCCCGAGATACAAAGAACGATTGTACAGATTCAAGATCCTTGCGGTGGAATCGTCGGCTTTGAAGCACCGCTACCGGGAGACCTCAAGTGAAGAATGAACGCCACGTCACACGTGATACAATATCCGTCCTAGCGTTTCTGCTCTTGTTGCAGACGAAGGTATTCGCGGCCAGTCTCGATGAACAGTCCTACCATTTGCACCAAGCACTGAACTACATGAACATTCAGGCTGTCGATCGATGTGAAAATGCGTCGGAACTCGCAAAGTCTCATCTCCGAAAAATCGATAAAGTTCAAAACAAAGAACTCGCTTCGATGAAAATGTCCGCAGAGACACTTTTAGGTACGCGAAAGATCGAAGTGACGACAATTGAATCGATCCGATTCCGCTTCAGCGGCTTTCTAGAGAAAAATAAAGTCGAGCACAAAGGCGCGTGGCATCGAGAGATCGAGCAAAACTGCCCAAAGGCTCCTCGGGTCGAGTAGCATACGACAGAATGACCTAAACCCGTTGATCAGCCTCAAACTCGACGATATCTTGTCGCCGATGAGTCGGATTCAGGTCGTTGCAATGACAATTCAAAGAGAACGTTCGTTTCTTTTAGGCCGACGGTCTTTAGCGAAAGCCGTAGCTCCTGGTTATTGGTGCCCCATATCAGGAAAAATTGATGCGGGAGAATCAGAAGAGCAAGCGCTCGTGCGCGAAGCCCATGAAGAAATAGCTGTGCAGATTCGGCCCACAAGAAAACTGGCTAGAATTGACTGCGACCTTCGGCAGTGCACACTTCACTGGTGGCTCGTTGACCTTATCAAAGGTGATCCTGTCATCAACAACGAGGAGAACTCCGAAATCGCATGGTTTACTTTTGCCGAGATCGCTCGACTAAAGCCCGTCTTTCCAGAAGACGTCGCGATCTATCGCTCGCTGACTGAAGATCAGCACTAAACAATTCGATTGAACTCGCCCCTTAGTATTCTTGAGACGTCCATGACCTTACATGTTTCGTCATAGAGAGATGAAATTTCTGGGTCGCGATCCAGCTGGAGCATGATCAAGTCGTGATTTTCTTTTGATTCAAAAAGGCTGACTGAAAAAAAGAGCTCCTCATTCGACTCAAGAGCAATTTCAGACAAGAGCGAGGCACAGCCGTACCTCGCCGCCAGATTCGAAGATGCAAAAGTGGCATCGTCGATTGCGCCGTATCGACGATAAATATCAGCTGCCTGCCTTTGGATAGAAAGAAACTGATCGATGCGGTCTTTTGGAATTTTATAAAAGTAGAGTGCAGCAAACATCAAATCTAAACCCCGAACAGTCGCCCCTGATAAGCACCGCGGGCGTTCACACGATCGATCACACCCTGCCAGCTCTTCATTTTGTGACGAACCCACTCGGGCGCGATCAGTTCATCCCAGCGCGATGACAGAGCCACCAGGCGGTGCACGGCGATGCGCGGATCCAAGTGATCAAGAAAGAGTGCGACGCGCTCTGAATAGAGATCAAGATCGGCTGGTACAAATTCACCGCTGCGATACATATCGGCAAGCGGTGTTTTCTCAAGCACGTGCAGATTGTGGAGCTTCACGTTTGTGATCGGAAGCGAGTTACAAAGACGTGCGGTCTCAATCACCTGTTTGTCGGTCTCGGTCGGCCAACCAAAAATCAGATGTAGCCCGGTATCAACGCCCGCTTCGGCCGCAATGCGCTCAATGCCTTTGATTGCTTGCGCGCCCGTGTGCCCGCGACGCATCCAGGTCAGCTGATCGTCATCAAAACTTTGGACACCGACTTCAACTGCAACGAAGGTTTTCTCCGAATACTCTTTCCACGTGCGAAGCACGGCATCCGAAAGGCAATCCGGCCGCGTCCCCACCACAACGCCGACGACGTCGTCGTACCCAAGCGCGAGGTCAAATCCCTGTCTTAATTTTCCAAGCGCCGTGAACGTCGTTGTGTAGGCTTGAAAGTAAATGAGAAACTTCGCTGCGTTGAAACGACTCGCGACTTTCGTGCGATGCTCTTCAATCTGCTTTGCGAGATCAAGACCTTGAGATTCGGCGTAAGCAAAGCTCCCATGCTCATCGCAAAAGATGCAGGTCTGCATTCCCTTTAAACCCATGCGGTTCGGACAGGTATCGGCGATCGACACCGGCACTTTGACAACCTTCGAACCAAATCGCTGGCGATAATCGAGGCTAATCGGATGGTAGGGCTTTCCTGCCCAAGCGGTGCGATCGGTCATGCGAACATGCAAACCAGCTTTTACGGCATGGTGTCAACAGCCATCGGCTTGAACTTTTGCCGGAACCACGTAAAAGCCTGTTCTCACCAATGAACATGACCGACAGCAACTCTTTACAGCCCGCTTCCGCCCCAGTGCCCTTTGAGGTCGTCGTTACCGATGATGGCAGCTACACCGCCCGAATCGGCGCTGGCGAAACCATGCACTCCATGCGTGGAGCTCTCGGAGAAACGGTCTATATCTACGGTTCGGCATTCGAGCGTATCCACGAAATGCTGCGCGCAGAGACGAAAACACCTCGCATTCTTTCGCTTGGTCTCGGACTGGGCTTCGTTGAAATCGTCGCCGCGGCTGTTGCCGTCAAATTCGAAACGCCGCTTTCTGGCGAAAGCTTCGAACTCGATCCACGCCTCATTCAAAGTTTTAAGAATTGGGTCGTTGGCGGTGCCGAGATCCCAGGCCACATTCCTCACATCGTCTATGATAAAGCGCTTGAAATGACAGCGACCGCATACGGCCTAGGTCCCTCCGCGATTCAAGAAAAACTCAAAAATGCCCTCGGCGATGGGACCTGGATTCTCTCCGGACCTCTTCTCCCCGACACCTTTCGCGATCGCCCGATTGAACGGCGAAGCTTTAACGCCGTGGCTTTTGATGCGTTTTCGTCAAAGTCCACACCAGAGCTATGGACGCGTGAATTTCTCGATCCATTTTTAAAGGAAGCTTGCGACACAAATTGCGTGCTTTCAACCTATGCGTGCACAGGGCACCTCAAACGTGCACTGGTCGATGCCGGGTTTACACTCGAAATTCGAGAAGGGTTCGCCTCAAAGCGCGACTCGACTCTCGCGTGTCGCACCACTCTAAGTTGACAGTGTCTCGGCCAAAACAGATTGATATGTCGGAAGTGAGAATTGAAAAAGTGCGCCACCCAATTCGGCGTCACGTGTGGCCTCAAGTCGAAGCGCACCACGATGAGCCTCGGCAATTCGCTTTGAAATAGAAAGTCCCAAGCCCATGCCGCCACTCTCTTGTTTTGTGGTCGTAAGCGGCGACATCAAGCGGTCCTTCACCGATTCGGCGATTCCGTCGCCTGAGTCTGCGACTTCAATTGCCACCACATGCGGTCGAACATCTCTCACGCGGACTTGGATCTCACGGCGCTCATGTTCAAGCCGCTTTTCAACAATCGCATCAATGCTGTTGTTCAAAAGATTGATGACGACTTCCATTAACTGGGTTTGATTTCCTTCGACGCTGCAAACCCCATCGGCCGCCAACATGTCGCGAATATTGAGCTGGATATGATTTCGCTCTAGACGCGACTTTACAAATTCAACTGCCTTATCGATAACGGAAAAGACGTCCAGCTCCACCGCCTCTTCGACCCGCCCATTTTGCATCAACGTCCTGAGACCCGAATGAACTTGCACAATCTGTTCAACAGCAGGCCGAAGTTCCGACACCAAACGCGCAACGGGATCGTCATCGGCCACTTGAGTCTGATGAAGCTTCTGCTCGGCCATCGCCAACCGCACTTGCAACACCGTGATCGGGCTTGCAAGCTCATGAACCAAACCACCAACAAGCTCGCCAAGAGTGGCAAGTTCGAGCGCCGCATTCAGATCACGATTCAGGCTTTCAATTCGACTGTCCGATGCATGCTGACTATCAATGTCGATATGCCAACCGAAAACGGCAATCGGTCGTCCGGTGGAGTCACGCAAGGTCCCGCCATCTGTTCGAAACCAAGAATATCGACCATCCTTGTGCCTGAGTCGGAACTCTTGTGTGTATCGATCATGCCGACCAGCAAGATGTCGCCTGTAGGTCTCTTCGACTCGCTTGAAGTCATCGGGATGAACTAACGATCGCCAATCCTGAAAACTACCGCGGATCTCGCCAGGCTGATAGCCGAGTTGCCGGCACCACTGCTCAGAAACCAAATGGTTTTCCGAGTCCATCTCAAACATCCAAAAGCCGGAATCCGTGTGGCGAATCAAAGACGAAAGTACTTCCGCAAGTCGATTGAGCCCAACAGGGGTAATCACGCGATCTAAAGGAACTGGTAGCGCTGCGAACGGAGACTCACTCGACATCCATTTAGAATGCCGAAAAAATCTCGTTCAATGAAGGAATTATTGCGATTGCTATATAAACAGTCCGAGGCTTCTTGCCACGTTCACCCAACGATGATCGGGCGTCACGAGCCGAGCCGGCTTCATGATATCTGACAGTGGAGCGCGCGTAACCAAACCGCTACGAACGACAACGGCCTTACCCCAGTCGCCTTCCGTCACCATCCTCGCCACCTCAACACCCATCGAGGCCGTGATAAAACGATCCGTCGTCGTCGGATGCCGCGAGCGCTGCAAATGCCCAAGAACCACATGCCGCGACTCCCAACCAGTCTCGGCCTCAATCCAACGAGCGATCTCCTCGGCAATACCGCCGTAGCGCTCCGCCTGCGGAGACCCGGGGACAGTAAAGGCCACGCGCGGCTTTTCGCCTTGAAAACAAGCACCCTCACCCACGACGACCATGACCCCGCGCCGCCCCTGATCGCGCAAACTCAAGATGTTCGCCTTCAACTTTTCGCGTGAAGCTGGCATTTCCGGAATCAGAATCACGTCGGCGTATGACGCAAGTCCACCGCCAAGTGCGATCCAACCTGACGTACGTCCCATCGTCTCGACCACGATCACCCGCCGATGAGCATCGGCTGTTGCGCGAAGTGCATCAACCGCCTCAGCAACAACAGCGCAAGCCGTATCAAAACCAAAGGTCACGTCCGTTCCGGCAAGGTCATTGTCGATGGTCTTCGGGACACCAATCAACTGAAGCCCTTGAATCACGCGGCTTAAGCCTTCAAACGTTCCGTCCCCTCCGGCCGCAATCAACCCATCGAGTTTGAGATCTCGATACGCTTTCAAAAACTCGGCTTCGCGGCCGCGAGTTCCACTTTTATTTGAAGTGCCAAGAAGCGTCCCCGCAGCCCCATGAAATCCTCGCACACCCTCTGGCGTTAGCTGCACGGTGCTTCCCGAGTAAATGCCCTCAAAACCATCACAAATTCCGACAAGCTCAACAGGAGCCCCGCGCAGAGCACAGACTGTCGCTTCAATAATTCCATTGAGGCCCGGAGCATCGCCACCACCGGTCATGAGTCCTATGCGTTTTCTAGATTGATGCTGTGACACGTGCTCCTCCGCGCTCTTTCCAGTAGGTTAGCGTCAATGGCTTCACGATTCCAAGACCTGACTCGCCCGAATGCTCAACCACAAGGCTTTTTCTGGTACACCGACCCGCTCGCGTGGCGCCTCGATGTCATCGGTACAGTCCCTCGCGAACATCGCATCAGATGGATTGCCATTCACCACCAGGTCTTGATGCTTGCTGAACAGCTGAACTCAGGCCACGGCCTATGGTTTCGCTATCAAGACGAGGGCTCAAGCCACAGTCTCTACGGCGTACTGCTGCCAGGCGAAATGGTTGTCGCCCTAAGTCCAGGTGACCCCACCTCGATCGAGCACGATCTTTCACTCTGGAGTAAGGCCACGGCTCGTCTTCCGTTTCGCTTCTGGATGGGAGAAAAGCGCCTACTCGAGGGTCTATCAAGCCATGAACCTGAATTTCGACAAGACGTGCGTCTGCGCAGGCCAGCCCCAACCAAACCAGCATCGGAGCTCGAGCTCAAACGCGCAACCTCAGCTGATTTTGAACGTGTCCTCAGCTGGTCGACGGCTTTTGCACGAGAAACACATCAGGATATCGAATCCACTCGACACGAAGTTCTCGATCTCATCAAAACCGGCCACCTTGTCGTCGCGACAACAACAGAGCCTATCGGCATGCTGGCGCTTTCAAATTCTCTTTTGCTCGATCCAGAAACTGCGATGACACGAATTTCACTCGTCTACATCGATCACAAACATCGCCGGACTGGCCTCGGTTCGCTTATGATGAATGCCGTCGTTCAGGAGATCGCAATGGAGTCTGTTCAGCACTGCGTCCTGTTTGCTGACTCCAGCAACACAAACAGCGCCGATTTTTACTCCAAGCTTGGTTTCGAGACTTGCGGTACTTGGGTCAAGGTCACCACCACCGGAAAGTGATCGCTCGGCAAAACACGTTTCTCGTTCGCATTGCGTGGAGCCAGCCGATTGACACCAAGTTCGTCCTTGTATCGATACACCCACGTCATATGTGAATCGACTCGCGAAACAAGCTCCGGTGAAACAAAAATATAGTCAATCTGCCGAAACATCCCCGGCCGGTTGCCATAAAAATAACACCAGGTGAATCGATCGTCCTCCGGCACCGCCGCGACATCGAGCGCGCAGCGAAGATCTGTCGTCGCAAGCGATTCAAACTCAGGATCAACCGCCGCCCCATAGGCCACGCCGTTAAAATCACCGCCGACGATGAACGGCACCACTCGACCTGCGGCATCAGCCGTTTCATGTCTGGCCTCTCTATAGATTTGCGCAAGCATTTCGCATTCCGCCCGTCTGCGATCGCGGCCACCGGGATCAATGCGATCCTTATCGAGCGGAGACTTCAAATGCACATTGATAAGAACTAAAACTGGCAGCTCATTTTCGAAAACGCGAAGCTCCACCACGTCGCGCGAAAAACGATGATTGCGCGACGCCCGATAGCCCGTCTCGTGCGACTGCTTCTCGTGGGGATACTGAAATTCAAGTGGACGATTGCGATGCGAAACCATGTCGTACTTAAACGGCAGGCCGCGCTTAACCAAAAATCCGAGGTCGATCCCACGATCTGAGTTTCCCTCCAAAAGATGCGGCACATAGCGATCTTCCAAAAAATAGTGCGAGAAGTTCGCCAAGCTCTCGCGCCCACCGACCTCACAAAGCATCACAAAGTCAGGGTTCGTGTCTTCAATGGCGCGAGCGATTTCAAGCACTTGCTGCAAGGGTTTGTTTTCAACAAGCGCCGACGACATCCGCCGCCACTGCTCTTTGGTCAACGTCTTTGGATCCTGCGTTAGACCGTGATCAAGATAGAGGAAGAGATTCTCAACGTTGAACGACAAAAACCTCCAGTCTCGTGACTCAAAATACCCCATCCTAACCACCTGCTCTCGCCATCATCGCTCTTTCTGCTAGTCAGCGCCAAGTCTTCGTTTTAGCGTTTAAGACCAATGAGCCTGATCTACGAGAAAATTCCACTCGCCATCGACATCGAGGCCCTGCGCGACCACTTTCTTAAGACCGTGCAGCCACTGCCCGCTGTTTTTCAATCGGATGCCTTCGGCGGTTGGAGCGTCCTGTCTTCGAATGGCGACTACAAGGACGGCTGGCACCTCGGCCACAAACTCTATCAAACCCCGGGCATGACACGCGAGGAGCTGCTCAAGGCCGCAAAAGCCGCCGGCCTGAGTTCAACAATGCTCTTTAATCGGCCGACCGAAATTCACACTGGCCCGATGGCCGATCTTGTTCGGCAAATTTCAGAAAAAGGCCTCAACCCACGCCGCGCCCGCATCATCATTCTCAAAGCCGGCAAGGCCTCGTCGTGGCATCGCGATGGCGCAGACGACGCCTATGCCGTGCGGCTGCATGTGCCCATTATCACCAACTCCGGCTGTCTTTTTGAGATTGAAACCAAAGATGGAATCATCAGCGAACCTCTTCCAGCGGACGGTTCTGCATACTTGATTAAGGTGAATCGCGTTCATCGCGTCATCAACCACGGCGATACCGATCGCATCAACTTTGTGACCAATATCTACGACACCAACCGAACGTCGAAAGACCACCGGCTCAGTATCCACGCCTTTTAAAAATGCGCTGATTAGTGTTGCTCAGCGAGTGAATTCCACTCTTGATTCAAACGCTCGACCTCGTCTGCCGAGAGCGTATCAAAGTACTGCTCAAGAGACTCTTCGCTATCGGGTTTCGAATAATAGTTGTACTGCCAGCCCTGATTGGCGCGCGAATACTCGCCGTAGCTTGGCTGCATTTGCGAAGGACTTCTCAAGTCGCAGGATGTTCCACCATCAACCGGATACATTCGGCTCTGGCAAAGCGAATAAGAGTTCATTGCCTCGCTGTACAGCGTCCCTTCGGCGTACTCAGGGGGAGTCGGCGTAGAACATCCACCCAAGACAAAGACCAGACCGAGCATCAAAACGGTCATCACCGGCATTCTCTTCGGCTTTTTCATCTTAGGCCTCCTCCAGAGGGTGCAACCTTACGCTACACAAACAAGGCAAGCCTGAGGCCGGCGAGTTCCCGTATAAACGAGCCTATTGCTCCCTAGAACCCTACTGAAGCCCAAAAGCAAAACCCCCGTGCCCAAGGGACAACGGGGGTTCAACACCTGTCTAAAGATGAGACAGTCTGCCGAGACGGGCTTAGCCTACTTCTTTTTCTTTTCAGTCGGAGCTTTCGCGCCAGGCGTCGCCGGAGGTGGCGTGCCACCTTTCTTCACATCCAGAAGCTCAACATCAAACTGCAAGACCGCGTTGGGTGGAATCGCAGGACGTGCACCGCGAGCGCCGTAACCAAGCTCCGATGGAATCGTCAGCTTGTATTTTGCGCCGACTTTCATCAGTTTCATCGCCTCAGTCCAACCCGGAATAACCTGGTTGACGTTGAACTTTGCAGGCTCTCCGCGATCAACAGATGAGTCAAATTTCGTTCCATCGACAAGTGTACCTGTGTAGTGCACCGTCACTTCATCGCCATCGACAGGCTGTGCGCCGGATCCTTCTTTAACAACCTCATACTGAAGGCCCGAGGCTGTCGTCTGCACGCCTGCCTTCGCTTTATTTGTTGTCAGAAACTCATCGCCTTTGGCTTTGAGCTTCTGCATCGCGCCCTCTTGAATCTTCATGATCGCGCCCATGATCTCTTGGCGAGGAACCTGCGGCTCTTTGCCCTCCAAGCCGTCTTTAACTCCCGCAATAATCGCCGCCTCGTCAACCTTCAAGTCCAATTGCTTCGCCTGCTGTCCCATCTCAAGGCCCATAGCGTAGTTGGCTTTGCCTTCGTCAGTCGACAGATTGGCTTTGCAGCCAACTAATGCCGCCGCAACAACAGCTCCAAGCAAAACAACAGTTGAAAAAGTCACTCGCGATTTCTGCACTTTCATGATGATTCCTCCACCCCTCCGATTGGACTCTGAGGATGCAGGGATTACAAGCAGAGTTGAATTTTTTGCGGCGCAGGACGCTCGAACTCGTCAAAAACAGATCCCCACCCAGCACAGCCCTTGCTCTCTACGGCCACGAGCGCCCAAATCATGCCGCAAGCAAAGCAAAAGGAAGTCCATTATGAAAGCCCTGATGAAAATCGCCTTCATAGTCACCGGCGCCTTTGCCGGCCAAGCCGAAGCACAGGTATGGAATGAGAGCGGAACCTGGAATCAACAGGCCGAAGACACTTACGCTCAATGGGTCGAATCCGAGGTCAACGAAGACTTCTATTTGAATGGAAAATGGGCAGGACTTGCTCACGACTGTGCCGACGCCGCCTACTACACGCGAGCGATTTTTGCCTATGAAAATAAACTTCCATTCGCCATGATCGATCCCTCGGGAAGCGGCAAAACCATCACAAATAAAATGACTCGCTTCAACTCGCAGTCCGAAGAAAAACGGATTCGCTCATTTCTCAAATACGTCGCCGATCTGTCGTCGACCAAAACCATTGGGCGCGACACGTACCCGGTTATCGTGAACCGTACATATGTGCGCCCCGGAGGAATCTGGGCTCGACCAACGCTGATGGATCGCGGGCTCTTTGATATCTTAAGCGGCTCGGCCGGAACCGAGCTTCCCGGCCATGCCGAGATCATCAAACGCGTCGAACCCACGGGCGCGATTTGGAAACTAGAAAGCACAGTCCCAAAAGCCGTACGCGCATTGAATTTGACAGCAAATATGTGGTTCCTCCCAGAGAACCCCGAAACGGGCTTACGCAAATGGTTGACGCCAGAGCAATACGGTCTGCCGTTTAGTCAGCTGCCCGGTTACTCGCTTGAACAATTCAAAGAGCTCGGCGTGCGAGTGTCGACTACCACCGGCGAAGGATCTTATCCTGCGTCTGGCCAGACAACTGGCGCTCGAACGCTCGATCAATACAAAACCGACATCTCGAAGCGACTGGCGATGAACGGACAAACCGAGAGCCCGCAAGATTCGGTGCGACGAATCGCAAAAAGCCTTTGTGGCTCTATCCGCCTGCGGAACGAAGCCGTACAAAAAGCCATCGCCTTCAAAGCCAAAAATGGTAGTCGCTGCCTTTCGGCGTCCGAGTACGATCAATACTCAACACCGTCCCGCGACAAACGAGCCCGAGAACTCCTCAAAGAAGCGATGAGCGCCATCTCGACTTTTGGTTGGCTTTCTGAGTCAAACATCAAGGAGATCTCGGACGAACTCAATGCCTGTGGTCCGATCGAAATTGCAGCCGGCCAAACCGTCACCTTGACCGATTGGGCGCTGGCCGCCGCGGACGACCGCCTCAGTTCGGACCCCAATCAATCCGTCGGCGCGCGTTGGGGACTTGAAAAAGCTCAAAGCACTTGCCCGACCTTCTAGAGGCTCACTAGTCTCTCGGGTATGGCGGCCAAGCGATCCTATTCCAAAGTGATTCTGACCGGCATCGGCCTGGTTGCTGTCCTCGGATTTTTAAACTTTACTCGGTCGCAGTCGCCTGCGCCTGCCGCCTCAGGAACACTCGCTCAACTCTCTCCCGAAAACGGCGCGCAATCTTCATCGCCCTCCGCAACACCGCAGCCGCTGCCCAAAGATTTTCCGGTCGGTAACGACGAGTCCTTCTCACACTTACCGACTGGTTTTTCGACGATGAGCGATGCTGTTAAACAGTGCTGGCCCAAGCGGTCCGATGCTCTCGGCTCACTCGCCGATCAGGCACTCGACATCAATCGTCTTGAACATTTATTCGGCCCGACCAGCACCCGCGAATCAGTCGAGGAAATTGAACACTACCGTCTTGCTGATGGCAGCGAGCGTCGTCTGGTTCTCAGTATCGAAGAAGGCGAGGACAACAAATCCCAGTGGCAACTGCGATTTTTTGGTGTCGACGCCGAAGGACTGCCGATCCCGATGCCAGTTCCAGAAAGCCACGTCAAAAACCCATCGGCTGCCACCCTTGCCCCCTACCGCGAAGGGGAGCGCATTCGCACCCTTCGACGCCTTGCTCTTGTCTTCAATCTCAATCAGCTGCGCTCAGCCGGCACGGTGACCGAAGTCGATGGCCGTGTAGAAGAGATTCAGATCCGCTCCGACGGCCGTCTTCTGCACTGCGCCTCTTTTGACCGCTGCGAATGTCTTTGACCCAAGCTTGATTCCAGCCTGTAATTTTCGTGCATTGTGATCTGATCTTTAGGCCTTTCATTGGAGGGAACTTATGAAATCCACTCGGGTACTGACAGTCGCGCTCTTTTCGGTCCTTACTGTCTCAGTCACAACGACAGCAACGGCGACTCCATCGACTCTGCCGATTCTCGCCAAGCGTATTTCATCAAAAAATCCAAACGGCAAAATACGCTCAAGCGAGTGCCTCGTGTTTCCGGATGGAGTCACCATCGATAACTCGATCGACGGCCTTGAGTTCAGCGTCGAACGCGGCGGAAAGGTCTCGTCCGGCATCATCACTGAATCAATGAAGCGGCCTCGGCAAAGACCTCGTCGGTTCAGCGCAGTGCTCTTGGAACATCGTATTCGTTTGTCGCATTCCGAACCTCGACCTCCGGAATCCAGGAGTCGATCGTTCTCGCCTCGTTCGACGGATCAACAGGGGTTGAGGTTTCAAACCCAGCACCTGCAGCCCAAGTTCTCAAAGAGGTTGCGAACTCTCTCTGCAACTGAACTCACTCTGATCTGAGCGGTTTCTTTTCGTAAAGAGACCGCTTCGCAATATAGATCACCTTGTCGACCTCTGCGACCACACGCCCTTCAGAATCGCGAACGTCAACTTTTGTCGTCCAATCAAATTTTCCTTCACGCTCGGCTCGAGTCCGAAGAGCCGAAACTAACTCTTCTGAAACTTCAAAACCCGCAAAGCAATCGGTACGCCCAGGACGCAGGTAGCGAATACTGGCCGCCTTATCCCAAACAACATAGTCTCGTCCCAGTCGACGCATCAACATCACCATCAAAAATGGATCTGTCATCGCAAACAGTGAACCTCCGAATTGAGTTCCAACATAGTTCGAGTTCCAGGGCCATAGGCGCAAGCGAATCTCCATCGCCCGAATCCCCTCGCCCCAGCCGCCTTCAACTTTCCGAATGGATATACCGGCACCTATAAATGGCGGCCAAAAATTCCAAAAATAGAGCATTCGACTTTTTATGAATCCTGGCTTTTGCCGCTTTTTAGGAGCGTCGACCGAACTCATCGCAGTCCTTTTTTAATCTCGCGAATCTGCTTGAGGTGGATACCGTGATGCTGCGCAAGCAACCACTGCCAACTGAGCGAATTGAATGGTCCAAACCAAGGATGCACCAAAAGGCTCTTGATGTTCGCGAGCGACTTCTCTCTAAAACTCTTTTCTCGGCGGCATAAGCCCATGCACGAAACTCTCGAATCGCTTGCTCCGCTGACAGTTCGCCAAGAGGCTTGACCGCGGCGGTCTCAACCTTGGCCTGTGGCGGCACTCTCTCGTCAGCAAGTTCGCCAATCAGCATTTCGATTTTCGATCCCACAATCACCAGATGCGCAAGAGCCATCGCCACTGACCAGAAACGCGAACTGTCCTCAAGCCCGACCTGCGACGGAACCAGCACTCGCCGACAAAGTTGTGCTTCGGTCAATCCGACAAGTTCTGCGTCGATTTTCTCCGTCCAACGACGAAACAGCTGCGCATTCTCTTGCCAGTCGGAACGCGCCGCAATCAGTGGCCGCACCACATAGGTCATAAAAAGACGATGAGGCAACGGAATCCCGGCACCAGGGGGAGCCAATCGCGGCTCAGAATCTGAAGTTTCGTGTCCCATAAATTGACGTCCTTTCAGTAATTTAATTGCATCAATATTACGACCGTAATATTTTACCCGAAGCGAGGTCAAGACCGATGAAGCAAACCACATGGATCAAAACCGATCTCCCCATCCACTATCGCATGCACCGGCCGACCTCGACGCCAAAGGCGATCGCATTTTTTCTGCATGGCTACACCGACCATGGAGCGAGTTTTTTCCGCCGCCTCTTCCCCAACGGCTGGCCGCAAGAACTCGGCGACGTCGCATGGATTGCCCCCAACGGTCCATTTCCGGTTCCTGTCAAAACCACAATCGGCTGGCGCGAAGCCTATTCATGGTACTTCTACGACATGGAAGCCGAGAAGATGGCCGTTCCACCCGACACCGCTCTGCAGGCAATCGAGACCATTCTCGATCTGCACTTTCCCGAGGATCACAGCACAATTCCGAAGCTCATCGTCGGCTTTTCGCAAGGAGGCTTTCTCGCCCCCATGCTGGCCAACCGCCTGGCGTACACCAAGGAACTCATTACCGTCAGCACAGGCTATCGTCCCGAGTACTATCATGCGCTTCCGCCACTCACCGTGACTGCCGTGCATGGAACCGCCGACGAGGTGTTCCCTAGCGAGGATGCGATCAAGGCCCACCAGTCGATTCTCGATCTCGGTCACCACGGTCAGTTTCACGCAATCCGAGACGTTGGCCACATTGCGACAGAGGCCATGGGCGCCATCGTCCATCAACAGCTCGCCCGCCTGATTGGAACAGGACACGCGCCATGACCGCTCCCTCGGCACGCAAACAGCGCACACGCGAAAAAATTCTCGAATCCGCCCTCAAGCTCTTTCGCAAATCGGGAATCGACGGCACCGGCATTGATTCGGTCATGAAAAAATCTGGCCTCACCGCTGGCGGTTTTTATGCTCACTTTAAATCAAAAGAAAATCTCGTCGTCGACGTCGTCGATATAGCCCTCAGCCAAGCGGCAGGCCGTCTGAAGGCCGCGGCACTCGAAACACCGGCTGATCCCGCACGCGGCCTCCTCGATCTTTACTTGAGCGCGAAACATCGCAACAACCCGGCGTCGGGCTGCGCCATCGTGGCTCTTTCGACCGACCTTGCCAGGCGATCTCCTGCAGTCGCAGAAAAATCGGTGAGTATCTTGAACGCTGGATCGGCTTCTTTGTTCGAAATGGCTACACGCGAGCGCAGGCCGTACAACAGGTGGCCCTAGCGGTTGGCGCCCTCTCGCTTGCACGAATGGTCAAAGGACAAGAGCTCTCCGACGAGTTTCTGAAAGCTGGCATCGACTCAAGCCAGCTTCTCCGCAAACCGGGCTCTTAATTCTTGGTCCGTTAAATCTTCAAGAGCCAAGAGCTCGCGAAGCGGATCCTCAAGACCAAGACAGGCACCAAATGCCGGTTCGGTCTTAAGGCCTGCCTCACGCGCGCGCATCACCCGCTCGCGAAAAGCCGATCCTCCCAAGCCCAAAAGGCGCGCCTCAACCAACAGGTGCACCACGGCGTTCTGCCTTGGAATCGGAGTCGTCTGCGTAAAGATCTCAAACGATTCGCCGCTATGCCTAAACTGGGTGAGCTGAAACTGCCCGCCCAATCCCACGCCACGCGACGATTGAAATCCTTCATACGTGCCAAAGAGCTCGCGATCCCGAGCAGCAGCAGCACGTAGATCATCAATCGACGTCACCAAGTCGATGTCACTGTCGTCGAGCGCCATATCAATCGGCAGACTTCCGACCAATGCGACAGAGCCGTCATTCGCTGCCAACCGCGCAAAAACAGCGGCCTCTTGCAACGCCAAAAAGGCTCGCCTCTGTCGAGGAGACCCTTCCGCCAAATATGAAATATCGTAGAGATCAAAGTTCACTCTCAAGAGTGAACCAGGAATAGGAAGGCCAATCAACTGTCAGTTATGACAGAGCGGTAACTCGCGAAGTGAACCGACCACGGTTCGCGCCAACTGGACCTGACGGCGCTTTCCGGACTTTGTTTTCACATACGTTTTCTTCGGACGCAGAACTTCCCAATACGATCGCGGACTAAACATGGCGTCCTGACGTTCGAGCTGTTTGTTCAACATCGAAAGCCCACACGTCAGAGTCGTTTCAGGCTTATTCGAAGCACCGCGAGGACAGTTCGGTGCGTAGACATCTTCTTTTCCCCGGTGCAACTGGATCAAACCGCCCAAAGAGCCGTTCGGCCCCTGCACACGACGCTTAAGGCCCGAAGTCGGATCGCACGAACTCTCGAAAAATGACATCGAGGCGAGCAGCATGACGTAAACATGGGCCTTCTCGTTGGTGTTGAGAGTGTCGTAGCGAGGACAGGCTCGCTTAAGATCGTCCGATCCCTTAATCAGGTTTCCGACATGTTCGAATTGCCCGCTTGTCATCTCATTGACAACCACTTGCCCAAGACGTCCCAAGCCCTTCTCGTTTGCAAAAGCAGAACAACGAGCATTGTAACCCAGATCTTCAATAACGGCGGCAACCTGAAGTGCGGGATCCATCGTTGAGTTGATACCCGTCGGAGGCACAAACTGTTTCGGCTTTTCAGAGTTTGCCTGACCGTCCACATATAAACGCATCTTGTCAGCATTCATCTCAAGCCAGTCGCCAAGCGGATCTTGCGTCAGGTCGCGTTCGCCACCTGTCTCGACAAAACCCTCCAGTGATACGACTGACTTCTTGATTACCGTCTTGGCCGCGACTTCTGCAGCGCCAGCCCGCGACGCACCAACAGCCATTCCAACGACGACGATCGACAACGCGGAACCCAAAATACGCATCAATAGCATTGCCCACTCCTTCGTGACCGACACCTGTCTCGCAAGACTCAGACCGCGACCAAAGCGCACTCGCCGCCCGTCAAACGCGCTTTATCTAGATCCCAGGCCAGAATCTTAAACTTTCGGTGCCTCAAATTGGCACACTCGCGCGCTGACCAGCGAATTGACTCGAGATAAATCGAACCGAATGCGTGCGCTATACGGCACGTGCTCAATTGAGGAGTGCTGGATTGGATTTGAGCGAGCGAAAGTTCGATTAACTTGAATCAACCGAGCGAGTTCGCGAGCTCGAAAAATCCTCGATGAGTCATGATCTCAAACCCAAGTAGGATCGGATTTAGACCAATAAATCTGAGTTCTTACACGGAGGTAAGACCATGCCCATCGAGTTCCGTCGAGCGTACACCGATGAAATTCGGGACCGCTATAAAAATGCAAAGCGAAAACAAAAGTCTGCGATTTTGGACGAATTTTGCCAGGTCTGCGGGTATCGGTCCCGCAAGCATGCGATTCAAATTTTAAATGGCAAAGCCAAGGGGCCAGACGCACGTAAGCGCCCGGGGCTGCTTCGCGCTACATCGATGCGCTGAGCGACTTAAAGGCGCTATGGGGGCTTATGAGCTACATCTGTTCAAAGAAGATGAAGGCGGCTATGCCACTGTGGCTTCCATTTTATAAAACAAGCGACCGAAGAAAGGCGTTGCTCCTTCAGATGAGCGCCTCGACCATTGATCGACTTTTAAAAACTTCATCGAAGGTCGCTTGGAAAAGGGCTCTCAACAACAAGACCGTCGATAAAAATGAAGACCAAGATTCCACTTAAGCTCTTGGACGGCGAGACGAAGGTTCCAGGTTTTGTCGAAGGCGACACAGTTGCCCACTGCGGAAATTCGATTGCAGGCGAGTACGCGAACACACTTACGGTCGTCGATTTGTTCTCTGGTTGGACTGAGCTTCGCTCGTGCTGGACAAAGATGCTGCCGGCGTCGCAAGCGCCGTGAAAAAGATCGAGTCTCGAGTGCCGTTCATGTTGGTTGGTTTCGCTTCAGATAACGGTTCTGAATTCATCAACGACGTTCTCTATTCGTACTTCTCAAAACGCCCAGCACCAATCAACTTCGTAAGGCGTCGAGCCTACAAGAAAAACGACAACGCCCATGTCGAGCAAAAAGAACTGGACCCACGTCCGCGAGCTTTTCGGCTATGAGAGGTTCGACGATCCATCGCTTGTGCCGATGATGAATGAGATCTATCAAGCGTACTGGTGTCCGCTCCAGAACTACTTCACGCCATCGATGAAGCTCGTAGCCAAAGAGCGAATCGGTGGATCGATCAAGAAGCACTACGATGAACCCAAAACACCAGCTCAGCGTCTGCTTGACTGCTCACTTGTTCCCGAGGCCGACAAAGTCAGAATCGGATCCGAGGTACACTCCAGAAACCCAATCGACCTCAAACAAAGACTCGACCAGAAGCTCAAGGAATTCTTCGAACATGTCGATGAGATAAAAAGAAGTCAGAGGCCCAAAACTGGATCCTGACTCATCGCTCCTTGGTATGGTTTAGCCATGAGTCAATACGACCAGCCATGGGGCCGATCGCCCCACGTTGCGTGACAGACTGCGGGACACATCGCCCCTGACGCATCGATACACACAGCTGAGACCCCGTTTAAACCCAGCTCGCACAAAGGAGCTGCGGCACAGTCCTCGCTATCTCCATAGTTGTGTCTTCGTAAACTTATGACAACTCGAGGGGGTAAATTCATGAAGAGCATCCCGACAATCCAGAAGTATATGACTGTCCTTCCCCACACTATCGGGGCAGACAAGTCTCTCGCCAAAGCCGAGAAAATGATGACTGAGCTGCATGTTCGTCATCTTCCTGTTCTTGACGGAGGAAAGCTCGTCGGCATCTTAACGGATCGCGACGTTCGCCTTGTGGAGAGCTTCAAAGATGTCGATCCAGAAAAAGTCACAGTTGATGAGGCGTATTCGCCAGAGCCCTATATCACTGAGCCAGGCGCTCCGCTGAATAAAGTCTGTGCCGAGATGGCGAGTCACAAATTCGGCTGTGCCTTGGTTGTGGACAATCACAAGCTCGTTGGAATCTTCACATGGGTTGACGCGCTGAAAGCGCTCGATCATTTGATGGAAACCCGTCTGAAGCACTAACGTAGAAAACTTGAAGATCACTGGAGGATGTATGCAATCTGCCGCAAGAGAAGCAAAAGACGTCATGACACCGAAGCTCGTCACTGTTCGTGGATCCGAATCGTTGATCGCGGCCTGGAAGCAGATGCGCGAAAAAAAGATTCGCCACCTTCCGGTGGTCGATGACGATGGTGGTATCGTGGGCATTCTGACAGATCGCGATCTTCAGCGAGCCATCCACACTGAATTTGATCAAAATGGAGAAGTTCGATTCACGATCGAACGGTTTTCACCAGGAGAACGGGTCGTCGACTATATGACCTCACCGGTTCGCTTTGTGAGCAACGACACACCACTCGTCACTGTGGCGACGCAGATGCTGGAGCAAAAAATCTCAAGCCTCCTCGTCACCGAGGCCGAAGAAGTGGTCGGTATCATCACAACTGACGATCTCCTGTGGGCCCTGATTCGCCGCCTCGACACTGAAAAAGAACCTGCGCTGAAAAAACTCATCGCCGGTCTCTATGTCAGTCCGGTCGGGTCGATCGCCAGTCAGCTCTCATCAAGCGGAGTTTGATGCCGCTTCGTTCATCTGAGGTGCAAGATCGACCGGTCTTGCACCTTTTAATTTTTAAGATAGTCCTCGGCTGCGGCCTGTTTTTCCATCAGCTCCAAGATCGACCCTTCAAGCGCCTGCACATCGCGATAGCACTGATCAATGGCCGCCGATAGTTCCTGAAGGCGCACGCCCGCCGCGCCGATGATATCCGCATTCAACTTCGCAAGTCTGGCCGTTTCCACCTCAAGCAGCGCCTCTTGTTTTTTCAGCCGCTTGGCCGCCTCTTTGGCCTCTGCCTGATAGCGCTTCGTTTGATCACGCGGCTCATGCCTTGCCTCATTCTCCACAGCTTTGTCGACAACCTTTGTCTTGCTTGGCACTGATGCCGGCTCACTGCCACTAAATCGCTCTTTGAGCGACCCCTTTTCAAGGCTCCAAAGATAGTCATCGTAGGTACCCGGATAAACCTCCGCACGACCATCGCGAATCTCAAGAATCTGCGTCGCCACTCGCCCTATGAAACTGCGATCATGGCTCACCACAATCACCGTTCCAGCATAGTCGCGAAGCGCTTCCGTTAGTGCCTCAACCGTATCAAAATCCAAGTGATTCGTCGGCTCGTCGAGCAGCAAAAGCGGACTTCGTCGCAGCAGAATCTGTCCGAGTGCCACTCGCGACTTTTCTCCGCCCGACAAAACCCGCACTCGTTTCTCAACCGCCTCTCCAGAAAAAAGGAGCGAGCCCGCAAGATTCAAGATCGTCTGCCGATCGACATCGGGATGCGCGGCTTTTTCAAGAGACTCAAAAACCGTGTCATTCAAATCAAGATCATCGGAAACATGCTGGGCATAGTACGAGAGGCTCACTTGATGCCCGAGCTTTAGCTCCCCCACCAATAGCGGAATCCGACTCGCAATTGATTTCAGTAGCGTCGACTTGCCCGCACCGTTAAATCCCACAACGCCCAAGTGCTTTCCATTCTCAAGCCGCAGGTTACAGCCGGAGACGATCGCCTTATCGCCATAGCCGAGAGTCGCATCACGCAACGTCAATGACTCGCGTCCAGTGTGAATGGGCGATGGAATTTTAATCTTCGCCCGCACTGGAAGATCCTTGATCTCGATTTTTTCCATTTTATCAAGCTGCTTCAACCGGCTTTGGGCCTGCCGAGCCTTTGTCGCCTTTGCGCCAAAACGGTCGACAAACTCAAGAACACTCCTTCGCTTCGCCTCCTGATTGGCCGCTTGGGCCTCAAGAATGGAGCGCATCAGTGCCTTTTGTTCAAAGTAGTCGTCGATGTGCCCTGGAAACTTGGTGATCTCACCCGCCTCAACTTCAAGCGTATGATCAGTGGTACGACGCAAGAATTCGCGATCGTGAGAAATCAGAAGAAACGCGCCCTCATACGACTGCAGATAGTTTTCGAGCGCCATGATGCTCTCAAGATCGAGGAAGTTGGTCGGCTCATCGAGCAGCATTAGATTCGGCTCACGCCCAATCAGCGAAAGAAGCTTCATTCGCATCCGATAGCCACCGCTCAGATCCTTAAATGGCTTTGCAAAGTGAGCCTCTTCAAGGCCGAGTTCAAGCCCCAACCGCTTGAGCTCCCAGACCGGCTTATGACTGGTCTCACGCAAGTAGTCTTCTGCTGAAACACCGTCCGGTTCGCGCGCCTCTTGTTCGAGATATCCAATATTGAGCTTTGTCGACTTTACAAGATCGCCACCATCCAGCGACTCTTGGCCGACAAGAATCTTAAACAGCGTGGTCTTACCCGCACCGTTTGGACCTATTACACCAACATGCTCACCCTCATTGATCGCAAAGCGCGCGCGATCAAAAAGGACGCAGGCACCAAACTTTTTGATGCCGTCTTGAAGTTGCAAAAGATTGGGTTGGCTCATTCCAACACTCTAACGACGATTGTCCTCGCCAATCAAACGGCGAGATCAAAAATCAAAAACTCAGCCCCCGCACCCCAGCTCAAATCGACGGAATCGATGTCGGCTAGCCCTAGGCCATCGCCTGTCGAAAGGACGATTCCAGCTCCTGTCACATCGCCGCGAATCACCTGCAACCAAAGCCCTCGACCAGCCCCAAGCGCATGCGTCTTTTGTCCAGTAGCCGCCGACCTCACTGCAAACAGATCGACATCCTGATGAATCACCGCCGATCCCTCACGTCCACTGCGAGACGCAAGCAGCACGAACTCAGAATTCGCCAGTCGCCCCGAAAAATCCTTCTGATCATACTTCGGCTGGTAGCCCACCTTGTCCGGCACGATCCAGATCTGCAGCAGATGCACCGGCGTATCACCTGAAGCATTGAACTCTGAGTGCCGAACGCCGGTCCCAGCACTCATCTGCTGGATCTCGCCTGACTGAATTACGCCTGCGTTGCCCATGCTGTCGCGGTGTTCCAGAGCCCCTTCGATAATATATGTCAGAATCTCCATGTCTCGATGAGCATGCATCGGAAACCCACCACCGCCTGCAATCCGGTCGTCGTTGATGACTCGCAAAACCCCAAAACCCATCTGCTCAGGATCGTAGTAGTCTGCAAACGAAAAACTATATCGTGTCTTCAGCCAGCCATGGTCGGCCGAACCACGATCCATCGAGCGCCTCATCACAGTTTTCACGTTTTACTCCTAGTCCTATTCACCAACGAAAGCAGCCTACCACTGGCCTCCTGTGCACAAGAATATAAAAAACGGCTCAGTGCACCCGAGCCGTTGCCTTGATCGCGATCCAACCGTTATTTCGATTTCACGACCTTGCCATCCGTCGGGTCAAAGTAGATTTCAACCTCTTTGCCGTCCTTATCCTGGCCATAAATCTCGTAGCACGAGCCCGGTTGCTTAAATTTTCTAATCTTATAGCCCTGCCCTTCGACCATCTTTTTAAAGTCGGCTTCGCTCATCCACTTCTCTTTCGGTTGATCCGTACAGCTCTTCTTGGCTTCCGCCTGACTCACAAACGCCATAGCCAATAGAATCGCACCCAGACCGAACTTTGTTGATTTTCTCATACTGTCTCCTTTTGCGTGAAAGACCCCTGTCTTGCACTGCTTCTTTATCGATCCTTCAAGCGCGGTCGACAATTGGGCAGGTGCCCTATAGAGCCAAATGAACAGGCCTGGGGCATCCGCCCGATGGATTAATTTGAGAAGAGCCCGATAATTTCACATGAAGCGACCCATCAAAGTGAGGTTTCATTATGAGAAAATCCTTGGCCTACGACCTTCCCACTCGACTTTTCCACTGGATCTTTGCGGGACTCTTCGTCTCAGCGTTCTTCATCGCGAAAACGATCGACGATGACTCGCCGACCTATGCCTATCACATGCTGCTTGGACTCATGCTCGCCTTCACGGCGATACTCCGCATCATCTGGGGCGTCGTCGGCACTCGCTACGCACGCTTCACGTCGTTTCGCCTCAGTCCGCGAGAAATGATCGAATACTTCAGCTCGCTTCTCTCGAGTAAAACAAGACGCGAGCTTGGTCACAATCCGCTTCCAGCTGGGCCGCCATCGCTATGCTCTTTTTTACCTTTGGATTGGCATTCACAGGAATTCAAATGGCACAGGGAAACAACAAGGAGTTCTTTGAGGAGATCCACGAGCTCTTCGCCAACGCCTTTGTCATCACCGTCGTCGCCCACATCGGTGGCGTCATCTTTCACACGCTCAGGCACAAAGATCCCATCGCACTCAGCATGGTGACCGGGCAGAAAACCTCAGATGGCAACGAGCCCGCAATCCAAAGCTCGCGTCCGGTCATTGCGATTCTCTTTCTGATCCTGATCGCGGCCTTTGGAGTGAACCTGGTCAAAAACTACGACTCAACGACGCAAAAGCTCAACGCCTTTGGTCTCTCTCTCTGCAGCTCGGTGAGGCAGAGAACGAAAATGAAAATGATGGCGCAAGCGACAGCGACGACGAGGGTCCGGGTGACGACGATGATGATGACGATGACTAGCTCTCGAGAATCTCACAAATTCGATTCATAAACTTCGCGGCCGGTCCACCGGGCAAAATCCGTCGATCAAATGCCATCGTGATCGTCATCGTTTTCCGAATGACGACACGATCGCCCTCCACCCAAGGGCGACTCTTTGCAAAACCAAATGACAAGCCAAGGGGATAGGGCCAATGAGCCACAATGAAATCAACACCGTACTTACTCGGTGATGAGATCAACAGAGCTCCGCCGCGATTCTGAATATAAAGCGACGGGATATGGCGATGAAAAAGGATCGCAAGTTTGATGAGCCAAAGCGGAACCATTTTAATTCCAAGCTTGATCCTACGCCACCGCTCAAGCCTGACGTCATCAGAATCGAGAGCCACTGTTGCAAGCCCGGTGATCTCCTTCGATATCTCAACAAGACTTTTGGAAGCGGTGTCATAGATCGTATAGATAAAGGCCGCATTCAGATTCCGGTCCGCATCATCTCGCTCGACTGCGATTGAAACGTGAGCCCTTTCAAACTGAACCAGTCTATACGAAAATAGGGAGCGCATCGCGACCCGGTTCGCTTCCGGAATTTCCATCAATGCCTGAGCCGCAGCCTTTGCAACAAAAGACGTGTATGTCGGTCGCTTTTCACCTTGAGCCGTGCGACTTCGAATCTCTTCTATCTTCGTGATGTCGATCTCTCGCACCGCGACGGCCTTAAAGGCCGGCTGATTCTCTTTGTTCAGAAAAGAATAGAGATCAAACATTCGACTGCGCGGCAGAACCTTGAACTCATCCGTCATGGAACTGCAAGAGTACTTTGGTCATCCTGGTGAATTAATGTTGATTTGTGACATATTTCTACTTAGCTGGAGCTATGAACCTCGACGTCATCAAATCACCTCGACAGGGCTCATTCTCAGTCGACCAATATAGCTCACACTTCACACTCATCGAAGACGATCTCCTCTACGCAAAAAAGTCGCATTCCTATCAGAAAAAAACCTATCACGAGTCCTTTGCTTCGGATTGGGCGCTTCTCTGGGCCGATCTTCCGCCCCACACTGTATCCATTCGCTCTGGCGACAAAGTCATCCCACTCGCCGGCCCAACCACTCTATTCATGCCGCCTTTTACGATAGTCGAGCTGCACACCGAAATATGCCTTCTCAATTGGGAGCTCGTGGCGTCGTCCAATCCTCTTCCTTCCGCATCTAGCTTCTCAACACCGGTGCTTCTTGCTGGCCCCACGCGTCTTCCGAAATCAAAGGCCGAAGTCATCGAGCTCATGGCGTTACTCAAAGATGGGACCCGCCTCGTTCAAGAAAAAAAGATTTCATCCGTCGCCGAGAAGGCCAAGCGCTACATCGACCAGCACTTCTGTGAGAATTTAAAGATTGGCGAAATGGCAACCCATCTCACTGCTGACCGGTTTATTTCTTAAGAAATCATAACGCGAGATCCTCGCCGGCAGCGGCGCTCCAGCGGCAGCCGTCCGGAGGCCCGCATCCTGAAGGACTTTTCGCGCGAACGCGGTTCGCATCTCGCGCAGAAGTTCCCACAAAGTTCCTTTAAACTTCGAAATGATCTTTTTTCAGCTGCAAAAGAAGTTGAACAAGAACTGCGATCGCAAGTTGAGTATGGATCGCGTTCGGAGTTTTTAGCGGCAGCCGACGAATATCGAGATGTCCTTTCATCCAACGGAACAAAAGTTCGACTGCCCACCGACGTTTGTAAATGTTCGCGATCATTTTAGCGCTGGCTTTCTGATCCGACGTCACAAAATGGAAGACTTTCTGAGTCAGCTTGTCGCGGTAAATAATGTGACGAAGTTTTATCGCCGAGAACTTTGCCGCGGGTGCGGTCGAAATATATTCTTCGTCGTACAGAACCCCGGATTTTCTTTTTGCCCGCGCAAAACCTTTCGTTCAAGATCTCGATTCGTCTTTGATGTCTTCAGCCGCGTCGTGAAGTCAGATCCATTGGCGACGATTTTCTGCCAAAAGCCAAAGTCGTTGTATGCACGATCAAAACGTACATTTTCATAGGTAAAATGAGAAGTTGGAAGCTGACCGGGGAGTCGCCAGATCGGCACGGCGTAATCTTGAAATCATCAATCCATTCGCCGTCGACATTCCAAACGACGTGAATTTTTGCCGCTGCTTTGTGACCGATGGTATACTTCTGTTTCCATCCCGGTTCGCCAAAAAGACTTCCGTGGACTCGAACTTCGGAAGAGTCGATGGCCAGAATTTCACGAATTGCTTTTTGAGTTTTCGACTTTCTGTTCGACCGCGAATCTCGAGGAGAATAAGATCGCAGAGTTCTTGAAAAAACCGAAGTGCCGATCTCTCAGCGCGTCGCCGAAAGTTGAGTCAGGAATTTTCAGTGCGGCTTCGACTTCTCGAAACGATCCAAGTCGCATCACGAAACACGACAAAGAGCTTGCGTCATTTCCCAGGTCGAAAAAGTTCTTACACCGCGATCGATTTTCCATTTTTGAACGAGTGGATCGAATTTTTTTCGATCAATCAGTTGAAAGAGCGACCGCTCTTTGCAATCCTGCTTCACAGTTGCCGCCTTTCCTTGGCGTTGATCTTTCTTCGCAAAAAAATCAAACCAACCTTGCGGAAGGCTGGCAACTATTTGTTTTGTTTAATGAATCAGCCGGTCAGCAGTGAACCCATCTCAACTTCTCTAGAGAAGTTCTCACTCGCGAGTTTAAAAGCACCTACGGCCTCTCGCCGATCGACTACCGTCATCGTCTACGACTTTTCGAAGCGATGATTAAAGTCCGAAACAAAATGTCATTCACCGAAGCACTTTTTGAAGTCGGCTTTTCAGACCCAAGCCAGTTCATCACCCAGTTCAAAAAAACCCTGGGCGCTCTGCCAAGCCAGTACAAGCTGTAGCACGCTTGATTCATTGACGCGCAGACGCGATGTAGAGACCCCGACCACTAGGCCGTCCACTTCATTGAAAGCTTCTTCTTGCTCTTCACGCAGTCTAACAAATAAAGATCGATGAGCTTCTGATAAGAGACCCCTGACTCATCGGCAAGCTTTTTGAAATAGTCGATCACGGCCGGGCTTAAGTTAATGCCGACCGCCTTCTTTTTCTTAGCAGGATACGGGTTTTTAATCTCTTTCATCTTTTTAAAATCATATTCCTTTTTCATAGAACAGCCTTTCTTTCCTGGTCGCCTTTCGAGCAGAAATAATTCTGATGACCGAATCTGACTCACGATGACAATGAACAACGACTAAAAGTTTACTGAAGCTGTTATGGCCAATGAGAATAAATCGATCTTCACTGTCTGAGTGTTTAGAGTCTAAAAATAGTCGACCATAGACGTCGTCAAAATCCGACCGAGCCTCTTCAAACCAGACTCCATGCTTTTTTACGATTCGCGGTGTTTTTTCTTTCATCCCAGTCGAACTCGATCATCATCTCTATTTTATATATATTTATTCTATATGTCAATGGCGGCGGGCCGGCGCCCTTAAGTAAGGAACGGCGACTAATACAGAAAAGCGCCACCTGCCATTCCTTCAATGGGCACATGCGGTGGCCTATAATCATTCTCGTAGAATTTATAAACCAAGTGTTTTGATGAAAGGAAAAGTCGGCTCAAAGTCGCATCGGACTATTTTTGTTAATGCTTTTAGGGTGATGTACGCGGGGCGTGCGATGTTAACGAAAAACCAGGAAAACTTCTTCCAACTGGTCCGAACCGTATCGGTTCGCATACTGTCGGAAATGGTGCCCGCCGCGCGATAGTCGAAGAACCACTGGCTTGGACAGAGAGCTACCGTACTCAGTGGCGGGAACCTAGGGTTGATCTCGCGGAGCTGGCGAAACTACGGTAGATCAAAGGGACTGACGCGGAAAGAACTGGCCACGAGGTACGGCAAAACCGAGTGCGCAATTCAGAACTATCTTCAGTTGATCAAGCGCCAAAATACTTGACACTATGTAGATAGTGGCCATATAGTGCTTTATGGCCCAGTGGGAGTTTGTTGAATGGCTGTTGTTTTGGATTCTGGAAACTTCCCATTTCGAGTTTGAATGGGATAAGGGCAATCAATCCAAGAGCGCTACCAAGCACAAGATCTCTATTGAAGAGGTCGAAGCTGTTTTCCGGTCAGGATTGACTCTCCCCCTTGGAATTCAGACCAACCCAGCGGTTAACGAGCAGAGACTTGGACTCGTAGGGCCGAATTTGAATGGTCGGCTACTTCAAATCGCATTCGTTCTTCGCGAGGGGCGAGTTCGGGTTATTAGCGCAAGGCCTGCGCATAAAAAGGAAAGGAGTCAGTATGAAGAAGTCCTACGCAAAATCTCTGAAAGAGTATGACGGTTCATTCGAGCTGGATTCAAAAAAGATCCTAGCCGCTATGAAACGCTACAAAAACTCACGAAAGAAGCCCACGAGCGTCGCACTTGATGAAACAACAATTCAAGAATTAAAGTCTGTTGCGGAAAAGCAGGGAATTCCATACCAGGTGCTGATCAGAGTGTTTATTCTTGATGGCCTAGGCCGGCTTAAAAAAGCTTCGTAAGGGAAAGTCTTGAGCAACGATCTTCTGAGGAAACCTAAGGCGTCTGAAATGTGTCCGCCCGGCTACCATGTCGTCCAAGGTCACGAGCGAACTTGCCATTCCGGAACAACAACGTGGGTTGACGCTCACGTTCGAAAAAACAGAGGAAAAATTGCCCCCGGCCTCCTCAAGGAGAACATCTTTCACCTATTTTGGAATTCAAAGAAAAAATATTCCTCACTAAATCCGATTGCTGGCTTTCACAATAAGGGATCGGAGTTCGACACTGCTATTCAATTTTGGTTAGAGTACTGGAAGGCAGAAGGCGTTTCTTTTCCTGATGATCTTGACCCATTGATGATCAAAGCGATGATCGCCGTAGAATCGGGCTTCGGGCCCGCGAAGAAATCAAAGGTCAAGGGCAGCACTGCTGCCGGCTTGATGCAGGTAACCGACCAAGCCATGCGCGTACTCGGTGGATTTCCAAATAAGAGAAAATGGATCGAGGCTAAAGATAATCTCGTGCACATCGCAAAAACAGATAAACTTGATCCGTTAGTCAACATTGCTGTCGGCATCAGATTGCTCGGGCATAAATTTTCTCAGACTCCTAAAAAGTGGGAAAAGAATGCGAGGAGTGCGATCAGAAGCTACTACTCTCGAGGCGACGGCGGGACCGAATATGCCGACAAGGTTTTGGAGCTTTATGAAAAATCTAAGAAAAAGTAACATCACCAGCTTGTTGCTGGTCTTTTTATTCGTATTTTCCGCCTATGCGAACGCGGGCGATGTACCAATTGAAAGAGACTTTCTTAAGCTGGCGGATGGAAGATGGATCTGGCTCGAGAAAGTTGACTGGCATAAGACTAAGGTCATGCTTGGAAAGGGAAAAAAGCGTGAGTACAACGCAATTTGGTCAAAAACTTATGAGACTGACGATGAAAACCGCTCATGGGAATATGCCTACTTCGTTCATCTTAAGCCTCGCCGATTGGAATATGATTTAAATGGAGATGGATTGTTGGAAGTAGGCATATCAACATACGATATGGGTAACAACATGACCAGGGACATCCTCATTTTTTCCGTAGAGCGCAATCAATTACGCTTTGTCCGAAAACATGGTCCCTACAATATCGCGGCCGATGAAAGTGTGTTCTAGGATTCAGTTCTTCTACTATCATTTTGGTGCCCAGGATAGGACTTGAACCTACACACCTTACGGCACGGGCTTCTAAGACCCGCGTGTCTACCAATTTCACCACCTGGGCATACTGACTGGCAGCCTCTTGCTACCGATACTCTAAAATCATAATTCTAAAAATTCTATTTGTCGAGCACGCAGGAGCTATCTATTTCGGAGTTCCCTCTGCTGCATGAGATTTGTCGCAGCAGTTTTTGTTTACAACGATATCTCCAACCTTCCCGTCTCTCCCTGGCAACAAAACGAGCTGCCAGACATCTTCATCGTTCTTCCAGCCTTCGTTCAATAAATAGGCGGGGATCTGATCGTTCCAAAAGTAGCCCGTATGCTCGCCAAGTCGTTCGCGTACGACAGCCATCGCAAGCCCCTTCATCTGTTTTTTTCTCAATAGATCACTCGCCATTTTGGCTCGCTCTTCAATCGAGGCCTCTTTGAAAAGAGCCGAATCAAAGATTCGTGAGCCCCACTTCTTCTCGGCCTCTTGTGCTGACAGCGTAGCTCTAACGACATGTGATTTAAGGTTCGCATACGCGAACACCCCGCCCGCACTCACGCCCCCTATTCCAATCAAAATGGCTAAAGCAACTCGTCTCACTTTCGGCGTCTCCTTGGGATATTTCCGGGCTTGAGGACAACCAACTTTTTTGTCGTCAAGGCCTTCATTGCTTCGCTCTCGATCCCCTCAAACGTACACTGGGTCCGCCTCTTCAGCAATTCAGCCGCTAGAATACCAGCGCGATTATTAGCTAGATCCATAGCTCGTCCTTGGTCAGAAGCCGGTAGGCCCGCCTCATGTGCATCAAGAAACTTCTGAGCTAACTCTGGGCCTAGCTCTTTTGTCAGCAAGGCTGCCCACGTAAAATGCCGAATAGCATCGCTCTCCGAGTCCGGTCTATCCACTTCGAAATAAACCCCTGAGCGACATCCTTTTGTTTATAAACAACTAGCGCCTCTTGAGGGTACATTGCGACTAGACCAAGCTCATCTGCCGTAAGCCCAAAATAGTATGCGAATTGATTCAGTGAGGCCGGGGCACTCAAATCTAAACTGACTCCACAAAGACGGTCACAGTCGTCTGCACAGTCAAAAGTGCCCATATCAGTTTTGAGAGACGCGCACCTTAGAACACACCTCTGTCCTGATTCTTTAATTTTCGCCCTTCGAAACCACTCATCACATTGAGCTGTCGATGCGAAGCATTCAAACGAAAAAGCCATCACCGCAAAAGTGATGGCAACGCTCCAGCCCTGAATCGAAAAAGCAAGAGCGACGATCTCTTGAAGATCTTTGCCGAAAATATCTTTCCGAACCGCCAACAGCTCTCCAAACGACCGCCGGTTACGGCCGCCTACCTACTTCAATGTGCCTTTCGTCTCCGACAAAAGGAAATTGAACTCGCCAAATCCCAAAAGACCGCTGTCGAAAACCTTACCGGTCTTCGTATCTCCGGTCTCTGCGATTCCGCGCATAAAGCCGATCAAGACAACCTTGCGCTCACCTGCGCGAGCCACAGCCTCTGCACTCAACGAGTCAAGAGCCGCAACAGGGACGCTGACCACCGCATTTTGTTTTGAAGCTTTCTGATCAAGGGCAACAGGTTGAACAACCTTAAAGTCCGGAGAGTAAACCACGAACTCTAAGTTTTTAAACTCAACGTAACCGCCCAAAACATTCACAAAACGACCAGTCAGCGGCATCGCCTCAAGAACCATCGCGCCTTGTTTTTCAACACAAGCGTAAGTCTCAAGCTCAACCGCCACTTCAAACTGATCGCCCTTGATGGTTCCGGTCGGGCTTCGCAGAGCGTAGGCAACAGTGCCAACATCAACCTTCTCTTCACAGCGCATCACACGGCCGTCGAAGGTCTTTATGACCTCAATTGGCGTGTCCTGTGCCTGCGCAAAAGGTTGAGCAACCAACATCGTCACCGCAAGAGCGAAACCAAACACTTGAACCATTCGAACTCCCTATTTCTTTTCAGAAATGAGCTTACGGTACTCAGGAGCACGGATCAGATTCGCGAGTTCTTTCTCGCTCTCCATCTCAATGCGAATGAGCCAACCGTTATTCATCGGATCGTCGTTCAATCCCGACGGATCCTCCATAAGGGAAGCATTTACCTCAATCACGGTACCTGAAACAGGCGCAAACAGGTCGCTTGCAGCCTTTACAGATTCAACGACACCAAAGCTTTCACCTTGCGAGTATTTTGCGCCCTCTTCTGGAAGGTCCAGGTAAACGATCTCGCCGAGCTGCTCTTGAGCAAACTCTGTGATGCCGATGGTGACGATGTTCTCGTCAACTTGTGCCCACTCGTGGTCCTTGGTGTAGTAAAAATCGTCTGGGATCTGGTAGTTCGACATCTTCGAATCTCCTTAGGGTTTACTGCTCAATTCACTTTTTAATAAATGGCGTCGGGCGCACTTTCGCTTTCGCTGCCTTACCGCGGATATCCACCGCGATTTCAGTTCCATCCGCCGCAAACTCACTTGTTACATAGCCAATGCCGATCGACGCACCCGTCACCGGCGACATCGTTCCGCTGGTGCAAACACCAATCTCCGCTCCGCTCGGCGACAGCAGCTTATAGCCCTGACGCGGAATGCCCCGGTCACTCAACTCAAATCCGATCAGCTTTCGGCTAAGACCAGCATCCTTTACAGCCACGATCTTCGATTTGCCGATGAAGTCTTTTGCCTGCGGCTTGACGACCCAGCCCAGTCCCGCTTCATAGGGATTGGTGGTGTCGTCGATCTCATGCCCATAGAGAGAATACTTCATCTCAGTTCGAAGCGTGTCGCGCGCACCAAGTCCGATCGGCTCAGCACCAAGATCTTTCCCCTTGGTCAAAAGCTCCCGCCATAAGTTCACCGTGAGCGCCGCCGGCACAAAAACCTCCGCGCCATCTTCGCCCGTGTAGCCAGTGCGAGCCACGATCATCGTGCCTCCGGCAAAAGCAAAGGACTTGTGCGTGAAACTTTTCATAGCCTGAGCTCCCGGAAATAGCCGCCCGAGCAATTCAAGTGCCTTCGGTCCCTGCACCGCGATCTGGCCCCAATCCGAACTCTCGTTGCCAACATCGGCGCCGCGGTTGTTGGCGCAGACAAACGCAAAGTCTTTATCGATGTTGGCTGCATTCACACAGAGGAGATACTCTTCGCCAGGCTTCACGCAATACACAATCAGATCGTCAACAATACCGCCATCCGCATTGGGAAAAAGCGAGTAGTGCACTTCACCAGCCGCGAGCTTTGAAACATCGTTTGTCGTGATCCACTGAAGCGTCTCAAGCGACTTTGGTCCGCGGACACGAAACTCACCCATGTGCGATACATCAAAAAGCCCAACGCCCGAGCGACAGCTTAAGTGCTCTTCTTTGAGGCCACGGTATTGAACCGGCATCCACCAGCCGGCAAAATCAACCATACGGGCACCAAGCGCTTCGTGTTCTGCCGCCAAAGGGGTGCGTTTCGGTTGACCAGATGTATTCGCGCTCATGGCACTCTCCAGAAGAACGGAAAATTCATTGTGTGGGCGACACTTTTGCCGCCAGTGCCTAGGGAGTCAAGGCAGCGCCGCGCTTCCAAAACCGCCTTGCGAGCGGCTTCCCTGCCAATCGCTGGCCCCAAGCGCCGGGAAACGTCACCTCAAACCGAAACACCGTCAGCGGCGGCAATATAAAACCACGTATTTTCAGTATGTTACATGCCGACACCGAGGAGCTCACCGACAGCACTGCACTTGCATTGCTGTTTGTGTGGAGGCCTCACGTGAGCTGGTTTCGAATCGGTCATTCCAAAACTGCCGTACATTTCGGCACTCTCGCCGCGACCGTCATGTCTGCGGCTTTGACCGCCTGCGCGCCGGCTCCAAGTTCAAAGAATGAATTCTTCCAGGCCACCAATCAAACCGGCCTCAAAACCGACGATGGCCGCGCTTTCACAGGCGCGGGCAAGGCCTCCGAACTGCAAACTCTAAAAGCCGAGCCCGCCGTCAGCGGCAGCAACGAGCAAGACCGCGAACTCGCTTCTCGCATTCTCGTCGCCTCTATCGATCGCAGCAACAAAGAGTTCCACCGCGTCGTACTCTCGATCCGTTACGTCGGTCGCATCTTTTTTGATTTCTCAGCAAACAATCTGCAGTCTGGGTCCGACCGCCAGTTCACCACTCAAGCCGGAAAAGCACCAAGCGGTGACGCCGTTCCATTTGAACTCTCACTCGAATGTAATGCCGCAGCTCCCACAAAAGGCACGCTACCCGCCTGTGCCATCGCCACACTTTCGCTTAAAGAAACTCGCGGCGCCGGTGCCCGCGCAGGCCTCATCGTGCGCACGCAGGAAAGTTCAGTCATCGCACGATCAACAAAAAACACAGTGAAGATTCCGGCCTTAAAGCGCCTACTCGACACGTTCAAAACAGCCCAAACGCGCACGCTTCAGACTTTCGAAGTCGCCTGGGGCCCGTCGGGATTTGACCTACAACTCGGCGACAAAGAGCTTTGTCCAGCAGGCCGACTCGTCGAAACAAATGAACTCGATGAACCGCTTCGCATCGGTTGCCCCGGCGTCACCGCCCCTGAGGTTTCCGGTCGAATGCTCGGCAACACCACGCGCGGCGAAGTCTTGCTTGAATTCAACGGCACTCGTCGCCAGTTTATTCTTCCAAACGAAGAGGAGCAGGTCTACGTCGTCGTCCAAAAACTAAAATCAACGCCGACCACAAAGCCGACCAACACAGTAAGCGCTACTACTGCTCAAACAAAACCGCAGCCCGCGCTGATTCCAATCCCGGCACCAGCACTTTCGGACGACGAGATCGACACCGACGACGATAGCCCCGTTGCCGTCCCCGAAGCACCTCTTGTCGTTCCGGAAAAAGCCGGCACCACAAAATCGAATCCTGCCCCCCCACAGCCCACGATCAAAATCATCGTTCCACAGCAAACTGGAACAGGTTGGCTGATTCCAACAAATCCCGAACATCCCGCCACCAAGGTTTGGAACAAAGACCGCGCAAATCCAATTATCGATAGCGCGGTCAAATCATGGCTTGCGCTTCCTCGGCTCAGAAAGTTCGCTATAAACTTTCTCCCCAATCGCGACCTCGTCGTGGGGCAAATCGTAAGCCAAGGTGCACCGGCCGAAACCGCAGCGCTCACTCTTATCGAGTCCACATTTTTCATTGAAGAGGGCTATCCCGTGCAGGTTGGCGGAGCCGGCGAAGTTGGTCCATGGCAGTTCATGCTCGGCACCGCCAAGAGCCCCCTCCTCAGCCTTCCCTTTGTTAAAGCGGCTGTTCGGCCCGTCGGCAAAAAACCAGGAAGCTTCGACCCTTGCGACTCGCGCGCAAACCTCGAGCTCTCGTCTCGAGCCGCGGGCCGCTACATGAACTATCTGATCAAGATGTTCCCACGTGATCCCAAACTCGCGGTTCTCTCCTACAACTGGGGCGAGGGAAATACCGATCGCGCTATGGACAAGCTCACAGCCCGCATGACTGAAATTAAAAACATCGGTTTAAACTACTGGGCCGTGCGCAAGTTCAACATGGCACCCATTGGCCCCATTCAATACGTTGAAAAATTCGTTTCAGCCCACCACGCATTCCTTGAAATGGAACCGATTAAAGCTGACCCACGTATCGTGCCCTGGAAAGCACCAGCGCAGTGCGCGCGTTAGATCTTTCCGCCAGCCAAACGAAACGTATTCTCAAGTAACATTTGAATCGTCATCGGCCCCACTCCGCCCGGAACTGGCGTCATCGCCTGAGCCCAACCATGCAGCTCATCCAGGCGCACATCGCCGCAAAGGCCCTTATCGCCTCGATGCATTCCGACATCCGCAATCACGACACCTTTTTTAAACGCCGATTTCCCAAGGAGATGCCGCTGCCCCACCGCCACAACGACGATGTCCGCCTCACGCGTCACCGCCTCAAGATCATGCGTCTTCGAGTGCGCCATCGTCACCGTCGCATTGGCTTGAAGTAGAAGCTGTGCCATCGGCTTTCCGACGATATTGCTTCGCCCAATCACCACCGCATTTTTTCCCGCAACGTCGATCTTGTAGTGTTCGAAAATCTTCATCACCCCAAACGGCGTGCACGGAGCCACTCGCGTTCGTCCCGAGAACAAAAGCCCGAGATTCGCGCTCGTCAAACCATCGGGATCCTTCTCACCGCGAATTCGCTCCAAAGCTTCGGTCTCATTCAGATGCTTCGGCAGCGGCAGCTGCACCAAAATGCCATCGACATCGGCCCTCGCGTTGAGCTCATCAATCGTCTTGTGCAACTCAGCCTGCGTCAGTGTGGCCGGCCTCTCGAGGTGGAAACTCTCAATCCCCGCCTCCGCACACGCTCCTATCTTGTTCTTTACGTAGATCTGGCTCGCAGGGTCATGCCCCACAATCACCACGGCAAGCCCCGGAGCTCGGCCCTTTGTTTTCGTAAATTCCGCCACTTTTTCACGAAGAACCGCTCGGCGCGCCTGAGCCACCGCTTTTCCATCAAGGATGAGTGTATTGATCATGCCTTGTTTTAAAGGGTTTCACGCCCTCGAGGCAAAGCGAGTCTTGACTCAATTTAGAGCTCCGCATTAGTCTCCGCTCAAGCACGCAGTGAACGCCTGGAGGCCAAATTGAAGAAACCCGAAAAAGTTAAGCTCTCGAAAGACGGCAACTCGATCGACTTCGTTGCGAGCGATAGCCTCCCAACGTCTTCAAAAAAGTTCCGCCAAAGCCCTGAAATCGAAGGCTTTTACCGCTTCGTCTACGAAAACGACCTGCGTGTTGAATCCTACGAAATCCTCGGTCGTATCCTGATTCGCCGCAAAATCGAGCGCGAAGAACAAGTCCGCGCCGCTCGCGCAGCCAAGAAAAAAGGCTAAACGCTCAATCCGACGGCCGGACTGCTTTCAGCGTTCGGCCCCCAGCAAAGCAATTGCGCTATTGCGCACCCTGCCACCGCCCTTGCATTCAGCGCCTCCCAACCCAAGGAGGCCAATATGCCAAAACAACCCGCTCACAAAATAACGAACCCCCTTCGCAACGCCCGCGGGCAAGGACTCGTTGAGTACCTCATCATCGTCGCTCTCGTCGCCGTCGCTGCGATTGGTGTCGTTCGCGTTATGGGCCAAGCGGTGAACTCCCGTTTTGCGACCATCAGCTATGCCCTTCAGGGCGTAAAAAAGAAGCCCGCCGTTGACGCGATCGACGAGTCGCAACTCAAAAAGAAAGACCTCGGCGATTTCATGGATGGCGTCGGCCAATCGCAGGGCCGAGATTAACGATGTTTTCAAATGCGGCGCTTCTCAAGTCCAACAACGGCTCCGTCGCCGTTGAGTCGGCCATCGCACTCGCCATTTTTTGTCCAGCGCTGATCGTCGGTCTCGGCGTCCTGTACGGCGCTTTTGCAAAAGGCTGGGTCGGTCGCAGTGCGCGAGAGGCCGCCGTCTGTTTGACGACGCCAAGCCCACCCCTGAACTGCCGTCGGAAACTTGAAAACACTCTCGCCTCCGGACTGCCGTTTGGAGAAACCACGATTGTCCAGTTTCACGGCGACCAACGCGGCTCAAGTGTCAGAATCAAACTTCAGTGGATCGCTGGCCAATCCACTGAACTCAAGGGCGTCGTTCGACGTCCGGTCTATTACCCCCGAGGACGACAATGATCGGCAATAATAAGGGACAAATCAGCCTCGTCGCGATCGTGCTCCTACCGATCGTCCTCGCGATCATTGGTGGTCTCTTCCTTCTTGCCGTCGCTCTGAAGACAGAGGCGAGCGCCGTCGCCAAATGTCGACTGCAGATGGAAAAAAGCCAAGCGGAGGCGGCCCAACACCTTAACGAACTGATAAGACTGAACCCGGAGGCCAAGCGCCTGAAGCAGCAACAAAAGACAGCTCAAAAGCTTGCCGATGCCGCCGAACTCACTCGCGTCCCTCATCTCATTGCTGCGGCAAAGACCTATATGCTCTATGTGAAGATTAAGCGGGGTATGCTTGCCGTCAAACAGCAGAAGCTCATCTTCAAGGGACGAGCGGCCACGAACGACGCGACTCGCTTGGCCGAACAATCAATACGCTCCTCTTTTGATCAATCGATCTCCAGTGTCGTTGCCGACATCAAAAGCGGGCCACAATCCAAACGCCCCGGCTTCTTCGCCGTTCGGCCAAAACCCGTCGGCGATATCGCACCAGAGTATTTTCCGGTTCCCGGATTTAAGTACCTGCAGAAGTCTTCTATTGAATGGAAAATCAAGATGGGACCTGACGGCTTCCTTGCATCGCAGAAAAGTGATCACGCTCTTCCTGCATTCGACGTCGGATGCTCAGTCACTCTCATACCAACAAATAAGAAGGAAACGGAATGGAAGCCACAAATTGTAGAGGACAAGCTCTTATCGAATTGATTCTTGTTCTCACCCTGTTTGTCGCAAGTATCGCGGCCTGCGCCTGGAGATGGAATGAAATTTCTGAAGATATTCAAGATACCGGCTATAAACAAATTCGTTCTGTCCCGAAAGTCCCTAGTCGAAAACCTGCGGGTCGTTCTCGCTGAGAGGTTCTCCAGTGAAATACTGAAGGACAACTCGATTGAGGGCCAAGCGAAAACTTTTCGCCTCTGGGTTCTCATTTCGGGCGTCACTTTGCTCATCTGTGCCATATCGAACAGCTCTGCGACAACAGGAGCTTCACCCACCACTCCCCAGTCAGATTCGACCGATATCACAGCGCAGATTCCAGAGGGAATGCTCGTTGTCCCCATACAGGCCGCCAACTACTCAACACTCGATCCGTTGCTTGATCGTCACGCATGGGCTGATATCTACCTTCCCAGTCTTGATGGTTCGCGAGGAGTCCGGATAGCCGAATCCATTCCGCTCATTCGCGCTCCTCAGAACCGACAACATCTTGCCGCCCTCATTCCAGAGGGAGAACCATCGGCGCTGCTGTCCGTTTCAGACCCGGTCATCGTGATTCTTCGCAGCTCTCCTAAGAAACGCGTCGGGCGCGGGCGGCCAGCAGCTCCCGAAGGGCGGAAAAATGGCCCCCTCAGACGCGAAACCCGCAGTCAGCTTCACCTGATCGAAGAAATGGAGATTACAAATGAAGCCGAGTAAACGACCTCGACACTCTATCGCCATCGTCGGTCTTGTTCTGGCAAGTATCGCCAACACCGCGTACGCCACTCTCATCCAAAATACAGAGTTGTCGAGAGACGAATTTGCTGGAGTCGCCCGCGCACTCAATCAAGAGACTTGGACGGAGCACTATCTCAATCGATACCAAACTCGAAACCAGGTCAACCCCGGCATTGTTGCGGCTCTCGCCGACGCCCAAAAGGAGTGGCTCGAGCACTCTAAAAGCAGCTCAACGAGTAACCAGTGGCCAATGCACTTAAAACTTTGGCGCCAGGCAAACGAACTCGATGCCGACGGTCATCAACGCACGCTCATTGCCAAAATGTTTGATCGTTTGACTGGTGGGCAAACGCACCTTGCTCCCGATCAGCAGAATCAATGGCGACTTCGCAGCCGCACACTGAACCCTCTGCGCGAGAAAAGTTCTGACCCAACCGATATGGGCCAAATGAAAGATGCAACTGCCGATCTTCGACGCTGGCTATTAACTTGGGACGCCATCCTTATCGATGGCATGGCTTATCGGCAAAGCTCGCTCCCCCAAGGTGTACGACTAACGCCAACTGAACACCGACTTATCTTCGTCAGCAATAGCCTGAGAACGGTCGCCGTAACGATATCAGTCGAGCAATTTCAATCCTACGCACCGCCGCAAGTCCCGTTACTCAGTGGGCGTTGTCGAAGTGGTCAGCTTGTACAGCTCGATCCCTCGCTTTTTGAAAGTGACCCTGTGCTGCGAGAGGCTTACGAAAATCGGACTCTTCGCGCTGTTGGCTCAGGACTTTGTCAAATGTCGATCAGTCCCGTTCGCTCAGACAGGATTGGTACCGCTTCAGAGAAAGATGAAACCGATATCCGTGCGTTTGGACTCGAGCGAGGAACCGACGGTATCTACATGCCGTCGAATGAGCCTGACAGTATAAAGAGTCGATCGAACCTATGGATCGGAGTGGCCGTCGGGATTCTGGCGGCAGGAGCATACGCATTTTGGAGACAACAACAGCAGCAAGACCCGGCGCCGGCCGTTCACCATCAAGGATTTTAAAGTGAGGGCTTATAGGCCTCAAAAAAGCGATCAAGCACCATGGGCGTAAGTCGATAGCCGTCAAAGTCTTTCATCGTATTGAGAGATTCATTAAATCCCCCTTGGCAACGGGCCCATAAAATAGAATCAAGAGCGAAATAGGCACGGGTCAGCAGAGAGCGATCTGTGTCGGCAGCACTGGCAAGCAGCAGACCGGTCTGTGGAGCCGTGCGGATCATGCCCGTGCGAAAATAGTTGGCGGCATCGCAAGCCAGAATGCCAACGATCTTCGGTGGATGAGAAGCCGTCTGGAGAGCGGCTAACATTTTGTCGTATCCGGAGCGATCGCGCTGATACTCTTCATAGGCGATTGAGCCGTTTGCACGACGTGCGGCCGGAGTGAAACTTGGGCCTCCGCCTTTGCGAGCGTGTCCCGCGTAGAGAACAACGTCGGCCTCGCGAAGAGCGCTGTGGAAAAACTTTTCGGCATCACGGGAAGCGCGGGCCTGTCCGGCAGCGCCGTCGTCACTGCTACTGCCGCTGATACGAAGCTCCACAGTGTGCGTGCGACCGCTGGGACCAATGATCTCTTTGGTGAAGAGATTCATATCCGCGTCTGAGCGTTTAAAGTCGCAGGCTCGAACGTTGGACTCGCAAAGATCCGGATTGCTTGCGGCCTTCGCTCCTGCGCATTCTGGCAGACGTCGCACGCAGGGGCGAATCAGCTGTTCAATAAGTACGGCGCGCAAGAGGCTATCGTCTGACTTTTTTGATGTCTCGCTGTCAATAAAGCCAAAGGCAATTCGAATATCAATTTTGTCTTTTGAGTAGAAATCAGCCCAGGCCTTGCTGCAAATGGCCTTTGGATCGCTCGCATCGGAGGGTGTCGCTTCTCCTGCTGAAAATGCGTCGCAATCGGGGCACTTATGACGAAATGAATCCATCAGATCGTGCGCATACTGGATCATTTCTGGAAGCTTCACCTTCTTGCGAAATCGCCGCCGGCGACTTCGGCGGAACCGACTTCGCTGCAGACTTGGTCTCAGCAGCACTTCCGCTGATCACGAGAAGAACGACGCTTAGGAAAACGGTCAGACGCAGTTTCACGGCGTCTCCAAACTATCAAGACAGGCTCGGCGTACTTCCGCATCACCGAGACGCTGACAATAGAGGAGTGGCTTTTTCTCACTCGACCAATACTTGGCTTTCTGGGCTTCGGGAAGCGACGCCAATAGCGCATAGGCGCTGATCTTCACCTGCTTGGTTTTGCCGGTGGCCGCCTCTTTGATGAACGCCAGTATGTTTTTCTGATGCTGTGCCTGATCGCGCGTCATCCAATCAACCGCAAGCATTCGGAGTTCGGGCTGATTCGCTCGGAGGAGTGCATTCAATTCTATAAACGTCGGTCGATAGGCAACAGCAGACAGTCCGCTGAGAATCGCGAGGCGAACCGAGAGCGGTGTTTCGGACTTCAACGCGCGCCATGACAGCTGATCCGGAGAATGTCTTAGGGCATTTAGCGTCGAGCATCACTTCGAGCTGCGAGAGTTTCGCTGTCAAAAGATCGGGCTCAGCACTTGGTTTGGGCCATGAGCTTTTGAGTTGCTGAGTTAGATCACAGCTCCAACGCGAGTGTCCCTCAACAAGAGTGCGCGCGGTGAGAACAGCCAAGTCGTACTCTTGGGTCGCTGGATTTTTTATCCAAGTGGCCAATGCACCAGCGGCACGCTTAAGATCGCTGTCAGAAAGACTGGTCAGTGCTTTCGTGCGCGCGACGCTCGCATCCTCGTCTTGTCCGTCTTTGACAATCTGCTTTAGCCACGCGCAGTCAGCACAGGCCGATGTCTTTGCCTGCACCTGAACATGCGCCACATTGAAGAACAATGTGAACACAAGCGCGATAACTCGAATGGCGTAGGCTTTCGAAGTCGATTGCTGCATAGGTATCTTATCGGACCGATTGGGCTCGTTGTGAATCGCTAGTAAAGTAAAAAGCCCTCGATTTCTCGAGGGCTTTTCCGCTATCGCGTTCGTCCCGGAGTCGTTCCCGACGTTGGACCAGATCCGCCAGGTAGAGTTCCTGACCCAGAACCTGGCGAGAAGATCATGTCACCACCAACGCCGCCACTGCCAAAATACTGGTTCCACTTGGTTTGGAACTGCATGTATTCCTGCATGAAGCCTTGATACAGCCTCAACCGAGATTGCGCCTGATCTTGATAGCGGCGCTGCGCTTCGATCTGAAGGTTGTACTGCTGCATTTGGAGCTGTAGCTGCTGCTGCTGGGTATAGGCATCCATTCCACCACCAGGGAATGGAGAGAGGAAACCTCCTCCGGCCATCCCGCCAGCCATTCCCGGCATGCCCATGTAACCACCCGCGATGCCGCCTGCCATTCCACCAGCCATTCCCGGCATTCCCATGTAGCCGCCAGCCATTCCCGGCATGCCCATGTAACCACCCGCGATGCCGCCTGCCATTCCACCAGCCATTCCCGGCATTCCCATGTAGCCGCCGGCCATTCCCGGCATGCCCATGTAACCACCCGCGATGCCGCCTGCTATTCCACCAGCCATTCCCGGCATTCCCATGTAGCCGCCGGCCATTCCCGGCATGCCCATGTAACCACCCGCGATGCCGCCTGCGATTCCGCCGACGAATCCGCCCGCACCAGGATATCCTCCTGGCCAACCGCCCGTTCCCCACGGACCGCTCATACCCCAGGGTCCCGCACCCTGTCCGTACATACCTCCGCCCATTTGGGGATAACCATATCCCTGTGGATAGCCGAACGCTCCACCGGCGCCACCGTAAATGCTACCGCCCATTCCATACGGACCGGCCATGCCCATCGGTCCAAAGACCGATCCGCCGCCACCCATCATCGGTGAGCAACCATACGAACCATTCATGCCGCCATACATGCCGCCATAAAGTGATGCGGTGTTATAGGGGAAGAAGCCACCAATATTCGTGGCGTACGGCAACGCCTGGTTTCCAGTCCTTGCGTTCCACTTATTTGCGTCTTTCGCGACAAAATAGTTTGCGCCGATGGCCAACGCGTCAAGACCGACCGCAAGCAACGTCTGACCTGTCGATGGACCACGCGAACGACTTGAGCGTTTAAAACCCGACTCGTAGCACGTCCCTGACGGGCAGTCGGCCTCCATCTCACGATCGAGGCGCGACGCCATTTTGAGATCGCCAATGCGGAAACCAATGTCAGCGATGTCGTTTTCCATCTTGCCGACTTGCTGTTTCGCGCGATCGATCTCTTTTGTGATCTTGCGATAACGCTCAAGTGACCGTGAACAGTTTGTCGCCTGTGCACCGCGAATTTCGCCCTGCTGGAAATAGCGGTTACGGCACAGATTTTCAGAAATGCCGCCATCGCTCTTACAGATCGCTTGGAACGGAGGCGACATCACTGTCTCTCCGGGATTGGCAACGTAAGGACGTTTACTCTCGTAGCACAGCGTCTTTCCGCCATCGGCGCTGCTCGCTGGACCTGAGAAGTTCGAAAGATCGCCCCAGTTGTCGCCCGCACTCTCACTCGCCGTGCCGCCGCCAATGGTCGCCTTGATGCTCACGCGCTCTTGGGCCGGCATTCGGCCGCCACCAAGTTCACTTGCCGGCATTCGGCCGCCACTCGGCTGCTCAAGAGCCGAAAGACAAACTCCCTCAGCGTCGTACTTGCCTTTTTTACCCTTGTTCTTACCCTTTTCAATTGTACAAGGATCGCCCGGATTCTTTGAAGGGCTTGGGTTTTTGGGTTCTTCTGGTGGTTTGCTTGGTGGTTTCACCGCTGGTGGTTTTGCCACTTGCTCGGGAAGCGGACGCTCTTCCACCTTCTCTGGCGGTTTCACCGGAGATGTTTGCGCAACGGGTGCTTTTGGCTGTTCGCGAACAACCGGTTTTGGTTCACGTGTTTCAACCGGCGCTGGAGGTTGCGTCCAAAATTTATGATTAGTCGGATCTGCCGATTGCTCAGGAGCAGGTGCTGGCGCCGGTGCTGGTGCCGTCGATGGCATTTTGATAACCACACGCTCGGTCTCGGTGCGTTCACGACGAATCACTTCAGGTCCCGGATCTTGTACGACCGGTGGACGCTGCTCGGGTTCCTGTTGCACCGGAGGACGCGGCGGAGCAGGTGGACGAGGAGGCGGAACCTGTGCCACCGGTGGCTCTTGCTCAACCGGCGGTTGCTGCTGGACAGGAGGAGGACGCTGTTCAGGCGGGCGCGGTGGCGGAACCGGCGTCATCGGCGGCTGTTGCTGAACGGGCGGCTGTGCGCCGACGATGCAACAGTTCATGCCGTATTCCATGTGATAGATCGCAACTTCAGCCCATGCTGGTTTGACAGTCGAATCGATCGCCTCTTTCAGGCGTTCACGATCGCGCTCAAGTTGACTGATCATCTTCTCAAGACGTCGCTTTTCTTGCTTAAGCTCGACTCGATCTTGCTTCAGTTCAGCAAGCTCGTCGTCTTCGTCAGAAGCACCGCTCGCAGCGCCTCCGCCCCAAGGACAAGGCTGCATGCCGCCATACATACCGACGCCCCAGTTGCCTTGCATCTGAGCGCCAGAAACAGATGAGAACACCATGGTGCCCGTCATCAGGAGTTTTGCCCACTCTTTGAGCTTCATTTCGTCTCCTCAGAATGACCGCGAATTTCAATGTCATTCGAAGCCATACACTTTGCTAAACAGTCTCTCTCATGTCTCATCTCGACATTTTTCGGTCTCAACTTGAGCTGGACTGGACGATCGAAAACTAGACCAGCACAACGTCGAGAAGATCCGATTCAAATGTCTCGACCATGGGAGGGAGAAACGCAGACCGACTTCAGGGCACCGGCCAATAGGCCAGGAATGTCCGCTTATGTGTGGCACTCAAAAATCTTCGTGTGCCGATCTCTCGTTCACCATCCATGGTCGCTTTCATCCTGCTCTTCCTTCGAAAACCCTCGCGAAAACTCGCTCCACAAGAGCTTCAAACTTAAAGGACAGGTGAAAATCGAGCCTGCGGCTTTTCTTGCCGCAAAGCTCTCTTCAATCTTACAATAGAAAACAGAAATGAAGCACACCATTCTTTGCGTTGATGACGAAGTCGACAATGTCGACGCCCTAGAGCGCCTTCTCAGAAACAAGTACCGAGTACTCAAGGCTGTTTCCGGAGACGCCGCACTGAAAATCCTCGACCAAAATCGGGTCACGGTGATCATCAGCGATCAGCGTATGCCACAAATGACAGGCGTCGAGTTTTTATCACAATCCCTTCGCACGCACCCAAACGCCATTCGCGTTCTTCTCACCGGCTACGCCGACATCGAAGTCGTCATTGAGGCAATCAATAGCGGCCACATCTACCGCTACGTCACGAAGCCCTGGGACCCAGTTGATCTGGTCAATACAATCGATAAAGCGGTCGAACGCTATGAGCTCGGCGAAGCCTTAGTTGAAACCAATCGAAAGCTAAGTGAAGCGCTGGTTGAGCTGCAAACGCTCGATCAAGCGAAAAACCAGTTCATGGTTCTCGTGAATCACGAACTGAAAACTCCGCTCACTACAATGCTCAGTTTTTCAGATCTCTTAGTCGAGACCAAACTCGACGTCGATCAAGAGCGCTACTTAAGCCGCATTCGCACCGCCGCTCATCGCCTGCAGGAGATGATCAATGATTCACTCGAACTGGTCTCTGCTGAGACTCAACAGACCACACTGAATCTGGCGCGCCTTAAAACCAAGGATCTGTTTGCGACGGCCGCTCTCCCAGAGGCCGTTCATCGATTGCTCGCAGAGAAACATCTTGAGATGAAACTCGATATCGAAAATCAAGATGTCGTCGCCGACGAACGACTGATTCGCAATGTCTACCGCCGACTCCTCCACAACGCCGCAAAGTTTGCCGACGCCGACACCGAAATTCATATCAAAGGCCAAAGCAACGGCGGCCTCTACCGCCTTTCGATCACCGACACCGGTAAAGCTCTCGATGAATCAAAGATCAAAGCCCTCTTGAAACCCTTTACTCTGAATGAGAACACACTCAATCATTCAGTCGGCACGGGGCTTGGGCTCAGCATCTCCCACGCACTTTTGAGGCTGCACTCGTCTGGTCTTGAATTTAAGACGGCTGGCAACACTGTGACAGTGTCGTTTCAGCTCGGACGAGACCCCGACAAAATTGAACAGTAGCTCCAGTTCTTGCCCCTCTTTCTTGCATTGATTGCGGATGGCCACGTCAGGCCCCACTCACTGCAAGGAGACGTTCACAATGTCCGAGCCGCGTCCGCTCCGTCGCATCGGCCTTCATCTTCTCACCGTCCTCACTCTTGGACTGCCCAATCTCGCGTTTGGATCGCCCTCCGACTTCGTCATTGTTGGCCTCGGCGAGAGCCGGCATCGAGATCGCGGCTGGCAGACAAGTTCACTTGAGCGATGGAACCATTGTGCGAAGCCGCGTTTCTGGGCGGGAGATCATTTTCACCGGTCGACGTATCGGTCGCGCTAACCTTCGTATTTTTGGAAGCCACGAGAGTGCCGATCGCACGATCTACGTCGTTGATCGCAAGGTCGCACGCGGAATCGAAGAGCTGATGAACCGTCTACAGATGATGCGAGGTCTTTACCTTGATGCGAATGCACTTCCCGCCCTCGTCATCAGCGGCGAACTTCTGCGGCTCCAGGACTGGGAAACGATCGCCAAATTGGCCCGCGAGCGCGATATCAATTGGCTCTTTAAGCCAACTCTTTCAACCGAAATGAACAGAGCGCTCACGAATGCAATGCGAGCTCAGCTTGAGAACACACAAGCCCAGGCCTATCCGCTTTCAATTGCGGAACAACGGATTACAATCGCCGTTCCCGAAACACCCTCGCAAGGAAACCCAGGTCTGACCGTTCAGCAGAAAAAACACATTGGCGCCATGGGGATCGAGGTTCTTCCCGTATCATCAGTCACCTCTCTTGAACCACTTGTTCGAACTCGAATCGTCATTGCGGAGATTCGAAAAAACGAAGCGCGGCGCCTAGGGATCAAGCCGCCTGATAGCGTTGAGGCTGAACTCTTGCCAGCGTGGAAGCTCGGACTGACTGCCCGTATTGAGGCCATGGAACAGGTGGGAGACGGGAAGATTCTTGCGATGCCAAACCTTCTCTGCCGCTCTGGAGGCGAAGCCAAGTTTCTCGCTGGCGGAGAAATTCCAATTAAGATCGCGACGACAAAAACATCACACGTCGATTGGCGAAAGTACGGAATCCAGCTGATGGTCAAACCCATCGCCGATGCCAAAGGTCGAATGAAAATCGAACTTGTTACCGAGATCTCAACACTAGACGGAGCAGCAGCCGCCGACGGCATTCCAGGTCTTCTCGTCAATCGCATTGAAACTCAGTTCAATCTTTCGAGCTCAAGAACGATCGTTCTATCGGGGCTCCTGAAACGAGAGGAGTCGAAGTCAGCGAGCGGTTTACCACTCCTCCGCTCACTTCCTATTCTTGGGCGCCTTTTTGAAAGCCGATCTTTCAACGATGGCCTGACCGAACTCATCGCCTTTGTGACTCCTGAAGTGATCTCCCCTGACTCGGAGACACTCTCATGGTAAATGCGATAGCGGTTCCAGAAGCGATTCAGGCTGTCCTCGATGCCATTCAAAGAATTCCAAGCCATCGCCACGTCACCATTCTTGAACGCGCCGACTTCAATACAGACCGCGCTCTGGTTGACTGTGTCGAACGCGTTCTGAAAGCTGAGCCAGCCGACATTCAAGATCGTGTTCGGGCCGAGATTTTTGGCTTCGGCCCGCTTGAAAAACTCATTCTTGATAGCGACATCACCGAGATTCTGATTCTCGGATATCGTACTATATGGTTTGAGAAAAATGGTCGTCTTGAACCCTATGATGACCGCTTTCACGATGAGCTCACCTATCGAAACGTAGTCTCACGGCTCGCCAAAGAGGCGAGAACGGCTGTGGACCACGCGGCGCCATTTGCCGACGGACGATGGCGAGGATTCCGCGTCCACGTCGTCGGTGAACCCATTGTTCAATCAGGTCCGCACATGACCTTGAGACGAATCCGTTCGACACCGTGGACTCTCCAAGACCTCGCCGAAAGAAATTGGGCACCGGCCGATGGTCTTGCACAACTTCAAAAGCTGATCGATGAGCAGTGCAATGTCCTTGTCGTTGGCGGAACGGGCTCAGGCAAAACCTCGGTCATGGGAGCTTGTCTGAAAAGTCTTGGCGAGAAAGAGCGTTGCTTGATCCTTGAAGACACTGACGAATTGCCCTGCCCCAACGCCATGAGTGCAAAGCTTCTCACCAAACGGGCTCGGCTCGACGGCGATACATCTTACGATCTCGACTCACTCTTGAAACAAGCGCTGCGTATGCGCCCCGACCGCTTGATCTTAGGTGAGGTACGAGGAGCCGAAGCAAAGGATCTCTTGATGGCCTTTGCGACAGGACATCGGGGTTGCATGGGAACTCTGCATGCGAATAGTCCGCGGGAGGCGCTTCTCAGGCTCGAGATGCTCGTGCAGATGGGGGCGCCACAGTGGAATGAGAAAACGGTGAAGCAGCTGATTCATAGCGCGATCGACGCGATCATCTGCGTGTCGCGGACAGAAAATGGCGAAAGGCGGCTCGAGTCTATTTCTCGAGTCGCCTCTCTAGAAGAAATCGGATTTTGCTTTACACCGCTCTATGCGCGGAAGTTGATGAAACTTCCTTTGGGTAAAGTCCCTCAGGCTGAACGGCTTCAGGAACAGCGCTACCCGGGCCAAGATCGTCCATGCCGTCGACATTGTCGGCATCTACGCTTCCCGCAAACATTCCAGACCCCGTGACGCGATCAAGTGCCTCTGTCTTAAAACCACTCGGGCGCGATTCAACAGCGGCAAAAGGAATCGCCTGCGGAACATCGAGATCGACAACGGCCTCGGCGGCCTTTTGATTACCTTTGAAAAAGCGATCGGCCACATCACGGACCATTGCTGCATTTTGCATATCTTTTGACTTCCAATCGAGCCGCTCGCGACTCAGAGAGGCTGCGGCACTTGCCGTCTCACCGATTTTTGCTTTTCTGAGCGAAGAGACACCTTCCGGACGACCGAAAGTCGGCGTGCCGGGACGTACCGGTGCAGCCTCTTTCATATCGACGGATGAAACTCGCGGGGAACTCGGAAGAATTCCGCTGATTTTTTCCATGCCAACCTCCTGTCAGCCGGTGAAGAGATCACATCGTGTGATCCCATTCGATCCGTTACGTCTCTCTTGTCGGCTCATAACGAGACGATCTTGAGAGGCCAGAAGAGGCGGGCAGATGGAATCTGGCCAGAAGTCGAGCTCGCGACCTCTGGCCTTTGCCTTAAGGTTTGATATCAGTCGGAGCCGGTGATGCCGCCGCGGCTTCGCCAACCCCGGGGGCTAGGCGAATTCCAAGCTCGATCAACTGGTCTCGCGAAACCTGGCTTGGCGCATCGGCCATGAGATCGGTGGCCTTCGCCGTTTTTGGAAACGCAATGACGTCGCGAATCGCGTCGGTTCGGCAGAGAATCATCGTCAGACGATCCACACCCCACGCGATACCCGCGTGCGGAGGTGTACCGTACTGAAGAGCTTCCATAAAGAAACCGAACTTATCTTTTGCGTCCTCAAGCGTAAAGCCAAGGGCCTTAAACATCGCAGCCTGAAGATCGCTTCGGTGAATACGCACCGAACCGCCGCCAATCTCGTGACCGTTACAAACAAGGTCATAGGCCTTGGCGAGGATTTCGCCATAGCGCTTGTCCTCACCGTTTTTAAGAATGTCCATGTGTTGGTTCTGTGGCGACGTGAACGGATGGTGACGAGCAGCCCAGCGGCCACCTTCGACGTCGTACTCAAAGAGCGGAAAGTCGACGACCCACAAGAACTTGTCCTGCGTCTCGTCGATGAGCTTCAGTTCGCGGCCAAAATGCAGGCGAAGCGATGAGAGCGCCGCACAAGCCGTATCGAATGTATCAGCAACGACCAGCGAAAGCCCGCGGCCCGATGGGCAAAGCTTTTTATGAATCGCTTTGACCTTCTCTTCTGGAAGCGCCTTCGAAACCGCCGACGTGAGCTTCCCTTCGGCATCCGTTTTAATCCAGATCAAGCCTTTCGCTCCGGCCTTCTTTGCAAGATCAACGAGCTTGTCGATTTGTGCGCGCGACAGATCGCCCGCTTGCTCAACACCAATGCCTTTGATCACGCCATTTTTCGCAAGAACATCGTCAAAGACTTTAAAGCCCGTGCCCTTCGATTCGTTTGTTAGATCTTGCAGTTCAAGACTGAAACGCAAATCCGGCTTATCGCAGCCATAGCGATTCATCGCTTCCATAAAGGACATACGCGGAATGGGCCCAAGATCAACGCCGCGGAACTTCTTCCAAATCACCTGCGCCAGACGCTCGTTGACCGCCATGATGTCGTCTTGATCGACGAAGCTCATCTCCATGTCGATTTGCGAGAACTCCGGCTGACGATCGGCGCGAAGATCCTCGTCACGGAAACAACGCGCGATTTGGAAATAGCGATCCATGCCACCAATCATCAAGAGCTGCTTCAACGTCTGCGGCGACTGCGGCAGAGCGTAGAATTGCCCTTGGTTCACGCGTGACGGGACAAGGTAATCGCGGGCTCCCTCGGGAGTCGACTTGTAGAGAATCGGCGTTTCGATTTCGGTGAACATTTCGTTTGAAAGAAAGTCGCGAACCGTGCGCACGATGTCGTGGCGCGTGCGCAAGTACTTACTCAGGCGCTCGGAACGAATATCGAGATACCGATATTTGAGACGAAGGATTTCGCTGACGCTATCATCGTTGATTTGAAACGGAGGCGTCGCCGCCTCAGACAAAATCTCAACTTCTGTCGCCTCAACTTCGACTTCACCCGTTGCGAGCTTTTTATTGGTCATGCCGCTTGGACGAAGACGAACGGTCCCTTGTACTGCGACAACGTATTCACCACGAAGCTCCTTCGCCGGCGCCATCGCGGCCTGGCTTGGATCGAGCACGATCTGCACAATGCCTTCACGGTCGCGAAGGTCGATAAAAACAAGTCCGCCGTGATCGCGACGACCACCAACCCAACCCATCAGCACGACATTTTGTCCTGCGTGATTCGCGCGCAAACTGCCCGCAAGATGGCTGCGTTTTCGTTCAGAAACAAATCGACCTTGTGTTTTGGACATCGGGAGCTCCCGCTTCGGCTTAACGAACTGATTTGGAAGAATTTAGAATAGTGAGAGTTTCAAAAAAAGCCAATCATGAAAAGGGTTTGGGCGCCCCAAAGCACAGTTGATAGGTCCCTGTTTGGAACCATTCGGCCGGATTAAAAGCGCCGGCCTGACGCAACACAGAGCGCCGAACTCCTGACGAATCGGGCGAAGAGCTGTAGCATTTGGCCTGCAACACCTCGACAGGAGAGAAATCGTGCCCACAGTGAAGGTTGAGAAATCTTGCGGTCTAAGCCGCGAGGAAGCTTATAAACGCGTCAAACAACTGCTGGAAACAGATAAGGACCTCAAAAAGATGGATCCAAGTTGTCAGTTTAACTTCAACGACACAGCGGCAACCGGCTCGGCAAAGGGGTCGATGTTTTCGGCCGACATGAAGGTCGGGACGAGCGGTGGCTCGTCGCTTGTCACCATTGAGGTTCAGCTTCCGATTATGCTGTCGATGGCCAAAGGTATGGTTCAATCCACTCTAGAGAAGAAACTCCAGGCGGCGCTGGGCTAACCCAAAGATGAAAAAACAGAGCTCGAAAGCAAAACCTCGAAAAAAGACGACACGTCCAACCGCTCGCGCGGTGGAGGCTGAAGTCGTCACCGACGTGGCCCCGGGGGCTGCCGCGAGCGTTATTGCTGATGACTCGACCGATGAGACCGAGACTGATGCCGAGCTCGACGAGCTTGGGACTGCTGACTCCAACGTCGCCGAACGCGCACGAAGCGAAGCCGCGGAATGGAGCTCGCGCGGCTGGACGCCATCGGATTCACTCGAAGACTTTGATCGCTCAAATCTGCCAATGCTGGCCTCAAGCGAAAAGGGCCTGGTCACCGCTGATCCGGTGGCGCTGTACATGGCCGAGGTCAAACGCTACCCGCTCCTCACTCGCGAACAAGAAGAAGAGCTCGCCAAGCGCTACAAAGAGACCGGTGATCCCAGGGCAGCCGAGATGCTGGTCACAAGCAATCTTCGCTTTGTCGTGAAAGTCGCGGCCGAATATTCGAAGTTTGGTGCACGTCTCATTGATTTGATTCAAGAGGGCAACGTGGGACTTATGCACGCTGTTCGCGAGTTCAATCCCTATCGCGGTGTTCGCCTGATCACCTACGCCGTGTGGTGGATCCGTGGCTACATTCAAGACTACCTGATGCGGCAGTATTCAATGGTTCGCATCGGAACCACGCAAGCCCAGCGGAAGCTCTTTTATCGCCTCCAAAAAGAGAAAGACCTTCTTGAGTCCATGGGACAAGAGGCCACCGTTAAGCTCCTCTCCACTCGCCTTGGCGTGACAGAAGATGAAGTGACTTCGATGGCGCAACGTCTTCGCGGTCGCGATGTGTCTTTACAACAAACCGTCGACGAGAGCGGTAAAACGACGCTTCTCGATCTTGAGGCCTCTGATGACGAGCCAGTCGACGACCGCATGGGCCGCGAGGAGATGCTCGCACTTCTTCAATCTGGCATTGAAGAAATCAAAGACGACTTGAACGAACGTGAACGCGAACTCTTAGAGGATCGCCTCCTGGCCGATGAGCCGCTCACCCTCCAAGAGATTGGCGAAAAGTATGGCGTTACCCGCGAAGCCGTTCGGCAGATGGAAAATCGCCTGATGCTCAAAATAAAGAAGGCCCTCGATGCGCGGCTAAAGCGCCGATAGTCACGACGCCACAAAGTCCCTTGGCAACTGCGCTGTCGAATGTTCTGAGTTCAAAAAGGAGCTTCTCGTTTTGTTTCTCAAACAAGAACAAATCGACGTCGCTCCTAGTGGAAATGTCCCCGGCAGCTAAACCTCACAGTTTCAGCAGGATGCTCTTGTTGAATGGCGACGGTACCGGTAAACGGCGTTCCTGGCCAAACGTCAAAGTGAACCATGATTCCGCCGCTCAGGGGATTATTTTTCATAATCAGTGACGATCCCGTCGTCCCAATCATCGATTTGATCTGCCCCTCCGAGTACGTCACTTTCATTCTATCCGCCGAAAGCGTCTCTGAGTTTCCATCTGGAAGGCCATTCAAATAGACCACTGCTCGAAACTCATTGTGGTTCTCTACGCGATACTCAAGAAGTTCGAGAGTATAGTGAGATGCATTTGAGATGGAGGATCCCGTCAAAAAGGGACAACTCACCCGGTTGATTTCTATTCCAGGGCCATTCAAAATTTTATTCGAAATCGAAAATGTTCGGTCGTCGTATCCCATTAATCCCAAGAACTCGTGCAGAACCAACACATACTTAAGCTTGGGAGTTTCCAACAGATCCTTCCAACGAGTTTGAGAAACACGGATCTCTTGCAGAGAGGGAGTATTGATCGCGCTGACTTCATCTTTTCCAAGATAAACTTTTTCTTGCGAGAATATCTCTGCGTTCTCGATGGTCGTTGCAAAAAGGTCAACATTGACGGACTTGTGTTTCTGCTGAACGAGCATCCTGTGAATGCTTCTCGCAATATCAAAAACTTCGGAGACGACTCCGTCGCCCCCGTTGCTTGAAATTCCACCCCTAGCCTGCGCCGGTGTCTGCTGAATAAAAACACATGCTACAGCAATAAAATGAGCAAAGAACTTCTTCATTGAACATCCTCACGTCGATCAGGTTATGGGCGAGTTAGCATCTACCACAAAAGGCAGGAGAACAGCGATGTGACTGTTTTACCGAGAACACTTTCAGAAATTTTTATCTGACCATTGGCCTCGTCAATATAGAGTTCAGCACTCACTGACGGATTGACCGATCGATACTGATCTTCCGCAGAGTTTGCAGCTGTAAACTCATGACTGAACGGAGCCTCGTCTCCCACTCGAAAAACAAAGTTGGCACGACCCGGCTGACCGTCTACCGCACAAAAGATCCCCTCGACCGGAAACGGTGAATAAGTCGGCATGCCTCCGCTCTCACGCATCTCAATCAAACTACATCGTGCCATCTGTGCCTTGGCACTCGGGCACTCTAGCATCGCGGCTTGAGCGGTTTGGTGTGCGGACAAAATAACGGCAGCTGAAGCGAGGATAACTGAATTTTTCAAAAGCTCTCCCTTGGTTTAAGTTGAAGCGAACGTATCAGCAGGAGTTCCCGTCGCCTATTGAGTAGTTGACAATTGGACAATTTAGATGTTGTTTTTATGGCAATGAATATACCAAGTCTCTACCACTTTGATGAGTACATCGACTTCCTGGCAGCACTCGTGGAGGCCAACCGAGAGCAGAGAGGGTTTCAGTCGCATTTATGTCAAAAAATAATGTGCCAGCCAGCTACACTCTCCAGGGCGCTTGGTCGACGCGTTGACCTCACGCGGGACCAAGTTGCAAACCTTTGTCAGGTGCTAAAACTTGGAGACCATGAGGCCGAATACTTGCTTTCAATTTACGATGCTCGATTGTCGAGCTCGGCATACTTACGACAACGGTCAAGCGGAAAAGCAAAGAAGCTGAAAGTCAGCGCTACAAAAATTGAGTCGCAATTAAGAGATATCTCCGAACCTCTCGATGCCTCCATAGCATACGAGTACTACTCTTCCTGGATCTATTCGGCGGTCTACGTGTTACTGATGATTCCTGAGTTTCGAAGTTTTGAAAAAATTAAGGCTCGCTTAAAAGTGGATGAGGAGGAGCTCCAGAATGCGATCAGCAGACTCGTGTCCTGGGGGCTTGTCCAAAAAACGAAGATTGGGTTTGAAGCGAACGAGAAGTCTCTGCATTTGGACAGCGGACATCCGGTTTCAAACCATGATCACATGAATTGGCGGCTAAAAGCGATTGAAGATATCCAGAAAAAGAAGGAGTCGTCGATTCACTACTCCGCGATTTTTTCTATCTCGAAAACTGACTATGAGCTTCTTAGAGAAACCATAGTGAATGACCTAAAAAAACACAGAAAAATCATCACTGACTCAAAGTCAGAGGAACTTTGCGTCTGCAATATCGATCTCTTTCAGCCTTAGTGGCCCCGAGAAAACGACAAACTCGCGACCGGGCGCTTGCCTCCGATCGTGACTCCATTCGCCAATTAAACCTATTGGGCACTAAGACTTGCGCTGAAGCCACAGCTTCATGAACACTGCCGCGTCGTCGATCTTCTCGCGCGGCACATAGAGCTCAAAAAATCCCTGTGGAGCTAAAACTGAAGCACCGACGCCCAGAGGCGCAGACTCTTGAAAGAGCGTCTCGCAATTGATGTCGTTGTCACGAAGTGCAGAGAGCAATGTCGCCATGTACGACTCATCAAAACCGTCAATCGTATTGAATCGATCGTAGAGCGCATGGGTCTCGAGAAGGCGCTTTCGCGCCTCTTCACGAGTGCCACGCACTGCCGCTTCAGCTGCGCGCAGAGCCTGCTCATCATTGATGGGCATGGAGCTCGAATCGGCCTCCCCGCGATAGCCACGCTTTTCGCGTCGCCGCTTTGAGCCAAATAAGAAGAATAAGCGTCGGCACAAATGCGGAAAGCAGAACGGCGAAAAGTGTTTCCATGTCGAATTTCATGCAAGCACCTTACAAATGCCCTTGGCCATGAACAAGGCCCATTGGACAGAAGTCTTCCAGTGAACATATGACAATCTTCAGACGGCCCAACAAGAACTGCTTTTTATCATATCAACAAAATACGTATACCAGACGCCACTCAACTTCCGGCGGCGGAAGCTGAGCCGTGTCATCCGAATTCCGGGCATCCGATGATCAAAAAGAAAGCCCGAATCGTAAGATCTGGGCCTGGTAATCTAACAAGCTTCCAAAAGGTACATTGTACCTTTTGGCTCGCCGCTCCCGTCAGCTTGCTTCGTTGTTCTGTTCTTTGAAGAACGAAGTGAGCTTTGAGCGGAGGCGGCTGATCGCCTGGGCGTGGAGCTGGGAAACGCGGCTCTCGGTTACGCGCAGTACTTTGCCGATCTCTTTGAGGTTCAGATCTTCGTAGTAATAGAGTGAGAGGACGAGGCGCTGACGCTCGGGAAGCTCTTCGATTGCGCCGCTGATCACGTCTTTCACCGACTTCGAACTCAGTTGAATAAACGGATTCGCGATTTTGACGTCTTCAAGCAAAGACATCAGTGACTTTTTGTCGACGTTTGAAAACGTTGCGATCTCGTCGATCGAGAGGACCGAAACCGGGCGAACTTGATTCACGAGCTCGAAGAACTCGTCGAGGGTCATGTTGAGTTTTGCCGCGACCTCTTCGTCGCTGGCTTGACGACCGAACTCCACTTCAAGATCAGACACTGTCTTATCGAGAAGTTTTGCCTTATCGCGAACCGAACGCGGAACCCAATCCTGCGCGCGCAACTCGTCAAGAATCGCACCGCGAATACGGAACTCGGCATAGGTTTTAAACTTGTTGTCGCGCGATGGATCGTACTTCTCGATCGCATCCATGAGGCCAATCACGCCGCTGGAGATGAGATCGTCGAGCTCGATATTCGACGGCAAGCGCACGGCAATTTTCTGAGCGATGAACTTGATCAGCGGAGCGTACTCTTTGATGAGTTCTTCGCGATCCTTCGGCTTCAACCGAGCGGGCTCATCCTTGTACTTCTTCAGCAAGGAATTATTCTGCATTTAGTTCCCTCTCCAAACGACACATTCAGAGTATCAAGGCCTGAGCGCCCTTTAAAGTCCTGAGTCTTTCATGCCAGACTACAGGACCTAGGCCCAAAGCGGTTTTACGCAGCTCCGATGAGCTGACGCCAAAAGAACTGTAGATTTCCTTTACACTCGACCTCAGAAAATCCCTGAGAAGCAGAATGTCCTAGACCATACTCGAGACCCGGAAGAGCGAGATCGCGAGCCAAGCGCGCAATGGCTCGCGACGACTCCGCCTGTGGCACCGACTTTGTCACCAGCTGCTGACCGCGAGTGCAGTGTCGAAGATGAGGATCCGCTGGCACAAATCCGCGATACTTGAGCGACACCGGAAGAAACTGTGCGGCAACGGATTCAAGCCGATGAAAGATTCTCCAGCCATCCGCTTCGTCACGAACTTGATTGGTGACGACACTGAACTTCGTCTCGCGCTGACGCTGATGCAGAACCTTGATCAGTGCATAGGCATCAGTGAGCGATGACGGGTCCGGTGTCAACACGACGAGAATCTCTTGTGCGGCTGAGTTGAGGTACAAGACATGATCGGCAATGCCGGGAGCGGTATCAATCAGCATCACGTCGTAGATTGTACCGAGGTCACTGACTTGATCGAGCAGAACCTGCTTTGCGTGTGGAGCCATCCGCTGCAGCTCAAAAACGCCGCTGCCACCGGGAATCAAGCTGATCGAGGGAGAGATCGGAACAATGATGTCGCGGATGTCGGCGTCGCCGCTCAATACGTGCGAGATATTGAGCTGTGGACGAACCTGGAAAAAGATATCGAGGTTCGCCATTCCAAGATCACCGTCGAAAAGGAGAACGCGCTTCCCTTGTTTCTCAAGTTCGATAGCGAGATTGGCGACGAGTGTACTTTTACCGACACCGCCTTTGCCGGAGGTCACCGAGATAACTTGGGTTGATCGGCCTGTCGCGGATGCACTCTGATTTTGACTCGTAAATGAATGGGCCATTTATTTCTCCGTGGATCTTTTCAGTGAACTCAGTTTAAAAAGAAGATCGAGAACGCGCTCTTTCGTTGCAGCCTCAAAGTCCTCGGGAACACGAGGGCCAACTCCGAACGAGTGAAGCGGTAATCCCGATCTCACCTGCACGGTCGCAATAACGCCGTGGTTAACACTCAAATCAAGGCCGGTAAAAATGAGATCCGTCGGCTGTGTGACACGGAACCGGCGGACAGCATCAAGGGCGTCGGACTCTTTCATCGACGATGACAGACAGACGTGAACTTGCGACTGCTCGTGCGATGGCATGAGCGCGCGAAGACGCGAAATTTCGTCGGCCTCTTTAAGACCGAGACCCGGCATGTCGACCAAGACATGATCAACTGCCGCAAGGTGTGACTCAAGCCAGCGCCAGTCCTCTGGACCGCGAACAATCGCAAACGGAACATTGAGGATCTGGCAGTAAATTTTGAGCTGATCAACTGCGCCAACTTTTGAAGTGTCGGTTGAAACGATCGCGATCTTCTTTCTATCGCGAATGATCAGCTGCGACGCGGCTTTGACAAGTTGAGAAGTCTTACCTGAACCCATGGGACCAGTGAAAACCTGAAAGCGCGCCGAGAACGGACGCTCGCAAACAGAAACATTTTGCAGGAACCACTTGGCAACCCAGGCCTCAACGATGGCTTTCTTTTTTGCCTGCATCGGATCGATTTCGCTCTGGGCACGAAGGCCGACTTCTGCGGCCAGTTCAGCCGAGACACCGGTCTCAACGAGTTTCTGAAAAATCGAACTAAAGTCATAGGAAAGACCGTACTCAGCACCCGGATAAGTTGCCGCATGGACCGGCGCGTTCGAGGCCGCCTGTTGGAACGACTGCGGCACTTGTGTGAAGCCATTCAGAATCGATTGCAGACGCTGAATCTCGCCCTTTAAACTCTCGATCTCAGTCGTCGCCGCTGCCGTTGCGGGAGCTTGCGAAGCCACCTGGCGCTTTGGCGCGGGCGCCACTTCTGTTGCACGTCCCGCTTCCCAAGCTTCTTTTGCAAGCGAGCGAATTTTATTTCTGACATCTGCTGGACGCGGCTCTGCTGCTCTCTCGGCCGCAGTTTGGGGACGTTGCGCAGGCGCAGATGCCGATTGTCGCTGCACGCTGCCGCGACCATAAGACTCTTGAACAAACTCAAGGCCGCCCTGAATACCCTGCCGACGCGCATAGACCGGCTGGTCATCGGGAATATCGATGTAGCTAACTGAGGTGATCGGGCGCGGATTCGCGTTGCGATCGGCCTGCTCGCGCGCGCTTCGCTGCTGCTGCTCACGGCGCTCGACGATTTTTTCAATCATCTCTTTTTGGCTTCGAGCTTGCGACGAGCGAAACTTCTCGCGGTCATCCGGCCGCATACGCGATTCGACAAAACGCTTCTTTTGAAGCGTGATGTCCGACACCGCCGCCGTAACCTCAAAGGACGTTTCACCGCCAAGACCAAATGATTTCTTGTTCTCGCGAGCGCCAAGAATGACCGCATCGGGGCCAAGCTCAGACTTCACCATCTTGAGAGCATCTTTCATCGTTTTGGCTTCGAACTTTTTAACCCGCATGGGCAATCTCCACCGTCGCTACGGACCGAACGTTCACATCACTTGCAATTTCGTTGTGCGAAAGCACGACGAGTTGTGGAATAAATCGATTTGTAAGACGCGCAATGTGGCGCCGCGCAGTTGGGCTGGTCAGCAATATTGGCTGACCAGCGATTTCAGGATGCGTCTCGATGGTTGAGGCGATTCCCTCAATCATGTCATGCGCTGTTCGTGGATCCATGACCAGCTGAACACCCTGTTCAGTCTGTAGGAGCGAATTCGAAATCAGCTCCTCTAGTTTTGGATCAAGATTGATCACGTTCACACGGCTCGAATCGTCTTTGTAGCGACTGGAAATTCCGCGCTCGAGAGAGGGACGAACCGACTCGGTGAGAAGCTCCGCATCCTTTGTGCGATGGGCCTCGTCAGCCAGCGTCTCAAAGATAGTCAACAGATCGCGAATCGAAACCTGTTCACGCAGCAGGTTTTGGAGAACTCGAACCACTGCGCCGAGACTGAGCGTATCGGGAATAAGCTCTTCGACCACTTTTGGATAAGCTTTCTTGAAGTTGTCGATAAGGCTTGAGGCTTCTTGGCGACCGAGCATTTCGTGGGCATGGGTCCGAATAATTTCGGTCAGGTGTGTTGCCATAACGGTGGGCAGGTCGACAACGGTAAAGCCCGCAAGCTCGGCTTCCTCGCGTGCCCCGCGTGAAATCCAAAAAGAGCATCAAGGCCGAACGCCGGCTCTTTCGTCGGGATGCCATCAACACGCGCAGTGGTGTTACCCGGATCCATCGCCAACAGATAGTCGGGACGAAGAGTACCACCGGCCACACGATTACCTTTGATGAGCACGCGGTATTCGCCTGGTCCCAGCTGCAGGTTGTCGCGAATATGCACACTCGGCACGATGATTCCCATGTCGAGTGCAAACTGCTTGCGGATCGAGACAATGCGCTCGAGAAGATCGCCACTGCTCTGGCTCTCAACAATGTTGATCAGACCATAACCAACCTCGAGTTCAACCATGTCGAGCGGCAAGAGATTCTCGATCTTCTCTTTCTCTGGCTTCGCCGCGATATCGTCGGCCTTCTTTTCGCTTCAGTTTTTCTTCTTCTTTGTAACGTGTCACCAGCCAAGCAAGACCACTCATGGCGATGGCAGTTGTAAAGAAGGGGATACCCGGAAGGCCCGGAATAGAGCCCATAAAGGCAATCACGCCGGCGCCAATATAGAGTGCACGCGGGTTCATGAAGAGCTGACTGACCACCTCTTGACCCATGTCGTCTTCACTGCCAGATCGGGTGACGATAATACCGGCCGCGGTCGAGATAATCAGGGCCGGAATCTGACTGACGAGACCATCACCGATTGTCAGCTTCGTGTAGGTCTCGGCAGCGGCTGCGATATCGAGTCCATGCTGAAGAACCCCAATCAAAAGGCCGCCAACGATGTTGACGCCCATGATGACAATTCCGGCGATCGCATCACCACGAACAAACTTCGAAGCACCGTCCATTGCTCCGTAAAAGTCTGCCTCGTTCTCGATTTCCTTACGGCGCTTACGAGCCTGCTCTTCGTTGATAAGGCCTGCGTTAAGATCGGCGTCGATCGACATCTGCTTACCGGGCATCGCATCCAAGGTGAAACGAGCGGCGACTTCTGCTACGCGACCAGAACCCTTGGTGATGACGACAAAATTGATGATGATCAAGATCATGAACACGATGAAACCGATGACGTAGTTGTCACCGACAACGAAACTTCCGAAAGCATGAACAACCGCGCCTGCCGCTGTTGATCCATTGTGTCCTTCGCTAAGGATCAAACGCGTTGTAGCGACGTTCAACGACAGACGAAACAGTGTCGTCAAAAGCAAAAGACTTGGGAAAACCGAGAACTCAAGGGCCTTCTTAGCGTAGAGGGCGACCAAGAGAATGAGAATCGAGCTCGTTAAACTGATACTCAACGAAAGGTCGAGCAAGATCGGAGGCAGCGGAACAATCATCACCGCCAAAATCGCGAGGATGGCGACGGCAATGAGAAGATCCATGTTTTTAGCGTACTTCTCGTATCGCTTGAAGAGTTGAAAGAGTTGCTCCATTAGCGAATAACCTTTCTCTTAAGGCGATAGACGTAAGACAGAACTTGCGCTACGGCGGTTAACAGCTCCCGAGGAACGAACTGGCCGATTTTCAAACTTTTAAACATCGCTCGAGCAAGTGGCTTGTTTTCAAGGACAGGCACGCCGTTCTCACGTGCGATCTCTTTGATCTTCTCAGCAATGAGGCCGCTGCCTTTGGCAACAAGGCGCGGGGCCGGCATTGTCTTCGGATCGTAGATGAGCGCGCACGCGATGTGCGTCGGGTTTGTCACAATCACGTCAGCCTTCGGCACATCTTTCATCATGCGCTTACTGGCCATCTCGCGCTGAATCCGACGGATTCGCGCCTTGATCATCGGATCACCTTCGCGCGATTTGTGTTCTTCTTTGATCTCTTGCTTCGTCATGCGCATCTGCTTCTCCAGATCCCAGCGCTGGAAGAAGTAGTCGGCTGCCGCGACCATCGCCATGAACACGCCAAGGCCGCCGAGAAGCTTTACGGTCAATGAACCGGCGTAAGAGAGAATCTGCTCAACTGACCAAAACGTCAGCTGGGGCAACAAGCGAACTTCATCCTTCACGAGCGAGTAGACCACCGCTACGACCAAGATCAGCTTGATGAAGGACTTTAGACCCTCCACCATCGCACGCATGCTGAAGAGGCGTTTTAAGCCGTTGAGCGGATTGATCTTTTCGAGGTCAAACTCGAGAACCTCTTCATTGTATAGAAAGCCGACTTGGACAACCGTTGAGATGATCGATAGTAAGAGCAACATCCCGACGATCGGAGTCGACACAAAGAGGATTTTTTTGCGATGAAGAGCATAAGGGGTGCATAGCTCTGCGATTTTACGGCCGTGATCAGTTCTGGACCTAAGCAATACATCAGAAGCTCAGACACTTGCTGTAAACAAAAGCGGCCCAGCCCCAAAAGATCAATGCTGAGCCAAGCAAAACGAAAACGCTTGCAAGCTCGCGTCTGTGCGACCTGACCACGCTTGCGAAAGTCTTCGCGTCGCTGTTGCGTGGCCTCTTCTGTCCGTTCCTGCTGATCTTCAGCCATTCTCGACCCGTCCTGGGTTCAAAGTTCCGCCCAAGGTCCATCCTGAACCCCGCACCTATCAAACAATCCGTTCCTAGATTGCCCGCAGATACTTGAAAAGCAGGTCGGCAAACTGCGCGAGATCTCGGTCGAGTCCCAAGATCAGCGCCGGAAGAGTGACGATCATGACCAAAAGTCCCGCCACGATATTGACGGGAAGTGAAGTCACAAGAACGTTAATCTGCGGCACCGCGCGGCCGACGATTCCCATAGCGACGTTCAAGAAGAAGATAACCACCATTACTGGCGCTGACATCTTCAATCCTGCAATCGTCACCATCTGAACCATCTCACCTCCGCCCTTCTGATTACTTATGGCAGCAAGATCAATGCCTGCCGGTGCAATCGGAACCGCCGAAAAACTCTCGACCAACGCCGAGATAAACGCATGGTGAACATTCAGCGACAAAATCAAAAGCGTGAGCAGCACAATGTAGAAACGTTCAATGATCGTCGATGTGCTGCCGCTCGCGGGATCGAAAACCGTTGCGCTTGAAAGCCCCATCGCGGTTGAGATCATGCTGCCGCCAAATTCGACCGCAAAGAACAGCAGTCGGCTCAAGAATCCGAGAAATAAACCAATAAAGGCCTCTTTCACCGAAAGCCACATCAGCGTCAGTTCGAGCGTTTCCTTTGCGACACCGCTGCGGTCAATCACCGGAAACACACAGGCGGTCACTGCAACCGAGAACAAAACTTTGACAGGGGTCGGAAGAACAGCCTGAGAGAAAAGCGGCCATGTGAAGAAAAATGAGGTAATCCGAATCAGCGCAAGGCTAAAGACGATTGTTTCGGTTTCGTTGAACAAGAACGGCATGGCGTCCTCCGACTACTCGCGAACAAAGACCGAGATACCTTCAAACAGCGTCGTCGTATACGTTGTAATCACATCGATCATCCATGGCCCGGCAAGGACGAGAACGAGAGCAATTACAATCATCTTTGGCACAAACGTGAGAGTGGCTTCGTTAATCTGCGTGATCGCCTGAAAGATACTGACCAAAAGGCCCACAACCAGAGCGGAACCAAGAAGTGGGGCTGAGACCATCGCCGTGGTCTTTAAAGCATCCTGCCCTAAGCGCATGACAAGTTCTTCTGTCATTTGAATCCCCTCAGCCGAAGCTCTTGACCATCGAACCGATTAACAATGTCCATCCATCAACAAGAACAAAAAGCATGATCTTAAATGGAAGCGAAATCACCACCGGTGGCAACATCATCATACCCATCGCCATCAGTACGCCCGCGATCACCATGTCGATGACCAGAAATGGCAGATAGATAACAAAGCCAATTTGAAAGGCGGTCTTGAGTTCCGAGATAATGAACGACGGAACAAGAACCATGGTGGGAATATCTTGGCGAGTCTTCGGCGCCTCGATTTTTGACAGCTTCACAAAGAGAGCCAGATCCGTATCGCGCGTTTGGTTGAACATGAAACGACGAAGCGGAATAAGCGCGGCATCGGCCGCTTGCTCTTGATTGATCTTGCTGGTCAAGAACGGCTGTAGTGCATTCTGATTGATCTCATCAAAAGCCGGTCGCATTACAAAAAAGGTGAGAAAGAGCGACAAGCCAACAAGGAGCTGGTTCGGCGGCATCTGCGGTGTGCCCATAGCCTGACGAAGAAATGACAGCACCACAATAAACCGCGTGAAGCCCGTCATCATAATCATGATGGCCGGCGCCAGCGTCAGCACCGTCATCAAAAGAATGATCTTAACTGTGTTTACAACTTCATTCGGATTCTGTGTCGTTTTGAATCCCAAGTTCACCGATGGCAATGTCATCTGCGCCTGAGCGGCCGACGTCCAGCCGAGAACCAAAAATAATGCCATTCCGAAAAACAGCCCGAGTGGAAGTCCCCGGCTATCAGCCGACGCACGTTTCATTGAAGATTCCTCAAGGTTTTGAGTCGCGTGCTCACCAGATCGCGAACTTCGCCTAGGCCCTTCAGGGCAAAGTTCTCTTCTTCGCCGTCCTCACCATCGTCATCACCGTCGTCGCGAGCTCCGGCAAAACTGAAATCCTTTTCCATCTCTTCGCTAAAGTTTCTCGGCACAACTCCAGGAACTTCGTCGTCGATCAGTGCGAGGGTCTTCAGCATTGAGATATTGTGATCGGTGATCCCAACGAGCAGCGCCTCACCAGCGACTTGAATAATAGCGATACTCTTTTTTGGTCCCAGGTGATGCTGGGTGAGAATCTGAATTTTCGTGTTGGGCTTTTGCTTCGACTTCTTCTCTGCCAACTTCTTGATCGCAAACAAGGCACCAGCCAACATCGCACAGAGTACAAAGAGGGTAAGAACAAGCTTCTCAAGTCCCGCAGACGCATCTTTCTTGTCACTCTTCGCAGTAGTGAGTACTGGAATCTCACTCTCAGCGCGAGGCTTCTTATCGGCCTCTTCTGTCTTAGTAAGACTGGAGTCTGTTCGGTCTCTTTTCCTGCCATCGCTTTGCCGGCCTCAGCCTTGAGTGCAACGCGCTCCGCAGTCTCAGACACCGGAGTCTCGCCACCATTCGGAATGGCGACCGTCTTCGCCTCGGTCAGGGCGATCTTTTGGCTGGCTTCTGCCTCTGACAACAGAGGAAACTCGACTCTGACGCGGCCGTTCTCACGACTGAGAACCACCAGATCCGCCGCCGCACCGGCAATCTTATTCTTCAGCGCCATCCGCACAATGCCGGTTGTCCCGTCTTGCGAAAGGGATGCGACTTTTACCGCGCCATCTTCGAATCGAAACAGTTGTTTTTTTCCGGCGACGGCAAGATCTGCACCGGGAACGCGAAGCTCGATTGTGCTGACGTCAGTCGAAAGCACTGTTGCTTCGTTTCCTTGAAAGTCGGCTTGGGTCGCAAACTTCGCAACCAGCGACTCACCTTCAACAGCCGCTTCAAATGAAGCCGCAAATGTCGATGTTGGTACCACAATCGATGCAAAAACAAAGATCGGGACAAGCGAGAATATCTTATGCATCGGCATAGCCCTCCATGGCTGACCAATATTACTTCAGCTGTTCAACTCGCTCAGCTTGAGAAATGATATCAGTCAAACGAACACCAAACTTTTCGTTCACCACAACGGCTTCGCCGCGAGCCACAAGCTTCTCATTCACCAAAACTTCCATCGGCTCTCCGGCAAGCTTTGCAAGCTCGATCACGCTACCCTGACCAAGATTCAAAAGCTCGCTCACCAACATTTTGGTACGGCCCAATTCAACAGTGACCTTGAGCGGAATATCCATGATCAGATCGAGATTTCGATCTGACTTGGCCTGTTTCGCACGCGCCGGATCGGCCTCTGCAATGCTCGTCACATTGTTCTTCTCATCGGCCATGACTGCCTCCTTTTCCATCGCCCCCAGGGGCCTTGGTCAGCTGCATCGCCACTGATCCATGGTTGATTCCGTAAAACCCTTTAAACTTCGGTACACCTTCAACTTGAACGTCGAACTCACCACTGGAGTCCTGATCGAGTGCGATCACGTCACCCGGCTTCAGCGTCATCAGATCGGCCAACGTGATTTCCGTTTGACCAAGATCAACCTTCACTTCGACCTCAGTCGACAGCAGTTGATGTTGGATAATACCGGCCCAGATTTTTTTATCGGCCTGATCGCTCTCGACTTGGAAACCGCTCTGAAGTTTCTGCTTGATCGGTTCAATCGTCGAATAGGGGATCACCAAAGTGATCGTGCCGTTCGCGTTTTCAAGCTCGACGTCAAAGGTCGATGCGATGACAACGTCTGTTGGTGGCACCAAGCCCACAAACTGAGGATTCACCTCTGTACGAACAAAGCTGCAATCGATCTTCGCAATCGAGATCCACGCCTGCTCAAGGTCATCAATTGCAAGCTGAACGACTTTTTGAATGATCGTGAGCTCAATTGGCGTAAAATCTTTGCCTTCGACCTTATTATACGGACGATCATCGCCGCCAAAAAAACTGTCGACCAACGCATAGGCAAGCTTCGTCTCGATAACGAGAAGTGCCGAGCCGCGAAGTGCGTTGAAACGAAGAACCGACATGCAAGTTGGCATTGGCAACGTATTGATAAATTCGCCGAACTTTAAGAAGTCGGTCGAAGCGTGGTTCAGTGTCGCGATTTTGCGAAGTTGCGCCGAAAGCGAAACTCGAAACGAGCGCATGAACTTTTCATAGATAACATCGAGTTGCGGCAGGCGACCGCGAATGATGCGGTCCTGGCTGGTTAAGTCGTAGACGACGACGACACGATCATCCCCAGGGACACCCGAAGCTTCGCCGCCACCACTTTCGGCGACTTCGCCTTCATTAACGGCGGCAAGCAGTGCATCAACTTCGCTTTGCGATAGAACCTGATTCATCGATATGACCTCAGTTGTAGATGAACTCGGTGAAGTGAACGTGCTTAATCTTTCCCTTGGTCAGGAAAGAGTTCACGGCATCTTTAATTTCATCGCGAAGGCCCTCTTTGCCCTGCTTCGACTCAAGATCTTTGAATGTCTTTGATGATAGGATAATAATGATGATGTCGCGAATCTGTGGCTTTCGCTTGTCGATCTCCTCGATCACCTTTTCGCTTTCGACCTCAAGCTCCATATTGACCTTGAGAAGTCGATTGCCGCGGTTGCCGGCAAGGTTCACATAGAAGGTCTCCATCGGAATCATCTTACCGACGAATTCATCTGGCTTCTCGTGTTCCTCGTGTTGAGCCTGGGCTTCGCCCTCAACGACTTTGTCGATAGTCGCATGCTCGGCATCTTTCTTTTTGCCCATGTAAACCATGGCACCGACGCCGCCGACGACGATCATATTGAGCACGACCAGCGCGTAGAGGAGAATCGGTTTTGAGCCGGACTTCGATCCAGCTTCTGCGCTGGGTGCTGCTGCTTTTTCTTCTGCCACGTCCGCCTCCTGCTTCAGTGGAAACACTTCATCACTTTGCTGACAGCAACCAAGTGGTGCAATCGAAGTGCCAATGAAGACGCATCGGAACGAAGACCCAAAATACCTTCATCTTGGTTAAAACGAGGTTTAAACTCGATGAAACATTCGTCTCAGGACAAAAGGCGTGCGAGATTTTTGACTCCCGTCAGCGCCGACTCACTCGTTTCATGTGTTGCAGCACGTGCTCATGTTGAGCAGGCGGCGCACAGAGCACCGACTTGTAAGTGGGGACAAAGGGCCGGCCAGAAAAGTCAGTCGCAACTGCACCGGCTTCTCGAGCAATCAAGACACCGGCAGCCGTGTCCCAGGGTTGAAGATTGCGCTCCCAGAATCCATCAAAAACACCCTCGGCAACCATGCACAAATCAAGCGCGGCAGCACCAAGACGACGAATGCCACGTGCCTTTCGAATCACTTCGAGCAGCAACTCCATCTGTTGATCGAGAGTGTTGTCGGAATTTGAAAATCCTGTTGCAAACAAACCTTCACGAAACTCCGTTCGATTTGAAACAGCGATCGAATTTCCGTTTAAAAATGCACCTTGCCCGCGAATCGCGTGATAGCGCCAGTTCATCAGCGGCGCATCGACAACACCGGCTAAAAGCTCACGCCGTCCGTCAATCTCGACCTCAAGCCCCATGCTGATACAAAAGAAGGGAACCCGATGAACATAGTTGGTCGTTCCATCCAACGGATCAATCATCCACAGCGCCTTCCAGGCGCCGCCGGAGCCCGAGCTCAGTCCCGTCTCCTCTCCCAAGATTTGATGGTCGGGGAACTGACCATGAATCAGGCTCTTAATTGTATCTTCTGACTCCCGATCGGCCTCACTCACCAGTCCAGCTTGAAATTTCTCATCGACCGACTTGAGACGACCGTAATGTTTTTTAAGCACCGCACCGGCCTCATCACAGGCCCGAAATGAGGCCGTCAACGCGGTCTGCGCCAATTCTATTGCTTCTCGCGGCAAAACAACCAGGGGTTCACCTGGACCAAGGATTGGAGTCATGCCCCATCAGCCGAGTGTCTCACCCTTTTGTCAAGGATTTGACACGTTGACCCCCGAGCCGTTGGTTTCTAACATAAAGAGAAGCAGGAGAAATTGGATGTACAAGTTGAATCAAAAAGGCGCCTCGAGCTGGGATCTTGTTCTTAAAATTTTGTCGATCACCCTCGTGTCTCTTTTCGCCTTCTCTTCAGGTGTTTGGTTTGGAAAAAAACTTTCCGATAGCGACTACCAGCGTCTCGCTCTTGAGGGCGAATTCGATCGCGAAGTCGGCAAAGGTCAGACCGCCAGCAAAGAGTCAGACCCGACCGACGATGCTGCACACGATGCAGAGGCCCTGACTGAAGAAGAAGTCGCCGCCGCGACAGACAAGGCGATTCACGGTCAAAAAGCCGCCGAGGCAGGCGAACAGGCCGCTGCCGCTGGACACGAAGCGGCTGAGCCCGCAAAGGCTGCGCAAGTGGCAAGCGGACACGGCGCTTCGACTGATAAGCACGAGACAAAAGAAGCCTCAGCGCCTGCGCATGCTCCTGAAAAAGCACGCACTGTCGCCTCAACAACAGCAGCGCCAGCCCATGGGGCAGCTGCCCCAGCGAGCAACAAACCCGACCTCTCGGCCGCCCATCAAGCGGCCGCTCGCATTGCGAGCAATGCCGCTCCGGTTGCGAAAGAGCAACCGAAAGCCGAAAGCCGAGTCCCGTCGAGCTTACCTAAAACTGTCGGCGCCACAAACGACGTTGAATTCACGGTTCAGGTGGCCTCCTACCCAACAGCCGAAGCCGCAAAAGAGCACGTCGATTCGCTCGTAAAAAAAGGCTTCCCCGCGTTTCCGGTTGAAGCGAGCATTAACGGCAAAGTTTGGTATCGCGTGAGCGTCGGAAGCTTTAAGTCTTTCAACGATGCTTCAAAGTACCGCGCTCAGCTCGTAAAACAGACTGATCTGCCTTCAGCGATCGTCAGCAAGATCTCTCGCTAAGAATGAATTCGGCTGGCTAATTCACCCGGCCAAAAAGATACTGTAAATTCACAGCGACGCCCAACCGGGCGTCGTTTGTTTTTAGCTCCGGCGCCGTTTCAAAACGCACGTCAGCTCTGAGTCGAAGTGTCGAATTCCAAGCCGCAAGAACTCCAACGCGAGCAGCGCCAGCCGGCAACCAAAGTCCTGTCGCCTTCTCCGTCAAGCCACTCAATTGTGTTTCCGCCGTCAGACGACTCACGCCAAGACCGACACCCGCGTAGGGAACAAAACTTCCCTCGCGAGCGAAACCCAAATCAGTCCAAGCCAGTAACGATTCGTTCAGACTGGAAACCTGAACTGTCTGATTGCCGTCGGCTGAACCAAAACGACCGTACTCGATGCCCAAACCAAGAGTGGCTGAGTTCAGCGCCCATTCGATGTCGGCGCCGGCTAGAAGTGAGAGCCGCGTGGCATCGGCCTTGGCGCTGTTGGTTTTCTCAAACAACATTCCGCGGCCAAGTCGCACACCCCAGCGTGGGCCGGCATTCATCTCAGTGGGCTTGCTGGTCAAAGGCGCAGTCACACTCGCTCCGTCAAGGGCACCAATGCCGTCAACATCCGCAGCAAAGACCGAAGCTGAGCATAAAGCCGCGCCTAAAAACGATATCAAGAGCGACAGCATCGTGTTCATGGCTGCACCTCGCCGGTTGGTGCACACGCAATCGCGTTAAAACTCGAGACCGGCACCAACTGTTGCAGACGCTGGCAGAGCTTCTCTGTTCGCCCCTGCAAGTGCTTTGATTTCAAAAGAATACGCGCCAAAGGAGCTGCCAAAAACTCTGGCTCAATCTCAGACTGTAGCCACCCGCACTCACGTGTTCGCCCAACCCACTCAAAGACGACGCCAGCGCGCGACGCACTTCAACCGTCGACTCATACCGAGGCACGCCAGAATCCACCATCGTCTCGACGAGCGAACGCAAGAACCGGCTGTAGTAGGTGCCAAAGCGATACGCGAGCATGATGCGCTCGCGATCAGACTTGCGATTCACAAGCTGAGCGCGAATCTCTTCTTTCGTCAAAAGTGGCAGTGCAGGAGCGTCGAGTCGACGCGCTTGATCTTCAACATGGCCAAGAGAACGGCCAATAAATTGATCATCCATCGAGTACGACCATCCCCAAAAGTCGGCCAGCCCCTCATTCATCGCGCGCAGAGTAACTTGATTCAACACTTGTGCTGAAACCAACTGCCGACTGGTCTCAGGCTTAATTGCGATGATGGTCTCTTTCGACGTTTCTTTGGGCGGTTCACCTCTCGCCGATCGAACGCCGTGCACAGAGCAACCCAGTGCTGCTATTCCACCGAGGTCACGAACCGACTTTAAAACTCCACCTTGAAAGATCCGATGAAAGTGCTCATGCGCAATCACACCCGCATTGAGCGAAATCGGCAATTCAGCGCGGTCGTAAGGAACAATAAAAAGGGCATCGAGGCGTCCGTCAAAAATGGCGTTATTATAAACCAAAAAAGAAGACTCCGGTGACTCGATGATGCGCGATTGAATCGCGATTTTCTCCGGACCCTTCATCAGGCCTTTCAAGCCAAGAGAGCGATCGATATCCAAAAGCCGTTCAGCGTGAGCATAGAGGGTCGCGGCCTGGAGAGTCGCAAAATCAGCTGGCGTCCAGATTGATCCTTCTTTGACAAAACGACCAATCGGCTCCTTGAGACTCAGCGTTCCGCCTTCGACACTGGGATCGACAAGAATGGTCGCCGCGTCACCGCGGAGCTTCTCCGGTTCACGGAATGTTGAAAGGGTGACTGTCTGCAGCTCATAGCGAGCGCTCAATTCGTTGAACATCGGCAAGCGAAACTGCCCCACAGCCCCGCTCTGCTCGTCTTGAACAGGCGCGCAGGCTCCCAAAGCTGCAATAAGGCCAAAACCGCCCAACAATGCAGAGCACCGTGTCCGAATTGCAGAAACAGCCTGTCTTCGGGCCATCTTTTCCTGTTCCAACGGAGCCATCTCCGCTAAACCCTTTCAGGGTCGTTCATTGTCGAGGTTGGGTTTAGCACGCCTCGGGCCGACCCCACCAGATCGCAGGCATCAAACGTGACGGAATTGAGCATGAATCATAGGGAAAACCAGGGCTTAGGCCACGAACATTTTTCAGGTCAGGTTGAGGCGATTACACACGCCATAACGGCGCCTCTCAACCCTCCGCAGCGGCTTGCCGTCGAAACTATTGACGGCCCACTTCTGATTCTGGCCGGAGCTGGTTCTGGAAAGACCCGGGTTCTCACTCATCGGATTGCCAATATCATCGCCACCGGTTCGGCAACACCGGAGCAGATTCTCGCCGTCACTTTCACAAACAAAGCGGCGCGCGAAATGGAGGCACGAACGGATGTTTTACTTCGCCAGCTCGGAATTGCCACACAAGGACGCATGTGGATTTCGACATTCCATTCAATCGGCGCGCGCCTTTTGCGCGAGCACATTGAACTGCTCGACTACAAACCCTTCTTTGGAATCTACGACACGTCTGATCAGCTCTCGATGATCAAAAAAGTCATCGCCGCTCTTGGCATTGACGACAAGCTCTACCCAGCCAAAGTCTTTGCCTCGCGAATCAATGCCGTTAAAACCGACGGCTACACACCAAATGACGTGAAGAATCGCTCGCACTTGATGGACGCTCAACAGCTCGCTGTTTTTTCGCGCTATGAAACCGAAATGAAGCGCGCCAACGCGCTTGATTTTAGCGATCTCCTGATCAAAACCCATGAGCTATTTCGCGACTATCCCGATATCCTCGATCACTACCGCAGCCGATTCCGCTACATCATGGTCGATGAGTACCAGGACACCAATTCGGTCCAGTACAAAATCATTCGCATGCTCGCCGACGGCCATCAAAACCTCTGCGTTGTCGGCGACGAGGATCAGTCAATTTACTCTTGGCGCGGCGCGGACATTCAAAACATCCTATCGTTTGAAAAAGACTTTCCAAACGCAACGGTCGTGAAGCTTGAGGAAAACTATCGTTCCACTAAGACCATCATCAACGCTGCGACCAACGTGATTCGCAACAACACTCAGCGCAAAGACAAAACGCTGTTCACCAATAATGACGACGGCGAACCGATCATCGTGCGCGAAGAGAACAACGAGTATGACGAGGCCCGGTACGTCGTAAACGAGATCTCGCGACTTTTGCGTGAAAGCGAAACGTCACCGGAAGACATCGCGGTATTTTATCGCACCAATGCGCAGAGCCGGGTGCTCGAAGAGCAGTTCCGCTCGCGTTCGATTCCTTACCGAATTGTCGGCGGCATGAAGTTCTACGATCGCATGGAGGTCAAAGACGTCCTAGCGTACTTGAAATTGATTTTAAATCCGGTCGATGACGTGAGCTTCAAACGAATTATCAACGTCCCCGCCCGCGGTATCGGAAAAACCACCGTCGATCGTATCGAGCAGCTTGCCAATGACAAACAGCTCTCGATGATCGAAGCGGCGAGCCTTGCCGTCGACGGTCGTGAATTCAACGCTGGAACAACGAGCAAGCTTCGCGGGTTCTTGAATTTAGTCGAAGGCCTTCGCACCGACGCACATTCACTCTCAATGCCAGAACTTTCAACTGCGGTCGTAGACCGTACTGAGTACGCAAAACGCCTCAAAACTGAAGACACGCCCGAAGCCGAAGCTCGTCTCGAAAACTTGGAAGAACTCCAAAACGCCATCGCTAAATTCACCGAGGAACGTGGTGAGGAGGGGCATCTGCAGGCGTTCCTTGAGGAGATGGCCCTGGTTAGTGATCTCGACGAAACCGAGAACGCAGCGACGAAGGCCGTCACCATGATGACGCTGCATATTTCAAAAGGCCTTGAGTACCCGGTGGTCTTCATCGTCGGCTGCGAGGAAGGACTATTCCCTAGCGGTCGCGCAACGGACTCCAATGATCCCACTGAAATCGAAGAAGAACGACGCCTCTGCTACGTCGGAATGACGCGTGCTGAGCAGAAACTTGTCCTCACTCATTGCCGTATGCGCAAAGTCTGGGGACAGGATCAGATGAATCCGCCCAGTCGATTCTTAAAGGAACTCCCCAAAGAAGGCGTTGTCGTCAGCTCCTCAGTCTCAAGCCGACCACGCTTTCTTGATCGCTGGGGCGGAGGCGGTGGTCAAACTGGAAGTACAGCCGCCCATCCACTGATGAAGCCCGAATCGTTTATGGATCAGAGCTTTCCAGACTACGACGGCGATTCATCAAACAATCGAAGCCACGCCGACTTCCGAAAGGGAATTCGGGTTCGACACCCATCGTATGGCGTTGGACAGATTCTGCAAGTCGAGGGCTCAGGCGAGGAGCAAAAGGTGACTGTGGTTTTTGCCGACAACACGGTCAAAAAGTTCGTTGCGAAGTACGCCCGCCTAGAGAAGACCTAGGCCGCGCGTGTACGCGCTTGCGACAGTAGACTTGCGATCTCATCGAGTGGGGCGACCTCGGTGACAGCACCAAACTCCGCTGCCGCCCTCGGCATTCCATAGACGATGCAGGAACCCTCGTCCTGACCAATCGTTCGCGCGCCCATGCGCTTCATCTCGAGCAGGCCCTTGGCACCATCTTCACCCATGCCAGTGAGAATAATTCCGGTTGCTTTCTCACCGAGCACTTTGGCGACAGAGTTGAAAAGAACGTCAACAGACGGCTTAAAACGATTGACCGCTGCGCCGTCTTGCACACGAGCGAAAAGACGACCGTCCTTTCTCTCAACAGTCATATGCAAACCACCCGGAGCAATGAGTACAATACCTCGTTTTACCTCGTCGCCATCTTTGGCCTCTCGCACTTCAAATGAGAAAAGGCGGTTGAGGCGATCAGCAAACGCCGCAGAAAAATAAGGTGGAATGTGCTGGACCACGACGATCGGTGGAATCTCAGCCGGGAGCCGCTCGAATAACCGCCGAATGGCCTCAGTGCCGCCAGTGCTTGCCCCAATTGCGATGAGCTCACCCGCCCCGGATAGACCAGCCACTTTGGTCAGTCCAGAGACATCACGACGATCTCGATTCTGTTTCTTCTGTTGGCGCTGACTAGCGGCCGCCAAGAGCAACATTTCCTGAAGCGCGCGTCCGCGCTGAGCAACTTCACTCATCTCAGGCTTCTGAAAATAGTCAAAAGCGCCAGCCTCAAGAGCATCCATCACTTCATGACCTTGATTCAGTCCGATCGATGAAACCATGACTGATGGAATCGCATAGCGAGCGTGAATGACTTTAAAAAGCTCCACGCCTGACATCTCCGGCATCTGAATGTCGAGGGTGATCACATCGGGCTTAAGGGGACCCTCGAGAAACTTCAAAGCTTCGCTTGGCTTCTCGGCCTCGCCGATAACCTTGATCATCTTTTCAGTCTCTAACATTTTTCGAAGAACAAGGCGCATTGCCTTTGAATCGTCGACAATAAGAACTTTAACTTCTTTCGGGAGTTCCTCTTTGCGACTCATGGTCGGAACGGTCGAGCCACTTTTTGATGAGTCCGAATTCTCTATCAAGAAGCGACCGGTGTCAGGATCTAACTTTAACTCTCGAACATCGCCGGTTTTCAATGTGGGCATTCTTTCCAGAACAACGCCCACACGGGATACCACCGTCTGCAGAGCCGCTGCATCTGATTCCGCAACAACAGCTTTTATGACCAAATCTTTGCTGTCGGTCTTCAGCTGTCGCTCAACATCCGTCCAATTCACAGGGGCAGAGAAACAGAGAAGACGAGACCGATGAGGCCTCTTGGAGTCGATCAGAGCCAACACGACGCCCGACCGAAAGTAGTGATTCTTCATGCCGCCCTCTTCGCCACATTCGCGTCGGCTTGAACTCTCCTATCTGCCTCATACGCAAAGCTCTGTAGCGGATACATGTCAAATCGAGCCTTAAAGAGTTCGCGCAATGCCTTTGCCGCGATGCCTGAGCGAGTCGTCTCTTCAATCAAAATCCGTGACGCTTGTGATACCATGAGAACAGAACGAAACTCTTCAGTGTAGTCTCCAATAACCATCATACATTTCTCACGAGCTTTGGTCGTCTCTAGCCAACGTTGCGACTCTGGAACTCCCATAACCGGACAAGAAAGCCCTTTTACCGATCCTCCCGTATGACCCAGAATAATCAATCCTGAAATTCTCGACTTATTCTTCTCTGCGAATTCGATGGCTCGAGCCTGGTTCTCTTGATTCGTCAAAATCACCCAACGGCGCGAGACATCAGCCCGTACGATATTCGTCGTCGATCCGGCGAAGGCTTTGTCCATTTCGGTCGGGCCCTGAATAAGCTGGCCCGCCTGGGCAGCTCGACTCATGGCTCGAATCTTCGCCACAAGCTCTTTTGTGGTTTCGGCCCAACGATCCATCGCTGGCTTTTCAACGTAGTCGCGAGCCCCAAGCCTCAACGCCTCTTGAGCTAGACTCAAATCTTCGCGATTGACCGAGCTCACCACAACAACTGAAATTTGATTTTTCAAATCAAAAGCCTTTAAGAAATCGACACCATCCATCACCGGCATGTGTAGATCAAGCGTAATGACAGACGGCTTTGGAGCGTTGGGACCGGTCAATATCTGCAATGCTTTCTGCCCATCAGGTGCGGAACCCAAGAACTGAAAGCCATTCTCACGACAAAGACGCTCGACGAGCTTTAGAATGGTCGGAGAATCATCAATGGCGAAGACTGAAACCGGAGGCGAGGCCGCCGTCGGCGCGCTGACGGCGATCGGCCGTGACGGAATAGGAGGCGCGGCTGCGCGAGTAACCGAGCGGCTGGGGCTCAAAACCTCGCCACTCGCAGGTCGATAGACTGATGGCCCAATTGACTCAAGCGGCAACTCAAGCCCAGCCAAACTTTCTGAGACCCCCAGTATCAGCTCGCCGTGCGAATGCAGACGATCCAACAGTCCTTTGACCGAGCTTTTCACCTGCTCACGTTCAAAGTAGATGAAGACATTCCGACAGAGTATGAGATCAAACTTCTCAGACACTTTTTGCTGACCAAACGCAATCAAGTTCATCGACTCGAACTTTGTATGCTGCTTCACTGACTCGCTAATTTTCGCAAAGTCCGATATTGCACCGGTGCCACGAATCCAATTGCCATTCAGAAACTCAGCAGGGATCGTTTTCACTTCATCCCAGCGATAAACGCCGTTTCTTGCAAAATCCACCGACTCTTCGCAGATATCACCACCAACCACTTCATAGCTAAAATCGGGCGGAAGATGACGCTTCAGATACATCGCCAGACTATAGACCTCATGTCCCTTCGAACAGGCCGCAGAGAGAACACGAATCGACTTTCGGCCGATCCGACGCAAGTGCGCAACCAGACGCGGCAAGGCTTCGCTCGATAGATGCTCAAAATGTTCGTATTCACGAAAGAAAAATGTGTGATGTGTAGTCAGCAGTGAAAGGAAGTGCTGCGTCTCTTTCTCGCGATGTTTTTCAAGATAGGAAAGATAGTCCTGAGTGGAATCTAAACCCAAGTCGCGAATATGCCGCAGCAACCGGCTCTCAACCATATTGGACTGGCGATCACCAAGGATCACACCCGTTCGCTCCGAAACAAGAGTCGAAACATACTTGATAATTTCAGGAGTCAGTTTTTTCATACGCCGCCTCGAGTTGGACCCTTGAAATTCATTTATGCACTGAGCTGACCGTGAGTACGTTTTCGATTATCAACGAGATCATTGAGATCAATAATCAGAGCCTGTTTGCCGTCACCCAAAATTGCCGAGCCAACAATACCGCGCTTGCCCGCCAATTCTTGGCCCAATTTCTTGATCACGATCTGTTGTTGCCGAACAATCTCATCGATAATGACACCGAACTCGCCATTTCGAGAAGCCGCGACCAATATTACAGGTTGCGTGTTCTCTGTTTCTGCACCCTCTTTCTTGAGAGACAGAAATGCGGCCAAGTCAAAAACAGGAAGCACTTTGCCACGCAAGTTGATCGTACAACCGCCACCGGCACCTGCATGCACGTCGCCGACCTTCGTTCTCACGATTTCTCGAACACTCGATAACGGCACCACGAAGCGCTCATCGCGTACCTCGCAAATAAGCCCCTCAACGATCGCCAATGTCAGAGGGAGCACAATGCGAAAGACACTTCCGCTCCCAAGCTGCGATTCAAGCTGAATCTGACCACCCATTTTTTCGACGTTGGTCTTCACGACATCAAGTCCAACACCACGACCAGAAATCTCAGACACCTGATCTTTCGTTGAAAATCCGTTCTTAAACAGAAGCAACATGCACTCATCGCGAGTCATCTGCGCGTCAGCACGTACCAAGCCTTTCGCTATCGCCTTCTCGCGCAATCGACCCGGGTCGATACCTTTACCGTCATCTTGAACCTCGATGACCAAGCTATTCCCCTTGTGGAAAGCGCGAATCCAAACCTTGCCAGCGCGATCCTTTCCCGCCGATAGTCGCTCATCCGTCGTCTCCAGACCATGATCGATTGCATTGCGCACAATGTGCACCAAGGGGTCACTTAAGTTTTCTAGAACTGTCTTGTCGACCTCGGTCTGATCACCGTCAATCGTCAAATCAATCTCCTTACCGAGAGCCCGGCCGGTATCACGGACAATGCGCTGGAGTTTTGCAAAGGTTTGCTTGAGCGGAATCATCCGTAAACTGAGGGAGATGTCCTGAATTTCTTTAGAAAGCTTTCCAAGTTGCGAGACGGTGCGCACCAAGAGTGGCGACGCGAGCTCTGATGAGTGTTGATCCAAGACAGTCTGCAGGATCACAAGCTCGCCAATATAGTCGCTCAGCTTTTCAAGGCGCTGAAGACTCACGCGAATAGATTCATCGTGGATCGCAGCGGCAGTCGTATTCTGTGCCGCGGCTTTGGGCGGTGTCGGTGGCGTCAGCGATGCCAACTCCTGAACATCAGCCGCTGGACGAACCAACGAAAGCGGGATTTCTGCAAACTGCTCCGCACGCGGCGTGACGTCGTCTGAAAGACCATGCTCCGTTGCGACCTCCACTGGAGCTTCCTCAGCATTGTCGGGAGTCGCCATATACGTCTTCAATCGCTCGATCAGTTCAGAGTTGTCGAATTGAGCGTCAAGGTTTTGCGCCAAACTCTCAATCATGACTTTAACAGCATCGTTACAGGCCAACATAATGTCGATGCAGGGCTGAGTCACATGACGGCGGCCCTCTTTCAACTGCAACAATAGATTTTCAAACTCATGTGTGAACTCGGCAACCTGAGAGAACCCCACCGCACGCGAAGTACCCTTGATATTATGGGCGATGCGGAAAAGTTTTTCGAGAGTCGGAATAGACTCTCGGTCTCCTTCGAGATCAAGAAAGCACTGTTCCGCTTCTTCTAAGAGCTGTTTGCCTTCTTCGATGAAGCAGAGCTTCATCTCCTTTTCCATTTCATCCATATCTAAACTTCCTCAAATCGTGAGTCAGAGGCGTCGGGATAGTCCATACCGACGACTTTTTTTGGCTTGTTCACTGGCGCTCGCTCCATTTTAGGAATCGAGATCAACGCTGCGCTCTTTGAACTCGTCTTTGGATTTGGTTTCGACTTGGGCATCGGCACTATCACTGGTTTTGCCACAGGCGTTGACGCAACTTTCACGGGCGGCACAGTCGATGGGCTTTGCGGCTTGCTGTTCCCGAGCAACAGCTCTCGGAGATCTTGAACGATAACCACGCGCTCCCGGTCGGCGCTTTTCATTTTTTGTAAACCACTTTCAATTTCTCCGACGACGTGCGCGGTCTTCATATTAGCCGATTCGATTTGCATGATCGCCTTCGCGATCTCGCCAATTCCAATTGTTTGCTCCTCCGTTGATCGCGAAACGGTGTCGATGGCTTGATTAACTTGCTCCACGCTCTGCAAAATTCCTGTCAACGCTGTCTTGCACTCCTCTGAACGATTGAGCCCGATATCGGAACTACTTTTTGTTTCTGCCACCAAACGATCTGCAGAGCTTCTTGCGGCCTCAGACACGGCCTTTGCCTTCTCAACGCCAAGGCGCAGAATAGAACTAATTTCTGCAGCTGCTCGACCACTCATTTGCGCCAGTGAGCCAACCTCTTCGGCAACGACTGCAAAGCCTCGGCCGTGCTCACCGGCTCTCGCAGCCTCAACTGAGGCATTGAAACTTAAGATCCGCGTTTGAAAAACAATCTCATCGATGGCCTTTGTCTTTTCGCCAATCTGACCTATCAACGCGACGAGTTCATCCAGGTTGGCCGAAGATCCGTTCAAACCATCGACCAATTTTCGAGCCGTATCGCTCAACTGAGTAAATGCCGCGGTCATATTCACTACCGACTGCTGGCCATTTTCAGCGGCGAGGCGAGATGCTTCAGAAGAGACACGCGCTTGTTTCGCCGTTTCGTTATTCTTCTGCACAGTTTCTTGCAGCTCATGAACAGCTGCCGACGTTTCGGTTGCTGCTGCAGATTGAATGGCGTTCTGTTCATGCAGCTCAGAATTAAACTGACTGACATTCGTGAGTTGGTCGGTCTCAAGTTCGAATTGAACCTGTAATCGCTGAAACGCCCTTTTCGCTGACCGTTCAAAAGCAGTCGCAAACGCAAAACTGACGCCGACAAAAATGGCGAATAGACCGACAAGCGATGCCACCAACGCAAGCGCACTAAAGTGTCCCAACACCGAAGCTCGTCCAATTAGAACACTCGTTGCCGACGCCACAAGCGCAACAGCCAGAAGACCAGCCGTCAATCGAACGCGGAGTGAAAGCTTCATTGTCGGTCCCCTTCGTTGACACATGTTGTAGAGTTCTAAGCTGCGCGGGATCCTAGCATCTCAATCGCTTGTTTATCGTCAGCTCCTAGTGCCTTCAAAACATCAAGGATCAGCACAATTCGCTTTTCAATAGCATAGACAGATGTGACAAACTCCGAGCTCTTCCCGTTCATCATTTCAGGACGAGGCTGCAGTTCTTCATGCGCCGGACTCAAGACGGAGTTGATGGCGTCGACCACCAAACCGATCTGATGTGAACCAACCTCAACAATAATGACGGCCGTCTCACCACGATCGACAGGTTTCACATTAAATTTTTTCCGGAGATCGAGAACAGAAATAATCTGACCGCGAAGATTCATAATACCCATGAAGTACCCGGGCGTGTTGGGAACACGAGTAACATCTGGCAGTCCCGTTACAGTCTTAACTTGGAGCAGTGGAATTGCGAACTCCTCCTCTCCGAGACAGAAGCACAGATATCGAACACGATCCTGCAGACCGACTGACGCGGCAATCTCACTCATCTTCGCCCTCCCGACTTCAAATTCATCGGCAGAAGCGCCTCGCATCTCAACATTTGAGACACTCTAAAATTTAAATCTTAATCTTGATCGCTCGAACTGACTCAACTTGGTCCCATTTTAGATTCTGTACCGATTCGAAGCAAAAAGTGCGGCGACAAAAAGTCCCAATATCATTCACCAGAGTTAAGAGCCTCCTAAGATTGTGAAGACCTATTGAAAGAGTGGCGAGCCCCATCGAGTTAGCGGCGCCGGCGCCGAAATAACCTCATCGCGTTTACGCAGAAATGTAGAGGGCACGGCTTTTATGGGACTCAATTTTCAATCTCGAGTGCTTTTAACCATAGGTCTAGGGCTCGCTGCCGCCACCACTGTCTCAATTTATGTCAGTGTAGTCGAGCTTCGGAGTAATGGTGAGCGCAGCCTTGTGGAGAAATCTCGAGCCATCCTCTCTCGAGTTGAAGCCGCCAGATCTTACGTCGCCGAAATGGGCGTCCTCAAGAATATCATCGAGCAAGTGAAGCATGATCATCCCGATGGCAATCTGAGCGACGAAAGTCGCAAGCTTGTTCTCAAAGCCGTTCCAGTCTATGCGGCGTTTCGGGTGGGGCAAGAAGGTGCCGACAAGGATGGGTTTCAATTTCGAGTTTTTGTCAATAACCCACGAAATGAGAAAAACAAGCCGACTGCACGTGAGTCTCAGTACCTGGAACGATTTGCAGCTGACCCAAATTTAAAAGAAATCACCGAGAAGTCAGAAGACGGAATGTTTCAGCTCACAATCAAACCCGTTCGCCTCGCCGAAGCACAGGGTTGCCTTCATTGCCACGGAACCCCTGCGACTTCGCCATGGGGCAACGGAAAAGACATTCTTGGCCGCTCGATGGAGAACATGAAAGACGGTGATCTGAAGGGCGCCTTTGCAATTGTATCATCACTTGCACCAGTTGAAGCCGCAGTAAAAGAGACGACCGTCAATATTGCCGGCTGGGGATCAGGAATTGCCAGCCTCAGCTTATTGATAAGTTTTCTGGTGTTAAGACGGCCACTCAAGGTTCTCGATTCAACAATTCAGCAACTCAATCAGGGTTCAGAGACTATGGTGAACTCGTCCCAAGAGATCTTTAAATCAAGCCAAGATCTTCGCAGCTCGATCGACACCCAAGCCTCGGCCCTTCAACAGACTCTGGTCGCAATCGATGAGATCAACTCCACAGTCAATCACAATGCCCAGAATGCGGAGCAATCAAAAGCGCTCGCAGTTCGCACTCAGAGCGCAGTCGGTGAAGGTCGGAAAACCGTCGCTGACGTCTCACAATCAATCAATGAGATCAAATCAGCAACCAGCGCCATCAGTGAAGCGATCGAAGTCTCAAATCGTGAGATTGAGGAAATCACGAGAGTGATCGCTGATATCAACGAAAAGACAAAAGTGATCAATGACATCGTATTTCAAACCAAGCTGCTTTCATTCAACGCTTCGGTTGAAGCCGCTCGCGCAGGCGAACATGGAAAAGGCTTCGCCGTTGTAGCTGAAGAGATCGGCTCACTCGCACAGCTATCAGGAAAGGCCGCGCAAGAGATCAATACGATGCTCACCTCAAGCGTTGACCGAGTAAATCGGATTGTGAACGACAACCGTCAGCGTGTGTCGGTGCTAATTGAAAGCGCCAATCATACCGTTCAAGACGGGCATCTAAAATCACAGGCCTGCGGCCGCTCCTTTGACCAAATTCTCAACGACGCCAATGAACTGACCGCGGTTGTGGACTACTTCGCTGTCGCCACGAAAGAACAAGCGATCGGTGTCAACGAGATCTCAAAGGCTATGGCCCAGCTTGAACAGGTCTCACTACAGGCGAGCCAAACGAGCGCCAAAACAGAAGCGGAAGCCTCGCAAATTGGCAATCAATCCGACTCGATCAAAAATGTCGTCAAAGAGATCAAGAGTGTGCTGAGCGGGTCGGCGGCGTAGAAGTGCGGCGTAAAAGCGTCGCCCATTCGTCCGCATAAACCTCTGCATCAAGTGGAGTCCGTCTGCGTTCAAGCGGCGGACTCTTATACTCGGCCTGCACTCCATCCCATCCGCGATAGACTCGCGTGATGCCCGACTCGACCGTGCCCTTGCGCTGATCGCGAAGTTCAAAATCAGGCGCAAGCGTCGTCTTGCCTCCCCATCAGGAATGTCGACGGAGTAGGTCGGCATCGCGAGTCCCGAGAGCGTTCCCCAAAGGGCTCGCTGAATTTCAAGACTCTCGTCAATACTTGTCCGCAGGTGATCGGTCCCTTGTGACGGGTCACACTGAAACATGTAATAGGGTTTTACCCGCAAATACAGGAGTCTGCGCGAAAGCGCCTGCACAATTCGCGGGTCATTGTTCACACCGTTCAAAAGCACCATCTGATTGAAAACCGGGACTCCGTGGTCGACCAGTCGCTCAAGCCCTTCTGCCGCCTCAGCCGTCAATTCACGCGGGTGATTGAAATGCGTCATCATATAGACAGGTTTGACTGACCTCAAAAGCGCGGCGAGCTCTGACGTGATTCGCATGGGGTTCACGACAGGCATACGACTGCCAATGCGGATAATCTCGACATGATCGATTCGACGAATATCCGTGAGCACTTTCGCCAGCACGTCGTCGGACAACGTCAGCGGATCTCCACCAGAAAGAATCACCTCGCGAATCTCAGGATGCGCAGAAATATACTGAAGCGCTTTCACGTAATCGTCCTCGCGTGCGAACGACTGCTCGCCGCCAGTGAAGTGCTTTCGCGTACAGTACCGACAATAGACAGAACAAAAATCAGTCACTAAAAACAAAACTCGATCGGGATAGCGATGAATGAGTCGAGGCGCAGGATTGTTCTTTTTCTCACCGAGCGGATCCAGCTGATCCTGAACACCGAATGAAAGCTCTTCTTTGCGAGGCATAAAGATGAGGCGGATCGGATCGAGCGGTTCAGCCATCGAGGCCAGCGACGCATAGTAAGGAGTGGTGCGAATTTGAAACGCCTGGAGTTCGCCACTTCCAGAAAACGCAGCGCTCTCCTCGTCTGCTAAATTGAACACACGTTCAAAGTCCGCGCGACTTTTAAGCGAGCGCCTGAGCTGCCAATGCCAACTCCCCCACTCAGCCGGAGTGGTGTTCTGCTCAAAATAAATGGCCTTTGGAGCGGGCGGGAACTTTAAACGCATGCGGCGGTATAACATAGAACCCAATTTCGACGCCACGCCCGTTAGGAATCTAGACAGTCCAAACACTCGATATCACACCCGATTCAGCTCGAGACGGCCCACTGTACGAATACTGACGCCACTTTTACCGTTGGCATAGTCCTCTTAAAAAGGCGCCGATGAGCTGCCACAACATCAGTATTTTCAATACCTTATGGCTTATTCCGGCCCGTGCCACGGCCGCGGCTCGAGTCTTGATCTAGTGATATGTGGACACTTCGCTATGGAGTGCCCGTAGGAGGAGTTTATGAAACTCAATTCTCAAACAGCCCTGAAGGCCGGTCTTTTTATCGCTCTCGCTGCCAATATGAATTGGGGCGTGCAGAGCATGAACGCAAGTTCACTTGCGTCTGAGTCTGTTCCGGCCGGAAAGGCAGCGACTCCTTCTCAGGCCTCTGGAGACGCAAAACCAAATTCACAAACTCCAGCCATTTTAGTGGTCAAAGCCGAAGGGCCAAAACCAGAGGCTGCGAAACCAGAAACGGCAAAGCCCCGTCTTCCATCGGATGACGAGGACAAGAAGATCTGTGGCGACACTTATCAGGTTCACTACGAAGAGATTCAGCGCGGTGGCGTGAGCTACACTGAAATCACGTTCAAGCGAACAGGAACGTCGGATTGGAGTGATCCAACGACGAAAAAAGGCCAGCTCCATGAGCTCTTTAAAAACAAGGGCAGCGTCGACTCACTTGTTACAACCCTCGTCAAAGAACAGCGAAAAGAGAACAAGCTTTCATGCGCCGACGCTAAACAAGAACAGATGAGCGAAAACTCTGGTCGCGATGAGAAGGATGCTGAAGAGAAAGCGCGCGAACAGAAACGAATCGCCGATGGCGTTAAGAACTGTACGTTGGATAAAACTGGCGAGCGCATCAAGAATAGCGAAAAGCTTCGCTGCTGGCTTGACCGTTTGGCTGACGCCGACAAGCTCGACAAAAAGAAAGACCGCAAAGTCAGCCGTCGATCGCGTGATGACTTCGACGACGACATGGAAGGTAAGCAAGTCCTTGCGAACATCAAAGAGATCGTTCGTGGCCCGCTTCGTAAGCTGATCAAAGAAATGACTCTTTCGACTGACGAATCGAAGCAGAACGAAGGCATCGAGGCAGCGGAAGAAGCGTCTGAAATCGTACTCGAACTGGCCTCGGCCAATGACCTCGGCACAAACCGTCGCGGCGGATACAACAACGACATCTCAAAGCTGATCGGCGAACTTTCGGCTCTGAAAACTGGCGGACAAACCGCACAGAAGAGCCGTGAGATGGAAGATGACGTTCGTTCAGTTCGCGATCAAATGCGCTCATCTTGGGCTGAATACAAGCGTGATCCGACAAATATGTGGGCCGCACAAGAGTGGAACAACGCTCGCATGATGCACACCCAACTCGCCAACCAAATGAACTCAGAGATCGGTAACCAGTTCATCGCCCCACTTCAGGCCTATCGCCAAATGGGATTCCTGACGGCCGAAGACTACCGTGAGTTCACGTCACCATTCACCAACATGCGCAACATGATGATCGCGGCACTCAACCCAGAGTCTCAGCAGCTCGCCAACCTCTCTGGTCGCTCATTCACCGGTACGATTTCATCGCCGGCCATGGGATCTGACATCGTCATCCCAACCGATCTTGGAACGGTCCGCAGCCAAAGCTCGAGCGGTCGCACAAATAGTGGCTTCGTGATTCCGACATCACCGCCGCCGAGCCTCCCGCGCCAACTCTTTAATAGCTCAAGTGTTCCTGCGACATCAGGTCGCGGTATCTAAGAGAAAAAAACCCTGGAGGATTTCTCCTCCAGGGGCCCTGCTCCGCCATTCGGTCAAGCTGCTTTCAAGTTGTAATCAAGCTGCAAAATCAAAGATGCATTCAAGCTGCGATCAAAAACGAACAGCGGCCTTGGTCATAAGTCCATACGCGAACGAGTTTTCCAAGCCCGCGGAGCCAGCCTTCCAGGTTTCACCCGGAGCAAACAAGCCCATTTCCGTAGTCCATGTGAAACGATCAAATGGAGTCCACGTCATATTTAAATCCACTTCATAGCCCAAATCACTCGCGGTGCTGCCACCGGCGATCGGCTCCTTATTCAAACGACCCGTAACCAGAGTTGCCCCATAGCTCCACTTGTCGTTCGATTTGTACTTCACGCTTGGCGCGATATAGAGAGCGTTTGAAATCGCTTCGGTATCGATCTGCGAAGCCACCGAGGTTGCCGTATTGCGATAGAGCCCTGTGCGGAAGAAATCGCGCTGACCCATTGGGTGCGTGAACATCAACATACCAACGCGATAGTTGCGATGCATGACCATACCCTCTTGGGTATCGTTCGAACCCGGATCATCGCCCGACGCAAAACCAGCAAGAAGCTTCGTCGACCACTTCGAATCGGTCGGAGCCCAACCCAATTCACCAGCAACACCAAACCCGTTCAGTTTGACGTCTTGATTCGTCGCCGTTTTAACGCCGGTGTCGCCGCTCAACATGCCAACTTCAACTCCAACCGACATCTCAGCCATTTTCTGCGATGTGAAGAGTCCAATATAGTTGTGTTTGTAATCGCCGGTCTTTGTTGAGCCAGTGCCGCCCATGTAGGAACTATTGCTGACGATATCGTTTCCACTGCCAACACGGATTTGATAGAGAAGGCCCAGCGACAGGTCTGTTTCCGGATTGTCGTATTGAACGTGTAGGATATAGTCGTTCACATCGTCTTCTTTATCGATGTTGCCCTCGTTCACTTTTCCAATCATCGGCATGAAGAACATATTTCCGGTCACAATCTTGTAACCGACCATATCCAAAGTCGAAAGATAGTGGTCGAAGTCGCCACGACCCGAGTTAAACCACGTGCCAAGACCGAAATGCATCGGTGCACGGCCGGCAATCAACTGACCGAACTCTTGATTCCAAGAGAAATACAGTTGCGAAACGGCAAGGCCGCCAGCCTCCTGATTTTTCGAGAGCACATTTGAATTGTCGGCCGAAGTCGGCGTTCCCGTGCCTACACCTTTACCGATGAATTCGCCGGCCTGGTTGTTTGTGCCAAAACCCGCGTTGTTCAAAAGGTCAAAGCGTCCATGAACCGTCATGCCATCCGCCACGACGACCTTCGGAGCCAAAATCAAATGATGCAGCATATAGGCCTTATCGGCTTTCGCACCGTTCAATTCGGGATTGTTGAAACGTAAACCTTCAAAGCGATAAAGACCGCCCCACTCAATATCAGATGCGTCGGAACGAACACTCAGGAAGAGACCTGCGAGAAGAAAGCCAAATGCAACAGCGCTCTGCACAGCCAGTCGTCGACGACGCCCCAGCAGTGCACGTTTAAAGGTTTTGCCGTTAGGAGATTGGCCAAGATTCATGGCTGATCCTTTCACCCTAGAGTTTGCGTCTTCGACAACATTACATTGCGATACGCCACGAGAGGTCAAGGCATCAGCACCGGCAGTAAGCGCGGCGCATAAAACACGAAAGCCGCTTCGAGAGCGGCTTTCGTGCTGAAAACAAGTGCTATTTGAACGCAATCGCTGAAGTCTTAATCAGCACTCACACCGAGAAGATCTGTTTCGCGAAGAATCAAGTACGTCTCTCCACCAAACTCCACTTCTGTTCCAGCGTAGCTCGTGAAAAGAACAGTGTCGCCAACCTTCACGTCGAGTGGCTGAACACGACCTTTTTTATCCTGATGCCCGCGGCCAACCGCCTTCACGACTCCCTTTGTTGGACGCTCGGATACGGTGTCTGGAATATACAATCCACCTGGCGTCATGTTGCTCTCGCCTGCGCGCTCGACCAAGATGCGATCGTCGAGTGGCTGAAAGGCAAATGCCATCGACGACTTGCTTTTCACCAACTTCAAAGTCGGCTTCGCCGCACTTGTGGAAACCGTGCGGGCCACTTCTTTAGCCGACACTTTTGGCGCTGATTTCGACGCCAACCGAGCCGTCGGTTTTGTCGTTTTTTTGACAGCTTTTGACACTTTCGAAACAGTTTTCACTGCTTTGCTCGTCTTTGTCTTTGCTGCTTTTGTCGTTTTCGTCTTTGCTGACTTGCCGGTTTTGACAGATTTTTTCTTGGCCATTGCGCTACCTCGATTCGGTGACCTGGACTAAATAGGTCAGTCATGACTAATGTCAACCACTGATGTCCAAATCTGCAAAATCCGCGAACTCCTCAGACAAAGACCCATCACCGAAGCGTCGCGGCCGCAAGCGTCGCATCGCACTCTGGGTGTTGCTCATCGGCACGCTGCTCACGGCGGCTGCGGCCTTTGTCATCAGTGTTTGGATGCTCAAACTCGATCACGAGATCGCCGAGCGCTTTCAGCAAAAGCGCTTCGCTCCCCCGTTGAATTCTATTCGGCTCCGGAGTTTATCAAAACGGGATATCGCCTCGATCCATCGGACCTCATGGCCATTTTTGCTCGCCGCGGATATCGGCTCCGCGAATTCGGCCAGCCGATTCAACCGGCCGACGTCAGCCACTGGACCGGCGCCAACTGCCTCGCTGTGCTGCCCTCGCCAGCCGCCATAGAGACCAGCGGCGAAGAGACTGCGCCGAGAGAAAATGCTCCCGTCAACGATTGCGTGGTCTTTCGACACCAAACCCGAACCGAGTCGCTGGTAGAACCAACTGCTTCAGCGGCGCCCGATTCAACTCCGGCCCCAGTCGCCGTATCGCCACTCGAACCAGCACAGACCGAGCCTGTTCAAATTATCGCTTTCGACAAGAGCAACAACATCGTCGGTACCTATGCAGGTGCCAACCCTCGTCCATCAGAGAGCGCGGTGCTCGACCCGGAACTCTTTGCCCAATACTACGGGGACAAACCCATTTTACGAACCGTCGTCGACCTTGGACAAATTCCACCGCTTTGCAAAGACGCGCTCCTCGCCATAGAGGATCCACAGTTTCTTGAGCACTCCGGCATCAGCTTCACATCACTACTTCGAGCCGTCGTCGCCAATCTTCGGCACGGCCGCTTTGCTCAGGGTGGAAGCACGATTACTCAACAACTCGTCAAAAACTACTTTCTCACCGAAGAGAAGACCCTCACTCGCAAACTCACCGAAATTGCGATGTCGTTTCTGGTCGAGCGACGCGCCTCCAAAGAAGATATCTTAGAGACCTACTTGAATCTGATCTACATGGGCCAGAACGGCCCCTTTGAGGTCCGCGGTTTTGCGGCCGCGGCCCAGCACTACTTCGCAAAGCCCATTCAGTCTCTTGAGACAGAAGAATGCGCTCTCCTTGCGGCCGTGCTCAATAGCCCCGGCCTCTACAATCCCTTCACCAAGCCCGAGTCCGCGCTCAAACGACGCACTCGCGTACTTGAGAAGATGCGCGACAGTGGCCGCATTGACGAGAAGACCTTTGCGGCGTCTCAGTCCGCGCCTCTCCCAAAAGCCCCTGGACGCGTCCTCACCGAGCCCGCTCCCTATTTTGTTCGCGCCGTTCGGAAAGAGCTTGAAAAAATGGGCCTCGATCCCTCGCAAGGACTTCGCGTCTACACCACTCTTGATCTGCGCGCGCAAGAGGCGGCACAAAGGGCTGTACGCGGCGGGCTCGAAAAGTTGGAGACCTCTGTCGCTGCAATTAAGAAACTAAAAGAAAAAGGCAAGAACCTCGAAGCGCTGCTGATCTCAAGCGATCCGTCATCTGGCTTTATCACATCGATCGTCGGTGGCCGAAGCTACGTGGCCACACAGTACAACCGCGCGGTCGAAAGTCGACGACAAGTCGGCTCGGTGATGAAACCGTTTGTTTATCTCGCGGCACTCGAAAACAAAGATCCCGATGGCGACCCCTACAAGGCCACCACCGAGATCGATGACTCCGCTTTCACGCTGAAGTACGAAGGACAGTCGTGGACGCCGAAAAACTATGATGGGAAATTCCGCGGAATGATCCCGCTCTGGTATGGACTTGTGGAATCATTAAATTCGGCGACCGCCCGACTGGGCTCCACCGTGGGAATCAAAAATGTGATCGATATCGCTCGCAAGCTCGGCATCGAATCGAAGCTTGATCCGCTCCCCTCACTCAGCTTGGGAGCCTTTGAACTCGCGCCCACAGAAGTCTTAAGCGCCTATACGTCACTGGCAAGGCTTGGCACTCACGTGCCGCTGTCGTCGATCTATCGAGTCGAAGACCTCTCTGGTAGCGAGCTCTTCGCCTTTCGACCAACAGAAGAAAAGGCGGTCAATCCGGAGTCTGCGGCCATACTTGTCGGAATGCTCAAGGCCGTTGTCGATCACGGCACCGCCCGTGGCGCCCGCGCAATGGGACTCACTGGGGCCATTGCCGGAAAGACAGGAACCACCAACGACAAAAAAGACGCGTGGTTTGCAGGCTTTTCTCCAGAGATGGCCGCCGTTGTATGGGTTGGATACGACGACAACACCTCACACGGTCTCACTGGTGGAAGTGGCGCCGTTCCCATTTGGACCCAATTCATGCTCGGCGCTCAGAAGCTCTCTCCGGACGCTGCTTCTAAACGGGAATTTCAGTGGCCCGAAGGTGTCGAAACGCTGACCCTTGAAAGTGCGGATTTGGAAAAGTACCCCATCCTTCGCGATGAGATTAAAGGCCCCGTTCAACTCATCGAGCGCAAATCCGAGTCCGGACTAAAGTCATTCTTTTAAAAGCCTCGACTTGAACCACTGCGAGCGAATTCGCGTTCAGTATCACACTGACGCATCATCATGATCATTTAAGACTCAATTCGGGACGAAAGCCCGAACCCGGCCTTGAACCTTCAAGGTTACTTTACGTTTTCCCGAAACGTAACAAGCACAACGGGACGTTTTCGGGAGGTCTGGTATTTTCGTTTTTCTGACGAAACTCAATTCAGTCGCATCAGTTACCTATCCCGTTGCCGGCGTGGCCGCGATTCTCACTATTATTCTCGGCGGCTGTACAATGAAACCTCAGAGCGGAAGCACTTCAACTATCACCATTCAGCTTCCTTCGAGACAGACCACCACTCAAAAAGTTGGCGCCTTTAGCGCTCTCCCCGCCAATCGCAAGGCGTGCTTTGGCGTCAATGTGTTGGCCGGTGATATCAAAGAAAATCCGGCATCGACGTGTAGCCCTCGAACTGGCATCGTCGCGGGATTTGCCGAAGCTGGACAGACTCTTGAGGTAACAGTTCCTCGCGGAGACGGCCGCGACTTTGAGCTGTACATGTATTTAATGGCCGAAAACGACAACAGTGCCTGTCCCGCAATGAATGCGCCGTTTTCGCCAACTCAGCTCAACAAGATCTATTATCTTGGTGCGGCGACAAATGTGGGGCTTCATAGCGACACGGTCGACGTCACCATCAACGCGAGCTTCTCAAGCGTCACCAACACGGTGGCAAATCAAAATAACTACCCGGCTTCGTGCACCGTGGCCGATGCCACTCAAACCGTTCCACGATTTCATGTCTCGAACGGTGCGCAGGTCGCAACGGGCGGAGCGATGAAACTCTCTGCTCGAATCGGAAAGCCAGTCAGCGGTGCCTCTGCCTCAGGCGGAGGGATGAGAATTGAAAAACAATAACGGGAGAAGACCCATGCGCTTTAAAAACATCCTCAGTTTAGTCGCAAGTCTCGCGGGCGTTCTGATCGCGATGCACTCTCCTTTGGCTACCGCCTCAAACCTGGCACAGAGTTTTAACTTTGACGGGGTCTTGGTTGACGATGCGACTGGCACGCCAATGGCCGGGCCTGTCTCAATTAAATTCCAGATTTTTAATCCTGCCGGATCGTGCTTGCTCTTTGAAGAAACACACGCCGCTGTGGCGCTCGCGAGTGATGGATCCTTCTCTGTTCTCGTTGGCTCAGGCGCTCGCTCGTCTGCCGCCATCGATGGCGGACTCAGTCTGAAAACCATTTTCCAAAACTCGGGACTCGTCCGCAGCGTTGATGCCACTTATTGCCCGAGCGCGTACACTCCGGCCTCTGGCGACTCTAGAAAACTTCGCACGATCGTCAACGCGACGGCACTCACTCCAGACTTCACACTTTCACCTGTACCGTCGGCGACGGTCGCAGAATCTCTTCAAGGCAAAGCGGCCACAGACTTTATCGCCGTCAATACCGCCGGCGGCTACAACGTCACACAGGCGAATGTCGACACCGTATTCTCGCCGTCAAACTTTCCTTCTCTCACTGCTCTTCTCAACGGTTCGAGCACCGTTTACATGAAAGCGTCCGATCCGAACGGAGCACAACTTCCATCGGTTGCAGCTGCTCCAGGCTCGCCGACCGCGGGTTCGATCTGGTACAACAACACCACGAACACTCTTCAGTACTATAACGGCTCGGTGGTCAACACACTCTCCGCCGGTGGCGCCGGCACGGTGACCTCTGTTGGCTTTTCTGCTCCTTCTGAGTTCGGAGTCACCGGCGCACCGGTGACCTCGAGTGGAACAATCACACTCACCTGGAACACGCGTCCCGCCAACATGATGTTTGCCTCTCCCGATAGTGCCTCCGGAGCCCCGACGTTCCGTGCCCTTGTTGTAAACGATATTCCGCTGCTTCCATGGTCAAAGATCACGTCAGCCCCAACGACGCTGGCCGGATATGGCATTGCCGATGGCGTGATGAATGGCGGTAACACACCGTCGATCCAGTCCGGCTTATTTGCCGGGCGCCCCGCCGCGGGAACTGCCGGTCGCCTCTATGTAACGACCGATACGTTGATTATCTATCGCGATAACGGTTCCTCATGGGACGCAATTGGCAGCGCACCAACAGGTGCCGCTGGCGGCGACCTCACCGGTAGCTATCCAAACCCGGTGCTCTCTGCAAGTGGCGTAACGCCAAGCACTTACGGTACAGCCTCGATGATTCCGACATTCACCGTCGATTCGAAAGGCCGCATCACCTTGGCAAGCAACGTCGCTCCCGCGATCGGCGTGGATCAACTGACGAGTGGCGCAGGCAAATACTTTAACTACGCACCAAACGGAACACAGTGTGCAATGGGCGAAACTCTGCAATGGACTGTGATGAACCGCTGGGAGTGCGGAGTCGCGGGCGCAGCCGGTGCTGCGGGTGGAGACTTAAGCGGCGCCTATCCGAACCCCTCGGTAAGCAAAATTCAGGGCCGTACGATCGACCCGACTGCTCCATCAAACGGACAGGTCTTGCGTTACAATGGCGCCGATTGGTCACCGATCAATTTTTCAATTGGTCATCTTTTAACAACCGCTGGCACTCAGCAATTTAGCGGATCCTCAACGTGTGCGAGCAACCAAACTCTCACGTGGTCATCACTCACCGATACCTTCACATGTACGAGCATTCAGATCAGCGGAACGCAGATTACCGCCAGTTCCATTCCGACAGACCGAATCGTCGGCTACTCACCCTCTCAGTGGACAAACAACGCCAGCGACATTTACTTTAATACTGGCAACGTCGGCATCGGCATCACAACGCCGACAGCACCGCTGCATTCACGCGGGAGCGGCTCGGTCAGCGTCATCGCGGAGAGCCTTACGAGCAAATCAATTTTGAAGCTGAAGAACTCCAGTGGTTACGGCGACATCATGCTTGAGTCGAGCCCGAACTTCAATCTCGGTTTCGGCGCCGCCACATATGGAGTCACGGGGTCAAGCAACACCCTGATTGGTATCAGCTCTGGTAACGCCCTAACATCGGGCAGCAGTAACACGACACTCGGCAAGTCGGCTCTGCAAAACGCCTCGACTGCAAACTACAATACTTCCATCGGCGAGAACAGTTTAGCGAACTTGACGTCGAGCCCAAACAATACAGCCGTTGGCTACCAATCGGGCGGCCAAATTGTCGGTGGCACAAGCAACACCTTCTTAGGTGCAGGAGCGGGATACAACGCCAACGGCTCAAGTTCAGGTAACGTCATGATCGGTTACAACTCGGGCCCCGCAACTTCGACGGGCATCAACAACCAGCTTTGGATCGGGAACGCTCCAGGCGTTCCGTTGATCTTTGGTGACTTCACAAACAACAAAATCGGAATTGGCACGACGACGCCAACCCACCAACTTCATATGTATAATGCGACAAACTCCGGCGTTCGTATGGACGCCAGCGGAAATTCATTCTCGATGACCACGTCGGGTATTGGTTTTAAAATCTATGACGAGAACGCCCTTTTGGATCGTCTCAACATCAACGCCTCTGGAAATGTCGGCATTGGCACAACGTCGCCCGGATTCAAACTCCAGGTGAACGGCACGATCGCGCCCGCCACGGACAACAGTTCAAATCTGGGAGACGCCTCGTTCCGATTCATGAACGTCTACGCGGTCAACGGCACGATCAACACGTCTGATGCCCGCCTAAAAAACTCGATCGAAAATTCAGATCTTGGATTGAATTTTATCAATAGACTGCGCCCCGTTTCATACCACTGGAACGACGGCTCCGACAAAGCGCTCCACTACGGTGTGATCGCTCAGGAGACACAAGCCGCGCTTGAAGAAACAAAGCGTGAACTGGGACACGATCGTATCGACAACGTCATCGTCACTCATGACGAAAAGTCCGATCGCTTCGGCGTCCGTTACACCGAACTCATTTCACCGCTGATCAAAGCTGTGCAAGAGCTCTTCACGCAACTCACTGACCAAAAAGCCGAGCTCGCCTCGCTTAAGGCTGAGAACGCCGCCATGAAGAAGTACCTCTGCGAAAAGGACCCTTCGGCCGAATTCTGCCGATAGTCCTTCTTCACCGCCACGGTGGCGGTGAAACGGAACACCCCTTGCTCTCTCATCCCTTGTCGCGTGAACGGCCCGAGCGGCCGATTGTGCGACCTGAGTTAAGTGTATGAATTTTCATCGCAATCGGGAAACTGCCCCAAAAGGCATCCCGGTGCGAGATGACACCGCACGAGCCGATTTGGGCGCAAGGTGGTGTCGAAATTTCACGTCTGGGCGCAGTCTTCAAGAAATAGAAGGGATCCATGGAACGCATCGGCAGCCTCATTCACCACGGCGAGATTCTCGCGATCAAGACCCCCTCCGGGTCGGTCGTGGGCTTTCACGCCCGCAGCCTTGAGGTGGCAGCGCTTGATCCTGAGATCTGGAACTCACTCACCGCCACCACTGACGGTACCGCCAACGTGGTGGCGGCGACTCAAGAACTTGAAGACTGGAGCCGCTCGCTCGATCCGCGATCAAAAAGCGGCCGGGTCGAACACGCCATTCGCAGCCTCACCATCAATGTGGCACAAGTTTGCAATCTCGCTTGTACCTATTGCGCAGCTGGGGGGGACGGCACCTACGGCTCGGCGATAAAAAAGCCCGAGTTGGATCGTGTCCGCGAGCAACTTGCGATGCTCCTCAGTCACGTTCCTCAAGGTGAGCGCTTCGTTATCACTTTCCTCGGTGGCGAGCCGCTTCTTGTACCGGAACTGATCACCACCATTGCTCGCGATGCCCGCCTCATGGTCGCTGGCCGAGGCATCGAACTGCGCTTTGATGTCGTCACCAACGGCACGCTCGTTACACCTGAAATCGCAGAACTCCTCACGAGCCTGAAAGCCCACGTCACGGTCTCCATCGACGGCGCTCCGGAGGATCATGATCGGGCTCGCCTAACAAAATCAGGCAAAGGCTCAAGTCTCGCCGTTTTAAAAGGCCTAAACGAACTCGTTAAGGTCCGCGAACGGCTCCATAGCCTCACCGCGGGAGCCGTCTTTGGTGCTCACAATCTGAATGTCGTTCAAGCCTATGAGTTTTTGGCAGATTATCCCTTCGACTCAATCAAGTTCGACTTCGCGGCCGAGGCCGGCGACGAAGAGGCATCGCGAGAATACGCTACACAGGTTGCGGCGGTCGCAGACCTCGCGTGGCAACGAGGGGGCGAACACGAGCTTCGACGTCTTGCCGTTTTCAACCACCTTTTCCACGCACTTGATGATCAGGTCAGAATCGAAAACCACTGCCTTGCCGGCAAATCGCATCTGCAACTCGATACCGAAGGTCGGTTCACGGTCTGCCAGTGGTTTGTCGGGCAAAAGAAGAAGAGGTCGGCCGCGACCTCTTGATTAATTCAGAACGGCTGAAAGAGTACGATGAGCCGTTGATCAATAAGCACGGCTGCGGTTCGTGCTGGGCTCGCCATCTTTGCGGTGGTGGCTGTATGTTCGTCAACAAGGTAAAAATGGGTCATAAACACAAGGCGGATCACGCTTTTTGCGAGCGGACTCGAACCATCTTAGCCAAAGGAATTGAACGCTATGCTGAATCGCGCTATAACAGACTCAACGCTGACGGCCCAGACCGAAGCGCTAGAAGTGGAGAGCGACATGAAGTTTATTAAAAAACTCAATGGCTCAGAGGCGCCGGCGCCAGTCGCTTCCACCAATAGTGGCCAGCAGAAACCAGAAGCAAAGTCAGACTCAACGGGAAAAAGTGCACACGCTGCAAACGAGCGTCGTCCTGGCGGCGGCTGTATTCCTGTATCTGGCTTTGATCGCTAAACAGCTGCACCATGCCGGAAAATAAGCCTGAAACTCAAGCGGGAGCTTCGACCTCCCGACCACTTAAAGTCAGGCTCCTACGAGCATCACGCCATATTTCGCGACTCGCCTTTGCGGTCGCGATTGCCTCTATCCTTTCGCAGTTCCCTTTCGACTACATCGAGGCCTTTCTCTTCGATGCGCGAATCCGAATGCGCCCAAGTCCAGATGCCTCAGAGCACATCGCCACCATCGCGATCGACCCGGCAACGGTGTCAGCTCTCGGTCGAGTCCCCAATGCGCTCGACTATGCGCGCCTGCTCGAAAACCTCAAAACATCAGGCGCTAAACACATCGTCTTTTTAGTGAGCCCGGCCGAAATCGTCGGCTCCTATGACGAGCTCGTCCATCTCGCCAAAACTGCCGAGTCCATACCGGGCTTCGTCGTCGCCGTCGACGACGTGCCTTTAAAGGGCGAGAAAGATGCGCTGAAACTGGCGCCCCCCTTTGAGAAAGTCGCAACTGCCGGTGCGCCGGTTCCCGTCGATCGGAACATCTTTGCCCGCGACGATGTCACTCGCCGCATGATGCTTGCCTATCAAGACCTGCCGACAATGCTTCCACTCATCGCCAGCGACTATTCCCCGGAGCTCAAGGCTCGTAACGAGAGTGAACCCTACAATCGCGACGCCCTTCGCGGCGACTTTGACTACCTCAAATCAGATCAGGCGTATCTGCAGTTTTCACCGCGCGGAACGTACAAACCAGTCAGCTTTTTAAAGGCGCTGGAGCTTAACCCTCCGCTCAATGAGTTTGCCGGCAAAACCGTGATCGTCGGCCGCGACATCGAAACCACATCAAAAGACTATATTCGCACACCCTACTCGCGCGATATCGTCGCGATGACGAACATCGAATACTTTGCAAACGCCTTGAACACTCTCATCACAAACTCCGCTCTTGTTCGGGCCCCAAAGGTACTCGGTACCATTGTCACTGCCGCGATCTCCTATATGACCGTCATCGTCGTCCTCACCGCCTCACCAACGCTGGGCCTTGCCATCCTTGGGGCGACCATTGCCGGCCTCTCACTCGTCGCTCTTCTATTGTTCTGGCTTGGAAACATTTGGATTGCGCTCGCGCACCCATTTCTTGCCGTCTTCATCTGCTACTACTTCTTTATTCCCTATCGCCTCATTATCGAGAATCGCCGCAGCTGGGAGTACTATCAAAAAAACCGCCTGCTCACCCAAGTCGAAGAGCTCAATACCAATTTCTTGTCGATGATGTCACATGACCTGAAGACTCCCATCGCGCGCATTCAAGGTATGACCGACATCGTAAAGAACGACGCCAACCCCCTCTCTCCGCGCCAACGCGAAGCCGTCGATACTGTGAGGCGTTCAAGCGATGAGCTGCTCGAATTTGTGAGCGGAATTTTGAATCTTGGCCGAATTGAATCCAAAGCCATTCAGCTCCATCTCCACTCAAAAGACGTGAATACGCTGGTCAAAGACGTGGTCCAAAAACTCGATTACATGGCACGCTCAAAGGAGATCGAGATTCGCACTGAACTTGAACCCCTGTTCAGCATTAAGATCGACGTCGACCTCATTCGCCAGGTGCTGCAAAACCTCATTGAAAATGCAATCAAGTACAGCCCTGACGGAACTTCAATCTTAGTGTCGACAGAGGAGAGGGACGGCTGGATCGTCGTTCAGGTCGCCGATCAGGGCCCCGGGATCCCCGAGAGTGAACTTCCTCACATATTCATGAAATTTTATCGCAGTCGAAATGCCAAGGCATCGACTATTAAAGGCTCAGGCCTAGGTCTCTATCTTGCTAAATATTTCGTAGAGCTGCATAAAGGACGGATCCATGTGGATTCCCGCCCCGGGCAGGGATCTACTTTTACGGTTGAATTGCCAAGCGCCTAAAATGGCCAGGCAGGGGGCTTTCATGCTTCGTATTCTTGTCGTTGATGACGATGCCGGACTTCGTTTTTCCGTCCGTGAGGCACTCGCCGCCACGGGACGCTACGAGGTCGAAGAGGCGCAAGACGGCCTTGAGGCCATGGAAAAGGTCAAAGCCAATCGTTTTGACCTCGTTATCCTCGATGTCGACATGCCGAGGCTTTCAGGGCTTGAAGCCTTAAAGCTGATCAAGGAGCATGACCCCTCCATTCAGGTGATCATCGTCACGGCCTACGCCAACATCGACGACGCCGTCATGGTCGTCAAAGAAGGCGCTTACAACTACCTTTCAAAACCAATCGGCAGCAGCGAACTTCTCGAGATGACCGAGAAGGCGCTCAAAGCTCAGTCCTTGATTTCGAATATTGCAGCATCAGCGCCGATCCTCAACGAGGCTGGGCGAAAGATCATTGGTTCGTCCAATGAAATGCAGAAGGTCTTCAACATCATCAATCGACTCTCGAAAGTCGATACACCTGTGCTCATCCGCGGCGCATCTGGAACCGGTAAAGAACTCGTCGCTCGCGCGGTGCACTTCAATAGCTCACGCAAAGATGGCAAATTCGTTGCGATCAATTGCTCGGCCATTCCTGAAAATCTCTTTGAAAGCGAACTCTTTGGCCATGAGAAGGGCTCGTTCACAGGTGCGCACGAACGCAAAATCGGAAAGTTTCAATACGCTGAGGGCGGCACTCTCTTTTTGGACGAGATGGGCGAAATGCCTGTCACGATGCAGGTGAAACTGCTTCGCGTTCTGCAAGAAAAGCTCTTTACTCCCGTTGGCTCCAATCGCGAAATCGAGTCCAACGTTCGCGTGATCGCGGCCACCAATCGCAACCTCGAACAGATGATTCAAGAAGGAAAGTTCCGCGAAGATCTCTATTACCGCCTGAACGTCGTTCCGATTTATCTGCCGGCTCTCGCTGAACGCAAAAACGATCTCGAAACGTTGATCAATAACTTTATCAAAAAGTTCAACACCGCTCACGGGAAACGCATCATCGGAGTCGCGGCCGACGCACTCCAGGTCATGAAGCGCTATTCATGGCCCGGCAACATCCGCGAACTCGAGAACGTGATCGAGCATTGCTTCATTTTAGAAAACAGCAATTTGATTTCGATCAGCTCACTTCCGGAGTCCGTTCTCTCAGCGACGGGCGTAACGCTGGGCACGTTTGAATTCGAACAAGAGACCCAGTCAGCAGGAATCGCCGTGGTTCAACAGGCCACGGCTTCTCCTCAACATGAGTCTGACGACGAGAGCACCGACGATCACGATTTGAATGCGGCAGAAGGTGCAGACGATGACGATCTCGATATCGCAAGCCCCTCGGTCTCAATTGGCGGCGACACGCTCGACTTCAATAAGCACAAAGAGGCGTTTGAGCGCGAGTTCATCGTGAAGGCGCTGAAGACATTTAAGGGTCGGATCAATCAAACAGCGCTGCATGCGAACATTCCGAAGAAGACTCTGCTTCGGAAAATTGAAAAGTACGGGATCATTGCACGCGACTACGCTGATCCAAAGTAATCCTCGTCGAGCTTTTCAGGTACGGCACAAAGCGATTCCTCAGCAAGACAGGGCACCCCATAACTGGGATGCCCTGTGCTCTATTGTGCAGCGGCGAAAGAAGGCAAATCAGCGGCCGAGGCGCCCCCCCTTAGAGGTCACGCGGATCAATCACCGGAAAAAGATCAACAACGGGCGCAGGAGTCGGTGCCGGAGTCGGCGTAGGCTCGACAACCGGCGGTGGTGGCACTGGAGTCGGCGTCGGTTCCACGACTGGAGGAACGGGCTCCTGTGGCGGCGTGCTCTCGCCATCATCGGCATCGGGCTCTGTCACGACTTCGTCGATACCGCAGCTGCGATCGTGATCCGAATGATCGTCCTCTTCAATATCGTGCTCGCGTCGACCATGTTCGTCGCCATGATTTGAGCGATCCACCGAGCTCTGTTTTTCGGAGTCGTGCTCACCATCATGATGACGATGGCTCTTCTCACAACGCGTATGAATCACTGGTTTGAGCAAGCATCGGCCATCGTCTTTAATCAGAACGCTTCGCTCGAGATCAAATTTCACATCGATCGTATAATTCGCATCAGACGCGACGCGAATGCCGCCGCCCAACACGATCTTCAATCCGCTGTGCCCTGCACTTGGCGTCCGCAGCTCGCACCGCGAGCCGTCCTTGAAGACAATCTCATTGCCATCGCTCTCCAGAATAAGACGAACCTGCTGCAGTCCAACGGACGGAGGCAGCTCGAGCTGCGAAAGTGGCAATGACAAACCACCATTCAGCGCCATCAAATCAAGAGGGCCAACTGAGTCATCGACGCAAACGCGACCGGTTTGACGAGCGCCCGATGCGACGAGCTCGATCCGTTTGACGTTGACGATCACCTGCGCCACTTGCTCGAGAAGAGCTGAGCTTGCGCCATTCAACGACTTCTCGGCACCAATCTGAACGGACACCTGTCCAGAGGAAGAAACGCCGCTCGTACTCACTCCCGAGTCGCTGTTACCTGCTCCGCCACACGCCGTAAAGGCACTCAAACTCAATAGCGCGAATGCGCTCTTAGCAGGGCTCTTCATGAGTAGCATCATACACCTCCCGTTTACTGATCACAGGATGCACGAAGCCGATACCGACTGCTACAGTCCCATCACAGACTTCTCGTTATGAATAGCTCATCTCGAGAAGTTCAAAATACTGCCCATTCTTCTGACAGTCGCTATGGCCCAACGTCGCCAGAGTCCTCTTCGAGATCAAAGACGTCTTCATGGATCTGATTGCGGCGCTCGGCCTCTGAGGCGACAGAAGGCGGGTTGCTGCTCAGTAAGTACTTGATCGCGCCATCGACTTTCAAAGCAAGTTCGTGACTGCGAAACACAAGAATCTGCTCGTTATTTGTCTCAGCACCTTTACTAAAGTTGAAAGACGTCCCCATCACGACATAGTCACCTGCCGCCAAGATCTTGTGATGAACTTTAGAATTCACTTTCCTTGATTCACCGCCGACTTTCACCTGCTTGTCTCCGTACGGAAATGGCGCGATATGAACGCGCGAACGCAGATCCTGAATTTGCTCAGGCCTCAATGCCTGCACCCACGGCGACTTTTCATCGACGACAAAGTGTGTGGCTCGGTTCCTTTTAGCTCGCTTATAACCCGACATTTTCAGAAACTGACTCCACCCCTGCATGGCAAAGGGTGTGTCACCAACGCTATAGAAATCAAAACGACCATTCGTGCGATACGCGTCCGTCGCCTTGGCAAGAAGTGCGGCCGACACCGCTGGAGCCGAGTACGCAAACTGGATCATGCGAATCGGTCCCGATGACTTCTCGATTACTCTCGCCAAAATATTTTTCCCGACATCACGGTAACCGCCGCCCGGTGTGAACGTGATAATGAAGCTTGGTTCGGGATACGCCTCAAATGTTTCCGGAGGAACGCCAGGGCCCGTAATTTGATAAGCGCCCGTCATCGGATAGTTCGCGCCACGAAGACCGAGACTCTGATCAAAGGTCTTGCTGAGCTCATGATTGATCAAGTTCGAAGCAAGCCAGCTCTTCATCGTGATCACGTGATTGGCATTCGGAATTGATTCCTTTGGTCGCCTCACGTCGGGAATATCTTTGAGATCGCCCTCCGACCCAAGACAAGACTGCGTGAGATTCCCAGACGAAAAGAGCGCGCGCGCGTTCGTCGGCTGAGTCCAGTCGATGGCAACCATCTTTTGATGATTGAGTCGCATCGAATCAACTTGAACAACCTGTACCCCGCCACTCACCAGCGTGTCGTAAACGCGCTTCACCTCTGTACGCGCCGCAATCACATTTCGATCGATACCCACTCGAACTGAAACGCCGGCCTGCGCCCTCGCCACCAACACATCGGCAATCTCGAGAAGATCAAAATCAAAAACATTGAGCACAATTTCACGCTTAGCCTGCAGAAGAAAGTCCCGCCACACTGATACAAGATTGTCCGCCGGACGCATCACGCCGGCTTCAAGAAGCGGATGTGAGAAGTAGACTCGCAGGTCTTCGTAGCCTGACTGTCCCGCAGGAGGCACGAGACGCACATGTTTGGTTGGATCCGGCTGAACTTCCTGTCGATCAAGCTCCTCGACCAACTGACGAAGCGGCTTTCTTAAAAGTTCCGGATGCGCCTGCAGCAGTTCGAGCGCATGGCTCTCAATGAACTGCGGCTTTTTTTTCGAGCGCTGACGCAAAGTCGCGTCGTCTTTTTTAAAACGAAGCACATCGCGCAAGACTTTAAAAATGTCTGTTGTCGGCGAGTCACGATCGACGACAGCGGCCGGTGGTGTCGGCTGAACGGACCGCGAGGCGCAGCCATACATTCCAACCAGCACCAACACGCAGAGCACTGCGCAAGCAATAAAGCCGTAAAATGCTCGCTGTGAGCGAGTTTGCCGATTCTGAGACTTTTCTGGCACGGTGAGCTCCCCCCGACTTCAGGAATACATGAACCGAATTTCGCGGAGTTACAGCGGCCGCCAAAAAAGTACGTCCGCCCTCATGCATAAATCTTAATCAAAGTCTGTTTTTGCTTGAGTCGCAAGAACCCGTGAGGGAACCTCGTCGCCCTATGTCGATTTTCGGATCCAACTCCTCAAGCAGTTCACACGGTTCTCAGACCAGCGGCCAATACGGTCGCGCTGATCTGCAATCGGCATTTAACTGGCTGATCAATCAGCCCGAGCATATCCGGAAACAGGCCACTGATCCCGATCGTCTGATGACGCTTTTCTACCGATCACAGACTCTGTCGCAAGGTCGACAGGAACCGCAGGAACGCATGGAGACGGCGGCCCCAGTGAGCAGTCAGAACTTCATTTCTGACCTTCGACAGATCAATGAGGCTATGCGTCAATTCGATGGCCCTGCGATGGCCACACCGCCGCCAATGCCTGCCTTTGTTCCAACCATGTCACAACCCAATCAACAACAGCACATGCCAGCCACGGCCGCTCCGGTCACAGCTCAGCCCATGCTTCACGCCAAGACCTTGGCGGTCATCGCTGAGGTTCGCGAGAAAATGAATCTTGGCAGCGACGCCGAAGCCATCAATCTTTTGGTTTCGATTGGCGCAAAAGCTGTACGACCACTTCTAGGCTAATCGCCGCGATCGTGTTACCGTATTTGCCTATGACAAAGGCGACTAGTGGCTCTGACTCGACCGACCTGAAGACGGATCTCAAAAACACCGTTCTTCTTCCCAAAACCGAATTCCCAATGAAGGGAAATCTCCCCGAACGCGAACCGAAGATGATCGAGGCGTGGGAGAAGGCCGATCTCTACGAGAAGATCCTAAAGAAGAATGCGGGACGTCCGAAGTTTACACTGCCCGATGGACCGCCGTACGCAAATGGCTCGATTCACATCGGTCACGTTTTGAATAAGTGCCTTAAAGATTTCACGATCAAGTATCGCAATATGGCGGGATGGTCGGCCGCGTTCATTCCTGGGTGGGATTGCCACGGTCTTCCGATCGAGCACAACGTCACCAAAGCGCTCGGGCCAAAGCGCAAAGAGAAGACCGACACCGACATGCGGAAACTCTGTCGCGAAGAGGCGCAAAAGTGGGTAAACCATCAGCGCGAGCAATTCCGCCGTCTCGGCATCTTGGCGGAATGGGAAAACCCCTATCTCACAATGGACCCGGCCTATGAGGCTGAAGAGGTCCGTGAGCTGGCGCGCGCTTTAAAAAAGGGAACACTCTATCGCGGAGAAAAGCCGGTCTACTGGTGTCCCGCTCTGCAGACCGCGCTCGCTGAGGCCGAAGTTGAGTATCACGAGCACAAATCGCCTTCGATTTATTTCGTAATGCCTTTTGATGAAGGAGCAAAGTCATTCGGCACATTCAAAAAGCCGGTGGGCTTTGCCGTATGGACGACAACGCCGTGGACTCTACCAGCAAACCTCGGCCTCGCACTGAATGCTGATTTTGACTATGGCTTCTACGATGCGGGCGATCGTATTTTGATCATGGCAGCGCCGCTCAAAGAATCCGTCGAAAAAGAAACGGGCCTGACGTTAACCGATACCGGCACCATCGTGAAGGGTGCAAAGTTTGAACGCATGAATGCGCGTCACCCGTTCTACGAGCGAAACTCGTTGATCGTGCTCGGAGCACACGTCACTCTTGACGCCGGTACTGGCTGCGTCCACACAGCCCCGGGCCACGGCCAAGACGATTACCGCGTCGGTTTGCAATACGGTTTGAAAGTGCTTTCGCCAATCGACGGCGAAGGTCGCTACACCGATGACGTTCCCGAGTACAAAGGTACGAAAATCTGGGACGCAAACCCACTCGTCGTACAGCGTTTGCGCGACAACGGCGGACTCCTCGCTTTTAAAGAGATCACGCACCAATATCCCCATAACTGGCGCTCAAAAACACCGCTGATCTTCCGCGCCACTCCACAGTGGTTTTTAGGAATGGACTTGGAAACATCCAGCGGTGCAAAGCCAGAAGCCACTGATATGCGCGGCCGCGCACTGAAAGAGATCGACTCGATTCAGTTTGTTCCGAAGTGGGGCGAGGCTCGGCTCCGAGCGATGATCGAGAATCGTCCCGACTGGTGCCTCTCGCGTCAGCGCGTTTGGGGAGTGCCTATCCCGGTGTTCACTTGCAAATCATGTGGTACGGTTCTCGCCAAACCCGAAGTGATGGAGAAGGTCGCCGACGCTATTGAAAAAGAAGGTGGCATCGAGGCCTATCACGCCCATCCAGAGTCGGACTTTACAAAAGGTCACCCCTGCGCAAAGTGCGGCGGCACGGACTTCACACGCGGCTCGGATATTTTAGACGTGTGGTTTGATTCGGGTGTCTGCTGGTCGGCCGTACAGAAACGTCGCGGTGAACTCACTTATCCTGCTGACGTTTACCTTGAGGGTAGCGACCAGCATCGCGGGTGGTTCCAAACCTCTCTCCTCGCTTCAATGGCGACCGAAGGCCAAGCGCCATTCAAGGCGCTCGTGACTCACGGTTTTGTGACCGATATCCAAGGTCGCAAAATGTCGAAGTCGCTCGGCAACGTCGTTGACCCCGCCGATACGATCAAAAAATCCGGTGCTGAGATCTTGCGTCTCTGGGTTTCGTACGAAGACTTTGGCCAAGACATCGGCTGCGGCAAAGAGAGCTTTGATCGCGTGACCGAAACGTATCGTCGTTTCCGCAACACGATGCGCTTCCTCCTCGGCAATATTCACGACTTCAATCCCGAGTCCGATCGAGTCGAATTCTCGAAAATGACCACGCTCGACCAGTGGGCGCTTGGTCGCCTAAATGAACTTGTGAAAGAGTCAGCTCGCGCCTACGAGAGCTATGAGTTCTACAAGGTCTATCACTCTCTCAACAACTTCTTCACGGTCGAGCTCTCGGCAGGCTACCTCGACATGCTTAAGGACCGGCTCTACACTGGAAAACGCGACGGCCTCGTTCGCCGCTCAGCGCAGACCGCTCTTTACACGATGGCCGATACTCTGACGCGCGTGATGGCTCCCATCACTTCGTTCCTTGCTGAAGAGGTCTATGCCGAGCTCCCGGGCAACAAAGCGCCAAGCGTCTTCCTCACCGACTATCCAAAACCGGTGGCCGCTTGGGACAATGTCGCGCTCAAAGAAGATCTGGCTCAGCTCTTTACTATTCGCTCTGACGTAACCAAAAAACTCGAAGAGCTTCGGCAAACGAAGGCGATTGGCTCGGGGCTTGACGCCAAAATCGCGATTCGCGCCGACGGCCCTTTGCATATGACACTTAAAAAATATGAGTCGCTTCTCAGCGAATTTTTTATTGTTTCACAAGTGTCATTGAGCATGGGACAGTTGGAGATACAGGCCGCGCACGCAGACGGTGAAAAATGCGAGCGCTGCTGGTACTGGAGCACGGAACTTGGCAAGGAGCCGCGGTTCCCGACGGTTTGCCCGAAGTGCGTTCCGGCTTTGGTATAAACGCAGGCTTATGACGTAAAAGAGGATCAAACGGTGAAGTTGAAATATATGATTCTAGCCGCCATCGCCTGTGCCGTTATCACGACCGATCAGGCCGTGAAGATGTATGTCCACACGCACTTTCAACTGCACGAATCGGTTGATGTCATCAGCGGCTTTTTCAATTTGACGTACGTTCGCAATCCAGGTGCCGCGTTTGGCTTTTTAGCCAATACCCACGAGTCATTTCGCGAACTCTTCTTTTTGTCGATGCCGCCAATCGCGCTGCTCATCATCCTCGCTATTTTGCGAGGCGTCCCTGAGGACGACCGCTGGACGGTGACGGCCCTGTCGCTAGTCTTTGGCGGCGCGATTGGAAACTACATCGATCGCGTGCGCTTTCGCTACGTCATCGACTTCTTGGATTTTCACATTCAAGACAAGTACACGTGGCCAGCCTTCAATATTGCCGACAGCGCCATTGTCGTCGGTGTCGGCGTGCTTCTGTATCTGGAGCTCATGCGCAATAAGCACAAGGCCTCCGACAAGGAATCAGCAAAGACGTGATTCACACCTCCGGATTTCTGCCTTGGATCAACCTTGGGAGTGTTCGGATACCGACGTATTTTTTCGTCATCAGTCTTGTTCTCTCCGCCACAGCCTTCGCCATTCGCCACCGGGCCGAGAAGCAAAACATCCCGGTCCGCATGGCCATGGATTTATTCCTCGTCGTTCTCACTTCCGGCTTTGTCGGCTCACGCGTCGTTCATATACTCTGGGAAGAGCCCGCGTATTATTTTGAGAATCCGCTACGGGTCTTCGATATACTCGCCGGCGGCTTCGTCTGGTACGGAGGCCTGGCTTTCGGTGTACTTGGTTTTTTCTTTTATACTCGTCGCCCTTCCGTCCGAATGGTTTTTTCGCCTTTTCGCTGGCTCGACTTTCTGACACCCGTCACCGCCTTTGGCTACGCGGGCGGTCGCATTGCCTGCTTCCTTGCTGGCTGTTGCTACGGAAAGACCTGCGACTGGCCGGTCCATCACCAGCTCCCTTCGCAGCTTTTTGCGGTCATTTGGGAGACTGGCCTTGGCTTCTGGCTTCTTCACAAAGAACGACAATCGCTTGGTCGCGGACAGTTGTTTGCGCTCTGGCTTGGCCTCCACGGCGTTGGTCGAGTTCTGATGGAAGTCATGCGCGACGATCCGCGCGGCCCAAGCCTCGGCCCAGTCACGCTGGCCACTGGTGTCTCAATCGCCATCATCATAATTTCACACAGGGTTTTTAAGAAAAGCGTAACGAAATAGGCCGCCGCGACCGATAGAGAATCGATGCGTTCTCACGACCCCCGGTTCTCATTCTTGGGCCTCTCGGCCGCCCTTATCTGTGTGGCTTTGCTATACCCACGTCCTTCCCAGGCCAATATCACCGACACAGTCAAAAACTTCTTCTCCTGGTCAAAAAGACAAAGCGAAGGCGATAAGGGCGATAACTGCAACACTGAAACAAAGAAGATCTCCTCGACACCCGCCGCCCCCAAAAACTCAGCGTTTAAATCCGAAGGCGAACTCAATCGCTACATGAGCTGCTATCTCGTCGAGCCCGGTCGTTATGAATCCTACCAAGAGTGGACTCCCTATATTCGCACTTCGGCACGCGAGTTCGGAATTTCAGAGAGCCTCCTCACCTGTCTTCTATTTCGAGAAAGTCGATTCAATCCGTCAGCACGCTCGCACTCCGGTGCGCTCGGCCTTGCCCAGTTCCTTCGCAGCACAATGCCAACCATCACCAATTTGATTCAAGCTGGGAAGACCGATCCCGAAGAGGTCAAACGCCTCACTGAGTTGGCCGCAAAAGATTCAAACAAACCCCAGGACAGAAAAGACCGCGAGTACGCGATCGCACGCTTGAAATCCATCGCCGTCGGCATGAAATGGGACTCGTACTTCAACCAACTTCGAGCTCAAAAAATGTATAAACAAAACACACCGACCCAGTTCAACAGAGCGCTCGCTCTAAATCCTGTCACCGCCATCGGCGCGGCTGGCCTCTACCTTCGCTTCATTATCGACCACTTCCAAGATGCGCTGAAAGGCCATGGTGCCGATGGCACTTCACTTCCAGCGCCAGGTCTCGATTTCCACCTCGCTGCAGCTGGTGCCTATAATCTCGGGCATGGAGCGGCCGTCAATCTGCTAAAGAAAATCGACCCACCAGATCCAAAGGCCTGGAAAGAACGCCTCTTGAAGTCGCGCGAGGAAACTCGCGACTACATTCTGTCTCTTGCCAACTGTTCGACAAGTACCGCAAATAATTCGAAAATTGCGTTTCAACCTCCTGCCAGCGATCCACCTCGAGACTGCGACAATGGCGGCGCCATTATTGGTACTCCTGCCAAGTCTGAGCCTATCGCGGCGCCATCAAAAAAGGTGGTCTCTAAAACTACGAAAAAGTCGGCGACAAAAGCGACGAAACCAACCAGTCGCGCCAATTCAAAAAAGAACGCGAGGAAGAAGTGATACCGATACGCTTTCTTGCTCTCATTTTTATTCTTCTGTTTACAACTGGAACTCGGGCACAATCGGCCGGTGGAATCCCCGCCATGCCCGATTGCTCAAAGATGAAAACAGCCATTGATCGTTCACGAGCGATTAACGACTACGTCGATAGACTTGAAGCTCTGGTCGAGAAAGAACCAAAGCTCGCCGAAAAAGACGAGTATAAAATACTCATTACACTCGTTTCGGCCCAACTCCTCCCCGACACCGACCCATTCCGAAGCCTTGACCTCGAATGCTGGGCACATTTTGAACAAGCCCGGCGCGAACTCAAAGACGCCAAACCATTGCGCGCGACACAGGCTGGCGAACGCTGGCAAAGGTGTCTAACCGCCAAAGAAGACGCGCTTTTAGCTATCGCAGCACCGCTGCTGAAGTGCTTGAGCGTATTGCCGGAGAAATAGCCACGCTCCCGGCCTTCTGTCTCAACATCTGACCCCACATTTGAACCGAACTCTCGGTCGTTGTAGAAAGCCACCCTTTCTCAGAGCTCCAGACTAAGATTTTTTTCGACAGGTCATTGTGAGCCTTGTTCAACATCGCAGCCAATGCGATGCGTAGTCGCCAGTACAGTGGTGCCAATTGGACTCCCCAAACATGGTACAGGCGTTGCTCAAGCTGTTTCCGTTCGGTCCTTTTGGACACCACTTTTAAATCAACCACGGATGTTCGCCTGAGAGCTCAGGCAGTCCACGTTTTAGAAAGGAAACTCAGATGTTTAACAAATCAATGACGTCTGTTATGGCGGCTCTTTCGGCAGCAGTTCTCGTCTCCGCGTGTGGAGGCGGCGGTGGAGGCGGCGGCGGCGGTAGCACGCCCGATCCTGGCTACGGTGCATGGTACGATGTCTATGGCTACAAGTGCGGTTACTCCCCAAGCCCAGGCTGCAACTTCTATAAAAACGGTTTAAAGATCATCGATACCGAAGATCCCTACTTCTCGAGTTACTACGCCCTTGAATACGACACTTGGTACTACCTCGACAGCTACGGTCGCGCTTCGACTTATACCGGCTGGGCATGGCAATCGAACAACGGCATCATCTATGACGACTGGGGTGACGCTTTGAACGACGCCGACGGCAAAGGCCGCGACTTCGCAGCTGATGTTGCTCAACAGGAAAAGAACGTCGTGAAGTCAGCTGGCGAATTCTTCGCAGCAAAGTACCAACTCGATGCTGAAACCGGAATGAAAGTCGCTCGTATCCTGAACGACTACGCAACCATCGGCAAACAACGTGCTCGTACCGAGAAGGATATCGCGGACTTCACACAGCGCCTCTACGGTGTTGATTTCAACAAAGTAAAAGGTGCTCTGACTGAGGCAATGAAGGGCGACAAAGGACCGATGGACGCGCTGGTCGACGAGGCCGCAACCAACTGGTCGACTTCGCCAGAAACAATGAAAGAGATCTTAAAAACTTGGTACGGCAACCAAGCAGACGGCCTTCTGTAAGAGTCGTCGTTTTGGCACCGCCACAAGAAAGAGAGGGGCTCCGGCCTCTCTCTTTTTTTTGAAACGACCACTCCGATCCTGAATTTAATTCCCCCGATATGCCCTCAAAAGCCTCCAATTGCATTTGAGACTTCGTCACAACTCAATATTGACATACTGCGTTATATAGCCGATAACTCTAAGCTTTGTCGCTCCTAGCTCCCAAATAACAACCTCGTGGGGACGAAGCAATGCCACCAAAGAACCTCGTTCGTTTACTCGTTGTCCTGCCGCTGTTTTGTGCCGCACAGTCCGCTCTCGCCGAATCAAAAGCCGTCTCAACGGCCGCGGTTTCGACAAAGAATAATGAGGCTCCCGCAAGCGATCTGCTCGATCAAAATGGCCCCCTCGACGCCGACCGCGCGGCCGATCTTCGAAAATCAGGCGTCGATTTAAGTCGCCTCAATCCTCAAGCGAGCGACGTGTGGAGCGATCAAAAACTCTCTGCACTCGATAGTTCGATCACGGCGTTTCCTTCTGAAGCCACCACTCCCACTCTGCAGTGGAAATCCAAAATGCCCCTCAACCCCGAAGGTTGGTTTCGCGGCCAGGTGCAGGCGATCGGCGCCGATGGCCAATCGCGAATCTACCGCCTGGTGATGAGTCTCAACACACATCAAGCACTCATGCGGGCGGCACTTCTGCGCAAAGTTGGCTATCCCGTGCAGTCGCCGCGTTGGTATAAAAAACTGCGCGTTCAATTTGAAAATGCGCAAGCCAAAAAAGAGTTCATCTCGGACCTCTCGATTGAGGGTGGCCTGGTTGATCACAAGCGCTGGGTGATTGAGAACGTCGAAAGTAAACTCGAAGTTGTGATTCAAGATGCGATGCTCGAGCCGGCCACCATTGTCGTTCCGACATCGTTCTATATGGGAAATCTCAATGCGACACATATCAAAGGTCGTCGCATCCTTCGCTCATTGCTTGTGCCTTTTGTTCTGGTCGATGTTCCAGAGAGCGTGAATATGTACGCTTGGGAGCCCTTGCAGCTCGTCAGCGAAAACCTCATCTTCACACATAAGTATGCGGACGCATTTCAAGAGACCACTCTCGACGATATACGATGGGTCACGGAGCGAATCGCTCGCCTCACACGTCAAGACTTTCAAGATATCGTGAATGCGGGCCGCTATCCATCTGACATCGCGCAAGTGATCTTGGAGAAGACGGTTGCCCGCCGAAACTCGCTCGTGCGATTCACACAGATCGATCAACGTTTGGCTCAGGACGCACGCCGACTTGCGGTCAATACGAAGGTTACCGCCGGTTCCGTCCAACAGGGCAAAGTCACCCAGGAACAATACGATGGCTACGCCCTTCGCTTTACACATGGTGATCCCGAATCTCCGCTTCGCACCGATGATATCGTTCGCTTTCTAAAAATCGAAGGTATCTCGGCCGGTATTCGGCAGCTGACCACCATGATCAACGAAAATCTCGAGATCCTGCGCTTTGATCGCCTCACCGACGAACGCACGGCCGGCCTCCAACGTCAGTTCTTTGATCATGTGAAAAAGAACCCCCGAGAACCCTATGTTCAGCCGATTTCGACTTGGGGCGGTCCGATTGGCGGTCTTTCGCTGAATGCTTCGCGCTCAATCGTCACTGGCTCTTACTATGGGGCCGAGTCGAGCGACTTCCGCGTCAGCCTTGTCGATCAAGTTTCAGCCGGTGGCCGAATCGGATACTTCCTTGGTGTCGACGGTATTCCCAAGGTATTCCCGGGATTTGGCGCAAACCTCAGCGTCGTTCGAAGCTACGTTCACGTGCGCCCCGTCCCATCGATCGAGGCGGCCGATAAGAAGTCGTGGAAAGAGCTGTGGGTTCCTAGTTTTATGAAAAACATGGCGAAGATGCTTGTCACCTCAAGCGCCGCCACGGCCGAGGACCGTGCAACAGAGCAAAAGGCGACTCTCGAAAAGTTTCTTGAGGACCTGCAGGAAAATGAAACCTTCACCGTGACCGACACTCTGGCTCTTGGCGAAAATGCGTCGCTGACGATTCCGCTGATGACTCTGCTTGGCCTTGAGCCAGTGACCTACGCCAATACAATTGTCATTGGAGCACAGGCCAACCAGGTCGTCTTGCGTCGAACCACCTTCACACGCGAAGGTGGTCTGATCAAAATTTACTTACAGAATATTCAGTCGCAGATGGCCGGCCTCTCCATCGACTTCAACTTCTGGATGAACCTCACTCGTCTATCTTGGGAGAAGAAATGGGGACAGGCGCAGACGCGCGCCTTCCATCTTGATGAGAAGCCAAGCGACGACGCCAAACAGCGATTGACGATCACGGCTGTGCGTGCGGTTCTTCAATCAAACAACTCCGAGATTTTAGAGAAAAACTTTTTCCCCTATCGACTCGATCACCGCACTCAGGCGGCGATTCAGAATGGCAAATTTTTATTCTGGAGATGGACCAATATTGAAGAGTGGCACCGAGTTAAAGTCCAACCGCCAAAAGATCCTGAACACGGAATCACCGACACGAAAAAATATGAGCGCACGCTTTTCAGCCACCGAATCTTAAGTCGAACCGGAAAGAACTATTACTCATTCCTGTCGGATATTCTCGATGGTCTAACTCAGAATTCAACGTTCTGGAAACCTGGATTAATCGCGGGCGCCTCGGGCTCAAACCCAAAAGACAGCTTCTTTGGAAACGCGAAGTGGTCCGTCACGACAACTGAAGGCGAAGTGACGAAAGGAAAGGAATCAAACCCGGTCACCACGATCGAAAACTACTGGTCGGGTTGGGATCTTTCAAAGAAGGACCTCTTCAAAACTCTCGATCAAATCGATGCGCGAGTACAAAGTCTTGGGCTTGGAATCAGCCTGATTGATCGCAACGTCTTTAACGACATGTTGCGACTGCAGTTGTTTGAAATCCGATCGACCCTCTTAGTCTACGAAGAGGGCATTGAACGTTTGCGCAGTAAACTTTTGATGACCAACAAAGAACGCGGCTCGACGATGCAGCGGATTATTGGCTGGAACTCGTTCAGCGGGAGCGACGACGACCTTGTCAAAAAAGTTTTGATTCCGATCTATGGAGAAACTCGCTTTCGCGACACATGCGCCGAGGAAGCGCGCAAGCGTGCCGGTACCGAGATGGTCAGCATCGTTCCGACGATCACGTATATCCATGGCCAGAGCTATGAGTGTATCTTGCCGTGGATGATCGAAATCCTCGACCTGCGTCGCGAATATCCAAGAAATCGCGAAGAGCGAATCAAGTGGTCCTCTAAAGTCATGACGCTTTTGGAGAGAAACGTCGATCTTGGAAAGCTCATTAACTTTATCGGCAAAGAGAACCTGTTCTATCAGGTGAAGATCTCGGGCTTCCGAACGCGGGACGAGAACGGCGACACGGCCGAGTACAAATCATCGACGATTGGCTCGTTCAACAACAAAGACCGTGCCGGAGTGTTCAAAGACTTTGTCAGCGACTACCAGATTTCCTCAAGCGAGATGAACGCCAGCTACCTGAGCGAAGGATACTAAGATGAACAAACTTATTCTCGCTCTGACTCTCGCTTTTTCTTTGCAAACGTTCGCCGCTGAAGACTTTAGCCTGATCGCCACGGCGCGACCCGAAGGCTCAGCACGCGACATCGAGCGTCTCGCCAATGCGCCAGGCGTTGCGACCATAGCGCCGCTATTTTCGCCAGACGAACAACGCTTTCTGAAACAGATCGGACGAGCCGCTCTTGCGAGTGCAATGAAGATCACTCTGAAGAACGCAAACGCCGACGGCGAAATCGCCAGTTGGATCAAACGGAATCGCGTTCCTGTCAGTCTCGAACCACGCGATGTGAAGTTCACGACGCTTCAAAACGTCGCGACTCCCAACACTCGAATTGGAGGAGCCTCTTTTGAAAATCTGCAATGGGGATATAAAAACCAAGGCCAAGCAATTCCCATTGCGCTCGACGATCTGACGAGCCTTATGGTGCAAGGCCGCGCAGGCGAAGATGTCGGTGTGACTCGCGCTCCAAAAGAAAATCTCAATCCAGGAAAAGAAGTCCGCATCGCCATTCTCGATACCGGTCTTGACTTCTCTCATCCCGAACTTCTCGACCGCGTTGTTGAAAACACCGCGGAGTGTAAAGCGCTTGCCGAGTATACGAAGTGTACAAAGACCGCCGCCAACGCAGCGGCGCGCACGACGTGCGATCAGACCTACAAAAACAAAGATGCCGATGGCAACGGCTACCCGCTTGATTGCTCGGGCTGGAATATGACTGCGAAGTCGGCACCTGGCAGTGCCGTCTGGGGCGACAATGATGCCCGCGATCTCAACGGTCACGGAACACATGTGGCCGGCGTTATCGCCGCTCGTTCGGATGATGGCGATGGTGTCAGCGGTATCGCTCAGAACGTGAGAATTCTTGGCGTAAAGGTCATCTCAGCCTCACCGACAGAACCCGTTCGACCGACATCACTCAATGCAACAGTCGGTACTGCGACGAGTGCAACTCTGCCCTCTCCAGAGGAAGCCTCACTGAAAGCCGGAAAAGGCTTTGGCGATCTCGTCGCACGCGGTCTTTTGTACGCCATTCGCTCAAAAGCGCAGATCATCAATATGTCTCTAGGTTGGCCGGCCGACGTCGACTCCAATCTCCTCGCGCAGCTTCTCGATCTTGCGCGAAGCCAGGGAATTCTTGTTGTCGCCGCGGCCGGCAACGATGGCACCGATGCTTTGATTCGTCCGTGTATCTACACCGGCGTAATCTGCGTCGGCTCACACGATCCCGATGGCGCGCTGTCACACTTTTCAAATCACGGTCCCGGTGTCGACGTGGCCGCCCCAGGCCTTGGCATTTTAAGCCTCTTTCCAACGGCGCTCACTCCGTCTGTCTTTACAGATCGAATGGGATACGAAATGAAGAGTGGGACGAGTATGGCGTCGCCCGCTGTCGTCGGCGTTCTGGCGCGGATTCTCAATACTGGTGCCAGCGCCAAAGAAGCGTACGCCCGTCTTCTCCTTGGGACTCGGCCGCTTTCGCCGAACCCACGCCTTGCCCGCAGCAGCACATCCTTTGTTCAGACGGGAGCCGTCGATCTTGGGCGTTCCCTCGAGGTGCAGCCACAGCCGGTTATTATGCCGGTTGCCAAACGCGCGGTCGAAATCCACTGGAATCGACGCGACTCAAAAGTAAGTTTCAGTCTTGAACTCGAAAACCTTTGGACCGATGCCGAGAGAAGCACTATCGAGTTTCGACTATTGGGTCGTTCGGCAAACGACGCGGCGCTGTCGCCAGCTCGAGTTGACATTGGTCGCTGGAGCAATGGAGAAAGCAAGTCGATACCTCTCAATCTTGAGGTAAAGAGTTCTCGTCTTGAGAGTGAACTTTCACTCGAAGCGAAAATCACAACCGTTGATCTAAAAACGAAGAAGTCAAAAACTGAAACTCGAGTCATTGGCCTTGAAGTTCTATCGACTCCCGATGCGAGCGATCCTGACGTTCAAAGCTATGGCTATCGCGGCGACAGTCAGGCGATTTCGCTACTAAAGACCGCAAGTCTGCGATCAGTCGTGTCGGCCGACGGAAAAGCCAAGCAGGACTACGTTGCGGTTGCCTCAACAGCAAACGAGATCAAGCTGGTGCTGCTCTCGCAGGGACCTGGTGTTTACGACGTGTCTGCAGTTCAGTCGGTTGCACTTACCAAAGGCGAGCTCTTGGCGCTTCATCGCGCCGACGTGAATCTCGACGGCAAGTCGGACTATATTCTGGTCTGGAGAATTCCTCCAACGCCTGAAAAGAAGCAACCCTCGTTTCTTTTCCGTTTTTTTGACGAACGACTTCGTCCAATGGCCGTGAACTTTGATGGGAAAACTGCAGCTGAGGCTGAGTTTAACAACGCCGTTTCCGTCATCACTGAGCGTTTTCAGTGGATGCGCGTTGGGCAGCAACTTGTTCCAGCTTGGATATCTCGCGGCACAACGCCGGAGAGCGAAAAAGCCGCGTATGATCCGTGGAATCCAAGTCCAATTGATTTGCCAGAGTTTCGCATCTACTACTGGGGCCCAAGCGGGCTAAAGAGCTTGCGCGAGAAAGATCAGACTCCAATTGCGCTCTTCTATCAAAGCCGTGACGAGCAGCGCCGCGGGGTCCTTCGCGCGGCCTGGCTCAAGGGTGAAGGCACCGACTCCGAACACGTCATAACATCGATCGAAGATGCAAAAATCGGCAGTTCGAGAACGATGGATGCCGGCGGCTATCGTCGGCTCCGCGCCAATAGTACAGCGCCGCTTTTAAACAGCGATGGCGAAGCGGTCGGTACCAGCTTCTACACCGAGAGCTCACGCTCGACCTTGCGGCTATCTGGCGTCTATAGCGATGGCTCGGCAGCATTCGATAAGAATCTCGCTCCGCTTTCTAAAACTGACTCGGTCCTATCCGTGCTCTCGGGCTTCATCGGAAAAACGACGACGTCTATCACTGCACAGACGATCTATGAGATGCAGTTTACCGATCTCAAGAGTGGCGACGTCGTGTCGACATCACTCCGTCGCTTTAGCTTCCTTCCCGGTTTCTTTTTTATGCGACTCTTCTTCCCGGTCATTGGCGACTCAACCGTCGGAGACGAACGCTCGCCTATGGTGTACCTGCCAGCGGGACTGGGAACGACGTCCAGTGCTGAGGTGTTGGCACCGCGCTACGAAAGTGGACGTCTTGTTGGCCTGATCAGACCAGCTCGCCTCCGCCTGCTTGCTCCGACCGGGTGCGTGCCGATTGGCAATGCCGTCGAGCCAAGCCACGAGAAGCCGAGCCAAATCGGCTTCACTTGTGGCGATCGAATTCTTATGGTTCCGCTCAAGTACTAGCGGCGAGCTGTTCCTTCAATCGTTTGGCGGCGAGCGCATAGCCGCCGTCGCAGCCATCGACAAAGTGAATATGGTCATCGAGGTGAAAGACAAGACAGGTGACCATCGCTTCATTTGAGGCATGTAGACCATAATTCAAACGACCGGCGTGTCGCTCTGCGGTTAAGTACTCTTCGATCTTTCGATGTTCTTCTCGTGAGCAATCGCGAATCATTCGAAGCATGTCATCGAACTTTTTTGAATCCGACTGCGCCACCATCTCACCTGCGTACTTTTCTGCGCTAAAGCTTCCCATCGACCAGCCCGTGACCGTCAGGACCCGCATGGTGACGACCTCAATCGCGATATTCATAATCCGTCTGATCTTTCTCGCGAATGACTGTCCAACCGTCTGCACATCGAATTCTCTCTTTAAACTCGATAGTCGTACGCCGGGATCGATCTTATCAAGAGAGATCGCCTGCGAGTCCGAGCTCAAAATGCTGTCGATCCGTTCAAGCACATCGCGATACGTCTTTTTAGTATTTTCACCTTTTGCTAAAATCAGAAGACTCACCATCTCGCCCCGTCTCGATCGAACCGGATTCCACCGACATGAAAGCCCTTCGAATGCGCTCTCTCGAACTTCGGTCGAACTGAACACTTCCTCTATAAGATTTCGACCACTCTTCACGATCTTCTCAGCGGCACTCACACCACCACCACGAATCATGGCAAAACTCGCCTTGGTTGAGACGCCGAACTTTGCCACCTCAATCTGAAACCCCTGCGCCGACAGCTCACTTACGGGCACCATGCCGATTCGCATTTCAAAACGAAAGGCCTCGCGCGCCAAACGCAGCGTCGCCTGTAGAGCCGGCGCTATCCGTTCAAGTTCACTCTGATGAATAAGAATAGTCGCGCCGTCACCGCCGAAGACAAATGGAATCATGCGATCGCTTACGCGATTGAGAATAGCAACAATCGACGCTGCACCTAGCAGGTTCACATCTTTATAGCGATTTTCAGCAATCGCCTGCGTCGAACCTTTGATGTCAGTCAACACCACGACCCAGTCATCGGGTACTTGTCGGTAATGACGATCCTCCATCAGCTCGCTAAAAGCCGTAAATGGTGCAAGCTTCTTATAGAAAAACTGAGACTTATTTCGCTCTGATATAATCGCGAAATCCTTCAAAGCCCGGGCCCTCCGTCTGGGCCGATTGGTTTTGGGGTCGGGCTTGCCGCTGCCTTATTGTCAGACTTGCCGTCAATGCTGATGTCCTCTTTAAAGAACGGAAGGATCGACTGCGCTGCCTCCGAGAGTCCTCCGAGCTTTCCCGAAATATCGTCTTGAGCCGCCACGGCCGACCGGGGCTGAGGCAGAACAATCGGGATCGCCTGCAAGCGCGCCGTTAGACTTTCTGCCGAAATGCGACCCTTCGCCCACTCCTCTGCCAGCTCCCGGCGCGAGAGCGGAACCCGTACAAAGGTGCGTTTCGGTATTTTCGCCTTTCCAGTGCGAACTCGCTTCATCAAATGAGGATTCTGAAGCTCAGCTAGAGCGCTCTCGCCATCGTAAAATCGAACGACATCGCGCCACTCGAGCGGAGTTGAAACATCGACTTCCGCACCGTCGAATACTGTACTCCATTTCACATCGCCCAGTAACGCCTGCGCGTTTCGCTCAACATCGAGCGCCGCGAGAAAACAGGCGTAGAAGTTACTCGATGCAAAACCAAATCGACGACTTTCGTACTTCTCAATGATGACACTAAGATCTCGCGAGCCTGTCTTTTTTACGGCTCGAGCAATGCCGGCTGCGCCATGATTGTACGCGGTCAACGCGAGCGGCCATGATCGAAGCTGCTCAAAGTTGCTTCGCAAAAGACGAGCAGCGCCCATTGTCGCCGTCAACGGGTCGTTGCGCTCATCGACATCGCGACTCACCAACATGCCGGGTTTCGCCGTTCGTGGCATAAACTGCCAGATCCCGCTAGCGCCGACACGCGACCTTGCTTGAATATTGAAACTACTTTCGACAAAGGGAAGTCGAGTCAGCTCGATAGGCAATCTCTCTTCGCGAAACTTTTTTTCCATCTCACGCAAGTAACGACCCGAAGAGGAGATGCCCAAAATAAACTTGTCCTTTTGACCAAGTTGGAATCGGATGCGTCGCTTGTTGCCCATGGCCTTCAAGCGCGAACGGGTCTCCTCTAGCAGCTTTTTTGACGATGCACTAAAAAGCTCATCCAAAGGACCGCTATAGGCGTATGAAAAAAAGCGTTTATCGTCGGCATCGCGAAGTTCTTTCTCTGATTTTATTCGACTCAGACGAAGAAATCGCTCTGCGACTTTCGCTTTTCGTTGGTTCACAAGGCGCGACCGCGCCCGAGAACGCTCGCCGACCGAACTGAAATCAATGACATCGTAGATCTGTTGCGGCTGATCCGGATCGTGAAGGACACCCTGATGAGTGGTGTACTTCGAGTAGATCTCTTTCCAAAATGCCACTCGCTTGGCCATCCCCGGGGGAACCTTGAAAGTCGCAGAATCCCAGCCCAATGTCCCTTCTTGGCGCGAGTACTCAGGCGGAACCCACGGCACCGCGCGAGAAAGATAGCGCTCAGGCAGACTTTCTTCGCGATCGACCGCCATGCCGCCGTCGGCGCTGACCTCTGCGGCCTCATCGTCACGTAAAATACCCGGTAGACCAAATAGCGAGTCCGCCTCCTTCGGCTTATTTTCTCCGTCCATTGCGGCCCCACCATCTGGGCCGCTATCGACCTGACCAAAGAGCTCACCAGTCACCGACAGAACTGCGAACGCTAGAAATCCAGTGAGAAGAAGTGATTTCGACATTTTAATTCGCTAGCCGATCCGCAATGCGATCGAAGAGCGCCCGCGCCGCCACTTCACGCGACGGGGGACCGTTAAAAATAAAAACAAAACTATGGATCGCGCCATCAACGTTTCCCGTAAAGCCGGCTAGACCAACAACGCCGTCAAGTAAGCCTGTTTTCGCCCGAATAGAGCCACCATCAACAGCGCCGTTCTTCATGCGACTGCGTAAAGTTCCATCCATGCCTCCGATTGGCAGCGCCGCTAAGAACTCCGGAAACACTCGAAAGTCATGCTGAACCGTCAGCAACATCTGGCCCATCTGCTTTGGTGAAAAGCGATTGACTCGGGTCAGTCCGGCCGCGTTCACGTACTCATATTCTCCGGTTTTCAATCCTGCTCTCTGCTCGATCCAATCACGCACGCGTTTAAGACCGGTCGCCATCGTCGCAGGGCGCTCAGGAGACTCCGCATTTGCAGCAAGATTCTTAACCAACATTTCGGCTACGTAGTTGTTCGACCACTTCAACATATCAGCAACGACAGCCTGAATCGGTTTGCTCTCAACCGACGCGACAATCGTGACTCCGTCTGGCGCCTTTCCCGAGCGCACGGTTCCCTTCACTTCGATTCCTCGTTGCTTAAGAAAAACAATCGCCGCGTGTCCGGCGACCAATGCTGGCTCACGAATACTCTTGTAGTAGGCCTTCTCGGGTTGGCCACTGCCAATTGTGCCGCTCACAATGACCACCTCCCCTTTTGTCGCATCTTCGGTTCGCAGACGCTCAACAGAAACTCCGTTCGATTTGCCATTCGTTTTGACTTTATTCTTGAGCTCAAAGAACGGACTGCTCACGTCTAAAGTTACATCGGCCGGGGCTCCCCCGACAGGACCAGGACGAACCCACGTGGTAATCGAATTCCAGTTAAACGACAGTGCGCCAATCGGAGCATCGTAGGCGCGATCAACCCTCTGCTCCTGTCGATCGCCGTCGTAACGAATCGAATCAAACAGCGAGTCATCGACAACCACGTCGCCCTCGATTGTCTTGACTCCCGTCCGCGAAAGTTCATTGACGAGAAACCATAAGTTTTCAGATACAAATGACGGATCACCGCCGCCGATAAAGTACAGTGGTCCCTTGAGTACACCGCCAGCGACAGTCTGATTGGCCTGCAAAGCCGCTCGATCCATAGCGAAAGTCGTTTTAAACTTGTGCGACGACGGCAAAAGACTCAGCGCCGCTGCGCCAGTTGGAATCTTTGAGAGCGAAGCAGGAATGAAACTCTTCTCACTGTTATGTTCAAACACCAAGTGATCGGGGCCCGATCCAACAGACGCCACCCAAAGACCGAGTTCACTTGACCTCAAGCCCGACTTCTCCGCCGCATTTACCAATCCCTTTATTTCGGCGGCGAGTGGTGAGTCCGCCACCTGAGTCGGAGCCACCGTCGCCGTTTTCGATGCTGCTGCACCGTTAGGCTTTGTCGCAACAGTCGACTTCTTTGAGCCCTTACGACTCGCAGCATCGGCCATCGTCGGCAGCAAAAGATCGCCAGCCAATACGATGACAAACAGAGAAACAAGAAAAGGGTGAACGCCGGATTTTGGAAGACTGTTCTGCATGATTATGAAAGTCTACAGAGCTGAGTGACTTGCGTCGACCCCTTGCCGATGGGAAAATGAAATCTATGAAACTGACACCAATTGCTCTCGTTTTAGCCCTTTCACTCTCACAGACCTTCTTTTCGTCGGGTTGTACCAAAAGGCAGCACAGGACACATCGACCATCTATGTTGGCCTATCCGCAGAACCGTCAACGCTGGACCCCAGACGCGCCACTGATGCCACTGGAATGCGTCTCACAAATCTGATCTTCACATCGATCGTCCGTCTGGGGCCCGACATGGAGATTATCGGCGAAGCGGCAAGCCGTTGGTCTTATGCATCGCAAGCAAAAGATACGTACCACTTCGACCTTCGGCCAGGTCTGAAGTTTCACGACGGCAACGCCGTCACCAAAGAAGACATCGAGTTCTCATTCGCAGAGTACCGTAAAGACGCTAGCCCCTTTGCATCAGCACTCTCCGCCATCGACACAGTAACGGTCACCTACGGTCCTTCCGGTGGCACTCTTGATCTCAAGCTCAAAAAATTCTCTGCAACACTGCTCACCGATCTTTCACCAGTTAAAATCCTACCAGCTTCTAAGGTGAAGGCGGCGGGAGATGACTTCGGAAAAAACCCGATTGGCTCAGGACCTTTCAAGTTTGTTTCTGCTGACGCCAACGAAATTCGACTCGATGCCAATAAAGAGAATCCCTACGCAGCACCAACGATCAATTCGGCTAGCTTCAAAATTGTTCGCGAAGAAAACACACGCTTTTTAAAAGTGATGAAGGGTGAGCTTGATTTGGCGCAACAAGAGCTTCCTCCCGCAAAGGTGAATGAACTCGAGAAAAAAGGTCTTACTGTCTACAAGTACCCCGGTCTTTCCATGACCTACCTTCTCGTCAATATGAACGATCCGACGCTCAAATCCAAAGAGGCCCGCCAAGCTCTATCAGCCGGAATCAATCGCGATGAGATTATTCGATTCAAGCTTGAGGGAATGGCACAGGTCGCGACAAGTATTCTCCCACCTCACAACGCCTATTACGATGGCACTTTGACTATTCCGACTTACGATCTCGAAAAAGCCCGGGCGATGGTCAAGGCGGCCGGCCTTGAAGGCAAAGAGCTCACGCTCAAAACATCGAACTCAACACAAGCCATTGAGAACGGAAAAGTCATCGCGAGCCAACTCGAGAAGCTCGGACTGAAACTCAATATGCAGAGCTTTGAGTGGGCAACTTTTTTTGCCGACGTCAACAAAGGCAACTTTCAACTCGCTTCAATGAAGTGGGTCGGTACTACGGATCCCGATATCTACCGCACCGCTTTTCACTCAGCCCAGGTTCCTCCGAAAGGGCGAAATCGTGGCGGCTACGTGAACAACAAACTCGATCAACTCGTCGACAGCGGCAACGAGATCCAAGATGTTCGCAAACGAATCGACCACTATAAAAAGGTCCAGCGCCTCGTTTATGAGGACCTTCCTATAATTCCACTTTGGTACGAATACGAAACGGCCGTCGTCAGCCCTAAAATTAAGAACTTCCAAGCCGCCAAGACCGGCGATTACACCGCTCTGACCAAGGTCTCAAAAGAATAGCTTGGCCTCGTCGCAGACGGCGAAGTTTCCGATACAGAAGAGACTTCGCACCACGTGCTCTGGAGCCTGAATGCAACTGCGACGCCTCGACTGGACTATCGTGCTGGTCCCCTTGTTCATGACCTGGGGAATCGACCAAATCACAAAGATTTGGGCCGAGCACATTCGCGGCATCGAATTCTACGGCCCACTTGGCTTTGTCCTGCACCACAATCACGGCGCCATGCTTGGCCTCTTTAGCGAGCTTCCCGCCGTACTGCGAATCGTAACGCTATCGACCGGCGGCGCCTTTCTGATTTTTTCTTTTGGAATCATTCAATACCTGCTCCCAATCAAATCGCTCCTCCTCCGATCCGGCATGAGTGTCTTGCTCGGCGGAATTCTTGGCAACGTCACCGACAGGATTCTCTATGGATATGTCGTCGACTTTATTCTTCTCGGCTCGCCCGACAAATCGACACCCGCTTTCAACCTTGCCGACGCGCTACAGTGGGTGGGATACGCGATGATCGCAACCGCTCTGGTTAGAGAATCAGAGATTCTTTGGCCAGCCGACAACAGCCGAAAACGCATGTGGGTCAATATCCGCTTTCAGTTGCGCTATTGCTTCATCCTAACTGGAATCGGTCTTGGCTTCGCCCTGATCGGCGGCGTCTTCTCGTACACGTTTCTCCGCGTCACGATCATCGACCTCGTCGGCAACAACGACAAGCTCCTTGATCATTACCTCATCCCATTCATCATTACATTCGCGATCGTGAGCTTTGCCTTTGCCGCCGTTCTCTTTTTGGTCGGACGTGTTCTTTCATCTCGCATCGCCGGCCCACTGTATGCCTTCGAGAAGTTCCTCGACGACCTCGTCGATGGTCGCCCCCGTCCACTGCGTCTCCGTGCCGGTGATGAGTTCAGACATCTCGAATCCATCGCCGCTCGCCTCAGCCAAGAGGTTATCGAGAATCAGCTGCTCAAGAATCAACTCTCGCAAGCCAAAGTCGGTCATCGCAGTACCGGCAGCAACGATGAGACGGCGACGGCAGTAGAGGATGCGGTGGAGTTGCCGTCGAATGTGACTCCTCTTAAACGCCCATAAACTGGCTCACCAGCGTGTGGGTTTTTGGCATAGCTCTATAAGTCCGGCTTTCGAAACAAGCCTGGTGCAATGCGCACTGGGCTTTGTTTTGAGAAGCGTTTGAGCCTTGCGTTCATTTTGCTTTGCCTCGGGCTGATGCAGCGGACGTGTCCTCACTGTAAGAGCTCAAATATCAACGCCCATGGTCGCTATCAAAGGCTCTCGGACGGTGTGCGGGTAGCGCGAACTCGCTGCCTTAGTTGTAGGCGCACATTCTCTGAGGCAAGTCATGATGTCTGCTTTGCACAGAAAAAACGCCACTTGAACCACCCACTTTGGATGCTCTTGGTCTCGGGCATCTCGCTTAGAAGAGTGTCGAAGGTCTTGCGCATCAGCCGCACGACAAGTGCAAGGAAGCTTCTCTTTCTTGGCCGAGTTGCAAAGTGCGAGCTTAAAGAGTCACTCCGTCACAAGGCCAAACTCGAGTGCGTTGAGTTTGACGACATGGAGACGTTTGAACACTCAAAGTGCAAACCGCTTTCGATCTCGCTTGCAGTTGAATCGGGAACTCGGCGCATTCTTGGCTTTGAAGTCTCACAAATGCCGGCCAATGGCCCACTCGCTAAAATCGCAAAACACCGCTACGGCCGTCGCCCTGATCAAAGACTCATAGGGAGAAAGCGCCTACTGCGCTTTGTGCGAAAGCTCTCAAAACGCAACGTCGTCATCAAGTCCGATGAGAACCCGCACTATCCTCCGCTCATTCGCGAGCTCTTTCCGCGCGGAGAACATCTTCGCTATAAAGGCCGTCGCGGCTGCGTGGTTGGGCAAGGGAGCTTGCGCGGAGGGCTTTGACCCGCTCTTCTCGCTCAATCACACCGCCGCTATGTTTCGAGCCAACGTGAACCGTCTATTCCGACGAACTTGGTGCACCACAAAAAACGAGAGGCACTCACAGCTCATCTCGCCCTATATTCCCTTTACCACAATCAAAACTTAACGTGAGAACGCGGCAAGCTTGAAGCGAGCGCCGTCAGTTCCACATTCCTCACGGAAAAGCGCTCGAGTGATTCGTTGAATAGCTAAATAACCAACACGATAGTGGGCCAGTTTAAAGATGGTGACGGAGCTTTTTCCCGATCGTCGATCGCGGGACGCGCTCGACGATCTCAACCTCGCGCGGAGTCTCATAGCTCGACAAGTGTTTTTTCGCCTCGCGTACCAGATGACGTTTCTTTATTTTGGTAATGTCGATGATCGATTGATCAATCTCAAGCAAAGCGGCGAGAACGCTCCCGAAGACAGCATGCTGTCTTGCCTTGACCACGCAGCCCCGCACGCCAGGTATCGATTCAAATACGGCCTCAATACGTGAAGGCATCACCTTCATGCCGCCGACATTAAGTGTTTCATCCATGCGATGAATGAAATACAGAAGCCCATTGAGATTCCTGACAGCATCGCCGGTTGCGACCCATCCGTCGGCGTCGTAGGTCGCAATCAACTCTGGAGCTTTTGCCTCACCCACACGTCGTGAGTAAATGGCCTGCGCCGCCGGACCTCGAACGAAGAGTTCTCCGGAGTCAGATTGTTTCCACTCAAATCTCTTATGAATGTAACCGATCGGCATGACGTCCATTAATGCGGGCGTCTTTTCGGTGAGCTCGCAGGACGCTAAAAACGGTCCGGCCTCTGTCAAACCATAGATATTGCGTAGACGAATCGGCACCTCACGGAAAGTCTCAAACAGGTGGCGAGTCAGGGGGGCAGATCCAATGCCGACGTGGCGCAGTTTGGACCAATCTATTTGTTTTGCTCGCTCTGAAAGCCTTAGCGCCTGCAAAAAACTGGGAACCAAAAGCGTCGTTGTCGGCATCAATTCCACCCGGTCGCTCGTAAGGGCCTCGATGCAACTCTGAACTGAGAAACCACTTTGCAGAATCAAAAGAGCGCCACTCAGCAAGCCCGGTAACGCCTGAATGCAAAGGCCCCCACTATGACTCAAGCTTAAAAGTAAAAGCACGCGGTCACTTGTCGTCAAACCCTGCTCTTCGACAGCCGCCATCACATTGGCTAAGACATGTGACTCGGGAAGCAAAACCTGTTTTGGTGTGCCGCTACTGCCGGAGGTTTGGAAGCAAAGGGCAAACGCAGTCTCGGAATCGTGAACGCTAAGATCCAAGATCGCCGTCACGATAGCGTCAATGTCATCAGACTGAACCGATCCGTTGGGTTGCATCCAAAGCGACGACCACTTCTCGTCAGAGTCGACGTCAATCAGATATGCCCCCATCTCGGCCGCGCAGGCCACCGCAGCCTCGCGCTTAAGCATCGGAGAAAGCGGTGCCCATGTCTTGCCAAGTGCTACACAGGCAATTGGCATCAAGAGACCAAAAGGATGATTGCTGCCCCAAAAACTCCAGACCCGATACCGCTCAAACTCAGGTGAGCTCATCTCGGCCATTAAGCGACGCAGGGTCTGCAGCAAATCGACGCTATTGTAGATCTGTCCGCGCCAGAAAAGGCAGGCCCGGTCGGGATTCTGGCTCCAGCTTGTGATGAATAACGGCGCAAGTCTCAACGAAATAGACCTCTCTCGAGAATATTTCAACTTTAAGTCTCGCAGCAAAGGTGACTAGTATCAAGTTCAGTGACGAAGAACACCGAAGCTCCTCCTGCCATTCTCGATCAAGCCCGAGCATCGCTACGGACGGTCGCGCCCTACCGATTTCAAAACTTTCATTCGAACGAAGATCGGCTGCGTCTCAACTGGAATGAGCCGCCAAAACTCGACAACGAAGACCAGACACTCTACCCGGCCGACGCTGTTTCACGTATCCGCCGTCAACTTTCTGCAATTTGGAAAACCACTGAAGAACGCGTCCTTCCGACCCGAGGGGCCGAAGAAGCAATCGAGTATATCATTCGTGCTTTCTGCGAGACCGATGACGATGTATCGATTCCGATCCCAAGCTTTCACGCCTATGCACGCTGTGCAAAACTGAATGGAGCACGACCTATCGAAAGCGCCTTTTACAGCCAATGCGGTGTTGCTCCAACCTGGAGCGATCGCTTTCGACACCTCAGACATCAGTTCACTGACAGAACCAAGGTCGTATTCTTTTGCAACCCCAATAATCCAACCGGTGAAGTCATCGACCAGAATGCACTTGTCGAATTCATTGAATTCGTCAAAAACCGCGCCCTGATTGCAATCGACGAGGCGTATATTGAATTTAGTCCTCTCGACAGCTTTCAGGATTTGTCATTCAAGTTTTCAAATGTTGTGACCATTCGCAGTCTCTCGAAGGCCTGGGGAGCGGCCGGAGTTCGTATCGGTGGCATCATTGGCCATCCAGACGTCATCCGTGCGATCTCGTCCCTGTCGCCAGCCATGCCGTTCTCTCGCCTACAGGCCGACGCTGTCGCCGTGGTCACGCAGAATGTCGAAAGAATGTATGAGCGCGTTCGGGCAGTAGAGCAGGCTCGAGCACAGGTATTGAATCGACTCGATCGCCTAAAGGACAATGGCATACTTGAGTCCTACCTCGCCGGACCAACAAACTTTGTCCTGCTGAACCCAATAACGATGAGCAATACCGTTCAGAAGTTCAATGAACATCAGATTGACGTTCGGATCTTTGACTCGACAATTCGAATTGCGATTCCGATTCAGCAGGATCTCGACAGATTACTTCATTGTCTCGATGCACTTTGATCTTCTGAACTCCCAAGTCGCGGATCGTCGCGCCGAAGCCGCGCTTCGATAATATCGGCAACCCGTCGATGTCCGACCGGAGAAATATGGGTGGAGTCCAAAAAGAGTTGCCGACGATCTTCAGGTGGCGCGAGAAGTTGCGTGTGTAAATTAACCGTGTCCGGTGTGAGTCTCGTTCCGATAGCCTCAAGCGCAACGGTCTTCCGTAGACGAAACTCAATCCCGGCGAGCGTACTTAGGGCGGTAATAACAGCCGGTGCAGTATTGACGAGTGGAAGACTCGACGCCGTCATATCGGTAGCTCCATCAGGGAGATCCGTCGCAACGCCCAACATAGGATGACTGACAAGATAAACTCGATTGGCGACCTGAAGGCCAAGTCGGTAGGCCTCTTTCACGTTTTTCTCATATGCGAGCATGCGACTCTCGACCGAATACGGCATTTCATTTGCCCGCACTGGCACGCCACAATGTCGATCAGCTTTCAACTGACATGGCAAGAATGTCTCTCTCCAAATCACCCATGGATCGATCGTCGGTTCGCTTTCACGTCGATGCCAGTAGGCTTTTTTGCAATCAAGTCGAGTCATCTCTCGAGGATAGCAGCCGGAAAGGCCGGTCTCCTTCTCGATAGACAATGTCGATGACGACTTATCGTTAGCGGCACTGGCCTCTGGAAAAAAATCGGGCAAATGGAAGGTCTGATAAAACTCCGATGTCTTGAATAGTTGCACGGCCATCAACAAACAAAGTGGGAACCGAGAGCGAACATTGAACCACCGATAGGAATGCTGAAAGCCGAGCATCCACTCTCCCGTATCCGTAAGCCCTTCGACCGGTCCATCAAGTGTGATAAAAATCTTCTCAAAATGTCTGCCACTCAGACGAAGATACCGAAGTGTCTGAACAGCACTGGTGCTGTCGCCCGAATAGTTCTCAACATGCACGTCATTTTTTAGAAATCGCCGCTGTAGCAACGTTGGCCAAATCTCATCTTGAGGAACTCCCATTGCATCGGTCCAACTTGTGCCGACAACCGCCCATTGCATCTTTTGACCACGATCGATCTCAGACGGTGTCCCCTGTTCTGAAGTCCGTCGAGCGAGAACCGTTTGGTGAGGCGCCGGCCCTGGAATCCACGCCAGCGGAGGATAGATCGCATGGGGCCGCAGCTCATAACCGAGCTGTGCAGTGACCTCGAGCACAACAAAGAACAACAGCCCATATCGCACCCATTTTTTCCATCGCCTGTTATCAACTCGCTCCATCGGCCGCCGATCCTATTTCTAAAATGAGAAGTAAACAAAGGAGAGATGCCGAACACCCTTTGTTAAAAAGAAAGCAAAGCCGAGGAGAAGCGCGATAAACGCAATCTGCGCCTCGACGCTTACGTCGTTCCTAAAATCAAACTTTTCACGAAGGATATCGAGCCCAACTCCGGGCAGAACATAGCCGAGAACGTGTGGCACGTACGCCCGAATCCCACTAAAATCAAAGAGCGAATGCTCCAAACTGCGAGCGGTGTTCTCCAAAAAACTCTTGTCACTCGCAAAATGCAGTAGCCCACTCACCGGCAACAGAATCATCTGAATAAAGAGAAAACCGGCGACAGCGGGAACAAGTTTTACGACCTGCGGGCATTGCTTCTTGAGATCTCTGTAAACCGCGACAATAACTCCGTGCATGAGCCCCCAAATGATCCAGTTCCAAGAAGCCCCATGCCAGAGCCCAACAAGCCCGAACATCAATATCATATTTCTCGCAGCCGTCAGGCGCGAGCTCCCATTCCCGCCAATAGGCACAAGAAAGTAATCCCGGAACCAGCGACCCGTCGTGATATTCCAACGCTCCCAGAACGTGAGTGGATTCGTCGCAAACCACACCGGTCTAAAGTTCTCACTGATCTGCACACCGAAGATAAGCCCAAGCCCGAGCGCAAAGTCTGAGTATGCCGAAAAGTCAAAATAGACCTGCATCGCCAGAGTCCATCCACCGAAGTACCATTCCAAAGGCCTCGCGTTGGTATCGGTAAGAATCAGCTGTGCCGTCGTTCCAATCGAATCAGCGATGTACAGTTTTTTAAAAAAGCCCATCGCGATGTAAACCATCGCGAGTCGCAGCCCATTGAGGTCGGTCCTCCGTGCTTTCAAAATTTGTGGCAATAAATGCGTCGCACGTTCGATCGGGCCTGCAATCAGCTGCGGAAAAAATGTCACAAAAAGCAAAAAGTCCCAATACGACCGACAGGGTTTCATTTTTCCGCGGTAGATATCGATCGTGTAGCTCATCGATTGGAATGTATAAAAACTAATTCCAAGTGGCAGCGGCCAAAGACCGATGTCTTTTCCAACTCCCGAAATACCGATGAGCGGCAGCACATCCGCCGTGACAAAGTGAAGATACTTGAAAAAGAACAGAAACCCCAAGTTTCCAGTTAACGACAGCGCCAATGCCAATCGGCGTCTTCTTATCCCATTTGCGGGCGCGACGGAAAAACCTGCGACAAAATCAATGCCTGACGACACAAGAAGAATCCAAAGAATTGCACCGTCACCACTCGAATAGAAAATCAGACTGGCCGCAAGTAAGACCGATCGATAGAGACGCCCTGTCGAAAAGATCGAAGTCAGAGCAAAAGTGATGATAGCCAAAAGCCAAAACTGCGGCGAAGTAAAACTCATTTCGATCACAATCGTGACAAGCTCAGGAAGCGCGGTCCATTCGCCCTGCGTCTAGACTTGAACGCGCGTCAACAACTCACACTAATGAAGAAGATGAATCCGCAGGTCCCCACCGTTGTCCATCGCCACGAACTGCAAATGACGTCGGGTCTCGAAGTCGACGGCGTATGGCGAAATGCCGGCGCCGTCTATACGATGCGCGGACATCCCGTTCTTGATCGCCTTATTCCACCAGACTGGTCGGTGAGCTGGACGACGCTCCCTGATCATCGGCCTCTCGACCCACACCTGCATCCCATCGAAAGCCATGTGGCAATCGTCAACGGGCGGGCTCACCTCACCGGACAACAACAGCTGCTTGTGGATGCCGGAACTGTTGTTCAAGTGCCACCTTGGCATCTCCACGGATTTTCGCGTGTTGAAGATAAGACGTTTTGGGCAATCACGTGGCAGCGCTCACCGCAGTCGCTCTTTTACGAAGACGGCCTCGTCTACTTTGAGACATCCGACGCCGCAAAAGGACGAATCAATAGTGATACCAAGAAACAACACGTCGCTCTTCAGCGATGCCAGATTCTCCCCGCCGATGACGCGATTAAATTCCGTGCGAAAGCAATAACGCCGGAGTTTTTCACAATCGATTTGGCCACAAAAGCGTCAGTGAAAATTCAGACACTCGGACCGACTCTGATCTTCGCCACGGTCTCCGATAGTGAAGTCTCAATGGGCTCAAAGCGGTACACACTAACCGAAGGCGATACCTTCGCGCTCGACAGTGGTAACCCCAGAAATGAACTTCATCTTCGCAGAAGAAGTCCCGATGCGCATATCGGCATTCTCGTGTTCCCATTGTCTGGTCAGCCGGCTTAGCCGACCGAGACAATGTCTTTAAGCCAGTAGCGCTTCGATTGATCGGCGATACAACCATCGACGATCTCGCTCGCCACAAGCGAATCTCCGTCAAGTTGCCGAATAATTCCAAGGGGGAGAATCTCGCGAACTTGTCCCGGTCGACTGCCTCCGCGGTAAGTCATCTTGATCGGTTTTTTCATTCGCGCCGCTTCGATCAATTGCGAAAAATCTGGATTGCGCGCAAGCTCACGCATCGAAAACCTTGAGAAGTGCATAGGCCCCGATCCCGGAAGCGCCCGGCCCGACTTGCGATTCGCGCGATACATTGGCTCAGCCATCTGCTCAAGAGTGAGCTCTTGCCCAGGTGACATTTTCTCAAATAGCCTGAGCGCAACATGCAAACAGGCACGAGCGTCATCGAGCGCCCGATGCGCCTGACCGGGGTCAATTCCATAGTGCTGAACCAACGTCTGCAGTTTATGATTCACCGTTTCGGTCTCAATTGCCTGAGCAAGCAGCGAGGTGCAAATCGTCGGCTCTGTCGGTAGCGGCAAGCCGGCATCCTCAATCTGACCGGCGAGAAATCCCAGATCAAATTGCGCGTGATGAGCCAGCAACACACCGCCCTTGAGAAAGGCCAGAAACTCCGGCAACACGTCTTTTGCGAGCGGCGCCGTCGCCACCATCTCATTGGTGATGCCATGGATTCCGATCACAAAGTCTGACATGGGCGCGCGCGGTTTCAACAATGACTGAAAGGTCGCAACCTCACGACCATTCTGCCACTTGACCGCCGCAATCTCGCAGATCTCGGAGCCCAAGGCATACTGTCCCGTCGTTTCGGTATCAAAGGCGATGAGCGTTTTTGCATAGCGGAAAACTAGATTGGAAGAATAAGGAATTCAAACATCAAATGTAGCTGCACCTGTACTTACTTTGATGCCCTCGAAGCAGTTTTACGATGAAGCCACATACCAAAATGGGGCATGCTGTCAAAAAATCTATGCATGCTTCATCGGTCCTAAAACAATAGGTTTGCCAAACAGCAATTCCCGGTCAGAGAAAGAACTGAGTGTTAGTGCGGGTTTCCGGCTGTTCGAAAATATTCTTTTCGCGACGTTGCTTTGTGCGTAAACTCGATTTGGCAATTTAAATTCAATACTTCAGTCGAGGTTTATCGATGGCACGGATGTCACCGGGGGATTTGTCAGTCAACTCGTTGAGCGGCACTGAGCTCTTCCGAGTCGCACGCGATCATTTTCAAAAGCTTCCGGACACCCGCGATCCATCGCGGGTTGAGATTCCTATCGAAGACTTTTTCATGTCGGCGCTTGCGATCTTTTCGCTGAAGATCCCGTCGCTTCTTCAGTTTGAAGAGGAGATGCGCAAGCAGCGGAGCTTCTCGAACTTAAAGAAGTTGTTCTACGTCTCCAAAGTGCCTTCAGATACTCGAATGAGGGAAGTGATCGACGAATATCAGAATGATGTTTTCCGTCCGGTGTTTCGCGCGGTTTTTGAGCGCGTGCAAAGAGCAAAAGTCCTTAAAGACTTTGAACTCTGGGACAATACCTATGGCCTTGCTGTTGATGGCACTGGGTATTTTTCATCAGACTCGGTTCACTGCGAGAACTGCCTTGAGAAGAAGCAACGAGGAAGTGACGAGGCTACATTTCATCACCAGATGCTCGCTGGTGCGCTTGTGCATCCGGATCAAAGGTGCGTGATACCAGTTTGCCCTGAGGCGATCCAGCAGCAGGATGGAAATACGAAGAACGATTGCGAGCAAAATGCGATGAAGCGTTTTCTTCTGGGCTACCGGGAGGATCATCCGAAGCTGAAAACCGTGCTCCTCACTGATGCACTTCATGCGACGCTCCTTGCCTAGAGCTTCTCCACAAAACTGATATCGACTTTGTCTTGAGCGTGAAGCCTGGAAGCCACGAGAAGCTCTTTAGTGGCGTCGATACCCGAGAGACAAACGGCACGGTTCATCATTTTGAGGAAGAAGAAACCATCGGAGATAAGGTGAAGAAGAAAGTGACTCGTCACTACCGGTTCACCAACGGCATCTTTCTGAACCATCAAAGCACGAAACATTTGGTGAACTTCCTTGAATACTGGGAGACCACAGTGGATTCGGAAAGGCAAAGTCAAAGAAGAGAGAGTTCACTTTAGCTGGGTCACCAACTATTCGCTTTACGAATCAAGTTGCCGGCAGATTGTGCGCGCAGGACGTACACGGTGGAAAATTGAGAATGAAACCTTCAATACTTTGAAAAATCAGGGTTGTGAATTCGAGCACAACTTCGGTCACGGCTACAAAAAACCTTTCAAGCAACTTTGCACATTTGATGTTGCTCGCATTTTTGATCGATCAGCTTCAAGAGCTGCGGTGTCGCGTGTTTCAAGCCGCGCTAAGGAGTGTTTTCGACCGTCGAAGTCGGTTGTGGGTGAAGATAAAATCCGCGTATGAGTTTTGCCGATCGAGTTTGATAGTTGGCATGAGTTCTTGAGCTTCTTCAATGACCCTTCGCCATGGATCAGACCGCGACCTGAGATCAGTTCCGCATGAGCTAGGAAAAATTCGAAAACCCATGAAGGTGACGGCTTGCGCCGTCACTGTGTCGAACTTTTTGTCGATCAAGAATCTGCAAGAGAAAAACCTCGCACGGCAGCCCCCAGTTGATAAAACTCAAGTATATTCGACGGTTGGGCCGCACACTTTTAAGTCTGACCGGGAATTGCTGTTTGCCAAATCGACTGATCGTGTTGGTACCAAAATTGCCAAATTGCCTAAGCACGTCGCTAAGAATCGCGGTCCCGAGGCGCTTAAAATCAAAAAAGGAATGGCAATCTATGAAAAAAATATTGGCTGCACTACTTGTCTGTTTCGGATCGACCGCTTCCCTTCACGCACAAGAAAGCCAAGGCCTAATTTGTTCTCTTGAGTACTCAGGCATTGAGAGCTCATTGGCAAGCGAAGTGACGGCCGTAGAGTCAGCTCTGAACAATGTAGTTCAAAACCTCACAAGTAATCCGAATGGATATTCTGCTAAAATCAAGTTCTGGGAAGACTATTCTCGCGAGTTTAAAATTGCCGACGATCG
>JADJOF010000001.1 GCA_016713885.1 Bdellovibrionales bacterium | reverse complement strand
AAGTTCAATCATTCACAATGAAGACATGGTGGGCGACGCCACTCTGCAGTTCTCGTCCGAGTACTCGCGGTACGCACAAATCAACGGAGATCTCGTCACTGGGTTCTTCTACAATCCTGCGACGAAGGCAGAGTCGTGGCTTAATATTGGCAAAATCGTTGAAACGAAAACACTGTCGGACCGACGCTGTCACAAGATCGAAGTCGACGGGCAGATTGATTTTAATGAAGTGACGGAGTCCATCAAAGACAGCTGTTTTCCGCTGCCTTCATGGATGTGCGGCAGAACAACTCACCACTCTCTTGAACTCTCAATTCACCACAACGGTGAGTTATTCAAACTGAAATCACTGACCAGCCTCAGTCGGTAGGCATAAAAAAAGACGCACCGATAAGGCGCGCCTTTTTTACTTTCATCATAAAATAATGAGCGACTAGTTGTACTCGAGAAGACCACCGTTGCACTTCATCACGAAAGTTCCGACGTGCTGGTTGTTGTTATCGAAAATCGAGATCTTACCTTCAAAAAGAATCTCGTACGCTCCCGCCCACAGCATGCGTGGCTGAGGGCTTCCACCAAAGGGCTCAGCCATCAGATCAAACATCTCCGGCTCAACGGCATTTTTAGTCGTCTTACCAGCGCTGTCTTTTTCGTAACGATACTTCTCTTTTACTTCAGGTTCTTTGCGCGGATCGGTCGGCGCTTCGACGTAGTAGGTCTCCGTTGTCGAAAAGCCACGTGTGATTTGGCGGCTACCATCAACTGCAACACAGAACTCCGCCGAGTCCGACTTCAAGCCCGGAGTTGTTGGAACCGCTCCTGTGCCAGCACCGCCCAAATTGGCAGCGCCACCAGCGGCAAACACGACCGAAGACCCTACGAGAACCATTGCCATTGCTAACATTTTTGTCATGGGACCCCTCCCGGCCGAAAGAGATCCCACGTTCACCCACGCTACGCACCATTGGACGCAGCGCATCGCTGCGGGCGGCACCTTGGACGTCCAGAAAGCGGTGCGTCATTTTAAGCACGGCCACGCAGACTACTGCAAACGGGACAAAGAGTCCTGAAGCCGCGCCAAACGCTCCCGATGCCCATCCAACAAAGCCTTATCCGCCGCCACCAACTCCTCTGGGGCATTCCGGACAAAGTTCTCGTTTCCGAGCTTCTGGGTGAGGACCGTGATGTCTTTTTGGATTTTCTCAATCGTCTTCTGGATACGTTTCACCTCTTCGGCGATATCGACAATCCCTTCCAGCGGAACGATCACGTCGATCGAAGCATCGGTCAAACGCACGGGAGTCACCGCGCACTTTGCAAGGTTCCCTGCTTCGCCGATCTCGAGTGCCTCGACGCGAGCCATCCGGCAAATCGCGGGCTTGTTGGCACCCAAAATTTTTTGAATGCGATCATCGCTCGGAGCCAAACGCACCTTGATCTCGACACCAGGCTTAATCTGGTTTTCACCGCGAATATTGCGAATCGCCGTGATCACTTCCTTTACGACTGTCATCTCAAACGCAGCGTCTTTACTGCCAACCGAGAGCCACTCTTTGTCGTTCTTCACGGTCGGATACTGATCGACAATACAGGCGTCGCCGCGAATCGGAAGTTTTTGATAAATCTCTTCGGTGATGAAGGGCGTAAATGGATGGAGCAGGCGCATGATACGATTCAAGGTTTGCGCTAGAACCAGCTGCGTCGCTTTCTTTTCACTCGCGGAGCCGGTCTGTCCGTAGATAATCGGCTTCACAAACTCAAGATACCAATCGCAGAACTCGTTCCAAACAAACTGATAGAGCGCATTTGCGGCATCACTATAGCGATCCTGTGCGAGATGCTCCTCAACGGCCTTCTCCACCTGCGCTGTTTCCCAAACCAACCACTGATCAGCAACAGATAGCTCGGACTTCGGAGGAACGGCGCGGGTTCCCTCTTTCGGCACCTCAAAATCACCGAGCGCGTTCAGCGCAAAACGAGTCGCATTCCAGATCTTGTTCATGAAGTTGCGGTAACCCTCAAGACGGCTCTCGCTAAACTTCAAATCACGCCCCGAGGCGATCTGCGCAAGGATCGTAAAGCGCAGAGCATCGGCACCGTAGTTCTCGATCAGTTCAACAGGATCAAGCGCATTGCCCGTCGACTTGGACATCTTCTTGCCGTCAGAGTCGCGCACCAATCCGTGGATATAGACTTTGCGGAACGGAACATCTTTTTTGAACTCCAGGCCCATGATGATCATGCGCGCGACCCAGAAGAAAATAATATCGTGGCCAGTGACCAAAACATCCGTCGGATAGAATGTCTTCTGCGTCTCGGTGTCCTTTGGCCAGCCCATTGTGCTAAACGGCCACAGCGCTGACGAGAACCATGTGTCGAGCACGTCTTCATCCTGCTTGATGTTCTTTGACTGACACTTCTCACAAGCCGCTGGATCTGCTTCTGCAACCGTTACGTGATGGCAGTCGGCACACGTCCACGCGGGAATGCGATGCCCCCACCACAGCTGGCGTGAGATACACCAGTCTTCAATGATCGAAATCCAGTGGAGATAAACCTTCGTCCACGACTCGGGCTCAAAGCGAAGCTAACCGTTCTCAACCACGTGACGAGCGGCCGTCGCCATCTGCGACATGCGCGCAAACCACTGCTCGCTCAGAAACGGCTCGACCACCGCACCGGAACGCGAGCAATAGCCCACCGAATGAACATGGGGCTCTTCTTTACAACAAGCTCAGCCTCTTTCAGAGCCGCCAAAACCTGCTTGCGCGCCTCTTGAACCTTCAGGCCGTTAAAGCGGCCGGCGTTCTCGTTGAGTGTGCCGTTTTTATTCAAGATGTTGATCATCTCAAGCTTGTGACGAACTCCGACTTGATAGTCGTTAAAGTCATGCGCTGGCGTGATCTTCACCACACCCGTTCCAAACTCCTTGTCGACATAAGTATCGGCCACGATTGGAATCGTGCGATCGGTGAGCGGAAGCTTCACGCGCCGACCGATCAACTTCTTGTAGCGCTCGTCCTCGGGATGAACTGCGACGGCCGTGTCGCCAAGCATCGTTTCAGGCCGCGTAGTCGCCACCACAAGCTTTGTCGACGGATCGCCATCAACTGAATATGCAATATGGTACAATGTGCCTTTTGTTTCCTTGTGTTCAACTTCAAGATCAGAGATCGCAGTCTCAAGCGGACCCGACCAATTTACCAGGCGTGTCCCGCGATAGATCATGTTTCGCTTGTAGAGATCGACGAAAACTTTTCGAACAGCGGTCGACACTCCGTCATCCAGCGTGAACGTCGCGCGCTCCCAATCACAGGAATCACCGAGACGGCGCATCTGTTCGTAAATGCGATTGCCATACTGGTGCTTCCACTCCCAAACCTTCTCAACAAAAGGCTCACGACCCATTTCACGGCGCGACTTATTTTCTTTCCGAAGTTCCCGCTCAACAACTGTCTGTGTTGCGATACCGGCGTGATCCGTGCCCGGAAGCCAGAGTGTGTTGAAGCCCGACATGCGCTTCCAACGAACGATCAGATCTTGAATCGTGTGATCAAGAGCGTGGCCCATGTGCAGCTGACCGGTGACGTTGGGCGGAGGGAGGATGATGGCAAACGGCGGCTTCTTGCTCTGGTCGGCGGCCTTGAAGTGGCCGGCCTCTTCCCACCATTTGTAGATTCGAGATTCAACGTCAGCGGCATTGTAGCGATCAGGGAGTTGGTTGCTCATTCCTGAAAGTCTACTCGCTTGCGCCGACAGGCTCAAACGTTAGGGCCGCGCTTCAAGGCCTTGAGCTAAAGCTTTTTGGGCTTCGGCGACCATCTCCTCGGGCCGCAGCCCCTCGCCCTCGGGACCAACGCCAAGCTCAACCAGATCAGCGATCGTATGCAAAGGCGCCTTTTCCGCCGGCAGCTTGAGCCCACTCGCCCGAGCTTCCGCACGCTCGGCTGCCTGACTCGGGTCAACATGAGCATGGCGCCGCCCCCAATACTGGGTCGCCGCAAGAGCCGCCAAAGCCAGAAGAACCACGATGAAAAGCCGACGGCGCAGTTCCCGACGGGACGCCATCCAACACGACTCGAACCCAGACATGGAGGACCTCCGTCCTCCATTGAGAGCAAATCCAGGACCGACCACGATAGCTTCGGCATCAATTAAAACAGCCCTGAACGCCTAAACGCCCCGGGCCGATTGAAAATAGGACAGCTTACAGCGCAAGATTTCCAACTCAGCCGCTATGGCTTCCCGCGAAAAGGCTCATTCGGAAATAAATAGGCCGAATAGTCACCTGCTCCGGTATCAATCATCAAATCGTCAAAGCTCCAGAAGTTATTGCATGTGTCCGAGCTCGAGACAGCCGAGCAATCAACTCCTGCTGTCCCCTGAACATAGGGATCAGCGGCTGCGTAGTCGCCCGTCCCCGCTACGGAACTTGTACCAGCGTAAGCCTCGTACTGTTCTTTCGTGTTCCACGACTGCACCCATAGATTGATCGAATGCTTCAACTCGCCAGCAGGTCCAATACAACGATACTGGTACTGTCCATAGCCAAAGGTTGGGAAAGTTGAGCCATTGGCGGTCCGGTTGATTGGCGTCGCCGCTCCTCGATCCTTAACCGGCTTAAACGCACGCGGAATCCGAGCCGTCGTGCTCCACGTGCTCGGATTGGCTTGATAAGCAGGCCAATCGTACATGTTCGCATGGAGATAAACTCCATAATAACCAGTACGCTTGCCGTCAGTATTCAATTTCAAAACACCTGGAAATTTCGTTGTTATCGACAAAGCCGAATTGCCCAGTTCAGAAACACGAATCCCCGCCATCTTGCTCGATGTTTGCGGCCAGCCGTCGACATAGTCGTGCGGAGACTCCGTACATTTTGCGACGTCGCCACCCCAAGAGACTTTCTCAGACTTCGACGTCGTCACCGGACCGTCGTCGCTGTTGACCGTCGTCTTGACATTCAACGTTCCACTTCCAAAACAACAGCTTGGTGCCGCGGCACCCTCGACGGTCTGATTCGAGTAGTCGTACTGACACTGTTTTTCACCGGTCGCTGTGAGCGTGACTTCACCGCTGGTGCATATGTTTGAAGCCGCATCAATGGTACCAGCCACTCCGTCGACCGTACAGACCGTCATTGCACCATCCACGACCTCGACACTCATCGAAGAGGGACCATAACCAGGTTCGTACTTGAAATAACGATAGGGAACCTCTTCAAGAAAACTGCATACCCCAGCAGGAACATTCAGCTGGACATCGAAGCCATAATAAAACAAATCATATTCCATCATGTTCAACAAACAGTTGATCGCCGTCGGAGAAGCCGCATCTTTGGCAACCTCACAGGCCGCTGCGAAATCGCCGAACTTATGCAGTATAGCGTTCACTCCTGCTTTGGCTTTCAACGTCAGTTTAAAGCCTGCCAATGGGTCAACGGTTCCGCTGCCATCTCCGGCGCCGATTGAGGCGTTTGGCGTGGTGAACGTATTTTGATCGGCCTTACAGCCCATCAAAGTCATGACGATTCCCAACACGAGAACGGCCGTCCATCGTTGGATTCTCAACATGGCGTACTCTCCTTCAATAGCGATCAACACAATCAGATTATCGGCGAATCGGCTGGCTTCCTATCGTATCGAAAAGAAACTCTGGTCCTAGGGCGATAGGCCTCAACATACGTCCATATTGAGACGTCGAGATCGCGGCGTTCGCGACAAGACGTCGATTATTTCAACATACCGTCAGTACACGTTCAGTGCTATGTTGAGGGCGATGAAACTGCTCGCTCTGTTGGTCTTGTGTGCGTTTTCCGTGGTCAACTCGACCGCTTTTCATGCGGCCTATGGCAGCCCAATTGAAACACCTCCCTGGGCCTGGAGAAAAGGCTCGTTTGGGATCTCAGGTTCCACAGAGTATTTCTGGACCCACGCGAACTACGGCCCCGCCCGCGGTGAATACTCGCGACTGACCGGCGACAACAATCTCACTGACTTTCAGACTTGGGTCCGCGCACGCTACGCGTTCTGGCCCAAATTTTCAGTCTACGGCGGCGCAGGGCTAACGCAAGTGCGGGTCCTCGATACTTTCAATGAAAAAACCAATAATGGTTTGTCTGACGCTTTTGCTGGAGGCCACTTCGTCGTTTGGCGCGAGTGGCTACGCATGGTCGCCGAGATCGAAGCCGGTATGCCGATCTCATCGGTCACTCGCTATCAAATTTCGCCGCTTGTAAACGACGGAGCGATGTACGGTCGGGCGCTTTTGCATCTCCGAAAAGATATCGGCGCGCTCAAAATTTTCGGCTATGTCGGAGCCCGCCTTCCAACAGAGGGACTCGCCAAGACTTTTGCACTATGGAGCCTTCGCCGAAGTGCCGCTCGGAAAAATTATGCTCGGAGGCGGTGTTGATGGCATCGAGACTCTCCTCAACGACGATCTCACTCTCGCGGAGCGCTCTCTCACAACGGGTTCAGCGAATGGCGGAAGCCTCCGCTACCGCACATTTGATCCGGCGCTCCTTCGCGCACGTGGCTGGGTTGGTTTTAAGCCAGGCAACACGGTCGAAATTCGGGCCGGCTACGATAAAACCCTGACCGGTTTGCGCACGGCCGAAGGACAAGCGATCACTCTCAATGTCGTCTTCTCATCTGTTCCTCGACGAACAAAAGCGACAGGAATGTCTGAAAATCCGGACGAGCGGATCTCAGCTCCAGGCACAACCGACTCCTTCAAACTTGATTCTGAGCAAACCGATCCGGATGTGATCAAGCCCGGAAACGATTTCCAGCCCGGCACGAGCGGCGGCGACCTCAACGAAACCGAGCGACTGCTCAATGGAAAATGAGCCAACGGACCTTCGCATCGCTCTCAAGGCCGACCCTTCAGGCGCGATCCTCATTGCCGTTCACGCTCAACCCGGAGCACGCCACTGCTCACTCGTCGGTCTCCACGGCGATGCTTTGAAAATCAAAATCGGTGCTCCTCCCGTGGACGGCAAGGCCAACGAGGAACTCACTCTCTTTCTTGCCGAGCTCCTCAATGTTTCAAAACGCAGCATTACTCTCGTCAAAGGGGACAAGTCGCGAGCAAAAGTCTTCCGGGCTGAAGGGCTAAGCCTCGACGCCGCACTTGCCAAGCTCGCCGCATCAATGATGCGCTAGTCTTATGACTATCAAAAATCTGTCTCTCTTGTTCATCTCGGTCGCACTCGTCTCTGGTTTTCACGACGTCGCTCTTGCGGCCATCGTCAGTCGACCCATCGAATACAATATGGTCGGAAAAAAGTTTGAAGGCCTGATCGCCTACGACGATCAACTCAAAGGCCCGCTCCCTGGTGTTCTCGTCGCCCACAACTGGATGGGTGTCACCCATCAAACGAAAGAAGTCGTTGAACGCCTCGCTCAAGAGGGTTTTGTCGCGGTGGCTGTCGATATCTACGGCAAAGATGTTCGCCCAAAGAACGCCGAAGAGGCCGGGGCCCTTGCCGGTGGCTTCAAGAAGGACCGCACGAGCCTGCGCAATCGTATGCAGCGCGGCCTTAAGCTGATCAAAGAACAGCCGCAGGTCGATAAGAACAAAATCGCCGTCATTGGCTTTTGTTTCGGAGGAACGGCCGCCATCGAACTTGCGCGCGCCGGTGCTGATGCGAAAGCCTTCGTCAGTTTTCACGGCGGACTCGATTCGCCAAAGCCGGCCGACGGCGCCCGCATCAAAGGACGCATCCTCGCGCTCCACGGCGCCGACGATCCCTTTGTCCCAGCCGCTGACCTCGCCGCATTCGAAGATGAAATGAGAAAGAACAAAGTCGACTGGCAGCTCATCCAATACGGTGGAGCGGTTCACTCCTTCACTGAAAAAGAGGCCGGAAACGACAACTCAAAGGGCGCGGCCTACAACGAACAGGCTGCAAAGCGCTCGTGGATCGCGATGCGCGCCTTCTTTGCCGAAACCCTTGGAACAAGGCCGTGATGCGCATTGCGTCACAACACAATCCTAAAACTCTTGCTCTTGCCGCCGTGCAAACCGTTTGCTTAAACCAGTTTCCAAAGGGGGGCGTCGGATGAAGTATTCGAACGTTCTGTTTAGGGTTTCTTGGCTCTTTTCAATCCTTTGCATGGTGTCGACAGCTTCAGCTGTTACGCTCACTAAGCAAATTCCCTACTACGGTAGCGAATTCTATAGCCACGTCGCCGCTGGCCAGCGCGACAAAGCGCTCATCCAAGAGCTCCAAGACATCCTCGAATCGCGCCATCAGCGCAACGGCGGCGCCCCGGACTCGGTGAACGCCAACTGCGACACCGCAGGTCGCGACTGCTACTCGCACCAACCGATTGGCTACAGTGCTGCGCGCCGAGTTCTCATGGGGCAGATCCATCTCTCGGGCTCACCAGGCAACTACGCGGTTCGCGACGTCTATTGTGAGAAAGAATTCACGAATCGCGACTTCGGCGGATCCGATCAAGTCGGACCAGGCAAAACCCCACAAGACTCGATCATCAATACCGAGCACACATGGCCGCAAAGCCGATTCAATCGCGCCTTCTCAAAAGACACACAGAAGAGCGATCTTCACCACCTCTACCCAACTCACTCTCAAATGAACTCGATTCGCGGCAACCATAAGTTTGCAGAAGTCGATGTTCCGGATCGAGCGCTGCCCTGCTCAAACTCTTCCAAGTTCGGGACCGTTCAGGGTCACTCCGAAGACTACTTTGAGCCGCCAAATGCACATAAAGGCAACGTTGCTCGCGCCCTCTTTTATTTCTCGGTTCGCTATCACATTGAAATCGATCCGACGGAAGAAGCCTTCCTGAGAAAATGGCACCGCCAAGATCCGGCAGATTCCTTTGAGCAGGAGCGAAACGAAACGATCTACAAGATCCAAGGAAACCGCAATCCTTTCATCGATCACCCGGAACTCGTTGAGGAAATCGCCGACTTCTAGTCCGTTCATTTCATCGAGTGACAGAAATAGAAAAGCCCGCTTTGCAGCGGGCTTTTCTATTTGTCGTTTTGATGATGCTGGTCGACTACACGTTGGGCGTTGTGCGGAAACGAGGTCCCTGCTGCTGCGGAGCAGCTGCTGCGGGCGCGGAAGCTTGGTTCGCCATCGGCGCCTGAGCGTGCGTGACGTTTGCCGCGTGGGCTAGATTGATTTGTGGGTCGGGGAGATGCATGTGGCTCGATTCGACCATCGAGATATGCGCCTGGCAGACCGCTTTCAAATTCCCCTCGAACTGCATGCGAAGCTTCTTGATGTCGGCGATTTCTTGATACAGACGCTTCAATTGATCTCGACCATCGCGCATCACGACTTCGGCCTTCTGTGAGGCGTCGTTGATGATGAGCTTGGCTTCACGCTCGGCATCCTGACGAATCTGTTCGCACATTTTCGTTGCCGTCGCGAGTGTCGCCTTCAAAGTGTCGTCCCGCTCTTTGTACTCCATGAGCTGAATGTCTTTTTGACGAGCGATTTCTTTCAGTGAATTGCGCTCACGGATGAGCTCTTCCATTTGATCCGCGATATCGCGAAGGAAGTTTGCAACTTCGTCAGAATCGAGACCCATAACTTTGCGATTGAAGCTCTTATGAGCGATGTCGATCGGAGCAATTCTCACGATTCCCTCCCTGGGACCGATGATTAGACTTAATCAGGATACGAGAGTTGCTGGACCTTCGACAACGGCCCTAGGTCTAGTTTCAGTCTTTCGCTGTCCCGCGAGCCAATTCCTGGTCGCGAAGTACGGCCTTCTCGAAACTGTAGCGAAGCGCGCGCTCGATCTCGAGTTCACGCATCGACTGAAGTCCAGCTGCAGTGACTCCCTTTTTGGAAACAACCCGGTCCTGGAGATCGTGAAGTGGCATATCAGCTGACTTTGCCGCAAGCTCCGCCGCACCCAGAAAAGTCTGAACGACCATCTTCCTCGCGACGTCGGACTCAAAGCCGTGCTCTTCAACCCACTCTTGCCAGTATTGCATCACTTCGAAAATAAACCCTGGCCCAGATCCGCAGCTCACCGTGAGCGCCTCGAACAACTCTCCTTCAGGCGCAGGCACGACAAGGCCAAGAGGCGAGAATAGCTCCTCAATAACTGGGGCATAGATATCAGCGCCCGGGCCCATGCAGTAACCAAGTACAGCGCGGCGAATCGTCGCCGGCGTGTTAGGCATAACACGCACCAAACCTTTACTGTTGGCAGTAGTTTTTGAAGCGAACGGAGCGAGTAGCCCGCAGCAAGCGAGATCACGATTTGCCCAGGAGAAAGCTCGAGGCGACGGGCTCGATAACCGCGGTCAAATCTTGTGGTTTTACTGCGATAATGACGATGTCGCAGATGTCGATCAGCTCTTCGTTGTTCGCAACGACGTTGATTCCAAACTGCTCTTGCACACGTTTGAGTTTTCCCGGTGACCGATTCGACGCATAGAGCTTCGAGACCGGAACTTTGCCGCTTTCAGCCAACGCCTGGATCATCGCTTGGCCCATGTGGCCGGTCCCAATAAAGCCGATCTTTTGGTAGATCATTGATTCATCATGCGCGACCTTCTACCGAGGCGCAACAATGATACACATTTCTTTTTTTCCGGTTCCTCGGTAAATCAACAGATAACGAACCGATTGGAGCACTGTCATGACGTCGTTTCAGAAATTCCATTTCGTCACTGCCGCCACTCTCATGATCCTGTTTGGCGCCGGCTCACCAGCAAAGGCCACTATCACCGAAACACCGAACGCCGTTTCGATCGTTATCGATCAAGCGCAAGAAGCCCGCGACATCTATTTCAAACTCAAGCTTCCAGAAGCAATGGGTACTGATCCAAGCGGCAAAAGAGCGATGATGAAGCGCTTCAGAGACGACACCGGCACCGTGTCTTTCTACTGCGCTCAATACTCGGGTCCAAAATTCACATGTGGAGCAGACATCACCAAAGTCTCAGGCAGCAACCATATTGACGTTGAATACACACCAAACATGATTCGCGCGACCCTCAATGAACCCCAAACGATTCAATTTCTCTTTGAAGCGATTGACGTGCCTGTCCTGCAACATGCCGGATACTTTATGAAGTACCTCAATACCGAGGATCTGAGCCTCAGCCTTTCTTGCTTGAAAGGACATCTGAGTTCTGAAAACGACAATTGCCAATTATTGATCGTCAATTGATTATTGATTCAGAATTAAATCAGAAACGGCCTACTGCCGAGCTCCGAAGATCGCGGTCCCCACACGAACCATCGTCGCGCCTTCTGCAATAGCCGCGGCAAAGTCGTGCGTTGTTCCCATCGACATTTCGGTGAAGAACTGCTGCTGGTCGTTCGAAAGATGGCGCTTGGCCAATTCGAACACGGCGCGAACTTCGGCACACTGCCGACGCGCCAATGCTTCATCTTCAACAAGCGGAGGAAGCGCCATGACACCGCAAACCCGAACGTGAGGCTGACGAGCGGCCAGCTCAACAAGCGAAGTAAAATCCTGAACACTCGCTCCGGACTTTGTTTTTTCGTTCGCAATATTCACCTGCAATAGAATATTCTGCACTATTTTCTTCTCCGCTGCGCGCTTCTCAATTTCCAAAACCAATGATTCGCGGTCGACGGAATGAATCAATGCAAACGACCCGACAACGGCCTTAACCTTCTTGCTCTGAAGGCCGCCGATGAAGTGCCAGCTCACCTTTCGATCGACGCCAGCGATCTGTTGCAACTGCGCAACCTCCACTTGCTTATCCACAGCCTCTTGGACGTAGTTCTCACCAAACTCCAGCTGCTCTGCCGCAATTGCTTCCATCACGGCTTCTGCCGACTTCGTCTTCGACACAGCGATCAGCTTCACGCTCGACGGTGCCCGATGACATTGGACGCAGGCTTTCGATATCTGTTGTCGAACGCTGTGCAGACCTTCCTGTACCGGTGAGGCTCGCATGCGAATCTCCCATCGGTTTTCTGCAAGCAAACGCTTCAGCTCGTCGAGAGGGAGCCCAACGACGTTGTCGAACGGTCCCTCGATTCGCTGAACAAAGGCACCGGCCTCGCCCTGAATGCCATAGCCACCGGCCTTGTCCATGGGATCACCCGAAAGAACATAGTGCTCAATCTCCTGAGCGGTCAGTTCGCGAAAATGCACCTTGGTTTCAACAACAGATTCGGCCCAAGTTTCGGTGTCGACATCATAGAGCGAAAGTCCAGTGAGCACGACGTGAGTCTGGCCCGAGAGCTGCTCAAGAAATTGACGCGCTTGATTCTCGTCCTTGGGCTTGCCCAATGTTTGGCCAGCCAAGGCCACCATCGTGTCGGCTGCAAGGATCAAAACCCCTTGTCCTTTCAATGGGTTTCTCATTTTGAGACAGGCCTCGGCCTTGTCGTGAGCCAGCTGTCGAATTTGCTGGGCCAGATTCAGGTTTTCATCGGGAATTTCCGATATTTGAGAAGGGAGGATGTCGAACTCGAACCCTGCCAACGAAAGGATTTGTCTTCGACGTGGCGACTGCGATGCCAAAACGAGACTGCGAACATTCATGTCTCTCTTACATCACGGAAGGTGATTGATGGGAAGTGATTTACTACCGATGGGCCTCATCCTTGTCACAGGTGTGTCGGTGTATTTCTTTGTCTCGTCGCTGCTTGCGAAAGACGAAGGAATGCAAGCGCTGTCCTGGGCTTCAGGTAATGCACCAGAAAAATCCAAGTCGAAACTCATCGAGATCTCAAGATCGCTTGTTCATCAATTTACAATTCACTATGCCGTTCGCTTTAAAGATCCGCGGTGGCGCAAGAAAATCGAACATAAACTCATCACGTCAGGTCTCACCGCCGAACTCAACGTCGACGAGTTCATCGGACTAAAACTACTCTGGGGCGTCGTGCTCCCGATCATCGCACTCGTATTGAACTTTGCATTGCAGTTGAACTATCCCGTACCCGTATTCTTGTTTATTGCGCTGATTGGTTGGGGCATGCCGGATTCGCACGCAAAGAAAATGCGCTCTGACCGTCAGAGCTCAATGATAACCGAGCTCCCATTCTTTGTTGATCTCATGGCGCTTGCCGTCGAGGCCGGCAAAGACTTTCAAGGAGCCATTCAGGCTATCGTTGAAAAAGCAAACGCCGACAGCGTATTGGCTGGCGAGTTCAACCAGGTCTTGCGCGATATTACTCTCGGCAGCTCAAGAGCCGAAGCTCTGCGTGGTCTCGACAATCGATGCGATGTTCCAGAGATCAAATCACTGGTTAACGTCGTGATCGACTCTGACGCAACCGGCGTCAGCATCGCGCGTGTCTTAAAGGATCAATCCGCACAGATGCGCCTTGAACGCTTTGTTCGCGCAGAAAAAGAAGGCGCCAAGGCCTCACAGAAGATTTTGATTCCACTCGTCGTGTTTATCTTGCCTGCCGTGTTCATCATGGTCTTCGCACCTGTTGCACTGCAGTTTATTTATGGAGGTGGACAGTGATGCGCCTCCTTCACAATGGCACGGTGCTCGTAAGCGATCTCGAAGTCGCAAGTTCATTTGCAAAGCGAAGTAAGGGTCTACTCGGCCGTGCTTCACTACCAGAAAGCCAGGGACTCTGGATCAAACGCTGTAACTCGATCCATACTTGGTTTATGCGATTCGCCATCGACGCCATCTTTGTTGATAGCTCATTGCACGTTGTTCATGTTTACCGCAATTTGCCGCCCTGGCGAGTGACGCTGCCACGTCTCAAAGCGACAAGCGTCATCGAGGTCGCGGCCGGCACTCTTCCCTCAACCCTCAACCCAGGAGATCAACTCTATGTCGAGTCGTGAAACCTGGGCCATCCGAGTCCTCAGCGGACCACAGGCCGGACAAATCATGCCGCTCACTGTGGGATACAATGTCATCGGCCGCAGCCCAAACTGTCAGATCAAACTGGCTTCGAATGCGGTTTCAAAAGAACATGCGACTGTTCTCGTTACCGACGATGGAAAAGTCATCATCACCGACATGAATTCACGAAACGGCACCTTCGTGAATGGCCTTCGCGTTCAAAATCAAAAGTTACAAGCCGGAGACAAGCTCACATTTCATGATCTCATTATTGATATTATGAAACTTCCAGCTGGAGTCGATCCTCGTCATGTTCAAAATATGCAGAATGGTCTTGCGCCGATGCCGGCCTGGGCTGGCAACGGCGCCCTCGCCATGCCGGCTCAGCAGCAGCCGATGGCCGCACAAGCATATCCAGATCCAGGTGCGCAGGTCGCCCAAGAAGTCCATGCTGAAGTCGAACACGATATGCGTCCGCGAGTGGCCTCGAGCGGAAATGCTCTCTTCGATTTGCTAGAGAACCTAAGACTCTACCTTGATCACGTCGCAATGCCTGGGATTTACAGTCTCATTCAACGCATGAATTATCGCCAGGGCCTACTCCTTCTGATTGCCATCTATGCTGTTGTATTGACGTTTGTGGCAACCATTCCGATGGTGACCTTGACCAAGTCGAGCATTCGGCAAGAAAGCGTCCGCCGAGCAAAGACAATCGCGCGAAACCTAGCCGCTATCAATCGCCAGGCCATTCTCGAGAAAAACGAAGTGGCGGTCACCGTTCGACTCGCCGAGCTTGAAGAGGGCGTCTCAACTGCCGTTATCATCAACAAAGACGGAACGATTCTCGCGCCCGCCAACAAACGTGGCGAATTCGCTAAAATGCCGTTTGTAAATCAGGCGCGACGCGAAGAGCGAGAGACTGACGGATTCACAGGAGACTCAACACTCGGCGTTGCGGTCCCCATCTCGCGTTACAATCCCGACACCGGCTCACAAGAGGCTGCCGCCTACGCTGTCGTTCTTTATGATATGGGATCGATGGCGATGAGCCCCGCCCAGACCATGGGACTCTTTCTTCAGATCTTCCTTGTCGCAGCTCTGCTCGGTGGCGTGCTCTTTTTCTTCCTCAGCCGCGTCGTCGAACATCCGGTCGAACTGCTCAGCACACAGCTCAATGATGCCCTTCGCGAAGGGCGCGATGATTTGGCGACTCCCTATCAATATCCACTACTTGAAAAGCTGATTTCGAATGTGAACTCGGCACTGAATCGCGCAGCCAACGGCAGCGGCCAGGCTTTTGGCGGTATCAGTGGTGGCGTCATCAACCGCGACATCGAAGCCTCCAATGTCGTTCGCATGTTGAACACGCCCGCACTTAGCATCAATGCGATCGATGATCGCGTCATCGCCACCAATAGCGCTTTCGATCATCTGATCGGTTCGGCGGGCGCGCTCGTCGGTCGAACGATCAATGAAGTTCCAGATCCGGCCCTCCAAGCAAACCTGCGCGAACTCCTTCCGCGAATGCGCGAGCAAATGGGGTCGATTGCTTTTAGCGAAATCCCATTCTCGGGTGAGAAATACGAAATCAATGGTCAAGCCGTACTCAATCACTCTGGCGAGGCCGGTTGGTATTTGGTCGTGCTACAAAGAAGTGGAGGGTAAACGGTAGTGACTTTGGCTCCGGCGATCCCTCGTACGGGATTTAAATTTACAATCGCTGTTCGCGGTGGCCCCGATGCCGGCGCGACTTATCAGCTTTTGCCTCCGCGAGTCACAATCGGCCGTGATCCAACATCGAACAACGTCGTTCTCAACGATCCTCGAGTGAGTCGAAATGCCGCCGTAATCGAATTTACTCCCGAAGAGATCACTATTCACGACATCAGCGGAAAAGCCAAATTGACCGTCAACGGCCGACACGCTGAACAACAGCCACTCAAAGGTGGCGACATGATTCGAATCGGCGAGTCAGAACTCGCCTTCGTCGTCGAAGCTATGCAGCTCCTTGCGCCACAGGCTGTCGCAGGTGTGCCGTCACTTTCGGTGATGGGCGGCGCCGCCAGCTCCGCTCCGTCGCGCACAAAGACCGCTCCGCCACAGAAGAATAGCAAGGGAATGTTCTACCTCATTATGAGCGGAATCATCGGCGGTATGATTTATATTGGGATGTCCGACGGCGCCTCGAAGAAGCTCGACAAGAGGCTGAAGACGACTTCTGAAATCGAGAAAGAAATTTCTGAAAGCGATGCCCGTACCGCGACGGCAGCAAAGAAAAGAACATTTAGAACCGAAGAAGAGAAGACTCGCTACGAAGAGGCACAGCGACACTACCTTGAAGGCTTCCGCGACTATCAGAAGGGTAGCTACTCTCGAGCAATGAGATCTTTTGAGACGGCCCGAGCGATTGACCCCGAACATCAACTCGCACTTCGCTACTACAGACTTGCAGAGAAGCAGCGAGACGAGTCGGTGACCCAGCTCACGCTCGAAGGACGTCGCTATCTCGAGAAGAACATGTATACACGCTGCTCATCGGCGCTCGAAAAAGCGCTGTTGCTCATGAACAATAAAGAGGACCTAAAGTATAAACAGGCCGAGGCAATGAAGAAGGAATGTGACGTGCTTCAAGAGGGGCGGTTTTAATGGCAACCCTCAAAGCTTTTCTCCATGGTAAAGAGATCGCGTCAATCCAGTTGCGTTCCGGCGAGGAGTACATCGTCGGACGCGCCGAAGGTTGCGCTATCCAGCTGCAAGAGCAACCCGGCATTTCTCGACAACACTTTAAGGTCGCTGGACACGATGGCATCTGGAAGGCTTCCGTTCTATCAAAGTTCGGCGAAATCATTGTCGCCGGCGAGGCGATATCCGAAGTTGAACTGACGCCAACAAGTGTCTTCAACGTCGCGACCTACGACTTCCGTATCGTCGAAGAGGCTTCTGCCGTATCCGCAGCGGTTCCGACAAGCCGCTCTGCCGCCGTAGGCGCCGAGAACTTTTCCGAAGATGCCCCGCCCCCTCCTGCCACTCCGGGCGGCACACTCTCACTCGTACCGGTACCACCACAGCATCAACAGCATTCGTTCGAAGGAAACGACGACGCCACCAATGTCGGCGTCTCGCTTCCTGGCCGTCCATCGATTCGAATCGTCAAAAGCAGTGGAAGTGAGCAGCGTATCGACCTCGATGGAAAAAAGTGGCTCGCAGGACGCGAAGACACTTGTGACATCTTCTTGCCAGACCGCAAAGCCAGCCGACGTCAGTTTGAGATCACCTCAACTCCTGAAGGGTATTTTGTCACCGACCTCGGAAGCGCCAATGGCACCGTGCTCAATGGCACCCCTTTAGTTCCCGAAGAGCCTCACCTCCTGCAAAGCGGCGATGTTCTTTCAGTCAATGCTCTAAAGGTCCACTTCGAGGTTCGCGACCCGAACTTTGAAAAACGCTTAGTCGCTATTTCACCAAACGTACTTGCGGCACCGCTCGCTCCGGTTGCTCAGTATGAAATGATCAACTATCCCGTCCTTCAGGGGCCCGGTGGCGCCGTTCGCATCGATAACTATGGCGCCGAATGGGCTGCCGACAACGACAAGAAAAACTCAAAGGCAAAGACGATCCGTCTTGCCGCCATTCTTGCGATTGTGATTATCGGGCTCTATGCCGCTTTTGGCACGGACTCTGACAGCAAGGGCGGAAAAGCCAATGATCAGGAAACGGCATCGATCGGCTTTCGGCCCAGCAAAAACAAACGATTAAAGAGATCTACGTCACAGCCCGGAATCTCTACATGCAGGGCAAGTTTGAGAATGCTTACGAACAACTCAAAAAACTCCACGAGATCCTGCCCGAAGGTTACGAAGGATCAAAGACGATGGAGGAAGACTGCCTCGCTCAGCGCGCCAATGCTGAGAAGCTGGCGTTTATTGAGGCTGAACAAAAGCGTGTCGAAGAGCAGAAGCGTATCATCGACCGCAACATCCAACAGTGTAATCCCATCGCCAATCGAACATTCAGTGTGGATGAAATTCGCCAGTGTCTGTCGCCCACCATCGGACTCGATCCGACCAATCCCTTGGTTATCGACCTGATCGGTCGGGTCGAGAAACGGGTCGGCGAACGCACGTCGAAACTCTCGGCCCATCGCGACTATCAAGACAAAGTTGATCGCGGCCGAGAGCTCCACGAGAAAGCCCTCGCCCTACAAAGGCAGGGTCAGTGGTATCCAGCCATCGACGCGTTCAACAAGCATATCGCTTCGCAAATGCCAGATCCCGATGGACTCAAGACACGTTCTCAACAAAACGTCGTGAAAATTAAGTCTATGCTTGCAACGAAAGTGGATGAGGCATTGGCCTCGGCCAATGCTGCCTATCAGAGTCGTAACTACAAAGAGGCTATTGACGGCGCCAAGCGAGCAAAAGAGTTTGATCCCAAGAGCGAGAAGGCAGCGGAATTTATTGCCCGTGTAAGGAAAGAGCTCAACTCACAACTGCGCACACTTTACGAAGATGCCATTCTCTACGAGGGCGTCGGACAGGTCAAAGAGGCGCAAAGCAAATGGCGACAGATCATGGATCGCGATACGGTCGATGGTGAGTACTATCTGAAATCAAAAATGAAACTTCGCAACTATTCGGACCAAGGAACATGAAGTTCGACTTTCAGCACCGACCTTATTCTGGTAAGCAACCGCGCCCGACGCCCGAAGTTCACTTCGAAGCGTCGCTGAAAACGCTCATCATCGCTATTCCCTGGGGCCCCAGGTCGGGAGCTCGAAAGGTGATCGACCGTGTCTTGGAGTTTTAGCATTCGCCGCTCAGGACAAGGAGGCAACATCACCGCTTCCAAAACTTTCATGCTTATCCGACTCAGCAAACAATCTGCGCATTGCCGCCCTTCTCGCAAATGACATGCTTTATCGAGAAGACAACCGCGAAGAGTACCACGTCGGTGTCGAACTCCTTGCGCTCACCCTATCGGGCAATGAGCTTTGCTGGGTGCAAGTTGGCGGTCCCAACGTCCTCCTTGCTCGGAAAAACCAAACTTTGCTTTCCCTTGAATCAAAAACTGATCTCTCTCTCGATTGCTCGGAGCAAAAAAACGGGCGTCCATTGACTCCGCTCCCTGGACAGCTGTTGGGACTCGACAGCAATGTGAACGTCTCGGTCAATAGCTTTCGGACACGAGCAAAAGACCGCCTCATTCTACTCGCACACTCGCAGCCGCCGTCAGTCGTATACACCTGGACGCCAGATGATTTGCAGTTGGATAAAATGATTCGCGACGTCGCAACATCGGCGCCCCAACGTGCTTTTTGGTTGGGGAGTCTCGAAATCTCAGCCGAACGGTCTGATCAATCACCCATCGATGAGGCCGCGTGAAACTGCTGACTCCCGGTTCTATCTTAGGCCTCGGAAACGTTCTCGAGGTCAATATCCTTGGCGAACAGAAGGTCTGCTCGTTCGATTGCGTCTATTGCAATTTAGGACCAACAGCCAAGCGCCTTGGGAAAATTAAGGAGAGTGTCGATTTTCCGGGTACTGACCATATTGTGACGAGCGTGGCTCACGAACTCTCAAGCCGACGGCAACTCGCCGAAACAACAGATCATGCTCTTTGGTCTTTTGATTTCAGGCAACGGCGAGCCCACCCTACATCCCGATTTCGAGAACATTATGAAAGGTCTCGTCGCCACACGAAACGAACTCATGCCGACACTGAAGATCTTAGTCATGACCAACGGCGATAGCCTCGATGACCGCGAAATAGTGAGGGCCTTGAACCTCGCCGACGAACGGATCGTTAAGCTCGACGTCGCCACCGAGGACTCATTCCGCTCGTTCAATAAGCCTCTGTCTCGAACAAAACTTTAGAAAGTCATTCGCGGCGCAAAACAGCTTAAAGATTGCATCGTTCAAGCGGCAGTCTCTTCCATTCCCGATGCCTTGAACTCAAAACACCTGGATGACTGGCTCGAAGTCGTCGGACTTATCGCGCCTAAAAATGTTTACCTTCACTCAGTGGACATTGAGGGACAGACGACTGATCGTGACGAGGTTCTTCGAGTCGCCCATCTTTTAGAGCGCAGAGCCAAATTCAAGGCTCTGTTGAGCTCCGAGAGCGTCGCATAATCTGCTGCTGCAGGCGCTGTGCTTCAGGTTGAGCGAGAAGCGTTTCGACTCCCTCTAGCTGTGTCAATCTTGTCGGTCCCGACTCCCAAATTCGACCTAACGCAAGATTGGTCTCGGCAACTCGAACCGCAGACAGTCGTTGACGATCAACTCGAACGATCGATTCAAAAACCCGATCTTTCTCGGCATCCGAACTGTGCCGCAGTCGAAACCATTTCGCAATTTCGCGGGCCCCTCGAAACGCGCATCGCTTTGCTATTGATGAATCGAGTGCAATCGATGATTCCACTTCTATCGCTGAAAATAGAACGTCAACACATGGAGTTCGAGGAGCCACGGCACCACCCGCGGACCACGATTCAAGAAAAAGCCAGAAACTCAAATGCGGATCTGTTCCCGCCCGCTCATCGTCCAACAATCTCTCTTTCAAGGATGTTTGGGTCACCACTCTAGCGCCCAGACGTTTTGAAAAGAGCTCCCTCGCCCAAAGCTCTTTGCGTACCTCATAAGCCGGCACATTCGGAAAGGGCCGAAACCCGAGCTCGTTTGCGTGAGCCTGAAACTCACGCTGCAACGCCTGTGTCTTTTCGCTCCGCGATGGCAACGGCGCCATCTCATAGGCATCGGTCAGTGTGTTGTAGATCATCGGCCGCTCGTCATTGATAAAGAGATAAGGTCCTTTACGCAGCGACGAGCGAATTGGATAGGTATCAGCAAGAACCCACTTGGCCCACGCCGACTCCGTCGGCAAAAATCGCTCGTCCTTTCGCCAAAGTTCAGACTCTTCACCAGGCCCCTTCAATAGAGCATGGAAGCTTCTAACGCTCTCACTCGAGCGATCGCGGCCCGTCACCCAATACACGAGCGTAGCGCCGAGGTCCGCAAGGCTAACGTTGGCATCAAACGTCCAAGATTTTGGTGTCCACTGATACTGTGCCTTGCGGCCTTCTTTGACCATCAACGCAACGTGACTCATCTGCGAATGAAGATCCAGCGCTGGAATTTCATCCTCTCGTCTATCGAACGAGTCTCCTTGTAGACCAGCGAGTGTAATCGTCGTGCGATCCCATTGTTTTCGCTGCTCAAGGGCCGACCAAAGTTTCATCAAACTCGAATCGATTTCGTCGATCTGTGCCTTCACTGTATTTTCTCTAGGTCGACCCGACTCATCCAGAGTCGGAGCCCACGGAAACTGAAGATCTCCAAAATGAAGAACCGCAAAAAATGGAGTAGATGCATTCGTTTTTTGAACCTGCGCCTGCCACTGCAAAAAGAGATCGACAACCTCATGTGCCGGCCGATGGAGCCGCACACTATCAGTCGTGATCGAGTCATCAAAGATTTCGAACCCCTGATGCAGCCCGGTTCGACGCAGAAGCGGCGCCGAACCGGCAAAAAAAGCGGTTCGGAACCCCGCGTGTAGCGCCAACTCGGCGACGGATTCTACGCTTGACGACATGACGCCAAGTTCACCGCCACCGTTGTGGTGAAGACCGGTCTCATAGGGGTACTGTCCTGTCAGGATCGACCCCATCGCCGGTGCTGACAAGGTCGACGTCGTATAGCCGTGTGTGAAACGAAGACTCTCATCACAGAGCTTAAGAAAGCCTGGCGCCTCGCTCGAACAGGTCACAGAATCAACGCCGAGCCGATCGATGACGATCACCAAGACCGAGCTGCGGTTATCGACCTTGGTGCACCCAGACAAAAGGAACCCACCGCCGACGCTCAGGAGAAGCGGCAGTGCTTTACACCAGAATTTTGCTCTCCCAGCCCTCATGGCCCAATGTTACCTTGACCACTGTCACAGCCCCTAGAAATAATTTACCCTATGCTTACAGAACGTCTATTTCACATTGCTCAGGGTGGCGCAGAAATTATCCTCTGGTTGCTGATCGCACTTAGCGTCATCAGTATTGGACTCATTCTTGAACGCTGGATGACCTTGCGTTCAGTGATGGTGAAGTCAAACCGCAACAGAACACGCATGAAAGAAGCGCTACAGAGTTACAATCTCGCCGATCTCGAGGACATGGCTCGCGACAAAGAATCCCTCGAAGGCCGAGCTCTCGCCTACGGTCTTCGCCATGCGAAGGAATGCGGCACACTTGGACTCAGCGAAATTTTTCAATCCTATGCGTTGCTTGAACGACCCCAGCTCAAGCGGTCTTTGAATTTTCTCGCAACAGTCGGTTCGAACGCACCCTTCATCGGTCTCTTGGGAACCGTGCTTGGAATCATGAAAGCCTTTAAAGATCTCTCCGCCAATGCTTCGTCAGGCAATGAAGCCGTCATGGCCGGCATTGCCGAAGCGCTTGTCGCAACCGCAATCGGTCTTCTAGTCGCTATCCCCGCCGTCATTGCCTACAACGCTTTTCAAAAACAAGTCAAAATGGCTATGCAAAGTATCGACTCGGTTCGCGAACTCTGCATTGCATACGCTGAATCGCTGAAGAACAAAAAAGGACAAGCGTAAATGGCTGGCGCCTCGAACCAGAATGACGATGAACCGATAGCAGCAATCAATGTCGTTCCGCTGGTCGACGTTATTCTCGTCGTTTTGATTATCTTTATGGTCACGGCGCCTTTGGTCCTTAAGCCAGTCATTGATATCAATTTGCCAAAGTCATCATCCGGAGATGAGGCTCCCGCCGCTCCACTTAATGTTGCCCTTAGCGCCAACGGTCAGCTGATGGTTAACGGCGAAGCTTCAACAACCGAGCAACTGGCTCTCATTGCGACCAAGACGGCCGGCGAAAAGCCTGACACGGCAGCGATTCTGCAGGCTGACAAGGCCGTGACACTTGAATCACTGACCGCCATCATTGATGTCATCAAGTCGGCTGGAATTAAGAAGGTCGCTTTCAGTATTGAAAAGAAATGAGCTCATTTAAGTTCTATGGCTCAACCCGAGCGTCGGTCGACACTTTGTAAGACTGGTACTGATCAACACGCAAATTGAGATTGACCTGATTAACTGATGCAGAAACCTTCTGAAAGTGAAAGCGAAGTTCGCCGGGTCCATTCGGATCCTTCTCCGGCGATTGGATAAATGAAATCAAAATCACGTTCTCATTGGCCGCGTGTGCAAGATTCGAATTACCGCTGGCTTTTACCGTCGAGACCGCACCCGTCCGATAGAGCGGCAAAACTGTCTGTTGATAGCTGTAGCAGATCTGCCCTTCGGCATTCACCCTTGCAAAGCGCAGCTTACCATCATATGGAATCGCGTTTGTCGGATTTCGCCAGTTGCGATGCTCAATCAAAATCGTATCAAGGCGAATACCAAGGTACTGCTGCGCCAGATTGTTGAAATCAACAGCCGACGACTTATTACGCGTCATCATAAACTCGAAGAAGTCTGTGAATCCGTCGCCATCGGAGTCAAAGTTAAATGGATCGGCGTCCTGGCCCATCGCTTCGGTCCACTTTTGAGTTGCACCGGTCGGCGTTGTGGATTTTAAAAACTGTTCTTCACAATTATTGAGTAGGTCTGAGTCGCTATCAGCAGTGTCCGTGCAGCCCAATGGTAGAGCCTCGCCATAGACGATGTACTTGTAGTAAAACGCATCGCTCAAGGTCGCAGAGAAACTGTTGCGATTGTAGGGGTCAAACTGCAGACCCGCCATGCGCTGTGACTTCGTCGGATCCTCTTTGTATTCTGAATTGTAACGCAATTCATCTTTATCACAGAGACCATCCGCATCAGAGTCGGCATCGATCGAACCGTCATCACAGGGTGCGGCATTGAGATTCGTCACGTAAAAGTTCTTTATCATCCAAGGTTCTGAGGTCGCAAATCCGATCAAATAATCAATCGGAATTCGACCATCAACATTGGTATCAAGAAATTTCCCTGCTCAGGCTTGAGCCATTTTTGAAAGACGACCAGATGCAATCGCATCCGCGGGACCATAGTAGACCGTCGAAAGCGTCACGCGGCCCATTTTTACCAAGCTATCAACATCCGACATAATCGCCGTTTCGTCGGCCGGCGCACCGTAGTCTGTCGGCTGACCGTCAGAAAGAAAAACAACAACATAGCTCGAAGCCTGCCCCGGGTTCAGCGTGAGATCATAGTTGATACCTGAACGCGCCATCGCAGTTGCAGATTTGTAAGGCGTCGCTCCAGTGTCTGCCGCAGTTCCGATTTTTGCGATCGCCGCATTGACAGTACCAACGTCGCTCGAAAAAGTCGGCTGCTGAGAACTTCCGTTGTTGATGTAGGCCTCAGAAGTATTGCCATTGAAAACCACCAGACCCCATTGCACAAATGCGTTACCTTGGTGCTTTTGATAGAAATTGCTGATTGTGTTAACGCGATAGCTGTTGGTATCGGTGGTGGAGTTCGATCCCGACTTGTCGACGACAAACATCACTTTCGTGTAGTTTTCATAAGTCGACGGAGTCCCAGCACAAATTTCACCATTTGTCTTAATGTTCTCGATCGAGGCCTGCTTCACCAATGCCAAACGGGTATTATCACAATTCTGATAGCCAATCAGGATGACGAGTCCGGCAATAGAAAAGCTCAACGCCAGTCGCGCCGGGCGACGCGATAGCCATTTTCCCAATCCAAGCCTTGCCCAACCATTCACTATTCGACCCAAAGCATCCCCTTCAAAAATCCGCCACCCAGCCTTTTTCAATCAATACTCACGCCAACTGGCGCCCGTTTATACATGTGATGGCCGAAACCCGCTTTACACTCGTACAAAAAATAGACGGTCTTTGGACTGGGCCCAAGCTCGCTATCTCATGAACTATCGGTTCTCATCCGATGTAACAGGAGGAGAGTATGGGAAAAATACGATGGGTAGGCTGATTTTCTATTGTCTCAAAGTGAGACTCACAGCATTTGTGATTGCCTCTGTTTGCCGTACTGCAGTTGCAGTGCTCATCGCCGGCTTTGTCGCGCCCGCCGCAACGGCGCAAAATCGAGTCGATCTTGAGGACCTCACTGTCAAAGGCGAACTTCTCAACGACAATCGCATGCGAATGACTTCCCGCGAGGCAACTCGAATGCAAGACCGTGTTCACTATCGAAAAAATTTTCGTCCTGAGATCATTGAGGAGCAAGAACTCCGAATGCCGGCGGAAGAACCCGCTAATGCAGCGAGTGAGGTTCCGTCGCCATGAAACAGGCTCAGGATACCGCATTTCTTGATAGCCCTATCGAAATCACGATCATTCGCGACGGGCGTCCGCTCATGAATCAAACATTTCAGCACTCGCCTATTCAGATCGGGCGTGTTTTGGACAATGACATCGTCCTTCCGTTCGATAGCGTCTCGCGCTTTCACTGTGAACTCCGATTCGAGAATAAAAAGTGGACGCTAGTCGACCTCAAAAGTATGAACGGAATGAAGGTAAATGGCCAACAAGTGGCGAGCGCGACATTCGAAACAGGCGGCGAGTTCGATGTCAAGCCTGTTACCATTCGCTTCCAAGTTAAGCTGCCTCACCCGTTGCCATCGGCTCCGATGATGTCACCAAGTCAGTTACAGGTGTTGTCTCATCAAGTGATGAGACTCTGGTTGGGCCCGATGTCCGCCCACAGCGAAGGCAGCCCGAAGGCAAACGACTCCACAATGAGCGCAGCGAACCGATCGAGCCAGCCAGCCGGCCAATTCCCCCCGCTTCGACGTCGACTCCCGCTCATCGCCCAATGCTCGATCTCGATGGCGTAGCCCTCCTAGCCGATGTTCACCCCGCGATCGAGAAAGCAAAGTTCAAAGCGGTTCAAGTCACTGTCACATTGTACGAGGTCGTACTCTCCGTCGATGAATTCTGCGCCGGCGAAGATATGATCATTGAGATCAATGGTATCTTCCTCCGTCTCGGTCGCGTCGGAAAAGATCGTGCTGAAATCAGATGTCCAACTGGAACGGGCTTTGTCGATCGGCCAGGCTCTGAGTCAATGCTTCTCCCTAACAATCCGGCCTGCTGGGAGTCATCGGACGGCATTCGCATCATGGCGCGCTTTGTTCCGCAATCAAAACAAATGCGAACCGGTATTTTGCCAATGATCGAAGACGAGCTCGTCGATCCGCTCGTCCTTTCAGGTGCTATCCACGGCGTCGTTGCCATTGCATCGGTCACCCTTAGCCGTCCTCCGGTTGAGGAGAACATCGTCCAACCCGAGCGTATCGCACGTATCATTCAAGTCGCTCCAACTCCCGTGATGATTGCAAAAGCAACCCCTGCTCCAACTCCAGTACCCGCGCCGTCGGCGACACCAACACCTAAACCTGTTGTCGCGACAAGGCCGACACCGGCACCTCCTCCAAAGAAGAAAGTGGTTCTCGAAAAGAAACCTCAGCCTAAGCCAATGGCTCGCGAAGAGCAGAGCGCTGCCCCAAAAATAGATCGACCTGTGCGAATTGAAAAGCCCGACAAAGTCGCGAAGTCCAATCCTGCGCCCCCTGGACCTAAGGCGAGCGCGCCTCCCGCCCCAACTCCACGGCCATTCCAGGCGACTAGTGTGGGCGCATTGAAAGCTCTCTCTTCTCTCAACAGCGCCGACCAATAGAAATGACCCGCCCAACACCATCGTTGTTCGTCGCTCCATCAGCAGTGCTGAAGGCGGTGGCTCGGGAAGCGGTGAAGTTTCGACAACAAATCTGCTCAACCAACTTCCGATTGAAGGCGGCGATCCCAACGGCGCGGTCGGAGGTCTCGCTCTTAACGTCTCAAAAGGCGGAACCGGATATGGTACCACCGGCTATAGTGGGAAAACAGGAAAGCGCACTGTTATGGGGTCAGTCATCGGTGGCGCGACCTATTCAGAGTCGACAAAGACCGAAGGCCTAACTCGCGAACAAGTGATGAAGATTGTTCAGAAGCATCAAGGACAAATTCAGCAATGTTACGAACGCAGCCTAATGGATGATGCTAATCTCGCAGGGCGAGCAGAGTTTGAGTGGGAAATCTCCGCTCAAGGCTCAGTGACTTCAGTGTCGGTGAAAGAGTCCAATCTACGAAATGGCGAAAAGCTCCTCGACTGCGTCAAAGGAGTCTTCAAGAAAATGGCTTTCCCCTCTGCGAAAAATGGAGCATCAACAACCCCGACCATTGGCTTGCCGTTTGGTCGTCTTTGAGAGTTAGCGTCTTTTCCCGTACACTATTCCCATGATTGGGAAACTTCTGACAGCATTTCACCACGGCGGCTTCTTTATGTGGCCGATTCTCTTTATCTCTTTTATGGGTGCCGCACTTGTCTTCGAGCGCGTTCGCTACATGCGTCAGGCCTCATCCGTTCGCAAAGAAGAGTTCCTCAACCAACTCAATCAACTTGTTCTACAGGGAAATCTCGAACGCTGTATCGCCCTCTGCAATCAACATCCGACACCTCTCACTAAAATTGTGCGTTCGGGTTTGATGGCTATCGCTTCGAAGAAGTCCGTGGACGAAGTTCAGACGGCAATGGATGCTGTCGCACTTCGCGAAATTCCAAAGATCGAAAAACGAACCGGCCTACTCGCCATGCTCGCAAACCTGGCAACACTCGTCGGACTTCTCGGCACGACCGTTGGTATGATTGGAGCCTTCTCTGCGGTCGCAACAGTCGCAGCCAATGAGAAGGCGGCTCGACTCGCGTCAGAAATATCGGAGGCGATGAACTGTACCGCATTCGGTCTTCTCGTGGCGATCCCGCTCCTGGGATCATACGGCTGGCTACAAACACGAGGCACAGAGCTGGTCGACGACGTACATGAAGCCGCCGTCGCAACACTCAACTTTATTCTCTCTAACCGCGACAAGTTCGCTCGATAGTCACGAGGACGCACTGTGGGCGCATCGATGCCAGGAGGCGGAAAATCCGCCAACTATGAGTTGAATCTCGTTCCTTTCATCGACTTGTTCTCGACGCTGATCTGTTTTCTTCTCATCACAGCGGCCTGGCAAAGTATGGAAACCATCAACACGGGTGCGCCGCCAAAATCGGTTCAAAACATCGAAGATGACTCGCCCCCGCCTCCGCCTGATCCGGTAAAGAAAGTCGCACTCACTGTCACGCTCTTTGTCGATCGCCTCGATGTCGGAGAAGACAATAACATTCGATCAATTCCCCACGTACAGGGCACACCGGACTACAATGCTCTCGGCAATATATTGAACGAATGGAAACGAAAGTATCCAGACCGCAAAGATCTCGTTCTCGCTACCGAAAACCGCGCGCCGTACAAACACCTTGTCAAATTGATGGATGTCTTCATTGAGCGCAAGTTTCCTGAAGTCGGCATCACTCTGAACTAGGAAAGGCTTCTTCGTGTCTCACAGTGAAAGAATTGAAAAGCCTGGCTACCATATTCGACCGAAATATGACCTTCATGGGATGCGACGTCGCCGCACGGATGACCACAAAGGTCATGTCGCTGGTGAACTTCCCCTGACCGCGATGATCGACATGTTTTCGATTCTGGTCATTTACCTTCTTATGAATTTCTCGGCCACCGGCGACGCCTTTTTTATGTCAAAGCCCGGCGTCGTGCTGCCTGCGGCGGGAAATGCCAATGAGCTCGCAACGGCGCCTCTTCTCTCTTTTTCAAAAGGTGTATACTACCTCGATGTTCAAGATCCCATCGTCAAACTCGAAGACAACACCGAGAACCTCAGTCAGATTATCTACGCGCTAAAGCAACTCGAGACACAGATCAAAGCCAAACGGCCAAAAGAGTTCGATGGCCGCATCAACCTTCAGGCCGATGAAAACACACCTCTGCTCTACATTAAGCGTGCGATGTCGGCGGCGACCTCAGCGGGATGGTCGAGCATAAACTTTGTCGTCGACAATGGCTCACAAAGGAAAAACTAGATCGCCTTCTTGGCCATCGGATGTAGAAGCTTTGGTTTTGTTCCAGGCGACCTCTTGTTCGCCAGTTGCTTAAGCTTCCCCTTAAAACCAAACTCGTTATAGAGGCCGACCAAGTTCCAAACCGCCACGGGCTCGCTAGAGTTGAGCTTCATCGCGCGCTTGAACTGTTCCGCAGCGCGATCGAGATCATTGAGGTACCAACGGCACAGTCCAATACCGGCGATGGCAGCCGAGTTTCTGTCATCAATCTCAAGAACACGATTGTATATCGCTGTCGCAACCCAGTACTGACGGTCCGCAATATAGGTCTCTGCCAACTGGTGAAGAACGCCGACGTCGCGTGGCTTGTCATACAGTTTCAATCGAATCGAACGGGCCGACGACGGCGGCTTAAACGACTGCTGATTCGATGCCACAACCGCGTCAGCCTCATCTTTCACAATTGTTCGGCCGCGATCACGACAGCCCTGCACATACCGAGTGAAGACCTCAAAACGCTCCGCTGTCTCCAGACATTGATTAAATGTCGCCGCCGCGGCGTCTCGGTACTGCTTTGCCTGCTTATCAAGCTCAGTCTTATAGATTTTGACCTCTTGCTGGCTCAAACCCTTCGGCAGCGGAGATTCACCGATGAATCGACCCAGCTCGAAATTGGCCTGACCTAAGAGATAGAGCGACGCGATCGTCCAGCGGCCAGCTCCAACCTTTACGATGGAGTTCAACTCTTGCGACAACGCTTGAAATGATTTGATTTTCCCAAGCAGCGCCCCTTGATCGGATGCATCCCGCATCTGAATTGAACGAAACGCCTCGAGCGCGCGTTGTGCCAATAAAAACCGGGCATGGGCCGACTGATCAATATCTCCAGATTGAGAGACCGCCTTCAGCTTTGGAAGAGCTTCGGCCTGTCGGCCTTGACGCCAAAGAGCAAGGCCGACCAGATAGTCACCCGTAGCGCCCGACAGTCTCGCCCCACTCACCTCAAGCTGCCGCCAATCGGCCAGCATCTGATCAGCCCTCGCAACGGCCGACGCATCACCAAGTGTCATCGCAATATTTTTTGATCGCTTATAGTCACCCAACCACTCGAAGATCTGTGCGGCACTCTTCTTCCACTCAATCGACTCTTTCTCTTTTGGATAGCGTTCAGCAAAGCGCGCCAGGTACCGAGCTGCTCTTTCAAAGTCAGCCGTCATGAGCGCCGTCTGCGCCATCGAGCTCACAACCTCTTTGCTGTATGTCGAATCGGAGTACTTCTCGAGTAAAGCCTCGCCAACATCATACAACTCGGGATCACGTTTAGAGCGCAGTGACGTGAACGCCTCGTAAAGCGCCGTCGCACCCATCGACGAGTCCTTGTACTTACTCGCCATCGACATCAAATTCTCGGCATACTGCTTTGAACCAAAATTGCCGGCGGCTAACTGTAAATCCTTGAGCTGTGCTCGGCGGCTGGCATCGCGAATCGCCGTTCGGTCTTCAGCCGACAGCCCCGACGTGCTCTCAAGAGACTTTGCCGCCGAGACCAATCCCTTAAAGTCATCAAGCTGAGAATATGCGTTGATGATCATAAAAATCGCGTCGCGCACTCGCTCATCGCGAGGAAAGTTTTTTACAAAAAATGTGAACGCTTGAATGGCCGGTGGCAGATGGCGATCCTCATACCAGCTCTGCGCAATATTGTAAGCGGTGCTCGCCGCCGCCGGATGCCGCATGTGAGATTGAATCCAGCCCGTTCCCACTTCGCGAATAGCCCGTCGCGAACGTAACACATCCAATGCCGACAAAGAGTCGATCTTCTTCAGAGCGTTCACATAGGATTGAATGGCCGACTCATTAAATTCATTTTTCTTTCTCTTTACTTTCGCCGTGCGTGCCAATTGCTCAAATGTCATGCCAGCCCGAACCCAAGCTTCAGCACGATAGAGGCTTTCTGATTTATTGATCAGCATCTTCTCAGCCGCTACATGCTGAGGAAACCCTATTTGATAGAGCTCATAGGCACGAGCAGCTGTTTTAAAGCCTTCTGTTCCCTGCTGGTCTCGAGCCGACTGCTGCACTCGAGTCGCAATATCTCTGGTCACCAACTCCAAAAACTTCAGCTGACTCTGCGCCTTTGCCGTCGGTCGACCAGAGTCATTCACTTTGCTCGCTCGAATATTCTGTGCCGTCAGAACCGCGTGCTCGACAAGCGCGAGATTAGAGACTTTTGCCGGACTCTTCTTGATTGCATCGTTCCAACGCTGAATCGCCTCAAATTTGAGGTCAGGATCCGTATTGGCGATGAGGACTTCACTCCAAACATCAGCGACCTCGCTCCAAAGAGCCTTCAACGCCAATCGTTTACCCACACGGGATAGAACGCGCCGATACGTGAGATGCGAATCTGCAGTCCTTCTAAAATAGTCGACGGGATGAAGAACTGTCTTCATCGCCGGAGCCGGAGTCGGAACTCGGGAAGAAGGCCTCTCTACCGCCGGCAAATCAGTCGACGACGGCGGCATCTTTGAAGTCGACTGAATCGGCCGGACCCAAGCTGAGACCTTGGCCGGCAGTGCTTTCGGCTGAGATGCTGTTGTTCCAGCCACTTTTTCCGTTTTTTCTGCAGCCCGAAGGCTCGCAATGTAGTCGCCATAGATCTCGACGTAGGGAACTGCCAACGAAAGAATCGCTTCGCGTTTAATATCGGTTTTACGATAGGTCTCTGAGAGGTCGGCCGACGAAACCAAGGCTTGAGTACGAATCGCCTCTTCAAAAGCGGTCACGGCCTCTGGATACCTTTGCTGGTTAATAAAGCACCAACCCACTCGATAATGCGCTAATGGCGTGTATGCCGATAGGTCTTTTGAAATGACTCTTCGAAACGCCTCAAGAGCACCGTCAATGTCCTTCTTTTCTTCTAGAAAGTAGTCACCCAAAATAATATTGGCTTCGCGAAGGTATGTTGAATCCGGGAACTCTTGGTTCAACTGAGCAAATGACTTGATCATCGCTTCAGCCTGGCTCAGGTCTCTTAGCTCAAGCGCCTTCAAGAACAAAGCGCGATCGCGCAGTTTCGATTTTTGAAAAAACGCATAAATTTTCTGATAAATATCAATCGCTTCATTCTTAGGCCTCTTCTCGGCCGTAAAGTCTAACTCATTGATCGGCACTTTTCCGTTTTGATTGATCTTGATCAGATACATCAATCGACTTTTCTGCAAATGAAGATCGGCTAGCGAAAAATAGAGGTCGGGCAAAAACTCGGTATCTCGAACTCGTTTAGTTTCTGCCGTCGTTACCTTAATTTTTTGTTCCGTCTTTGACAGCTGACTCTTCAGTTCAGCCACCTCAGATGCACCAAGGCCGCGACCGTCACCCGATGCTCGCTTTCTCGTCAAGACCGGACGATCTGATTCTTCCGATTTGGACGCAGCATTGCCCGGAGTACTCATTCCGAAACCAAGTATCGCAACGAAAAGGACGACGAGTATTTTCATTCGTCATCCTCATCATCATCGGTCTCTTGAGTTGGAGGAGCCGGTGGCGGGCGCCGAGGGGTCTGATCGACACCCAATCCACTTGGTAGCGGTGTCTGGCAACGTCCACGCAACATCACCTCGTAAGAATCAAGTTCGTCCCACCAGGCCTCATTTGTTACGGGCCAATGAAGTTTCTCAAACTTTGTTCGCGAGGCCCCCACGGGCAGATAGTCAACCGTATCGCTCGGAGCAGCCGTCAACGGCCGTATCGACGATTCGTATTCCAGAAATGTTACTTGATCACGGAGGTCAACAAACTGATTGGCAACTCGTTCGAGCTCTTTTCCCAAAAGCCGATCGACTTCACTCTGAAGTTGTCGCTCGCGCGTCGCAAGCTGCTTCCGCAGCCATGTGCCCAAGCCCGGTGAGACTCGAATATCTTCATCCGTCAGCGCCCGCAACTCCACGCGCAATCTATGGACCAACGTCGCTCGCTTCTGCAAAAGACGCGACTGTAGTGCCATCTGTTTCAGTCGGTCGTCAGCCTCGAGAGGTAGTCGTGATTCAATCTGCTTGTACGTCTTCTTGTACTTCTCGCGAAAGGTCGTCGTTGACTGCTTCACAAGATCATAACGACAAAGATCGCGCTCGATCACCATGCGCAAAAGATCAGCTTCGGGCGTCTTGAGATCAGCATAGTAGCCGGAATCCAACACCTGAAGAATCCCAAGCGCTTTGCCGTACTCGAGCATATAGTAGCGCGACCACGCCATCTCATGCAGAGCTCGGGCCCGCTCTCGAATCGGCAAGTCTAGACCACGAACGGCCTCAAGGCTCGCCTGATAGTCACCCTTCTCAAAAATCAATCGCGCTCGATTGAGCTCCGAGAACTGCTTCGTCGTTGCACGAATCACTGTTTTTTTTGCCAGCTCAGAAAAAATCGCCTCAGCTTCATCTTCGCGTCCGTCGACGAGCGAGCTGACCGCACGATCATAGAGTCGCTCAGAGTGCCAAGGCGAATCGACAGCCACTTGGCTCAACTCTCGGGTGGCCCAATCCGAGTATCCTCGGCGCATGAGTGCACGCGCTCGATACCATGAAAGCATTGAGCGCTCCGTCGATGAATCCACAGTGCCGTCGTATTCAAACGCAAAGTCTTCGATCGCACTCTCATCAATTTCGACCGTCAAAGCCAACGCCTCGAGCTGCTTCAGCGCCAACGCTCCCTGCGACGTTCCCACCGCACGACTCGCCACATCCATATAGATCTGTTGCGCCGCCAGAGTGTGGCCTAGCTTTGTAAGCGTCGATGCTGCGAGAATCTTCACCTCGTCCCGCTGTGAGTCCGTCAAATCCTCAGGTGGATTTGTATCCAACGACTTTTCAAGAGCCTGTTCGCCAGCTTTCTCGTAACTCTCAAGCCACGTCTTATCCAAAGCCGCCAATCCTGCGCTTCGATGGGCGACAAGAATCGAACTAATAAGAACCACACGAGTCCATACCTTCACTCATCACCCGCCGCGTGCCGCGAGAGAAGTTCGAACTGTGTTTCAAATCCGACACCGATATCGGTAATTCCCGTCAACCCAAGCTGCGTATCATTGAAGAAATACTGCCTGAGATAAATCCGTACAGCTGACTTTGGCGAAACAAAGTAGCGCGCTTGAATCCCCGGCGCAATGGTTGGCAAATGACCAACCTGACTAAAAACTAAGGTTCCGACGCCGAGATAAAATCCTGTTTCGCTATGAACCAACGTTTTATTGAACAGCAAGCTCTTGGAGTAGAGCGGGGTATAGACGATGCCAGTCATGATAATGTTGCGCGGATAATCAATCACTCCGCCAAAACCAATATTCTGAACCCCCACACCGAGGTTCTTAAAATCATCCTTCAGCTGGGTTTCACGATTGAAGTTATAGCTGTAACTCAAAACTTCCCATGCAAAGTAGGGCTTGAAGTAAAATGAATAGGCACCCGTCAGAGGAAAACCACGATTAAAAGAGTCTGTCGGAATATAGCCAACGCTGATTGAAACCCCTTGATCAATTTTATTGGTACGTCCTTGAATTGCGACCGGCGTCGGCAAGTCATAGACATCGCGCTTTGGTGCATCTTCTAACGACGTGTCTTCTTGTGCATAAGCAACCGATGTCCAATTCGTCGAAACAGAAAACGCAACGGCGACCAGCAGGGGAATAAACGTAAACTTCTTCTTCATTACCTCTATTTCAGCTCAATTCCCGAGGCAATTTGAGCCTTTGTCGTCGAGACCAGACGTTTGTCTCACAACGACCATCACTCCGACTAAATCATCACTACAGAAAGCGTTTTTGCAGCGCTTGTTCAAGACGCGCTTCCACAGTTTCGCGCGCCGGAATCGTGCCGAGCACTTCCTCCATCGAGACAACACTGCCCGGAGCAAATCCACACGGCTTCATTCCACTAAACGCCACCGGGTCATCTGCAACGTTTAACGCTAGACCATGAAACGAAACCCAGCGTCGAACACCAATCCCTATAGAGGCAATTTTTCGCGAGCCAATCCATACGCCAGTCGCCTCACTTGCCTCTTCCGCTCCGTCCTCTTTTTGAACGGCATGTGGCACGGCCTCCACGCCGAATGACTCAAGCGTTTCCAAAATCGCATCTTCAAGCGCGCGCATATATCGATGTAAATCGCGACCGCGCGAATTGAGATCCAGTATCGGATAAACAATGACCTGGCTCGGCCCATGATACGTTGCACGACCGCCGCGCCCAACTTCGATCGTATCGCCAGACCAACCAAAGACATCCCCGTCCTTGGTCCCGCGCCCCAAGGTTACAATCGGAGGGTGCGAACAAAAAATGAGTGTTTCTGGTTTCAACTCACGGCTCACTCGATCGACAGCTTCAAACTGACGATCGAGTGCTTCGCGATAGGGAATCAATCCCCAGTGTTCGACGGCAAGCATAGACTCACACCTCAGGCGTGCGCGCGAGGTGTTGTGCCTTTACCAGCGCCCCCAAGGGGCTTTTGAATAATGTGAATCGCATGACCGAGTGTTGCTTCAGCTGCCTCCATCATCGTCTCACCCAATGTTGGATGCGGATGAATTGTCAGCGCCAGATCCTCGAGTCGTGCACCCATCTCAATTGCAAGTGCTGCCTCTGAAATGAGATTTGAAGCTTCAGGCCCAACGATATGAACACCGAGAACAATGTGTGTCTTGGCATCAGCGATGATCTTCACAAAGCCGTCGGTCTCCATCAGCGAAACAGCGCGACCGTTTGCCGCAAATGGAAATTTACCGATTTTCAAATCGGTATAGCCCTTCGCTCGAGCTTCGTCCTCGGTCATTCCCGCCGCTGCAATCTCAGGATCAACAAAGATCACGCTTGGAACCGTCTTCACTTCGTAAGCGCGCTTCTGACCAGCGATGATCTCAGCAACCATCACGCCCTCATGCGAGGCCTTATGCGCGAGCATTGGTTGACATGCGATATCACCAATCGCATACACACCGGGAAGATTTGTCTTCCGCTGCGCATTCACTTTCACAAAACCTTTTTCATCAATCGCCAGACCAATACCCTTGAGGTTGGCCTGATCGCTGTTCGGCTTACGGCCAACTGTAACCAAAACCTTATCGGCCTTCAGCACTTGCTCTTTGCCGCCAATATCGACAGTCACCTCAACGCCCTTACCAGACTTCTTCCAGCCCTTGGCCTTCGCATCCAAAAGAACATCTACGCCGTTCTTCTTCAGCTTGCGCGCCACGACCTGTACGCACTCGGGATCAGCAAGACCGGCAAGCAACGCCTTATTGGCTTCAACAACCGTTACTTTCGTTCCAAAGTTTGAAAGCACAGAACCAATCTCAAGCCCAATGTAGCCACCACCGATGACAACCGCAGACTCAAGCTTCTCGCTCTGAGCGAGCGCACCGGTCGACGACAACACCAACTGCTCATCAAACGAGAAACCAGGGATCTCAATCGGACGCGAGCCGGTTGCGATCACGAAGTTTTTCGCCGTAACCGATTCTGCCGCGCCCGCCTTCGTTTTCACCGATATTTCTTGTGCTGACTTAAAGCTCGCTTCACCGCGAATAATGGTGACGGCGTTGCCCTTTAAGAGCTGCTCGACACCACCCGCCATACGCTCACAAACCGACTGCTTCCATTTCTGCAACTGCGCCATATCGAGTTTCACTTTACCAGGAATCGTGAAACCCATCTCGGCTGCATTATGTTCCATTTTGTGGAGAAAATGCCCAGCCGCGATCAACGCCTTCGACGGAATACAGCCAACGTTCAAACAAACGCCACCCATGTATTCGCGCTCGATGATCGCAGTCTTCAAACCGAGTTGCGCCGAACGAATCGCGCAAACATATCCACCAGGTCCCGCACCAACGACGACAACATCAAATGATTGAGCCATTCCGCACCTCGCCTACATCATATCCAGCATGAGAACACCGGGGTTCTCAATGCGGGCGATAAAGGCCTTCAAAAAGTTTGCAGCCACCGCACCATCAATCAAACGGTGATCGGCTGTGATCGTGAAATTCATCGTTTTGATCGCATCGAGCGCCATCGAGCCGTCGGCCGCGCGCTTGATGATCGGCTTTTCTTGGATCTTGTACATGCCCATGATCGCCACTTCGGGATGATTGATGATCGGAGTCGCATATTGACCACCCACTGAACCGATATTGGTCACGGTGATTGTCGCACCCTTCATTTCGTCAAGCGCAAGCTTGCCATCACGAGCGCGCTTCGCGAGATCCATGATCTCTTTCGAAAGTTGCAGGATCGTCTTTTGGTCAGCATTTTTAATGACCGGAACCAAAAGCCCATTGGGAGTGTCGGCCGCAAAGCCAAGATTGAAGTACTTCTTGTAAACAATCTCTTGAGCCGCGTCGTCGATCGAAGCGTTGAACATCGGATACTCGCGAATCGTTGCAATCAATGCCTTCATTACAAATGGCAAGTAGGTGACTTTTGTTCCGGCTTTCTCACCCGCTGCCTTGAGTTCGTCGCGCATCGCAACCAACGCCGTCACATTCGCCTCATCCATCAATGTGAAGTGGGGAACGATGTGTTTTGCCATCTGCAAGTTTTCAGCAATCTTTTTGCGAACACCACGAAGCGCCACGCGCTCTTCAATGGCGCCAGCTGGGCCCTGATACGCCGGGCGCGGAATCGACACGCCTGCCCCGGGAGCATAGCTTGGAGTTCCAGCCGAAACAGCACCAGCACCCGATCCCAAAACATCATCACGAGTCACGCGTCCCGCAACTCCAGTTCCACGCACCTGATTGAGATCGACACCCATCTCACGAGCCACACGACGAGTCGCAGGCGTCGCCAACACGCGCGAATCCATCACTGGAGGATACACGTCCATCTGTCCAGGCGCCGCTGTTGCGGCCGGAGCCGATTTCGCCGCGACCGGAGGCGCCGCCGTCATCGCGGCTGCCGGAGCGGGTGCCGACTTTGGAGCCGGCGAGGCTTGAGCCGATGCCCCTGCTGTCGCATCGGAGTCAAGAACGAGCAGCGTCATTCCAACCTCAACAACATCACCTTCTTTTTTCTGAATTTCTTTAACCACGCCACCGAATGGAGACGGCACTTCAACCGTCGCCTTATCGGTCATCATCTCTGCAACCGGCTGATCGGGCTTTACCGTGTCGCCGACCTTCACCAGCCACTTAACGAGTTCACCCTCTGTTACGCCTTCGCCCAACTCTGGAAGCTGTACATTCTTAGTTGCCATCTCGATCCCCCGATCTCGTTAAAACTAATTCTGTTTCTCAATCATGCTCTTCATGAAGAACTCGCCCGCACGATACGAACTCCTCACCAGTGGCCCGCTCGCGACATAGAGAAACCCCATGTCCTCTGAAATCTTCTGCCAATCCTGAAACTCCTCTGGAGTCACGAAGCTCTGGACTTTCAAATGCCGCTTCGTCGGCTGCAGATACTGACCAAACGTCACCACATCACAACCGACCGAGCGAAGATCACGCAACGCCTGCAGAACGTCATCGCGCTCTTCGCCAAGTCCCATCATAATCGACGACTTCGTGTAGCGAGTCGAGTCGATCTCCTTCACCATCTCGAGCACTCGCAGTGACTGCCGATAACCCGCACGTGGATCGCGTACACCACGAGTCAGCTTCTCGGTCGTTTCGATATTGTGTGCAAAAACATGTGGTTTTGCTCGAGTCACCCGCTCAATGCATTCGCGATCGCCCTTAAAGTCGGGCGTCAGAACTTCAACAATTAACTTCGGGTCACCCTCGCGAATCGTGCGAATCGTGCGCGCAAAATGCTCCGACCCCTGATCGGCCATGTCGTCGCGATCAACGGAAGTCAAAACCACGTACTCAAGACCCATTTTTGAAATCGCCCAACCCACCTTTTCAGGCTCTTCGTTGTCGATCTTTCCTCGCGGATTGCCGGTCTTCACCGCGCAGAAGCGACAGCCCCGTGTACACACTTCGCCCATGAGCATAAATGTCGCCGTTCCGCCACCCCAGCACTCGCCCATATTCGGACAGCGCGCCTCTTGGCAGACCGTTGCCAAGTTCAGCGTTTTCAACATGTCTTTGATACGAACGTAGTTCTCGCCACCCGGTGCACGCACTTTGAGCCAAGATGGCTTCGGCGAAGTTTTAAAATCGACTACCTGAGTTTGTTCCGAATTTGACATGGGGAATGTCTTAGCTGGCGCCCCCTACAATGTCCACGTTCCAAGCCCCCATAAAAAGAAACGGGAGCCGTCCGGCTCCCGTTCACGCTTCCCTACTAATTGATGCGGCGTGCCGCCAAAGGGTAGAAGGTACCTTTTACTTCTTCATGGCAAGATGGCGATCGACGATTTGCTTGAAATGGTCGATTGGGTAAGCGCCACGAACGGCGACACCGTTGACCAGGTAGCCAGGTGTACCCGAGAAGCCGAACTTTTGGGCCTCTTCTTGGTCCTTCTTGATCAGAGCCGCAATCTCTTCGGTCTCGCTGATTTTCTTAATTTCGCCCGGGTTCAAACCAAGACCCTTGATCATTTTATCCAGATCGGCGTCGACTCGAGCACTGTACTTGGCCATAACCGCCTCACGCGACTTCGACGATTTCTGATCGGCATCGCTGGGGTTCAAAAACTCTTGGTTAGCGAAAATCTCGTGTTTAAACTTCGACGCTTTCTCGCGATCTTTCGTGCCAATCGCCTCATAAAGTTTCGAAACTTTCATCGCCTGGGGATGGATGCGTTCGATCGGATAGTTCTTAAAGATCACGCGCACTTTTCCGGGGTAAGCCGCAAGGAGCTCACCCATTGTCGTGTGACCGCGTTCGCAATAGGGACACTGAAAGTCAGAATACTCGACAACAGTAATCGCCGCGTCTTTTGCGCCGTCGATTGTACGATTGTCAGTGATCTCGGGAACCATGGGATTCTTGAATCCCTCTTCAAACTGCTGCTGTTCTTTTTGTCCTTTCGCAGCCTCGGCCACTTCATTCACAACATCGATAAACTTTGCCGGATCCTTCTTCATCACCGCGTACAAAATCTCAGGATGCTCTTCCATCACTTTCTGAAGCTGCGGAGCCGATGGAGCACAGCCAGTGCCCAACAGACCCATCACCGTTACCAATGCCACTTTTGAAAAAATAGATTTCGAGAAATTCAAGACAAGCCTCCTCTGGACGTTCCGTCGCCAGACTGTTTCCAAATCGACCGTCAAAGTCTGACACATTCACATTTCAGCTAGAAGCGAAATGATGGGGTCCTGGCGAAAGACAATCCTAAAGCCCCTGAAAGAAAGACAGCAGGACGTGCGAAAATCGTCGCTAGTGCGACAGCTAAAATTTCGATAAAATACTTCCGTAAGGAGCCACCATGCTGACTCGCCAATCTCTTCTGCCTTTGATAGCCCTCGCTCTTGCTTTCCTCTTCTCGTCATCTGGCTGGACGAAGGTCGAGTATGACTCGACCTCTCTCTTGATCAAGAGTTCCGACCAGATTGGCGACATGGTTAAGAAGAAAATTCGCAAAGCCCAGCTGATTCAAAGTAAGCAGGAGGACTCGGAAGACGGAGAGATCGCAGTTGAGCCCGAAGCCCTCGAGGAGCTGAAAGATGCCCTCCGCATTGTTCTTGCCCGACCCGACCAAGACGGCGCTCGCGCCAATCTTTACTCACGCATTCGAGGCGAACTATCCGACCTCAATTCACTCGATCAAGCCTTAGTTGATCTCACCGAAGAGGCCCTAACCGAGCTACGCACACAGGATGGCCCCCGCCGGACCGCGACCTATGTCGTGATTTTGGAAAACCTGATGGCCGAGATTCGCGCTGAAATGAAGAACAACCCGACGTTCCGCAAGATCATTGAGCGCATTCGAGATGCCAAAATCACAATTGAAGACAAGGCGAAACTAAAGAACCTTCTCCGCTCAATGTCAGTCCCGGTTTCGCCATCAGTCACAGCACAGAAGATTCTCGAAAAAGAGCCCGCAGCATCCGCACCGACGAAAGGCAAGTAAGCCTCAGTCTCTTGTCGAGTCCTATGCGGGCAATCCTTCTTTTCGCCGATAAGCGAAGAGATGAGCGCGCGACGATTAGACAAAAATAGACTGCAGTTTCACGGGGCAACGGTCGCCGTGATTTTCGCACTGACGCTCGCCAACGGCCTATCGCTCATGCGTCCGCTTCCTTCACTCAAATCCAACGGCTCCCCCGGTAGCGGCATCTTCGATGCGATTCGCGGCCCAGCCTCTGCCCTCGGCCCCGAGACCAGCAATCCAACTGACGACCACGAGAAAAATAGCGACACATTGATGGCTGAGGCGACCATTCCATGCGCGAAAACCGAACCCATTCGCGTCGCCCCAAGCGTGCGACAAATCCGCCTCGTCTTTGAGAGCTGTGCAAACGCCGTCATCAGCGTGAACAACGAGACCAACGGCTTTCAAGCAACACTCTTCGAACAAAAAGCGACCGACTACATCACGCTCGCTCCAGACACCAATGTCCTCAAAGTCAGCCGCACTGGCGTCGTCGAAACGCTGTCGATTGAGCGCCGATAAAAGCAGGAGCGACGCTTGAAGTATCTTTTCTTATGCATAGTCTCAATAGCTCACGCTCAACCCGAAGTTCTTCATAACGATATTCAGCAAGAGAAAGACTTGGTGAAGTACGTCTCTACAATCATTGAACAGAACCAACCATTCGGTTCGAATCCCGTCGAAGCGGATTCAATTCAAGGTAACTGTTTCTTTGAAGGCGGCGGCTGCAATGGGGCTGAAATTTTTTTGTCTGACGAGAAAGGAAAGCGGTTGGCGATGCAACGGATCATGTCTTCGAACACACCCGCCTTTTCGTTCTCGAATCTAAGCACCGAAAAAACCTATACGCTCACGATAGACCACAATCGATATCATGCAAAAGGAGAGCGCAAGGGAGTGAAAACAGGAACGCTTCTATTTATAGAAATCAGCAAACAGCCACGTTGAAATGCATGTTTTGAAGAAAAGTTCGTCGCTTGATTCTATGATACCGAGAATCTCGTCTCAGTAAGGCGCTTTAAGGCGCCATGAGGATCGTAAAGCACGCGCACACCGTCTGATACAACGCGAAGAGTTTCGGCGTCTACCGGGTCAATCGACGCCCAAAGCAGAGATGCAAAGTTAAATTCCACCTCGAATGAATCCCTGTAATAAACCCGCAGCGACGTAACGGAGCCCCATTGCTCCCGTTCTACTTTCTCTACTTGGCCAAATTGACTCAACCAATCCGTCGTTTTTAACCAAATGCTCGGATCAGATGTGAACAACATGAGATCAACATCCGAATCTGGCCGAGCTGTGCCATGAGCATAAGAGCCCACCAGCATCGCGCCTAAAATACCGCTTTGGTCTTCCGCCCACCGAGTCACTTTGGCTATAAGATCTTTGAAGTCCTCAGTCGACATCATTGACGAAGCAATTCTCGCTGCAATTCGATTCAGCTCATTCCGAATTGGCTTCTCAAAGGGTCGACCGAAAGAAAGCGAAATCCCATCGCCCTTGAATCTTGGGACTATGTGGAGATGAACGTGTGGAACTTCCTGTCCTGCAACTTCACCGTCGGAAAGGAAGATATTGGCGCCCTCGCACATAAGTCCCGACTTTTCGATTGCCTCAAGGATCCTTTGCGCCGTTACAAACAGGTGCGCCGCGATTGGGGACTCAAGTTCGGTTAAGCGGGCAATCGGTTTTCGTGGAACCACTAAGACATGACCGGCGTTGATTGGATTGATATCGAGGAACGCCACGCAAATATCGTCCCGATAGACAAAGCTACCTTCGAAATCTCCGGCGATCACTTTCTCAAAAACTGTCAGCATTGTGATTCACGGTAATGATCAAGCGGGACGCTGTCCAGATGTCAGATCATTCTGCGCCTATTCACTTTGTAACTCAAAGTTTCGATAGTCGTAGAGCAAAGTAACGTTTCGCCCAGAATTCTCAAATTTAAAACGCGCGACCGACGCCAGCAAGCCACAGTGTCTCGCGCGGAGATGTGCCGCCGTCTTGTAGAGCAAACGACGTGGTGAGCGAGCTGCCCCAACCGCGACCGAGCGACCGATGCTGAATCAGCGCGAGAATTCCATCGCTCACTCGCCAACGGCTTTCGAGCGCATACTTTGTCGTGATCGAGCGAAACACCGAGACCAATGTTTCATTCACAGGACCCGGGCCAAACTGATCGGGATTCATCAACAAAGTGACCTTCGACTCCACCCACGGGTTCACCATTTTAACATCGAGAGTGTTGCCGGCGATGGAGTACTGCGCATCGAAGCGGAAGGATGCGACCTCCACTTTCAGCTTCGAAATCTTCTCTTTGGCTTCCCACACCGGGCGAACTTTGGGGTCGTTCTTCGCATAGTTTTCCACATGCCACTCGGTGAGTCGACGAATCATGAACTCGCCAAAACGTCGGCGCTCATCACCAAGCTCTTGCGGAGTCCCGCGCACACCATAGGCATCGTTGTAATAGCTCAGGCGGTTCGGCGCCTGAAAGACACGCTCGATCTCGGTTCGACCAAACTTCTGCTCATAGCGATCGCGAAACTCGCGACTCAACTCTTCATTGAAAATGCGGTGACGCAACTCCGTCTCGACTTCGGGCCGCTGCGCCCAAACCAGGTCGCGCTCCTTTTGCAGTCGCTCGGCCCGCACGTCGCTCACATAGTCCTCGTTCCGCGCCCAAGCCCGTGGCGACCAAACCGAAAGCAACAACCCAGCAACGACAAAAAGGCGCGCCGCAAGCGGCAATGCTCTCAACATTGCCCCGAACATCGCCCGAATCTGTCGCAAACTGCGTTTTAATTTGGTCAAAACCACACCTCATCTGTCGAGATTACTCCAGCCAGATGCCTTTAAACACGAGTTAGACTGCAAAATCCACGCTCACTCAGAACAGCCTAACCTATTGATTTAACTTATGATAATTTACGTCAAAGGACTCAAAAAAGGCCGCCGATGCCGCTTTGCGGCGCAGGCCTTGTGAACGGCCTCGGGCTTGTTTACCCTCCCGCCCCGGCACACTATGGACGCTGAAATGACGATGACCGCTTCTAAAAACCTGCACTCGAATCTGCAATCAAAGTCGGACCTCCACCTGGCCCGCAAGCTCTGGCATATGACCGGCATCCTCGGGATGATTGCGGTGTACCAGTATTTTGGAACCAAACAGACGTGGTGGATTCTCGCCGGTTTTTTGGCGTTCTTCCTCCCGCTCGATTGGCTCAGGCAACATCGACCGACCCTCAACCGAGCCACCATCAAGGTCTTCTCGCTCGTCATGCGCGAACACGAAGCAAAATCGTTCTCTGGCCTTTCCTACCTTCTTGTCGGCGCGGCCATCCTACTCGCCTTTTTTGACCGTCACATCCTCACATTGAGCCTACTGTTTCTCGCCATTGGTGATCCACTCGCAAGCCTTGTCGGGATTCGCTTTGGACGCGATCGCATCCTCGGCAACAAAACGCTGCAGGGGACATTCGCCGCCTTTGCCGCGTGCGCGACGATCGCCGGAGTTTACTATTACTTAAATGGCCTGATGACCGAGCGCCTGCTGATCGTTGCCCCGATTTCGGGCCTGATTGGCGCCGCAACGGAGCTCATTCCGATCGGCAAACTTGACGACAATCTCACCTGCCCGGTGCTGAGTGCGATTGGTCTCTCGGTCCTCTTTTACCTCTATGGTGGGTTCGCATAATGGATGATCTCAATCACGATCTCGAAACTGACTCGAACGATCCACACAGTTTTGGACGCGCTCGCCGCCTCCGCCAGCGGGTCGGTATGCACATCTACGTGCTGCCGAACCTGATCACCACGTTCAATATGTTCTTTGGATTCTTCGCTCTCATTTACGCGATTCGCGGAGAATATCTCTGGTCATCTTATGCGATTGTCGGCGCTGCGGTGTTCGACTTACTCGACGGCCGCGTCGCACGCATGACTCGCTCGACATCAAAGTTCGGTGCCGAGTACGACTCGCTCTGCGACGTCATTAGTTTCGGCGTCGCACCCGGCGTTCTGCTTTACCTTTGGGCGCTGCAACCGTTTGGGCGGCTTGGCTGGTTGGTTTCATTCCTCTACACAGCCTGCGGCGCTCTTCGCCTTGCACGCTTCAATGTGCAAGCGACGATCATCGAAAAGGCTTACTTCCAGGGTTTGCCGATCCCAATGGCCGCCGGCATCGTGGCCAGTTCGGTTTTGGCATGGAATGATCTTGGTTGGGATCCGCAAGGATCAGTTCTCCTGCTCTCGATGACGGCCCTTCTCGCCTTCGTCATGGTCTCAACTTTCCGCTACCGCAGCTTCAAAGATCTCGACCTGCGCGAACGCCTGCCATTTCGCTATCTCGTCCTGGGCGTTGGCGTTTTCATGGTGATCGCGATTCGCCCCGAAGTGATGCTCTTTGTGATGTTTATGACCTACGCCGTTTTTGGTGCCGTCTTTGGAATTCTCGGCTGGGGCCGAGCGCCGAAGCGTCGGCGTGCACTAGCGGAGGCTGACGCTGCCGCGCTGGCAACAGAAGGCGACGACCTTCACGAAGTGATCGACACCACTGAAACTCGGGATCAAACTCATGACTAACAAAATCAATGTCGGAGTCGTCGGCGCGACCGGCGTTGTTGGCCAAACCTTCCTCCTGCTTCTTGCGAAGCGCGAATTCCCATTTGGAGAGCTGCGCCTCTTTGCGAGCGACGCTTCAAAAGGCCTTAAACGCAAAGTCATCGATCGCGAATTTGAAGTTCAAACTTTAAGCCCCGGCTGCTTCAAAGGCCTCGATGTCGTTTTCTTTTCTAGTGGTGACGACATCTCTAAAGACTGGGCCCCGAAAGCGGTCGAGGACGGCGCAATTGCCATCGACAACTCCGGCGCATTCCGTATGGACTCCGAGATCACGCTCTGTGTTCCCGAGGTCAACGGCGATCTTTTGCCACGCCTCAAGCTTGGAGAAAAACCTTCAGCCACTCCAGGCACGCCACGGATCATCGCCAATCCCAATTGCTCGACTATTCAACTCGTGGTCGCACTGAAGCCCCTGGCCGACAAGTACGGAATCGACACTGTTCGCGTGTCGAGCTACCAGTCCGTCAGCGGCGCAGGTAAAGGCGGCATCGAGGAACTCCTGGAACAGACCAAACTTGCTCTTGAGGGTGAAACTCCAGAAAAAGGAAAGACCTTCCCGAAGGCGATCGCCTTTGATTGTCTGCCACAAATCGGCGCGATCTCTTCAACAACTGGGTTCTGCTCCGAAGAAACCAAGATCATGAACGAATCGCGCAAGATTTTGCGACTTGCCGATCTCAAAGTTTCAGCATTCACGGTTCGCGTACCGACGTTGAACTCGCATGCCGAGACCGTCTGGGTGACATTGAAAAAGCCCGCGTCCTCAACGGCTGAAGTCGAGCGCTGCTTGGCCTCAGGAGATGGCATTCAAGTTTTCGAGGGCACCGAGAACTATCCGACCCAGGCCTTCGCCTCTGGCGATGATCCGGTCTACGTCGGCCGCGTTCACAAGGATCCAATCGATGCGACGACGTGGATGATGTGGGTTGTTAGCGACAACCTTCGCAAGGGCGCCGCGCTGAACGGAATTCAAATCGCCGAAAAAATCTGGTCGTAATTTCATGATCCGGAACGAATACGCAATGGCGCGTTAAATCTCGCGCCAGACCCCCTTGCGGTACGCCGCATCCAATGGTGCAATAGGGGCATGACTCAGAATCTCTCTTCGAAGTTCATTCAGCTGAAGTCCATTCGTCAGACAGTGTGTGCTTTAGGCCTCACTGCCCTCACGGCCATCATCTTCACTTCACAAACGGCAAACGCCGCCGTCACGATTTCGTCCGTCGAGAGAGCCTCCGTCGTCGAAGGCGCGGGCACTTCATCGATCACGGTGTACGGTGGTGTCGCTGGAGCTGTTTCAGCCTGCAGTTCCGCACCAACGGATTCGACTTGTGACAACTGCAAGCTGATCGGTGGCCCGACCGACGGCGACACCAACCTTGTCGCCTGTAATAAAAAACGCATCCATCCAGACCTACAACTCGTGATTTACCTCTCGAGCGATGCGATTGATGGAAAGCCATTGATCACCAACTCGGATGGTGACGATGACCTCACGACTATCTCCACCCCTGCAGTCGTCACCAAAGGCACTGCCACTTCGATCACTTTAAGCTGGCGAACCATTTGTGCGGCACTCATCACCGCGACCGACGGAGGCGATGCCACCAATTGCATTCCCGCCGGCGATCAAGTCTCAGGCAACTTTCGCGTCGGCATTTCATCAACCGACGATGGCGATAACATGCTCAATGGTTCAAAGGACGAATACCGCAGCGTCACCTTCATCATTCGTCGAGAGATCGGCCAGGGCACAACCGAGGCCGGTCCAAGCCCCGCCAAAAACTGTGACGATGATACTGCAATCGGAATCTGCCAGTTCGAGATGGGCGCTGGCGACGAAAAGGCCGTCGTTAAAACAATGCGCGCGCTGAACGGCTTTCCCTCCAGCACCAACACGCAGTTTAAGCACGTTCGCTTTCTATTCAGCACGACCGGCTTCAGCTCCATCCATGCCGGTTCGGACTACATTGACCTTCCAATCTCGGGCACCGACACCACGACTTTCAGCGTTTCTCCAAAGCGCATCTAGGGACTCAAAAACGACACCGAGTACTATTTCAAAGCCGCCGTTGTCGATGCTGCGGGAAATGTCGGTTACTATTCAAAGGCCGTCGATGACACCGATTGCTTAGACGCAAGCGACGCCTTCTGCCGGCAGGTTAGACCAAGCGAAGTCGTCGGCGTTCTGTCGAACACCAACTGCTTTATCGCAACCGCAGCTTACGGCGGTCGCGATAAAGATGCGACATTTGGTCACGAAGTCGAAATCCTTCGCGACTTCCGCGACCAGTACCTCATGAATACGGCTCTGGGCCGCGCCTTTGTTCGCGCCTATTACATCGCAAGCCCGCCGCTCGCTCTCGCTATTGTCGATCAACCCGCCATTCGCGCCGCCGTTCGTGGAGTGCTCGCACCGTTCGTGTTGTTCGCTGAACTCGCAATGAATCGCGGCCTCTGGATCGCGGCGCTTGCGTCGATCGTCGTTCTCGTTATTGCCAGCGCGATCTTGGTTTTGATCTTGCGAAAAAACCGACCGCGCCCGCGACACCTGGCCATCGCCCTTGCGATTGGCCTTGGTGCCCTCAGCGTTTCCCCAGGGGCCCGCGCCGAAGACACGACGGCAACGGCGAGCGAACTCGACAAAGCCATTGAGTCAGAAACGGCTCCCGAACCTGAGTATCCGTACCCAGGCGCAAAAGACGCCGAGTTTAAAACGAAAGCGCCAAGCGAAACACCGAAGCGGCGCAAAGCGCGGCTCGGAACTCCCCGCCCCAAAGCCGTCACTGAGGATGGCGAATACATCTACGCTACCTCCGGAGAAACAGACGAAGTTCACCACGGCAAACCCGAGAAGGTGAAGTTCTCCGGTCAAGAAGGCCGCACTCCTCCGCAGACCATTACCGCTGACGGCGAGTACCTCTATCCGATCGAGCATTCCGAGTTCACCGGAGCCGCAGGCATTCGCATCGGCGCGATGGCGCCGCCGAATATCTCGAATCCCGACAACCGCCTGAGCTTCAAAGACATCTACGGCTCCGACCCCGTTCCCGCCATCATGTTCGAATACGAGTATCCGCTCACTCGCGCCATCGGCCGAATCGGCATCAAATTCGAAACCGGATTTATTGTTCGCCAAGGGCAGGGCCATTTCAAAAGTGCGGCGCGTGTGACCGAGACAGCAGACGAGCGCTTCACCTTCGTCATGGTTCCCCTTCAGGCTTCCGTCATGTACCGCTTTCAGTTTGCCGACTCCCAATGGATCGTTCCATTTGTCGAGGGTGGTGCGAACTACAGCGGCATCGCTGAGCTCCGCGACGACAACAAATCACCGCGCGTCGGTGGTTCACCTGCCCTTATCGCCGGGGGCGGAGTCAGTCTGCTTCTCGATTGGATTGACCGACGAGCCATCTCGCAACTGGACGCCGACTACGGCATCAATCACGTCTGGGCCACGGCCCAATATCGTCAAATCCAGGGACTTAAAAAAGATCTCGATATTTCGTCCAATTTGATTTCTGTTGGAGTCACCTTCGACTATTGAGCGCTGGACTCGATCGGCCCTTGACCACCACCTTCTGGCAGGGCATTCCGTTGCTGCATGACGAGCTCCCCCGCCAGCAATACCCCTGAAACCGCAACGGTTCACAAGAACGCCTACCGCTTTTGTGCGCCCGATCGCTTTCGCGTGCGCTTGCATCTTTCCTATGACGGCACCGACTATCACGGCTGGCAGCGACAGACGCATCACACCTCGGTTCAAGGAACCATCGAGGCCGCCGTCAAACAACTCTTTGGCGAACAGCTCTCTGTTGTTGGCTCAAGCCGAACCGACGCGGGCGTGCACGCCCACATGCAAGTGGCCCACTTCGATGCGAAACGCGACCCTCGCACCTTCCGCGATCTGCGCTACTCACTGCAATGCCTCACTCCCGATTCACTCGTGATCAAAGAGGCGTTTCTTGCTCCGCACGACTTCCATTCCATCGCCACCTCGCTCGACAAAACCTATCGTTACAACATTCTCAACCGTCGCGTTCCCAGCGCGCTACGGCACCGCACCTCGTGGTGGGTACGACAACCACTCAACCTCAACGAGCTCAACGCGGCCGCCGCACATCTTGTCGGTACTCACGACTTTAAAAGTTTTCAGACCACCGGCACTGAGGTTGAGTCGACCATTCGCACTGTCAGCGAAGCTTATTGGCTGCAACCGACGCCTGATACTTTGGAATTTATGATAAAAGGCGAAGGTTTTTTGAAGCAGATGGTCAGAAATATGGTGGGAACACTTGTCGATCTGCAGCTCGACAAACGACCGGCTACTGACGTCAAATCGATTTTAGAGGCCAAAGACCGCAGAAAAGCCGGCAACACCGCCCCTCCCCAAGGACTGTTCCTCGTTCACGTGAGATATGCTCACGAACTTGACATTCGCTGCTCCCCTCTTTAAATCCATGAGTTCTTTGCGAAACTGAAAAACCGAATGGTTGGAATAAGGCTTTCAAGATGGCACTAGCAAACGGAACATATAACGCTCCCAAAGTTGGCGACGAAGGCGAAGTACCTCGCCAGTGGTGGATTGTCGATGCGTCAGGAAAAAGCATCGGTCGTATCTCTACTGAAATCGCACGCGTTCTTCGCGGTAAACACAAACCGCAATTCACACCCAACCAAGACACGGGTGATTTCGTCGTTGTGATCAATGCCGAAAAAGTTCAGATGTCTGGAACGAAACTCGATGTGAAGCGGTACTACCGCCACTCGCGCTTCTTCGGATCGCTGAAGTCTCTCACTGCTCGCGAGATGCTCGAAAAGGATCCTGCGTTTGTTGTTGAAGACGCCGTAAAAGGTATGCTCCCAAAGAACAAACTCTCGCGTCAGCTTTTGACTAAACTCAAAGCTTACAAGGGTTCCACTCATCCGCACGCGGCCCAGAAGCCCCAAGCACTCGAAATCAAGTAAGGAACGCGCATGTCAACAGCTAAGACTCCCGCTGCGAAAGCTCCTAAAGCATCTAAAAACTCGAAGTTCTTCTACGCGACTGGCCGTCGTAAAACGAGCGCGGCTCGCGTGTTCCTGAAACCAGGCGCAGGCAAAGTTGTGATCAACGGCCGCCCTGCTGAAGGCTACCTTTCAAAAGGTACTTCGCGAATGATGATTCTCCAGCCGTTCTCAATGACTTCAAACTCTGGCAAGTTCGACGCCTACATCACCGTTGCCGGTGGTGGCGAAACCGGACAGGCTGGCGCGATTCGCCACGGCATTTCGCGCGCTCTCGTCGCTTTTGACGAAGCACTCCGCCCAACGTTGAAGAAAGCGGGCTTCCTGACTCGCGATCCTCGTATGGTTGAGCGTAAAAAGTACGGCCAAGCTGGCGCTCGTCGTCGCTTCCAGTACTCGAAACGTTAATCTCAATTCGATCGCTTCCTCCTGGGAAACCCGGTTCAAGAAACTGGAAGCAGTCAAAAAAAAGAGCTGTGGGAAACCACAGCTCTTTTTCTTTTTGGAGGCTTTTTCTTGAGAAGGCTATTCCTGTCTTTGTCGACTCACTGACACCCGCGCCGTTACATCACCACCGTCGAGTGGACGATCGGTGATGGTCACATTCGCCGTCATCGCCACATCGCCGCCAACGGACGAGGTCTGGCCCGCAGAAATTTTGATCGCATTGGTTGTACTGAGACCGATCGGCAACTGCTGCGCCGGCTGAGGCCTGTTCACCCGAACAAAGTCCTCAAGAGCCTTTCCACAACCTGTACTAAGGGTGAGCAATGCGCCCATCCCGACAGCAACATAGGCTTTTCTCATGCCGACCTCCTGCCCAATTTCTAAAGGCCATTCCTACAAGTCCTTATCGGCAGAAAGCCGTCCAGAGTTCAGCCGGCGTATTGAACTGAGACGACGGCATGTTAACATTTTTGAAGCATCTCAGATTGATTCATATGGAGCACATAAAATGCCGGCTATAAAAGAACTCTTGGTTCGCGAGATTCGACTTCCTCTCTGGAGCCTCTTGGCCGTCGGAACCGGAGCCGCCGCTTTCATTGTCCTTAAAGTTCTGCCGCCCTCGGTGAGCGCGAGCAACGAGCGAAAGTCTGAAAGCTACTCTGTCGGCTTTGTCCTCGGTCATCAGCTTCACCGCATCAAAGATCAGCTCGACAGCGATGTTGCCGCTCGTGGCTTCAAAGAGGGAACTCTGGCAAATGATAAAGAGGAACCTTCCGCCCTCACTCCGGCAGAGCGGGCCGCAGCCCTCAGCCGTATCCAGAATCGGCAAGCCGCCAACGAGCAAAAACTGTCTGACGCCGAACTCAAAAGATCGAACGAGTTTATAGCAGCGCTCAAACAAAAGCCCTCTGCTCGAGAAATCGCACCCGGTATCATTATTGAGCCCGTTGGCGAAACAAAAGGCCCGATGGCAACCGCGAAAGAGCGCTCAACTCTCAACATCATCTATCAGGCGAAGCGAACGGATGGCTCCGTCTTCGACCAAAGCCCCCCGACCGGCGTTGAAGTTAAGGCGGCGGTGCTCGTACCTGGTCTTCGAAAAGCGCTAAGTCTCATGCCAGACGGCGCACACTGGATGGTGTACATCTCGCCCGACCAAGCCTTTGGTGGAAGCGCCCGACCTGGCCTGCCTAGCCAGAGCGTCGTGGTCTACGATCTTCAACTCGTAAAAGGAAAATAACTAAGAATCACTCGTCGAGAATATAGTTGCCGGGATCGACCGGCACATCGTTCACCCGAACTTCGTAATGCAAATGCGGTCCAGTTGAGCGACCGGTGGTTCCAACAGCTGCGATGATGTCGCGGCGTTTGATTTTCTGACCAAGCTCAACGTAGATCTGCGACGTGTGACCGAAGCGAGTGACCACGCCGTAGCCGTGATCGATCGACACCAGTTTACCGTAACCAGGATCATAGCCCGCAAAACTCACGACACCGTCAGCCGGCGCGTAAATCGGCGAACCTGGCGCTGCGGCGACATCCAAGCCCGCGTGCATAACCGGCTTGCTCGTAAAGGGCGAGATTCGATATCCAAACTTTGAGGTAAACCAACCGCGAACAGGCTTAATACTCGGTGTTGCAGCCAACAGGTTCTGACGCTCAGAGAGCGACTCCCAAAGCTCGAGGACACCCTGTTCACGAATTCCAACCTCTTGAACGGCCGAGTCGATCCGAATTGCAAGCGACGCGTAGTCACGCGCCTGCTCCGACGCCACTTCGCCGACGGATTCATCCGGAGCTGGCGCTTTAAAAAACACCGCGTCTTGCTCGGCCCCGCTATAACCCGGAGGCGGAACTGCCAAGCCAGCCGGACCACGGCCAACGGCGACCGTTTCAGCCCCACCAATCGGCTGCCCCGGACGGGGATTCGGCCCCAACGCGAGTTTCAATGAACGATCTTCTGTTTCAATATTCGTGATCAACTTGAGTTTGGTCACAAAGCCACGAACGCGCTCTAGACTGCCTTCAAGCGCGTTGAGCTTACCCTCGACAACCTGAAACTGTTCGCGCAGGCGAGTGTTCTCCGCACGCAGACGGCGGTTCTCGATACTCGCACCCAGTAGACCCATGTAGTCGACAATCGCAGCAGCACCAATAACCGAAAGAACGAGCCCCATGCTGACCAGCGCCTTTAACCATCCATCTGATAACGTCAGACTGCTGGTTTTACCGCGACGATTCGTGACCATGAGGAAGGTCACCGTTTTGCGGTTTCCCTGGTCATGGTTAGGATCGGCTTTTTTCCGAGACATCGTCTTCGTCCTTCTCTCAATTGCCAGCTCTGCAATCACATCTCACGTATCGGTCTGAACCAATCTGTCCTAAAACCGATAGCGCGTAACGTCGAAAATGGTCAAAACGCAGCGCAGAAGTATCGCCAAATCGATTTTAAGCGGTTACGGCCATAACCATCACGGTGACGTTGTCATCACCGCCGGCCTTTTTGGCCTCCGTGATGCACTCCGCCACAATCGCCTCAACCCGTTCAATACCATGCTTCACTATAATTGTGCGAATCAGCGAGTCGTCGATCAAACCCGATAACCCGTCCGAACACATCAGATAGAAGTCACCGATCGCCATGGGCCGCTCAATAATGTCGACCTGGACCTCGCGCTCAAAGCCCACGCTTCGAGTGATCACGTTCCGATTGGTCAGTCGCGGAAGATCCGCTTCTGTGATGAGCCCCGCCCGAAGCTGCTCATTGATCAAAGAGTGATCTTCAGTCATTTGCCAGAGTTTTTCATTACAGAACAGGTAAGCCCGCGAATCACCAACATTGCCGATAAACAGGCTATCGCCATGACGATACGCTGTGACCAGTGTTGTCCCCATTCCATGCAACTCAGGACTCTCAATGTGGCTCTTATCAAAAATTTTCGCCGACGCCTCTTCATAGCCCCGCACCAAGAGCTCGCGAGCGCCGTACTTGCGGCTCTGCGTTTTGGAGTTGCGAACAAACTCCAGCATCGTTTTGACGGCCAAACTCGACGCAACTTCACCGCCGCGATGACCGCCCATGCCGTCAGCGACGCAAAAAAGCCCGATGTCCTCGTCGTAGAGGTATGAGTCCTCGTTGCGCTCGCGACGCAGACCCACGTCTGTTTGGCAAAATACCTTCAGCTTCACTCCCTAAGGATACCGAGGACTGCTCCCTAAACGCTACCAATTCCGACTAGCCCGGACTCCAGAAGGTCGAATTTCAGCCGATAAGAGTAGGAGAGAGGAGGCTGAATGAAACTGGACTTTCGCAAGCGATTTGCGCTGGCCCTGCTTGGCTCGTTCCTCCTTCACGCGCTTTTTGGAGGCGGCCTGACTCTGACCGGAACCGCTCCCGAGCACCGCAAGTCCTCGACTGAAGTCGTGCTTCTTTCGCCCGAGGAAATTCAAATATTGCAGGCACAGGCTCCGGCGGTCACCAAACCGATGGGACAGATCGTGGAGTCGGACGAAAAGCCACTCAACGACGAGATCGATCCGAAAGCCAAATACTTAAGCCGCAACAACCAACGTATTGAGCGCGAAACTCGAGCCGCTAAAGTCGGCGCATTTAAAAACGACGCTGGACAAGGCGGCAAACCGCAATCGGTTTCGCCGGCGCCCGAACCTGTTGTTGAGTCCAAACAGGCGCAAGCCAAAGAGCCCGCTGAAGCCAAGTCCAAGTCGGCCCTTTTAACGGACGAGAACAGCGACTTTGAGTTTGGCAGCGAAGACATGAATGATCGCGCCAAACCCAAAACTGGTTTGCAAGCCTTCGCACCAACATTCCGCAAGCTCCCCACCGTGCCCGATCCCTCGCGGCCCGGCGACGGTCACGAGGTGTCTGCGACCGACGATCATCTCAAAGACGTCGCGACAGGAATGGAAACCATGCTCTCGACTCGCGAGTTCATGTACTACTCCTACTACAATCGAATTAAGGACAAGCTCCGCCAGTATTGGGAGCCGAAGATCAAAGAGAAGTTCGAGCGCATCGTTCGACAAGGGCGCACCATCGCCAGCGATGGCGGCAACAAGATCACCAAAGTGATCATCATCTTAAACGACAAAGGAACTTTGATTGGAGTTCAGGTCGTCAGTCAGTCCGGCGTCCGCGACTTGGATGACGCCGCCATCGAGGCGTTTCGTGCCGCCGCCCCCTTCCCCAATCCGCCGAAAGGTATCGTCGAGGAAGACGGAACGATCAAAATCCGCTGGGATTTTGTTCTCGAGGCCTAGTTCCTTATTCGACGCCAATGCGTTTAATATGTACGAAGATGGCCAAAACCGCTTCAAGATGCATTCTTGTCGTCCTTGCGTCGACCTATCTCGCGCTGCTCCTGCTGAGCTCGCACGTTGCCCTTACCTATGCGCCTGAAACCTACGCTTGAGCATCGCAGACACTGAAAAACCTCAGGCTTTATCAAAACTGGGACATGTTCTTCAACCCGAAGAGGGGACTTGTTCTCCACTACCGTCACCGCTATCGATCAAAATGGCCATACCTCGCCAGTCAACTTCATCCCTCATCACCCCGTCGACGTACTGGGAATCAACTCGCAGTATTGGCGTCTCATTGCGCGAGCCAATACCGGTAAGAGCGCGGATCGCGCCCGCACCGATCTTGCTCGATACTTTTTTAGGACTAAAGAAGGTCAGAACTGGAATCAGCTTCAATTCAATCTCATTTTTTTGGGGGATCAACGACCGACCCTATGAGGAGTTCGTTGAAACCGGAGTCATCCGTGATCGCAGTCTAGAAACTATTCCCTTGCGACCATACTCTCGAAAAAATTTGGGGTTAGAGTGAAACGGCGATTCGAACTGTCTCTCGATTTTCTCTTTGAGAGCAGACCTCAAGCTCAATGGAGCCTGTTGCGGATCGGTTTAGGACTATCACTTTTAGTCGACGCCGTTTTTCGATTCCAATATGCGCCCGAGTTCTATGGTTCTGAGAACCCAGTTATTCGAGCCGAAAATGTTCTCGCCCCCTACCTCGATTCTCCACAGGGCCAGACAATAGCGACGGCCCTCAAGACACTTTGGTCGAACGACCTCTGGCTGCACAGTGCCCAGATCGCACTTGTACTTGCGCTGATTGCGCTCTGCCTTGGCATCAAAACCAAGGCCGCCGCTGCCGTCGCCCTTCTCGTCAGCGAACTTCTCAATTTGCGCAATCCACTTTTCCAATACATCGGAAACACCTATAGCTCAGTGCTTCTTCTGTTCATCATTCTATCGCCAGCTGACCGCTACTTTTCGATTCTGCGATCGAGAGATCACTCAAATCCACCCTCATTTGTCCTTCGGTTGCAAAACTGAACATTTCAATCGTCTACCTCCTCACACTCTCCAGCAAACTCATTCATTCTGGTGGCGCGACGGAACAGCCCTTTACTACATCCTCAACCTCGACCATCTGGCGCGATTTGCGCCCGACTCTACAGTCATCCAGTTTATCGCTTCGTCGCCACCTCTCGTGGCCGCCATGACCTACGCAGTACTTTTCATACAGCTCCTGCTTTCCACTTTCATTTGGTGGCCCCGGTGTACCAATGTGATCGTTGCGCTCGGGATCGGCATGCACATCGGAATGATCGTCTTCTTAAGATTGGGAGTGATCCAACTCGTGAGCATTTCGGCACTCTTGCTCTTTCTCAACGACGCCACCGCACGGCGACTTCTCAGCTGGCTGACGGCCGCTCGGGCCGGGGTCTCTGTCTTTCGTCACCGCACCTCGGCTAACTGATCGGACCAACACAACTAGGACCAGTTCGCGCCCCAAATTGATACATTGCTTCTCAGGCCCTGCCGGACTTATCCAGCCGCGGCATTTGCCGATAAGTTGAAGTGTGCAAGAGGTCCTGATAGACCTTTTGCTCCAATAGCTTAAGCCATCGATTTGGCCTTAAACTTTGGGAACTAACAACTTAGCGGGGAGGAAGCCGTGTCTTCGAAACCTTCTGCCCGCGAATCCGCGACCAAGAAAGAAAAAGATCTTTCGAAGTCTCCGATCCGCGCGCCAAAAGAGGTTCTGGACCGCATTTGCGGCCGAGCACATTACTTAACAACTCAGATGATTTGGCTCGCCAATAAACGAGCCGAAAAGGAAAAGGGCGATCCCAAAACAGGAGGACACCCAGCGGCCTGCGCCAGTGCTCTGCACATTACCGGTGCGCTCCATCTGATCGTAAAGTCGGGTTTCGATTACATCGCCAACAAACCACACGCGGCCCCGGTCGATCACTCGTATAACTACCTGATGAAACTCATGCTCAAGAACGGCGGCCATCACGGGCATCCGGTTGAGTTCTTGGGACAGAATCTCGATCGCCTTTCGCAGGACGAGATGGATCAGGCTATGGAAGGACTTCGCAAGTTCGCTGAAAATGGCGAGCCTGTGTTTCAATCCTATCACTCGGCCTATGATTCCGATCACCACGGCTTCTTGCCGACCGGGACTGTCGGCATTCCACCAGTGAATGCCGGTTATCTGGCTCACGCCTATCGCTTCGCAAAAGATCACGGCTATGACGTTCCAGAGGCGCACTTCTGGTCGATCCTTGGCGACTCTGAATTCCGCGAAGGCTCTGTTTACGAAGCAATTCCTGACTTTGCAGAGCGCGAGCTTGGCAATCTCACATGGATCATCGACTACAATCGCCAGTCACTCGACGGTCATCGCATCACCAATAAAGAAATCATGAATGGGACCGACGATAAGCGTATCGAGCGGACAATGGTCGCCAACGGCTGGGACGTGATTCAGGTTCGTCACGGCCACAAGCGCTTGGAGCTGTTCAAGCGCCCTGGCGGAGAAGTCTTCCAAGATCTTTTAGAAAATCAGCTGCAGGATTATGAACTACAGTCACTGCTGCTCGTCCAAGACTATGCGGCCCTTCGCAAGGGGCTCCTCAAATCGCACCCGAACCTCAAGGCGTTCCTTGAGGCCGTCAGCGATACTGAGCTTTACTGGGCCTTCCGAGACTTCGGCGGACATGACATCATTGCGCTTGCACAGGCGATGCTCAAATCCAAAGAGAACAAGCGCAAACCGACGATGATCATCGCCCACACCTTAAAAAGGTTGGGGCCTTCGCAGCGCCGCTTCGCCTGGCAATCACTCGGCCCTCCCGACACAAGAGGAGATCGACGAACTGCGCCGCGCACAGGAATTGTCGTTTGATAAAAATGGACAGCTTGCTGACGGCCGCTATTTCGAAGGGTTTTCAGCCGATACCGCAGAAGGTGCCTATCTCGCCGCTCGCGGTGACACGCTGTACTCCGACATTAAGGCTCAACATGAGCTGAAGGAAAAGAACTGGTCGCAGTTCCAAAAGCGCATGCAAGAGAACGGCGAAATTCCGATGTCGATGGGCATATCGCTAAAAATGGCGCAGTATCCACACACGCAGTGGATGCTCGGTCAGTGCACGGCAAAACTCACACGAATCGCCAATACGCCAGTTGACGGAAAAGACGGAGCAAAACCGTTGCCCGCCGACGAGCGGGCTTGGAAGATTCCGGCGGAACTCATGGTCACGATGGCGCCTGACGTCGGCACTTCGACCAACTTGAATCCCGCCATGGACGGAAAAATCTTTGGCGCTCCGGTTGTAACCGACATCGAAACCGAGCTTGGCGTTAAAGATAAAAAACTTCCTGATCTTGTTCCCGGAGAAGACAATTCGGATCGATTCATCCGTTTTGAAATTGCCGAAGGCAACGTCATGTCGTGTGTCGGCTCCTATGGGAAAATTCGCGAATACCTCGGAATCCCGATTTTGCCGCTCATGACCGTCTACGACTTCTTCATCAAGCGCGCGCACGATCAGTACTTCTACAACGTGTACTGGAAATCGAGCTTCATCCTGGTTGGAACACCGTCTGGCATTACGCTGTCTCCCGAAGGGGCACAGCACGGCTGGAAGTCAGACTTCCAGATTCCAAATCAGATCACCTGGGAACCGTTCTTCTGCCAAGAGCTCGAGTGGATTCTCTCAGATTCCATTCGTCGCCATATGACCGGCGACAACATCGGCCGCACCGGCGTTGTTATCCGCGGTGTCACTCGTGGCGTTGAGCAAAGATGTTCGCACAGTATCTGCGGCGTCAGCGCCGCTTCAAGCAAGACGCCTCGGCACTTCTGCACGCGACAGGTTTTGAGATGCCAGGCGCGGTCGACGAAGCGCAGATCGCCACCGTGAGCGAAGATGAAATGTTCGAAGCGATTCATCAGGATGTCCTCGCCGGCGCCTACTATCTTGTGGACTACCGCGGATATGCCGGCTACGAGCCTGGCGACAATGTTGTGAACATTTTTGCAATGGGCGCACTCGCAACAGAGGCACTCAAAGCAAGTGATACTCTTCTTCGCCGCGGCATCTACGCAAACGTCATTGTGATCACGTCGAGCGATCTCGCGCTCGGTGTTCAAGCGCATGAGAACGATTACTCGCTCCTCAAAGAGCGCCTTGGTCTCAACGCCAACTTGCACTTGGTCGCAAGCGACTTCACTAACGGCCATGGCCCCGAGCTTGTCCTCGTCGCTGGTCGTCGCGTTCCCTGCGTTTCCGTTCATGACGGCGAACCGGGACTACTCGACAACATCGGCTCAGTGTTGGGCGTTCGACAAGAGGCCCTCGCCGTGCGCAAGCACTCAAAGTGCGGTCGTCCACACGATATCTACCAGTGTCATCACTTGGTTCAAGACTCGATCATCGAGGCCTGCGGCACGGTTCTCTCCGAGACGGCACTTGAAAAAGTTGAGGTCTCAAGAACCGTGCTCGCCAGCCTACAAGGTGATTCGCCCGCCACTCGATCGGATTGGCGCGCTCTATGGCCCGAACGGCCGACTGACACGCACTGAGTTCTGATCATTCCTGACGACAAAGCCGCACTCGAAAGAGTGCGGCTTTTGTTTAAAACCTAATTCAAACCACTCTCAAACGGATGGGGCCGGAGTTACCACTCTCTCATTGTAGTGATAAGAGTTTGGTTGAGTTCCTAGGTGCTTTTTGAATTGGGAAAAAAACTGGCTAGAAGAAGTAAAGCCGGACTCAGCCATAGCCGTCGTTACATCAGATCCTGTCGAAAGCTTTTTCAAAGCCTTAAAGACTCGAAGCTTATGCCTATATTCAACAGGAGAAATCCCATAGGATTTCTTAAATTCTCTCGTCATTACAGCCCACGACAAATCTAGATTCTCTGCGACAGTTTGAATAAGAATAGCTTCGGAATAGTTTCTTTCGAGAAACCTCTTTGTCTTCAGCGCAACAGCCGAAGACAGACGCTGTGGCTCGATTTCAATTTTCCGATCAGAATCGCGAATCATCTGAAAAAGAGCCTCGACATCCTGCGGAATCGCCCTGTCCCATGGAAAGACAATAACTTTACCCTGCAACTCCGCCGGAAGGTCGACCGTAAAAGATGTAACGCCCAGCCAGTTAATTTCACCTCTGTTGACCTGCCATTCCACCGTCGAAAAATTTCCGACTAAAATCCCCATCGGACCAACAATTGGAATTAACTCATTTCGATGGGGGATAGAGAGTTGGCCCGGCCGCAAATCAGCGAAGGCCACCATCCACAGCTCGCCATAGGCATCAATTTGTACCTGGTCGCTATTGAAATTTTGACCTCTCTGCATAACCACAAGATCAGGCGTTAAATTGTAAACGACTGATTCGTAACTCATCGCCTTGATCTTGAATGGTGGATCGATGTTCATTTGTGCATCATTCACGAAACAATTCAGAGTCCGCAGACTCAATAATGTCAACAAAACCCGCAAAGACTCTACTCGCCGGACCACCTCCCATAATTCTTCTGTCAAATGACATCAGAAGAGGAATCGTCAATACAGCTTCTACTTTATCGTCGACAACAAGCGGGCGCTTTTTAACATGTCCAAAGGAAAATGTGAGTGGCCACGGCCAACAGGTGACAACCAAATCGGCGCCGGCTTTTGCCGGCGAATTGACCCACGCCGCACAGCCTCGAAATTTGACCCACAAGCTTGGCCAAAGATAGGGGGCATTGATCAACAGTAAACTAAATGGGCTCGGGACTTTTTTCAGAATAGACATGAACAATTTAAAGTTGCGGTCTGTCGCTTCGGTGCATGCTCGCAGCTGCTTAAGCTCACTCGTAATCGTCACCAAGTTTTTACCCAATGGGTTTCGAATCAGGCCCGCATAAGGCTGACCAGGTAAAGCCGGCAAGGACTTCTCAACGGCGACACATATATCAAGATTTTGAAATTGATAAAGCCGCCGAAAGAACGGCGGACCCAGAATCGCTCTATTGGCATCCGGGTAGCGCTGCACAACAAGGGCGGTCGCTTTAAATATAATCGCTGTGTATGAAGGAGCTTTCTTCCCTTGGCGAATCAAGTTCTCCCTGATCTCGTTGAGTCTGACTGCCGACGCCACCGACGAGATCGCCACCATATTGGCGGGAGCCACTGTTTTAACCATTCTCCATGCGGTATGTTCTGCAAATGTCGTTTTGATTCGCTCGAGCTGTTTCGCCATAAGATCAAAACTAACATCTCGAGTTTTTCATCTTATCCGGTTTTTTGACTTTTCTATTCTAACCAGTCCACGGCGGTTTTACGCTCGATTTATGGACCACTGGATTTGTCGACCTCGCGCTGTCTGTCTCGCCGACATGCGCTAAATTCTGATCCTTCTCAAATCAAAAGCCGCGCCGAAGGGGCCGCGGCTTTTTTTCAACTCTCGACTTCATCTTTTACAAATTAGAACTCTCGAGCTATCCAAGCACCATGCAGAGACAATTCGCTATTTTACTTCTGCCGATCGTATTCATCCTCACCACCGCTGGCGCTGAGGATGCTCAAAATCCAGAGGTATCGCCAAGCTTTACCAGCCATGACCTCTCAATCCCAAGCGACGCCGGAGGCGGCGTCGGCATTTGCCATCTAGGCGCAACATTCTTAACACCCAAAAAAGAACCCGCTCGAGCACTTATACTCTTAATCCATGGCTCGGGAACGTCTGATCGAAATGAACAAACGCCAGACGGACACCACCCATTCAAAGACATCGCGGAGAACTTGGCCAAGAACGGGTTTGCAACTCTTCGTTTTGACAAACGTGGCTTACAACCAGAGTGCCGCCCGTCCCTCACTGACAATCCGCAGCTCTCACCATGGGCGTTCATTCAAGATGTCCAAAACATTATTTCTTTCACTCAAGGCGACAACCGAATGAAGGAACTTCCGCTCGTCCTATTGGGCCATAGCGAGGAGTCAATTTCGCAACAGAAATCGCCTCCCAAGGCGTATTGAATCTGAAAGCCGTCATCCTCATTGCCGGGCTTGGACGATTTGCAATAGACGAAACTATCATACGGCAATATCGACAGTTGCTCGAATCGCCAGATCTGCCGCCGACAGCTCAGCTTCAAGTCCAAACCCTTTTGTCGGATGGAATCAGTTTTTTCAATAAGATGACCAATGGCTCAATTCAGCCTTTGGATCGCTATATGTCGATGTACTCAAAATACTGGATCGACTGGATCAACATTACTAAGAATGGTTTCAAATCTGCCGCTCGAACTAACGTTTCGGCCTTTGTCCTACGTGGAACTGCCGATACCAATGTTACAGCAGAGGACTTTGAGGCCCTCAAGCTTGCAACCCAGAGCGTACCGGGCTCAAGCGCCCTGGCTCCGCCAAACCTCGATCACATGCTTGCAGAGCCGGGGACAACGACCGTGTCACCCACGGTGCTTGACCACCTCTCGGCCTGGCTCAAAAATCTGCCATGATGAAGTGAGCTGAGCTCCCGCCGCAACGCAACGGGGGCAGCGCACACCACGACAATCTCTTTTGCACTTCAAGCCGAACTCACGTCACAATAGTCGACATGACGACACTTCTACTGGCTTCTATTCTTGGCATTTGGAATTTGACCGGCATGGAATGCTCATCGGGTGCAGCGCCTGATCTGTCGCAGCTACCGGCCGTCTCAAACGCGGTGATGACAGTCAACACAGACACCGTCCACGTCGCCTTCGACGCGAGCTACGACGGCACCACCTGTCACGTTGCAGGTAACGGAACCTACACGCTGAAAAACGACGAATTCACTCCCGACTTCCCCGCCGTTGATATCAGTTGCGACGGGCAGACCGACGCGCTTTCAATCGGCGCACTCTCGACCACCGCAAGGGTCGAAGACTCCACGATGCGCGTTTCTGCAAAAGTCAGTGGCCTGAACGCCTGTCCAGTCGCAGATGAGTTCGTTCTCGTCTTTGCTCGCCTGTAATCAACGCGGCACCGATGATCAAACTCGTCATCTTTGACCTCGATGGGACGCTGATCGACTCAGCGCCCGACATCGTCGCCACCACCAATCAGCTTCTCGTCTCTCGTGGCCGCCCGACGCTCCCCGAAAAGACGATCGTGCAAGCCATCGGCGAAGGGTTAAAACCGTTGATATCCAGTTGCTTTCCAGAGGCGAAAAATAGTCCCGCCGAACTCGATGCTATCGATCGGGATTTTTATGCGGCCTATCGACAGAACCTTGTCGTCAAAACCACGGTCTTCCCGGGCGTCGTCGACTTCTTAGAAAAAACTGAGCGTCAGTTCGCGATTGTCACCAACAAGTACATCGATCTCACAGAACAGACTCTACAATCGCTCGGGCTCGATCTCCACCCCTGGGTTCGGGTGTATGGCTCCGATTCACTTCCTGAGAAAAAGCCGCACCCCCTGCCGCTCCAAGAAGTGATGAAAGCCGCCGGCGTAAAACCCGAACACACGGTCATGGTTGGAGACGGCCTCCCCGATATGGGCGCCGCCCGTCGGGCCGGCGTGCAGGCCATCGCCTGTGGCTATGGATACTGCTCCGTCGACAAACTCATTCAGGCCGGTGCCTCACACGTCATCCAATCGCCCTTTGAGCTGGAAACGCTTTTAAAAGAAATCTAGACGGGACCGACTCCTCACTCACCGCCCACTTCGAGTACAGCTGGCTTTACAATACTGAACCCTAATGACACCCCATAGGGAGCCCCATTTTGGCCTCGATTCAAAATGATATCTGACGTCGCGTTTGAGTTGTTGAACGAATCCCAGTCCACGAAAAGACTCGGAACGACATCAAAACTGACATCAATGTTAAGACTTTGCCCAATCGACACGCCGCTCGGCTCATTCGGGATGAGGTTCCCATCTGGCGTCAGAGTATCAACCTGTGGAACTTTGAGTGCTGAAAACTGAATCGTCGGAACGTCGTCTTTATAGGGAACAATGGTGATATGACCGTAACTTCCAACGGCTCCAGGACAAACCGGCTGGTACATGCCAGGCTCCCAACCACCGAACATCGAGTCCTCAATCGAACTCAAAAGCGAATCCAACACTTCGACTTGAAACGCCGTCAAAGCAATGTCGGCTGTGAAACAAGAGAGTCGAGCGGAGTTGTTTTGATTGTACTGAAGCTGAATCGGCGAGCTGAACCAGTCTCGGCGCACAAAAAGAATTTTAGGAAAGGTAAGAATCGAATTATCATATGAGGATCGGATAAACCGCGTCTCACAGGGCATCTGCCAATAAAGTATATTGGTGCCGATATCTATAATCTCACCGATCCAGTTGTGGCCGAAGGCCCCACATACTGCTCGGCTTTGGTTCACAAGGCCCAGACGTGCCGAAACCGCTGTCACATCCGCCCTAAAAACTCCGTCCTGTTCGATAAAACGATTTGTGATGTCTCGATAAAATAGATCAATACCAGTATCACCGACAACGGCTAGGCGCCGTAGATTGAGAGCCCCGCCGTTAGGCAGATAAAACTCTCTATTGTTATTTGCGTTGACCGGCAACATTCGCCAAGCGGACCAATCGTCTGAATGAAATGCGCCGTCTTCTTGTCCAATCTGTTGGGCGCTTCCCAGCTGTGGTCGGTAGTAAAAGCTGGATACTGCCACCGAATTGAAGACAAGCGGCAAGGGTTCCTCGGCGGCCTGTGAACCAGGCAACATCGAAGATGCATTCGAATTTATTTTGAAGTTTAGCGTCAGATGCTCAGAACTCGAGCCTGAACTTTCACTACCGCTATTCTTAGCCGAACACGCAAAGTTCAATGCCACAACAATGAGGAGAGATACAAGGTGCGTCATCTGACAACCCCCTATAGAACTAACGGAAGTCCTGCTCCTCGACCTGACCGAAATTCGACCCTGCAACCGTACAGTTTGACCATGCGAACATCCGCTCGGCCGCCCCACGGATAGCGCGCCACAGCTTCCGCGCCGGAAGCCGTGGCGTGTCATTTAATTTCTATATATTACATATATTAGGCCATTACATGGTCTTATATACTATATATTTTAGACCTTGATAAAGTAATTTCAATAGGTTACAGCTGCATGATGAAGCGACTTGCAGAAGAGCATCTTTGGGCATGGTTCAATAAACCTCACCGGGCACCGCTCATTATCCGAGGGGCCCGCCAGGTGGGCAAGTCGACGCTCGTTCGGCTGTTCTGCGAACGCTATGGTTTTGAATTGATCGAGTTCAACCTCGAGAAGGGGCGGCTCAGATCCACAAAGTCTGAGAACTTCGACCTTCATGAACTTCTCGACGAAGTTCAGCTGCGAGCCCAAAAGAGAATCACCGGCAAAACGATTCTATTCTTTGATGAGATTCAAGAAGACCCTGCCTTACTTTCACGATTGAGATATTTTTTAGAGGAGCGACCAGATATTGCGGTAATCGCCGCAGGCTCACTTCTCGAAATCACGATTCACTCCGAAAACTTTTCTTTTCCTGTTGGCCGAGTCGAATTTTATCACCTCGGTCCGATGACATTCAGCGAATTCCTCCACGCCACACAGAACGACATACTCCTTGAGAAGCTACAAGCTTTGGATTTTTCTGAAACCGTCGTCTCGCTCTGCATGGATGAGCTTCGCAAGTACTATTACGTCGGTGGAATGCCTCGAGCTGTTCGGACATATGCCGAGTCCAAGAGCCTGGTCGACGTACGCGACATTCAAGAACAAATCATTCAAACCTACGTCGCTGACTTTCCTAAGTACAACTCGCGCATCAACCTCGCTCGCGTCGAACGGGTGTTCCACGCCTGTGCACATACCCTCGGAAGCAAAGTGATCTATCAAAAGCTCGATCCTGACTCAAAAAGTCGCGACATCAAACGGGTCGTCGAACTTCTCATCGATGCGCGCGTTCTGTTGCGATGCACCCACTCCGCCGCGAATCAGTCTCCACTAAAAGGTGAATGCGACTTGTCAGTCTATAAACTCTACTTCTTAGACATTGGCCTCGTGAACGCACTCTTGCGCCTCGATCTCGACACCCTGGATCGAGAGTTCAAAAACGGGTTTTCCACGAAAGGGTATCTTGCTGAACAGTTTGTGGCCCAACATCTGGTTTCAATCAATGGCAATACAGTCCCGCCCGAACTTTTCTATTGGCTACGGGACAAGAGCGCACATAAAGGCGAAATCGACTTTCTTGTGCAAACACAACATGGCGGCAATGTCGTGCCCATCGAAGTCAAAGCGCAAAAAGGCGGACGCCTTAAATCTCTCATCCATTTCATGCACGAGAAAAAGTGGAACGTTGCTGTCAAGGTTTCGACTGAACCATTCTCACTTACACCATTCAAATCAGCTGTCGACAGGGATCCCGTCACGTTTGAACTTTTACACCTTCCGCTGTTCGCGATCGAGTTCTTACAAACGGCGCTGAAGAAGTATTCATTTTAAGTTTGTTTAAGAAACGACATGGCTTGAACGAGCAGCTTGAGTGAATCCCTCTCCATAGGCAGAATGTTAGAAGCTATGAAAAAAACGCCGCATAAGAAGAACGTCACCACAGTCCATGAACATCCTCGTCGTATCCCGGTAAGCAACAAAAATCCTACCGGCGTCACGGTCGTCGACCAGCATTTGCGAAGATTGCCAGGCACTTCTCTCGATGCCACTGAGATCGAAAATATCACACAGTCCTACGACAGAAAGAAACTGGTGTACCCAACGGCTGGCAAGTTCAGGCGGTACCGGAACGCCGATCACTATGACGATGTCATCGCAATCTGGGTAGACTATTTTAATAACAAGTTCGGCGCGATTGGAAAACTCGATCCTGATGTTATTAAAGCTCTCATCGCGAGTGAGTCCGGCTTTCGCATAGATCCAAAAGAAAACAGAACAGCTTTAGGAATTGCACAAATCACGAGGCCCACTCTAAAGCTCCTTCAAGACCCAACGGGAGAAGCTAAGGACTTTATTTTCACCGAAATGCGATTAAAGGATTTAAAAAATCCCGCTATCGCAATTCCTCTGGCAATTCGCTGGCTGTTTCGAAAAAAGACAACGGCGAAGAGCAAACTGGGCAGAGAGCCGACGCATGAGGAGATTATCTTGGAATACAAAGGGCTGCTGAGAAGTAGCTCTGCTCTAAAACAAAGCTCTTAAAATCTACAGGAAGCATTATGCCGAACTTAAAAGTCGCAACAGCTAACATCATGCTTTTGTGCGCCCTATCTGGATGTTCGACGCTGGTGAGAAACTCATCTTTTGAAATCAAAAATGAGACCGACCTTCTCACTGAACTTCTGGTGACCCCCGATCGTGTCGCCATTCAGTGCGAGGAACTTGATGAAGAGCCTGACGTTGGAGCCTATGGCTTCATGATTCATCTCCTCGACGAAAAAAAGACCGTCACAACGTCGGCGCTCAGCATCAGACCCGATAGAGAAAACTGCAAAAAAATAAGCCAAAGAGTTTTGCGTATTTTGAAAGGTGGACGGCAAATCTATATTGGCAACGGATTTCAATTGTCCAATCAGCCAAGAGTCAGCGGGAAAGCCCAATTTCGATATTCATTTCCAGTTCATGGCACATTTCCTAGCAACGGGCGGACTTTGGAATTCGTTGTTATCGCCAATGAAAATGGGCAGTGTTTTGGTCCCTCCTACGGGGACAGAGAGCCCTGTCCACAGTTTCCATTTCCAATTCAAAGTAAAACGCCCGCCAAATAAAACCAGAGAGCTTAAACCTCTTCTCAGCGAGATGACACGGCACAGCTTTCGCCGCGGAAGCTGTGCCGTGTCATGGTTTCCTAAGCCCTGGCGCCTCTGCCCCAAGCGCAATTGACAAGATTTCGGGAGCCTCCTAGACGATTGCGGCCCCCTCGAAAAAGGGGACGGAGGTTATTGAATGGCTCTTTCTAAAGCTTATCCCGCTCGCCAATTTCGCCCACGCGGCCAGACCGCAACATTCGTTCAGGTTCTCCTGGCCGGCGCTGTTGCCATTGCGCTTGCAATCACGGGCTGTACCAAAAAGCGTTTCGACGAAAACGACAACTCGCTGAACCTGGTTCTGCGCGCGAACGTCAAAGGCCTCGATCCTATCAGCGCCAACGACCTCTACTCTTCAACCGTCATTGCACAGATGTACGAAGGCTTGCTCGAGTACAACTACCTGAAAGCGCCCCTTCACTCTCAACCCGCTCTAGCAGAAGCAATGCCCGAAGTTTCAAAGACGGCCTCACTTACACCTTCAAAATTAAGAAGGGTGTGAAATTCCACGACAACGCCGCCTTCAAAGACGGCAAAGGTCGCGAGATCACAGCTCAAGATTTCATCTATTCGTGGAAGCGTCTCGCTGATCCTCGCAATGCGAGCGAAGGCTTTTGGATTTTCGACGGCAAGATCAAGGGCCTCAATGAATGGGCGCAAATGGTGAAGGCCGAAAAGGCCAACTACGACACTCCTGTTGAGGGATTAACAGCAACTGATAGCAACACACTCGTTGTGAAACTCACTGGCGTTTACCACCAACTCCCATTTGTTCTGGCCATGCCTTTTGCCTCGATTGTTCCAAAAGAAGCCGTTGAGAAGTACGGCAAAGAATTCCTCAATAACCCCGTCGGCACCGGCCCATTTGTACTTGAAAAATCGGCGGACTGGGTTCGTAATTCAAAAATCACTCTCAAGAAAAACCCGAGCTATCGCCCCGAAACCTATCCCGCTGAAGGCGCACCTGGTGATGCCGAAAAGGGCCTTCTCGTTGATGCGGGCAAGCAGGTTCCGTTTATCGATAAGCTCGTCTTCAACGAGATCGTCGAGGATCAGCCCCGCTGGCAAAACGGCCTAAAGGGAAATTTCGACTGGTTCGATATCCCGAAGGACAACTTCGAGAACGCAGTGAAGGACAATAAAATTGCTCCCGAGCTTGGCGCAAAAGCCATGGCTCTCGACGTCACCCCGGCTCTCGATGTTACCTACATCGGCTTCAATATGACCGATAAGGAACTTGGAAAAAACAAGCTCCTCCGCCAAGCGATCTCGAAGGCTTTTGACTCCAAGACCTACATTCAAAAGTTCCTCAACGGTCGCGGCGTCGCCGCTCAAGGCCCAATTCCTCCCGGTGTCGACGCCTACGATGACGTTTACAAGAACCCCAACGCTGAGTTTGATCTCGCCAAAGCGAAAGAACTCCTCGCCAAAGCCGGCTTCCCGGAAGGCAAGGGCGCTCCAGAGCTGACCTACGAAGGTCTGTCGGATGCCACCGCACGCCAAGGTGCCGAGTTCTTTGCACAGTCGATGGCTGCCCTCGGCATCAAGGTGAAAATCAATTCGAACACGTGGCCGCAATTCCAAGAAAAAATCAAAGGTCAGAAAGCTCAGATCTTCGGTATTGCTTGGGGTGCTGACTATCCGGACGCACAGAACTTCTTCCAGCTCTTCTACTCAAAAAACAAAACTCCAGGTCCAAACGACTCATCGTTCACCAACCTTGAGTTCGATAAGCTCTATGAAGAATCGCTGAAGCTCCCTGCCGGCGAAGAGCGCACGAAGCTCTACCGCAAGCTTCGCGACATCGTTGCTGACGAGTCGCCGTGGATCTTCAACGCCCACCGCTTGGGCTACCGCCTGGTTCATGGCTGGGTCGGCAACTTCAAGTGGACCGAGGTCGCCAACGACTATCCAAAGTACATCCGCGTCGACGCGAAGAAACGCGCCGATCTGGGCAGCAAGTTATAAGTCCTTTTTATGGTGGCCCCAAAGGCCACTAGGGGAAAAAAACAAAGTCACTCCGAGGTTTGACGCGACTAAGTAATTGATCTAGTCGCTTACAACCTCTCGGGGTTTTCGTTTTTTGGGGGTGTCCCATTTTTGGCTATATCATTCGTCGAACGCTGTACATGATCCCCATTCTCATTGGGGTGACTTTCCTCACCTTCACGCTGTTCAACTTGGTTGGCGGCGATCCTGCCGTTCGCTTTGCGGGCAAGCATGCGACTGTCGAGCGTGTGGCCGAGATCCGCGCCGAACTCGGCCTCGATCGCTCGGTCGGCGAACAATACTTGTTCTTCGTTAAACAGATCGTGACCTTCGACTACGGTCGCTCATGGGCGACGAAACAAGAGATCTCCACCATGATCACCGATGGCTTGGGAGCTACTCTCTCCCTCACTGTTCCGTCGTTTGTCGCTTCAGTGGTCTTTTGTATTTTGCTCGCACTCTTTGCCGTCTATGGCCGGGGCACGATCCTCGATCGTGGAACGGTCGTCGTCTGCCTTGGACTCCTCAGTGTCAGTTCTCTGGTCTATATCCTGGCTCTCCAGTATGTCTTGGCTTTCCAAGGCGGCCTTTTCCCTATTTCCGGCTGGGACCCATCATGGACCGGACGCTGGGAATATCTCGTACTCCCGTGGATCATTCTGTTCGTCTTGAGTCTTGGTCCGAATATTCTGATCTACCGCACGGTGATCATGGATGAGGTGTTCCAGGATTATGTGCGCACGGCGCGCGCCAAGGGCCTTGCCGAGAAGCATGTCTTCGCCAAACACGTTTTAAAGAACGCCATGATTCCAATCATCACTGTCGTGGTCATCGAAATGCCTGTCCTCATCACCGGCTCTGTGTTGATCGAAAACTTCTTCGGCATCCCCGGTCTTGGCGGAACTGTGATCAAGGCTCTGAACGATTCAGACTTCCCTGTTATCAAAGCCTTCACTGTGATTTCAGCGATGGCCTACATGATCTTCAACCTTTTGGCGGATGTTCTGTATAGCGCCGTCGATCCACGAGTGAAACTCAGCTAAGGAGGAGCCATGTCGATGCCAAATACAGATTCGCTCCCGCTCACGGCGGCCGCGGCCAGCACCTCTACAAACTCAACCTCACGAAACTCATTGTGGTGGGATGCCTTCCGCCGCTTTAAGAAGAACAAACTCGGCGTTGTCTCGTTCTATGTTATTTTGCTCTACGTGATCATCGCCGCTTTGGCCGTGGCCGGTATTCTCTATCCCGATATTTCGGTCCCCAATCAGGCCGATGCATATGCCTCGATTTCGCTGAGTCATCCGTTTGGAACCGATATCTTCGGCCGCGATATCTTGGGCCGCGCCATTCACGGAACGGTCACCGCGATTTCTATCGGCCTTCTGGCATCGACACTGTCGCTCGTTATCGGACTCGTTCTGGGTTCCGTCGCCGGTTACTTCGGCGGTAAGGTCGATGCGGCTATTGTTTGGCTGTACACGACGGTCGATTCCATTCCCTACATCCTGCTCATTCCATCGCTGACATTTGTTTTGGGTCGCGGATTGATCAACGTCTTCATCGCAGTCGGCCTCACAAGCTGCGTGACCACGGCGCGTCTCGTGCGCGGAGAGTTCTTTAAACACAAGCACCGCGACTACGTCATGGCGGCCCACGCCCTCGGTGCCAATGATCGCCGCAAAATCTTCGGCCATATTCTTCCGAACGTGGCCCATTTGGCCTTTGTACAGTTTGGCTTAGGATTTGTTTCAGCGATCAAAATCGAGGTCATTCTCAGTTATCTCGGCCTCGGTGTCGATCCAAGCCAACCGAGCTGGGGACTGATGATCGATGACGCGAAAACGAGCTCGCCCGTCCGTACTGGGGCAACCTCGCGGCAGCGACGATGTTTATGTTTGGACTGATCCTCTCTTTCAACTTGTTCAATGACGCACTGAGAGAGGCCCTCGATCCGAAAATGAAGAACAAATAGAAGACGATCCGCCTAAACGAATATATAAGTTTAGGCCGGGTTTGATGCGCAATCTCGATACTGATTTACGGTGGTTTGGCTTATGACTGGTTCGAAAACATTGCTCGAGGTCAAGAATCTGAAGACCGGTTTTAAAACCGATGACGGTCATTTCTTGGCGGTTGATGACGTGAGCTTCAAACTCGAAGAGGGAAAAACTCTCGGCATCGTCGGTGAATCGGGCTGTGGAAAATCGGTAACCTCGCTCTCCATCATGCGCCTGATTCCCAACCCTCCCGGAAAAATCGAGGGCGGTGAGATCAATTTCAACGGGCGAAATCTTCTGACTCTCTCAGACGAAGAAATGCGAAAAATTCGCGGCAACGAAATCGCGATGATTTTCCAAGAGCCAATGACTTCGCTCAATCCCGTATTCACCGTCGGCAACCAAATCGGCGAAGCGATTGAACTGCATCAAAAAGGCCTTTCAAAACAACAGATCCGCCAAAACGGTCGAGATGCTGAAGCTCGTCGGTATCCCCGAACCCGATAAGCGCGTCGACGATTACCCGCACCAACTCTCGGGCGGTATGCGCCAGCGGATCATGATCGCGATGGCACTGTCATGTAACCCACGCCTCTTGATTGCAGACGAACCGACAACAGCTCTCGACGTCACCATCCAGGCACAGATCCTCGAACTCATCCGCAAACTCCAAAAAGAGTTCAATGCGTCGATGATTCTGATCACGCACGATCTCGGCGTTGTCGCCGAGACTTGCAACGACGTCGCCGTGATGTACGCGGGAAAGATCGTCGAATACGGAACTGTTGAAGATATCTTCTACCGCCCAAAGCATCGCTATACGCAGGGCCTGCTCAACTCGATTCCGCACTTTGAGACCGGACACAAGCGCGAACGCCTCGAGACAATTCCAGGACTGGTTCCGTCGATGTTTAAACTTCCAAAAGGTTGCCGCTTCCAAGATCGCTGCAAGTTCGCACAAGAGGACTGCGGTCGCGAACAGCCGGCACTGAAACCTGCAACTGGATCAAGCGATAAACACATGGTGGCCTGCTACCACCCATCAACTGAAGTTCGCCTAGATGAGGCACACGCATGAGCACGCAAAACCAACCGTTGATCCAAGTTAAAGATCTCACCAAGTCTTTCCCTATCAAAGGCGGATTGCTCGGCCGCGAAGTCGCAAGCGTCAAAGCCGTTCAAGGCATCAACCTTGAAATTCGCAAAGGCGAAACTCTCGGTCTTGTCGGTGAATCCGGCTGCGGAAAATCGACGCTCGGTCGCTGTATCATTCGCCTGATTGAACCGACATCTGGCCAAGTCATCATGAACGGCCAAGACATCACCACTCTCGAAGGCGAAGGGCTGCGTGCGCTTCGTCGGAAAATGCAGATCATTTTCCAAGATCCCTACGCCAGTTTGAACCCGCGAATGACCGTCGGTTCGATCATCACCGAGCCACTTGAGATTCACGGTCTCTTTAATTCGAAAAAAGATCGCGAAGATCGCGTGAAGCAACTCCTTGAAACAGTTGGACTTCGCCCTGAGCACTTCAACCGATATCCACATGAATTCTCGGGCGGGCAGCGCCAGCGTATCGGCATCGCACGCGCTCTTGCCGTTGAGCCAGAGTTCATCGTTTGCGATGAGCCCGTTTCAGCTCTCGATGTTTCCATCCAAGCCCAGGTCATCAACCTGTTGATGGATCTGCAGCAAAAACTCGGACTCACCTATCTCTTCATCGCGCATGACTTGAAGGTCGTGGAGCACATCTCAAATCGCGTCGCGGTTATGTACCTCGGTCGCATTGTCGAGATTGCCGAAGGCGAAGAGCTCTACAAGCATCCGACTCATCCGTACACCAAGGCTCTGCTTTCAGCGATTCCGACACCCAATCCGCGCCGAACCGAACAGCGTATCATCCTCACGGGTGATGTGCCGTCGCCAATTCGTCCGCCGTCGGGCTGCCACTTCCATCCGCGCTGCCCGATTGCAACGGAACAGTGTAAAGGCGAAGCTCCGCAGCTGAAGCTCACGCGAGCTGATCATCAGACATCGTGCTTGCTCGCGAAGCCGCAGTAAGCCTTAAACCTTATTGAGTTTGAGCAGCGCTTGAACGGCGCGACGGACCTTTTCAATATCGAATGGCTTTTTGATGTAGTCATCAGCGCCGACCGAGAAGCCCTGCTTCACATCGGCGTCACTGGTATGACCGCTGACAAAAATCAGCGGAATACTCTTGAGCACCGGATGCTCTTTCAAGAGTTTCGCCAACTCAAAACCGTTGATCCAGGGAAGCCCGATATCGAGCATAATGAGATCGACCATCTTGTTGTCGAGCGCAGCGCCCAGTTGCGTTCCATCGGCGGCCGTTCTGACGTCAATACCGTCGGTCTCTAAAATTCGCTTCAACGCCGCCCGCATCGTCTCATCATCTTCGATGACGAGAACGGTTGGCTTTGCTTTCTGCGCCTTGAGCTGTCTCAACGCCGCAAGATCAACGACCTGGCCCTCAGCCATGCGCTCGCGCGCCAGGCGTTCAATTTTATCAACAAGATCTTTGGCGTCGAGTTTTTAGACATTCCGTTCAACTAACCTTGTGAGGTTTCGTTCGAGCCAACGTTCGGCGTCGATCGCGGCCATACAGCCGCTACCTGCAGCCGTAATCGCCTGTCGATAGATGTGATCTTGAACGTCTCCGCATGCAAACACACCTTCAATCGAAGTGTATGACGAATGCGATTTCGTTTTTAGATGCCCTGTTTCGTCGGTCTCAAGCTGACCACCAAACACAGCCGTGTTCGGCTGGTGACCAATCGCAAGGAACACGCCCTGCAAAGCCAGTAGCTTCTTTTCTTTCGTCGCAAGGTTCGTAATATGCGCACCCGTCACAAACTTATCGCCGACAATCTCGTCGATCACCGTGTTCCAAAGTACTTCAATCTTCGGATTGTTCAGCGCTTTGTCGACCATGATCTTCGAGGCACGAAACGAATCGCGGCGGTGAATGATATAAACTTTTTTTGCAAAACGAGTGAGGAAGGTCGCCTCTTCCATCGCCGTGTCGCCGCCTCCAACGACCGCAACTTCCATGTTTCTGAAAAACGCGCCGTCGCAAGTCGCGCAAGCCGACACACCTTTGTTCGCAAACGCCTTCTCACTCGGTAACCCCAAGTATTTTGCGCTGGCACCTGTCGCCACGATCACCGCTTTCGACTGGTACATTTCATTCCCAACCCAGACCTTGAAGGGACGCGAACTGAAGTCGACTTTGGTGACATTTTTGCGAACAAAACGCGTGCCGAAACGCTCAGCTTGCTTGCGCATATGGTCCATCAACTCTGGCCCGGTTACGCCCTCAGGAAATCCCGGAAAGTTCTCAACCTCTGTCGTGATCATCAACTGACCGCCCGACTCCTCACCCTCAAACATGAGCGGCTGCAAAAGTGCGCGCGAAGAATAAATCGCAGATGTGTAGCCCGCAGGGCCGGAACCAATAATGATGAGCTTTTCGATACTTGATTGAGTCATGCGTAGAGCCTAAGGCCGTAAAGATTTTCGGTCCAACTATAGCCTCGCGCGGCGGAGACCGCTAGACTAGGTCCAGTGGACACCATCGGTCGAATTCGCTTTAAAAACCCTCTGCTTCAGTCGCAGCATGGCGAAATAGCCTGGCCCGCCGGCCAGTCGCTGATGGATCGTCTCATGGAGATCGGGCTTCCCGTCGCTTCATCTTGCGGAGGCGATGGCGTCTGCACAAAATGTCGGCTCTTTGTCTCTGGCAACGCATCGGCGCCCTCCCAGCACGAGAGTTTTTTGCTCAAAAAGATCCAGGCCGACCCCCAAGAGCGCATCAGCTGCCAGGTCATCGGCCCCGGCGATATCGAAGTCGACGCCCGCTACTGGTAATCTCGAGTCTTGTGAGGACTTTCAATATGCAAATCAGGCGAACCCGCGAAGAGTCACTATCAATCATCAATCATGTTGTTCGAGCCTCAAAAAGCCATTGGCCCTATCCAAAGGCGTATTTGGACGATGCACTGCCACTTTTACATATCGACTCGTCCTATCTTGTCGAAAACCTCTGCTTCGAAATTGTCGAGTCAGAGTTAGTCATTGGTTTCTTCGCGGTCGCCGAAAAAGACGGCGACAAGTATCTCGACCATCTGTGGATTTCTCCGCAACGAATCGGTCATGGCGTAGGGCACATGTGCTGTCAGTACATCTTCTCTCTTGCAAAGAAACAAGGCTGGCGTGAGTTGCTTGTTTTGCCAGAACCATCGTCCGACTCGTTTTATAAAAAACAAGGCTTTCAGGACACCGGAATGCGGGTTGCCTCGCGCTCCATCCATGGACCAATGTTTTCATTGTTAAAAAAAAGCTTCTGTACTCTAGGAGCGATTCAAGGGCTCAGTCACATCACTTTGACCGTACGAGATCTTGAACATGCGATCGAATTTTACACAGAGACACTAGGGTTTTCGATTCTCAATGTGTACCAAGGCAAGAGTGCCTACCTGAGAAGTGACCGCCTATGGCTTGTTCTCGTCGAAGATAGAACGAAGATTACCCAAATCGACTACTCGCACGTGGCATTTCTAGCAACTGACGAAAGCTATGTCGAAATCGAACGTCGAATCTCTGCGGCAGGCGCACACCAATGGCAAGAAAACCGAAGCCCTGGCCGATCTATCTATCTCCTCGATCCGTCAGGCAACCGACTCGAACTTCACGATGGCACTTGGCGCGACCGCATCGGAGCTATTTTTCAGAATCAAGAACTTCTCAAGCCACTCTCAACGGAACCTTGTTTTCCAATGCGAAGATGATTTTAACAAGAAGCTCCATGGACAAACTGTTTTCCGCCAGATTGGCGATTCGAGTGATTCGCGCTCTTGAAGTTCCGATCTTTTTTGCAATCTCTTCGTGAGTGAGCTTCGACTTCAAAATACTTTCCGAGGCTTGCTTATAAAGTTGAGACTTCAGCTCCATAACTACTGCCTCAGCTTCACTTAGACCAAGATCAGCCGCCAGTTCATTTGCTTGCTTACTCATTCTCATCGATCAGCCTCCTTAAACGTCTTCTTCCTGTCTCGATTTCTTGCATGGGCGTTTTTCGCGATTTCTTTATAAACGCGTGGGGAACAAAAACTCGATGTTTATCAAAAAACACATAGAATACTCGATAGATTCCATCTCGATCTTTAATCCTCAACTCGAATGCCGACGGCGCCAACTGCTTCACTGGTTTCGATTGCGGCAATCCCAGTTGCTCACCTTGTTGAATCAATCTTAGGAGGGCACCGATCTCTTGTCGGACCTCCACAGAGAATCGTCGGATTGTTTCAAGCGCAGCCTTATCCCAGATGATCCGTTTCATCTTTACCCCACTGTGCTATTTTTAGCACATTTAGTCAAGACCTGCGCTTGAACGCTGCAAGAATATAAACTTGTCCTATTTGAAGCCTGGGAGTTCTTACAAAGTGCGGGCTACGCAACTCGGACCTGAGGGAGCATAAACGATTCGAGAATCACCAACACGGAAGCTTCTTGCGTTCATGAATCCACCCACTCAAAGGGGCAGGGATCTGCGCGAAACCTCTTAAACCCCCGAGGGGCACTTGAGTAAACTCAAATTGATGGACTTGAAATAGCCGCGATCATCACGGTCTCTATTCCTTCCAGTATTGACTGTTCTGCAGAGCTTGTGAGAATTCACTCTTGAATTTTTCTAATCCAGGCTTCCCAACTGGCCATGTTTCATCAGCCACCTGTAAAGCCAACTTAAAGTGACCAGAATAACTCAGATCCATGAGAGCCTTTAAAAATCGATATGGAAGGTCAGGACTTTCTTCTTTAAAGGCGCGTGCTAAATCCAGCTTGAGACGCTTCAATTTTTTTGCAGTTGGCGCCGCTCTCTTCATCAAATGAGTCGCGACCTCATAGTGATCTTTCCGAAACTTCAAGACCACCCTTCCACCAGGGGATCTGGCAAAACAGGCGAACTGTTCATCGATGGCTCCGTCCCAAAATTCAATTTCTGGATACCCATCACGATCAAGATCAACCAATCGAATAGAAGCGCTGAGTGCCTCAACAGTCACAAGCTCTCTAAGACTTTGGCCCAATTCAAAAATATGCAAAAAATGGCAGCAGTGCGCTCCGCCAGTCCAATTGGATATGACGAGGTTCGCTCTCCCGCGGCCGGTGATGTCACGTCCCGAAAAAATGTCGGCAGGCTCATCCGAATTCGGTTCAAAATGATTTCCAAAATAATAGTGATGGTCAATTTCGGCCTCTTCAAAAACTTTGACCCGTCCTTTTTGAATAACGATCTTTCCAAGACCCGTCTGAAAATCTTGAAGGAGCGAAATCCGGTACGGACCGTGCTTTTTCTTCTCCAATCTGCCATCAAAGGAGTAGGCAAGGATTGGAAATATTAAAATTAAGAAAAATAAGGATAGGATCCTTCGGCTAAGATTTTTCACACTTCTCCAATAGGTCAAAGTATTTCTGAAAGATCTTTTTCTGTTTTATTGCTTCCGCATCGTCAGTCTTGCTCTTCAATTTTCCTTTATAGTTCATCACAGCTTCCTCCCATGAAGCCTCCCGACCCAAATAAGATGAAGCCAGTAGCTGTTTTTGAAAGAGCCAACGAATTCCGGCACAAATATTGACGTTAGGATCATTCAAGTCATTTTTCGTCACAGTCAAAAAATGATTTTTTAGCTCTCCGCTTTCATCTCCTAAGTTTCTTCGAGTTGAATTCAAAATTTGCATGAGACCGCGAGCAGAATTTGAATTTTTCTTATCAGCCAACATCGTAGGGTTAAATCCAGACTCCGAGGCTATTAAAGCTTTCACAATATTCGGAGCCAGTCGGGTTTTAGGTTTAAAAACATCGTTCCAATACCTTGTCCAACCGGCGATGAAATCGTCGTACTGATCACCCTTATTTTTAAATTTCAAATTGATCGAACATGGCTTTTCTTTTACCTTTAAAAAATTCTGTTCTGCCATTTCTTGAATCTCATCGGGGTAAAGCTGATCTTTACCGGTGGGATTGAATGCACAATGGCCGCGACGGGTCGTCAAACCACCCGCGGGATTATTTTTACTTGCCGGCGTTTTTAGTGGATGCGTTCGTACCCAGTGTTCACCGGCAGGACAGAGTCGCCAAGAGTGGACAATCTTTGGTTCACCTATTTTTTTTATTTTCTTTTTGGCAATTCTTTTCATAGCGATTTTTAGATAGTCCTATTTATTGAGTACCAGGGCAATTCTTTATGGGCCCCACCCCCATCACAATGGAATTGCACTGGGACCTGCCAGCGCTCTTGTTCTTGCATCTCGCCTCCTCCATCCCGCGCCCGTCGCGCGAAAATTCAATGGAGGTTCAATGCTCATTCCAAACCGTCCGGTTCTCGGACTCTACGCTACTTTGACTTTGGCTTTCGCTGTACTCGGCTGCCAACCCAAACCCGAAACCTCAGCTTGGCGCCTCAAGCAACCCATTCTTCGCTGGGAGGATGAGCGCGGCATCGCAAAGTCAGCAAATGTTAGCAGTACAGGAACTGCGAATAAGAGCCTTAGTGCCGTTCTCCAGTTCTCACCAGAGGACCGCGGTCTATCCGTTAAGGTCTCGACCAACTGCCGCTCTGGAGCTGAGACTTTAAACGAAAACACCCACGCAGAAACAGCCGCTGATCTTTCTCTGGCGCGGATTCTCCCCGTCGCGATTTTTTCTCCCGATCGAGCCGACCGCGATTGGATTTGCCAGATCGAGCTCACGGCTCATCACCCAGACGGAAACACGCATACTTTTACTCTTCGCGATTTTCAGTTTCGAACACCACTCGCGCACCATTCCGCTCAGACTATCGGCGGCTTCTCTTCTCTCGATTCCGAAGGACAGAAAACTCTCACTCTCGCCTGTCCAAAGTGGACAGCTCAAGAGAGCGACGCCTCTTCTAGTCCAATCTCTCGCGAGCGGGTTCAAACTCTTTCAACAAAAAACACGGTCCTTGGTGATGACACCAGGGCCTCTGAACGACGCCCGACTTGTGCGCTCCTTGCCGACGAAACCACGCATCGAAAACTGCTGAGTCACATTACCCTGCAGTTTCAACCGCCTCGCATAGAGGTCAGTCCGCCGACCTCGCTCCTTCCGGCGACTGAGGAGACGATGTATTTTTCTCGAAAGCCTGTCCTCAAATGGAGCGTCACGGTCAAAGACGATCAGCAAACCACGCTCGTATTTCCCAAACAGACCGTCCGTTCAAGATTGATCTCACCTGGGAAATTTCAAACCAGCGCGATCAAACTCCCCTACCATCTCGACTTTGACGGGGCGACATCGATCCGACGAACGGAGAAGGGAGACTTCGTCGCTGTTGACGGAAGAAAGACGATCACTGTGACAATGACTTTGGACCGTCAGCTGCTTTGCTTCTACACGCCCTTCAGTGACTACTGGGAAATTACCTCTCAGCTTCGATTGGAGGCCGAATATCCACTACAAGTCGAGACGGTCGCAGGCTCGAGCGACGAACTACTCGACGAACGAACACCCGTTGAACTCATGAAGGCAGTCCTATTCCTGCCTCCGGAGCGGCCAGGCATGAACGTACGTGTTCACGCCAATCTCGCTCCGGCGGCCGAGCCAAAGACCGATGATACACGATGTTCAAGGGGCGACTTCGTCACGCTTAATCCGGCCGATACGATTCACTCTGAGGAGTGAGAACTACTTTTCAAACCGGCAATAAAAAATCAGCTGACCTTTTTGCAGGAAGAGCTGTTCGAAGTGCGTGACGAAGTTCTCATTCGCCCACTCGGATCGATGAAGGTCGCGCGTCTGACGTGTGACCTTGAACTTTGATTGTTGAATGAGCGGCAAAGCCCAATCGTAGTAATCTTCGGAATCTGTTTTAAAATTCACGAATGATCCCGTGCGCATCAGACTGAAAAGCGTCTCGAGAAATTCAGTCTGAATAAGGCGATGTTTGTAATCGCGTTGGCGTGGCCAAGGATCAGGATGATGAATAAACACATTGTTGAGCTCGCCATGAGCAAAGACATCTTCAATACAAGAGGCGTCGTAGCGAGCAATTTTTGCGTTCTTGGCCCCGCCCCGCAGGGCACGCCGAATGGACTGAATCAGTGGCTTAAATTTGAGTTCGAGACCAATCAGCGCACGACTCGGTTCAGAAAGAGCGCGATGCGCAAAGAAGTAGCCATTCCCAGTGCCAATTTCAAGATCGAGCGGATGCTCCACCGGTAGGCCAAATTGCTGGCGCCACTCACCGCGATGCTGAAGCGCACGTTGCTCATCGTAGGCCCATTCCGCAAATTCGCCATTGAGCGCCAACACGTAGTCGGTCGGGTTGGGGAGGGTTTTCGCGGCGACAAGCCGCGGGCGGCGCTTTCGGGTCTGAGACTGATCGTTCATAATGTGGGGGCCAACCTACTCGAAGTCTTGATCGGCGCACAAGGGCTTGAATCCGCCGTGAAAGATGATTCCATTGATAGATATGAAAAATATGATGTTGGGCCTTATTCTTTCCCTCTTTTCAATCTCTTCGACGACTCTCGCTCTTCCGTACAAAGCGCAGGAGTTCGCGGTGGCCAGCCCCTCGCCCTACTCGGCCTCAGTGGCCAATGAGATCGCAAAGAGCGGCGGCAACCTTTTTGACCAAACGGTCGGTGTCGCACTCGCTCTTGCCGTCACTCACCCCTACTACGCCTCGCTCGGCGGCGGTGGTTTTGCGATCATCCGAAAAAACAATCCTGGCGCGGCGCCAACGGTTGAGGTTCTGGACTTTCGCGAAATGGCCCCGGTGGCTTCGAACCGAGAAAGCTTCATCGGCAAAGGCGACAAGGCGGCGACCGATGGCGGCATGGCCTCGGGCGTACCGGGGGTACCGGCTGGCCTGCAAGAGATGCATAGAAAATATGGCAAAGTCACGTGGCGGAAGCTTTTTTCGCCGGCGATACGGCTTGCTGAACAGGGCTTCCCCGTCAGTGGCGAATGGGCCGAGCAGACAAAGGCTGAGTTTGAAAACTTCACGACCAATGGCAAAAAGACCTTTGGCCGCGTCGTTCTCGACAAATCGAAACCTCCGCGCGAGCGATATGAACCATTGAAAGCGGGCGACGTGTTGAAGCAGCCAAAGCTCGCAAAGGCTTTGCGATTGTTGCAGAAAAAAGGGGCCGCGGCTTTTTATGAAGGCGCAGTGGCGACCGACATTCTTTCGGCGACAGACGCAACCGGCGGCATCCTGAAAGCCGAAGACCTGAAAAAGTATCGTGTTGAGTGGCGGGCGCCGCTGAAAAGACAATGGCGCGGTTATGAACTGTATCTGATGCCTCTTCCCTCGAGCGGCGGTCTTATTATGGCTCAAGGGTTTGAACTGCTGAACCGCATTGAAGAGCGCTTTGGGCAAAAAGCGCCTCTCTCCTCAACGGAAGCTCATCTCTTTGGAGAAACACTGAAACTCTCGTTTGCAGCTCGCGGACAAATGGGCGATCCGATGGGAGGGACTCTACAGAATGATCTCACCGAAAAACTCTTAAGCCCCGAACGACTCGATCGTTTAGCGAAGCTTGTCGACGATGATCGGGCGATCGCCGTGATGACCTCGAAGTCTCCTGACTTAAAAGAGGCGCTGACCACTCCTGATTCAAAAGAGAAAACACAGACCACGCACTTCTCTCTGGCGGACCGCGAGGGCAATGCCGTTGCATTGACGGTGACTTTGAATGGATCTTACGGCAGCGGTGTCGTGACCGAAAAGTTCGGGATTGCTCTGAATGATGAAATGGATGATTTCAACACGCAACCGGGCAAGGCGAATCAGTATGGATTGATTCAAGGCGAAGCCAATACGGTCGCTCCTGGTAAACGTCCTTTGTCGTCGATGAGTCCAACGATTATCGATAAAGACGGTCAATTTTTCGCGACACTTGGCGCTCCGGGTGGACCTCGCATCGCAAGTGCCGTCTGGCAGGCCTCCGTTCGACTGATCGGTCAGAACGCCAACGCCGAAGACGCCGTCGCCTGGCCACGCGTTCATCATCAGTTTCTGCCCGACACACTGTTTCACGATGCGCGCCGTATGGCTCCGGACGTCTTGGAGAAGCTTCAATCATTTGGGCACACTTTGAAAGAGGCGTGGATCGCAAAAGTCTACGTCGTGAAACGAACACAAGACGGCTTGCTCGAAGCTGCAGCCGACCCGCGCGGTGAGGCTGCCGCCGGCGGACGCTAGGGAGCATTACCGTGAATAACCATGGCCTGGCCACGATTGTCCTGCTCGTTGGATCGAACGTGTTTATGACATTCGCCTGGTACGGACACCTCAAAACAATGAGCGCACGACCGCTCTGGTACGTCATCGCAGCCAGCTGGGGAATTGCTTTTTTTGAGTACTGCCTACAGGTCCCGGCCAATCGGATCGGTTCGATGCAGTTCACCGTCGCACAACTCAGAATTATTCAAGAAGTCGTGTCGCTTTTGGTGTTTGTTGGTTTTCTGACATCATTTCTCAAACAACCTCTCAAGCTCGACTACCTGTGGGCCGGGCTCTGCCTGATTGGCGCCGTTTACTTTGTCTTTCGAAATCAGTAGCCGGCTCCTGGTTCAGAACAATTGAACCAAAAACTCGTCTCGAGTTCTGAATTCAATTTGAGCTAAGGCTAGACCTTCATAAGCTCATGGCATGACTCCTCTTCGCCTCTGCAAAGTTCTTTATTCCGAATTCGCCGCCAAGACTGAACAAGAGAGAATTCCGGAAACTGACCTTGTCATGACCGACGCCGAGGCTGTTGAGGCCTTTGCATCGGCCGGCAATGGAACAGGGATCATGTCTCCGTTTTATCAGTTTGCTTTAGAGCAAATAGCCCAAGCCCTACCCTTAGCCGGCACGGTCGTTGATCTTGGCTGTGGCAACGGAGCGCTTTTACTTCCGCTGGCGGAATTGTATCCGATGCTCCGGTTTGTGGGGGTCGACCTCTCCGAGAACATGCTGGCAATGGCTGAAAAAGAGAGGGTCAGACGTCAACTCAAGAATGTCTCTTTCCTAAAAGAGAACTTCACTCAGCTCTCCTCGATTGCCGATAGATCGATCGACTTCGTCTACTGCTCGATGGCTCTCCACCATCTTCCAACAATAGCCAATTTGAATGAGACATATCGAGAGGTCGGCCGCGTTCTCACGCCACAAGGCGGTTTCTTTTTCGTCGACTTTGGACGGCTCAGGTCGGACCGAGCCATTCGACTCTTCGTCAACGACGCCGCCAAAGGAACGCCAACAGTTCTTCTCCGTGACTACGACGCTTCCATGAGGGCTGCGTTCTCATTGAACGAATGGCGCAAAGCACTTCAATCCTTGAGCGGTAGAAATCCTAAGCTCATGACGACATTCGGCGCCCCTTTTATAGTGGGCGCACTCTGCTCGCACCTCACAAGTCAGAAGCTCGTTCCTCAGGCGCTGAAAGCCAGTCGCTCTCGACTGTCGCTGCGCTATTTTTTCGACTATCTTGCGTTGCGGTTTCTGTTTAAATTGTGTCGGTGACAAGTATACCGATTGATAATGTTATCACCGCCCTTCTAAAGGCCGGCTTGTCCGCCCCTTCTGCCGATAACTATCATCGATTTTCTGTGCAGTACGATCAAGCTTCTGGCGTCTCAAAAATTCGCTGTTTCACACATTCCCGGGAAGCCCACTATCCTCGACGCCGACGCCTCGTCGATTGGATCGGGTATGGGGCCGCCATCGAGAATATGCTCATCGAGGCAAAGCGACTCGGTCTTCGGCCGAAGCTAACACTGCACTCTGACGACAATGGCATTCAAACGGTTCCCACCCTGTTTGCGGAGATCGAACTTCACTCGGGCGCAAGTCCATCCGATGAGAATCTAGCTCAAGCCATTCCCCGTCGGGTCACCAATCGAAAGCCGTTTTTACGAAGACCGCTGACAGCCGAAGACAAGGCAGAGATTCTTTTGCAGATCGATCGTCCCTGTGCGCATTGGTTCTCATCACGCGAAACGAAGAAGCAATGTGCGACTCTTTCGCGTTTGGCAGAGAGCGAGCGTTTCCGCTCGCAAGAACTGCACGACGAACTTTATAGCAGCCTATACTTTGATGCCGGCGCCGACCGCCCCTACGGCATCTCCATTCGAGGTCTTGAAACCCCACGTCCACTTGAACACCTATTCCGCCTCTTCAAAAATGTTGTCGCGTTAAAAATTGGACGCCTCATCGGCGTCGACTCGATTTTTGGATTTTTTGCGGGAGCTCTTCCGATCTATTGGAGCGGCGAAGTCCTGGTGCTGACAACACGTGGAGACAGCAGTCTCGAACTGATTCGACTCGGACAAACAATGGAGCGGATCTGGCTTGCAGCGACGACGGCAGGCGTTGCTGTACAACCTCAGATCGCGGCCTGTCTTTATGCGTCTGAAAAGGTGGAGGGCTGCTCGATTGCCACACAGGCCGAACTCAACCATCTATGGAAAGGGCTGCTTCCCCTTGGAGAGCTTCCAATGATAATGCTTCGGATGGGATATGCCGCTTTGCCAAGGTGGAAGTCACCAAGGCCATCGGTCGATTCGCTTCTCAAGACATAAGTTATCGACGGGAACCCTTATGAATCAATCCAACTCAGCGAATCCTTTTAAAATGGATGTCGATATCCGCAAGTTCCTCAATGAGGAGCTTCAAAAAAGAAAGTCAAAAAACTCCGGCCTCTCGCTACGAACCTTCGCGAAAAAAATCGGCATCAGTCACTCGACCCTAAGCCAGATTCTATCTGGCAAAAGAACACTCACTGAGAAAACGTTGAGACAGATCCTCGCGGGCTTGAACCTCGATTCGAGTCTCGAGCAACGTCTGTTGCAGGCTTTCGAAAAGAATCCCGCCTGTTTTATGGAAGTGACGGATCAAAGTCTGATGATGACCAATGCGTGGTACTATGACGCCATTCTCGAACTCACTTTGGTTCAAGGGTTTCAATCCGACGAAGAGTGGATCGCGCGCCAGCTTAATCTATCGATCGAAGAGTGCCGACAAGCCATTGCAAATCTCATCAAGACCGAAGCTCTCATTTACGGAAAAAATGGCGAGCTCATCTGCAATGCACACAAAACTCAAAAAACAGCCGGACCCGAGTTGGTGTCGTCAATCGCCGTCATCAACCAAATCCAGGCCGAATTTGCCCTCAAAGAACATGCGGCCATTCTTGGACACCCAGTCGAAGAGCGAAGCAGCTTGGGTCTGACGATCGCGATCGATCCGACTGACTTGCCAAAGTTTCGCCGGGCCGCCTGGGAATTCATGACCCAGGTCCATGAACTCCTCAATCACGAGGGGGCCAACCGAAAAGAGGTCTTCCGCCTACAGCTCGGCTTTTTTCCACTCACTGAGATCACCAATAGCCAGAAATAAAAACGCCCGAACCAAGTCCGGGCGCTTCGATCAACTGCGTCAGCTTTGGGCCTTCGCGCTGATATTAGTGGGCAGCGGGTGTTGCTTCTGCAGCAGGTGCTGCGGGAGCAGCGTCAGCAGCAGGTGCTGCTTCAGCAGGAGCCGCTTCAGCAGGAGCTGCAGGAGCTTCAGTTGCTGCAGGAGCCTCAGCAGCAGGTTGCTCAGAGCACTTCGAGCAGCCAGTCATAGCGAGAGCTGAAGCGATAACTACAAATGCAAATGCGTTGCGGAACATGTGAATTCTCCTATTCGTTACAAAGTTCAAAACTTTGAGCCTTAAATCAATAATTCAATAATTGAATGGCGCTTAAGCCGTCATATCGAAAAAAACGCGTCGTGGCTAAGACTTTTTCGGGACATTTCGATCATCTAAACTCGTCGGGCTCTTCTGGATGGGTCAATGACTCCAGAGTCGGAACCAGTCGCGCCACATAAGGCCGAGCCCGAATAGGGCAATCGGAGGCGTCGCACTCGCGGCAGTAGACCCGACGACACGGGTCGACGTGGAGGTGCAGCTCTCCGGGCTGGGGGTATCTTTCCATGAGGCGCGCTTCAAACGCCTCGGTGCGGTCGTGGGCAATCGCGATATCCCAAAACTCAGGGACCACGGCATGAGCATCAATGTGGTGAAAACGCCCCGCCCGGACGATCCGAGTGTGGTGAATTTGTATCACTCCTCCAAAATCAACGGTCTTCAGGTGATTTGCAAAGGCCTCGATAATCTCTTTGTCTTCTTCGTCTAAAAGGCCGGCCACGGATCGCCGGACCACCTTTAAACCGGTCCACCCCAAATGCAGGCCCACAATCATCGCGATAAGCGGATCCAACCAGTTAAGGCCCGTAAAATAGGCAAGCGCGAGACCGATCGCCACGCCAGCGCTGGTCACGAAATCAGAATAAATATGCTGGCCATTGGCGATGAGCGCCGGCGAGCCGATTTTACGGCCAACTGCTTGCAACATCTTGCCAAGCACCATGTTGCCAAGACCGCAAATCACGACAACCGCGGCACCCAGGCCGAGGCTGTTGAGAGGACGATTGGCAATGATCGCCGGAATCGCCTCGAAAAAAATCATCACCGCCGCAAAGGCAATCAACCCCCCCTCAAAGGCGGCCGAGAAGTATTCGATTTTGCCATGACCATAGGGATGGTCGCGGTCCGCCGGTTTTGCGGAATAGCGAACAACAAAATCGCCAGAATGCCGGCCACGATATTGACGATCGACTCCAGGAAGTCCGAATAGACCGCCTGGGAACTCGTGACCTGCCAGCCCCAAAATTTAATGCCGCTGATCAAGCACGACGCCAAGAGCGCCGACCATGTCGCAAGCGACAGCCGAACAGGACTGGTTTCTAAAGCGTGAGCCGAAGGTGGATTTTCACTTGATGCCATGTGGGCGCATCATGCCCTTGGTTGCTTCAGTATTTAACTGGTTTTTTTCACAAAGAACTGCGACGGGTCGTAGTTCTTAACACAGTTTTTGCCGCCGTTTTTGGCTTCATAGAGCGCATGGTCAGCTGCCCGCACGAGTCCACGGGAGTCGATGTCGACAAGACCCGGCATTGCAACACAGATACCGAGACTCGCCGTGAGACGCATGGTTTTTCCGTCCTTTGTGAACGGGTACTCGGCAATACGATTCCTCAGACGTTCCGCGAACTTAACTGCTCCCTCGAGCGAGGTTTCGGGGAGTGCAATGAGGAACTCGTCGCCGCCATAGCGGGCCGCGAAGTCGACGTTCCGAACGTTCTGCGTGATGATTTTGCCGACCTCACTGAGGACATAACTACCAAAAAGATGGTCGTTGGTGTCGTTCACACCTTTGAAGTTGTCCATGTCCATCATAATGACGCCAACTGACCGACTGTAGCGCTTGCCGCGGTTGATCTCGTTCTCGAGACGCGTGTAAATCGAGCGCATATTGTAGAGACCGGTCAAATCGTCGATATCAACCAGCTCCTGCAGACGATGATTGGCCTCGGCAAGACGGTCCTGCAGATCCTTAATACGAAGCTGCGAACGCACGCGGGCCAGAAGCTCAGTTGGCTCGAAGGGCTTACAGATGTAATCGTCTGCGCCCTCGTCGAGGCCACGCACGATATCGTGAGTTTCGTTTCGCGCAGAAACAAAAACAACGGACACATATTTTTCGCGATTGCGCACGACCTTCAACATTTCAAGGCCCGATAGGCCTGGCATGTTGATATCAAGCAAGATCAAATGCGGCTCGATCTCTTTTAGCTTTTCCAAAGCCTCTTCGGCCGACTCGGCCTGGGCAATATCGTACCCCTCGTGAGCAAGCAAAGCTCCTACGAGATTCAAATTGTCGCGATCGTCGTCGACCATGAGAATCAACTGACGTTTGTTTGCTTTCGGTGAATTCGACTCGCCCATCCCACACAGAATACAAGTTTGTTGGGCGGCTGCTGAGACCAGAAAGCCGAGACTGGCCTGACGGACAGGCCAAACTCCCGATTTCAACTTCGATTTTCGGCTAGACTTTGGTAGGCTCCGCCAATGGCATACGATCACAAGCAAATCGACGCAAAGTGGCAGCAACGGTGGGAAAAAGCGCAGACCTTCAAGGCCGAGGATCCGCGCAAAACGACCAAGCCCAAGTACTACGCACTGGACATGTTCCCCTATCCTTCTGGCTACGGACTTCATGTTGGTCACCTCGCATCCTACACACCGACCGACGTCGTCTCCCGCTACAAACGCGCCCGCGGCTTCAATGTCTTGCATCCGATGGGTTACGATTCGTTTGGCCTACCGGCCGAGCAGTTCGCTATTCAAACCGGTATTCACCCCGCCGTTACAACCGAGAAGGCGATCGAATCGTTTCGCTCAACACTGAAAACCATGGGCTATAGCTTCGATTGGCCGCGCGAAGTTTCGACTTGCGATCCAAAGTTCTATAAGTGGACCCAGTTCATCTTCACCAAACTCTTTGAACGCGGACTCGCCTATCAAAAAGAAGTTCCCGTAAACTGGTGCCCCGCTCTGCGCACGGTTCTCGCGAACGAAGAAGTGATCGATGGCAAATCAGAGCGCGGTGGCCATCCGGTAATTCGAGTGCCGATGAAGCAGTGGATGCTCAAGATCACCGACTACGCTGAGCGCCTGCTAGCCGATCTCGACAAAGTCGATTGGCTTGAGCGCACCAAAGAGGCTCAGCGCAATTGGATCGGCAAGAGCGAGGGTGCCAACGTATTTTTTGGCATTCAAGGATCGACGGAAAAGTTTGAGATCTTCACCACGCGTCCGGACACACTGTTTGGTGTGACCTTTATGGTGCTTTCGCCCGAGCACCCGCTGCTAACGAAGGGTTCTGGCATCGTTCCGGCCTCACATCGCGCAAGCGTCGACGACTACCAGGCCAAAGCCTCTGCGAAATCGGAAGTCGACCGCAAAGCGGCGACCGAGAAGACCGGCGTTTTCACCGGCGCCTATGCGATTCACCCCTTCAATGGAAAATCGATCCCGATTTGGACCGCGGACTACGTTCTAGTCGACTATGGAACCGGCGCCATTATGGCCGTACCTGGACATGACGAACGCGACTATGAGTTTGCTCAAACTTTTGGGCTTGAGATCAAACGCGTAATCGATGGCGGAGATCTGCCGTTCACGGGTGAAGGCAAGCTTGTTAACTCTGATTTCTTGGATGGTCTCGATCAGCCGGCAGCCCTCAAGCGCGCCATTGAGGAGGTCGAAAAACGCAAGATCGGCACCCGCAATATCCAGTACAAACTGCGCGATTGGCTGTTTAGCCGCCAGCGCTACTGGGGCGAACCGTTCCCCGTTGTTCGCTTCCCCAGCGGCGATCTAAAGACGGTACCTGTGAACGAGCTGCCCGTGCTCTTACCTGAAGTGGCGGACTATCAGCCGTCAGAAAAAGGCGAAGCTCCACTCGCGCGCAATCAAGACTGGGTCCAATACGCCGACGGCGGACGTCGCGAGACCGACACCATGCCGGGCTCTGCGGGCTCGTCGTGGTACTTCCTTCGTTATTGCGATCCACACAACGACGACGCGTTCTGTGATTTCGACCTGCAAAAATATTGGATGCCGGTCGACCTCTATGTCGGCGGCGCCGAGCACACCGTGGGGCACTTGCTCTACTCACGCTTCTGGCAAAAAGTTTTGTTTGATGCTGGCCTTGTCAGCCACGATGAGCCATTTCAAAAGCTCGCCCACCAAGGCGTCATCCTGGGACCTGACGGCGAACGGATGTCCAAATCGCGCGGAAACGTCGTCAATCCCGATAGCGTTCGCGAGCAGTACGGAGCTGACGTGCTTCGCGCCTACGTGATGTTCTTGGGCCCCATGGACGCCGACAAACCGTGGCAGGAGAACGGCATCGGTGGCGTTCAGCGCTTCCTCGATCGCCTCTGGCGGGCCGCAGTTTCTGAAGATGGTGCGTCGATCGCCGACTCAGCGGCACTTCCGGAGGAACTCAACAAGCTTCTCCACAAGACGATCAAGAAGGTTGGCGATGACTTGGATGCCATGGCCTTCAATACCGCCATTTCAGCGCTGATGATCCTGTTGAACGAAGTCTATAAAGCCAGCAGTCACTCCAAACTGGTTCTGATGCCACTCGTGCAAATGGTTGCACCTTTTGCCCCCCACGTGGCCGAAGAATTATGGGAAAAAATGGGTGGTGAGGGCTTTGTCGCTCTCGCACCGTGGCCGAAATTCGATTCGGCTTTGACAGTCGACTCGGTCGTCTCTATAGGTGTTCAAGTTAATGGGAAGTCGCGGGGCGTCATCGAAATCGATAAGGACGCATCGGAAGAGGCTGCAGTCGCGGCCGCTCTGAGTGTCCCCTCGGTTCAAAATGCGATGGGCGGTAAGCCCGCGGACAAAGTGATTTATAAAGCCGGTCGGATTTTGAATCTGATCGTTAAGTCGTGAAAATGCGACGGACTGGGCGAGGACAAGCATGAAGGGACCTGACGGCGGCAGCATCCGAGGCGAGACCACCAATCGCAATGAAGAGTGGTCAACCGAGAAAAGCAAAGAGCTTTACGGTATCGGCACTTGGGGCGGTCCCTTTTTTGACGTGAACGAAAAGGGCAATGTCCTCGTTACTCCATCTGGTCCGACTGGTCCGTCTGTCGATTTGCTCGAACTCACGCAGGACCTGCAGGAACGCGGTATTCGCGTTCCGATGCTGATTCGTTTTCCCGATATCACAAAAACTCGCGTCGAGTTGATGTCATCGTGCTTCAGCAAAGCGATCGAAGAGTCGGGCTACAAAGGCTCGTATCGCGGCGTTTATCCGATCAAGGTGAATCAACAGCGTCACCTCGTTCAGGAGCTTGTGAAGTTCGGTAAAAAAACACGCCTCGGTCTTGAGTGCGGTTCAAAGCCCGAACTGCTCGTTGTTCTCGCCATGATGGGCACTGAAAATGCGCTGATCGTCTGCAACGGCTTTAAAGACGTTGAATATATTGAGACGGCGATTCTTTCGCAGAAGCTTGGACGCAATACAATCATCGTCGTCGATCGTATGTCGGAGCTTCCGATGATCATCGAGGCGGCGAAGAAGTTTTCGATCCTGCCAAAGATCGGTCTCCGCGCAAAGCTCCACACCAAGGGTGCGGGCAAGTGGATCGACTCGTCGGGTGACCGTTCAAAGTTCGGCCTGACTCCGCTTGAGATCGTCGAAGCGGTTGAGCTCTTGAAAAAAGAAAACATGATCGAGGCTCTGGAGCTTCTGCATTTCCATATCGGTTCGCAGATTCCCTCAATCTCGTGTGTAAAAGGCTCGCTCAAAGAGGGCGCACGCTTCTACACAGAGCTTCACGCCATGGGTGCGAAGCTCAAGTACATGGACGTCGGTGGCGGCCTTGGCGTCGACTACGACGGTTCAGGTGCGACAGATTCATCGATCAACTACAATGAACAAGAGTACGCAAACGACGTCGTTTCAATCATTCAAAGCGTCTGCGACGAACGCGGCACTCCGCACCCGGACATCGTCACAGAGTGCGGTCGCGCACTCGTTGCTCACCACTCAGTTCTTGTTTTCAACGTTCTGGGCATCAATGAAGTTCAAAAACGTGAGCCGTCCGTAACGACGTCAAAAGATGATCACCGCGTGATTCAAGACCTCGTCTACATCATGGAGCAGCTCAACGAGAACAACCTCCACGAGTATTACCACGATGTTTTACACATCAAAGAGACCATCCTTCAGCTCTTCACCTTCGGCGTTCTCTCGCTCCAGAGCCGCGCCAAGGCCGAGAATCTTTGCTGGGTGATTCTCACGCGAATGGAAAAAATCGCGCGCGCCAACCCCGACTCTGAGGACATCGCAAACTCACTTCGAGAAACGCTGTCAGACACCTACTTCTGTAACTTCTCGGTATTCCAATCGATGCCGGACTCTTGGGCCGTTGGTCAGCTTTTCCCGGTTCTTCCGATCCACCGCTTGAATGAAGAACCGAATCGTCGTGCGATCTTGGTCGACCTGACGTGCGATTCAGACGGCAAAATCGGGCAATTCATCGACGCCACTGGCGAGTTTGCCAAGCAGAAGAAGACCGGCCTTGAGGTTCACGAATTCACCGGACAGCCTTACTACATGGGCGTCTTCTTGGTCGGCGCATACCAGGAGATCTTGGGCGATCTTCACAACCTGTTTGGCGACACCGATGCCGTGCACATCACTCTTTCGAGCGCAGGCTACACCGTCGATGAAGTCGTTGAAGGCGATACGGTTACGGAAGTTCTATCGTGGGTTCAGTACAGTCGCCCCGAACTGATCGAGTCGATCCGTCGCGCGAGCGAAGAGTCGATTGCGCGCGGCACGCTTTCAAAGAATGAAGCGAAAGCCCTGATGAAGCACTACGAAGAAGGCCTTTCGGGCTACACATACCTCGAGGATCCGGAATAAGAATGGCAAATACTCCTGAAATGATCGAAGTCGAGACCGGGCTGTATGAACACTACAAAGGTATGCGCTACCGCGTACACGGAGTCTCTCGTCACAGCGAAACGCTGGAGCCGTTGGTTGTTTATGAAACTCTCTACGAAAATCCGCTCGGTCGACTTTGGGTCAGGCCGGCGGCCATGTTCAAAGAGACGGTGACTATCGATGGAATCGTTAAGCCGCGTTTCAAAAAATTAACAGAACCCTCGTCGACATAAGTCGAGATTCTCACGAACGGCGTGACCCTTAGCCGGTCTTTCTTTTCAATGAAGAGCATGATTAAACTCTTCCTGATTTCATTCTTATTCGTTTCGACGATCGGCACTTCGGCTCTTGCGCAAGGCGATGCCCCAAGCGCGACGAGCTCCTCCTCAAAAGAGGGCTCAGTCAACGCGCGGATTTCTCCTCTTGGATTGCTAATTGGCTACTTCAACGCTGATGTCGACATCAAAGTCGGAGACCAGTGGACACTCGGTCCGACGTTTTCGTACTGGGGTGTCGCCATGACGACAGACAGCGTTTTTTCAACTAGCCGCCTTGAAAGTAAATCGATTGGAGCTCGTGCCAATTGGTATAAGAACGGCGTCTTTAAAGACAGCCTGTATTTCAGTCCGATTTTTCAATATGTTTCGGCCACGTTTAGTGGAACCAGTCGAACCTCTGGATCAACGATTTCAGCAAGTGCGTCAGTACCCGTTGCCAGCGCACTCGTTGGCTATCACTGGTTCGGTCAGACTGTTAATATGAGCCTCGGCGCCGGCTTCGGATTTGGACTCGGCTCATCAAAAGTAACTGCCACCGATGGCACAACCACAACCGAGTCCAACATCGGACGCAGCGTCGGCCTAGCGCTCGATTTTATGATCGGCATTGTTTTCTAACAGTTCTAAAGCCTCGCCAAAATCGGGGCTGTCGATTAGAAGTTCAGGGCATGGCCAAACGCTATGCCCTTTTCATTTTCTGCTTTTGATTTCACTCGCAGCCGTCGGCGATATTGCGTCGGCGCGGATCGCACCGCTTTCGACGTCGGTTGAGCTTTCGTTTCGAGTTGATTCTGTGACGAGAACCCTGTCAGGAAAGGCGCACTACACGGTTGATCTTCTCGTCGGCCAGGTGCTTTCACTTGATCTCGGGCCTGAGCTCTCCGTGAAGCTTTCATCGGCCCTGGTCAGCGGAACGGAAGTCCCGGCTTCCAGCGGTTCACGCGATTTGCGGGTAACGGCGCTGGAGAACGTGACTGGATTTGATGTCGAGTTTATCGCCGACCTCTCACGCTCATCAGAAGAGACCGGCAGTGTTTTAAATGCTGACGGTTTGGTGCTTTTTGGTGGGCTCAGCTGGTATCCCCGCCCGCTTGGCGTTCACACACTTCAAGTCGCGGCCGATCTTCCCTCGGGATGGAGCTCGGTGACCTCAGGCACATTGATGAGTTCTGTCGTCGCTGGCAGTAACGTCCGCGAGACTTGGACTGTTGCGAAACCACAAGAGGGACTGGATTGGGTCGCAGGGCCCTATAGCGTTGAGAAAGTCCTGCATCGGGGAATTGAGATCTCCACACACTTTCATACAACAGATGCGACACTCGCTCGGTCTTACCTCAACGTGATCCCTGGCTTTATCGATCACTATGAATCCGAGATTGCTCCATACCCTTACACGGGATTCGCCGTTGTCGAAAATATGTGGGAGACCGGCTATGGCATGGGCGGATTCACCCTACTTGGTCCGTCGGTGATTCGCTTGCCATTTATTTTTACGAGTTCGCTCCCTCACGAGGTGCTGCACAACTGGTGGGGCAACTCTGTCTACGTCGACTACGCCAGTGGCAACTGGTGCGAAGGACTGACAACGTACATGGCGGATCACTGGCAACAGTCTTTAACTGGTCAGGATGGCGAATACCGCCGCAATTCGCTCGCGCGGTTCTCGGACTATGCCGTCGGCGGCCGCGACTTCCCACTTCGCGATTTTCGCGGACGCCATAGTGCGAGCACGCAGACTGTTGGCTACGACAAAAGCATGATGCTGTTTCACATGTTGAAGACTCGCGTTGGCGATGTCGCCTTTAAGCGGGCATTACAAACATTCTACCGCGACAATCTTTACCGACAGACCACCTGGTCCGATCTTGAACTCGCTTTTGAAGCGGCATCGAGCACCGTCCTCGATGGATTTTTTGCGCAATGGCTCGATCGCAAAGGCCTGGCGCGACTCACTTTGGCAGAGGCTCGGCAGAGCACGGCCGTGCTTTCAAATGGGCAGTCGGGCTATCGCACCTGTGTGAAGATACAACAGGATCCGAGCTCGCTCTATGATCTGAATATCCCTGTTGAGTTCACACTCGCCGACGGTTCGACCTCTCGCTCGGTGGTCTCTCTAACGACCGCCGAAACAACCAGCTGTTTGGAATCAGCACAGGTCGTTCACCTTGTCGCTGTTGATCCTCGCTTTGAAGTTTTTCGTGAACTCACTCGTGAGGAACGCCCACCCGCTCTGAGCGGCGTTCTCGCTGGTGACCCCATCGTCGTGCAATATGACTCTTCAGCTGGAGTGGACAGCGCCATCGCACAGGGCTTTGCCGACGCCTGGAGTGGCACCGTCGAAGGCCGCGTCAGCGTGCTCGATCGCGGTGGCAGCGCTGTGACGACGGGTTCAACTGGGACTCTCGTTCTGCTAGGGGACTCGGCTTCGCATCGACAATTTATCGAGCCGTTGCTTCGCACCTACGGTGTCACACTGAATGCCGGTCATGTCTCGATCGATGGTACGGACTATGATCTCAGTCGACAGTTCGTAGCATTGGCAATGGCCACAGCGAACGGACAAAGCGTCTTGTGGGTCGCGGGCCCGATGGCCGATGTGCAAGCAGTCAGCGAGCTTTCCTCGCGACTCACTCACTACGGAAAATTCGGCGCGCTCGTATTTGAGGGTCGGAAAAACTTGGTGAAAAAAGTTTGGCCGGTGGTTGGATCAGCGCTACAGGCGATACCCGATATTAAATAGGAGTCGACATGATTAGAGTGATACTCGCCGTACTCTGTTTGACCCTTGCCGCTTGCGCTTCATCCGTAAAGGACTCGGGCAGCTCAAGCAGTCGATCGAAAACTGATGATCAAGGGTGCCACACTGCTCTTGGCTATATCGCAAATGGAGCCGCCACGTTCGGCTACATGGAACCCAATCCGGCGCCAGGAGTCCCCTGCGTCGGTGGCGCTATCGTTTGCCACAATGGCGTGCCGAGCGGACCCTTCACGCAACCATTTTGCAATGAGACACCACTACCAACTCCGGCCAGCCCAGCCATACCGACGGTTCCGGCGGAATAACTCGGCGAGTCGCCAAAAGGTACAATGTACCTTTCGCTATTTTCGAGGATCGTAGGCGTCGCGAACGGCCGAGCCGATGAGGTTCAGCGACGTGAGCGTGGTGAAAAGTGCCAAACTTGGGAAAACCGCAAGCCACCACGCCACCTGAAAATGCTTCTGGGCCTGGCCGAGAAGCTCACCCCACGAAGGTGTCGGAGCCGGAAGACCAAAACCAAGATAATCGAGTGATGAAAGGCCCGTCACCGCACCGGCAACCATGAACGGCGTCATCGTGATCCATGGCGTGAGTGAATTCGGCAAAATATGACGGAAAATAATCCGAGCTTGTGTTGCACCGAGCGCACGGGCCGCTTCGACAAACTCGCGCTTTCTGAGGCGCAAGAACTCGGCCCGCATGTACATCGAAATACCAACCCAGCCAAAGAACACCGTGAAGGCCGTGAGAATCCAGATGTTTGGAGAAATCATTGAGGCCAGAATGATCAAAAGCATGAGCGCTGGAACTGATTCCCACACCTCAATCACCCGCTGACCGACGATGTCGACCCAACCGGCGAAGTAACCCATCAGCGCGCCCAAGAAAACGCCGATCAATGAACAGAAAAACCAAACCGCGATAGCGTAGGCCATCGAATAGCGAAACCCATAGAGCAGGCGCGAGGCCACATCGCGACCACCCTCATCAGTTCCAAAAATATTGTCTGAGGAAGGTGCACCTGGAAGCGTGTCGAGTGTCGCATTTCGCTCGAATGGATCCCAGCGAACCGGCGGCCAAATCGCGCTGTCCTCGGGACCTAGCTCGAGTGTGCGGAAATCCATCACCATGATATCGCCACGCCCGAGATCAGACGGATGAATCGTCTGAAAAACCGGGAAGTACGATTTGCCGTGGTAGCTGAGGTAGATCGGTTTGTTGTTCGCCCAAATTTCGGCAGTCAGACTGAGCACGCCAAAAATGAGGAGCACGACGATCGAGACGATCGCCGACCGATGCGCCTTGAATCGACGCCAGCGCTTCACAGAGAGTTCATTCGCCAGGAATCTTTCGATCATGTGAAATCAATCCTCGGGTCAACGACCACGTAGAGAAGGTCCGTCAACAAGCGCCCAAACAAGAACAGAATACTCTGGAAGAAAATCAGTCCCATAAGCACGTTGTAATCGCGGGCATTGCTCGAGGTCAGCGCGAGCAGCCCCATGCCATCAAGAGAAAAAATCGACTCAATGATGATCGAGCCCGAGAACATGATCGAAAGGATTCCGCTCATGCCGGTGACGATCGGGATCAGCGCATTGCGGAGAGCGTGCTTGAGATAAACCGTTTTTTCGGCCAAGCCCTTTGCGCGAGCGGTCCGCACATAGTCGAGCTTCACGACATCGAGCATCGAGTTCTGCATCATGATTGTGAGAAACGTGAAACTTCCGACCATGTAGCAAGCCATGGGCAGAATCGCGTGGTGGATGCGATCCCAGATCTGTCCCATTGTGTCGAGTTCCATGTAGTTATCGGAATAGACGTTCGCCAGTGGGAACCAATCGAGATAGTTGCCAGAAGAGAGGAAGGTTCGAAGCAGAATACCGAGAATCAATGCGGGAATTGAATACATGACAAAGAGCACGAAACTCGAGACCGCATCGAACTTGCTGCCTTGTTTGAGCGCTTTGATTACGCCAAGCGGAATACAGACTAGGTACGAAAGAATGAGCGACGTGATACCGAAGGTCAGCGATACCGGCATCTTCGAAAAGATCACGTCAGTCACCGGCTCCTCATATTTGAAACTGCGGCCGAAATCGAGCTGAACGACATTCTTGATCCAGATGACGTAGCGCTCGTGCATCGGCTTATCAAAACCGTACTGCTTCTTGAGAGCTTCCATCACTTCTTCGGAAACGCCGGATTCGGTACGCGCGTTCATGCCGCCACCCGCTCCGCCAGGACCGCCTCCGGCCATTGCGCCGCCCATACGCATCTGTTGAAGCTTCTGATCGATCGGCGATCCAGGCGCCAAATTGATGATCACAAAGCAAAGCAACGTGATCCCAAACAGCGTTGGGATCATCAGCAGAATACGACGCAGTATATATGTTCCCATGAGACCCTTCGAATAACAAAACGGGTGACCGAAGTCACCCGTTCGTTGCTTTCGTTTGCCCTGTCCGTCGCGATTATTGGTTCGTTGCCTTCACCGCGAAATACTCGGTGCCGACCGCAAACTTAAACGTGTCCTTGGGCTGCTGAATGCGGTTGTTGATCGCATACAACACAAACTTGTCGTTGAACATGAATGCATAAGGCGCGTCCTCTGCAATCTTGCGATAGATCTCTTGATAAAGCGGGATCCGCTTTTGTTTATCGAGCTCTTCGCGAGCCTTGTCGATGAGCTTGTCGACTTCTTTATTCGAATAACCAATGAAGTTCGATCCGCCCTTGCCGATTGAAGCCGAGTGCCAGATTTGCTTTGGATCGTTATCCACCGATCCACCGCCCCAACCCAGCGCAACAGCATCAAACTTGGCCTCATCCATGTTCTTTAAAAGCGCGTTCCAATCGAGAAGCTGAAGGTTCAGTTTGATACCCGCTTTTTTGAGATCCTCTTGGTAGAGAACCCAGTACTTCTCAGTGTCTTTGTTCGAGTAAAACAGCGTGAATTCAAAAGGCTTGCCACCTTTGTCGAGTGCGCCATCTTTGTTCGAGTCCGTCCAGCCGGCTTCTTTGAGAAGATCACCCGCAGCCTTGGGATCAAACGCGATCGCCTTCACCGAGTGGTCGGCATAATCCGACTGCTGATACCAGGGGCCCGTCGCCGGAAGCGACATTCCGAAGCGGAACTTCTGATTCATTTCTTCGCGATTCATGAGCTGCGCGAGCGCCCGACGAACACGCTTGTCCTTGAACATATCTTTGCGCAAGTTCCAACCGATGTATCCGTAAGACTTAGGAGCAGAGTTCTCGACCTGCTTTTTAAGAACCTCCTTACCCCACGGTTCGCCGACCGCTTTTTTCGTGAATGCTTCAGGAGTGAGCGAATCGTAATCGAGCTCGCCTTTTTTCAGACGCTCGAGTGCAAGGTTCTCTTCTTTGTCGAAGCGCAGGCGAATCTTTTCAAAGTTATAGCGACCTTTGTACTCAGGCGCTGTGAATCCCCACCAATTTGGGTTCTTCTTGAGAATGAGCGAAACGCCTTTATCATACGTGTCGATCATATACGGGCCAGAACCGAGAATCGTTTTGTTTTCTTCTTTGCCTTTTTTAGCGTCGCCGTAGAAGTGCTTTGGCAAAACCGTTAGCCCCGCCACAACCGCGAAGTTACCGAAGTACTTCGATTTGGTTTTGAATTTAATCGTGCGTGGACCTGTGACTTCGGCCTTCTCAATATTCTCGTAGTAGGGGCGCAGGTGAGCAGCGTTGTAGATCGGATCAAAAATAACATCGAAGCTGAACTTCACATCTTCGATCGTGAGCGGTTGGCCGTCACTCCACTTTGCACCTTCACGAAGCGTGAAGGTGAACTCTTTGCCGTCTTTTGAAATTTCGAATTTCTCGGCAAGAGCCGGCTCCCACTCATAAGTGTCGAGATTGCGAGTCATCAAGCTATCGAGAACGAAACTCTGCACCGACTGGTTGTAAGCATCTGTTCCTGTGATCGGATTGAGAGTCGTTGGCTCGCTGCCGATGTTGTAAAGAAAGGTCGTTGAGTCCGCTTTGCTTGCCGCTTTGTTTCCGCCCTTTGTGCAGCCCGTGCCGATAGTCATGATGCCCGCTGTGAGCATGATCATCGCGCTGAGAGCGATCCACTTTCGATTTGTCATTTGCGATTTCCCCCTCAAATAAGAACGTACGTAATGTCCTCAAATCACTGCGATTTCGCAAGGACGTTTTAGGGGCCGAAAGGTCACCGTTTGCGTCTTGAGCGCTTGGAGATAACACAGAGCGCATGGTAGGACTCGGTGCCGGATTGACCTTTTTTGGATCCCCAGAACACCTCAGGAGCCACGATGAGCACTTCAGATCACGCCGAGTTTGACCCAAACTCCACCGCCCTTGCGGAAAGCGGAGTTTTTGGACTTCCGTTTACTGCCGACGAGGCCAAACTGCACCTGATCCCCGTTCCATGGGAAGTGACTACATCCTACGGGCGCGGCGCAAGCCTTGGCCCCGATGCTGTTTTGCGAGCCAGCCGCCAAGTTGATCTTTTTGATCTCGAGACCGGCGACGCTTGGAAAATCGGCTACATGATGGACGAGATTGATCGCGAGTGGTTTGAACGCAACCTTCGACTAAAGGAAATGTCGCTCGAGCGCCTTGAGCTCATCGAAGCCGGCGAAGCGGAGAGCGAATCCGCCGAACGCTTACGCAAAGAAATCAACGAAGCGTCGTCTGAACTCAATCAGTGGGTCGAACGCGAAGCTCTTAAAAAATTGCGCGCGGGAAAAATCGTTGGCCTTGTTGGCGGCGATCATTCAACTCCGTTCGGATTGATCAGCGCTCTGAAGCAAGTGCACGGCGCTGATTTTGGTGTTCTCCATATCGACGCGCATGCGGATCTTCGTGATGCCTATCAGGGCTACGACTTTAGCCACGCGTCGATCATGCACAATGTGATGGAACGCATTGGGCCGGCGAAACTCGTGCAGGTTGGCATTCGCGATTTCTCGATTGGCGAATTCAACTACAGCGAATCGAAAAAACCGCGGATTCAAACTCACTACGATCGACAGCTGAAGAAGCGACTTGAAAACGGCGAAACATGGACCGCCATTGCGCGCGGGCTGATCGCCGAACTGCCACAGAAGATTTATGTTTCATTTGATATCGACGGACTTGATCCCGCACTCTGCCCAAACACTGGAACTCCGGTTCCAGGCGGACTCTCATTCGATCAAGCCGTGTCGTTGCTGGCGGCCATTGCCGACGCCGGAAAACAGATTATCGGTTTTGACCTAAACGAAGTCGCTGAGCCGACACCGGGCGCAGCGGAGTGGGACGCCAACGTCGGCGCGCGCATGCTCTTTAAAATGTGCGGCTGGGCGGCCGTGACCAATGGCCTCGCGGAGCGACGCTCGTGAAAAAGAAGTGGTACTCAGACGGAATTCAATTCGAATGTCAGGGCTCGGGCCAGTGCTGTGTTTCGCACGGCGAATACGGTTTTGTGTACGTCACTCAAAAAGACCGTCGCGCAATGGCCAAACTTCGCGGACTCCCCACTCGTGAATTCACCAAGCAGTTCTGCGTTAAGGAAGAGGGCGTGTTCCGGCTGATCGACGGTGCCGACAATGCCTGCGTGTTCTTAAAAAACAAACGCTGCACGATCTACTCCGCCCGACCCGCACAGTGCAAAACATGGCCGTTTTGGCCAGAAACCATGACGCCAAAAGCGTGGGCTCGCGATGTCGCGGCGTTTTGCCCTGGCGTTGGCAAAGGTCGGATTTGGCCTCAGGCCGAAATCGACGCCAATGTCGAAGAGCACCGCAAGTGGGAGCACGATCTCACGCACGGCAAGTAGCAGCACCTTGGACGTCCAGAAAGCGGTGCGTTATTTTGCGGTTGGACTCGGCAGAATCAACATTGCCAAGACGTAGCCGATGACCGCACTGCCGCCGCTGGCGAGCAAAAGACAGAGTGCAGCGAGTCGGATCACTCCGACCGGTTGTCCCGATCGCTTGGCGACTTCAAGGCAAACTCCGGAAATCCGTTTGTGCTGACCGGCATCCGAATCGGACGCTTTTGGAAAGGCGATCCAACAAAGTGCGTAGGCCAAAATACCGACGCCAAGACAGAAGGCCGCAATCCACACGATGCGAACCAAAACGACGTCGAGTTGGAAGTCTCGAGCCATTCCGGCGGCAACGCCTGCAATGACTCCGGGCTGACGAATAAATTCGGGTTTAGTTTGAGCTATCATGGATGGCATTATGCCCTAAAAAACGAAAACGCGCCAATCCATGCGGACTGACGCGTATCACAGAATCAATTTTACAGGGCTGCGCTCTTAGCGAGCGTAGCGCTTTTGAACTGATTCGCGGATTTCAGCACCCTCAATTGAGAGGCGTGTCCAGGGGATCGCGCGAAGGCGCTCGGGCTCGATCAGCTCTTCGGTCTCTTCGCAGATACCGTAGCTGCCGTTCTCGATTCTCGCCAATGCCATTTCGATTTCAACCAACTGAGTGCGGAGGCGCTCATGAAGGCTCAGGGTCTCAGCTTCAGCCAGGACACGTGCCGTCTGATCGGCTTCGTCGCCACCTTTGTCCTCAAAATGCAGATCGGCCCGAGTGCTGCGAACGCGGTTCAAAACCTCGGTCTTCGCATCTATCAGAAGCGCTTTGCATTCCTTTACCAATGTCGCCTCAACTGCTCCCATTGAATGTCCCCCTCTTAAGCTGACAATCATGTCGTCCCCCCTATCCATCCCGGCCAACCCATCTGGGCTAGTGCCAATTTGGAACTTTGAAAGTTAGCCACAGCCGCCATGGCCCGCGCAAGCATAATCTTACATTTTCTGTCATGAGCCAAATTGCCGATTTTCCGCAGAAAACCCGTCTCAACTCGAGACAAACCCTTACTGGGCATAGGAATCCTGTCAGAACCGGTCGAACTGTTCCAGTCAGGCTCAAGTCAGAACTTGATGGGGATGGCGCCGCCGGTGGGCCGAAGATTACCGCCAACGTGGCGGTAACCTAAAATGCCATTTTCGATTTTTTGATCGGAATCCACAGGTTGTTTTCCTGCGTCCAGAAGGTTCCGCGATAGCTATCTTCTACGCGAACCCAGCCTGATTCGCGGTCGACCCGCTTGAACGCTGTGTAGCGATCGGCCGATCGGAAGTCCGCGCGCGGAGCTTTCGAGCCCGGTCCCGCATGAAGCGGAGCTGTGCGTACGCGAACGACCGCGCAAGCTTCATTGGCCGCGACCGCTTTTGAAATCACCCAGTGCACTTGGCCACGAAGATCGCGGACGCGCGACCAGCCGTCCTTACTCGAAAGGCGCTCGAGTGGCATATGTTGACCGACGACCCAGCTGATTTTGGCATTTGTTGAGGGACTCACACGAAGACGAGCCTTAGGCGTCACCACGCAGACCGGCTCGACCTCGTCATCGCCGACGGAGGCAGGAGCGGGACCCTGGACGTCCGCGCTCGGAGTGGGCTCCGCCACAGGTTGAGCATGAACCGTTTCGAAACTCCATAGAGCGATTGCAATCAACAAGATGAGTAGTCCACGACGCATGCGTCCTCCCGACAATGAGAATATCGGTCGTAGGTCGGGGCGGGCTTAAGGCTGGGTCTCAAATCAAGTCAGCGTTACCGCGATTACTCGACCTTGGTCGCATCGACATCGATGACCATATCAGAAGCGCTGCCGGAAGATCGGTGATGCGCGACCGTCGGATCAGAACCCGCTCCCCTCGTGGCGCCGGGACCGCCGACATTGACTGACGGAATTTTTCGCCAGCAGACGACGCGCAATCAGACGACGAACCGGACGAAAGAGAACGATCAGACCGAGCACATCAGAAACAAATCCGGGGACGAGGAACAGAACTCCGGACAATCCAACGAGCGCTCCTTCGACTGCACCTTGCCCGGGCGACTCCCCTCGGCGCAAAGCTTGCGCGACCCCCATTGAAAGCTGCGCGCTGGTCGCGCGAAAAAGACCGATGCCGAGAATGGTCGAAATCAGCCACATGAAAAACGCATTCCCAAAGCCAAACTCGCGAATCACGGAGATGGCCACCGCAATTTCGATGATTGGAAACAGCAGCAGACCCAACGGAATCATAAATTGATCTCCATTTCGACTGAACAGTAATCAGAGCCCTCAATGTCGTCGCGAATCTCGGCGCGGACCACCTTGGGCAAGAGTCCCTTCGACACACAGATATAGTCGATGCGCCATCCACGATTGATGGGACGTGCACGCTCAACGTAGCTCCACCAGGTGTAGCGATCTTTTTCCGCCGGATGAAAGTGCCGAAATGTATCGACAAAACCGAGAGCCAAAAAAGAATCAAACCAAGCTCGCTCTTCAGGGAGAAAGCCGCTCTCTTTGGAGAGGCGAACCGGGTCAAACACGTCGACTTCGCGATGAGCGACATTGTAGTCGCCAACGACGATGATCTCGCGCCCTAACTTGAGCTTCTCAGCCAAGTGCTGATTGAGGTCGTTTAAGAACTTCTGTTTGAAATCGTGACGTTCATCGCCACTTCCGCCGTTTGGGAAATAGATATTGTAGAGCAAAAAGTGGCCGTGATCAGAAACCACCACACGGCCTTCGCTGTCGTACTCGGAAATTCCAATCTGTGGCTGAATCTCGCGCGCGAGATCCGGTGTTCGCAAAAAAGTGGCCACTCCCGAATATCCTTTTTTTACAGCGGACGACCACGTGCCCTTCATCCCTCGCGGTTCGCGAATATCAGGCTCCACCTGATCCGGATGGGCTTTTGTCTCTTGCAGACAAAGGATGTCGGGACGTTCGCGCTCAATGAACGGCAGAAAGAGATTCTTTTTGCCGACCGCGCGAATTCCGTTCACATTCCAGGTGATAATCTTCATCTGCCCTCCCGCTCCGCCGTCTGACGCACCGACTCATATCCTATCGCCGCCCCCGTGCTGCGGGCGGCCTGGCCTTGCCGAGCTTTGGGTTCACCTTTTAGAACATTACCTCAACTCTCAACATCAAAATCTTGCTCGTGGAGGAATTATGGCAATGATTGGTCAACCCGCACCGCTTTTCACAACAACGGCTGTTGTCGACGGCGGCGAATTCAAAAAAGTAAGCCTCACTGATTACAAAGGTAAATGGGTCGTCCTGTTCTTCTACCCACTCGATTTCACTTTTGTTTGCCCCACTGAGATCACGCAGTTCCGCGACACACTCAAGGAATTTGAAGCGTCTGGCGCCGTCGTTCTTGGCTGTTCGATCGACTCAGAGCATTCGCACAAGCGTTGGATCAAAGACGACCTTGGCGATTTGCACTATCCACTTCTCGCTGACGTCACTAAGCGTATTTCGCGCGACTACGGTGTTCTGCTTGAAGACTCCGGTATCGCTACACGCGGCACCTTCATTATCGATCCAGAACAAAAAGTTCAGTACGCCGGCATTCACAATCTGAGCGTTGGTCGCGATGCGAATGAAATCCTCCGCGTTCTTCAAGCGTTGAAGTCGGGCGAACTCTGCGGTGCTGGCTGGAAAAAAGGCGCTGCTCACGTTAAAGTCGGTAAGTGATCGCGTGACGCATGACGAGTTCTTAGCGCGACTGGCCGTCGAGTATCCGCAAGCGGTGAAAGAGGCCGAATCGTTCGGCGGTATAAAAGAACTCGTCATCCCGACTCTGATCGCGCCGGAAGCGCTCTCGCTGCCGCGTGCACTCTGGAACGAGGCCCAGCGCCTCGTTTCTATTTTTCACAATCGCATACGCGAAAATCAGAACGAAGCCGCACGCCTTCGCGCTCTCGCTCCGTCACTCCAGGATCCGGGCCACTATTCGGTCTTGATGTCCTACGACTTTCACGTCGACCCAAGTGGTGCACTTCGACTGATCGAGATCAATACCAACGCCTCGATGGGGGCGATGGTCGATGTCATGAATGCCACTCGAGGCCTTGAACGCGCACGCAACGGCTTTGCTCTCGATTTTCAGCGCGAGCTTGGACGCGAGCTAAAGGGCGCACGTATTGCGATTGTCGATGACGAGCCCTCGAAGCAGAAGCTATTCGCCGAATTTCTTGTCTACAAAGACATGCTGATGGCTCTCGGTGCCGAGGTCGTTATTGCTGATCGACGCGAACTCTCAATGCGCCAAGATCACTTGTGGTGCGGCGACTTTGGCCCGATCGATCTGGTTTACAATCGCGCAACCGATTTTTATCTCGAAGAGAATTCGTCGCTTCCGCTGCGTGAAGCTTTGGCGGCGAAGGCGACCGTGATCACCCCAAGTGCTCATGAGTACCGCCTACTCGCCGACAAGTACCGAATGGTGCGCTGGTCTGAACCTGGAGCCCTGGAGTCGATGGGTTTAAGTGCCGACGAGTGCGCGGTCGTTCGCCGAGCGCTCATTCAAACCCGCGAAGTGCGAGGCCTTGATCCTGAATTGCTCTGGAATGAAAGAAAAAATCTGATTTTCAAGCCAAAGAACGCATTCGGCGGCAAAGCGGTGTTCAGAGGCAGCAGTGTCGCCCGCGGTGCTTTCCAACGAATTCTTGAGGGCGATGGATTGGCACAGGAGTTTGTGCCAGCCCCAACAGTCGCGATTGGCGGAGTGGAATTTAAATATGATCTACGCTTTTTCGCCTATCGCGATGAGCTTCGGACCGCTTGCGCCAGGCTCTATCAGGGGCAAATGACCAACGCCACCACTCCCGGCGGCGGCGTGACCTCGGTGATTTGGACCTAGAATTTAAATTTGGTCCACTGCGACTGTGTACAACCCAAAGATAGTTGCATTGTACAGTAGTAAAACTCCATGCCGTAGTAGCCAAAGTCACTGACCTGCGACCAGAGCGGGCGCCCCGTTGCGTACTTGGGGTCGCCTGTGAAAACTGAAATCGCACTGATACCGGCCATCACCTGCGCCGGCGTCTGCGCAAAGATCGTCTGAACATCGGCGAGTTCGCTTTCAGCCATCGTCTTTGGATTGCCGACGTGATCGGTCTCACCAAACGGAAGCCCCAGCGCGAGCTTCATCTTATAGAACGTGCCTTTGTATTTGTACTCGACATTCAACTGACGACAAACCATTTGGCGGCTCACGTATTGTGAACGATGAGTCGTCGCCGACTCGCGCGGCTCACAATAAGAGTCCGTATCCGGCGTAAAGTTCTCAAGCTCTTTGGTTTTTGCAGCCTGTGCCTTGAGCTCGTATGAGAAACTTGCAATCGCGAGGCGCTTTGTCATGCGAACAAAATCAACCTTCATTGGCTGTATCTGGCGATCGGCCTCCCGCACCGCCACCTGCTTATCCTGTTCGGCTTGGGCAATTGCGGTTTTTGTCTCTTTTACGCAGGTGTAGGTTGGACACGCCTTCAGGTCTTTATTTAATTGGAGAAGGAGATCGTTCAAGCGCTTGAGTTCAGCGTCGCGAGCAAGCTCAAGGGTCTTTACGTCGGACTGAAAAGTTTTATGGAGATTTGCAAACTCGACTTTAGCGTCGACAAAGGACATCTCGGCTGTCGCTCGAGCTCCCGGCGAAAATCCAAGAGCCAAGCCTAAAACTGATGCGAGAAAAGCGAGTCGAAACATGTTCTCTCCTTGAGTGATGTCATTAGGAGAGTGCCGGACTCAAAGAAGGTCAAGAAATGGGCAGTTCCGCAACGCCTCGCGACGGGAAAGACCCGCCGCAAGAGTTTTGAGCTGGGCGATTACAGATCGTTCACGGCCTCAGTGACTTCAACAGCCACGGTGTAAACACCAACGTGTTTGCCGCTATGAGCGTGGTAAAAGCGCGATCCAAAGTGACCAAATGCACCTTCACCCATCCACGCCGGACGCCCTGTCGCAAAACGGCTGTCGCCCGCGAAGAGATAAAGCGGCTGTACGCCGTACATAAAATCCTCTGTGGTTTGCGAGAAGATCGACTCGACTTCGCTTAATTATGTCGCCGGCATCGTCGTCGGCTCACCTGCGTGAGTCGTCGCTGCATGATTCAAACCAAGCGCGATCTGCTTCTTATAAACTTTTCCGTGATAGGCGAACTCAACATTGAGCTGACGGCAAACCATCTGTGCGCTTGGAGTAATCTCTGCGTAAGTCGTTTTGCGAACACCGCACTGAGTGTCGGCGGTAACGTTGAACGCTTTGAACTCTTTGGTCGCAAAGCCAAGTGTCTTCAGTTCCGTTGCGAAGGCCGCAACCGCAAGCTTCTTGCCCTTGCGAACGAGGTCCATACGAAGCGGAGCCACTTCAGTCTCGGTCGTTTTGGCCTGAGTTACTTTCTCATTTTGCTTCTCAGTGATTTTCTTCTGAGTTGCCAGCATACAATCAAAATTCTTGCAGGCCTTGAGTTCTGTCTTCAATGCGGTGATCTCGTCATCGATGCGAGTCAGCGTAATGTCGCGTGTATCTTCGATCGCTTTGACGTCCGCTTTGAACGTCGCCAGCTGAGTGGTAAACTCTGTTTTCGCTTCTTCAAAAGTCACTTCTGTATTCGCGCTGGCCGTGAGCGAAAATCCCAAGACCAACGATCCGAGTAATGATCCGAGTATCAATGTTGAACGAAACATGCTGTCTCCTTACGTTTTGCGTTTTTACGCGCCTAAGGAAAGTGCAGCTCCGTCACCAAGGTCAAGATTCATTTCGATTTCTGTTCGGAGCGACGCCTGAAAAGCTTTTCAATTTCGACAGCGACAAAGACGGAGCTTGAGGCCACAAAGCAGAGCAATAGCTCCACCATCGAAAGCGGTGTGGTCTTAAAAATCGCGCTCAGCATCGGCACATAAAGGACCGCGAGATGCAAAATGAAAGTCGTGAGCACGGCGAACAGAAGTGGCGTATTGCTGAGGAATCCAATTGTAAAAATCGACTCTCGTTCAGAACGAATCGCGAGAACATGCCCCATCTGAGTCATGGTGAGAACGGTGAATGCGATCGTCTGCCATCCGGGGTGACCAGCGTGAAAGGCCCATGCCATCGAGCCTAAAGTGACAGCCGCCGTGAGCACTCCGACCCAGACAGAATGCTGCCAAAGACCTCGCGCAAAGATGCTCTCGCGCGGTGAGCGCGGTGGTCGGTGCATGATGTTCCGCTCTTCAGGCTCAACAGCAAGAGAAAGGCCGGGCAGACCATCCGTCACCAAATTGATCCAAAGAATCTGGATCGGCAAAAGTGGTGTCGGCAAACCGAAGAGTGGGGCGCAAAACAATGTCCAGATCTCGCCAGAATTTCCCGAAAGAGCGAAGCGAACAAATTTTCGGATATTGTCGTAAATGCGCCGGCCTTCGCGAACCGCGCCAACGATGCTAGAGAAATTGTCATCGAGGAGAATGATGTGTGCGGCCTCGCGCGCAACATCGGTTCCGCCTTTACCCATTGCGACCCCGACGTCCGCACGCTTAAGTGCCGGTGAGTCATTCACACCGTCACCCGTCATCGCGACAACGTCGCCATTGGCCTGCAGCGCTTTGACGATTCGAATCTTCTGCTCGGGATCCATGCGAGCATAGACCGCTACACTGCTGGTCGTGATTTGAAGCTCGTCGTCAGAGAGCGCGGCCAACTCGCGCCCGGTGATCACTTGATCTTTTATAGTCTTTTTACTTCCAAGCCGATGAGCAATCGCTCGAGCTGTAGCAGGGTGATCACCCGTGATCATCGCGACGCGGATGCCGGCGGCGTGACAAAGGCGAACGGACTCAGCCGCTGATTCGCGCGGAGGATCGATCAGGCCAATCAGACCAAGATACTTCAGGCCTCGTTCAACGCTGTTGAGTTCCATTTGCGCGACGTCTTGATCTCCGATTTCTCTGTAGGCAAGAGCGAGGACACGCATTCCCTGTGCCGCCATCGATTGAACGGACTCAGGCTCGGTAAGACCGACATCTTCACAAAGAGCAAACACATACTCAGGCGCTCCCTTGGTGAGAACAATCGTTCGGCCGTCAGATTTTCGATGAACGGTGCTCATCAGGCCCCGTTCACTGGTGAACGACAACTCCGCCACTCGAGGGTAGAGCTGACGAACAACGTTAAGGTCAAGCCCCGCGGCCACCGCGGCCTCCATAAGTGCCACCTCGGTGGGATCACCGACAAAATGCTGATCGCTCACCACAACATCGTTGTTCAGCGCCAGAGCAAGAAGAAACTTTTCCCAGTTTTCATCGCGTTCGTCACGTGGAGGAATCCCCTGATAGGTTTGAATACGTGCACCATGATGCACGCGAAACTCTTGCGCCTGCATGCGGTTCTCAGTCAGTGTTCCCGTTTTATCAGAACAGATCACGGTGACCGAACCCAACGCCTCAACTGCGGGAAGTTTCCGAACCAACGCTTTTTGTCGGCTCATCGCCCGCGCGCCTAGCGACAGCGCCACCGTGATCACCGCGGGAAGAGCTTCGGGAATTGCCGCGACGGCGAGACTCAATGCGGTCAGAAACATCAGAACCGGCTTCTCCCCACGCAGTAAACCGAAAACGAAAATGATGGCGCAAAGTCCGATCACGACAAACGCAAGGCGCCGAGCAAATACCGTGAGCTTTCGCTGGAGTGGTGTGGCGGGTTCAACCTCGCGCTTGAGGAGCGCTGCGATTCGTCCGATCTCTGTGCTCATGCCGACGCGAACAACAACGCCCGTCGCTCTCCCGCGTGTGACGACTGTCCCTTTAAACGCCATATTTTTTTGATCGTGAGTGGGCATCGTTTCGCTGATGACATGGACAGACTTCACGACAGGCGCCGACTCGCCCGTCAACATCGACTCATCAATTTGTAGCTCTGCGAGCTCCACGATTCGCAAGTCAGCTGGCACAATTGCACCCTGTTCAAGAAAAACAACATCGCCAGGGACAAGATCAAATGCCGGAACAGTTAAAATTTTTCCGGCCCGCCGAACTCTGGCGTGCGGGGCCGCGAGTGCCTGTAGCGCCTGCATCGCCTGTTCAGCACGGTAGTCTTGAAAAAAACCAAGAAGGCCATTGAGAAACACAATCGCAAGAATCGCAATCGCGTCGTATGGCTCCCCCAAGGCGATCGCGATAACCGCAGCGCCAATCAACACGAGCACCATGAAATCAGTAAACTGTGAAAGCAGTGTACGCCACGGCCCACGCCGATTTGCCTCTTCGAGACGATTCGCGCCATACTCGACTGACCGGAGCGTCACCTCTTCATGAGCAAGCCCTTCATCCAGAGAGGTCGCATGCTCGCTGAGAACGTCCTGCACCGATCGCTTATGCCAAAGCACAGTCTGAGTCATTTTGAAGGTACCCCTATAAGGCCTTTTAACATGAGCCGCTTTGATTTACCGTGATGAAATGAATAAAAAGCACACTTCCTCTAAGCTATGGCTTGAATCGCAACCTCTCGCACCCGTCGCCCAAAAGTCCCACACGATCAAAAAGCACGGCCTCAAGTGGTCTGACCCTTACTTTTGGTTACGTGAAAAATCGAACCCGGCGGTTATGCGAGTCCTTGAAACCGAAAATGACCATTTTAAACGTGAGCTTCGCCCTCTCAAGACAACGGTTGATCGACTTTTCCGTGAGATGAAGCGTCGCGTGCCCCCTGCCGACTCATCAGCTCCCGCGCCCTGGGGACCCTATGAATACCGCTCGGAGTTTCGAAAAGGGGCTCAGTACCGCCGGCATCTACGACGTCTTCGCGGCTCAAAAAAAGATGACGTCGTTCTCGACGAAAATGCGATTGCTCGAGGGAAAAAGTACTTTGACCTCGGCGGCCTGACGATCTCTCCGGATCATGACTATGTCGCCTACGCGGCCGACTTTGATGGATCTGAAAAGTACTCGATTCGAATTCGAAATCTCGAAACGGGAAAAGAATCTGCCGAACAACTCGCGATGTCGAGCGGATCGATGATCTGGGCTTCGGATTGCCGGCACTTATTCTATGTTGTGATCGACAAAAATCTACGCCCCTATCGAGTTTACCGTCACGAGCGCGGCCGCCCGGCTAAGACCGATGTCTTGATTTACGAAGAAAAAGATCCGCAGCAGTTTGTTCACGTCAGCCGCTCAAGCTCGGGCCAATTTATTTTTATCGAATCCCACGGCAAAATCACTTCAGAGATTTGGTATCTGCGAGCATCAGATCCACGCGCCGAGCTCCGCTGCTTTGCAAAGCGCGATGAAGGCCACGAGTATTCGGTCGATCACTCGGGCGACCAGTTCTACATCTTGAGCAACTTGCGAAGTCGCAACTTCCAGGTGTTTGAGACCTCTGCACATCGACCGTTGAGTGCGAAAGGCTGGAAACTTCTCGATGCAAAAACCGGAATGTCTGCCAAAACTGACGAGGTCTATCGCGTCGGTTTGCATGCCTTTTAAGGGCTTTCTTGTCCTTCAGGAACGCTATCGTGGACTTCCACAGGTGCGGATCTTGGACCTCGCCGCTCGGCGCAGTCCACGTTGTGCATTTTCCTGATGCGGCCTTTGATGTCGAGATCGATGGCGCCAACTACGAGTTTGAAACTGATACGCTGCGCCTCACGTATTTCGTCGCCAGTACAGCCCACGCAAACGCTCGCCTACAATATGAAGACGCGTCGTTTTGCCGCTTTGAAAGAAGAAAAGGTCAAAGGCTATGATCCGCGTCGCTATCGCTGCGAACGCGTGATGGTAAAAAGTCACGATGGCACACGCGTGCCAATGACTCTGCTCTCGCTACGTTCACGCAAACCCGGCGGGCCAGGCTACCTGTATGGCTACGGCTCCTATGGCTACTCGATGCCGGATTCATTTGGCATGATTCGCTCAGCTCTATCGCTCGTCGATCGCGGATTTGTATACGCAATTGCACACATTCGCGGCGGCTCGGAGATGGGGCGGAAGTGGTATGACGACGGTAAGTTTCTGAAGAAGATGAACACGTTCAAGGACTTCATCGCTTGCGGCGATCACTTGATTCGCTCGGGAATGGTGGACAAACGGCGCTTGGGCTGCGCGGGCGGAAGTGCCGGCGGCATGCTGGTTGGGGCGTCGATGAATTTGCGGCCAGATTTGTTTTCGGCGGTTGCAGCGCACGTGCCGTTTGTCGACGTGCTCAACACGATGATGGACGCCTCGCTCCCGCTCACTCCGATTGAATATAAAGAGTGGGTCAACCCGGCTGAAACGAAGTACTTTAATCTCATTCGCAAGTATTCGCCCTACGATAACGTGCGCCCCGGCGAACTCCCATACCTGTTCATCACCGCCGGACTGAACGATCCTCGCGTGACCTATTGGGAACCAGCAAAATGGGTGGCGCGCCTCCGAGAACTGCGCACGAACCAGAAGATGTTGCTATTTAAGATCAACACCGGCGCCGGCCATTTCGGCGCTTCGGGTCGCTTCCACCATCTCGTGGAAAAGGCCGAGGAATACGCCTTCATGTTAAAGGCACTCTCCTGAAAGGTAGATAGTACCTATTCGAATGAACAGCGAATCGCTCCCTGAGATACGCAATCACCGATTCGGGAGCGCAGCTGAACCGACTTCTCTAAGAGGTCGGGACGTCGAACTCGGGAGAGAAGGCCAGACGGCGATAACGGGCCCTGCTCCCGCCAAGCGCCAGTGCGCAGTCGACTGTAGGCAATCGCGTAGGCCCAATCTTCATCTTGAGAATCCAAACGACCTAGAAATGTTCGATCGAAACTCGCTGCCAACGTGCCGACAATCGGGATCCGACCACTTGCGAGATCAAAGGTCGCTCGCTGCCGAAAGCGATCGCGCGCATCGGGAATCATCATCGCTAGCCTTGCCCCCTCAACGTCGCGGCCCGCGAGTCGACTCAGTTCACTTGCCGGCAAATAGTATTGTGGGTGAGAGGGCGCAAGAGCTGCAAACTCGGTTGCCGACATCAAAGCCTGATGCTGACGAAAGAGATGCTGCGCCCGCTTCGCTCGCACTTCATGATCTCCGAATCGAAGCACCGCCAGTTCGAGGAGCGCCTGTGCTGAGCGTGGATCTCTTGGCAAAATTAAGTCGTACAACTCAAAAGCCAGAGTCGCCGTGTCAGATGCTTTCGCCATTTGCTGCACGGCGAGGCGCGCTTCCCGAGCGGCCGTCTGCACAAGGTCGAGCATCACCAATATCGCGACTCGTTCGCGAATCAGCGCGACATTCTGTGGATGCGCTCGCGCCGCCTGTGCAGAAACATCAAAGGCACTCTGCTTTTCTCCCGCTGCGGCCAGACAGCGAATGTAGGTAATGGCCGTCTCAGCCTTCTTGATCGCGACAGATGGCGTGAGCAAACGCACACACTCACTCCACTTCTGAAGACCTGAAGCAACGCGCGATCGTTCCACAGAAAGCTCTTCGCTCGCTCTTCCGACACTACTCAGCCGCATAGCCGCCAATGCAAGTTCACGCTCTGCAACGCGAAGGTCACCCGCCTCCTCGGCCAGCAACCCCCGAACGCGAGCCAGTGTCGCCGAGGACCCCTGATCGCTCGGAAGGTCCGCGTGAACACGCTGCGCCAGTGCGATCTTTCCGTCCAGAACCAAACGAAGCGCCAGTTCTGACCCATCGAGGTCGTCGTATAACTCTGGGATTTCCGAACGCGGAATCGCCTGCGATACCGAAGTACTGAAAACAAAGAGCCAGAGCAGAGTTCGTCGCAGACCCATAAAGCTTACTCCAAATCAAAACGAATTTTCTGCGTCACCCAACTGGCCACGGCCTGTCCCGAAGCGACAGCAGGCTCGAAGCGCCACTGTTTCACCGAGTCCAACGCCGACGACTCAAAAACTCCAGGAGGATCTGCCGCGATAATTCGACTCCGTTCAACTTGCCCCGAAGTTCCAACCAACACTTCAATTACAACATAGCCTGAAAGATTTTTTTCGCGCGCCATCGCCGGAAAAACAGGATTCGCCCGGGACGTCACTCGCGCATTTCGCTCAACCGCGGCCTTTGCTACGGCGCCACTGCCGCGCGTGCCGCCTGTGCCATTCTCAGAAAAACCACTGCCAAAATCTCCGCCGCCTTCTCCAAAGCCTTTCAACGTCGAGGCCACCTGCGGCCTCAAGCTTTTAACCAAAGGCTGTGCCTTTGCCGGCACCAATTGTACCTTGGGCGACGGAGGCAATGGCTTGATGACTTCATCAATCGGAATTGGCTTGGCTTTCTTTGGCTTCAACGGTCGCTCCGATTGAACTAAAAAATCAGGCGCCACGGGGCGTAGATGACCGAGTGCCCATAGCACAAATAGCAATGCGACAGCACCAACCATCGCACGAAAGGTCTTTGACTGAATAAACGCCTTCGTTTTCACAGCCCCTCTACGTCCGAGCAATGGCAACAAACAAGCCCGTCACAGCAAGACCAAGAAGACCCAGCCAAAATAGCGGAGCGAATCCCGCGGCCCGATCAGCAAAGCTCGCAGCAATGGAGTGATCGACCTTCGACTTCACTTCTGAAAAGACAACGGCATCAAGTCGTTCTGCCACTTTGCTCACGAGCTTCTGCAATGTCCCCTTATCGTCGCGAGCAATTTCGATCCATCCAGCCTTACCGTTGGGCGCCAGCACCACGTCGTGTGTCGTCGACGTCGGCAAACTATCCCCGCGATCCACCCAACGCCCCCATGCCGCCGATTCTCCAACCAACGTGACCGTCCCCTGCCTTTCAACGCCGCTCGCATCATAAAATGATCCTGCGGTCACTCGAATTTGCTGAGCTCGATTTAGTCCAGCAAGACCGCGCTCCACCTGCACCTCAAATCCGCGGAGTGGTTCGGCAACCTTTGTCGCCACGGATGGCTTGCCCTCGAATACGTCGATTGCTTGAGTGAGATCGCTCACTGTCACTTCGATTTGGCTTCCCGCCAACGCCGTCCGGTTTTTCTTTTCAATTTCCTCATAGCGGGACTGAGCCTCATCGGTTTGCACTGTGAGGCGCAAGGCCTCCTGCTCGAGGGCCACGGCTTTCTTCTTTAAAAGAGCCTCCTCGGCTCGCAATCGCTGCTCGATGCTGCCAATCTCTCTCGCGAGGGCATCGCGCGTTGCCGTAAGGCTTGCTTGCTCCCTCGCAATCGCGGCCGCATAGGAGTTTTCGGATTCTAGCGTTGCCGAAGGCTCCGCTGCGCTTGCAGCGCCTGCCCAAGCCAACAGAATCATCAAAAGACACAATGTAAATGATGTGATCAAGAGCTTCATTTTCAATTCCTCTCCACTTCGACGCCGAGACGCAGCGGCCAAGCCACGACAGTTGGAGCCCCACCGGAAGCACGGTCTCGCGCCGCACGAAAGACGGCCTCGACATTTTTGACATCATCAGCTGCGACAAGACGTCTCCAGTCAGAACGTCCAACCTCAATCTGCCGATAGCTGAGATCGCCAGCGCTGTCAGGAACAGCTGCGATCGCCGAATACTCACCGAAGCGCACGACCTCGACCTCTCGCCGCTGATCGTCGAAAGGAATCTGTACTCGCTCAAAGCGTAAACCACTAGCCACTTTCAATTCATTTTTTAGCAATGCGGCAAACGCCTGAGCGGCCTCATCGGTTGATGACTGCTTATTGAGAAGTGCCGCCCTTATCCGTTCTGTTTCCTCAAGAGCTCGGGCCGACAAGAAGGGCAACCGCGTCTTAAACTGTGCTTCTGCCTTAGTCAGCGTTGTGAGCAACCGATCACGATCACTCGCCGACAATGTCTGACGGCGTTGAAGGCGCGCCTCACCCACTTCTAACCGGGCACGTATCAGAGCGAGTCCAGCCTTGCTTTTCGCATTCTGCGCCTCAAGCTCCGCGATTCTCTGTAAAAGTGCGTCTGCGGTCGATTGCAGCGCCTTATTCTTCGACTCCCACTCGTTGTTCTTCGCTTCGACCTCGAGACGCAGCTGCATGATTCGATCAACGCCCGAATCCGCCCAGCCCGACTGAGCAATAAGCAGCAAGACGGTAAACTGAAATAGAACTCGTGTTCTCATCTCTATTCTCCTCCCTCAACTGAGACAGCGAGCCTCTGTAAGCCAGCCGATTTGATCGCATCAAGAGCCCGCACAACTGACGAGTGCGTTGCGTTCTGATCCGCCGAAACGACCGCTTGTGCCTCGGGATCTGCGAGCAAACGCTTTTCAGTCTCAAGACGAAGCAGGTCGGTCGTCATCTCGACGCCGTCGACAAAAATTTGACCTGCGGTATTCACCTGCGCAACGAGAGGCATGACCGAAGACGACGACCCACTCGAAGCCTTCGGCAAGTCGACCTGCAACTCTTTTGACGAAAACTGTGTTGCCGTCACCATGAAAATAATCAGGACAACCAAGATAATGTCGACGAGTGGAACAATGTTGATATCCGCAATGACATCGTCGCCACCTGAGGTTTTCGCCGCCATTAAGCCCGCCTTTCGCCAATGATGACAGCGAGCTCGCGCAGCGCCTCAAGTGTTGTCACCACCTGCTTCACAAGTTTCGAAAAGTAGTTGTATGCAAGCACCGCAGGAATCGCGACCATCAAGCCAGCTGCCGTGGCAATGAGCGCACCAGAGATACCAGCCATGACGGCAGACTGACCGCCTTCAGCCGCCCCACCGCCAAGATCACGGAACGCCTTCATGATTCCAAGTACTGTTCCGAACAGTCCAATGTACGGCGCGTTCGAACCAACGGTCGCCAGAAAGCCGAGAGAACGCTCAAGCTTCGGGCGTTCAAGCATGATAAACGTATCAAACGCCTCTCGAAGACCTTTAATTCCATTTGACTTGAGATTAGTTAAGCCGAGATCAACGGCTGATGCCTCGAGTGCCCCGCCCATTTCTTTTAGCACCGCAAAAGAGTCGAGATCGCCCGCACTGAGACTTGCCGCAATACCTTTTTGTAAAAGCGATGCGTTTCGAGCTGCGCGACTGAGTTTGATATAGCGTTCTGTGATCAATCCGAGACTCACCACGCTAAGAACGAGGAGAAGATACAGAACCCCTTTATCCGCAAAATGTGCGACCTCAAAAAAACGCTCTTCCATCCGATCTCCTATTCCTTTGCTCCGCGCGCCTCAAGCTCGCGAACAATTGTCTGATTCCCAATCTGTCGCGCAATCGCAAGGGCCGTAAGACCACTTCCGTCGCGTAAATCAAAATCAATTCCGACGTAACGAGAGAGCATCGCCACAACCCCACGACTCGAAACTCTCACCCCGACAATGAGGAGCGTGTCCCCTGCATCGTTCCTCATGTTGACATCCAGACCTTCATCTAAACGCGCTTTGAGTTTCCGATAGTCACCCGACTCCGCCAGCCGAAAGACTTCGGCAATCAGGACCGGATCCAGTACCTGGGGGAATAAGCGAAGCAATTCCGGTTTTCCTTCTGCCAAGTCCCGCGCTGTTCGTCCTTCAGCATCTTTTGTCGAGGCGTCTGCACCTTGAGCGAGAAGATAAGCTATGACGTCTGCCTTGCTCCACACGACCGCTTCCATTAATAGCGTCCGACCCGACGGCAATCGATGATCAACTGGTAAGCCCGCCGCGATTCGGGTCTGGAGTTTTGATAGATCACCCTGTTGAACTTCAAGTTGGAGGCTCTCGGCATCCGTCAATGACCGTCGAGTCGGTTTTGCCAATCCATCGGCCGAAAAATCGGTATACCGAGATTGATGGTCTCCACATCCGACCAAGACAGCACTGACCGTCATCGCTAAAATCAACGGACGTATCATCAGAACCTCGCACTTAAGTTGAGAGAGAAACTTCGACCACGACGCCACGCTAGCGTTTTGACTCCGCCCTGGGTCAGACTCGCCTCGGGATCAAGGATGTTCTTTGCTTTCAGCTGAACGCTCGCATTGGACAGAAAATCCCACGATGACACCCAATCAAGCTGAGCAAAACTTTCTTCGATAATGTCGGGAAGGCCGCCCGCCGCCGCCTCGCGAATTCGTGGCCCAATCATGTTGAACATGAGCCCGCTGGCAACATTCGCTGCCCTATGGTCATAGAGAAACTGAAGATTGACTACCCAAGGGGACTGTCCCTGCAGAGCACGCGAGTTCGACGTCTGAACGCCAGAGTTCGAGTCACTTAACTCAATTTTCGAATCAATCAGTGCGACATTTCCAGCAACGGTCAAGCGCCGAAGTGAGTTCGCCAATCTCCGGAGACGAATCCGACTCTCAAATTCAACACCGGTATTCTCGGCGCGCTTCGCATTCTCAAATGTTCGCAACGTGCCATCCGACCCTGGTCGAATGATCTGCTCAATCGGCTGCTCAAAATCTTTCCGAAAAAATCCGAACGAAACCGACTCGTCCGACGATGGGTAAAACTCGTAACGGAAATCGATGTTTTTAATCACAGCACTTTTGAGTCGGTTGTTGCCAACCACCTCTTGCCCAGTCTCTTCATCAGTGTATGGCGCGACTGACAACTCCTTAAAGTCTGGACGCGACACGGTCTCAGAGTAGGTGGCGCGCAACTGATGCGTTGGCCGAAACTCCCACGCCGCCGCCCACATCGGAAGCCGATCGACCGTTTCAAGACCTGCGCGAATTGGCATATTGTCTGGATCGTACAAATTGTAGGTGAGAACATCTTGACGCGAACGCTCGTCGCGCCACCCTGCGGAAAAACGAAGTCGATCTTGAGGCTTCCAATCCACTGTGTAGCTCATTGCAACAAGCGACTGTGCCGCTCGATAGGTATCGGTTTCGCGAGTCGTCTCAAGGATTTGAAATCCTTCGCTGCCGATGTTGTCCGACACAAAAATCTCTTCGGCGGACTGAGAAAGATCAAGATTCGAACTGGCTGGGCGCATATCACGAAAGTGAAAGCGACGCATTCCCGAAGATCGCTCGCGGTCAGTCGAAGCAAAACCAATATTGAAATCAACTCGTCCAATTTCTGAAATACTTCGGCCAACTCTCCAATCGCCACCGACCTCAGAGGTTTGGTCATTCAACTGAGAGTAGCTCCGCTGATTGCCATCGGCGCGAGTCGAAAGCAGATATTGGCCGTTCTCAAGTATATAGCGATGATCCCGCACATCAGGAGCGACTCTCGCCGCGTCGGCGCGAGACAGACGCCATCGGACGCGGTTCTCGAGCCCCATAAAGAGATCACTCAGCGCTATTTCGTGTTCGCCCCGCAATTGTCGAACCCATAGCTGACGCTCAACCCATTCAATTCCGGTGGATCGATAGGAGCCATTGGCATTCAGCTCCGTCGCTGTCTTGACCTGATCCTCAGTGTTACGAAGCAGCATCACGGTGCTTGAAATTTTTTGCTCACCAGCGACTGTTTTAAGACTTACGCCAGCATCGCCCGTAAGGCCGGTGCGAATCTCACGGCTCGACTCCTTTACCGTACGCTCTGCATCTGGCGACAACATTCCGCCCGAGCCGAGACTCAAAGTCTTCGCCTGCTTCTCGGTGGTGTCGAAATCACTCCCGTAGAGAAAGGCTCCCTGCCCGCCAACCGTCAACCCATCCGTGATTTGACTACTGTTGCCAATAGAAAAATTAAAGCTCGGCATCGGCGCTTCATTCGCTCGCTCCGCGGACCATGTGTTTGAAAAACTTCGACCCATTTCCTGAAGCTGGATCGGTGTAAATCCCTGTGGAAAAAGTGAATTCTGTTCTTTCAATCGCCGACCATCGGCTGTTGCAACAGCCACACTCGAAGGCAGCGCCCGCGTTCCGTCATCAAAACCCAGGCCATCCATCGCACCACCGCGATAGGTCTCTGGTTCCGCTCCGCCACCAAACGCGGCTCCAAGCGATATCTTGCTAAAGAAGCTATCGGGAATCGGCTTCGTTCCAATGCGAATCGTGCCGCCACCAAATTCCCCCGGTAGCTCAGGCGAATACGACTTCTCAATGACCAATGATTCGACAACAGACGTCGGAAACAGATCGAGCGGAACCACGCGTCGCGCCGGCTCAGGAGAAGACAACGTCGCATCGTTTAAAAGAATTGAGGAGTATCTCTCACCAAGACCGCGCACGTAGACATATCGACCGCCAACCAACGTCAAACCCGTCACACGCTTGAGAGATCCCGCCGCGTCGCTATCGCCCGATCTGGCCATTTGTTCAGAGCCAAGAACTTCGGCGACGCCACGGTTCTTGCGACGCACTTCAATCAATGCACCGACGCCTCCTCTTACACGCGGTGCTAAGACTCGAAACTCTTCAAGCTCCTGAGACGCCGGGCGAAGTTTGACCTCGATCTCCGTTACCGCCACACCGCCAACACCAACACGTTCAAGTTCAAATCGACTATGAAGCACTGTCACGCTCGAGTCGACAGCGGCTTCGGTTTCGACAACCCCGTGGCTGTCTGTCGTCAACGCATCCTCGCTGCCATCGACAAATATCTTTGCTCCAGATAACGGTTCGCCGGACTGACCTCGCACAAGAAGGCGGAGCTGCTTCTTCTGTCGGTTGAGCTGATCGACCTGCTGCTTCGAGGTACTTTCGACTTCAGCCTTCATCGCAATTGCGACTGACGCATCGTTTGACGTATCCATGGTACCCGTCGGCTTAAACAAGCGAACAATCGCTCGCGCTGCTCGATCGCGATCGGCAAAAACGCGAAACTTTTCTGAGGCGTGAACGACCTGCAGATCAACTTCTCCAGGCGATACTGAAAACCGAATGTGCCCGGAAGCGTCAGTCATACCAACCTGAATCGGATCCGCAATAACCGACACCGCGACATCGGGCGCCGGAATCACGGTCAGCACGCCAGTCGCCGCAGCCTCTTCATTGAAAACATAGACATCGATCAAAGCCTGGCTCGAAGACGCCAAAGCTCGAGGCATCGAAGTGACCGAGATCCCAAAGAACAGAGCCGCAGCACCAAAGAGGGCTGCGGCCTTCGCGCATTTAACTGTGGTCAAAGCGCTCTTTATCAACATTAGTCGCGTGCCGTCTGGATCCAACCCGCGGTCCAATCGTCAGATTCGTCGGCAAACGCTCCGACGTAGTCAGCATAGTTGAACCAAGCGTCGTTAGGAGTAACGCCAGCACCGATGGCTGGGCTTACGGCTGTCGGGAACCAACCATTGAGCGCTGGATCGACAACTTGATTTCCCGCCTGACCCTTAAACCATGCCTCCACAAGCCAAGGCTCAACAACAAGGACACCGGCCGCATCCTTTTCGCCCGTTTCAAAGTTCTTTGTGTTGAACACAATCGAATTCTCGATCGTCAGTCCCGTTGCCGCCACCGTCGAACCAGTCAAAGTTCCGCCGTGTTTGAAAGTCTCATTGTCGTCGATGTCGATACCGGCTTTTGCAAAGCCCGTGATTAACATATTTGAAAGATGAGCGCCCGTGCCCTTGCGAAGGAGCATGCCGTAAGACCCTTTGGTCTGCGCGCCAATCATTGTGACATTGGAAAGCGTCGGCATCGAACGAGGCTCTGCCGCCTGCGCTGTTTTGTTGTTGTCCGACTCAAATCCATTGTCTGCAGCGTCTGCAAACTGCTGAATCATGATGAACTGTCCGCGGCCCTTCCAGCCGTAGTCCCAATCCATCGAGTCGTCCTCGTTGCCAGTCAGAACCACGTGTTTGATATCCACGTTGCCACCGAAGAACTCTATTCCATCGTCAGCATTCATATGGACCTGGATATAGTCGACAATTGTATTGCGGCCGACGGCGTTAAACGTGATCCCGTTCAGCTCATTGTCCGGAGACACAGGAAAACCCGCGAACTCAACGCGGACATACTTCAGGATACCCGAGCTATCGTTGACATCAGTACCGCCGTATTTTCCTGTGCCACCTTCACCTTCGCCCTCGCAAACCGTCGCGCCTTCTTTGCAGGCATTAATCGGTGCGTTGCCATTCAAAACAACTCCGCCCCATTCGCCACGCTTGCGCGCCTGCTTTTTCGCCGAAGTGAAAATGATCGGCTTCGAAGCGGTGCCCTGAGCGTAGATACGCGAACCGCGTGTAATCACCAGAAAGTCCGCACCCGACTGACCGAAAATACGAACACCGGGCTCAATAAAAAGCTCCGAGTTTTCTTGGTTATCACCGCCAATATAGACGCCACCCTCAAGAACATAGTCCTTGCCGGCTTTGAGCGTGAGCTGCTGCGCTGCATAGCGCCCGCGTAGAGCACATACTTCAATTCCGTCGACAATGCCGCGCGTTTCTGTTCCAACAGGGCATGCCAGTGGCGAAGCGACTGCCACTGAAGCCGCGAATGTCGTGCTCGCCAGCAGGGCCATCAGCGCCGCCGTAGTTAATGATTTCATAGATATCCTCCGAGAGGAAAAGTGTTAATAATTCGAGATCGATGTACGCAACAAGATGGCTTGTACATCGATCGATAAGCAGTTGACGAATCGTGATTGCGTTTTGATTCTGTCAGTGCTCGCAAACAGCATCCTGACCGATCGCTGACATTGTCGAAAATGGGGGCAAATGAAAAAGGGCCACACCGACATCGGTGCGGCCAAGCGCTTTCTTCTAAAACCGAATCTCTGACTTCCAGATGACCGACCGGCTAATGCGCACTCCCGCTTATTCCTTCTGCCGGCGCTGCGGCCGAGGCCACATCGATCAGTCCTTTCAAAACACGACCGAGAAAAGGATCTTCACGAGTCAGTTGACTGTGTGCATACACATCAAGAACCCTTCGCAACATTGGCTCGGCGAACCGACCCAGAGACGCAACTCTAAAGTTTTCGCGCGCCGTCGCAATATCCTTTAATATTCTCGCCTCATCGGTATCGAGTAGCACTTCAATACGTCCAACGAAGACGCGCTCAAGTTTCTCCGGAGCTGGCGTCATTTGGAGAGGCAATGCCCGATCAACTTCTGATCGCGGCAGCACATAGAGAAGTCGCAAACCCGGCGTGCGCAGATATCCATTCTTCCAGGTGTCGAGCATCGCCTGGGCCTCATCCTTGAAGAGACCCGCACGCACCAGCGCTGGAAGCATGATCTCAGGACCTTGGTTCGCGTTTGAGATACCAGACCCATTGTGAGTGCGGGTGTGATCTTTCAATTGCTGAATCACGGGCGCCGCGACCAGTGCCGATACATCTCCGGGGGAAGCTCCCTGGCTGCTACCGAGGTTTATCTCGACAATGTTTCCGTGCCCTGACTCGTTGACGTGTACTAGAAATGCCGCTTGTGGAGCACTCAACGCATCCGCCTTGAGCGAGAGAGCACCGCCAGACGAGCGGATTTCCATCGCCGGCTGGAATCTCCCAAGCCCACGATAGAAAATAAATTTCTCAATATCGCGTCCCGATCTCACCACGTGACTCGCCACGTTTCTCGCATGCGAGTAGATGTTGGTTCGATCCACCGCCGGAAAAGCATCGTAGGTTTGCGGGAGCACATCGACTGAAAATGTCGTGTCCCCATTTGCCAGCACCAGCGACGGACTCTTTGCGGGCGAAGTGCGAATCGGCGCTGGGAATGTCTCCGTAATCACTCCCTCCGGGAAGCGAACGTTCACATCGATGTGCTCCGTCTTATCCGTATAGAAGTAAATGACCGGCGTCTCCATCTTCTGCGTAATCACATTGGCTTTGAGAAAATTCATATCAAAGCATCCTTTGCCCAAACAGGGCCTGCGCCCTGGAAATGACGGCAACGGCGTCGGCGTAATCCGTGAGATCGGAGGCGCCGTCTCGCCAAAACCATAGACGAAGGCCGGAAGCGCTTCGTCTTCATGATACATTCCATTCTGAGTTCGACCATTGGAACCAACGAGTGAAGTAAATGTACCCCATTCGTGGGCCTCATACTTTGCCGATGCTGGCAGGACACTCAGCAACGTCCCGGTTAATAAAATGACTTGTCTCAACAACATAAGGGCCTCCTGGCTTGTGATTGTTTCAAAAATAGTTTTTAGACATCTCCCTCCAATAAAAAAATTGAATAAAATGATGTTAATGTTAACTGATAGTTTATGAACTTGAGACGCCTTGAATACTTTGTCACTTTGGCTCAAACCGGAAACCTTCGCCGAGCGAGTGAGCTTCTCTCCATCAGCCCACCGGCACTTTCAAAAGCAATGAAAGTGCTCGAAGAGGAGCTGGAGTCCAATCTGTGGATAGCAGACGGAAGGCGCATTGTCCTCACCGATGCCGGAAAGGCTTTGCAAAGGAAAGCACCTCTGCTCATCGAACAGCTCAAACAGCTGAAAGAAAGCCTCCACACCAAACATGACGGCCCACAGCCGATTCGAATTGGCACCTTCGAAGTCTTTTCGACATATTTTCTCTCGTTCCTCGATCGACTCAAATGGGACAACCATTCGCTCGAGCTGCACGAACTTCTTCCTGGTGAAGTCGAAAAAGCAGTTGCACAAGGAGAGCTCGATCTTGGTATCACATATATGCCCATTCCCGATCCCGATCTGGACTTTCTAAAGGTGGCATCTATTGAAATGGGCGTGTTCACCAAGAAGGGCGCCTTTAAGGGCGTGCCACAACCAGAACTACCATTCGTCATTCCCGTTATGCCGCTTCAAGGCGTTCCGACAAAAGTCCGCGGTCTTGATGGTTGGCCCGACGACGCCTATCACCGCAAAGTTCTTCACCGGGTGACACTTCTTGAATCTGCGCTTGAGCTTTGTCGCCAAGGCCGCGCTGCCGGATACTTCCCCGTCTTTATTGCGCATGAACACAATAGACGCGTCATTGAAGATCTTCGTCTCGAGCGCCGTCGAACGCCGTACACCGGACGAGTCTGTCGATCAGACGTCTTTATCGTGAAGAGAAAAGCGACCGAGGAAACCGCGCTCGTTAAGCAGATTGCAAAAGCGATCCGTCTCGTCTGCGAATAGCGCCAAAAGGAACAATGTACCTCCTGCTCGACCATGGTCGACCCCTCAAGTCGGGGCGTTTCATGCCGATACATTATACAGTATGTCGAAACGCAGTATCGCAACTCGTGCTTCATCGTGGTCAGTCCCAAAACTCAATGAGTGGGACTATAGCGCATTTGATATTATCGACGGGACACATCCGTGGCAAAACGCCGTCCCCGAAGGGTGCGTGCTCTATCCGGTACGCAAGCTCAATCGAGGCCAAGTGCTGTGGTTCAACTTTGATCTCGCAAAAGAGATGGGGCTGTTGCCGACGGATCATCCGCACAAGATGACACCCGAGCTTGACAAGAAAATTATCGAAACTTTCAGTCTGCAAATTGTAAATGAGTGGGATCAGGAGCATGGCCCAGCGATTCCTCCAGCGCATCTGAAGGCGAACAAGTACATGGCGACCCGTTACCTTCAACTCCAACACGCCGACAAACGCGGACGCACCTCTGGCGACGGAAGAGGAATTTGGAATGGAACCATTCGTCACCGCGGTGTTACGTGGGACGTTTCAAGTCGTGGCACTGGTGTCACTCGCCTTTCGCCAGGAGCCGTCGAAGCTCAGCGTCCACTCAAAACCGGCACCGAGGAATTTGGCTATGGTTGCGGCCTAGCCGATACAACCGAGCTCATCGGCAGCGCCGTTTTCTCTGAAATCTTCTACCGCAACGGAATGTCAACTGAGCGTGTGCTTGCAGTCATCGACAGCGGACGCGGAGTCGGCATCGGAGTCCGTGCCGCACCGAACCTCCTGAGACCCGCACATCTTTTCCTCTGGCTCAAGCAAGGGCAGAAAGACGTTCTTCGTCGCGGAGTTGACCTGCTCATCAATCGTCAGGTTGAGAATGAGGCCTGGAACTTCTCTGCTCGGTCACCCGACCGTTATAAACTGATGCTGAAAGAGGTGGCGTTGAGTTTCGCTCGCTTTGCAGCGCTCTTGGAACGGCGCTACATTTTTGCGTGGCTCGATTGGGATGGCGACAACGTTCTCGCCGACGCCGGCATCATCGACTACGGCAGCATTCGTCAGTTCGGCCTTCGACACGATCAATATCGCTACGACGACGTTCAACGCTTCTCGACCAATCTCAATGAACAGCGCGGAAAAGCCCGGTTCACCGTTCAAGTCTTTGCTCAGCTCGTTGACTTCCTTGAGACCGGTCGGCGACGAAGCTTGAAAGCCTACGACACGTCAGAAGCCGCTCGTATCTACGACCGCGAGTTCGATCGTGCCATTCGCCAAGAGTTTCTTGAGCAGGTCGGCTTTAACGCCGAAACCGCTCAGACTTTAGTGAAAACCAAGCGAAAAGCTGTTGAAGAGCTCTACTCAAGTTTTCTTGCTCTTGAAACGATGAAGACTTCGGCTGGGATAAAAAAACTTCCTGACGGTGTCAATCGTCCCGCGATCTTCAATATGCGACGGGTTCTGCGTGAATTGCCTGAAGTCATCTACACCGATTCAAAGTCATGGGCGAAGCCGAACGCCGATGTGATGATCGAACTCATGAAGTCATCTTTTGCTAAACGCGCCGACCTTCGAGTACGCGGTGCTCTCGCACAAAAAATCGGTCGCTTCACCTCTGCCTACATGGCTTTCCTGTCAGACACGCTCGGCAACAGACCGCACGCTCAGACGCTAAAATCGTTCAAGGCTCGTGCGCGCTCAAAGAACCGGGAAGGTCGTATCACCGGAAACGGTTCTGAATACCTGGTTGAAGAAATCATGAAAGCTCGCAAACGAGGACTCTCACTCGAAGACCTGCGACACGCCGTTGAACTTTACATCTCGGCCCAGTCACCCGAGCGAGATCCGCGCAATAAACCGATGGCCGTCTCGACAGCCACGGGACAACTGCTCTCGGTCCTCACCAATCTTTCTCTCGAGCACGAAGAGGACATTTAGAGTCTAGACTCAAACCGTAACTCACGATAGATCAATGACATGATTATCGTGACCGGCGCGACGGGTTTTATTGGTTCAGCAATGGTGTGGCAGCTCAACGGTCGCGGCTACACAGATATTCTCGCCGTTGACACGGTGCCACCCTCGAGCCGACCCGACGTTCTAAAAAAACGGACCGTTAAAAAGTTCCTTGGAAAAGACGAGCTCTGGTCATTTTTGGAAACGGCCGATGCGGCAAAGTCAGTCGAGGCCATCATCCACATGGGCGCCTGTTCATCAACCACCGAGCTCAACGTTGCCTTTTTGACTGAGAACAACTTCGAGTACACCCGCCGCCTTTGGAATTGGTGTACTGAAAATCAAAAGCCTTTCATCTACGCATCCAGCGGCGCCGTTTACGGCGATGGGGCTGAGGGCTTTAACGACGCGTCTCCCTCAAGAATCTTCAAACCGCTCAATCCTTATGGCGAAAGCAAAGCGTCGTTTGACCGCTGGGTGGAGGAACAAATCGCCGCCAAAGCCACGACACCACCGGCGTGGTACGGCCTTCGTTTCTTCAACGTCTATGGCCCCAATGAGTATCTCAAAGGCGACATGGCCAGCGTGGTCTTCAAGGCATTTCATCAAATTCGCGAGACCGGTCACCTGAAACTCTTCCGTTCACACCGACCAGACTACAAAGACGGCGAACAGCTTCGCGATTTTGTCTACGTCAAAGATATCGTTCGCTGGATGGACGAGCTTTTGAGAAAGCCAATCTCGAGCGGAATCTACAATATGGGAAATGGCAAAGCCCGCAGCTGGAACGATCTTGCGAACGCGACATTTAAAGCGCTCGGTAAACCGGTGACGATTAACTTTATCGACATTCCTCTTGAGATGCGGCCGCGCTACCAATATTTCACAGAAGCGCGAATCGATCGACTGCTTGCGGCGGGCCTTTCGCAACCTGAATGGCCACTTGAGCGCGGCGTTGCGGACTACATTGCCAACCACCTTCTTCAAGAGAATGCGTGGCTCTGATGGAACTTCCTAAACATCTAGCGCGATACTGCGTAGAACAAGACTACGATCGCTATACTCCGATCGACCAGGCGGCTTGGCGGCATATTATGCGCCAACTCAAATCCTATCTCTCCGTCCACGCTCACCCCTCGTATCTCGATGGACTTCGCAAAACAGGCATCGAGACCGACCAAATTCCATCAATTACTGTGATGAATGAGCGCCTTCAGGCGTTTGGCTGGCAGGCCGTACCCGTGAGCGGATTTATTCCACCGGCCGCGTTTATGGAGCTACAATCGCTCGGCGTGCTGCCGATTGCGAGCGACATGCGGACCGTCGAACACATGCACTACACGCCGGCCCCCGACATCGTTCACGAGGCCGCCGGACATGCACCAATTCTTGTCGACCCAGCCTTCGCTGCTTACCTCAAGGCCTATGCGAGCGTTGCGCGCAAAGCGATTATTTCAAAACGCGACATGGGTCAGTACGAAGCTATTCGCGTGCTGTCGGACCTCAAAGAAGATTCGGGCTCAACAGCCACTCAAATCAAATCCGCTGAAGACAAGTTGTCGGAAATCAGCCATTCAATCACCGAACTCTCCGAAGCAGCCCTCCTTGGGCGCATGAACTGGTGGACAGCTGAATACGGATTGATCGGTGATTTGCACAATCCAAAAATATTCGGCGCAGGCCTCCTCTCATCAATCGGCGAAGCGCGGTCATGTCTTAACCCGATGGTAAAAAAGATTCCTCTCACAATTGACTGCATCAACTACGCTTATGACATCACCGAGCAACAGCCACAGCTTTTCGTGGTTCCAGAATTTAGTCGACTCGGCGAAGTTCTTGAAGAACTCGCTAAACAAATGGCTTTTCGAGTTGGCGGTACGTCTTCACTTGAAAAAGCCCGTCGCGCCGAGACCGTCAACACAGTCGAACTCAACACCGGCATTCAAATTTCTGGTCGACTGAAATCATACGAAACTCATAATGGCGAACCCGCCTATTTGTCGTTTGAAGGGCCAACTCAACTGGCAATGAGTGGCTATGAAATTCATGGCCAAGGCACTGAGCAACATACCCATGGATTCGGATCACCCGTAGGCCGCTTCGAACTCCGTCGCAATGGCGAACCAATCTCGATCGAGGATGCTGTCGGTTTCAATGTCTCGCTCCATTTCGAGTCGGGCGTGCTTGTCGAAGGACGGTTGCGCCAGGTTTTGCGCAACCGCGAGCGTGAGGTGGCACTGATGTCGTTTGCGACGGCGCAAGTGACTCGCAGCTCGAAACTGCTTTTTGATCCCGCATGGGGAGAGTACGATATGGCCGTCGGTGCTGTGGTCGCCTCGGTGTACGGCGGGCCTGCCGATCGCGAGGCCTACGGTGAAACCGAGGACTTCACTCGCAAGCTTGTTCCACGACGAACATATTCCGCCGAGACTCTCGCCCTGCACACGCTGTATCGCGATGTCCGCAAGGCTACTGCTCAGACCGATCTCGATGCACTGTATGGAAAATCGGCAATCGAGGATTGGCTCATTCGCTGCGAAATCCTTGAACAGGCGGAACGATTTGAAAGAGTTCCTCTCATCGCTCGCATTCGCACTGACCTTGCGGCACTTTCGCAGACCAATACCACAATCGCCGGGCACATCGAAGACGCCCTGAAAACGCTCCACCTCAAATGATTCAACGCCGCACACTCGTCGTTTTACATCGTCCCATCTATCCGCGGAATATCGGCATGTGTGCCCGCGCGATGGGTAACTTCGGTCTGAATCAGCTGCACATCATCGCGCCCCGCTGTGATTGGTCATCGCCCGAGGTTCAGCATGTCGTCCTGCAAGGAGCGACACACGGGGGCGACATCATTCGCGCAGCCACTATCCATCATTCTCTGGAGCACTTTCTCGAAAAACACGGACAAGGCGTACGCATCGCATTTAGTGCACGTGATGGTGAGGGCAAGCGCGTCTCCGAGTACGCCGAACTTTTGAAGCGCTTCGAGAATGAACCCACGCACAGCGTATGGCATCAGCAAACAGCCCTTCAGCTTCATTTCGGAACAGAAGATGACGGCCTCTCTCTTGTCGAACTTAGACCAATGAACTTCATCGCGCGGCTACCCGCAACTGGCCCCGTTTCTTCGTTTAATCTTTCGCACGCGGTTCTGCTGGCCATCCACATGACACTTGTCGGCCTGGAGCGTGAAAACTCGGGGCCTCCGACAGACGCAGTTCCACTCCCCGAAGGCCGCCTTGAGCATCCTCAGCGCGCTATTCGAGAGTGGCTCGAGGCACTTGGCTTTGACCTTAGTCTTCGCCGAGTGAATATCGAAACGACGCTGAATCGCGTGCTTCTCTCACACTGCCCTTCGCCCGAAGATGTGCGCGTTCTTGAGAAAGTTCTCTTTCAGACAGTTGAGAAACTAAAATCAAAATGATCGCAATCCGACATCTGACTGGAAACTCCGGGCTAGAACTCGTCACACCTTTCTATGAAGAGCAAGCCAAGCGCCCCGGCCTTCGCGCAGAAGATCTCTTTTTCGTCGCTCAAAAAGATGACAAAGTCGTCGGCTGTTTTCGATTTTGTTTTGAGGAGAACACGTCCGTTCTTCGCAGTATGGTGCTTCACTCAGACTATCGACGCCACGGTATCGGCACGGCCCTTCTGCTAAACTTCGAAACATATCTGAATGAACATCAGGTCCGCAAAACGTACTGCTTGCCCTACGCTCATCTTGAAAGTTTCTACGGCCAAATCGGATTTGAACTTGTCGCCGAATCAACGACTCCACTGTTTTTGCAGCTTCGCCTGGCCGACTACCGACAGAATCCCGAAAAGTTTATCTGTATGGTTCGCCACTAAACCTGCAACCGACCTGTGATGTGAATATCGCCGTCGAGTACGTTCACATGTTGCCGCTTGAGCTTCCACATTTGCGCCAGTGTCCCGACACCACAGAGGTCGCTCCAACCCGTCGCTTCGCGGCCACCAAGAACTCCAGTCGACATGAAGACGTGAAGTCGCTGCGCCAATTCTCCATCAAGGAACGGCCCCACGGTACCGGCTCCTCCCTCAACATAAAGCCCCATCAAGCCCAACGTGCGAATTTTGATCAGAGCTTCGCGCAAATCAATGATACCTGGCTCCGAGCCTCCGACATCAAAAACCTGAAATCCCTCATCGTGCGCGCGCGACACGACATCGACGTCAAAGCAGCCACTCTGCACGCAAACAAAAACCTTTGTCGTCGGCCTCACTTGCGAAAGCCTTCGGTCCTTCAACGTCGGCAGCAACTTCGCCCGTGGATCAATGATCACAACTGAGTTCTCAACGCCTGTAATGTTCTTCAGTCTCACATTGAGCGATGGATTGTCCGTTTCAACTGTACGGCGACCAACAAGAATTGCGTCGTGCTCAAGGCGCAGACGATGACCTTTTTCACGTGCAAGATCACCGGTGATCCACTGACTCTCCCCCGAACGCAGAGCCACCTTGCCATCCAGAGTCGATGCCACTTTCACCGTTACAAAGGGCAGTTCCCTTTGACGTGCATTCCAAAGAAAGATTTCGGCGACATCTTCGGCCCAATCAATCAACTCTTGTTTGACCAGTGGATCAATCGACTCATGCGGCAACGCTGGCCACACATGCGCATCCGTTAGCGGCACCGCACGAATCCCCGCCGTTCGCAGAATTTCGGCTCCCTTACCCGCAACAAGAGGGTTGGGATCGTGAAATGGAAATGTCACCGACGCAGGCTGAAGTGGCGCTAATGTCTTCGCGCAAGATGGAGTTCGCCCCTCATGCGCGCACGGCTCAAGCGTCACATACACGTGACATCCCTCAAGCGCCTCGCGCGAACCCTTAAGTGCCATAAGACGCTCAAGCGCCTCGATCTCCGCGTGATTGCTGCCAACCTTTGTGTGCCAGCCCTCAACCAAGAACCGATGCTCACGGTCAACGATCACACAGCCCACCATCGGGTTAGGCGAAACAAAACCGGCGCCCTTTCGAGCAATCACCAGCGCGCGAAGCATCGCCTCACGCGGTGAAAGCAGTTGGCCCATTTTTGGAGATCCCAGCTGCGGACGAGGTTCGATCATGGCGACTTTCTAAATTTTGGACAATCGTTACTCAAACGCTCCGTTACACCAGCGCCGTGCCCCTTCGCCGCAATCACAACACCTGGTCCTGACTGCAAAAGAATGCTTTCCGTCAGCTGCTTTTCGCGCGCGGTCATCATGTCGATACCAGACTCAATCCAAGTTCGAAAGTCAGTCACAAGCTTCTTCATCGGCGCTTTTTTGACTTTCGTAATGAGCGCCTGATACTCCGCGGACTTCTCCTTCGCGCCAGAGAACAGATCGGCCTGATTAATTTCGATGAGCCTCTCCGCTTCGCTCGACTTCATTCCCGATCCCGGCGTCTCTTTCAAAAGTTCGGTGCTCTTCGCCTCAAGTTGCAATAAGAAGGTCTGTAGCTCCTCCGACTCTGGCAGGGACACCACAGTCAACTTGATCTCCGGATGCTTAAATTGAAAGTACGCCACTGGTCCAAGTCCCAATAGCAGAATCGTATCGACGTCGGCCTTTTTTACCTTCGCCTTCTTCAGTTTTTTCTGAAGATCTTTAGGATCAAGATCTGGCGAAACAGCTCGATCCGTCAGCGCCCACACGAGCTTCTTTTCATTCAAACGTGCTTCAAGCAGATCAAATGCTTTTTTGTAGGCGCGAGGGGCCCGAAAGTTCTCGTCGAGAAAAACCTGCGCGTTCTCTGGATCGACCGCTCCCTTAAGGGCTGGCAAAGAGAAGCTCAGCGCAATTTCCTCTTTCTTCGCGTTCAAAAAAAACTCACCAGTCGCGTCAACCCCGCAAAGTGCTGCAAAACTTGATGGGCTCACCAATAACATCGCCAATACGACAATCACGTGCTTCATGCTCTCGATTTTCAAGGCGCACGCCGAGTCGGTCAATAGCCCTCCGACCTCCGTCCGCCGCTCTCCCTCAAGAACAAGCTACCCTGGAGGGTAGCTTGTTCTTGAGCTTGCAACACGACTAGCCCATGATCGAGCACGACTCCTACTTTTACTGGCTCTGGCATACCGCACCTTATGCCCTGCGCCCTTACAACTCCCTCCATCCCCCAAGGACACGGAACCTTCGCGAACTCCGCCTACAGCTCTGCATCTCAACAAACGAAGCGGCACGACAAATTGGAATTTCACGAGCGGCGTACTGCAGAATGGAACGGAGAAGCCTGAATGGAAATATCCAGCTTAAAACGCTTGAAAATGTGGTCAAAAAACTCGGTGGACGAGTCGCTATTGAGATCCGACCAATTGAAGCAAACAACTTCGCTGAACAGCTATTTCAGAGACTATTGCCATTCGCAACTGACTATCGCTCACTGAACTGGGCCCTTCAACACAAGCAGCAGAACCCAGCAACAAGAAGAGAGCTTGGCCTTAGCGAGAGGTGACGCCCATCCAAGACTTCCAGTACTCAGCAAGCTCCCACCGATCGAGGGCCGGATCACGCTTGAGCGGCCAACGTGTATCCAGCATGACCGCTTTTTCGTCGGTGTGAGTTTTCGCTTTCACCTTTTCCATCGCCTTAGGGTGCGGACCGTGCGGAAAACCCGCAGGATGGAACGACATCATTCCGGCATGAAGGTTGTCGCGGCTAAAGAAGTCGCCATCGTGATAAAACAGAATCTCATCGTAATCGATATTCTGATGATAAAATGGCACCCGAAGCGCGTCTTTATCCTCTTCCATCGGGCGCGGCAAAAACGAACAGACGACAAACCCACGAGCCACAAATGTCGAGTGGACCGATGGCGGAAGGTGCACGCGGTGACTCATGATCGGCATGATGTGATCCATGTGCAACGTGAAGGGATAAAGGTCGCCCTTCCAACCCTTCACATCGTATACGCACTCATCGTATCCCATCGCCGTGAGCTCATCGGTATGTTTGATCACGATCCGTCGCACATCGACGCCGGTCTTACGCATAAAATCGTACATGCGATCAAGATCTGGCTTTACGAGTGCGTTCGGATCCCACGGCGCGTGTCGACCGACGATACCGCGGTCTGGCTCGCGGAAGTGGCTCGTTCGATTTTCAATCACGAAAAACTGCGTCGGTTCCGTCACCACGAAGGTATGGCCCACACATTTCGGCATCACGATGTAGGTGCCCGGCGTAAACTCGAGAAGTCCATACTCTGACAGCAGTGTCCCGCGACCGCTGTGGCAGAAGTAGAGCCAATCGCCGTCGGCATTGCGACGACTCTCCAACCGATCAGGCGTCGTGCCCGGCTGAATCCACAGCGAGCTCACGGTCACGTCGCTATTGTAAAACAAACGCTGACCGATCAGTGGTGCCGCCGCACCTGTCGGAGTGTCTGTCGCCAAATGCTTAACAAGATCGAACATCCGCGGACGCAAATTGCCTTCGATTGAATTCCAACGCGTCGAAGGCTTCTCCTTGATCAGGTGTGAAACCGGACCGAAGAATCCTTCAAGACCCTGCTCTTCTTCAAACATACCTTCAGGAATGCCCTTGTGGCCCTGACGGGTTGGTTCACCTTGTGTGTAGTGATACATCATAGAACGCCTCGTTGACGCTGATCTTCTTCCATCGCATCGAACAGCGCCTGGAAATTGCCGTCGCCACCGCCATCATGTCCGCGTCGCTGAATGACCTCTAAGAAGATCGGTCCGACTTGATTCTTAGTGAAAATTTGCAAGAGATAGCCTGTCGAATCACCGTCAAGCAAAATGCAAAGCTTTTCCATCTCCGCAAGCGACTCTTTCACCGTCGGCAGCCGCGTCGGCAACGCCTTGTAATACGTGTGTGGTGGTGCCTTCAAAAATTCGATCTTAGTTTCCATCATCGAACTGACGCTGGCCGCGATGTCGTTTGTTAATAGAGCGATATGCTGAATGCCTGAGCCCTTGTATTCATCAAGATACTCTTGGATCTGCGACTTCGAATCAGAGGGTTCATTGATCGGAATCGAGAATTTACCACACGGTGACTTCATCACTTTCGAGAGGAGGCCCGTGCTCTTTCCCTTGATATCAAAATATCGACGCTCTTCAAAACCGAACACGCCCGTGTAGAAGTCGCACCACTTCTGCATTTCACCTTTCGGTACGTTATTCGTCATGTGATCGATGACCGTAAGGCCTTTTCCTTTCGGCCTACGTTCATCCACGAGCCATTCCCAATCAGTTCCGTAAATTTCTCCGTTGCCCGCCTGCGGATAGCGATCGACGAAGTACACGAGCGAATCACCGATTCCATAGATGGCCGGAAGCCCGGCCCAACCCGACTTCTTATTTTCATCTGTGAACGGTTTCGCTCCACGTTTCACGGCTTCATCAAACGCCGCTTGCGCGTTCTTCACACGAAAACCCGTCGCCGACGCCGATGGACCATGCGCCTCACAAAAACCCGACGCAAACGACTCGGGATCTTCATTGATAATAAAATTGATTTGGCTCTGACGATAGAGCGAGAGGCGCTTTGTCTTGTGACGAGCGACCAGGGTCATCCCTGATCGCTGCATGAGGTGTTCAAGTATGCTGCGATCCCGACTCGCAAATTCAATGAACTCAATTCCGTCGAGACCGCATGGATTTTCGGCTGCCATATCCCCTACCTCCTTTCCCCATTTCGAGAGGAAAAGGAGTATCACATTGGACTTGCCGTCTCAAACCATTGTATGCGCGGAGCTCGAGCCGGCGCAGCATCGCCGTAAATCATGAAAGGAACACCCGTCACTAGAGCAAATCCGTAGTTCTCCGGTGCATCAGGATGTTCCGAGATCCAGAGTTTATACCACCGCGTAAGATCAAAACACACAGCGTCGACCTCCGTGCAAAGGCCGTCGGCCGCCACAGCGTCCGCCGCCACACACTCAGCCTCATCGAGGTCTCCACCCGGCGCCCATTCACCCTTCCGCCACGGATGAGCCGCCATCCACGTTGCTGCCATCATCCACGGCCGTGTGACTGGGCAAACTCTCGCGTTTGCACGAATGGCATCGACGTCCGCCGCCGTCGCGCCATAGATCCGGAGTCTGAGTGGCTTTGTTTCAAGCACACTTTTCTTCTCCGAAAGACTTTCGTAGCGAAGAAGTAGGCGCGCCTGCGCGTTCAGCATATAGCGCGATTGGCTGTACGTTGCTTCCTCATCGCCACGTTCAATATCGGGACGAATGAGCTTCACGGCATCAATTGCAAAAGCCTTTTCTTGCACCGGCGAATCACCTGCCCCACTTCCCGACCACCAATCACTGGACGAACAACCCGCCGCCAAAAATCCCACCACCACAAGCGAAGGCCAGAGGCCGATACGACACTTTAGAACTGCCATGACAGAGATCCTCCCACAGAACCTTGGCCAACTCCCTGGCCCATCAGGTCACCCAATTGATCGAGCGAAACTTTATTTGTTGAATCGATGACGTAACGACCATTCACTGCAAAGCGGAAGTCGCCATTTGCGATCGCCACTTCAGGCCCGACGGAAACCACTCGAATACGATCCGAGCTATAGTTGAAACTTCCACCCTGCACCGTGTATGGATTGGCCAAGAGCACTTCGCCGATTCCACCAAAGTCAAAATGGTACTCACCCGCTATCGGAATTTTCGCCGCCGCGCCAATGCGAGCTGCCACAATCGAACCGTATGTGTGAGTGTACTCGATCTTCCCTAGCTTCTGCTTCGCTTCACTGCCGGCGGTCGTGTAAATTTGATTTTCAATTCGGAAGCGACTCGTCTCGCGACGAATTGCAAGGCCCGCCGTGAACGTATCGCGAGCGAGAGGCGTCCCTTTAAACTCATCTGCTGCTATCGTATAGAGGTGGAGAGCACCGAACGCGTCGACATCAAAATCGCGCCACGTGGCGAGCTTCAAACGAGCCGACAGCCCCAACGGACCAAGATAGCTTTGTTCAGGGAGTTTAATGAACGTGGCTTCAATTCCCACTCCCAACGCATCCGCTTTGCCCCCGAACGGATAGAGAAAGCTCTTCACCGAGTGCATACTCGCAACCGGTGCATTTGCCTTCGCCTCATCGACATTCACGAACGAGCGATAGCCATACTCAAAAGTGCTTGGCCGCTTCATGAGCGGTCCCTCCGGACTCAAACCGAGCTTCGCGCGCACATTGGCCTCATCTTGAGCCGCGGCGACCGAAGGATTGTACGACGACACGGCAATCGGCGGCCTGCTGCTCGCCTGTGTTCTCACTTGCGCCATCGCCTCGCTCACCCGATCAAAGGTGGCGCCTTCAGATGAAATCGCAAGCGTCACGCGACTTACAACCTTCTCGTCTTCACGCAGCTCTTTTGGAAGCGCACGATGCAAAGCTTCGTGAATATGAAGCGCAACAAGCTGTTTGCGATCAAGCATCAATGCCGATGGAAAGAAACGTGTCGCAGCGTGTGCTTCTGGAAATGTCCGCGCGTAGACTGGACGATCGCCGGCGGTCACAGCGCCAATGGCTCGCGCCTCCTCCTTGCTTTTCTCAATCTCTTCGGGAGTTGCCGATGTCTGATCGACAACGACATTTTTGCCAATCAAAACGAGCTGTGCTTTTTCCACCTCAGGCACTAGGCCCCCAAGGCCCTCAACCCCTGAGACATTGAGCTTCTTCAAAAGTGCAGCGGCCTCATCACGGGTTTCGATCAATATTCCGGAGGTGATCGGCGTGCCTTTCTCAAGATCACCACCATCGTCGCCATTCCCAACACGAGTGGGAGCAGCTGCCATGGCGCCTCCCACATTTAAAGTTATCGCGGCCATCAAAGCCCAACGTGCTAAATTCATTGGTCCTGCTCCTTCTGAGTCAGACGATACAATGCCATTTCGAGTTGATAGACCGCCGTTGCCTTGCGACGGCGGCGAGCCGACCCAGTTCCTTTGGCGTATTTAGCCATCAAACGGTCTTGAAACTCAGCGATCTCAGATTTCATTGCCGGAAGGTCACGCTGATCAATAGCCATCCCAACGCCAGTGATATCGCGCTCCTCCATCGCCTGCTCATCGAGAGCCGCAATGGCCTTTTCAAGCAAACTGCGGTGATAGCGTCGAATCGCCGTCGACGGAACATTGGTGAGATGCTCAACAAAGTCATGCGCGACATGTACCGTCTTTGGCGATGTCTTCACCACCAGAGCCAAGCGCTCAAGACGTTCCATTGCCTGGCGCGCCTCGAAGGCCGTAATGCCAAGTCCCCGACTAATGACATTCGCGTCCCACTCAAAACCAGCGCATTCAGCAAAATTGAGAATTGAAAAACACCACCAATCCGAAACGAGGCGGAACCGGTCCTCATCAAGGTTTTGCCGATTCTGCCATTCGGCTTTGAGCGGCATCGCCGTCGCCGCGACTCGGGTTGCAGCCAACGCCAGGAGCTGCCGAAACTCAGCCGGGCTCATCTCGAGTGCTTGTGCGATCTTCTGCGCGACCTTCAAGCTCAGCGCTCGCTTGCCGCGAATGATTTCGCTCAGTTCGCCAGGGCTCATCGTCAAATGCTTTGCAAGCGCCCGCAGTGAATAGCGTGGGTTGGTGCGAATCCGGGCCTCAAGCTCGTAGGCGAGAAACTCCGGTACGGTTTGGAACTCAAATATCGATCGCTTTTCTTGATCCATGCCATTGGTGTATCGGACGCCCCACTCGGCTGTCGAGTCCAATTGGAACAAGGTGTTCCAATTGCAAAACATATGAAGAATATTCGGCGACTTTACGCCGCCCGGATCGCCCACCTTTGCCGCCCAGAAAGCGGTGCGTCATTTGAAATCATTGCTGAAATTCAAGCTCAAAGCTCGCGTCTGTTCAACGCACGTCGGCCGATGAGGCCTCGTAGAAATCACGAACCTGCTGGTCAGTGCGAATAGAGCCCGCGTCCCAACGAGCGATGCGAAGCTCCGAACCCGACGTCAATCGCGACAGTGCGACGTAGGCTTGGCCGGGCTCCCAGAGGCGCGAAAGATCGACCGCCATACGATCAAGCGTAGCGCCTTGAGCTTTGTGAATCGTCGATGCCCACGCCAAATTCACCGGAAAGTTCGTGAGTGTCGCGACCGGATCGCCCTCGGCACCGAGAAGAGAAAACGCGGATTTCTCAAGCTCAATCAGGCGACCGTTGAGAAGTTCAATCTGTAACTTCTGTGCCTGGATACGTCGGATGTGGCCGGTGGTTCCGTTCACCCAGCGGCCCATAGGATCGTTCTGGCGAATCATCACCAGCGCCCCCTCTTTGATTTCCAGAACGGGACCGATGGGCGCCTGCTTGCGCAACGTCTCAATGGCGCGCTTATCACCGGCCTCAAGAGTTTCGATTGAATGGACCTTACCTGGAAGATCAGCAAGACGGCGCGAATTGAAGAGTTCCGTCTGATCGCGCCGCGGAAAAAGCCTTGTGCCCTCAAACTCCACTTCGACGGGACCAGTGCGCTCGTTCAAATATTCAGTGACTTCATCATCGACAACGCCGACACGAATTTTCGCTAACACCGACATATACTGCGGATCCTGACAGCGCACCTGCGTGCGGAGAATTTGATTCTCGAACTGAGTCCACTCCCAAACCGGATCGATAAAGGCCCAGCCGCCACCACGAGCCGGATCGCGCTCAACCGGCGGCAATTGTGCGAAATCGCCAACAGCGACAACGCGCAGTCCACCCCAGGGCAAATCGCTGTCGCGGACCCGACGAGCGATGACCTCAGCAACACGCAAAACAGGACCAGCGAGCATCGAGACCTCGTCGACAATAAAGCCCTTCATCTGCTTCAATCGACGCGTGACCTGTCGGTTGCGGCAAGCCCGTTCAACGGTTGCTTCCGGACCGCCCTCCAAAATTCCCAGTCCAAAAAACGAATGGAATGTGCGCCCACCAACCAGAACAGCGGCCGCTCCGGTTGAAGCCAAAATCGGATACTCACGAAGATCAATTCCGCGAAGAAATTGACGGATAAGATACGACTTGCCGCTTCCGGCGCCACCAGTCACAAAAACGTTGGCAAAGCGCCCGGGCGAACGCTCAGTTGTGAGCGCCGCAAAGGCTTGGCTTTGACATGGCGTCAAACCGGTGGGCACGCGGACTTCGAGAAGAGATTTATCAAGTGGTGAGTCGCTCATCGTTCTCGACAATCGGTTCCCCGCTTCAGTAATGTCAATTCAAGGATGAAAGAAAACAAAGTCTCTGGAAAATCGCTTATTGTCATCACGCTCGCCCTCATCATCGGCACGGTGCTCGTGCTGACGTTGATGGTTCTCAACAGAAAAGACGCGTCGCCACCCGCGCCCGCAAACCATGCGACGGCAGTGCCTGCGCCACACATGCTGAAGTTTCCGCAAATTCGCGAATGGATATTAAAAGAGATGGCCGCTCGGGGCGCCAAACTCTCTGTCGTCAATATCTGGGCGACTTGGTGCGAACCCTGTCGGGCGGAAATGCCAGAGCTCGCCAAGTTCGCCCAAACCGGCAATGCTCCGCTGTTTCTCGTCTCAGCTGACAATGAATCCGATGTCGAAAGTGTTCGCGCCTTCCTCGGTGAGAGTAAAGCGAACTTTCAAACATCGCTCATTGCTGGTGCGCAGGACGAGTTTATCACGGAATGGCAAAAACTCACCGAGTCACTCAAGACGCCGTGGTCGATGACGTTGCCGGCAACCTTTCTTGTGACCGACACCGGAGAGATCCGGGCGATGCTGAATGGGGAAACGACGGAGAGCGAATTAAAGGCCTTTGTCACCAAACACCAGGATGCGAAGCGTTAGTCACCCCTGCCTTCCAGTAGAAAAATTCTTAAAAACCGTGTTTTCTGAAACTTCGCGAGTCGCCGCATTCTCTATCAACAAATGGTGGCTCGCCCGAAAGGGTCCATATCATGTCTGTTAAAGTCTTCATCAATCGCACGCTCAATATGCGAAAAATCAAATACATCGGTCTCGACATGGACCACACGCTGGTGCGCTACCATAGCCACGCGTTTGAAGAGCTCTCGCACAAAACAATGTGTGAAAAACTCGTTTCACAAAAACATTACCCCGAGGCCGTGCGCAATCTCCCCTTCCACATGGATCTCGCGATTCGAGGTCTGGTCATCGACAAGAAGAAAGGCAATCTTCTAAAGGTCAGTCGCCACGGCGCCATCCGCGCCAGTTATCACGGCACTAAACCTATCGACTTCCAGCAACAGCAGAAACTCTACAAGTCGACTTACATCGACCTCTCGGACTCGCACAGCTATACGGCCATCGACACCGCTTTTTCGCTGAGTGTGGCGACGCTTTTCGCACAACTGGTGGAGCTGAAAGACGCCGAAGGCCGCGATACAATGCCCGACTACGATACGATCTCGCATGACGTCGTCGAAATGCTCGATCTTTCACACCGCGATGGTTCGCTGAAGGGCGAGGTCGCACGTAACCTCGAGAAATACATCATCAAAGACCCCGATGTCGTTCGCGGAATCGAGCGCTTCAAGCAGCACGATAAGAAGTTCTTCATCGTCACCAACTCTGACTTCGCCTATAGTAAGCTTCTGCTCGACTATGCCATCAACCCGTTCCTCAAAGACCACAAAGATTGGACAGAGCTTTTTGAATACGTGGTGACACTCGCGCAAAAACCTCGCTTCTTCTGGGATAACTTGCGCTTCTTGAAAGTAGATCCCGTCACCGGCTCCATGACCAACTACGACGAGGCGCTCAGACCCGGTATTTATCAAGGCGGCGGAGCAACGAAGTTTGCAAAGGATCTTGGCGTCGAAGGCGACGACATTCTCTATATTGGCGATCATATCTATGGCGACATCCTGCGTTTGAAAAAAGACTGCAACTGGAGAACAGCGCTTGTCGTTGAAGAACTCGACAGCGAAATCGAGAATTACAAGAAAGCACAGCCGTGCTCGGCAGAGATTCGCGTCTTGATGGATAAAAAAGAGCCACTCGAAAAAATTCTGGTCGACCAGATCACCGCAAAATTGAATCCGGAAAAGACTCAGAGGAATCGCGCTCTCCCGATTTGCAAAATCAAATTTCTGAAATCGATAAGACGATTTCATCGCTGATCAAAAAACAGCAAGGCGTGTTCAATCCACACTGGGGCGAGATCATGCGCGCCGGCAACGAAGAGTCATACTTTGCCAACCAGGTCGACCGATATGCTTGCGTTTATATGCCGAAGCTCAGTGATCTCTTCGGCTATTCTCCGCGAACCTACTTCCGCGCACATCGCCGACCACTCGCTCACGAAATGGCGCTTGGCCTCGACTAGGCGGCGCGGGCATGATGGGCCAGCACCGACCGCAGTTCGTTGATGACAATAGGCTTAGACAGATAGTCGTCTAGCCCATTTCGAAGACACTTTTCTCTGTCGCCCTTCATCGCGTGCGCCGTTAACGCGATGATCGGAGTTGCCTCGTTGCGATCGCGTTGAATTTCTCTGAGGATCGCCGTCGCCTGGTAGCCGTTCAAGACTGGCATCTGAATATCCATCAGAACCAAGTCGTAGCGATTAGTTCGATACTTCTCGACGGCCTTCTCTCCATCGTCCGCGAGATCCACTCGATGCCCCATCTTTTTTAAAAGCGCTTCGATGATCTTCTGATTGATAACGTTGTCCTCGGCAACAAGCACCCGCTGCGGCGGTATGAAGACGTCGATATCAACTTCCGGTCGAGCCTGTTGCCGCTGGGGCGCCGGCGCCTCGACAAGACCAACATGAAGCCGGAAAACTGATCCCACACCCTCTCGACTCTCGACGCTCACTCGTCCGCCCATCATCCGTGCCAGCTGATTGACGATTGCAAGGCCCAAACCCGTACCGCCAAACTTACGCGTCATTGAATTGTCGGCTTGCGAGAACGGCGTAAAGATCACACCCAACTTTTCCTCGCTGATGCCGACACCTGTGTCACGAACCTCGACGACAATATTGTGTACGGGACGCTCCTGCTCATCAAACGCCACCGAGACTTCGCGAAAATGCAGGTAGACACCGCCGTACTCCGTAAACTTGAGCGCGTTAGAAACCAAATTCATCACGATCTGTTTCATACGCAAGGGGTCGCCCAAAAGGAGTTTCGGGAAGGCCGGATCAACTTCAACAGCAAACTCAATATCGTTGCGAGAGGCATTCATCTTCGAGATCGAGAAAAACTCATCCAGCTCTTCAATCAGATCGAAAGCGATCGACTCAAAAGTAAACTTGCCGGCTTCGATTTTCGAAAAATCCAAAATGTCGTTCAGAATTGATAGGAGTGAATCCGCAGAACGTCGAATAATATTGATGTTCTCGCGAAGAGCCGGATCTAGCGCCGATTCTTCAACAATTTGCGCCATTCCCAGAATCCCATTCATCGGCGTCCTCAGCTCGTGGCTCATATTGGCCAAGAACTCGCTCTTCGCACGATTCGACTCTTCGGCAGCCTCTTTTGCTTCCAACAATTCACGCTCTCTTGAGGCCGATTCTTCTTTCATACGATTCACCATCTGGTAGTGAATACAGCCGTCGATCGATCGACTGAGCCGAGCAAGAATTGGCTGCAGGGCCTTGATAAACTCCGGCGCTATATTGTTGTCACGGCTGACCATCACCAGAGTACGACCGCGGTCCATTGGAATACTCCAACAGTGGCGTTTGTCACACTCAAAGTAGCCACTACCTAAAGGCTGGCGCCATAACAGCGCTTCAAACCAATTATCTGTTGAACGTGGATAAGAGACAAAGCCCGCACCGGCCTTCATCACATCCATATCGTGACTCGCGAACTTCACGTGCGCACTCGTACATGATAGGCGCTGACAAACAGCGATAAGAAAGGTCTTCAACATCTTGTCTAGATCAAGGCTTTGTCCTATCGACAAGGCCAGCTCGTACTGCATCGTCAAAAGTAGACTTGAGGGCGAATTCATGCGGCACGTATCCCTGTTAGTACAAACGTTTTATTGTGAAACTCGAGCGCGTGACTTCCATTGTTCGCTATCTCTCCTAGAGTGAGCACACCGACAATGGGCTGACCACCACTTCGTTGAGCCTGCCGAACGGCATCCAACTCGCGCGCAAAGTCATCGCCCAGAAATAATACCCGACTAATACAATCGATCAGAAATGGCATGACACGCACTCGTCGAAGTTCTTTTGATCGCAATACTTCTCTTGCGCCTTCTGTCGCGGCCGCCACAAGATTGTCGGCCGTCCCCTCCAATAGATAAACAACCGAATTCATCGGCAGCTCGCCGACACAGACCAGCCGGGTATCAAGAACCGTCACCGGATCTCGCACCAGAACAGAGCCGTCAACTCGCTCAATTCCAAAAGGAAAGCCCTTTGCAATTTCAAAAAATGATTCGCGCGTGAGTTCAACGCCCGAACTCAACCAGATCGCCTCTTTGTAAACATCATAAGCCGGCGCATAGTCGAGCTCGGTCACCATGTTTTTTTCCGCCGCAGTTACGACAAAGGGGCCAGCAATTTTTTTCCACCCATGCTGAAGTCCTACCGGAATCTTCACGTCTATCGCGATCAGAATCGCCTCGCCTTTTCGAATCCGCCCGTCTCCAATCACACAGGGCTTTGGCATAAACGAGAGCGACCCGGCGCCTCCACCGATGTAGTGCTTCTCCGGACCAAAGGCGTCATACACCGCCTCAATGAAGTCCGATATCCGAGGAGAAAGACCGTCAACGATGATAATCAAACTCTCGGCATCGACGATTTCAGCCGGAGCATTTCGCAACTGCTCTTCAAAGGAAGTGCCCGGATCATCAAGACCTGCAATGAGCATTGTCGCTGGCTTTTCATCGAGGCCAATAACAATACTTGCCCGTTCAAGATTTCGACCGTTGTAGATCACCTGGGGGAACACACCTCCAAATACGGCATTTCCTCCGATCTGCGCGAGCGAGTCCCATTGCATACTGCTCATCTCAAGAGCATCGCCCGACAGAACCAATGCGGAGCGTCCGCCCTCAACCTTCTCCTCGATAGTTGCCCGTAGGACTTCAGGTTGATCACCTTCGACTAAGCTAACGGATCCAACTTTCATGTGGCCCCCAAATACTACGCTGCGTTTGCTCTTTGACGCTCAAGGTAGCGGCGAACTTCCTCTAAAGCCTCGTGTGAATAAAAACGAATTTCGTCGACGACATTGAGGTAGTTAATTGCACTTTTCCGTCGTGCTTCGCGTTCAATCATAAGACATCGTGCCTCGACATCTGAGAATCCAAGATTCCCCGCGGACGACTTTAGTTTATGAGCAAACTCAGATGCCTCTATGAATTCGTCGGCCTTTATCGCGGCCTCAATCTGCTGAGTGATCTCAGGCATTTGAGTTTCGTAAATTGAAATCATCTCTTGCAGAATCGACTCTTCGGCCGTCTCCTCGAGTAGCGTCAGCATTTCGATCTGAGTCCAATTAATTGACATGACTTTCCTCCCGTGCAGTTGTCACTCGATCCCAAACTCGCCCCAGAAACGATCGGCGCTTTCGCTTTCGGGTGAAACCACTTCCCCAGTTCTTAGAACCCGGCAAAAACCAGTAGAAAAAAGGCAAGACCAAGCGCCTCGGGAAAAACCTTTTCAGGTAGTAAAAGAACTCCGCATCGAAAGCAGCCGGAACCCATAGCGGTGGCTGCTTTGTGCGAATCACGTAGAGCACCAGGTGAGCAATCGAGTCTGGCGTCGCAAGACCATACTTCATCATCCGACCAATAAAATGCGCCATATAGCGATACATGGTCGTGTAGGGACGAGCTTTGCTGCTCATATTGCTATTCGAGACCCGGGAACGAACTGAGTACTTCACCCGTTCGTGAGAGCGCGAACGAACAAACCCTGGCTGCACCAAAACGACATCGATTCCAAACGGGCGCGTTTCGTACCATAGCGCCTCCATAGCGCCTTCGAGAGCGAACTTCGAGGCCGAATACGACGCCATCGTTGGCATCGCTAACATTCCGCTAACGGACGAGATGTTGATAATTTTACCTCTGCCATTTTGCCGCATTCGCGGCAGCAAGAGTCGAATCAAACTGACGGGGCCCAGATAGTTCGTCTGCATTTGCAGTAGCTCGTCTCGATCCAACATCTCTTCTAGAACTGATCGGTAGCTGATTCCGGCATTGTTAATAAGAACGTCGACCCGCCCCCATCGCTTAAAGATCTCTTTGACCGCAGCAAGACGGCTTTCTTCACTTACGATATCAAGTGGAAGGATCCACACTCGATCGGATTCCACAAACTCAGTCTGGAGAACGCCGATGCTCTTCTCACGAGCGGTCAGAACTAAACGATAGTTCGTTTCGGCAATGAGATGTCGCGCCAAAGCGAAGCCAATTCCGGAACTGCATCCGGTGACTAGCACAACGGGTTGGTAACTTTCATCGTCATCTTGAATTTTGAAACTGTAGACGTATTTGTACATACGTCTATCGTCGCCCGGATCTATTGATCCATTTTGAACGTAAGGTTAAGGAAGCTTGATTGTTCGGCGAACCTCGGCGTCCAGCTCGACAAGCTCTGTCGCCAAACGTTCGTACCAGACAGCAACCAGATAGTGCCGCCGTGATCTCACTTTTCGATCGCCTCGCGCCAAGGCTTCAATTTTGCCACTGATCGCGGCCGCCCGTTCACATCCAATCGCCAGACAGGCCGACTTCAGTTCGTGTGAGTGACTTCGAACCGCGCCCATATCTCCAGAGTGAATAGCCTGTAGCAAGTTGTCGAGCCGGCGTTCCCGATGAGCGAGAAATGTTTGAAAAAGTGAACGTATAAAGACCGAGTCGCCCAAGCCGCCATGCCGAGCTTCATCTTCAATTCGAATAACATCGTCAAGATGAGCCAGCTCGAGCCGACTCTTGTTCAACAGAACGCGCGCATTCACGCCGACTTGTTCTTTCTCAGGCTGTACCCCGTTCCGTATATTGACGCCACGGTGTGTTCGGCCTGCTTAATTTTCTTACGAAGATTGCTGACATGCGCATCAATGGTTCGATCATTGATGTCAACGCCGACGCCCCAAAGTTTTTCAATGAGTTGATCCCTGGTAAAAATTCGATCGGGACTGCGAACAAGGTGAAGAAGGAGTTTGAACTCGATTGGAGTGAGATCCACTGGTTCTGCATTCCCACTCTTTGTAATCCACGCGCGGTGGGAGAGGGCGTCCAAAACGATATCGCCGATCTCAATTCTTTCAGACGCCACGGCACGTTGATTGGCAGAGCGCAATCTCGCATCGATCTTCGCCTTCAAAACAAACGGATTGAATGGCTTTGTTAGGTAGTCGTCGGCGCCAAGGCTTAAGCCCATAATAACGTCCTCAGGCGCGTCGCATCCGGATAAGAAGATAACAGGCACCTTAATCAGCACATCTCGCGTCCGCATTGAAGAATAGAAGCGAAAGCCGTCGCCGTCGGGCAGCCGGACATCAAGCAGAACCATGTCGTAAGGTCCCGTTGAGACCAACCCCTCAGCCTCCTTAAGATCTTTCGCGACGATCGTCTCATGTTGAGCAAGCGAGTGCTTGATAAGAAGTTGGGTTTCAAGATTGTCTTCGACTACAAGTATTTTTGCCATATGAGAATAGGATGGCTTGATCCGTATCGAACTTCTAGGGGGTGATTGCAAATCTCATTTTGATCCGAATCCAGAGAGACCACATTGGCTCCCTTCCGGATGTTCAAGATGTCTCAATCTTCCGCGTAATATCTCAAGACAGTTCTTCGCTATCGTGAATCTATCACGAACAAGGAGCTGCAATGAAACAGCATATATTGATCACCGACGACAACGATATGGATCGACTGCGTATCAGTAGATTTGTCGCGTCGATGGGCTATGTTCCGGTGCCTGCCGCCAGCGGCACTGAGGCTCTGAACATCATCAAGACCTATCCTCTCGCGGCCATGATGCTCGACATTCAAATGCCGAAGCTCAATGGCTTTCAAGTTCTGGAGCAGCTCAAGGCCTCGTCGGAGAACCGCGCAATTGGACTCCCCATCGTCATGATGACGACAACTCTCGACGAAGCCGAGAAGGTCTACAAGGCTGTCCGCCTCGGCGCAAAAGACTTTGTGGTCAAGCCGGTTGACTATGACATCTTGCAGTCGAAGCTCGGTCATCTTCTCGGCACAAAAGCCGATGATTGGCCCGAGCTAACCCTCGACTCTTTCGATCAACGCGCCAATGTGACCGAGCCCGTCGAAATGCTCAGCATCGGCGAAATGGGGATCAAAATGCGGATGATTCGCGAAATACCGGATGGAACTTTTCTTCGCGTCGACTCTCCACTCTTTCGAGATGTTGAACTTGGTGAGATGAGCCTGCGAGCGGTGTCTTGCCGTAAATTCGAGGACGAGTACATCGTTGAGTTTTCGCTGTTGGGTGTGACTGAGTTTCAACGCACTAAACTGCGGCAACTTGTTCAGAAACTGCGAACCAAAGCTCGCACCTAACTCATTAAAAGCGATACGCCACGACGAGCCCGGCAACCGACGTGGCGGCAGAGATGGGAAGATCCCAACTATTGACCTGAGCCCGAAAAGCGTCGCGCCAGTTCTCTGTGTCCTCTGGCTGACTCCGCGAGAAAAGTTTAAGCAACATTCCGTTCACAAAAAAGTAGCTATAGCCAATCTCAATCTGGGTTGAGATGCCAAACCGCGTGGCCGATTCAGTTTTCGAATTCTGTCGCCAAGTGATTTCGCTCCAGCGGATAAATGGGATGAGATCCAAGTACACATAGTTGCTACCCGCTTGATAGCCGAATTCAACACCGTAGCCACCAGAAGCTGAGATTCGCTGAAAGGTCAGGCTGCGCTCGACAAGTTCACCCGTTGCCGGTGGCGGAAGATTATTCGCACGAATATTTATTCTTGAAAAACGCAACATTGGTACGGCGTTGATGGATCCACGTCCGCCCACCCCATGGCGAATGGGCGGTGTGTTTGAAATCGCAATCGCGCTGACATACTGCGCACCTTTACCCCACCATTCTTCAGGCTCAATCGGCGTAAGGTCATAAGAAACTCCACCCAAAAGAATGCTCATTTTCTCTGTTGAGAAGTCGACACCTATGGTGTTTGGAATCACGCGGGCCCAAGTACCGAGGTTGGCAAACATCGCTGGCCGCGGATCTTTGGCGACAAATTCAAACGTTGGCCCCGGACGCCGATCGAGGTTTGGTGTTTTTAAATCGATGATCTCAGCCTGAACTTGTCGAACCGGACCTTTATTCGTCACTTTCGATGCCACTACGCCATCAACGCCGAGTTCGCGATAGAGCCTCCGTAGGTCGTCCGGCACCTCGTCAAACTCGTAATCGTTCTTCAAGAAAGTCGGCAACGTCGAGTGATAAGGAGAAACTTCTTCGCCCTTCCGCTTCAGTGCCGCTTCCAGCTCGTCAGCCGCTTGATCCGACACCGGAATCGAATCCGTCTGTGGAGGCGCCAACGCCAGCCTTGGCCTCTGCTGCCTACGCTTTCCCTCGATCGCTAACCATTCGCTATCAGAGTCGCGCAGAGTCACCCTCACAACATCTGTGTCCCGCACGTCCCAAGCATTGCCCGTCAAAAGATCCAACGCCCAGGCATAGGGAGCAAGACTAAAGGTCAACAGCCCACCTAAGAACGACCGCTTAAAGCGATATTTCGTAGCAAGCTCGACCGTTCGAAACCCCGTCGGCTCATCTTTCGACGCGACTTCAATCTTTGGATGCGTCGACCGTCGAACCTCGGTAAACAGCGGCGTGTGCCCGACAATCTGGCCATCGATCCGGACCGAGGCACCGGGTGGTTCAGTTTGAACACGAATGGTTTGATAGGAACCGTCATAGCTAATCGACGCACAGCCCGAAAAAATGAGAAGCGCCAGGGTCGAAAGCACACGAAACAACCGCATTCTCCTATGGTAAGAAACCGTAATGTGAACGCAATCAAACTTGGCGAATCCAGACGTCACCAGCGGCCCAAAAACGGCACCGTCCTGAACTTTCTCTCACTCAAAATGGCCAGGCCTCCTTCAATGGCGGCTTGATCCCGGCACATAACTTGGAGACCAGCTCAACATGAAATTGATCAAGTTCTTGACCATTGCCACATTGGCGCTTGGGCTGACGACGGCCTGCGAGCCGCCTCAGAGCGCTTCGGCTGACACCGAGACACAGGTTTCGACCGGCAATGCGAGTCTAAAATCCATGCGCGAGATCGAAAAGAAGCTCTTCGAGCTCGGCGTGAGTATTACTTTTCCGACGTACTCAGAAGTTTCAATTTCTTACCTCTCAGAGGTAGACGCAACAAAGGCAACCGAGCTTCTCGACGAATACATTCGCCACAGTCAGCGCGTACTCAGTATCGCCCAACGCGATGACGTCACGATCTCCAATCGCGATGGCATTGAAACTGGACTCACCAATGCAAAGAACTATCGCGGTCTGATCGCAACCCGTCTACTTAAACTCAAAGGGATGAGCCCATCAGCCGAGGCAGCGGATGCCGGCTTCGCCGCTAAATGGAGAACCTGTCTTGCACTCGTCCAGAGCGAAAAAGTCCTCTACGGGATCTCATTCACTCGCTACTCGTCGAGCCATGAGGGAATTCTGTCGACACTTTCTAAAGACAAATTGGCCGTCGTTCGAAACGAACTTCGTCCACGTCTGGAGTGCTTCAAAGTTTTCGATCAATTGGAAATGGAAAAAAACCCCGGCACAACAATCAGCCGTATGTTCATTTCTCAGCGAACAGATCTGATTCTCCTCGACTTTCATCTCGAAAAATTCGAAACGGCTGCCGCACTCTCTACTGGGTCAGCTGCGGTTCTCGAATAAGTAGCAAGTAGTCGTTTGCTCCAGGCGCCTGCATAATCGCCGAAAAGCGCTTTCGTGCATCGGGCTCTTTATCCAAAACCTGTTTTCGATAATAGCCACGCCCAGCTTGCATGATCGCACAGCCGAGCGGCGCTGTACCCGATCCATCACGTTCGGAACCCAAGCAGACCGGGTCGAGCTCCTTTTCCTGTGCTGGCTCCAACGCAAGAGGACCACTCGTCAAAGCAAACAATGGCCGTGGCAACTCCATGACCTTCTCGAGCCGGCGCAACGGCGCATCTTGCAAAAGATGACTCGAATAAACATTCGGCACAATGACCAGCAGCTTCTCTTTCTTCGTCTGTGCCATAGCAACCGCATCGCCAAGCTCTGTCATCGTTTCGGTATTTGCATCGATCTCGCGGGCCGCCGGAAATAGACCATGCAACTCGCTCCGAACAGACTCCGGCATCTGGCGCTCAATCACCGCCGTTTTGAACTCTCGTTGATTCGCCTTTGCCGCCTCAACAAAGCCTTTCATAAAAGCCGCGGCCCAGTCTCGATTGGATGGCAGTCCGAGGATCACGACATCCTCTTCAGCGAGCGGGGCATAGAACCGCTTAATTGCGACGGCACCGACCTCTTCAGCGTGAGCAAAAAAAGAGGGCCCCATGATTCGCTGTGGTGCCGGCTTGTATCCAAACTTCAGAGTCAGAATCACGCCCAGCGTTACCATTATGAAACCAAAGGCGATTCCCCATTTTGTGTACTTCATGCCGCAGTCCGTACGCGACAGGCGGCTTGCAGTCAAATGCCGAGTGCGTTAGTTTTCCCTCCGAAAACGGACTTGATCCCAAAGGACAGGTACCATGACGCAGAATATGACTCTTGCTCCAACGGAGCGCATTTTAATTGTCGGCAATGGCCGGCTTGCAACGTTCCTTCAGGGCTTCCTGAACGAAACTCTTTCACGTATTCCATCACAGAACTGGTCTCGCTCTCATCTCATCTCTTTCCATGATTCGGTCCGTCTCTTTTCACCGACCCATCTATGGCTCTGCCTCTCTGACGATTCAATTGAAACCTTTTGTCTAGAAAACGCTCGATCCTTTCACGGGCGCACCGTTGTCCACTTTTCCGGAGCCAAGGGCTGCCTCGAACTTGCCGGCCATACAAATCAGAAACCGGGCCCAAAGGACCCGGTATGAATCCGCCCCCTCAAAGGGGGCCGCGGACGCCGCCCTTGGGTCCTGAAGGACCCTCAAGCATACTCAGTTGCGCTGCTTCTTCTCGCCGCTCCTCTGATTCCTGACTCTTGATGTACTCGCGAATCATCTGCTCATCCCGACCCACCGTGCTCACGCAGTAACCGCGGCTCCAGAAGTGAAATCCCGTAAAATTCTGCTTCCTGCCCAGATACCGCCGATGGATTTGAATCGCGCTCTTACCTTTAACAAAACCTATTACTTCCGAGATGCTCAGCTTCGGCGGAACACTTACGCAGACGTGTACATGATCCGCCATCGCATAGCCCTCCAACACCTCGACACCTTTTTGCCTGAACAACTCTCGCAGCACCGGCCCGATCTCCCGCTTCAGCCGGCCATAGATCAATCGCTTGCGGTACTTCGGCACCATGACGACGTGGTACTTACACTCCCATTTGACATGTGATAGGACTTTCCAATCGTTCACTTATCCTCCGTTCGTTACGCGCTTTGCAGAGCACGTTTGGTTGAACGGAGGAGTTTTCTTTATTCAGTGCCTTCGACGCAAACGCCGGGACGGTCAAACCTATGGGAGTCGCGCCGCCAAAGGCGGCGGATTACCTGTTTTATTTATCCCGCTCACCCCCTTATGAGTTTTCCATCGATGACTTCGGCCGAAGAAAAAAAGGCACAGCAAATACGTTTTAAGAACGTGTCTTTTGCGGTTTCTCCGCGACAGCCTGTTTTACAGAAGCTGCTACCTGGATTGGACAATCCTTCTTTTGTGATCGAAGACGACCTGAGGCCGCTCTATCATGCCTACTGCGCTCTGGTCGGAAACCTCACGGTTCTCCTTTGGGAAGAAATCGAGAGCCGCTGGCAGCGCCGCCTCGGAGCCGACATTCAACATCTCGATACATTCAAGAACCAGATTTTCGAAATGCTCTCGATGAAGCGAGATCACTCGATTCTCACCGGTCCTATCGCCCGCGGTGATGTTGAAACGCTGCGCCGGCACAAACAGGCACTAACCGAAAGCGGCGATCCTGGTCTATCGGCACTCATTGATATTTCTGCTGACCTTTACAGTGGGAGGCTCGCTCATGAAAAACGTATTTGATTTTGCCAAAGCCAAACTTGAAAGACGGCCGATCTCGATGGTGACGTGCTACGACTCAACCAGCGCCGCGCTGGTCGCGCGTTCGAATGTCGATTGCGTTCTTGTTGGCGATAGCGTGTCGATGACAATGCATGGAGAGAAGGACACCCTACGAGCGACAACAGATATGCTCGCGCTGCACACGGCCGCTGTTCGCCGCGGTGGCCCCGATCTTTTCATCGTAGCCGATATGCCCTTTCTTGCTCACCGTGGATCGCTGGACAAAACAATGGAAGCCGTTCGGTGTCTTATGCAGGCCGGCGCCAATGCGATAAAAATTGAAGGCGTCGACGGCTCTGAACAGATACTCAAGCACATTGTCGAAAGTGGCGTGCCGGTGATGGGACATCTCGGCCTGACTCCGCAATCGCTTCACGCTCTCGGAGGCTTTCGCGTTCAGGGAAAAGAAGAGGCCGCAGCCGCACATATTGAAAAACAAGCGCTGACTCTGCAGTCGCTCGGTGTCTTTTCATTGGTACTCGAGTGCGTGCCGAGCCGACTCGCGACAGCGATTACCAACTCTCTCACCATCCCAACAATTGGCATTGGTGCTGGGCGCGCGACCGATGGACAGGTTCTCGTCTTCCAAGACTTACTTGGCCTGAATCCCGATTTTAAACCACGCTTCGTTCGTAAGTTTGCCGATGGCGCAAGCTTTGTGGTGAACGCCTTGAATCAGTACGCAAGCGAGACGCAGGCACGGTCTTTTCCGACCGAGAATGAGAGTTTTGAATTATGATACTTCACAGTCATCTCGATTCTTGGCTTGAAACTCGTCGCGGGTTAACCGACAGCCTTACCGGCAAGTCCATTGGCTTTGTGCCAACGATGGGCGCTTTGCACGCCGGTCACGTGTCCCTTATAGAGCGGGCGCGCCGAGAGAACGACGTCGTCGTTCTCAGTATCTTCGTCAATCCGACACAGTTCGATGATCCAGGCGACCTTGCTCAGTATCCAAAAACTCTCGAAACCGATCTTGAAATGGCCCGCAAGGCTGGTTGTGATCACGTGATTTTTCCAAACGAAACACAGATGTATCCCGACGGTTATCGCTACCGCGTTTCTGAAAACGAGCTTTCAAAAACCCTCTGCGGAGCTCATCGGCCCGGCCACTTCGACGGCGTTCTCACCGTTGTCCTCAAGCTTTTCCACATCGTCCAAGCGACCCGTGCGTACTTTGGAGAAAAGGACTTTCAACAACTTGAATTGATTCGCGGCATGGTGAAGTCCTTCTTCCTGCCGGTTGAAATCGTGCCCTGTGCGATTGTCCGCGAAGGTGATGGCCTTGCGATGAGTTCACGAAATACACGTCTGAACCATGTCGATCGTGAACATGCTCCACACTTTCATCAAGCTCTCTCCAGCGCCACAAGTGCCGCTGAAGCGCGACGCCTACTCAAGGAAGACGGGTTCGATGTCGACTACGTCGAGGACATCGCCTTTGGTCCATCCGCACGTCGCTTTGGCGCTGTCCGCATGGGCGCAGTTCGTCTCATCGACAACTGTGAGGTGCAGCTATGAGCCGCATTCTCTTCATGATGACTGGCTCGATCGCAGCTTACAAAGCGGCACACGTTCTTTCGCGCCTCAAACAGAGTGGACACGAGATCGAAGTCGTTGCTACGCCGTCAGCACTGCAGTTCATTGGCGAGGCGACAATCGAGGGGCTCACTGGCCGACCGGTTCGAAGTGCACTTTTTGGTGCCGGCGTCCACATGGCGCACATTGACCTCATCCGCTGGGCTGATCTCGCTATCGTTTGTCCCGCGACCGCAAATACGATCAATAAACTCGCCAGCGGTGCCGCCGACGATCTTTTGACGACGCTGTTTCTTGCGCACGATTTCAAGAAACCTTGGTTGATCGCACCTGCAATGAACGTCGCCATGTATCGGCACCCTCTGACACAAGCATCACTTTCGAAGCTCCAGACGCTCGGCTGCACCGTGCTCAATACAGGAGATGGCGCTCTTGCCTGTGGCGAAAGTGGCGAGGGCCGCCTCCTTGAGCCCGAAGTCATCTTATCAAAGATCGAGACGACACTCCGCGAGTGTTCCAGCAAAATGGAGTCTTCCTCTCATTCAGATCATTCAGAAAAACGAAAATTACGAGTCCTTGTCACCAGCGGAGGAACCTCTGAGCCGATCGACGCCGTCCGCGCGATCACCAATACCTCAACCGGCCACACGGGCGCACTCATTGTCGATCGACTTCTCGAAGAGGGCCACAGCGTTCATTTTTTGACCGCGAAAAATGGCGAACGGCCCTTTGCCATTTCGCCCGATCTCACGATCGACACATTTGTCACATTCCAAGAACTCGCCACGAAGCTTGAAGCAGCACTCGGAGCGAGTCACATCGATACCGTTGTTCATGCAGCCGCTGTAGCGGACTATTCGTTGGTCACACCTGCTACTCAAAAGATCGATTCAGAAAATGAAATCACACTGACGCTCAAAAAGAACCCGAAACTCATCGATTCAATCCGCCCCTGGGCTAAAAACAAAGGCATTCGCATCGTCGCCTTCAAACTCACAGCGGGTGAAGATCGAAACGCCAAACTCCGCACGCTGGCTGCGCACGCCGCTCCTCACTGGATTCTTGCCAATGACATCCAAACGCTGCCCGCATGGGACCTGTTCTCGCATGAAAATCAGTTCACCGCTCCGATCGCCAACGGTCAGAACCGTGAAGGCCTTGCACGCACTCTCGAAACCGTCATCAGTGAAGGAATGATGCTATGATCCTCTGTCTCGATGTTGGAAATACGACCATTCACGCCGGAGTTTACTCGTCAGCCGAATCCGTTCCGAAACTTGTCACGCAGTTCCGACGTACCTCTGAGTTCCGCGCCTCAAGTGATGAAATCGGTCTCTTTATGCGCTCGGCACTTCGCGAAAACGGCGTTCCGCCAGAGAGCATTCAAGCCATCGCTCTTTGCTCAGTCGTTCCTGATGCTGTGTACTCCATTCGCGGCGCCTGTCAGAAGTACTTCAATCAACAGCCGTTCATTCTGCAGGCCGGAGTAAAAACCGGACTTAAGATTCGCTATCGCAATCCTCTCGAGGTCGGAGCCGACCGCATCGCCAATGCGATTGGTGCGCTCGAAATGTTTCCCGGACGCGATCTGATCATCGTCGATTTTGGAACAGCGACAACATTCTGCGCGGTCAGCCGCGACAAAGACTACCTCGGTGGCGTCATCATCGCTGGCCTTAAAATTTCGATGGAGGCGCTCGAGTCACGGACGGCCAAACTCCCATCAGTCGAAATCCTACCGATCAAAGAGTGCCTGGGGCGGTCGACTGTCGAAGCATTCAGTCCGGTCTTTACTTTGGCCAAGTGGGGACCGTACGTGAAATTCAGTCGCGCATCGCTCGCGAATGTTTTCCTGGAGCTACCGGCAGCGACAAGCCGCTCGTCATCGCCACCGGTGGATTCTCGAGCCTATTCGAAGCCGAGCACCTTTTTGATCACGTTGTTTCAGATCTTGTTTTGAAGGGACTGTTCTATGCCCTTCGCGCCAATGGAGGAGTAGGAAAATGACACTCAATATGCTGAAAGCCAAAATTCATCGCGCGACAGTCACCGGTGCCGATCTCCACTACGAGGGCTCAATCTCGATTTGCCCCGATCTCATCGATGCTGCCGGCCTTCGGCTTTTCGAGGTCGTGGAGATCTACAACGTCAATAATGGCGAGCGTTTTTCAACCTACGTGATCAAGGGAAAGACCGGCGAGATCTGCCTCAACGGCGCAGCCGCCCGCCTCGTTCATAAGGGCGACCTCGTGATCATTGCCAACTATGCCCAGTACACTGAGGCCGAAGCCGAGACCCACCACCCAAAAGCCATCTTTGTCGACAAACACAATCGCATTGCCGAGATCAAAGGCTGCAACACGGAGTACGCGACTGAAGGCAATGCCTAGTTGAATTTCCTACAGAACTTCAACTAACGAGCCTCATCGACGCCAACTCATAGTAGTACCCCCATACCGTAGGAGGTTAAAATGACGAAGTTCATGGGCCTATTGATCGGACTGTCGGCACTCGTGTTCACATCCCCGTCTGCAAACGCCAATATGACCTGCGCCAAGCAAGCGGAGACCTATATCACCAATGTCGAGTACACTCTGCCGGCGACCTTCAAGGGTATCGCCCAACCTCAAGGCTACCTACTGTATGAAGTTAAAGCCGTCATCGGCGATACGCTTGACGTTTTTGATGTCTACATCGAAGAGCCCGGCTGCAGCTTCATCGCGGCAGTTTGGCAGCGGAGCGAAAAGGCTCCGTAGTTCCAGTTCGGCACCGCCGACTTTGAAATGTTCTCCGTAACCGAATCTTGTCATTTCAAATCACCAGAAATCGGGTACCTCATGGTCTCGCTCACCCCTGGAGGTTTCTATGAAGTCGATGATTCTCACTATCGCTCTGTTCCTGAATACAAATGCGGCTATGGCCCTTTCAAATGTTCCAGACTGTGCCGCTCAAGCTGAAGGCTATGTCACCGGAGCCGGGTGGACTCACCCCGCCGTTCTCCAGTACGTCACACATGAAGGCGTTTTGGCTTACGAGGTCCGTACAACTCAAGATGGCGGAGATGCCGCATACGAAGTCCTCGTCGACGAGAGCTGTAAACTTATCTCTGTTCGAAATCTCTGGTCAGAATAGTCACTCTCACTAAAGCGCGCCGGTTGTCTGCAGTCGCACGAGTTTAACGACTTCAACTGGCGCTTTAAAACGGTAAGCGCGTAGGCTTCTGAGCCACGTCCGCTCAGTCGGCCGAGCGGAATTCGCAATTCCATCAAACTGCACAGCAACATCAAGATAGTCGCCGCTCTTGATCCAACCCTTTGCGAGCGCAAGCTTCACTTCGCTCACGCCGATTTCAACAAAAGACAACTCGGCGTGGTTGCGCGCAAACGCATCGATACGATCAGCCCAGGCGAGATCGCTCTTGAGCTCTTTCAATGCTGTATCAGCCGAGCCACCACACCCCCGCACCCATAGGAAATGCCGAGCACGCACTCGCGCAAGATCGCGCCAACGCGGCGACGAACAGGATGAGAGAACAACCGTATCAATTTTCACGTCCTCACTGACGCGTCTTTCAAGGTCTTCAACCTGATCGACAATCATCAGATGCTGCTTCGGTTCCGGATCAAAATCAGCCAACCGATGCGGCGCTAGGCGCGCGACACTGGTCTCAAGCCGAAGTCCATATCGCGACTTCTCAACCGGCCACTCGGGCCAATTCTTCAAAGACTCATCTTTCAAAGTTCGAAACCAAACCGCGAGAAGTAACGCACGCTCGGTGAGCGGTCGTTTGACCGCATCAAGGACCAGTTCGTTTGCAAGCCAATCCGCGAGACTCATTGGTGACATGGCCCTCGCCCACGTCGACTCCGGATGCTCTTTCACATGCTGACAAAGTCCATCCCAACCAATCGGCAAAAGTCGGCCACTCTCACAGTATTCACCCATCGTCAGTGCCGACTCGTACCAACTCCGCGACCTATCACCGCGCTCGCCGTTCTCGGTCATCAGAATCGCGCGAATCACCGCCTCTTCCTCAACCGCGCCGACCTCACTCCCGCCGGCCGCCGCTCCTCGCGCATCAAGCGAAAGATACTCGTCAAGCCATAGTCTCAGCACGCGCGCAGAAAACGCACCAGGGGCAAGATCGGTGTGATCCAAATCCAGATGAAGCTTGGTCGGAGTAAATGGAAGCTGCGAACGCAAATGATCCACTTCACTCAGACGACGGTTCAATTGATCAAGCGCCCACGGATCATCGGCAAGCGTCTTCGCCTTCTCGCTGAGACGAACTTCTAAACCATAAGGTTGTTTCAAGAGTGGAGGAGCCGCCATTCGCGCACCGGCCACGGCGTAGGCAACGAGCAGGATCACCGTCAGCGAACAGAGAATCAGCCGGTAAACACGGTTTTCAAGGATCACCTCAAGGCCATTTGCCAAGCCCGACCAGCGATCCTCCCAGCCTGTATCAAACCCGCCCCGCATGTAAAACCTCTTGCCCCTTGGTAAAACGGTGAACCCAGGTGCCGTTAAACGGCTCGCCCAAGGCCCACCTTCCTAGAGAGCAAGGCCCGCGCCCAGAGTGGACGCGACCAAACCAATCCGTCACTTAACCGTCAAAGCCGGGACTTCAGTCTCATAACAGCTGACGAGAATCGATTGTTCACCGGCAATCCCGATCATGAAGACCGGTCCACCGGCTCCCCAGTTCGTCACTGAGTAGAACAGCGGATTCTCTAAAATCGGCGCATTCATTTGATCGGAATGAACGGCCACTGTCGACCCAGTCGCCCTACTATCGAGAATGCTCCCCATCAGCGGCTGTTTAAATGTCTCGCGTGTCAGACCGAACTTTCCGTTGAAGCGAAAGAACTCGTAATGAACCTGATCACCAGAAGCATAGAGCGCAAAGCGATAGTTCATATCAAGATCCGTCGAGTTACACAGATGGACACGTGCTGGCAGCTGCATCCGACCAAGCTCAAACTGATAGCTCGTGAAAGCCAAAGCCACAGTCAGTCGTGTCCGATTCGAATCTGCCTCCTTATCGCTGAAACGAAGGGTCCGATAAAGAGTTTCATGAATCATCAACGCGGATTTGTTTAATGCATCGAGCTTATTCCAAATGTCGCTGACAATAAGAAGTCGATTCGGAGCATCTTGAAAGAGCGCCAACTGTTCAACAGCACAGTTTTTGGGAACAATCGGCGAATTGTAATCTGAAACAGGTTTCAGTGCGACACCTTCAGGCAGCATGCGCACCATCTTCGCCGCCGCCTCAAGACCCCACTTCATCGAGTCCAACGAGATGTCCCCACCCCGAAGCGAAATCCGTGTCGTTATCGTTCCCGATGAGTCGGTGATTCGACTTACGCCGGTAAGGTCGTGCCCCACGCCACCCTTATCGATCTTTGCAGCAACCTCGCGCGCAATCTCCATATAGGGACGGGCGGTATCGACTCCGACAACATGGCCATTGATAATGCGCCCTTCAAACAGATCAAGGAGCTCAGCGGACTGAACTGATCCGTCTGCCGCTCGGCAGACGACAGCGCTGCCACCGCCATCACTGACGCCACCCTGTGGGAGGAGATAACGAACATTTCTAGGATTCGTGGCCAACGCCACGGTCGACAGCAACGACAATCCAATAGAAATCAGTAGCGCCTTTTTCATAGATCCCCTTTATGAACACCCATTGTTCTACACAGTTTCTCTTTCAAGTTCCATAGCGTCGGAAAACTTTTCTGCACCGACCCTAGAACTTCAAAATGCCGGCGTCTCCTCCTGAATAGTAGATTAATTTGCTTCGGAAATTACGTTTAAATGCAGTATTACTAAATTTATAGCAAGGTGCAGATGGCGCCACCGATACGTGAGACATGACAAAGGACGACGACATGGCTTCCACCACTCCCCGCAGTCTCTTCGAAACCAAGGACTACAAGCAGTACCTTGTCCATCGCTTTGGGGACAAATCCGAACGACGCGGACTCAAGTCGAAGGCGGCCACAGCAATTGGCTGTCAGGCAACCTATCTTTCGCAAGTCCTGCACGGCCATGCTCATCTCAGCCTCGAGCAAGCCGACGCGCTGAACGCTTTCTTTTCTCACTCCAAAGCCGAGGCCGACTACTTCTTACTTCTCGTTCAACGCGCAAAAGCCGGCACACCGTCGCTTCGAAAACACTTCGATGAGCAACTCGAGCTGGCCCTCGCCAAACGGCTCCACTTGGTTTCCCGTCAAGGCGGCAGAACCCCACTCACCGCGACACAACAGGCGACCTACTACAGCTCATGGCACTACGCCGCCTGCCACATCGCTGTCACCGTCCCGTCTCTTCAGGATCGAGAGGCACTCGCCAATCATCTCAAAATTTCACCAAAACTAGTCGCCCACGTGGTCGACTTTCTCCTCGAGACCGGACTTATCGATGAACGCGGGCGCCGCCTAAGGCCCGGTACAAATTTTGTTCGCATCGGATCGGACTCACCGCACATCGCAAGACATCACGCCAACTGGCGACAAGCGGCCGTTGAATCTCTCGATCGCGAAGGACCGCTCGACCTTCACTATTCCGCGGCCGTGTCGCTTTCAAAAAAAGATGTGATCAAAATCAAAGAGCGCATTCTCGAGGACATCAAAGGCCACGTCGATACAATTCGCCAGTCGCCCGAAGAGGAGCTCTACGTTTTGAACATGGACTTTTTCTCGCTTGAACGCTAGCGCCGGTTGACGTTGCTCGCTGACCAAACGGAGGATGACCCCATGAAACTCTTCTCGCTAATTCCCCTCTTCATATTCTCGCTGTCAACAGCCCACGCCCATCGACCCTACATACCCACACACCAGGTGACGGTAAAGAAGGGCGACATTCATCAAGGCGTCCAGTTCCCAGAAGGGTCGATACTGACTTTGATCAGCAGCTCTGGCGTCGTCGCGTCGGCCACTCTCAGTCGGGATTTCAAGATGAATGGCCATCTCCTGAAGCAAGGAAGCGCACTCTCGATTTGGAGCAATGGTGCGTTGTTTGAACTTTCTCCCGTGAGTGGACAAAAGATTGGAGACATTGAATTCCAAGCGGGAGAAGCGAGTCTTCGCTTTACAAGCAATGGCGCTCTGGAGAGTGCTTCACTTCACGCGGACAAAGAAGTCCATGGTTATCGCTTCGCGAAGAATATGAATCTTGAATTTCATCCCAACGGAAAAGTCAGTCGCGGCTACATCGCCGAAGAGCAGCTCAAGAGTGGACTCAAACTCAAGGCCAATTCTGAGATCCGTTTTTTCCCAACCGAGCAGATACAAGCGGCAAAGCTCAGTGGTGAATCGACCGTGGGTAACTACAAAATCAAAGGCGATCTAAACCCGGCCAATGCGTCTGATGTTGAATTCTATCCAAACGGACGTCTTAAAGCGGCGATTCTCTCACAGCATGCCGAGATCGACGGCTATCGCTGCGGTCCTGGAAACATCGTTTTTTTTGAATCTGGAAAAATTAAAGAGCTCACCCTCGGCGAGGACCGAGTCGTCAAACTCCACCCCTACCTCGATCAAAGCATCATTGAAAAACCCGCGCGCCGAGGCGACCGCATCAACCTCAGCGAGGATGGCCGCGTGATGGGCTGGAGTAGCAGTCGTTAAACCGGAATCAACCGCGGTAACCCCGCCCGACCAACCTTGGACGACAATTCGCGACCCATCTTTGTCGTCGCAAAGTGATTGGCTTCGATCAGCTTATCGAGCTTTAGTCCCGTCTTCACTCCCATGCGATGAAGCATGTACACCACATCTTCAGTGGCAACATTCCCCGTGGCCGCTGGCGCATACGGGCGGCCACCGAGGCCTCCGATCGAGGTGTCAAAGGCCGCAATTCCAAGATCAAGCGAGGCCAGAATATTCGCCAACGCTGTGCCACGGGTATCGTGAAAATACATAGCCAAATGACGACGACCGACGGCCGAGATCAACGACCGAACCAAAGCCTTCACCTGTTTTGGATCCGCAACACCAATCGTGTCGCCGACTGAAACTTCATCGCAGCCCATCTCAATCAACTTTTCAGCCAGGCGAACGACTTTCGAAGGCAGCACCTTGCCCTCAAAGGGACAACCAAAACACATACTCAGATAGCCGCGCACGGTCTTCTTATGACGACGCGCCTCACTCACCACGTCAGCATAACGAACAAGACTCTCTTTCACAGAGCAGTTAATATTCTTTTTCGAGAAAGCCTCGGTCGCCGAAGCGAAAATCGCAATGCGCTCGATCCCCGTCGAAAGCGCATCCTCAAGACCTCGACGATTCGGCACAAGAGCCGAAAGCTCTGTTCGGCGAAACGGCGAACTCTTGAGTTCTCGCTCTTCAAGAACCTGCAGGATCAGCTCACGCGAACCCGCCATCTGTGGCACCCATTGCGGCGACACAAATGCACCAATCTCAAGGTCGCGCGAACCGGCCTCAGCTAAAAGCCGGGCTAGCTCCAAGCGCGTTCCAACCGAGAGCATCGTCTTTTCATTTTGAAGACCATCGCGAAGTCCAACTTCGATGATTCGAACCTGGCTCATAACTTTAACCTCACAAGGGCCGCACCTAAAACAACCTGTTCTCCGACCGAGCACGTCACATCTTCAATGAGCCCCGCCGCTTGTGCCTTGAGAGTGTACTCCATCTTCATCGCTTCCATCACGACCACGACATCTCCGGCCGCAACCATCGCACCGGGCGCTTGCATCACCTTGATGATTTTTCCAGGCATCGGCGCCGTGATCAAAGATGGATCCGCCGCATGGGACTTCGCCGAGCCCGATCGGCGGCCCCGAGCACGCTCGTCTTCGACTTTCCATACCTCGCCATCAACTGAAAACCACATCGACGATCGATCCGCCCCTGCACCGCGCGAGACCGCGCCCCGAACACGGCGCCCTTTCCATTCAAACTCAACGAACTTCATATGTTCCTCCAGGCATCGAGGCGCATCGGATCAGAAAACCCGGGCCGCCCTTGGGCAGGATCTCCGCTCGACAGCAATGCTTTTTCACCTTCCATCTGAAAAGCCTTCTCAAGCTCGGTGCGTTCGCGGGTGGCCAAACCTTCAGGGAAATGCTGGCCAACAAACTGAGTCGTCATCGCCCCATCAATAAATTCAGGATGCGACAACATCTCGCGCAGAAACGGAATGTTCGTATGCACACCAAGAACAACGGACTCAGCCAACGTCGCCTTCATTTTCTTAATCGCTCTGAGCCGCGTCTCATCCCAAACAATCACCTTGGCGATCATGGGGTCGTAGTAAGAAGTCACAGCATCGCCCGTCTCAACGCCGGTTTCAAATCGACGCCCAGGTCCTTCTGGCCAAGCCACACCTAAAAGCGGCCCGGTCGACGGCATTCCAGCCTGATAGGGATTCTCGGCGTAAATACGACACTCAATCGCATGACCGTGTGGTCTCAGCGACTCTTCAGGCCAGACCATGAACTCTTGTGCGGCATTCAGGATCTGCGCCTTCACCAAATCGATACCCAAGACCATCTCGGTGACCGGATGCTCCACCTGAAGACGCGTGTTCATTTCGAGAAAATAAAAAGCACCGTCCTGCAACAAAAACTCGACGGTACCTGCGCTCTGATACTGCGCCGACTCCGCCAACCGTTTCGCCGTTTCACCCATTGCTCGTCGAAGCTCTGGTGTGAGCGAGGGAGAAAGCGCCTCCTCAATAATCTTTTGATGGCGTCTTTGCACTGAACATTCGCGTTCCATCAACGAGACGACCTGACCGGTGAAGTCGCCAAAAATCTGAAACTCGATGTGCTTAGCCCGATCGAGATACTTCTCCAAAAACACGACTGGCGAACCAAAGGCCGCCTGACCCTCGCGCTGCGCACTCGCAATCTGTTCCGCCGCTTCGGCGCGCGAACGAATCACCTTCATCCCACGACCACCGCCACCGGCAGCCGCCTTCACGATAACCGGAAAGCCGATGCGAACAGCTTCCTCAACAAGCGATTCAATTCGCTGGTCAGCACCCATGTATCCCGGCACCGTGGGGGCTTTCGCCTGTTCAATTAATTTTTTCGCAGAAATTTTATCACCAGCAGCGCGAATCGACTCTGGCTTTGGTCCAATGAAGATCATGCCGGCACTCACGACCGCCTGAGCAAAATCCGCATTCTCAGACAAGAAACCAAATCCCGGATGAACGGCGTCTGCGCCTCCGGCCAGTGCCCCGTTTACGACATTCTCAATACTCAGATAACTTTCATTCAATGCCGCGGGCCCAATGCACACTCTCGCATCGGCCATGCGATACGCGCGCGTCGCCACATCGACCTCAGAGTGAAGTAATACCGTGCGAATTCCAAGCTCACGACAGGCGTGCATGATGCGAACAGCCACTTCTCCGCGATTGGCAATCGCCACCGTCTGAATCCGTCGACGCCCACTACCCTTACTCATATTTTAACCCCACGTCGAAATGATGGGTCGCGTTTTTCAAGAAAGGCCCGCAAACCCTCTTGTCCCTCAGTACTGACTCGACGATCGGCAATCGCCTCTGTCACACGCTCTTGCACATCAAGTGGATCGCGCCCAACAACGTCACGTATCAATTTCTTCGTCTCACGCACGGCCTCTGGACCGACCTCGCAAAACACTTTCACCAGACGCGCTTTTTCCGCAACGACCTGATCGCTCGTACCAACAAAACTCACCAGCCCGGCTGTCAACGCTTGGTCAGCATCAAACACCTCTCCGGTCATCATCCAGCGGCGCGCCCAGCCCGCATTCATGCGAGACAGAACAAACGGCGAGATCACCGCCGGGATGATTCCCAGTCGAACTTCTGAAAACGCGAACTTCGTCCCGGCTTCCGCCAGCGCAATATCAGCGCAAGCCGCAAGACCGACACCGCCGCCCATCGCATGGCCATGAACATGAGCAATCACCGGTAGCGGACAAGAGCGCACAGTTTCAAACATCGCAAACAGGCGCTCGGCATCCAGCGCATTCTCCTCGCGAGAAAATCCCGCCATCGACTTCATGTAGTTGAGGTCAGCGCCCGCACAAAATGATCCGCCCTCGCCGACAAGCTGAACCACACGAGCATCCGCACCGATGCGGCCATCTGCGATTTTTCGAAAAATATCGGTAAGATCTGCGATCGTCTCGCCATCAAAGGCATTGCGCACATCAGGGCGCGACAAGACCACGCGTATCACCAAATCTTGCTGTTCCACTCTTACCGATTTCACAGATCCCCCTCGCGCCATCGGCACCAATCACATTCGGAATACGCCCTTGCGGCGCTCTTCCGCCGGCGCATTGCACGTCACCGAAAGAGCCACTCCCAAAACTCGTCTCGTGTCTTTAGGATCGATAATACCGTCGTCCCATATTCGCGCTGACGAGTAATAGGCCGAGCTTTCAACTTCATATTTCGCAAGTGTCGGCGCCTTAAACCGCGCCTGCTCATCAGCCGACATCGTCTGTCCCTTTTCAGCCAACTGATCGAGCTTCACGGTCAGCAGAACGTTCGCCGCCTGCTCGCCACCCATCACTGAGATTCGTGCGTTCGGCCACATCCAGAGGAATCGCGGCTGATAGGCGCGACCACACATACCATAGTTGCCCGCGCCATATGAGCCGCCAATCACGACCGTAAACTTCGGCACCGACGCGTTCGAAACCGCCATCACCATTTTCGCTCCGTGCTTGGCGATCCCTTCGTTCTCGTATTTCTTTCCGACCATAAAACCCGTGATGTTCTGCAAGAACACCAACGGAATGCCCCGCTGATCACAGAGCTCAACAAAGTGTGCTGTCTTCAGCGCGCTCTCGCTAAACAACACGCCGTTATTGGCGACAATTCCGACCGGCATTCCGTAAATTCGCGCAAAGCCGCAAACGACGGTCTCGGCATAAAGCGGTTTGAACTCGTGGAATCGACTTCCATCCACCACGCGCGCGATCACTTCGCGAACATCAAAAGGCTTTCTCGTGTCCGCAGGGATCACCCCGTAAATTTCATCAACACTATAAAGCGGCTCTTCAACTTCAGCCGTGCGAAACGATACGGACTTGACTCGATTGAGGTTCGCCGCGATATCGCGCGTGATCGCAATCGCCTCTTCGTCATCTTCTGCAAGGTGATCGGTGACACCACTCAAGCGCGAGTGCACATCGGCCCCGCCCAGCTCTTGCGCCGTGACAACTTCGCCCGTCGCCGCGCGAACAAGCGGCGGACCGCCCAAGAAGATTGTCCCATTTCCTTTCACAATCACATTCTCATCGCTCATTGCCGGCACATAGGCACCGCCGGCTGTGCACGAGCCCATCACAACAGCAATCTGCGGAATGTTTGCAGCCGACATTCGAGCCTGATTAAAAAAGATACGACCAAAATGATCGCGGTCCGGAAACACCTCGGACTGTAGAGGCAAAAACGCCCCGCCAGAATCGACGAGATAAAAGCACGGCAAGTGATTCTCCATCGCAATCTCTTGTGCACGAAGATGCTTTTTTACCGTCATCGGAAAATAGGTTCCGCCCTTCACCGTGGCGTCGTTGGCGACAATCATGCAATCATGCCCACTGATAACGCCAATTCCGGTCACAACACCGGCACCCGGAGCTTGACCATCATACATTTCCCAAGCGGCCAGTGTCGAAAGCTCCAAAAATGCCGTTCCCGGATCAATCAAGGCTTCGATACGCTCGCGTGCCGTGAGCTTACCGCGCGATTTATGCTTCGCGACCGAATCTTCGCCGCCTCCTGCACGAACTGTCGCCACGCGCTCGCGCCACACATCCACCAGACTTTTCATCGCATCGCGATTCGCCACATAGTCGGCCGAACCAACGCTCAAAACAGACTCAATTCTCGACTCGATACTCGGACCCATTAACGCTCACCCTCGCGACCAATTTGCCGTCGCGCCCACGCCTTCCAAACCATTTCAACTTCCGCTATGCAAAGCCCGTCGTCATTCAAAACTGGCGCTGTCACCTGAAGCTCAGCTCCATCGGTCAGACGAGATAAAACATCGCGACGAAACTGCTCCCGCTCAATCTCCGTCCAGGTCAATCGCATCACAGCCGGCGCCCCCGAGGCCTGCGGCTGGAGCCAGCGAATCGCCAAATTCAAAACGAGAGCTCTTTCTGACGTCTGCGAAAACACATCGGAAAGAGCTCGCGCCGAAAGTCGCTCAGCTGCTTCCGCCATTGTCACCGACGAGGCACTTGGTAGTGTCGCTTCGTACACATTGCTCCGTCCGCTCAAGCGCACGCCATAGCGACCCAAACCAAATGTGTGGATTGCCTGTTCAACCTGATCAACCGCCAAAGCCACGCCCGATTGCACCACGCGACGGGCCAACTCTTGTACCGTACCCTGAACGCGTTCTTTAAGCGCAGCCCGAGAGTCCGCCGACCCCAACTCCCGCCACGCCTTTATTTTCCATGTTGGTTGCACGCGACCCGCTTCCCATCAATTGACGACTCTTGCCGTAGAGTCTAGTGTCTAGAGGACGTAATCGTTAGGGAAAAGCTTTGACTCAGTTCGCCGACCTCACCCGCCGACCAGGAGGCCTCATGACCGGCATCGGAAAGTACTTTTCAGCACTGGTAATCCTGATCGCCATGATGTGGTCCTGGGATCTTGCACACTCCGATCGCGAACTCGGTCTCGATAAGCGACACGCCATCGAATCCACTCTCCAAGAAACCATCGTGCAGTACATCAAGTCCCAACGCCCGGGCGTAACCGATGTCGTTTTTCAACAGCTCTTCAGCGAAGACTTGCCCGCCAAAGAACCCGGCACCAAAGAAATGCTTGTGCGCTTTCGATACGTAACTGACGAATCCATTGGCACCTCAGGAGATATGACGGAGCAAGTTTTTGAAGGCTCCGTGCGCCTCCGATCAAAAGACGGAAGCACCTGGGAATGGATCAATGAAAGCGTCAGCTCGCCAATGATTCGCTATAAAAATGGCTCCGAAATCAAAGCGGGATCAGGGCAAGAGCCCGCGGCTGCCCCCACTGAAGATCCCAATCAATCCGACACTCAAAAAGACCATCAACACTGATGACACAAACACTCGCGCCGACATCCGCGATAACGCCTGAGTCAGCGCGTTTTATTGTTGTCGACGAGGATGGGTATTTCTCACTCGACGGCATTCGCATGGCCGATCAAGAGGTCGGCGCCCAATGGCTCAGCACCATGCGCAAGGATGAACGCGGCCGCGCGCTCATCGAGGTCGATGGCCAGTCCGTGATTGTCGAGGCATTCGACCACCCATTGACTATTCTCGACATCGAACCAGGTCCCGAAACTCACTGGCGCGCACGATTCAACTACGGCTATGAAACCACGGTCGACTCGCATTCACTCTCTTGTGACGAGTGGGATCGCTTCTTTGTCCGCACCGAAAATGGTCTTCGCGCCGCACTTAGCCGCTCAGCACAAAGCCGGCTCTTTCAACAGGCCACAGCCTACGACGACACCTCTGTCACCTTTGGCGCGCGCACGATTGAAATTGCACCGTACTACGGCTCCTATTCTGCCGCCAATGAGCCAAGCTTCTGGAGCGACATCTATAAGAACGAAACACCACGCTGGGACAACGGCGCCTTCCACCCGGGTTTACCGCGCCTCATCCCGCCGCTGAAGCTCACGCGCTGCCGCGTTCTGGTTCTCGGCTGCGGCAACGGACACGACGCCCACTGGTGGAGTCAGCAAGGCCACATCGTCACCGGCATCGACTTCGCACCCGAAGCTATCGAAAATGCTCGCGCCACTTACGGCGAATCCGCGGATCTCAAATGGGTTCAGGCCGATGCCTTTAAACTTCCGACCGATTGGAACGAACGTTTCGACATTATTTTTGAACACACTTTTTTCTGCGCCATCAATCCCGCGCGTCGACCGGAAATTCTCAAACTCTGGCGGCGCCTGCTGACTCCGCGTGGCCGACTCCTCGGCTTTGTTCCGGTGATGGATAAACCCGAAGGTCCGCCGCTCGGCTGTACCGAGTGGGAACTGCGCACTCGCCTGCTTCTCGCCCAGCGACGCGGCGCACAATCGCTCTTTATCCCTCTGATCTGGAGTCGCGATCGCGAATCTTTACCCAAACGCCTTGGACAAGAATTGTTCTTTGTCGTCGAACGACGCGATTGAGCTGAAAAACTCGCTTTTCCACATCGAGCAAAGTGGCCATCGAGACCTAAGTTTTTCTAAGAACTAAAATGGAACCAGTCGACATAACCTATTGAATTTATTGATTTCAGCCGGTTCCAACCCGCGACATTTTACACATCACCACCATCAAATCCATAAGTTAACCTTATGGATTGGCTAACAAAATAAAAGTTGTATCTGACGCGTCATCGGATGAGAAAAGCACGCAGTCGAGCACGAAGGATTCGAGCTCTGATTAACCGAAGCGCGCATGACGGGGTCATGAAAGCGTTTCGCCCGCCAGACGAAAGGCGGGCAGCAGGGGGACAACGTGAAAGCATCATTATCGCCGCTCAACAACCTGAGCAACAAGTCGATCGAACCTTCGCCATTTCCGCTCCTCGGAAAAATGGCCGTCATCACTTTGGCTTTTGCAATGAGCGCTTGCGGACAAGCTCCGAATCAATCAGCTGCAATCGAAACCCAGGGCACTGGCATTATCGGCGGAACAGACTCCAACGGTAACGAGCCGTTCGCCAAACATATCGTCGGTGTTTACGATGTAGCCGTCGGCGCAATTTGCACTGGCACTATCCTTTCTGAATCTATCATCATCACGGCCGCTCACTGCGTTGAGTCTCCGGCCGCAAGCCTACGCGTTGTATTTGGCACAGACTTCAACTCTCCTCAGATCGCGGTTCGCGCTGTTGACGCATACAAAGTTTCTCCGCTCTGGGCCTTCCGCCAAGGTGAGGAACTCAACACCGGCGACATCTCTGTTGTGAAATTCTCGGGCGGACTCCCCGCTGGATACAAACCAATTAAGTTTTTGACTGACGCTTCGCTACTCAAAGATGGTGCTCCCGTTATGTTGGCTGGCTTCGGTGCATCTGATGTTGTTCAGGTTCGCGACCCACGCACTGGCCGCATGGTTTCTGACCACCAAAATGCAGGCAAACTTCGATTCGTTACGACGTCGATCAAAAAGGCAGAGTACACGAAGTCAGAAGTTCTCGTTGAGCAGGCGCATGGAAAAGGCGCATGCCACGGCGATTCTGGCGGCCCCGCTTACACAGAACTCAATGGTGAATTGGTTGTTTTTGGAGTTACCAGCCGCGGCGTTGATGATCCAAACGACACGTGCGGTGTTTCTGCCGCCTATACAAATGTTGCTTACTACGCGAACTGGGTTGTTCGAACGGCAAAAGACTTGAACAAGATCGCGCCAGCACCTGTTCGTCCGGCTATTGCGAATCCTGCGAATCCCGCTCCTGCTGCGGTTGCATCGCGATAGTCTCTATCTATTATCTTTCGAAAGACATGCCTCGGCTCAGCCGATCATGTGGAAGGGCGCTACTGAGGGGGAGCGCCCTTCCGTTTTTTAGAGGACCCTTCACGAAACAAGTGGCTGCGGTTGCAACTGAACCTGCTGCCGCCACTCGGCCGACAAGAGCTTCGACTGATACCGCGATCCTAAATCGCCAAGAACCGTCACAAAGGTCTGGCCTGAATCGCGCCGGGCTTTTGCCATTTCAAAAATAGCCGCCAGATTCAAAGCCGCAGATGTTCCGATAAAAAGCCCGTCGTGACGGGCCACGTGAAAAAGCATATCGATCATTGCCTGATCCGACACGCGAAGAGCCGCGTCGACCTTGGCCATCGCAAAGTTGGCCGTGAGTCGCATGATGCCAATTCCTTCGGTGACCGATGAACCCTGCGTTTCCATTTTTCCTTCGCGCAACTGACAATAAAGGCCCGAACCAAATGGATCCGCCAAGGTCACCTGTAGCAACGGATTCTTTTCTTTCAGAAACCGACTGACGCCCGCGATGGTTCCGCCGCTACCGACCGAACAGACAAAGTGATCGATCACGCCGCCGGTTTGACTCCAAATTTCAGGACCCGTGCTGCGATAATGCGCCTCTTGGTTCGCGGTGTTCTCAAACTGATTGGCCCAAAAGGTGTCAGGAGTTTCAGCCGCAATTCGTTTCGCCTGATGATAGAAGTGCTCAGGATTTGAAAATGGCACAGGCTTGAACTTGCGAACCTCTGCACCAATCGCCTCAAGCATCGCGTACTTCTCTTGCGATTGATTGTCCGGCATCGACACGATCACTCGATACCCGCGTTCAGCAGCCAAAGTCGCAAGGCCAATACCGGTGTTGCCAGCAGTGCCTTCGACAATCACACCGCCTGCGAGCAACTGACCGCCACGCTCCGCGCTCTCGATGATTCCCTTAGCCGCGCGATCTTTAATGCTGCCACCGGGATTCAAAAACTCACACTTCGCAAGAATACGACAACCCGTGAGCTTCGATAGCGAAGCAATCTCAACTAAGGGTGTACTGCCGACAAGATCCCAAACATGTGCCATAGCCTGAGTTTCATCTAAAAAGGTGAGGCCCGCCAGCTTTTGACTGACGGGCCTCAAAATGTCGACGAGGGTTTTGCGTTAAGCCGGATTCTGTCTTCCCGGAACCGATCGACATCGATCTCGGGGAGGCCACCATTCCTCTGGGACTCGCGTTACCGCGCGCCTCAAGCGAACCTACCCGGAAGCTTCGTGCGGGCCGCACTCAAACGCCTCCCTATTTGTTCTTGCTCCGCGCAGAGTTTGGCTGTTTTCACTCCGGCAACTCCCCTCTGATCTCCCGTTCCCGGCCTCAGGCTCAATGCCCCGGACATTCTCTCTGTTCCACTGTTCCTCACCTTGCGGTGGGGGGTCGTTAACCCCTGCGCTGCCCTATGGAGTCCGGACTTTCCTCAATGCCATTCAAAACTTACATCTTGCGATATTCGTCTCGAGTTGGGGCACTGCGATCGCCTGCAAAACCGTCGGCAGTATAACACAGTCTCAATATGACGCAATGCTACTAATTTCATCATGCACCGAAAGCCGGCGACCGATAGGCCTTTAAGGGGGACTCTCATGCAGCCCTATCGAAAAGCCAAAGCCGTCGCGATCAGAACCCATTTCGCCAGAAAGGTTCTGCTGACGTTCGCGCTTGTACTCGGCACCTACTTGGCTTTGCTCCCGTCCTTCATCGACTGGCGGAGTAACGCGGATTTCGACATAACCCCAGTACGCCGGCCCACATGCCTGTTATAGGCTAAAATGGGTTGCCATCACGATGACGATCGCCAAGGGGCAGCGGCAAGCGATCCGGCCACCAATGCGCCTCCCACAACGATGCCAAAGACGAGCGTTGTGTATTGAACAATGAGAATGGCGAGCAGCATGGGGTATCCCGCAAAGGCTGCGCCTAAGCTCACCAGTCCCACCGCGCCAATCAAAAATGGGAGCAGCTTGCGACTAAAGATGTGCCGACGATGGACGCGGGCCACTTCGCTCTGGCTCCAGCCATAGCGAAAAACTCTCGCCGACCACGCGCTGAGCGATTGATCTTGATGATGAGTCACAACCGGCTGAGGCAGCAAAATAAGACGTCGCAGATTCGTGTCAGAGGCTCCCATCAATCGATAACTCAACTCGAGATCCTCGCCAACGCGCGAGAATTTATCTGAAAAACCGCCCACTTCGAGCACCCGATGCCGCCTAAAAAGCACCGCCGCTGTCGCCAAGTGTGACACCGCCTTCTCTTGTCGGATTTGCGCGACTTGTGACGTACCGAGGTGTGCCAATGGCGTCGACATCGCCAACAACATCGCGCGATCAAACTTTGAATCCCGCGGTGCCGAAAGCGCCGAAGCCACACCCCAACAAGCGTCATTCCGCGGATCTCTGAGAAATTCTCGCAGTATTTGCAGCCAATCCCGAGGCAACTCGATATCCGCGTCGACAAAAGCCAAGAGTTCACTTTTGGAAAGTCGCAGAGCCTGATCTCGAGCTGCTCGAAGGTTATTCACTTCGCGACGCACATAGCGGCCGCCACGCTCTTCGATCCCCTCGCGAATCCGTAGGGCCCACGGTTCTCGTGATGCATTGTCGATCACTGTTAAAAGATGCGTATTCCCAGCGATCGAGCTCATGGCTCGCAGCAGCTTTTCCAACCCGGCTTGGTCTCGAATGTGCGCGACGATGACAACTGATAAATCTTGATCCACGCTTAACAGTGTAGAGCCTGAGGAAGCTAGTTGCCAGAGGGACAACGCTCCGAATAACTTGACGTCAATGTCAGACTGGAAGCTCTGGGGAAAGTACGGAACTGTGATCCAACGCGATGGCCCACCCCCACCGCGTTTCTATCTTATTCCTCTGCCAACCAACAGGCAACGAAGGCCCTCTCGCCGCACAGCTTGGCCACTTTCTCCGTCCCCCGTCAGCGCCGTTTAACGACCTCGATAGCATCACGACCGAACTCGATCGTGCTGTTTCGGGCGAGTACGACGGCGTTATCTTTCCTGGCTCATTTTTTTCCGATGTCTTTGCGACTCCGGTGCGCGAAGACGTCTTGCGACGCTGCCGGGCTCGCGAGTTGCGCGTCGTATTTCAAGTAACAGCGCATTCGTTTTTTTCGAAAATGCCCATACTCTTTCTCGAAGAGCTCATGCGCCGACTTGACGCCGGCGATGCGCTGAACTTTGTCTTCGGCGACGGAGTGCTGCCAAAGGACTCTTGGCTAGCCCGACTCGCGCGCTGGCCCGAGCAAGTATACTTCACCTATTCCGTTCGCAAAAAAGATCCGGTGATTGAAACCCTGCATCGCCTCCAACCCTTTGTTCGCGAACGACTATTTTTTCACTTTCCCTACCATCTTGCTTTTGGCGACAACCATCTCTCCTGCCACGAAGTTTTCCAACTCATCGAACGTATCCACTCTCGCGTGCCGGGAGTTCATGTTCGTCCACAGTATGGATGCGAAAACTTTGATCCGCGAGTTGATCCAACGCTCGAAAGCGAGCCCCTCTACGGTCCACGATGGGCACATTTTGTCCACACCACGCGACACCTCGCCGAGGTCGACACGCCCATCGAAGTTTCAGTCATTATCCCGACCTACAATAATCGCGACTATGTCCTCAATACTGTCCGCCACCTACGACGTCAGTCGCTCGATCGAAGTCAGTTTGAAGTGATCGTTGTCGACGACGGTTCAAACGATGGGACCGAAATTGCCCTTCGCCAAGATCTCAGTCACGAAGAGAATCGGTTTAACTTCAAGTACGTCTATTCACCGCGGCTCAAGCCCCGCAAAATGGGCGACGCCAACTATCGCGCCGGCATTTCGCGCAACCTTGGTGTCAAAAACTCGCGCGGCCGGATTCTTTGTTTTCTCGATTCTGATATTCTAACTCCCGAAAACTACTTATCGGATCTGCTGCTCCAACATCAGAACTTTGATGTCATTCAATGCAAACGCCTGAATCTGATCGAAGAGAAAAGTAACGCTTCGATTCGTTACAATGACATCAACGTTCAATCTGATATTTTTTCGACTGAAGATGGCTACTGGGATCGATTTCACAAGCTCTCAGAATGGTCAACCGTTCCGTTCTTCTGGAAGTACACTTGTACCTATGGACTTTCTGTTCCAGCGGCCCTTTTTAAAAAGGTCGGATGGATCAAACGCGGATTCGTCTACTATGGATTCGAAGATGTCGAGCTTGGATATCGACTGGCTTACGCTGGTGCGCGCTTCCACCTGAGTCCCGCCACGACCTATCATCTTTTTCACAAAACCGAACGCTCAGAGTTTCGTAATTCCGACTACTTAAGACAGAGCCTACTCGCTAAAACCGCTCAGATCTTTTATCTAGGACTACTGGAAAAGGACGTCTTTACTCACTTTCGCGGACTGATGAAAGAACAGAACCCTCTTGGTAGTGCCGTCAGTGCACTCATGAAAAAAATGGGAATTCATATCGTTCCCAAATTTTTAACAGAGGTCGGCCTCGCCCTACACAATCGACGCTGGTTTATGTGGCGTCTTCTGCAAAAGATAAAGTACTGGCTCAGTCTCGACTCCGTGGTCTCGCGACTCCAACTGTGGAAAGTGACTCTTCTACTAAATAAACTGCTGGGCTCTCCTCCACTTTGGAAGTTTAGAGTTGCTACCGGACGAGCCCAAGCAAAGTTGCAGCTATGGCGAATACCTGTGCTGGCAGACCGGTTTATCGCAGCGCTTGCACTCTGGCGCGTCGGAGTGTTTATCGAGCGTACTAGCGCCCGACTTACGCTTTGGCGAATTCCAGTACTGTTCGGCCTGCTGACTGGTCGAATTCGATCATTGGCGTGGGCCATGTCGTATCCAACACGAAAGGTTTATTACTTTGTAGAGTACCAACTCAGAAAACGCATACCGTTCAATAGAAATTCGGAGACAGTCTGTGAAGATTGAACGGATCATCGCTCAATCTACACTTATCCCTCGCTGTATTACTGCGCCGTGGACGCTCGGCTACTTTCGGCATCCCAACTCTCCAGCTCTGATGGACGAGATTGAATCCCTCAAAGGCCGCCAAGGACGCGTCATCTTCGTCGGCCTTTCTGAGGGCGATTCTCATCTCTCAATCGCAGCCAGCAGACTCCGACAAATAAGTCCGATGGTTGAGATCGGACTTGTTCTACACTGGACGGAGGCGCTCAACTGCGCTCCGCTGGGCAGTGATTCCGAGGTAAAGCATTTTGAAAATATCTTTGTTGCTGTCGATCAACTTTTATCTATAGAGCAAGTCGAGGCCATTCGAGCTCGATGGAATCCAAAGTGGATTCTCATTCCAAAAGTCGGACTCGACTGGGAGGAGCTCTTAGTACGGCGAATTTTCACAAGCAGGCGTGGCGACCTCCTTCTCTGGGCTCCACCACCCGACAATCCCGATGGCCCATTTCTTTCTGTCGATGAACTTGAACATCACCTGCGAACCTTGCGACTCACACATCCACTAATCAATCTCTCTGCCGTGCCAGAATCATGGCACATCGTCTCTGAGAATGGCCCCATCGGTCCGCTTATTCGTCCCGTCTATCAGGTTGCTCAAGAAGCCGAACGGACTTTAACATTGTCGGTGATTGTACCTGTTCAAACCTTCGAAAATGGGACTTCTGAGGCGATTCAATCCCTTTGTGACGTACTCAATCACTGGCAACACACTTACGAGATTGTTGTTTGTCTAGATGGTGTCTCCTGGCCCATCGATCTTCCGAAATCTCCTCATATTCGACTTGTTGAGGTACCTCGAACGGAAAACACCCGCTCCGATTGGCGTCCGGGCTACGTCAGAAACTGCGGCGCAGCCATTTCCCGGTGTCGAAACGATGGGCTCCTTCTTTTCTGTGATGCCGACGTAAAAATCACGATAGATCTTCTCTCCGCTCTACAGTCTGCAGAGCTTGAGCCCTGGGACTTCGCACAACTCGCAAACGACCAAACTCAACTCCGATGGCAGTCAACAACATCGAAAGTCTTTGCCGTTCGTCGTTTCGCTTTTGATCACGTCGATGGTTTTCCAGAAGCCTTCTCTCATTATGGCTGCGAAGACAACGCACTCGCGTGGAAACTGCTCCACGCTCGATACACCGCAAAAGCGCTGCCTCCTGATGCAGTCTTGCATTTGCGGGAAGTCAAAGATGACGATGATGGTCTCCTCAAAATGCAACGCCTTTCCCATTCTGCGAACTTATTTTATCGGCTGATGATATCGAGCGATGCACATGCAATCTACTGGCATTTTTTCTCCTGCCTCAGTGAACGGCGCAGTGTTATGTCCACAATACCGAGAGCAGTTCTAAAGCGCGCCTATCTCCAGATGCCGATTCGGTTCGCGATCAAGGCCGCAGTCTTTCTTCTGACTCTGCAACAGACCGACGATCGTCGTAAGTTTATTCGCGGCTCATTTGAAGCAGCAGTTTGGAGCGTCCGAACACAGATTTCAAAGCTTGCTCGTCTTCGTGCCGCTACCGCTTTCTACATAAAAAGCACCATCCGAACATTTGTATCTCGCCTAAGTTTTCAACTGCGCCGACTCCGCTATCTCATCAGTGGTAACCTCTGGCGAATTCCATGGGCCCTAAGGGAACCTGGACATCGAATCAAAGCCAATCTTTGGCGAGTAACATCATTCGCCGTCTTCCTTGCGAACTCGGCACTATTTGTTGGTCACTACATTTTCCACTTTATCAAAGGGAATATTTGGCGCATTCCGTGGACCTTGACCGAGCCTAGCCGAATCATAAAAGCAAACCTTTGGTTCTTCAAAACACCACAAGGATGGATTCGCAAAAAGTGGCCTTGGTTATATCGGACCGTTGTCGTCCGATTTGAACGCAAGAGCGAAGGGCGCCAATGATTCCACTCGAGCCTCAACCACCAATCGCCATGACGGTCGCCATCCCAACGCTCGGCAGAAGTCCGCATTTGCGGGGTCTTCTCGAAAGACTCAAAAGACAAGTTACTGATTTTAACTTCGAAGTCTTGGTGGTCGCCAACCTGCCTTCGCAAGAGCTGCGTCAAATGGTCCGATCAATCGGCACGAACTTTATCTATCTGGAGACAGGAAAACTCGGTGTCAACATCGCTCGAAATAAGGCCCTAGACAAAGCTCGAGGACCTATCGTTCTATTTTTCGACGACGACATCGTCCTTCAGACTGACGACATTCTTCAAAAACACTGGAGAGCCCATACGCAAAACCCCCAGGCCGTCGGCATCGGAGGACCATATCACCTCGTGGCGCCTCGCTCCACATGGGACCTGATCTACCACCAAATCGCGCAGCAGTGGATCGATCGATCTCGACTCGATGGCAATAAAACCACTCAATTGCTCGGCGGGAACATGTCTCTAAAAAAGGACCACCTGCAGCTTCACTTTGACGAGAATATTCTATTCGGCGGATCTGAAGCGGCCCTCTGTCAAAGATTGATTGTGAACGCCAAACAGCTTCTTTTTTTGCCAGAGCTTGTTGTCGGCCATTCGCCAGAGATGACACGTCGAATCTTCATCCGCAAAGCGTTCATGCAAGGACGCGGCGCAAAGCGCCGCATCGAAACTACGCCCGAGCTTCCCTCGCAACATATCAACGAGTGGCTCCATCGATCTGTACAGCCACTCTACGCTCAGCACTTTGCACGCGGCCAACAGCAGGTGGCACGTTCACTCAGTCGCCTCGCTCCAATCCGGACAGCCTATATATTGCTCAGTAATTTGAGCGCGCTGTCGTTTTCTTCGAACCGCGACAAACTGAGCGACCGGCCATCAATGCCGCACATAGCGAACCGCACCTCGACGACACGAGAAATAGTGGAGTAAAGAAGAAAAAGGCCCACACTCCCTTGAGTGGCAACTGGCCCATCGCTTCGGCCACCGAAGCCAGCCGCTGCCAAAAGGACGGGAGATGACTCGATGTCTGTTTTTTGGCGCACCCTTGGCGAAAGGCCACCCAAAGCCAATGCGCTAGACCACGTCCATGCGTCCGATGTGTTACTCGCAGTTGGGGAGAAAAAACGACTTCACCATGAGCCGACCGCAAGTTGCAAATCAGCATCGACTCAGACCCACCATAGATAATATTCTCATCAAAACCGCCGGCCGCAGTCCAAACCTCGCGACGGACAACCATACAGCCCCCCAGAAGCATTGCCGCAGGCCCCTGTCCGGCCGAGGCTCGCCACACAGAGCAAAGCGCATTGTAGCCGCGCCCCCAGATGTCGGTACCGTCGACCGTTCCATAGTCCCCGCCAACTGCTACCACTGTCGGCCGCCGGAAGATCTTCAGCGTCTCCTCAAAAAACCGCGAAGACTCCAACTCAACATCGTCGTCAAGAAAGGCAACGAGGCCGCCCTTGGCGAGGCCGCCGCCATAGTTACGAGCACGATTGACTCCAGGCCCAGGTGAAGTCACGAACAAAAGAGGACAGCTCTGCGATTCTCGGTGAAAATGGGCCGGTTGTTGCGAAAACGTCGGATCGAGAACCACGATGATCTCTTGAATCCAGTTGGCCCCATGGCACTCCAACGAATCGATCAACATCGACAAGGAACCACGACCGATAGAGGGGATCACAACAGAAAGCTTGGACGTCTGCACAGTCCACACTCTATCATGAGAAGAATGCTCGGGAACAGGAAACAGTCGATCTTCATCTGTCTTGTGGTTGGACTCTGTCTCATCCACCTCGTCGCAGCTTTTTCACTTTCATTTGAAGATTCCGAGATTTGGGGTATCACATCCAGTCAGCGTATTTTCAAAATGGGACCGCTCTGGAACTCGGCTTGGTTCAAGCCTCTCTTTTCTCTTTTTCTTGGTTCCGTTAATAGAATTGCTCCGGATAACTGGTCGGCGCTCACCTTCTCTCGTGCACTCTCGTGGTTATTTTCGATCGTCATTGTCTTTTCAATGGGCAGACTTCTGCACAATCGTTACCGCAATTTCTTGCTTCTCCTTACGCTTCTCTCGCCAATTGTCGTGCTGAACTTAACTAAAGTACGCAGCGATATTTTTTCTGTGGCTGTGGCGCTACTAACCCTGCAGTGGCTCTTAAGATCCGAGATCTCACAGCAAAAAAAGAGCCTCATATTCTCTCTCGGCTGCTCAGCCACGCTCCTCCTAACGCCCAAATCGCTGGATCTCTATCTGATGCTGGTCTTCGCGCTCTTTCAGCCTTGGCCAACAAGTCCGAATATCCTGCGACAAACGTTCATTGCGAGCATTTCGCCGATTGCTGGTGCGCTCGTTCCACTCCTTCTTTTTTCTCGCGAGACACTGTATCGACTCGTCCACTACGCGTCTGACTCCTATAGTAACTCAGATTTCTTTGCCGCCCAGGATTGGCTCTATGTCTATGATATGATGAAAACGGCCCCGATCGTCATCGCTGTTGTCGCCATTGGATTGACGTCGGCTGCCTGGAACTACCAGCGCCTGACATGGCAACTGCGCCCTCTCTTTTGGGGTGCTATCGTGAGTCTCTGTTACGTCATTCTTGCTCCGCAGAAACTTCCCTTTCTGCTTTCATCACGCCTGCCAGTTTGGGTACTCGGAGCAAGTGCTGGTATTCAGTTCTATTCTTTTAAAAGTTTACGCCAACAAAAGGCAGTGGGAACCATCGCCGTGATCTGCGCGATTGGAATTTCAGCTACACTTTGGATTCGTTCGCCCTTTCGACATTTCGAAATGTCGATTCAACACGAGGCCTACCTTAAGCTTGACCGCTTTCTTGAAGAACTTGGGACACCGTCTTACTGGGACGGCATCGGCCTGTTCCCGAAACGCAATCGACTCTTTCACTACCCGTCACCAGGCGATAGCTCAAATGACGAGGTCTTCCAATCCGTCGTCGAGTCAAAGCCATCACTCATTCTGAAAACGAGCAAAGCCAATCTCCTTGGACCAACATTTGAGAATTGGCTCCGAAATAATTACGCTGAAACCGGAATGAATATTTGGACCCGTCGGTCGACAATTGAACCTTCGGCGACGTGTCAATGGCCGTCGACTCTATTGCTCGAGCAGGCCATTCAGGTGGGTCTCCGCCCCCCGCTCGCTCTCGTAACAAGTAATCCTATTGAAGACCTTCTTGTCCGGAGGTGGATTCGAATACCATTTCATTTTACCAATGGTGCCGAGTCCGATGTGCTCAGTGAGAGCCTACCATGGTCAATCGCTGCAACAGACTGCGAGAAATCTCTCGCGCTCACCGAGGCGGCTCCGTGGACACTTTCTGATGCGCCGGACTTCTCTCCACTATTTGGATTTCAAGGACTTTTGTAGGGGCCTCAACCAAGATCCAATGATTCTCATATAGAACCGTGGACCATCCGACAGAACGCGCAGTTTTGATCGCCCAATCCGTCGCGCGTAAGGAATCGGCATTTCGACCAACCCATGGCCCCCTTTTAAAAATGAAAGGGTGAGTGCCAACGAATAGTCCAAGCCGTTGGGCAGACGATGATGAGCGAAAAAATCTGACATTGACCGAGGAAACACCCTCATCCCGGTACAGCTGTCGACGACTCGCGCACCAAAAAGAAGATTGATCGTGCCGACAAAAAGGCGATTTCCAATTTCGCGTGTTAAAGGCATGTGCTCACATGATGAAAGACGGTCACCACAAGCCATGAGGGCGTTACTTTCGCTCATCGCCCTCACAAGGCCGGGAATATGCTCGGGATCATAAGTCCCATCTACGTCGTAGAACGCAATGAGATCGCCCTCAGCAACGCCAATGCCGGTCTTAATTGCCGCGCCGTACCCCTTGCGACATCCGTGCTGAATGAGTCGAACGAAAAGGCCCGATCGTGCCGAACTCGCAACCCATGTACTTACGGCGCCCGGCGTGCCATCGGTCGATCCATCGTCGACAATAATAACCTCACATAGCTCGAGACCGCTGTGCAACCACCCATCCACCAACCCATCCAGTCGATGAAGCACCGGGCCAACCGCTTCGACTTCATTGTGACATGGCAAAACGATCGAGAGTCGCCGACTCACCGGAGATTTCTCGCTGTTTTCACATTCATTCTCGGATCGACCGTTTCTTTTCATCAACACCGGATTTACATATACTAAATTCTCAATGATTCAGCCATCATCTTGCCCAGAGGTCCATCGCAAACATAGGAATGTCGGCTCTATATGAGGCCCTATACGAGGATTGATTTGTGAACAAGCAACTTGTGATTGGAACATTTATTGGACTGCTCTTGACGGCTGCAGTCGGATACTACTTTTTCATCTCCAAAGCGATTCCGCCACCGGCAGGAGCCATTCGTCGCACAAGTACAGCCGCCGACCCCGTCAATCTGCCGACGATCGATATCGCTGAGGACTACTCCGTTCATTTTTCTGGACGTGACGACCTCATTGCGCACGCAAATTCTATTCAACCGCACCTCACTGTCGAGGCGTGGGATAACGCACTCAAGTTGAATCAATTTGGTCAACCAATCGCCTTTCCGCGGACGACAAACGACTGTTCCGGTCTGCCGCCCACGAGCGGCCTAGCGCTGCCCAAAAGCCGCATCGAAGCACTCAAACAAGGAAAGCAAAATATACTGGCGGTTCCTCTTTCAATGCCGAAGTGCTTTGTACGAGATAGCTCGATAGCCGTCGTATACGATGACATCTTCGAAAATAAGATGACGTATACACCTGCCGGACGGCTCAAACTCGAACGCATCTTAGAACGTCGGATCGACCTCCTGCCCGACGCTTTCTTTACCGCAATCAAAACAAGCCGCGACGAGTTTCCACTCTTGTACAACCTCGGAAATGCCACCTCGACGTTCCAAGAGCCCATCGTCATCATGCTCGTCAGCTACGACAGCGATTCACCCGTCTTACCGCAAGATACGTTGCCGGATTTTGCCGCAGGCGCCGAAGTTGTTTCAACTCGTCATATCTACCAATTTTTTGCGCGACTAACGCCCAAACAGCGGTCCGATATGGTTTATGTCGACACTCGTGAGCCCAAGTACTTCGCGGCTGGCTATCCAAAAGTAGGCAACCTCGTGGGCATCAATGCCCCCTTCATTCCATCCAATCCCGCTCAGTCGAAATTTCGACCCGACTTTCTGCTTGCCGATCTTGCAGGCTCGAAAGTCGATCTAAGCCAGATTCCAACTGATGCAAAAATTCCACTTGTACTCATCGGACACGACGAGCATGACGCTGGCCCCCTCTGGGTTCTTCGGGAGTTACGACTGAGTCCCCATCGCGGCATCATCATACTTCGCGAAGGCGTAAAGGGTCTAATCCCTGTCGCGCAATCAATGCCGGCAACAACCGACAAGCCCGCCGTCCGTAACAAATGAGTCAGAGGGTCTAGCGACGTCGCCTGACCGAGTTTGCGATTTTCGCCACCAATATGTCTTGAAACTCGCGGACACGCCCCTTGTTACCGACAGTCGTGTCGGTGAGAATCACAAACGGCACATACTCATCACCTAATGCTGAAGCGATATAGCCCGCAAGCTGATAAGAGCCGCTCAAAGTGCCCGTCTTCGCAAAAACAACACCATCAGCCGCAGAACCACGCATTCGTCCCGCGAGGGTCCCATCGCGACCCGCAACTGGTAACGACTTGCGGAACAACTCAAAGTACGGTTCCCGACGGAGTTGTCGCAAAATGCTGAGCAGAGCACGAGGACTCATCCGATTTTTTGTCGAAAGCCCGGCTCCGTCGTTAATGCTCATTTCTGCCGATAGTCCCGAATTGCCGTCAGCCTTGACCCACTCTTGGATATTGCCCGCGACAACACTTCGCGCAGCGCTCAAGACATCCTGATTTTTCAACTGCGAGCGGCTGCCCATCGCCTTAAACAGCGAATCGGCCAAAAAGTTGTCGCTGGGTTTATTTGTCGCATCGACAATCTTTTCAAGCTCAATCGAGTCGATCTCAATTCGCTCACGCGACGGATCGGTGATCGCCGCAAGTGCCCGCTGCCTTGATGCTGAATCCAGCGCGTGCTGTACAACAACACCGTCAACACGCAGACCCGTCTTTCCCGACTTCAACTCGTCGAGCAAAGAATATCCAAACCAGGCTGCGCTATTGGGTACCGGAAGACGCAGCGAAATAACCTGCGGTTTTTTCGCATTGTACGTTCCATATACGCGAAATCCCGTGAGAATGCGATTCTCTTCGAGCAATGCCTTAACTCCGATCGAGTTCCGTTGGCCCGGCTCTGTTTCAATTTGTCCGGTGATAAACGATGCCAGCTCCGGAATCTCCCAGTTCACAGCTGACTTCGAATTGATTCTCGCAACGGCGCAGTTGCCCTTGAAATTAAAAGCTCCGGAGAACGCTCCATAGCACTCGCGCAGATCTTCCATCGGTGTTCCATCAGGAATTTGCTGGCGATCCAAACGCACATCCGCTGGAACAAGGATCAGAGAGCCACTGACCTCCTTGATCCCCATCGCCTTCAGTCGTGCCGCAATGTCTTTAAAACGATTGCCGTCAGTGACTTTCGAGCCATCAAGCTCGGCCGTCGGATCACCGTCCGCGACAACGACAATATCTTTCGCTTGCTCACCTTCCCGCTTAAATGACACGACCGTTTTAAAGCGAAACTGCGGTCCCAAGATCTTGAGGGCAGAAGCCGTCGTCATCATCTTCGTCACCGAGGCCGGGATAAACGCCTTGGAGTCATTCACAACTCGCGGTTGAGGCGCATCCGATGTTAAGCCAACCGATATCGCTTTTGCCTTAGTTAAAATATATTCGACGTCAACTGGCTTTGGTTTCGGTTTTGGTTTTGGTTTGGGCGGAGCGCCCGCACCAGTCGTCCCATCTGAGGGCGTTCCCTCGGCGCCTGTCGGCCCGTCCTCGCGCTCGCCCGAACGCAAGTCGGTCTGTTGACCATCGGCAATCGCCACCGAATACTCATCGTGCCCGATATAGATCTCGGTGTTTGCCGCCAGCTCCTGGTCCGTCTTCAGCATCGATGGTCGCTCAGCGCAAGACACCGACAGCATCAGCAGGGTGCATATCGAAAGCGTTTGGACTCGTAAAAAGTTCATAGGCCCCACATTCATGAGGCTCCTATAAACAAACTCCATGCCTGTCCAAATCAAGCTCGGTCGAATTCACAGGTCTGTGACCCCTCAGCCCCGCAAAAAGACCAAAAAGTCCCACCGCTTTTTACATAGCAAGATGAGATTAACTCGTCCGCAAACAACTCACGACCGAATAGGTGACCATCCCGTAACCGCCATCATCCTGCATCGGGACGCCCATGCTCTAGTTCGCCTCGACAGCACCCCATCCGTCCGAGTCATCAGCCGGGCTGGCCTGGCAGAACTGCTCCAACCTAAAAGTCGTATCAATTGTTATAGTGAAAGTCGTATCAATGACAGCGAGAGCCGATCCGCCCGACATTGCAGCGGTCACCGTCGGAGAAACAATCGGCTGAATCACCGCCGCAAGATCGCGCAGTCGAATTCTCACGCCCCCTGCCTTGAAAGCTGGCGCTGTTATACGGCAGTTGTATGTTCCGGCCTTAAAGGTCATATCGCTGGCAGCGACGGTCACGTTATTACCAGGATCGCTGAGCGGCGGAGAAGTCAACTGCCGCTGTGTCCACGCTCCCTTGCAGTTTCCTTCGCCTGTGGGCGTCGACTCATCTTTCACATACGTTATAGTGACTGGGTCATTTCGAATCGCGGCCGATCCTCGTATAATATTAAGATCGTAACGCGAAACATTCATCCCGCCGGGGAGTACATTTGGACTCGCAAAGAGAGCCACCCCTCGCACCTGAATTGATGGGTTTGCACACGAAACCGCTGCGCCAGGACAAATTGGATACCAGCGAAGATCGTAGCTCAAGGCGCAGTTCGCATCTGGCGCCGCCGGATCATATGTCAGACAGAGCGTTCCACTATTATTGAACCCATGTTGTTTTGCGCCGACCAAATAGTGTTCGCTAAAGGCCACCGCACCATCAGATTCAAGCAACGTCAGTGGATATCCGAGCACATTGACCGCACACGGCGTATTTCCACGAATACAAGCCATCTCGGGATTCATGCCGGCATCTGCCGTCGTCCGCGCCCACGCTTCGGTGTTCTGGATTGTCTGAAGTAGTCGCTGTCGCACGTTTGTATACGACGACTGCTGGTTCGATTTTGACTGCATGCTGAACATGTCAGTGAAAAGCGTCGACATTCCCAGAGCGATAATCGAAATCACAGCCGCCACGATCATGACTTCGACGAGACCAAATCCAGACTGGCCGCGAAGGCCAGATTCAGTGAAGCCCCTTTGTCTTTGTTTTTTCTCTTTCGACATCTGCTTCCCCCTGGGAACTAAAAACAAAATCATTCGCAACCAGCCGTCACACATCGAACCCGAATGCAGTTGACGGTCGTATAAACAACATTGGCAAAACTTCCGAATTCATCTGGCACTGGCCTTCCAAAAGAATTTTCGGGAAGGAAAGAGCCATAGGTTGGCTCGTCTTCCGGCAAAGTGGTGCAATATTGCTCGACGACGAATGTCGTCGGTGTTGCAAGTGTAAACGACGTCACAAGTTCGACTGTCGTCGAACCGTCCCACCGAGTTGCCACTGATGGTGAAGATCGAAGATTGATGGCATCTCCTGCGGTACTGCGCAAGCGCAAGAATGTTCCGCTGATCTTATATCCAGGCGATCTGATCTGACAGCTATAAACTCCAGGAACCAATGTGAATCCAGTCGGCGGAACCAATGTGACAGTGTTCACCGGTGCCATGACAATGGTATTTAATCGCCGAGCTTTCCAAGCTCCCTTACAGTTGTTACCGGCACCCGCGCCGACGCCATCCTCGCCGCCGTTAATCCCAAGCGCTGACTCGTCCTCAACGTTCTGAAGTCGGATCGCCTCATTCTTCCGAACAGCTCCGCCTCGCACGACGAGAAATGAGTGCTTATTGGGATCGAACCCACGATGAATCTGCGGTGGTACTGAGTATTCGGCGGTCGCACGCACTTCAATATTAGGGCCGACACAAGAATCGGCCCCATCAGGACAAGTGACACTCCATCTCAGATCATAACTGAGTGGACATGTCCCATCCGGAGCAACAGTGTCGAATGCATTACAAGCAACACCACGGTTATTGAAGCCTGCAGTATCATCATGCCCATCAAATACAACGACGCCGCCACTATCAACAAGAGTCAGCCGATTCCATTGCCGAACCCCGCCAACAAGGGAGACACACGGCGTGTTGTCTCGCAAACAGGCCATCTCCGGATTCAATACGGCATTTTGTAAAGTCCGATCCCAAGCCGGCACAACGCCGACTTGAACGGCTGTGATCGGAGGACTTCGAACAGCCTGTGAGATTCTATTCCGAATCTCCGTAAACGCCACTCCCTGTTCGACCTTCGCCTGAAGCAATGACATTTCGACAAAGAGACCTGACATGCCGATACCGACAACCCCAATAACAGCGGTCACAATCATAAGCTCGACCAGGCTGACTCCAGCCTGATTCGACGCAAATACATCGCGATGAGAGCGACTTCTCATAAAGCCACCAGTTCTCGATTTGATCATACTCAGTTAAGTTATCGGAATTTATAGCCATCGGCTGAAATCAAACCGCCGAAAACAATCTGTCTCAAAACGAGACACGTCAATCGCTGACATTCATACGGCTACGGGTGCTTGCTGGCCATTTCAACGCACCAAAGCCTAGGGAGTTTCTCAACTTGAGACACAAGAATGTTGCCACAGCTCGGCGCGCGCCCGGGATGTCGATAGTCTCTGTAAAGCAAGAAGTGGTAGGGGCTGAGGGACTCGAACCCCCGATCCGCCGGTTATGAGCCGGCTGCTTTAACCAGCTAAGCTAAGCCCCCATCAGTGCCTTACTGATTGTTGGAATCCATGAACGTCTTCAGCTTGCCCGAACGCGACGGATGACGAAGCTTCCGAAGCGCCTTCGCCTCGATCTGACGAATACGTTCCCGCGTCACGTTGAAGTCCTGCCCCACCTCTTCAAGAGTGTGGTCGCTCTCTTCACCGATACCGAAGCGCATGCGCAGAACTTTCTCTTCACGCGGAGTCAGCGTCGCCAATACGCGACGAGTTTGCTCAGCCAAGTTCAAGTTCACAATCGCCTCTTGCGGACTGATCACCTTTGTATCAGGCAAGAAGTCGCCAAGATGTGAATCTTCCTCTTCGCCCACTGGCGTCTCAAGAGAGATCGGCTCTTTCGCGATTTTCAATACCTTGCGAACCTTATCCACAGGCATATCCATCTTCTCGGCGATCTCCTCAGGATTTGGCTCACGGCCAAGTTCCTGAACCAGATAGCGCGACGTGCGAACAAGCTTGTTGATCGTCTCGATCATATGCACTGGGATACGAATTGTACGCGCCTGATCCGCGATCGCACGTGTGATCGCCTGACGAATCCACCATGTGGCATAAGTCGAAAACTTGTAACCACGACGATATTCAAACTTATCGACGGCCTTCATCAAGCCGATGTTGCCTTCTTGGATCAAATCCAGGAACTGCAATCCGCGGTTGGTGTACTTCTTTGCGATCGAAACAACGAGACGAAGGTTTGCCTCAACAAGTTCGGCCTTCGCCGCATCCGCTTCGCGCTCACCCTTCCAGATGGCTGTGTACGTATCGCGAATCCAGTTAAAATTCATTTCTGTTTCATCGTGCAAGCGCTTGATACGTTTCTCTGCGTCGATCGCCTGAACGTAGAACTGACGGTACTTCTGGAACGTCAATCCCGTATCGCGAGTCATCTTCGCGAGCTCTTTGTCATTCGACTCGACGAGCTTGTAGCGTGCCGCCAGCTGCTCGAGATCCGACGTGAAGGTCTTCTGCAAGCCTTCGCGCATCCGACGGCGCAAAACCGTCATGCGGTTCACGAGGTTTTTGAACTTAATCACAATGCGGTTGATCGTCTTCCGGTTGAAGTTGATCGATTCAAAATAAACCATGAGCTCGGCATTGTGCTTGTGCAACTCGACTTCAACTTCAGCCTTCGCCTTACCGTTGATGGTTTCATCGCGCAAAGCCGTGAAATACTTCGCTGCCTTCGTTTGATATTTTTTAACTTCGTCGATCAGCGAGTGCACCTTCTCGATGTACTCCTGCTCGTCGTACTGAGTCTCTTCGTCCTCAAGGCCACGGAAGATCGCCTTCACCTTAATGCGTCCCTGGTCCAGGCGCTCACCAAGCTGAATGATCTCGTGCGTACCAATTGGCGAAAGCAAAATCGCTTTGACGATCTCGCGCTCACCTTTTTCAATCCGGCGAGCGATCTCAACTTCACCTTCACGAGTGAGAAGCGAAACGCTTCCCATCTTGCGCAAGTAGAGACGAACGGGATCATTACCCTTAACGTCGTCGCTCTCGCCGGCATCTTCATCTTCATCTTCTTCTTCTTGCTCAGCATCGGGATCTGCAAGAAACGTCTGTCCCTCTTCATCGCCGTCTTTCTTCTGCGCCGAAAGCTCAGTGATGATGACGCCAGCCGTGTCGAGCGCCTGCATGAAGATATCAAGAGCGGTGGCATCGATCAGTTCTGCCGGCAAAAGCTCGTTGATTTCTTCAACAGTCAAAAACCCCTTCTCGCGCCCAAGGCGGAGAAAGCGCTCGGCTTCTTCTTTGATCACAGTCTGTTGCTCAAGAGGAGACAAGTTTCTCATTTCCTCTTTCTCAGTTCCGCGACCCGGTGTTTTTGCGTCAGTCTTGCTTGCCATTCGGCCTCCGAAAAATAACTTCTCTTACTCGCGCTCGAGTGCCTGAAGTTCACGTATCTCTTTTTGTAGTTCGACGAATCGCTGCATGAGCGCCTGACTTTCTTCGGGCGCATTCTTTTCACGAAGCTTATTGCTGATCACATTGAGGTCAGCTTGTTTGCGACGTCGTTGAATTGCTGTCATCACTCTTCCCATTCGACGTCGATCACTTTCTGCGGAGTCTCCAAGAGGTGCACTCGATGCGCCAAAACTGGTCGCTCCGGTTTCACCACTTGCGGTCGATCCACCAACCGTCGCTCTTGGTCCCTGCGCAGTCTGGAGAGCCGTGGACAAAGTCCGCGAATCCTTCAAAAGACCTAGGAGCGAAGCCGTCAACGTAGCAAACGCATCGGGCTGCTGTCCATAGCGACGTAACGCTATTCCAAGAAGCTTCCGCGCGTCGGGATGATCGAGAATCATCGCGATCGGATGATCCTCTTTTGAAGCACCAGATTTTGACCAGTCACGGCTCGCCTCGCTCAGATCTTGCATGAGGTGCTTGCTCTGCAAAACAAGTGAAAGCGCGACCAACTCTTCGCGACTGATACCCTCAAGATCAATCTGTTGCCCATAGAGATCTTCACGCTCGAGCAACACCTCCTCGGGAGCAACCTCGTCGCCCGATCGATCTGAAAATTTTGGCCCAAGCTTTGCTGTACTAAGCTTAACCGAACCGACCGGCGCAGGCCCCTGAGGCTGCATTCCCGGCCGCCCGGCGAGAGAACCCAGTAGAGTTTTTTTGATCCAGGCCGCCTCGACATCGAGGAATCGCGCCATCTCCGCACAAAACAAATCGAGGATCGGTTTATCAAAAAGCGCCGGGCCCGCTGCTGCCAATGTTTGCGCCGCCGCCTCGACAACTCGAAGCTTGTCCTGAGCGGTATTGCGATACCCCTCCATCCAATGCCGTGTGAGCAAAATCGTGAAGAGGTCCCCCGCTCCGCGAATCAGCTCGCGAAGAGCATCAACTCCACGCTCCCGAATAAAATCATCGGGATCCATTCCGTCTGGCAAAATCACACCGCGGGGCCGCAAATCCGACATCAAGAGCGCCGCCAAGCTTCGCTCGGCCCCCTGAATCCCGGCCCGATCGCCATCGAGCAGCATCACCACGTTCGGCGTCATGCGACGAAGCAGGCGCCCATGATCAGGAGTGAACGCCGTCCCCAAAATCGCGGCGACATTGGTCACGCCGGCCCCGTAAAGCGAGACCGCGTCCATGTAGCCTTCCACAATGACGGCTTCATCCATCGAACGGATGTAACGGGCCGTGACATTCAGGCCATAAAGAATCTTACCTTTGTGAAAAACCGGCGTTTCAGGAGAGTTCAGATACTTGGGCTCCCCCTCACCGACGACGCGACCGCCAAAACCAACAGTCTCACCCGCCGTGGTCACGATCGGAAACATCAAACGCCCGCGAAAAAGATCGAAATGTGACTCTGGAGCTCCGGCCCGCGTCGATCGCTTCAAAAGCCCACCGCGCTCGCCGACTTCAAGTGGAATCTTGCGGGCGCGAAATAGCTGCGCCAAGCCATGCCACTCGTCCGGCGAGTAGCCAATACCAAAGAGCTCGATCAGCTCATCGGTCAGCTGCCGGCGTGTCGCATAGACACGCACAGGATGCCCCGGAGGAAGCTTCGAAAAGCGATCTTGAAAATAAGAGCTCGCCAGGCGATTGGCCGCAAGCACACCATCGCGAAGCTCACGCGCACGCTTTTCCCGAGGATCTTCGTCACGCTCCGGAAGCGCAATATTCGCGCGTTTCGCTAGAAACTCGATCGCCTCAGGAAATGCGTAGCCGTTGAACGTCTGCAGAAATGTAAAAATATTGCCGGACTTTTTGCAGCCAAAACAGTTGTAGAGCTGCTTATCTTCGCTGACCGAGAAACTCGCCGTCTTGTCGTTATGGTCAGGAAACGGACATCGCCCCATAAAGTTCGACCCCGTCGACCGCAGCTGGGTATACGGGGCGATCACGTCGACGATGTTGTTCGCTTCGCGAACCTTCTCGACGAAGTCTGGAGAGAACCGCATAGGCTTAATTGCCGCTCAATTTAGATTTGATGATCTCGCTGACGATTTTGTTATCGGCCGAACCCGCCGTGCGAGCCTGAACCTCTTTCATCACCGAGCCCATGTCCTTGATGGTCTTGGCACCAGTCGAAGCCACGACCTCAATCACGATTTTCTCAATCTGCTCACGCGACATCTGCGCCGGCAAATAGGCCTCGAGCAACTTCAATTCAGCCGATTCGGCGTCGACCAGGTCTTGGCGTTTTGCCGCCAAGTATTGCTCAATCGACTCTTTTCGTTGCTTCACAAGCTTTTTGACAACGGAGAGGCACTCCTCTTCGCTCATTGGCTCTGGACGCAGTTCAATTTCACGATTCTTAAATGCGGACTGCACCATTCGAAGCGCATTGAGCTTCGCCATCTCTTTGGCTCTCATAGCGTCTTTAATATCAGTTGAGATCTGCTCACGAAGTCCCATGGAACCTCCTCAAAAAATGAACCCCAAGAACTAGCACCAACAAAAAGAGCCGGTTGCCCGGCTCCTTTGCATTCAACTTGATCGCAATGCCTTAAGCCTACGATCAGTCGTTGAATTTCCGTTGTTTTTTAGCAAGACGCTTGCGCGCCGAGATCGACTTCTTTTTCAAGCGAACGCTTGGTTTTTCGAAGTGCTCACGCTTTTTAACTTCGGACAGGATACCCGCTTTTTCGCACGACTTCTTGAAGCGACGAAACGCTGCCTCAAAACTTTCATTATCGCGTAACTTAACGAGTGCCATTGAAAATCACCTGCCCTTCAGTTCCTTATCAGGAGTATTGGGCGTAACACGCCCCCCTTAGGTTGACAAAGCACTTTCTTCTGTTTAGCTCCAACCAAGTGGCCTGGTACTGCGCATCAAGATACTGTTATCACCAGTCTTAACATAAACTAAAGGCCACCGAAGCGAGCCCGCCTTGAGAGAACAAAGTTGCGAAGCCGACATGAAGTGGATGACGCAGGCCCTCCGCGAGGCCGAAGCCGCGGCCCTTCGCGGAGAGGTGCCGGTCGGAGCCCTGATTGTCGCCGACGGCGCCATCGTTGCCTCCACTGGAAATCTCAAAGAACTCGCCATGAATCCGCTGGGTCACGCCGAAATTCGAGTGATCGAAGACGCTGCACGCCGCCTCGGTCGCTGGCGACTCACCGGCTGTACGCTTTACGTCACTCTCGAGCCCTGCGTAATGTGCGCCGGTGCCATCGTTCATTCGCGCCTTGATCGCGTGGTCTACGGCGCAACAGACAAAAAAGCAGGTGCCGTCGAATCACTCTACCAAATTCTGTCTGACGCCCGTCTGAATCACCGACCCAAAGTCACAGGCGGAGTCGAAGCCGACGCTTGTGGAAAAATCCTCTCTGACTTCTTCGCTTCACGCCGAAAACCCAGCGAGCGTTAAGGGAAATTGCGCTCTGCAGCTGGAGCATGGCCCGTCCCATTTTGAGACATCCCGTCCCCTAGCTCCGCGTCAGCGTTGTACAAACTAGGCGAGCGGCCAACAGTTTCGAGATGAATGTCTTGCCTAGTTGGCTCGTTCGTTGAAATACAGCTGGGTATCAAAAGGGGGTTTCAGATGAGAAAATTCGTTCTCACACTTGCGTTCACAATGTTGGCTACCGCGTCGATAACTTCAGCAGCCTTCGGCCAAACTGTGCCGGGTCCTGTTGAACCACAGAAAGTTCCTGCCGCTTACACACATGCTTACATCCCTGCTGGCTTTGACTCCAACGACGATGTCGAGGTTGTTCTTGAGGGAATGTTCTCGAGCTCGTGCTGGCGACCAGCGGATATTCAAGTCGCGGTTGACCATGATCAACGCAAAGTTTTCGTCGGGCCAGCGGCGTACATGTACCCGCAGCGTCTTTGCGCGCAGATGATCATGCCATTTGATCGCGTCGTAAGTTTTGGAATGTTGAAACCTGGCGTATACGAACTTGTTCAAGCGACTGACGGTGCTGTTCTGGGCAAAATTCCAGTTTCTGCGGCTGTGACCGACGCTCCAGATGACTTTACTTATGCCCCGATTTCACAGGCGTTCTTTAAAGCTGGAACTGGTAGCGGCGAGTTGATGATTGTTGGGAACTTCCCAAACAACTGTATGTCGCTCGACGAAGTCCGTGTTGGAGTGCAAAAAGATGTGGTTGTTGTGCAGCCAATCGCCAAAGTTGAAAAACGCCGCGATTGCAAAGATGGGTCATTCCCCTTCAACAGCAGCACAATCGTGAACTTCATCCCGAATGGACGCTATCTCATGCATGTCCGCTCGGCGAACGCGAAGTCGATCAATACCCTGATCGACGTTCTCTAACCCCCCGAAGGGCGTTCAGCCCCGAGGACAAGGGTGGTCTGCGAAAGCAGATCACCCTTTTTATTTTATAATTTCATGTTTAGAGCGTCTTCGCTCCGCCCATCCAGTTTTGCAGGGCCTTTGGAATGCGAATGGTACCATCCACTTGCTGGTGCTGCTCAAGGAATGGCACGAGGCAACGAGGAGTCGCAATCGCAGTGTTGTTCAGCGTGTGGACAAAGCGAACTGTCCCCTCGCGATCGCGATAGCGCAGATTTGTTCGGCGCGCCTGCCAGTCGTGAAGATTCGAGCAGGAGTGTGTTTCGCGGAACAAGTTCTCGCTCGGCACCCAAGATTCAATATCGAACATCTTAAATTTACCCGCCCCCATATCGCCGGTGCAAACCTCGACCACGCGATAGTGAAGCTCCAGCTCTTGCAGAATTTCTTCAGAGGTTTGCAAAAGGAGTTTATGGAGTCGGCTGCTCTCTTCCCGGATCGTTTTTGCAGAGAATGTACTGCTCAACCTTGTTGAACTGGTGCACGCGAATCAAACCGCGAACGTCGCGCCCCGCACTTCCCGCCTCACGACGGAAACAAGGAGAAACTCCACCGTAGAGAATCGGCAACTGATCTTCGCTCAAAATTTCGCCAGCGTGCAGAGCATTCAGCGGCACTTCGACGGTTCCCGCAAGGTAGATGTCGTCCTCAGGAAGGTAGTAAACCTGGTCGCGGCCCGTTGGAAAATGCCCCGTGCCGATGAACGCGTGCTCACGCGCCATAGCCGGAACGGTGATCAACGTAAAGCCCTTGGCTTTCAGCTTCTCGAGGCTGAAACGCAAGATCGAATGCTCAAGCAAAACCAAATCACCCTTGAGTGAATAGCTTCGCGAGCCCGCCACGGCGGCAATTCGCTCCATATCAGCCCAACCGCGGGCATTGATGATTTCGACGTGGTCTTTCGGCTTAAACGTAAATTCGGGCTTCTTGCCCCAAGTTTTAACCTCGATATTGCCCGACTCGTCGGGACCGATTGGCGAGTCCGGAGACGGAATCATCGGCACCAGCATCAAATAGGCCTGAAGAGTTTTTTCTGCGGCATCGGTGGCTTCTTTGAGCTGATCAATCTCTTGGCCGATCTCACGACCACGCTTGATGACAGCCTCTCGCTCTTCAGCGGATGCGCCTTTCATTTTCTTCGAGTTCGCATTGCGCTCTTCATTGAGAGTCTGATTTTTCTTTTTGAGCTCAAGCAGGGCCTGATCAGCTGCAAGAAGCTCATCAACGTTCAGTCCAACGCGTTTTTGCTTTACAGCCGTCTTTACGGCGTCTGGATTTTCACGAATGAACTTGAGGTCAAGCATGGCGCATCTCCGAAATGAGGTGTGTAAGCGCTGATTCTATATCGGAATAGGCCTTAGACTCAATCGATGAGGTACTTGATACCGATTTTGATAAGGCCCGGCTCGAGTGCCTTGACCCATCGAACTTCGGCTTTGCTCTCAGGCAGCCGGCCCACTCGGCACAGGCACCACATTCCCTCGTGAAACTTATCTTTCGTCGCCAAGACAATTGCACAGCCTGTCGTCGACTCATTCAAAACCAAACCAAAATGAGTCGCGTTGTGCCCCCCCATCAGCCGAATGCCGATTTCGGCCAAGGTGCCAGGATCCGGCGCAAAACGCAGTCCCCGCGCGCGTTGGCGTGGCGCTGGAGCCGCAGCCTTTATCGGTTTTTTTGTCGCCTTTGATGCTTTGCCGTTCATATCATCTCCCGATCGTTTTGTACTGGTACTGATTTACCCAAGATTTCGGCGAAACGTAAACATCTGAACGGCGAATTCGATTGTGCAACGCATTGCTCTACGACAAACGCCCAGCTGCCGGCGTGACTCTACCCACTGGCTTTGGCATATCTTGAATTTCGTTCTTTGTCTTTCTCGTCTGCGGAGGTTTGGCCGAGTGGCTTAAGGCGCACGCTTGGAAAGCGTGTGTAGGGTAACACCTACCGTGAGTTCGAATCTCGCATCCTCCGCCATTTTACACCTGAGTAAAATGAAATTTCGGACCGCTCGCAGATGACTCAAGTTTCAATTCTTAACTCCGCGAAAATTAAAAAGAAAACAGCAATTACAAAGAGATAAAGTTCAACGAGTGATTCGGTTCGATTTCGTCCATCGTCACGCGAGAATACGCCAAAATTCCTGAGTTATGCTATTTCAGTGCTACTTTTGTGCTACGGAAAAATAGAAAACTTCAGGAAGTTGGAAAGCTGGAAACCTCCAGCTAACTTCTCAAAACAACAACGTTTCGTAGTTTCCAAGTTCGATGTCTGGAAAGCATCAACCAAAGGAGACAAGAAACATGCAGCCAGCAACCAAAAACAAAAATGAAAGTGTCGCAAATGTTCTAAAGCGTTTGCGCGAAAACGCACGTCTGACTACACGTCAGGCGGCATCCATTGTGGGCGTAACCCATACAACGATTAGCCATTTTGAAAATGGCAAACGCGCCGTTGAAGGTTTTCGAGTGGAGCAGATGGTGCGAGCCTATGGCTACACGATGGAGCAGTTCGACAAGATCGCAGGCAACAAGACAGTTCTCAGTTTTAAAGACGACTGTGTATCAATGATTGGTTTCATGGATGATGAACAACTCGCCGCCATTCGTGCAGTCATGTCTCAGATGTTGAGGCGACCAAAGGGCCAAAGCGTTGTCGAAATCAAGAGCGATTTGTCGCAAGAAAATCAAACGAACTAACAAAATATAAAATTAAACGGAGCAAACAATGGAATCTAAAATCACAAAAACAAATTTAAAATCGAACCAAAAACCGAAATCAATTCGCATCAATTCCGAAGTCCAAAAGAAGGCTGAAAGACTTTTGCTTTCGGCAAATAAGAAGAAAGCCGGTCGCAAGATTAAGGTCGATCAATTGCTAAGTCTTGCACTTGATCTTGTGTCTGACGAACACATCAAAAAGCTGCAAGATCAGTCCTTGTCGAACGAAGACCGCAAAGAGCAACTGCGACATCGGTATATAGAAATCCGTGGACCTATCTCCCGCGATGAGTTCACGGGATTTATGCTAACAAAAGAATTTTCTGGCTTTCTAGTAGAACAGTCGCAGTCTCCGAATGCTGCATAAAAGAAAAGGCGGACAGCGTGAAAATGCGGTCCGCCTTGAATCCTTCTGCCAAAGGAAAATTAGCGATTTTCATTCTAACAATTGCGATAAACGTAAGTCTGACAATTGTGCCGTGTGAAAGAAAAATCTCCACTCAAATGAAGGTCGCGAGCGTAGCTTTCATAATCAAAATAGTTTTGAGCCCAGGTTGGAAGTTCACTCAATTGCCCTGATTCTTCGAGCAGTTTATATGCAAAGTCTGTATCAGACTCAAAAGAACCCTGCCACTGTTCCAAAAACATTTCTTCAAGTTCTGAAATATCAAAGTTGCTTCCATCTTGGTTTTCGTACCAGATCGAAAAGGGTTCGCCATGTGCGACAATTAATTTTGCAAGAGTTGAAACTCGTTCTATATCAGGCCATTCACTTAGAGAAATGGAGCCGAAGCCTTCGTAATCGTGGACTGCCCACTCTTCGGCAAAGGACTCTGGCGATCTTTCCAACATTAATTTGATGTCGGCATTAATTTCGTTTGTCTCTTGGCTGGCGTTGATCCATTCGCCATGCAATTGGCCTGCATTGTAAGCTGCGAGGCACGCGACGTAAATTTTAGGATCTGATTTTTGCTCTTGGTTCTTCATGAATTTGTCTCCTTCTAATGGTTTAAAAAAACATTTTTCGCCCGCCCGGTACGCTCCCAGCTCGCTGGGCGGGGGGAAAATTTGGAGCACTTGGCGCTTCTTGCTCAATTTCTCGTATAGGCCCGGGGGGCCGATCATGAGGCATGACAGACGCTAAAAGCGGCTGGCGGGGCTCAGTGAAAAGAGAAATTGAATTTGCAAGATGTGACAGGTGCGACTTTAGAAATGAGAAACTGAAGGTATTCGTTCAGTTTATCCGCTATTGGTATTTGTAACTGGAGGCCAAAGCCTCCAGTTACTTGAGAGAACCGCTTACGCGGTTTGTGTTTTCGGAGTGTATGAAACTCCGAGAATTTGTTTGTAGTAGTTCACATGCTTTGAAATGCGAATTCCAAGAACACTGTGAATGAGGTAGTTACCGTCTTCACTCAAGAAAAGTACGGGCCTAGCAACTAGACCGTAAGTGACTTTTCGAGGAGCTGTAGCTTCTTGATTTTGAGAATTTTCTTTCTTCTCAAAAGGAAGACCCAGAATCTTTTTGTAAAGATTGACAGGCATTTCGATCTTGAGATCAGAGCCTAAGCGATGAGTGATGCTTCCGCGATCTTGATTCAGATAAACTTGCGGGCTTGCATTGAATCCTTGAGCGATTCGAGTTGTTTTAACTGTTTTGTTTTCCATTTTACTTTCTCCTTGTGAAAGTTGTTTTGTTTTTTCCCCCACTCTCTATCGAGTGGGGCCTTCACAAAGGACAGGCCCCCGAAGAGAGAGGTTTCAAGCGAGCGCAAGGCAGAAGCCTCGACCGTCACACGAGAGCACCCGAGAGGTGCGGTAGAGGCAGCGGGCATGACAGGAAAAGGCCGTATGGCCTCTGGCATTGACCGATGCAAAGGGAGGACAAGGCTGCTGGCTTTAAAGAGAGCGATCTTAAAAAACAACTCACAGGGATTAGGAAAATAGAACTAAGACGGCGGATAGCGGATCAAACAAGATAGGTCCAAGAAGAAAGTTGCTTTCAGAATAGAGACGTTAAAATATCGGACCTCGAAGAATTGAAGCTGCGCTAATTATTTAATTTGAAATTTTCGATATGATTTTTGAGTTCATCTCGAACATCGCGAAAGCGTTGTAACTTATACTCATCCGATCCAGGTACTTGAGCGGGATCAGGTAGGGGCCAATGGATTTTTTAGCAGTTGAAATGACAACGGGGCAGACTTCTTCAGCGCAAAGAGTAATGACGAAATCAATTGAATCCAAAAATTCTTTTGGAAGTGAATCAATTGATTTTGAATGGCTTTGAGAAATATCAATTCCAATTTCTCTTAGAGCTTGAATGGCATAAGGATTCACGGTGGCTGGCTTTGATCCAGCACTTTGAATCTGAATTGATGGCCCCAGAATTTTTTTTGCCAAACCTTCAGCCATTTGGCTTCGTGCTGAATTGGCAACGCACATGAAAAGGACGTTCAAGACATACCTTCTCGCAAAAAGATTTTTCTTAGAGCGGCCATGATTGGTGCCTTGGTGAGACCAGGAGTCTTTTCCATGACTTGTTTGAATTGAACATCAGGAAGCTGATCGAGTTTCTCAATAGCTGATGTGATGTCTTTTAAAGGCTGCCCTGTGAGAGTGATTTCTTCATCGCCTGTCAAAACGGCAGCAATTCGCCAAATATCTTTGAGATGTTTTTGAACTGATTTTTCATCAACATTCTCGTCACCAGCAGCTTTCCGATCAAAAAGCTCACGATGAGCGCGCGCTTTAAGGCAAATATTTGCAAGCGCATTGACGAGTGGGATTCCAGACTGTGAAGTCACAAGATTCTTTTGAATGATCTCAAAGTATTCGTCATCAAGAAGAATGGCAGAGAGCCTTTCAACAGCAACATCATGAATGGGAATAATGTACTGACCATCCTGAAGATCCAAATTGAGTTCATTTCGAGCGAACACTTCGATAAGTGCAGGACAATCTTTTTTAATAGGTTCTCGAAAACGATAATATCGAGGTGATCCTTCAGTTGCCTCTTTTGTTATGTAGCCGCCATCTTTGACATAGGAAAGAATGCGCGTGTTGAGCTCATCGGAGCGGCTAAGAACAACTAGATCCACATCTTTTGTAGCTCTAAACTCCAGACCTTCATCTTCCATGAGAATTGAGGCAGCACCACCGCCTATGATGACATACAATTTCTCAAGACCGCTCAAGTAGTTGCAAAAATGATCGAAACCGTGAGGGCGAGCCATGGACTACTCCTTTTCCCAACGAAGGCTGAATTTTTCCAGCATTTCATCAAGAGATAATTGAATGCGCTCATCTGGGTTTTTCCGAAGTGTGAAGAAGACTTCAATCGGATTTTGAACTCCCTTGATGGCAAAGAGGGCTGGGTCCTCCTTCCAAACTTGGACAAGCGTTGTTATTTGAGATTCCTGAGGGAGAAATTTCTTGCTGACACTTTGAAAGGTCCGCCGAAATTCGTTCGTAGTGACAGCAATGATGTTTTTATTGGGATGAGCTAAATTAGAATAAGAAGCAAGAGCTGCTTCACCCGCAACGATGTACCCTCCCAGTGGCTTTGGCAGGTAATTGGCCTCAACTTCTCTAAAAAGAGGAGCTAGAGGCAAAGACAATAATTTTTCCCACGTCTGTTGATGATTCTCTTGCGTGTAAGTTTTGGTTGGCCCTGCACCATGTGCATTTAAAAGTTCGCGCTCGGTTAATTCGATCAATGCCGGGCTCAGTTTAGATGCAGAGAGTTTTGTTTTGTCTTGCAATGTTTCGAGCAATTTTTTTGCGTGAACTCTTGAGGAATTTGCTTCGTCAGAAAACCCGCAAGAATCTTAAGTGCAAAGGGAGTTAGTTCCTCTTTTTTGGGAGCTAGTTCTGGCTTTGGTTGATCCTCAAATTTTTTAAGATTTCCAATTTTCACTCCTAAGTTTGGTACGAAGACAGATTCATTTTTGTAAATGAATGGGATACGAAATTTGACAAGCAGTGGGCGGTGCTTGGGTGGTATCCGGTCAGCGATGACCAGAACAAGAGGGCCGAGCTTCTCCTGAAGGATTTGGTAGATTCGCATGAGGTGCTCAAACGCCACTTGCGGCCTCGGAATAACGAGATAAATGGCTCCTCCCGCCCCTAGGGTCGGAACTTCTAAGATGTGGATGTTTTCTCGCATCCAAATGGGGAGTCCCTTGATTTGCTCAATAGGCAAAGGGTGGGGTTTATCCTGAATCTCTCCAGGATAAATGCCTTGCAGGGCTCTTAGGTTTCTTTCAATGTCCAATGGCTCCATTAATCCAATACTATCAGCATTTTGCGTTTTTTCAAAGTAAATTCTAAAATTTATGAATATATGTAGATAAAACGTAAGTATGTGAACTATATTTGGTCACAAGTCAGCCTGCCCATTCAACGGTCCTATCATCTCATTTTGATCCAACTGCTCTCGGTTTGATTCCCTAACCGACTCCTTCTCCTGCCTTCCGGCGTGGGTAAAAGGAGATCGTTTATGGAACAAAATCAAAACAACTACATTACGCTAGAAATGAATCTGAAACTTCAGATGAAGGACTATCGAATTGTTCTTGGACTAAAGCGCAGTTGGATTGTAATCCTCGTAGTCGGAATTTTTCAGCTCGTCGCTTGGGCGGTTAAAGCCGATTTTTGACGATTTGGAGACTGCCTAAGTCTGGGCGGTTTCAATTAGACATCGGAAAATAAATTGTCTGCTATCAATTTTTTATCGGCACCGAAGGCGCCATGTATCGCTCAAAAATCAAATACACACATGGCAGAACTATCAGGGTCAGAAGCGTCGATGATACTAGCCCACCGATTACGACTGAAGCCAGCGGCCGTTGAACTTCCGCACCAACGCCCGTTGATATCATCATTGGAATGAAGCCAAAAATCGCGACTAGGGCGGTCATTAGAACGGGGCGAATTCGCAAAGCAGTTCCTTGCCGGACAAGTTCAATCCCATTCATTCCTTTTGCCTTAAGATCGTTGAAGCAGTTAATGAGAACTACGCCATTTAGAACTGAAATTCCTGCGAGCGCGATGAATCCAACTCCCGCTGTAATACTAAAGGGGAGTCCATTTATTTTAAGGCCGAGCACGCCACCAACTAGTGCTAAAGGAACACCAATGAGCACTAGTAGTGTTTGAGGAATACTCCCGAACGCCCAAAATACCATCGCAAGTACGAGAAGAAGTGCAAGCGGCGCAAAGATCATCAGCCGAGACCTTGCTTCGTTGAGATTTTTAAAGTTTCCGCCCCATTCAAGGTAGTAGCCAGGAGGCAGTTTTATTTCAGTATCAACTTTCTTTTGAGCCGCCAAAACGAAGGACTCTGTATCGGTGCCACGAGGATTTACCATCACCGCCACTCGGCGTTTCGATTCTTCACGGTTAATGGTCCCAAGAGTTTCCTCAAATTGGACTTTTCCAGCTTCTCTGAGAGGAACTGATGCCCTTTCGCCAGTTTGGACAGGCAGGGATCTGATGACATCGAGATTTGAGCGAAGGTTTTCGCTTAATCTCACGATGATCGGATACCGCCTAACCCCATCGAAAATATATCCGGCCTCTTCGCCGCCAATCGCTATTGCTACCGTTTCAAGAACTTCTCGGGCGGGAATTCCAAGCGGGCGCAAAAAATCATAGTTGGGACTCACTTTCAGCATAGGCGACGTGCCTTGCGATTCGCCTTCGACATCGCCTGCCCCTGGAACCGAGCGAATAGCCTGAGCAACCTTCTCTGATAACTCGATTAGCGTTTCAAAGTCTTCGCCGTAAATCTTCACCGACACATCGGCGCGAGTTCCTTCCAACATTTCGTTGAAACGCATTTGAATAGGCTGACTGATGAGCACCCTTTGCCCTGGAATTTCTTCCTCCAGTCGGACTGCGATCTGTCTCGTGACTTCAGCCCAGGTACGGGGAGCGCCATTTTTGGTCGGCCAATCAGACCGTTCCTTAAAGGTTACAAATGTATCGGCGAGGTTAACGCCCATCGGGTCAGTGGCCACTTCTGCCGTTCCTATACGGCTAAAAACTGCTTTCACTTGTGGAAACTCAGAGATTATTTTTTGAGACTTCTCTTGAAAGAGGATGGACTGATCGAGCGAAATATTGACAGGTCTTACGAACTGGATTGTCCGCGAGGCTTCATCCATTTGCGGCAAAAACTCACCGCCAAGACGAGCGAAGAGGATTGCTCCAACGACAACGGACAATACCCCTGCACTAATCGTTATCGTTTTATGTTTTAGCGAAAAATCTAAGACATGCCGATAAATTTTCTCAGCCTGTCGCATGAGCCAAGGGTCACTCTCTTGAACTTTGCCACGCAAAACTAGGCTAGCAAGTGCTGGAACGGTGGTGAAAGAAAGAACGAGCGCAGAAAAAACCGCAATCGCGAAGGTCGCAGCCATTGGCTGAAACATCTTTCCTTCAATACCTGTGAGCGCCAAGACCGGGAGAAAAACAACGACGACGATCAACTCGCCAAAACCAGCAGCCGTGCGGATTTCAACAGCGGCCTCATAAACGGTCTTTTTAATCTCTTCTGAAGAAAGGTTTCTTGAAAGCGCTTTCGTCGTGTCGTGTATTTTCCTGACACAATGATCGAGAACAATGACCGCGCCATCCACGATGATACCGAAATCGAGAGCCCCAAGACTCAAAAGATTTCCCGAGATTTTGAACTGCTTCATAGATATGAAGGTCAAAAGCAGCGAGAGCGGAATGACTACAGCGGTAATTAGAGCTGCGCGCAAATTTCCGAGGAGAAGTAGGAGAACTATGATAACAAGGCTCGCTCCCATGACCAAGTTGTGTTCAATCGTGGAAAGAGTCTTATTTACTAGTTCAGATCGATCGTAGTGAGGAGTAAGCACTACTCCTTCAGGCAATCCTTTTTCGATTTCTTTTAAGCGTTCGGCAACACGAGTAGAAACATCACGGCTATTTTCACCCATGAGCATCAAAACTGTCCCCAGCACAGCTTCTTGGGTGCTGACAACCGCAGCGCCCGTGCGAAGCTCCGAAGCAAGGCGAACATCGGCGACGTCTTTAATCGTAATTGCTCGAAGCGTGTTGAGTGATTTCAGAGGCGTTGATGCGATGTCTTCAATTCCCGAAAGCAAACCACTTCCCTGAACGATAAATTGTTCGCTTGATTGTTGGACATATCCGCCGCCAACATTTTGGTTCGTCTTCTCCAGGGCTTCAACAATCTCGTGAAATCCAATCCCATACTCTCGAAGCTTTTCAATCTTTGGCTGAACGTGAAATTGCTTTTCAAATCCCCCGATCGTGTTGATCTCGGCAACTCCAGGAATGTTCAGAAGTCTTGGTTTTACGTACCACTCCTGAATTCCACGTAACTCCATGAGCTGCTCATCCCGTTTAAATCCGGTTTCTACTTCTTTGGCCTCAATGGCGTAGAAAAAGATTTCGCCCAAACCTGTCGAAATGGGTCCCAGCTTTGGCTCCGCCCTGGGTGGCAGATCGGAGCGTATTGAGAGAAGTCGCTCCGAGACCATCTGCCTTGCACGATAAATATCTGTGTGATCGGCAAAGACGACATTTACAACAGAAAGTCCGAAACGGCTCAACGATCTTACCTGTGTGACGTCAGAAATGCCTCCCATTGATCTCTCGATGGGGAAGGTGACAGAGCGCTCAACCTCTTCGGCCGATAAACCACCGGCCTCAGTGAACACCTGGACTTGAATATTTGTGATGTCGGGTACGGCATCGATTGAAAGATGCGTGAAGCTCCACCAACCAAATCCAGCAAGCAAAACCGTAAGGAAGAGAACTACGCTCCGGTTATAAACTGAGAAATGAATAATTCTGTCAATCATTGTTAGTCCGCACAGGCATCCGCTTCAGGACCCCATACATCGAGATCAACCACGCGAAGCAGAGATGCATTCTCGACAACTAGTTCGTCGCCTGCCTTGAGATCTTTAGAACTAATGAGTGCCGTCTGATCTTGAAAACGTGGCTCGACCTCCACCATTTTGAACCAGCCATCACGCTTACGATAAACCGCCAAGAAATCCTGAAACTTAACCAGCGTTGATGTGGGAACCTTACTAACTCCATTATTCAATACTGTTATCAAACGCAAATTTAGATTCTGAATGGCCTTTTCAGAAAGTTTTATGCCATTGGCTTCAATCGCCTCCAGCACTGCCTTACCGGGGCCGATTCTAGTTTTTGGCGCTTCACCTTCTTCCGCGTGGCCAGAGATGGAAAAGAGTGCAGAGACAATAGATAACAAAACAAGTTTGTTCTTTTTCATAACAGCTCCTTGGGAACCAGACCGAGCGTGGTTTCATGTTGGAAATAAGCTCTGAGAGCTCGAAGTTCAGTCTCATTGGTGACTTCGAGGGATTCGAGCGAAGAACGATAAATTTCGACCAATGCATTCGGTTGGATCAGACCGCGCGCAAATTGCCGTTCACTTTCGGATACGAGTTTATTCAGGCTACCAGGTCTAGGCGCGCTTTCTAAAGCCACAATCGCTTTCTCAAAAGTGCTCTGGAGCGAAGCTAGAGAGCTTTTTCCAACGACTTTTACCGCTTGAAGGTTGGCCTCTGCTTGCTGAATCTTGGACCGAGAAAACGCTCGCGCACCGCCGTTTAAATTCCAAATTGGTAAGGTGAAGTTCAGTTTTAAACCCCAATTGTCTTGTCGGGTCTCATCAAAGCGCTTAAAGGTTGGTCCAATGCTCAGTTCCGGCCAAGCTTCCCCGGACGCCTGCCCAGCCTCAGCGGTTGCGACCGCAAGTTCAGCCTGAGCCGCACGTTCTTCGAGTAAACCACTCTCCGTTGCACGCGAAAGCGAAGGCCACTTAATCCTTCTTGGTTCCTTTTGCCAGTTGATTCCGGACAGCGAAACGCCTGAAACGGACTCGATCATTCGATTTAATGAATCCCGCTCGGACTCTTGTAATTTAATCTTTTGAAGCAGAGTCGACTCGTAGAGGCGAAAAAGAGAAAGAACCGTTCGATCTTCTGGGGTTAAAGAGCGCTTTGCTTGCAGACGCTTCACGATACTTGTGAGCGCGACTCTCGCGTCGCCCATGAGTACAAGCCCTTGTTCCAGCTGTCTTAGTCTCGTAAGACTTTCCGCTGCTTGAAATGCGATCTCGCCGATCTTAGAAATGTCCTGAACAGATGCAAGATTACCTTCTGCGTTGGCCCGTTCTTTTCGCGCCGAACGCCTACCGCCGATTTCGATGGGTTGAAGGAGTTCGATTTCAGTTTCCTTTTCCCCGGAAACCAATGACTTCACTTCAATCTCAGGATTCGGAAACTGATCCGCAGCCTTTAACCTCGCCTCCGCTTCCGCACTTCGATAATTCAATGCTTTGAGTGAAGGATGCTTTTCAAGCAGGCATAGGTAAACCGCAGAAGTTGTCGAGGGCTTTTCATCACAGGCGAAGGCAGCTTCTGACTGTCCGATAAAAAAAAAGAACGAGATGAGGCACTTCATCGCGTGGTCCTCTTTTTCAATTCAATTCGTGATATTTCCGGCCCATCCTTTACACATCGAGCCGTCGTACGTTTCTTAATTTCCGCCCGAAATCTTTTAGCATCATCTCTGAAGACTTGTTCCGAATCAGCGATCTTTGATACCAACTCGTAAAAAGGCACTACCTCTTGCTCGAAAACGAGCCGATGATAAACCCATCGACCTTCTTTCGTGGCGCTAAGCAGCCCAGCCTGCCGCAGGATTTTCAAATGCCGTGAAACATTATATTCTGGCTCCTGAATACTGTCTGCAAACTCGCAAAGACATGCTTCCTCATTTGGGTACGACACCAAAAGCCTAAGGATACGCAAGCGAGTTTTGTCGCAAAGCGCCTGGAGAACTTCGATTGAGTTAACAGCTATTGAATGCATAGTTGCAATATAATGCAACTATGCTATTAAAGTCAAAACCAAACAGCGCGTCTAGCGCTAGATGAGAACGGAGTGAGAATATGAGACAGATCATTTTGGGAATGTTTGTTATCTTTCCTATTTCTTTTACGAGCTTGGCCGAGGAAATAAAAACCCAGTGGAACCTCGTTGGGCACTGCAAGAAAGATTGCCCGAAAGCGAAATCCGATGAAGATGCTCACAAATGCGCCGAGAAAATCGGAAAGCTTAACAAAGAATTCCGGAAGAGCAAATGCTGGGAAGAAAACGAAAAGTACGAGGCTTCGAAAGAATCTAAAGAGAAAGCAAACTAGAAGTGCCTCTCAAGGAATCGACATTCAAAATTCCGAAAATGGATTGCCCTTCCGAAGAGCGGTTGATCCGAATGGCCCTTGAAAAAAGCGACGAAGTTAAAAGGCTCGCGTTTGATCTCCATGAAAGAACGGTGAAGGTCGTTCATGGCGATTCGGTCGCGAACCTATTGTTTCTTCTTGAGCCTCTCGGTTTCGGCGCAATGGAAATTGGCACGACTGAGGTTACGTCAAAGTCACATGAAGATGACGAAGATCTTTCCGCGAATGACAAACAGGAGCGTAAGGCCCTATTCATTTTGCTCGTAATTAACGGTACAATGTTTCTTGTCGAATTGGGTTTAGGGCTATTCGCCCAATCAACCGGCCTCATCGCGGACTCATTAGACATGCTCGCTGATGCGCTTGTTTATAGTATTAGTCTCTTTGCCGTCGCCAAAGTGGCGTCATCTAAGCGACTAGCCGCAAAAACGAGTGGCTGGCTTCAAATGCTTCTTGCCTTCGGCGCACTGTCGGAAGTTATTCGACGCTACTTAATTGGAAGTGAACCACTTTCGAGTTTGATGATTGGAGTCTCACTTTTAGCCTTGATCGCGAACGTTAGTTGCCTCTGGATCATCTCTCGCCACCGACACGGAGGCGTGCACATGAAAGCTAGTTGGATATTCTCATCTAACGACGTCGTAGCGAACGTCGGCGTAATCTTGGCGGGCTTCCTTGTTTTTTGGACTAAGGCGAACTGGCCTGATCTGGTAATCGGGCTAATTATCAGCGCTATAGTTTTGAGAGGTGCATTCAGGATATTGAGACTTTCAGCAAGTCGCCCTTTAATGAAGAGCTCGAAATAATTTAGGTCTTCAGTCAGATGTTCGCTCACGTTACAGCTCGTGCACTTCGCCAGGGATTTCGTCAGACTCTGAGGATCTGATTGCTGGCTGGCGTATTGTAATCAGGGAGTCTTAACGCTTCGTTTCGCGAACTGGGTCACTGCTTACAAGTTCGTAAATTTTAAGCTTCGTCAGGTAGTATTCTTTTCGATACTCAAGATTCCTGATTTTTGCTTCGAGTAGTCTTTCTGATGCGCCAACCATATCAGGCGAGTTCTTCACGCCTCGTCTATACTCTCCCAGCGTGATTTTGTAATACTCTTCCGACTTTGAGAGGTTTCTTTCTTCTAAATTGATTCGGTCTGAAATCGTGGTGAGCTGAGACAAAAGATTTTCCGCATCTGCCTGACCAGAAAGAGTTTTTCGAGTCGCACTTGCTTCTTTGGCTGCAATGGTTGATCTTGCTGCTCTAGTTTCATTGAGTGTTTCCAAGCCAGAAAATAACGGCACCGAAACTTTCAACATTAGAGAGTAGTTATTATTTTCTGAGAAAACTCTTTCTTCGTTTGCTATCTTTCCGTACTTCGCCTCCAAATCGACAGACGGCAAAAACCCTGATTTTGCGATGGCCGCGTCTTTTTGGCTCAATTGTGCTTCAGCATTTGCTTGAACAATTTCGATATTACTTTCCCTTAGGCGTTTAAAAATATCTTCTTTGGAAATTGAAGGCGTCTCTTTAGCTAAATGTCCTTTTACCAAAAGTGATGAAGAAAGATCTTTCCTGCCAAGGAGCACAGAGAGTTCGCGAGATTTCTCTGTGGTCAACTGAGAGATCATTTTAAGATCTGAAGTTAGTGTGGCCTCTCGTAATTCAAATTCAATAACGTCCGCGCTTGATGTGAAGCCGGAGCTCTTTTTGAGTTTTGCGAGCTTCATCTGTTCCTGATTTAATTGAAGGGCCTTTTCTTTAAGTGCCGAGCTTTCTAACAAGAATGAAAGCTCATGGAAGTTTCGGCTAACGTCGCGAATGACCTTCGACTTTGAAGCCTCAAACTTTTTCTGATCTAAATCCCTTTGAATCCGGGACTTCTCAAAATTATCCTGATCAAGACCTCCACGATAGAGATTCCAATCTGCCTTACCATAAAGAGTTGTTCCTGAGTTCTTATCGTCGTCAAACTTAGTTGTTTGTGGGCCGCCTTCGACCGAAAGGCGAGGCAGAAACTTACCGTATTTAGCGTCGACTTGTGCTTGGGAAGATTTATAAGTGCTTTCGGCTTCTTTAATTTCAAAATTCTGAGCCTCGGCTTCCTTAATTAGCTGCTCGAGAGTGAACGCGCCCTCGTTTGGGTGGTCAGCCAATGATTGCAAAGGTGTTTGGAGCAGGAGCGCTCCAACTATGAACTTTAGAATATAAGAAGTTCGACTTTTCATAAGCTCTCCTGTGGTCTTACTGTTGCGGTTCCACGCTGAACTTAAGTTTTTCAGTTTTTCCACCGTGAGTGACTGATGCTTCGAGATCGTAGCGATGAGCACCCTTTGCATCGACCTTGGCGGCAAAGTGGTCATCTTGAGCTGTAAACTTTAAAACTTGCGTTTTATTTTTTCGCGGGATTGTCATTTTACCCTCCATCTTGACGTCGGATAGTGGGATTAGCTTTTTATCGTGATCCATAGGGTATAGCTTAACGCCATCTTTATCAGAAACCAGTTCGAGGTAGATATGATCCGTACCCTTTATGGTTCCCCCTGGACGAGTGGACTGGAGCCCGGGGGTTTTGTCGTGACCCTCGTGTGCGTTTGCAATTCCAAACGAGAAGATAAGGACTGTTAAAAGTATAATTCGTTTCATGTAATTCTCTCCTAGTGATGAGTTGGTTTTAGTTCTATTTCTTTAGAGATTAAGTTGCGCTCCGCTGATTTTCTTCCGAATCGAAAAAATACTGTTGGAGTCACGAACATGTCCAAAAGTGTCGAGCTCAAGAGTCCGCCTACGATAACGACTGCTACTGGGTGAAGAATTTCTTTGCCAGGAGCACCTCGAGCCAAAACAAGCGGCAAAAGACCTAGAATGGCCGTAAGAGCTGTCATGAGAACAGGTACGAGCCGTTCTAAGGAGCCTCGAATTACCATTTCCTTAGTGAACTTTTCTCCCTCATATTTCATGAGGTGTATATAATGGGAAATCATCATGATCCCGTTTCGGCTTGCGATGCCACAGAGTGTGATAAATGCGACCATTGTGGCGATAGAGAAGACCCGATCAGATAAGTAGATCGCAACAAGACTCCCGATAAGAGCCATTGGAATATTGAGCATGACCTGTAAGGCAATGAACGACGATTTGAAGTGGGCATACAGAACTATAAAAATGCCGATTAAAGAGAGAATTCCTAAAAACAAAATAAGGCGACTTGCTGACTTTTGACTTTCGAATTGCCCGCCATACTGAATGAAATAACCTTCGGGGACTGGTACTTGTTTTTGAATTCGGTCTTGAACTTCGCTGACAAGACTATCTAGATCTCGACCTGAGGAGTTTGCGGACACAACGATACGTCGTTGCGCATTTTCACGGTTGATCTGATTTGGGCCTTGAGATTCAAAAACATCCGCTACTTTTTCCAGAGTAACTTTCCGACCATCCGGCATAATTTTAAGAACCGTCTGTTTGATAAGATCAAGATTCGCCCGCGACTTGTCATCGAAACGCATATATACATTAAAAGTTTTTTGTTGATCGAGGACCTGGGCAATGACCTCACCATTGAGTGCTTTCTCTAAAGTCTCTGAAAGTTCGCCAGCCACCATGCCAAATTGTCCAGCCTCATCCCGCAGGAGCTGAATTTTAACTTGAGGAATAAGAACTTGTTGTTCGATCTGAAGATCAACAAGGCCCTTTGTGCCATCAAGGGCTTTGTATATCTCTGAAGCTTTGCTTCGAAGTGTATTCAGGTCAGGTCCAAAAACTTTGATCGCTATTTGGGCGCGCACTCCTGACAAGAGGTGATCGAGTCTGTGAGAGATTGGTTGGCCGATATTTGAAAACACACCGGAAATGGATTCAAGCTTTTCGCGCATCTCGTTTAAGACGACATCTCTACTTCTGCCGCCCTCTTTAAAGTCCACATCAATTTCTGAAGAGTGCACGCCCTCGGCGTGTTCATCAAGCTCCGCCCGACCTGTTCGCCTCGCGACTGATTTAACTTCCGGAATTTTGAGAAGGATTTCTTCTGCCTGAGTTCCTAGTTTATTTGATTCTTCAAGGGAGATTCCAGGCTGTGCCAACATACCGACGGTAGCAGTCCCTTCATTAAATTTAGGCAAAAAATCTCGGCCCATAAAAGGGATGAGAATCAGCGAGAGAACAAAAAGCGTTCCAGCAATTCCAAAAACTACGTTCGGGTGATCGAGTGATTTCACCAAAAGTTTTCGGTCCCAATTTTTTAGGACCTTCACAAGTTTCCCGTCCTGGTGATCGATCAGCTTGTCTTTGGCTAGGAGAAACGAGCAAAGTACAGGCGTAATTGTGAGTGAAACTAAAAGAGAGGCAATAAGGGAGACTATGTAAGCAACACCGAGTGGAATAAATAAACGGCCTTCAATCCCACTCATGTAAAACAAGGGAAGAAAAACCAAGACCACAATGATCGTTGCAAATACGATGGAATTTCTCACTTCAGATGAGGCGTTATAGACAACCTGAAGTGTATTTAATGGACTCTCGAGAGTCTTATTTTCTTTCAGGCGCCTGAAGACATTTTCAACATCAACGATGGCATCATCCACTAATTCGCCAATGGCGACAGCAAGGCCGCCGAGAGTCATCGTGTTGACTGAAAGTCCAAAGAAATGAAACACGATTGCGGTCACAAGAAGTGAAAGTGGAATCGCCGTTAACGTGATTGCGGTGGTTCTGAAATTCAGCAGGAACATAAATAACACGATGAAAACAAGTATCGTTCCGTCCCGAAGCGCCTCTTTTACGTTATCAACGGCAGCTTCGATGAAATGAGCTTGCTTAAATAGATCACCATGAAAGACAGCACCTTTCGGCAATGATTTTTCAAGTTCCTTAAGTGCGGCATCGATTTTTTCGGTGAGTTCGACCGTGTTACTGCCAGGTTGTTTCTGAATACTTAGAATGACAGATGGCTTTCCATTCACGCTGCCATCACCGCGTTTAATTTGAGGCCCAAGTTTAACTTCGGCTATGTCTCTGACAAAAACCGGGCGGCCCAGATGAAGACCTACTACAGAATTTAAGATATCTTCTTCGGATTTAATCGTACCAATATTGCGGATTAAGAATTCTTTTTTATCGAGGTCAATATAACCACCAGTTGTATTGAGACTGATCTTCGAAAGCGCTTTTTCGATTTCTTCAAGCGGAAGCTGGTTTTTTTGAATTTTCTCGGCTGAGAGCAATATTTGGTACTGCTTAACGCCTCCACCTATGGCGATCACCTGAGCAACTCCAGGGACGGAAAGCAATCTTGGGCGAATGGTCCAATCGGCGAAAGTTCTTAAATCAAGCGCGCTGACTTCTCCACTTGGCGACGATAGGCCAATCAATTGAATTTCGCCCATGATCGAAGCGATAGGCCCCATGACTGGAGTCACGCCTTGAGGTAGCTTTTCTTTTGCGAGCTGAAGCTTTTCGGCGACAAGCTGACGATTTCTATAGATCTCGGTGTTCCATCCAAATTCGACATAAATAACAGACAAGCCAATACCTGTTGTGGATCTAACTCTCTCAACGCCGGGCAACCCATTGAGAACTGTTTCTAAAGGCAGGGTGACGAGCGTTTCAACTTCCTCTGGCGCCATGCCCGCAGCTTCCGTCATGATGTTTACTGTTGGACGATTGAGATCTGGAAAGACATCAATTGGCATTTGGCTTACAGTGAAAAGACCGTAAGCCGTTATAATAACCCCAAGTGTCAGTACCAGTAGTCTATGAGTCAGTGAAAACCGAATAACATGATCAAGCATGGAAGCCCTCCTTCAGAATTGCTATTGATGGCCGCCGTGGCCGTCATCAATAACTTGCAGTTTCAAAGGAAGCTCGTAAGAGACTTTATTTCCTTTTTGGTTTTCACGTTGGGCCTCTACTGAGAGTGCACCTTTTTTAGTGAGATCAACTCCCTTAGGAAATTCGCAAAGGTAGTAATTCTCTTGTGCTTCGCATTTTGCTTGAGAGGTTGTTTTTGATTTCAAGTTTACGCTAAGGCTTGAATTTAAAACGGATGGATTTTCCCAATTGATATCCAGAAGATAAACTTTCAATTTGTTTGCCCCCAGAGGAAGAACTTCCGTGTGAAAAGCACCTGGCATTCGGATGAATCCGCCATTTGGTCCTAGCTTATCTTCTCCGTGGGCATAGACTACGCCCTCACCTAAAATCAATGTCATCAGCAATGTAAAAATTAGTTTTCTCATATTAGTCAGATTCCTTTCGAGTAATAATGGGCCTACACCCCTTATTACGATGTTACTTTCGATTTTGTGACAACTGCCCTCAAAAAACTTTTACCGACAAGGGTATCGTTTTGAGAATTCCGTCATCTATAAATTGAATCCAAAGCCTGTATTCGCCAGCCGTCGGAAAAGTAGCATGAAGCATTCCTTCGCTGGGCCCAGTGGCGACCGGATGAACATGAATCAAAGCATCACCGTCCGCAGGAGTTGCTATAATATGCGCGAAGGCTCCGAGATATGGTTCTAATTTGGGAGTTGTTCCATCAGTGCGAGTCATCTTTAAATCAAGCATCACCATCTTGCCCGCAACAAGTTTGGTATTGCTTAGTTCTATTGCCGATGCGCCCGAGGTTCCGACTCGCTGATTCCCTAGAACAGGTGGGGTGGGCCAAGCTGATGTGCCTCCAGTGATATCAAGTTTATTTGACGAGGAAAATTCCTCACCGTCAGATGCAAGTTCGCCTTGAGCCCAAATCCAATAATTGCCATCAGCTGAAAACTGCGTATCGGCGATCCACATAGTTCCATCGAACAAGGGGTGAACGTGCTGAAATTCCCGAAGTGAGGGGTCGTATATTATAAGGTGGAGTTTTTTCTCATGCCCGACATTCAAGTCTTGATCGCCTATTAGTTTTTTAGTTTCTGTATCAATAAGTTGGAATTTATATTTCGCACTGCCTGCCGACATAGAAATTACGTCCGGCTCAAGTGCGATCCGGCTTTCCTCACCGCCATGCCCCCACGATACCTGGCCCCAGAGCGCTATGGCGCCCATTGCCATCAATATTTTTTTCATTCCTGTATTCCCCTTCCATAAAAATAGCTTTGACAACAAGCTATACCCCCCGTAGGGTATATGTCAATCCAGCCATAAGAAGCGGAAGAAGGATGACTAGCTATGTTGGAAAAAGAGAAAGCTCTTGGAAGAAACAAAAAGCCTGTACTGAAAATCAAGGTGAATAATGGAAATCATGATCATCCAGATTATTCTGCCCACATCAAAAGACTTAACAGGATAAAGGGCCAGATTGAGGGTATCGAGCGAATGATTTTAGATCGCAGGTATTGCACTGACATTATCGCTCAACTGAAAGCAGCATCCGCAGCTCTTAAGGCTGTTGAGTCTGAAGTTTTCAAGTCGCACCTGAGGGGCTGCGTAAAATCGGCTTTCGGTGGGAAAGATGCTTTTAAAGCCGAAGAAAAGATCCAAGAGATTATTAAACTCATTTATTAAAAAAAGGAAGCACCCGCATGAAGCTCAATTTATTATCGGCAGTTCTACTTTTTTCTATTTCCTTTTCAGCATTGGCTGGAGAGCCGACTCCGTCTGAAAAAAAGTTCTACCGGGACTTAGTGTTAAAAATTCGCACTCAAGTTGAGTTTAAAGTACCGATGCCGGCTAATGGCGATATGCACTTCAACTATAAAATGGAATTTGATCAACCAAAATGGAAGGAGCCGATTATTAGCGACTTTCTAATTACCGACGGCACATTGAAGCCCACGGGAAAATTCTTTCGAAACTTTTGGGAAAAAATATTTTTAAAAGAGGGCTCCTACATGACTGTCGCTGGAGAGCAAATTCCCCTAACTTGCATACATGTTGCCGGTCAAGACAATCGTTTCTCTGGAAACTCAGATCCTATGTTTCCAGAATTCATTCTGAAAATTATTTTTGTAGCAAATGATTGGACTTGCCAGGGTCCGATAAACCCCGGTTGGCCGCAAAACGGCGGCAAGGGAGCAGGCTTGGGAAACTTACATTCATTATGAAGTGAAAGATCCCACTATTATGCTCCCTGTTGAAGCTGGCCTTCGTTATCGATGGAATGAATTTGGCGCTGTACTGGTGCAATGAGGAGTAAGTTATGAAAAAAATGATTTTGTTTGTTTCGGTTTTTGTATCAATGATGTCTGCCGCTTCTAAGGCTGAAGTAGTTTGGTACCCACGCCCAGTCGAAGCCTATAAGTTTGGCGAGATGTATCCCGAAGCGCAGCGACTCCTATTTGCCTTCGATTATGGACATGCGCTGGTCTATGAAAGGCTTATAAATAACAGAGGCAAAATTGTTGATCGGCAAGCCTTTGAAAAAGAGCTTCTTAAAGACATCATGGATATCCTAAAAAATCCTCCCAATGTAAAAGTTGATGAAGCTGATATTGCGCCGTCTTATGTTTACAAATTTCCGAAAATCGTAAGTCTCTTTGACTGGTCCCATATGCTCCATCAATTTGTGCTTGATGTGCTGGCCACTTCGCGTGACCGCGGAACTGTAATGACTCAAAGAGTAAATGAATTATACGATCAATACAATGCAATGCCAAGACTTGCCATTACTGATGTTTGTAAAACGATGATGTTTATGGATGGTCATTACTTCTCTAAAGCGTTTCGCAGAAACTTTCCCAGCTTTAACCTGCTTATTTGGAGTTATCATTGGTTTCAAATTCGCCTTTATGAAGACCTGCTCAAACCGACGAAAGCAGAGCGCGACGTTGCTGTTGCGGCAACACTCAAAGAATTCAGAATTCTAATTTCAGATCTGCCCGATTCGGCACCATTTGATATGATGCCCGAAACGGCAACGGAAGCTCCCGCTTTCGCTAGTCGTTTTCCGAAAATACCTGCGGCTTTTGATAACAATCACATGCTTCACGACATCGTTTCAGATCTGCTGGTGTCAGATAAAGTTTCTGAAGAAAAAATGCGCGCAGAAGGAATGAGTATGGCAGCAATTGCGTTAGATCCAAATGCTTTTAAGGCCAATACCTGTATTGGTACCCTAGTTAAATAAAAAGAAAAACAATCTAAACGGAGAAATAAAAAATGAATGCAACAATCTTTTCAGCAGTCTTATCAGCTACGCTTCTATTACTAAACACAAACGTGTCTTGGGCAGCCCCTGCGTCCAGTGCAAAAGTGGCAGAGCTTACAGCCCATCGAATTGACCGACTTGTTTCCCTTGGTAAAATCGACGGCAATTTTTTGACGAAACTCGAAAAAGTTGAAATCAAAATCTCCAATCAAGGTCCAGTAGCTTTCACTGCGAGGGCGTCACAATCCCAGCCCGAAAACGGCAGTCAGCCTATGCAGCTTCAATTATCGTTCGACAAAGAGGGAAAGGTTCTCGCATACCAAGTGGTTGTTGGCGGAAGTGCTGGTCCAGATCCTCAGTGGCCTGACAAGGACGCTGCAACGTTGACCGAGAACACGCTTCACTATGTCTTGGACAATGCTGCCGATCCTAAAGTTAAGATGTTTTTTGATGGCCTAACGACTTTCACACTAACAAAGGGCCAACTTAACGGCAGCACGGTAGCTCGAGGCCAAGTCAACTCTTCCCTCACTACGGAAACGCTCAATATCTATGTAAAACTCGATGGTACATTTATTTCCGCGGAAATCATTCCCTAAGAATAGGAGAATATTTCTTATGAAGTGGAAGGCTATACTTGGGGTTTTAATTGCGACAAATTTGGTTGGGTGTAACTACACCAAAATCAAAAATCCGTCTTTTGAAGGCGATAATTCCCAATTTAGCCTTCCTGCGGAGCAGCGTTCTAATCTGTCTTATGCGTATGTTAATCGAAATGTCTTAACTCCTAAATGCATATCCTGCCATGGGACTTCAGGTCGGGTTTCTCTCGAAAGTTATCAATCCGTGTTTGGTCAAATTTCTGAAATAAAAAAAAGCGTTTTTGAAACCCTTTCGATGCCAAAGAATCGAAAACTCACAGAGGCGCAAATGTCAATTCTGTGGACCTGGATTGAAATGGGGGCTCCAGAACAAGCTCCAGGCGGAGAAAACCCTGGCGAAGACCCCATCCCTTTGGAGGCAACTTTCGAATCTATCGACAAACATATTCTGCAAATCAAATGCTTAGACTGTCATTCGGCAACCGGCAGTGTAAAGCGAATTCTACTTGGCAAAGAGGACCTGCTCAATTCCCCTCTTGAGCTTGTTATTCCGGGTAACGCTGATGAGTCCGGATTAATTATTTCACTTGAGAGATCAGATGACAAACGAATGCCGCCTTCAAAGGAAGGATACTCTCCGGTGAAGCCAGAAGAGATTCAAATTATACGCGAGTGGATTAACAACGGAGCAAATTAATATACTTTGGGGGATTATGAAAGCCGCAACGATAGCTATCTTAATGACACTTGCTGGAAGTCTCAAGGCTCAAGCCGAAATTGTATCTTGTACTGGATATACAGATGCAGATCAAAAAACTCAGGTCGTGCTCACGATCAATCCGCTGAAACAAAAAGGCGAGATTCGTTTTATTTCTTCGAATGGGTCAGTCACTCAAGGATTGAAACTGACTGATGTATACTACCCAGCGCCGAATACATTGCGATACGCTGATTTCGGGGGCCTTTCACATCTTGATTTTCTCGTCGAAAACGGAGTCATTAAGAAAAACTCTTTCACTCATGATCTTTATTTTGCGAATGCAGAACTTGATTGCAAAATTACAGGCCAATTTCCTTCTGCACCTTCCTGCGGGAAGAGCCCAAGCGAAGTATTGGTGGATGTTCTTAGAGAAGGACGATCTTATCAGACGCTTCGAGCTTTAAATTATCAGCTTGCCTGCGGAGCTGATGTGAACTTCACAGACAAGTATGGTTGCACACCATTACTTTATGTAATGGACCAATATTGCGGAGGAAACACCACACCTGCAGCTCATACAATTACTGATTTACCGCAACTTGTTGATCGTCTCATCTCTGAAGGTGCTTTTGTTGATATTGTTGACCCAAAGAAAAATGAAACAGCACTTCTAAAGGCCACTAGACTTGGTGTTCGCAATGTTTACGACTCTTTCATTGCTGCTGAAGCAAATTTTGATTTTCAAGACAATGACGGAATAACGCCGCTTATGTGGTCTTCCTATCTCGGAGACGACTGGACAGTAAAAGATATTTTACAGGCGCGCCCTAACCGACGCCTAAAAAACAAAAAAGGCCAGACTGCTTTCGATATCGCAACACATTGGCAAAAAGAAAGTGTGATCGACCTTGTACGAATTCCAGAAGTGACAGTTGAGATTGTTGGAGTGAGCGACGGCTCCTGCGCACCTCTAAAGATAGAAGCAAATGAAGGTCAGACAATCGAAATTATCCTTAAGGCAACGGACAAGATGTTTAAGTTTGATGCGGCGGAACTTGGCTTCGATTTAATGGCTGCTCGTAACGAGAACACTTCGCAAATTATGAAACTTGATACAGCAGGTACTTACAATTTCACCTGTGGCATTCATCATGCCAGCCAGTTTTCAACTGGTCAGATCATCGTGAAATAGGGAGATAGAAAATGTTTAAAATTATTCTTCTTTTGATTCCAATATCTTGGGCCGCCGTTCAAGTAGATCTTTCTCAACAAAAATCCGACGTTGAATTTTTCGCTACAGGAAAACCAAGTCTTCTGAAAATCAATGGGACGGGCGGGAAGCTGATTGGAAATTTAGAACTCGATAAAAATCTGGTAAAGGGCCGCTTGAAAGTTAAGCTCGATGAATTCACCACCGGAATTGATCTTCGTGACCGGCATATGAAAGAAAAATATCTTGAGACCGCTAAGTATTCTGAAGCTTGGATTGAAATCTAGAAGATTGATCTACCAGAAGATTTCTTGAACGTAAAAAGGCGATGTCCGCAGCGTAGTTGAAATTTGAAAGGTTGAGTGGCTCAACCAAAAGTGTTTTCAATGGCTTACCACAGTCAACGAAGCACAAAAAAGAGGAGCCACCCGATGGGAAAAGTACCGACTCAGATTCGCAGAGGCAAGCAGCGATTGCCACGCAAGTACGCAAAGCGAGACGAAGTTCTCGCCAACAAGTTCGAAGATTTTCAAATGAGCCCGCTCGACACGCAGCATCTGCTGATTTCAGCGCTTCTGCCGCCAGCCGTGAAGGCATTTATGCAGGAACTGGAGCGCGAGGTGACCGACGTCTGTGGCCGCCGCTACGAGCATGGGAAGTTGAATCAGAGATGGGGCACGCAATCAGGTTCGATCATTCTTGCCAACCAACACATCGCAGTTGAGCGCCCGAGAGTGCGGTCAAAAGATGGCCGCGAAGTGAAGCTTAAAACCTACGAAGACTTTCAAGATCCGGATCTATTCGAGCGCGCAGTGTTCGCCGAAGGCATTAAAAGTGAGCCAGCGCGACTACGAAAAAGGCGTCACAAAGATCGCAAACTCATTTGGTTTCAAAAAGAGCCAGGTCTCCAAGCGTTGGATCAATGTGACAGCAAAGAAAGTCGAAGATCTACAAAAGCGCGACTTAAAGCCGATGGACGTTCGCGCGGTTTTCATCGACGGGAAACGTTTTCGTAAGCACGGGGTCATTGTTGCGATGGGCGTTGCGGCTGACGGTCGAAAGTTTGTCCTTGGCATTTTCCAAGCCGACACCGAGAACTCGGCGTCATGTATTGAGCTATTGAATGATCTTGAAAACCGCGGGCTTCAAAGCGACGGAATACTCTTCATCGTTGATGGCGGCTCAGGTCTCAACAAGGCGCTGAACGAAAAGTACTTATGCAATGACCGTCGTCGTCGCCGCGCAATCCGCATCCGCTGCCATGTCCATAAGTGGCGCAATATCGAGAAGGCTCTCGGGGATGACTCCCACAAGGCACTGGGCCTGTTCTGGGCCATTCGCGAGGCCAAGGATATGTCAGAGGCAAAGGTCCTGAGTGACCGGCTGGAGAGCGTTCTGCGCGATCTTAATCTCTCGGCACTGGAGAGCTACCGCGAAGCAAAAGACGACCTACTCGTCATTCACGAACTCAAGTTGTCTATGAGCTTGAAGAAGTTCTTCTCGACAACGAACCCGATCGAATCGTTGAACTCACTTCTTGAAGAAGACATGCGTCGTGTGAAGCGCTGGCGAGACTCCGAACATTTTCAACGCTGGCTTGCCACGTATTGCCTGGCATCGGAGAAAAAGATGAGACGTATTCGCGGTCATGCAAGCTTGCCGGGACTCTGGGTGAAGCTTCGGTCGCTCACCGAATACGACAACAATGAGGCTGTAGTTGACGCTCAAGACAACGTCGCGTAACTACATGATCAATCCGCCACTCGCCCGACGAGTTTCAACTAAACGACGGACATCGTCCGTAAAAAAGATATACTCTGCTGTGCCATTTCAAGGAAAACTTAGCCTCCATGGTGTGGAAAAGCCAATTACGGGAATAGCCGAAGTTGATACCACGAAGGATTCGCCGAGCGTTTCAACAGAGTTCAAAGTTCTGGTTTCGGACTTTAAAATAGACATCCCTACTTATTTGGGAATCAAGGTTGCAGATGAAGTCACGATTAAAACTCGGATGAATTTAAACCTTGCTAAACAATGATAAGATTTTTGATTCTTTTTTTGATTGTTTCTATTTCTCGTAGCGCTTTTGCGTTTCCTGAAAATGTTCGACATGGATATTTCTCGTGTACAGCTTGTCACGTCTCCCCATCTGGGGGAGGCGTTTTAACACCCTACGGACGCTCTTTGTCTTCAGAGCTTATGAGCACATGGGGTACGACGAAGTCCTCTGGTTTCATGTTCTCTAATCCCGAAGATGAATCTAAACTTCAATGGTTGAGAAGTCAGGTTTTCCTGCGCGCAGTGCAAACCTACCGTGACACTCCAAAAGTTGAAAAGGCGCAGTTCATTCCCATGCAGGCAGATCTTGAAGTTGGGGCCGATACTGAAAAATTCGCAATAATTTCCACATTTGGATACCGCGCAAATGATGCCTCGAAGGATTTAAAAGAGTTTTTCTCCAGAAGGCATTATGTCCTTTACCGATTCACTGAGCAGATAGTCGGGCGATTAGGAAAATTCATGCAGTCTTTTGGACTTAATGGTCCAGATCATATATCAGCTACCCGACGAGGTTTAGCATGGGATCAAGGCTCTGAATCCTACAATTTAGAGACGAACTATATTGGAGAGAGTTTCAATCACACGCTCACGTTCATTTCCAATTCTCCTGAAGAAAAATCCGTAAAAAAAGATCAGGGTATTTCTATAAATTCGAGCTACTTATGGCGAGAGAAATCTCGACTTGGAATTAGCGCGTATCAAGGACGACAAAGTAATTTTGATCGAGTCGCATTTGGTCCCTACGTTACGATTAGCCTCTCCGAAAAATTCTATCTGAATTCTGAAGTTTTTTTTCAAGACAAAACAGTTAAAGCCACGTCAATTCATGAGAAGGGTTATGCGACCTTCTCAAGACTTGGGTATGAAGCGATCAAGGGCCTTACACCGTTTGTTCAATTTGATCGCTCCTATCTTGACGACTCGGATCGCAATTCACAGTTTGATTCCTATGGACTCGGGGTTCAATGGCTCCCGTATTCGCATTTTGATTTGATGTTGTTTGCGGGAAAAGAAAAGGCTTATTCGCAAGATGCGACTGACTTTGCTTGGCTCATGCTTAATATTTACTTGTAGAGGTGTTTTATGACGAATCAACATTCCGGCTGCTCAACGCATAATCATGATGGGCATCAACATGCTAATCACTCATCACATGATTCCGAGCAAATTGATCCCGTTTGCGGAATGAAAGTAAATCCCGCCACCGTCAAAGGCGGATCATCCACTTATAATAGAAAAGAATACTTTTTTTGTAATTCCAAATGCAAAACTAAATTTGACGCAAACCCAGAATCGTATCTTGATCCCAAGCTTAAGAATAAAGCTCAACCACAAAACGTCGAATATACCTGCCCTATGCATCCAGAAGTTCGACAGATTGGTCCCGGTAGCTGTCCGATTTGTGGGATGGCACTTGAGCCCTTAATGGTTTCCCTCGATCATGAGGAAGATAAAACTGAGTATTTCGATATGCAAAGACGCTTTTGGATTTCCACCGCGTTAAGCCTTCCTCTTCTTTTTATCACCATGGGCGGACGCCATTTAATTGAATCTGCAAGCATTCACGCAGCTCTTAGTTATGTCGAACTTCTTTTGGCAACTCCAGTCGTTCTCTGGGGAGGTTGGCCTTTTTTTGAGAGATTTTGGCAATCTCTCAAAAATAAAAGTCCTAATATGTTTACCTTGATTGGACTCGGTGTTGGGGTCGCCTACGGATTTAGTATCGTTGCTATTTTATTTCCGCAACTTTTTCCAGATTCGTTTAAAGATCCCATGACGGGCCTTGTGGGACTTTATTTTGAACCTGCGGCAGTGATTGTGACTCTGGTCCTTCTTGGCCAAGTTTTAGAACTTAAAGCACGAAGCCAAACTGGGGCTGCGATCAAAGCGCTTTTAGGTCTTGCGCCCAAAACGGCTCGAAGAATTAAAAGCGATGGCTCTGACGAAGAAATTGAAATTGATGTAATTTCGATTGGCGACACACTTCGAGTTCGCCCTGGAGAGAAAATTCCCGTTGATGGCGTTGTCGTATCCGGAACAAGTGCTGTTGATGAATCAATGGTAACCGGTGAGTCTATCCCTTCCGAGAAGGTGCCTGAATCAAAAGTAGTTGCAGCAACAATCAATGGAACTGGAGCCCTTGTTATCCGAGCTCAAAAAGTCGGAAAAGATACTTTGCTTTCTCAAATTATTCAGATGGTTGCTGATGCGCAGAGATCACGCGCGCCCATTCAAAAGTTGGCCGATCAGGTTTCAGGTTACTTTGTCCCTGCTGTCGTTTTGATTGCTATCTTGACTTCAATTACCTGGGGAATCTGGGGACCAGAGCCAAGACTTGCTTATGCAATTGTGAATGCTGTAGCAGTTCTCATTATTGCTTGTCCTTGTGCGCTTGGTCTTGCGACACCTATGTCAATTATGGTCGCAACGGGACGCGCTGCTAAGATGGGAGTTCTTTTCAAGGATGCTGAAGCTATTGAGTTATTGAGAAAAGTCCAAGTCCTTATTGTGGATAAGACAGGAACTTTAACAGAAGGTAAGCCAAAGCTTGTTACGGTAAAAACTCTTTCGGGTGTGACGGAAGAAGCTCTTCTCCAACTCACGGCAAGCCTTGAGCGTGAAAGTGAACATCCTTTAGCGGCTGCCATCGTCAAAGGAGCTGAGGCTCGTAGCATCGCACTTCAGGCAACTTCAGACTTTCAGTCAATCACTGGAAAGGGCGCTCATGCGACTGTATCGGGACGCAAAGTAGCAGTTGGAAATCGCGCTTTAATGGAAAGTATCGGGATTGACTCAAAAGACAGCGAGAGCTTGGCCGACCAACTTCGAGATAAGGGCCAAACTGTTATGTTTGTGGCGATTGATGGAAAGCTTGCGGGCTTAATTGGAGTTGCAGATCCCATTAAAGAAACGACTCCGGAAGCAATTCATACTCTTCAAAAATTGGGTCTTAAGGTTGTCATGGTTACAGGTGACAACAAGCGAACTGCCAATGCGGTTGCCAAAAGAGTTCACGTTGATGAAGTGATCGCAGATGTTTTGCCGCATCAGAAAGTTGAGATCGTTAAAAAGTTTCAAACCGAAGGTAAGATCATTGCAATGGCAGGAGACGGCATCAACGACGCTCCAGCGCTTGCGCAAGCGCAAGTTGGCATCGCGATGGGAACGGGAACTGATGTCGCGATGAAAAGCGCCGGAGTCACTCTTGTCAAAGGTGATCTTAGAGGTGTTGTGCGTGCGCGCGAGTTAAGTGAATCAACCATTGCCAACATTAAGCAGAATTTGTTCTTTGCATTTGTGTACAATGCTTTAGGCGTTCCGCTCGCGGCGGGCGTTCTGTATCCGATTTTTGGCTGGTTATTGAGCCCTATGATCGCGGCTCTTGCTATGAGCTTAAGTTCAGTTTCTGTCATCGGAAACGCCTTAAGGTTGAAAGGTGGCAAGTAGGAACAAAACTACTAAGTTCCTCTTGAGGCGCGCACCTGAGCCTTAGTTTGTTACCGACAGGATGCTTTCAGTAAATCCGTTATTTCTCGTAAATGACGGTCTTTTTCTTTACTATTTCCAGCATCAATAGCACGCAGTACACAGGTATCGACGTGCTGCTCAACGACTGATCTTTCTACAGACTTTAGTGCGGATGCAATAGCCTTCAACTGCGTTACGATATCAATGCAGTAGCGCTCTTCCTCTATCATCTTAATCACGCCTCTGATTTGACCTTCGACTTTAGCGAGGCGAGATGCCTGCGAGTGGTGTGATGCGCCTTTTTTGGCCATAATTAAATTCCTCCGTTCCCATCATGAAAATAATGAAACAACTTTGCAATAGATATTCCATGTGACTATCCCAATGCCATCCCACATTAACACATTAATTTGCTTTTACAGTTTTGACTATCTAGAGTATACCCCATAGGGGTAGATTTTTTTAAATTAATAACATTGGGACAATTTGGCTCGACGTTGGGTCACATTGTCACAAGCATGCTCAGCAACCTAGTGAATAGCAGTGTCTTAGATAGACCCGAAGGTGGCATTTTAATTGCATTGTGGCATAACAAATAACTAGATACCGGTAGGAGGTACCATGTTTCTGAGAATACTTTTTTTACCATTGGCAGCGCTGGCGTTATCACTCACTGGATGCGCGCACGGCCTTATGAGGGGAAGTGTTGCAATGAAAGTGAGTGATACAGAAGCACACGTCTGTATGGATAACACAGAGGCAAAGGTGGGGGATCGCGTCACCCTTTATAAAAATAATTGCCCAAGCAAAGGGGGCGGTGCTCGGTCTGGTCTTGGCGCAGGAGGAAGATGCGAAAAAGTTGCGTTGGGTCAAGGATCTGTAACTGAGATATTAAATCAACATTATTCAGTTGTGAAATTTGATTCCGGTGTTTCGTTTGAAGAGGGAACATTCGTCGAGAAAAGGTAGAAGATCATGTGGGGTTTCTAATAAAATCTATCACGGGAGCCCCATGGGCAGAGTTCGCTAAAGAGTATCTTTTCAAGAAGGCACTCTTTAGTTTTTTCCTTTTGTTTGCCTTTAGTTTGTCCTCTTATGGCAGCGATTTAACTCTTACTGATTATTTATCTCAGGTTAAACAAGCAAATCCTACGCTGCGATCGTCCACGTTAAGAGCTGAGGCATTGGGTCATCGTGTTGATCCTGCTGGTACATGGGATGACCCCTTCATTGCTGGAGGTGTGGATCAAGTTCCATTTGATGGCGGGATGGGCTCGGTTACGCGCTATCAAATCAGCCAGACAATTCCATTTCCAGGAAAACTCTCGGCAAAATCCTCTGTCGCAGAAAATAGAGCCAATTCAGCTAAAAGTGATTCGGAGACTTTTAATCGAGAAATTACTGTGTTGGCCACACAGGCCTTTTTTAGACTCCACTACAGCCAAAAAGCTCTTGATCTAAATGAACGATTAAAACAAATCGTTGAAAGTACCGTCGGAAGCACCAAAGCGCGCTACAAAACAGGAGAGGCCGGTCATCATGATTGGCTACTTGCTAAGGTTGAGCTCTCTGTCTTTGAAGTTGAGAAACTGAGACTTCTTCGAGAGCAGAAAACTATTCAAGCCGTCGTAAATGAGTTGAGAGATCAACCTGCTGAAACTGCAATTGGCAATCTATCTCCGAAGTTTTCCAGTAGTGATCTTAATGAGAACGAACTGCCATCACTAGAAAATCAACCAGAGCTCAAATCATTAGACTTCTTTGTTTCACAAGCAGAAAACGAAAGGCGACTAGCAAAGCTTTCGTACTTTCCTGATTTTGTGATTCAGGGAATGGCCATGTACCCGAGTCCAGAAATGATGGAAGAAAAATCAAATTGGGGCGTCATGATTGGAATCAACCTCCCGCTTTATTTTTGGAGAAAACAATCCGAGCTTTCGAAAGCGGCATCAATTGATAAAGAAGCTGCTATCTTAGAAAAAAGAAATGTAGAAAATCGACTTAATACAGAATCTCTGGATGCCAGAGAACAATTTAATACCGCAAGGGATGTGGCGGCTCTTTACAAAAGCACGGTTATCCCCACTACAAATCTAGCAGTCCAAAATGCAAAGTCCGGCTATGCGGCTAGACGCCTTCCGCTCACCCAATACTTAGAGACACTCAAAGTTCAGCGTACTCAGGAACTTGAATTCTTGGCGGCTCAAATAGATGTGGAACTTGCAAGAACAAGGCTTAAAGAACTTCTCTCAGCCCCTCCACTTTTGAGGCTAGCGCCAGCCAAACCAAGTCTTTTTGGAGGCGGTACAATGGGAAGCGGTTCCATGGGCTCTGACACCGTTGGCATGGGTCGCGGAATGAGTGGGCCGACACGAAAGTCAAAAGGATCATCTGGACCTAGCGAAAGTGGCAACTCGGGAATGGGAGGCATGTAATGCGAAATTATGTTTGTGTTCTTTTACTGGTGTTTAGTGCGAGTGCGTTCTCGCAAACTCATAGCGGACATGGGGAGTTGCCAAAGATTCCCAAGCCTACCTTAAAACCAACTCTACAAAAGACGGAGCCTATAAAAAAAGAAGAGGCCCGTGTTCCCATTGAAGTGCCTCTAGAGCAGCAGTCAAAAATTGGGCTCAAAGTGGCAAAAGCCGAGAAGAAAAAGGTGGAGCACACGATTCGAACCGTGGGAACGGTCACTGCTGACCAAACCAAAGAGGCTCACGTCCATACAAAAATCAACGGCTGGATTGAGCAAATATATGCGGACTATATCGGTAAGCCCGTAAAAAAAGGACAATCTCTTTTTGAACTCTATAGTCCCGACCTAGTTTCCACCCAGGAGGAATACTTAGCCGCAAGGAAACAGGGCGCGCCCGGCAGAGAAATCGCTGTGACAGCTCTTGAGCGACTTAAGCTTTGGGGAGTTCCACAAAGTGAGATCGATAGACTTAAAAAATCAGGAAAAGCTAAGAGGTCGGTAACATTTGATTCGCCAGTTGATGGTTTTATCATCAATAAGACAGCCATTCGAGGAATGTACATTACCCCTGAAATGGAACTCTATCACATCGCCGACCTTTCGCGAATTTGGATCATTGTTACTCTTTATGAATATGATGTAGCTGTTATTTCCGTAGGTGATGAAGCCGAAATTCAGCTCCCGTATGATCCAGACAAATCATTCAAAGGAAAAATCAGCTACATTTATCCAGAGATTGAACTAGAAACAAGAACTGCCAAGGCGCGAATTGAACTAGATAATCCTGATCAGAAATTGAAACCTGGGATGTTTTCAAATATTTCTTTAAAGAAAAATCTCGGCGAGGCCATCGTTATTCCGGATGATGCGGTCATTGATACAGGTACAAGAAAAATCGTTTTCGTCAAAACTGGAACCTCCCGCTTTGAACCAAGAGAAATCAAAGCCGGTCCGAGAATTGGAAATACGTTTGCCATTCTTTCTGGGCTTAAAGAAGGAGAGGAAATTGTGACAAGTGCACATTTTCTTATCGATGCTGAAAGTAAATTCCAAGCTGCCCTTCAAAAAGGTTCACCAACAAATTCAGGTCATGGTGGCCATGGAGAAAAGTGAGATGGCTTTATGATCGAAAAAATCATCACATGGTGCGGAAGAAACGCCAGAATCACAGTCATAATTGCCGTTCTGCTAGGGCTTTGGGGAGCTTATTGCCTCAAAAGTATTAAAGTCGATGCGATTCCAGATTTGTCAGAGACCCAAGTTATCATTTTCACAGAGTGGATGGGCAGAAGTCCGGACCTGATCGAGAATCAGATCACGTATCCCTTAGTCACGGCCATGCTTTCGGCACCGAAGGTGTCAGTGGTGCGTGGATTTTCAATGTTTGGAATGTCCTTTGTTTATGTGATTTTTGAAGACAAGACCGATCTTTATTGGGCGAGATCAAGAGTTATTGAGTATTTATCAAAGCTTTCTGGACAACTTCCTCAAGGGGCAACGCCTTCCATCGGACCCGACGCAAGTGGCGTCGGTTGGGTTTTTCAGTACGCTTTAGTAGACACGTCTGGAAAGTATAACCTATCCGAGATCAAAACGTTTCAGGACTGGTATTTAAAATATTGGTTAACTTCAGTTCCAGGCGTTGCCGAGGTCGCAAGTGTTGGCGGATTTGAAAAACAATATCAAGTTGAAGTAGATCCCAATAAGCTTGCTGCCCTTAAGATTCCTATTCAAAAAGTCCACTGCTGACCGGCTGATTCATTAAACAAAACAAATAGTTGCCAGCCTTCCGCAAGGTTGGTTTGATTTTTTTGCGAAGAAAGATCAACGCCAAGGAAAGGCGGCAACTGTGAAGCAGGATTGCAAAGAGCGGTCGCTCTTTCAACTGATTGATCGAAAAATTCGATCCACTCGTTCAAAAATGGAAAATCGATCGCGGTGTAAGAACTTTTTCGACCTGGGAAATGACGCAAGCTCTTTTGTCGTGTTTCGTGATGCGACTTGGATCGTTTCGAGAAGTCGAAGCCGCACTGAAAATTCCTGACTCAACTTTCGGCGACGCGCTGAGAGATCGGCACTTCGGTTTTTTCAAGAACTCTGCGATCTTATTCTCCTCGAGATTCGCGGTCGAACAGAAAGTCGAAAACTCAAAAAAGCAATTCGTGAAATTCTGGCCATCGACTCTTCCGAAGTTCGAGTCCACGGAAGTCTTTTTGGCGAACCGGGATGGAAACAGAAGTATACCATCGGTCACAAAGCAGCGGCAAAATTCACGTCGTTTGGAATGTCGACGGCGAATGGATTGATGATTTCAAGATTACGCCGTGCCGATCTGGCGACTCCCCGGTCAGCTTCCAACTTCGCATTTTACCTATGAAAATGTACGTTTTGATCGTGCATACAACGACTTTGGCTTTTGGCAGAAAATCGTCGCCAATGGATCTGACTTCACGACGCGGCTGAAGACATCAAAGACGAATCGAGATCTTGAACGAAAGGTTTTGCGCGGGCAAAAAGAAAAATCCGGGGTTCTGTACGACGAAGAATATATTTCGACCGCACCCGCGGCAAAGTTCTCGGCGATAAAACTTCGTCACATTATTTACCGCGACAAGCTGACTCAGAAAGTCTTCCATTTTGTGACGTCGGATCAGAAAGCCAGCGCTAAAATGATCGCGAACATTTACAAACGTCGGTGGGCAGTCGAACTTTTGTTCCGTTGGATGAAAGGACATCTCGATATTCGTCGGCTGCCGCTAAAAACTCCGAACGCGATCCATACTCAACTTGCGATCGCAGTTCTTGTTCAACTTCTTTTGCAGCTGAAAAAGATCATTTCGAAGTTTAAAGGAACTTTGTGGGAACTTCTGCGCGAGATGCGAACCGCGTTCGCGCGAAAAGTCCTTCAGGGATGCGGGCCTCCGGACGGCTGCCGCTGGAGCGCCGCTGCCGGCGAGGATCTCGCGTTATGATTTCTTAAGAAATAAACCGGTCAGCAGTGGATATTTTCTTAGAATTTTTATTCCAATCGTACTTCTTGTCAGCACTGCCATTAGCGGCTTGCTGGCTTGGAACGATTATCGAGTTAACAAAGCTTCTCGTCTGGATAGCCAGAAACTCACATTTGAAACTTTCGCAGCAGTTGTTCGCCAGCCAATCATTCAAGGAAGTCTTATTGAAGCAAGAATTCGGGCGAACGAGCTTGCGCAGAACTCACAGATCTCATGCATCGAAATTAAGTCGATCTCAGAAACAATTCTAAGTTGTAATAAGCTGAAGACTTCTTCATCAGGACTTCATCGCATGGATACTGATTTGTACTTTTCTGAAGATGCTTCAAATTGGATGGGACATATCTCGATCACATTCGACAATTCGGATCTAATTGCAGGAATTTGGAAAAACGCCGGGAAGAACGCAATCGGCTTCGTGCTTCTTGCCGTAATTTTGTTTGCAGGGCTTTCAATCGGATTCTCACGAATTCGAATCGAGCTTAATGAACTGATGAATATCTTAGAAACGCAATCGAGCGACAAGCAAATAAAACCAAAGTTTAAAATTAGCGAATTTTCCTCTTTGGCGAAAAACTTGAGTTATCAATTTGAAGTAACTAAGGCAGCAGTCGAAGCAAAAGCCGCGCTCGATGTTGCAAGACAAGTTGCTCATGATATTCGCTCACCGATTGTTAGCCTTCAGGTGGCTCTCAACGCGGCACAAGTTCAGCTCGATCCAAGTGTTAAGGGCGTTTTGAATCACTCCGCGCAAAGAATCAGTGACATTGCAAACGATGTTATCAGCCAATACACATCCTCCAACAAAATTTCTGAATACAGAGTGCCGATACAAAAACTTCCGATGTCTGTCGATCTTGCTTTGAACGAAATGGTTGCTGAAAAAAGTCTGATGTGCAGACAGACGCCACAAGTGTCCGTACAAACAAAATTAAATACAGAGGATACCTTCATTGAAATGCAAGTGAGTGACTTCAAACGAATTATTTCCAACTTAATCGACAATGCGCTCTACGCCGTTTCTGATCAGGGGAGCATTGACGTGAATTGCACGAGGGTTGCGGATGAGTGCTGCATTTCCATTGTCGATAACGGCTCTGGAATTTCGGAGTCAGTTTTGAAGGCGATCTTAGAAAAAGGTGGATCTTTTGGAAAACCCAATGGCAAAGGTTTAGGTCTACAATGGGCCAAGAAAACAATCGAAAAGCATAGTGGCAGGATTTTGATATCGTCTAAAGAGGGCGTCGGCACCGCCGTTAGAATTTTTCTGCCGATGACGATGAATCGAAATGTAAAAGTACAAACCGGCGTTCAGCATAGCCTTGCGGCAAAAGAAGCTTGAACGCGTTGAGGGAGGTCATATGGAACAACCACGAGTTATTTTTGTAGATGACGAAAGCTGCTTTCGTGACGGTCTCAAGATATCCCTCGATTCCGCTTTTGGCGCGGAACGCGCTTTCGATGTCGAGTTTCATTCACACCCAGAGTTGGCGCTTGATTCGATTAAGAAAAATCCCTTCAACGTCTTTTTGGTTTTTATGGATCATCATTTCCATGAATCAAAAGAGAAGACCACTTTAGGTGCGGACTTCATACGTCCGATCAAAAGAGTGAACTCTTATATCGAGATCGTCATGATGTCATCGGATACAACGCCAGAAAGTCTTCGCTTGTGGCTGAAGAATGGTGCCGACAAATTTCTCTATAAAGAATTTGTCGGGCAGCAAGAAAAGCTGCAAATTTTTATCACCGAGGCACTGACGAAGTTTCGTTCTAAGTTTAACGGATTTCTTGGAAACAGCAGTCGTCGGATCAACCAAGTGCCAGAATCTCTCAAGAAAATTGGAGTTGTATCGCTGGATCGTGAAATGAAGGCAGCGGCCGATCTTGTTTTGCAGACAGCGAAATCAGATTTATCAGTTTTGATTTACGGAGAAACAGGAACTGGAAAAGAATTGTTTGCGCGAGCAATTCATCAGAATTCAGATCGAAAGGATAAACAGTTCCGCACAATTGATTGCACGCAGTTCAAAAAATCAGAACTTATCGCTAGCGAGTTATTCGGGAGCGAAAAAGGTGCTTTCACTGGAGCTGAATCAAAAATAGGTCTTCTTGAGGTCGCTAATGGCGGAACCGTTTTCTTAGATGAAGTTCATCATTTGAGTGACGAAGCGCAGGCGATGCTTTTGCGATTTATTCAGGATCGAAAAGTTCGACGAGTTGGCGGTAGCGTTGAAAAGCATGTTGATGTGCGATTGGTATTCGCCGCAAAGCCACACTTGAAGGTCCTCGTGGATGAAGACAAGTTTCTCGCTGATTTGATCTATCGGATGAAGCAGATCAAGATTGATCTTCCAACCCTTGCTGAGCGGCCCAACGATGTCGAAGTTTTATGCGAGTTCTTTCTAGAAAAACGACAACTATCGCAATCTGACAGCGTACCGAAACAGTTGCATCCCGATTCACTTGATATCCTTCGGGCTTACTCGTGGCCTGGGAATGTCCGCGAGCTGGAAAATTTAGTCGAAAGACTTTCGGTCTTGGTAAGCGGACCAATCATTTTACCTGAGCATATCGAAAAATACGGAGAGCTTGAAGGAGCCGCGAACGCAGAAAACGTAGTGACCCTTGAGTCTCTTGAGCAAATGAATGCCCGTCACGAAAACGAAGTTAGAACACTTATCCTTAAAGCATACCAGGCAAGCGATTATAACTTGTCTGAGTCCTCCAGGAAGCTTGGAGTAGCTCGGTCATCCCTACGCAGTCAGTGCCAAGCCCTGGGGATTTGGGAGAGCATGGATGTTGTAAGTCGAAAAGAACAGGCCAACGGCAAAGGTGAGTTGAGACGGATGGTGGATAACTCTGTGAGAATGGTTATGAGCGCCGTCTTGGATAATTAGGTTACTTAGGCACCTTTATTGGAACACAGCGAGACTACAGAATCGAAATTCATGGGTTCTTATAAATTTTAACTTTTGGGACATTCAAGATTGATGGCTTCGCTCATTAGCGCGTCCCCAGAAGTTGGTACGACGTAAGGAATCTGGCGAGTAAGGCAGTTCTCTTTTAAAATTTCCACGTTTAATTTTGCTTCTCTGCAAACTCCCATAGTCGTGTAACGAAATTTTCCGTCCTTTATGTCGTCACCAATTTTACTGTTATCTAAATAGACCTTAGCCCCATTTGGCGAACTTTCATGGAATGAAATCTCCACGTGGGTTTCGACACATGTCGAAGCAAAATCCATTAAGCGTTTCAGCTCTGTTCCCGATAGTTTTCGATCATAAATTGAGTTTTTAGAGGCCAAGTAATTATACTTTTTGGAAGATAAATTAAAAATCATATACGTAGAGGTAGTGCCGTCGAATTTCAACTTAAGTCTGTCTTTTCCCGTATGAGCCATCACTTCATGGTATCCAGATGATAGTTCGAGGTATTCACGCGCTTTCTTAGAGCCTTCCCACGTAACTGCATTGCTATTTGATTGGCCGTAAACTGAAGAACAAACGAAAAAAAAGAGACAAGTAGACACAGTTCTCATTTCACATCTGCCGTTGATAAATTTGATTTTTCTAATTTTGATTTGAAGGAGGCCCAGAGGCAAAATCCGACACCAAACAATATTATTGAGGCCAATAAGGACCAGTAATATACACTTCTCCAGCATTCAATCTCTGGACGAAAGAAATCCACCTTTTCCTTCATGGCTTCTGCCACGATTAGTTCATACCAAGAAAGCAAACAAATCATACCGACTATATTTGCCCCGCACGAGAGCAACACCGGCAAATGCCAAACTTTGAAATTTCGATTTTGAAAATACAATTTACTTACTAACCACCCTTGGGCAGTCAAAAGGAGTGCCGATGCTGTCCATGAGAATTGTATCAAATTCGCCGTGTACGTTACGACTCTATCAATTTGTTCTGGTTGAAGGTTTGCCACAACAGTCATTTCGGACGAATAAAACATTTTATGAATGGTTCTTAGTCCAGGGACCGCCTGATTGAAACTGTTCGAAGTTTTCTAAAGGTACCTGTGACGCCAGACTCATTTTAATGAGAGTACTTCCCAACTCTCAGGTCTGCCACTTTCGATTTGACCGCAAAATGTCCAGTTTTCGACGGACATCATCCTAGCTAAATCGACCCGCCCCAATATCTGGCGGGATTTCGACAACCAAAAATCGAACCATCGTTCAATTCGCGAGTTCTCGACGAATCGACCTTTGCCGCGCCTATAATTCAAAATCAAAAATCAATCTTTCCAACAACTTAGCCTGTGAGCCGCTCTGGTGGCCTCTTTGCAATTCTAAAAGATGAAAGGACTTGAAAATGTCCTTCACTACAAGGAGAGCAAAAAATGAGTACGTTAAGAACTTGTCCCCGATGCAACGAGCGAACATTCGAAAAGCTTGTCACCCATTCACACTGCCTTTGCTGCAACTACGCGCCTGATCTTCTTACCTATAGAAAATCAAAATCATCCGGCGATGAGCTGCCAATCCCTCCTTGGGCGGCAGAGGCTGTTGCGGAAATGAAATCCATCAAAGCCCATTCAGTCGTTGAACATCTCCCATTAAATGAGAATTCAAAAAATAAAAAGGAAGTGCCGCATGAAGCAAAATGTAATGAATCAAACTACGATCTTTGGTCCAAACGAAAACGAATGGCCAATTACAAATCCGTTCTGGAAACCTTGGCGACTTAAAGTCTACGAAATCGTTATGAAGCTTGCACATGGAACCAAGCAAGTTTGGCAGACACTTGCGGGGCTTTGGATTCTAAAGGCACTTGGAAATGTGATTCGAGGAATTGGCTGCGTTCTTTTCATTGCGCCACCAGAGCAACAAAAAATTGAGCAAGCTCGTATGCAGACGATGCAGTACAGAAATATTTATTAAAGGGAGGTTGGCAATGATCCATACAAAGAAAAATAAAAATTTGGAATATGTGGCAACTCCAGGACCGAGTGCCCTTGAGAAAATTAAAACTGAAATTCGTAATTGGTACGGAAACCTCTCAGTGAAGGAGCTTGTTTACAACAAAGTTCTGGTTGCCGAGATTGAGAAATTAGAAAGCCTGCTGGCGGGAAAGGTAGCGGTCGGATGATTGAAAACAAAATAAGCACAGTAGTCAAAGACCTTACGGACGAAGTCGTTTTGGAAGAGGCCGCAAGACGACTTCAAAAACAGTACGCAGACGAACATGGCGCCGATTTCTCATATGGAACTTTTCGATTCATATTTCACGACGGACGATTTCAAGGAGTTGAAGATTGGCCGCGCAATAAACGCTATGTAAGTCCGAAACGAAACAACAACGAAGTCAAATGACCAACCGGAGGGGTTATGAACGAAACAATTGAACAAACGATTCTTAGAATTTTGGGCCAGGTTTCTGAAGGTGAAAAGATAAGAAATAAATCTTTAGAGAAGAGAACAGCCCGAGTTCTTAAGGCACTCGCCTATTTGAAGGCGGCTTCAACCAACAAAAAAATGGGGGCTTAATGGCACGAACACAAACTGCACAGAATGATGTCCCTCTTCTGCTCGCACTCATGGCGCTCGCCGGATTTGGACTCGTGTATTTATATCTCGCACATCTGAGGTTTCACCCAGATCTGATGCAGTTTGCGCTTCAGCAGCTTGAGGCGAATGCGAAGCTCTTTTGGGTTTCAATCTGTTGCGCGATGGTGAATATTTCTTTCGGTTCGATTTATCTTAAGAGATCCATTGGACTTGAGAAGCAAGGAAGTAAACTCGCAGTCCTTGAAGGAAAATCAAGACACTTAAAGTTCGGGAGAGCCGAATTCGTTTCTATTGTAACCAGTGTCGTCACCTATTTCGCATGTAGAAAACAGATCGCTGACTTTATTGGGCCGCTCTTCCTACGATTAGCAGAAGGTTTTCAGACTTCGTGGATTGTTGCCCTTCTAAGTGCAAATATTGCTTTTGCCCTCGGCTTAGCCCTACGCATGTTTTTAAGAGGAATCGCAAGAATAAAGTTTTCATTCAATGACATTCACAAGTTGGATGCGCCCGAAATTGAAGAGGGCGAACTTGTTCTGGGGACAACACCAGGGCCTCTGACTCACTCAGTTGTTCAGGATTCAGGAGAGTCGGAGGACTGGGTTAAAATTCCGAGCCGTGGTCTCAATGGTGGAATTATGATTTCGGGATCTATCGGTAGCGGTAAAACCCAAGGGACCGTGCTTCGTTACTTGCGGCAAATTTTACGATCAGGTGAAAATTCGCCTGCGATCCTCGCGATTGATCCTAAGCGGACATTTCTCTTAGACGCTGAGAAAATTATCAGGCGTGCAGGCCTTGGGGATAAGATCGTCAAAATCTCTCTTCGAGGTTCGGTGAGCTTTAACCCAGTGTATGTCGAGAACCCACTTCGAAATTCAAAGTTCACCGAACTTGCCGAAATGGTTAGAGCCGCTGCTGTGAATTTTATGGGAAAATCTTCGGACTCACCCTTCTGGGATATTTCGTCGTCGAACTTGATTAAGAACGCGATTGTCTACTGCGCCGCTATTCATGGTTATTTTACTTTGCTTGATCTTTACCGCGCTATTGTTCGAGCCTCAAAAGAGAATTTATCGGACGATTTACAAAAGCGTCTTGATACGGGCTCATTCACCGAGGAGGAGCGTTTCAATATCGAGCGGGCAATGGAGTATTTCGAGAACGAATACTCGCAGCTTGAAGATCGCGTAAGATCTGGAATCGTCGCCACAAGCACGGCGTTTATAAATCAGTTCCAGGAGTTTGCGGCAAATCGCGTTTTATGTCCAAAAGAAGAGAATCTCACGATTCGTTCAATGGAGCAGTTGATTCGAGAAGGAAAAATTCTTCTCTTTGATATCAATCAACCAGGGCTTGCTCGGTCAATGGGAACTTTCATCAAGCTTCACTACCAGCAAGCTGTGCTGAATATGCTGAGCGAATTGAAAGAGCAGAAAAAACTATGCACGACGGCGTTGATTATTGATGAATACCAAGATGTCGTGACTTGCGGTGGCGGCGGCACAATCGGTGATGACACGTTTATGGCGAAGGCTCGGGAATCAAAGCCCGCTGTGATTGTCGCTACTCAATCTGTCAGTTCATTGATGGATTCAGTTGGAAGCCAAAGAGCGGCTCTTGTTCTTATGCAAAACTTTAGAACAAGAATTGCGTGCCACTCTTCAGATTCGGAAACGATCAAGCTTTTCCAAGAATTGGCCGGAAAAGAAGATCGCGAAGTTGAATCGCACTCAATGTCGGAAACAGCACAGTCAGCAAAGCTCAATCTCTTAGCCGGAGGGTTTGATTCGCAAAATTCAAGTTTGAATGAGGCGGTCTCCAGAGCAAAACGAAAAGAAGATCTTATCACAGGTCGCGAATTCTCAAGGCTTCGAACTTTCGAGGCGTTTGCACAGGTATTTGATGGAATCGAGACGAAGTTTTTAAAACTTTATCTGAAGCCTGATTTCTTGCGGTTCATCAACACGAAGCATGAGGCTGTACTTGAAATGCTGCGTGTAACGAAGAGGGGAGGCTCTGTAGAGAGAATTAAGCATTTCGCTCAAAATCTTCGTGCTATAGCGGCCTCCCTCTTCCTCGCGGGTAATGTGCAAGCCGCAATTCCGAATGTTTGTACCGTCGCAAGTACTCCAGCGTTCACATCTTGTCTGGAACTGAACGTCAGTGGATGTACTTGTGGATTTCCTCCGAGACCGTGTGCTGCGATTTCCTACTATGTGCCGCAAACCTTTATCGAAGTGTGGCCTGAGCCCAAGACAAGCTACTTTTTAGGAATACCAGGGGCATCAGCCCAGCTTGCTAAGATTTTCCCAAAGCCGTTCGGAGCGGAGTCCGATGACGATACTCAGAGCTTTCAGGCGCGAACAATTGCGGTTCCACTTGCGGGACTGACATTTCAAACAATGCCGGCCGGTGGCACTAGAATGGAGAAAGTTTGTTTTGATGGAATGAGCGAACATTTCGGAGCGCACTGGAATACTGGCAAGAACGACATGACTCAGCCCTTGTTTTTAGCCTCGGGGCTTGCGCCAAAGTTATGTCTTCTCAAGGGTGCCGTGACTTCTATTACAGGGGAAGGGGGCGGCGCCCCTTCCCCTGACTCGGCCATGTGTAGTTTTGAAGTACCAAAGATTGATATGTTTCCGCCAAGCACTCATTCGGTTTGCAACGGATGGGGAGTTTTCTATCCGCGCTATGGCACTTACTCGGGTCCAGCATCAATGGCGGGCGCTTTGATGGTCGCCTCTCGTATCAAGAGCCTTTCAGCAGAAGTGCTGCACTCTATGCCAAACAGTCCAGATGAAAAGTGGCAGATGATTTATCCGCAGTCGAGCTCCTGCTTTCGGGAAGGTCAGAACGTGGGACTTTTAGAATCGGTCGTAAATGCCCGAGAGACCATGAGGCTCGTAAACGGAAAACTCAAAGGTTATCTGTTCGTAATTTGGAGCCGTACTTTTGCCTGCAAGGATATGCCAGCAGCAGCGCAAGCAAAAGCCGCGAGCCTTGCGATCCCTGCTGCGTGCGGAGGTGCAAAGTGACGAGCTTAAGACCTCAAAACGAGCATGGCATTACGGTCGCTAAACGTCGAACGGCAGAACAATTACTTTCTGATGTCGGACCTTATGCAAAACTTCTTAAAGATTTGGTTACCGAAGCTAAAATTAAAGGCGCAAGTGACATTCACGTCGAGCCCACAGAATTTGGAATTGATTTTAGACTTCGCGTAGACGGAAATCTAGTTCTTGTGAGGTCGATAGAGCTTCAGCACCGAGAAAGTTTGATTCTAGAAGCGAAACGGATCTTCGGTCTTGCTATAGGAGTAAGTGGTAAGCCGCAGGACGGCAGGGCTTCGTTGCCGTCGCTGCGGCTCGACTTACGTGTAAGTCTTTTGCCAACTCACTTTGGAGAAAAAGTTGTTATGCGACTTTTGAATCTCGATGCGAGTTTCAATCTTTCCGAACTCGGTTTTTTAGAGTCAGAGCAAAAGATGTTCGAAAGGGCTTTGCAATACGAGGACGGAGTTATTGTAATTTCAGGTCCGACCGGAAGCGGGAAAACGCGAACTCTCTATGCCCTGCTTAAGGCGCTCAATCCAAAGCGTCTTAATATTGTGACCTTGGAAGATCCGATTGAATACCGCATTGAGGGCCTCAATCAAGTGCAAGTGAATCGTAAGATGAACTTTGCCGATGCACTGAGATCAGTGCTGCGACAAGATCCAGACGTGATTCTTGTTGGAGAAGTGCGAGATGCTGAAACCGCGAAACTTTGTTTTCAAGCAGCGGAAACCGGGCACTTGGTCTTCACCACTCTTCATGCAAATGGATCGCTAGAAGTAATCGAAAGACTTTCGGGCCTTGGAGTTGAAAAACTCGTCTTAGAATCCAATTTGCGCCTTTCAGTTGCGCAGAGACTAGAGCAAAAACTTTGTGCTGAGTGTGCAGAAGAGCCAATAGAAAAAGTGACCGATTGGTTTTCAAAAAAGCATTCAGGAAATTTAAGTGAACTTCGCATAAGGCACGAAGCTGGTTGTCCGAATTGTGTTTCAGGAATCAAAGGCCGAGTACCAAGCATCGAGTGGGCTTCATTTGTAAACGACGGCATTAAACATCCAAAAATTTTTCAATCTCTTGAGGATGCGCGAATTGCGAGAGCGATTCGAGGAGAAATTGATTCGAAGGAGGTTCAACTTGGTCATTCGTAAAACGATTCTGTTTTTGTTTTTGTCATCTTTTGCCCAAGCAGAAAAATTAGAATACTTCGACTCTAAGATCGACTTCTGGGGAGATAAGCAAAGCTCAAAAGACGCTCCCAAAAAAGAGCCGAGTCCGACTGAAAAGCAAGACAGCAAATTTCCGTGGAAGACGTTCCTTGATCCGAAAAATAAGGAATTCTTCAAGGAAGGCGACTACATGCCACCGGAGCCATTTATGGAGGTCGCAAGAAATCCGACGGACGACAATATCAAGCAGTGGTTTGAGCTGATGAAGAAGAAAAATGAACTTCAAACAAAGCTTCAGGAACGAATGGCTGAGTACATGGCAAAAAATGGTGAGTTGAAGACTACACCAAATGTGGCTACTGCGGCACCGGCTGCGCCAAAAGCAAAAGAGCAAAATGTTGCTCTTGATCCGTCGCGCTTTCGCTTGAGGATGTATTTTGAATCGACGTGCCCTCATTGCAGACGAATGTTTCAAGTTCTAAAGAAACTTCAAGACGATGGATTTCATGTGGAAGCGTTGCAAGTAGATAGTGGTCCCCTGCCGGATGCGGAAAAATTTGTTCCGATCTCAAGAGCTGATCCCAGTGACTTAAAAAAACATGGGATCAAAGGTGTGCCATTTCTGTTGATTGCGGACACAAAACGAAAAGCACTTTTACCAGCTATTGAAGGATATCACGATTTCGACGAGATCCTTCGATTGCTGAGGGCCGCGCACTGATTTTATAAAAATAAAATGAGCCACCACTACAAATAGGCTCAAAAGAAAAACAAAAGAAGTCTCTCTACCAAAAAAAGGCGAGCTGACTTCGAGCAAGGATAGGAGATTACCTATGCTCGGAGAACGCCTTTTATTGTGTGGATCAATGATTCACGGCTCTCAAGTGAGGGGTCCAAGCCCGCGAAGACATGAGGAGTGGTATTTCTTTATTCTGATTACCATTCTCCTGATTGTTCTTTCGCACACGAATGCTTTTGCAGGGACTAAGATCCCCGGAACTGATGCCAGCGACAAACTCGAGGCAGCGGGAACGCTGCTCCGTATTGTGGATTCTGTGCTTTTCTCGTGGGGAGCACGAATTTTTGCAGGGCTCTGTGTGATGTCGGCAGGGTGGAACTTGAAAGAGCAGCGATTTGGAATCGCTGTACTCTGTATCGTTGCAGCCCTTGTCCTCGGCACGGCTCCCACGTGGGTTAAGAACATTTTCGACATCGGCGGCGGTGGCGGTGTGTTTTCACAAAACTCTATTGTGAGTCCAAGGAGTTTAAATGCGTAAGCAGGAGCTCTTGAAGGCAAAATACTCATCCCTCGTGAGCCAAACCATCGACTCACCAATTATGGTTTTCGATATTTGGGAACTTTCGGACGTGTTCATCGCGCTCTTCATCATTCTTGTCTTCGGAGTTCTCTTTTACTCGTGGGGAACGATGTTCACTTTGTTGAGCTTGTGTCTGGGATTTGGACCAGTGATTAAAAAGAAATACCCAAAAGGTATTTTCTTTCACTGGCCCTTTTCACGCCTACGCATGGAGCTTCCAGGCCTTGTGAATCCGAAGGGCAACGACCGCAGATTTTCAGACTGAGAGGAAAAAGTGAAAACAACAACAAGCCAAGAAGGAGAACTATGGACAACCAAAACGACGAGCAAGGGGCAAAAACATATGACAGGAAACCGAATTTCAATACTCGCGCAAAATTATCTAGAGATGGTCGTTACTGGATCATTGAACGTATTGAAACGTGGATTTTGCCTCGTAAGTACCTGGATGTCATTGCTCAGAATCATGCTTCTGAAAGGGCTGAGCCCCAGAGTGCAAGCCCTGATGCAAAACCTAAAAGGAAAGGCAAACGAGATGCTAACAGCGATGGACAAGGGAATTGAGGCGGCGCAAGTGGCGGTGCCGCCCGTGGGAGTCTACCAAGGGGTAGACCTTCGCATTTTGCCAAAGTACGTGGCCTTTAAGTCGGCGATGATAAAGCAGCGACTCACATTGCAGTACATTCTCGCAATTCATATTGCGGCCTTTGCCATGCACTTTGCGCTCGCCCGATTTGAGATTCACGGTCTTGAAACAAAGCTTCGCGAAAAAGAATATATCCTAGCTCCCGGAGTGATGGACTTCACGACCGCGTCTCCGCAGTCGGTGTCGGACACATATGTGGTGAACGCTGCGCTTAGTTTTTTGAGTATGCTCGGAAATGTGAATGCGGCCAACATTGATGAACAGTACAAGCGTTTATCTAACTTCATGACCCCTCAACTTCAGATTCAGTTTGAAGAAGAAGCCAGGGAGTGGCGCGAGACAGTTAAGAGCGAAAACATTTCTGAAATTTTGCGAATTACAGACCGCGAAGTGGTTGCGACCGAAGAAGGATTCTACAAAGTCACAGCAATTGCTCAAAGGGAGAGATACTCCAACAGCGAGAGCGTGGGCCATGTGGACGAGGTCATTGAAATGCTGATGAAACTCGTCCCTCCCATTAAAGGCAAGGAATGGTATCTCGAAATCACAAGCCTCAAGCGCGGGCGAGCTGATGGATTTAAGCCAAGCGCAAACGGAGGTAAACCCAATGGTCGATAACAAAACAATTGATCTAGAGCAAGGATTAAACTTTGAGATTGAGAGTCTTAAAATGCTTTTTCGAAAAGCCGCCTTCAAAATCGCATTTGGAACTTATCTCGTCGGTATTCTTCTGCTGGTCTTTCTACTTGTATCTCGTGCGGAGGCAAAGGTTGTCGTTTATGGCAATGGGACTGAACAAATTCGAATCAAGCATGGAGGTCCTACTATTTTTCGCTTTCCGAAGGCAGTTCAAACAATTTCGGGCGCGAGCAAACTTCAGATCAAGCCCGCGAACCCGTCTGATCCAAGTTACACAGATCTTGAAGTGACTCCGCGATTTACGAATGGAGTTAACGAAGTCATTTTTTTTCTGGTTGATAAATCGGTGGTGAGGACAAAAATCATTGTGAGTCCCAATGATCCTGCGGCGGATGGTCTTTATGATTTTAAGTCCAGAGAATCGGCAGAAGCAGGAGATTCCGAGAACGCTCCCGTCATTTCCGAAGTCGAATTGTTAAAGGCGATGGTCCGCGACGACGCGGTGTCGGGATACAAGATTCACCGGGTTTCCCAGAGTTTTCCATCAAAGAATTCCAGTGCGCGCGCTGAACTAATCCGTATTTACCGGGGCTCTCCATTTAACGGGTATGTCTTTAAGCTCACGAACACGAGCTGGAAAAAGAATGTCGAGGTTGATGTAAGACATCTCACCGTGGGAGAGCCAAACTTAGCGATTCTCACTCAAAGTGACGAAACCACTTTGTATCCAAAAGGAAAAGGCGCGAGCGAAACTTTGATTCGTGTTGTCGCTAAGAACACATCGTCAAGTAGCGACGTAATTTTAGCAATGGAATCAGATGAAACCAGCACTAAGAAGGGAGAATAGAAATGAACGCAGAAAATATTCTAGTTCAGATCAAATCCTTCGACTGGAAAAAGCATCACTTAAGGATCAAAGAACTTACTCAAAAAAGCCAATCATAGTTGGCCTTTCCGTGATCGGGGTTTTGCTTGTTGTTAATCTCTTCGGGCTCATGGGTGACAAAGAGAACCGAGTCATTGAGCGCGGTGCCGCCGTCAGTTTTCAAAATGGAAGGATTCTCAATGATCGAGAAAGCACATTCTACTATGGAAAGGAGCGACTTCTCTCTCAAAAAGCTCAAGCCATGTTTGAAGGACAAAGTAAGCTTGAAGCTCGCCTTGCGGAGTTGGAAAAGAAACTTCACGAAGCCAATGCCGCTGCGACAACCTCAAACCAGCCCAAAACGGATTTGTCACCGTCCATAGGTGAACAAAACCAGAGTTTGGGGATCGCGCCTAATGCTGAAACTTCCTCCCAAGAATCGCCGATTCAGCTTTATGGCGCACCTACAGATGGTGCCACTTCGCCCGCTCGTTCAACTGTTGGTCGTGTAAGAGCAAAAGGTCCTGATCTTATTGCGTTTCCGGTTAAGAGCGACGTTAAAACCGAAGGCGTCGTTTTACCCTCTGGCAGCTATGTGAAGGCGAAAGTTCTAACTGGCGTTGAAGTACCCGAGGGAAAGACCTATCCGGTGCTAATGGTGCTCGATTTTTCTTACGTTGGTCCGAACGATCATAAAATTGATCTCTCGGGCTGTTTTATGATCGCAAAAGCGGAAGGAGATCTTTCAACGGAGCGCGTGCAAATGCAGGCGACCAAAATGAGCTGTGTTTCTAAAAAGGGAAAGATGTTTGAACGCGAAGTGAATGGATTCGTCGCAGACGACAAGGACGGCTCTTTTGCGATGAAAGGACAAGTAAACTCAAAGCAAGGTCGAGTAGCAGCGATGGCGTTCATCGCAGGTGTAGTTGATGGTGTGGGAAAAGCTGTTCAAGCTTCGCAAACAACTCAGAGCACGAATCCTCTGGGCGGCAGCTCCTCGATGATGACTGGTGATGCTGGGAAATATGCCGTCGCAGGCGGAGCCGCAAATGCCGCAGGTATGGTGGCTCAGTGGTATTTACAGCAGGCGCAAAATCTTGCACCAACAGTAGCTATCGGCTCAGGCCGCGATGTCTGGATCGTAATGAAAGACAAAGTCAGCCTGCCAGAAGAATATTTCAAAAAAGAAAGGAAGAATGGAGATGAAGGTATTTACTCTTATTTCACTCGTGTTCTTGAGTAGTCTCATCAACGGTTGCGCGAGCACCAATCAGAAATCACTTCTTGAGGAAAGAGCTGGCTACGGTTTCACTGCCCCACCCATGAATATGTCGGGGCAAGGTGGAGTAAAATACGTTCCAACCCGTGTGCCTGAACAAGTGGTGGTGGCGTGGCTTCACGCAAAAGAACTTCCATCGAAGGATTACTTTTGGGGCTCGTGGCTCTCAATCGTAGTCGCGCCGGAAGTATGGGAAATGAAGAAGGTCCCCACACCCAAAACACCTGGTTCGAAAACGAAGCCGCGCACTCAGGATAAGCCTGTTCAAAAGCCTCCAAAGGGGTCTAGGAGCCCATAATACTACCCGGCTCAAGGAACGGTCTCAATTTGAGATCGGTTGCGTTTCAAGACACTTTAGACTTCAAATCTAATATAGGAGACTTTAGGGTATGCACAGTAATTCCGATATTTACAATAAGAATACTGTTTGCAGTATTTATGATAATTGCTATTATAAAGATATTGGAGGCCTTATGTCGCGAATGTTCATTTCTAAGGATAAAGAAAAATCTGTTCGGAACCTGCTGTTGTCGTTAGCTTTGATAAAAACCGAATCTAAGGAAACAGTCTCCGTTAAAACGGATTCTGTATTGCAGTTATTAGGTCTTGTTGAATTGTTGCTCGCGGAAAAACCCGTCGTCATTGAGGACGATTTATCAGCCGCTGAGGCCTGCGAAATTGCGAAGGTTTCAAAACCAATGATGCTCCACTATTTAAAAACGGGAAAGGTAAATGGTTATCTAGTGGGCGCTCACTGGCGAGTAAAAAAGGACTCGTTGCTCAAATTCATTGAAGACAGAGAAAGCTTCACAAAAATGATGAGCAAAATGGACGAAGCTGGATTTGGTATAGATCAAGATGAGTAAAGTCATTCTTGATGCCAATGTGCTTTACTCGAACACATTGAGAAATTTATTTTTGTGGCTTTCGTGGAATAACCTCGTCGAAGTGTTTTGGTCAGAAGAAATTTGGAATGAGGTTTTCCGAAATTATTCAAAGGATCAGATCAGAAATGAAGATTTTAAGAATCATATTGCCAGTAGTGTAATGGTTAAATTTGAAAGCTCTATGAAGAATTTAAAATCTGGTTATACTCTAGTGGGACACGATGATGCGGATGACGAACATGTGGTAGCACTTGCCAGGCAGGAAAATATCAAACTGATTCTGACTTTTAATTTGGACGATTTTCCAGAAAAAATACTAGCGGCTTACCAGGTACAAGCTCTTCATCCAGATCTCTTCCTGTGCGAGTTGTTTCATGAGAGCCCTGAGGAAGTTAAAGAAACAATATTTAACCTTATTAGTGAAAGTAAAAAAACCAAGCCCACAAAGGTTCGCTATCTTGAAACTCTAGCAAAAGCCAATGTGAAAGGTTTTGCGACAAAGTTGGAAGAAACTAATAGATCAGGAAATCTGTTTCCAGAAGTTTGGCCTTAGGAAATATCGACCGCTCACTTCAACAGCAGCGGACGAAATGAAATTAAAAACTAAAAAGTCTCTCTACCAATACCAGGCGAGCGGCAGACCAAAAAAAGGGGTCTACCTATGCTTGGAATTGAAAAATCAAATAGCGAAATTATTGAATCCACACTCACTAGCCGAACAAAATTTGTTCGTGCCTTGTTTGAACGTCCCGACTCCTTTGCAAAAATTCTTCCATACGAAGAATACTTAAGCGAAGCCGGAATGTTCGTTCTCAAAGATGGATCTTTAGGAGCCGTCTTTGAACTTGGACTCATTGAGCACGAACCGCTTGAGGCAAGCCGAATCGTTGATATGGTTGAGGGTCTTAAATCTTGGTTCTTCTTGCCAGAGAAATGCACTTTGCAGATTGTCTTCGATCAGGGACACATTCCGGCGCGTGATCCGATTTGGACATTTGAAGCGAGCGGTTTTAAAAATCCAAATCCCGTTTCAAAGACGATCTACGAGGCGCGACTCGAAACTCTGAGGAGCTATTGCGAAGGGAAAAACAGACTTTCGCCTATGCGAAGACGAGCCCTTCTGTCGATTAGGTATTTTCCAGATCAAGACAATAAAAAAGAAATCTTGCGCCTTATGGAACGCGGAGAGGGTCTTCTCTTTGATTCGATGAACGCGATGACGATGGAGGTTTCAGAATTTTCTCAAATTCTAGCTCAATTCGTTGACAGCTCAAAAGTTCCTATGAATCGTGTCGGAGGTGCTGAACTCGTCGAATACCTGAGACGGTTTTTTAATCCCAAAGAATATCTTGAACGAGACTTTGCACCTTTCAATCCACACATTTCAATTTCTGAGCAAGTTGTCTATGCGGGACTTAAGGGTGACTTCGAAGGATTGGAGCGCGAGGGGCTTAAAACCCGGACGATTACTCTTAAGACGAGTCCACGAAGAGTAATTCCTGGCGGAATGGCGAATTTCCTTACGCTCAGTTTTCCTTTTAAGCTTTCGCTCAATTTTAGCTTTCCGAAAGCTGCAAAAATCAAAAGCTATTTCGATACGAAGGAGTTCTTTCTTCAAAATAGTCCGAGCGCAAGGGCTCGTCGTCAGCAGCAGGAGATCAAGGAAATTCAAGAACGTCTTGCTCACGACGAGCGGTGTTTGTCTATGACATTCAGTGTGATTGTCGAAGGGGAAACCGAAGAAATTCTCAATCAAAGAACCAGAGCCATCACCAGCGTATTTCACAACGACTTAGAATGTGAAGTAATCCGTGAAGAGATGATCGGCTTCGGACTTTGCTTAAATAGCCTTCCACTTTTCTATACGCCATCGGCAGACCATTCGAGCCAGAGATTTGTTCGCATTATGAATAAAGATGCGACAAAACTTCTTCCCGTTTTTGACTCGTACCGTGGGATGGACAATCCGCTTCAACTGTTTTTGTCGCGGGAAAATAATCTTGTTCGTTTTTCGTGGGCATCGAATGCGATTTCAAATCACACAGCCATTCTTGGAGACACGGGGTCGGGTAAAAGTAAATTTGCACTGGACTGTGTTCAGGCGCTGAAACTTAAAAGTCCAGAGCCAATGGCGTTTGTAATCGACAAGCGAACGAGCTGTGAGGCTTTGTGCCGAGATTTCGATGGAGACCTAAGCGTCTTTGATCCCAGCAAGGATATGCCGTTCTCTTCGTTTCGCGGAGCCTTTGACGATGCAAAAGTACATTTTCTGACGAAGCTGATTCTGACGGCGGTGAAACTCACCAGTATGTCATTCGAGATGGAAAGCCATCACATGAGCATTGTGTCTCGCGCATTGAAGGAAGCCTATTTGCGGAGGGCTCGTGAGCGCGGAATCGTTTACAAGGATGGCCTGCTTGTTGAGGGAGATTCGACAAACGAAGTTTCAGTTTCAATGGATGATGTGATCGCTTCGATGTCAGGTCTTACTGCCGAGGGCGAGTTCGAGACGCTCAAAGAGCAAATCGAAGATCTCATCACTCGGCTTATGCCTTTCTACGGTGATGGTGTGTATGCAGCGTTCTTCCGGGGGCAAGCGCAAACAAGGAAGCAATCAACGAAGCTTCTCTACGCCTACGATCTGGAAGCACTCGATTCGGATGAAACACTCAAAGTCCTCATGAGTATGTGCGTGATTCAGGAAATTATGACGATGATGTCAAAACCTGAAAGCCTGAAACGCGGTGGTGTTCTTTACATCGAAGAGCTTGGCTGCTTGGGAAGAGACAATCCAATTGTTGGCGAATTCGTTGTGGAAGCCGCAGAGCGAATGAGAAAAATGGGATTCTTTCTCATCGGTGTAGCGCCAAATCCCAGAGTATTTTTTGAAACGGAAGCCGGTAAAGCTGTTTGGGGCGGAGCTGACAATTTCTTTTTCTTAAAAATGAGTCCCGACAATGTTCGTTATCTGCGGGAACACTCATCGCTTCTGAATTCTGCATCACTTGAGATTCTCGACACGCTTGAAACAAAACCTAATGAGTACGCAGAAGTCTTTTACACCAACAAGACCAGCACTCACCAGGGGGCTTTTAGATATATCCAGTCAAATCTTGATCGACTGTCCTCTGTGAACAGTGAGCAAGATCGAAACGCTATTAGCGACAAACCAAAGGGAGCATGAATGAAAATAATTTTAATGATGAGTCTTTGTTTCCTCGCTGCGCATGCACGCGCGGGAGACAATGACTATTCTTACCGAAATCGCAGCGAATTTAAGTCGAGCGATTATCTGTATCAGACACAAAGTCTTAAAAAAGACCCAGTATTTGACGAGTACCGAAGTGTTGATCTGGGATTGAATCTTGGAATTGGTTCAGACTGTGGACGAGTCGATTTCAAAAGCACACTTCAAGCGAGTCTTAAAAATATTCTTGATAGTCGTTACTTTGGGGACATGGGTAAAGATATCATGGCGGGATCGCCAATGCTTCTTGCCTGCTACTTTAGCCCGACTTGGTGTGCGATCCTGAAGCACTCGCAAATCAACGCAAACTTCATGTCGCAGATGCGGCTGAATCAGTGCGCGCTTATGGATAAGTACACCGATTCCCGCGTGGGTGAATACTACGAGGAGCGACAGACTTGCGTTCATCGCCAGATCGAGAGCAACGGCGGAAATATTGAAGCCGCTATGCAGGCCTGTAACTCGAACCGTATGTGGGATACGGACGTAGCAAACTGGTCAGGCTCGAAGTACGGAGAAAAAAGTAATTCCAACAAACTTATTGAGAGTTCTGCGCGTTGGGCAGGTTTTGATACGCCTGAAGCTTCAAGCACCGTGAAGCTTGTTAAGAACCTAGTGGGAGACACCGTTGTTTCTCGCGGCAAAGTCAGTGTTGAGTATGGAGACAAGCCCTTCGGCATTACGCCGCGTACACATTTGACGGGGATCGAGCGAGATATTCAGGAAAAGCTTTGCGCAGGTCTCATGGGCAAAGTCGATGACGCTGGCCCCGGTGGAACAAATGCCGTGGTTCGAAGTGCAGACCTTGAATCCATCACAGGAACCAAAAACCAAACCCTTCTCGACCGGCAGACTCTTCGTAACCTTGCGGTGATGCCGTATCGAAGCCGCGCATTGTATTGCCAGCGCCTGGCAAGCTCCGTGGCTACGGCAAGGTTCTCTGAAGACATGAATCGCTCTCTGGATGTTCTAGCACTTGCTTCTCAGAACCCCAATTTGCCGGAGCGTCGAAAAAAGGAAATCGAAGATAAACGAGACACCTTGAAGCAGTCAATCCAGACGACGCTAGAACTTCAGCGCGAACGAAATGTCCCTCTGAATGAAGTGGTAGCGCAAATCAATCAAGAGGGTGAAGGCATTCATCAGGACCTATCCCGCGAACGCCTGATGCGTGATCAATCTGGTTTGGAGTCGCAGACTGCCAAGAGTCGGTTCTTTGACTGCGCGGATGGCGTTCTTTGCGAAACCAACGGAGGTGGCCAATGACTTCCGAAGGCCCGCTGAAGAGAAACTGCTTTCAGAGATTTGAAGTCGGCGATGTTGAAATCAAATCGGGAGCGATTGTCGAAATTGAAATCAACAAGGTTTGGCTCCTGGGAATTATCGAGCACTGGCATGAGAGTTTTTTCTGGTTTTCAAAACTTGAAGGAATAGCTGTGATTTTAAGAAACGGCATCAACGCCCGAATTCTTAACGAAGCTTAAAGCGAAAGGAGGACTATGTTTTCAAATACGGCCTATGAGGCACTCTATCAGCTCATCGGACTTGGTCTTCACGCCAAGTTCATTGAAGTTATTACGGGTGAAACCTTCTTTAAGGGATTGGTTCTGATTATTTTCGGAGCCATTTTCTTTTTCACGATTTTAAAATTTATCTCGCGCTATTTGCCGGGGTCTTTGATCGAGAAGCGTCACGTTCCCATTTCAAAGTTTATCAAGGTGATTGCATGTCTTTTCTTAGGTCTTGCGATTCTTCGCGTGGGCTCGGAAGCGCGGGTGAAGGACTATCAAGGTAAAAACTGGTCCGACAATGCCTATGTGAAGAACCATGTGGATAATGTCGAGAGTCAGTACAGAGTGAGCGTTGTCTTTGAACTAATGAGTCGGACGGCTGAAGAAATCACGGGACTTCTTTCAAGGGTCATTGATGAGGTCTTTGCCAAAGGCAATCCCCAGCTTACGGCTCCGAATATGTTCTACAAGGCAATCATGTATGCGGGCATCTCAACGATTGAAGATTCACCGCTTCGGGACCAGCTTCGTTTTTATTCGGATGAATGTTTCACCAAGGTTTTGCCATCTGTGGACCAGTTTAAAAATCAAGGAGCGATTGATGGATTTTTTTCGGCGGGTAAAAAAATCGACAAAGAACTTTCAGATGTCAGCATTGATCTGGGCCAAGGAAAAACAACGAATTGCCTAGAAGTAAAGGACTCAACGGTTCAGAAGTTGAATGAATACGGCGTCGGTCAGATGAAGGATTTTTCCAAGACCATTCCCTATTCAGAAGCACTCGTTTACTCATACGGCGGGAAGCTTGATCCAAGCTATTACAAGAATTACGCGACTTCTATGGCGCTTGCAAACTTCTATGCCGATCAACACGAGGGCCGTCTCGGCATTCAAAAGGGTGCTGAGGCTCCAGGAGCCGCTGGTCAAACTTTCCAAGTTCTTGGACGCCTCTTTAGTTGGGATGGGATTCTAGGATCTCTGGGTTTGCGAGATCAGCAAGGTGCATCCGAGGCGGCAAGTCGTTCGCAGGAGTTCAGTGAGCACTTGGCGCGAGCGCCCCACGTCGCCGGATTTATCCGAATGCTTTTGATCGCGGTCTTTCCGTGGCTCATGTTTTTTGTGGTCGCAGGCAAGTGGCGTGTGCTGGTGGTTTGGTTTTGGATCTACTTTTCGGTTCTTTTGTGGACGCCACTATGGACGCTGCTCTATCACATCATGCTTGGTATCTCGATGTCGTCAGAGGTCATGCAAGCCTTTGGGCAAATGACTGATGGAGTATCCATGTACTCAGCGAGCCTGGTGAACCATAGGCTCTACTATATGTTTTCGATCTACTCATGGGTTCAGCTTCTGGTGGCGACCATGACAACAGGCTCGGTGTTTATGTTCCTAAAACCGATGCTTGGTGAAAGCGAATCCGAAGGAAAGCCTGAGTTCTTAGAGACGACTTCTGGTCCGCTTATGACGGCGGCGAAGGCGGCGCTATGAGTTCCTGTCTTGTATTTCTGGCCGAGACCAACAGTCTCGGCCTTGGGGGTGTGGGGGCAAAGCAACCACATTTTTGGGGAGGGAGATATCACACCCCTATCTTGCCACGAACCAAAATACCCAAAAGATCCAAACTAACCAATGAAACAAACAAAGGAAAAAACATGAACAAACCAAAATTTAGTAACAGCACACGCAAATTATTAAACCAACTCCCTCTCATAATTCTAATGCTCGTATTCACTCTTCAAATGTTACTCACCGGATGCGCAAGCTCTCCTCACCGGGACAATTCAATCCATGCGATTCTAGCCAAAGAAAATGAACTCATCGAAAAAATCAAAGCGGAGCGTTCAGAAGAAACTTTGCGACAAGTCATCGAACAAAACGAACTTTTAAAGAAGGCAGAGGCTCATCTCTTGATGAGTCTCGATGAGATCCTAAATGCAAATAAAGTTGTAACGACAAAAATAATGAACCCAACCAAACAGGAGGCAAAAAATGGGAAAGATGAAAGAGCTAACGATTGATCCAGGTGAGGAGGTTGTACAAGCAGTCGGCGAACTGAGTGCGACAGTGAAGGAAGCTGCAAAGGCAGCGGCGGAAACGGAAGTCGATCACGAAGAAGTAAAAGGATGGCTCACCACAATTTTCAAAGCCATCATCGCAGCGTTCAAGCCATGAGGGTTTGGAAACAAAGCTTACCGGCATAAACGCCGAGGCAAGTGCTAAAAAATAAAAAAGTCCCACGACACCCCGAGGACTTTTATCAGCTAACTCAAAGGGGTAAAAATGGAACAATTAAATTTAGACACCGAATCAGAAGTAGGAACCGCTGTCTGCGTTCGTATTGATGCAATCGAGCAGAGTCGAATTAAGAAAATGATCGCTGCGACTGGAATGTCTGGCCCTGAACTTTTCAGACGTGCGCTCTTTTGCCGAATGGATCTTGAGCGTCCGCTGCTCACGCCTGAGCAAGCAAAGAGTTTTGAAACTGAACTCAAACGCCAGGGGAATAACATCAATCAGATTGCAAAAAAGATTAACACCGGCCTCATGACTGGATGGAGTCAGGCACTTTCGGCGATCAATGTTAACTATATGAAATTGAGTCAAATGCTCACGGTGAACTATGCCAATCGTTAAGCAAAGCTGGGTGAAAGCCCCAGAAGCACTTGAAAAGTATTTGGACAAGGACCGTCACTCTGAGCCGGTGCGAAGTGCTTCAAATGGCTTAGCTGAAAACATGGCAAAACAGATTCGAGATGAGCACGAGGGACGAAAAAAAGAGGCGAAGAACTTAGCGCTGACTATAATCCAATCTTGGCCTGCGAAAGAGAGCGATCTCTTTCCGCCGGAAAAGTACAACAAGATGGGATTAGAGCTTGCTAAGCGGATCGCTCCTGGTCACTCCGCTTGGGTCGTTACTCACACCGAGAAGAATCACATTCATAACCATATTGTGATTTCATCGGTGAACCGTGACACCAAAATGTTGCTCGTAAACAAAAGGTCAGAGCTGACCAAACTTCACGAGGCAAACAACGCAATTGCCAGGGAAAACGGCTTCAGCGTCACTGAGAAGCGAGACAAGAAAGATAAGTCTCTTGTTCCCTACAAGGCTCAAGATATGGCAGCGCACGGAAAAAAGACTTGGTTCTTTGATATGAAACAAAAAGCGGATTTCGCGAGAGCCGCTAGCACAAGCTTTGACGAATATGCGGGTATTTTAAAATTCCGTGGTGTGCATGTTCGGGTTGAGGAAAAGAACATTAGCTATCTCTATGGTAGCGACGCCAAGGCAATTCGCGGGAAACGCCTTGGCGATAAATTTGATAAAGACGGCTTGATGAAAGCGTTTAAGGAGAATGATGAGAGATATGCAAAGAGTCCAGGGCTTAGAGAACGAACCCTTTCCGATCTTGGAGCAGCCTTTGACGGAAAAGGAAATTTTGTGGGAACTCAAAGCCATCTACTACCTGAATCAACAAGCTATTCAGGACTCGGAAAAAAGGATTACAGCAAGTTCACAAAAATTGATCGCAACAGTGCTCGGGATGTGTTGCCTGCAATTTTTGATAGTAGCGGCGGGGCTCTTTACCATGAAATGAAACGAGCTAATGAGCAGAGCATTTTTGGCTACTGCGAAGCGAACAAGATTCAGCTTAAAACCAATGGCAAGGGGCAAAAGGTTTTGCGCGGTTTGGAGTTCGTTATTGTCGAGGATAAATCTTGGACGAATAGTAAAAGCGGACGTCAGGGAACAATTATTGATTTCGTAAAAGCGCATAAAGAAACAAATGAACTTGGCGCACTTGCGATTATCAATAAGAACCCAAAGCTGCTGTTGTTAGAACAGTACATGGGATCATACCAGAAAGGGGTTCAGTCATTCTATTTCCCAAAACCAAAATCTGCTTTGCCTGAAGTTGCGCAAAAAACAATGCAAAGTCTTTTGCGCTCGCGAGGTTTTAACGAATCTCACGCAGGCTCAGTTCTTAAGAACAAGAATGTTCATGTTGGCGAGAATCGAAGCGTCTGGCTGATGGGAGAAAAGAACGAATCCGCAATTGAGTTCAAGCAGGAGCCCAACGGCGAATGGAAACAAAAACGTCATGGGAAGACATCAGTTTCATTCTTCGAGAGCTTGACTGCCTCAAAGAAAATGAGCGTTCACTCTGATCCTTTTGAGTTTCTCATTTTGAGTGGCAGCGGCAAAGCGTCTCACTCAAAAGGCTCAAATATTTTTGTGATGTTTGATGCCGGTTCAGAAAAAAGACTGACGGAGGTTCTGGCTTTAAATCCGCACATACAAGAAGTGCATGTCATGCCTACTCAAAGCCATAAGGAGCTAAAACAAGAACGGAGTTTTGCCGAGAAAATGAAGGAGCGTTTTAACCCGTTCGAAATTTTAGTGAAGGAACTTTCAATGAATGATCTGAACCACGACCGAGCCCGAGGCCCTAACATCAGTATGTAAGAAATTGACCTACGCTTAAGCGCGGTCGGTATTTAAATTTAATCCTCTTCCTACCAAAATCAGGCGGACGAGGTTTCACAGATAGGAGCACCTATTATGGAAACTTCAGAAGCAAAAAAAGCAGCAAAACCCGCTACTAAAAAATCAAATTCAGCGGCGATTCGCGTTTCACTTGAAACACGAAAGCGCCTGATTTCAGAATTAGCCAAAATCAACAAGAAGCAATTCGGCAAACGCGTCAAACTCGATGCGCTTTTGCTAAAACTTCTTCCGAAGCTCACGGCGCAAGACGCGAGCGAGCTTCAAGAGGCAAGTCTTACGGGACGTGACCGAATGGAGCAGAGCTATCGTGCGCATTGTTCGAAGTTCGGACAGATCGCAATGGATGATTATTTGGCGCATCTTCTGAAATCAGAAAGCAACAAATCGGCTCAAGGAAATGCAGCAGTTTCATAGGGGAAATGACGCATTTTTCTCTCTGAAAGAAAGCGCTATTTTTAATGAATTTTCCACTGCTGACCGGCTGATTCATTAAACAAAACAAATAGTTGCCAGCTTTCCGCAAGGTTGGTTTGATTTTTTTGCGAAGAAAGATCAACGCCAAGGAAAGGCGGCAACTGTGAAGCAGGATTGCAAAGAGCGGTCGCTCTTTCAACTGATTGATCGAAAAAATTCGATCCACTCGTTCAAAAATGGAAAATCGATCGCGGTGTAAGAACTTTTTCGACCTGGGAAATGACGCAAGCTCTTTTGTCGTGTTTCGTGATGCGACTTGGATCGTTTCGAGAAGTCGAAGCCGCACTGAAAATTCCTGACTCAACTTTCGGCGACGCGCTGAGAGATCGGCACTTCGGTTTTTTCAAGAACTCTGCGATCTTATTCTCCTCGAGATTCGCGGTCGAACAGAAAGTCGAAAACTCAAAAAAGCAATTCGTGAAATTCTGGCCATCGACTCTTCCGAAGTTCGAGTCCACGGAAGTCTTTTGGCGAACCGGGATGGAAGTAACCATTCAGACGTTCTCGTCTTAGAAATCATTTTCCATATCGACATCTATCTGCTTGAATTTCATTCGAGTGGAATGGATTTCGACTCTTTGGGAGATGTCCCAACTTCAGCAGTATCGTTACTTCAAAAAGCACGAGAAGCGTGTTCAAAAGCTTTTGAAAAAACAGGCTTCGCTAACAGGCCCATCTCCAGACCTCGATCTTTCTACGACTTGCTCGCTGGCTACAAAATCATCGAAGGCCTCTTTCATGAGCATGATACCCAAGTCAAAACACAAATTGAGCAGCTTCAAAACCGCGTGCGTGAACTTGAAAAGCAGCTCAGCCTAGGGCCGGAGAACTCTCACAAACCTCCGTCGACAAGTCGGTTTAAGAAAATTAAAAATCAGCGCGTGAAGTCCGGAAAAAAACCAGGTGGGCAAAAAGGTCATCGGGGCACAGCTCCCGAGCTCGAAGCTCACCCAGACGCCGTGGTTCGTTACGAACCACAAAAGTGTCGTGAATGCGGTCGTCCGCTTAAGAAGGTTCCAGACTCCGAAGTGCAATGCTGGCAAGTGGTCGACATAAAAGACGGCAAATCATTTGTGACCGAGCATCAGCGTGTCACGAAATTCTGTCCGGACTGTGGCGAAATGAGTCGCGGCGATCTTCCGAACGAATCACCCTGGCGTCACGCGAGAAAAACGTTCGGCCCCGCAGTGAAGTCGGTGGCGCTCTACTTTGTAGGGTATCAATTGGTGCCGGTTGCTCGCACTCAAGAAATTATGTCTGACTTGTTTGGCGTGCGACTTAGCCAAGGAACGCTCTGCAATTTCATGAGTGATGTTTCTAAAAAACTGAAGAGCTGGGAAATCAGCGTTAAATCACAGCTTATAAGAAGCACCATTTTGCACGTCGATGAGACCGGAATACGATGCGCAAAAAGAGGTGACTGGGCTCACGTCGTTTCAAATGAAAAGCTCACACTTCTCGCTCATCATGAATCTCGTGGTGCAATCGCTCAGAAAGATATCGGGGTTTTGCCTGAGTATCGAGGGCATCTCGTAAGAGATGGCTTTAAAAGCTATGATCAGTTTGATGCCTGCAGCCATTCGTTTTGTAACGCCCACATTCTGCGAGAACTAAAGTTCCTTAGCGAAGAAGAGAATCTGAAATGGGCAGCAGAACTTGCAACTTTCTTAAAGAAAACTCTCAAACAGGTTCACGATGGCCGAAAGTCAAAAGGCCTTTCGCGAACGGACAATCGCAGATTACCGGGCGATCCTTCGCGAAGGTTTTTCTGAATGTGGATTTAAGCACGAGTGGAAGGGGCGGCCGCCAGACGGGTTTAAAAACGACTACGATCGTGGGAAGCGATTCAAGGTCCCCATTTTCAAACGACGAAAACTCTCGAAGGCCATGAACCTTTTGGTGCGTCTTCGCGACCATCTGGAACAGATTTTGTCGTTCGCCCTCCGTCCGCGCGTGCCCTTTACAAACAACCAGGCCGAGCGTGATTTGCGAATGCTCAAAGTGAAAGAAAAAATATCCGGATGCTTTCGCGGAGCTTCGATGGCGCGAGATTTTCTACGCTTTCGATCCTTTATCAGCACTCTTCAAAAACAAGAACTCCACCTACTCGACAACATTTATCTCGTGCACGTGATCGATATTTAGGCGATGAAGTCTGAATGGTTACGGATGGAAACAGAAGTATACCATCGGTCACAAAGCAGCGGCAAAAATTCACGTCGTTTGGAATGTCGACGGCGAATGGATTGATGATTTCAAGATTACGCCGTGCCGATCTGGCGACTCCCCGGTCAGCTTCCAACTTCGCATTTTACCTATGAAAATGTACGTTTTTGATCGTGCATACAACGACTTTGGCTTTTGGCAGAAAATCGTCGCCAATGGATCTGACTTCACGACGCGGCTGAAGACATCAAAGACGAATCGAGATCTTGAACGAAAGGTTTTGCGCGGGCAAAAGAAAAATCCGGGTTCTGTACGACGAAGAATATATTTCGACCGCACCCGCGGCAAAGTTCTCGGCGAGAAAACTTCGTCACATTATTTACCGCGACAAGCTGACTCAGAAAGTCTTCCATTTTGTGACGTCGGATCAGAAAGCCAGCGCTAAAATGATCGCGAACATTTACAAACGTCGGTGGGCAGTCGAACTTTTGTTCCGTTGGATGAAAGGACATCTCGATATTCGTCGGCTGCCGCTAAAAACTCCGAACGCGATCCATACTCAACTTGCGATCGCAGTTCTTGTTCAACTTCTTTTGCAGCTGAAAAGATCATTTCGAAGTTTAAAGGAACTTTGTGGGAACTTCTGCGCGAGATGCGAACCGCGTTCGCGCGAAAAGTCCTTCAGGGATGCGGGCCTCCGGACGGCTGCCGCTGGAGCGCCGCTGCCGGCGAGGATCTCGCGTTATGATTTCTTAAGAAATAAACCGGTCAGCAGTGTGAATTTTCTTGAAATTTCTCAAAGGAGAAAGTAGTTTATGGACAGTAATAATTTGAAAGATTCCAAGCCGGAAAGCGAAGAATCGAATCAACCGTTCTTTGACAATTTGACTTGGTTATCTACGAAAGACGCTGCTGTGTACTTGCGAAAAATTCGTAAGGATGGACAACCCTCTGATGGAGCAATTCGTACTGCCGTTTGGCGCGGACTTTTGAAAGCTCGCAAATGGGGTCGAAGACTCTTCTTTAAGAAGGTCGAACTGGATCGCCTACTTGAACTCTCTCTAATCTAAAAAAATAGAAATAAAGGAGAATTAAGATGGGTGTAACCAGTTACGAAGAAGATGGAAAAAATATTGTGGCAAGCATACGTCAATGTCGTTTCGAATAAGAATCGCAAGATTCGCGAACAGAAACGAGAGATTGATCTTGCCTCTAAAGAGGAAGCTGAAAAAATTTATAAGCGCGAATATCAGCAGGCCTGCATTAAAGTTGCGAGACGTGAAAATGAGGGCGCTACCTGGGGTGAAGTTGTTGAGAAGTGGGAACGCTACTACACGCTCTTCCCCTCACGGAAGCTCAAGCCTGCGACGGTCCGAGATTATGTGGCAAGAGCCAATAACTGGACGAAGTCTTGGTTGAAAAAGCCCGCATCGAAACTTGGGTTTGCTGATGGCGCAGAGATCTTCACTTTAGCGAAGGCAGAAGAAGCAAGTGTCCTTCTTCAATATCAGATCAAGATCGCAATCAATGTGATTTACATCTGGGGAATGGAGCATGGGCACATTGTCGGAAAAGACAAGAGCCCTGTTCATGCGGTGGAGCTTGAGCGAAAGCCAGCTTGCACCATCCCCGAGATCTTGACGAGGGATGAAGTAATTCTGCTGCTGGAGCGGTCGGAACAAAAAGAGCATCCTTGGCACCCGATATGGAAGGTTGGTCTTTATACTGGAATGCGCGCAGGAGAACTGCGAGGCCTTCGGTTAGAAGACATCGACCTTGTTTCTAGGGAAATCGCCTTGGCTCTTGATAAGTCTGATGATTCGAAAAGAGTTACGGACTTATTAGGGTTCACCGGGCATGGAGCCAGAGCACAAAGAAATTTGGGGAAACGAAAGCCGGTTACTGGCGCACAGTTCCTGTTTCTAGTGAGCTTTACTGGTTCCTACAAAGTTACTTGCCGTCAATAAGTTGGGGCAAGGACGAGCAAGGGACTCTTGTGTTTCAGGACTTCCATGAGTTGAGACGAGGCATGCAAGCGAAGGTTCTTCGGGCCTTCTGTGTGAACGAGGGACTTAAATCTATTAAGTTCCATACGCTCAGAGCTTGTTTTGCAACTCACTTAATTCAAGCCGGGGTTCCTGCGACGACAGTCATGAAGATCGGTGGCTGGCAGGATCTTGAGACCATGCAGATTTACATCCGCATGGCTGGTATTGAGGAAGCGGGAGCGACAGAGAAGCTTAGCTTTAAATCGAAAGCGATTGAGCGCCCGATGGAACTCCCTGCTAATGTGGTCAGTATGTTCGGCTCGCGCTAGAAGTGATGAAGAAAGAAGTTTGTGCTATTATAGCATGGCGGATTCGTTAAGTAGTTGAAACCAGTCATTTTGCGACGAATCCGCCAATCATCACTTGAAATAACTCAGCATCACGCGACGTCACCCAAGATACGACTTTCCGACGCCGATTTCCCATTTCCCGTGAGCGATGTCTTTCATGCCTTCCAGCTCTTGAGCTGTTACCCATTTGTGAGACTTTATGTTGTCGCTTGGGACCACTTCGCCTGATACATGGGAAACGAAATGGTAAATCACGTGCCATCCTCCCGGCAGAACGAATGACTCAACACCGTGAAGCTGAGGGATGGAGTTCGGGTAACCAAGGTCGCTTAACACTGTTGCCGCCTTCTCAGTTGGATCTTCTCCAAACTCTAATCCTGGCGCCGGAATCCACCATCCCGATTTCGCCGGATTCGGTGCCGTCTTGTAGTCCACCAGCAGTAGCTTGCCGTCCTTCATAACACCGACATAAACGATCGGCTTTATAGTTCCTTGTTTTGTTTCAAACATGAATACCTCCAATGAACATAGAAATACCCCATGCTGCCTTGAAAAATAAAACTATCTCTTCTACACTTAAAGGTAAGCAATGCTAACTATTCCAGACTTAAACAGATTGAAGGTCTTCTATGTTGTATATGCGAACAGAAGTATAGTTCGAGCAGCCAACGTCTTAAACGTTACTCGGTCGGCTGTTAGCCAAAGCTTGAAGGCTTTGGAGAAAGAGGTTCATGCCCCTCTCTTTCTTAGAAACAGCAAGAAGGTTCAACCAACACCTGCTGCCGAAACTCTTTTCAAACTCATGGAACCATTTCTCCAGGAACTAGAATCCGCCCTTCAAAACATTGAAACTGGAAGGAAACATCCAACTGGTCATTTAAGAATAGGTGCCCCCCTTGATTTTGGTTCAGACTATTTGACCAATGTTATTGGAAAATTCAGGCAGGCCCATCCCACCGTCAGCTATGAACTGATTCTTGGGGTTCCGATAAAACAGCTAGAACTTCTGTTGGAAGGAAAGCTCGATATTGCCTTCATCGACAACGGAGATGTCTTTTCCAAAAGTTATCCGATCTCAGTTGAGACCATTCAGCGTGAAGATTTTGTCCTGGTCTCGAACGCAAAGTTCTACGCTGAGAATATCAAGGGGGATCATTCTCTCTCAAGACTGCAGCGCCTTCCCATTGTTGACTACTTACCGCATGCTCCGGTCACTCGAATGTGGTTCAAGCATCACTTCGGCAAATCCATAACCGACCTCAATGTGAGTTATAGCGCAGAAAGTGTTCGTGCGGTCTTGAACGCCGTTTCTCTGGGAATGGGAGTCGGAGTTATACCCAGTCATCTCATTGGTGCCGAGGCGAACCGCTTAAAGATCATTTCGACTGACAAAAAGAACCTGGTGAATCAAATAGCCTTGGCACTGCCGCTGGCAAAGAAACTAACCCTCACCGAAAAGACATTCGTTTCATTTCTCAAAGCTCAAAAGTAGTTCGATCTCACCGGGCATACTGATACGTTCACGGCGATCGTCAACTTGAATTCGAAAGACAGGTCAAGTGAAGGGCAAACGGAAAACTCAAGATCCTTGTGACGTTTGCTTCATGCATCGCGACCGCTGCCTCTGCGACCTCATCCCCAACATCGAAACTAAAACCCGACTGAGCCTCGTTATTCATACAAAAGAACTGCGACGGACAACAAACACCGGCACTCTCGCCGCAAAAGCGCTATCGAATAGCGAGGTCCTTGTCCGCGGAAAAGTGGGAGAACCGCTCGATCTGAAACCACTGCTCACCGACAACTATAGGCACGTCTTGTTTTACCCAAGCGACGATGCCGTTGAATTGACCTCTGAGTTCGTCCGTCAAAGCTCTCTGCCGATTCAATTGATCGTTCCCGACGGAAACTGGCGTCAAGCGGGAAAGGTTCACCTTCGACATCCGGAGCTCGCTGCAGTCCCCCGTGTGGCCATCACCGTTCCAAATACGATGGCCTTTCACTTGCGAGCAGAATCGACCTCATTTGGCATGGCCACTCTTCAGGCCATCGCCCATGCCTACGGCATAATTGAAGGTGACCATGTCAAAGATGCACTGCTGAGGCTGTACCGGGCCAAGCTTGACCGCACTCTTGAAGGCCGCGGCACCAAAACCTCTGGTCTTGAACCACGAGAACCACTAGATATCTCGACGAACAGCTGACCAAGGACTCTCTCGTGAAACCAACCGACTTTCGCACACTCCCCCTCTCCGAGAGTCTTCAGCGTGTTATCTCTGAAATGGGATATTCCGAAATGACGCCGATTCAGTCGGCCAGCATTCCGCTCTTGCTGGAAGGCAAAGATCTGATTGGACAGTCGCAAACCGGAAGCGGCAAGACAGCGGCATTTATCATTCCGATCTTACAAAAAATCGATGTGAGCGATGCGCGGCCGCAGGCGATTATTCTTTGTCCGACTCGAGAACTCTGCGACCAAGTCCTGCGCGAGTGCCGCAAGTTTTCGAAGGCCTTTCAAGGTCTGCAAACAATCGCTCTTGTCGGCGGTCAGCCCTATCCACCGCAAATTCAGGCTCTCCAACGTGGCGTTCACCTCATTGTCGGAACACCGGGACGAGCTCTCGAACACTTTCGCAATCGACACGTGAATGTCGCCAAACTGCGCTGCCTTGTTCTCGACGAAGCGGATCGCATGCTCGATGAAGGTTTTGCCGAAGAGATGTCCGCCATTCTTGAGGAGCTCCCTCCCGAACGTCAGACCATTTTCTTCTCCGCTACATTTCCAGAGGGAGTGGAGAAGCTGAGTCGCAAGTATCAAAAAAACGCCGAGCGAGTCACTATTGATACGGCGGCACAGAGCGCACCAAAGATTGAGCAGTACGTCTACGACGCCGAGAATCCCGATAAGGTCGCGACACTCATTCGAATTCTACAAAGACACCCCTCGATGTGCACTCTCGTCTTCTGTCGCACGAAAGCCACCGTCGACGAAATTGGCCAGCTCTTGGGAAAATTCAATGTCAGCGTCGGTATATTGCACGGCGATCTCCCGCAAGTTGACCGCGATCGCGTGACCTCACTCTTTCGCAACGGCAGTCTTCGCATCCTCATTGCAACTGACGTCGCCGCACGAGGCTTGGATATCGATACCCTCGAACTCGTCATCAATGTCGATCTACCGCCAAGCACCGAGACCTATATTCATCGAATTGGCCGAACGGGACGCGCTGGACGCAAAGGCAGCGCTGTTTCAATTGCAACGGTGCACGACACACTCAAGGTCATCGAGATCGAAAAGACGACCGGCGTCCCGATGATTCGACAAAAGTTAGGTTTTGAAAATCAACTTGGTCTGGGGTGGGAGTTCCAGACCACACGAATGCGCACCCTTCAGGTTTCAGGAGGGCGATCGGACAAGCTTCGGCCCGGCGATATCCTTGGCGCACTTACCGCTGAACCCCAAGCACTTGTCGCCTCAGAGATTGGCAAAATTGAAGTCTACGATCGCTATAGCTATGTCGCGATTGACTCGTCGCTCGCCGAACAGGCTCTTGGCAAACTGCGGGCATCGAAAATCAAGGGTTCAAAGTTTAAAGTATTCCTGCTTTAGTTTTCAAGAGGAGGAGGGTTCAAAATGAATGAGAACGGCTTATCCACCGGAGAGCGACGGCTATTGGCTCTTATTCTCGTCTCTATTGTTGTCCTTGTCGGAGCCGATCTCGCGACTGACTCCAAGGAAGGTGTTCAGTGGCCGCACTTGCTTGTCGAACTTTCTGTTGCACTGGCCGCTGCCGTGGGCTTTGCGATGGTCATGCGTGATTCTTTCAAGAAAACCCACCAACTCGACGAGTCGCGCGAACTCGCAAAAGCCCGAGAGCTTGAAGTCGAACGCTGGAAGGCTGATTCTAAAAAGTTTATCGATGGCCTCAGTGTCGCCATCGACACGCAGCTTGAACGCTGGGCGCTGACTCAATCTGAAAAAGAGGTCGCGCTTCTCTTGCTCAAAGGCTTGAGCCTTAAAGAGATCGCCGATATTAGAAAGACAACCGAGAAAACCGCTCGCGCACAATCTGTTGCCGTTTACTCGAAATCCGGGTTGGCGGGACGCTCCGAACTATCGGCCTTTTTTCTAGAAGACTTACTGCTACCGATTGAGCGACCAGCGATAGAACGTCAGGACTGACGTGATTGCGCAATTCGTTCGACATGTGCCTTGAACTCCGGAAATGTCTTCATCGCACGATGGAACGACTCTTTGCGCAGAAGGTAGACTTCGCAGTACGATGCCGCACGCGCCGTCGCTCCACGCGGACGATCAGAAAGCAAGGCCATCTCGCCAAAGAACTGTCCGTCAGCAAGCGTTGCAACCAAGGCATTGTCTCGCCCGCGGATCTCAACACTACCAGAGTGAATGAAATAGAGAGCAAGGCCAGGCTCATCGACGCGGAATATGCGCTCACCCGGAACAAAAATCATCGGCTCCAACTGAAGCATCAACTCTTCAATCAACTCTGAGCTCGCCTCGCGCAAAAAGTCGACCTTCGATACGATCGATCGATTGATCTCATAGAACATTTCAGACCGAATTTTAGCCGGCAGCTCATGAATAACCGACCGCTCTTGGTATCCTCGCTTGTGGGTCCACAAATAGTGGAAATAGGTTCGAACATTCTGGCGCAGGGTGGGCGAAATGCCATGCATGTTCATAAACATCTCAATGCGATCAACAGAATCCATGTGATGCTCACGAGCGGCGTCACTGCGATGAAGAACCGTCGCGACGTTGCTGACGATGTAACCGAAAACACCGACCCCCGTGAGCTGGACGCCGCCAGCATAGATCATCTGAGTTACCGTTTTCGGCACAATATCGCCAAACCCGACCGTCGTCAGTGTTGTCATTGTCCAATACCAAGCCCGCACATAGCGAAAAAGCAGGTCATCGGTCGAATCAGCATTGCCCTCACCTAAAGAAATCCAACCACAGGCAAGCAGATGAACGAGGAGTGGAAGCGTCACAAAAACCGGAATCAGTCGAAAGACCGTTGGACCCAGCTGATCAAACTGATCTAGAAATCGGCGGATCTGCTGGACGTTCCGTACGCACACAAGGTTGATCAGAAGAAGCCGGTCTGATACCTCACCCGTTATCAAAAAAAACAAAAGCGACAACGGAACGACACAGAGGAGGTCGATGAAAACGTCTAATCTTAGCCAGTTCTCCAGTTTTGCAAGATTCAACTCTTTGTCGCGAAAACCGAGCACGATGTTATTTATCGAAAGCAGAGAAATCATCGAATAGAAAATGACGTTAACTGAGAATGGCGGCTCGATTCCCACCATCCTCAACGGCAGCCAAAATCCAACAAGGAGTGCGCCGAGAATTGACACCAGTCTTTGGATCTCAATCGACTTCATTAGAAAAGACTCGCCAGTAGAGAATCGACTTGATCGACCATATTCGACGGCAATGCGCGAGAAAAACTGAAAGCCAGTTCCATTTCCCCTGCGTCACTCACGACAATTGAAATATCTTTCGCCGCCGGAACATTAACGACGTGCAGGCCGCGTATATCGGAAAGATCACCGTCGACGTCACGGGTCGTGCGAAGCTGCTGAAGTGAACGCACCAAACAACGAAGAACCTCGTTGAGATTCAATACATCATCGATATCAAAGAGGGCTGGGTCTCGATCAAAAAATATCTTCGCCGGCAACTCTTGCTTGAGATCTTCACAGACGCTCAGCAATTCTCTTTGAGCAGACTCCCGGGTTGGCTTCTGCTCTAGCGGCGACCGCGACACCGCGCCTGAGGTGATAAAAGGCAGTACGCGGTGAACTTCAGAAAATCCCACGACGAGCACTTTTGTGACATCAACGAAAACAACTCCGCACTTTGGAGAGAGATGTGACTCGGTCGACAGCGCGAGAGTTTGATTCTTAAATCCAACTGGCCAGCCTCGAATTGCACCTTGGGATTCAACAATAACTGTTAACGGCCCCAATTGGCCGCGACTCGTCTCATCCAACGAACGCAGATAGTGCCAATAGCGAACAAGCATTTCGATAGTCGTCAGGGGTTCAATCTGATCGAACAAGTGATTCATGATTTCTAGTCTGAGCCTATATCGAGCCGGTTGGTAGCCGCTCCCGACCTACGCCGAGGCTTTTTGATCCACTCGCTCAATCAGACGGCAAAACGCAACCTGTGTCCGGAGGTAGACGGGGTCGACATCACGATAATAGGACGCAATCTCATGGATCGCATAGCGCGTACTCGCCACGACATTGGGCTGACTGGACCCCAATCCGTGCTCAAGCTTTTTCACAACATCTTTTGATATTTCAATCATCCCCAGGACGGTGATGGCGTTCGCGGCCACTCGCGACGATTCTGACTCCGTTAGGCGACGTAAACGGTCAATTTCGACTAGCTTTGAAAACTCGCCGCTCGAGACTTGCTGACTGAATGCCCAGTGCCATCGACCGAGTGTCTCCAATGCATTCGCAACAACTCGATGATCAACATGCGAAAGAAGCGCGGTCAGAACAGACCACCCTCGCAAGTTATTGAGTGCCTCATAACTCAGATGCAGGCGCCCCAAGGAACTGACCAAGGTCGCCAATAGCGCTTCCCGCGCCTTCGCTATTTCATCTGACGCCAACGCCTTTTGAGAGTCGACGAGTCTCTGAATGGCTTCAAACATTTCGATCGCCAAGGAAGTGTTCTCTTCACTCATTTGAATACGCTTCACACAGCTGTTGACGTCTCGAATCAACGCCACATCTCGACTTCTCGACGCAACTTGGATGATCTCAACAATCGATTTTGGGTCTCGATAGTCGGCAAGAGAAAGAGCACGCAACGCCGGTGTCTCCATTAGCTTCGACAAAGGCTGATGACCAAGATACCTCATAATCTGGCGCTCGCCATCAAGGCCCTTCAGAACAACCGAAAAGGCGTTAGCCCACTCGATACCCTCATGTATAAACCGCATATAGACGGCGTCAAAATGAACCGTGTTCTCGTTCTTTTCCTGAACTGCCGACAGAACACGAGTCGTCTCAATAAGCGGAGCACCCGCAAGCGAAAAGCCGTCAAGGAGTGGACCAAATCGAATCTTTCCATGCGCCAGAGAGGACTTCACTCGGAACGGGTATGCACCACGCTCCAAAGAAGCACGATGCTGGCGATCGGCCGCGGTATTGATCTCATCAATGCAGGCCAGCGCAGCCGTAAATGAGTTCACGTGGTCGTCATCCTTCAGATAGAAGATGATCTCATCGCCGACAAACTCATGAATCAATCCATGATAACGACTGATCACATGTGAGCAGTCTACAAAGAAACGGTTAATGGTCTCAAGAAACTCTTCTGTCGGATAGGTTCTGAAGATCTGTGAGAAGTTGTTGATGTCAGTTCTGACCATCGTACAGTTGAATTCATAGGGAGGAACTTTTCCAGACTGCAGCTCCGTTCGAAGCGACGGCAGCACTTGTGCAGAAAGCACTCGTCGGTCCTCTTTAAGACGATCCACGACTTCCTCATAGCCGATAATGCCATTCTGCAAGGCCTCCGCCTCGGCCGAGAAGGTTTTGGTTTTTCCAGACTTGTGAGCCCCCTGCCGACGTAGGCCCATCGCCACATTGCGAAGATCACGCGAAACAAATATGAAAATCGCAATTGCCAACAAGCTTGCCGCAATAAACATCCGTCGATTCTCATCCTCAACAAGACTGTTCATTTCTTCAAAAAAGGCTTCGCGATCGAGGTTGATTCCAAGTTTGATATCCCAGCCCTGACCCAAGTCTGTCGCCATAAATCGAAAGTTTTCGATCGAGCCCCCATTGGGAACAGACGTCGGCTTTCGAATAGATGATTCCGACTCGTAGGTCGAATCGAAGCTCAGAATCTGATCCGTCGGCTGCTTTTGAAGAAGTGTGATGGTCGCCGCTTCTGACAGTTTTCGAATCGATCCTGAAGACACCATTTCACCGTTATAGGAAATAATGAAAAAATCGAGCAGACGGATTTTAATGGCATCGTTGAGGTGGCCCTCAAGAATGTCTCGACGCCCAGTCAGAAAAAGTGATTCTGCCACAGCCGAAAAGTAGGCAATGTTTTGCTCTTTCTTTTTCTGAACAATTTCAAAGCTCTTGGAGTAGCCGGCCTTGACCTCAACACGTGTCTGCAGCGCCGCCGCCAGCACAAACACCACGATGAAGACGAAGACGATGGACTTCTTCGTCATTATGGCACCTCGGCCAATGGACGGTCCTGCCTGACGAATTAATACTTCTTGATCGGCCGACTCGATCCCAAAGATCGACCCTTTGCATCCTTAATCGCAATCTTCTGCTTCATCAGCTGTTCAATGACTTCGATTCTCACCAAACGGTGTTCGATCTCGCGATACGGCTTAGTGAACAGACCGTCGAGTGCCGAAGTCGATGCGACGTCACGCGCCGCTGCGGATGAAGATCCATTGTTTAATCCCGCCTTGGCTGCGGCCGCCGGCGACGATGCCGAACCGCGGCCCGACTGTGCGTTTGCCGCGACAGAAGATCGTCCGCCGTCACCATCGAGGCTTGCCGTCGCCGCTTTCTTACTCATTGACCGCTGAGGACCATTCGCCTCCGGCGCCTCAAGGACCGCCGAAGAACCACGATAACCCACGGTCACAGCATTGGCCACCACTGCAGATCCACCGACTGAACCCGAATTGACAGACGCCAGTCCGCGCCAATTCTTAAATGGACTCTCTATTGTCGCATTGTATCCACGGGTTTTTCCCGGACGGAAAGCAACGAACTCTGTTGAACTTCGACTGCGCTCACTCGCTTCGGCCTCAGGCAAGATTGCTTTTCGCAACTTCGAAAGGCCTGCTGTCGCCCGGCCCGCAAAGTCAGTGGCCTGACGATAGCGATCTTCGACATAGCGCTCTGGTCGCGGCTCCTTATCGATACGAGTGATCGGCAGTGGCGATGCGGTTCGGTTGTCCGGAACAGCAATCGGCGCCGGCTGAGTGCCCGGTGCCTGCGGACCTTCAGCCAGGCTGTCGCTTTTTGGAGGATCCGGTACCATCGTACGTTTTTGACCTGGGACGTCGACTACCGGTCGAGGCTCTCTGACCGAACCACCGTCGCCTCCCGGAGACTCGACATCACGGCCAGGTGAATCACTCGTGTCGTTGCAATCCGACGCCGTTGCTCTCGCACCAAGCAGAAGCCATGCAAAGAAGTCACGTCTAGGAAGAGCCGCTTTTTTTTCGTCGCAAACAAGACTCCCAAATAGACCCTCGGTCACAGCCCGAGAAAGCGCCATTCCGTACTTTTCATCGTAAATGCGACACTGCTTAACGCTCTTTCTCACGACGAGGTCAACACACTGCCGCTTGAAAAAATCTTCAGTCGAAGAGGACACCTTCTTGAACTGATCAGATCGACACTCAATCTGCTCTTTCCCTTTCAGTCCGAGACACGCATTGAGATCAATGTCTGTGGCCAACTGTTCCAGGTACTTCTTGTATACCTTCTCAGCGCCGTCGGGGCTTGTCGCGGTATTGAATGAATCTTCCATCTTGTAGATCATCTCGTCGACGGCCGCTTTATTGTTTCCAAGGCGAGACTCTATACGAACCGTACGCTGATTACCCACCACCAGCGCGTCTAGATCTTTACAGGCTTTGTCGCGCTCCGCGGACGGCTCACCACAACAACCGACAATTTTATCAACATCGCCTTCCTTCGGAAATCCTGCAGAATGCATCAGCTCGTGAAAGAGAAGATTGCGGTAGTTGATCGGCGCACCGTAGGCATACTTCTGGTCTCCAGCATGAGCAGTACACATACGGACATCGATCTGGTCGACATAGGTTCCGTTTCTATCCTTCTCGAGATACGACGCTTTCACTCGAGCATTTTTATTCGGATCCCAGTTGCAAGTGATCGGATAGGCTTCTTGTCGCGGCCCCTCTACAGAAACGGCGTTCATGAACTTCTTCTCAAGACGTGCAGCTGTCAGTGCGAGATTTGAATTTTCAAGACACTGCAGAAAACGCCCGCGGCCCACCGTCTCCGATTGTCCAACGCCGAGCGAGCTTGTCATCATGATGTCGGCAATGCCTCGGGCAAGATCCTCATAATCTTTTGCATACTCAGGTCGGCGACAATTGGCATCGAACAGCGAACTGTCGCGGATCTGTGCTCCGAGTTCGTCACGAGAAATTTTTCCCTGATCGCGCAAGAACGACCACCACGCACGCTGTGCACTCGCCAACGGGTCGGTCGCTGCATTCAGGCATTGTCCGCCGGGATCGAGCCGATCCATCTGATAAAGCATCATCGCATCGGGAACAGGTGGTTCAAAATTCTCTGGCGGCTTTGCCTGCGGAGGCGGCTCTGTCACAATCGCATCAACCTCAAACTGCGGTCCGCTCTCGCCATCAACAAACGTATCGGTGTAGTGAACAACTCCAACCGGTTGAACCACTGTTTTCTGATGATTGTAGCGCTTGCCATCCGGCGAGAGCAGATACGACACCGTCATCGTGCCGCGGCCATTGGTGCGATCGACCACTTGCATTCGAGAGAACTGTCCACGCGCGGGACCGGTCATTGTGACTGTCGTACTTCCGGAGTCGATCTCCCAAATATCCACACGGCCATCGCGATTGCTATCGATCTGAATTTCAGAAAACTGAGGGCCGACGATGATTTGCTTGTAGGGATGGCCCTTCGAGTCGACCATCTGACGAACCGTAAACGCGCCAGCCTTGGTTTTGACTTTGCGACCATAGAGTCGCCGATACTGACGCTCCAAAGAGACAGACTGCGACGCCGCACTCGCCATCAATGGCGACGACACCATCGATAAGATCAAACTCCACGAAACAATCGACGTGAATAACGTCCGCATCAGGCCCCACCTCGTCAGTGGTTATATCGGCATTCTGCTGGTCCGAATTGAGACTCGACGAAAGGATTGTTCGATTATTTGCCGTCTCAAATTGAGACGGTTCATTTCTCTAGACCTTGGCCTTCTCGACGACCTGATCAATCGCCCCGAAGAGCGATTGCCCCTGCTCATTGAGCATCTCCATCTGAACGCGATCGCCGACTTTCATAAACGGGGTCTTGGCTTCGCCGGAACCGATCTGCTCAATCATCCGCCGCTCAGCCAGACAAGAGCTGCCACGGCTTGGATCTTCATTCGACACGGTACCGCTGCCGATGATCGAGCCCGCACCTAGCGTTCGCGTCCGCGCCACATGCGCAATGAGCTGACCAAAATGAAAGTGCATCGCGCCGGCATCGGCGTTTCCAAAAAAACCACCGTTGAACGTCACGTTCAAAGGCAGATGCACGCGACCATCGCGCCACGCCGAGCCCAACTCGTCCGGCGTCACCGCAAACGGTGCAAAAGCGGACTGGGGCTTCGATTGGAAGAAGCCAAAGCCTTTGGCCAATTCTTCCGGAATAAGGCCACGCAATGAAACATCGTTCACCACCATCACGAGCGCAATGTGCTTCAGCGCTGCTTCTGGAGAAATTCCAATCGGAACATCCGTCGTCACAACAGCGACCTCGCCCTCAAAGTCGGTGCCATGTGCAAAATCAACCTGCGGGATCGGATCCGTCGGCGCAAGGAAGTCATCACTTCCGCCCTGATACATCAAAGGATCGTGATAGAATGATGGCGGCATCTCGGCCTTGCGCGCCATGCGAACGAGTTTCACATGATGCAAAAAGGCCGAACCATCGGCCCACTGAAAAGCGCGCGGCAGCGGCGAATGGAACTCCTTCTGGTCGACAGCAAACTCACCCGCAACTGAACCATTCTCAAGACGTTGAGCAATCTCGCGCAAACGCGGTTCCGCGACCGACCAGCTCTCGATCGCCTCGCGCAAAGAAGGCGCAACTCCAGTCGCACGAACGGCGCGCTTTAAATCGCGACTCACAACACACAGAACACCGTCTCTTGACTCGCGGCTCCGAAGACTGCCCAGTTTCATTGCGAACTCCCCCAACCAGAATATGATGCCTTCATAGCATACGGAGGCACCAGTGTCCCTACAAAACGATTTCATTCTCTATAGCTATTTCCGCAGTTCTGCGTCGTACCGCGTTCGCATTGGACTCAACCTCAAAGAGATTCCCTACGAATACCGGGCCGTTCATCTGGTCAACAATGGCGGTGAGCAACTTAAGCCCGAATACAAGAAAATGAATCCCAGCGGCGACGTTCCCACTTTGGTCCACAAGGGTTTCACGCTTGGACAATCAATCGCCATTCTCGACTACCTCGACAACATCAACCCATTGCCACGTCTCTTTCCAGAAAACCCTCAGCACCGCGCACTTGTGCTACAGACCTGTGAAATTGTGAACAGCGGCGTACAGCCACTCCATAACCTTCGCGTGCTCAAGAAAATTCAAAAGGATTTTAATGTCGGTGAGAGCGAAACGAATCGCTGGGCAACCGAGTGGATCACCTATGGTCTAGATACGCTTGAGTCCTTTTTAGAGAAACACGCGGGTCGCTTTAGTTTTGGCGACCAGGTGAGCGCCGCCGACTGCTACGTCATGCCACACCTGGCAAATGCCGATCGCTACAGCGTTTCGCTCGAAAGATATCCGACCCTTCAGCGCATTCGAACGACATGCAATGCGATCCCCGCCTTCGCGAAAGCAGCACCGGCCCAGCAGCCGGACGCTCCGCCCGCCTAGGCGGCGCGAGCCATGTGCCAGATTCTCAACTGTATGGCGAACAGAAGAATCGCCAGCGTTTGATGTGGCACCGTAATATGCGGCGGAATAAAATGCAGGAGGTTCAGGATGCCGACAACCGTTTGTATCGAAACCACTGCGCCACTGACATAAAACAAAGTGGCCATCTCTGGCGAAAGCTCTCGCTTCTTTCTCCACGCCCAGATCGAGAGCGCCGTAAAAAAGACCGCCAGACCATAGGCGACAAACCGATGGATAATCTGCAGTCCGATTGCACCCTGCCAAGTCGGCACCCACTGACCATTGCAGAGTGGCCAGTCCACACAAACAGATCCCGCATAGGTCGACGCGACAAGACCACCAAGCGCAATTTGAATAAACACAACCAGCGGCAAGACGAACGCCACACGCTTTAACCCCAACGGCACTACGGCTTCAGACTTTGAAATCCGTTCGGCCCGAATCGAGAAAAGCATCCACAGCACGGACGACAAAAACAATGTCGCCAAGAGCAAATGCCCCGTCACGATGACGGCCTTCACCAGCATCAAAACCGTGAGACCACCCATCACAATCTGCAGGCCCAGAAAGAAAGCGCCCCACTTTGCAGCTCGCCGAGCGCTCAGTGGAGCCTCCTTTGATCGCCAGACCCAAACGACAGCGACTGCAAACAACAATGCGACAATTCCAGCATAGGCCCGGTGAACAAACTCAAACCACACGCCGACATGAAAGTCCGGAATCACCTCGCCAAAGCATAGCGGCCAATCGGGGCAGGAAAGACCCGCGTTCATCGTGCGAACGCCAGCGCCAAGCGCCATCAGGCCGACAATCAAGACTGACAACACTGTCAGATACGTTTCAATTTTTTTTTGCTTTGTGTCGGTCATTCACCGGCTCCAACCTGATACATCAAAAACGCATGCTGCGCCCAACGATCAGAACCGGCGCTGCCAGAAAACGAGAATCGAAAAATTCGTCCATAGGAAAAATGGAAGCCAACGCGACTTCTCATGCTTCTCAACAACAGAACGGTGAAATTTTAAAAACTGCCAAATGACCACAAAAGCAAAGGGCAAGGTCAAGAGCGTACGCCCAACCAGCGCTGGTAAAAAACGGCGCCGCCGCAGCCGTCGCCACGTACGCAAAAGCATACATCGCCATGTGAAACACCGTTCGCTCGGTACCAATTCGAACAGGTAGTACCGGAATTCCTCCCAGACTATAATCTTCTTTAAAGCGAATCGCGAGCGACCAGAAGTGCGGCATCTGCCAAAGGAACATCAGCAAAAGAGATAAATTGGTTCAGGCATTGCAATAAATGGCTGATGGGCAGCGTAGCCAATTAACACTGGTGTTGCGCCTGGTATCGCACCCGGCACCGCTCCGAACGACCAATGCCTTTTCCACCACAGAGTGTAAGTCACGTTGTAAAGAAAGACGGTTCCGAGGCCGAGCCAGAACACAGTCTGATTCACAAGAATCGCAGCAAGAGCCCCGATCAGGACAAAACCAACACCAAGAGTCCAAGCCTGCATTTTCGAAACACGTTTGGAAGGCAGTGGACGCCCTTGAGTTCGCGGCATTTCCTGATCGATATGAACTTCTTGAGCCTGATTGATCGCGAAACTGCCCGATGACAAAAAGTAGAGCGCGGCCATCGTTGTCAAAAAATGAACCCAGTTCCATTCGGCCGTCAGCGGCTGGCTCATTCCATAACCAGCCATCCCCGTTACGAGGACAAAAACGACGATGCCTGACTTGGTGAGATCAAAAAAAAGCCTCATGTTTGCCCATGAGGCTTTCTCGCTATTCGAACGATCCGTCAAGATCCTAAAGCGTCGAATTCTGCGGAATGCGGGTTACGATATCGATGATCGAGAAAAACCAGAACAACAGCAAAAAGAAAACGCCAGATCCAATAATCACGCGATTCATCATGTTGTCGTACTTCAAGTGCATGAATATGCCCAAAACCAACGAAGCTTTAACCGAAGCGATTCCGAACGCCACCAGAGCGTTCATTGCGCCGAAATCAATCTGAGCCGCCACCACCGTGACAATGGTCAGGAAGATCAGAGCCGCAAAGACAGTCCAGTAGGTCTTGAGTGGAATAATGTGATGCTCATGTGTGCCGTGCGCCATAAATCCCCCTTAAGACACCAAGTAAAGAAGTGGAAAGAGATAAATCCAAACCAAATCCACCAAGTGCCAGAACAATCCGACACCCTCAACCGGCGTGTAATACTCCGGACCAAACTCGCCACGCGCTGTGCGAATCGTCACCCACGTGATCAAGCCCATACCAACAAGGACGTGAATTCCGTGTAGACCCGTCATCATGAAATAAAACGAGAAATAGAGCGGAAGATTTTTCGGAATCTCAAGACCGCCAACATAGTGAGCGAGTTCCTCTGGGTTACCGCGGTACCAATCTCCAGGCATCAGACCCAAATGGATCTTATGTGAGTACTCAAGGTACTTGATCACCATGAAGATCACTCCGCACAACAGAGTGAAGAGGAGGGCCATGACGGCCTTTTTCTTGTCTCGCATTTGGTTGTAGTAGATGCCCAAAGCCATCGAAAGCGAACTCGCCAGCAGGACAACCGTATTGGTTGCACCGTAACGAACATCCGTGAATTTCGACCCAACTTTAAACGTTTCCGGAAACAGATGGTGGAAAATCGCGTAACCAACGAACAATCCGCCGAACATCAAAATTTCAGTACAGAGGAACAACCAAACACCCTGCTTTGAGCTCTGATACTCGTGATCAGCGCTCTCATAATGGTGGGCGTGGTGGTGGCCTGTAGAAGAAGACTTAACGGTACTCATAGGGACCTGCCGTTACTACTGGTGTTGTTAAAAAGTTCTCATGCGGTGGCGGCGACGCTGTCGTCCACTCCAAAGTCTTTCCTCCCCATGGGTTGGGGCCCGCTTTTTCGCCTTTCAAAAGACCATGAATAATCGTCGCAAAGCCGACAATAAACCCAATGCCAATCAGATATGAGCCGATTGTCGAAATCCGGTTCAAATGCTGAAACTCAGGCAGGTAATCGAAGTAACGACGGGGCATGCCCAGCGATCCAAGAATAAACTGCGGAAAGAACGTGACGTTGAAGCCAACGAAGATGAACACGAATGAAACACGTGCCCAAGCATCGCTGCAGAGACGACCAAACATTTTCGGGAACCAATAAAAGATCCCGCCCCATGATCGACATCAAGGTGCCGCCCACCATCACATAGTGAAAATGTGCCACGACAAAATACGTGTCGTGGAAGTGAACATCCGTCGCAATCGTCGCCAAGAAGATTCCAGTTACCCCACCAATGGTGAAGAGGAACATGAATCCAAGCGCGTAAAGCATCGGAGCCGAAAGGTTGATCGAACCTTTATAAAGCGTCGCCATCCAGTTGAACAATTTGATCGCCGTTGGAACGCCGACCAGCATGGTCAGGAACGAGAACACGATTCCCGCGAACTCTGACTGACCAGACACAAACATGTGGTGGCCCCAGACAAAGAACGACACCGCCGCGATCGCAAGCGACGAGTATGCAATCGCCGTATAACCGAAAATCGTCTTACGCGCAAAAGTCGTGATGAGCTCGGAGATCACACCGAAGGCCGGCAGAATCATGATGTAAACGGCCGGATGCGAGTAGAACCAGAAGAAATGTTGAAACAATACGGGATCGCCACCCAACGCCGGATCAAAGAATCCAATGCCAAAAATATTTTCGGCCGCAAGCAGTAATACCGTAATACCCAAAACCGGAGTCGCCAAAACCTGGATGATCGCTGTTGAATACAGCGCCCAAACAAAAAGCGGGATTCGGTTCATCGTCATTCCAGGAGCGCGCAGCTTGTGTGTGGTCACCACAAAGTTCAAGCCTGTCAAAATCGACGAAAAGCCCGCCACAAAAACACCGAGGGCCATGCAAATAACCGCCGGCGAATGCTTAATCGAGTAGGGCGTGTAGAACGTCCAGCCCGTATCAGCGCCACCGAAGAACAACGACGTCAGGGCAATCCCGGCGCCCAAAAGAAGGCAATACCAACTCAGGAGATTCAGCCGCGGAAACGCGACATCCTTTGCACCGATCTGTATCGGCAAAAAGAAGTTCCCAAGAAACGCCGGAATACCGGGGATGATCACCAAGAACACCATGACAGCACCGTGGTAAGTCATCACCCGTGCGTATTGCTCCGCGGTCATAATCGTTTCGCCGACCGAGTAAAGCTCCGTGCGGATCAAAAGCGCGAAGATACCACCAACCAAAAAGAAAAGGGCCACTGTAATGAAATACAGAAGACCAATGCGCTTGTGGTCGAGTGTGGTCAGCCAAGACCACAGGCCTTTTTCATGATTCAGATAATTCGAATTTTCGTGATGAGCGGTCGCTGTAGCCATGTCGCCCACCTCCTTACTTCAGTGTTTTAATGAATTCGATGAGGGCTTTGACATCGTCGTCGGAGAGCTGACCAGCAAAGGTCGGCATAACTCCAGCGGGGTATCCTGCAGCCACTTTCGCATTCGGGTTAAGAATTGATTCGCGTACGTAATTTTCATCAACGGTTACTTTGCCACCGCCTTCAACATCTCGGGACTTGCCCCAAGATGCCTTAAAACTCGGACCAACCACCCGTGTCCCGTCAGCACTATGGCAACCGGCGCAGGCTTTTGACGAATAGAGTGCGCGGCCCTTATCGGCCAGCGACATCTCGCCCGAGCCCTCAGCTGCCAGCCACTTTTCAAAATCAGCCATAGGAACTGCGCTGATGCGCGCCTTCATAGCCGAGTGACCAGAGCCGCAGAATTCCGTACAGAAAACCCAGTAATCACCGGGTTGATCCAGCTGAAACCACATCGTCGTGTAGCGGCCAGGAACGACGTCCTGTTTTATACGAGCAGCAGGAAGAAAGAACGAGTGCAAAACCGGACGATCCATCGGATCTGTTGATCCCGCGCTGATTTTTTCAGACGCCATGATCAACTTCACGGGCTTGCCGACAGGGACAACCATTGTCGCCGGCTCTTTTTGGCCCTTGTCATTCAAGCTCGAAGTGACCTCTTTGCCATTCTTATAAAGAAAGCGCCAATCCCATTTCTTTGCCATGACATGAACTTCAAGAGCACCCTCCGGAGAGTGGCGCATGTCATGATAGATCTTCCAGCCCCAAGCAAACACAAACATGAAGATCAAAAATGGAATAAATGACCAGACGAATTCCAGCGTGTGATCGTGCGTGATGTACGCCGTTTTATCCGTCGCTGATTTTCGTTTGTACTTAAAGACAAAGAAAATCATTCCGCCGATCAAAATGATGAACGAGACTAAACTCGTGATCAAAAGAAAGGCATAAATGCTATCGACCTCACCCGCGGTCACCGTCGCGGCCGGCGGCATAAATGTGCTTGCACCTGCGACACCTGGTAGCAACAGGCTCAGCAGCACTAAAGGTTTAAAACTCATCGAACCTCTCCTTCAATCTTTCTATCGGGCCTTCGATTTCGAATCCAAAATGGTAGCAAAAACATCCCCAGCACAAGCACGATCAAAATCCCACCTGCGCGCATCAAGTTGAATGCCGCGAGAGTGTACTTGCTCGCCTTGGGGTCATAGTGAAAACAGTAGAGAATCAGCTTATCAATGATCGATCCCACTTGGCCCTTTGAAGCCTCAAGCATCGACAATCGAATTGTCTTTGGATCAAAAGAAATCCCAAAGAGATAGCGCGTAATTGTTCCATCCGGTGCAATCGCATAAGCGGCGGAGGCATGAGCATACTGCTTCTGCTCTTCATCCCAACGATAGTTAAACCCTACGGCCTTTGTGATCGGATCAATCGAGCCCTGTTCGCCCGTCAGGAAGTACCAGCCGGCATCACCTTCGGGCCGGCCGTACTCTTTCAGATAGTTGGCACGCTTCGCTTTTGCGAGCGCTGGCTTTTCGCGTGGATCAAAACTCATCACGACAAGCCTGAACTCAGAACCAATTGGCTTTTCGAGCTGCTTGAATGCGTCGTTCAAGCCGTTGAGATGAAAATTACAAAGACTGGGACATGAATAATAGGCCAAGCTCAGAAGGATTGGCTTCCCGTCCTGCATCAGTTCACGCAAAGTCACGGGCTTGCCATCGTGGTCAACGAACGGCAAATCGAGATTCACCTTATCACCAAGATGCGGCTCAATTCCGACATCTTTAAGGTTGGTCGGAGTCTCGTTTTCCTGGCCCTCATGAGCGCGCGCAAAATCCTCGCCGTGGCCACTTGTGCCATCAGCAAAAAGACAGTGCTAACATAAAAAAAGATAGGCGCCGCAATACCATCATCTATTTAAGACCAGGTGCCTTCGCCTTGAGATCAGCCTCTGAATCGGCCGTCTTGTTCTGTGTGATTGAATGAATGAACTGAACCAGAGCCCAACGATCCGCCGCCGGCAGGGATGCCTGATAGCCTTGCATCGAACTCCCTTTAACTCCAGTTTGCAGCGTTGCAAACAACTGCAGCATTGAGCCACCTTGCTTCCATTGTCCTTCAACCAAATTGCGAGGCTTCGGATTCAAGCTCGCACCGGCAACGCCGTCGCCCATGCCTTTTTCACCATGGCACATCGAGCAGTTGGTTTTGAAAACAGCCTGACCGTGCGCGACCATTTTCTCATTTGGGAGCCATGGTTCTTTGATGTCTGAAATATCGACTTTCACTGGCGCAGCCGCTACAACCTGGGCCGCCGCAGAGGCTTCAGCCGGCTTCACTTCTTTGAGGTCAATGCCACCGCTCAAAAAGACAACATAGATAAAGCAGGCAAACGTCACCGCCATGCTGATGACAAAAGCCACCATTCCACCGGCGTTATGATCACCCTGCGTCTTCTCTCTCATTCCAGCATCACCCGTGGTATTGGCCATCGCCGCCCCTCTCAAGCATCTCGATCAAACAAACGGTCCACACTGTCGCGAGACACAGAGCCCCCCAATTGGAGCGACTCATGACAAAACATCCCGACATCCAGTAAAAACCGAATTAAAAACAAAACTTTGCAGTTCGATTGAGACGTTAATTCTCACTTCAGTTAAAGTCATGCAAGAGGATTCAAAAAGCGAACTTTCATCGCCGCCGGTCACAACGGCTGTGCGGTTCAAATTTGGGATAAGAAATCCCACGATGACTAAACTGCATCGCGTCTGAAATCCTCAATAAAGGTTGCCCATTAATGCCGCAGACCAGCTCTTTTCTGTCAGTCAAAATAGAGTATTTGCTCTATTGAATTGAAACTTTATCTATACATTTCAAACACTTAACGCATAACATTGTTTGGCTGCGCCGTGTCTACGACGGGCGAGCGAATGCTCTTTTAGCATTGACTGTTTCTTGACCAAACCGTTACACGGCAGGGGCAGAAAACAAGGGAGAATACCGTGAGCACGTTCAAGAATTTAAAATTCGACTTTCAAGGCAAAAATGTCGTCGTCACCGGCGGAGCTCGCGGTATTGGCCTCCAAATCACTCGACAGTTTCTTGAAGCCGGTGCCACCGTCGCCGTTTGGGAATATTCGGCTGAGACAATCGAAACAGCACGCAAAGAACTCACAACCTGGGGCACCAAAGTCCACTTTCAACAGGTCGACGTTTCCAAATATGCCACCGTTGAGACAGCCGCCCAGCAACTCCCCTTCGCCGTTGATATTCTCATCAACAATGCTGGCATCACTCGCGATAAGTCCTTTAGCAAAATGTCTGTTGAAGATTTCGAAGCCGTCATCAACACCAATTTGAGCGGCGTCTTCTTCTGTACGAAGGCCCTTCTCCCCAAGTTTGCCGACACACCAAACAAGCGTATTATCTCGATTTCGTCGGTCGTTGCACTGTACGGCAACTTCGGTCAAACCAACTACGTTGCGGCCAAAGCCGGCGTTATCGGCATGACAAAAACCTGGGCACGCGAACTTTCGCGTAAGGGCTTCACGGCCAATGCCGTCGCTCCAGGCTTCACAATGACCCCAATGGTTGAAGCGATGCCGGCAGAGGCGCGCAAAGCCGTTGAGGACAAAATTCCCGCCGGTCGGTGGGGCAAGCCATCTGATATCGCCAATGCCTGCCTTTTCCTGGCTTCAGAAGAAGCTTCTTACATCAGCGGCACCGTCATCTCTGTTGACGGCGCCCTCGTTGTCTAAGCTGTTCCATAATTTTCAATCGCACCTGAATAGGGTGCGAGGGGTACCGGTTTCTTGTCATAAATGCATCGAGGGGGATTCTATGCTTAAGACGTCAACAGTCATGGCGACCGCAATCGCAGCAGCGATTATCGGTCTTTGTTTCAGCTCACCCAATGCCCAAGCGGCACGAACAACAGTTCCTGTTCAAGCCCAGGAGCGCGCGGAAGGTTTCGTCAAGATCCGCGATGGACGCGAACTCTACGTCGACTACCTCAAGCCCGCTGCGGGTCAGCCCGTCGCCATTCTTCTCAACGGACTCACTTATCGCACAGGCTGCTGGGATGCTTTTGGAAAAGAGCTTCAAGGCAAAGGCCTCGGCATTTTGCGGTACGATCCGATGGGTCACGGCAAAACAATGGTGAAATACGGCTATCCGACAGCAGCTTTCGACTACAAAGATCAAGTCGCGGATCTCGCCTCGTTGATCAAAGTTCTGAAAATCAAAAATCCAGTCCATCTCGTTACGCTGTCTTACGGTGGCGCAATCGGAATGCAGTACGCCGTTGAATATCCAGCCAATGTCGCGACACTGATTCTGATGGGACCATTCGTTGCGCCCCTTGAAAGTCAAGATCAGTGGATCAAAACGCAGATCATGCAGACACGCATCATGTTCCCCCTCAACCGGAGCACTGATGACGAGCTCTATGACTTCTTCTTGAAGTCGATCGTTTACGCGACTTATCCATCAGCAGAACCAATCGTGCTTGAACACCCCTTCAAGCTAGAAGCAACGTTTCGCCTGGTTCAAGGTGTTCGCCGCTTCCACGCTGTTGATATCACAAACGATCTTCCCGATGGAAAAGTCCATCTCGTTCTCGCTCGCCAAGATCAGTACGTCAGCAATGACGTTCATGATGTCTTCTGGAAGCAAGTTCCCGATTCAAAGAAGGCCAGCCGCCTCTACATTCAGGGTTCTGAACACAAGATTCCAGAGGCCGTTCCGCACTTCTCGGCCGAGTGGGTTAAGTTGATCATCGCCGGCGATCCCCGACTGCAAACAGGTCGTACATTTGAAGGTGGCCCCTGGACTGGTACTGCAACCAGCGGACGCACATCGATCACAATTAAGTAAGTCGTCCTGTATCCGTCGTTTTGCGAGGAGGCCGCCATGGCACGCGTTGAGCTCAAAGATCATGGAATGAATGTCGATGTAACCCCGGCCGTTTTGCCGATGGACACGATCTTCCTCCATGGCAATTTAGCATCCAATACATGGTGGCGCCCGTCTCTCGAGCTCTGGAAGGCGCAAGCCAAGCCAGGCCTTGAAGGCCGCATGATCGCAGCCGAATGGCGCGGTTGCGGTGGTTCGGATGCTCCAAAAGCAGACGCCGAATTGCACCCGTCTTTTTTGGCCGATGACTACATCGCCCTCTGCGAAAAAATGGGCATCAAAAAAGCCTGTCTCGTCGGCCACTCCACGGGCGGTATCATCGCTCTTTACGCCATGCTGAAGGCGCCATCGCTTTTTGATCGCGCCGTCCTCCTTGATCCAGTTGGCGCAACCGGTGCCCAGTTCGGCCCCGAAATGTATGAAGCCTTCACCCAGATGAGCAACGACCGCGCCGTCTGTGAGGCCGTTATGAGCAGCACCATTCATGGCAACGATGCTCAGAATCCTTTGTTCCAAAAGATCGTCGACGATGCCTTTGGAATTGCGAAAATAAACTGGCATGGCGTTCCGAAAGCCCTGCACGTCACCAACATCACGGCGGACCTTGCCACCATTCGCAATTCAATTCTCATCGTCCACGGCGAGCTCGATCCGATCATTCCGGCGGACAGCTCAAAAATACTCGCGGCGGGCCTTCCCAATGCGAAACTCGATATAGTCAAAGACCACGGGCATTCACTCAACATCGAGGATCCCGCCTTGTTTGTTAAGAAAGTGAATGAGTTCCTGTTTCAACGTCCCTAAGGAGTAGTCATGTCTCGCGCTGTTATTGCTGGCCTCGGGCTTTACGCCCCACCAACCGTGATCGAAAACGATTTCTTCAGCAAGAAATATGATCGCGATATGGACACATTCCTTCGTGAACAGCGCAACATCTTCAAGCGCCACTTCATGTCGGCCGACCAGGCAACATCGGATCTTATCGTTCCCGCAGCTCAGGACGCGATGGCACAAGCAGGAGTGACCGCTAAAGATCTCGACCTGATCATCGTCGCGACAGACACTCCTGACTACATTTCTCCTTCGACAGCTGCTGTCGTTCAGCACAAGCTATCTGCTCCTCGTGCCGGAACTTTCGACCTCAACACCGCGTGCGCGGGCTTTGCAACAGCGACAGATGTCGCCAGCAAATTCCTGATTGCCGATGATCGGTATAAAACAATTCTCGTCGTTGGCGCCTATGGTATGACGAAGTATTTTGACTGGAGCGACTTCAAGGTCACTTCCGTATTTGCCGACGGCGCCGGTGCAGCGATTATTCAACGCACTGATGAGAAAATGGCCAATGGCGAAGAGTATGGAATCCTCGCGTCGCAACTGGCGACCGACGGTCAGTACCACGACTACATGGGTATTTATGCCGGCGGGACAAAGTTCCCGATCACCGAAGAGACCGTAGCAAAGCATATGCACCAGCTGCAGTTCGTGAAGCGCATTCCGCCCGAGACCAACGGCAAAGTTTGGCCGGAACTGACACATGCACTTCTCGATCGCGTTGGAAAAACTGTCGCCGACGTCGATCATTTCTTCTTCACACAAATCAACATCAACTCGATTGTTGAGACGATGGGAAAGCTCGGCGCTCCGATGGAGAAAGCGCACAACGTGATGGATCGCTACGGCTACACCGGCAGCGCCTGTATCCCGATGGCAATGGCAGACGCTGCAAAGTCCCACAAACTGAAAAAAGGCGACCTCGTCATGGTTCTCGGATCAGGTGGAGGAATGTCGATGGCGGCGATGATTATTCGCTGGGGCTACAATACATAAGGAGTTTTTTATGGGCGTCGAGATGAAAGAAAAACTCTCTTCTCTAGACTCTCAACTTGGCGACATGGATTGGCTGCGACAGTGGGCCCGACTCGCGCCGTCTTCGATTGCGATTGAGGACGGTGAGACGCGTTTTGGAATCTCGTATGGCGAATTCTACGAGGTCAGCTGTCGCCTTGCCGACAAAATGGCCAATCAGTGGGGCGTTGGCGTAGGTGATCGCGTTGCAATGCTCGCGACCACTGAACTTGAAGCCGTCGTTCTGTTCATGAGCACAATGCGTGTCGGAGCGACGCTTGTGCCAATTAACTTTCGCCTAGCGGCTGCCGAAATCGAGCATGTCCTTGAGGACAGCTCGCCGATTTTGCTCATCGCTCAGGAGAGCTTCTCGAGTACGTTGGCCCTCGTAAACCCAAAAGCCATGACAGAGCGTCGTTGGTCGTTTGATGGTGACGGCTCACTAACCGAATTTGTTCAAAACTGCATTCGTGACATCCGCACCAAACAATCCGCGGCAATGCTGCGCCAAGCCCTTCGCGCCAACTCGCAGCCAACGTGGCATCGGAGCATGGCCTGCTCGGACAACGAACCCTGCATGATCCTCTACACCAGTGGGACAACAGGAAAGCCGAAGGGAGCAATGATCACTCCCAAGATGCTCTTTTGGAATTCACTCAACACGACACTGCGCCTGAACCTTTCTCAGAGCGATGTTTTCGTAAGCTTTCTTCCGCTCTTTCATACCGGCGGCTGGAATGTTCTCCTCACGCCATTCCTCCATCGCGGAGCCAAGACCGTCTTACTGAAGAAGTTTGATGCTGATCGCATCCTCTCTCTCTGTGAAATCGAGAAGGCAACGATCCTGTTTGGTGTGCCGACGACAATGGAGATGCTCGCTCGCTCGCCGGTGTTTGAGAAAACAGATTTATCATCAGTGCGTTACGCAATTGTCGGCGGTGAACCGATGCCAATCGATCTGATTAACGTGTGGCAAAAACGAAATATTCCAATTCGGCAGGGCTATGGCCTAACGGAATTCGGTCCAAATGTCTTTTCACTCAACGAAGAAGACTCGACTCGCAAAATTGGATCGATTGGTTTTCCTAACTTCTATATTCAAACTCGAGTTGTCGATGACCAATGACGCGATCTACCGAAAGGCGATATAGGCGAACTGCTTCTGAAGGGCCCCGTTTGTTCGCCGGGCTACTGGAAGAACGAGAAGGCGACGAAGGAAACGATCGTCGACGGCTGGCTCTGTACGGGCGACTTGGTTCGCTACGACGAAGAAGGGTATTTCTACGTCGCGGTCGCAAGAAAGAGATGTTCAAATCCGGCGGCGAGAACGTCTACCCGGTCGAAATTGAACGCGTGCTGAGTCAACATCCCGAGATCCGCGAAGTCGCAGTCATTGGCGTCCCCGATGCAAAGTGGGGCGAAGTCGGACGGGCCTATATTGTGCCAGCGCCGGGTATTTCGCTGTCTCCTGATCAGGTTATCGGCTTCTGCACCGACAAGCTGGCAAAGTTCAAAATCCCAAAACAGGTGGAGTTCCTCGACGAATTGCCGAAAGGTGACTCGGGCAAGATCTTGAAACGGGTCCTGAAGGAAAAAGCACTCTCAACTTAAAGTGGGCCGCGAGTGGCATCGGGGTTATACTGAGCGTATGAATCGGTTTTTGGCTTTCGGCCTATTGCTTTCAATCGGCGGCTGCCAGACGGCGCGCCATCGCGAGTTTGACTCTGTTCGCACCGGAATGGCGAAGGATCAGGTGCTTGCGGCTGTCGGCGGTCCCAATCGGACAATTCATCGAAACGGTGTCGATCGCTGGACGTACTTTCTGTGGGCTCCTGAGGGTGGAGGTCAGCAAGTTCGAGAGATTCACTTCTCCGAGGGGATTGCGGTCTATGTTGGCGCACCTCTTTTACCTCGGGTCAGCGCTGAAGAGCAGGATCAAATTAATTCCGGCGCTCTCGCCGAACGCTCGGGCGCAAGTTCGGTCTTTGAACTACTCAATGATACGTCGGGCGATGGATCGGCAGAGAAAACGTCGCGCTAGCGAGAGTTCACTTCGACAAGCGGATGCGCTCCGGCGGTCGATCGTCGTCGTCGGTTCGCTCGCAATGCCGCGCGCGCCATGCTCCGATACTTTTTCGCTCGGATCTTGCGATGGGAAAACCACTCCAACATGGTTTTTAATTCGATCGAGTCGACCATCCAACCCGAAGGCTTGCTCGAGATCCTTCAGCGATTTCAAAGTCTGTCGCGGATACTCGCGAGCCCCCTCCATGTCGCGATCGGGATGTTGAAAGCGCATATGGAGACGCTCGGACTCGTACTCTCGCACGGCCTTAGCCAGATCCAAATGCTTGAACGTAATCTGTTGCGTGAGCTCGCGAATTTTCTCTGCATGTTCAACGTGCTTTTTGACGTCGATCATATCCGAGATTTCTTTCTCGAAACTTCGAATCCGCGCAGTCAATGAGGTCAATCGACTCTCATGTTCGCTGTAGCGACAAGCTTTAGGAGCGTTCTTGTCTTCTTTCGCCGCTTCAGCTGGCTTTTCGCCACCGCCGCTACTCGCCCAAACGGGTGGTACAACCAAGAGCGCAAAACTCAGTGCCAAAAGCTCAAAGGTTCGGATTCTGGTCGGAATCAAGATCTGTAATCGCATTCTGCTCCCAGCGAATCGACACCGAAAGGTGCTTGATTCGGTTGACGACGATCGTCGCCTTAACGGGCGCAATGCGCTCAAGACGAAGCTCGCCGTTCTTAATTCCCGCGATTAAAGCCATGGCGTCCCAGCCAAAGCGCGGGTCCTGTAGAACTTGTCGGATGTCGTCGCGCAGATCTTTTGCGTCAATTCCAGAAACGATGACTGTCACGACGAAGGGCCCGTCCGCAGCACCGCTCATTTCGCTGTTGGCGTAGGCCGACAATCCCAATGGATCATTTGTATCAATTTGAGCCGAATCCACGGCCGGAATAGAGTCTTGATAACCAAGAAAACCATCCCTATTGAGATCAGGTTCAGCCGTCGGTCGCGGTGGTTCCGCTTCGCTCAGCTGGGGTACATGAGGCTGCTCATGAAGCGGCTCTACCGCGGGCGCAACAAAGGGCTCTTGGCTTGCCCAAGACGGAGGTTCGGCCGCGACAGGGACTTCAGGTGCTGCATTCACGATAGGCGCCTCCGGCTCTTTCGAAGCCACATGCGCCATTCCCTCCATGTCGACAAAGACGATAGCACCGCAGCCAGGACACGTGATCATGCCATAGTCGTCTTTAAGCGCTATCGAACAGTTCGGACACTGAGGTGTAGACACTACCCCTCCCTCAATTAGCGGCGACGCTTGTCTCGTTCCATACGGCGGCGTTGCGATCGCGAACCTCCCGAACCGCCATCATCGTCATCGGACGGCGGTCCAAAAGTCAGCCGCGTCTTTTGCGGCGCTTTTGGCTTCAAGGGTTCAAGCTGATCCTCAGCATCTTCAATGAGTGGTGGTTTTGCCCGACCACCCGGTGCTGGTCCACCATCAAGCTCCTGCTGCGCGCTCTCGCCCGCCGCCGCGTCTTGATTGAGAACAAGTTGAATCTTGAAAATCTTCTCAAGCGAAGCACTGCGAACAAGCCCGTTCATCTCTTCAAACATGCGGAACGCTTCTTGTTTATACTCAATCAGTGGATCTTTTTGAGCATAACCACGCAGACCAATCCACTCACGCATTTGATCCATGCGCTGTAAATGTTCTTTCCAATGTTGGTCGATCTCCTGCAGAAGAATCATCTTTTCAATCTGCGGGAAGTACGGGCCGAGATGACTCTGCTGGAACTCGAGGGCCGCTTTGATGGCGTCGCGAACACGCGTCGTGATGGCCTCGACGGTCGTTTCCGCGCCGGCTTCGACAAGAGAAACATCGATTCCAAATTGTTGACGAAGCGCAACCTGGAGCCCTTCGAGATTCCAGGAATCTTTGCGCGATCGCTCTTCCACGTGTGCGTCTAGCATTGCGGAAACCGTATCGCCCAACATTTCGCGAACGATCTCATCAAGGCGCACGCCCTGTAGAACCTCGCGGCGCAGTCCATAGATCGCGGTCCGCTGTTTATTCATGACGTCGTCGTAGTCGAGCAAGTGCTTACGAATATCGAAGTTATGACCTTCGACTTTGCGTTGGGCCCCTTCGATCGAACGCGAAACCATGCGCGCAGTGATCGGCTCGTCTTCCGGAATATTGAGACGATCCATGATGCGGCTGACGCGCTCACCGTTAAATTTGCGCATCAAATCGTCATCAAGACCAAGATAAAAGCGCGATTCGCCCGGATCTCCCTGACGACCCGAACGACCACGGAGCTGGTTATCAATACGACGCGACTCGTGGCGCTCGGTACCAATAATGTAGAGGCCACCAGCCGCAATCACCTCTTCTTTTTCTTTCTCGCACTGATCTTTGAAACGCTCGATCGCCTGCTTGTACTCGTCCGAAGTAATGTCTCCGTTGATCTGTCTTGCCATAAACTCAGGGTTGCCACCGAGCACAATATCAGTACCACGGCCAGCCATGTTGGTCGCAATCGTCACCGCACCCTTGCGGCCCGCCTGAGCGACGATCTCGGCTTCTTTCTCGTGGTGTTTTGCGTTCAAAACCTTGTGGGGAACGCCGTCACGCTGAAGATAGCGCGAGAGCAGTTCCGACTTTTCAATTGAAACGGTACCAACAAGAATCGGCTGCCCGCGCTTCTGGCGCTCGGCGATGTCTTTCACGATCGAGTTAAACTTGCCATTGCCGTTCTTATAAACCACGTCCTCTTGGTCGCGACGACGGATCGGTTTGTTGGTTGGGATGACGGAAACATCGAGGTTGTAGATCTTCTTCATCTCAACCGCTTCAGTTTCGGCCGTTCCAGTCATACCCGACAGCTTCTTATACATGCGGAAGTAGTTCTGGAAAGTGATCGTCGCGAGTGTTTGGTTCTCGTTTTTCACTTTCACTTTTTCTTTCGCTTCAACAGCTTGGTGCAGGCCATCGCTCCAGCGACGTCCTTCCATCAAGCGCCCTGTGAACTCATCGACGATGATCACTTCATCGTCCTTCACCATGTAATCCACATCTTTGTGATAGAGGTAGTATGCCTTCAGACCTTGATAAACGTGGTGCAAAAGGTCGATGTGCTGCGGATCATAGAGGTTCTCAATCTTGAGAAGCTCCTCGACGCGGTGATTACCGTCCTCGGTCAAAGCCACGGTGCGCGACTTTTCTTCCATCGTGAAATGCGTCTCTTTTTCAAGATGCGGGATAATCGCATTGATCAGATAGTACTTGTCCGTCGAATCCTCAGCAGGGCCCGAGATGATCAACGGTGTTCGCGCTTCGTCGATTAAAATCGAGTCGCACTCGTCGACGATAGCGTAGTTCAGTGGCCGCTGAGCATAGTCGGCGAGATCGAACTTCATATTGTCGCGCAGATAATCAAATCCGAGTTCGTTGTTCGTGCAGTAGCAAATATCGGCGCCATAGGCCCGCTGCTTTTCTTCGTCGTTCTGGCCGTGAATGATCACGTCGGTCGAAAGACCCAACCATCCATAGAGACGCCCCATCCACTCGGCATCGCGGCGGGCGAGGTAGTCGTTAACGGTCACGATGTGAACACCCTTGCCATCAAGCGCATTGAGATACGCGGGCAAAGTCGCCACCAGAGTTTTTCCTTCGCCAGTTCGCATCTCGGCAATCGATCCGCGGTGCAAAATCATTCCGCCGATCAGCTGCACATCGTAGTGGCGCATGCCCAAAACACGACGGCTCGCTTCGCGGCAAACCGCAAAGGCTTCTGGCAACAGACCGTCTAAAGTTTCGCCGTTTGCAATGCGCTCTTTGAACTGAGCGGTCATGCCCTTCAGCTCGGCATCCGACATCGCCTTGAACCGAGGCTCAAGTGCGTTGATTTTTTCGATGTTCGGACCAAGCCGTTTCATCTCGCGTTCGTGGGCAGTACCAAAAATTTTCGTCAGGATCGCATTAACCATAGCGAACAGGATAACCAGGCTCGCCCCCGAAGAAACGGCTTAGGACGGCGCAGCGCTAACCTGGCGAAAAAGCTCAAAAACTGTGATCGCAACCGCATTCGAGAGATTGAGACTGCGAATAGGTCCAGTCATCGGGATTGAAACCGCTGTTCCGCCCGCCATTTGCTCAGGCGTCAGGCCGGAGGTCTCTTTGCCGAAGACAATCCAGTCACCGCGTTGAAATTCGACATCAAATATCGACTTTTCCCCCGACGTTTCCACATAAAACACCCTCTCGGGAGGTTTAGGCCGCATTCGCCACGACGAAAAGTCAGGATGGATCTGCAAAGAAAGGTGGCTCCAATAGTCGAGACCGGCCCGCTTGACTCGGGATTCAGTGACTTCAAAACCCATTGGCTCTACCAAATGGAGCTCCGCCCCAAGGCCGACGCATGTGCGACTCACGTTGCCGGTGTTCTCAGGGATCAGCGGTTCCACCAAAACAACTCGGCAAAGCGGGTCTTCGAGCTCTTGAGGTCCAGGAAGGAACGGCCGGTTTTTCAAAAAACACCTCTCATACCGACGACTCATCGCGCTCTTTTTCGGAGCAGTCACTCTAAATGATTCGACTCTGTTCTTTCTTTTGACTCGACTGAGGTCGGCTCCTATCTTGAACTCCCGAGCGGATGAAAAAAATCGAAGCCATTATTAAGCCCTTCAAACTCGACGACGTTGTCGAAGCTCTCTCGGAAATTGGTGTCGAGGGTGTTTCCGTCTCTGAAATTCGCGGCTTTGGCCGGCAAAAAGGCCGCACCGAGATCTATAAAGGGGCCGAGTACGTCGTCGATTTTCTGCCCAAAACAAAGATCGAGATTGTCGTTCCCGACGATCTTTGTGAACCCGCAATAAGCGCCATCGCCAAATCGGCCAAAACCGGCAAGATCGGCGATGGGAAAATTTTTGTTTTCAATGTCGAAGCGGCTCTCCGGATTCGAACCGGAGAAAGAGACGAAGCCGCTTTGACCTAGAAACTAAAGAACCCGTGTCGCCCCATCGAAAGACAGTGGGGAAAAGGAGAGACCGTGACACCAGATGCAGTGATTGAGTTTGCCAAGAAAAATGGCGCCAAAATGGTCGACTTGAAGTTTGTTGACCTCCCGGGCTTGTGGCAGCACTTCACAATGCCGCTCCATCAATTGACCGCTGAGTCTTTTGAAACAGGATTCATGTTCGACGGCAGCTCCATCCGTGGCTGGCGCAACATCCACGAATCCGACATGATGATTAAACCCGATCCGAATACCGCGAAGATCGACCCCTTTATGGCGGTTCCGACACTGTCGTTGATTTGCGATGTCTGCATTCCCGAAACGGGCGAACCCTACGTCCGCGATCCACGCCAAATCGTAAAGAAAGCACTCGCTTATCTCAAGTCGACTGGCATTGCCGACACCGCGTTCTTTGGACCAGAAGCCGAATTCTTCATCTTCGACGATATTCGCTACGAACAAAACCAACACAGCGCCTTCTACTCCATTGATTCCGACGAAGCGCCGTGGAACTCGGGTCGCGACGAAGGAAAAAACCTTGGCTACAAGCCCCGTCCAAAAGAAGGTTACTTTCCCGCTCTCCCGCACGACACTCACCACGACCTGCGTACAGAGATCTGTCTTGAGCTTGAAAAAGCGGGAATGAAAGTTGAGCGTCAGCACCACGAAGTGGCCGCCGCGGGCCAAGGCGAAATCAATTTCCGCTTCGATTCGATGCTGGAAACCGCCGACAACATGATGTGGTTCAAATACATCGTGAAAAACATCGCACGTCGCCACGGCAAAACGGCGACGTTCATGCCAAAGCCCATCTTTGGCGACAACGGCTCTGGTATGCACTGCCATATGTCGCTCTGGAAAGACGGCAAACCTTTGTTTGCTGGCGACAAGTACGCTGGTCTCTCGGACACAGCACTGCACTTTATCGGAGGTGTTTTGAAGCACGCTCCCGCGATGTGTGCGATTACAAATCCAACGACAAACTCGTATAAGCGCCTGGTCCCCGGATTTGAAGCACCGGTTCGCCTCGCGTATAGCTACAGCAACCGATCAGCCGCAATGCGTATCCCCAACACGGGAACAAATCCAAAAGCCAAGCGCATCGAGTTCCGTACACCAGATCCTTCTGCCAACATCTATCTGTGCTTAGCGGCACTTCTGATGGCCGGAATTGATGGCGTTCAAAACAAAATCCATCCGGGAGATCCACTCGACAAAGACATCTATGGCTTGAGCCCACAGGAACTCGCCAATGTTCCTTCAGTTCCAGCGACTCTCGACAAAGCCCTCGAGAACCTGCGTGAAGGTTCAGCCTTCTTGAAGAAAGGCGATGTCTTCTCGGAAGACTTCCTCGAGACATGGATGGACTACAAGTACTCAAAAGAGGTTATTCCGATGCAACAGCGTCCAACGCCTTATGAGTTCTTCTTGTACTTCGATACGTAGATTCAAAGCGCCATTACAGAAAATGTACGCCCCGGCTCATAACCGGGGCGTTTTTGTTTGATCAAAGCGAATGACCCAGCGCGATGTTCGCTTGGCTTCGCTATCGAATTCTCAATACACTAAGCCCATGAGCATGAAAGACGAATTTATCCCGTTTCTTGGCTACGAATGGCTGCAGGTCGAAGATGGCTCCGTTACGGTCGGCATCAGTGAAGAGGGCCTCGAGGAGCTGACAGAAGTCTCTGCGATCAACCTTCCCGCCGAAGGCGAAGAGGTCAATCCAGATGAAGTCTGCGGTGAAGTTGAAACTGAATCAGGCCCGTTAAATCTCTATAGCCCTGTCGAAGGCAAGGTCGTCGAGATCAATGCGGCAGTTGTCGAAAATCCACAGCTGCTTTTCGAAGACCCCTACGGCGATGGCTGGTTGTTTCGAGTTGAAGCCACTGATCCAGACGATTTAGATGCGATCACCAACGGGGACTCAGACGACGACGAGTAGAGTTCGTCACGACAGTCAGTTTCAATAAAAAAAGGCACCGGATCCGGTGCCTTTTCTATTTTTGAACAATCGATTTCGCTCTAAGCCGAAGCTTTTTCTGGCTTTCCCGACGCCTGTGTCGGAATCGAATGGCTGCTTGGAGCAACACGCTCGTTGATGTCTGTTTCTTGCCATGCAAGCGAGAGTGAGTCCGATAGGCGCGTCACCGCCGTGTAGTACGTCGTTTCAACAGCCAAGAGCGTATTGAGAATACCCATAGCTGCCGACAATGCGATACCCACGATTGATTTGAACATCGCGGCCGAGATGTGAACCAAGAAGCCGTCCATTACCTTCTTCGTGTTCTCGATATTGCTCAAATCCATATTTCCCAACTCGGGAAGACCGGCCGCAATGCCTAAGAATGTTCCGAAGATACCCAAAACCAGGAACAAGCCGGGCAGTGTTGCCAACAACTCATTGACCGTTGAAATTGGGAGAACACCAAACACACGAGAGAAGTAAGGGTTCGTATCAAACGACGAGCGGATGATATCCTGAAAGTCCGCACGACCCGAGCGCTCTACGCTCTTCTTGAGGTAGCCAAGGTGAACAACCAAGTCTTCAACGAAGCGCTGAAGAGCGGCGTGCAGCATGAATAGGCGATCGGCAAGCGTTTCAACCTTATCAAGACTTCGCAACTTGTAACGATCATTGATCTCAAAGCACTCGAGATAAGTCTTTTCAAGAAGTGCGCGAATGAGACGCGAGAACGACCCCACCCGAGGTGCCTCCCCCTTGCGCCACTGCGCGAAGGTAGAAGTGCAATCGCACGGCGAACTCACGCGCAAAGCGCAGTTTTGAGCGAATGACCCAGAACAACGACAACCTCATGAACACCGCTACGACAAAGACGGCGAACATTATGGGAACAATGTAGTTCGCCATCGTGTTGAAGAGATGGGCCAAGGACATATTGATTGGTGCTTGTACTTCCATAGCGTTTCGTCCTTACTGTTTATTCTCTTAACGTAAATCGAATCACAACAATTTGATGTTTCTTTAAGTTATCTTGACCCGTGGCCGCCGGTCCGCGCTCAGCCGCTAGGTAACTGCGACCAGACACCTTGATGAGCGGCAGCAGGTCGCGCTGTCGCTCAAAGGTCATCTTGCGCTGATCGGTGACGTGATCAAAGATCGAGCGTGCACGGCGATAACTCAAGTCCATGTTGTAGTTAACGGCCGCGCGATCTGTCGTTGCCAGTGACTGTGGATCAACCACTCGTCCCTGGAACGTCGGCGATGCAAAGCCGACAATTTCAACAGACTCAAGCTTCCGAGCGATCTCAGCATTTTCAAACAAACTCTTCGCATAGATCGGCATCGTGCGTTTCACGATTTCTTTCATACCCGGCTTTAATGTCGCAGAGCCGGTATCAAAATACTCGTCGCCAAAGGAAATTGTGACGTCACCGGTCTTGGGATCAACGGCAGCATCAACTCCCGCTGCTCGGAGGTTGGCCTTAATCTGCTGAGCAAGACGGCGCTGAGCATTGAGCTTCGTCACGCTTGCATTGAGATCACGCTGCAAGGTCTGATTCGATTTTTGTAAAGCGTTGATCGAGTCGCCATAGACTCTCTCTGCCGATGCGAGCTTTCGCTTCGCACCTTCAAGATCCCCAGAGAGGCCAGAAAGCTTCGCATTCATCTCGGCTTCGGCCGTGGCCAAACGCTCACGCATTGCTTTTTCAGCCGCAGCCTTTTCAGCCGCAGTCATTTGTGCCGCACGAATCTGCCCCTCAAGTTTCGCTTTCTCTGCCGCAACAGCTTCCGCATGCTTTGCCTTCGCTGATGCTAGCTGGTTTTCGTAAGCGGCTTTCTCTTTTTGCATGGCCGCCATCAAGCGCTCAGCCTGTAGGGACTTGTTTGCAAGATCGGATTCCATTTTTGAAATCCGTTGGCCTGCCTCTTTTGTTTCTTGCTCAAGCTCACTAATTTTGGCGGTGCTCTCAGACTTCAACTTTCCAAACTTCGCGGCATGCTGCTTGCGCTCGGCCTCGAGCTTTTCAGCATTCTCTTGTTCCAGCGCTGCAATTTTGCCGTCGGCCTCCTGCTGGGCCTTGCGCATTGACTCTTCGGCCGCTCGACGCTCTTTCGCAGAAACGTTCTTCAGATTCTTAAGAGCCTTTCGCTTGCGATCGAGGTCTTTATTGATTGCCGCAATTTTGTTCTCATTCTGCTCGATGACCTGGTCTTTCTGCTTCGACTCTTGGTCAAGGTCCTCTATCGTCTCTTCTCGGTCTTCAATTTTAACGTCGCGATCATCAAGCATCGCCAGCTGTCGTTTTGACTTAGCAGACGATACAAGGTTGGCATTGACGATGTTCTTCACCAGCGCCTGGTAGCGATTCAAGCCGTTAAACTTGACCTTGGCTTCGCGCGCTCGCTTGGCGGCATCCTGATATTCACTTTTTGCTTCGTCCTCGAGAAGAGTGAGCTGGTTCTCCAACTCTTTATACATCTCGACCTCGTCTTTTGAGGCGCCTTTTTCAAGATAGTCATCTTTCATGACCTCATAGGCCTTCATCTGCTTCTCAAGTTCGGCCATTCGAGTGCTCGCCACTCGCAACTGTTCTTGAGCGACAACAGCGGCGGCGCCGCCTCGCAGATTCGCAATCGTATAGAGAAGAAGAAATGTCACAGACAGGACGAGAAAGAGATCCGAGTAGGATGTCCACTGATGTCCGGTTCCGTGTTCGACTTTGTGCTTGATGCGGTCAAAATCCAATCCCATGCACGAAATATCGGAGACACCATCGACACAATTAAGTCCGGTTCCTGCGACTTAGAAACGACTGGACCAAAACCTAGTCGAGTCGAGCTTTTTCACAAACGCTTTAACAATGCTTCACACCTTCCGATTGTTGTACTGAGTTTTGGAGGATCTGACGTGACAGGGCAAACAAGCTCCGACTTTCGAATCAAGCTCCTCGTGGTGCACCCGGATGGGCGTCGTCAAAAGTTTCTTGTGACTTTCCCAGAGAGAAAATCTCTGAAGATTGATCAACGATACATTGGAATTCCGCTGACTCTAAAAGTCGATTTCGTTCCAGGCGCAATTATTTGTAAACCCGGTACTGGCCATACAATGACTGTTGGCGGGAAGGTCGCGACCGAGCATTCACTTGCCGTTAACGACACCGTGAATCTCGATCAATACGCCATTGAGTTTCTTGAGCTGCCCGAGCCGTTGCCCATGGAAGAAGCCACTCGCTTTGTATCAATCAATTCACTGACTGATATGTCCGAGTCGACCGTCGTCGTTGCAGCGCCCGTCGAACAAAACGAGCCCGCAATGGAGCGTACTCCTACACCAACCCCCGTTGCTCCTCCGCGGATGGAGCCGGCAACTCCCAAAGTGCGCACTCCAGATCCCGAAGACTCAACCGCTATTATTAGAAGGCTGCAGGTTCCTGGAGCTCCTCCCGGAGGAAACCCCTACGCAAATCTCCAGCCCTCGATGCCGACTCGCGTTCCCGTGGCCCCACCGAGCGCCGTTCCTAATCTCGATGCTACCAACCCAATCGATGCAACAATGACGGAGTTCGTAAAACCATCCGTTGATCGCAAACAAATCATGATTGCCGCAGGAGCCTTCGTCTTGATTGCTGGCTTCTTGTTTACTCGCCATGGAGCAGAGGATAGCGCTCATGGTGTCGATGAAAAGACTCCGGCACAAACTGAAACCATCGAGGCAGCTGAGCCCGTTTCACAGTCGACCCAGATGAAACCCATGCAGGTCGGAACCGCTGAACCGGAGCCCGTGAGACCTTCCGATGTTCCAGTTGTTCCACCGCCGGCTCCGGAGCCAATCGCCGCCATCCCGGCGCCACAAAATGTAGGCTCCGAAGTTCCTATGGGCGGCAAGACAAATCCAATGGAATCGCCATTTGACGACAAATCCGGTTTCGACATCATGGCCGTCGATGCATTTTTCGACGCTATCGACTCCGGTAACGAGGCGAAGATTAAGTCGCTGGTTGAAAAGCGCGTTGTCGATGTCAATCTCTCGCGCCGCAAGGGCTACGCAGCTCTGCACGTCGCCGCTGCTCGGGGCGATCTTTCGATTGTGAAACTGCTTTTGAAGTACAAGGCCGATCCGAATGTGATCGACCAATCCGGCGCAACGCCTCTCATGTGGGCAGTCTTCCGCCGCCACAAGCAGGTTGCCGAGTTTCTTGCGACCAAGACCGATCTTAAAATCGAGCGCCAAGGTGGAGAAACAGCCTACGCGATGGCAAGACGTCTTGAACTTGTCCCTTACTACCGCTTCCTGGATCCGAATCCGAAGACGGTCGCTAAAAAGAAAGCCGGTAGCCAGCGAGTGCCATCAGCGCTCCCTGAGAAGAAGAAAAAGAAGTAGAACTTAGTGTTCCGAGTCCGATACCGCCGATTCGCTCGGCGGTTGGCCAATCGCAATTTCATGAATCTCTTTACCATCAAAACGATACAGCTTTGGCTGCTGATCTTGAACGGTCGCAAGGTTCACCGGTCGCCCCCAAATGACCTGCACATTCTTGAGCGTTTCAACCATATAGTTGGGCTGCATATCGATGCCTTCAAAGCGATGGGTCAATAAGAGCTCGCCGCGATTCTCAAAGTTCGCATCTTCAACCTGAATGATGGGTTGCCCAAAGTTCGTCAGCTGAAAGAGGAACTGTTTCTTCACCTGCCCGAAATCGCGAGTGTCGACCTCGTACTGCCCCGTTCGTTTATTGAACTTATAAACGAACATCTTATTGCGAACGCAAAAATCCTCGGTCAAAAATTCGTCGATAAATGTGACGTCGTTGAAGTTCCGACGAACTTCAAAGATCTTCTCGCGCCCAAGACCAAGTTTTAAATCCCAGTTGGCCTTGGCCTGAATGTCATCGCACTCATTCCACTCTTTGCCAAAACGCCCCTTGTTCCATCGATCTTCAATATCGCGGAACAGCTCGATGCCCACTTTGTATGGGTTGAATCCACCCGGCGCCATCGCCATCGTCCCCGAATGGGCGTCGGCAAAGTCAATGATCTCAGAGTCGGAGAGAATATCCTGAGTCATGATTTTGGAATGCCAATAGGATGCCCAGCCCTCGTTCATGATCTTGGTCATTCCCTGCGGCGCAAAATAGTAGGCCTCATCTCGAATGATCGAGATAATGTCCTGTTGCCAGTTCTTAAGAGGAGCGTAGTGCATGAGAAACTGCAAAATATCGCGTTCTGGCTCAGCCGGAAACTTCATCGAGCGAGATGCCTCTTCGGCCTGGCGCTTTCTCTGATGATCGACAAACTCTTGAGGATTGATGTACTCATCCATGTAGTCGCGATTGACGCGCAAGAGCGACACTTCCGAGCGTTTCGCCTCTTCGTCCTGTCGCTCCTTCTCTGAACTCTTTTTGATATATGGAGAATAACGGTCGATCAGATTCTCCATGGACAGAATCTTGTCCACAAAGTCTTCCACCACATCCACACCATAGCGGTCCGTATAGCGCCGAATCCGCGTCGCGTGGTTTGCCATTTGATCCATCATTTTGCGATTTGTTGGTGCAAACCACTGGTTATTTTTAAAGAAGTCGCAATGGCCGTAGACGTGAGCCATCACCAGCTTTTGATCCACCATGCGATTGCCTTCCATCAGGTAGGCGTAGCAGGGGTCTGTATTGACAACCATTTCGTAAATTTTAGATAGACCGTACTCGTAGCTCTTTGAAAGCTGCTCGTACTCCATTCCAAAGCGCCAATGTGGATAACGCACTGGAAAACCGCCATAAGCCGCGAACTGATTGATCTGATCGTAAGTGATCATCTCAAATATCGTCTCAAACATGTCGAGGCCATAGCCCTCGGCCACTTTCAAAATCTTCAAGCGCCACTTCTCAAGCTCAGGCGTGAGGTTGGCCATCAACGTCCCTTTCCGAGGAAGTCTTTAATTGAACCCAAGATCTTGTCGCGGTTCTCTATCTTCGAGACAACGAGGCGATCGTCATTCGGGAACTCACGCTCAAGGTCTTTTGCAAACTGACCACTGCCATACTTAGACTCGACCTGGCCATAGCCAAACTGATTCACGTTCGGCAGAAAGAACTCCTGGAGTAGACGCATGCAAAGACGCGTGTCTTCACCGGACCAATTGTCGCCGTCCGAAAAATGAAAGGGATAAATATTCCACTCATTCGGCGGATAGTCGGCCTCAATAATCTCTTTCGTCAGCTTATAAGCCGAACTGATCAGCGTTCCGCCCGATTCGCTCGTTGAAAAAAAAGTCTTCTCGTCGACTTCTTTCGCTGTCGCATCGTGAATAATGAAGCGAGCCTCAAGCCCCTTGTAGTGCTTCTTCAGCCATGTATTGATCCAAAAGCTCTCAAGTCGGACGATCTCTTTCTGCTCTTCACCCATCGATCCCGACACGTCCATCATATAAATGACAACAGCGTTCGCCTGAGGCTGAACCACGGGTTTAAATGATCGGTAGCGAAAGTCGCCGCGAATAGGAACAATCACCGGCGTTTCTGGTGTGTACACTCCGCTCGAGATGTAGCGCTGTAGTGCGCGTTTATAACTCGATTTGAAGTGGCGAAGTCCGGCAGGTCCCACCGGCGCGATGCCGTTGTAGCGATTTTTAATCGCGTCCATTTTGGGCCGACCTTTTGGCTTAATATCGGGAAGCTCAAGCTCTTCGCCAAGGATTTGTGCCAAGTCCTCCATCGAAACATCAACCTCAAGCTGATGCTCACCCGGTTGGTTTCCGGCCTCTCCCGTTCCCTCTTGCGGCTCACCATTCATCGGATCGCCGGGACTGCCCTGTCCCTGACCAACGCCGCCGCGCTGTTTCGGTCCGTATTTAAAGCGAGGAATGTCGATATAGGGGACCGGAATTTTCACGAAGTCATTCTCTCGCTTCCCAATCATCTCGCCTTGGGAAACGTACTTCTTGAAGTTCTCTTTAATGCGGCCCCGGATGATATCCCTGAACCGACTGTGGTCTTCCCTAATTGCCATACTATTTATTCTTCACATCTCCGCGAGCAAAAATGCTCGCTACATAGTGCAGAACATCGGTCGCTGAAATTTCGTCGTATCCATAGTCCTTGATCAAACGCGATTTCACGACGTCGATTTTCTCCTGCGTCTCTTTGTCGACAACCGACGAGACCAAAGAGGTTAGCTTGATTGAGTCTTTCTGATCTTCAAAAAGCTTCAGCTCCAAAGCCTTATGGAGACGCTCGTTTGTCTTGTAGTCGAACTTCTTGCCCTCAAGTGAGAGTGCGCCGATGTAGTTCATGATCTCCCGACGGAAATCATCTTTTCGAGAATCTGGAATCTCGATTTTTTCCTCGATCGATCGCATCAGGCGCTCATCTGGTTCCTCATCTTGGCCCGTGAAGTGGTTGCGAACACGCTCCTTTTGCGTATAGGCCTTCACGTTGTCGATGTAGTTCGCACAAAGACGCGCAAGCGCAGAGTCATCGGCCGAAATCGCTCTCTGAACCTCGCCTTTGATGATCTCTTCATACTCCTGCTTCACAACGCCAAGAAGTTCGCGGTACTCGGCCTTCAGTTCCTCGTTGGCAATTAGAGAATGATGCCGCAGACCCGACTCGAGCTCGTTCATCACCATGAAGGGATTCACCGAGCCGCGGTTGTTCTGTTGAGCGTTCACCAAGGCATTTGAAAGCTTATCTTGAATATAGCGCGGAGAAATTCCATCCAAACCTTCGCGGATCGATTCCTTGCGAAGCTCCTTAACGTTGTCTTCAGTGTAATTTGGCAGCGTCTTGCCGTCATACAGCTTCATCTTTTGCAGCCGCGTGAGGTTGGCCTTCTTCGGCTTTTCGAGACGAGTCAGGACCGCCCACATACCAGCCATTTCCACTGTGTGCGGAGCAATTGAAATTCCACGAAGCTTCCTTGAGTTGAAGTCTTTTTTGTAGATATTCACCTCGTGGCGCCACTTCGTGATGTACGGAATGTCGATCTTCACCGTGCGATCACGCAGGGCTTCCATGAACTCGTTGTCCTGGAGACGGCGATATTCTGGCTCGTTCGTGTGGCCAATGATGACTTCGTCGATATGTGTCTGCGCAAATTTCTTCGGCTTCACACGATGCTCTTGCGAAGCACCGAGAAGATCGTAAAGGAATGCCACGTCGAGCTTGAGGACCTCGACAAACTCAATGACGCCACGGTTGGCGACGTTAAACTCGCCATCGAAGTTGAATGCTCGCGGATCTGAGTCTGATCCATACTCGGCAATCTTCCGATAGTTGATGTCGCCAGTAAGCTCCGTTGAGTCTTGGTTTTTTTCGTCTTTCGGCTGGAAGGTGCCGATGCCGATGCGATCTGACTCACTCAACACCAACCGCTTTACGCGAATATGCGAAAGCACCTTGGTCAGGTCGCCGTGATAGCGCTCCATCAATTGGCGAAAGATAAAGCGTGACGGCGGCGAAAGCTCGCCCTCGATATTGACACGAAAGTCAGATTTGTTGCCGCGGTTCAACTCTTCGATCACCTTGGGGCGAAGATCTTCGGGAATCAATAACAACGGCTCTTCGTGCATGGGCGACGGATAAACTCGAACGTCCTTGCCCAGCATGCCCTGCAAGTCACCCTTTTCATCAATCCATTCAAAGGTGAACATCGCACCTTGATCCATTTTCGAGTACTGCTCCACTCCGCGCTTCAACAGCCGACAGATCGTGGACTTCGCAGAACCAACCGGACCATGAAGGAGAATAACACGCTTTTCGGTTCCGTAACCGAGCGCCGCAGAACGCAGAACATTCACGAGTTTCATCAATGGAACGTCGAGGCCAAAAACAGCGTCGCGACCGTCGTTCTCAGCATCGTCAAAAAACTTATAACGAATGATTTGTTTTTTGAATTCCGTGTACTCGTCAGTACCCTTTTCAACCACCATATCGAACATGCGCTGAAAAGCGTTACGCGTAATCTTGGGGTTTTCTTTCACCAACGCGAGATAGTCGTTAAAAGTTCCCGACCAAGTGAGGTCGCGGTACTTTTGATTGCCATTCCAATCCTTGATGATACTTGCGAAATCGATATTTGAATTCGACATCGACTAACCTCCCTGCCGGCTCGTTGTGCCGTCGACTCGACGACTCATGACGAGACGTTCGCCTTATTAAAAGTGTGACAGAGGAGAACGAATGCTCCAAAAGAAAACGAGGCGTCATCGAAAGACCTACATGGTGGCGTCGATTTGATACAAACCACCGCACAGCTCATGCCACTTACAGTGATGCGAACTATAAGGAGGACTTAGGTCGACCAAGAACTTTGAACCCCGGCGGTGGTTCAAGAATCCAAAGTGCATCGCGCTCCTGGACCTTAGACCGGACCTCTGACAACTCGAGCTCCAAGGTCCCGGCCTCACCATCGCTTCGCTGACTGCTCGCCACAATGTAGATTCGCCCATCAGAACCATAACGCCGCTCCACACGCGCCCGCTCTGAATGACAGACTTCACTCAGTTCACCCGTCGATTGCTTTAAACACTCAAATCCGGCCCGCTTCATTTCGTCGGAGTTAAACTCGTTGCGGAAAACAATTTTCTCCAGCCAAAGCGGCGACAGCTCAACCGGCAAAACCGACTTAAACGCTGTCGGCGACGTCTCAGAAAATAAAAACTTTCGCATGGTCGGCAAAAGCAATCGCGTTCCTTGCGGGGTCCACGCAATCGTTCCACCGTAGACGCCCATCGTGCCCGTGATTTCGATACGACCATAACCCGGCGTGCGCGATACAACCTCTAGCGAAATCGACCAGCTCTCTTTGCGTACACCGTCATTCGTTTTGCTTGATCGCGTAACCTTGCCCGATCCTCGCCACTGGCCGAATTCAGATTGCACGGGCTGAAAATGTGACGGCCCCGAAACTTTCGGAGCCGTTGCACAGCCGGTGAAAATGAGAAGTAAGATGAATCTATTTGCTCGAAGCCGGCTGCCGGCCAGTTTTTCCCGAGTCGTCCATCTGACGATCGACGATAACGATCTTCGCTCGAATCTTTTCTGGCGAAACGCCACTTGTATCTGTGCCTTTGTCATGTCCACCTTCCGCCTGTGCCGCTCTCGCTGCCTTTTCAGCAGCTGCGGCCTGCTCCTCAGCGAGGCTTGCCGCTTTTTCATAAAGCCGCTTCGCTCGCTCGGGCATTCGGAAGTAATAGTAAGCGTCGCCCAAGTGATCCGCAATGATCGCCTCTTCAGGCTGTAGACGATGCGCGTCTTCTAAAATCTTGACCGACTCCTCAAATAGTCCCTTCTTGAAAAGAACCCAGCCCAATGTATCGAGAACATAGCCGTCTTGCGGCTTCAATTCGAGCGCGCGACGAGCCAGCTTCTCCGCAGACTCCAAATCACTGCCGGTGTCGGCATAAGTGTAGGCAAGGTAGTTCAACGCTTGAACGTGATCTTCTTCAAGCGCCAGCACCTTTTTCATTGTGTCAATCGTCGCCGTCTTGTCGCCAACGCGGTCATACATATTGCCCAAGTAGTAGTGCAGTTGCGCATTCTGCGAAAAACGCTTCACCGCATCTTTCAACATCGAAAGCGCCTTCTTGTGCTCTCGACGATCGTCGAGGTGAGAGGCATACAGGGTGTAGAAGGGCGCATGATCTGGCATTTCTTTAATCGCCGCCTCAATCACCTCAACCGCCTTGTCGCTCTCATTCAAAAGCTTATGCAGATAGGATGCATGAACGCGAGACTCGGCAAAGAATGAGCTGCCCATTTGAATCTGTAAGAAATGAGGGATTGCCGACTTGTAGTCCTTTACCTCTTCGTAAACGGCGCCCAGATAGAAACGGATCTTGTCGGCCGTCGGCATTTTGGCCAAGAGGTCCTCAAGCTTCACAATCGCTTCCTGGTAACGTTTTTCTTGAATCAAAATGAAAGCGATTTTGACCCGAGCATTGAGGTCCTCCGGCTCGGCAGCTTCAATAATCGCAAACTGCGCCAGAGCTTTTTTATAATCTTCTTTCTCTAAATACATCTGCGCCAGGGTCTCGGCCACAACAGCGCTGTGGCCGTGCTTTTCTTGATAGTTCGCAAATAGCGCCAGGGCCTTTTCTTTGCGGCCCGTCGACTCATACAGCGCTCCAAGCGCCAGCAGCGGATCCACAAACGATGGCTTCATCTGAACGGCTTGATTGAACGCGTGCTCGGCGCGTCCGCCAACATCGTCCTTGTTGTCCTCAAGGCGAACACGGCCAAGGTAGTACCACGCGACATGCGCGTTCCCATTCTCCGGATTTTTCGCAAGCTTTTCAAAACGAGCCGCCGCTTCGGCAAACTTTTTCTGCTCAGCGTACAATGCGCCAATGAACATCGGCGCGTCGTCATTTTCCGGAGCAAGTTTCAGTACGTCTTCGTACTGACGCAAGGCTTCGTCATACGTGCGCAACGACGAGTAAAGCCCACCAAGCAACATCTTCGCGTCGACGTTTTTATTATCGATCTCTACTGCCGCTTTTCCCTGTTTAACGGCCTCGTTGACCATGCCCTGCTTAACATACTCAGCGGCGAGTCGGAGGCGCACCTGCACCGAGTTTTGATCGTACATCAACGTCAAGCGGTACTCTTCAATCGCCCGCGCCGAGTTTCCTTCTAGCGCAAACGTTTCACCCAACGTGAAGTGATAGTCCGCCTGAGCTCGCATATTGTCGTTATCAAGAGTTCTCTCAACGTCGACCGGAATCGACATCGAAGCCGGAGCCCGATTCACCACATCCACTGTGCTCTCGCGATAAACGCTCTCCCGATTTGGACTTGTTGCACAAGCCGCAAGCAGGGCAACGGAACTCAAAACAGCGAGATTTCGAAGAATGGGCATAGACCCTCCACTCTTCGAATCGGCCTGATTTGATGCAGTCTTGAAGGATTAACGGACCTTTGCTTGAGGAACCGCAAAAACCGGACTCTCAGCCCATAATTGGAGTGAGATCAATCACGGGTTCTTATGGGCGACTTTAAGAAAACCAACATCATCGCCCTGAAAACGAAATCCAGAAGCATCTTGTTCCAAAACGAGACGCTCTATCGCTTTTTCAGAGTCAGCTTTGCCGTCCACTCCCAGAGACCACACCACGACTCCATCGGCGAAGACCTGGTAGCGATAACTACGACCCCACGGATCTTTGCCAAGCTCTCCAGTCTTCAGATTCGAGCCAGTCGACGCCGGGCCACGCCCGCCGCCCCCAGCGGCCTGAGCCACGCTCGCATTTTGAGCGAGTTGCAGAGCGAAGGCCTCACTCTGTGCCCGCGCTCGCGGCGTTTCAGAGTCGCTCATCACTTCCGAGAGCACGCCGCCCAGCACGACCGCCATTGCACTCCACAGTCCCAATACGATAGCCAGGTCGGTGGTACCGAAGCGGCGCATTTGAATGCTATCCGATGTTCCTTTCACCTTGGCTCCCTTGTGCGCTGGACTTTTAATTGGGCTTGTCAGTGGATCGGCACCAAGGTCCGGAAACTTAAGTCGGCGGGAAAAGAATCTTCGATCAGCAGTCATTGCTCTCACCGCGTTAACCGACCCCCCCTCAAAACAAGGGTCCTCTTTGACGAAGGGAGTCGCCATGACTGAGTTTTTTGCCAAAAGACGACCAATTCAGACCCTCAGGTGCCGCAATACCCCCTTAATGTTTAATAAAAGTGACGTATTTTCAGTATCTTACAATAACGAAAACGGGATGCTTGGCTGACTTGACAAGCTGTGGCGGGCTGAATATGGTGCGCTCGGGTTTCGGGGAAGAGGTTCGTACTTTGTAAGCGACCGATAACACGAAGCGATTTTGAATCCCGGGGGAGTTCTCAGAATTCCTCCAGAATCAGAAGAGCCAGCACGGTCGCCCGACAGGGGCCTCGCAAAGCAAATCGAGAAGCACGTATGAGCTCGATTTTGAATTTGGGTTTGAAAATTTAGACTGTGGGGGAGAGATCTCCGATGGGAGGCACTTTGATCAACAACGGCATCGGCGGAAATTTCGGAAACTTCGGCGGAATCGGAAGCGGCGTGGGCCAGGGACAAGACCCAATCATGTCGTCAAGCCGCGCAAGCGCGAAGACAAAGATCATCAAGCGCTATCAGAACCGCAAGCTCTACGACACACAGCAGAGCTGCTATGTTACTCTTGATGATATTGCGAAAATGATTCGCACCAACGAAGAAGTGATGGTCATCGACAATAAAACGAAGAACGACATCACGGCGGCAACGCTGACTCAGATCATCTTCGAGGCAGAAAAGAAAGCGTCGGCCTATGCTCCGCTCTTCACACTGCGCGAGATCATTCAGAACGCGAACGGCTCGATCTCAAGCTACCTTGCAAAGCTCGGCGCGATTCCTGAGAACTTTGCTCGCACAGAGGCTGCGGTTGCAGCTCCTGAGCGCACATCGAACGATGATTTGAAGCAAACTCTTGAGAACCGTGTTGCGAAAGCAGCACAAGCGGATTCGACAGACTTCGCAAACAAGTTCGCAAGTGAAGAGACTCCAAGTCTTCCGAACTCAAACAAGTCTCTCGATAACTAGTCTCGCATGTCACATCGAGGAGCCATCGCAAGATGGCTTCAACGGACAGCAAAAGGAGCGGTGAACCCGCTCCTTTTTTATTATTTGCATGACCTCAGCGCCATTTTCATAACTTGCGATACCAGAATCTAGGTCTATAATCAAAAATCGTAGTTGGGAATTCTAGACGCTGGAGACGGTGATGAATGCCAGTTCAATTGAACAACTCTTTGGGGCTTGCTATTTTGAATCCAGCTATACAGGCAGTTTTTTAGCACCGGATACTGATCCGTACTCATACGGAGTATTTATTGGTCCACAACAAATTATCATTGAACGTGGAGATTGCGGCTATATTCTGTGCTGTCCGGGCTCGTTCGTCACAGTTGGTGTGATAGTTTAAGTCAAAAGAGTGTGCGGATTTCATCGTAAGCTGTTGAAATCTGGAAGGTGGCCCCTGTTCTCGAAGGAGAGCAACCATGTTAAAAGGGGTCCACAATGAGTCAGGAAAGTTCAAGAGCAGAAAAGAAGAAGCGAAGTCGTCGTTCGGCAGAGAAGATGGCAGAGCTGGTGCTGGAGGCCGAACGTGTCGGCGCAAGCCAGGTGTGCCGCCGGGAAAACATAGCACCAGCGCAGCTGTCGCGCTGGAAGCAGAAATTCCTTCAGGGCGGGATTGCGAGCCTAAAAGACATCAAGCGCGGGCCAAAGCCCAAAGAAGATCCAGCACTAGCAGAGATGCGAGTCGAAACGGAGCGGCTGTCACAAGCTCTGCTCGAGACTTCGATCGAGCTTCAAGCAATGAAAAAAAAGAGTCGCTCGGTCTAGAGGGGCCATTGTATGGCCGGCATTTGAGCAAGGCTCAGCGCGAAGCACTTCGTGACTTCATTGATGCAGCTCGGGCACACGACAGTGTGGCGACGATCTGTGGGCATTTGCAGATCCATCCGAGGTCGTACTATCGGTGGAAGCGCGATGAGCCAAAAGAGAACCACGGAGGTGGCGCAGGCCGCAATAAGATCACACCACTTGAAGAGAGACGAGTGGTTGCGATGGCGAAGAAAAATCCATCGTGGCATTGCCGCTGAATTGCGTATCAGCTGGAGAAGAGGGGGTCTGCCTTCATAGGGAAAACGAAAGTTTCAGAAATTATGAAGACTCATGGACTAAACCATCCTTTTGAGCAAAAGCCGGCGCGCCCGGTGATTGAACCAGCGGACATGTTGCTGCACGAGCCGTGGAGAAAAAATCTGCTTTGGGGGATGGACTGGACGTGGGTCACGGTTGACGGCAGATTTATGTTCTTGCTGGTCTTGCTCGACTGGTATTCGCGAAAGATTTTGTCGTGGGGATTTCATCTTCATATTACAAAAACTGAAGTCGTCGCTCTGGTGACTAACGCTGTTGCCGCCGAGCGAATTGATTTGTTGCCACCTGCGCGCATGAAGCCCACTGTCGTCGCCGACCACGGCAGTGCCAACGCATCCAAGTATACGAAGCACAACATTGAGATTCAGGGCTTGAAGCTGTGGCTCAGTGGCATTGGACACCACGCCCTTGATCGCGTATTCTCGTTCCCGGATGCCATTTCTTTTGTTGGCGGATTGTTCAGCTTGCCCAAGATATAAATCCATCTCGGTTTGCAGAAGCGAGTTCACGAAGTCACCAACACCGTTGCGGATTTCGTGGCTCAATACTTCAAGCGCGTGGACGCGATTCTCCTTGAAGCTCTCCAGCGCGTGAACAAGCTCTGGAATCTTGATCTCAACTTTGATAATTCCCATCTGGAAATTCATAGCTCATGTCCTTTCGCTGGTCAGCCTGACGCAGCCGCTTGGACACACTTTTTCTTACGCTACACCCAATCGACTTGGAGATATTTCCAAATGTTGTGGACGGAAGGTCAGCAGGGCGATGTCCGCAGCGTAGTTGAAATTTGAAAGGTTGAGTGGCTCAACCAAAAGTGTTTTCAATGGCTTACCACAGTCAACGAAGCACAAAAAGAGGAGCCACCCGATGGGAAAAGTACCGACTCAGATTCGCAGAGGCAAGCAGCGATTGCCACGCAAGTACGCAAAGCGAGACGAAGTTCTCGCCAACAAGTTCGAAGATTTTCAAATGAGCCCGCTCGACACGCAGCATCTGCTGATTTCAGCGCTTCTGCCGCCAGCCGTGAAGGCATTTATGCAGGAACTGGAGCGCGAGGTGACCGACGTCTGTGGCCGCCGCTACGAGCATGGGAAGTTGAATCAGAGATGGGGCACGCAAACGGGTTCGATCATTCTCGCAAACCAACATGTCGCCGTTGAGAGGCCGAGAGTCAGGACAAAAGATGGCCGCGAAGTGAGACTGAAAACCTACGAGGATTTTCAAGATCCGAAATTGTTTGAGCAAGCCGTGTTCGTCGAGGGCATCAAAAAAGTGAGCCAGCGCGACTACGAAAAAGGCGTCACAAAGATCGCAAACTCATTTGGTTTCAAGAAGAGCCAGATCTCAAAGCGCTGGATCAACGTCACGGCGAAGAAAGTCGAAGATCTACAAAAGCGCGACTTGAAGCCGATGGACGTTCGCGCGGTTTTCATCGACGGGAAACGTTTTCGTAAGCACGGGGTCATTGTTGCGATGGGCGTTGCGGCTGACGGTCGAAAGTTTGTCCTTGGCATTTTTCTAAGCCGACACCGAGAACTCGGCGTCATGTATTGAGCTATTGAATGATCTTGAAAACCGCGGGCTTCAAAGCGACGGAATACTCTTCATCGTTGATGGCGGCTCAGGTCTCAACAAGGCGCTGAACGAAAGTACTTATGCAATGACCGTCGTCGTCGGCGCGCAATCCGCATCCGCTGCCATGTCCATAAGTGGCGCAATATCGAGAAGGCTCTCGGGGATGACTCCCACAAGGCACTGGGCCTGTTCTGGGCCATTCGCGAGGCCACGGATATGTCAGAGGCAAAGGTCCTGAGTGACCGGCTGGAGAGCGTTCTGCGCGATCTTAATCTCTCGGCACTGGAGAGCTACCGCGAAGCAAAAGACGACCTACTCGTCATTCACGAACTCAAGTTGTCTATGAGCTTGAAGAAGTTCTTCTCGACAACGAACCCGATCGAATCGTTGAACTCACTTCTTGAAGAAGACATGCGTCGTGTGAAGCGCTGGCGAGACTCCGAACATTTTCAACGCTGGCTTGCCACGTATTGCCTGGCATCGGAGAAAAAGATGAGACGTATTCGCGGTCATGCAAGCTTGCCTGGACTCTGGGTAAAGCTTCGGTCACTCACCGAACACGACAACAATGAGGCTGCAGTTGACGCTCAAGATAACGTCGCGTAACTACATGATCAATCCGCCACTCGCCCGACGAGTTTCAACTAAACGACGGACATCGCCTCAGCAGTGGTACAAAATCATAAAAATTGTTATTAACAATAAAAATTCATTGTAGAGTCATTTTAATGTCTGAAGTAAAAATGTCCATATCATCTGCTACGGCTACAGGCCCCGGTAGAAGCACTGCAATTGATTCACTTCGAGGCGTTTCACTAGTTTTAATGACTTTAGATCACGGTCGAGATTTCCTAACTCTGCCAAGCTATATGGATCATTTAGTCCCAGATAAAATGAGCATAGGATTGTTTTTTACCCGATGGATTACTTTTTTTACTGCCACAATTTTGTTCTTCTTGGCGGGCCTCGGCGCGCGCCTTTCCCTTTCTAGGGGCAAAAAAAAAGAAGATCTTCATTTTTTTTTAATTAACCGCGGAGTGTGGTTAATAATTCTAGACGTATCGGTTATTTATTTTGCGCGGTATTTTACTTTTGAATACATCTCGCTATCGCTTGGAGCTTTGTGGGCGATGGGTATTTCAATGATTTTTCTTTCACTTTTAATTTTTCTCACTGATAAAAGTATTTTTGTGATCAGCCTGTTGGTGATTTTCGGGCACAATACATTTGATGCTTATTCTTCTCATAATTTTCAGTCTTTTGGATGGCTCTGGAAACTTCTGCATGAAAGAGGGCTCCTATTTTCTATCGCCCAGCATTCAGTTAAAGTTTCTTATCCCCTGATACCGTGGATCTTTGTTATGTCGCTAGGCTATGTTTTTGGTATGATTTGGAACAAGTACCAGTATCAACGTATTCGGATATGCACATATATATCGTTGATATTGATCTCTCTTTTTTTAATTTTGAAATCGGTAAATATCTATGGAGACCCAGTGCCTTGGAGGTTTCAAAAGACCTGGATTCTCACTTGCATGTCATTTTTAAATATTGAGAAGTATCCGGCATCATTAGATTATATTTTATTTACACTGGGCGTAACAATGGGCCTTCTAGCTTTTTTTGAAGGCAACGTAAAATTTCAGTGGAAATTGCTAAGAATTTTGGGCCGTGCTCCACTTTTCTACTATATTGTGCATCTCTATTTATTGCATATTTTTGCACTACTATTGGCAGTGATTTGCTTTGGTCGTCTAATCTCTATGGACCTAGTGCACTATGCGCCAACAACCTATGGCTTTCCACTTTGGCTAATTTACAGTGTTGCAGGTTTTGTTATTATACCAATGTACCCACTGTGTCTCTGGTATATAAAATTAAAGCAGAGCTCAAATAATCGGATATTAAAATTCTTATGATCTCTATGCATTGATGAATTCGGAATCGCTCACGAACAATCCCTATTGGTTGGCGCCCTCGACCTTTAGGGGCCGTATAAAACTCATTTTGTCTTGGTTAGTTTTTTAAAAATGAGATCGGTCATTAAATCTAAACTGAAAAAAAATTTTGATTCTAATTCTTTTCCAGTAATCTGAATATTGAATGTTTTTTCTAAGAAAAGAATCACTTTTACCGCATTTAAAGAATCAATATAAATACTTTTTGAAAGATCTAAGTTATCTGTAATTTCAATGCCCATATATGAGTATTGATCCGTTAAAAAGCCTTTAATGATATCTCTAATCTCACTTTTCGAAATACGTAGCCTCAGTTTTCAATTCGCGAACAATTCGAAAGCCAAGATTAGAAAAGCGAGCGCCTGGAGGTGCTCTAAAGCGATTTGCAATACGAATTATTTTTTGCGGCGCCGTCCAACTGTTGCCACGAATAACTTTTGTAAGACCACTCTCTGGGCCCTGAGGATCTACTGCTTTTGCTACCAAATCGGGTTGATACCAGTCTTGAGTCCATTGCCAAACATTTCCTAGCGAACAATAGATTCCAAGACTGCTCGGAGGTTTACTTTTTACCGGATGTGTCTGCTCGAACGAATTCTCATCATTCCAAACGTAGGTATTTATCTCGCTTTCGTTTGAGAAAAAATACTTTCCATTTTTTCCAGCCCTGGCTGCCAATTCCCATTCAGCCTCTGTGGGCAATCGATAGGTGTAATCGGTGCTTTTTTCATTTATTCTTTGTAGAAACCGCTGAATATCGTTCCAAGAAATATTTTCAACGGGGTTTTCAGGGCAAAGGGATATATGAGCGATTTTTCTAAAACTCTCATTGCAATTCTTTCTGAATCTAAAGTGAGACGGATTATAACCCATTAGGGAATACCATTGCGCTTGCGTAACCGGGGTGTTTTGAATTTCAAAATCCTTTGAAATCGTCACTTGATGCTGATTTTAATTCTCGAATCTTTTAGTCTCATCTTTAGGACTACCCATTAAAAACCTGGCATTTTTAATTTTTACAAATTCGGAAGGCAACTCTGGCTTATCAACAAATGCTAAAACTGCATTAAGTTCGAAACGACTTGCCTTATACGAAACAAAGCGCTTTAGCTCCCCATGTCCAAGGAATTCACTTATTACGCCAGAAGCCATGGTGTTTATTTGGTCAATCGCCTTTCTGTCAGCAGGCGCCGTCCTTAGAAAATTTTTAAGATCTTCCGTCGCTTTGCTGGTAGGCAAAGTTTGAATTTGATCAGAAATAATATCATATTCACGCCTGATACGTTCGCTAAGTCGCGAAGAATATTTTAGATTACTACTTCTGTAGCTTTCAGGACGGTCATTTTTTTTAACAAGAGATTGGTAATCAGAAGGAATTCTTAAAGAGTCTTCAAGAGTATCTTTAAATTGTTCTAGTGGCACTCTGGCGCTCATTGCCCCTGACTTTGATATGCAATCATTTTTATAATTAGCTGTTATACTATTTTCGCACTCAAAAATTAATATCTCTGTGGCTTCGCGTTGGTATAAATAAGTTTTTCCAAAATCTGTCACTTGTAAATCTTTGCGGTATACGTAGAGAAATCCAACGACCAAACATACGAATCCTATAAAAAAAGAGTATTTAAAAAAATATTTTTTCATCACTTCAAAGTTCTCCCGGCTAAAGCGCTTTTAAAATGGCGTTTTAGAGACCAACCAAAGACAGCAACGAGAAGTGCCAAGAACCATATGACTTTCCAAAATATAATAATTTCTTTTTCATGTTCAAAAAAGAAAGCCTGACTTGCGCTCATTTTATAAACAGGATCTGAATAAACTTTTGGTACTGAGTTGAAGCTATTTGAGTCTTTTGTATATGTTTTATCGGCAAAGCCCACGGCCTCGGCCCCGCTATCTGGATCTAAAATCCACTTGTTGTGCCTGAACGCTGAGTATTCTAGGAGACAGGCGTTTTGTTCATTTATAATCTTGTAAAATGGACCACCATTTATTGAAGATAAATTTTCCCATTGAATTCTGTCGATAGTATCGGCATGTCGTAAACATTTATTCTTGAGCTGAAACCACGTAAAATAGGGATCGCAACGGTTCATTCCTTCGCTATTTCCGGTTGTTTTGCGCTCTACAGTTCCATCTTTGTAAAATATTGTTGTATTTGAAATACACTGGTGTGTGGCATCAAACATATAGAAGCCAAAGCCACGCCCCTCTAGGGTGTACTTATTGTTCCCTTCAATTAAGTTCGGCAATATATTGATCAAAAGAATCCAAATAATAACAAACCACCCAGTCACAGATCGCAAACGAAAAGGAGGACTAATAGTTTTTACATCTGGTAGGAACAATCCTAATAGAATTGGAATACAATGCGTTGGGTATCGGAATCCCACTAAAGCAATAGAATAGACATGAAAAAGTAACCATGTACTTAGAGTCCAAAGTCGAATTTTTCTATTCGTGCTCAGCAGCATCCAACTTCCAACTGATTCCAACAATATAACAAAGTTTGTTGCGTAAGGAATGAAAGCATCCGGAAAAAATGGCATCCCTAAGCTCAAGGATGAAAAATAAGAACCCGTGACCCAACTCGAACTAAATTTAACGATAGCGGCTAGAGCGTATAGCAATGCAAACATGCGCCTTAAGAAAAAGAGTTTCCAGCTGCAAAAAAGGAATATAAAAACAAAAGGCAGATGGAAGTATTCAAAGTTTTGGGTCACTTGATATGTCAAAACAAATAGAACTAAACATTTCCAAATGAAAAGAAATATCATGACAAAATGGGCCTCAGCCCATTTTTTAACAATGGCAAAATATGCTGATAGTCCAATTAAACTATAAAGCCCCGCATAAAAAAGACTTTGTGTATATCCTCCCGGCCGAGCTGTTAAAAAATAAAGCCCCCCACAGTTTTGAAAGTAAGGGAGACAAGCATAGTCCCCTCTTGCAAAACTATCCAAACTGATATGTTTTAAGTAAATCCATTCGTGAAAACTAATCCAGAATCCAATTAAGAAAGCAAAATGGCAATACTGGAGTAGTGCCGATTCTTCTATTTCCCTAACGGCAAAGATGCGGCAATACCAATTTCTGAAGCCACTTCCTGTATAGTTTTCAGCAGGCACCTCCACATCTTCGAAGAAGAGTTTTTTTACAAAAGAATTTTGCACTTCATCCACCATACTTCAGAACGGTTTTTTGCCTATCTGGTTTACCCGAAGATGTCATTACGATATCAGGAACAATAATAATTCTTTTTGGAATCTTGAAGGCCGGAAGACGACGTTGCGCAAGCTTGAAAAATTTTTCTACGCTCCACGTGGAACTATCTTCTGGTACTGCAAATATCACGGGAATTTGACCTAAAATACCTTTAGTGTCTGGCAAACCTGAAATAAGATAGCGCTTCAAACCAGGCACTGGGCCCAATTCAACCTCTACTTCAGCTGGAAAAAAGTGAAACCCACCTGAATTGATCATATCGTCTTTACGTCCGCAATATGTTAAAAACCCCTCTTGATCGAGAATCCCATAGTCCCCAGTCCTCAGCCAAGCATTTCGAAAAGCGATATTATTTAAGTCTTGTCGGTTCCAATATGTGTCTGTGCATTGAGAACCCCTAAGTAGAATTTCGCCTTTGACTCCATAGTTAACTGGCTTTCCAAACTCATCAGCTATAAGAACCTCAACTCCATTTGGCGCTTTTCCAACTGTATGCAATTTTTCTGGATTTTTCTTACAGTCAAGAATAGTTGCACGCGAGGACTCAGTAAGACCGAAGTGTACTAAAAACTTAGCTCCTGGAAAAAGTTTTATTAACTCAGATATTTCCTGTGGAGATATTGCAGCACTGCCTATCTCGACCGATTGAAGACTCGTGCTTGCCGCTCGAATTTTTTCGGCAGGACCCATTAATAAATATCTAACAAATGGCGGTGGGGTATAAAAACCATTAACCTTATATTTAACGAGAAATTCAAGAAAAGTTGGTATGGTCAAAAGACCATTAAATATAACTACGCAACCAGTAGACAGAAGTGTTGAAGCGACTCTATGCCAGCCATCTGTATGGCACATTGGACTTAAAATGAGCTCGCGATGTCCAAGCTTCATATCTGCTGCAATCGCCAGATTTTCAGCGACAGCTAGCAAATGGCGATGCCGTAAAGCAACTCCTTTCGGTCTACCCGTAGAGCCCGAAGAGAAAATTATTGCTGCCGTATCTTCTAATGAAAGCGTCGCAATGCTGCCTACAGGCCCAACCAAAGCTCCGCTCCATTGAACTATAACTTCAGCCATCCCAAGATTAACTTGCACATTCATTGTGGGGCAGCCCACAAACTCAACTGCTTCGTTTGTGATAAATATGCGCGCAGATGTTTCGTGAGCAACATAGCTTTGTCGCTCTGAACTCGAATTCGGATCGATCGGCACTGCAATGGCGCCGATCGATAGTATGCCCAAAAAACATACTACGTATTCGGCTGACTTCGGAAGCTGTATAAGAATTCTATCTTGGGGCTTAATGTCGGCCTTAAGTAAATAATCTGTAAAAACAGAAATCATGTCGCTAAGTTGAGCGTACGTGCAAGAGACCTCGTCAACCTGGAGGGCCGGCAGGCCACCATGTTTATTAATTTTATCAAATACTAAATATTGGGTTAGACTTTCGTTAATTTTCATCAATCTTGTCTTTATTTAAGTCCCAATCCTTTTAAAAAAAGTTCTGTGTAAATCCAAATATTTCCGCCATGAACTGGCCGCGCGTAAACATGAATCAAGGAGTAGTAAGAGAATGTCACGGCGAAAGCTAAAACGTCCAGGCCGATTCTCCAGCCCCACTGCCATGGTCTTCTTTTTTTTCTTCGCCACAAAAGATAAAACTCAACGGTCAATATTCCGCCGGCTAAAAGAAAGTAGTAAATCCAACTTGCGTTGTATTTTAGAGCCTCGAAAGTCATACCAAACATTAGAAGTGTTCGTGGAAAATGCCCCCACAACATATTGCCAATACCTGCCGAAGCAATTGTTGCCGTGGCAATACGAAAATGAGCCGATTTTTTAGGGAAGGCTAAGAACACCGGAAAGTAAAAAACCCTCAGTAAGTTAGTTTTAAAATGAAATGTATAACGTCCCCAAAATGAAACTAAGTTAGTAGCTAACCAAGGTTTGTTTAAGTGGGGATCCACCTCATACCCGAAAATTCTCCACAGTCCCACCTTCATGTGAACAATGGGTGCCGTAAATACAAACCAAACTATCTGTCCAAATATACAAGACAGATACACACTTAAAGAGCTGACGGATTCTCCCTTAACATATTTTTCAACTAGACCATGTACGCTCCAAGTAACTTCGTAACCTTGGCCAATAAGCCAACTACGCAAGTGCCAAACAATAATAGGCATAATCAAATAGTAAGCCAGGGCAATGCTCAACATTTTAACCCCGCTCCAAACGACGAAGTTACGCCTTTGAATATTGTATCGTTCACTTAAGTAGGAATAACCCTGAGCTAGATAAGGCACGGTCTCCCAAGAAAGAACCGTGGCTGGGCTTAGAAACACCGAAAGATAATCTGAAAAACTAATGTTTAAAGGTACGGCTCCATCGCGATCGTCCATATAATAAACCATTAGTCTTTGCCACTGCCAGCAGAAAAGCGCTATTCCAATCGGCGTTGTGCGCGCTTGTCCCGCGATCTGATTGAAAACTACCACGACTGCAATAAGCACCAATGGCAGCTGAGCTATAAAAAATTTTATTTTCGAAATATATTTAGAAAAGTATCGGCTATAGAAGGCTTCCATACGATGAAGCGTTATGAAAACAAAGAAGTGGACGCCGAGGTAAAATGCCGTGGTTTCTATGCTGTAAACAATAGAAAGCACTACTAAAGACCAAAATATTTGCGATTTTTTTCGAAAGCGGGAAGGTAGAAAATATGTGAGAATGAAACCTGCGGCGATCGAAATGAATACATACGTACCACTCAATAAGCCCAATCCCTTTTGACCCCTGAATTTTAAAGCTCCTTCTGGCAAAAAATGAAAATAGTGGTTCAGATTCATTACCGTCGCAAAGTCTTGAGGCGAGGGTAAACCAATGAAAACAAATAGGTTGGTGAAAAAATATGAATAGAAAAATAGTATAAGCAAGACAAATGGAACTGGGGATAGTTTGGACATATTGCCTTTCATCGAGAAATTTTCGAAAGTTGTGGATTGAGTGTTAGGGGCGATGTCCGCAGCGGCATAACCTTTTGGTGACGAAACCAAACCGGGTCAACACGACCCAGAAAAAGGAAATGCCGCTATGTTGAAAGTCCTATCAAACGATCCGAAGTCGTCACAAGAATTTATTTCGATGTTGGATCAGATTGTGAGTGGTACATCGTCGTTCTGCCCCACATTTTCAATTTGAGGCAATCTGCTAAAACTAGATTCAACAACACAGGAGGTGTTTGTGGATTTGGAAGTCTTAAAGAAGAAGATCAGTACATTGGCGATGGCGGCCGGGTTAGGATCAGCGATGAGAGTCTGCTGATGGAAATTCTGCTAGCATGGGAGCAATGGAAGGGCCCATCGAAGGACTTCTACCGCGCAATCGGCGTGAGCCAAACGGGCATGGCGTCGATCATTGGTCGAGCCAAGAAGCTTCGGCGTGATGGTCACTTCCCGGCCGAGGACTTTAAAGAGGTCAAGATCGCTGAATTGAGCTCGGGGGCTTCTGGCCCTCTTCCGCCATGTAGTGGGATTGAAGTGGCCCGGGGTTCAGGTAAACTCATCAGAGTTGTTGAGGTCGACCAGCTGGTGGACTTTTTAAATTAAAATAGGCGCCTCGCCGCAGGGTCTCGTTTATATAGATGAGATTCCCTCTGAGATATTGAGCAAGTTTGAAAGCACTTTACTCAAAGATCTCAGGCACACGAACACAACAGTCGTGATTTCTCTTTCTGGAGTCGACAGTGTCGCAAGCGGATCCATCGCCATTCGAAGCTTCGACTATTTAGACTTCTATACGTTTCAAGTGTTCCAGTATACGCAGAAAGGGCGTCTCGACTTCTACGCTCTGAATCCGGGATCGCTGCCTGAAAACGGTAAAATTGACTGGGCGAAACAGAACCTCGTTGGCATAACCCAATGGTAACCCCTGCGTAATCCACGCGTTCCGCCGAGTCGTAATTGCGATTAAAGACGCGGTTTATGAATGAAACCGAAAAGTTGTTCGATGAGATTCTTCAGATCCGTTCTCAGTACAAGGCCGAGGTCGATGGCACACACAAGCAGTGGCCCAAGGCAATCCGCGAGCGCGCGATGCGCTTGCAAGGGCTTGGCGTTTCGCGAAAGGCCCTGAGTCAACGAACCGGGATTTCGTACCACACGCTCGCCTACTGGTCCATGGCTCGCAAACAGTCCGCGGGCTTTCATCAACTTGCAGTGGGACCCTCATTGCTGCCGACCGCAGATGCAGCAACAGCAACTGTTACGAAACATCAAAACGCTGACCGGCGTAAGGTTTTCGCAACTGTTACTGTTACGACACCTGATGGGAGTCACTTCCGCTTTGCGTCGGCTCGCGATGCGCTGCTGGTCCTTAAAGGGCTAAAGCGAGGCATTTGATGTTTTTAGAGCGGAAAGGGCTCCGGATATTCGTGTATCGCGAGCCGATCGATATGCGTTGTGGTTTTGAGCGTCTCCACAGTCTGTGTGTCCATCAAATGCAGGCGATTATGGATCAGGGCCATGTGTACTTGTTCTTTGGCAAGAACCGGAAGCGAATCAAGTCGCTCTGCTATGATGGAACCGGACTTGTATTGATGGCGAAGAGAATCGAGCGTGGATCTTTCATGTCTCATAGCGAATTTATGGGCCGAAATGAGATTACGCAGGAAGAGTTCAAACCGATTTTCCATGGCAGCATTGTTCGAAGACCTATTCTTGATCGGTCGCTTTCGACGCAGCGGGAGTCGTTTGCATTGCCTATAGGCGCCGGTCCATCCTTGTGAAAGATGGATTTCAAGAAGCGAATGCAGCAGATCGTTCGGACCGAGACTCCAGAAGTCGTTGCACTGCTGATGGCCGACATGGCCGAGCATATGCAAACCAAAAGTCCGAACTTGAGCGCTTGAGATCAGAGCAGGCTCAACGAGAGCAACAGAGCTTTAACGTTGAAGAGAAGCTGAAGCTGATTCGTCGTTCAATCTACGGACGAAGTAACGAGAGACGACCCGAGGCAAGCGATCGCCCGAGAACTCGTAGCCAAGTCGAGAATTTGATTTTTAGCCAGGCCATGTTTCCTACCAATGAAATACGGGATAAGGCAGGTCAAACGATTGAAACTCGGTGGGCCAATTTGGACTCTCAGGAAATCGATGTTTTCGTGAGTGATGCGGAGTTCGAAGAAGAGGGCCGCTTGCGCGGTATCAGGGAAACACGATCTAGAGAAGTGGTCTGAATTATGGGAGGAAATCCCGAACGCCTTTGAAACTGTCACGAAGATCGAAATCATTGAACGCCGTTACATTAAGAAGATCTTCAAAAGAAAAGTACAAGTTGAAAGAGCCCTTTACGATTCAGGTCGACGACAAAGATGTGATTTTGACCGCACAAGTGCCCGGACTATTGCCGGGAATGAACTACACAACAGACTTTGTGGCAGCGGTGGTTTCTGACAAGTACATCAGTCACATCCCTTTGGAGAGACAGGTTCGCCAGATGGAGTCTTTGGGTCTTAAGGGGATGCAGAACTCAACACTGTCTCGTCTGTGCGCTGTGGCAGCGGGGAGTCTTGAGCCACTTCAGGAAGCTATTCTGTCTGAGGTCTTGCAGAGCGATACAGCTCTTCATATCGACGAAACCCCATGGGGCATTCAGAACAAGAATGAACGCGACGGATTTATGTGGGTCATTTCGAACCGCTGTGGAAGCTACTATTTTTTAAGCCGACGCGGTCGGCAAAAATATTGACCGAGAAGTTGCGCGGCTACAGCGGTCCCGTCGTGACGGACGGTCTCGAGACGTACAATGGAGTTCTAGCTGAGGCGAAGATCCCACATGCCTATTGTTGGGCGCATGCGCGACGTGAGTTCTTCAAGATTGAGTCGCACGACCCATCAGTGACTCCGATTTTAGATCAGATCGATAAACTCTTTGAGATTGAGCGAAGGGCTAAGGACTTTAGCGAGCTTAAAGCCCTTCGCGGGAAGGAAAGCGCAAGTTATTCAAGATTTGAAGCGAATTCTCCTAGAGGAATACCCAAATTCCCGAGATGGCTCGCAGAAGCGAAAGGCGATTCAATATATCAGCAAAAGATGGCCAGGGTTTGAACTGTTTTTGAATGATACTCGAATTCCGCTATCAAACAACGAAGCCGAACGAACGATCCGTCATGCTGTGATGGGCCGAAAGAACTATTACGGCGCTGGGTCTCATAGCGGGGCCGAGACCGCGGCGACTCTTTTTACGATTATTGAAAGCTGCAAGAAAAACGATATCGACCCAAGGACCTACCTCTTACGCGTTCTAACCTGGCTCACTGAGGGCGACGAAATTGAGACGCCACTATCGTATGCCCGGCGCATTCGCCAATAGCGTGGATTACGCAGGGGTTACACCCAATGCAAGGGTGGCTTCACATGCATCGACTATGCAAGTTTTCACCGCGATCCGAGGAGGTTAGAAAGCCTTATGAAAATGGATTTCGTTGCCATCGAATCAGACACCAAAAAAATTGTTTTAAAGGGCCGATTGAATGAGCATAAGACGTCTAAATAGGATTGCCGGTGTTTCGACTTTACTGTTGCTGGTTATTTGAACCTACCGCCCAGTTCACGCATGTAAACTGAATGCCAATGTGGACAGACAGGGCTTGTCCGTCGATCAGTTGAAATTCGTCGATCGAGTGGCGTGAATTTCATCTGTTACGCGACTGCTTCTATCGAGTCAACTTCTTCTCTGATTTCCGTAGCGGATCGAAGTAAAGTCCACAATCCTGGAAGTGCTTTGTGACCGCGAACTCTTCGCATTTTCTTTTCCGAGGCGAGGCAATATGTGGCGAGCCATCGTTGAAAATGTTCCGAGTCGCGCCAGCGTTTCACTCGCCGCATGTCTTCTTCGATCAGCGAGTTCAACGACTCGATTGCATTCGTCGTCGAAAAAAATCTTTTCAAGTCTTTCGACATTTTAAATTCGTGAACGGCTAGAATATCGTCTTTTGCTTCCAGATAACTGTCCAGAGCGGATCGATTGAGCGATCGTAAAACGCTCTCTAAGCGGTCCGACAGAACCTTGGCCTCGCCCATGTCTTTTGCTTCGCGAAGCGCCCAGAAGAGCGCTGACGCTTTGTGGGAATCATCGCCTAAAGCTTTCTCGATGTTGCGCCATTTGTGAACGTGGCAACGGATTCGAATCGCACGTCGACGCTTGCGATCGTGGCATTGGTACTTGTCGTTGAGCGCTTTGTTTAAACCCGATCCGCCGTCGACGATGAAGAGTAGTCCCGATGATGGAAGGCCACGCTTTTCGAGCGCCGTTAAAAGTTCGATACAAGATGACGAGTTTTCGGTATCGGCCTGGTAAATCCCGAGCACAAATTTTCTACCATCGTTCGCTATTCCCATAGCTATAATCACGCCGTGTTTTCGAAAACGCTTTCCGTCGATCAACACCGCGCGAATGTCCATCGGCTTCAAATCGCGATTTTGAAGTTGTTCAATTTTCTTCGCCGTTGCATTGATCCAGCGCTTTGAAATTTTCGATTTCTTAAAACCAAATGAACTTGCGATTTTCGAAACACCTTTTTGGTAATCGCGCTGCGAGACTCGCTTGATCCCTTCGGTGAAAACCGCTTGATCAAAAAGCCGCGGATCTTGAAAGTCTTCGTACGTTTGAATTTTTATTTCGTTACCACTTTTTCCTCTCACGCGCGGCTTTTCGATCGCGACGTTTTGGTTTCCCAAGACGATCGATCCTTTTTGCGTGCCCCAGCGCGAATTGGTTTTTCCGTGTTCGTAGCGAGCACCGCAAAGTCGATCGACCTCTCGTTCACACTCTTCCATGAAGGCTTTCACTGCTGGCGGAAGCAGCATCGAAATTAAGAGATGCTGCGTGTCGATCGGGACTTCGATCTCGTCTTCGAATTTATTCTCGAGAACATCTTTGCGCTTTGCGTGCTTTAAAGGCTTGCGCTGCTTGCGCGTTCGGAACGGAATAGGTACGTTTCCCATGTCGGGTGGCTCCTCTTTTGTTGCGACTTCTTTGACCGTAGATAAGCCAAGGAAATCACATTCTGGTTGAGCCACTCAACCTTCAAATTTCAACTAAGCTGCGGACATCCCCGACAGACATTTCGTGGCAAGTTCAGCAAAGCCACTTTCGGAACTCCTGGACCACGCAATGGATATCATGGACGTAGACATTTCGGTAGTCGATCTAAAAAAGAATGATCCGAATTCGATGTTTCTAAAAATGATGATTGCTCATCACCAAGGTGCGATTAACATGGCGCACGCATTGATTGTTCATTCTCAATCCTCAGAAATGAAGAACTTCGCCATCTCGGTAATCGTCGCACAAGAAAATGAAGTGCAATATATGAAGACATTGCTTGCAAGATCTAACTCAAAGTCTACCGAAGCGCAGGGATCGTCCTCCGCAAAGAAAAAGTAAAAAAATTCAAGACGAAGAGGCAGTACCCATCGAACTCAAAAAGATCGGGCTTAACTAGATTCAGTGACAGTTAATCAATGTTTACCAATGACATCGTTAAGCGATGATGCGCCGTCATAAAACCAGACAACATCAATATTGAGAACTTCGAGTTTCATAAACTCATAAAGCGCCCAAACAGGACGCCCGTCGAAAGGAGCCGCTCCAACGAACACAATTGGTCGATTGCCCTCAATCAGTTTTGAAACCCTTGAAACATCAAAGTCGTCTGCGCTCACCTGCCGAACAGTCCGATCCCAATTGAACCTCCAACTCAAACTGTCACCAGAAACGACATAGGGTGCCGACAGAACGAGGCCATTGTACCTGACGGGGGTCTGCGCGGCCTCTTCTCGACTTCGAACATCGACAATGACGGCGTCTCTATGCCTCAAAAACCACTTGCCTGCGCCCTGCGTGCGCAATGTCGTTACACCAGCGGTAAAACGTGGCACAGGCAAGTCTTCCCTATTTTCAGGCGTACCAGCATGGATGGCTGAAATCTTCAGTAGGGTAATCGAACTACTGTGCGCCTGCGCAATAATTCTCATCGACTTACTCAACTCTTCCTCTGGCAAATTCATGATTGGCTTCAGTGCTGTCAAAATCATATCCACTGGTATCTGGAAAATTTCCTCAACAGTTACAATTCCTTCATAGGAAAAGACAGGTCCATCCAGACGATGTCCAAATGAAAAGATAGAAATGGCGGAATTTTTTCGAATACAATACTTCTCAGACAATTCAAAAAGAAACTGGATATCTCCATTCCTAAATTTTGAAGATACCTCTTCCTTCAAAATTGATCTTCCAACAAGCCGTTTCCACGGTGTTTCTTTGCAGGCATCGGTCTGACTGACGCCAAAGGTTGACAACGATGGTCGGTTCTTTTGCTCCTGCCACTCTTGCGGACTAAAAGTCCGCATAGACATCAGGAGACCGCTCATTTCTCGCCGTGCCAATGAATTCTTTTGCCGCGGCATAGGCGCTATTGGAGCTGGTTCCTGAACACCAACGTCTCTTTGAGTCTTCTCAAGGCTTGTTACCTTATCGATTGACTGCACCTGCGGTACACCTGCTCCAGCGCCGCCACGGAAGAGACGGTACCCAACAAAACTAGCACTAACCGCAATCACAGCAACAAGAAGCGCATCAATCACACTCGTTTTCATCTCAGCTCCATTGCTCCGACCATAGCCCTGCGTTGGCTATGTATTAAAAATGTCCAACCATTCTCCCAGCTCTTCATTCAGACGTAGTTTCGTCTCTATAAATACAAATAAACTCTCCCAACACGTCACCGTCAATTCTGATGATAGCTTTCGAAAAACGTTTGGAAATAACTCGGCATCGAACCGAGACTTTTTCCGCTCTAAAAAAACGCGCACAATCAGAAAGCCCCAACGAAGCGAAATACCATTTACCCGTAGGCGCAAAAAAAGGCTGCATTTGAAGCATCAATTTTTGAAGTGCGACAAGCGAAAACGTATTTGAAAATTCAGTCACTTTATTGAACGTCGCTTCTTCCATCGAAAAAATATCGAATTCTTTTAACAAGACCCTCTCGTCTGGACAATTCATCGGAACAGCGAGCTTCCCATTCTCAAGCAAAACATACTCCGAACTCTGGCTCCCAAGAGAAATTTTCAGGTCTCCAATGGCCCTTTGCCGCTGAGCATCGGCTCTTTGAATCAGAATACCAGATTTAACTGGTTCAAATATTTTTAGCTCAATGCCTATACATTCAACCGATGTCTGTTGAGATTTAAGACGGCTATATATCGAATCAAAATATCGGCACCTTGTACATATGGTCTGCCCGCTCTAAAAAACAACTCAATATCTGTTTCAAGCATTGGAATACAGTCTTGAATGACGCCTCTTTTTAAGAATGATCCACTCAATCCATTTCGGATCCAATAGGAAAAGATGAAAAAGCAATACACTCATTGAAAGATCACTCATAGTTGTCAGAACTCCGATTGAAGCATGCATAAGCGCGGTAGCGAGCCAAAGAGCCCAACGCCAAGCTTTCTTGAAGAAAAACACAAAAGCCACAGTTTCAAAAAAAACTACCGACCATGTCATAAGATATGTTAGCCATGGCATTTGACATATCATTTCATTAATTGAGCCCGCTCGGCCGACATACGAATTCAAGATTATCCCGACGGCCAAACCGGTGCGCCAGAACTCAGAGCTCAGTTTATATAAACCACTCATGGTATATGTAGATGTTAATACAAACCAAGCGCCTGTCAGTAAAATCGGAGGAACAGAAAACTCCTCATCCTTATTTGGGCTAGCTCCGGCAATACTCTCTGATGTCGGAACAAAAACACTCGCCAGTAAAAGCCAGCCAACATAGTCAGTTGCGACATTCTTGATCAAAGCGTTACGTGCAAAAATCAAAACTAAACTCAACCATATAAAAATGGCACATGGCCGTCGTTTGTATCCCGTCAAGACTCCCAATGACGCTGTCATTCCTAGACCAAGAAAAACATCAACTCCCCAGTTCGGAACAAAAAAGGTCCAACGAGTCCAGGTCCCCGCCTCTTGCAATAGACCATCATAGCCCATTCCCCCCATATGGAGAATTTCCACACGATGAAGCGCAAGATGAAAAAAAGATATACGAGATACAGTCCTAGAGTAATTCTGAAAATCGCAAATAGATGTGATTGTAGATTTAATTTTTCTCCTCACATAGCACGCTAAATGAAGATCGACGAAAGTCTTCCGGGGTTGGGTTTAAAAAAAACAACTGCACACTGATTGGAACCTTAGTCAGTCCGTATTTTTCCCACGCAAAAGAAGGATAGCAAAAATAGAATCTAAGAATTCCATCAAGTACTTCGGGCTTTAAGAGATGCGGCCTGGATAGAGCCAGATAGAGCGGGCGAGATCGATAGCCAAATCGGTCCTCTACTGAAGTTTTTGAACTTACTCTCACTATCCGCGGAGGCTCGTGTTTAAATTCAAATTTAGCCATAAGATCGACAAAAAAGAATCTCTCTGTGAAAACAAGCGGGCTCGGCGCAACGACCAGACTTTGTAAGGCGCTGTTAAGCCGAGATAGACGACAAATCATCAAAATCGGCCTCACCGAACCAAGTATAATCAGAAGAATGATAAGGCCTCTTTTAATTTGATTCAACGCTTGGAAAGCCTTCCGTAGCTGCTCAGCCAGTGAGCCAACGATCTAGTTCGACTCTAAATACTTACAGACAAACCAAGCATATAAAATACAATATTCATCGTTTCGCTCACTGATGTATTAAAATACTTTGGGATAACTGCAAAAAGCATGATTGCAATATAGAGCCCGAGGATGCGCACGGCCCCAACGTAATTACGTCGATCTTGTTTCGCTGGCAACGTAACCGACTTTACCGTCGAAATCGAAATGCCAAGCGACAACAGAAAATAGTACAGTGACGACGAAACTATGCGGTAAAATAAAAGATCATCAGTCCCCAAAGAGAGACCTAGATATCTAAAGAAATGAAAGACGATTGCCGACATAAAAACTGATAGAAAAGTGACAACAAATAGGCGCGTCCTCATGCTTTTGATAAAAGTACATCGGCGATACAATGGGAAAAAAAAGTATTTTTTAATCATCTCGCCGTAGTAGTACATCGTCCGTGGAACAATTTGTCGGAAAGAGGTCGCCGAAAACGGCTTGTAAACATTCCTCCTCATTCGATATCCAAACATTCTCGTCGCCGCAACAAGCATCCCCGAATAGTATGTGATCTTAACGACGAAAACATACATATCCAAAACAAGTCGACCCCAATAGCCGGCCCGGCTAATATTTTTCACCTTGAGTTCATTGTAATTCAAAAAAAATATGTTCTCGAAGCGGAGGCTTGGAAAAAACCTGAGCCATTCAAAAGAATTGTGATCGTAGACCACTGTCATCAAAATCAAAAAAAAATCCATAGACAGCAAGACTCCAAAGAGCCAATCGAAGGCCACTTTTTTGGCTCTCCATGATCACCTCTCTTGTCGGCACTGTCTCAAATTCTGAATAGCTAAATATTGGGAATATCACGGGCGACCAGAACGGAAACTGAAAACCAATTTTTTTTATCAACGGAATATCTCGTCTCGTGTATTCGTCGAGATGGTAGACCAAATGCCATGCCAACTGTGTCAGCCAGACACATATGATCAGTAAACTGAATCGATATCGCTCCAATGCGGACCATTCCGCTATCAAATAGAGAGTCAAAAGGCTGCTAAAGGTGATGACCACCGGACTGACTTTAAATTTTGTAAATCTATAAACTTTGGCAAGAAAGAGGCAAAAAACTATTCCAAAACAAATGGAAGCCAGTCGCAGATCCATCGGGATATCCAGAGAACCGGACTTTCCAATTCGGCCCACGCTGGCCCATGGGTAAACCGTAAAAAGCCACCCATAAATGGTGAGCCCGGCAAAAACGATATCTCGTTTTTTGGCGAAAAAGCAGCTGACTAGTATTCCGACGGCAACCAGAGGCCATGACGCAAAGTCTGATAGCCCCAGCAAAGCACTAAATGCCGCCGTATTGATTAACACTCTCCAATGGTAAGGAGACTTCATAAATATCGGTTAACCATTCGCCCACTCAATCGAGCACGCAGTTGAAAGTATTTGTAATCATCACTCCCGGGCTCAAATTCGGCCGGAAAATCCATACCTGGACCTTGATCAACCGTGAAATCGGCTATGATGTGAATTCTATTGTCATCACTGTTGTTTTCAATTGAATGACTCTGACGATTGTTAATCTGCCAAATTTCGCCTGGCGCAAAATAGAGCTTTTCGTTTCCAACAATCGATACCACACCCGGATTAGACTTAATAACCCAATGAAATCTTTTTGAATACGTGAGGTGAAACCCCTTGTCGGTGTGAATTGGAATTGTCGATCTCGGTAGCAAATTTGCCGCAATCACTCTTGACCAAAAACCGCCGATATTTTCCCATGACTCAATCGTGGAAAGGGTTGGAATAATCAATTCGAATAGCCCGCTACATCTGCTATTAAAAGTTGGTACATACGAAAAGGGATTCTCCGAATCAAATAGCATTAGGATCGATTCGGTTTTCTTAAAGATGCCAACGCCCTTTTGCCGAAAGACACTGTCGTTCCATAGTTCTCTATTCGTACCAATGAAATGATCGACGGCCGAGGGATCCATCGCACCGTATTTTTTGGTCTCTTTTTGAAGACTCATTGGTTCTGCCCAAAGAAGACGGGGTAGCGACCAGAATATATTTTCTCACTTAAACCCTGGTACATCCATGGTAAAAACTTTTTTCTATAGTAGTCCGCCGGCCCTATTGATGAATAATGGATATTAGAATCTTCGTCGACTGCAATAATTCTGTCTCCGAACGGACAGACCGATGGCAGAAGTCTCCTCATTTTTTCCAGGTTCATCGCGTCGAGAGACGGCAGTCCAAGGTATTTTAATATTCCTACCTGCTCAAAACGTTCCTTTATCTGTTTTCTAAGTTCACTACTTCTATGATCGGCAAAGCCCCACATATCCAGCCCAAGACCTGACAGCACTGTGCTGACTCCATAGTATGGAGATATCCATTCGGGCCTTTCATGTAAAGCCAGTTCCGCTCCTCGACAGGCAATCAACAAAGAACGATCATAGTTACTAGAAAAAAATCTGACTTGGCGAGCACGTCTGACATTTTCAAGCAATGTGAAAACTTCTAATGGATTCGGTCCGTAATTGAAGTAGTTTCCGCAAAAAAAGAGCTCAGCCGAACTTGGAATTTGCTCTAAGAGAACGGTTAACTCTTCTGAAAAGCCGAATACACCGGGAATAAATACCCTCTCGGCTCTCACTTCTCTCTCCTTAACTCATTTACGGTCGCAGCAACCGAATCAATCGACTTAAAAATGTCGGAATCATTGAGGTCCCCGACAAATTCAATCTTATAGGTTGCCTCTAGAAAAAGAATTATTTCCACTTGGAACAGGGAATCAAAAACGTCTCCATTAAATTGCGTCATTGTGACCTCTGTCACCGGAGCTCCCCTTAGCTCCAGATAGTTTTTCACAAATGCCCCTATTTTCGTTTTTACGTCGTCGACACTTTCCAATCTAACCTCCTGACTAGTTTGTTGAGTACACCATCATATGACCGTGCCCATATTAAACAGAACTAACTAACACAATAGCCACAATATTATTCAACCGTACCTTCACAATGTAGGCGACTGATCAAGCCGGTCGATCACTTCGCGTAAATTGTGGCACTCGTGGAGATTGAGATCAGCAAGATCGACATTGAGGGCTTCTTCTAGAACAAAAAGCAGCCGAACACGCTGCAACGAGTTGAATCCCAGCGCATTAAAATCCGCGTCGAGATTCATCGCCGACGCTCCGAACTCTTTTTCATAGGCCAGAACAATCGTCTTTTCGAGATCTTGTCGGTTCATCGATTTCACAATGCGCCCCCTCAATTTTCTATGAAATAGACTTGATGACCAAAGTGGCGTTTGTTCCGCCAAAACCAAATGAGTTTTTAATAAATCCTTGCACTTCTTTTTCTCGAGGCCGATTCGGAACATAGTCTAAATCACAGGCAGGATCTGCGGTCAAAAAATTCACTGTCGGTGGGATCACCGCATTCTTCAACCCAAGTACGGCAATGGCCAACTCAAGAGCTCCTGTCGCGCTTTCTAAATGCCCATGCGCTGCCTTTGTCGAAGAGACCGCTACTTTGTAGGCACGAGGCCCGAAGACATCCTTAATTGCCTGAGTTTCAACAAGGTCGTTGAGCTTCGTACCGGAGCCATGCGCATTGATATAGTCGATAGCGTCGACCGACGTCTGAGCATCAGCCAGCGCTTGGCGCATCGTCTCTGCGATACGGTCTCGAGATGGCTGGGTGACATCCCCACCATCCCGAGTCGCTGCGAAACCAGTCACTTCACATAGTATCGGTGCCGCTCTGTTTCTTGCCGACTCCAGAGACTCGAGAACAAAAATGGCGGCTCCCTCGCCGAGTATAGTGCCGTTACGCTCCAAACAGAAGGGCCGGCACGTATCACCCGACATCGCCCCAATTTGCTCCCAAGCTTTCCAGTGCGTCAGACCAAGCGACGAATCGCCACCACCAGTCACCGCCCGCTGAACTCGACCGCAGCGGATCATCTGAAACGCTTCGCCTATCGCCTGCAGTGAGCCCGAACAGGCGCTGTCCAACATGAAGCCAGGACCGTGAATTCCAAACTCCGTTGCAATCATGTTGATCGGTGCGCTTCTCATATTTCGAACTAGCGTCAAAGGATCAATCCTTGTTTTTCGCTCTTCATAGAATCGTCTGAAAAACTCCTCTTCGTCGCAACCGAGAGTAATCGGTGAACCAAAAATCAACGCCGTTTGAAAGCGATCGGTCTCCGCAAATTTAACTCCAGATCGTCGAATCGCCTCTCTTGCCGCCACAATGGTGAGCTGTGAGCTTCGCCACAGCATCGCTTTCTCATTATTCGAAAAGTGGTGTGTGGGATCAAAGTTCCTGACCTCTGCCGCCTGGCGCAGACGGATCTGATCCGGCATCAGACATGTCACGGGGCCAATGGCCGAAACGCCGGCAACCGTCGACCGCCAGAGCTCTTCTAAATTCAAACCAAGACCTGATACCGAACCCATTCCCGTTATCACAACGCGGTTTTGCATCACTCGTTCTCCACTGATGACTCAAACCGCAACGCCGACTCGGTACCATTTCGAATCGCAGCCTCGGCATCGACCGCACCTAGGGAACTCTGGGCCGCACCGATAAAAGAATGAGAGATTCCCTTGGCCCCCAGAGCTTTGGCCAAATCGGTCCTGGGCTCTGATCCAATACAAACGACGACTGTATCGACATCAATCACTCGCTCACTCCCCCCTTGTCTAACTCGTAGCCCATCACGCCCCCAAGACATAGGAACTACTCCTGAATGAAACCGCACGCCACGGCTCATGAGAATGTCTCTTTTTATCCATCCCGTGGTCCGTCCAAGCTGACCGCCGACAATCCCCGGCCGTCGCTGGAGAATATGAATCTCTCGACAACCCAGATGGGCCCTCGGACCATCTCCAAGCAATTGACCTGGAAGCTCCGACATGGGCTCGGTTTGCCACTGCTCAAAGTAACTTGAGATTTCTGACTCCACCTTAAGCGGCCGGTGAGAGAGAAATTCGGCGGTGTCAAAGGCCACGGCACCCGCTCCTACAATCGCAACTCGCTTACCCACTCGTTCGGGATGGGCAAAGGCATCATAGAAGGACAATACTCTCCCATCACATCCTGGAATCGAAAGAGAACGCGGCGTCGTCCCTGTCGCCAAAAAAACATGCGCATACTCTCGCAGCAATTCCGCCGTCGCTGAGACTCCAAGTCGCAGACCTATGCCGAGACTCTCGACTCGGTCTGTGTAGTAGCGCAACGTTTCTGCATATTCAGTTTTTCCGGGAACTCGACACGCCAGTAAAAACTGACCACCGATTTCAGACTGAGAGTCAAATACCGTAATGCGATGCCCTCTCTCGGCCAGAGTGATCGCGGCAGAAAGCCCCGCTGGGCCTGCACCAACAACAGCAATCGACTCCGAATGCTTCGCGATTTTCAACGGCGGCATCACCGTTTCATGGCAGGCCCACGGATTGACAAGACACGAGACCACAACAGATTCGCTATAGGCGAAACTGCGATCCAAACATGTCTGGTTACAGGCGATACACGTGTTAATCGAATTCCGCTTTTCTGCTGCAGCCTTTTCTATAAATTTAGGAGCCGCAAGAAAAGCCCTGGCCATTGAGACCATGTCGCATGCGCCCGAAGTCAGCATTGATTCTGCAGATTCAACGGTATTGATTCGACCGCCGGCAATCGCCGGTATTCCAACAGCTTCTTTGAGTCTCTTTGCTGCTCCAGCAAAGGCCGCTCGTGGTACCACACCCGACGTCGTAGGAACTCTCGATTCATTCCAACCAACCGCGGTATTGAATACTGTCACGCCTTCGGCCTCGAGAAGCCGTGCCAGTCTCAATGTTTCAGACCAGCTTGAACCTTGTTGAACGAGATCCATCAATGAAATACGAAAGGACAAAATTTTATCTGCAGCGAGGCGTCCGCGAACTTCGCGAACCAATGAAACCGCGAAGCGGCACCTGTTCTCATAGCAGCCACCCCAGTGATCATCTCGCTGATTGGTACGACGCGCCAGAAACTGACTGACGAGAAACCCTTCGGCACCGTTGATTTCTACTCCGTCATAGCCCGCCGCTATCGCTTGCTGGGCGAGACGCCCATAGTCTTCAATAAGATCTGCAATTTCTTGATGCTCGAGGGCACGGGGGCGAATCGGCGAAATCGGTGCCCGCAGTGGAGATGGCGCAACCGCACGTCTATCTGTCAGGTAGCGGCCCGCGTGCAGAATCTGCAAGCAGATCTTTGTGTCGTACTGGTGCACAGCCTTTGTCAATAAACTGTGTCCCTCAACGTCAAATGGCGCCGCCGCCTTCATGCCACTAAGACTCGGCGAAAAACCACCGGTAAAAATCAAACCGACGCCAGCCTCGGCCCGAGCCCGATAGAATTCCAATAGCCGATTTCGCCACTCGGGCCTGCTCTCAAGTCCAGTGTGTATGGCCCCCATTACAAATCGATTTTTTACAGCAATCGCTCCAAGCTTGAGCGGACGAAATAGCGGGGCATCCTTCACGCTCAAAACCTTTCCTCCGAATCAATAGTTAATCTGGATCTCAAATGACAAACAAGTACTTCCTCAGACGTCCACAATCCGCCTAGAATGGCCTACAGTTGGAGGCTTTGTCATGAAAAGTAGAATACTTGATCTCATTCTCGCCGTCGTGATCTTCACCTGCGGGGGGGTTTATCGGCTACAGTCTTTTCTTTAAGAAAAATATCACGGCTCCGGCGCTGATCGACGATACCAAACCGAATGATACCGCGCAAAACCCACCTGGGTCTCAAGCAATGCCGATCGGCACGCCGATTTCATACGCCATACCCTTTGGTCGTGCACAGAGAATGCTTTTGTCCATCAAAGCGCAAACAGAGGCGGATTGGAAAAAGGCCGTTCTTGATGCCAATGGCACTCGCTACCTCGTCAGAGAAACAGACAGCTGCAAGAACGCCACTGCCCCGCAGCTCAACGCCTATCCCATTATGATTCCTGAAGTCGCCCAGGGCGTTACCGACGGGAAGATCAAAATTCTTTTTGAGAACATGGGACGCGTCTGTATCAAGGCTGGAGTTTCGATACCGATACTGAAAGTCAGCTTTGACGCTTCTCAACCGGCCCTCTCTGTGATTGGAACCGCGACGATCGCGGACATTCTCCAGATCCCTTTCAGAGACGTAGACGACAATCTAGCCAAGGCGCTCGGTTTGACACTAGAAGACTTCAGGCTCGCCGGCTCCGCTGCGCTACAAGCGGGCAGTGAAAAAATCAACTTCCTACGCTTTTCTAAACTTGATCCTCCGATCTTTGACAAGAAACGTCCCACACGACTGTTTCCCAATACACCCGTTATCTTGACCAACAGACTTTCTGAATGGCTCAGAGGCCGCTCCAAAGTGGTGGTTGTCGATGTCCGCAGCAAAGAAGAAACCGTACAAGTACCTTTAAAATTCAAAGGCCCAGTTATTAACTCGCCTTACCATCCTAAAGATGGAAAAAACGCCTTCAACTGGGATAAGACCGTTGGCGAAATCAATGGTGACCGCTTTGATGTTGAGGAGATTCTGGAGATCTCACGCAATCAAGAGGAGAATGCCACTGATTTTCTAGTGGTCGGTGCCTCGCCCGAGGACGGCCGTGTACCATGGGCCCTTTATACGTTGCTCAATCTGAGACTACGTAACGTCTATTGGTACTACGACGGCGCCAATACATTTAATCAAAGTCTTTAAAGCATGCCGCGGAATCTAACGAGGGGCGAATTTAAAGCTCTCCTCCTCTCGTTTTTCGGAATTCTGCTGACGATTGCCGGCTATGGCCAAGATCCGGTCTATCTCGCGACCTGGTTTGGAATTGGCCTCACTCTCTACGGTTCCGCCGACATGCCAACGGCTCGGCGCTGGTTCGTTTGGACGGTTGTCGTCATGGCGCCTCCAATATACTACTGGACTTATTCGCCCGGACGGCCCGATCCACTTAGAACAGCTGCCGGGATTACGGTTATGTGCATCCCGATGCTTGCCATTCTCTGGGCACACTCAAAACTCAGAAAGCAAATCGATAGCCCGTGGACACAGTTGTTCCTCCCCGCGTGCTGGACAAGTTACGACTACATTTTTGAAGTCTATTTTGGCTCCTTCACAAGCTTTGCTTACACACAACAAAAGGCGAGCTGGATACTTCAGATTTGCGCCGTAACCGGATACACCGGAATTACTTTTCTACTACTTTGGTCTGCGACATGGTTGCGATGTCCGTCGTTTAGTTGAAACTCGTCGGGCGAGTGGCGGATTGATCATGTAGTTACGCGACGTTATCTTGAGCGTCAACTGCAGCCTCATTGTTGTCGTGTTCGGTGAGTGACCGAAGCTTTACCCAGAGTCCAGGCAAGCTTGCATGACCGCGAATACGTCTCATCTTTTTCTCCGATGCCAGGCAATACGTGGCAAGCCAGCGTTGAAAATGTTCGGAGTCTCGCCAGCGCTTCACACGACGCATGTCTTCTTCAAGAAGTGAGTTCAACGATTCGATCGGGTTCGTTGTCGAGAAGAACTTCTTCAAGCTCATAGACAACTTGAGTTCGTGAATGACGAGTAGGTCGTCTTTTGCTTCGCGGTAGCTCTCCAGTGCCGAGAGATTAAGATCGCGCAGAACGCTCTCCAGCCGGTCACTCAGGACCTTTGCCTCTGACATATCCGTGGCCTCGCGAATGGCCCAGAACAGGCCCAGTGCCTTGTGGGAGTCATCCCCGAGAGCCTTCTCGATATTGCGCCACTTATGGACATGGCAGCGGATGCGGATTGCGCGCCGACGACGACGGTCATTGCATAAGTACTTTTCGTTCAGCGCCTTGTTGAGACCTGAGCCGCCATCAACGATGAAGAGTATTCCGTCGCTTTGAAGCCCGCGGTTTTCAAGATCATTCAATAGCTCAATACATGACGCCGAGTTCTCGGTGTCGGCTTGGAAAATGCCAAGGACAAACTTTCGACCGTCAGCCGCAACGCCCATCGCAACAATGACCCCGTGCTTACGAAAACGTTTCCCGTCGATGAAAACCGCGCGAACGTCCATCGGCTTCAAGTCGCGCTTTTGTAGATCTTCGACTTTCTTCGCCGTGACGTTGATCCAGCGCTTTGAGATCTGGCTCTTCTTGAAACCAAATGAGTTTGCGATCTTTGTGACGCCTTTTTCGTAGTCGCGCTGGCTCACTTTTTTGATGCCCTCGACGAACACGGCTTGCTCAAACAATTTCGGATCTTGAAAATCCTCGTAGGTTTTCAGTCTCACTTCGTGGCCATCTTTTGTCCTGACTCTCGGCCTCTCAACGGCGACATGTTGGTTTGCGAGAATGATCGAACCCGTTTGCGTGCCCCATCTCTGATTCAACTTCCCATGCTCGTAGCGGCAGCCACAGACGTCGGTCACCTCGCGCTCCAGTTCCTGCATAAATGCCTTCACGGCCGGCGGCAGAAGCGCTGAAATCAGCAGATGCTGCGTGTCGAGCGGGCTCATTTGAAAATCTTCGAACTTGTTAGCGAGAACTTCGTCTCGCTTTGCGTACTTGCGTGGCAATCGCTGCTTGCCTCTGCGAATCTGAGTCGGTACTTTTCCCATCGGGTGGCTCCTCTTTTTGTGCTTCGTTGACTGTGGTAAGCCATTGAAAACACTTTTGGTTGAGCCACTCAACCTTTCAAATTTCAACTACGCTGCGGACATCGCCGACATGGTTGCAGGCCCTCTTGAGCCATCGACGACTTTCAAAGGGCCTCATTCTCTTTCCGTCGGTGCTGGTGCTCACTCTGCTCTTTGGATCCTATCGCACGTCTTACTCTCCCGTGGTCGATTCAGGAGCAGTGAAATTAACTGCAATCGTTCCAAATGGCGTCGATCTACTAAACGCATATCGAGGGTTCTATACATTTCCAGGAATCGACATGAACTTGGATCTCTCCAATTTTCTCATCGTCACTCACATTACTCATGATCACGTTTGAATGAGCGAGCGCCTGACCTATCGTTGAATTGTAGCTTCGAGCGTTTTGCTCAGAAAACATAAGCCATGAGCCTGCACTAAAGTCAGATTTTAGAGAGTAGAACAGTGCCTCAGGATCGATTCTTTTGATTCTTTCAAGAAGTCCCTCTGTCGGCGGCCAGGTCAAACCACGATCAAACTGACTTCGCAACATGTGCTCAAGCTGAAGAACCTGCAAACCACCGATGTCGCAGAGACGGACGACTGTAGAGCCCATCGGGGGCGGTCGCTGCAGAGAAGCAGCACACTCTATTGCAACCGTCTTGAGGGTCTGCGGTGTCTTGAAAAGAAATCCAAAATGTCGTCCAATTTCGACGAGAGGCTCGAGGTAACGATATCGATTCTCGACACCAAGAACCACAACTGGTCTCACAAAAGATTGAAGAAATCGATGCATGTGTTCGATGAGGCGGCGACTGCTGGCAAGGCTTCGATGACGAGGATCGGCATAGAAGTCGGTCATGAGAATAACATCGTGGCTCACGTCGTGCGAAACCGCCACAGACAACATATCCACGAGTTCCTGATTGCGAAATACTCCCCAGTGCCGATGCTCATCGGCAATGAAGTTGAAGTAGTTAAAGAAGCCACCGTGCCGATTGTCCAGCGGCGCCCCTCCAACCGCATCGTCCTGCCTGCGGCGAAGAGCGTCACATGCCATCGCGTGGCTCTCATCGAGATCCGCTATAAAGAAATGGCTCATGGATTCACCGCCAGACGACAAATGCTTTCCGATCTGATTTAATCTCGATCTGGCGTTCAACACTTTCAACGCTGCCATTGGCTGTCAACTTCACCCTGAACGATCCCGCCTTCAATGGGAGCCGCGCAAACTGAATCGTCTTTGGAAGCATTGACCACTGTCGAAGGTCCGCACGGTCCGCAATGTTCATTGCCAACCACGCCAAATGCCCCAGTGCCTCATTTTTCTGTCTAACCTGATCGGCCAACACTGCCTTGGTCGCAATACCCGCAACCCGCGATGCGACCAATCGACCATAGTCACCATCAAGCGCTTTAATCGCAACGTCGTCGATCGAATAGATCGATTGCGTTTCGACGGCACCCACCGCGACACCTTCAATAGTTTCGACAGAAAGCTGGGCCGAGGTCACCATGCTCATGACCGGAACGAGGCGCGGAAAACGATGATTCTCAGGACGCGGTTGTTTACGAGGGCCCCAGCCATTCAGAAAAATTAGTACGACTTCTCCCGCCTTTTTATCCTTCCAGATAGGATCGACGGGTTCATCTGGAAACTGCTGTTTAAACTTTTGAAACTCGTCCGGCCTTTGTGCTCGCAGGCTCAATCTTAGGAGGTCCCTTTTTAGGGGAGCATACTCTGGCGCGACTTCATAAGCCTTCTTATAGAGAATAAGCGCATTGTCAAAATCGCGCTCATGTTCGTAGAGCAATGCACCCAAATAGTAGGCGTAGGGACTTTGATTAAAATCCTTCTTACCGTCGATGCGCAACTTCGTGAGCATCTCATTCACTCGCCGAACCTGAGTCATCGCATTCTCTGTCTGTTCAAGCTGGAGATAGTTCAAGGCGTTCAAACTTGGAATCAATACCTTCTCGAAGTCGTCCGCCTTGTACTGCACCATCTCTTCGCTCAACGCCAGCGACGCTGCCACCTTGCTGATTGAATGATAATCATTAAGATCCGCCAACTTTTCGGCACGAAGAAAGACTTTGGCACTATCTTCAAAGCGACCGGCCGCCTGCAAAGCCGCAGCATAGTCGAGCATATAGACGAGTTGGTCTCGCGACTCTTCGTTTGCGAGCGGCTCAAGCTTTTCAACAGCGGCCAATCGGTTCGTCTCAAATAGACGACGCGATTCATCGACCTTAGTTTGGTAAGAAGCGCAGCCCAATGCAATGAACGGCAGCGCCCCTAGCAAGACCCACAATCGAGAGATGCCGTCCGTGGTTGCGCGTCTCATATCAACGCTTCAGTCGATTAAAGACCGACCGATTGTTTGCGATACTTTTTTCGAATCTGTTTGTAGTCAGTCCAAATAATGACATTTGTTTTCAGATTCGTAAGGTTGAGAGTGACCTTATAATAGACCGTCTTGTCTTTTCCGGCCTCTTGAACAATCGAGTCAAGGCGACCATTCACAATATAGTCGGCCCCAATTTGTCCGCCCTTACCCTTCTTTGTTTCTTCAGACATCATTCCTGAGTTTTGATACTCATACTCGGCAGCAACATCTTCGCGCGCCTCTTTATCGACAAATGAAACTCGTCCACCTCGTGAGAGCTCAACACGAACCATGTCCATCACCGACTGCGTATCGATAACTTCGCTCGTCTTGTTTTGTAGCTTTGTCACCATGACGATCGGCGGACGCTTTGCATTTGAAATCTCGTGGTGACCAACCATTGAGGCCACTAGATCGGCGACCACTTTCTGCATATCGGTTTCAGACCAGAGGTCGTTCAAATTGTTTTCTTTTTCAACTTCATCGTATTCGCCACGAACAAACGCCTTTGGCCCACACGATACCGCACTGATCGCGACGAGGCCGACGAGAGCCATAAGGACCGTCACGCTTCGGAATCGGGGACGATGGGTTTTGAAGCTAGGGAGAGAACGTTTCACAGAGGCCTCCTCGTATATTGAGAGCTCATAGTTTACCGAACCGGAATTTAACCCTGCAACCGTTAGCATGTCCGTCGACCGACGCAGGACCCCAAAGTCCAAACAAAGGAGACCAGATTTGGAACAAAACGTACCGCCGACAATTCTATCGTCGACCGAAGCCGCCAACTTGGCGAGAGCCCTTATGTGCATCGAGCAAGAGGAGCTTTGGATTCTCGCGCTTGCCGCCAATAAGACGCTTCTCGCAAGCCATTTGCTATTTCGAGGAACTGCGGACGCCTGCCTCGCTCATCCGCGCGATGTTATGCGGACCGCTATGCGGTTTGCTTGTGAGAAAAACGCCGTTGGCTTTCTTCTCGCCCACAATCATCCCAGTGGCGAACTCACTCCGTCCAAAGAGGACTGGGTCTTTACGCAAACGATAGTCTCGTGCGGCCGACTCTTTCAAATTCCACTCGTCGACCACCTGGTCATAACACCATCCGGATACACATCGATGCGAAGCCTGAATGAGGCACTTTTCCTTAGCGGCTTGTTGCCGGAGGCCCCAGATTCGAAGGTTTTCTTGCGCCGCTGTAGGGCTCGACCGAAATCACGTTCATATTTGAGTCAAACTTAACGTCGTAGCCTTCATCGTGCGCGTTCTCGATAAATTCTTTTATGTAAGCTTGATCTGCTCGTCGTCGGAACTCGTCATGATCTTGCTCCTCCTGAAGGCCGTACTGAATACGGGCGTCGGGGTGATCAATTGGAACGGGTTCTGATCGATCGCGATAGCTTTTGGGCCGATAGCCTTCTGGCATAAGCGGAACTCCATGAATGAGAGAGCGCCGACCAATAGTCGTTTCAGCGCCACTCAATGCTGGGGCCGTCAGCTGGTTGTCGACCTCAACAGAAATACGGTCACGATTCAACCGTTGGCCAATTTGATGCTTGTAATACTCAATTTGCTGTCTGGTATTCGCGGCCTTCTCTCGCTCAATCTTCTGAGCCATCGACTCTGTGCGGGGCTCAGAACGATTCGTGCTTTTTGAACGCTGCACATGGAACCATCCAAGACCAAAAAGTAAAACCGTTGCCAACATCAACAAAGGACCGAACCACCATGCGGCAGGCTCATCTTTATCTGTTCGCAAAGGCTGAACCGCCGGCCGCTGCGCGGTCGGCTTTGATTGAATCACAGAGCGGGTTACACTCTTATGCGTCGTCGCAGTGACCGCTGTCATCGTAACCGTTTTCCGATCTGTGACTTCAGTCGGTACCGTTGGCGTCGGCGTCGTCTCTTGAACAGTATTCGTTAATGTTTGTGTCAGCTGAGTCGGATTTTCGGCGGCCTGATTAAAAAGCGCGCGCAACTCTTCGGCCCGACGAGCTTTCGTCGCGCGGCCGTCGCCTTTTACTTTGTTGCGATGCTTTTTGGCTGCCATTATTCCTGTGTTCCAAATTGAGACGCTTAAAACCTAATGGTTCTCACTGTCTCTGATCGGAACATTTTCTCAGGACTTGAGCCCAGGACCTTCGACCGGAAGCAAAATTTCAAATTCTGCGCCCTGACCCGGACGAGAATGAACGTGGATGTCACCACCGTGCTTTTTTACAATCTCGTAGGAGATGCTGAGGCCAAGCCCCGTGCCCTGACCGACACCTTTCGTCGTAAAGAACGGATCAAACATCTTCTCCGCAACTTCTAAGCTGACGCCTTGGCCGCTATCGCGAATCCGAATCCGCGCCATTCCTGACCCAGCTGAGTCCGCCATATCCGTTTCAATCCAAATCTCACCATCACCTTCGATTGCCTGCGCTGCATTCGATAAGATGTTCATGAACACCTGGTTGAGCTGACTCGCATAGCAGAGGACCTCTGGCACGTCGCCAAAGCGGGTGTGAATCTTGATGCGGTTTTTAAGCTCGCCCTGCAGGAGAGCCAGAGTGCTCTCCAAACCATCGCGAAGATCCACTTTCTTAAGCTTGGCCTCGTCAAGACGTGAAAAATTGCGCAACTTAACCACGATGTCGCGCATGCGACGAGCACCGTCTTCGCTCGAGGCAATCAGCTTCGGGAGATCTTTGACAATGTAGTCATAGTCGACCTCGGCCTTCTTCTGCGCCAGTTGCGCCGGATCGACCGAGCCGGCCTCAATAAGGCTCTCAAGCTTTTGCACATAGTCGCGCAATGTCGTCATGTTGCTATAGAGAAATCCAATTGGATTATTGAGCTCGTGCGCCACGCCTGCGACGAGCTGACCAAGACTTGCCATTTTCGCAGTGTGAACAAGCCTCGCCTGCGTTTCTCGAATTTCGCGATTGGCCGCTTCCAGCTCCGCGATCTTCGCTCGCAGCTCAGACCTCGCCGTATGAATACGACGAGACATATCGTTGAAACTTTCAGTCAGTACGCCAATTTCTGTTTCTGTCGTGATTGGCATCTCGATAGGGCCGTCTCGGACATCCATTGTCTGTAGCGCTTCGACAAGATCGTTAAGTGGCTTCAAGACAATCTTTGATGTCACGAAGGCCGTGAAGATCAGAAGAAGCCCGACCGCTCCAATCACAGTAAAGAAGGCGAGATTGATGTTTTTAAGAACGGCTTTGGACTTTTGCTTCGACGCCGCCAGGCCCACGAAAAAGTGGGAGTCGCCCCACTTCACTTTCGTCACCATCAGCCCCAAAGGATCGCCACGCAAAGTGAGGTCGAAAACTGATTCTTCGCGATCCACGATAGTTTTTGTAAATGCGTCTTTTGGATAAAGCAGAAGATCGGGATGGCTCGAACCGACAATCGTCGCTCGGGAATCAAAAAGTACAATCTCAAGACCGATTCGTTTTTTGAGATTCTCAAGAAACGCTGGCCCTAAAGTGATGATCTCTTCAACGGCCCCGGCAAGACGGTTCCCCTTGGTTTCAAGTCGCGTGAGCGAAATGAGATCAAGACTGCTGCCGACACCAACATCGGCAATCGCAACCTGACCCTGCCGCTCAAGCGCACTTCGAAAAGCGTCGCTGAGGTAAACTGGCGGATCGGGCGTGATCGGCATTTTGCCCTCGTTTGCCGACGCCAGGGTCAAAACTGAAACCTGCTGGCCGTCTCGATCAAAAAGGCTGACCGCCGTCAGCAGCGTACCGCGGATCAGGCCAGGTGTAAGATCACGCACCTGACTCACGTTGCCGGTGGAAAGATGGAAAAGTAGCTGTGCGTCCGATCGCAGCCGCCCACGGCGGCCACTCAGATAGTGCTCGTAGTCGACGAGCGTTGTGGAAACCTCTCTTGAGTTCGACCGCAATCGCTGCACCAGTTCGTTGTCGATCGCCTCTTCGTATTTAACGAGCGAATAGCCTGTTACAAACATCAACGGCACGAGCGAAAGCAAAAGGAACCATATCAAGAGGATCGTGCGAAGAGATCGTTTAGGGCGACGAAGGCGATTCGACATGCCATTCTATTTTATGAGGTAAGTGGGCTTTCGAGTAACGATTCGATCTCTTGAATGACGATCTCGACCCGACAAAGGAACTGCGTTCACGGGAGCTGGTCGCAGTTGCTAGCCGCCCGACTCAATCCATAGAATAAACCGAACCTCTCCCTCAGGCATCTGGCGCGGATGAGGATCTTTTGAAATTCGAACCGGACCATAGGCCCGCAGTGCCTCAAGCAATTTCTGTTCATTCGCTTCAGGCATCGTGAAGTGATAGTAACGTCCCGTTCCGCGCTTCCAGCCAAGCTCAACTTCGCCGGCCTTTTCTGCGCCGAGCTCTTTCACTTGTTGCGTAATTTTAGGTGCCGCTGTCTCCAAGTCCGACAACGTCATAAACGCACGATAGACAAATCCTCGCCCTCGAACGCCCGGTGCCGTCTGAGCCGTTTGTATAGCTGCAGCTGGCGTCGCTGCAGCGACCGGCGTTGTCGGCTTTGGTTGCGCTGGTGTTGGCGCAGTCGCGACCGGGGGTTTGATCACAGCCACAGGTGGCGGGGTGCTCGGTGGAGCTTTCGTCGGCTCAGCCTGACCAACCGGAGGAACGCGAACCTGACCCGAAGACTCTTCGGCAAACTCTTCATCGCCCGACTGATCGCCAGTTGCGCTTGAGTCCGCCGCACTCTCATCCCCAAGATCGGCCTGAGCTCCTCCGGCAAGATTCGCGTCGTCTTGATTTCCGTGCTTCGCATCGATGCGAGCGATTTCAACCGTGTTCTCATCTCGCGAGGCACCTGGAGCAAATAGCGGAACTGATCTCCAGGGAATCAAAACCATAATGCCAGCCGTACAGGCCGAGATTGCCACAGCGATAATCGACCAGCGCAACGAGTCTGGCCAGGACGACCATCTCGCCAATCGCTTCGATATTGAAACAAGATTTTCAGCCTGTTCCAATTCAGCGAGCGCAGCCGCGCTCAGCTGCACTTCTTTAAGGGACTGCGAATAGGCTATTCCCCGCTTGATGGCATCGATGAGGTTTTGGCTCTCGCGATCGGTCTTAATAAACTCTTCGATCGCAAGCCGACGTTCGGTATCAAGGTGACCCGTGACATAGTCGTAGAGCATCTCGTGCGCTAAAAATGGCGTAAGCTTTCTTTTATTTGTTTTCTGATCCTGACTCATGTCGCGGATCCTCCGCGAACAACAAGTCCGAGCTGTCGCACACCTTTGCCGAGTCGATATCGAATTGTTCCCACAGATGTTTGAAAACCTTCGGCCAAATCCGTGTCAGAGAAGCCGAGGACATGTGAAAACAATAACGCCATCACATCGTCGTCAGACGCATCTTTCTGATATCGTCCCCAGGCCGTAATATCGATCTCACGCGGAGACGAGGGTAGAACCCAAGCCGCCTGTGGAATCTCGACCGGCTGGTTGCGTGGAACGCTTCGTCGAAAGGCCTTCCACGACGCACGACAGGAGCGAATCAAAACGACGGGCGGAACAGATTGAAATCTGTCTCCGTATTGCGCCTTGAGCTGGGCAATCACGCGGCCTGCGGCAGTGAGCGCCGTTCTCTCGTCCATAAGGCCGAGGAGAAAGAACAACCCAATGTCACGAACCCGTGATTGCTCGGCTTGTTTCAATCAGAGCAGACCTGTTTGTAAAGATCGAATTGGTCGAGCGCTTTGCCCGAACCAAGTACGACGCAAGTCAAAGGATCTTCCGCAATCGTCACCGGAAGTCCCGTGCGCTCACGTAAAAGAATATCAAGGTTGGCAAGCAAAGCACCGCCACCCGTCAGAACGATGCCGTTATCAACAATGTCAGCGGCAAGCTCTGGCGGAGTCTTTTCAAGCGCCGTGCGAACAGCATCGACAACTTCTGACAACGGATCCATCAGAGCGTCGTTCACCTGTGACGATGTGATCTCGATTGTCTTCGGCGCACCCGCCACAAGATCGCGACCCTTGATTTCCATCACACGCTCTTCCTCAAACGGATAAGCGTTGCCGATTTGCATTTTAATTTTCTCGGCCGACTGTTCGCCAATCAGAAGATTGAACTGACGGCGCACGTAATTGACGATCGCCTCGTCAAATTTGTCACCCGCCACTTTGATCGACTTGCAATAGACGATGCCGTTCAAAGAAATAACAGCAACTCCCGTCGTACCACCGCCGATATCGACAACCATGTTGCCGATGGGCTCAGTGATCGGAAGACCCGCACCGATCGCCGCCGCCATCGGCTCTTCGATCAGATACACTTCGCGTGCACCAGCAGAGAACGCCGATTCTTTAACGGCTTTCTTCTCAACCTGTGTGATCCCGTAGGGAACGCAGATGATAATGCGCGGACGAATGAACGACTTTTTATGTCCAGTCGATTTGGAAATAAAATAACGAAGCATCTGTTGCGTGACTTCAAAGTCCGCGATGACTCCATCTTTGATCGGTCGAATAGCGACGATTGATCCCGGAGTTCGCCCGAGCATCTCTTTCGCCTCTTTACCGACGGCAAGAACACGGTTCTGCATACCGCGATAGTTTTTTTGTACAGCAACGACGGACGGCTCATCGAGAATAATCCCGTGACCCTTGGCGTAGACGAGAGTGTTGGCAGTGCCGAGGTCAATGGCGAGGTCGTGCGAAAAATAGTCGGAGACTCTGTCGAAGAAACTCATGACGGAAAGTGTAGGCTGTTCGAGAAAAAATGGTCAATTCCACAAGTTAGAGAATTTTGACACGACGAGTTGATTGGCCACGAGAGCCCGCACTCCAGATAGTCTGATTTTCATGTCCACCGAGATCGCATTTCAGGCATTGAACGAGTTTTTCACTCAGCGCAAAGCGCCGCAGTTGGCCCTGCGTCCGCTGCGCGAAAATGTGGAAATTGAGGTTCGAATTGGCGGCAGCCTCATCTGCGCTGTGTTTCGCCGCGATGATCTGATTCAGGTCGAACGCCGAGAGGCCATTCGGCCTGATTTCGTTTTTCACATCCAGCCCGAAACTGTCGAGGTTCTGGCAAAGGGAACGAAGGACGAGGTTGCCGATATTGGAATCAACGTCATCAAAGAAATGCTGGCCGGCACCATTCGCGTCGAACGAAAAACCGGTCTCGGTGCGCTTCTGACCAGAGGTTATCTCGAGGTCATCGCCAGCGGAGGCCCCGCCATCGCCCGCTATTTGGGGTCGATCGGCTTTTCGTCACCGACCAAAATCATCGCGCTGTTTAAAAACTTGAAGGGTTAAGGCCGCGGGCAAACTTCCGCTTGGCGTTTAAGACTAATCTTGAATTGCGGATAGGGCTGGAACGCCACTGTTCAACAACGCGGCCATACTTCGGCAAATTCTGTTTGTCGCCGATGTTGTTCTTCCAATACTCCGCCGCTTGTTCGTCTGAGTAGTCACAGAACTGCTTCAACGCTTGCGCCGCAATCTCACCGCTTGCATGCCAGCCATTCCAACAGTGAACAAAAACGGAACCGCGATCACCGTGTTCGATCGATTCATGAATCGAGTGCATCACCTGTTTCACCGCCGATGGGTTGAGAAACCGATTCATCGTGTACCTGATTGTATTCGGCTGTCCGTTGGTCATCGTGCACGATACATCTGGTGTTGGCGTAAAGTTCGTATCGTAAAGGTAGACGGCGTGACTGACTCCATTTCGACACAGAGATTGCAATTGCGCCTCATTGAGCGGCTTTTTCCCGATCGAGCCACCACGATAGAGAACTCCATCAATAACGGTCTTCAAATCGCGAACGCGAGCGGCGCCGGTGCCGGCATCAAAACTCGCGCCTTGAGCCGAAAAGGCCCCCATCAAAGCAACGACCGAAACCAAAAGCTTTGCTTTCATCACAAAAACCACCTTCCGAAAGAAGGCCTTCTTATCAAGAAGAGGACCATGCGCACTGATGTGCCGGGTACCGCTATATTCGAGGACACGCAGCAGACGCGCGGCCTTTACATGGATATGCCCTGAACGACCTCTTAAGGTTCAGAAATCGGTGTCACCTGGGGGCGGATTGAGAATGCTCTGCGCGGGCTGTCCATCGCCGCCGATCGACCATTGGCCAAGTAAGTGCGCACGCGAAATGATTCGGACCGAATAACCGACCCGACCGCCGGCGACACAGTAGCCCGGAATCATCACGTTCGGAAGGGCCGATGCCGAATCAGGACAGTTCCCAAATCGCTCGACCGGGAAGTTGAAATTCGTTGCCCGATGCGGAGCCCAGCCCGTGAGAAGATGTCGCCAATCGCGAACATTCCAAAAATTCGACTGCCAGAGCGCCTGATCCGGATTGGCGTTGGCAGTTCCGATCTGGTCTTCGACAGAAATCGATTTTGACTGCGGATAGTTGAAGCGCGTTCCAAGGTCCCCGATGGGAACGCCGGGACGAACCGGAGGAATCGCCGTGTAGCGCGCGGGATTGGCCTCTTGCAGCTGATAGTAGTTCTGCGCGCCGCGCGGATCGACACTGTAATAAGTGATGTCGAAAAGATCCGGAGCAACCGCTGACATCTCAAGCTGCCTGTAGGCCAGAAGTCCCGGCGGCGGAGTCCCTCCACCATTAAACGCGACGGCATCCCACGCGAGTGAGTCACCGTGCGAATCAAGATCGGACCAACCAAGAAACCAGTTCAACTTCAAACGCGGGTCAGAAACAGGATTTCCTGCACCACCGGTCGGCATCGCCGAAATGAGGTAGCGACCCATCGCTTGCGCTCGCTGCGAACGCATGCCCCACTGATCACCGGGAAAGCGCGAGTAGTTCGGAACGGTGTAGGGATTGTAAGCATACGTCGCCATACCCGGCGTCACTCGCGGCGATGTGAGCGGGTCTGTTCTTCCGCCCTGTCCCGGTGCCGGTGGAATAAACTGTGTGTGCCCACCATAGGTGGGCGGAGGTGGCGACTCTGACATGAATTGCGAACGCACCCAGGTTTTTCCGTACCACGGGCCGACTCGGCCACCAAAGGGTTGCGCAAATGCACGCGCTTCGAGAGTGATCGCATTGCCAAACGGCGCAAACGGTTTTCGCGGCTTGGTCTGAGCTCTCACTCCGACCCAAGACATGCACCACGGATTTTTCTCAAACCCAAGACTTGAATGCGTCGGGTCAGATGGAAGCGGCTCGCCGTTTGAAAGCTGTCGCAGAAGACCCGACGGATCCCATTGGTACAAATTGCCTTGAATGCGACTGATATCATTCTGAAATGTATTCTGGAACGAACAGCTGCCACTCGCGCCTTGTAAGAGCGCATAATAGAGACCCGGTGCCGTACGCACCTCTGGCAATGTGTTCTCACCCGGCATAACGCCACCGTCGCAACCACCTCGCGTTAGCCCATTGATCACTTCCATGCCCGCAAAGCTCTGTAAGTTCTCTTCCGTCAGATTTTTCTTAATCGTTTTCTCAACACCGACTTTCACCGGCTGCTGTTCGCGATCAAGCATGTTCTCGCTCACAAGTCGCGCGCGCAGCGACCAGATCTTCTGCTTGCGCTGAGCGATCGCAAACTTGTACATCCCAAGAATATTCACCGCATAGGCCCAGCTGAGAGGCGAAGCATCCTGACAGGACCTTATAAATTCATTTCGCGACGCCCGAGCCATGGCCGCAATCGCAGCGTTGAGCGCCGCGGTTGCCGGAGGACCACCGGCTGGTCCAATAGCAATAGAACCCGAGACGAAGCCGTAGTTGTGCCAACAGTAGTTCTCGTTCGGAGAGCCACCGCCCGCTGTTAGGCTTGCAAACTCATACCAAATCGGATGCGCCAGACAAGTGACCGGCACCTCTTCACCTGAGCCATAGACGCGGTAGAGATCCGGCGGAATCGGTGAGCCCACCGGACGACGCACCGGCGGACGATCGCGATCTTGTTGGTCCCGCCCCAGCGTACCGATCACATTGTAGCGAAAGGCGAGGAGCTTGTACTCTTGGCGAATTTCATAGTTGAGATGCGCGATTTCGTTGAGGATCTCAGCTTGCCGTTGTGCTGCGTAGTACGCGCCAAGATCGACTGCGTTCTGAAGATTGATTTTGTCGTGAACCAGAAGACCGATGTTGATCACCATCGCGAAAAAAACAAAGAGGACCTGAAACACCAGGGCCAGAAAAATCGACATCTGGCCAAGTTCATTGCCGATCACATGGCGGAGGCCACGCATCACGTCACGACTCGTCTCTCGCAGCCAGGCTGAAATATCAAAATACTCGCGATCGTTCACCGCATCAGTATCGCAGAAAGAGACGGCATCCTGCATTCTTCTGAGACGTCCAGGTCTAGTCGGCGTTGTGGGCTCGCAGTTGTCTCGTCGCCGTCGCGTTGTTACCCTGTTGAATATGAAAAACCGTATCATTTTGAGACAGCTCTTCATCGCTCTCATGGTCAGTTTGATGACCGTGATCAGCCTCGTAAATACCGTGCAGGCCGCGATTCTCTTCGAGGGCTGGTCAAAGGTCCTGGTCTCGGGCGAACACGTTGGCTACATCGTTCAACGCTACGAGTTCGATGAAAAGAAAAAGGAATTTAAAGAGACTCACTTCCTCAAGACCGGCGCCAACGCGGGCGGCCTGCAAGAAAGTCTCGTGGCGCGCGCCGACGCTAGCTTCAAGCCGATTGCCTATCAATACACTGGACTCGTCAACAATGCCCCAATGACTGTCGATGCTTCGTTCAAAGGCGACAAAATGACGGCGGTTGTGACCGAAGGAAAAACCAAAAAGACCGTTTCGAACACGATGCCCAAAGGCACTTTTCTTTCGGCTTTTCTTGGATACGTCATGCTTCAAGGCAAAGAGGGCCTTAAGAAAGGTGTGAAGTACGAGTACCAGGGTATTCTTGAAGAATCGGCGACCATCAGCAAAGGCGAAGCCTTTATCGCTGAAGAAGAAACTGTTTCTGGTATTCCAGCATTTCGTATTCTCAACAACATCAACGGCAGCAAGTTCATCAGCCTTGTTTCACACAAGGCCGAGGTTCTTGGCACGACTTCGCCCGCGATCGGTACCCAGACGATTCTTGTCAGCACGATGGAAGAAGCCGTCGCCGGTTTTGGAGTGAACTCTGCGAACCTCGCAACACTCTTTGGTTCGATGCCAACGGGTCGTGAGAACGAAATCGTCCGTCGCGGTCTGCAGCCACCAAAGCCGACTGCGAAACCCGCCAGCGGAATCCCCACACCGACGATCACGGCGCCAACGGCACCAGTGGTCAACGCCGTGACTCCAGCTGTACCCGCCACTTCTCCCGCAGTGGTTCCGCCGACTGCACCGGCGGTCTCGAAACCAGCGATCGTGGCGCCGACTGCACCAGTGGTGACTCCACCCGCTCAACCGCAAGGCAAGGGGCCGTAAGTCGATGCTGACGTACGTTTTGCGACGTCTCCTCCTCGCGTTACCTGTCCTGTTTGGAGTTTCTCTCCTTAGTTTTAGTCTTTTGCACTTCGTTCCCGGAGATCCAGTCGATGTGATGCTTGGCGATCAGGCCACCGTCGCCGACAAGGCCGCTCTTCGGCACGATCTGGGTTTAGATCGCCCGTTCGGAGAACAGCTCGCCGGCTTTTACACTGGCCTCTTTCATCTCGACCTCGGTCGCTCTCTTGTTTCAAAGCGCCCGGTCATCGATGACATTGCCGCCCGCGTGCCGGCAACCTTTGAACTCACTCTCGTTGCGATGGCCATCGCACTGCTAATCGGAATTCCTATGGGCGTTCTCGCCGCCGTCTATCGACACGGACTCTTTGAGCGCTTCTCTCTTGCCTACGGTCTGATCGGCATGTCGACACCAGGATTCTGGCTTGGTCCTATGCTCATTTTGTTTTTCGCAATTAAGCTCGATTGGTTGCCCGTCAGCGAGCGCGGTGGCTTTGAACACGTGGTACTCCCCGCGCTCACTCTCGCCTTTGGACTATCCGCTATTCTCGCGCAGGTCACACGAGCTTCAATGATCGAGGTCGTCAAAGAGGACTATATCAATGTCGCACGAGCGAAAGGCTCAAGCCCAGCACGCCTCTGGTTCAAACATGCACTTGCAAACGCCATGATGCCGATCATCACCATCATCGGTTTGCAATTTGGCGCGCTGCTGACCGGGACCGTCATTGTTGAAACCGTATTCGACTGGCCCGGTATCGGCACACTTTTATTTCAAGCCATTCAAAGTCGAAACTATCCTCTGGTTCAAGGCTGCGTGTTGTTCATCGCGTTCACATATGTCGCCGTGAATCTTATCACTGACCTCGCCTATGCCGCGGCCAATCCGAAAGTGAGGCTCGGATGAAACCAAAGCTACTCATCGGCGGAGTTCTTATTGGATCAATGATCCTCCTTGCGATTGGCGCCGATCTTTTTTCACTCCAAAATCCGACCGCAATGGAGCTCGCCAATCGTTACGCCGGTCCCAGCGCTGAACACCTGTTTGGTCTCGATCAAAATGGCGCCGATGTATTCTCGCAGGTGGCGCATGGAGCGCAGATCAGCCTTCGCGTCGCCTTTACGGTCGTCTTTATCAGTGCACTGATCGGTCTTGTCATTGGCAGCGTCGCCGGATTTCTTGGTGGTTGGATCGACCAGCTCATCATGCGCTTTCTCGACATGTTCTACGCCTTTCCAGGGTTTCTACTTGCTCTCTCTTTGGTCGCGGTTCTTGGGCCATCGGTTGGCAATCTGATCTTCGCTATGTGCATCACCGGATGGACCGGATACGCTCGCCTGGTGCGCGGCGAGGTCTTGCATCTCCGACAACGTGAATACGTTGTCGGAGCTTTGGCGATTGGCGCATCGCCTATTCGTCTCATTGTTCGGCATATCTGGCCCAACTTGCTTGGCCTTCTTGTCGTGCAAATGACGTTCGGTATGTCCGGCACCATCATCACCGAGTCAGGGCTTAGTTTTCTTGGCCTTGGCGCACCGCCGACCGTTCCGACCTGGGGGGCTCTCTTGAACTCAGGACGAAGGATTCTCGTCGAAGCCCCTCATGTGTCACTGTTCCCGGGTATCGCCATTCTGCTGCTTGTTCTTGGATTTAATCTTGTCGGTGATTCGCTTCGAGATCGGCTCAACCCCCGCGGGTAGAGTCGCCTTGAGAAGCTATGGAGTAAAAATGCGCGAAAAAATTGGCCCCTCACTGATCGTTGGAATTGCTGGAACCTCACTCACGGCCAACGAGTCCGAGTTTCTTGTTCGCGAGAATATCGGCGGCGTCATTCTCTTTAAACGAAACTTCGAAAGTCCCGAACAGCTGCGCGAGCTCTGCGATGAACTACAGTCACTTTCTAAACGCACACCCGACAAGCAGCCCTTCTTTATTTCCGTCGACCAAGAGGGCGGGCGCGTTGCGCGTTTTCGCAAACCCTTTACCGAGTGTCCTCCGATGGCGGCACTTGGCAAAATCGACTCCCCCACCGTCGCTTTCAAAGTGGCCCAAGCCATCGGCGCCGAGCTGCGCGCGGTCGGCGTGAACATGAACTTCGCTCCCTCCATCGACATTTTCACCAATCCGGCGAACACCGTTATCGGTGATCGCGCCGTCGGCACCGATGCCGAAACCGTTGCAAAACTGGGCTCGGCACTTGTGCGCGGCTACATCAAGGCCGGCATCATTCCCGTCGCAAAACACTTCCCCGGCCACGGCAACACGCTCATCGATAGTCACGAGGAACTTCCGGTTGAAAATCGCACGCGAGAAGAGCTCGACGCTCGGGAATGGGAGCCCTTCAAGCGAGTATTCCGCGCCCGCCTCGACATCGTGATGAGCGCACATATTCAGTTTCCCAATATCGATCCCGAATGGCCGGCCACACTTTCCGAAATCTTTTTGAAAGACATCCTGCGGACACAGCTTCGTTACCGTGGTCTCGCCATTACTGACGACCTCGACATGAAGGCCCTGACCAAACACCACACCAAGGCCGCGATTGCCATTCGCGCCATTCAGGCCGGCGCCAACATTCTGCTTTATTGCAACGAACCAGACTCTCCACCGATTGCACTGGATGCGATCGAAAAAGCGGTTCGCGACAAGCAGATCCCACTCCAAACCATTCTCGACAATCAGAATCTAATTCTGCAACTCAAGCGCGACGCACTCAAAGAACCCGCACCCGAATGGTCTACTGCCCAGGCGCTGATCGGATGCGAAGAGCATCAGACTCTCTCCGCTGCCGTCGCCGCCGGAACCGCAACCTAATGCGGCAAGTCGCCAAAAGGTACAATGTACCTTTTGGAAGCTAACGCCAGGTTGCGTTGCGGAACACGCGAATGCAGTCCTTGAGATGTCCGTCTTTGCTGATCGACACCTCGTTTTTCGAGTTCGAATCCTGTGCCCAAGCGGGCGGCGTAAACCGCGAGCTATGTTTGTAAAAGTAGTAGTGTACGGCGTCCTTTGGGAGCGATACGCGCTCTGCTTTGATGCCATCCACTGTGGCCAGCGCCAACGCTTGTGCCCAGGCCTTCTGGTCAACCGGGCACAAGAAATCACGATAGTGAGACTCGCTGTAATTGTTGAGTGACGAGGCAAACTGATCTCGTTCAAAGATAACGGACTGAATATCGCCGCCTCTGCGTTCAATTCGGCGATGAATCACCGCCGCCACAATCGGCATGATTTCATTCTCACGCTCGACACAAGATGAGGCCTTGGTTTCCGCATAGATCAGGCGAGCGAGAAGCCTTTCATCTGATTCTCCAACCAAAGCCTGTTTGTAGGCGCGGTATTTGTATGGAGTTTTCGCGTTGGCTTTTACGTCGGCAAAAATGGAATCGATACTCGACTGTTCACTTCGGCAAAGCGGCAGCGACAAGTTCGAGGATGAAGCTCCTGGTGAACTTCGCGACTCCGGCCGGCTTTCGCCGACCCCAGCCGCTTCCATCGCAAAAGCGGAAAAGAATATCATTCCAAAGAGGTATCGACTCTTCCATGTCATACTTTTGATCCTGCGACGCGCGAAGTGAGATGACAACCCGTCCCGCTAACGCGGGTCGGCGCTCCCGCCATGGCTCTCATTTGGTTTTCATTAATGATGCTTAAGACTATGCGACCGCTTTTTATTATGAAAAAACGTCATCACGACATACGCTCCCTCAACTTATATTCAATATCTTTCTTAAGGAGAACCCGATGAAAGCTCTCATCTTGATGCTGACCGGTATCATCTTGCTCGCCACGACGGCACAGCAAGCTCGCGGTAACGAAATTAACCGCTGGAACGACGTCACTCTGAGCGGAATCCGCACAGCCCGCCTGACGCCACCGCTTTCTTCGCGCGCACTCGCAATGGTGCATATCGCGATGTTTGACGCCGTCAATTCCATTGAAAATCGGTACAGCTCTTACGCGACAACTCGCACCGTTGGCCAAGACTACTCTCCTGAACTCGCAGCCGCCGCCGCCGCCCGCCACGTTTTGACCGAAATGCTTCCGCTTCAAAAATATGCTTTTGAGTACGCCTTCAAGGCAACGACGGATCGGTTGAAAGGTCACCCACGAGCGGCAGAGTCGATTCAACTCGGAGAAGAGACTGCGACAAATGTTCTGCATGCACGGATCGGAGATACCGCCTTTATGAACTCCGATATCGGCTATGTTGCCGAACCGTCGCCTGGCCGCTGGGTCCCGACATTTCCAACGTTTGAAAGTCCACTGCTCCCTCTCTGGGGACAGGTGCCAACCTTTGCGCTCACGAGCGGCAGTCAGTTTCGCCCTCAAGCACCGCCGGCGTTGAACAGTGCCGAATACCAAGCAGCGCTGAATGATGTTCTGACTTTGGGAGCAAAGAACAGCACCGTGCGAACCGCTGACCAAACCGAGATCGCGCGCTTCTGGGCCGACGGTTCAGGAACAAACACACCGCCAGGGCATTTCAATATTTTGGCTCGTACCGTCGCTCAATCTCTCCAATACGATCTCGTGAAAACCGCACATATGTTGGCCGTACTCAACATCGCAATGGCTGACTCCGCAATTGCCTGCTGGGACGCTAAATACGCCTACTGGTTTTAACGCCCGATCACAGCGATCCGCGACTCGGGACTCGATAGCACATGGGAACCGCTGATCTTCACACCCTACTTCCCCGAGTATTTGAGCGGACACAGCACTTTCTCTGGTGCCGCACAATCCGTTCTCTCGCACCTCTTCGGCCGAGACGACATCGCCTTCAGTATTCCGTCGGATGGATTGCCTGGAGTCACACGTCACTATGCGAAGATTTCTGACGCAACGGCAGAGGCCGGCCGTAGCCGAATCTACGGAGGAATTCATTTCGAATTCTCCAATCAAGAAGGTCAACGCCTCGGCGCACTCATCGGCCAACACGTGATCAACACCGTTTTGCGCGAAACCGTACACTAACCTTTCGAAAGGATGTCTTACCATGCCACACATCACTGTTCCTGAGGGCCTCGCCGGAATTCGCGGGCTCATGGCGATCCGACCAGAGGCCGCGGAAGCCTCTCAACGAATTGGTCGACGTTCTCCTTCATGGCGAAGGCTCTCTTTCTGCCGGAGAGCGCGAGCTGATCGCGACATACGTCTCTTCGCTGAACGACTGCTACTATTGTCAAACCACTCATGGCGCGGTTGCGGCCGCACACCTTGCAAACAATGAAGATCTTGTTCAGCAAGTGAAGCGCAACTACCACGAAGCGCCGATTTCTGAGAAACTAAAAAGCCTCTTGGGAATCGCCGCGCTTGTGCAAAGGGGCGGAAAGTCCGTCACTGCAGACGCCATCGCGACCGCTCGCAACAACGGCGCAACAGATCTCGAGATCCACGACGCGGTTCTTATTGCCGCAGCATTCTGTATGTACAATCGCTACGTCGACGGCCTCGATACCTGGGCGCCGACGGACATGAATATGTATCGCACACGCGCCGCGAAGGTCGCCAAAGAGGGCTACCTCAACGCCAATCGCGAGCTACTCAAGAAAAGCGAGACACCAAACTAGTTTCACAGCGGTGGGGCCTACGCATGGATAGCGAAGGCCTCATCGTTTTTATTTTGGAACGATCTGTTTCAAAAATCCATTAACCGGCCTTGGCGACGGCCCAATTCCGCGTTCATATGGAGACTATGAACTTCACACCCCTGCGCACGCGACTACTCATCGGTCCCTCCATCAGCACTCTTCTTTGCGGATCAATCGGCTGCAGCACGCTCGGCGAGATGGCTTCGTCCACCGATAGCAGCACTGGCTACAGCAAAACAAAAAATGCCGCCGGCGAAACAGTCTACCGACGAACCGAGCCGGCACACTTCGACTACTCCCCACCTGTCGACCGCTACGAGCCAATCCGTCCAATTGCATTCCATTCGTCGACCGACAGCGCGACCTCATCGGTGGCGCACACCACCTCCCCAGCTCCGACACTCTCAAACGACTTCTTCGGATCGCTTGAAGCGGCATCAACCGAGGGCCACCTACATCTCGGAGGCCATCTCGGATACTCCATCAATCCCTATCTTGAGCCTCGAATTGGTCTCTCGATTTTTGGCTCAAAGGATCTCTACGCCGGCGCCGATCTCTCGGCGCGCGCCAATCTGCCGCTCGGCATATTGAAGCTTTTTACTGGAATTGGCGGCTATTTCGGCGACACCAAAAAGTGTGTAACGGCGTTCAACCCCTATAGTGGGCGCCTTGAGGAGACCTGCGAGAAGAAATTTCTGACGACCGGATATGTTGAAGCCGGAGTCGAAGTCGGATCGTTCTCGGTATTCGTTCGCGATTACAATATTGAGCGCGCCGGACTCAGCATTCCGACGCCACTCTTCTACGGAATCGGACTGAGGCTCTAGCGCTTTCGGCAAAACGCCGTACCTTGCGTATTGACTCATGGCTAAACCATACCAAGGAGCGATGAGTCAGGATCCAGTTTTGGGCCTCTGACTTCTTTTTATCTCATCGACATGTTCGAAGAATTCCTTGAGCTTCTGGTCGAGTCTTTGTTTGAGGTCGATTGGGTTTCTGGAGTGTACCTCGGATCCGATTCTGACTTTGTCGGCCTCGGGAACAAGTGAGCAGTCAAGCAGACGCTGAGCTGGTGTTTTGGGTTCATCGTAGTGCTTCTTGATCGATCCACCGATTCGCTCTTTGGCTACGAGCTTCATCGATGGCGTGAAGTAGTTCTGGAGCGGACACCAGTACGCTTGATAGATCTCATTCATCATCGGCACAAGCGATGGATCGTCGAACCTCTCATAGCCGAAAAGCTCGCGGACGTGGGTCCAGTTCTTTTGCTCGACATGGGCGTTGTCGTTTTTCTTGTAGGCTCGACGCCTTACGAAGTTGATTGGTGCTGGGCGTTTTGAGAAGTACGAATAGAGAACGTCGTTGATGAATTCAGAACCGTTATCTGAAGCGAAACCAACCAACATGAACGGCACTCGAGACTCGATCTTTTCACGGCGCTTGTGACGCCGGCAGCATCTTTGTCCAGCACGAGCGAAGCTCAGTCCAACCAGAGAACAAATCGACGACCGTAAGTGTGTTCGCGTACTCGCCTGCAATCGAATTTCCGCAGTGGGCAACTGTGTCGCCTTCGACAAAACCTGGAACCTTCGTCTCGCCGTCCAAGAGCTTAAGTGGAATCTTGGTCTTCATTTTTATCGACGGTCTTGTTGTTGAGAGCCCTTTTCCAAGCGACCTTCGATGAAGTTTTAAAAGTCGATCAATGGTCGAGGCGCTCATCTGAAGGAGCAACGCCTTTCTTCGGTCGCTTGTTTTATAAAATGGAAGCCACAGTGGCATAGCCGCCTTCATCTTCTTTGAACAGATGTAGCTCATAAGCCCCCATAGCGCCTTTAAGTCGCTCAGCGCATCGATGTAGCGCGAAGCAGGCCCCGGGCGCTTACGTGCGTCTGGCCCCTTGGCTTTGCCATTTAAAATTTGAATCGCATGCTTGCGGGACCGATACCCGCAGACCTGGCAAAATTCGTCCAAAATCGCAGACTTTTGTTTTCGCTTGCATTTTTATAGCGGTCCCGAATTTCATCGGTGTACGCTCGACGGAACTCGATGGGCATGGTCTTACCTCCGTGAAGAACTCAGATTTATTGGTCTAAAGGCGATCCTACTTGGGTTTGAGATCATGACTCATCGAGGATTTTTCGAGCTCGCGAACTCGCTCGGTTGATTCAAGTTAATCGAACTTTCGCTCGCTCAAATCCAATCCAGCACTCCTCAATTGAGCACGTGCCGTATAGCGCACGCATTCGGTTCGATTTATCTCGAGTCAATTCGCCTTGGACGTCCAGAAAGCGGTGCGTCATACGTGTGCGGCGCCAAAAATCGGCACCGACCAAGAGAGTTTTACCCGCCTTATTCTGCCAACTTGGCCCCAAGCCCCGACGGCCTCGGCCCGCGAATCGCTAATAGGTGTGGATAGTCCCGAAGGAGGATCGCCATGCCCGTTACCGAAAGAGCCTCTCGAGAAGAACGTGTTCCGAGTTCGCTCAGCGAATCGCGGATTCGCGCACGCACCTTTGCTTGCGTTTCCGTATCGGTTTTAGCGCATATGTCGCTTCTGATCGGAATGATCCTCGCTCCCCAGAAGTTCAAGGATATCGCTGGAGGCAATCAAAAGCCGGAAGGCGCTGGCATTGCGATGCTTGACGGAGCCAATACCATTGGTGTCGCTCAAGCTGATAAAGCGGCCAATACCGACACGGTCGAGGTGGCCGTTGCCCCACAGGCGACACTGACCGACTCCAGCAGTGACGTCGTCATTAAAGAGCTTCCGCGAACCGAACCGCTGGTTGCCGTAAAGCCCGTTGTGTCTGAAGAAAAACCTGTGGAAAAAGCCGTAACCAAAAAAGCGGTAACCCCATCAATCGCGAAGCCCGTTGCCAAAGCGGCAAAGCCTGCAGTTCAAACAGCAAAAATCGTCGAAGAACCTGTCGCGGCACCGGTCGAGAACGCCCAGGCTGATGTCATGACCGATGAGAGCCAAGAGGCCCCGCCCGTGTTGCTTGCAACTCCGCCATCCGACGACAACTCAAGTGACGCGAAAGAAGTCCCAGCACAAGCAGCGCCCGCGGAGCCAGAGCAGCCGGTCGCGATTGCCCCGACACCGGTACAGGAAAAAGAAGAGGTCAAAGCCGAGCAAGTTCAATCGACGGCGGTCACTCCAACTCCAGAATCAAACAGCGAAACCTCGGCCGAAACAGCAGCAGCGGCGCAATCGGCATCCGCAGGACAGCAAGATGCACAACAACAGGCGCGAAGTGAATCGCCTGCGCCAATTGCTGGCCGCGGTGGTTCTGGCTCGACGGAAGAAGGCTCAGCTGGAGCCGGTGGTCGCGATAACAATGCTGGACTTGGACCTGCTATTGGTGAGCCCGTCCGCAACGCTTCGGAGCTGAAGGTGCTCCCGGGCAATCCGCAACCAGCCTATCCTCAGCGCGATCGCCTCGCTCGCAAACAGGGCACAAGTGTACTCGTGGGGAAAGTGACCTCAGACGGTCGTCTCGTAAATACCAAAGTTGAGCGCTCGTCTGGATCGGCCCTGATGGACTCGGCATCGCTTCAAGCGTTTCGCAGCTGGAGATTTCAAGCTGGCCAGGAGGGATGGGTACGCCAACCGTTCCAGTTCAAACTGGTTGGTGAGGCCCGCGAAATTCCGGCGCGCCTAGGACAAAGCCAGAAGAGTGGTTCGGTTCGATAAAGACACCCAAACAAAACCAGTCCTGCGATCAAATGATACAAATAGAAAAACCGCGTCTCGATTTACCCTTACGGGCGATCAAGTACGCGGTTTTTTTCGACCGGAAGCAGACCCGAAGGTCTAACTTTCACTTCGAACTAGTCGCCGAAGAGTTTCTTAGCCGACTTTGTCGAACCTTTTGTGCGACGAGCCGCTTTTGCTTTGCGACCTGTGCTGTTGTGTTTGCGTGTGCGGATTGTTTCTGTACGCTTCGTTTTTGACGCCATGGTCTACCTCTTCTGGAAGAGGTATTGGCTATCAAAGCGGCATCCACAAGTCAAATGTATGCCGAGTGGCCTCGCCAGAACGCACGTCGCGCTCAAAAGCATAGCCAAAACTGAGCTTTGGACCCCTAAAACCGAGCCCTGTGGTCACCCACATTTGGTCCCGCGACTCCAACCAGGCTCCACCCACACGGAAAGAAAAGTCCTCACGGAACCAGCTTTCTAAGCCCATTCGGAGGTCTGAACGGCCGGAGTCGGCGCTCGGGCCTCCCGGTCGGCTGATCGGGGCCTCCTGCTCAAAAGCCTTCACCCAGTCAGCTCGGATCCGCAAAAGCTGATGTGGAACAATGTGAAATCCAACCGCCAAGGTCGGAATCATCCGCGCTTCCGGAGAAACCGCGTCGCTGGCTCCGGCGAGGTCCGATCCGACCACCGCAAAGCCCCACTTCCGCCCCATCGGCATCAGCAAACCCAGCGTGAAGTTGTTCTGCGAGATATCCCCGCCATACTCCTGATGAATCAAATGCCGAAAAGTCGCACCGACCGATAGGCGCCGCGGAAAGGGAACGAAGCTCGCGAATGAAAGCTGGATGTCTTGCTGTGAACCGACAACCTCTCCAGCGCCGCCACGCAACGTGCGCCGATTCACGTAGGAAAAAGCTCCCGCTGTCGTGCGCTCAGGATCACCGTCTGCCAACATCACCGCGTAATCGCGAAACGAGTCGCCTGATTCCTGCGAAGACTGCTGAGCGGAAAAGGCGGCGTGGTAACGCTGGATGTGTACCAACCCCGCGGGATTGAGCCAGGCCGATTCCGTTGCGTCGACCGCAGCGCGCCCAGCGCCTCCAAGCCCAGCGGCGATCGGCCCGGTTCGATAGGGTCGCTCACCAGCGATGGTCAACGAAGGCCAAATAGCCAAACACGAAAGAATGAGGGCGACAGAGCCCAGGTCGGAATCGATTCACAACCTCATGCTAAGCGCAGGTCAGTTTCGATAGCAAACGCTAGCGTAGTGCACGCAGGCAGGATTTCCACCCTCGGTGCAAGTTTGGTTGATCGCGTACTGCACGGTTGTCACACCGGAACCGTAGCATGTTGACGGCGCCTTCTTCGGCATGATGCAGCGGTTGGTCATGTCGACGTACCAGTCTTCAACGCGAAACTGGTTGCGCACAATCAGAAGATCCGACGTGGGAATCGCAGGATCTGGAGCGATGGCGCAGACCACACGGCCCGCCTTCACGTCCTCCGGTCGCACAACGCGAAACTTCATCGTGTCGGGACAGCTCCATGAAGCTGTGCCAGTACGATCGGTTGAGCTTAAGAGATTGAACTCCGTCACCTCTCGAATCACGTTCTGTGGATAGTTGGCCTGAGCCGCCGTTGCTCCCTGGGTCGGTTGGGCAAAGCTCAAATACAATCCTTTGCCGTAGGCCTGAGTATAGGGATTTGCCGTTGAGCCTTCAGTCACATCGCGAGGACCTCGCGCCAGCGTCGGCGTCGCCGACGACGTGCCTCCACCTGCATCAGACGGTTGCTGCGAATAAGTCAGCGCCAAGAAGGCGTCGTTCTTGAGCGCTGTTCTGATTGATCCCGCCAACGTCGGGTTTTTTGTATAGAAGAGGCTACCCTCAAAACGTGAACCGTACACGTTGCCGTTGCGCAAATAGCGAACACGAGAGCTTGGCTCAAGCCGAACAAGAATATCCGAAAGATCGACGGTGCCGAGCGGCTCCAAAATGCTCATGTAGTCTTCGCCATTTTTAGCGGCACCGCTCGAAGTGTACATCACTTGAAAATTGGAGCGCTGGCGAATTGCCACCTGCATACTGGTCGAACTGTTCGCCGGACTCATCGTCAACAGAGATGCCTGTTTTTCAGGTGGTTTTTTTCCCTGCTGAACTCGAAACGCGTCATTCAGCTTTAGGCCCCCGCCGCGATAGGCCCCGACGCGAAATGAAAAATAGGCACTCGTGTCGAACGTGCCGACCTCTGCGGCGGCACACGACAGATACGAGAGTTGATCGGGAACAGCATCATAGGCGAAATCAACTTTTTCTGCCTCGCTTGCCAGCTGATCGCCCTCATCGTTCGGAGGAGGCTGCGAACAGTTTTGAAATGCCACGACAAGCAGCAAAGCCGCAGAAAGAACAAGACCCAACCGAGTCTGCTTTGCACCGATGAATCGTCGCACGAACTGCCCCCCAAGAGCTCTCATCGTATCACGAAGAGGCGCCCGATTTCGCGACAGTTCCCATACAAAGGCGGCCAAATCGACTCCATTGCTTTAGAATCTCGACCTTCGTCTCAAATTGATCCCTTCAAGACCACGTGGCGTGACGCGTCTCCACTACAAAACAGGGGGTGGTCCCTCTTATGGTGTTCCCTATGTCGAAAGTCCGCAAAGCCGTTATTCCTGCCGCCGGTCTCGGAACCCGCTTTCTCCCCGCCACCAAAACGGTGCCGAAAGAAATGCTCCCGATCATCGATCGACCTATTCTCATGTACATCGTCGAAGAGGCCGTTCGCGCCGGCATTGAAGATATCGTCCTTGTTGCCGGTCGCGGCAAACACGCCATCGAAGATTTTTTCGACGTGAGTTACGAGCTCGAAGATAAACTCGCCCGCGATGGCAAAGACGCGTGGCTCGAAAGCCTTCGTAAAATTCGCGATGCCGCCAACATCATTTCGATCCGTCAGATGCGCCCACTCGGACTTGGGCATGCGATCGGCTGTGCCAAACCTATCATTGGGAATGAACCGTTCGCGGTTTTGCTTGGCGATGAAATTATGATCGCCGACAAAGATAAACCAACCGTCACGGGGCAGCTCGCGCGGTCTTTCGAGCAATCAGGAATGTCGACAGTGGCGGTCATGGAAGTTCCCGCCAGCGAAACGCACAAATATGGAATCGTCGAAGGCGAAACGACCGCCATGCCCGATGGCGGCACTCGCATCAGAGTCGGAAACGTGATCGAAAAGCCCACAGCTGGACAGTCGTCATCGCGCTGGGCTTTGCCCGGTCGCTATGTTTTTGATGCTTCGATCTTTGGCCACATTGCCAGTACCAAACCTGGAAAAAACGGCGAGATCCAACTCACCGACGCCATGGTCGCGGTTGCCAAAGAAAAGGGTTTGCTCGCGCAGACCTTCACTTCGCGTCGCTTTGATGCAGGCGACAAACTTGGATATCTACAGGCCAATATCGAGCTCGCACTTGAGCATCCCGAGCTTGGCACCGCTCTTCGCCAATACCTTCAAACACTAGGAAAAACGCTGTGAAGAATACGATCGCTCAAATTTTTTCCTCGCTCCTTTTGGCATCGCTCCTTCTGACCAGAGCCACCGCAAACGCCGCTATTCCCTCAAGTAAAACCATCGTTTCGAGGATGGCGAAGAACAATGGGCGCGGTGTTTATGTCATCGAACAAGAAATTCAGTTTCTCAATGCTGCCGAAGGCAGCAATCTCATCAAAGAGCGATGGATTATTCAGAACGCCGAAGTGATGCGCCTGATCGCCACGGGTTCCGGCATTCGCTGGGATGCGCTCTACCGCGATGGTCGACGCCTCGCGAGTGTCAACGACGCGGCTTCGGCCGAGACAAAGGCATCCAACATTTCACACGAGTTTCTTGAGCCCTTTCTCTACATTCGCTCAAGTGCAAAGTTCTTTGATTACTTTATAAAAAACAAGATCCTCCCCCCATCCGCGGCAAAACCCACTGCGCGCATTGCCAACATCGGCACCTATAAGCCGGTGCCCGAGGCCGCCGTACGACTCGGGCGTGAGGGCGGAGCCATCGCTTGGGTCTTTGGCGAACCGACACCAGTCGGCAGCGCCATTCAATATCCCGGCGCTTGGATCGAGCAAGACGCCTTCTTGCTCCGCAAAATCCGCCTCCTTCAGCAAACTGAGATGACAATGAGCGCACACGCTCCCGCAGGATCGGGTTTCAAACTTCCACGCGAACGCACGATCACGTGGCGGCCATCTGACAAATCTATCGATGCCGTTTGGAGCGCGACGGTCAAAGTTCTATCCGCAAAAAGTTTCGCTGAAGGTTCACTTGCGCCACAACTTCAGGGCGGATCAATCACTCCCGCTGAAGCAAAAATGGCTCACCTTCCGAACGATCCAGTCGTTAAAGACTTCTATGCGAGGTTTCGTTGACCGGAGAGATTTGGTCGATTGCGGTTGATGCCCCACTCGGCCCCCTGCACTACCTTGTTCCCGATGGGTTTGATCGCTCAGTCGTTGGCCCCGGCCACTCGGTCCTCGTCCCACTCGGCAAGCGCAAAGTCGCTGGCCTGATGTTGCGGAAAGAGCCAAACGCCCCGGAAGGCGTGAAGCTCAAAGCGGCGCTACAACCCATTCCCGAGCGACCACCACTGAGCGCCACTTATCTTCAATGGCTCGAATGGGTCAGTCGCTACTACGTCTACCCTCTTGGACAAACCGCTGATTTGATTTTCCCGCCGCTGCCTAAAGGCGGTGGACGGAGAAAATCAAAAAAAGGCGCCGTTGTTAAACCTTCGAGCGGACAGACTGATCACTCGGTGAATCTCACCGAAACACAGCAGGCGATCGTCGAAACGATTTCGCCCATTGGCGCTCAGGACAAACCCGAATTTCAAACTCATCTTCTTTTCGGCGTCACCGGTTCAGGAAAGACCGAAGTCTACATGGAGCTTATCGCTCGAGTGACGGCCGCCGGCAAACAAGTACTCGTGCTGGTTCCCGAAATCGCCCTCACTCCACAGCTGATCGAACGCTTCGCTCGCCGCTTCGGCGACGATATCGCTGTCATTCATTCGCACCTCACGCCTCGCGAAAAAACCGACAACTGGTGGGCCGCGGTGAATGGTGAAAAATCCGTCTTGATCGGCGCACGTTCGGCTCTCTTTTGTCCGCTTCCACGCCTCGGTATCATCGTGATCGATGAGGAGCATGAGTCGAGTTTCAAACAAGACGAGTCGCTTCGCTATCACGCTCGAGACTCGGCCGTGATGCTCGCGAAACTCAACCAGATCCCGATCGTCCTTGGTTCTGCAACGCCGTCGATGGAAAGCTGGCATAATGCCACAAGCGGTCGCTACCATCTCCATCGCCTCCCACAACGAGCAAAGGCCACACAGCTTCCGACCATTGAGGTCATCGACATGCGTGAAACGCGCGATCGCGATCGCCAGCTTGGAAACCGCGAAGACGGCCGACCCTTTTGGGCATCACAACAACTGCTCACAGCAATAGGTGAAACTCTTGAGCGCAAAGAGCAAGCCGCGCTTTTCCTCAATCGCCGCGGTATCGCGCAGAGCGTGGTGTGCCCTGTGTGCGGTCATTCTCCCGACTGCCCCAACTGTGCCGTCGCTCTCACCCTGCATGGTCGTTCTGATCTTATATGCCATTATTGCGACTATCATGAATCGTTGCGCGAACACTGTAGCAAGTGCCACGACGGCGAACCAAAACCGCTCGGCCTTGGGACAGAGCTCATCGAGCGGGATCTCGCACGACTGTTCCCGGAGGCGCGCCTCTTGCGAATGGATCGCGACGAAATTCAAACTCGAGAAGATCTTGAACATGCGATTTCGGCTATAGAAAATCGCGAGATCGACATTCTTGTCGGAACGCAGATGATCGCCAAAGGACTCGACTTTCCGGGTCTCACCACGGTCGGCATGGTCATGGCCGATGTGGCTTTTAATCTTCCCGATTTCCGCGCCTCTGAGCGCGCCTTTCAGCTTCTCACTCAAGTCGCTGGCCGCGCGGGCCGCCATCTGCACGATCGTGCCGGGCGCGTGCTGCTCCAGACCTACAATCCCGATCATCCCTCCATTCGGTTCACACTCGCGCACGACTACGAGGGCTTTGCTGCCTATGAACTCGAATTTAGAAAACCTCTCGACTATCCTCCCGCCGGGCGCGTCGCTGCGATCAAATTCATGGGCCCTTCGCACGACGAAACCGAGCATGCGGCATTCACCGTTGCGCAAATGGCGCGCAAAATGGTCGCAAGCCTCGAAGGCAAAGAGACCGAAGTCTTTGTTCTCGGCCCCGCACCGGCGCCACTGGCGAAATTGCGCAATCAATATCGCTTTCAGATTCTCCTCAAAAGCCATGGTCCCGGCTCCCCGATATCATCGCTGTGCCGGACGTTGAGCGAGTCGCTCGCGCACCGCATCTCGCCCAAGGTCAAGGTCGGTTTCGATATCGACGCTCTTCACCTGCTCTAGTGCAAGACGACGTGTACAATAAAAAAGTCGCGATGACCTTTCTCGTTTAATCGAATGGAGCAAGAGCCCGGTGGCTTCTGACACAGCCCACGCCAGTCCACCTCCAAAAGCTTCGGCCGCCGGGGCAAGCCCCGAAGAAGGCGGCGTCATCACGTGTCCCTATTGCGGCGACACCGTGCCCTCGCTCGTCATCGTCGACACGGGACTGCGCATCGGCCTGCAAGAGAACGCGCAACTCACCTCGGTTCCCGACTCTGTTTGCGGAGGCTGTCATTCGATCCTCTCGCGGATGGTTTCAAAAGGTGCCGTCCTTCGGGCCCAAGCACAGGCCAAAGAACAAAATAAACTTCTGCTTTGGAGAAACCGCGTCGCTTTGGTCAAAAAAGCCAAAGAGTTTCTCGCTCAGAAAAACTTTTCCGAGGCCGCTGTTCACTATGAAAAATACCTTCGCGTTCTTGAGGTCGTTTACGACAAAAAGGCCGGCGAACTCACTCCCGACCTCTTCAGCGCCGAAGCACGCAAACAAGAGATCACCGTCGTCGCCAGCGTGTATTGGGATTTGATGCGCATCTATGATCAATCCGCGCGCTACCGCGAGCGACAAAACAAGGCCGGAGTGAAGCTCGCCGAGTTTGTTCGCTTTGCTCCCATCTATGGTCACATCGTGCGCAAAGCCGAGATCCAATCGCGAACAGCCAAGAACCCCGAGGCCTTTAAAAACTTTCTGAAGCTCTCAAATAAAAACAGCCCGCGCTGTTTTGTTGCGACCGCCGCCTTCGATGGCCAACACGATCCCACAGTCGACGAGCTCCGTCGCTTCCGCGACCGCGTTCTGCGGCGCTCAAAAGCCGGTCGGATTTTCACTCGTCTCTACTACCGCTACTCCCCGCGTGTGGCGCGCGCAATCGCGCTCTCTCCGGCGCCCGTTCGCGGTCTCTTGCGCTCAGTCCTGCGGCAGGTGGCGAAATTAACGGCAAAATCGACAGCCAAAACGCCGGGCAAAGCCTCTTCCTGAGCGTCTTTCCGGCAAAAGCACCCATCCACATCTTGCGTCTGACGGCTGTCTATGGATTGAATGGGGCATGGCTCAAATCAAATCTCCAAAAGCGCAAGAATTCGACACACTTATTGTTGGCGGCGGCCTTTCGGGACTGCTCTCGGCCCACGTGCTCGAGGCCACCGGGCGAAATGTTCTTTTGATTGAATCGATGGAAACTCTCGGCGGAAGCAGCCGCATCGGCCAAACGAAGGCCGGTCCCGTCGACCACGGTCTCAAAATATTCCCCGCAACGCCCGAGACACACGCTGCTCTCGACTGGCTCGAAACAATCATCGACGAAAAAATTGAGCGCACCGAGATCGACGCCGCACCCGTCACCTACGACGATGGCAAATTTAAACCGTATGTCGGCTTTGGTTCCGCCACCGTTGAAACGGCGAGCGAAGTCGAAGCCTATGCCGTCGAAAAACGCCTGCTGCTCTCCTCAACTCCGAAAGACTGGGTTCAGAAGCTCGCCCAGACCTACACCGGCGCGCTAATGACTCAGTCCTATGCAACGAAGTTCATCGTCGACGACACCTTCATTATCGAAACGCTGCTGAACGGCACAAAACGCATTTGTGCCCAAGAGGTCGTCTTCGCGGCACCTCCGCAACAGCTCCCCGAACTTCTTGGCGACGGCACGCTTCCCGCCCGCGTTCGTCAGAAGCTCATTAAGGGCGACTTCTGGACCAGCGTGAATCTCGATATCATTCACGGTCACACTGTCACCGACTCACAGTCCGTTCACGTGCTGAAAGGCGCAAACGAAGAGCCGACAATCGGTGTTTTCCACGCGCCACAGGCTGACGGTCTGCAAGTTTCACAGTGGCTGACACTGATTCCTCGCGACCAAGTCGATGAGGAAGAGCTCGTCGCCGGCGCCTTGAAACAGATCAAGCGCCAGGTCAAACGCGCCTACGAATCGGCTTTTGACGGCCTCGTTCAGGAGCGCATTTTGGTCGTTCCCGGTTCACACGGGTCACTGGTTGGTCAGTTCGATCCGGCGGGTCGCATCCCTAAAATCGACAACCTCTGGATTGTTTCGGCACTCTTCTCGAGCCAGCGAAACACCGTTGGTGCGATTCTCGAGACGCAGCGAACCCTCGGCGAGCTCGGCCCTGCCCCGACCCACGAAACCGAACGCCAATTCGGCCCGCAGACGGTCACGGCTGAGGCTTAGACGGCCGTCTGCCTCCCGGCTGACACGCGACAGCTTCCGGCGCCGGAAGCCGCGGTGCGAAAACAACCCGGGAACTCCCTTCAGACTGCGACTTCGTCCGCGATCCGCCTTGCTCGCCATGGCTCAGCGTGCTAACCCCTTCCTATCTGCTGTTTACAGCAAATACACACGTCTCGGACTCCGCTGGTGACGCCCGAGCCGATTGGACCGAAAGGCCCGATCGGCAAATGCGACAACGGGGTTGTTCAGACGGCTCGATAAAAAGAGCCGTTTTTCTCCCCGAAATTCGAGACGGAGGAATAACCAGAAACCGCGTTCGGAGCGCACTGAAAGCCGACCGACACAAAGCCAAACCGCTTTGTTCGAGGTCGACCCAAGTCACCTGTGAACTTCCAGCGTTCACGGACAAACCTCCGACGCAAAAATAACGTCCTCTTGTGAAAAACAAGAGACTTCAGGAGGTAGCGCAATGGCGCAGATTACTATGAAAGCCATGCTCGATGCGGGCGTGCACTTCGGTCACCAGACTCAACGCTGGAACCCAAAAATGAAACCCTACGTCTTCACAGACCGTGGCGGAATTCACATCATCGACCTGCACAAGACAGTCGATCACGCCAAGAAAGCGGCTGACTTCGTTAAGAAGACAGCGGCCAACGGCGGAAGCTTGATCTTTGTTGGTACAAAGAAACAAGCGGTCGAGCCGATCCAAGAGGCGGCTAAATCATGCGGTCAGTTCTACGTTACAAAACGTTGGCTGGGCGGCATGCTCACAAACTTCTCGACAATTAAAGCGTCAATCGATCGTTTGAAAAAGATCGACCAGATGCGCGAAAAAGGCGAGCTCGACTTCTTCTCGAAGAAAGAGCGCGCTGGAATCGAAAAAGAGTATCAGCGCCTTGTTGAATACCTCGATGGTATCCGCGACATGAAGGACATGCCGTCGGCAATGTTCGTTGTCGATTTGAACATGGAGCACATCGCTGTTGCTGAAGCAAAGCGCCTTGGTATCCCGGTTATCGGCATCGCCGACACCAACGTCGATCCTGAGTCGGCCGACTACCCAATCCCGGGTAACGACGACGCCATCCGTTCGATTAAACTCTTCGCAGGTCTCGTTGCCGAGTCGTACAACGAAGGCGCGCAAGAGTGGGAACAGAAGATGCGTTCGAACTCCGACAAAAAATCGGATCTCGCTAAAGAAAAAGAAGAGATGGCAGCAGCGAAGCCCGAAGCGGCAAAACGCGGCCGTCGCCCAGAAAAAGTCGAAGAGAAAAAGCCTGGTCCCGCTGTTGTTAAAGCATCGAAGACCCGCAAACTCGTTGCGGCTGGTACTGCTGACGACGTCGAGATTCAACAAGAGCTCGAAGAAGGCGAAACAACAACTCCAGAAACGACTGAGGAGTAAGAGCAATGGCTATCTCTGCATCAATGGTTCAAGAGCTCCGCGCGAAGACCAACGCCGGAATGATGGATTGCAAAAAGGCGCTTGAGGCGACTGCTGGCGACTTCGAAAAGGCCGTCGATTGGCTTCGTCAAAAAGGCCTTTCATCGGCAGCGAAAAAAGCTGGCCGCGTTGCAGCCGAGGGTGCTGTTGAATCGTACATCCACGGTGAAGGCCGCATCGGCGTTCTTCTTGAGGTGAACAGCGAAACTGACTTCGTTGCTCGCAACGAAGGCTTCCGGGCGTTCACACGCGATATCGCTTTGCACATCGCTGCAGCAGCTCCGGTTGCTGTTTCGACTGAAGAGCTCGATCAGAATCTGATCGCTCGCGAACGCGAAGTTCTGATGGCGAAAGCTCGTGAACAAGGCAAAAAAGAAGACATGATCGCGAAGATCGTCGACGGACAAATCAAGAAGTGGATGTCGGAAGTTTGCCTTCTCGAACAGCCCTTCGTGAAAAACCCCGACCTCAAAATCGCGGACTATCTTAAAGAAACAATCGCCAAAATCGGTGAAAACATCGTTATCCGCCGCTTCGTTCGCTTTGAACTTGGCGAAGGTATCGAAAAGAAGAAAGACGATTTTGCTGCAGAAGTTGCGGCTCAGGTGAAAAGCTAATGGTGAAACGCTCATCTTTTGGCCGAATTCTATTGAAACTCAGTGGCGAGGCGCTCGCCGGTGACCAAGGTTTTGGTATCAACAACAATGTGATCAAAGAGATCGCAAAGGGTGTTGGTGCTGCTGTGGAAACCGGTGTTGAAATTGGCATCGTCATCGGGGGCGGAAACATCTTTCGAGGTGTTGCCGCGTCGGCCAATGGGATGGACCGAGCGAGCTCAGATTACATGGGCATGCTCGCCACCTGCATCAATGCGCTCGCGTTGCAGGACGCTCTTGAGAAAGAGAATGTTTACACGCGAGTTCAAAGTGCTATCGAAATGGCCGAGATCGCCGAGCCGTATATTCGGCGCCGGGCAATTCGCCATCTCGAGAAAAAGCGGGTTGTCATTTTCGCAGCCGGAACTGGCAATCCGTATTTTACGACCGATACAGCCGCTGCTTTGCGCGCGATGGAAATCGACGCCGAAGTGATCATGAAGGCGACTCGGGTCGACGGCGTTTACGATAAAGATCCTTTGAAGCACAACGACGCCGTGAAATTCGACGAGTTGAGCTACATCGATGTCCTGAATCGCCGCCTCAATGTTATGGACTCAACCGCGATCAGCTTGTGTATGGACAACAAGATGCCGATTCTCTGCTTTAATCTGAAGGATCCGGTGAATATTCTCCGGGCCGTTCAGGGCGAGAAAATCGGCACTCTCATTCAGTGAGGTCAATATGGTCGAGAACGCAAAAAAAGCCGCAAAAGATGTGATGGAGAAGGCGCTCGTCGCTCTCTCGAACGAACTCAAAAAAGTTCGCACGGGCCGCGCTCAGGTCTCCATGCTCGATAACGTTAAAGTTAACTACTATGGCAACCTGACACCTCTGAGCCAGGTGTCGGCAATCTCCACTCCCGATGCGAAGAGTTTCCTGATCGCACCATGGGAAGCTCAGATGCTGAAAGAGATCGAACAGGCCATCATCAAGAGCGATCTCGGTATGAGCCCGATCAATGACGGCAAAGTCATCCGTTTGAAAGTTCCTGATCTCAACGAACAGCGCCGCAAAGAAATGGTGAAAAACACCAAGAAGGTTGTTGAGGACGCCAAGGTTGCAGTTCGCATGGGTCGTCGTGATGCCAACGAAATGCTGAAGAAGGCACTGAAAGACAAGGCCATCAGCGAAGACGACAACAAGCGCGCCGAACAGGACATCCAAAAGATGACCGATCAGTACATCGAGAAGGTTGATAAGATCTCGGCTGAAAAAGAAAAAGAGATCATGACGATCTGACGTGGGCACCTCGAATCCGGCGCATGTCGCAATCATTATGGACGGAAACGGTCGATGGGCCGAACTACGGGGGAAGAACCGTACGTTCGGTCACTTGCGTGGTGCTCGTGTCGCCCGCGAGATCATCGAAACGTGCTCCCGCCGTGGACTGAAGCAGCTCACGCTGTACACCTTCAGCACGGAGAACTGGCTGCGTCCGCTTGAAGAGGTGTCTTTCCTTATGGCTCTACTCTCGCGACATCTTAAGCGCGAACGAGCCAATCTCGTGAAGAATGGAATTCGCTTTCAAACCATCGGCGACATCGATCGCCTACCCGCTTCGGTGCGTGCGGAAGTCGATGAGACGATCCGAGCGACTGAGCACTGCACCGGCATGCTTCTCACTTTTGCGCTGAGCTATGGCGGACGCCAAGATATCGTCGGCGCGGCAAAAGCTCTGGCGCGCAAAGCAGAACAGGGTCTCCTTCGTGCCGATGATATCACCGAAGAGATGCTCAGCGCCGAGCTGCAGACGGGGCGACTGGCTCGCGACTACGGACTGAGTTTTTCGGATCCGGATCTGATTGTTCGAACGAGCGGTGAATCTCGGCTTTCAAATTTCCTACTCTGGCAAAGTGCTTACTCTGAGCTCTATATCGATTCGGTTCTGTGGCCGGATTATAGCGACTCACATCTGCAGAAGGCGTTCGATTGGTATTCGCAGCGCGAACGACGCTTCGGAAAAACATCAGCGCAAGTCGAGCGCCACCCTCATCAACCGGAGCCATCGATATGAGAATCCGCGCCCTCTCGGCACTGATCGCTGTTTTGGGGGTTGCTGGAATCTATTGGTTTTTAAAAACCGATGGGCTGCTGTTGATCGGTCTATCGGTCAGCGCCGGCAGTATTTTCGAATACGCACGGCTGACCTTCCGCAAAGAAGTGGCCGTCGCGAGCATCCGATGGTCCTTTGTCACACTCTGCCTTGCTCTGCTTTTGACGACGACTCTCCTCGAACGACCGATCGCAGCGGTCGCTCAAGTCGCGGTCTATTTTTTAACAATTGTTTTGTTTAACGTCTCAAGACGAACTGATCTTGCCCCCGCCGTTCAGTTTCAAGGCGCAGGGCTCATGGGCTTCCTCTACGTCGGGATTTTCCCGGCGTTGGCTCTGCGACTTCTCCGTCTCGAGAACGGCGACATCTGGTTTTTTGGGCTTTTGGCGATTGTTTTTGCGGGCGACACGATGGCCTATGTCACCGGCCGTTTTTTTGGAAAGCGAAAGCTCTTTTCGGCCGTTTCGCCCAAAAAGACAGTCGAGGGCGCAATCGGCGGTCTCTTCGGCAGCGCTATTGCCGGAGTCGTCATCGCACAATACCTGCCGCAACACACGACGTCGGCGACTATGATTGCCGCAGCCATCGTCACCGGCGGTTTTGCGCAGATTGGCGATCTCCACGAGTCTCTTTTGAAACGTGTGGCGGATGTTAAAGATTCCGGCTCGGTCATGCCAGGACACGGCGGAATTCTCGACCGCCTCGATGGCGTCCTGTTCGCGGCTCCGGTTTACTACAGCGTCGTTAGCTTCCTCATCAGTCGTTAATTCAGTCCTAAGTCCTGAACGCTGCAGAGCGCGGTATTCCACCAGACACTCCAGAAGTTTGTCAGATCGATTGAAAAGTCTGGAGCTCAACCGGGTCGACCGACTATCATAGTGCAATGACAAGCGTATTTTCTTATGCAATTCCCATGATTATCCTCCTCGGGCTTCTGATTTTCGTTCACGAGCTCGGCCACTTTCTCGTCGCGAAGTACTTCAAAGTGCGCGTTGAAGTTTTCAGTCTTGGCTTTGGAAAAAAGCTTCTGAGTTTTCGACGAGGCGAAACCGAGTACTGCATTGCCGCAGTCCCTCTCGGTGGATACGTAAAAATGTTTGGTGACGATCCCTCGGCCGAGGTCAGTGAGGCTGATCGTGCCGGATCGTTCCTCCATAAACCGGTCGGCCAGCGCATTGCCGTGGTTTTGGCCGGGCCGATTATGAACCTGCTGTTCGCGTTCTTGCTGTATTCGGCTATTGCGATGATTGGCGAGAGGGCGCTGTTCCCAGGCCTTGGCGATCTTGCGCAAAACTCCACCGCGTGGAGCGCGGGATTTCGTTCAGGCGACACCATTCTCGAAATCGACGGCAAGTCGATCGCGACTTGGAATGAACTCGAAAAGATAATTCAGTCCAATCCTGGAAAGCCGCTGCGATTTGGAATTCAGCGCGAAGACGGCACCGCGACCTCACTTGAGGCGACTCCAAAGCTCATCGCCAATCCAAATGTTCTTTCGTGGACAAAAGAGATCGGCGATATCGACGGTCTGACATTCCTGTCGCGCTCGGCAACAATTGCGGTTATCCCGGGATCCGCGGCAGCAACGGCCGGAATGCGCTCTGGTGATTCGATTATCAAAATCAATGCGACCCAGTTCCGTCGCTGGCGCGAGATCGAACGCGCCGTGGGCTCGTTTGCGAGCGAGACTAAACTGACGTTCACTGTTCAGCGCGGCTTCATCGAAGCGCTGCAGAAGGCCGACGAAGAGGCGCAGCCGCAAACTCTTGAGTTCGTCGTTGATGTGCCAGCTGCTGCTGCCGGTCAGAGCGGAACCGCAGCACTGCGCGCTTTGGGTTTTGACGATCCTGAGCTTTATTTGGCGTCTATCGAAAAGGACTCACCTGCCGAAAAAGCCGGGCTCCGACCTGGCGATCAGCTGGTCTCAATCAACGGCGAGAAGCTCACGAAGTTTGAAGAAGTGGTCGGACGCATTCGTGCTTTTGATGGTACGAAGCCGATCGACTTTGCCATCATTCGCGACGGCAAACCAATGACTCTCGCCATTTCGCCAAACGTGAAGAAACGAATGAATCACATGGGACAGGAAGAAACTCGATTTGAAGTCGGCATTCGCCCGATGATCATCGACGATGTTCCACAAACGGTCCAAGTTGCGACTGGGAATGTGATCGAGGCGGTCGAACGCGGTGCTGTTCGCTCAGTTGAGATGTCGGGAGCGATTGTCGTCGGACTTGTGCGTTTGTTCCAAGGGCAGGTCTCGTCAAAAAATGTTGGCGGCTTTCTCTCAATCGGACAGATGGCGAAAAAGTCGTGGAGCGCAGGCGCCTCAGAATATCTTATGGCGATGGCTGTTATTTCGCTCAACCTCTTCGTGTTGAACCTGCTCCCAGTGCCCGTGCTCGACGGCGGTCATCTTGTGTTCTACACGATCGAAGCTGTTCGCGGCGCACCGCTTTCGATGCAAAAGATGGAGCTCGCGCAACGAGTGGGGGCGGCACTGCTGGTTGGACTGATGGTGTTTGCATTGTTTAACGATGTGTCGCGAATTTTCTTTCGCTGATGTCGACAAACCTCGTTCTTGGAATTGAGACAACAACGACGGCAGGATCGGTGGTTCTTGTTGAGAACCCCGATGAACCAAACGAGCGGACTCTAGTCTCGGAGCAATGGCGGCGCGACCGCAGTCACGCCGAAGTCCTTGGGCCATCACTCGAGCGAGTTGCACCTTATTTTACAAAACTCTCGGCCATCGCTGTCGGCCAAGGCCCCGGAAGCTTCACCGGCATTCGCGTTGGCATCAACGCCGCTCGCGCTCTTGGCTGGTCGCTTGGCCTACCCATCATCACGATCAGCAGCACCGAGAACATGCTCGAGGGAGCGCGCGCTTCGGGCACTGTACCGCCCAATCAATTGGTGGTCGCGGCACTTCCGGCCCAGATGGGACTCGTCTTCGCGCAGTGGTCAGCAGAGCCACCAGGTGCCTACACCGCTTACGAACTGAGAGATCGCTTCGCCCAACATAGTGAAGCCATTTGCTTGATTGGCGACGGCAGTACTTTGGTCCAGGACACTCTCCGCCAAGCCGGACTACAGATTCATAGGCCCGCTACCGATCTTGATTTTCCGACTGCCCACGTCGCCGTTCGTCTAGCTCGCCGAAAACTCATCGCACAGCCCTTGGTCCGAAAGGATGAGAAGTTCACCTGGCAGGCGGCGCAGGCCCTCTATATTCGCGGGAGTGGTGCCGAAGAGAAGATGTCATGAATACTATTTGGGCAATCGGTGGCGGCAAAGGTGGAATCGGCAAGAGTTTTATCAGCTCTTCTCTCGCCATTTGCCTAACGCGAATGGGTAAGTCCGTCACGCTGATCGATCTTGATCTCGGCAGCGGCAATCTTCACACGTGCCTCGGGATCAAAATTCCAAATCAAACCCTTTCTGATTTTGTATCCGGCCGCACACACTCACTTGCTGACGTCACAACCGCGACCGAAATTCCCGGCCTCAACTTCATCAGTGGCTTCAACGACGCCCTCAATATCGCTGACCTGAATCGCGATGCTAAGAATCGTCTGATTCACGGTCTGCGTTCGCTACCCACGCCCTATGTCATCTTGGATCTCGGCGCTGGAACGAGCGAAAATACGCTCGATTTTTTCTTGGCCGCCGATCAGAAAGTCGTCGCTGTCACTCCTGAGCCGACATCGATAGAAAACGCCTACCGTTTCATGAAGGCCAGCTATTACCGCAAACTTCGCGAAGCCGAGTCCGAACTCGGTATTCAATCGCTCATCGAAGCGGCAATGGATTCGCGCAATAATCTTGGAATCAAAAGCCCGGCCGACTTGGTTCGATACATCCATCAAACGAATCCCGAAGCTGGTCTTCGGTTGTCGAATAAGATTTCGGACTTCTCGATTCAGTTGCTCTTGAATCAGGTCCGCACGCGCCAGGACATCGAACTGGGGCACTCGATGAAAAGTGTCTGCAAAAAGTACTTTGGAATTGAGGCGAGCTACCTCGGCTACATCGATCACGATAACGCCGTGTGGCAGTCACTGCGCAAGCGTCGCCCTATGGTGATTGAGTATCCTTACTCAAGTATCGTCGGCCAGTTCCTTCAGATCTCAAAGAATCTATTGAATCCTGCGGCGCTTCGCGCTGTCATTTAGGGATGTTCGGTTCTAAGGATGGAGTGAACTATTACGAAGTGCTCGAGGTACCGCCAGACGCGGTACCGGCAGAGATCCAACGCGCCTATCAGCGCGCTAAAGCCACTTATTCTCAAGATAATCCAGCACTCTACTCGATGTTTTCACGTGAAGAAGCGCGCGATCTCTTAAAACTTGTCGATGAAGCCTACTCCGTTCTTGGCAACAATCAGCTTCGCCGTGCCTATGATGAATCTCTGCAAAAAAACGGGGCGCAACCGTTTGCTCAGCGCTCAACCGTTTCTGCCGACCATCAGGCACTTCCTGATTTTGTAGTTCCAGATCCGTCGATCCCCGGGTCTATCGAAATGGCAGCTGCTCAAATCCATAGCCCGCCTCCCTCAACACCGGTTGTAATCCCGACGGCTCCGGTTTCGACGCCAGCTCCCCCGCCAAGTGAATTCGGTCCGCGCGAAACAGTGATCGTTACAACGTCCGAGTTTACAGTTCGAAAACGTGAAGCTCCGCCCACGCTCAAACAGGGAATGGCGAAGTGCCCGATGGGAACATATCCTGTGGACGGCGCGATGGAACAAGAGATCGCAGCAAAAGATGAGTTCGACGGACCTTTCTTAAAGAAAATTCGAACCTACAAGCAGGTCCCGCTCGAGAAACTTTCAGAGAGCTCGCGCATCGGTAAAACCTACCTGATCGCTCTTGAGTCAAATGACTTCAAAAATCTTCCCGCACCTGTTTTCTTACGTGGCTTTCTCGTGCAAATTGCTCGGCAGCTTGGTCTTGATGAAAACAAAGTGGTCACTTCATATATGAAGTTGGCCAAAAAGAGCTGACAAGACGGTGACCCAGAACCCACCGACACCCGCCGCACGCCCAGGGGAGTCTTTCAAAGAAGAGACCTTCTCTGCGACGCCCGAAACTGTGGGACTTCGAATTGATAAAGCCTTGGCGTCACACCCGCTGGTGGCAACGCGCTCGCAGGCGTCACGCCTTCTGAGTCGCGAACTTGTCTGGTTCGAAGGTGCGCCGGTAAAACCATCGCACGTTCTTAAGGCGTCCGACATTTTCCATGTCTTCATCCCACAGGTCCCGACACAGACATTGGTGCCTTATGATTTTCCTCTGAATATTGCGTACGAGGATGCTGATCTCATTGTCGTGGATAAGCCTGCGAACCTTGTTGTCCACCCGGCCTACGGCCATGCCCATGACACTTTGGTGAATGCGCTCCTGCATCACACCACCGATCTCTCGCAAGGATTCAACGAAATGCGCCCCGGTCTTGTGCATCGACTCGACAAAGACACGAGCGGTCTGATTGTCGTCGCCAAGAACGAGCATGCCCAGCGTGAGCTCGCCCTCCAGTTTCAACGCAAGATCACTCACCGAATCTACCGCGCTCTCGTTTTTGGTGAAATGAAACCTCCGGCGGGAACTATTCAATCAAATTTGAAACGACATCCCGAAGACCGCCGTCGGTCGGCTTCGCAGGATGACGGCAAACTCGCCATCACGCACTACCGGACACTGGCGACGCATCCAACCGGGATCTCACTCTTGGAACTCAAGCTTGAAACGGGTCGCACTCATCAAATTCGAGTTCACGTCACCGAGGCCGGACACCCCATCGTCGGCGACACGCTTTACGGTGCCGACAAGCGAGTCAAGTCGCTGAAAAGCGTTGCGCTACGGAAAATGGTTGAAGAGCTTCCTCGTTTTGCTCTGCACGCGTTCGAGCTTGGCTTCTATCATCCGACCAGTGGAAAGTTCATGTTGCTCCAAAGTGTTTGGCCCACAGATCTGCGGCCGCTCGTCGAACACTGCGACTTTCCACTTTTTGGCGAAACTTCGCTCGTGCATATTTTCGATAAACGACCCGAGGATCACTATCCATGGCCACGCGTAAGATCGACTTTGCCGGATTCCGAAGATGAAGAGTGACGTTTCATCTGCTGGTCCATTCCGCATCGGTTTTGGCCGGCGCGGTCAAGTGCTCGACGAACTCTTACCCGGCCATCGCTGGGCCACTCTCTATCAGGTTCATTCCAATAAGGTGGTGCGCCAGCCGATAGCGCAAACCGGGACGGAACCTCAAGCCGACGCTCACTACACTTTTGAAAGCGGGCTCGGCCTAGCCGTCAAAACGGCTGACTGCCTTCCCATTCTCATCGGTGGCGGTGGCGTCATCGCGGCCATTCATGCCGGATGGCGCGGCGTCGAAACCGATATCATCGCCGAAACGCTGAGTGCAATTGAACAAGAGCGCCCCACCCTCATGATGTCATCATTGCGCGTCTGGATTGGGCCTCATATTCGGCAGCAGAGCTTTGAAGCCGGTACCGATGTCGCAAATCGCCTTTTGAGCGCGGCTGAAAAAGCCGACAAACGACGCGGCGATCGCCGCCATCCAGCCGATCCCATTTTTTCGCAAGCTGAGCTCAGTCTTGAAAAAGCCGACGATGCCGACAAACGCTGGGTGGATCTTGAAACCATCGCGCGTATTCAACTCACAAGTTTCGGAATTCCTAATCAGCAGATCGTCAGTGTCGGCATCGACACTGTCAGTGACCTCCGTTGGTCATCATTTCGCCGCGACCGCGAACAAGCCGGGCGAAATCTCAGCTTCATTACCGCAACTTGGTGATGCGGCCCTCGAGCTGGCGAGCAGCCTTCGGTGGATCATGATCTGGCCACCCCATGACGACAGCACAAAGGAGCTCAAGACCAGAGTCACTCTCGACACCGAGAAAGGGTCGACCTCATCTTTGATCTCAAGCGGAGCGCCCATGGTGCAGCAACCAAGACCCTCAGCAACGCAAGCCAAGTTCATATTCTCAACAGCCATGTACACCGAACCAATTGATGTGTGGTATCGCTCCTCAGCGTCGTTGTGTGAATAGCAAAGCACCACAACAGGCGCGTCACCCAACGTGTAAAAGAAGCGCTCAGTGAACGCATACAGCGACGGCTTCAATCGCTTTTCAAGAATGTCTTTGATTCCTAGCCATGACTTCTGCGAAAGCTTCACGTATTGATCGCGCTTTTCTCCCTGCAAAACGAAGAAGCGCCAGTTCTGTCGATTCTTTCCAGAGGGTGCCTGCAGGGCCGCCGCCATAACCCGATCCAAGACATCCGCAGACACATCGGTCGGTTTAAACTTACGAATCGATCGTCGCGCCTCGAGCAAGCGGTAAAACTCTTGCCGAAACTCTGAGGCAAATGGCGCAAAGCGCATGCTGTCTATTTTCTTTTCATCCGTCACAACCGAAAATCTCCTCAGCGAGTACCAATTCATCGGTACAATCAAAGACTTAGACCATGTTCGCGAAATGAGCCACCAGCAACGCGCTGAGTGTCGACAAGATGCACACCACCTCAAAACACAAGGCCCTGTTTTCACTCACCTTTTTCGTCTCATATTGAACCCTTCTTCGCGCGAAACGGCACCGTTCTTGGATACTAATCATCACAAGCAGTCCGCATCACGCAGCGAAGGAGCCCACAATGAACGGCGAAAATGGATTCGAATCACACAGCTCTCACTGGGTCTTGTCGCCACAGCTGCATTTTTTGCTGCCGTTATTCCCGATGTTCGCGCCAGTGTCCGCGGCACCGTGATGAAGGACTTCCGCACTGTCGTTTCTACGGCAACTGGCGATCTGGGCGGCGACGGGAATATGTTCACCGTTGCTAAAATCAAAACCAGCAACAATATCTATCTCGAGATCTTCTCGTCGATCACCGATGGCGCGCCACAGCTGGTCGAACGCATTGAGCTCGCCGACTCGCGTGATGCCTTTTTTAACTTCGACGGCCAGGCGACGAATTTGGCTATCGAGGATGTCAACGGCGACGGCCGCAAAGAAATTCTGGCGCCGACTTTTGATAAGAATCTTGTCGGACGCCTGAATGTGTTTGAGTACAACAGCTCAACAGGTGGATTTAATAAAGTGATGCGCTCAACGCTTTGAGCACTGCAGTGTCTGCATTTTTTCGCCAAGAATACCGAGCGGAACAAGTCCCACGTCTAAAATCGCATCGTGAAAGCAGCGCTCGGCAAAGTCTTTGCCGAGTCGGCTCTGGGTCTGCTCGCGAATTTTCCTCAACTTAAGATAGCCATAGTAGTAGCTCGGTGCTTGCCCGGGGCTATCCCACATATAGCGACGCAATTCGAGATCTGCCCATTGAGGCGACATGCCGATGTCCTCAGTAATCACACGCTTGGCCTCGGTCGGAGTGATCTTACCGAGCTGTAGCTCAGGGTCGAGAAACATGCGCGCATTGCGCATCATGCGTGAAGCCATCAGTCCCATCTTCTCATCCTCACTCATCGATGGCTCCATCAACCATTCGGCGTAGAGCGCCCAGCCCTCAACGTTAACACTGTTGAAAGCATAGTTCGCACGGATGATCGAGACACCGCGATCGATGATCGCACTGAACTGAAGGTCATGGCCGGGACGCCCCTCGTGCGCCGTCAACGACTTCGCAGAGGCAGCATAAGAAAAATCGTCAAACGCCAGTTTATCTTTTGAGCCCACCGGCACGACAAACTCCGGCCGTTCGCCCTTGTTGCCAATAAGCGATGGCGTATCGAGATGTGGAACTGGCTGCGAAGCACTCTCCGCCTCATCGGCCAAACGAATGCGCAGCGGTTCTTTTGGAAGTGTAACAAGATCGCGACGGCGAATTTCCGCGGAAAGATCGCGATTTGCTTGTTCATAGCGCGCCCGAATCTTCTGGATTGGATTCGATATTTCGTTTCAAGAACTGCAAGACCGCTTTGGGTGACGACTCCGCCAACTTTTCGCGCCGTGCGATTGCGGCCGCCATTTCACGATACAGTTCGATATTTTTCTTAAACTCATCTCGTGCTATCGAAGCCACGGTCTCGCCCGGATCCGTCAACCCAGAGTTTCGTAGCGAAAGATCGTAAAGCTCTTTTGGCATTCTGAAGTCTTTGCGCGCCAACGGCAAAATCGCAGTTCGCACCCAGTTGTCGTAGGTCTTAATCTGAATCTCGAAGGCTTTGAGATCTGCTTCCCAATCACCGACTGGTCGACCCGACCTCTGCAAGAGTGCCTGTAGGCCCGCCACAACCTTCGGCGATTTCTCCAGATAGTCTTTAACCTCAGCTTCCGACGGAAACAGGCGGAACTTCTTTTTTGAGTACGCCTTCATTTTCGCCTCGGTGATCGCTCGCATGGCCACAGTCATCGGGCGCGGTCCACGAGAACCGCCGCTGCCACGAACATAGAGCTGAAAACGATCCACGGCGGCCGCCTTGCGATCTGCTGTATTCTGCTCATTGAGAAGACCAAATATGGAGTAGTACAGAGTCTTTGACGCTTCAAAGAACGGAATGCTGCCGACGGACCTACTGGCCAAGTGCTCCGCAATCTCGAGATCAATCTTGTCGGCAAGAATTCTCAAATCCGTTTTTAGCTCGTCATCAGACGTCACGGCGATCAGGGCCTTGAGCTTCTTTTGCCAGCCCAGGCGCATCGCTTGAAATCGATCATCTAAATCGACGCTGTAAACTGTGGCTCGCTTGTCGTATTCACGAAAACCAAGACCACTGCCGATCTCTGGAATCAAGTCCGCCATTGCTCGCGAAAACTCTTCGGCAATTCGATCGCTTTGAATAACCCAGGCTGGCTTCGCTGTTGCCACAGGCTCCGGGATGGCGGCGACGTCGTCTGCATCCGAATGAACAGAGACACAACCCACCAGAACGGTCGACATGAGAAAAGAGACCAACGCGTACTTCATTTTTTCCCCTTCGCTCCCGGCACCGATCTCGCCTCTTTGACGACAGCGGGTGTGTTCGTCCGCTTTTTCAAATCTCGCCACGACTTTCCCGAGCGAGCTTTCTGATTCATCTGATACTCAACGACCGCGTTCTTGTGTTGGCCATATTCCCGCGAGAAGACATGTGTGCCGTCATTTCGAGATACGAAAAATAAGAACTCTGACTGTGCCGGCTTTGCGGCGGCTTGCATCGCCGCAAAACCGGGATTCGCAATCGGTGCTGGCGGAAGCCCGCTGATAACGTAGGTGTTATAGGGCGTCGGCGTGATCAGATCTTGGCGTGAAATGTTGCGATCCCACGTGCCGGTCTTCTCCCAGATACCATAAATAACCGTCGGATCAGTTTGGAGCCGCATATTCTTCTTTAGACGATTATGAAAACCCGAACTGATCACCGGCCGCTCTTCTGGCGCAGCTGTTTCTTTTTCAACAATACTCGCCAAAACCACGATCTGCCGCGGGGTCAGCGGTACGGCCGTATCGGAGTTCAAATCGACCTTGGCAAACTTCTCTTTAAATTTTCCGACCATCTGTTTGATCAGACCACGTGCACCGGATGCGCGCGTGACGTAGTAGGTCTCTGGAAATAGATAGCCCTCAAGTGTCGAATACGACTCACCCAGTAGCGACCGAATCAGCCCCGCGTCTGCGGTCATCTTTAGAAATTCCGATCGCGAACCAATCCCTAGTTTTTCAACAATGCCGGCAATTTCGAAGCGGTTGAGTCCCTCAGAAACTGTGACAACATACTCAATGCTCCGACCCGACGACAAAATCTTGAGTATCTCACCTGGGCTCATGTTGCGCCGAAGAGCGTATTCTCCAACCCGCACACTTGATGCGAGCGCTTTGATGCGTGCATAGGCACGAAACTTACGCGAATCGGTAATGAGCCTTTGCGCCTCCAGACGTCGCGCGACCTCACTGAGTGATTGCCCCTCTTGCACCTCAAAGACGACGATTGAGTTATCCAAGCTCGGCGCCGAGCGAACAAATCGAAAAGCCTGATACCCCACTGTTCCAGCAATCGCCAGAACAACCACCAGCACAATGGCTGTGAGCTTTAAAGCTTTAGCGCGCACGTTATTGGGTAGCCCGCTCATATCGGCTCGAAGCTCAATCCGGGAGGAGCTGCTTTGAGATCAAGTGGCGTCAAATCTTCGTGGCTGGCTACGGGAACAGTACAATACAGCACCGCAAAATCAGCGGCTGGATGATCATTGCCCGACTTGCCCATACCGCCGAACGGGAGTTTTGAGCTCGCGCCGTTTGTCGTTCGATTCCAGTTCACCAAACCACAGCGTGCACGATACAGCGTCTCCTCAGGAGTGCGCGGTTCTTTGTAAATACAGAGGTGACTCAACCAAAGCCAGTGCTTGCGTTAATTTTAAGGGCCTCGTCAAAGTCACGCGTGCGGTAGATCGCAACGTTGGGACCAAAAATTTCCGTTTTTTGATAGATCGACTCTTCTTTGAAACGATCAACTAAACAAATTGATGGTGTTACATAGTAACCGTCTTTACCCACATCAAGCGCTTTACCGCGCATCAGACGCTCAGCACCCTCTCGACTCGCAATCTCTTGAAAGCGAATGTACTTTTCAACGGCGGCCGCGTTGATGAGGGGTCCCATAAAGGGGTTGTCTTTCCAATGGCCAATCGTCAACTTCTTGGCCGTCTCGTAGAATTTATCGATAAATTTTTGCGCAATGTCCTCGTGCAAAATCACGCGACTCGTACACGAACAACGCTGACCCGACGACATGAACGCGCCAATAATCGTCTCATAGAGCGCCTTATTCAGATCGGCGTCGTTCCAAACAATCGTGGCATTCTTGCCACCCATTTCCAGAGCAAGGAGCTTCCAGTACTGATCAACAGTCTTCTGTTTAATCTTCAGACCGGTTTCATATGAGCCAGTAAACAAAACGCCGTCGACATTTTCGTCAGCAACCAGGCGCTTTCCAGTTTCGCCTTCACCCTGAACGAGGTTAAAGACGCCCTTCGGAAATTCAGCCTTATCAAAAAGTTGCGCCATAAACTGACCGACCATTGGAGTTAGCTCCGACGGTTTAAATACGACGGTGTTCCCAGTCGCAAGCGCGGGAACAATGTGCCCGTTTGGCAAATGACCGGGAAAGTTGAACGGTCCGAGAACCGCCATCACTCCTCGCGGAAGATACGTGACAACGGCCTCAACGCTCGGAAGGGCGTTGGCAATTCTCTCGCCCTTCACCAAGCGCATCGAGTGATCAATCGTGATATCAATCTTATTGATCATCGCTTTCGCTTCACCGGTCGCATCCCAGAGTGGCTTTCCTGTTTCGCGGGCGATCAGCTCTGCCAACTGATCGGCATGCGCGACATAAACTTCTTTCAGCCGACGAAGCGCCGCAAACCGCGACTCTTTCGGCAGTCGCGCCCATGCCGGAAACGCATCTTTCGCAGCCTTGGTCGCGCGCGTGATATGGTCATACCTGTACTCGAGACGACCGATGACATCCTTTAAATCCGCCGGAGAAATGTCGACAAACTCACCATCGGCGCGGTCAGGACGAACAAACTTTCCATCGATATAGTCGCCCAAGAATTCCATCGTCTTCATCGTCGTCCCCTTCGTTTCTACACTACGGTTGAACAGAAAACTCGATCGCCAACACCCGCTTGCAGCGCCTTCAGCGTCCCATTGGGAACAACGATCTCATTTCCTCGATCATCAACTGGCGTCCAAATCGCGCGAAACTCTCCATCCACTCGTAGTCCAACGAACGCGTTCGTCGAAAACTGATGCCGTTCGGCCGGACTTCCTAAGACGACAGCGCGGGTATTTTTAACAACAGTGATCGAACTCAAATCCGCCCCGTAGTGCGGGCCACCGTCAAAGGGATCGACCTCGTGAAGATACTCAAATCCGATCGACTCCAAAAGATGCTGCGCCGGCCGCGTGTCTTGTCCCACTCGGCCCAAAACCAGACGCGCACGTGAATCAAGAAGCGCCAAGTAGATGTCTTCCTCTGGAAAGAGAGTCGAAATAAATTCCTTATTCCCCTGTGAAATTAAATCGGCCTCTTGATAGGGAAGGCCCGTGAAACGGCGGCCCAGCGCTTCCCAAAATTCGCTGCGCCCACCGTCGCCAAGCGGAGGAGTCAGTTCGCACAGAACGCGTTTTTCAAATCCGTCCGGATGCATTCCCATATAGAGAAAACGCACCATGCTAATCTGCTTTCCCAACTTCTCAGGACGACGACGATAGCTGCGGTCAATCAGCAGACCGCCGATCTCTGTTGGACCATCAGTGTCCTCTTTGAGCTGAAGCACCTGATGAATAAACCCCACGCCAAGATCTTCGCTAAAGCGATTTCGTTTTACGATTTTGAAATAGTAGTGCGGAACTTCTTCAGTCCCGTGTTTAGCAAGAATCAACGAGCTGCCGACAACCGTATCGGTTTCGCTGTCTTCACAGACAAAAAGATACTCGGCCTCTTTCTTCGGAAGCTCGCCGGCAAACGACGCAACCGACCGCTCAATCTTGTCAGCAAGAACCTTTTTGTCAGCCGGAAGGTTGAGAAGAGAGAACTGCCCCGCGAGATCGTGAAGATTGCGCAGGTCGCCCGGCTGAGCTCCGCGCAGCAAAAAGTTGCCACCCGTAACCGTCGCGCCTCCCACACTCATCATTTGGCCCATTGTTCGGTTGATCTTGTTCACAGTGACACCCGCCTCATAATGCGGCGATAGAAATCGCGAGCCGCATCAAGATCACTCAGTTTCACACACTCGTTTGGAGTGTGTGAATTGCCGACACCCTGCCCCGGCCCCCAGACCACCACATCCAGACTAAACTTCGAGTAAACATTGGCCTCATTCGCAACCGATTGTGCCGTCAGCTCGGGAGAGAGCCCCATGTCGGTCAGCGTGTTCTGACAAATCTCAATAATATCGGCCTGTTCTTTCGTCCTGAAAGGTGGCTTGTAATCGCCAATGCGAAACTCGGCGCCCTGCCCTTGGCACGCCGCGCGGAGTCTTTGCATCCAGCCCTCATAGGCCGCCTGTGCAACTGTCGGCGGCAAGCGCACGCAGCCACTGATCCGAACGTGATCGTCAAAGGTTCGGATCATGCCGATGTTCATCGTGGGTTCAGCGGGAACAAACTGCTGATCAGCAAAGTTTTTGAATTCACTTTCAACCGCTCGAATGGCCTGACGAATCTGTACGATCTTCAACGCCATCGGTTCAACCAGGCCGGCGACCAAATCAATTTCAAGAACAGCGTGAGCCGGAACGGTATTGAAATTCACTCCGCCTTCGATCTCCATGACGGCAACCCCATTGGGAAGCCGTTCAAGAGCGTCGAGCATTTTTCCAATCGCACTCTCACCCAACTGTGGCGACGAAGAGTGCGCGGCCTGGCCGCGGAATATTCGGCTCTGCGACGAAGCGCTCTCGCTCAAATTGTGTGCTTCGCGAAACTCTCGTTCTTCTTTTGAAAATGGAATTTCGATTTCAACGGACGCAAACCCTTTTCCAGCGACAACCAGGCGATGGGCGGTTGGTTCGCCGACAAGAACGGCAATTGGTCGCACCATCTTCTTGCGGATCAGCTTCACTGCGCCAGGCATGCCGAGCTCTTCGCCAAATGTTCCGACTATAACTGGAGGTACACGCCACGACTGCTGGGAACCGACACCGGCATCGACAAGATCTTTGAGCGCAAAAAGCTTGCAGAGAAAATCAAGCTTAGTGTCCGCTGCGCCCAAGCCATGAATCACATCACCATCGTCGGTCGGATAGATGCTGGCATTGAACGGATTCGATCCCGTCTTTTGCCAAAGCGCATAGGCGCCAGGATCCGGAGTGTCGAGATGCGTTTGCAATAAAAACTCAGGACGACGTTCGTTCGTTTCGCTCGAACCCGACCCGGGTGGTCGAACAATGATGTTCGCCTGATCGACACCATTCCACGTTTCCGGTTGAAGCTCGGTCACCAGCCCCATTTCACCCGCAAGGGCTTCAACAAAGCGACCAACCTCCGCGGTTCCTGCCGCCGGACTTGAATCTGTTCCGATCATCCGCCGGCAGGCTTCAAGAAAATCCACCGTAAAAGCGCCTACTGCAACATCTCGAGAATCGACTTCTCGAGAATCTTGCTTGCGGCCTCAATATCGGCCTTCTGCATAATGACGGGCAAAAGGAAGCGCAGACGATATGGGTCCCGACCACATGAAAACGCGATCATTCCGTTTTTATAAAGCACCTGCAGGAGCTTGTTCACCTTGTCCTTTGATCCGTCGAGCGGAGTGACCGCAATCATGAGACCCATTCCACCAGCTTCACGCAGCTGCCCCTTACACGTCGTCTCGTTGAGACGATTCAACATGCCAATGAACTCTGAGTGAAGCGCCTGAATCTTTCCAGACTTTCCAAGATAGCCACCTGTGGTGAGAATCTCCATCGCCTCATATCCTGCTGAGAGCGATGCTGACGAGCCCGAGAACGTACCAGACACCAACCCTGGCTTTGGATTGTACTCTTCAGTATAAAGCGTTGCGCCTGTCTGGAGAGTTTTCGCAACCGTACAAAGATCGATGTACTGGCCGATACCAAGCGTTTCGAAAGCAAACATCTCTCCTGTACGCATAAAGGTCTGAACCTCATCCGCCCAAACTGCGATATGCTGCTCCTTACAGAACTCCAAAATGGGAATAAAAAATTCGCGCGGAGCGGTTCGGTAGCCGCCCTCACCCAACATTGGTTCAAAGACAAAAGCCGCAATCTGTTTTGGATTGTTGGCCACGTGCTCTTTGAATTTGCTCAGAATCTCTTCGCTGCTTTTCGGATTGGAAGCATCATACCAAGGAATACGAAGGACCTCGTTATAGTTTGGCAGCCCTTCTTTGTACGCCGGATTATCCGTAATCTCAGCCATCATCGTTGAACGACCGGCAAATGCGTTCTGCATCGCAATCACAAGTTTCGCCGGCGTGTTCTTCTGGCGAGCGGCCTTATAGGCATTTTCGTTGGCCATCGTGCCACACGTCGACAACCACGCGTACTTCAGACGGCTGTTCTTGCTCGCCAGCTCGATCAGCTTCTTGGTCACTTTCGCATATTCGTGATTCGGCTCAAGATTCCCCTGCATCACGACATCCGGAAAGTGCTCCGCGAACTGCCGCCTCGCGAATCCGCGTATTGCCATGTCCAAAAATATGGACACCAATACCGTTAATGAGATCCATTTTGACAGAACCGTCCTCGACCTCGACGTAAGGCCCGTGGCCGGCGCCAGTGCCAACGAACTGATAATTCAGAGCGCGTCCACGAAACTTTCCGGTCTCATCAAACACGCGTTTACCGTTATCGAGGGCGTCTGCCAAAGGTTCACGGATAGCACTCAATGCTTTCTCTTCCTCTTGTACAGCGGCCACCAGGTCCGAAATCATCTTCGTAATTTTAGTCGAATTCAAAATGCGATGACCCGCGAGGGACTTAACAGAATTATCCACAGACATCTCCTTGTCGTGATCAGCTTACTCCCCACCCCGACCAGCGGCAACCAGCCCTCGAAAACGTTGCCGAAGGGCCAGGGATCTCTAAACATGGAGATGTGGAGTTGAATGTGAACAGCCGGTGGTTTTTGGGACTCTTAGTCATATTGTCTGTGGTTTTCGGAATAAATGCGTCATTCCTGCCGTGTACTGCTTTCGCCTCGCCGGAAGAGGCTTTCGCGACTGCCATTCAGGCGATTAAAAAGAATGACCTCGATACGGCTCGCCAGCGCCTCCTTGAACTCGACAAATCAAATCCCAAACAGCTCGCCGTACTCAACAACCTTGCCATGATCGCGGTTAAGAAAAATCAGCTTGGTCCCGCTATCGCACTGTGGCGCCAGGCGCAGTACGAGTATCCGACCGATGAAACCATCGACGCCTCAATTCAATGGGCTCTAAAAAAGCTCCCAAAGACAGAACTCACTAAAGACTATGACTTATGGGAGTCCTTTCGCAGCAGTGTCCTGCATAAAACATCGCCAATGCTCACCGTCGTTCTTTCCGCCGTCTTGATGGTGCTCGGCGGCTGGATGCTGCTTCGGTGGTGGGCTCGCCGTCGACAGGCGCTTGAACAAGAAACGGCGATGCCGGCGCTCCCATTGGCCGGTTTCACCGTGGTGCTACTTTTCTTCTTTCTCAGCGCTATGGCCCTCAGTCAATTCGTCGACCGAATCGACATCCGCGGCACCGTCCTTGGCAAGAAAGTCGAAGTCCGCTCGGCCGCAGACTCCAGTGCAACCGTTCTCTTCGAGATCTTTGAAGGCATGGAAGTTCTGGTGCTGGACTCACGCGTGGTGGGTGAAGCGACATGGCGACGCATTCACTACCCCGGCGGAATGTCCGGCTGGGTCAAAGACACCGATGTGATGACCACGGCCGATGCAACAGAAAGGGCGTTTCAATGAACTTTCTTTGGGACAATATATTTCGAAAGTCCTCGGAACGCGCACTCAACGCTCAACTGCGGGACAATCTCCTGTTTCGCGACCTATCAGAGGCAGAACTTCGCTTTCTTGAGCGCTGTGTGCACATTCGACACTACCACTCAAGCGAGCCGATCTTTCGCCAGGGCGAAGTCGGCGTCGGCATGTACATTATCTCCAAAGGCCGAGTTGAAATTTTCGTCTCCGACCCCAACTCTCCCAACGACGAATCGCGCGACATTTTTGTTACGCAACTTCTTCCTTCCGACTTTTTTGGAGAGCTCTCGCTTGTTGAAGAGAATGGTCGCCGAACAGCGACGGCCATCGCCCGTGAAGAAACGACCCTCATCGGCTTCTTTAAACCCGATCTCATCGAAATCCTCGCTCGACGACCAGCAATGGGCACACGAATCGCTCTCCGCCTCGCCGAGGTTCTTGGTCGACGACTCAAGGAAACGACCGAAAAAGTCTCTGAGCTCCGACGCGCACTCAAAGACTTGCGCGCTCCGCCAGCCCGCGATCACGGAGCACACACGTGAGCAGCGGCCCAACTCCACACGATATCTCCCGCGATCTCTTGCGCCGGGAAAGACGCTGGCGCCTGTTTGGCTTTCTCGCGATCTTAATCTCTAGTGCCACGCTGATTATCGCCATCAAAGGCCTGCTCGTTTCAACGATCTTAGGTTTCGTCATTGCCTATCTTTTCTCACCGATCGTCGACTGGCTTGAACGCCGCGGCCTCGGCCGCGGACTCGCGACCGTACTTCCCTTTGCCCTTGGAGGAATTGTCGTCGGCATCGGCGTTTCCATTGTTCTCCCACTGATCGTCGATCAGGCCACAAACTTGGTCGAACGCCTTCCGCACTATCAGCAAGAATTAACGTCGCTCGTTTCTACAATCGAACACAAATATCGCGCCTACTGGAAAGTCGGCCAAATCAACCCCTCAAAGGAACTGGCTGAATGGATTGCGATGAAGACGGCCGACGTATCCGCAGCGCTCCCCGACGCCGTATCCCACTCCTTCACCGTCCTGATGCTCGCGCCCTTTTTTGCGTTCTTTATGCTCCAAGATGGAAACGCAATCTCACGATCTCTCTTGAGTTTCGTTCCAAACCCACTCTTCGAAATCGCCCTTAACCTTCGCCACCAGATCAACGATCAACTCGGCGGTTTCATTCGCGCCCGGTTCCTCGAAGCCGCCATTGTCGGCTTCGTTGTTTGGATCGGGCTCTTCGCACTCAACTTCCCATACACCACTATTCTTTCGATTTTCGCCGCCGCCACCAATCTCATCCCCTATCTCGGCCCGATTATAGGCGCGATTCCCGCCATCCTCATCACCCTCGTCTCTCCAGAATTTGCTATTTCCGAACCCGGCACCAATGCCGCCACCATGCTCATCCTCGTCACCTCCGTCTACCTGGTCGCACAGTTGATTGACGTCGTCTTCATCATCCCGCTCGTCGTCGCAAAAATTGTGGATCTGCATCCCGTTACCGTCGTGGTGATGATCATCGTCGGTGCTGAAGTCGGAGGCATCCTGGGCATGGTTATCTCAATCCCCGTTGCCAGCGCGATCAAACTCACGTTCAACGCGCTCTATTCGCATCTGACCCACTTTCGCGACTGACGACACGCCGCCACGGGATTGACAAAAGCGGCCTGCCGAAAAAGACTTCCTGTTATGAAAATCCTTCCGAAACTCAAAGACTTATCTCTGTTGATGCCGGTCGCCCTCTTGTGCTGCATTGGCTGCTCGAGCGTGGAAAAGTACGACTCGTCGACACCCGAAGGCGCGTACAAGATTGCAGAGGAGTACGAGGCGGACGAACGCTATGAAGAATCCGTCGCAAAGTACTCGGAAGTGAAGAACAAGCATCCCTACAGTCGATTTGCTGTGATGTCGGAACTCAAAATTGCCGACGTTCAATTCAAACGCGAAGCTTTCATCGAGGCGCAGTTTGCATATCAGACGTTCAAGGATCTACACCCAAAACACCCGCAAATTGACTATGTCACTTTCCGGCTGGGACTTTCTTATTTCAACCAACTGCCGTCGACCACAGATCGCGATCTGAGCCTGGCCGACAAGGCCATCCTCTATTTCGACGAAGTTCTCACTTCGTACGGTCAGTCTTCATACGCCGCAGAAGCGCGTGCAAAAAAGGCCGACGCCCTAAAAATGCTTGCCGAGAAAGAGCTCTACATCGCCAACTTCTACATGATGAAGAAGCAGTACGACAGCGCCCTTGGCCGCTTCGAAGGTTTGCTGAAAACCTATTCTGGTACAGGTGTTGAACCGGCCGCCCTGTATGGGGCCGCCGTTGCCGCAAACGCCTCGGGCGAGCGCGAAAAAATCAGTCGGTATGTTCGCACTCTGTTAAAACAATACCCAGAGTCTTCAGAAGCAGACAAAGCACGAAGTGAGTTCAGTCATGTTCGGTAAGAGATCAGATCACTCAAGTACGATGGACGCCCGGTCTCGCACCGACTTGCTCGACACCGCCCGGTCGTTTTTTCGCGACAACATCTACAACCGCGCAGAACCAATCCTCCAACAGCTCGCCGTTGGTGGACAGGGGGCCCCCGCCGAGCAAGCGGAAGTCTGGCACATGCTTGCCGTCATCCTTTACGATCGCGGCCGCTTCACAAAAGCCATCAAAACATTCCGCAAAGCGCTTGAGATCGACCCCACGTTTACTGATGCCAGCGTCGGACTCTCCATTATCCTCAATGACCTCGGCCGCTACGAGGAAGGCCGCAAGGTTTTCCTCGACGCTCAAGCAGCACTCGACAAAAAAAGCTTCGACCAAGACGCCGTCCTCAAAGAACGCCTGGCCTCGAAACACTACGAACTTGCAGACATGTATGCGTCCCATAAAAAGTGGGACGACGCGATCGACCAGTATCGCCAGGCACTACAAATCCTCCCTCGCAAAGTCGAGATCAGGCTCAAAGTCGTGGACGCCTATCTCGGCAAAGGCGAAATCAGCATCGCATTCAAAGAAATCCGCCATCTCGTCACCGAGCAGCCCAGCAATGCCGCTGCTCGATTGAAGTTTGGTTTGATGCTCTTTCAAGCAAAAAGAGTCGCCGATGCGATCGACCAGTGGGAAACTGTTCTCCTCCGAGACCCCGACCATCCTCAGGCAAAAGAGTACCTGCGGATGGCTCGCGAAGCGGATGAGACGTTGATGGAGCTCTAATTTATGGCAAGCAACAAGAAGCCCAGTTCAAATCGCGGTCAGCTGAAAGACGAAATGATCGCCTTCCTGACTTCAAAAGATATCGCCGCACTAGTTGAGAAACTCGCCCGCGAAATCGAGGCTGACTACAAAGGCAAAGACCTCATCTTTATTTGCCCACTCAAAGGCAGCTGCCTCTTCCTTGCCGATCTCGTCCGCAAGATCGACCGCCCTCTCCAGGTCGACTTCGTACAGCTTGGCGCCGTCGAAAAAGGAGGCGCCATCCGTATGCTCAAGGATATTTCCGTCAACATCGCCGGCAAACATGTCGTCATTGTTGAGGAAATCATCGACACCGGCCGTACGCTCGACTTCCTTCGCCAACGCCTGCTCGCCTCGTCGCCAGCGTCGCTGAAGATTCTCACCCTTCTCGACAAGCCAGCTCGCCGCGAGCTCCAACTGAAGCCGGACTACACCGGACAAAGTATCGAAGACCGCTACATGGTCGGCTACGGAATGGATTCAGAAGAAATTGGCCGGAACTACTCCGAGATTTTCTACTTCAAGCAGTAGACGTCGACAGCCGCCATGACGCGCCGCTTTCTGGGCGGCAAAGGTGCGCGGCCCGTGACGCACGGACCGCTACCGCACTAGTGAAGTGCGACGTTCGCCAGGAAAAATAGCACAACTGTTGAGACAACTATAAAAACCGTGGTGGTTGTAAGCATTGGTCACAAAAAAGCGCGATTTCCCGCGCTCGTCAAATATTATGTGCAGTTAACGCGCTCACCCACGAGATCGTAGTCGTGACTTTCGGTGATCCGAAGATTCACGATGTCGCCGACCTCGGCCGTGCCGTCGTTGATCAACACAACGCCATCGATCTCCGGCGCCTGCTGCGACATCCGTCCCTGCAAGAGAAGCTCGGTCTCGTCACTCAAACCCTCCACCAAAACCGGAACAGTCTTTCCAATAAAGGCCTGATGCTTCTCGCGCGAAATCTCCAATTGGAGTTCCATCAGCTCGTCGTGACGACGCTGCTTCGTCTCCTCGTCGATCTGACCGTCCATTTTTCCGCCGGCCGTATTGTCCTCCGGCGAATACTGAAAGCATCCGACTCGGTCAAAGCGCTGTTCGCGCACAAATTCGAGAAGCTCCTGGAAGTCTTCTTCGGTCTCACCCGGAAATCCAACGATGAACTGAGTGCGAATCACGGCCTCGGGAATTTCTGAACGAATCCGCGCCAGACGCTCGGTGATCTCTTCTCGAGTCATTTTGCGATTCATCGACTTCAAAACGCGATTCGAGACGTGCTGGAGTGGCATGTCGAAGTACTTGACCAAGTTTGGCCGCGTCTTGATGACCTCAATCATTTCGTCCGTAATGCCATCGGGATAGAGGTACAGAAGACGAATCCACTGCAGTCCCTTCACGTCTGAAATTTGGCGAAGAAGCTCTTCGGGGCGCTCAATTGCGGCGTCATCTTTACGGCGAAGATCCCATCCGTAGTCCGTGAAGTCATGCGAGATGATATTGATCTCTTTCACCCCACCCGCAGCCAAAAGCTTCGCCTCGCTGACGATCGATCCGAGCTTTCGCGACTGGAGATTGCCGCGAATTTTGGGAATGGCGCAAAAGGCACAACGCTTCAAACAGCCTTCAGAGATTTTCAAATAGGCGCGATACGCCGGTCCCGAGTTCACCCGCGGTGTGTCCTCTTGTTGAAGGTAAGTCGGCAAATTAAAGTAGCGTTTCTCTGTTGAGCCCTCTTCGCGCGCTTTCAAAATTTCGGCGATCTTTTGAAATTCTCCCGAGCCAACAAAGAGATCGGCCTCCGGCAAACCTTCAACCAGATCCTCTTTATAACGTTGAGTCAGGCAGCCCGCGACGACCAAGTTCTTCGCCTTGCCCGTCTCTTTGTAGCCAGCCATTTCGAGAACTTTTTGAATCGATTCTTTTTTCGCGTCCTCAATAAAGCCGCAGGTATTGACGACGATCGTCTCGGCATCCTCAGGAGCATCCGTGACGACGTACCCCTGCTTCATCATCTGGCCGAGCATAATCTCGCTATCGACGAGGTTCTTCGGGCAACCCAGCGATACAAAGTGAACTTTCTTAAGGCCGTCGGCAGACGAAGGCGCAACAGTGGGAGTTTTCGACATTTTAAATCCTTAAGAACGCATGTTTATAAATTGAAGAGGCAAGCCAAAGCGCTGGGCTTTGACGTAAGTGATCGTAGACTGAAGCTCATCGATACTCTTTGAGGTAATGCGAAGCTGATCATCGATGATCTGCGACTGCACTTTCAGTTTCGAATCTTTGATCGACTTCACAATCTCTTTGGCTTTTTCTTTGTCGATTCCTTGGATCAGCGTGCCCGCTTGCTTGAGCATCATGCCGCCAATGGGCTCAATCTTGTCAAACTTAACGCTGGAGATTTCAACACCGCGCTTGTGCAGCTTTCCCTGCAGAATGTCGCGAACCGCATTCATCTTCATTTCATCGTTCGCCTTGAGAACAATGGTCTTCTTGTCCCAAATAATCTCGCAGTTCCCACCCTTGAGGTCGTAACGGTGCTGAACCTCTTTGATGGCGGTGTTGACTGCGTTGTCGATCTCCTGAAGGTTCACTTCCGAGACGATATCAAAAGACGGCATGCTCACTTCTCCTCAAAAGTCCTTAGACGCCAACAGGCATCACATCGGCATTCTTGGGGGGAGTGAACTCAAACTCTTTGTCCGCTGGCGACTTTTTTTCGATTACGACCTCTTTGAGAAAGTAGGTCGTCTCGTTGTCTTGAAAATCCCAAATCTTCATCTCACCAACCGCCCACTGTGAGGCATCGGCAAGATTCGGTTTTGAACCCTTCTTTAGCGGAACAAGAGAGAGAAGAGCTCGCTTGGCCTCAACCCAGTCCTGCTTGGGCTGCAGATAGTAGCTCATTTCTCCGCCTTCGGCGAGAGCTACTCCAGATACTGTAAAAGACTTCAAAAATCCGTCTTTCGCTAGGAGTGCCAATACGCCCTGGCTACCCGACTTCTTTGATTTAATCGGCCCGGTGACCACCTGAATCGCGGCATCTTTCAATATCACAGGGGGATAAGTGGTCGCCCAAAATTTCTTGCTGCCAACGATCAGGAGCTGCCTCTCGTTCGTTTCGGCTGTCTTCAAGTCGATTCGCACCCGACCCTTTGAAAGCAGAAGGCTCCCCTCCGCCCTTTTCTCTGTCCCAAGTAGGCCGATGAGAGTCTTCCGGGTGACCTTGGCGCGCAGCTGCCCAGCCCCAACCATGCGCTTTTGATAGGCCTCAAGAAGCGCCCTTTGCTCTTTTGTGGCCGGAGCAATGGCGACAGCGGCCGGAGCAGAAGCAGCATGAGCCAAGACCGCATAGAATAAAAGAGCCGTGGCAATCCACTTCGACATAGCTCACTCTATCGCTGGCGCGTCCGCCAGGCAATCGCCCATGCCTCAAAGCGCCGGGGCTTACCCAGCGCTTTCCAAACCCGGCATGCGGTACCGCCGGTCGCCACCACATCGTCGACAAATAGCCATGACGCCCCCCGAGGAACCTCGCTCAAAATCGAGAGATGCCCCGTCGAAAGCCTTTCGTCGCGCCCCTTCTCCTTCTGTCGCTGGCCACTCCCCTTTGGCCGATAGACTTCCTTAAAATGCTCCAGCTCCAGAACAGCGGCGATCTCGGCCGCCACGGCACCCGAGTGATCCAGCTCCCAAAGGCCCGACCGCCCCGGCGGATTGACCACATGGGTAAAACGACACCTCTCGCGAAGAGCCGTCGCAACAAAACTGCTGGTCCAGGTGCGAGTCAGCTCCCCCGAAGGCCCTCCTTTTGAGGACAAAATCACCGATCGTAACCTTGCAGCAGAGCTGGCGTCGCTCTCATCCCACCGATAAAGCCCGCGCAGAACGAACGGCAGCGCTTGATCCTCAACTCGCCACATCCCGTCGGGACACCGCTGTCCATCCAAAATCAAAGCACAATGAGCACAGATCCGAGGCCCGCCCCGCCCACAACCTAAACACCGTCCCAAAATCCATTCCATAAGCATGGACTGAGATCGTTCAACTTTTACGCCGTTAGCAAATCACACGTTGTGATACGGAAGATTCTTTTGAATCGAGATCGCACGGTAGATCTGTTCAAGCACCACAGCCTGAGCGACATGGTGGTTCAGAACAAATCCCGAAAGAGAAATCGTCGCGTCTGCACGCGCGCGAAGGCGGTCATCAAAACCAAAGGCTCCGCCCACACAAAAAACCAGGCGCGACTTGCCGCGATTAAACCAGCTTTCCATTTTTTTCGAGAACGGCACCGAACCCAAGGTCTCACCTCGCTCGTCAAATACGACAAGGAAGTCAGAGTCTTTAATCCGTGAGAGCAAAAGATCAGTTTCGTTCTTCTTTTTAATTTCAGAGTTGGAGCGCTCGTCACGAGACGGCTTTAACCGCACAACTTCGGCACGATGATAGCGCTGAATTTTCTCAAGGTACTCGGCTTCAAAGTCTTGAAGCCAGCTCACCCGATCCGCACCAACAAAGAGAAACGTTAGGATCACAGCTTCAGCGGATCCTTGAGGTCAAGGTCACGACCGTCTTTCCAGAGCTCTTCAAGACGATACTCCTGACGAACAAAGTCGTAGAAGACGTGCACGATGAGCGATCCGTAATCCAACAACACCCAGCGCCCCTCGCCCATGCCCTCAACGCTTTGTGGGAAAACGTTGAACTCATCTTTCACCGCATTCAAAACCGACTCGGCGAGCGCCGAAGCATGGCGCGTGCTCGTGCCCGACGCCACGACGGCAAACTCTGATGGAGCGGATGTCGGACGCAAATCGAAGCCGCGAACGTTTAGACCTTTTTTGTTATAGAGAGCGTCACCGCAAAAACGAGCAAACTGCTCATAGTCGCCAATTCGGGGACCGATCGGTCCGTAGAGTCCATGCTTTTTGATGAAGTCTTCAACTTCGATCGTCACAAAGCGCTCAACAGAACGACCCGTGCGAATGCGGCGGCGAACATCACTTGCCGACACGTCGACATCGCTCATCCGAACAAACTCGATATGACGACCTGTCGAAAGCTGCGCAAAGCCCTTCTCAAAATCAGTGATATATGGACGCAAGCCTTCTGGAAAATCAGAAATCATCTGCGGAATTGGATGTCCCATTCGCGAAACGACAACCACATTGCTAAGCTCAAGAAGACGATCAATGCGATGCCAGCGATCAAAATCATCGAACTGGTCCATACCGATAATCAAATGGATCTCTGACGGGTCGTGCTCTTTCGCAAAAGACTCGACCGTCGTTACCGTATACGAAAGTCCACCGCGAGTGATTTCACGATCATCGACTGTGACAAATTCTGCGTCCGCCGCAAAACCGATGTGACACATTTCAAGACGCTCACTGTCCTTCGGTCCTTCGGTTCGCGGCTTGCGTGGATTCTGAGCCGCGGGAACGACAAAAATACGTTCCAGACTCAGGCGGTTGCGAACAGTTCGCACGCATTGGATGTGACCAACATGAAGCGGATTAAAGGTGCCACCAAAAATTCCAATACGACTCATTTCAAAACTCGCTTTCCAATTTCCGTCACCAGTTCACGCAGTCCACGATGTGATGCCGCCGATATTGAAAGTATGGCAATCCCCTCACGCGCAAAACGATCCTGCAAGATCGCTAAATCTTCTGGTGGCAAAACATCAATTTTATTGAGAACCACAAGCTGCTCACGCTCAGCGAGAGGGCGGAACCCCTCCTCTTCGGCTTTGGCGCGATCGTACTCAACAAGCTCATGCATAATATCACGGTAGTCCTGAAGCGGATCCCGCCCTGCCGAACCACTGGCGTCAATCAGATGCACAAAAAGGTTAGTCCGCTCAATGTGACGAAGGAACTGCGTTCCAAGGCCAATCCCCTTATGGGCGCCAGGAACCAAACCCGGGATATCGGCGACGACAAACGAGCGCTCATCGTGAGCCCGAACGACGCCAAGATTAGGCGCCAACGTCGTGAAGGGATAATCGGCAATCTTTGGCTTGGCTGCGGATATCGACGAGATCAATGTCGACTTGCCGGCGTTCGGATAACCGATCACACCGACATCAGCGATAAGCTTCAACTCCAAGTGAACTTAACGAAGATCGCCCATTTCGCCAAACTGAGCGTTCTCTAGTGCCTGGTTCACACTGGTTCTGAAAAACCAGTTCCCCTTGCCGCCACGACCGCCTTTGAGAAAAACCGTATCGCCAGGCTCTGAAAGATCGAGCAAAACCTCTTGAGTCTCGGCATCTTTCACAACAGTGCCTGGTGGAACTTCCAGAATAAGATCTTTACCATCTGCTCCGGTCATATTGCTGAAGCGTCCGGGGTGGCCATTTTCGGCCGAGAACTTCTTCTTAAAGCGATAGTCGATCAGAGTGTTGAGCTGGGGCTGGACTCGAAAAACGACATGGCCTCCGCGCCCGCCATCGCCGCCATCGGGCCCACCGCGGGCCTCCATTGCCTCGCGCCGAAAACTGACGGCACCTGCTCCGCCTTTTCCTGAGCTCACAGAAATAGAAACTTCGTCGACGAACTTCACGGCTTCACCATCTCGGCACCAGTGCGGAGCCTCACAAACATTAAAAACAAAAAGGCTGGTCAATAAGACCAGCCTTCGCACTATCCGCAGAATTTGCTCGGTTTGCCCTGTCGAAAGACTCTAAACGAAAAGAGTCCGTTCAGACTTAGGCAGACTTCGCAGTCGCTGGATAAACGCTGACTTTTGTGCGGTCTTTGTTGATTCGCTCAAACTTTACTGCACCTGCGATAACAGAATAGATCGTGAAGTCACGGCCCATTCGAACGTTATTGCCGAGGTGGAATTTTGTTCCACGCTGACGAACGATGATTGTTCCAGGCTTTACAGCCTCTCCACCAAAGCGCTTCACGCCAAGGCGACGACCAATACTATCACGACCGTTCCGGGTACTACCTGCTGCCTTCTTACTTGCCATCTCTCGCTCCTGAGCCGACTCAATTCATCAAGAAATTATAACTTTAAACCGACCGCTTACTTCTTCGAAGCTTTTTTCGCGGTCTTTTTTGCTGCTGGCTTTGCTTTTTTCGCCACAGTTTTCTTCTTTGCAACACGAGTAACAGCTTTCTTCTTCGCCGCTACTTTTACTGCTGCCTTTTTCTTTTCGCTTCAACGACCGCTGTTTTTCCAGCTGTTTTCAGCTGTTGAACATGAGCCGCTTGACGCTCCGCCTTCTTCTTGGGGTCGATAACATGAGCTTTTGTTTCAGCTTTTGCTGTCTGACCTTCTGGAGAAGTGATCGCCTGAACAAAAAGTTCAGTGAACGGCTGGCGATGACCAGCTGTGCGGCGATAACCTTGACGACGCTTCTTTTTGAAAACGATGATCTTTGCGTCTTTCGCTTGGCGAACAACGGTCACTGTGACTTTCGCGTTTTTAACAACGGGCTCACCGATGAACGCCTTGTCGCCGCCAACCATGAGGATGTCGGTCAGATCAAATGTATCGCCAAGATTTTTCTCAAGCTTCTCAACACGAACCGTGTCACCAGCTTGAACTCGATATTGCTTTCCGCCGGTACGAATAATGGCGAACATGAAACCTCCAAAAATGCAGACAAACTCACGCGAAGCACTCGGTAGTGCCATGGCAAGCTAGGGTCTGTCAATGAATTCAGCAACTTGAGAAGAACACTTAAACGGCGGGAATTCTTCTCACTAAGATGAAATATCGCTGTTAAAATAGCTACTTAGCTGATTGCTGGCCAATTCGGTAGATCTCAAACTGCTCGCGATGAAATCCCGGTTCAAGCTTAAAACCAGACTCTGGCCAATCCGACGCTCAACATCCTCGAGCGCCTCGCTCTCTTCGGCATAAATATGATCGCCGATCTCGGCATGGCAATGAACGATGAAAGAGGCGTCAGGTGCCAGCGGAACAAGGGCCTCACGTTCGAGATCGCGGAAGATTTCCCGCGAAATCGTGCCCTTGGTTTTTACGTAGCCTTTTCCGTCGCAGTAACTGCAGGGCTCACACAGTGTTTTAACCAAACTTGGGCGAATGCGCTTGCGAGTCATTTCAACAAGGCCGAGGTTCGACATCGAAAGCACGGTCGTCTTTGCGCGATCGCGAACAAGCTCTTCGCGAAGCGCCTCGAGAACCTTCTCACGATGCGCTTCTTTTTCCATATCGATAAAGTCGATGATGATGATGCCGCCGCAGTTTCGAATGCGCAGTTGGTGTGCGATCTCGCGGACCGCTTCGAGATTGGTTTTGAGAATCGTGTCTTCAAGATCGCGCTTGCCAACGTAGCGGCCGGTGTTGACGTCGATGACCACGAGCGCTTCGGCCTCATCGATCACAATGTAACCGCCGGACTTGAGCCAAATCTTGCGCTCCAGTGAACGTGAAATTTCAATGTCGATTTCGTATTGATCAAAGAGCGGACGATTTTCTTTATAGAGAGAAACGCGGCTTTTGAAACGCGGCATGAATTGCGAGATGAAAGCGATGATCTTGCGATGCGCCTCTTCATCGTCGATCACGACGCGGTCGACTTCGTCGCTGAGAAGGTCGCGAAGTGCGCGCAGCTCAACGTCGGGTTCGGCATGAACAAGCCCGGGCTTGCTCCGCTTTTCATAGGCCTTTTGCACATCTTGCCAAATACGGCCGAGGTATTCGAGGTCGGCGCGAAGACTGGATTCGGTCGCGCTCTCTCCCGCAGTACGAACGATCACGCCGCCCTTCGGATCGATGGCGGCGACGATGTCGCGCAGACGATCACGCTCGGCCGGATCTTCAATGCGGCGAGAAACACCGCGATGATTCAATGTCGGCAAGTAAACGACATGCCGGCCCGGAAGAGAAATGTGCGTTGTGATTCGCGCGCCCTTTGTGCCGAGCGGGTCCTTGGCCACCTGAACGAGTATCGTCTGACCCTCGTTGATGAGATCCTGAATGCGCGGCTTATCAGGAGCGTCGTGTGTTGCCGCGATCGAAGTGCCGTCAGAAGAATCGGTCGACTCTTCGGTTTCTTCATCGAGAAGCCCCGCCGTGTCAGAATCGAGATTCGGTCGAACGTCGCCGACATAAAGAAACGCCGCGCGATCAAGACCGATGTCGACAAACGCTGCCTGCATCCCCGGCAGCACCCGCATAACCTTGCCCCGATAGACCGACCCGACCAACGTCGGGGACATCTTGCGCTCGATCTTTAAGTCGTTGAGTACGCCATTTTCAATATAAGCAACGCGGGTCTCGCTGGGCCGGACGTTGATCAAGATTTCTGTCGCCATCGCTTAGCCCCGCCTCATTTGTTGACGCAAAACGGCCGAAAAGTACGTGTGTTCACTTATTTAGAACAGGTGATGGGATCATGGCAAAGATCGATGAGCTTTTCAAACTGATGGTAGAAAAAGGCGCTTCCGACCTGCACGTTGTGTCGGGTGCGCCGCCGTATCTTCGACTTCACGGCGATATGGTGAAGCTCGATCAGCCTATGCTGACGGCTGAGGACGCACAGCTGATGATTTTTGAGATCCTCACTGAGAAACAGAAGAAAGAGTTCGTCACCAACTGGGAACTCGACTGTGCATACACCATCGAGGGCCTCGGCCGCTTTCGCGTGAACGTCTTTATGCAGCGCAAAGGGATCGGCTCGGTCTTTCGGGTCATCCCGACAAAAATTAAGACTGTTGAAGAACTCGGGCTGCCCGCCGCCTGTCTGGAGATGATCAATTGCCATAAAGGCCTGATCTGCGTCACCGGCCCAACCGGTTCTGGTAAATCAACCACGCTTGCCGCGCTCATTCACCACATCAATGCGACACAGAATTCACATATCCTGACAATCGAAGATCCGATCGAATTTGTGCATCCGAGTTTAAAGTCGCTCATCAACCAGCGCGAAGTTCATAATCATTCGAAGTCGTTTGCGAACGCACTCAAAGCCGCACTTCGCGAAGATCCCGATGTGATTCTCGTGGGCGAGATGCGCGACCTTGAAACGATTTCGCTCGCCATCTCGGCGGCGGAAACAGGACACTTGGTGTTTGGCACTCTCCATACCAATAACGCCCATAAAACAGTTGATCGTATCATCGATGTCTTTCCTGGCGATCGGCAGTCACAGATTCGCGTTCAGCTGTCAGAGTCGTTACGCGGCGTCATCTCGCAATCGCTGCTACCAAAATCGGACGGCAAAGGCCGCGTTGCAGTTCAAGAAATCCTGTTCTGCAATAAGGCGATCGCAAACCTGATTCGCGAAGGCAAGACCTTCCAAATTCCGTCGGCCATGCAGGTTGGACGCAACCAAGGGATGCAGACTTACGAATCGGCGGTCGATGGCCTAATGGCTCGTGGTCTTTTGACGAGAGGGTCGGGCTGGAGTTTCTGGGCAAATCTTAGAGAAGGGCGAAGAAAAAGGACCGATCATTGGCGGCGCTGCGGCTCCTCCATCTCCGGGCCACATGCCGCCTCCGCCCAATGGCGGAATCACAATGCAACAGAGCGGACCGATGGGTGCGATCAACAACCTCGCCAACAAGCTTAAGGAAACGCTCGGCCGATTTTTGATAAAAGTGGAAGGCCGTGGTCAGCCCGCGACAAAAAGAGCGGAACGCGGCGGAAATAGAAGTCGACAAGCGAATCACACATTGTCTCCCGAATGGCGTGATGAGCTTCCATCACAAACACCCGCTCGTCATCAGTGTGCGAAGGGCCTGGATCAAACTTGAGAAGGTCTTTGATTTCAAGTGCGTGGCGTTCGACCAGAAGCTTCACGGCATCGCGACCGAGCTTGTTCTCAAAAGCAAAGTCATCGACTTGGCGATGAGCCGCTTCGAGTGCTTCGGCTGAAGCTTTAGGATTGAGCGGCTCTTTTGTATTGGACACACCGAATCGGGCGCGGTCTTCGAATGTATAGGCGTCGAGTGCAGCATCGACGGCGTCAGCGGCCATACGACGGTAGGTCGTGTACTTGCCGCCGGCAATGAAAGTGATGTTGCGGTCATCGCGCAAGATCAGATGTTCGCGCGATGTCTTGGATTCTGACTCTGATCCGTCGTCAACCAACGGGCGAACGCCGGCGTAGCTTGCCACAATATCGTCTGCTGTAAGATTTGCTCCTGGAAAATACCATCCTGCCACATCAAGAAGGTAGCGGACGTCATCGGGCGTCACTGAAACATTCTCCGGATCGTCGCGGAAGTCCGTATCCGTTGTGCCAATGATGAACATTTCATGCCGAGGAATTCCGAAGACAATCCGCTTATCATTGTCAGCCGCCATTACGATGGCGTCATTCACGTCAAAGCGCGAACGATTAAATGTCAGATGAACGCCCTTCGATGGACGCAGCACCGGTTTCCATTTTTTCACCAGATCCATTGCGACCTTGTCGGTCCACGGACCCGTCGTCGACATGAAGTGTTTGCCCCGAATCTTGAGAGAACGACCCGAGACAAGGTCGGCTGCAGTCAGCGCCGTCATCTTGCCATCGGAGAATTCTGCGTCTCTCGCTTGGACGCGATTGACGGCCAGCGCGCCCATGCGGACAGCAGAGCGCATTGTCTCGTGAACAAGGCGGTCATCATCCATGTAAGCGTCGCTGTAGACGTAGCTGCCCTGAAGATCCTGTCCCTGAAGAAGCGGTAAACGTTCAGTCGACTCCTCGGCCGAAAGACGCTCATGAAGCTCAGGAGCTTCAAACAGCGACAATGCATCGTAAGCCCACATACCAAGGCCCATCTTAAACATGCCGACTCGATTCCCCTTATAGAGTGGCAACACAAATCGAAGTGGGTGAACCAGGGTCGGCGCAATCTCAAACAAGAGCGCGCGTTCGCTCAGGGCTTCAAAAACGAGGTGAAATTCAAAATTTTCTAAATAACGAATGCCGCCGTGAACAAGCTTGCTTGAGCGAGAGCTTGTTCCCTGTGCGAAGTCCTGCATTTCAATCAGGGCCACGGACATTCCGCGAGACGCGGCATCGCGGGCCACACCCGCTCCGGTGATTCCACCGCCGATGATAACGAGATCGAAAACTTTAGACTCAAGATCCTTCAACATCGCAGGACGTTCATGGACCGACAGCGTTCTCTTTTTCGCGTGCATCGTGTGGTTCGCCTTTCAGCCTTTGGTTGTTGCGATCTCGATCATATCCTCTTCTATGACGCGGCCGCCACGACCGCGTATGATTTCACCTAGCCCTTGGTCCATGGCTAACAACCGCCCCTCGAAAAGGACGCGTTGCATATGTTTTTCTCGTGAAACACGAATGATCGTGTCGACAAGCTCCGTCTTGATAGCAGGAGTAAGGGCGTCGACATACTCGATCCAAACCGACTGCGTTTGCGTGCGCATAAATAGAATCGGCTGGGCAAGCACATATCCTAGTAGCTCTCCCGTATCAGGATCGCGCTTGAACATCGACCACCCCAGCTTGAGGTAGTGCTGAAGCGACTCCGTTCGCCAAGGTGCCGTCCAGCCCTCAAACGGGTCGTCGGGATTGGAGCGCGCGCGCGACCACCCATGAACGAGATCGAGTTCGTTGAGACTAAGCACTTGAAGTTCTGGAAAGCGTGTCGATGTCATGGTTGAATCTCCAAGCTATGGTTTCAAACGCTTTGGAAGGGGTCAACGAGTTCAGCTCGGCCCTGTGGCAAGATATCGAGGCCTGTCTTGGACGCACCGTTAAAAGCGGAGGGCCGCGCATCGCTGTATTTGATGCCGATGGGACGCTCTGGGACGACGACGCCGGCGAGGCCTTTTTCCTATGGCAAATCGCCAATTGCGGTTTTCAATTCCCTTCAGATCCATGGATCTACTACCACGAGTGGAAGAAGCGCGATCCTCATGGGGCCTACGGCTGGCTCGCCCAGATTTCAAAAGGAATCCCCATCGACACCGTTCGCGGATGGGCCGAAACTTGTTTTGTGAGCCATTCGCCGTGGCCGGTGTTTGGAAGCATTCGCCGACTTGTCGAGCGGCTTCAACAGGCCGGATTTGAAATCTACATCGTCACCGCATCGGTAAAATGGGCGGTTGAACCCGCGGCTCGGCACCTCTTGGGCATTCCGGCCAATCGCGTGCTCGGCATCGAGACCGAAATCGTCGACGGGCGCGTAACGGATCGCGTTCTTGCTCCAATCACTTACCGGCAAGGTAAGGCCGATGCTCTCTTAAGGGCAACCGGTGGAGTGAAACCCGTGTTTGCGGCCGGAAACACGCTGGGCGATATTGCGCTTCTCGAAACAGCAGTCGATTTTAAGCTGATGATTCAATCGCAATCGGCAATTGTACCCGCGCACGCTGGCCTCGCGGCCGATGAAAAGCGTCTCCGCGAACACGGACGCCCTCTTGGATGGAGGTTGCATGCCTTCCGATCGTAGTTCGATCCCGATTCGCACTAAACTCGTGGAGTTTATCAGAACAGAGCTTGAGAAAAAAAATCGCAAAGTCCCGGACCTTGAGACCGCGTCGCTATTCAACTCTGGCCTACTCGATTCACTGGTTGCGGTGCGCCTGGTGCTCTTTATTGAGGAAGGGTTCAGTATTACCAAACCTCTCAACGTTTCAAATCTCAGTTCAATTGATACTGTGAGCGAAATTGAGCAACGAATCAAAGAGGCCGGCGGTCACTAGTTACTGAATTGCACTTTGAATCCAGGCCGAAAATGCGGGGATATTCAGATAATGGCCACTGTAGATACACCCCTCTTCGCTCGAAATTGCCAGCCCAAGCAGCCCGAGTCCGCCTGACGAAGCCACAAGCGCCGGACCTCCAGAGTCACCCTGGCAGAAGCCCTTCCCCTCTGGGAATCCCACACGGAAGTAGTCCAACCCGGGCTCATACATTGCGACCCGAAGCGCAACCACCCGAAGCTGCCCGTCAGCCGGAGTGACTGCCGAGGTCTTACCGTAGCCCGTCGATAGAATCTCGAAACTGCTCTCTGGTGCATTTGCGATCCTCAGAATAGGAACGGATCGAACTATCGCTTGGCGCTCTGGCGCTTCTGGCTCAAGAACAATGACGGCTAGGTCGGGCCACTTTCGGGTCTTAACATACCCCGGATGGACAATGATTTTCTGCGAACGGAACGTATGCTTTTTACCGTCCGCGCTCAGCTCAACCGAATGCTGAGCCTCGACGTTTGAAATACAATGAGCCGCCGTGAGAACGATCCGGGGGCCAACAAACACTCCAGTACATGCTGAGTAAGTGCCCGTAGCGCCGACTGGCCCAACAATTCTCGGAACCGAATAGCGAATATCAGACCGGTCGGCCTCAATTCCACCCAGAATTGCGGAAGACTGCACCTGATAAGGAGACGGCTCGGAACAGCCAGAAAGGCCGATCGTAAGACCAATGAATGAAATGAGGCGAATTAGTATCTTCATCGCACGCTCCCGTACGATCGTTCAATACGAACGCCGTGCCACCGGCTTAAACCCTCTGACCCCTCGGCTCAGGCGCGCACCAAGCAAACTCTTCTCAGATTGGCGAAAATTGGCACACGGCTGTCGGTTTTAAAAGCGAGCGGCCAACGTGAAGAATGCGCCGAGTTCATCATCAAGTCGTGATTCTCGCCCGCTCGATCTAAACAGCGAGTCACCCCAGACAACTCGACGGCCGTCGCTATAAACCACACCAATGCTCGCCAAAGCCCAGCGCGCAATTGGTCCGCGCAGGCCGATCTGCGTCCGAAACTCTTCGTAGAGCAATCTCTCTTCAGGCCCACCGTTGACGCGAAATCCCTGCGGTTGCCACGCCCATTTTGCAAAAACAGCAAAAGGGCCCATTAAGGTGTAACTTCCCTCGACCGAACTGGTGAAAGGAGTGATCAACGCTGTTCCCGACCACGGATTGCCACGGTAAAAACCGAAAAAGAACGGCACACCTGCGGCCCAAACGCCCAGACCGCTTTCTGTTTTAAATGACTTCGAGTAGGCAAACCCAGGAAGCGGGATATTGTTAAAAGTCGATCGCGAGTTGGAATAGCTCAACAAGTAAATCCACTGCCCACCCTCGTCACTTTTAGGCCGTGCCCAAAAAATATTTGCCGATACAGTCGTCGCCGAGTCTGCCGATCCCAACTCGGTGCCACTTCGACCAAACGAGACATCTCCCGCCACAACGTCTTTTGTTTCAAAGCGCCGCTTACCAAACAGGCCGACCGAAAGTGAGCCCAGCTCTTGTGGCACCGGCGTGGTGGTACCACTAGCCACGCGGTCGCGATCAAGGCGAAGACGGCTGCCACGAAGCTGTAAGGCATATGCATCGAGATCACTCTGAGCAAATGGAATAAACGTATCAAACTTCGAGTGCCCAACTTGTTCATCGGGTCGCTCAGTCCACAGCGATGGCCCGATATGTTCGGCCTGTAGCGTAATCGGCATGCGATCGTCACCGAGCGCCTGCAGAGGGAGCGCCTGAGCAAATACTTTCTGCCAGCCGAAGAAGAGGGGAGCGATCAGAACCAAAAGACGCACGAAATGTCTTCTTCGCATTAGGACGACCTGTAAAATGAGTAGCGGTCATAATGCTCCGGTTTGACAACGGCTGACAACCACGGTTGTTCGCGATCAATGAGATTTCTTGTGGCGCGACCGCGGGCAACAACGGTGATGGACCGCACCTGAGCAATGAGACGGAGGTCCTCAAGCGTTTTTCGAATCGCGGCCGTCGTTCCATAGTCATAGATAAAATAGAACGCCGCCGCCCTTGGTTGAAAGTCGGGACGCGAAAGATCCTGACAGAGCATCGTGTTTTGATGGTAGCCGCGAAGCTTGAGAACTCGCTCCGCCTCAAGACACCGCTCAAGAACCATTTCGTATCCGACAAACTCAACGCCGCGAAAATTTGCCGCCAAAACATGTGCTAAGCGTCCGTATCCGGCACCAAGATCGATAAACGTTTCGCCAGGCCGTGGTTGAAGACGTTCAACGATTTCGCGAAGTTCCGTGTAGGGCGTAAGAAAAGACTGCGCTTCCAGGTGAAGCCAGAGCTGATGATCGCCGCTTGATTTCGCAAGCTTCTGATCGTCGATAGAAAGCTCGACCTCGTCGATGTTCAATCCAAGCCAACGGTCGACCTGACGGGCATGTTCCTTCTCGGCAGAGTAGAGCCGCTCTTTGGTCGCAAGAAGTGGGTACGGGTCCGCCGTAGAAAAGTCGAGGATCAAATGTCGAGGCCTTTCATACAAGAGATTCGGCGCAGTTTCATTTCATAACAAATCCATATGCCACGCAATACAGACCAAGGTCATACCCGTGCATCGATGCTTTGCGGCCTGTTGAATATCGCTCCTTGGCGACGCTAAGCTGGTCTCTATCTCACGAAAGGACCCTGACGTGTTGCAAAACCTCGAACAAATCGTCAAAACCATTTGGCCATTCATGATTCTCCATGCCGCTGTTGCCGTGCTCATTTTTTCCGGGATGTTCTACGTTTTAAAACGAGCCCGGGCATTCGCCTCTACGACTGAACTCAAGCCACTAAAAGCTGGAGCCGTCGTCGGTCTCGCAATTTCTCTGTTCTACTCGTCAGACCTCATGATTAAAAACGCACAAAGTCAGGCCATGTCACAAGTCATTGCAGAACAGCAACAGGCCGCAAATGCTGCGAATCAGGCAAATCCGCTGGCACAGCGTGCGGATTTCTTAAAGGCGATCGACTTTCTCACGAACAACCCTGACCAGCTCACATTGCAAAGCAAAGCAAAGCTGTACGAACAGTTTGGCGGCCTCTTCCCCAATGGAATCGGAGACGTTCGTGCCTATTACGATCAGCTGAAAGTCGCCTTCACCTGCCAACTGTCGATGTACGAAGACGGATTGCAAACTTTTAAAAAGAAAAAAGTGATGCGATCAGAGCAAACGGCAAAGTGTGAGACACTGCCGGGCAGCTTCTTCAATCGCGAACGACTCATTGGCCCAGAGATGCTCCAGGCTCATAGCCTGCTAAAGGAGCGAATACTGAAGCCTGTTCCTGGAGACAAAGCTCTTAGCGAGGCCGATTTGAAACTCATGATAGAGCAGCAGAAAAAAAAGCTGGAGACCCTCGAACGCATTTTCCAATAAGTTCACGTGTCGCCAAAAGGGCCCGAGCGCAAAGCGCACCAATACAAATCATTTTCGAGAGTACTGCATAGTTCGTCCGGAGATATTTCGTCAGAGAACAAAACAGTGTTACTGTCGGCGCCCGGATGAACAACGACCAGAGGGCGTGATTCGGCTGCCTCACCCATGAGAAGCGTCGCAGCCGCAGCGAGACCATCGACAACATTAACCGAGGTCATTTTGAGCTCACGGCCAAACAGGTCTTTCTCGCCGACACACCGACGCAATCCCCCTATGCCCCAGTACGCAAGCGCAAAGCCGGTCACGCCGAGCCGCAATGGTGTTGTTCTTGAATCCGTAAGAATGATTCCCAGATCTCTAATTTTCCACTTTTCCCTGAGGGTTTTCCACAGCGCCATGGAGCTCATGAATGGATCAACCGGGTAGAGAATGAAATCGCCATCTTTTGAGTTTGATTCATCGATACCTGCCGACGCCAGCAAGAGACCTTTTGCTATCGTCAAATGACTGCCGTACCCCATCGGTCCCAAGTAGACGTCGGCCTCTCGCTTAATCAATTCAAGCTTCTCGACCTGATCACGAGGCACAGTCCGTCTCTCCGCAAGACTGACGATCTTCGACGTGATGGCCAGAACCAATCCCTCGCGTACGAGACGCTGATCCACGTTCGCATGTATGAATTGAGCGAGATCTTCTCCTAAAGAGAAAATCGGCGTCGTAATGGCCACAAAAGAGGTTGCCGTGGGCAATGCCGTCATCGGACTTGGTTGTCTCGCTGTCGAGACGACTTGTCTAGTGTGTTCAACCAAGAAGCGCCCCCCGGCATGAAGATCCGGGGAGCTTCGAGACACTACTCAACTTTGACGAGAATCACAGCATGCGAGGCTTTGCTTGGATAATGAGGAGCGTCGGCGGTCGTCGGCAGACCCGCAGCCAAGAACGAATTCTTCAACTTGCTATCGGTGGTATTGAACCATTTTGAAAATGTCGTTGGGTGTTCGGCCATATTGTATGTATCGACGCTGACTCTGCTCATATTTCGCAGGTACTGTTCGACCATTTTGTTCCGCTGACCCGCCAGTTCTCGCTGTGGTTTGGGTAACTGCTTGGTTGCCGCGGACGGATACTCCTGATCAGACCAAGAAAGCACGATCACCTCGTCGATCTTTCCTGTCTTTGTCGCTTGTTCAATCACCCGACTCAACGAAACTTTTGCGCTGTCCGTCAGATCCGCACTTCCCTGATCAAATGCGATCTCGACAAAGTCATGAGCTTTCGCATCTCTTGCGGCAGAACTATTGACCGACGGCACATCATCTTTCACCGTGCGTGGCGCGTTCGCGCACCCCGAGTAAGCCGCTAGCGCCAGCGCGATCGCTCCGAGTTCCAGTGCATAAAGGCCTTTTGACTGTTTCATTTTACTCTCCTTATTCTTTCTTCGCGTTTGCATCCGCCGAGATGATCAGATCAACCCGTCGGTTCTGTGCGCGTCCGGCCGCAGTTTTGTTCGACGAAATCGGCTTGGAGTCCCCATGCCCGATCGCTGAAATCCTGTCTGGCGCCACATTTTTATTTGAAACCATATAGGCCTGGATCGCTTCAGCTCGTCGAGTCGACAGCTCGGCGTTCAGTTCTTTTCCGCCAACTGAATCCGTATGACCTTCAACAACAACTTTTGTTGCGCCGATCTCACGTATGACTCTTTGAACTTTTGCCAGAAGCGGAAAGTTGCTTGATCCAATAACCGCTTGATTGCTCGCAAAAGAGAGTCCTTTGAGCCGCAGCAGCAGATTGTCGCCTTGCTTATAGACCTCTGCTTCGTCTTTTCCGAACTGACGACGGGCCGACTCGAACTCGCGATCCAATGCAACTTCAGACTCAAGACGGACGTTCCGAGCAGTGGCATTCGCCAACCGCCCCTGCGACAGTGCGAGGTCAGTCGAGGCCTGAGTGAGATTTTTGTCAGACTGCGCCTCTGCCTTTTCATTCGACTCGACTTTTTTTGCAAAGTCCTCGGGGCGCATTGATTTTGAGCCCTTCGCATCGCGAACCATCTTCAAAAGCCGGTTTGCACTTTCTTTTGCCTCTGTCGAGGCCTGCGTCAACACGGCAATGCTGTGTCGGTTTTTCTCGACGGAGCTTTCTGCAGAAAGAATTCTCGTTGTAGCCCATGACAATGTTTCGGGAGTGAGCTTCTCTGCGCCTTCGTCCGTCGCCATCTTCAACGTTTGTTGTGCTTCACCAAGATAAGTCTGCTTAAGAGCCTTCATTTCAATATCGCGATAGTTCGCCTCGAGCGAGACTTTCTTGTCGTCAGAAACACTGGTGTCATTCTTTTCAATTCGCTTTGTGAATTGACGAAGATCATTGTCGATCGAGTCGGTCTCTTTACGAAAGAGAATATCGGCCTGGGCTGCGATCGCGTCTCGACGCGCATCAATTGGCCCCGGGAGAATCTGGTTGGCCACGGCGGCGACGCCATTGGCACGCTCAAGATAAGCCCAAGCAAGACTAATCTGATGCAGTACTTTTCCTTGTTTCTTGTTGTCGGCACGCGACGCCATTGCGTCGTCTCGAGCGCGCTTAGCCTGTGCAAAATTGTCCGGTGACAATATGTCGACCTGGTTGCCAATCGCACGCTTCATTCCCGTATCCAAACGGTCGATCTCGACTTGAGGGTCAGATTGCGCACTGAGCTCTGATACTTTTGGTTCTGAACTGCAGCCCGCAGTCAGGGCTGCAAGAAGCGTAAGTCCAATAATAAAATTTCGATTATCCATATATTGACCATTTCTTTGCGAATTGCCGCAAGAAAAAGGCTGACGATTTAAAATCGACAGCCCTCGAGAAGTTAAGGAATCTTCTTAAACCCGTTGCGCTTTTTCTGGCGCCACTTTGGGGTCAGCAACGGTTGTCGGTGCGTTCGATGCCGCAGGTGCCACAACCGGAGTTACAACATCTTCTTTTGCCTTCTTTTGGTCTGGCCCGAGGTAGCCACGATCCGGAGTCTTGGCGTGATCTGGTTTGTCCGCGCCAGGCGTATACTTGGCGCCGTTACCTGGGCTCGTAGCGGTTTCTTTTGGCATTTCATTGCGTTTGTCTGCGTCAGTCATCTGATACTCCTTGGAGTAGTGTTTTGTGATCCGACCAGAAGCTAAGCAATTCTGCTGTCATTACTGAAAATCACGCCATCTTTTCGTCGAACCCTCCACATTCAAAGGGGTTAGAGCCTTTCACGATCCACTGGTCACAAAATCTCGGACCCTAACTTGCGGCCTTATATTCCCCGTCTGGTGAAATTTTCCTCGCACAAAACCTGGAGGCCTTGCGTCCACAGACGGCGTGGTCGCCAGCGCCGAAGGGTCATGGATTTGCATCGCGAACACACGACAAAGAAGCAATGAGCGAGAGTTACTAGTGAGATGCTAGTAGAAACGGAGTTCCATGAATCACTCTATTCAACGGTTCCAATTATCCGAGTATGCAAACGAAATTCGAGACGACGACAAACACTACGCTCTTGACGGAGTCTGTGGACCGTTGCGATTCGGCGTCACGCTGACGTCACAACAAGTCGAGAGGTCAACACAAGACCCCGGCTCAAACATCGGAACTCGATTCATGGCCACCATGACCGCCGAGACAATTGAACGAGGGCGCGTCGCCGAAGGACTCTGTCATCTATTGGCTGACACTTATACGCTGTCGCTTCGAACGCAGAATTATCACTGGAATGTAACCGGTCCAATGTTCCAAACACTACACATCATGTTTGAAACACAATACGCCGATCTCGCGCTTGCCGTTGACGAGATTGCAGAGCGGATTCGTTCGCTTGGATTTTCCGCTCCGGCGACGTATTCAGAATTTGCAGAGCTCTCGTCCATCAGCGACGGTCGCGGTGTTCCAAGTGCAGAACGAATGATTGAAATGTTGAATGACGGACATACCGCGGTCGCTCTCACTGCAAAAAACATTTTCACTGCAACGACTGAGTCCAACGACGTCTCAACGGCCGACCTTTTGACTCGAAGGATCACCACTCACGAAAAGACGGCCTGGATGCTTCGAAGCTTGCTTATGTAGAGGAGACGGCTTGTCGAAGTGAACCATCTGGCGCTATCATTTTTGAATGAACCGCCTGTTAATCATTTCTGTTTTCTGTTTGTTTGCTTGTGCGTGCGCAACATCGAAGTATCACGATCGCGATCGAGAGAACCCGGCTTACTATGAAGGAACCGGAATTCCTATTACGGACAGCCTCTCGGTCGGCGGCCTGGGACGGGCCGGACTTCAAACGCCACCGGTCACCGGGGGATCGGCAGCGGAAGCTCTGATTGAGTCGGGAATCTCTCTTGCGGCCTATCCTGATTACTATCGGTCCAGCACGATCAGCGGTACTTGTGTTATTGGCGATGTTCCCCTGGAACAGGTTCCTTGTCGGCACGTGAAAGTTCAATTGGCTGACGCAAAAGGGGCTATCGTCGGAACGACGGAGACCAATGATTCAGGACTTTTTGCGTTTCGAGTTATAAAAGAGAAGGTCTACTATTTGAACGTTGCGAGCGAGCGCTATTCGCTCATTGACGAGAAGTCCGCTCCGCTCATGATGGGCGCAAATGTCATTCTACGGTTGAGATCAAAACGCTAGTTCTTATGTTGAACTACTGCGACAGTTTCTGGCCGGAACTCCCGCGCATCTGCTCTTCACTGCCTCGTCCGGACTGAATCAGATCGACATCAAACCCTCGACGCTTTAGACATTCCTTGAGTGGCCTTTCCTTTGAACAGAATAGGTGCTTGGAGACCAGAACCGCTGAATATTTTTTTGCTGTTTCGCTGGCGAACTGCCGCTCGTTGGCCGACTCTTTGTCTTCTTCTGACATTGCTCCAAAGCGTTCACATTTTTTCGCCGATTCTTCAATTGCAGCGCAACGGTAGTAATTCGTCCCCAGCGTGCTGACTCCTGCTGCGGCCGCTCCAAAGACGACTATGTAAGCTACACCGAATGCGTCGTCGCCCGCCATCAAGCGCATCGCGATCGGCACAAATCCAGGGGCATAACTCGCCTGTTTTGGAAGAGCATCTTGAATTTTTTTGAACTCTTCTTCTGGCCGACCGCCCCAATTGATTTCAACTGGCTGCTTGTTGATGAGCATAGCCCGCCCAGCGCCGTGAAATTCGATCGTCACCATACGATTGTCGATCCGCAGAACAAACTCGTCACCTTGAAGCCGACGAATTTCGATCTTTTGTTTTTCATGTCCTTTAAGCTGAGTTTCGAAAAATTCAGCAAATGGTCCGCGTGTCGATTTTAAAACTTCTGTCTTTAAATCACCAACCGTCTTCAGCGGCGTGAGGAGCTCGGCAAGGTCTGCGTCTGTCACCACCGGCGCAGCGAAGGCTGCTTGAGCACTAACCGACAACACCAACACAACGAAGCCTGTTAATATATTCATATCAATAGAATAGCCTGCGATGACGACGGCCGTAAACCGAGACATTAGACCGGTTTGAATATAGCGAGATTTCAAATATTGCCGACAGCCTGTCCGTACGTCGGATGACACGCCTCAGCTTCCGGCGCCGGAAGCTGAATTGCGTTAATGGCCATGTCTGGAAAAAACAACCATAACTGGTGCACCCGCCAGGACTCGAACCTGGAACCCTCTGATCCGAAGTCAGATACTCTATCCATTGAGCTACGGGTGCGCACGAAACACAGATTAAAATTTATCAGCGACCAACAAGAGCTTCAAGTTCAGAAACCTCTTTTGGCGCCTCGCTTGTTAGATTCTCACAACCCGTTGCCGTGATCACCACGTCGTCCTCGATACGAATTCCAATTCCGCGCAACTCTTCCGGTGCATCTTTGTCATCTGCCGGGATGTATAGGCCCGGCTCGATCGTGAACGCCGTTCCCGGCTCAAGCTTACGCGCTTCGCCGCCAACCTGATAAAGACCGGTGTCATGCACATCAAGGCCGATATAGTGACTCACCCCATGCGGGTAATACTTCTTGAACAACAGGCGCTCGATCGCTTCTGTACGCGGCACTTTGATCAATCCGAGTTCAATCATCGCGTCGGTCAGACACTCGATGGTGCGATCCTGCAACCACTTAAACGGGATACCTGGCTTTGCCACCGCACAGAGTTCTTTTTGAATCGCGAGAACGCGATCATAGACTTTGCGTTGAGCGGTGGTGAACTTTCCGTTCACGGGATAGGTCCGCGTAATATCACCCGTGTAGTAGCGAACCTCGGCGCCTGCGTCGATCAAAAGCAAGTCGCCGTCTTTGCAAACCTGATCGTTGAAAACATAGTGCAATGTACACGCGTTCGCACCGCTAGCGACGATCGAACCATAGCCTTCGCGATCGGCATCTTGCGCATAAATCGACGCCAAGAAAACTCCGAGCAGCTTCTTCTCACTCACGCCTGGCTTAGTCGCCTTCATCACATCGACGTGAGCACGCGCGGTTACGCGACAAGCTCGACGCATCAGTTCGATGTCATCCGCTGTCTTCAAATAGCGAAGCTCACCAATCAATTCCCAGGAATCCATCACCGGGAGATTGCCGCGGCCCGAACGTCCGTGACTGCGACGTACGCCCTCAAGAATTGACATTAACTTGCGGTCGAAACCGTCGTCGATATTGAAGCGGTAGTAAACTCGATCGACGGGCTTCAAAAGCTCGGTGATCTCTTTATCAAAATCAGTGATCAAGTAAGTCTTGTCGATTTTGAATTCACGCGCACAGCCCTCAGGACCATAGCGAAAGCCGTCCCAAGTCTCGCGCTCAATATCCTTTGGACGCACGAACATCACCGTTTCTGGTGTTTGCCCTGGTCGAAATACGAAGATCGACTCTGGTTCTTCCCAGCCCGTCAGATAAAACAGATTTGAATCCTGACGATAGGGGTGGTGCACGTCGTTGTTGCGAATCATCTCAGGGTGCGACGGAATAATGATCGCAGAGCCCTTGGCTCGTTCAGCAAGAAGTCGACGACGACGGGCAAAGATCTCGATGTTATCAGCTGGTTTTCGCATCCGAACAGCCTAGCAGATAGGCACCCGATTAGAAAGATCGATCGAGACTACACACCGCGAAAAGGCCTGGAGAAACGTCGAGCCGATCCGGCTCGACATTATTCTCGGTCACCGTGCGCCGGCAAAAACCACTGCACACGCACAGGCCGTTAGCCCGTTTCTGATCGCCCTTTGTCGCAGTCAGCAATGCCGCCTTCATTTCCTTTTCAACAGCTGCTGGTTCGCGCGCACCTTTGGATCGAACATGTTCGACGAGTTTCCGCATCAGTCGAAGCGATTGAGCGTCCCAGCTGGGATCCGTCAGTAGGCGTGCGGCCTCTTGGGGATTAGGAGCAATTTGCGCCAACGGAACTGCTAGCGATTTCACCTCTTGAACTCGCTCAGGACCGCCGGTCGCTTTCATCGACCGCATCAATCGTTCAAATCTCCCGGCAAAACCCTCGCGCTCCTTCGGCGGCATTTTTTTACTCGCATCTGAATACGCCAGGACCACCGTCGCATCCGGCGCGTCCGGACTTCCCAACACGCCGCTCTTACCAGCGGCCTCAAATGCCGCATTTTCAGACTTCGTTGCTTCGCGCCCAAGAAGCATTTTCTCTCCCTGAGTCGCCGCCTTCATCACTTCTTTCGCCGCGGCCGCATCACCGTTTTGCGCCGACTCGACGAGCGAAGAAAGGCCTTTACCACCTTTTGATCCCAACTGCCCCTTTGCGCCAGCCGACAGAGCAAAACGCCCGAGTACTTTTCCACCAAGGCCAGAAAGCGCACCAACCACAGCGGGTGCTCCGATAAAATTCAAAGGCGCCATCCCCCACGAAGCACCGCCTCGAGCGACTTCATCCTTCGCATCCTCCCAACGAACGGCACCCTGCTTTGCCAAAAGCTCCGTGTTGTTTGCCGATTCAATATCGTGCTTTGTCATCCACATGCCGCCCGCAATACCCTCTGCAATCGCGAGATTTCCAGCAACGGCAGTTGCCCGCGCAACCGTCGCGCCTGCGCCAATCGCCCGGCCAAGAGCCACGGGAGCCAACGCCGTTCCTACGGGTAAACCAACGAGCGCAACCGCACTCAGTAGTCCGCTCTGTGATTTCGATGATTGAAGTTCATTGAAAACGGCTGTTGCGACCGCACAACTGCTCGGCACGCCCTTTTCTTTTTCCTCGGAGAGCATCTCTTCAATGATCAACGTGTTGCCGGCAAAGCGCAGAAGCGATGAGTCCATTTTGTCAGATGACATCTGTTCTTTCCGAGAACTCTTTGCTGACTCAAACTGCCGCAACGCCTGTTTAGCGTCCTCGATCATCTTTTCGATCTTCTCGCCTATGACTTTCTCTGAGTCTTCGGCCGTCATGTAGCCAAGTTCGGGGCTGGACTTAAGCGCCTTTAAGTACTCGGCCGTAGCAGAGGCTCGTTTTCGATCAAGTCGTGCTCGAAAGAACGGGGCTTGGTTTTCAACTCGCATCAGGCGCGCTCGCTCTTTCGTCGCATCTTCGCCGACGAGGTTTTTCACGCGCACTGACTTCTCGATCTCAAGAAGCCACTCCTGCGCAGAATCCTTCATCACCTGATTCATTTCCGCTCTCACGGTCGCCATCTCGGCATCGGCGAGTGGCATCTGTCTTGCCATGATCGTTTTTGATTTTGTCGGACTCAGCTCACGATTAATGAACACGTCGACACTATTTCGATGAAGCCCATTAATAATCGTACTGAGATCCGCCTCGGCCATCAAAGCGACAGCCTTTCTAAAGCCAGGCTGATTCTTACGAAGCCGTTCCTGCATTGCAGAAACATCACCCTTGCAACCGTCGTCTTGCTTCACAGAACGCAGACAGCTCTGCATCTTCTGGTATCGCTGGATACCAGATTGCATCTTCTCGATCGAGCGCTCTGCAACGCGGTCTAAGAACTGAACACTCGTCAACTGACTTGAAAGGTTTTTCCTGTCACACCTTGAAATGATTTAAACATCCCGATATCGGGAATGACCTGCACACGACGACTACAGTCTCGCTTTGCCGGCTGACACGACTTTTCAAAGTCTTTCCAAAAGGACTGGTTTTTTTGAAAGTCAGAATCCGCAACCATCACGAAGTTCGCGCAGGACGGAAACGGAGACGTCACGGCTCCCATTCTCGCCTCTTCTCGCGCAGACTCCTCGTTCTTCGGCGCTGTCTTGTCTGCGGTGACTGGCTTTACAGAACTCGTGCGAACAGATTCAGTCGCAGTTGTGCTTCGCGACGAAATGAGGGTCGCCAATACAAACATGAAGAATAGTTTTGATGATGCCGTCATCACTCCTCCGAACTTTCGCTAAATAACACTGCGCTATCGGACTTCTCGGGCGATGGCTCGACGACAGAACTCGGCCTAGGTCGCCGTCCAAGACCAAAACAAGGCATTCGTCTCGTTACTCCGGCAATAGAGGTCACCGAAGAGTCAATGTGGACCAATCGGGAGGGTTCGATGGTGAGGTTTATTCTTTTTCTGAGCGCTCTGGTGTCGTTAAATGCCGGCGCCAAAACGGACTGCGCCGCCGATATGCACCAGCTCTACAACGATCTCTATGGCCACTCTGCTTCGGCCATGAAATCACTCGACAGCAAAACTGGATACTTCTATTGGGGCCGCGCTCGCGTTGCACTCGAATCAACTCCTAACGACAAACTCGAGGCCATCTTCAAAACGATGAGCAAAGCCGACCTTGAACAGACCTATTGGAATGTCAAAACAGGCGTGACCAAAGTCTCAAAAGAGGAAGAAGCCATGGTCGAAGAGCTCTGGCACATGGTCGACGATCTCGGCGAAAAGCCCTTTTGGGGCGAAGTTCCCGATCGCGGTTTCGCTATTCGCGAAGCTATGCGTGCCCACGATGCAAAGCTCGAATTCTCCGGAGACCCTGCCTATGCAGCGCAACTCACCGATCAAGCTTTAGCGAAAACTGAAATGGAAACGATTGCTCGAGCACTTGCGGAACATAAACGAAACGCGAAGAATCCAAACTCAAAGTGGTACGACCGCGTCGTTCGCTTCTTCTCGCCCCACCACGACAAGGTTGAGGAGGTTCTAGCAACCGACAACTCTCTTCGCCAACGCATGCAGCTCATGTACAGAGCTGATGAGCCAGCCCTTGAGGCCCAGGCAAAGTACAAAGAGCCTCTCAATCTAACAAAAGATGAACTTGGAAAAATTCAAAGCCTTGCCTCCGACACCGCCGGAAAACTCGCCGGTGTACGGAATGAAATCACCGATCTTTATGGTCGAGAAATCTCCCTGAATCAACCGTTGCGGGAAGCCGATATTCGCGTGCGCGAACTCGCCAAGAAAGCAAAGGCACTGAATTCAGAGTCAAAGGCCAACGAACTGGGTCTAGAGTCTGAGCGCGACATGGACGTGATCGACGAAGTCATAGGCAAAGCCTGGAATCGCGAAAAGGGCGTAAAAACGGGAATGCCGCTTCCAGAAAAGCACGATACTCATTTGCAGATTCGCAACTCACAGTACCGCCGCGAAACTCCAGAGCGTCGCGCCGCCTATCTTGGCGTAACAGAACCGCGCTCTCCAAAGGCGGCCGATTACAATGTTGAAACCGAATGGACAGTAACGGTACAACACGAAGAACCAAAAACACGGACAGTCACCCGAACCGAGAGTGACGGGGACGGCGGCACGAAAACAGTCGTAGAAACTGAGCACTACACCGACTACTACACCACGAGCTACGGAATGAGTCGTACCGACGTTTTGAAAGTCCGATACGAAGAAGCCCTTCGCAACGGAGTGAACCCGTCTGATCATATGGATGATCTCCCAGCGCTGCCTCCCGCACAGACTCGCGGCGCATACGCCGTCAGCGCCAGCAACGGCTCCCCGTCGATTGGGAGCTATGATGCCTCACGGGTAAACTCTGTTCTTCAGCAAGCATCCGGTGCTCGTGCGCGAGAAGATGAGTTCCGCGGACAAATCGCCCATGCCACTTCACTCATCGACGGCATCACTAACGAGTCTTACAAGGCCATCAAAGAGAAGCCGGCCGCTCTCAAGGAAACTCTTAAGGCCATCGAGGCGGAGAAAGCGAAGCTTGAAACCATGCGGGCCGATTTGGCTTCTTATCAGACCACACCGTCGGCTTCGATAAAGTCGCAATGGACAAACGACGTTGAGAAAGACTTCCGCGATCGAAACCAGCAGATGGTGACTCGATTCGATCACATGATCAATCGCATCGACCATCTCGCAGAGCAGGTCCGCCGCCAAACCCCGGTACTCGAGATTGAGTACAGCCTTCCCGACTACGCGCCGCAGATGGCGGAGCTCAAGCAGATCCGCGATAAGAACAAGAAGATCATCAAAACCACCGCGTGGACCGCTGGAACGGCCGCCACTGCTGGAACTGCGATCTATAATAAAGACGCCATCATATCGACGATCAATGACTTGATGGGGTCCAACAGGGGCTACTGAAATCAGAAACCGGGCCCAAAGGACCCGGTATGAATCCGCCCCCTCAAAGGGGGCCGCGGACGCCGCCCTTGGGTCCTGAAGGACCCTCAAGCATACTCAGTTGCGCTGCTTCTTCTCGCCGCTCCTCTGATTCCTGACTCTTGATGTACTCGCGAATCATCTGCTCATCCCGACCCACCGTGCTCACGCAGTAACCGCGGCTCCAGAAGTGAAATCCCGTAAAATTCTGCTTCCTGCCCAGATACCGCCGATGGATTTGAATCGCGCTCTTACCTTTAACAAAACCTATTACTTCCGAGATGCTCAGCTTCGGCGGAACACTTACGCAGACGTGTACATGATCCGCCATCGCATAGCCCTCCAACACCTCGACACCTTTTTGCCTGAACAACTCTCGCAGCACCGGCCCGATCTCCCGCTTCAGCCGGCCATAGATCAATCGCATGCGGTACTTCGGCACCATGACGACGTGGTACTTACACTCCCATTTGACATGTGATAGGACTTTCCAATCGTTCACTTATCCTCCGTTCGTTACGCGCTTTGCAGAGCACGTTTGGTTGAACGGAGGAGTTTTCTTTATTCAGTGCCTTCGACGCAAACGCCGGGACGGTCAAACCTATGGGAGTCGCGCCGCCAAAGGCGGCGGATTACCTGTTTTATTTACGGGACGCACCGCTCCGGGGGCACCCATGCCCGAGGTCCGAAGTGCGGACACCTGGCACTCAAAAAAATGTCGGCGCTCTCTTGCAAGAACGCCGACCCAACGTTTCCCCTCGATGCCGGTGCGTTGATCAAGGGGCCTCGACCTTCAGACCGTTAGAAGAACTGACTGAGAAATCCTCCATCAGCCTCCCAGAAGAAGGACACGTTGTACTGCATAAGATCGAAGTTCGATCCGAGCTGCTTCTGATAAGCCGCCTCGAGGTACGTGCCCCAACTCTTGCCGATCTTCACTCCGCCCGCGCCGCCCAAGAGCGAAGCTGTTGAAGTTCCAGAGTCTGCACCCGAACGACTGTTCATACGGAGCACATAGCGCGGAGTCGCATAGACCGCCCAACTCGGGTCAAATCGGTAGCTCGCATACGCCGGCACCATAAAATCGATGATCGTATTTTTCACTTCGGTCGCACCACTGCCCGAAGTCAAAGTCATGTAACCAGCGCCACCGCCAACGGAGAGATCAAACGCATCGCCATCAATCAAACGGTATTTAAGATCCGCCGTTGCGCTTCCGATGATGGTCAGCTTCACACCGCCATCTAGATCCTTCGCGATGCCCTCGCGATACGAGTACTCCAAATACGGAAGTTTCGTGCTAATCGTCGTATTGTTCACAGTCTCTTCGCTGGAGTAGTAACCTCCGCCAAATGTCGACTGGGTTTTTCCTTTTTCAAGTGTCTCTGCTGTTTGCAGACTCGACATGCTCACGCATGCGATTGAGCCAGAGAGGATATAGGAAGCTGCAAGCGCAAGAACAATTCTTGTTTTCATTTTGAGTCTCACGATCAACCTCCGACTCGTATGTAGGGTTTCGTGCGATCAACTTGAGTTGGCCGCTGACCCGCGGGGGCCGATGAGTCGTTTGAAACAAACATCGTCGTTCCCTCAACTAGAACAAGCGCCTTTGTGGTCTGAGAAGGCTGACCGCTCTGATGAATCGTGACATCAACCTCCCATGCTCCGGCCAACGCCGACGGTGCCAGTACGTCGAAGTTTCCCGTCAGATTTTGTGTCATCGACGGCGAACCTGCACATTGCGAGTTCGAGTAGATATCAATCGCCATCGTCACATCGCGCTCTTTGATCGTCATGTTTTCGACGTAGTACATTCCGCCTTGAGACTGACAGCCGGTGCGCCATGAACCCTGAACAGCTTTCGCGCTCGACTGCGGATTTTCTGGAACTGTGCCTGACACAATCTCGATTGGCGGTGCATCTGATGTCACAGTCGCCGAGCACGCGACAAGGCCACTGGTTGACAGAGCCAGTAGGCATAGCGCGGCTCGCGTCGCGATTGAATTTCTGTTTATTGTTTTTTGTGATTTTGGTGTTCTTCGCATTGTTTGACCCCTTTTGAGCGCTCCACTATTGAAGCGCCTGGAATCAAACTAAGAGAACGGCCGTACTCTCGGCGATGAACTAAAACTGCAGTTCGAAAGCTTTCGATGCACTCATTGTGCAAACTAAATCCACCTCAGAAAATCAAAACTCAACTGATATACATTCGTGTGTTTTCCATCGAAAGACACCGACTGTACTTTCGATACAAATTTTCGAAACTCATCGCTGACCTTCTTAAAGCCAGCTTCGTCCATCGAGAAGGTCACCAGGAAACTCTCTTTTTCGCTCTCCACGGTCTGATTGAGGCGCGACTGCAACATCGTCTTTAGTGTCGTCTGGTGCGCCCGCATCAACGGGTGTTCGCGTCCAAAGTGAGGGTATTTGGACTTCACTTCCAGCACTTTAAACGGATCATCATCGGCCAGAACGACATAGTCGCTCGCATCAAGGATCTGCAGAATATTTTTTAACGCCGCATCGGAAATACCAAGCTGCGGACACAGAAGTCGCGGGTTCTTCTGATAACCTTTAATAAAAAGTGCCACATGCACAACGATTGCAAGCGGAGTAAAGAGATAAGCCACTTCGCTTTGAAAGGCTTCAAGATGGAAAGGTTTGGTCTCAGCACTCGCGAGTCGCGATTTTCGCTGTTGATCAATGCGGCTATAGAGCATCTGCCGACGGTGCGGTTCGTCAGATGCCTGATGCGATCGCAAAAGCTGGATGAAGTCCAACTCGTCCGGCAAAAACTCGAGCTGCCGTCCCAGCGTATAGAGCTGATCCTCACTGAGATGTGAGTTCTCGCTATTCAACACTCGCGACAAATAAGTCGACTGCACCCGTATACGCTCGGCGAGCCTCTTCATCGTGAGACTTGGGCGCGACGCCTGCAGGTTTTTTACACGCGCTTTAATCGCCTGTTTATAGTCATCAAAGCCGTAGAGTTGAAAGGGCTGTTCGTCGCTCTTTGCCATCACTCTCGCCTATGGCCCAATCGGAAAAATTTTGTTGAGTAAGCTTGGCGGGCTATACACAAGAACTGGCGTTAGCTTTCCCGAAACAACAGCCGTCATTAAAATCGAGTCCGTTCGAAGCTCAACCTGAACCGCGTTCGGCCGCGTCGACACCGACGTTTGGAAAACACCTTGCGCGGTCGAGTCCGAAAACATCGGTCCGATCAAGAACGTGTTCATATTCCGATTCATTAGCGAAAAAACCGTCTGCTCAGAAGGCAGTTGCACAATCAATGCAGGCTTCGCCGATGCCGCAAACTGCATCATCATCGAGGCCTTCAATGTCCCCGCCGGAACCGGAGTGTCTTTTGGGGTTTTCAATGTCGAAAGCTTCCATTCGACATTTCCCGCCGTCATCACACCCTCAAAGCGCAGGCACGTCGTATCGTTTGGGATTTGAAAGAACGTCGTATTGAAGCTTCCCGACAACATGCACACATCGAAATTCATCGGCGGCAGTAAGAAGTTGTCGAGTGGCTTATCAAGGTAGAACTGAACGAATTTTTTGTGCAGCAGTTGCTCGAGAAAAACCTCTGACATCAAGCCAACACCCGTGTGCGGAATGCCAAAAACATGACCCATCTCGTGAATAAGCGCGTACGTCAGAAGCTTTTTCTCTTTCCAGGCCTCAGGGTACAGGTGCCCTGAGTTTGGCCGCTGATTGTAGGCCTGTGGACCACGGTCGGAAGAAATATAGACGATGCCCTTTCCGGCCAAAGTCACCTGGTCATATTCTTTGCGAATGGAAACTCCGACGTACTTGCTTGGCTCGACCAAAGACTGAAGCTCTTCGGTATCGAGCGTTCCTGCGCCGATTTTAAACGTCAACGCAAGGTCGGCACGGCACGGGCTGACCCGCGTAAAGGTCTGCGTCCCAACTGTCACAAAGCCCGGCTTTGATAACATCGCCTGTTGTGGATCGAATTCACGCTTCCAATATTCAATTGCGTCGTTGACAGCGGCATAGACATCCTTTTCGCTCGCTGAGATCGTAGCGCGGTCGATCTCCACACAGTATTCAACAGTCGTGGTGTTTTTTAGAAACCACGGGTTCTTACCAAAGCGAAAGAGTTCGCCGCCCGATGCAACCCAGCCGCCACGATCGGCAGCCGCCACTGAAGAAAAAATCATCGCCGCTAAAAAGAGTCGAATCATGGGAACCCCGCTGGAAAACCGGCCGGAAACCCGCCCGGCATTCCTCCTATCGGAGGCGCCGGTAGAAGTCCGCGAATCTTGAAGAAGATATCGGAATTTCCGCCCCAATCGCCTGTGCCGATCGCCATGATCCGCTTAAGCCCTTTTGCATCGCGATCAACGAGGAGCCATCCCGGAGTTGTCATAAGACCAGCGCCAAAGCTCAGTTCAAATTCGACAAGGGGGGCCATGCGCGTTTGAGGACGTCCATTTTCTAGAACTTGAACCTGACGCGTCCAAATCGACTTAATCGTGATCGTGCCCTCAGGTGAAACGTAGTCGCCAAGCTTCTCAAGGAGAGGCTGAACAAAGTATCCCGCCTCGGGCTTCCACTGGTCTCTTTTAAACTCGACGATCAGGCCGCGGTCTGAATAGAGAAACGCACCAGTCGCCGAGCAATCATCGATATTCATTGTGAACTTCGGGTACGGCCGATCTTCAATCTGAGACTGCGACATGCAGTACTGGGGATTACAATTGTACTTTGTATGCATGTTTTCGCTGAAATAGGTTTCGGTCTGACGACAAGTCATCTCCTCATCGAACGTGCCCATATTGAGGTCCTGCGCAAAACGCGAAAGCTCTCCTTTTGGATCCAAAACCGTGAAGTCCGCCTGCGCGCTCACTCCCGAAAACAAGATAAGAAAGATTACGGCGCGAATCATGGGCGACCTCCACAGAACGAAACAGCTTTGCAGCTTGAGAGCACAGTGTAGTTCGACATGGCATCAGCATATGACGCCTCGTCATCGAACTGAAAGCCACGATCGGTGGCCGCACAACTCTGATTGGCTGCGCAGACTTGCATATTCAAACCGAGGTATCCCGAATTGAACTGGTAGTCGACAGCAAGGCGGTTTCCACCAAAAATGCCCATCGAAACTTTCGGCTTTGAGCCGCAATACTGATCGACAAAGAGCGGCTGCGCTACAACTGGCTTCGATGCGCGAATCGCCGCGTTGGCATTGTCAACCGACAGATCCTCTGAGCAAACACGCTCACTGTGCAATTCATAGTCGGATCATCCGAAGATCCAGGGTCAATCTGCTCAAGTGTTGGCAGCTTCATCGTATCGCGGATCTGTTTGAAGTCGGTCTCGGTTGCCGCCGTGCCATTGATAAAATAGTTCGCCTTAGGCATCAGGCTATCGAACACCGTCACTGATTTCAGTTCGCTGGTTTTTCCGTTCAGCGTCATCGTGGTGACGTCATCAAACTGACCTTTGATGCTAATCCCCGGAAAACCACCAGCGCCACCCGACGCGTTCATTCCAATTTTCATTTCGCCAACCAACGCATTGCTCATCGCATAGTCGCCAAACGTCTGCGAATGCCCGGTGCCGCTATAGCTGAATTTCGCCTTCAATCCGCCGCCACTGGCGTTCTGAATTGCGTTGGCCTCAAGAACTCCAAGGACTTCACTCTTATCGACGTCATACATGGCCTGCGCCTCCGCAGAATGCGCCTCGTACTTTAGCGAGAACTCCGCGCGAAACCCGTCAGGCAGTTGAGTCCCTTTTAGCTCCATCAAATAGGTGATGGGACAGCCAGGTCCCGTCACCTCAACCCGAAATGGAAGAACAGCCTGATCTCCCGCTTTGAGTGGCTTTTGAGTTTCCGGCATCGTGATTTTGCGTTCGCAATCATTCTCATCGACAAGCTTTGAAATCGGGCTTGTCGGGTCTTTCGCAAGTGCATCCGATACGCCGGTAATCGCGCCGAGATTCTTCACTGCTTCTAAACCGGCTTCACTCGTCGTCGCCGCAATCGCCTGATCACACAGTGAAATTAGAAAACAACAGGCCACGAAAAAGACGAACGCGCTCGCTTCCGAGCGTGCGATATTTTTAAGCACAGGTCCTCCAGGTTCCGCCCAGAGTTAATCGGCGTTTCCAAGGGAAACAAGCGGGAACACCGACCTACGACGCCGCAGGACGCACCGCTCCGGGGGCGCTCATACTCAAGGTCCGCAGGGCGGACCACATGCTCAAACACGGAACAAAATCTAAAATTAAAACCCGTACTGTTTCGAGAGCTTCTGCGTGAGATCCGTTGCTGCGCGAACTCCGGCTTCAACCGGCGCGCGACGCCCACCAAAGTCATCGATCTTCTGGCCGGCCGTGTTCACGCTGACGACCCAGTTCACCGTCGGTGCCCGTACTTTCAAAATATCGCGGCGAATCTCGGTCCACAGAACACTCGTGCCGTACTGTTCGTCGGCAAGTTTCGAGGTCAACGTCTCGCCTCCACCAAGGACATTCACCAGCACAATGAGATTCGCCCCCTGCGAGCGGAGCCACTGCGCCGATTCCTCCACCGCCGATGCGGCGGCGATATTTTCAGAATCTCCAACGAGCGGAGGAAATGGTACACAGCGAAGCATCAGCTCTTTCATCGCGCCCTTCGACAAAAATTGAAACTTGTCGCGCTTCACAACACTCGGGCAGCCAAATGGAATCTTCGCATGATCCGCGGAGAGTCCCGCCGATGCTCCAGCGAATGCCGTTGAAAGATAAGAGTCAAAATCGCCAATCGACTTCGCGCGATAGCCACGCAACATACCGGCCCCCGGCACATCGCTCTCTTTCAAGCGAAACGCCTTCCAATCGACATCGTTCGCCTGGCCCTTTTCGGCATAGAACGCGGCCATCATCGCGCCCCACTCAAGGCCCGCCACCGCGTGAACCGGAATTCGCGCGCGCGCAAACTCTCGCAGAACACCGATGTGTGCATACGCCTTCATGCCCCCGGGCCCAAGAATCAAACCGACTTTCGGAAGTTCTTTATTGAGAAATGTATCCGCCACAGGAGGAATCGGCGCAGGAGGAAGGGCCGCTGCGCCCTGATCCCCAGGTGCAGGTTGGCTTGTCACAATCGGCGGTGGCGCCGGCACCTCAGCCCGCTGTTGACCCGCACGATCGCCCGTACGCACGGGTGCCTCTGGCTTTCGCGTTTGCAATGTACAGCCCGAGAGAACTGCTAGAATGAGAATAGACTTAAAGAAACCCAAGCTGAGGTTGTGTCGCATATAGAAAAAACTCCCGATTGCCATCAGATCCCGGAATCGAACTCTCAAAGTATGACTCCACTTTCAACCCAAGCGAAGTCGAAAGATCGCAAATTGTCACCTCGACCTGCGGATACAGCGAAACATCCTTCACAATTCCACCCTTACCGAGGCCCTGCTTGCCGACTTCAAACTGCGGTTTCACCAACGCCAGGATTTGTCCTTGCGGCGAAAGATATGATGGAAGCGCCGGCAAAACCAATCGGAGCGAAATAAACGACACGTCAACAACAATCAAATCAAATGCCCGACCTGCATTTGCCGCCATCAACTTCCGGCGCCAATCATCACTGTCAAGCTCGCGCGCATTCACTCCTTCAAACAGAGTCACACGCACATCCTCGCGAAGCTTCTGCGCCAGCTGATCGTGACCGACGTCAACACCGACAATGCGAGTCGCACCGCTCTGCAAACAGTAGTCGGAAAATCCTCCCGTCGAAATTCCGACATCAAGTACGCATGCGCCCGTAAGCGACACGCCGGTCCTCTCAACAGCACCCTTCAGCTTAAGCGCGCCACGCGAAACAAACTGCTGTTCCCCAAGCTCTGGATCCGGAATGACTTCGATCTTTGGAGAAAGTGCGGGATCGACCGCCGCACTGGCCTTTGAAACTTTCTGCCGACGACCCGAAGGGATCAGTCTGAAAAACGCGACCAGCCGCGATGAGATCCTGCGCCTTCTGACGGCTCGGCGCAAAACCATTTTCTGCAAGCCAAACATCAATTCTCATTGCATGAAACCTATCGACTGCGATCGCGGTTAAACTCCGCAAGATCGCGAAGCGGCTGCGCGAGTTCATCCCAGTCAATCAACGCATCAAGCGCTTCGTCCGTTTGCTCGATAAGAAGCTCGCGCGTTTGCTCTGGCCCGAGGAGAGCGCAGTACGATCCTTGCTCCGGCCGATCTTGATCGTAGTCGAGAAGATCATCGGCGAGTTGAAAGGCAAAACCGAGCGCAGCGCCAAAATCAGAAAGATCTTCAAGCTGCTCCTCTGTCGCCTCCAAAACCACGCCCGCACCAACGGCCGCGACGCGAATCAACGCACCGGTCTTGAGCTGATGCATGAGACGCAACTCATCGGCGTCCTTGATGCCCGCCTTCGCGGCCATATCTATCGCCTGCCCGCCCACCATGCCGTGCGAACCTGCCGCCCGCGACAGTTCAGAGATCGCGCGCACCGCAAGCTCTGGCTTTTCAGCATAGCTTTCGGCAACCAAAGCAAAAGCGTCTGTCAAAAGAGCGCAACCCGCGAGAATCGCTGTCGCCTCATCAAATTTTTTATGATTGGTCGGAAGACCACGACGAAAATCATCGTTATCCATTGATGGCAGATCGTCGTGAATGAGCGAATAGGTGTGAATACACTCCAGCGCACACGCAAACGGCATGACGTCTTCGACCGGCTTACCTAGAGCAACCGCGGTCAGACACGAAAGTGTTGGCCGAAAACGCTTGGCGCCCTCTTGCAAAAGCGAGTACCGCATCGATTCATTCAGACGCAGCCAGCCGGGCACACGGTCTTCCAATCGCGGAAAAAACTGATCGAGCGCCTGAAGAACAAGCGCCGAGTAATCGACCGGAGTCGGCGCACTACTCATCACTGTTCTCGCTTGAGAAATCTCGTGTTTCAGGAGTTCCATCGGCCGAAACCGCCAAGAGCACTTTCACCTTCTGTTCAGCCTGAGAAAGTTGCGTCTGGCAATCGCGAGAGAGCTTCACTCCCTCTTCAAAGAGCTTCATTGAGTCATCCAAAGACAACTCACCGTCTTCCATTTTTCCTACGATTTCTTCGAGACGTTTGAGTTTCTTTTCAAAGTCCATCGACTACTCCTTTGCTTTTTCTACCGAACGCACAGAGGCGTGAATCACGCCCTTTGCCACTCGGATCTCGAGATCAGTTTCTGGTTTCAAATCTTTCGGATCTGTGATCACACGGCCCGACACCGAGGCGACGGCATAGCCGCGATCAAGCACGCGAAGCGGACTCACGCTATCGAGAAGTGCGCCGGCCCGCGCCAGCCGTTCTCGCGATATTTCCACACGACGCTGGACACGCATATCGAGACGTTCACGACTCATAGTGAGCATGAGCGCAGCACGATCAATCGTCTCCAAAATCGCACGCTCCATCCTCTCACCAAGCTCATCGCAACGAAGAATCGCATCCTCAATGCGGCGACGCGGATCAACCAAAAGCCGGCCCGCCGTCCTCACGCGATCCACAAAACGATTGAGGCGACTCAAGCACCCCACTGCAAGCGCTCGCTCAAGTCCACGAACACGATCGAGAAGCTCGACAGCACTTTTTGCAACAAGCTCCGCCGCGGCAGATGGTGTCGGTGCCCGCAGATCGGCGACAAAATCCGCAATAGTAAAATCAACTTCGTGACCGACAGCTGAGATCACCGGAACGCGGCTCGCGGCAATCGCGCGTGCAACGACCTCTTCATTGAAGGCCCAAAGATCCTCAATCGAGCCGCCACCGCGGCCAGCGATAATCACGTCGACGTCGCTCAACCGATTCGCCAGCGCCAATGCTGCGACAATCTCACGCGGCGCCCGCTCTCCCTGCACTGAGCAGGGAACCACGGTGATCTTTGCTGCTTTAAAACGTCGGCCTAGAACATTGAGCATATCGCGAATCGCGGCGCCCGACGGCGAAGTCACAAGCGCAATATGCTTTGGCACCATTGGAATCGGACGCTTTCGCGCGCTATCGAAAAGGCCCTCGGCCTCAAGCTTGCGCTTCAATTGCTCAAACGCCTTTTGCAAGGCACCGGCCCCAACGGGCTCCATCATCTCGCACATGATCTGATAGTTGCCGCGTGGCTCGTACACCGTGACCTTGCCGCGAACGATCACTTCCATGCCGTCTTCTGGCTTAAAGCGAAGCGCCGAATTAAATCCACGGAACATCACGGCCGAGATCTGCGCCGTCGAATCTTTCAAACTAAAATAGAAATGCCCCGACGGATGCGGTTTGAAATTCGATATCTCGCCCTTCAACCACACCAATTGAAATTCCGACTCCAGTTTTCCTCGAATCATTTTATTGAGACCGCTGACCGTCAAAACCGCAGGCTCAACTATTCGCGGCTCTTCGGTTTTTACGGGAGGGGCCGCGGGCTCTGCCACAATGGTCGATGTGCCCGTTTGAGGAAACTCAAGCTTGCTCCAATCGCGCTTTTTCACCTCTGTCGCGGGGGGAGGAGCAGGCGCCTTTTCGCTGCGCGCCGCAGGCGGAGCAGACGAAGACAACCAATCGGCCCAGCCCAGCTGTTCCGTCTTCTTACTGCCTGATCCGGTCGAAGATTTTGAGGGTGTTTTCTTGGTCACCCGGGCACCCTAGCGAGGGGTGTTTCCACCTGTCAAAGAGTGATCGCAGTTCAAAGAGCGTCGTCCGCCATTCGAACTTTTAAGACAGCCACAGCCCCTGCAAGATCCAAAGTCCACCAACGAAAAGGCAGATCCAACCAAGGCCGGCATGCGCGAGAAACCTTGATCGGTGTGGCTCTGGAAGCCGTGTCTCGGCCAGCTTGACCAATGTCGGGCTTTGAAAGACGAAAACCATGAGGCACCCGTAGGCGAAAGAAACCCACGGAACGACTTTGTCAAGAGCGTCTGTAAAAGCATGCGGCGCCATAAAACGCTATCGGATTCACCGCGGTGTCTCTCCATGCGCCAAAGGTCAAGATTCGCTCCTGCAAAATCACTATTTCTCCACTATCGCAAACGCGATTTGTGGTAATCTGTTTTTGGGTTTGATGGCATTAGCCTCAGAACAAAGAGACCCTACAAGTTTATAGATAGGGGACTGTCCCTGGTGATGGTGAGCAAGCTCGGCCTTCGGGATCCGAGAAGCCTAAAGTCGCTAAATGGTCGCCCACCTTAAATAACATGGGTCTCTTGGATTCTTCGAGCGCGCCACAAGCCCATTTTTTTTGCCTTTTTTCTGATTTGGAAATCGCGCCGAGTACAAATCCGCCCCTCACGAACAAGCTACCTCGGAGGGCAGCTTGTTTGTGAACACTCTCACCGCAACACGACCAATAACTGTCTCGACTTGAGACGAGTTCTTTTCTCGCGACGAAGTTTCAGACGAAACGCCCTCAAGCGGCACCGCACTTGCTGCTAAGCTTAGCTGTAATCTGAATATAGGGGGCGATGTCGAATGAATTCGTTTTCATCGATTGTGACGGTGTCGAACTTCAAAACAGCTGGTCGAGCAATGCTCGTTCTGGCGCTCTTCATGATGAGCGTTTTCGCATCTTCTTATTCGTTTGCCGGCCGAGCCACCGGCACTCCGATACGGAAGGAAGCGAGCAGTGCTGCCGCGACAAGTCCAGCGACGGTTGCGGCCGCCGCTCCCGTGAAAAAGAATGCGGCCGCCTCGACGACGCCGAAGCCTGCCACTCCAACACGTAAAGCGAAAGCTGTGACGACGTCGGCCGCAGCGCCGGCTGCGGCCGTGGCGGCTCCCGCGACAGCGACGGCTCCAACCTTAGCCGCAGCGTCCACGTCAGCACCATACCCACCCTACTATGGCCAAAAAAGCGCAGAAGTTGATGCGCGCGAGCGCTATGATAACAACTGTAGAGGCAAAAGCGACGAAATCAAAAATAGCCCAGATTGCCAGACGCTTTATCAGGAAGCATATCCGCGCTCAGGCGATCAGTGTCAAAAGTCGGCGGAAAAAATTGAAGAGGCCGGAAGAAAAGCAAAAGAAGCATGCGGCAAGGCCGGCCTTGGAACCGGAGACTTCATTCGCTGTTTCGATACTATCAATGCGTGCAATAAAGCAGAAGACGATATCGCCACCGAATCTGACGATGACGAAAAGGGAAGCAGCGGTGAGTTTTGCAATCGCGCGCTCGCCAATCGCTGCCCGGCCATTCCGACTTTCATGGAGGGGCGCGACTACCGAGAAGAAGAGAAAACCGCTGAGGAAAAACGTAAAGACGCAAAGAGAGAGGTCGACGATCTTCTCGACGACCAACAAAAGCTTCAATCTGAACAGATTAAAATGAAGCAGGAGATGCAAGAGGAGCTGCAGAACGCAGCCCGTTCACGCATTCGCAAGTCTCAAGAAATTCTCGACCGAGCAAAGAGTGATAAAGAGAACCTCTCCGAGTCGACCCGGAAAGCAATGGACGATGCCCGCAGCGTCTACAACCAGATGGACGCAAAGTACATTGAACTTCGCGACAAGGCTCGTCGTGCAACTTCAAACGTTCGCCGCACTCAAGATCAACTCCAGGCCACCTGTCGTGCTGCGGCCTCTGCCAACTACACAAAAGCCGAGGCGGCGCGCCTTGCCGCACAAAAGCAAGGGAAGCGAAATGTCGGCTCTGCGACAGGTATGGCCGGAGGCGCCAAACGTAAGGCAGCAAAAGACGTTCGCGCTCGCAACGCCGACTACGTCGCGTTTTTTAATGAGTGCGTTGGCGGAGTTTCACCCGAGGGCCGCTCGGCGCTCAATGCTATCAACAAAGCCGCGGATGACCTGAAAGACGAAGAGCAGCTCATCGCGGACCAATCGGCGTTGATCGAAAAACAGCGCCTCGACGTCTTGCAGAAGCTTAAAGAAATGGAGGCTTCGGTTCCTCAAAAAGAGCAAAAGATCATCGAAGCGATGAACCAAGAACTCAAGAACCTCGACGACGACTACAACCTTGCCGTCCAACAGGCCAATCAGAAGGCGAACTCACTCCAGCAAGAAATGTCCGGAAAGCTCATGAGTATTCAGAACAAGCTCAACTCGGCCCAGCAGGAAATGCAGAAGTCCTCATCAGCGTCCTTGTTGGCGAAGCGACGATCCGATTGTCTTGGTCGCGCCGGCAACCGAAGCGAGACCGTCCGCGATAAGATCGCTGAGGGATTTCAGGATGGCATCGGACAGATCGACGCCGTTTACTCAATGTGCGATCAATTTCCAAAGAGCTGCACGCCAAGGCCGGCCGTTTGTGCCTTGGCCAATGACACACGAACGAAAAAACGCAAACCGGTCGAGTTCGACATCAATCAGTAGAATCAGCACGGCCTGACACGGTGCGCCCAGTTGAGGCGGGGGGCGCACCCCGCTAAGCTAGCGCCTCTATGAAAAAATTGATCGCATTCGTACTCGCCGCTGTTCTTCTGGGTATTGCCGGAGTGGCGGCTCTCATCGTCTCTGTCACAAGCTCGCTTCCGCAAATCATGAAGGTCACCGACTACAAGCCGCTACTGGTGAGCGAAGTCTACGCTCGCGGCGGAGAGCGACTCGGTGACTTCTCCCGCGAGATTCGAAAACTCACGCCGATTGAGAAAATTCCGAAGCGACTGATCGACTCGTTTGTCGCGATCGAAGATCGACAGTTCTTTGAACACACGGGAATCAACTATCTCGCAATTGCGCGCGCGGCTTTGGCGAACTTCACATCAGGCCGCACCAAGCAGGGCGCGTCGACCATCACGCAGCAGCTCGCAAAGCAGCTCTTCCTCTCGCCCGAGCGAACCTACACACGAAAAATCAAAGAAGCTCTGCTCGCCAAGCGCCTGGAGGAGAATCTTTCAAAAGAAGAGATTCTCTATCTCTACTTGAACCAGATTTATTTTGGCTCTGGCGCTCACGGTGTTGAGGCTGCGGCTGAGATTTACTTCCGCAAAAAACTCGATGAGCTCACGCTTGGAGAAATGGCGGTCATCGCCGGTCTCCCACAGCGACCTTCGGACTATTCGCCAATTGAGAATCCTCGCTTAGCAAAGGGACGACAGCGTGAAGTTCTGAACGCCCTCGTCGCCACCGGTAAGATTACACAAGAAGAAGCCGACAAGGCCTTCAATGAACCGATCACCGTTTACCTCCGACGCGATTACAAAGAGGTTGCTCCGTTCGCTGTTGAAACCATTCGCCAAATGCTGGTTGCGAAACTTGGCGAAGACAAGGTTTTGGACGAAGGCATCAAGATCTACACGACGATCGACTTTAAACAGCAGCAAGCAGCGCAAGAACAGGTGCGCGAAGGCTTGCGCCAGGTCGACAAGCGCCAGGGCTATCGTGGTCCGATTAAGAAAATTGAGAATGCGGAAGAGCAGAATAAGTTTCTGCTCTCTGTTCGCGATGCTCTGATTAAAGACAAAGCGCCGATCCGAGTTGTTACACCGGAGGGGAATATTCAGGGCGAGCGTCCGCTCGAGATTTTTCATAAGAAAGATGCCAAGGGCACCATTGTTGGCAACCTCCCCGACTACCTGCCGGTCGGCAAAACCGCCGAAGCGATCGTCACTCGCGTCGACGATGAGCTCGGTGTCGTTTACTTGCGTGTCGCCGAGGCTGAAGCGCTTCTCGATATCAGCGATATGAGCTGGGCTCGAAAGCCCGATCCCACGATTAAGGCCGACAACGCGCCAAAGCTGGCAAAGCCGTCGCTCGCGGTAAAAGCCAATGACGTCATTCTCGTGAAGGTGACGAACAACCAGTTCGGCGATGGGCTGACGCCCGAACGAGAAAAAGAGCTCCAGGCAAAAATCGCCGCGCTCAAGAAAGCAAATCCAAAGTTTACGGCTCCGAATTTTGCGGCCTTTGCTCAGGTGGGTCTTGAACAGGAGCCGATCGTTGAAGGTTCGCTCATCGCTTTTGACCTGAAGACCGCCGAAACGGTCGCCATGATCGGCGGATATGATTTCAAAACCTCAAAGTTCAATCGAGCGCTTCAAGCAAAACGGCAAACCGGGTCGATTTTTAAAAGTATCGTCTATGCGGCCGCTCTGGATAAAGGATTTAATCCAGCGACACCGGTGTTTGATTCGCCCATCGTCTACGAAGGCGAGGCCTCGACTGTTGAGGGTCAGGACACTGACATCAAAAAAATGGAAGCCGCACAATCACGGCGAAAAATTCGCGGGCGATGTTCTGTTCCGTTCAGCTCTTGTTCGCTCGCTGAATATTCCAACAGTTAAGATTCTCGAGTCGGTCGGTGTACCATGGGTGATTGATTACACTCGTCGCTGGGGTGTTTTCTCGCCACTCAACGCAGACCTCTCACTTGGTTTGGGCTCAAGCTCGCTCACACTTTACGAAATGACCCGCGTATTCTCGCAGTTTGGCCGTATGGGTAAACGCCTGCGTCCACTTCTGGTTCACAAAGTGACTGATCGCGATGGCAACGTGCTTCTCACCGATCTGGGGCTTGATGCGTTCTTTGAAAAAGAGCTCGCGCCGATCGAACAAGAGTACGAACAAAAGCGTCTGGCCGCACTTGAAGAACTCAAGTCAAAACCCGAGGCAACGCCGGCGCCCGCCGATGGAAAGCCCGAAACTGCGAAGGTGCACGAGAAGCCGAAAATTTATTTCACTGATCCCGAACAGGTCATGACGCCACAAACAGCATACGTCATCACTTCGCTTTTGCAGGCCGTCGTCAGCGATGACGGCGGTACCGCTGCGCGCGCACGCTCACTCGGCAGACCGGTCGCCGGAAAAACCGGAACAACAAACGGCTACATCGACGGCTGGTTTGTCGGCTACACGCCGGGGCTCGCCGCTGGGGTTTGGGTGGGATTCAATGAAGAGAAGACCCTGGGACCTGGCGAAGTCGGAGGACGAACAGCGCTGCCAATTTGGATTGAATTTATGCGCAACGCTCTTGGCGACTCGCCTGGACAGAATTTTCCTGTACCGTCTGGAATCGTATTCGCCAATATCGACGAGCAGTCCGGAAAGCTCGCGTCGGCATCGAGTCGATCGGTCGTGAACCAGGCGTTCATTCAAGGAACTGAGCCCAAAGAGCAAAGCGGCAATCCATCACAACAAGACGATACCGACTTCTACAAACAGGACCTGACTGAGTGAGCGAAAAGAAGCGGGCGATTCATCTTTGGGGGGTTAAACAGAATAACCTCAAGAACATCGACGTCGAGATTCCACTCGGTTCCTTCACAGTCATCTGTGGACCGAGTGGATCAGGAAAGTCATCGCTCGCATTTCAAACGCTATATGCCGAAGGACAGCGACGCTACATTGAATCTCTATCGAGTTACGCTCGTCAGTTTTTAGGTAAAGCGCCAAAGCCCGACATCGAAGGTATTTCGAATATTCCGCCGGCCATTGCGATTGAACAGAAGAACGCGGTTAAAACATCGCGCTCGACCGTCGGAACAACAACGGAGATCGTCGACTACCTTCGCCTGCTTTTTGAGAAAATCAGCCTGCCAACTTGCCCTACATACGGCTTTGCGATCACAAAAGACTCGCCGAGCGATGCTACCCGCAAGACGCTCGAAGCCTTTGATGGCGAACGCGGCTACATCTTGGCGCCGGTCAATCCATCGGGCCTTGGTCGCGAGATGGTTTTGAAACTTTTGAAGCAAGATGGTTTTACTCGGGTGCTTATTCCCGACGGCGCGCGCTTTAGCGACGCTGAGAAAACCGGCAAGGCCGGAAAAAAGACAAAGAAGAAAGTGTCGGCCGCGGCGAAAACATCGAAGCGAACAGCCACCAAAGAAGAGAAGGATGATGGCGCGCCTGCCGATGGCGAAGCGAGCGAGGGCAACGAACGCTCTGTGCTGCAGGCCACGGCCTCGGTGGGACTCCCAACATGTCGACCGCTTGAGACGATTGCCGCAATCGGAACCGTCTACGAAATTCAATCCACGGACAAACCGACGGTTCTTCCACTCACGGAGTTTTCAATCGTCATCGATCGGGTCGCTTTCAAAAAAGACGACGAAGCCCGCCTCGCCGATTCTGTAAGTCAGGCCTACGCGACCGCGATCAAGTACAATCCCGACTCCAGCTCTGGCCGAGTGGTCTTGTTGACAACCTCGGGGAAAAAGCTGGCTTTCAGTGAAGAGAATGCCTGCACGCAATGTGGATTTACCTTCCCCAACGCGAGCGCCGCGCTTTTTCATTCAATTCTCCCATTGGCGCTTGTCCGCACTGCAACGGATTTGGAAATACGCTATCGCTCGACGAGGCAAAGGTTGTCCCCAATCCCAACCTCACGCTCGACGAGGGCGCACTCAATCCGTTTTCAATGCCGTCAGCGGCTTACGACCGCAAACAACTGACGTCGTATTGCAAGAAGATGAAGATCGACACGAAGACCCCGTGGAATCGTCTGCCGCAGCATCAGCGCGAAAAACTCTGGAATGGCGACGAGGGCTTTTATGGCGTTGTCGGTCTTTTTGAATATCTTGAGACCAAGAAGTACAAGATGCATGTCCGCGTGTTTTTGTCGCGATACAAGTCACCACAACCGTGTGGGGTTTGTCAGGGTGGACGGCTCAAGCCAGAGACAAGGTTGTTTTTAGTCGGCGGAAAATCGATTTCTGATCTGTCGACTATGACCGTCGGTCAGCTGTTCCGCTTTATCAAGGGGCTCAAACTCACGCGCTCTCAAGACGAGATCGCCGGCGAAGTTTTTCGGCAATTGCGCTCTCGCCTTGGCTTCTTGGTCGACGTTGGCGTCGAGTACCTGACTCTCGATCGTGCGACACGCACATTAAGTGGCGGTGAGTACCAGCGATTGAATCTCGCAAAACAGCTCGGCATGGGCCTCTCGCAAACCCTCTATGTGTTGGACGAGCCGACGGTTGGCCTCCACCCACGCGATAACGATCGATTGATTGGAATTTTAAAGCAGCTCAATAACCTCGGGAACACTCTCGTCGTCGTCGAACACGATCACGATGTCATTGCCGGTTCGAACAATATTATCGAGATGGGAGCGGGATCAGGCCACCTTGGCGGCCAAGTTATTTATTCCGGCCCAACGAAAGACTTTTATACCGCCAAGGACTCGATCACCGCGCCCTATTTGCGCGACGACAGTCCGCTCAAAAAAGCCGACATGCGTCTTAGGCAGACCATGCTCGAAGAACATCGCTATGCGATAGAGATCAAAGGTTGCCGCGGCAACAATCTAAAAAATATCGATGTGAAGTTTCCACTGAATCGCCTGGTCACTGTGACCGGGGTGAGTGGGTCTGGAAAATCAACCCTGGTTTCGCAGACGCTTTACCCAGCGATCGCCCAACACTTGAAGGTTGAGTATCTTCTCGGCCAGCCCTATCGCGACATCAAGGGCCTTGAACACATCATGGGTGTACTCTTTATCGATCAGTCTCCGATTGGGAAGACTGCTCGCTCGAATCCTGTGACCTACCTCAAAATTTTCGACTCCATTCGAAGCGTCATGGCCACACTTCCTGAAGCTCGGCTTCGCGGCTACACGCCGGGCACCTTTAGTTTAAACGTCGATGGCGGCCGCTGTCCCGTTTGCAAAGGTCTTGGTGTCGAAGTCATCGACATGATGTTCATGGACGACGTCACGCTGGTCTGCGATGCTTGCGACGGAAAGAAGTACCGCCGCGAAATTCTTGAAGTGAAATACAAAGATAAGAATATTACCGAGATCCTCAATATGACGGTTGACGAGGCGATGGAATTTTTTGTCGCCCATCCGAACATTCGCAAGCCGCTTTCATTTTTGCGCGAAGTCGGACTTGGCTATATTAAACTCGGTCAAAGCGCGAACACTTTGAGCGGCGGCGAATCACAGCGCCTTAAAGTCGCGCGCGAATTTGTCGGAACCCAGCAAAAGCAGACGCTGTACATTCTCGATGAGCCAACGACAGGCCTGCACTTTCGCGAAATCTCACTCCTCATGAAGGTTCTGCATCGCCTGGTCGAAGCCGGCGGCAGCGTGATCTTGATCGAACACAACCAGGACGTGATTCGGTCGAGCGATTGGATTATTGATCTTGGTCCCGATGCCGGTGCCTCTGGCGGGGAGCTGCTTGCCCAGGGCAGCCCGATCGACATTATGAAAAATGCGAAAAGCCTGACTGGGCAGTATCTCAAACGCTACCTCGGTGATAAGGTGCCCTCCCTATGAGTCCTGTTCTGATGAGTTTTAAACGCCTCTGGCCCCTCGTTCGCCCCTATAAGAAACAGCTGCTGACTGTGTTCTTTTTTGGCTTGGTCATCAGCGCCTGTAACGTGGCGCAGACGGCGCTCGTCAAAGTTCTATTCGGCGAGGTCTTTGAGAAGAAAAATGCGATTCTGCATTTTCTTGGCATTGAAGTTTCGGTCTGGACGCTACCGTTATTTTTTCCGGCCCTCTACCTGATTTGGGGAGGCGCCCGCTACACGCACTACCTCATTCTAATTATGGTGAATGAGAAAATCATTGCCGACCTCCGCGTGAAAGCTGTCGATCAGGCTGTTCGATTGAATCTGAAGTTTCACTCGCAAGTTGAATCGGGATCAGGTGGGCTGATGAGCCGCATCCTGAATGACACGCAGGTTCTACAAGTCGGACTGAGTTTCTTTGGCGATGTTTTGCGTGAGCCCTTTATTGCCATTGCGCTTCTTGCCTACATGATCGCACTTGATTGGAAGCTCACCCTTGCTCTGCTCGCTTTCTTGCCGATCTTCATCACGCTCACACGCCAAATCAGCCGAAGCCTGCGCAAGTACGGGCATGCCAACCGCGAAGCGATGGAGAGCGTGACCGCCAATTTGAAAGAAAATCTTGATGGCATCCGCGTGATTCAATCGTTCAATCTTGAAGACACGATGACCGCACGGTTGAAGCGATCAATGGATCACTACATTGACACGCGACGAAAGATTGTTGCTCGTGAAGAAGCAGTGAGCCCAATCAATGAGTTCCTCGCCAGCAACCTCGTCATGGGCCTTGTGTTGTACATGATGTCGCTGATTCTGGAATCAAAGGCGACTGGTTCTGACTTCTTGGCGTTTCTCTTCGCCGCTGGTCAACTTCAGAATCCAATCAAGCGCCTACAAGAATCCTTTGTCCGTGTTCAGCAAACAATTGTCGTCACCGATCGACTCTTTGGCCTCATTGAAAGCAAAGAACGCGTTCCACAGGCTGTAAATCCACGACCCTTCCCAAAGGAATGGGAAACTATCGAATTTCGCGACGTTCGTTTTCGCTATGGCGACGTCGACGTTTTGAAGGGAATTAATCTCACCGTCCGTCGCGGCGAGGTCATCGCGCTTGTCGGCTCCAGTGGCTCAGGCAAGTCGACTCTCGTCAACCTACTTGAACGCTTCTACGATCCGACATCGGGCTCGATTCTCGTCGACGGTATTTCGCTGAGTGATTTTGACGTCAAAGGTGTTCGCGACAATATCGCGCTTGTCACTCAAGACGTCTTCCTGTTCCGCGATTCCATAGCCGCGAACATTCGTTCCGGCCGAGGCGAAATTTTAGAACAAGACGGCGATCTCACAGAAATCGAGTACGCCGCCAAGCATGCTCATGCAACCGACTTCATCGCCAAGACACCGGGAGGCCTGCAGGCCAACGTCGGCGAACGCGGCGGCCAACTCTCTGGCGGAGAAAAGCAACGGATCTCAATCGCTCGTGCCTTCTATAAAGACTCGCCCATCCTCATTCTCGATGAGGCCACAAGCGCTCTCGACTCGGTCAGCGAGCAAGAGGTTCAAAAGGGACTACAGGAGCTCATGGTTGGACGAACCGTGTTTGTCATTGCGCATCGTCTTTCGACCGTGCGCTCGGCAAGCCGGATTCTCGTTATGAGACACGGCGAAATCATCGAGTCTGGAACTCACGAGGAGCTGTTAGAGAATTCTGGCGAGTACGCCAACTTTCACCGCCTGCAGTCCAGCCCTGTACTTTCCCCGTCAAACTAACAGACAGGCGTTTGATCTATAAACAGGTGTCAGCCGAAAAGCGATCTGTAAACGAAAGTGATGGCTGACCACAATTAGTGCTCTGGTCCGTTCTTTGGATAACCGAAGAGTAAGGGGTGAGGTGCATAATGTGGGGGAATCTCATTTTGAAACTCAATACAATGGCTAAGAACAATCCCGGAATCTGGGTGGCGGCCGGTCTTATGATTGCCCTGCCAATCGCCTATACCAATTGCTCGGCACAAATGGCTTTTGAGATGAGCGAAGACTCTCTGCGCTCGGCGCTCAATTCGTCAGGATCGGTCGTCATCAATAACGGCGCTGATTTTACGAATTCTAAAAACGTCATTCTCAACATCTCGCATATTTCGGCGACACAGATGTATGTCACTGATGACCCCACTTGTGCGTCTGGTGGATCCTGGGAGCCTATTTCCAATATGAAGGTCTGGGAACTGAAAGACCGCAACCAGCAGGTCGCCCTTTACGCCAAGTTCACAAACGAAAACCAGTCGAGCGTCGAGAGCGAATGCTTAAGCGACTCAATTATTCACGACGACATCGCGCCGACGCTATCAGTTGTACAGCCAGCCGCCTTTGCGAATCTGTCCAACATCGAAGTGGCAATTGCTGCCACCGATAGCGGCTCCGGCATTGATCGCTCGGTGTGTGTCGATTCACAGTCGAACGCCAGCGTTGATTGCGGAACGAAACTCGTCGTGGCGGCAGCTAGCGAGGGCGCTCACGCTTACGACATCGCCGCCGTTGATCGCGCCGGAAATAAATCGCCGTCACAAAACGTGGCCTTTGTTATTGACCGCACTGCGCCCACCGTTGCGCTTAATCTTACACCATCAAAGATCTCAAACGCCATGAGCTCTGAGTTTCGATTTACAGGAGCCGATGCACTTTCTGGTATCGATCATCTTGAGTGTCGTCTTGGAACCGCACCATTTGCCGCCTGTGCATCACCGCTCATGCAGAATCACTCACAGGGCGCACAACACTTTGAGGTCCGTTCGATCGATCGCGCTGGCAACATTTCTTCTCCAGCGGTCTATGACTGGACAATCGACTCGTCGGCACCAACCGTCACAATTACAAAAATGCCCTCAGCCTTTTCGAATTCTGCGATGGCTCAGTTCGAGTTTGTTGGGATGGATGATGGACAGCCATTGAGTAATTTTGAATGTCGCTTGGACGGTGCTGCGGCCAGTGCCTGCTCCTCACCTAAGAACTACGCAAGTCTTGCCGCTGGCAACCATACGTTCTCGGTTGTCGGTATTGACGGCGCTGGAAACCGAAGCTCGGCCGCAACCTACACCTGGATGGTCGATACCACGCCTCCGACCGTCACCATCGTTTCTGCTCCAGACGCAAAATCCACTACTCGCACGGGCGACTTTCTCTTTAGCGCGGCGGACAGCGGAAGCGGTGTCGATGTTATCGAATGCCGTTTGGATGCCGACGCGTTTTCAGTGTGTGGTTCAACAAAATCTTTTGCAAACCTTACGGAAGGCGCACACATCGTCGAAGTTCGCTCAAAAGATCGCGCGGGAAACCTGTCATCCGTTGCTGCGCATCGGTGGACCGTTGATACAATCAAGCCGATCGTCACAATTACCAGCGGACCCGGTCCGTACGTCAACGTCAAGGTCGCGACCATTGCATTTACGATCATGGATGCCGATGCTTCAGCGACAGCGGAGTGCCGTGTCGACAGCGGCGCGTACTCGGCCTGTGCGTCGCCAAAATTGCTGACCGACCTGGCTTCCGGTAGCCATACGATTTGGATTCGCGCAAAAGACTCTGCCGGCAACATGTCGGCCGAGGTCAGTCGAAGCTGGTCTATCGACCTCACGCCACCGGCCATCAATATTGGTCAATCACCATTGCCGGTCCTCTATACAGGTGCCGAGCCGGAAATTGCATTCACAGCCACCGACTCCGGCTCTGGGCTTGACACCGTTCTCTGTGGACTTCAGGCGGCGCAGCAGGCTTGTACAGCCATCTACAGCTACAAGTTTCCGAAGCAAGCGCCCGGAAATTACGTTTACCTGATCAAGGCGACCGACAAGGCCGGCAACGAGGCTATGCAAACTATCGCCTGGTCGGTCACAAATAACGTTATCGACGTCAATCAGAACGTCAGCGTCAATCGTTCCAACAAGCTCGATGTTCTTGTCGTCATCGACAACTCAGGATCGATGAATACGGAGCAAGCCAATATGGCGTCACGCTTCGGAACGTTCTTAGACCAGCTCTCTGGAATCGACTGGCAGCTTGGAATCGTTTCGACGGACGTGGATTCTGATGCCGATAGAAAAGACGGTCGCCTCATCCAGTTCGAGAACGGCTCTGGAGCGGGCACAGGCCAGTACACAATCTCTTCAGCTATGCCACTCGCAACTGCGAAGTCGTGGTTTGGTGACACCATTCAGCGCCCCAGCAACGAAGGCTCTGGAAATGAACAAGGGGTCGCTGCCGCTTACCGCGCCCTTCAGCGCAGTCAACAGACGGGCAACTCCATCAGCTTAAGAAATGCAGCACTGTTCCGCGCCGATGCAGCCTTGGCCGTACTTGTTGTCACTGATGCCGACGAGACAAATCCAAAAGGGACTCAAGCTCAGAACAAGCCGGAAACATTGATCGGATACGTGAAGTCGATCTGGTCAAGTAAGCCCTTTAGCTTCCACTCGATCATCGTACCGATTGGTGATTCACAGTGTAAGAGCATCAACGGCAACGAGAGCTACGGTTACAACTACGACTCGATTTCGCAGTTAACAGGCGGCATTCGCGGCACGGTCTGCGCCAGCGACTACTCAACACAACTGATGAATATTGGCCAAAGCACACAGGATCTCATCACTTCCGTGTCGCTGAACTGTACTCCGGTTGACCAGAACAACGACGGCCAGCCCGACATTCAAATCGTGACCGCGGACGGATCGCCGGCACCGACCTTTGTGCTCGAAGGCATGCGTCTGAAACTTTCAGCACCATTGCCTGTCGGCGCCAATCAGGTGCGCTACATGTGCCCTGCGATATAGGCAAAATCTGATGTCCGATGGCTTTTTCCCTACGGAAAGAGCCATCGAATGCGATGCTCAGGAAAAAAATAGGAGTTTGAGTCGAGCATCAATCGACGCAACATCGGAGACGCTCGCTTGATGTCGCTAAGATCTGTGAAGAAGTTCTCGACCGGGTAGTTATTCATGATCTGCATCTGAGTAAGATGATTGGCGATCTCCTCGACAATCGCGTCTTTCCCGAATACGTAAGGCCGATCGGCCTGAGTGCCCTCAATGTAGCGACCGGTCGAACTGTGCTTTGGATAGAGGCTCAGCAGATTGTTCAGACCGCTCAACTCAGAATAGAGACCCTGCTGCCGATTGGCAGAGTTTCGGCGATAGATCATGTCGGCGCTTGCGCCACCGATCGCAGAGTGCCATTTAAACCGATTGGCCATAAGTTCACCTACCAATCGGTTTAAATCCTCATCACTCATTTTTTTGAGGTGCGAAAGCACCATCTTTTTTCTATGTTTTTAACTGAGGGATCAACTCCGTATCGCTCTAAGAACGAGTGGATTTCAACGCCGTACTTAGGATTCGTCCAGACCAACGTTTCCGTCACGTACTCCTCAAAATCCTCACCAAGCTTCTGGATTCCAGACTTCGCAAGTACCCTATCCGCCACCATCAAGCGGGGATTTCGGATCATTGGCCCGAAGTGTGCGACGTCGTGAAGAAATGGATCGAGCGCGCTAATCGTTCCGTTCGTCTTAGCGAGTCCAACCAAGGGAAGAAGCCCGGCCGACTTCATGTTGTGGTAGTCTGCCGTCGTGATGTCAGCATCTCCGGGACCATAGCCTTCAGGAACGGCATCAGTCGCCTTCAGACATGTCTGTCTGCTTTGCACGGGCTATGCGTAGTCACATTTCTGCCTAAACAAATCTACGCGATTGCCAGACCTTCCGCCCCGACCAAACACGCCGATTGCGTCAGTTTGAGACAGAGAGTGTCACCGGAGCTGGCCCATAATCGGGGTTCGCACCCACTGTCCAAGTCTTGCTCAAGGCCGTCCAAAGTTTTGACGATAAGGTTTTAGTCAGTGCCGGAAGAACTTAAGGAGGCGATCGTCATGATCAATTGGGATGAGTTTGAACATATACATGTCATCCGAAAGCTTAAACAGATTCTCGCGTCGTGGTGGAATGTCGACACCATCTTTACCGATGAGCGCGGCTATCTGAAAGGCTTCGATAAAGTAAAGATGACTTACGCCAACCCGGGTTGCGCGTACCTTATGCAGAAGGACAGCGCCGTCGACAACCTCGCAGAGGTCGTTAGCAAGACGCTTGAAGATCTTCGACTTTCAGAAAATCGTTATTCGATTCGCAAGTGGGACCTCGCCGGCTTTGATGTCGGTATCTTCCCAATTTGGATCGACAACGACCTTGTCGGAGCCGTCGTCGGTCTTGGCTTTTTCAAAGACTTCACTCCGGCACGCGCCACCGAAGTCCGCGAGCGCCTCGCAGCGTTTGGCGCCTCGAACGAAGTCATCGAACTGACTCTCGCGAAAAGCCGCACGCTCGACGAAGACGCCAGAGCCAAATTTGTATCGCTTGTCGAACTGACATCGCAAGAGATCGTCACTCTTCACGTTGAGATCACCCAGCGCGAAGACCGCATTCGTGAGTTGAATAAAGAACTCGGCAGTCGTTACAAGTACGACTCGATGATCGGCAAATCGAAGCCGATGCAGGCTCTGTATTCACTCCTCGACAAAATTCAAACCGCGGACTCAACCTGCCTCATCCAGGGTGATAACGGTACCGGTAAAGAATTGATCGCAAAAGCGATTCACTACAACTCACTTCGCAAAGACAAAGCCTTTATCATCGCAAACTGCGGCGCAATTCCAGAAGGCCTTCTTGAAAGCGAACTCTTTGGTCACATGAAGGGTTCTTTCACCGGCGCTATCGCAACAAAAAAAGGTTTGTTCGAAGTCGCCGACAAAGGAACGTTCTTCTTGGACGAAATCGGAGAGATGCGCCCGCAAATGCAGGTGCGTCTCCTCCGTGTTCTACAGGAGGGCACTTTCACCCCCGTTGGTTCGACAGAGAGCAAAAAAGTCGATGTCCGCGTTATCGCGGCGACAAACCGAAACCTACGCGAGATGGTTGAGCGCGGTGAGTTCCGTGAAGACTTGTACTATCGCTTAAACGTTATCAACATTCGTGTTCCCCCACTTCGCGAACGCAAAGAGGATATTCCGCTCCTCACCGATCACTTTTTAGTTAAAGAGTCAGAAAAGGGCGGCCCAAAAAAGGTTCTCACCAAGCGAGCACTGGAAAAGCTTTACGACTATCCATGGCCAGGTAACGTTCGCGAACTTCAAAACGAGATCGAGCGCATTGTGGTGCTGTCAGGTACCGAAACTAAACTGACAGCCGACATGCTTTCGCCAAAAATTCTTGAGATCGGCGAAAAAGCCAAGGTCCAAGGAGCCCGCGTACACGGCAAACTCAAGGACGCCCTTGAGGAACTCGAGCGCGATATGATCAAGGAAGGATTGCGACGCACCGGCTGGAACAAGTCGAAACTCGCAAAAGAACTTGGCATCAGCCGCGCAGGCTTGATCATGAAGGTCGAAAAGTACGGCCTCGATAAACGTCGAATGGCGAAGTAACTTCCGCCATCCACAACGATCGCGGTAAAAGTCCGAGGCAGACGCCTCGGACTTTTTTATTCTACAAAGTCGATTTGAAACTCAACGCGACGATTTTTCTGACGCCCCTGAAGGTTCCCGTTGTCAGCCACGGGATTCTCTTCACCAAAGCCAATCGGCTCAATTTTAGAAACAGGCAGCGAGAACTTTTTCGCAATATACGCCATGACAGTTTTTGCTCGTCGTTCACTCAACTCAAGATTGTAGACCGCATCACCACGCGAATCGGTATGCCCTTCAATGCGAAGACGTTGAATTTTTGCGACATCTGTCTTCGCAAAATAGTCGTCCAAATCGGGAATGTCTTTTGCCCGGAGATCCGCCGAGTTTGTTGCAAAGAGAATCGCTGCATTTAAACGCATTGACTCTTTTCGCTTTGGTGCAGCAACCGCTGCCACTGGCTTCGGAGGCACAACTTCGAGCGACGCCGTTTCAGCACACGGTGCACCAAGAACCCAGTTGATACCGGCATAGATTCGCGCTTCGGGACTTCCCAACGAATTGAACAACTGGGTCCCGCCCCCCACGTGGAGTGCGAGATTGTCCTGAATATCGTGCTTCAATCCGAGCTGCCATTCGAGCGAGTTCGGCGAGCGTTGCGATCCCGAGTTGTTGGTTTCAATTGATTGACCACCAAAAACCTCTGCGATCACCTTGGTGTCGACACTGGTCAGATAGTAGCTGGCAGCACCAGAGTAGATCAGCTGATTGCCCAACGGCTGAAACGGTACCCCTGCAATCTGACTGCCTGGATTGCGCCAGCGATGACCGAGGTTCACAGCCATCGACCATTTATCAATCGTGGTGTCGGCGACCAATTCGAGGTTCAATGTTGGACCGCTATTCTCACCTTCGAACGGATTGTTTTTAATAAGGTTCTGATTGACCGACGCGACCGCCGCAAATCCGCCCTGCTCATCTCCAGAGAATTTATACTTGGTGTTCAGCTTGATCTCAGTCGCACCTTTTGACTTGTAGTTTGAGCTCAATGTCGGATCCGAAAGATCCTGATCGAGAACAAAGGGAACATTGACGCCGACATCCCAGTTTTTCTTAAGGCCAAACCCGGCGCTCAAATCAGCTCCCCAGATTTTGTCGTCAGGTTTATTGCCCGCTCTGTAAACGCGTCCCGTGCCGTCGGTGTAGTCCCGAGTGTAGGTTAAAGTCTTGATCGAATAGTTGGTGAAAAACCCCAAGTTGACCGTGCACGGCTGCAACGTTTCGGAAGAATGAACCGATACAAAATCAAGACCACCGGTCATTGGGTTGAATGACTGATAAGCGGTCCCACAAATGTTTCCTTGAGAAACCGATGTGGCAAAGAGCACCGCTGATAGTCCACTTAAAGTCACAAGCCGTCGCGCGTCGAAAAGCATCGCAATTCTCCAATGTCTCAATACGAGACATTCCAAGCCGAACTCGAATGAAATTCAACACTTCTTCGATGTTTGTCTTAAACTAAGAACAGGTTGGAAGTCGGCCGGGGTAAACAATGAAATCACTGAAACAGTTGAGTCGCACTCAGCGAATGGGCCTCTTCTTTGGCGCAATCGGTGCGACTGTTCTATTGAGCTATCAAAATTGTGCCGAGGTTCAGTTCATAGACCCGACCGGAGCACAGAAAAACTCCGCAGCCGGCAACGTTACAACTCGTATCATCACGCTTAAGCCATCGGCTTCGTCGTCTACACCGACGACGCCGGCAAAAATTCTTCTGGTAGTCGACAATTCAAAGTCGATGGTCGGCACACAAGAAAAGCTCCGCGCAAGCCTGAAGTCACTTCTGCTTCCACTTCAAAAGCATCCTGTCTCAGTCAAAATCATTACGACATCATCCGTCGCCAGCGTTCCGGACCTGGAAGAACAGGGGTGGTCGGTCAAGAACACGACGCTTGGTCCAAACACTCCCATTTCTGCGGATTGGAAGTCTCGATTCCAGATGCAGGACGGCGATGTCTTCGCCGGTGGCTATGACGTGTACTACACGTTGAATCGAAAGAACTTATTCGAGCTCGACGCCCAAGATGCACAGTTCGATTCAAAAATCGAAAGCATCAAATCGCGAATTCTCTTCTTAAGTGAACTCACTGCTGGATCTGATCGCGAACAACCGCTCTGCAACACGTTGCTCGCACTCTATGATCGCGGACCCAATCAGTTCTTCAATAAAGGCGACTTTGGCGCGGTGGTCGTGATTACAGACGAAGACGATGGTTCGCGCTGGCACACTTACGACACGACAGAACATCGTCGCGACTGCCGAAACCGCTATACCTATGGCTCTATAGGCAATCCATCGCATCCAGCGCAAGATCGAGTCGACTATACTCTTGGCTTCTGGGGCATTCGGTTTCAAGTGTCCTACGATCTGATGAACGACGGCACGGCCGAACCCAAAACCGGTGGAGGCGACAACGGTGGACTTCCGGTTTTGCCGGCAGAGCGCAGTCAAGTTGCCGGGCGGGCCGCAACCGAAGTGCTGGCCTGTACGGATACTCAAAAAGAACGTGCGCTCGGCTATGCAAGATACCTTTTTCCTTCGCCAAAAAATGCCAATGTTCGTATCGCGAAGTGTGAAGTGAAATCGAGCTGGACGGCGCTCTATGGTTTTGGCGACGGCGCGGCTGATCGTTGTACAAATCGCTTCACCGCGAACCAAGTTGAGTACGCCAATCTCTACGACTATTACGAGCGCGCCAAGGGCACGCTGCTCGCACCAGGACAGTGTCGGCGGGTCGTTACCCGCGTCACTGGCTATCGCTCGTTCTCACAATTCTACATCCACGGCGCTACCGATCCGAATATACTCAATGCCGGTCAACTCCCTGCCAATCAACACGGCGAAAGTATCAAGCGCGCTCTCGTGTTACGCGCAACGGAGCTCTTCGAATCAAGTTCGTTTTTCCACTCCGCTATCATTCACAAAGACCGTACCTGCGTCGGCGCCAATCAATCGGTTGCAACCCGATACGCCGATCTTGGTGCAGGCTCAGCCATTGAAAGCGCATTCCGCACGGTCTCTATTTGCAGCAGTACCTACGACACCGCGATGACCGATCTCTCTCAACGCATCAAGCAGATCGTCGATCAAAAAATTGCGTTGCCGACACTTGAGTCCGGCGAGTCGATCGTGCTTGTTGAACTCATTCGGGCCGGAACGAGAAGCACACTCAGAGAAGGCGTCGACTACGCGATTGAAGCCTCGACGATTCGCTTCTTGGCCGACGCCCTGAAGGTCGACGACACCGTTGAAATTACGATTGAGCGGGCACCCTAACCTCTCTTGTTTGTGAAGGCTTTTCCCGACTGTCAGTTCGGGAAACGCTAGACGATGGGTCTGAATTTATTCCAACTCCTTGAAATCAAATAGCTTTTGACCGCTCGCCACGCGGCCCAAAGCTTGCGTTATAGGGCCGTATGGATCGAACGCCCTGGAACGAAGAATGGTCAGAATCAGTCGCCCGAGTTGGCAAACTCATTTCAAGTTTGTTTGCCTGTCAGGTGCGTTTTCAATCGGTCGAAGCCTTTCTTGAACAGGCCCGAACAGAAGAGCTCTATCTCGAGCAAGATCTCGTGTTTTTTCATTCTCGTCTCTTCACACCGCCGGATCATCTCCGGTCGAAACGGCAAGGAACAATTGCCTTTCCGCTCCGGGTCCGTCGTCACGGCGCCAGCGCCAACTCAACGGATGTGTCTTTGGTTGGAGTTGCAACGATCGAGCGTTTGGCCGCGACCGATGATCAGCGCCTGACGGAGGTTGGCGAATTTCTAAAGCTCGCCGTCGAAGCAAAGCTCGACGCTTTTGAGCGACTGCTCGTCATTGAACAGCGCGAAGCCGAGCTCGTTAAAGAGCAGGCGGATCGCGAGAACAGTAAGGTGATTCAACTTTTCCCGCGCGCTTTACAAACCTCACTCTGCCAGCTGTGACAGCACCGGTGCAAACAGTTCCCGAGTCAGAATCCAACAGCGGCCTCCTTGAAAAGCCCCTGCTTTTGCAAACCATCCCGCACAATGCGTCCAGTGACGGCGATGCTATCGCCATCGATCGCGTTGCCGTCGATCTGTTCAACAAAACAGACTTGTGGTTCTTTGTTAATATTGAAGATCTTCACGCGGATGCGTTCGCGTCGGTTCAGTCGATCAAAGAGCTTGGTCGAATGTGTATCTTCATACGCAATGTCGCCAGTGTCTCAACGGACCGTCAGCTTCGGATCGCCGAGGCCTTTGCTCACGATGCAATGAGTGCCGACGGACCTCACTTGATTGCCGCGACCAGCGAGCCGCTTTCGGAGTTGGTGGCATCAGGACGAGTACTTGAACATTTCGCCAAGCTTTTTAGAACGGTGGAACTTAACGCCGGTTCAAACACTGGCTCTGTGCAGTCCGTCGTCTCTTTCATTGTTGATTCACTCGACGGAAAGACACCGCGATCAAAGCTGATTCCGCTCTGGGGCCGTCGGCCCTCAAACGACGATCGACCGCCGACCTTTCATTGAGTGCGCTCAGGCATTGCCGAAGCTTGAAAATGGTGCCACCATTTTCTCATGCTCAATCAAACTTCGACAGCCCAGACTAACGTCGTGACACCCGAACTCCGCCACGAATTCGAAGGATTCGTTGGCTCACTGCTCGGTGCCGGCTCCTATGAGATTCACCCCTTGGCTGGCGACGCCTCTGCACGTCGCTACTTTCGCGTGGTGGCTCACGATGACTCTTGGGTTTTGATGCTCTGGGAACCGTTTGAAGACAACGGCCAGTATCCTTTCTTGAGCGTTCGCCAACATTTCGAGAAACATGGAGTACAGGTTCCAAAAGTTGTTGGCATGCGCCCCGACAAAGGCTTCGTCCTCCTCGAGGATCTTGGCGACCTCACGCTGGAGCGGAAATTCTGGGAGAACCAGACCCAAGATTTAAGCATTCCCTATTACAAGCAGGCCATCGACGAACTGATCAAGATCCACTACTTGGCCAGCGCCGATCGCTCTCCCTGTACCGCTTTTAATGTCGAGTTCGATACCGCGAAACTCCTTTGGGAAATGAACTACGGTCGCGAACATCTTTTGACTGGGCTTTGTCGTATAAAACTCAGCGACAGCGTAAACGGCGAGCTCACAAAGAACTTCACGTCGATCTGCGAACGCCTTCACGCCGAGCCAAAATTCATTGCCCATCGCGACTATCACTCGCGAAACGTCATGATTAAACTCGGCCGAGTACGAGTCATCGATTTCCAAGACGCGCGCATGGGCGCTATTCAATACGATCTTGTCAGCCTGCTGCGAGACTCCTACGTCAACATGACAGACGATATGCAAGAGCTGCTGCTGAGCTACTATCTTGAAGGGCGAAAGCGCCTTGCGCCGTCGCTCCCGACACCTTCGCGCGATAGTTTCAATCATGTTTTTGAAATCCAAACTGTACAGCGATGCTTCAAAGCGTGTGGAAGCTTTGCGAGTTTCAATATGCTCCGTCAGGACACGCGCTATCTCAAGTACCTCGCGCCAACCCTCAAAACCGTGAAGCGCAGTCTCGCACGCTTCCCCGAGTACCGGACCTTTTATTCGGTCCTTGAGGACCACGGTGTGTTTGACCAGAATTTTGAGAGCACATAAATGACCCACGCTATGCTGCTTGCGGCAGGCCTTGGAACGCGGCTTCGGCCCGTGACCGACCGCTTACCCAAGCCCACCGTTCCATTTCTGAACGTGCCTTTGTTAAACTGGAGCGTTGAGCTTTTGCGCGACGCCGAGATCGTAAAGTGGACGATCAATACGCATCATCTGCACCACACACTGCTGCCGCTCATTCAAAGAACAGGTCAAGCTATCAAAACCGAGTTCGCGATCTCGCACGAAGAGAGCCAGCCGCTCGGGAGTGGCGGCGGAGTCCGAACAGCTTTTGATCGCGGTCACTTTTTTGGCGCCAAGACAATACTCATCGCCAACGCCGACGAAGTTATTCTGCCGATCAGAAAAAATCTGATCGCACGCTTACTTGAAAGCCACCATCAATCAGGTGCGATCGCGACTCTCTTGACGATGGATCATCCGGATGCTGGCACAAAGTTTGGTGCCGTTTGGACCGACTCAAGCGGCGCGGTTCATGGCTTCGGCCGCGATGGCGCGCTCTTTTCAAATGGCCCGCACCCAAAGCACTACGTCGGTGTTATTGCCATCGACGCGAGCGTTCTCGAGAAAATGCCGGCGGGCGAAAGCAACCTTCTTTACGACACCCTACAAAACGAGATTCGCTCAGGTGCGAGCATTCGAGTTTTTAACGAACCACTCGTTTGGTTTGAGACCGGCAACGTTGCGGACTATCTCTCCGCAACGCGAGAGATCCTTCACCTGCTTTCACCCACACAGGCAAATAGTCCGCTATCACACGCGCGAGCACAGGCACTTCGCGTTCTCGGTGCGTGGCATCCCGGCGAAGTTGGATTTTGGGAGCACGAAGCAGGTGCCCGAGCGCTCTACTCCAAGCTTCGCGACGGATCGCTCCCATTCACAGAGCTGATGCGTGTGCTTACAAAAGAAAAAGCCTTTGCCGTTTACGGTGATAACACCTTGGCAAAGGCTCCTTTGATCAACGCGGTTTCACTGCCTGATACTGTCGTGTCGACGAAAACCGAGAACACAATCAGTCTTTAAGAAAGTCGTTCTTTTCGTCTCGCGCTTTGTAGCGACGTGTGACCATCTCGAAAATGTTGTCTCCCGAAACGCCAATTGTGTCGTCGCCAAATTTCTTGGTCAGACCCGAAATTTTATTTTTATTGCGCGCATTGCGGTTGCGAGCGTCGCGGTCCCATCCGTACATATCCGCTGCTCCGCCTGATCCTGCAGCAACATCAGATGCCGTCGAGCGACCTCCGCCACCACCGCCGGCGCCATCGAGTTGTTTCATTTGAGCAAACTTACTCGCGTACTCTTTGGCAAATTTTCCGCTGGCGGCCATTGCCGCATCGGCCTCAGCTGCTGTCATGCCCATAGCCATGAGGTCTTCTTTTGACCCATTGCCACCGCCATTGCTCATGTCAAACTTACGACCATCCGGTGTTGTCATCGTCTTGCCATCTGGCGAGATCTTGACACCAACTTTGGTCAGCTGATTTTTCAAATCCTGAAGGCCCTTTGTGATTGCCGGCGAACCGCGCGGAATACCCCCACCCGCACCACTCGCCGTTGGCTGGCCCGTTAGTGGATCAATTGCGCCGTCGCTTCCAGCGCCAATTCCGCCCGCCGACGGATCAAAACCTGCCATGTCGATCCCGGCTGATCCTGACTTGCCCGAAGCGCTACCCAATCCACTGGCTGCCGCCATCGCAAGTGGAATCATCGGACAGGCCCAGCATCCACCACCGTGGGGACAGCTTGAACATATCCCAGCATACATCCCACCGGCCGCGATATTCATTATCGCGCCCATCGCCTGCTTTCCGCTCGTGTTGCTACCCGAGCTCGACGCATTACCACCGCCCGACGGCATCACATAGCTGGTCTGCGCGCTTGAGCCGCTGGTCGTACCGCCGGTTGTCGCCGCGGTGTTGCCTGTTTCTGTGAAGGCGCCTGCCGTCGAAAGACAGAATGAAACGATCAGCGCAAGCCATGGTGATATATTGTTCAGACGTACATTCTTGTTCATCGACATCCCCTTAGCGATCCAAAATCACGTTCTGTTTTTGAATTTGTTCCTGATACTGCTTCGTCGCTTTTTCCCAAATGCTCGGTCCCATCGGGCCCGTGATTCCATCCACCGACTTCACGCTCATGCCCGCAATGCCGCGCGCTTTGTATTTCTGGCCCGGGAGGAAGCGCTTGAGATTGAAACGCTCAAGCAACCCTTCTCCCTTACCGCCATTGTTTTTCGCGAGACCACCAGAGCCTGAGCCGCCACCCGCCGAGAGGCCGCCGCCCTGTCCGCCCGAAGTACCCGTGATCGCACTCTTCGGATCGCCAAAGCCGCCGCCACCATCGCCCTCGCCACCGAGCGACGCGAGGCCGCCACCACCTGGCGCTCCTGAGCCGCCATCGCTTGGATCACGTCCGCCGTTTGGTCCTGCCTTCGCTTGTCCCATCGCTCCAGCTGTTGGATCAAGATCGCCAGCTTCGCGCGAACCGTTCGGCGAGTACGGCATCGATCCAGCACCGCCGGTTGGCCCAACCGGGCTTGTTCCCGCGAGACTTCCGGGATTGAAACCCGAACACATCGCCGACGCTTTGTTCGCATCTTTTTGACAAAAACACGCAAGTGTCTGGTTGTTTGGATCGCTACAATCTGTCGATGGCGGCGTATAGGCAATCGGCGAGAACGCCGGAAGCGCTGACGCTGCAAACTGATCGGCGCACTGGCTGTTCTGCGCCATGTTGCCGAGGAACTGCATCGACTGCATCATCATCGCCATAAAGTTGGCCTGATTCTGCGAGCACACTCGGGACTGTTTTTTCGCTTTCTTCTCTGCTGTACGGTACTGTTGAGCAGCGGGCGCTGTTTCTGGATTTGACTCAAGCGCCTGGGCTTGCGACGCATACTCCGCAGCCTCTTCATCACACGTCGAATTACACTTCTCTATCATTGCCTTACAGGCTGCGCCCTTAACACCGTTTATTCCAGACATGAGTTTCGAAACGTCGGCCTGGGTCTTACATTGTGCCGATGCGTTTTTTCCAGTCGTTGCGATCGTTGTTCCGATTTGAACAAGCTGGCCCATCATCATTTCCATCATCGCGCCCTCTTGTGGGCTCATGCCTGCGGCGCTCATCGTGTTGCACGTCAGCTGTGTTGTTTCATACGTGCCATCACACGACATCGTCTGGCCGCCACCACCCGAACCGCCGCCAGTACCAGCTCCGACATGCCCATCGGTCACTTCTTTCGGCTGACCCGACACCATATCAAGAGTTTCCTTTGAACAGTCCGTTCCTCCAAATGCCTGACAGGCGCCCTGACGGCGCTCCAGCGGTTGATTCGGATCGCGGTAAATATCGCGAAGCTGATCGTTTGTGTAATCGCTTTCCTTGAAACCTGCGCGCCACTGCTCAGGACTCATTCCACTGACTGGGGTTGAGCTTCCTGACGCGCGGGCCTCGCGAATTGATCCGCCAGTTGTGGCTAACAACAGCGCCGACAAAACGATGATGCGCACAACTCTGAAAGGTGTCGGCAATTTTAGGTTGGAACTTCTTCGTGACATGCGTTCCTCCGTCTCTTTATTGTCGGCCAAAAAACGTCACTTCTAAAGAGGGACAGCCATATTTCCCAAAGATTTTCAGTGGTTGCGGTGTCTGTGTCGTCGAACTTTACAACACCTGTTCGACTCGCCAACAGCGAACGCCAATACACGCGATCACAGCTGAAAACGCCGGCCACAAGGCGAGTCAAGACTCAGCCGATGCACATCTCAAAATGAGACACTCGGAGACGAAAATCGGCGCGCCCCCTTAGCGAAATCCAACCTAGACCAGCTCGCAATCTCTCAATTGGCGCACGGTGCTTGCAACAAAGCGGGGTGATGAAAGCACATCTCGTGTGTCTTGCTCTACTGACAAGTACTGCATTCGCAGCTCCCGCTCGCGAATGTCGAGCACTCTTCACGGCACCCGCCGGAGCAGGGACCGCTGTTTCATTGAGCTCTCCTCGAGGCTCAAAACTCGCGACTTTGTTTGCGCAGCTCCAAACGAACCCAAAAAATTCAGCCGAACAGAAAACCACTCTCGAATCGATTTTCGAGTCCCTCAAAGGACCAGTTTTTAGAGCTGATATGCGCGAGGTCGATGGTATCGCCATTCGTTACCGCGAGGTCATTGAAGAGATGAATCAAGAGGTGGGCGCCGATGTGATTCGCGCACTCTACTCGTCGCAACCGATCCTGCGCGAGTATGTCGAAGAGGCCCAAGGCGTAGCCGTTATTGACGAGGCCAATCCGCCGCTCTACATGCGCATCAACCGCATGTTGAAGAAATATAAAGACGAGGCCGATCCTTTAGCATCCATCAAACGAGACGATCCTGTTGCTGCAGAGAAAATCGCAGCACTCGACCGCGCACTGGCCGTGCTTCCGCGTGTTGCTGGCATCGTTTTTCGCGGTGGTGCTGTTTCCAAAGAAGACGCCAAGCGCATGCAAAGCGGAGAGATGTCGCGCCATAACGTCGCGCCGTTCTGGTCGACATCGTCGAATTCCAAGATGCCACGGGTTTGCCATGCGTTCAGGCGGTGCGGAGCGCGTGAAGACCGTTTTCGTTATTCAGACACGGAATGGAAAACTGCCGACACCGACGCTTGATCAAACGATCCCAACTATTCACCCTTTGTTCTTGAAGAAGAAGTTCTTCTCCCCCGAGGAATGCAGTTCGACGTGGTCGCCGCCAAGAGTCTCGCGCTCTTCGACCCCGATGCCGAACCGCCGATACTCTATGTGTTTTTGAATGAACGTGTCGCCACTCGTGGTCCGCGCTGAATTTTAAAATTCAAATGCGTACGACAATGAAACTGGCTCTAGCTCCACGCCGACAGCGCCAGCCGCGACCCGCAACTGCAGCTCGTCTTCATCCAAGCGATAGCGCCAAGACTGACGGTCGTCGCCGCCGCTCGGCCCATAGAACTCGTCGGGATTTGTTGCTGCGTTGTAAGTGACGACACTTGTGCCGACAATAACGCCGACCGCAAAGCCAATGGCGATATTCGCAAGCTTATCCTGCGGACGGCCGTAAAAACTGAGAGTACTCAATCCCAAAACTGCGCCGCCAAGACCTGCATAGATAATTGTCGCCAGCTGTTTGCGCGGACCACCAGAAGCGGGTCCAGCCGACTCGCCGGCCATTTGTTGTTGCTGCTGCTGTGCGAATGCATTTTGTCCCGGAAGCAATCCGCCCAGAACAAGAACTGTGGTCAGAAAAACGCAAAGACCTTTTCGCATCAAATCGTCCTCTCAAAAAACGGCAAGATCCCCGCTAACAGTGTGGTCACAATTCCCATGGCGAGTCACCATCGGCAGCGATCTCCATGATGTCAGTCGGGATCGGCATCCGCAATGGCTCGCTCAACTCTGACCCCAAGACCCCGTCCACCGACGACAGCATCGGCCCTCGGGCAAGCGCGCTCTCCAGTTGAGCTCTTTGTTCAGGAGTGACCCGAGCCACCAGCTCCACTCGACCATCGCGCAAATTGCGCACGATGCCAGCAATACCCAGCACCTTCGCCTGTTTTTGCACAAAACGCCGATACCCAACTCCTTGAACGCGACCCGACACGAGATAGTGACGCAAGCTCATCACTGTGACATTCAGAAGGTGTAGGGATTTTGCCAAGCCTTTTCATCGAGGAGACCGATCGCGACCGCCAATCCTGGAGCAACGCGACATACTCCGCCGCCGCCAAAACAGCCGGCCGAACTTGCGACATTCATCGATCACACTCTGCTCAAGTCCGAGGCGACGACGGCGCAGATCGAAACTCTCTGCCGCGAAGCGATCGACAATCAGTTTTATGCCGTCTGTGTGAACGGTGCTCATGTCGCTTCCGCGCGAGATTTTTTGCGCGGTTCAAAGGTTCAGCTCGCATCGGTCATCGGTTTTCCTCTTGGTGCAATGGCGAAAAAGGCGAAGGCTTTTGAGGCCGAACTGGCCGCACGCGATGGAGCAACCGAGATCGACATGGTCATGCGGATCGATCTTGCGAAGACCGGCGAATTCACCGGCGTTCGCGATGACATTCGCGCCGTGGTCGATGCCGTTCGCGACCAAGCCATTGTAAAAGTGATTCTCGAGACAGGCCTCCTCACACTTGAGGAGATCGCACGCGCCTCACGCGCGGCCGACGAGGCCGGAGCTCACTTCGTCAAAACCTGCACTGGGTTTTCCACAGGCTCAGCCACCGTCGAACACGTTGCCCTCATGAAAGAATCGATCTCAGAGCGGATGCAAGTGAAAGCGAGTGGTGGCGTTCGCAGTTTTGAGCAAGCCCGCTCTTTGATTCTCGCTGGCGCTGATCGCATCGGCACAAGCTCGGGCGTCACTCTTATCAAAGGCGCAAGCCCCACGTCAGGATACTAAGCGATGGCCTTCATTCCAGCCGAGATCATAAAGAAAAAGCGCGGGGGCAGCGCGCTGACTCGCGATGAAATCGAATTCATGGTGAACGGCTTTGTTTCAGGCCAAGTCCCCGAATATCAAATGTCAGCGCTGCTCATGGCCGTATTTTTTAAAGGCATGCAGCCCGACGAAACCTGGACACTCACCGATGTGATGATGCGCTCCGGTCGCGTGCTTGATTTTTCAAAACTTGGGTTCGCCGTCGACAAGCACTCAACCGGCGGAGTGGGCGATAAAACAAGTCTCATTCTTGCCCCGATCGCTGCCGCTGCCGGTGTTCCAGTTCCGATGATTGCCGGCCGAGGCTTGGGGCACACGGGTGGCACCATCGACAAGCTCGAAACGATTCCGGGCTTCTCGTGCGCCATCACCATCGAACACTTTGAAAAACAAGTCGCCTCACTTGGTGTATCGCTCATAGGACAAACTTCAGAGATTTGCCCAGCCGATAAAAAAATCTACGCCCTTCGCGATGTCACCGCGACCGTTGAATCCCTGCCGCTCATTTGCGCGAGCATCATGTCAAAGAAAATGGCCGAAGGTATTCAGGGCCTGGTCCTTGATGTGAAGTGGGGCACAGGCGCTTTCATGAAAACGCTCGATGCGGCTTCTGAACTTGCCGATGCGCTGTGCTCGATTGGTCGCGCCGGCGGAAAACGCGTTGTCGCTTTCATTACCGACATGAATCAGCCTCTGGGTCGCTTCATCGGCAACTCTCTTGAAGTCGAGGAGTGCCTCGCCATTTTGAAACGCGAAGGCCTGCGCGGACGATCGCTCACTGATTTCGCCGATTGCGAGAATCTAAGCGTCGACCTCGCCGGCGCAATGATCTGGCTCGGCGGCAAAGCGACATCAGTCGATGCCGGCCGAAAGCTCGCACGCGAGCTCCTCGAGAACGGCGCAGCGCTTAAGAAATTTGAAGATCTCGTGAAGGCCCAAGGCGGAGACCTTTCAAAACTCCCGCAGGCCAAAGTCGCACGCGAAGTCCGCACCGCAAAGACGGGCTATCTCAATAGCATGAACTGCGAACAGATCGGCTACGCAGGCCTTGTCATGGGCGCTGGCCGCATGCTCTCGACCGATGTCATCGACGCAACGGCGGGAATCGAGATGTGCGTGCGCCTCGGCGACCGCATAGAAGCTGGAACTACTCTCTTCAAGCTTTACGGTACACGCGGACTCGACGAAGCCGAACGACGCATTCTCGAGTCACTCGTGATCGAGAGCGAACGCTCTAAGTCCTTGGCAACGTCGAACTCCAATGATCTGATCTCGCTAACGAAGGGGATCGAATCGTGAGTACACCAGGAATTGCCAGTTCTTCAGCCAATCCAGTCGTCGAAAGTCTGGAAGCTTCTGTTGAGTACATCCGCGCGATTTGCCCACCGGCCAAATTAAAACCTCGCGTGGCCATCGTCCTCGGCTCAGGGCTCGGCTCTTTCGTGAATCTAGTGACTGTTGAAGCCGCTATTCCCTACTCTGATATTCCCGGCTTTATTCCACCAACGGTTGAAGGCCACAAAGGCCGCCTCATCCTTGGCCACGTTGGTTCAGTTCCCGTGGTTGTCCTCCAGGGACGCATCCACTTCTATGAAGGTCACACGATGACCACCGTCGCTCACCCCGTTCGCACCGCCGCACTTCTTGGCTGCGAAACCGTCGTCCTCACCAACTCCGCCGGTGGCCTTGATCCCAAGATGAAGCCCAGCGACTTGTGGTCATCGAAGATCACATCAATCTCATGGGTGACAACCCGCTCAAGGGCCCAAACATCGAACAGTTCGGACCACGTTTCCCCGATATGACGGAAGCCTACGATCGCAAACTCTGCGCGCGCATGGAAGAAGTCTTGAAAACCCTCGGCGTGAACTACTTCCGCGGTATCTATTGTGGCGTCAGTGGACCGACTTACGAAACTCCAGCTGAAGTTCGCTATCTGCAGATGATCGGCGGCAAAGCCGTCGGGATGTCGACGGTTCCCGAGACCATCGCCGCCAACCACCTCGGCCTGCGCGTCGCCGCTCTGTCTTGCATCACCAACCCGGCGGCCGGCCTTTCGACGACCAAACTCTCGCACGAGGAAGTCACCGAGACCGCCCACGCCGTCGAAGCCAAATTCGGCCAATTCCTCGCCGACTTCGTCTCAAGCATCTAAAGGTACCTTCTTCCTTTTGGCGACCAGGTGCGGCAAATAGATGAAATTCAATGCCCGTTCGATCGACAGTGAAATGCGCAAACTCCCTGCCAAAGCGGGGGCCGCGGCATTTCTGCGCGGCTATCTGAACACCGAAATTAAACTTCTCGGACTTTCGGTTCCCACCCAGCGCGATCGCTTCAAGCGTGGCTATGCGAAACTCGCCGCGCTCACAACTGAGGAAAAGGCGATGTTCTGGCTCTCCGTTTGGACCAAGGCCGAACTCTTTGAGTCGATGTCGCAGGCCATTCTCTTTTTTGAATCGTGGGCGAAAGAGCGTGCGCGACTGGCTCGCAAAGAAGAAATCAAACACACCGAGATCTATCGTCCACTCTGGCCCTATCTAACCAAGATGGTCGCACGCATCGACAACTGGGCCCACTCCGATGGAATCTCGAGTCTATTGAGCGCTGCTGTTGAGGAGAACCCGAAGCTTCGGTTTCAAACCCTCGCGAAGTGGAATCAAGATCGACGCCCGTGGTACCGACGACAATCTATCGTTTCCCTCCACTACTACGCTCGTCAGCGGGAGAAGCCGTTATCGGCGACAAAAACTCTGCCGCTTATTCGACGGCTCATTCACGACGAGCACTTTTACGTTCAACGCGGAGTCGGCTGGGCCCTTCGCGAAAGCTATAACGCTGAACCCACAGTCACTTTGGGGTTTCTTGAGCGACACATCGGCGAGCTCAGCGCGATTGCATTTAGCGCCGCAACAGAGAAGCTCACACCAAAAAAGAAAGCCGCCCTCAAAAAACTTCGAGGTGAGCGGCGACGAAAAAGGTCATTCACTACTTCTTAATTGACTGACTTTTTGCGGAGGCTCCCGCGCGGCTCATCGCCAAACTTTTCTGGCGCAAGTCTTCGCAAATCGCCTTTTGTTCACCCTCTGATGCCAGCCATGCCGCCTTAAACTTCTCGCGAAGGTCCGGGTCTGCCTCGTGACGCATCAGCGCCGGCCCCGAAATTCTTAACCGCTCATAACCATCAACGATATCGGTTCCCCAATCCCCTATGGAGATTCCACGCGCCTCAAAGAGCAACCGCACACCCGACTTTACCGCTGAGCCGGACAAAACCCTCTCCGCCTCGTACTTCTTAAAATGCAGACTCTTGAAATTCCTAGCCAATTCACCACCTCGTCAGCTGTACCTCGCATATTTCCAAAAGGTAAGCTTCTCAGACACTGATCGAACTTTCCCATTTTTCCCGAGACGATGCTTTTATCTCCGCAGCGAAGCTCTTATCGAGACGAGCCTTTTCTTCTCTGATCGCCTTGTTCAATTCTTCGACATTCAAGGCGCGAGCAATCGAATCCCGCAAAGTTCCGACCACCAGGAGCTCCCGAACAGCCTCGGGAGCAAGCCAGTTTTTACAATCTCTACCGCCACTCAGCTGGCAGTCGAGGTCCATTTCAGCTTGAGGGCAAACAGCCTGCGCATACATTGCAGTCTTAAATCGAGAAAAATCTTTTGATTCTCGAGCGAGGCTCGCGATCCTCTTCTCGTTCTGTTCCTCAATTGCGTCATCGAACTCGATAAGAAAGTTCACTCCCGGAACATCTTTCGTTAAACATCGATATCTCGGATTTTCTTTAAGAGCTCGCTTGGCTGCGGACTCCTTGCTCTCAAAGTAGTTCTTTGCTGCCGACCGAGACACTCCATTCGCGAAGCCCGCCGGATGATCCAGCTCCGTCACCATCCCATTTACAAATCGTGGCCAAAGCGTTGGTCCCTCAAAGATCAGGTGCGGAGAGCTTCCGTGACACTTTAAACAGAGCGGTGGATTCGCTTCGCTGACTTTTGCTCCGTCTTTCGAAAAAGAGATGTCATGGAGAGTGACTTCGCCCGTCTTGTCGTCCACGAGAACCATCTCAACGGAATTCGATTGATTCAGATCGGGATGACCGCCATTGATTGAGAGAAACTTTGTGGGAGGCTTACCCGAAACAAAGTTACTCATGATCACGCGCGGGCTCTCGGGGCGGGAATTTTGGGCTGCAACACTTGAATGCGCGACTGCGATGGATTGCCGAAACTGTTCCGGCAGGCAACAAACGAAGTCCTCAATCGACGTCGACTTCTTGTTGAAGATCGCAAGGTACTTGGTCAGTCCCTCAGCCGTGATCTTCGATTCCTGCAAAGGAGCAACCGGGCACGGCTTGGGTTCGACAGCCCCAGACGATGTCGAGAATAGAATGGCCAGAATGCCCAATGACAGAGGCTTGATCACTCTCTCATTTTAGACGCCAGTCACCGCCAAAGCTACTGGACCAAACTCCAAGCCCAGTCGTGTTTCAAAGGTGAATCGCTTTGTTCCTCAATCGTTAGCGTCACAGCTCGAACCCCACTGATAATCAGGATAGATCGATATCGAAAAAAAGGAGTCGCCATGCCATTTCTCGCCGTTCTCATTCTGCTTTCAAGCATCACCGTCGGCTGTGTGAGCTCGCGCAAGCTCAGCGAAATTCCAGTCTCTCCGACCGATGAGACGCAGATGCATAGCCGTGGCTGTGTATCGCTCGGTATCGTCGAAGGAAGCTCCTCATTCACCGGGCCACTGCTTGCCAGTGCCGGCAAAGACAATGCGAAGACCGAGGCTCTACAACGAGCGGAGCTTAAAGGTGCAACGCACATTGTGTGGAACGAACTCGACCTGGGTATTTTTATGATCCACGCTTCCGGAAAGGCCTATTCCTGTCGGTAGGGCGATCTCAAGCTTTACAAGTTCTCCACAGAGTAGTCCTCTGGACCCATGAAGCGAATCACCTTTTTACTCGTCCTCGCCATGGGCCCACTCGCTGCCTTCGCAACCGAAGCCGCCGGCCCCGCGAGTTTCTACGAAAGCCAAGTCACACCCGGTTTTGAGCGCGTACAAAACCGCGACACCTTGAATCTGCTCGGCGCAGGTGTGATCGCCATTGCTGCCGCTCGCACGCAAGATGAGGAGATGCGCGATGCTTGGCGCGGCAACCAACGCATGAGTCCCGAGATCGCAAACCTCGGCGACAAGTTTGGCGTCTACGCCATCTCGGCCTTCATCGCTGGCGGTCAGTATCTTTTTGATCGCGACAACTCCTACCACCACATGCGCTCACTCGTCGCCGTCACCGTCGTCGGCGGCGCTATGAAGTTCACATTCAACCGCGAGCGGCCCAATCGACTCGATCGTTTTTCATTGCCCTCTGGGCACACCTATTCCGCATTTGCGACGGCCTCGTCGCTGCAACACACCTATGGCTGGAAGGTCGGCGCGATCGCTTATCCGATTGCGGCAATCGTGGGTTTAAGTCGCATCACCGACGACTACCACTGGCTGAGTGATGTCACCGCAGGTGCCGTGCTCGGCACACTGATCGGCCACATCACCTACTACCCGATAACGGCGAACTCCGAGCTCGCTCGCAGTCTCATGATCGTTCCTCTACTCGAGGAGGGCGGCGGACAGCTGCAGGTCTCGATGGAGCTCCCCTAAGCTTCCAACCTCGACCTCCGTCTAGCCGACTCAACTCCAATCAGCGGCCAGCTGGCCAGTTTCGCCTTGAAAAGAGACGGACTGGACTAACCGTTTCGCTCGCCGATTCCGACATATCTATGTCCGTTCAGAAAGGATTCTGAACCAGGACAGCGCCGGGAATTTCGCTCCCACAGCGAAGTTCAAAGCGCGTGACACGGAGGTCACAGAATGTCGCAACAGGAACAGACACCAAAGATCATCGAACCGGTTATCGCCATCGTCATTGCACTGGCACTCGCGCTCACCGGATGCGTCGGCGAAGAAACAACCGAGATCGCATCTTTTCCTGAAACCAAATCCGAGTGTCTCGCAACGGCGCTGCCAAACTCCTACGTTGTGCATTGGAAAGATGGCAGTGTCAGCGTTGCTCGCGGTTACACGCGCGACGACTTTGAAAAGGAAATCTTCGAACCAAACAAAAACGACATCGCTTTGGCCGAACAAGATCAGCGCATTCAAATTCAGCCTTATGCCCTCACACCCCAGGCGACCGAAAACGTGAGCAACACGTGGGGCCTTGCCGCAGTTGGCGCTGAACAGGCCTGGGCCGCTGGCGCCCACGGCGAAGGTGTTCTTGTGGCCGTCGTCGATTCCGGTGTCGACATCACCCACCCTCAACTCAAAGGTCGAATCGAAATCAACGACAAAGAGATCCCCGGCAACGGTATCGACGATGACGACAATGGCTACATCGACGACGTCAACGGCTGGGATTTTGATCGCGATACAAATGAAGTCGGCGATTCCGCAGGGCACGGAACCCATGTCGCTGGCATCATCGCTGCCGAACACGACAAGGGCGAAGCGAAGGGTCTTGCGCCGAAAGCCAAAATTCTCCCGCTTGATTTCATGAACTCAGAAGGCTCTGGCGCCATTGGCGACGCGATCCTCGCTCTCCAATACGCAGCCGATCGCGGCGCACGCGTGATCAACGCGTCATGGGGAGGAGCGCCGTGTTCGCAAACTTTGGCGCGAACGATTTCTGATCTCGCGGCAAAAAACATTGTTTTCGTTGCAGCGGCCGGAAACAGCGGCGTGAATCTCGATGAAATTCCCGAGTATCCAGCCGCGTTCACTGGGCCAACCCAGATCACAGTCGGCGCCTCGACGGCCCGCGGGTATACAGCGGCATTTTCGAACTTCAGCTACCACTACGTTCACCTCTTCGCACCCGGCGCCCAAATCTTCAGCACTTGGCCAGGAGGACGCACCGCATCCCTCAGCGGCACATCGATGGCCGCACCATTTGTCAGTGCCGCGGCTGCTCTTTTGATTGGCAAAAACCCATCCCTCACCGCCCAACAGGTGCGCGCAGCTCTGTTCAAGCACGTCGATCCAGGCAACTTTGCCGCTGCCACCCAGGGACGTCTCAACGTCCCTAACGCACTATGACGCACTGACGCTACAACGGGTTACGTGTCAACCGCATGTGGGGTAAGAACTTCCCTCAATGCGGTACTACATTTCTGATCTCAAAAACTATGTCGGCAAGACAGTTGAGCTGAAGGGTTGGGCTTACAACACTCGCTCCTCTGGAAAAGTAAAATTCCTCGAACTCCGCGACGGCACGGGTATTGTCTCTTGCGTCTATTACAAAGGGAGCGAGCCAGGCCAGTGCAGCGAAGAGGCGTGGAATCTCTTCGAGCAGGTCACGCAAGAGTCGACGGTCAAAGTCACTGGCGTGGTCAAACAGCACCCCAAGAATCCCAATGTTTTTGAGATCGGCGCCGAGGCTCTTGAGGTTCTGCATCGCACAGTCGATTACCCGATCACACCTAAAGATCACGGCATTGATTTCTTGATGGATAATCGCCACCTGTGGCTGCGTTCAAAGCGCCAAACGGCGATCCTTCACGTTCGTCACGAGATCGTCAAAGCCGTTCGCGACTTTTTTGATGGCCGCGGATTTACACTCACCGACGCGCCGATCTTCACACCGAGCGCCTGCGAAGGCACGTCGACACTTTTCGAAACTCAATACTTCGACGAGAAGGCTTATCTCTCGCAGTCCGGTCAGCTCTACATGGAAGCCACGGCCGCGGCACTCGGCAAAGTGTATTGCTTTGGCCCGACCTTCCGCGCTGAGAAATCAAAAACGCGCCGCCACCTGATCGAGTTCTGGATGGTTGAGCCCGAAGTGGCGTTCAACGATATCTACGACAATATGGAGCTTGCCGAGCAGTTCATCGAGTACATCGTTCAACGCGTGATCACCAATCGCGCCGATGAGCTCAAAGCGCTTGAGCGCGACATTTCAAAACTGGCGCCGATCAAAGGGCCGTTCCCACGGGTTCACTATGATGAGGCCGCGCAGATTATCAAGAAAGAGAATCCCGCGTTCATCATTGGCGACGACTTTGGCGGGACCGATGAGACAATCATTTCGTCAAAGTTCGAGAAGCCTGTTTTTGTTCACCACTATCCGGCGGCGATCAAAGCCTTCTATATGAAAGAAGACCCGACCCAGCCCGGAAAATCGATGAGCTGCGACCTTCTCGCAACAGAGGGTTACGGCGAGATCATTGGCGGCGGACAGCGCGAGGACAACCTCGATATCCTGCTTCGCAAAATCGAAGAGCATGATCTGAAAGAAAAGGACTTCGCTTGGTTCTTGGCTCTCCGTCGCTTTGGAACATTCCAACACGCCGGTTTTGGTCTTGGCATTGAGCGAACCGTGGCTTGGATCTGCGGACTCCCACATGTGCGTGAAACAATTCCGTTCCCGCGTTTGTACGGACGTTCTTACCCATAATCGAAATTTAGAAACTGAAGTTCATAAGAATAAACGGAGGTCGCAATGGCGACGACTGATACATCAAAGGACGCAGCTCAACCCGCTCCGCGCACAACGAAAGCACGCGTGGCCGAGCTCGAGAAGCTCAACACATCAACCCTCGCCAATGGCGGCAGCGATAAACTCGCAAAACACAAAGAGGGCGGACGCCTCACCGCGCGCGAGCGCGTCGATGTCCTCCTTGATCCCGGCAGCTTCGTCGAGATGGATCGTTTCGTTACCCATCGCTCGCAGAATTTCGGAATGGCCGACAAGAAAGTTCCGGGCGACGGCGTGATCACGGGCTACGGCCGCATAAACGGCAAGCTCGCCTACGTTTACTCGCAGGACTTCACCGTTTTCGGTGGATCGATGTCGCGCACTCAAGCCAACAAGATCCTCAAAGTCATGGAAATGGCGATGAAGAACGGTGCGCCCATCATCGGTATCAACGATTCCGGTGGCGCTCGCATCCAGGAGGGCGTCGAAGCACTCGCCGGTTACGCCGATATCTTCTTGAAGAACACCCTCGCCTCAGGCGTTGTTCCACAGATCAGCGCGATCATGGGACCATCTGCCGGCGGCGCCGTTTACTCGCCCTCGATCACTGATTTCATCTTCATGGTGAAAGACACAAGTTACATGTTCGTCACTGGCCCCGATGTTATCAAAGCGGTGACCCACGAAGACGTAACCAAAGAGCAGCTCGGCGGAGCGACCGCTCACTCGTCCAAATCCGGCGTTGCTCACTTTGCGGCGAACGACGACAAGCACTGCTTGCTCTTGATCCGCGAGCTCCTGAACTTCTTGCCGGCGAACAATGTCGACGATCCACCCGTCGTTCCGACAACAGATCGTCCCGATCGCCTCGAAGAGGCGCTCAACACATTTATTCCCGACAATCCGAAAAAGCCTTACGACATGCTTGAGCTCATCAAGATGACAGTCGATGAAGGTTACTTCCTTGAGGCGCATCAGCACTTTGCAAAAAATGTGATCGTTGGATTTGCACGCTACAACGGCCGCTCGGTCGGAATCGTCGCGAACCAGCCCAACGTTCTCGCCGGCTGTTTGAACATCGAAGCTTCGCGCAAGGCCGCACGCTTCATCCGCTTCTGCGACGCCTTCAATATTCCAATCGTCACCTTCGTCGACGTTCCGGGCTTCTTGCCGGGAACAGACCAGGAGTGGAACGGCATCATCACTCACGGCGCAAAGCTTCTCTATGCTTATGCTGAAGCCACTGTGCCCAAAGTGACCATCATCACTCGTAAAAACTACGGCGGAGCTTACTGCGTCATGAGCTCGAAGCACCTTCGCGGCGACGTCAACCTCGCTTACCCGACGGCCGAGATCGCCGTTATGGGTGCCGATGGCGCTGTGAACATCATCTTCCGCGAAGCGATGAAAAAGGCAAAAGATCCGGTCGCAGAAAAGGCGAAACTCGTTTCGGACTACGAAGAGAAGTTCGCCAATCCGTACGTTGCCGCTGAACTTGGCTACATTGACGAAGTGATTGAGCCTGCGATGACTCGTCGTCGCATCATCGACGCGCTTGAGATGTTAAAGAACAAACGCGACACCAATCCGCCGAAAAAACACGGCAACATTCCGCTGTAATTGAAGGAGCCTCGCTATGTTTAAAAAGGTTCTGATCGCAAACCGAGGAGAGATCGCCCTGCGCGTAATTCGCGCGTGCCGCGATCTCGGCATTCCATCGGTTGCTGTTTATTCTGATGCTGACCGCGACAGTCTTCACGTTGTCTTGGCCGATGAGGCCTACAACATTGGCCCAGCGCCATCAAAAGACTCGTACCTTAAGGCCGAGAACATTCTCGCCGCCGTTAAAAAGTCCGGCGCTGACGCCGTTCACCCGGGCTACGGTTTTCTCTCCGAAAACGCCGACTTCGGCGACGCTCTCGAAAAAGCCGGCATCACCTTTATCGGACCGACTCCGGCGAATATTCGCTCGATGGGTGATAAGATTTCGGCGATTCGCCTGATGCGCGATGCGGGCGTTCCGACCGTTCCTGGTTCGGGCGGTCCGGTCGACACGATCGAAGAGGCAAAGAAAGTTGTTGAGAAGATCGGCCTCCCCGTGATGATTAAGGCCACGGCCGGCGGCGGCGGCAAAGGGATGCGCGTTGTTTACAAGATCGAAGATCTCGAGAGTTCCTATCGCGCCGCTCGCTCTGAAGGTTTGAACTACTTTAAGAACGATACCGTTTACATCGAGCGCTTCATTCAAAACCCAAAGCACATCGAAGTTCAGGTCTTTGGCGACACGCACGGAAACGTCGTGCATCTTTTTGAGCGCGAATGCTCAATTCAGCGTCGCAACCAAAAGATCATCGAAGAAAGCCCATCGCCTTCGGTCCCGCCAGAAGTGCGAAAGCGCCTTGGCGACGTGTCAGTTAAAGCGGCGAAAGCGATCAACTACCGCGGCGCCGGAACTTTCGAATTTATTTTCGATAACACGACAAAAGAATTCTTCTTTATGGAGATGAACACGCGCCTGCAGGTCGAGCACCCGATCACCGAAATGGTGACCGGCATCGACCTCGTCCAGGAACAGCTTTTTGTCGCAATGGGGAAGCCGCTCAGCTTCAAGCAAGAAGACGTGGTTCAGCGTGGACACGCGATCGAAGCGCGTATCTGCGCCGAAGACCCCATCACCTACGTTCCATCGCCTGGTTTGATTCGCCGCTGCCGACACCCACAAGGGCCGTTCATCCGCGTCGATTCCTACGCTTACCCAGGTTACGAAGTTCCCATTCACTACGATCCCATGGTCGCAAAGCTGATCGCCTGGGGCCCGAATCGCGAAACCGCGATTCGCCGCCTCGATCGCGCGCTCACTGAGTTCACACTCACGGGCATTAAGACCAACATCCTTTTGCATAAATCGATCTTGCAGGCGCCGAAGTTCCTCGACGGCACCTACACGACACAGTTCTGCGACAAGGATCTTGAAGTTAAAATGCCAAAGCTCTTCAAGGCCGTCGACGATCACGTATTCTTGATCACCGCCGCGATTGCTGCGTTCAACGACAAAAAATCGAAGAGCGTTTCTGACTATAACGTCGCAAGCCGATGGAAGACTGTAGGCCGCGCCAACAGCCTTCGGGACCAGTGAGGTAACTATGTTTTTTGAAGCCGATTTAGCTGGCGATTTGATGCGCGATAAGTGGAGCGAACACTACAAGATCGACATCAACGAAACACGACACGCATGGAATGTCTCCCTCCAACAAGAGGGCGGCGAGTGGGTTCGCTACGAGATTTCAAAACAAGACTACAAGATGGTTGAGAACCTCGTGAACCTGATCTGGGAAGGCGGATCGTATTTGATCGACGTCTATGGAACAGGTTCTGGCATCGACTACACGGTCTACACGCGTTCAAGCTTCCGCACCGTTCGCATTTACAACGACGAGGCTCTTTTGCACGAGTCGCTCAAAAAAGGCGGCCAGATGGGCAGCAGCGATAATCTCGCTGCTGGAATGCCTGGAAAAATCGTCAAGACACTCGTCAAAGTCGGCGACGTCTTGAAGCCCAACCAGCCCGTTCTGATCATGGAAGCGATGAAGATGGAAAACGAAATGCGCGCAGCGGCCGAAGTTCGCGTTAAAGAGATTCTCGTTAAGCCAGGTGACTCCGTCGAATCTGGACAAACCCTCGTTACATTTGAGCCCGTGAAGTAAAGGCAGTCGTATGGCAAAAAATCGCAAAGAGTCGTTTAAAACATCGAGCGGCATTGAACCGAAATCTTTTTACGACTCGAGCGATTGGTCTGCACACGACAAGCTTGGACATCCTGGCGAGTTTCCCTACACCCGAGGCGTTCAAGAAACGATGTATCGTGGCCGCCTTTGGACCATGCGCCAATACGCAGGATTCGGCTCTGCTCGCGAGTCAAACGAGCGCTACAAAATGCTTCTCGATCGCGGTCAGACCGGCCTTTCGGTTGCCTTCGATTTGCCGACACAAATGGGCTATGACTCAGATCACGTCATGTCGACCGGAGAGGTCGGCAAAGTCGGCGTCGCTATCTCTTCGATCGAAGATATGGAAATTCTCTTAAAGGATCTTCCTCTTGAGAAGATCTCAACGTCGATGACAATCAATTCGACGGCCGGAATTCTGCTCGCACTTTATATCGCGGTCGCTCGTCGCCGCGGCGTTAGCGCCGACAAACTCACCGGCACAATTCAGAACGATCTTTTGAAAGAGTATATCGCGCGCGGAACTTATATTTTCCCGCCGCGCCCTTCTCTTCGCGTGATCACCGATATCTTCGACTATTGTGCAAAGGAAGTTCCGAACTGGAATACGATTTCTATTTCGGGCTATCATATTCGCGAGGCCGGATCGACTGCGGCGCAAGAGATTGCGTTCACACTCGCAAACGGCATCACTTATGTTCAGGCCGCTCTCGACAAGGGCCTCGATATCGATTCCTTTGCGGGACGCTTGTCGTTCTTCTTCAACGTTCACAATAACTTCTTCGAAGAAATCGCGAAGTTCCGCGCCGCCCGCCGCATGTGGGCGCGTATTATGAAAGATCGCTTCAAAGCGAAAGACGATAAGAGCTGGCGCCTTCGCTTCCATTCGCAGACTGCAGGCTCGACCCTCACAGCACAGCAGCCCGAGAACAACATCGTGCGCGTCACAATTCAGGCTCTGGCCAGCGTTCTCGGCGGCACGCAGTCATTGCACACCAACTCGATGGATGAGGCTCTTGGGCTTCCGACCGAGAAGGCCGCCACCATCGCCCTTCGCACACAGCAAATCATCGCTCACGAGTCAGGCGCCGCTGACGTGATCGACGCGTTTGCGGGCTCTTACTACATTGAATCCCTCACCGACGAACTTGAGAAGCGTGCGATCGACTACATCGAACGCATCGAAGGGCTTGGCGGTGTCGTGAAATGTATCGAGACCGGCTGGATCCAGCGCGAAATCCAACAAGCGGCGTACGAGTATCAGCGGGCTGTTGAGTCGAAGAAAGAGATCGTTGTTGGAATGAACGAGTTCATCCAGAAGGAATCGCACTCACCAGAGATTCTGAAAGTCTCTGAGGCGGTTGCGAAAGAACAGATCGCACGACTCAAAGCCTTTAAGGCCAAACGCGATCAGAACGCGGTTGCACAGCACCTCGAGAAGATTCGCGCTGCCGCCGATGGAACGACGAATTTGATGCCACTGTTTGTCGACGCCGTCGAAGCGGGCTGTACTCTCGGCGAAATCTCAGATTCACTCCGCAAGGTCTTTGGTCAGTACAAAGAGACGATTACGGTCTAAAATCAGTACGGCCCAATACGGCACTACGGACCCTACGGACAATTGCGATTCTTGAGCCATTCTTGAATCGCTTTGTACATCTGACCGGATGTACTCAGATTGCAGTTGGGATAGCAAAAACCGTTTTCAGTCGTGGTTTTGTGCCACTTCTCATCGGTGATTCCTTTCGCCGTTTGAAACGCAAGCGAGCTATCGCTGCGCCCAAAGAGCGGGTACGCCAGAGCCTTGTCATCGTGGCAAGAGGCGCAGTTTTTGTTGATGTAGTTGCGACGAAGATAATTGTATCCATCTTCTCCACAGAGAAGCGCGGGCTTCACTTCTTTTGGAATGTTGATGTCGTCAATCGTGCTGGTCGGTGCGCCAGTGCCCGACGATGCCGTAACCGTTTTGCCCGCTCCCTCCACCTGAAAGCCTGAACCGCAGTTTTGAAAAGGCAAAAGCACGGCACACGTGAGAATCATCCATCCCAGGATATGGCCGAGTCGCATGCGCTTCATTTACCCCACCTCGCGAACTTCAATTTTACTGTTTCTAGAGGCCGAATTTCTATGTTCGAAACAGGGCAGAACCCGCGCGGGGACATCATTTCCCGGGTTTTGCCTCAACATGAAACGCCCCTTTTTGGCACAGTCGACTGTAGGGAGGCCATATTTCGCAGAAATCAGCCCTCCAAAATGGCACCAAAACAGGTGTTTTCAATAGGTTACCCGTGGGGCACCAGCCTTGCTGGTCTTGCTGATGCCCCTGGGCTGAGCGAGTGAGGTTGCCTAATGTCGAAATCGAAAATGCCCATCCAAATTTTAGAGAAGACTCTAAAGGGCATCGCTTTTGTCAGCGGTACGCTGGCGATTGTTTTCGCCGCTCTCAATGCTCACCAGTCCCCTCTTTTGAGTTCGGAAGGTTCCAAAGAAGAGGCTCCATCGGCAACTGCAGTTCCGATCGCTCTTTCGGTTGCGCCGGCGCCCGCGCCATCCTATCACATTGTTCCGCTCTTTGATCGCGAACGCGTGTTGAGCGACATGAGCCGCCGCATCCCCGATGACTTTTTGATTCCGCCAGGCCTGCAACAGCGTGTGGGCTTTTGGTTTGATATCTACAGCCGCTATGATTCTCACAAGCGCGTGATCCACCACGTTCTGTATCCGTGGGTTGTGTACAAAGTCGTGGATGTTGAACCCATCATCAACACCGACTTCCCAAAATTTCGTTGGCAGCGCAATCAGGTGGCCGACAAGTTGGTCAAAGATGAGATGCAGAAAGTTCGCGTTGCGCTGAAACGCCTTGCTGCAAAGAAAAAATCGCAGCTCGACGATGAACACCTGAGTTCCGATGAGATTCAAGTTCGCGACGCCCTCCTCAGCCTTGGCGGCGACGTTCGCCGTCGGGCCAAAGAAGCGCTTCGCGAAGTCCGCGTTCAAACTGGCCAACGCAATTTCTTTGCGGAGGGTTTACAAACAGCCCCACGCTATCTGCCAACCATGGAAGAGATTTTCAAAAAACATAAGCTTCCGATTGAACTCACACGACTTCCACTTGTGGAGTCGAGCTTTAATAAACATGCGAAGTCTAAAGTTGGCGCTGCTGGAATTTGGCAGTTTATGGAATCAACTGGCCGCTCGCAGAAGCTCATCGTCAACAACATGATTGATGAGAGAAAGTCTCCATTTAAAGCGACCGATGCGGCCGCAAGACTCCTAAAAGAGAATCACATGATTTTGAGTCGTTCGTGGGAGTTGGCGATCACCGCCTGGAATCACGGACCCGGAGGAATCAAGAAGGCCTCACGCGCAGTGGGCAGCAAAGACCTAGCGCGAATCATCGAAGTCTACCATTCTCGCACTTTGATTTCGCTTCAGAGAACTTCTTTAGCGAATTCCTCGCTGCTTTATACACGGAGCGCTATTCCGACATCATCTTCCCAGGACTCCCTCGCCAAGAGGCCGTAAGCCTTCAGGAGATTATGGTTTCGCGCAAGATGAAGGTCGACGAGGTTCTGCGTGTAACGGGGCTCAGCAAAGACGAGTTTTCGAACATCAATCCTGACCTGGCCAAATTCGTTGCAAGCAAACAGCCTCTCTACCGAGGCCTACGCATTCATGTTCCGACTGACGCAAAGTCAGCGGTTGAGTTTCTTATGGCTGGCGAACGAAAAAAGAAGACTCGCGTTATCGGAGCCAATGGTTAACAGTCGCGACGGTGTCGTGCTCGATCATCAGAGTTGACGCGAAGACTTGATCACTTCCGTCAGCTTTAACCACGATCGTCTGCATTCCGGACTTCAGACCAAGGACGGCAAAGCCGCCGCCGGCCTCGCCGTAAGGTTGATCCAAAATCTCACCACGAGAATCGAAGTAAAGAACGCGCGCGTCGGATCCAAGCGACTCCGCCGACAGCTCCACCTTAAATCTTGCACCTTGAATGAATCCAATTGCCGCGCCATCGGTCATCGAAGCGTTGTACCGCACTCGACCGACCAGGCGATCGAACCAAGCCTTCTGTACCATCGGCATGATCAAGTAACGCGTGTCGGGATTTTGAATCACGCGCGTGCGCAGGTACTCTGGCCCTGCTTCAACATCCAGAGAGACCGGCTGACCAAGATGTGTCAGGCCCACTTGATGTGGCCGCTCCGCTGTCGCTTCACGCAAAAGCCGAATGGTTCTATTCTTTGCATGACCCGTCGGTCGAATATCAACCGCAAGTGGCCACTCCGTTCGAAACGCATCAAAGGCTCGTGCCGAGTACACCGAGCGCATCGCAAGGTCGAGCTCAAGTGGCGCCACCGCTCCTGCATCAACCATCGCGAAGACTGGCTCGGAGTACTTTTCGCCGCTCACAATCTGAATCGCATGGACTTGGCCTTCGACAATTGGAATTGCAAACAGCCCATTCGATGCCGTCGTCGTACTCGACTTGCCCGGCAACATAAGTTCTGAGAAGTAGATCGGCTTCAACGCACCCTCAGTGAGCACCTCGACCCGCGCGCCAGCAACCGGATTTCCATTTCGAACAACTCGACCCCAGATCAAGCCCTGATTCGCGACCACTTGCTCGCGAGTCAGACCTTCAAATGCGCTGATCATCTTGTCTGAGTACATCGGAATGATCGACTCTTTACCGGTCAACAAAGTCGCAATCGTCGGCCGGTGAGCTTTCGCGCTCACTCGAGCGATGACACGCGAACCCTCGGCGAGACGATGCTCTTCAAAAAATCCTGCGGCTTGAGTTTGAGTCCTGATTGCCGTTTGTGGGACAGTGATTCGCGCGCCGCGAATACCCTGGTCCATTGGACCCGTCGCATACGCCGAACGAACACGACCTGCGACGCCCGTTACAACTGGAGTCACCTTCAGTAGCACACCGTCGACCCGACGCTGATCGCGCGTCACCTGAATTTTGCTCAGCTCAAAATGCCCACGACCAACGATTTCGCCATGAGGTGCACGAAGCTCTGCCACCAACAGGCCATCGAGCGACTCCACATAGATCTCATAGTGAGCATCGCGCAGTGAAACAGAACCGGCTTCGGCCGAACGTCCCTCTGCTTCACGCTGAACGACAAGCCGATCACCCGTGTGAGTGACCGCTAGGCCACCAGAAAATTCGATTGGTCCACGAACCAGGATTTGCCGGCCCTGCGGAGCAACGCGTCCGACCGGCGCATCGGTGAGCCCTACTGCAAACGAAGAGTCCGGCGTCGGTTCCGCTAAAGTCGAGGGCTTGGACGGCGCCTGTGCCACCGCTCGTTCCGCGGTTCTTGCTGACGGCTGGTTCCAATTCACATTCTTCTGATTAGCGATCGGCATAAAGAGCGATGCCAAGATCTGCTCGCGAGTCATGCCAAGCTTCGCTGTGGAAATGACGACCGGCGGGTTCACAAATCTTTCAGTCGGCGCAGCCGGAAGTGCACGTACAGGCAATGCCGATGCCGTCGACAGGGCCTGGCGATGTTCGATCACCGCCGGAGTCACCACAGGGCGAGCGGCCCGAATCTCGGCCCACACTCTTTGATTGTCGGCGATAATCCGCCCCGCCAGTTTTTCTACCGATTGTGTTTCAGCTTTCAATTCTGTTGCTTTGACCGACAGCCCCGGCGTGCGCTCGATTGTTGCCCACGGCTGATCGCGCAAAGCCTCTTCAAGACAGCGATTGGCGGCGCTTCACGATCAAAACGAAGTTTCACGCCTTCTTCGAAAACGCGAGCGCGGGGTTCTTCTTTTGCCAGGTAACGCGTGTAGATCGCCTCGAACGAGGACTCTGTCGGCATCGCAAGGTAGGCGCCGTAAATTCCAATTGCAATCGCCGAGATGGCCCAAGACAGATAGGAGATTGATGTTCGCTGTTCGGTTTTAACTTCGATTTGTGTTTGAGAAGATGGCTCTGTGAAATACGCACTGCCATCGACAATGTCGATCACGGTAAAGACCTCTTCCGAATGTTCGGACGGCGTAAAACCAGTAGTCATATCTCATCCTTGAGTGCTGACTAATCCAGGTTATTCAAAAGGCTCGAAAGTCGTCAATGACGTTGAGGTCTGCTGGACGATTAGCCAAGGCTGTCTTGATGCGATCCCGGACCTTCTTGGCCAGAGCGCGATCGTCACCGACAACATCGTACTTCGTTTTTGATCCTTTACGCCGACGCTCCAAGACTGCAGAAACCTGCAACTGGTATGGCCTTCGTGAACCGAGAATCGTGACCGTGGCTCGAGCGCGCTCTTTTTGATCGTCAGCTGGCTGGTCGAGGTTCTTTGGGTCGAAATACTCACCCACAATCTCGCGACCGTTCATGCTTTCGCTGCTCGTACCGCCCGGAATGTTTTCCATGACGATCTTGCGCACAACCGCGAGGGGAAGAGTGACCTCTTTAATCGAAACGGAAGATGAGGCACACCCGACTCCAAGCATGAGTATCCAAGAGACCAAGGTCCAATTGAGTACTCGTGCTGTGCGAGCCGGGTAACGCCACAACATCACTTCGGAAGTTTCTCCGCATCCTTCAAGAACTGCTGGATACCCGCATCTGTCAGCGGATGGTTAACCAACATTTTCATCACCTTCAGAGGGCAAGTGACGATGTCTGCACCAATCAATCCGGCCTCAAGCACATGGATCGGGTGACGCACGCTGGCGACAAGGATCTCCGTTTGGAAATCGTAATTCGAATAGATCGTTTGAATCTCTTCGATCAAATCCATACCGACGTGCGAGATGTCATCGAGACGACCGACGAATGGTGAAACCATCGATGCGCCAGCTTTCGCAACCATCAACGCCTGGAGTGGCGAGAACACCAACGTGACGTTGGTCTTGATTCCTTCTGCTGCAAAACGACGAACCGCGATCAGGCCCTCTTCGCACATTGGAATTTTAACCACGACGTTGTCGGCGATCTTCGCGAGGCTCTTTCCCTCTTCGTACATCTTGTTGGCCTGAAGACTAATAACCTCGGCCGAAACCGGGCCCTTCACTTCGCGGCAAATCTCGGCGATGCAATCCGCGTTCGATTTTCCGGTCTTCGCAACCAGAGTTGGGTTTGTCGTAACGCCATCTACCCAGCCACGGGCATTGCCTTCACGGATTTCGTTGATGTCCGCTGTATCGATAAAGAATTTCATTGAGTGCTCCTCGCCTTCCCGATTGGTCTAGGTCCCCTAGACCAAAAAATCAATGGCTCTCGAGCACATCTCGAAGGCTATAGAGTCCAGCCTTCTGACCAACCAACCAACGCGCCGCGCGACAGGCGCCCCGCGCAAAGACCGTGCGATTCAAGGCGGTGTGCTGGAAGGTCAAAACCTCCGATTCCGACATCGCCATCACACGATGATCGCCAATCACGCCACCGCCACGAAGGCTGACGATTTCAGCAGGTTCGCGCCCTGTCCGTGCACGCAGCTCATCGCGCAAAAGAAGCGCAGTCCCGCTCGGACGATCTTTCTTATGTCGGTGATGAACCTCTTCAATCACAAGATCAAAGCCATCGGCGCCTTTGAGCGCCTCAAGCGCTTTCGCCAGCATCTGAATGCCAAGACTCATATTCGATGAGTGTAGCACCGGGATTTCGCGCGATGCCGCTTTCAGCTCGGCGAGCTGTTCCGGCGAATAGCCGGTCACACCGCTGACCAATGGGATCTTCAACTCGCGGCACTCTTGCAAAAGAGCCGTCGTTGCGCCCGGCAACGAAAAATCAATCACCGCCTGCGGCCTTGCAACCGCGGCAATCATTGTCTTCAGACTCGGGTTGCTTCTCGATAGACCACCCAGCACCTGCACAGATTCACTCTGTGCGATCAACTGCAACTCTTTACCCATACGACCGGTGATTCCTGCGATCATGACATCGGTCACAACAGGCCCGCTTTCTTGAGGTTGCCGTCCAGAAGCTCACGATGCTTTTCATCAAGTTCCGTTAGCGGCAAGCGCATCTCCGCACTTGCGATCACGCCCATTTTATAGAGTGCGTACTTAACCGGGATCGGGTTCGCCTCGACATAGAGCGATCCATTCAATGCACTATAGCGATTCTCAAACGCTGACGCTGCACTCTTCACCTCACCCGCACGAGCGCTCTTTAAAAGCTGCTCGGTCTCTTTTGGAATCAAATTTGAGATCACGGAAATCACGCCACGTCCGCCCTTCGCAACAAGCGGCAGATAGGTTCCATCGTCGCCCGACGAAAGCATCAGGTTCGTCGTACTCGCGATTTGACCGCCAAACTCCAAATCTCCAGAAGCCTCTTTAATCGCCACAATACCAGGAACCCGGCTCAAATCCTGAATTGTCGATAGATCCAACTTCGTGATTGTACGCGACGGAACATTATAAAGAATGACCGGCAAACCGCCCTCGCGTGCGACCGCCTGATAGTGGAGGAACAAACCGCGCTGCGACGGCTTGTTATAGTACGGCACCACCACAAGAGCCGCATCGGCTCCCCAGGCTTTTGCTTTCTTCGTTGCTGCGATCGTTTCGGCGGTGCTGTTTGAGCCGGTGCCCATCACCAGCGGAACAGCATGTCCGCTTTCAACGTTAACGTAGTCAAAAATCTTTTGCTTCTCTTCCGACGAAAGCGTGGGACTCTCGGCCGTTGTGCCGCCGACAACCAGACCACTCACACCGCCATCGAGTTGATGACGAACAAGTTTTTTAAGTGAGGTCCAATCGACCTCACCATTCTTGAACGGAGTCACCAACGCCGTAAAAACACCCTCTAAATTTGCCATCTACGACTCCCATTCGGCGCGAAAGACAACGCGCGCCGGCCCGATCAGTGTGAGTGATTTCGAAAATCATTTGAAACAACCTTCAATTCCGCACCGGGATTGCGAACAATCACGCCCTCTGACGGCCAACCCCGCACGAGCGCCGCAGATGAAACTGTCGCTGCGGCCAGAACGCCCGTTCCACACGAGAGCGTAAAGTCCTCAACGCCTCGCTCAAACGTGATCGCATCGATTCCACCGTCGCGCCGATTGAAAAATGTCACATTGGTTCCCGCAGTTCCCGCCTGCTTTGCCCAGCGAAACTGCGCCGCGCGCTCGCGCATCTGCTGCGAACGCTCAAAAACTGGCGAGGGCCACTCAATCACCGCATGCGGAACACCGGTGTCAATCAATGTGGCTCCACCAAGAGCTGTCTCAGCAAGTGCTTTTCCCACATATGGAACGCGCGCCTCAAAGCCGCCGCCGACTCGAGACAACACGACTTCACCAAAGCCGGTTTGCAACCGGTGAGGCAGCGCCTTTCCCTCTGCAAACAGCCAAGCGGCCGCAGCTCGCGCGGCGTTGCCACACATAGCCGCAATCGATCCATCGCGATTAAAGAAGTGCCATCGTGTCGACTCCGCCGTCAGCGACTCCATCACCACTAGGCCATCAGCACCAATTCCAAAGTTCCGATCACAGAGAAGGCGAATCTCCTCTGAGGTCACCGTGCCCTCAGCATATTCTGAAAAAAGAAAGTCGTTTCCGGCCGCTTCGACCTTCGTGAAAATGCGCTTCATGGTCCACTTCGTCCACTCGCCGGCGTCGGCGACGGCATCGGTGAAAGTGACGGCACAGTTTTAGGCTTCGCCTCTTCAGCGGTCCGCTTGTATGTCGGCACCCCGCGACCGATTTCAGCAGGCTGCAACGGCGGAAGGGGCTTCCCCTTCACTCCGCACCCCGCCGCCGATAAGGCCGCGAGAACAAAAACAATTGAGATCTTCATGACCCTGATTTTTCGCCTGATTTGAGCTCAGACTCAACCGATTCCACGGCGAGACACAAATCTGGCTGAAGTTTAAACCGCTCGCGCCGCTTGGGTGTCAATTCTGAACAAAGCCGCAAATAGCGACGCGCATCCCCTCGATCAAGAAAGGCGCGCCAACGTAAGCTCCAAAGCTCCGGATTGTCCGGGGCCTGTGCCTCCACGATCGCAAGCTGTGCCTTCGCCGTCTTAAAGTCCTTGCGTCGGAGTGCATCGCGAATCAAAACCAGCTTCACCGGTATTGCGACCTCTGTCAGGTCTTCGCCATCCGGAATTTTGATCTCCGGCGCTGAAGCCGACGCCTCATTCTGACAGTCCTGCGCTTGAATACCGAGCAGAAACACTTCAGGTGTTTTCCAAATCGAGTTGGCAAGCTTCGTCATCGTGGTTGCCCTGGAACAATCGCTTGCCCTCAGCGCCGCCCTTGCCGCCAGCACCGGAAGCAAGATGTTGCCGGCCGGCTCCGGAGAATTTGCCGCCATCAGCGTCTGCAGGATCTCAAGCGCTTCCTTCGGCCTAGTCATCCATGTTGCCTCGGCCACTGCATATTGAGCGTTGGCCTTTTCGCTAAGAAAAAGATGCGCAATTTCAACGGCCGCTCGGTCCACCCGCTGATCGCTTAGCCCATTTCGACCTGGCGCAATCGCTCGCAATTTCTTTAGGGCGTCGAGTCGCTTATTGCCGAGCACAAGTTCGCGGGCTGCTTCGATCTGCTTTTCAAGCGAAAGCTTCTCAGCCGCCGGCTTCTCAAGATCTTTCGCCGTCCCGCGGGCACCTAAAACTGCCGAAAGTAGAAGCGCAACCGCCAGTCCCCGTCTCAAGGTCATGGCTCCGGCATTGGTTGAATCAGAACCTGCCGTGGCTTCGAACCATTCGACGGACCGCACACACCAACGCGCTCAAACTGATCAATCATCCGACTCGCACGCGGATATCCGAGACCAAATTTTCGCTGAATGAGCGATGCGCTCACAGTTTTTTGACCCGAAACCCAAGCCAGAATCTGATCGTACATCTCATCGCCGCCACTATCGTCGTCAAACGAAGCGCTCCCCGCTCCGCCGCCAAAACCTGCGTCCGGATCAGCCCCACCGCCATCAAGGGCTCGCATCGCCAGCTCATCAAACTGGGGCTCGCCCTGATCCGACCAGTGCTTCACGACGCGCTCAATCTCTTCATTGGTCAGCCACGGGGCGTGGTGACGCTGTGGTTTCGAAACTCCCGGAGCAAGGAACAGCATATCGCCCCGGCCAAGCAAGCGTTCGGCACCCTTTTCATCGAGAATAATCTTCGAATCCAAAAAGCCGGGAACCTTAAACGACACTCGCCCTGGAATGTTCGTCTTGATTCGACCGGTCACAACCTCTTTGCGCGGCGTCTGCATCGCAATGATCAAGTGAATGCCCGCGGCACGAGCCATTTGTGTCAAACGAACCACGCCCTCTTCGACCTGCTGCTTATCGACCATCATCAGATCGCCAAACTCTTCGATCACATAGACGATGAACGGCTGCGGAGTAAAGTAGTACTGTTCATTCTTTCTGTTCTGCACTTCGTAGTCGGTGTTGATCTGCGCGTGCTCTTCAATCTGTTCTTTGGTCAGCTTTTGTACCGCCTCATTGAACTCCTCGAGCTTTCGCACTTTGAAGCGATTAAAGGAGCGATTTCGTTTCTCCATCTCTTTCACGCCCCAACGAAGTGCGGTCACCGCTTTGCGCGCTTCGCAGATCGGCGGCATTAAGAGGTGGGGAACGTTGTTGAAAAGTGTCAGATCGACTTGCTTTGGATCGATTAGAACCAAGCGCAATGTCTTCGGAGAATGGCGGAAGACCAAACCCACAATCGACGACACGACAAACACCGACTTACCCGATCCCGTTTGTCCAGCCACCATCATGTGAGGCATCGAGCGCAGATCCACAACACGCGGCGTACCGTCAACTTCGCGCCCCAAACAGAGTGGCAACACCATCTCATCTTTCCAAAACTTCGCGTCGGCCAAAATGTCCTTCAAATAGACCGACTCTCGATGCGCGTTCGACGTTTCAATACCAACCACATCGCGACCCGGAATCGGCGCAATAATACGAAGCGACTCAGCGCTCAGCGCCAGCGCCAAATCGTCCGCACGCGATGTCACTTGTGTCAGCTGAACATCCGCATTCGGCCTAAACTCAAATAACGTCACCGCAGGTCCCGGCTTTGCCGCGACGATCTCGCCGCCAACATCAAACTTCGACAGCTTTTCAACAATGATGTTCGCCTTCTCTTCAATTTCACGCTTATCAATTCGAACGCGCGTCGCCGGCGGGTCGTCCAAAACGGATAGTTCTGGGAGTTTCCAATTTTCAACCTGACGATTGATCTTGGCTTTCATGCGCACCGGGCGCCGCTTCAGTAGCGTAGGGGGAGAGATTTCGTTTGTTTCATCAATCGGTTCCGAGGCGCTCTCACCATCATCATCGTCTGTGGCCAACGCCGCCTGTGACTTTTTGTCCGGCTCTGCCTTAAAGCGCTGGAGAAGCTTCTTCGCTTTCACTTTGACCGAGGCCGATGCCTTTTCATCCTCAGCTAATTCCTCATCACCGTCATCGTCCGCAAGCTTGGCCGCAACCACGGCCGACTTCGCCTTGACGGCGGCCCGCGAACGCGTCGCCCCTGGCCGATTCCAAAACGCCACCAAACGAGCCGTCACGTCCCGTCCCGAATTCATCCAATCCTGAATCGTACGCTCAGAATAAAACACGCCCAGAACCACCGCCGTTGTCCACAACAACACCGCGACACCCGTCGAGTTCAGAACGGCAACCAGGCCACGCACAACCATCGCCCCAAAAAAGCCGCCCGCCGCAATTTGCCCCTGATAGATTCGCAGCAACGGAAGGTGCAGCGCCAAAAGTGCTGTTGCGGTCATCAACAAGGCCGCGCCCCACGCGAGGCGATGGACCGCCGTGCCGTTCACCTCGTCACGGAACACACGATACGACGAACGCCCGCAGCCAAAAACGAAGAGCCACGCCCCCACGCCAAATCCCTGATACAGGAGGTCGGACAAGAAGCTCCCCACAAAACCACAGGCGTTTCTCGCAATCAGCGACGAACCTGTCGAGTTAAACGAAGGATCCGACGGATGGTATGTCGCCAAAGCGAGTGCGATAAAGACCGCCATCGCAGCCCATACAATTGCGATAACGTCGCGACGGAGGTGTCCAGATACTTTTTTTGCGGAGCTGTAGCCTGATGCCATGAATTGAGTTTAGTTGAATCTTCAACCGGCCACTAGCAAGAGCCGCCTCGACTTGACTTTAGTATCGTCCGTTCGTAGCCCAAGACCCGTGATCAAGATCAATGAGATTTTCCACAGCATTCAGGGCGAGACCTCTTGGGTCGGCTGGCCAACCGTGTTCGTCCGCACGTCGGGTTGCAACCTTCGCTGCCGGTATTGCGACACGACCTACGCCTACTACGAGGGCGGCCCCCGTTCGGTGGAGTCCATCATCGTTGAAATTCAAACCCACGGCGCAAAGTACGTCTGCATCACGGGCGGAGAGCCGTTGCTCCAGCCCGACATCCACATCTTGATGCGCAACCTTTGCGACCTTGGCTACAAAGTCTCGCTTGAAACAGGCGGATCGCTTGACTGCACCACCGTCGACAAACGCGTAAAGAAGATTATCGACGTCAAAACCCCTGATTCAGGTGCTGCCGATAGTTTCAATGTAAAAAAACCTCCCATCCAATCCCGATTTTTCCATTGTCAACAGCGAATTCAAATTCGTGATTTGTTCTGAAAAAGACTTCGATTGGGCCGAAAATTTCGCCCGACAAAACCAACTCTTCGAACACACTGAGGTTTTATTCAGTCCGGCGTATCAAAGAATCGACGCGAAATGGCTTGCGCAGAAAATTCTTTCGTCGAAATCAGATGCGCGCTTGCAAACTCAGCAACACAAGTTTATTTGGTCTGCCCACGTTCGCGGTGTTTGAGGTAAAAATTGATGAACTAGACTTCGTCTTTGAATTCAGGCCATGGTGCAGGCCTTGTTGCATCCGATGTAGTAAATCCGTTGATTTCAAAAGGAATGGCTCAGGGAATCTCTCTTGGCGCAGGCCAAGTGAATTCAGCCGACCTGTCCGCTTCAGCATCGGCTGAAACGGCGACTGGCCTTTCGGCAGCAGGACGTGAACTCATTAATCGAGGCTTTGTTGGATCAACTCGAGTTTCAGGTGAGAGGGGCATGACACCAAATCTCAATTCTTCAGATAATCTTTTTGTCGCAAATCTTCAGGCTGTCAGTCTTGAGAAGCTCGTTAAGAGCAAACTCGAAGTCCTGTTCCAGCAACAGCGCGATGCAAACATCGAACTGTCTGGACTCTATGACATCGTTCTCGAGCAGGTGGAAAAGCCACTCATCGAGCTCGCCCTGCAGTCGCGCAACGGCAACCAGGTGAAAACGGCTCAACTCTTGGGTATCAACCGCAATACCCTGAAGAAGAAGATCGACACCTATAAAATTCGCATCAAGAAGGCTTCTTCTCGCGAAGTTTAATTTCGTCTCAGTTCCATCTCGTTACACTTCAGCGGGTCACCGGGCTTTAGCGTCATGACAGGACCCGCAATTTTTAGTCTCAGCCGACCTCCATTTGACAGTGGCGGCCGGCCCGTGATTCGGTCTGGTTTTCAGGCCAAATTGCTCGTTTTTTAGGATTGTATCGAGATAGCGGAGCGGGGATAAGCAGTCGATGTCGAGCCGAGTTCAGCCTTTTAACAACGAAGCCGAGCAAGCCGTCATCGGAGGCCTTCTCCTCAATCCCAACGCTTGGGATGACGTCTCTTTCCTCATTACTGAAGAAGACTTCTACAAGCCCCGCACACCGAAAGATTTTTGCCGCTATTCGCGATCTCGCCATTAAGAGCGATCCCGTCGATCCAATTACGGTTTCGAATGCTCTTCTGGCCCGACACGAACTCGACGCCATTGGCGGCCAGGCGTTCCTCGCCGACATGATGAACGCCTTCCCGGTTGCGGGAAACATCGAGCAGTACGCCAAGATCGTTGCGGAAAAGTCGACCGTTCGAAAAATCATCTCCTGCGGAACCGAGATGGTCGAGAAGGCCTACGCCAACGATTTTGAGTCGGTGGAGTCGCTGGTCGACGAATTCGAAGGGCGCATCTTCAAACTGAACGACGACAAGCAGGTCGACGGCCCGGTCTCGGCCGCCGAGTTGGTTCGTTCTGGCATGAACAAGCTTGCCGAGCTCTCGGAACGCAATAGCGACGTCACCGGCGTTGCCAGTGGTTTTAGAGGCTTGGACAAAATGACCGCCGGCTTCCAGCCCGGCGAGATGACAATCATTGCTGCCCGTCCGTCGATGGGAAAAACGGCCTTCTCTCTCAACATTGCAACTCACGTCGTTCTTCGCGAGAAAGTCTCTGCTCTACTTCTCGATCGAGATGAATCGCGATCAAATGATGATGAGGGTTCTCGGCTCTGAAGCAAAAGTCGGACTCGGCGATCTTCGTACGGGAAAGCTCAGCGACGAAGGCTGGAAGCGCATTATCGACAAGGCCACTCGCATCGGCGAGACCAACCTGTTCATCGACGACGCCAGCTTCGTCACACCCATGACGATTCGTTCCAAAGCGCGAAAGATCAAAGCGCGCTACGGCCTGGATATGATCATGGTCGACTACCTTCAGCTGATGAAGCTCGGTCAGAAAACCGATAGCCGTGAACGCGAAGTCTCGGAAATCTCGCAGTCGCTTAAGGCTCTCGCCAAGGACCTCAAAATTCCGGTGATTGCACTCGCTCAGGTCAACCGCGGCTCAGAAGGCCGCTCTGACCGACGGCCACAGGTTTCCGACCTGCGCGAATCAGGATCAATCGAACAAGATGCCGATTTGATCATGATGCTTTATCGCGAGGACTACTACGACCGCGAGAATCCTGACGTTAAGGGTGTCTCCGAGGTTATCGTCGGCAAGCAGCGTAACGGTCCCGTCGGAACCGTACGCCTCCGTTGGGAATCAAACATCGGTAAGTTTGTCGATCTTGAAGAGGGCGGCGGAGAACACCCGCTCCCACCTCCTCCGCAAAGCCCACAGCAGTACCGCCGTGGCCCCGGCGCTGGCGCCAACGCCTAGTTGGTCTAGGCCTTCGCCCCACATCTCCTGCACTGAATCTGGCGCAATTAAGACCTTCGTCCGATTGTCAGGCCGTTTAACCGCAAGTTGAAATCATGCTGTCTGTGCATTGTGATAAATGAAAAGAATTGATCACGACGTAGGGATAACGGTGCTTAGCATTGCCATGGAGGGCGTGTGAAGGGATCTGAGTTGATTTCGGAGCTTGCAGAGGCTAGCGGTCTTCCCACTGATCTTATCGGCCAAGAGCTGAGCCATCTCGTTCGGCAGGCTGGCAAAGACACCACCGAGGTGACCCTCGATGATCTGAGAGAACTCCTCGCCAACTACCTCCAGGAGGTTCTTATTGAGGCGAAGAGTTCCCTTGAAAACGACTAATTAAGCGCGCTCAACAGAAACCGAAACTGTCGTTTCGATGCCGTCGCCGAGCTTCACGATTGCTTTGTGGTTACCGAGCAAGCGAATAGGCTCTTCCAAAATAATGTCGCGGCGATCAACAGAAAAACCACGCTTTTCGAGTTCGTTCGAAATGTCGAGGTTCGTGATCGAGCCGAAAAGCTTATCGCTCTCGCCAGCCGTTGCCTTAATGACAACCGATACGCCTTTGAGTTTCGCGATCACTTCTTGGCGCTCTGCCATCGCTTTTTTCTTTTTGATCTCAGCCATGCGCTTCAGATGTTCGAATTCGTGAATGCGCTTCTCTGTTGCCTCAGAGGCGAGAAAACGGGGGAACAGGAAGTTGCGCGCATAACCCGCAGCTACGCTCACCAATTCGCCAACCTTGCCGAGGTTCTTTACGTCTTTTTGCAGAATGACTTTCATTTGCGTCTCCCTAAATTTCTAAATTCCAAATCAAAATAGTTTTACTTCGACTCTGCTGACGGCTGCATTGGGCGTCGATTCAAACGAGTTCTAAACTCGAGCCAATAGTCCGCCACACCAACACATGCGACAATCAGCGCCAGCTGAAATGTCAGCAGAAATCCAATAACAAGTTTCCAAACCGCTCCAACACGGAAGAAGCCAAGCGCCTTATAAACGACGGCCATTCCCTGAAAGAAATAGAGCACGACGAGAACGTTCAAAACGTTCGTACCGACGACAGAGACCGTCTTCATTCCGTGATTAGTGAAGGTCGCAAGAAGCGCCGCCATCAATACGAAAATCAGCTCGTCCCAAACGCGGAACTCAATCCAGCGCGCACGTCCCACAAGTTTACCGAGGCTCTCTGGCGAAATCATTCGCAACCAATTGCGCTCGGACAAAAGAGCCAGAGCAATTGAGAACAAACCCACAATAATAATGGCCGACGGGACGTTGGCGACAATCGCCTCGGTCCGAATATCCATCGACGCCTCAAGCGTCGGATTCAATTCGCGCAACTTTTGAATACCGGGCTCAATCCATTTTTGAAGCGTCGCTACCGGGCTGACCTTCTGGTCTCGGCACCAAGAACCGAAACCGAGCCCAACCACCGCAACCAGTGCGACAATTGAGCCGAGGCCCGCGATTCCACGACTACCGCCCCATCCCTCGATCTCAGTGAACAAGCCGACAACGATGGCCACGCAGACAAACACCAGCGAAGCCGCCGGCAGTCCCACGAGCCAAAGTCCTGACGTCATCAGCATCGTCATAGGCCAGTAGACCCAAAACGGAGATGCGAGGCGCAACGCGCGAAGAGGACCGGCGGCCAAAACCACGGTCGTCCACGCGAAGAACGCTGCAAGCAGCCAGGTGCTGATGTGTGCAATCGATCGACGAATCAAGGATACCTGCCTTAAGCTTCTTCTTCGACTTCGAGATCGTCGCCGCCACCCATGTCGTCGCCGCCACCGAAGTCACGAGGACCGTCATCACGACGCATACCCGAACGCTGGGCACGACGAGCTTGGAATTTCGCTTCGCGCTCACGCTCACGAGCCGCGCTGTCAGCCAATGCTTTCTTAAAGTTCTCAACGTACTTCACAAGGTCCGTACGGTCGTCGAGCGACGTGTGCATAAAGCGCAAAACTTTATCGTTGATGCGCATTGTGCGCTCGAGCTCCATAACGACCTGTGGGTCCGCTGTGAATGTCGAGTGGAAGAACACAGCTTTTTTGTGCTTCGCGATTGGATTTGCGAGCGAACGCTTGCCCCATGTATCGAGGTGCTTTACCGCTCCGCCAAACTGCTCTTCGATGATCGCTTTGTTTTTGCGGAGTAGGGTTTTCTGATCGTCCTCAGTTGCATCGGGGTGCATGAGAATGACGACTTCATAGGGACGTACGTACGGACGCTTTTCAAGCTGCATGTCCAGTCCTTTCGGGTTGTGTGGACCACCTTTGGCGACGCTTCAGAACGATTTTTCTGAGAGTCTTGCGGTCCACTTTAAGCTCCCCTCCGGACAAGTGGCTGGGAGCAAGGTTAAAACTGAGCGCTATGGATTAGCATGCTGAAGACGAAGGCACAAGAACTCTTAAAAAAAGATCTGCGAATTGGGACTCCCCACCTGAAAGATAAACGTGCAGAATCACTTGAGATGTCTGATCCGACCCCGCTTTTCTTTCGAATCGTCGATGGCCCCCAGCGCGGAACCCGCATACCGGTTCGCGATGGCGTGACAATTGGGCGCAAAGACGGCGACCTGCTCATTCGCGACCCCAAGATGTCGGTTCGGCACGCGCAGGTGCATTGGCGCGAGGACGAGTGGGTCCTTTCAGACCTTGGCTCCTCCAATAAAATCAAAGTCGATGGCGACCGTTTTGACGAAGTCGTTTTGTACGCTGGATTGGTCTTTGTCGTCGGCTCCACCACGATTGAGGTCTTTGAGCGCCCTGCGATCGCCCAGCTCAAGCAAGAACCCGGAGAACCAGAATCGTCGGAGAATTTCACCGGCTCAGCCATTCAGGTACCTGCCGAGGCTTTGACCTGGAAAGAGCTTCTGACCGGATTGATCGACCGCGCCCGCAAAGCGCCAGTTCAGGAGAGAACATCGGTTCGGCCTTTGCCGATGGTCGTCCGACTCGAATTCTTATCGGGGCCGCAGCATGGCACCGTATGGACGATTGGCTACGGCCCGCGCACAATCGGCCAGAACCCGTTTGATCTCGGCCTGGTCGATGCCGCTGCTGAACTGCCGAACGGCCAATCTTGCTTTACGATCAACTCATCCAATGGGCGCGTCGTTTTGACCGCAGCCGCCGAAGCTCCTCTTCGTCTCAATGGTAAAAAAGCCGCGCCTGAGGCGGTCGAATTGCATTCTGGTGATAGGATTGAGATAGGAAAGACCCGCATCCGAGTGATCCTGGAGTAACCGTTATGATCGAGATCGCAAAACGCACTGGCACTTTTGAGAGTTATGACGGCACATCGATCTACTATGAAGAGCGCGGTGCCGGAAAACCAATCATCCTCTGTTATGGCCTGGCCTGCCTCACCAATCACTGGATCCATCAAATTCGCTACTTCTCGCAAAACTATCGGGTCATCGTTTTCGATTACCGTGGACACCACAGCTCGGGAACCCCTGCCGATCACTCCGAGCTTTCGGTGGATGCTCTTGTAAAAGACGTTCGCGCGCTCATGACCCACCTCGATTTAAAACAGGCTTCATTCTGGGGCCATAGCTACGGCGTTCAGCTCTTGCTCCGCTACTATGATCTCTACCCCGAAACGGTGAGCAATCTGGTGTTCATCAACGGCTTCGCCAAAAATCCCATCCACGGCATGTTCGGATCAATTCTAGGACCAGAGACCATCGGTCGCGTCTTTCGCGCCTTCCAAGAAGGATACAAGCTCGCGCCGACGCCGATCACTCAGCTCTGGAGGGCCGCTGTCACCAATCCGCTCTCAATTCCACTCGCGGCGCTGGCCGGCGGATTCAATCTCAATCTGACGAGCATCAAAGATATCGAGGTCTACACTCGGGGCGTGGCTTCGCTCGATATCGAAATCTTCATGACTCTTTTTGAGGAGATGATGGACTACGACGGCACGGCCGTTTTGGAAAAAATTAACGCCCCGACGCTCATCATCAGCGGCAGCAAGGACGGCGTCACGCCGGCGGCCCATCAATACGAGATGCATCGCAAGATCCGCGGCTCTGAATTGCTGCGCGTTCCTTACGGATCACATTGCACGCAGCTCGACCTTCCTGAGTTCGTCAATCTGCGCACTGAAAAGTTCCTTCAGCAGCACATGTACTAGCAACGCGCTAGAGGTCGGTGATATCAAGGTTTTGTGCTCGGCCCATTTCTCGGTCGCGCAACTGCTCCAGCCGATCGATCCCCGCAACATAGAACCAAACTGTCGCCGCGAATCGGGCATCGGTCGATTGCTCTGAGACAGCGGGATCAGACTGCACTTGAGCGCTCAAGGTCTCAAATTTCGTCTTGTATTGCGCCCACGCTTTCATGGCCTGCTTCACTTGTTTTTTAAACTCCGTATTCAAATCGTCTCGATCGGCCTCATCTATTGCCTTCATTGTCTCGGTCATGCGAGCCTCAAGACGCAATTGTTCCTGGCGCATAAATTCTGACGAGGCCGGCTGACGAAAGATCGCAAAGTCGGCGCTGCCCCCTTCGGCCTGCAGCACGAGCAGTCGTTTCGCCGTCAATGCCTCGCCGACCTCTCTCTCGAGAGCGTTCGACAGCAACGCTTTTGCCATGCCGACAAGTTCTGCTTCAACCTGATTGCGAAGACGATCAACTTCTCGCCGCTCCGTTGCCTCCGCTCGGGCCTGTGCCGCTCGCCAAATGGCCTCGCCATAGGCTGTTGCAAGTGTACGCAGCTCGACAAGTTGCTCGGTGCGAGCCGGGCCCGCAAGGCTAAGAAGTTTTTGAAATTGGACCTCATTGTTTATGCTGGCCTGTCGGTTCTCTTGCTCCGCACACGTGGCCACCATCTTGCCGTCCGTCACCGCATCACAAGTCCGAAACCTCTTCCACCGGCCAAACCCGTCGCGTCGTGCCCGCACTTCGACAATGAGTTCTTCGCGGTCCTTTTCGCTGCCAGCCCAATCACAAGCAAGCCGCTGTGCCTTTCGCAACTTCTTGCGATCGCCTGAATTCACAAGCTTGTCCAATTCACGAGCCGCACTCAACTCCGGGAATGGGTCTGACTCAAGAAGCGAAACCGTGGCCGCCACTACTGGACGTTGTTTTGGAATTGCGAAATCTGATTTTTTAACAAATAGGTCGGCGTCAGGCTCTTCGACGCAAGCGGCCTTCAAGAGCGCCGCTTTCTTCAAAGTCGCCAGTGTTGACGCAAATGTCTTAACTGGCACCCGTCCATAAACTGGAAGCTCGGACTCAAGCATCGGTGTCTGCATCAAGCGCATCACCAGACGCTTTCCAGCGCCGCGCTCCTTTTGGTCGAAAGATTCTGCAAGATGCTTTGCCCATATCAATCTCGCCTCGCGGTGACCGCAACTGACCAGCGGCTCGAGCGACTTAAGATGTTCTGTGGTTTCATTTGGATCAAATGGACGATTCAGTGCCGCAATAAAGCGCTCTTCAACATGCCCAGAGGCCGCAAGCTCCGCACTCCACGTCGCGAGCTGTTCTGTTTCGATTCCGACTGCCAGCATCTCGGCTCTAGAAAGACGAAGCAGTTCGGCCTGCGCGGGCCCGTGGCCTTCGAGCGCGGCTTTGCGCAACCATTCTTGACCGGCCGGAACAAAGCCTGACGCTTCGTTAAGGTGCCCATACGCCAAAGACATTTTTGCATTCGGCTGGTTCTCGGCATTGCGCTTCAGCTCAGCAGCTAAAGATTTGTTCCAAGATTTTGCGGCAAGCACATAGGGCATATCGAGAGAACGGCTCTTCCTCGCACTCACTTTGCGCATCGATCGCAGTGTTGCGCGAAGGTCCGCTTCGAGCGAAACCAAATCATTTGCTGACGCGGCCTCTCCCACCAAAACAACCTTCACGCCGCCAATCCATCCCAACGCTGGCGTTATCGCACGATCAGACTCGGGAAAAGCAAGCACGCCACTTGTCGAGTTTGCACTCTCTGCTTTGATCAGAACAAAGCCGGACTCTGGGGCTAGCACCTGAAGGCGATGCGCATTCGTGAACCAGCGCTGCACAAGACGCTGCGGCCCACTCAATCCGATATCGACGTTGAACAAAGTCAGGCGCTGCGAAGCCCCAGACGAACATTCTTGACCGCGCGCCCACTGCGCCACGCTGATTGGATCGCGATTGAGGGGCCCCACGAATTTCCACGGTACAGGCGGAAAGAGCGCGACGGGGCCATTGGCTCTGAACATCGCGTCTTCGGCGTAGGCAACATCCGGTGAATGCGCCAACAGGCCCAGTACAAAGCTACATGAAACAGAGACTATTTTTTGGACAGTGTATGTCTTTGCCATCCCCTGCAGGATTCCTTGCTAAGGGATGGGTTGCCATTCAAATCAGAAGGATTTTCGGTGTTTCTCAGAATGAGATCTCAAAGACAGCTCATTTCATTTCACCGTGTCGAATTCCTCGACACGGTTTCTAATCGAAACGTCGAAGTTCTTTGCAGAACTTCGAATTCTCTTACTCGTAAAGGACGCCGTCGACGTCAAACCCGTAGGAGTTCAGCGACTCATCCGATGCGAACTTCAAGATCACGGTGTCACCGTGAATCAGCGGCGACGTCACAAGTCCTGTTTGCTTGCCGCTAATAGAACCCAAGTAAGTGCCATCCGATGTGTAGAACGATACAGCGTCGTAAGCCAATTCCGTATCAAAACGGCTAAAGCGAATCGCCATTTTTGTCGCACCTGGAACACGGATCGTCTCTTCTATTTTGGTGTTCTCTTTGTAGGGATGAGCCGTCGCAAGCTGGTACGCGAACACTTTTGATAGCGTCGTTGGATCGTTCGGATCGGACGGTGGCGTGTCGCCCGACATCGCATAGTAGGCGTCAGCGACACCACCCGAAGCAACGCGCCCATGTAGAGTGTAGAGCGGGCGAGACTGTTTCATCAATATCGACTTGATATCTGCAAATGTGAGCGATGGATTTCGGGCGAGCATCAGCGCCGCGACACCAGTCACGTGAGGCGTTGCCATCGAAGTTCCCGAGTACGACGCGTATCCTCCGGGTACTGTGGACACAATGTTCACGCCAGGCGCTGCAACATGGACTGTTTTTGCGCCGTAGTTTGAAAAATTAGCGAGCTGGCCGCGGTTGTCGATCGCAGCAACCGAGATAATGTTTTCGACATTGTAGGTGGCGGGATACGACGCCCTCGCATCGTTGTCATTGGCGTCATTCCCCGCCGCCGCGGTGAATAGAATGCCTGCCTTGCTCGATTCTTTAATCGCATTTTCAAGAACGGCGGAGTAGCTGCCGCCGCCCCACGAGTTACTCATGATGTTGGCACCCATTGTTCGCGCGTAGTCGATCGACTTCACAGCATTGGCAAGCGTCCCACTGCCGCTTTTATCAAGGAACTTAACCGCCATGATGCGAACATCCCAGTTCACACCGACGAGGCCTTTTCCGTCGTTGCCCTTTGCGCCAATCGTCCCCGCACAGTGCGATCCGTGTCCGTTATCATCGGTTGAATCGCCTTTGCTGTTCGCAAAGTTGTAACCGTTGATATCATCGACAAGTCCATTCCCATCATCATCGACGCCGGGCTTGCCGTTCAGCTCCCTGTCGTTTGTCCACGCCTGCGGGGCAAGGTCGGGGTGCGAAAAGTCGACGCCAGTATCAATAACCGCAACAAGGACCGAGCGCGATCCGGTCGAGAGATCCCAAGCTCGCTCCGCACCAACATCGACACCAGACAAACCCTGCTGACCTGCAGAGTCGGCATCGCCTTTGTTCTTAAGGCCCCAAAGCGCTGAATAGTCGGGATCGTTTGGAACAGCGCTCGTCCGATAGATCAGATTCGGTTCAGCGATCTGAACTCCGTGCTCCTCTTTTAGTCGCGCAATCGCGGCGCCACTGGATCGAGCCAGCGTGTCGCGAACGAGAAAGAGATCCGCGTGAATCGCTTCAATCACTTCAAAGCCACGAACTTTAAACTCCGGCTGTGACATCTGCACAACGTACTCACCCGGAACGGCGTTCTGTTCTGACTGTGACCATGATGAAAAACTGAGAATGAGTGCGAGTGCCGCCATCCTAGCGACGAGCCGCACGTGCGATTTCTTCATTGCGATCCTCCTTGATCGTTGGTTCCAAAATGGTACCAAGAGGAGAAATCGCAGTTGCTCATGTTTTGGGCTAGGCGGACCTATTCTAGACTGGATTAACCGAGCTTGCGATCAAACAAGCTCAACTGAATTGGTTCAGAAGCTTCCGAAACAACAGCTGATTCTTTAAACTCGCTGGTCGATTTTGCTGACGATCGATTCCGCAAAAGGAGAAGTTCGCGTGCTGCTTCTTGCGCTGCCGCTTCTCCGTAGGTCGATCGAATGAGATTCAGAATCAGGGCGTGGCCAGTCGACTCCGGCGCATCGGTCCTAAATCCAAGCTCCTTCAGCATGTCTCCAACTCGCGTCGGCATTCCATGGCTCTTCACAGTACCGTCCTATCGGATTAGTTTCGGTGAACCTTGGGGTGTTTTTTCAAGCTGTGGACAAGTGATGAGATTTCGAGGTGTTCGTCGCACTTTCTGTGACTCGCAAGTGTGAGGGTCTGGTTAAATTGATGCGACGTTCAAAATGTGGAAGCCGTGAGATCGCAATAAAGCGGTCATCAGGCACAAAATCGCGATTCAAATACAGTGGGGCGTCATAGATTCTGACAGAATCTGTCTTAAGGTCTGGGGTGTGGAAAAGTCTGTGGGAATACGAGAAAAGGCCCCTATTTCGGGGCCTTTCGCGCTGTTTTACATTTTCCTGGAGTGGTGTCAGAAAATCAGACCCAGCTTAGATTCTAATCAAAGACTGGTCAGTCTGACACCGGCGATCGTCAATCACGTGAACGAATTGAGGCACGCAAAAACTCAGCGTTGAGGTTCGCGATGTTCTCAAACTGGATATCTTTCGGACAAGCCAGCGAACAAGCGCCCGTATTCGAGCAATTGCCAAAGCCGGCCTCTTCCATCGTTTCCATCATCTTCAATACACGACGATCCCGCTCAGGCTCACCTTGAGGCAACAGGCCCAAGTGCGAGATCTTCGCCGATGTAAAGAGCATCGCCGAGGAGTTCGCACAGGCGGCCACACATGCGCCACAGCCAATGCAGGTTGCCGCATGGAACGCGAGGTCCGCTTTTTCCTTCGGCACTAGCTGCGCATTCGCATCAGGAGCACTGCCGGTGTTCACCGATACAAAGCCACCTGATTGGATAATCTTATCGAACGCCGAACGATCGACCGTCAGATCCTTTAAAACTGGGAACGCCTTCGCGCGGAATGGTTCAATCACGATGGTCTCGCCGTCATTGAAACGGCGCATGTGTAACTGACATGCCGTCGTTCCGCGATCAGCTCCATGCGGATTTCCGTTAATCGTCATACCACAAGATCCACAGATGCCTTCGCGGCAATCGTGATCGAAGGCGATTGGATCCTTGCCCTCAAGGATCAGCTTGTTGTTCACGATATCAAGCATCTCGAGAAACGAGCAATCCGTTGAAATGTCCTTGGCGTCGTACTCTTCGAAGTGACCTGCGTCTTTCGAATTCTTCTGGCGCCAAACTTTGAGTTTAAGATTGAGCTTTTTTCCGTTTGTTCCACCCATGTTCGGCCCCTCTTACTTGTAGCTACGGGTTGCAAGCTTGATACGTTCGAAAGTGAGCGACTCTTTGTGGAGCTGCCAGCTCTTCTTTCCTTTAAGGCTCGAGTCACCCGTGTACTCCCAAGCCGATACATGACAGTAATTTTCATCGTCGCGCTGAGCCTCGTTATCCGGAGTTTGGAACTCCTCGCGGAAGTGGCCGCCACACGACTCATTGCGCTCCAGAGCATCTGTAGCCATCAACTCGCCAAGCTCCAGGAAGTCGGCCAAACGACCGGCCTTCTCAAGTTCAGGATTGAGGTTATTGGCGTCGCCAGAAACACGCACGTTCTGCCAAAACTCCTCACGCAGTTTCTGGATCTCGCCAACGGCCGTCTGCAGGCCCGCCTTGTTGCGAGCCATGCCGACCTTCTCCCACATGATGTTGCCAAGCTGGCGATGGATATCATCAACAGTCTTGCCGCCCTTAACAGCAAACAGTGCATCGATTCGAGCCTGTGCTGCCGCCTTTGCCGCCTTGAAGGCATCGTGGTTGGCATCAACTTTTGGAATCGATGTGCCGGCGAGATAATGGCCGATTGTGTACGGAATAACAAAGTATCCGTCCGCAAGACCCTGCATCAGTGCCGAAGCACCGAGACGGTTTGCACCGTGATCAGAGAAGTTGGCTTCGCCCAAAACATGCAAACCTGGAATTGTGGACATCAGATTGTAGTCAACCCACAAGCCGCCCATTGTGTAGTGTACAGCCGGGTAAATTCGCATCGGCACTTTGTAAGGGTCGTCACCCGTGATCTTTGCATACATGTCGAACAGGTTGTCGTAACGCTGCTCAATACCCGCCTTACCCACACGATTAATCGCATCGCGGAAGTCGAGATAAACCGCGACACCCGATGGGCCAACACCGCGACCCTCGTCGACACGATACTTCGCCTGACGCGAAGAAACGTCGCGTGGAGCCAGGTTGCCAAAGCTTGGATAGACGCGCTCGAGATAGTAGTCGCGATCTTCATCGGGAATCTGCTCTGGTGGACGCTTGTCGCCTTTTTGTTTCGGCACCCAGCAGCGCCCGTCGTTTCGCAATGACTCCGACATCAGCGTGAGTTTCGACTGGTGATCGCCAGAATAGGGAATGCACGTTGGGTGAATCTGCGTGAAGCAAGGGTTACCGAAAGCCGCGCCCTGTTTGTGCGCGCGCCACGAAGCGGTGACGTTCGACATTTTCGCGTTCGTCGAGAAGTAAAATACGTTTCCGTATCCGCCCGTCGCCAAAATAACCGCATCGGCCGAATGTGATTCCAGCTCGCCCGTCGCAAGGTTGCGAACGATGATCCCACGCGCCTGACCATCGACAACAACGAGATCCAACATCTCACGACGATAATTCAACTCAACAGTGCCAAGACCCACTTGGCGCATCATCGCCTGGTAGGCGCCAATCAAAAGCTGTTGGCCTGTTTGACCGCGAGCATAGAACGTCCGCGAAACCTGCGAGCCGCCAAACGAGCGATTCGCCAATGCGCCGCCGTACTCACGAGCAAACGGTACGCCCTGAGCCACACACTGATCGATAATGTTCGGTGAAATTTCAGCGAGACGATAGACGTTACCTTCGCGAGCACGGAAGTCGCCACCCTTAATCGTGTCGTAGAACAGACGGTAAACAGAATCGCCATCATTTTGGTAGTTCTTCGCCGCGTTGATACCGCCCTGAGCGGCGATCGAGTGCGCACGGCGGGGCGACTCATGAATACAGAACGTTTTTACTTTGTAGCCGAGCTCGGCAAGCGTCGCCGATGCCGAAGCCCCGGCCAGGCCGGTGCCAACTACAATCAACGTGTGCTTGCGTTTATTCGCTGGGTTCACCAGCTTCATGTCGAATTTATGCTTCGACCATTTCTCTTCGAGCGGACCTGACGGGGTTTTCGAATCAAGCTTGATAGACATGGTGGCTCCTTACCGTACTGCGATGCAATAAACGTAGATCGGTTGCGAAATAAATCCCGCAGCGATGATGAGTGCGTAGAGATAGCCGAACTTATTCATCAGCGACATGTAGCGCGGATGAGAAAGGCCAAGTGACGCAAAGGCAGAGTAAAAGCCGTGGCTCAAATGAAAACCAACCGCCACCATGCACAGTAGATATCCGGCAACATACATTGGATCCTGGAAGACCTCGAGAACCAACCGATGCAAGTCTCGCATCTCAACACCGTTGTAAGTCACCATGTACACAGTGCCGAACTTAAAGGTCAGCAGATGCCACACCAGAAAAATAGCGAGCAGCGTTCCGTGATACACCATCCACTTCGACTGAAAGCGCGCCGCCTTCTCGCCGTTTGTCGGCATCGCGTATTTTTGCGGACGAGCACTTCGGTTCTCAATCGTAAGGCGAATCCCGTTCACGATGTGAGCAAGAATCGTCAGAAGAAGTCCCGCTTCAGCGAGATAAATCGCGGGATTGGAGATCAGGGCGTGGCTGTATTTGTTGTATGCCTCAGCATCGAACAAAATGAGCAGGTTCGCCGCCATGTGGGACAAAACAAAAAGACTCCAGGCCAAGCCTGTGACCGCCATCAACTGTTTGCGGCCAATTGCGGAAGTAATGTACTTCACGATTGAACGTTCCTTTCCGTGCTAGCCCGAAAAGGCTCGGCACCGCCGCGGTCAGCCTTTCGCAAACGGCCAATCTTTCCTCAAGATTATCGCGTAGTTGTACGAATGGCCCCTCGACGTGGGCTGAGCATTCTCAGTTTTCTATCAATATGACTATTGGTACGCCTATTGGCGCGGGCTGTCCAACCGAATTCCGTGATGTTAGGACTTTGCCTCCGCAATTTTTTTCTGACATAACGGCCAGAATCCATTCGAGTTTCTCACGTAAACGCACAGCACAAAAGAGCGCTTACACTACAGAACGTGACTAAATGGAAAGCCGATTAGAAAGCAGAGGCCATCATGAAGATTTTCGTATGCATCAAACAGGTGCCTGACACCGAAACCAAGATTAAATTGAAACCCGATGGATCTGGCGTCGACTTCGCTGGTGTGAAGTGGGTCATGAACCCCTACGACGAATTCGCTGTCGAAGAAGCGATCAAAACTCGCGAGGCAGGCAAAGCCACCAACGTCACCGTTCTTTCGGTGGGACCAAAAGTTCGCATCGTCGAAACACTCCGCACCGCTATGGCCATGGGTGCAGACGACGCCATTGCGATCGATGCAGCCGATGATCTTGACGCCATCTCGACAGCCCGGGCCCTGGCTGCAGCGATCAAAGCGGAAGGCGAATTTGGAATGGTTCTAACGGGCAAGCTCGCCATCGATGACAATGCGGCGTCAGTTGGCCAGATGGTCGCCGAATTTCTCAGCATCCCACACGCGACAGTCGTCTCAAAAATTGAGCTGGCCGAGGTCGCAACCGTTGAGCGCGAGATCGAGGGCGGAACAAAAGAAGTCCTCGAGCTCACAAAACCGATGTTGATTGCGGCCAATAAGGGCCTCAACATGCCTCGCTACGCCAGCCTCCCGGGAATTATGAAAGCTAAGAAAAAACCAATCAAAGAACTCACGCTCGATGGACTCGGCGTAACAGCTGCCGCCGCCCGCGTGAAGCACGTGGCCTATCAACTGCCAGCCGACAAGCCACCCGTCAAAATGATCGATGGCGACTTTGGCGCACAGGCAAAAACACTGGCTCAGCTTCTCCGCTCTGAAGCGAAAGTCCTCTGATCTTTTCTGAATTGAGGTTCACATGTCTAAAGTTTTGATTTTTGCCGAATTCTCTCACGGACAACTCAAAAAAGGTGCGTTGGAACTTTTGTCGGCAGCCCGCAGTGCCGGTCTTCACGCGACCGCAGTTTTGCTCGGTACTGGCGCAAAGGCCGCGGCCCAACAGCTCGGAGCATGGGGCGTATCAGAGGCGCTCGTCGGCGACAACGCTAGCTTTGACCAATACAACCCCGAAATTTTGCGACCACCGTTACTCAGGCCATCAAAGACTCCGGCGCTGACGTCGTCTTGGCTTCATCAACGATGATGGCGCGCGACCTTTTCCCCGTGTGGCGGCAAAGCTGGATACGGCCGTTGTGGAGACTGCACAGAACTTTCACTGCAAGGTGATGTCACCGCACGTCGCCCACTCTTCTCGGGAAAATGTACGGCTGGTGTTTCGTTCACGACTTCGGGACCAAAAATCATCTTGATGCGCGCCAACCAGCTTCCAGTTGGAGAAGTGGGCGCCGCTTCGCCTGTCGCACTTAAAGAACTCCCAGCGCCGACGACCAGTGGCCTCGGAACTCTGATCAAGGCCGTTGTGAAGGGCGCGTCTGAAAAGCTCGATCTGACCGAGGCCAATATTATTGTGGCCGGCGGTCGAGGCTTGAAAGAGGCAGCGAACTTTAAGCTCTTGAACGACCTCGCTGATGTCTGTGGCGCCACTGTTGGCGCTTCGCGGGCCGTTGTTGATGCCGGTTGGGTTCCGCACACGATCCAGGTTGGCCAGACCGGAAAGACCGTTGCGCCAAGCCTCTACATTGCTGTCGGTATTTCTGGAGCGATTCAGCATTTGGCTGGCATGAGTGGTTCGAAAGTCATCGTTGCAATCAACAAAGACGCCAATGCGCCGATCTTCCAAAAAGCCACATACGGAATCGTCGGAGATCTCTTTGAAGTTGTTCCGGCGATCACTCAGGAATTCAAAGCAATTCTGTGAACTTTAAATCTCTGCTTCGGAAGGTCGCACCCTACGTGGCCTTCCTCTTTTACCGAACACTTCTTGCCACTTGGAAGGTCGAGATTCACGAGTCCGACGATCTGAAGCGCTGTCTTAAAAACGGCTCGCAGATGGTCTATGCACATTGGCACGGCGATGAGCTCGGTCTCGTCTTCCTTCTCCCTCGGTACCGCGCCAGCGCCATCGTCTCAACAAGCGCCGACGGCGAGATCATGGACAAAGTTGTTCACCTTCTGGGTGCGACCACTTCGCGCGGCTCTAGTACCCGCGGAGGCGTCTCGGCCATTCGTGGAATTCTTCGTCTCGCAAAAGACGGAATTCGACCGAGCGTTGCGATCGACGGACCAAAAGGTCCCCGGCACAAAGCGAAGCCTGGCGTTTTTGAAATTGCGAAACTAACGGGCGGTGAGATTTTTCCGCTGACCGTGACTTGCTCCAAAGCCTGGACCTTCCACAAATCTTGGAACAAGGCCTACTTGCCCAAACCCTTTGCCAGACTGGTTGTCGTGTGGGGTCCAGCTCTCCCCACCATTCCGCGCGACGTCGATGCACACGACCCAAGTCTGGCTTCTCGACTTGAAATTGCCATGGCCGCTGCAGAGCAGCAGGCCCGCCGCATTCTTGCTGGTACCTAACCCCTTTGTTAGCCTTTTTAGGTGATGCGGATTGGCCAAATCGGCCAGAATTTTTAAGGGGTTAAGGATGATTCGTCCCACCGTGACATACGGCGCTTTGGTCTTAATTGGATTTCTCGCTGGCACTTTGAACTCATCGGTTGCGTCTGCGGATGCGAATGATGTCGTCGCGGCCGTCGGCAATAAACAAATCACCGTCAAAGAATTCAATGAGAAGTACGACGAAGTGATGAAACAGACGATCAATCCGCCTGCGAAAGAGCTCTTCCTTGAAGATCTGATTCGCTACGAGATTGGCGTACAAGAAGCCGCGAAAAAGAATCTTCAAGACGATCCCATCGTCAAAGAACGGATTCGCCAAGAGACCTACCGTGGCCTTATCGAGCGCGAACTCGGAAAGAAGATCTCAGAGATCAAGGTCACTGACGCTGAGATGCAGGCTTACTACAAAAAAAGCCCCGAGCTCCGCACCAGCCATATTTTGATCGAGTTCCGTCCCGACGCGAATGCCGATCAAAAGAAGGCTGCGAAAGATCGCGCCAATGAGATTCTCGCTGAGGTTTCGAAGGGCAAACGTTCGTTTGAAGAGTATGTTGGACTCTATACCGATGATATTTTGTCGAAGAAAACTGGCGGCGACGTCGGTTGGCAGACCGCTTTGACTCTGGTTCCCGCCTACTATCAGGCCGTTCTCGCGATGAAAATGAATGAAGTGAAGGGTCTGATCGAGACTCAGTACGGCTTCCACATCATCAAAAAGACGGGTCAGCGCCCCTATGCCGAAGCCAACAAACGCACAATTCGAGCGGCGGTCTTCGACGAAAAGCGCAAACAGGTTTTCGACGCCTACTTCGCTCAGCTGAAAAAGCAATACCCCGTTAAGATCAATAAAGACAAAATCAAGTGATGGGCTGGCGGTTCGTACTGTCGTTTGCCATCGGAGCCGCCCTGGTGGCTCCGGCTTGCACGCGACCCGAATCGCGACTGATTGCCAGAACCGTTCTCGATGTGAACGGGCAAAAAGTCACAACCAAAGACTTTGCCGAGAAGCTGGCCAAACACCTTCGCAACCGCGACCCATTAATCGCCAAAGATCCGCAACTTCTTGAGCGAGCGAAGAATGATCTCGCTGACGCGATGATTTTGCAGATTATCTCAGAGCAGTGGGCGAGCAAGAATGGCATTTCTATTTCTGACGCCGATGTCGAGAAGCGGGTTCAGGACGTTCGCTCCGAATACACCGACGACCTCGCCTTTCGAAAGATGCTCGCCGAAGAGAATATCTCGATCGACGCCTGGAAAGACACCCTCCGGTCGGATCTGCTTCGTCGACGAGTCTTTGATACCGTGACGACCACAGTTCCAAATCCCACCGACACCGAGCTTCGGGCTGCCTATGAAGCCGGAAAGAAGAACTTCGCTCAGCCCGCCCGCATTCGTCTACGGCAGATCGTTCTCGAAAAAGAAGAAGACGCCAAACGCGTTTATGACGAGGTCGTGAAAGGACGCGATATCGGCGAACTCGCTAAACAGTTCTCAATTGCTCCCGAGGCGGCTGCCAATGGTGACACGGGATGGGTCGACAAAGGCCTTCTTGAAGTGTTCGATCAGGGATTTAAAATGCCGGTCGGCGCCAAGAGCAAGGTCGTCAAAAGCCCCTACGGCTATCACATCTTCGCGGTGATCGCTAAAGAGCCCGAGCGCAAGCTGAGCTTTGAGCAGGCTAAATCAGGCCTTGTGCGCGAACTCAAAGAACAACGGTCCAGGCAGGTTTTTGCACAGTGGCTCGAAGGACAACTGAGAGCGTCGTCCGTGAAGCGCGACGAAGCCATTCTCAAGTCTATTGTGCTTTCCACGCGGACAGAATAAACCTGTCAGCGGAGGCTGAAATGACATCAAAACTCTCTGGCGCTTCGCTGGCTTTTTCGATCTGCGTCTTACTCGCTTCACAGTTTACTGGCGCGCCCAACGCCCAAGCTGAAGTCGTTGATCGCATTCTCGCAATTGTAAACGACGACATCATCACTCAAAGCGACGTCGTGGATTTTGAGCGCCGACTCAAGAATGGCGGTCTCGTCGATGACCAACTCGTCCCCGATGAGGCGACAAAGCAAGCGCTTCTCAAGGATTCCGCAAAACTCCTTCAGAAAGTGATCGATTCTCGAATTATCGATTCAGAAGTTAAAAAGCAGGGACTGTCAGTGCCCTTCGAGCGTGTCGAACAAGAAATTCGCAATATCGCTCGCCGCAATAATATGTCTCGTGATGATTTGAAGAATGCCCTGCAAGAGAAGGGTATCGTCTTCTCTGTCTACCAAGACTTCATCAAAACCGGCCTTGAACGCCAGGCGCTTGTGGAAAAGTCTGTGACTTCCAAGATCAAGATTTCAGAAGACGATGTTCTTGCCGCTTTAATCTCTGAAGGCAAAGCATCAGAGACGCAGGCCTTCGAATACACCATCGCTCACATCTTGTTTCTCAATAAGAAAGCGGGAGCTGAGGCGGCGGCCGCAAAGGCCCAGCAGGCCCACAAAAAGCTCAAAGAGGGTGCGGCGTTTGACCGTGTCGCTGCCGACTACTCTAACGATCCAGACTTTGAAATCGGCGGTCTGCTTGGAACTTTCAAGTCCGGTGAACTTTCAAAAGAGCTCGAGACGACGGTCGCAAAGCTCAGTCCCGGCGAGTGGACGCTCCCGCTTCCAACGACCGGCGGCCTCCACATCGTTCGATTGGTAAAACGCAAACTGATCCCTGATCCAAAGCTTGAGAAAGAAAAAGACCGCGTGCGCGCACTTCTCGGCGAAAAATTGTTCCGTCGACAGTACGACATTTGGCTCGAGCAGTTGCGTTCAGAGTCTTTTTTGCGCCTCAATAAATAATGACTCGACTTCTGATTACCACAGGTGACCACGACGGCATCGGTCTCGAGGTCACTCGCAAAGCCATTAACTCTGCTCACCTGCCTCCGCGCTCGCAGCTCATCGTCGTTGTCAAAGACGGTTCGCTCGCCAAAAAAGAGTGGAAGAAGCTGCGTTCATTTCGAACGTTAGGTGTCGATTCGTGGCCGCTTGTAACAACGAGCGCCCTTCCTGCAGACCATGTTCTCGTGCTTCCATCCCGACTACCTGAGGCGCTTTGGTTCGATCATGCGGTCGATTTAGCAACTCAGGGACACATTGACGGGATCGTCACCGGGCCGCTTTCAAAAGGCTTTCACGATGCCGGACTTGCCGTCATGGGGCACACCGGTCTTCTTACTCTGAAAACACGATGTGCCGTTTTCAAGGTTACCGCGGAAACGAGCTCAACGTTGTACTGGTCACCGATCACATCGCTGTTTCAAAAGTTGAGCAGGCTCTGAGCAGAAAAAAAGTTCTCGCCGCAGTCGCCGCGGCCGAAGAACTTCGCGCTTCGCTCCCGATGCGGAAACGGCGCCTTCCAATCGCCATTCTTGGCCTCAATCCCCATGCCGGCGAAGCAGGTCGGATCGGATCATTCGAAGCAAAGCTTCGAAAATGGCTGCCACGCCAAGTCATCGGCCCGCTATCGCCCGATACGGCGTTTACCGACAAAGCCCGCCATCAGTATTCCGTGGTCGTCGCTCTCTATCATGATCAAGGTCTGATACCTTTTAAGATGCTGCACGGCCAAGACTTTGGATTCCAAATGTCGTTGGGAATACCCTTTGTACGCACGAGTGTTGACCATGGAACCGCCATCGATATTGCGGGAAAAAACATGGCCAACCCGGGTTCAATGGCAGCCGCAATTGCGGGAGCTTTCGAACTTTTGAAAAGTCGCAAATAACTCAAATCGAGGACTGAAGCTATGATGAAGCCAGTAATTTTCAAAGAGTACGACATCCGCGGAGTCGTCGATGAGCAGTTTGACGACGCCTTTGCCTACGATCTTGGCCGCGCCTATGTCACCTTCGTCACTCGCCGCGCAGGAAAACCGAAGCTTAAAATCGCGCTGGGATACGATGCCCGTTTGTCCTCACCAACTCTAGCGGCGAACCTCGAGCGCGGCATTACCGATTCGGGAAGCGATGTTATCCGACTTGGTCTTGTCACCACACCCATCTCGTACTTCGCTTGCTTCGCTCTTGAAGTTGACGGTGCCTTTATGGTCACCGGAAGCCACAACCCGCCTGAATACAATGGCTTTAAGATCTCGGTTGGAAAAACAACGATCTACGGTGCTGACATCCAAGAGCTTCGTAAAATCATCGAAGCCAGCGACTATGTCAGCGGTCCCGGCGGCAAAAAAGGCGGCGCAGAGGATCACGACATTTTTCCACAGTACGTCGCCCGCTACCGCGAAGAGTTCAAAGACCTCGCTGGCGTAAAAGTTGTTCTCGATTGCGGCAACGGCGCCGCAGGATGCATCGCCCGTCGCCTCTATGAAGCCGTTGGACTAAAACCCAATATTCTTTTTGAACAACCTGATGGTCGCTTCCCTAACCATCACCCCGACCCGACTGTTGAGGAGAATCTCGACGCCATGAAGGCAGCTGTTCGCAAAGACGGCGCGCTTGTCGGTATTGGTTTTGACGGCGACGCCGATCGCATCGGCCTTATCGACGAGAACGGTCGCTTCATTCTTGGCGACGAAATGATGGTCATGATCTCGCGGGCGGTCTTGAAGGATAATCCAGGAGCAAAAATTATTGGTGACGTGAAGTGCTCTGATCGGCTCTACGCGGACATCAAAAAACATGGCGGCCAACCCATCATGTGGAAGACTGGACACAGCCTCGTCAAATCAAAGATCAAAGAAGAGAAGGCACCGTTTGGCGGAGAGTTGTCGGGGCATGTTTTCTTTGCCGATCGCAACTATGGCTACGACGATGCGCTTTACGCGGGCCTACGAGTCATTGAGATTATCGCTCGATCAGGAAAAACGGTTTCTCAACTGCTCAGCGATTTGCCGTCGGCTTTCAACACTCCCGAAATTCGCATCGACACCACCGAAGAGAAGAAGCTCTCGATTGTAGAACGATTGCGCTCCGTCTATGGCGCCGGTTCGGCCGAGAAACGAGTCAATCTGATCGATGGCATTCGCGTTAGCTTCCCCGATGGGTGGGCATTGGCGCGAGCGTCAAACACTCAACCCGTTTTGGTTTTGCGTTTTGAAGCCGACAGCGAGGCAGGACTCAATCGAATTCGGAACGAAGTCGAATCTGTAGTGCAGCCCCTGCTCTAGCGGGTGGTTGCCGAGGGGACTCTATTGGCTACTGTTAACGCAACTGGCGATTCCAACTTGGACGACTCGATCGTCATTCGCGGTGCACGCGAGCACAACCTCAAGAATCTTTCGTTGGCGATTCCACGCAACAAGATTTCGGTTATAACGGGCCTTAGCGGATCGGGAAAATCCAGTCTCGCCTTCGACACGATCTATGCCGAAGGCCAGCGACGCTATGTTGAGTCTCTTTCGACCTACGCGCGAAACTTCCTTGAGAAGCTTCAAAAACCTGATGTCGATTCGATCTCGGGCCTTAGCCCGGCCATTGCTATCGATCAAAAGTCAGTGGGCCTAAATCCGCGCTCGACGGTCGGAACAGTAACTGAGATCTACGATTACCTTCGCCTTCTCTACTCTCGCGTCGGTGAAGCGCGCTGCCCCGAGCATCACATCCCAGTTGCCGGTCAAACACCTGATCAGATCATCAATGAGCTTCTAAAAATGCCAAACGGCACGAAGCTCTACATTCTCGCCCCGGTCGTTCAGGGAAAGAAGGGCGAGTTCTACCAAGATTTTCAAAAATGGATTCGCAAAGGTTTTCTGCAGGCGAAGATCGACGGCGAGTTCGTCGAACTGACCAAGGCTAAGAAGCTCGCCAAAACAAAAACCCATGACATTGATATCGTGGTCGACAAAATCGTCGTCAAAGAAGGCATTCGCTCTCGCGTCGCCGAAAGTGTTCATTCGTCGATTCAACTCACCGACGGGTATGTCGTGTTTGAAGAGATGGGCGGCAACCGAAAATCTTATTCCATACACTCTGCATGCCCGGTGTGCGGCTTCGGCTTTCCTGAGCTTGAGCCTCGTTTTTTCAGTTTTAATAATCCTCGAGGGGCGTGCCCGACCTGCAATGGACTCGGCACCGTCGATATTCAGGAGGTCGAAACTGAGCAGTACGGCGGCCCTGAATCAAATGGCTCGATCAAACAAGTCTCGTATCGAATATCGGATCGCTTGGCTCGAAAGTCAGAGGAAGATGAAGAAGGCGAGGTCGACCAGCTCGCGATTCGCCCGTGTCCCGATTGTAGCGGTTCGCGCCTAAGAAGAGAATCGCGCAATGTTTTTGTCGCAGGCAAAAACATCACCGAACTCTCAAGTATCGCGGCAAGCGATCTCCTGGCCGCCATTCGTTCCAGCGCCTGGAGCACTAAACAGACAATTATCGGCGAGAAGATCCTCAAGCAAATTGAGGAGCGACTGAGTTACCTCGTTCGCGTTGGTGCTGGGTATTTGAGTCTTGACCGACCGACCCGTACACTTTCTGGCGGCGAAAACCAGCGGATTCGTCTGGCGTCGCAGGTTGGCTCATCGCTTGTCGGTGTGCTCTATGTACTCGACGAACCCAGCATTGGTTTCCACCCACGCGATCACGGTCGCTTGCTTTCAATTCTTCGCGATCTTCGCGACCTCGGAAACACCATTCTCATGGTCGAGCATGACGAAGAGACAATTAAGACTGCCGATCACGTCATCGACATCGGTCCTCGCGCTGGTGTTCTTGGCGGAGAAATTATTGTCGAGGGCACTCCTCAACAGATCGCCGACCATAAGACCAGCCTCACCGGACAGTATCTCAGTGGGCGCCGCACGGTTCCGGTCCCCAAAGAGCGCCGCAAGGGAAGCGGCAATAGCCTTACGATAAAGGGAGCAACTGGCAACAATCTGAAGAACGTCGATCTGCATATTCCGCTCGGAACACTGACTGCGATCACCGGTGTTTCAGGCTCTGGGAAAAGTACGTTGATCATGGACACGCTTTATCGTGCGCTATCCAATCAATTCTTTCGCACTAATTGGACCGTTTCCCCGTACAAAGAAATGAAGGGGCATCGAACACCTCGACAAGGTGATCGATATCAATCAAAACCCCATCAAACGCACACCGCGCTCAACACCGGCCACCTATGTCGGTTTGTTTCCGCTCGTCCGCGATCTCTTCGCATCACTGTCGGAATCCAAAGTTCGTGGCTATGCGCCGGGCCGATTCAGTTTCAATGTGAAGGGAGGACGATGCGAGTCCTGCCAAGGAGCCGGTCAAACGCGGGTTGAAATGCATTTTCTGTCAGACGTCTTTGTTGAATGCGACTCCTGCCGAGGCCGACGCTACAACAAAGAGACCCTCGCCGTTCATTTCAAAGGAAAAAGCATCGCTGATGTTCTTGAGATGACCGTCGGTGAAGCGCTGCCTTTTTTTGAAAATCATTCGGCTATTAAGCGCAAACTCGAAACGCTCCATCAGGTCGGCCTTGACTACATTTCTCTTGGCCAATCTTCGACAACCCTCAGCGGTGGCGAAGCACAGCGCGTGAAACTATCAAAAGAGCTCTCAAAGAGAGGTACCGGAAAAACTCTTTATATTCTCGACGAGCCTACAACGGGTTTACACTTCGAGGATGTGTCGAAACTTGTTGAGCTTTTGCAAAACCTTGTTGATCAAGGCAATACAGTCGTCGTGATTGAGCACTGTATGGACGTCGTGAAGGCCTGTGATCACGTTGTTGATTTAGGTCCGGACGGCGGCGGCGCCGGGGGTGAAATTGTCGTTGCCGGAACTCCCGAAGACGTCGCACGCAGTAAGAAAAGTGCGACCGCACCATTTCTCAAACCGCTCTTAAGCAGCACGCTTTGATATTTTCTTTTTCAAATTGCCGACCGTCGCGTGCTGTTTGAATGCATCAACGGCCGCTTTGTTGAGATATAGATTTCTCACTTCGTTTGTCTTTAGATTGGCCGACTGCTTTCCAGACAGGCTCGAGCCATTTTTCACATAACGCAGATATTTCTTGTTCATCGGGAGGTAAAGGTAGACCTCAAACGGAAGTACCATGTCCGGTTCGATGTCATCACACGAGATCTCAAGCATCTGATCCGCTGTTTCTGCGACGCTGGGTTCGACAGGAACAAGATCAAGATAGGCCATTCCAACTTCTAGGTCCTCTGACCGTGCAACAGCTGAAAATTCAGCCGCAAAGAAGGCCTCTTCGCATGACGGTGCAGGTTCAACCGGATACGACTGCATCTCACCGATCGAAAAATCGATTCCACGATCCGACATGAGCTGCAAGAATTCCACTTCAACCTGACGCAAGGTTTTTTTGTGATCGAAAGCCCCGCGCCCAATCACAATAAGTACCGATCCCGTAAACTGTGGTGATGATAGAATCACAACTGATGCTGTACGGTATTCCAGAAGAGTTTCGCGACCAGCTCGCGGCTTACCACACACCTTTGACAGCGCCTCTCGAATACAAGACTCAATCAGTGACGTCGGTGCGGAGTCGCCTGTTCCATCAGTCATGGCACCATGTTCAATAGCGGCTGCGCCCGATTGAGTTGTCGCGAGAGAATCGGCCTCTGGGCTATTGCGGTCGATTGCCGAACCAGGCAGAGGCGATGAATCATGAGAGATCGCCGGCGCACCAGACTGATTTGGAGCTTTGGAGTGTTCCGTCGCGTTTCGCTGCTTTTTAAACTCTGGATGTTCCTCGGTCAGCGAATGGCGGTGCTGATTCGGGCCCTTTTCAATTGCAGACAAAGCCTGCAGTTGACCCTTCTTCATCGCTTCGCGTGCAGCCGCCTTTTGCTTTGGCGTCGGAGGAGGTACAACCATCCCACCCGAGCCACGGCCCATTCCTTTTTGAAAGTGAACGGTCGGTTTCTGAACGGACTTTCGCATCTGTTCAATCGAATCGTTCACCTTGCTGGTCGCCACTGATCCCGCTTTGCCTCCAAGGCTATCCTTGAGTGCAGACAGATCCTGGTCCAACGCGTCTTCGGCCCCATCGGCAGGAGTCGACTTCAGCGCCGACATCAGTTTTGCCAATGCCTCTGAGCGATCCGCCGGCTCAGCGTTCTGACTTGCACCAAGTCGAGATGAGCCCTTCAGGTGAACGGCACCGCCATCGCCTCCGCCAGTCCCCGATATCCTGACTTGCTGATCGGTCTCACCGTCTTTCGCGTCACCATGGCGCGTACTCGTTTCATCGCCGTCCGTAGCGCCGCCAAGAGCTTCACGCTGCATCTGCTTGAGACGCATCAGAACAACGGGACCACTCGGCGCACCGAAAATGATGTGCTTTGCCTTTGATCCGGTGAGCCTCGTATTGGTCTTGCGGTCAGACGTCTCGGCGAAGACCATGATCTCCGCCTGAAAACTTTGATGCAATAGGGTTGGTATCAAATCAATTTTTGGATGTGGGTAGTTGATACTGAGTAGCACGTACTTCGACCAACCCTGCGCTAGTCGATCGATCACGTCTTGCATCGCCGTTGAAACGAACGTTTCAATTCCACGTCGTTCAAGGAACGAAGCTGTTCCTTTCACAGAGCTTTGATCTTTCACGAGAATTAAAAGGCGATCCTGCTCCGGCAACTGCTCGCCAGGCGGATCTGCGTTCGGCTGTGAACCTGTTTTGTTCTGGTCGTTGTTTGCCGTCACCAAGTCCTCGTAATCATAGTGATTATCGGAATCTTGGAGGGGATTATTGATTTTGGCGGAAAAAGAAAAGGCAGGCCCCATCAGAGGTCCTGCCTTTTTCAGCTTTATCAAGACAATCGTCGAGTCCTAAGACCCTCGATTACTTAATAACTTTGAGTGCTTCGCTGATCGAACCCTGCAACGAGAGGCCGATGAGGAACGCGAAAAGAACAAGCGATTCCATAAGTGCGAGAGAAAGAACGAGCGGGAGAGTCAATTTTCCCGATGCTGCTGGGTTACGAGCAATACCGTCGAGAGCTGCGTTTGCAGCTTTCGATTGGCCAAGAGTTCCACCGAGAACGGCGAGACCCATCATGATACCAACGCTCAATGCAACCCAACCAACTGTTCCAGAAACACCAGCAGCAGTAGCTGAAGTTCCTGCAGCAACAGCAGCAGTAGTTGCCTCTTCAGCAAAAGCCGAAGAAGAAGCGAGGAGAGCAGTCAGAGCGAAGAACAGGTTCTTTTTCATTGTCTTTTCCTTAGTCGAAGATCTGGTGAAGATCTGGTTGTTAACTCAATTTCAATTCAAAGCCAATTTCTTAATGATCGTCAGCTGTCGCCATCAATACATAAACCATCGACAAAATCGTGAAAACGAAAGCCTGAATAAACGAAACAAACGTTCCCATGCCGTAGAAAATCACCGGCACGACAACCTTCGTCAGATCGATAAACGTCCCCAAAATCGTGTGATCCGCTGTCATATTCACTGACAAACGAATACCCAAGCTGAAGGGACGAACGCAGTGTGAAATCAATTCGATTGGAATCATCAGCCAAGCCAACCACCAAACCGGTCCAGCAAAATGCGCGACGTAGTGAAGGCCGCCATGTTTTAAGCCGATGGCGTTATACACAAGAAACGAAAAAACGCCGACGGCAAACGCCGCGTTGATATTGCTCGTGGCTGCGGTCATACCCGGAAGAAGACCAAACAAGTTGTTGAACAAGATGAAGAAAAAGATTGAGCCAAAGAGAGGAATGTAGTGCTTCCCATGATCACCAAGAACCATCTTGATCATGCCGTCTACAAACTCAACCAACGCCTCTGAAAAACCCTTCAGCGAAAGTTTACCTGCAGGTTGAACCGCTTTCTCGCCTGATCCCAGAGCCACTCGTGCAGCGAGGCTGTAAGCAACCAAGATACCTGTCACCGCAATATTTGCCGCCACGTATGTTTTATCGTGTGGCACACCTGCGAGATCAAACCAAGTAAAGTGACTCTGACTCACGAAACCATTCCTCAATGCACCTGACGGCGCCTTTTACGAACAATTGAAACAACAACTATTCGAACGAATCCAATGTGTCGCCGTTCGCTCGTGTTTCAACCCATGCCGCTATAACTGCAGCAGGAAGAACCACACCAAGCCCCAGTGCAAAAAACGCTAAGGGACTTTCGAACGCACTCTCGAATGTCAGCCGAGCCAGCGACAGACCTTGAACCGTGACACTGGAAAGACCGCCCTCTGTCGGAACAGGAGCGAACCAATCACGGGTCGAAGGCCGGGTCAGCCAATAGACGACAGCAACCGATAGCGCGAACTTGGATACAATGACACCAAAAGCCAAAGCAACGTCTTTTTTCTTTAGAATTCGCGGCCATGCGTACAAAAGCCCGATCGAGTTCAGTAGAGAAACCGTCGTTCCAAGGCCAAGCGGTATCAAAAGCTTTATGGGACACTTCAAAGCAACAACGACCATTAAAACCGCGGACAAAGTCAGTTGGCAGCCTAAAAAAGCAGCAATTGGGCTCTTCAACCAGCGAACATCGGCCAAGCCCACCCTATTCCTCTCTTTCAAATCGACGCACCATCGCAAAGAGATGGATGATCCACGCAATCAAGAATAGGAACGCGCCAGCGGCCGGCCCCAAGCCGCGGCCGCCAAGATAGACATCGAAGTACCGGCCGAGCCATAGACCCGCTAGAACGGCAACGACAGCCTCTAATCCCATCGCAATAAAGATCATCGCATTGCGGTTCATTTTCTAAAACCTCGCGCCCCGGGCTGTTGGCTTTGCCGCTCTTTGAGAGATTGGATTTTTCTTCAATAAACGCCTTGCGGGAGTCATATGAGCGAATTCGTTCAAGCGTCTCGATGGCCTTTGCGAAATTTCGCTGCTCTTCAAATGCAACGGCCAACATCAACGAGAGCGAGTCTTTTTTTGCACGCTCTGGAAACTTCGCGATCATTTGCTCCAGAACTTTGGCGGCCTCTTCGTGTTCGCGGGCGCCAATCGCAATATTCGCCTTCAACAATTGGGCTTGATATAACGCCTCTTCGCTCAATGGAAGCTGCAGCGCTTTGTCGACCTCGATCTTCGACTGAAAGTAGTCGCCCTGATAGTAATAGGCCTTCGCAATTCGACTGCGCCATTCGATTTCTTCATCCATGGTGTGCTGAAGTGCCAATAGCTTCGAGTATTCAATGACCGCACCCGCAAAATCCTGCAGATCGTAAAAGAGTATGCTCGACAGTTTGGATTGAGATTCTCGCCGCAACTCGGCTCTGTCGCTCAAACGAATGACTTGCCGATAGCGCTGAACCGCTTTCTCAAAATCTTTGATATCGTATTGATAAATCCGCGCCGCCTCAAAGGCCGCCTCCGCCGCATAAGCGTCAGCTTTCACTCCGGCACGATCGGCAACTCTTGAATAGAGAACGGCCGCCTCTATGGGCTTTTTCTCACCTAAAAGCTGCTTGGCCTTTCGGACATCTACCTCATAAGACGACAAACACGACGTGAGGCCAACTGTCATGCAAATGGAAACCATCAACAAGACCGCCGAACTTATCCTCACGCCTCACCCTCAATTCTTGAGCGGAGCAACCGGAGCATCATCGTCGCCCGTCTCGGCGATCCGCGCAATGCCAGTCACTTTCTCGTCGGGATTCAGCGTGATCAAACGCACGCCCTGCGTGTTCCGTCCTAGGACAGAGATGTCAGATGCATTCATCCGAATCGTCTGACCCTTGTCGGTCGTAATGATGATCTCATCCGTATCCAAAACTGTCCTTGTACCAACCACGGCACCGACCTTGTCCCTCGTCTTTTGCGTGATCATACCGACCCCGCCGCGAGACTGAACACGTTATTCATCAATTGCCGTACGCTTCCCGTAGCCGTTCTCGGTGACCATCAAAATGGTCGCCTTGCTCGACTTATCGAGGATCTCCATACCAACCACGATATCCTCTTTACCGAGCGTGACGCCCTTCACGCCTCGAGCCGATCGACCCATCGCGCGAACATCGCCCTCGTCAAATCGAATCGACATGCCTTCTTTGGTCGCCACAAACACGTCACACTGACCATCCGAAAGTTTGGCATCAATTACGTTGTCATCAAGATCCGTCGTCAATGCGATAATTCCCGAAGGGCGTGGATTTGAGAATGCATCGAGGCCCGTTTTTTTGATAATGCCCTTTTCGGTCAACATCACAACAAAGCGATTCTCATCAAATTTATCAACTTGCAGAATCGCCCGAACCTTCTCTTCGTTCGAAAGGCTCAGCACGTTGGCAATGGCCTTACCCTTAGAAGTTCTATTGCCAAGCGGCAACCGGTGCACCTTCACCCAGAACAGTTTTCCTTTGTTGGTGAAGAACAGAAGCATCGTGTGCGTGTCTGCAACGAAAATTTCTGTAACGAAATCCTCCTCGCGAGTTTCAGCACCTTTGAGCCCTTTGCCGCCACGTTTTTGAATACGATACTCGTCAAGCGGGATGCGCTTGATATATCCAGTATCGGTCATCACGACGACCATCGTCTCGTGCGCGATAAGATCTTCGTCCTCAATATCGGTCGAGTCGCCGCTAATTTTTGTCCGACGCGGATTCGAGAACTTGGCTTTGATCTCTTCCAGCTCGCCGACAATGATGTCGTAGATTTTACGAACATCTGAAAGAACATCTTTCAGCCATTCGATCGTCTTTACGATTTCAGCAAGTTCATCGATGATTTTTTGACGCTCAAGACCCATCAATCGCTGCAATCGCATTTCAAGAATCGCTTGCGCCTGCTTTTCGCTGAAATCGAATCGCTCCATCAGGTTGGATTTCGCGATTTGAACTTCTTTCGACTCGCGAATGGTGGCAACGACCGCGTCGATCATGTCCAAAGCTTTTTTCAAACCTTCCAAAAGGTGAGCGCGAGCCTCAGCCTTCTTGAGTTCGAAAATACAGCGCTTCGTCACAACGTCTTTTCGGTGCTCGATGAACGCCTCAAGCATCGACTTGATGTCGAATGTCCTGGGCTGATTGCGATTGTCGAGTGCGAGCATCCGGATGCCGAAACTCACTTGCATTTGCGTGTACTTATAAAGGCGATTCAAAACAACGCTGGCGTTCTCGCCACGCTTGATAATGATCACAATACGCATTCCTTCACGCGACGATTCATCGCGGATGTCAGAAATGCCTTCAAGCTTCTTATCGCGAACAAGGTCCGCAATCGATTCGATCAGTTTCGCTTTATTCACCTGGTACGGGATTTCCGTGACGATGATCTCTTCGCGATCTTTTACCGAAACGATTTCGGCAACGGCCTGAAGCGAAATAATGCCTTGGCCCTTTTTATAAGCCGAAAGAATTCCTTCGCGACCAGTGATTACGCCAGCTGATGGAAAGTCAGGTCCCGGAATTTTTTCAATCAATTCATCGAGCGTACACTCGGGATTGCGAATGATATGAATACAGCCGTCAATCACCTCGCCCAGGTTATGCGGCGGGATGTTTGTCGCCATACCGACCGCGATACCGGTCGACCCATTCACCAATAGGTTTGGATACTTGGCGGGAAGAATGAGTGGAATTTCCAGCGAGTCATCGTAGTTCGGCCCAAACGGAACCGTTTCTTTTTCGATATCTTCGAGAAGCGCCTCTGCCAGCTCCGTCATTCGAACTTCGGTATAACGTTGAGCCGCTGGACTATCGCCATCGATCGAGCCAAAGTTTCCCTGTCCATCGACGAGCGGATAGCGAAGCGAGAAGTCCTGCGCCATACGAACCATCGTATCGTAGACCGCGACGTCACCATGGGGATGGTATTTACCGATGACGTCCCCGACCACACGAGCCGACTTTTTATAGGGCTTGTCGTGCGTGTTGCTCAGCTCTCGCATTGCAAACAGAATCCGGCGGTGAACCGGCTTTAATCCATCGCGCACATCGGGCAAAGCACGGCCAACGATGACACTCATCGAGTACTGGAGATACGCCTCTTGCATCTCGCGGTTGATATCAATCCGCGTGACGCCTTTTTCATTCTGCTCTGGGGTTTGGTCTGCCATTTCGATTTCTCGTTCTTTCTATTTCAGTTCTTTAGACGTCGAGTTCGCGAGCCATGAGCGCATTGTCTTCGATAAACTTACGGCGCGGCTCAACCTGCTCACCCATCAACACCGAGAAAGTTTCATCTGCTGCGATCGCATCTTCGACTTGAATTTTCAAAAGAGTCCGGTTCTCAGGATTGAGCGTCGTGTCCCAAAGCTGTTCAGGGTTCATTTCGCCAAGACCCTTATAGCGCTGGATATACATGCCTCGCTTCGACAGCTCCAGCGCATAGTGCAACCATTCTGCGTAAGTCTGGAACTCCAGGTTCTTTTTGTCCGCTGAGTTTTTCTCTGGCGGCATCTGAATTGGCAGCGGCAAGAACGCCGTGAGCTTATTCCAAAGCGCGTTAACCTCAATCCAGTCTGACGTTCGAGTCGTCTCCGTCTTCAACTTCGTCGTGTGACGGTTTCCATAACGAGTGGTTTCAATTGTTGCCACTTGTGACTTTCCGTCTGCGGCATCCTCAAGAGTCATCTCAGCGCCAAGAAGTCCAGACGTTGGATTGTTCGTGATCCACTGCTTGAACTCGGCAAAGGTTTTCTCTGCCGTCGATTTTGATTGCAGCATTTTTTCCAAGTCTTCGCCGCGAACGACCAAGAACTGCAAAAGTCTTTATCATAACGGCCAGACAGAGCCCGAACCAAACTCTCGTATTTCTGAATGCTCAGAACAAAGTCCTTCAATTCCGATTCTTTCGTGCCGTCCTTGAGACCTTTGATTTCGATGTTTGCCATCGAGTTATCAACCAAGTACTCGGTCAACGCTCGCTCATCTTTGATATAGCGTTCAGAGTTGCCTTTTTTAATCCGGTACAGTGGTGGCTGAGCGATGTAAATGTAGCCGCGCTCGATGACTTCAGGCATCTGCCGGTAGAAGAACGTTAAAATCAACGTTCGAATATGCGAACCATCGACATCGGCGTCGGTCATGATAACGATCTTGTGGTAACGGATTTTGTCGGCCGAAACATTGTCTTTACCAATTCCGGTACCCAACGCCGCAACCAACATTCTGATCTCTTCGTTCGAAATCATTTTGTCGAAGCGTGCTTTCTCGACGTTCAAAATTTTACCTTTGAGAGGTAAAACCGCCTGCGTTCTACGATCGCGAGCCTGCTTAGCAGAACCACCCGCCGAGTCACCCTCGACAAGATACAGTTCGCATAGTGCTGGGTCTCGCTCTTGGCAGTCGGCCATTTTTCCCGGAAGAGAATTTCCTTCCAGCGCCGTTTTACGTCTGGTGAGTTCACGAGCCTTGCGAGCCGCAATTCGCGCACGCGCGCTCTCCACACATTTTCCAATGATCATCTTAGAAGCTGTTGGATTGCGGTCAAACCAATCGGCAAACTTGTCGTTGCAGAGCGATTCGACAATACCTTTGACCTCAGTATTGCCAAGTTTAGTTTTCGTCTGACCTTCAAACTGAGGTTCACGCACCTTTACGGAGACCACAGCGGCGAGACCTTCACGGATGTCATCGCCCTCAAGCGTTTCTTTTAAATCTTTCAAAAGATTTTTCTGCTGAGCGTAGGCGTTGGCAGAACGCGTGAGCGCTCCGCGGAAGCCGATCAAATGCGTACCACCCTCGATCGTGTTGATATTGTTGCAATAGGAATAAATCGACTCGGTGTAAGAGTCGTTCCACTGCAAAGCAATTTCGATCTCAACGTTGTCTTTTACGCCTTTGAAATGCACCACTTCGGGATGTAGCGACTTCTTCGATTCATTGAGAAATGTAATGAACTCCTGAAGTCCCGTCGCATATTGGAAGTCTTGTTTCTTTCCGTTGCGCTCATCGAGCAATGAAATATGTAAACCTGCATTCAAAAATGCGAGCTCGCGGAAACGATTGGCTAAAGTGTTGAAGTTGTAGGTCAATCCGCCGGAGCCCTCTTCGCCTTTGAAGATTGTCAGATCTGGCTTGAATGTCGTCTTTGTTCCGGTTTTATCTGCCGCGCCGATTTTTTCTACTGTCCCTTGGGGTTTGCCGCGTTCAAACTTTTGGCGCCATAAAAAGCCTTCGCGTTTCACTTCGACGTGACAACGCTCCGACAGTGCATTGACAACCGACGCACCCACACCATGCAGACCACCAGAAACTTTATAAGAGCTGCCGTCAAATTTTCCGCCGGCGTGAAGAACGGTCATAACGACTTCAAGTGCCGACTTTCCATTCTTGTGAGTCGCCACCGGGATTCCACGGCCATCATCTTCAACGGTGATGGATTCATCGGCGTGAATCGTCACCGAAATTTTTCGGCAGTGTCCTGCGAGATGTTCATCCACAGAGTTGTCAGTGATCTCGTAGACCAAATGATGATATCCGCGTAATCCCGTATCACCGATGTACATGCCTGGACGTTTTCTTACCGCCTCAAGGCCCTCAAGAACTTGGATAGAGTCAGCACCGTAGGCTGCATTATTGGCTGGCGGCATATTCGACGCCGTCACTTCACTGTCGGTCACATTTCACCTCGACTGTTCAATCCACTCGTCGCATCTTCCTGCAGATCAGCCGATAGAAGGCATGACCGCTCGGACAGCGCTCGGAGCAGTTAAAGTCACTGTTCCATTTTCAACTTTGAACACAGCGTTCCGTTCTTCCGGAAAATGACGGGACCATGTGAGGTCTGTCGCTGTGATCAGCACTTGAGCGTTGATACCCTCAAGGTACTCCATCAAACGCATCCGCTTATCCGCATCGAGCTCTGACATAACGTCATCGAGCAAAAGAATTGGATACCGGCCCGTAACCGAATGATGGAGGTCTATTTGAGCGATTTTGAACGCGAGAATCAAGGCCCTTTGTTGACCTTGAGAGCAGGAAAAACGTGAGTCATTCCCAGAAAATAGAATTCGTAAATCATGCTTATGGGGACCCACTAGAGATCCGCCATATTCCATCTCACGGCGACTCAGTTCACTTTGACGCTGACTAAGCGCATTAAATACTTGTTCATCGCTCCAAGCGTTCGCGCAACTATCGCTGATCAAATACTCAAGGCTGACGGAAAGGTCGTCGATTCCAAAAATATGACGCGCACTTTCCTGCCAACGCGGTGCCATTTGACGAAGGACCGCGAGTCGCGACGCGGTCACGTGAGTGCCGATCACCAAAAATAGCGACGTCAAACTCTCAAGTGATTGAAGAGTTGTTGATCGATTGTCTCCGTCTGCAATTTGGCGAAGAAGAGCGTTACGCGCGCGTAGTGTCTGGTGAAAGTCGGTCAGGAGCTTTGCGTCTCGAATGGAGAGCGTCGCCAAAACATTGTCGATTAGAATTCGACGCTGCTCCGGTCCCTCTTTGATGGAGGCCAAACTCTCAGGACTAAAAAGAACCACAGGAAACTCAGCCGACAATGTGGAAAAACGTGTGCGCTTTCCGTCTAAGTGAGGTGTCCGACGGCCATCGGCAAAATCAATCTGAAGTTTGTAGTCACCAGCGTCTGATTTTAGTTTTGCAGCAATTCGAGCCTGAGCCGCTTTGAAATTGAAAAGATAGTTTTCGAAATTAGCGGGACGAAAACTATCACCTCGTGAAAGAAGAAATACGGCTTCAATCAGGTTTGTTTTACCTTGCCCGTTGGCACCGACAAGGAAGTTCAGCCGCGGTTTAAACTCAATTTCTTGCTGCGCAAAGTTCCGAAATTGGAAGAGGCGCAAAGATGAGATGATCACCGCGGCTTTCCGTTAAATTCTCATTGGCATGACGACACAGGTGTAGGTCTGATCACCATGTGGTCGCATAAGACCAGGGGAAAGCTGATCGTTTAAATGAAGATCGACAGCGACATCGTCAAAGCTATTGAGAACATCAAGCATGTAGCGAGCATTGAAGCCGATCTTGATATCAGAACCTTTGTAATCAATTTCGATTTCTTCTTTGGCGTCGCCAAGCTCTGGATTGTTCGACGTGATTTCCATACGTCCTGACGACAATGAAAATGTAACGCCTTTGTACTTCTGGTTCGATAGCAGCGATACTCGTTTCAAACTTGCCAACAACATCTCACGCGGAATTTCGATCCGATTCGGAATCTGCTGTGGAATAAATTGTTGATAAGCTGGAAATTTTCCCTCGATCAGACGAACCATCAAAACTGTCGATCCACGCTTCACAAAAAGTTGCGAACCTTCGACGGCGAGATCAAATTCGCCTTCGATTGTTTCAAGCATCTTGCGTATTTCGAAGAGACCTTTTCGAGGAATGATGACCCCTGCGGCAGGAAATGCTGTTTTTGATTCCGGCATAGAACGATCAACAATCGAAAGACGGAAGCCGTCAGTCGCGACCATACGGAAGGTTGATTTTCCATCTTTGTTGATTCGTTCGAAGAAAACACCGTTCAAGTAATAGCGAGTTTCATCGTTCGAAACAGAGTAGATGGTCTTTTCGATCATGTCGGCAAAAACAGTCGCGCTGATCGAAATGAAATCTTTGGTCTGATAACTTGGGAAGACGGGATACTCTTCAGCGGCAATCCCAACAAGATTGAAGACAGACTTACGCTGTTTGATTTCAAGCCAGTTGTTTGCCTTCTTGTTGAGGATCACTGGACCGTCATCAAGTTCCTTTACGATTTCAAACAAACTCTTTGCTGAAACGGCGACCTTGCCTGGTTTTTCTTTAAGAGTTGGAACCTGGTCGGTCAGGCTGACTTCAAGATCTGTCGCAAAAACTTTCAATACTCCATCGCCGGCTTCGAGAAGCACATTGATCAGCACCGGCATGGTATTTCTTTTTTCGACGATGTTCTGAGTCTTACCGAGAAGGTTCAGGAGATCCTTTTTCTCGACTTCGATCATCATGTTGAATCACTCCTCGTTAAGCGTCTTTTTGGACGGCTTGGATTCTTACTTCTTTTATATAAATAAATCAGTAGTAGTAGTAGGGCCTGTGGTTTTCTTCTTTTTCTTCCTAAATATCTGATTTAACTAACTATTTACTGTGGATTCTGGGTGTGGAGCGTTGTCGGCCAACTGCTCTTAAATTCGGGACAACTTACTCCACACGATACCCCAGAGAGTCTTCCATAGACTTTTCCACCGTCCACATTCACACCCCTGTGATATTGTGGATTCTGGCCTGTAACTCATCGATATCTCTTTTTAAATCCAGATTTGTTGTCAGTTGATCGTCTATTCGATGCAATGCGTTCATAACGGTCGTGTGATCACGACCACCAAACTGCCGGCCGATTTCGACGAGCGATTTATTAGGCAGGTTTTTCTTGATCAACCACATCGCGACCTGGCGCGCTGTTACAATTGGCTTTGGACGAGCTTGTCCGCGAAGATCTGTGACGCGAAGCCTATACTGCTGAGCCACCAGATTTTCGATGTCTTCCATGGTGATCTGATTGCCTTCTGAATCCAGCGCAAGGATTTGTTTCGCGCTGTCGAGGGTGATCGGGGCGTTTGAGAAGCTAAAATAGACCTCAATCTTATTGAGATTCCCTTCGAGTTCGCGAACCGATCGTTTTGACACTTTGGCGATGTACTGGAGAACGCCGTCATCGATGCGCAAACGGCGTTGCTCAGTCTTGGAACGAAGGATCGCCAACCGTGTTTCAAAGTCTGGCATTTTAATGTCAGCGATCAAGCCGCCTTCAAGACGTGTTCGAATTCGGTCTTCAAGACCGGGAATATCTTTTGGTAGACGATCGCTCGTTACAACAACCTGTTTGCGCATGTGGTAGAGGTGGTTGAACGTCTGGAAGAACTCTTCTTGAATCTGTTCACCACGACCGAGAACGTGAATATCATCCATCAAGAGGACGTCGACTTTATCGCGATACTTTGCATGGAACTTATCCATCGTCTTATGACGAAGGTTGCTCATGAATTCAGAGAGAAAGCGACCGGTGTCGACGTAAGTCACTCGAAGCTGTGGGAAGCGAGTGCGAATTTGGTTCCACACAGCGAAGACCAAGTGGGTTTTACCAAGACCAGTTGGTCCGACAATAAACAGTGGGTTGTAAGTCGTGCTTGGATTCTCGGCGATACTCAAACTGGCGTTATAGGCAAACTCGTTGGTTCGACCGACAACGAAAGTTGAAAAGGTCATATCGGCACGCGGTTCATTGCCAGCGGGAACACTTGTTGGAAATGAAGAAGATGAAGAGGATGACGACAATATGGACTGCGAATGACCATGAGTTGTAGCCGTCGAAAGACCACCAAGGTCTGTTTTTAGTTCCTGTTGATGGAAGTACTCATCAAGAGTTGTCGGCTCGGTCGCTGCTAGCGGACGACCGGTGACGCGAACGTCGACCGAGAAATGTCCTGGGTAGTGAGCACGGATTTCAGGATAAAAACGATCGATGTAGTTCTCGATCTGTTCCTTATGCAGTCGTGACGGAACGCCGACGACGAAGCGAACGCCTGAATCCGTGGGCTCGATATCTTCAAGATTTGTGGCCGACAACCAGTTTCGAAAAGCCTTGTTGTCGGGATTCAGCGCCAAAAGATTATCGACGACTTTTTTCCAAAAATCGGTTTTTGAGTCCACGGCAGGGACGCTGGGCGTCTGAAACTGTCCTGGAAATGGATTCTGTTGGTTCGGATGTTCCATCGTCGAGCCCCCCTCAGCGTCGGAACGTTTCTCGTCAGATCAGCCAGGAACGATGCCTGAGTATTCAGGCGCCTATTCACCGCTTGTTTTAGATCGAATCTGTGTGTCTGGCGGCTATTTTGGCCGATTTATCCACAGACTAATGCCAATCTGAAAGAAACTGTCAGGTCGGCGCCGGTCTTAACAGTGCAACAAGCCATTTTCAACACCTTGACGGTGACGCCGCACTGTGCTTTTTTATGCCCCTTCTCAACGCGTATTTTAAATACTCTGATTAGGATCGCTCATGAAACGGACATACCAGCCAAGCCGACGCCGCCGCAAAAATACCCATGGTTTTCGAGCGCGTATGAAAACCAAAGATGGTCAACAAGTGCTCTCGCGTCGTCGCGCCAAGGGCCGTAAGCGGCTTGTCGTCGCAATCGGCGGCAAATAAACTGTGAGTCTTAGCAAGGCCCAGGCGGCGCTGATTCGGAGCAATCCGAGAAAGCGGCGTCTTGAGGTTCTGACACGACGAACTGATTTTGTTCAGACTTTCAAATCCGGTCGCAGGGTAAAGCCCTGTGAGTGGCTATTCTTTAACTTCGCCATCGGCGATCGTTTTCGATGTGGTTGGACTGTACCGCGTGCGGTTGGCCCTGCCGTTATACGAAACAAGTTAAAGCGTTGGTGTCGGATGTGGTTGCGGGCAAAGTTGGTGGACTCCGAGTTGCCGGCGGTCGATCTCAATATCGGCTTTAAAGCGATGCCAGAAGATTTTTATCAGAGAATGAGCTATGGACAGTTCTCCTCAGCTATGGAAACGGGCTGGGCAAGATTGGAAAAGGCTGTAAAGGGCTCAAATGAAGCTTCTCGATAAACTGCTTTTAGGTTTGATCGCATTCTATCGTGTAGTGGGTTCGCTTTGGCTGAGTGGATCGTGTCGATTTGAACCTTCGTGCTCGGTCTATGGTGAAGAAGCGGTCAAAAAGTATGGATTTTGGGTCGGCGGACGGCTGACGGTTAAAAGATTGTTGAAGTGTCGGCCGGGTGGCGATTTCGGATATGACCCGGTCCCATAACATCTGCTAAGCGATGTCTACATTCGCGATTGGATAACAATGATGGATTCGAACTCAAATGGAAAACAGAGCTTTCTCGATAAGGGAACAATAACGGCCCTCGTATTGGTTGGCGCTGTTTGGTTTGGCTGGTCCAAGTGGATGGAGACAAAGTATCCCGGCGGCAAACCGGTGACTGCGGCTGCAGTAAACAGCGACGAAGAGAAAGCCGTACCGACTCAGGCCGCAACGGCAGCTCCTACTGCGCCGATTGCTACAGGTACATTGATTGCCTCCCCTGCTCCAGTGGCAAAGGAGATTGCGCTTGAGTCTGATGGATTTAAGGCTCAACTTTCATCAGACGGATTGGCGCTTTCGCATCTCGAGATCAAGGGCTACACGACACGAGATAATAAGCCGATCATTTTGGGCGCAGGACCCGTACCGATGTTTGGAACTGGGCTTGTAGGTCGTGACGACCGGATCGCGTTTGAGTTGTCTGAGTCCGCTGCAGGTACTTGGGTTGGCGTCGCTAACATGGGTGCTTACAGAGTCGAGAAACGCATGGAACTGGTGAATGACGGTCTTGTGAAGGGCCGCGCATTCAAAGTGTCCGTTAAGGCCTCTGGTGATCTTGCGGCATTTCCTGGTTTTCGAATGGCGGTTAGCGATCAGATCGCGGCTCCTGTAAGTTCGAGTTTCCTTGCGCCATCGTACGATCATCACGATTGGTTCGTTGGTCACGATGATACCAATACTCGTGCAGTTGTTGATCCCAATAAGCCGGCGGCTGTCGATCAAAAGAATGTCACCGCGGTGGCATTATCGTCGCACTATTTTACTGCGGCTGTCGCTGATAAGTCTGGCTTGCGTCCGGAGTTCCACGCGCTGCCCGTAAAAAAAGAAGGCGATATTTTCGCGTCAACAGGCTTTGTCGACTACGTTCCTTTGACAAAAGGCAGTGATTTCCAGATTGAGCAGATTTGGTATGTTGGTCCAAAAGATGTCGACCATCTTCGCGCTGCTGACGAGTCTCTTGCTCGGGTTATTGACTACGGAATGTTTGCGATCATTGCAGAGCCGCTTTTGTGGTTGCTGCGCTTTTTCCATTCGTTGTTTGGGAATTGGGGCTTCGCTATTATTGGACTGACGATCGTCGTTCGTGGCCTGGTTCTGCCCTTCAATATCTATTCGTTTAAGTCGATGAAGGTGATGCAGAAGCTACAACCCCTTATTCAGGGTGTAAAAGAGCGATACAAAGATGATCCGCGTCGGATGAACGAAGAAGTCATGAAACTGATGCGCGAGAATAAGGCCAACCCACTCGGCGGTTGTTTGCCCATGCTTCTTCAGCTTCCAGTTTTCTTTGCACTTTACCAGGTTCTCGCGCAGTCGATTGAGCTCTATCGCGCTCCCTTTATTTTCTGGATTGCGGATTTGAGCGTGAAAGATCCGTTCTACGTATTGCCCGTGATGATGGGCATTTCGATGTTTGTTCAACAGAAAATTACTCCGGTCGCGGACCCACAGCAGGCAAAGATTCTGGTGTGGATGCCGGTGATTTTCTCTTTTCTTATGTTTACATTGCCAAGCGGACTGACTCTTTACATCTTTGTGAGCACGATTTTCGGCATCACTCAGCAGTTTGTGTTTATGAGAGACAAGTCCGCCTCAGCAGGATCTAAGACAATACGTGAGGCGAAGGCCTGATACGACGGAGGAAGAATGACGGGGTTTTTTAGCAAACTTTTCGGGGGCAAGAAGGACGGAGCGAAATCCACATCGGGTTCTGGTACGGGCGTTCAGGGCGGCGGAGACGCCGTTTCTATTGTTGAAGAGACGTTGAACGGCGTGATGGAGCGAGCTGGCTTCGAACTTGAGTTCAGCGTTTCCACCGTAAAAAACGGTGAAACTGAGGACGTTACAGTCGAAATGTCAGGAGCGGATGAAGAGCTTCTGACTGAGAAAGATGGTTCGCTCCTCGACGCGTTCCAACTTTTGGTGAAGCGTGTATTGCAGCACCAGCTTCCAGATGCGCGTGTTGAAGTACATTTTGATAGCAATGGGTTCCGTGAGGAATCGACGCGCTCTCTGGTCGATTTGGCGGATAAATTGAAGGACAAGTGTTTGGAATCAGGCAAGTCGCAGTATATGCGCGCATTGGCGCCAAAAGATCGCAAGACCGTTCATCAGCACTTGGCTGGCGACGAGCGCGTTCGCAGCCGTTCGATTGGTGAAGGTCTGTTTAAGAAGGTAAAAATCTATCCCGCGAAAAGTGCAGTTCGTGAAGACATGGACGAACGTGCAGATGACCGCGAGGAAAATGCAGAGACGGTATGATTCCAGTCAGACCAGGTGACGAGGACACGATTTGTGCGATCTCGACGGCTCCTGGTGTGGGTGCGATTTCTGTTATCCGAGTTTCTGGTTCGAAGGCGCTTTTGACGGTTTCCCGTCTGGCGCCTTTTTTAGTTCCAGATCCAGAGTCCCATCGCCTTTATTTTGGCAGTTTGAAAGACCCGGCCTCTGGCGACCTCGTTGACGAGGTTTTGATCGCCTATTTTGCTGATGGAAAATCATTTACCGGCGAAGAGACAATTGAAATTTCGTGTCATGGTGGAGATGCGATTTCGTCGCGAATTCTCGACCTTTTGATTGGGCAGGGTTCACGCCTCGCTCGGCCGGGTGAATTTACGTATCGTGCGTTTTTGAATGGTCGAGTCGACTTGGTTCAGGCCGAGGGAATTTTAGGTTTGATCGAGAGTCGGTCAAAAGAGAGCTCAGCTGCGGCCCTGTCACAGCTGAATGGAGAGCTGAGTCGGAAGTTTAGTGCGATTGAAGATGATTTGGTCTGGATCGGTGCTCAGCTTGAGGCGAGTATCGACTTTTCGTCTGATGGGATCGAGCTGAAGCCGTCAAAAGATCTCTTGGATAGAGCTCATGGGCTCAGTTTAAGGATCAGCGATTTGATTTCGAGTTATCAAAAAGGCCGGCTTCTTCGCAATGGGTTGGCTGTGGCGCTCGTCGGTTCTCCGAACGCTGGAAAGTCGAGTTTGCTGAACGCGATCGTTGAGGAAGAGCGTGCGATTGTGACCGACCAGCCTGGGACAACCCGGGATTGGATTGAGGTCGAGACTCGATTTCATGGAACACCGATTCGGTGGATTGATACGGCAGGAATTCGTGAAACTCGCGATGTCGTTGAGAAGCTGGGTGTTGAAAAGAGCCTTCATGCCCGGAATACCGCTGATGCCGTGGTCGTGGTGGTCGACATTAGTGACCCCGAATGGCGCGTTGGATTTGCCGATTTCGTCCGCTGTGCAAAGAGGGCTGAGCACTACTTCTTCAACAAGATCGACTTGGACCGTACTGGAGAATGGCGGGCAACAGCGGAGGCTGAAGCGGAACGTCTTGGTGTTTCAGCTCGTGCAGTATTTGGTTCCGCGGTTACCGGCGCTGGCATTGCTGAGCTTAAGACGATGATTGCCGGTCCACTTCGTGAGATTGAGGGTCTTGGCGGTGCTGGTCTGGTCACTCAGGCTCGGCATGTTGAGGGCCTAAAAAAGATACAAGGCTCCGTAGCCAAGGCGCTGAATTTGATCGAAAAGGATGCGAGTCCGGAGTTAATCGCGTACGAGCTTCAGGTGGGACTCAAGGCTGTTCACGAGTTGCTTGGAAAAGTGTTTCACGAGCAGGTCATCGATCGCATTTTTAAAGAGTTCTGTCTGGGGAAGTAGGCGTTATGGCCTCAAATTTCGATTTTGACGTCATCGTTGTCGGCGCTGGACACGCGGGAGTTGAAGCGGCACTCGCAGCCTCTCGCATGGGTCAAAGCGTTTGCGTTGTTACTACAAACATCAATCGTATCGGATACATGAGCTGTAACCCATCGATCGGCGGTTTGGCAAAAGGACATATGGTCCGGGAGATTGACGCGCTGGGCGGAGAGATGGGTCTTTCCGCTGACGCTACGTGTATTCAGTTTAAGCGGTTGAATGCGCGCAAGGGTCCGGCGGTTCGGGGCTCGCGAGCTCAGTGTGACAAAGATCTCTACGTCGACTTCATGACACGTTCGGTGCGCTCTGAGCCTGGAATTCAAGTTATGGCCGGTGAGGCAAAGTCGCTGATTCTAGAAGGCGGTGTTTGTTATGGCATCGTCCTGCCCGACGGTTCTGAAGTTCGCTCTCGGTCGACTGTGATGACGACCGGCACTTTCATGCGCGGCGTGATGCACATTGGGCTTGAGCAGCGTGATGGCGGACGGATTGGCGACGTTGCGACAATTGGCCTGAGTGATCAATTGCGCTCCATTGGCTTTGTTGTTCAGCGGCTAAAGACCGGGACGCCGGCTCGGCTCAAAGCAGGATCGATCGACTTCAGTAAGACAGTTGAACAGCGTGGTGACGAGCGGTTTTATCCTTTTTCTGCTCGCAGCGCCCGGGAGTTAGGTCTACCGCAAGTGTCGTGCTGGTTAAGCCATACGAGCGAGAAAACTCACGATATAATCAGGCGCAATCTCGACAAGAGCCCAATGTACTGTGGGAATATCGAAGGCCGTGGGCCGCGTTACTGTCCAAGTATCGAGGACAAGATAACTCGGTTTGTTGATAAGATTTCTCACCAAACTTTTCTGGAACCTGAGGGGCTATCGACGGATTCTATTTATCTGCAGGGCATTTCGACAAGCCTTCCAGAAGACGTTCAGCTTGAGTTTCTGCGGACGATTCCGGGCCTCGAGAACGTTGAAGTTCTTCGCTACGGTTACGCTGTTGAATATGACTTTATCGAGCCGACACAGATTCGACACAGCCTAGAAACTCGAGCTGTGAGCGGTCTGTTCTTAGCCGGGCAAATCAACGGGACAAGTGGCTACGAAGAGGCAGCCGCGCAAGGATTTGTTGCTGGTGTTAACGCAGCCTTAAGAAATGCCGAGAAAGAGTCGTTTGTCTTAAGACGAGACGAGGCTTATGTAGGCGTTCTCATCGATGACTTGGTGACTAAAGGTACAAGTGAGCCATACCGCATGTTCACGTCGCGAGCTGAATATCGACTTGTATTAAGAGAAGACAATTCTCTTGAACGGCTTTGGTCCCGAGCCAAAGGTCTTGGTATCCTAGGTGCGGACCGAGAGGCACACTTAGATGCGCTGCTCGACCAAAGACGAGGTCTGAATGAGCGGCTAAGGAACTGTGTGCTGGTACCAAATGTGGAGACGCAGGAGAAGCTTGAGGCGTTAGGTACCGCGAAGCTTTTGAAACCGATGACGGCCGAAGAAGTGTTGCGTCGCCCGGAAATTGGATACGAGGACCTTGAGTCGTTTGGTTTCGAGCCGGTATCGGTAGAAGTTTCCGAACCGATCGAGATTCAAGTTAAATATGCCGGTTATATCGATCGCGAACTCGAGCAAATTGCTGCGGTTCGGCGACTGGAGATGACCCGACTCCCTCTCGATCTTCCCTATGGCGAAATTCGGGGCCTTTCAAAGGAGGAGCAGGAGAAGCTCCTTGAGAAAAGGCCGGAGACATTGGGGCAAGCAAGCCGTATGAGCGGTGTGAACCCGTCGGCAGTTCAGGCAATCATTGTTTTTCTGAAGGGAAGGGAAAAACGGGATCATGGCGACCGAAGATTTGAAAATGGAGTTGATGCCTGACGGTTCTCGTTTGGCCGAGTGGATTCCGACTTTAAAAGAGGTAGAGCTACAGGCGCTCAAAGTATATCTTCGTGAGCTTGGCCGGTTTAATAAGAATTTGAATCTCATTAGCGCGAGCACTGTTCCGAAGGCGGATGCTGTTCATGTTGCCGATGCTGTTTTGGCATGGCGCATTATATGTGGTCTCATTCCTTCTGGCAGTACCGTTTCTGACTTTGGAAGCGGTAATGGAATTCCAGGGATTATTTGTGCTGCTCTGGCTCCCGACCTGAAGTTTCGAGTCGTCGATCGCGATGTGCGTAAGCTTGAGTTTCTGAAGCATGCTGGAGCTTCGATGGGCCTTAAGAACGTAGCCTTTATTACGCGTGATATTGCGGATCTTGAGGACGAGTCCGTTCACTTCGCGGTTTCGAGGGGATTTGCGCCGATTGGTAAGTCATTGCTCCTGTCGCGCAAACTCATGGCGCCGGGCGGACGCTTTTTCATGATGAAGGGTGAAGGATGGGCCCGCGAGGTCGCAGACGTCCCGAGTCAGCTATTTTCTGTGTGGAACACGCAGATGGTCGGTCAGTATTCGATTCCCGAGAGCAACGCGGAGTTTGTCGTTATTGAGGCGAGAAAGAAGTAGAAATGTTCCACGTGGAACATTTCAGGTCTCAATGTGCTGGTTTTTCGCCGCCACCGCCTTTTGATGCGGCCTTGGCCTTCTCTTCTATCTCTTTTCGGGTCTCCTCAATCGATTTTCGGTTGTATCGGTCGGTCTTTGGGACCGATTTGCTCCATTCTCTTGGGGCGGCTCTCAGCTTCCCGACTAGTTCGTAGGCTTCTTTCGTCTCTGGATTTGGCCAGGGCTTTCCCGCATTAAATGCCTTAAGATAGTCTTCCCTCGCGTAGGCTTTCCGCTTTTCTGCTCGAATTTCGTAGTAGAGCGCCTCCTGCTCAAGTTGGACAAGCTTGGCCTCCTTGTTTTTCAGGTCTTGGCGCATCTTTCTTAGAGATGGATCGCGCGGTGGTAGCTTTTCAAGCTCCTCCTTGGCTGTTTTGATCTCCTCAGACACTTTATCGGCCTCCGCCTTCGAAACGGCGGCCTTTTCACCGATGTCACGGTAGATTGGATCAATCAGTTCCGGTGTTGGATTTGGGCGTGAGCATCCAATCTGCAACAAAAAAGATAAGCAGACTATGCTTAGAATCTGCCTTTGGTTGACCATGATCAATCACCTCACCAGGCTGTGTAATCAGATGTTCCACGTGGAACATTCATGATCAATCAACCTATCGGCGCGTTGCTCACTCAAAATGAGTTGAAAATTGTTCAACGAAGGAGTCTAACAATTCTAGACACACCAACGGAGGGTTATGTGGCTAGAGTCATTTGTATCGCGAATCAGAAGGGCGGAGTCGGGAAGACGACGACATCGGTTAACCTGTCGGCGAGCTTGGCGCATCGAGGCCGTAAGGTCCTTCTTGTTGACCTCGATCCTCAAGGAAATGCCTCAAGTGGTCTCGGGCTGAAGAAGCATGAGTATCAAGAAGCCAATATTTACCATGTTCTCATTGGTGAAAAAACGATCGCGGATATCCGCCTACCCACGTCTCAGGAACGCCTCACTGTAGCTCCCGCCACTCCAGATCTCGTTGGTGCTGAAATCGAACTTGTCGATGCGCAGCGTCGAGAGTATCGCCTTCGCGAAGCGATCGCTGCCGTTGCTTCAGAATATGACTACGTTTTAATCGACTGCCCGCCGTCCTTAGGATTGCTGACCCTCAATGCCCTAGCAGCCGCCAATACTTTTCTTGTTCCGCTTCAGTGTGAGTACTATGCCCTCGAAGGTTTGAGTCGGCTTCGACAACCGCCGGCCTTGTTAAAAAGAACATCAATCCGGAGCTTCGAATCGAAGGTATCCTGCTGACGATGTTTGCGGCGAGCAACAATCTCAGCCACCAAGTTGTCTCTGAAATTCAAACCCATTTTGGCGACAAGGTCTTCAAAGCCATTATTCCTCGGAACGTCCGATTGAGCGAAGCGCCCTCACACGGTCAGTCGATTATCGCGTACGAACCGAAGTCTGTTGGTGCACTGAAATACCTTGAACTGGCTGACGAACTCGACAAACGAGTGTTCGCGGATATCCAGCCGCCTGTTTTCTCGGAGGGTCCAAATGCCTGAAATCACTCATCCAACACAGAACAAAACTCAGGGTAAGCAGCGACTTGGACGTGGTTTGGGTAGTCTTTTCGGTGCTGCCGTTGAGACACCGAATGACGTGGTTCCACCGGCTACTCCTATCTCGACCGGTTCTCCGGCACAGGCATCAGTCGCGGTTGAATCGGCTCACGTCGTCGCGCAATCCGTTCCAGATGAAGTTCGAATTTGGCAGATTCCAATTGAGAAACTGAAGGCGAATACTCAGCAGCCCCGTCAAATTTTCGAAGACCAACCACTTCGTGAGCTTTCCGCCTCTATTAAAGAGCAAGGAATTCTTCAGCCAATCACGGCCCGCCGCATGGCCGAGGGCGAGTTTGAAATTATCGCAGGTGAGCGCCGTTGGCGTGCCGCCCAGATGGCGGGATTGAAAGAAGTCCCGGTCATCCTCAAAACAGCAGATCAGCAGAAGACACTTGAATGGGCCATTCTTGAAAACATTCAACGTGCAGACCTTAATCCGATCGAAGAGTCCGAAGCCTACGACGTTCTAATGAAAGAATACGGCATGACTCAGGCTCAGGTCGCTGACCGCCTGGGGAAAGAGCGCTCGACAGTAGCGAATGCTCTACGCCTTCTCGTGCTTCCGCCTGAGGTCAAATTGATGGTTGGTGGAGGTTCCCTTTCCGCCGGGCATGCGAAAGTTCTTTTAGGACTTGATTCGATGTCGGAACAGATCGCACTCGCAAAAGAAACAGTCCGCGACAAACTTTCCGTCCGAGCGCTTGAACGCAAGGTCAGTGAAAAGAAAGCCGTAATGGCTCGTCCGCTTGCCAGCGCTGTTTCGGTCGGATCTTCGAACGTCTCGAGTAAATTGGTCGAGGCACTGGCTTCGGAGCTTCAGAAACTAATCGGAACGCGCGTCGTTATTGACTATGCGGACCGCCGCGGCAAACTGAGTGTCTATTTTCACTCGGACGAGCAGCTGACAGAGATTGTCGAAAGGATGCGTCGAGGATGGGCGAAGTCGAATCCGGTAAAACCAGAAAATCCGATCGGATCTTCCCGAGCCTAACTTCTGACGAAGCATTGACCGACGGGCGCCTTACGGCGCTTCTCGATGAAGGTGCGTCATTTGAAGGAAAGCTCTCTTTTGAAGGCGTTGTTCGAATTGGTGGAAATTTTCGCGGCGAGATCTTTACGCGCGATACCCTTGTTATCAACCCTGGCGCTACAGTTGAGGCCGAGGTTGAGGCGGACATCGTCGTGATCTCTGGAACGTTTGTTGGTAGTGTTTCTGCGCGAAAAAGAGTCATCATGCACCCGCCTGCTATTTTTAGAGGCACTGTAACGACGCCCAGCCTAAGAATCGATGAAGGCGTCACGTTCGAAGGTGCGTCATATATGCCGAAAGAGTCGTGATTCCTGCCTTGACCGCAATCTTGGCGCAGTGCTACTCAAAGCCGCTACTCAAACAGGGCTTGTCGGCCAAGGTTCGTCACTATGGAACTGCTGAAATCTCTCGGTATCAACAGCACGTTGTGGATTCACGTCGCATGCTTTGCTGTCGCGTATCTTTCTCTTTCTAACTTTCTTTTCAAACCCTATGCGAAGGCACTCCGTGAGCGCGAATCGCGCACGGTTGGAAACGAAGAGCGCGCCACTCGCATGCTCAACGAGGCTGTTGAAATCAACACCGAGTACGAGCAAAAAGCGAAGTCGGTTTCGGCGGCTATTCGTACCGAGTACGATAAATCGCGCGCTGAGGCTCTGCATGAATACGACAAGGTCGTTACCCATGCTCGTGCCGAGGCGGCGAAAGCACTCGATCATTCTCGTGAACTGATTGCGACTGAGCTTGGAAAAGCGAAGACACTGTTGGCACAAGAGATCCCGTCGGTCACGTCGACGATTGCCAGCAAAATGGCCGGCAAGGAGATTTCTCTGTGAACAAGTTCATCATCGGTTTTCTTCTGATTCTCCCGCCAGTGCTGACCTTTGTCTTCGGATCGTCTTCTGGTTTCGCTTCGGCGACTGAGCACGGTGGGCATGAGGCCGCTATTCCGAATATGGTTTGGCTCCAATTCGTCAATTTCGGACTGTATGCGGCCCTCTTGTTTTTTGCTTTGAAAAAACCGGTGCTCACATTCTTCTCGAGCCGCGAGACGAACTATCGTGATGCGATCAAAAAAGCGGAAGCAGCAAAAGCCGAGGCCGAAACAAAGCGTCGTGAAATTCAAGAGCGACTGACAAAACTTGAAAGCACGCGCGATCAGTCGATTGAACAGGCGCGAGCAGAAGCAGCAGCCCTTCGCGCACAAATCATTGAAGAGGCAAAGACTCTTGCCGCCAAACTCAAGACCGACGCTGAGCAGACAGCAGCTGTCGAGCTTGAGCGCGCAAAGGTCGCTTTGCGACGTGAGCTTCTTGATCAATCCGTTGTACTTGCAACGAAACTTCTCTCAGACAAAGACAAGCTTCAGGAGCAAGACCAGAAGCGCCTACAGTCTGAGTTTGTTGAAAAGATTCAGGTGGTGTCTCAGTGAAATCCGGCACATTGGCAAAACGATACGCGAAGGCACTGTTTAGTCTCGCGGTCGACAATCGCACACAAGATCGAGTGTTGAATGACCTTCGCGCTTTGAACGACCTCTTCCTCCAGGACAAGGATGTGAAGACGTTCTTTGCTTCGCCCGTTATTTCAGGTGCCAATAAAGAGAAGGCCATCGAAGCGGCACTGGCCGGTCGAGGTGTATCGACGGAAGTGCATCAGTTTGCCCTCTTGCTGGCAAAGAAGGATCGCCTTCCTATTTTTTCTGAAGTTGTCGATGCCTTCCAGAGCGAGATCGACGGCTCGAACAATGTCTGTCGTGGAACCGTTCGTTCAACTACGGCCCTAGGCCCTGCTGAACGAACCCAAATTGAACAGACCGTTGAGCGCGTGCTCAGCAAAAAAGTAATCATGACCTATAAAGTGGATCCAACAGTCATCGGCGGTCTTGTGGCCCAAGTGGGCAGCTATAAGTTCGATGACTCTCTATCCACTCATTTGAAACGCATGAATGAAGAACTCAAGAGGAGAACCGTTTAATCATGGAACTGCAAATCCGCGCCGACGAGATCAGCAAAGTTCTTAAAGAACAAATTAAGAACTACTCAAAATCGGTTGAAATGAGCGAAACCGGCACTGTCCTTTCAGTAGGTGACGGTGTTGCACGTGTGTATGGTCTCGAGACCGCAATGGCTGGAGAGCTCGTTGAGTTCCCGGGCGAAGTTTACGGAATGGTACTGAACTTGGAAAGCGACTCTGTTGGCGTCGTTATCTTCGGTGAAGACCGTGGTATCCGCGAAGGCGACACCGTGAAGCGAACGAAGAAAATCGTTCAGGTTCCTGTTGGCGAGGCTCTTCTCGGTCGTGTTGTCGATGCTCTAGGAAACGCAATCGATGGCCGCGGACCAATTAACTCTGAGCACACTCGAGTTGTTGAGGTAAAGGCCCCAGGTATCGTTTACCGTCACCCGGTTCATGAGCCTTTGCAAACGGGCATCAAGGCGATCGACTCGATGATTCCAATTGGTCGCGGTCAGCGCGAGTTGATCATCGGCGATCGTCAAACTGGAAAGACAACGATCGCGCTCGATACAATTATCAATCAAAAGGGTCAGAACGTTCATTGCTTCTACGTTGCAATCGGTCAGAAGCGATCGACAGTTGCTCAGGTTGTTGAAAAGCTTCGTGCCGCTGGCGCGATGGAGTACACAACTGTGATCGCGGCGACGTCTTCGGATCCGGCTCCGCTTCAGTTTCTTTCTCCGTACTGCGGTTGCGCGATGGCAGAGTATTTCCGCGATACTGGTCGGCATGCACTGATCATCTACGATGATTTGACAAAGCAAGCCCAGGCCTATCGTCAGCTTTCTCTTCTTCTTCGTCGTCCTCCGGGTCGCGAAGCGTATCCTGGCGACGTTTTCTATCTCCACTCTCGTTTGCTCGAGCGTGCTGCGAAAATGTCTGAAGACAAAGGCAGCGGTTCGCTGACGGCTTTGCCGATCATCGAAACACAAGCGGGTGACATTTCCGCCTATATCCCAACGAACGTTATCTCGATTACTGATGGTCAGATCTTCCTTGAGGCAGATCTGTTCTACAAAGGTATTCGGCCGGCGGTAAACGTTGGTAAGTCGGTTTCTCGCGTTGGTGGTGCGGCTCAGACTAAAGGCATGAAGCAGGTCGCTGGTACGCTGAAGCTCGAATTGGCTCAGTTCCGTGCCCTCGAAGCCTTTGCGGCCTTTGCATCGGATCTCGATCGCGCTTCGCAAATGCAGCTTGCGCGCGGCCGTCGACTGGTTGAGCTTTTGAAGCAAGGTCAGTACTCACCGTACAATGTGACCGATCAGGTGATTTCGATTTTTGCTGCTACAAATGGATATCTTGATGCAGTTCTAGAAGCGGATGTTCGTCGTTACGAGAAAGAACTGTTGCAGTTCATGCACCAGAAGTACGCGACGATCGTGGCTGAGATTTCGAAAGAGAAGCAGATCAAGGATGCGACGAAGAAGTCGCTGACTGAGGCACTGAACGAATTCAAAGCGATTTTTGAACCTTCGAAGAAGTAAGGAATAGGCACAATGCCAAGCTTGAAGGACATTCGGCTGCGTATCGACTCGACGAAGAATACGCAGCAGATCACAAAGGCGATGAAAATGGTTTCGGCGGCAAAACTGCGTCGGGCCCAGCACAACATCGTTAATTTGCGTCCCTATGCCAATGCGTTGATGACTTTGATTGCCGACGTGGCAACCACTCAGAAAGTTGAGCATCCTCTTTTGGCGCCAGTTGAGAATCCTAAGAAGGTTCTTCTGGTTGCTATCACGAGTGACCGCGGGCTTTGTGGTGCGTTCAACACGAACATTTCGAAGTTCACTGAACGATATTTGGAAGAGAACGCGTCGAAATACGAGAAGATCGATCTTTTGCTTGTTGGACGAAAGGGTTCAGACTACTTCCGTCGCCGCAACAAGCAGGGCATCGATACGATTTTGAATCTCGCAAAAGACATATCGTACTTGATGGCAACGAAGATGGCGGACCGAGTTGTTTCGGCCTACCAATCTGGCGAATACGACGAAGTTCGTTTCATTTACAACGAATTCAAGTCAGCCATTCAGCAGAACGTCGTTTGCGAGGCCCTTCTGCCAGTTGACGTTGCGGCATTTGCGACGATCGGAAAAGGCGAAGGCGGCTTCCCGGCGGATATGATTTTTGAACCGGCTCCTGCAGAAGTGATTGAGCAGCTTGTGCTCAAGCATTTCAATGTTCAGGTCTACCGTTGTCTCTCAGAGTCTGTTGCGGCTGAACATGGCGCGCGTATGACATCGATGGAGAACGCGACCAAGAACGCTGGTGAAATGATCGGAAATTTAACTTTGACATATAATAAGGCTCGCCAAGCGGCGATCACGACAGAATTGATCGAGACCACCAGCGGTGCGGAAGCCCTGAAAGCCTGAGGTAGAGTGATGGAAACTGGAGTTATTAGCCAAGTTATGGGTCCGGTGGTCGACGTTGAGTTCCCGACGGGAGAGCTCCCAGCGATCAGCACAGCTTTGAAAGTAACAAACTCTGCGATCGACAATCGTGAAGGCAATCTGATTCTCGAAGTCGCGCAGCATCTCGGTGATCGCGCCTGCCGCGCAATTGCGATGGACTCGACTGAAGGTCTCGTTCGTGGCTTGAAAGTAACCAACACTGGAAAAATGATTCAGGCTCCTGTTGGTAAAGAAGTTCTGGGTCGTATCATCAACGTTGTTGGTGAGCCGATCGACGAAGCCGGTCCAATTCAGGCGAAGGCGCACTGGGATATTCACCGCCAAGCGCCGAGTTTCGATCAACAGTCGACTAAGGCTGAAATGTTGATGACCGGTATTAAAGTTGTCGACCTTCTCGCTCCTACATGAAGGGCGGAAAGATCGGTCTCTTCGGTGGTGCCGGTGTCGGTAAAACGGTTTTGATTCAAGAGCTCATCCGCAACATCGCGACGGAGCACGGAGGATACTCGGTGTTCGCGGGTGTGGGCGAGCGTACACGTGAAGGAAACGATCTGTGGCGCGATATGAAAGAGTCTGGCGTTATCGAGAAGACGTCGCTCGTGTTCGGTCAGATGAACGAACCACCCGGAGCACGTGCTCGTGTTGCGTTGACGGCTCTGACAATTGCCGAGTATTTCCGCGATGAAGCCGGACAAGACGTTCTGTTCTTCGTTGATAACATCTTCCGCTTCACTCAGGCGGGTGCCGAGGTTTCGGCTCTCTTGGGCCGTATTCCATCAGCGGTTGGATATCAGCCGACACTCGCCACTGATATGGGCGCGATGCAGGAGCGAATCACTTCGACAAAGAAGGGTTCGATCACCTCGGTTCAGGCGGTTTACGTTCCTGCGGACGACTACACCGATCCAGCTCCGGCAACAACGTTCACTCACTTGGATGCGACAACCAACCTTGACCGCGATATCGCGGCGATGGCGATCTTCCCGGCGGTTCACCCGCTGCAGTCGACTTCGCGCATCTTGGATCCATTGATCGTTGGCGAAGAGCACTATCGTACTGCCCGCGACATCCAGGCTCTCTTGCAGCGTTACCGCGAGTTGCAGGACATCATTGCCATCTTGGGTATGGATGAATTGTCTGAAGAAGATAAATTGGTTGTGTCGCGCGCTCGTAAAGCACAGCGCTTCTTGTCGCAGCCGTTCTTCGTTGCCGAGCAGTTCACTGGTATGCCCGGAAAGTACGTGGACATTAAAGACACGGTTCGTGGCTTCCGCGAAATTCTTGACGGTAAACACGATGCGCTCCCAGAACAGGCGTTCTACATGGTTGGAACTGTTGAGGATGCGATCGAAAAGGCGAACCGCCTTTAAGGTGAGGATGAATGGCTGACGTTACACTGAAACTCACCCTTGTTACTCCAGAGCGGAGACTTCTGACCGATGTTGAAGTCGAAGAAGTTTTCGTTCCTGGTCATCGTGGTGAGCTGAATATTCTGCCGGGACATGCGCCGTTGATGACGACGCTGACGACAGGTGTTTTGCGGTTTCGTTTGAAGGGTCAAACGGAGCTTCTTCCGGTTGTCGTGTCGTGGGGTTACTGCCAAGTGAACCCAAAGGGCGTTGTCGTCTTAGCTGAAACGGCTGAGCGTCCAGAAGACATTGATCAGGATCGTGCCCTTGCGGCGTGGAAGCTTTCACAGGAGCGACTTGATTCTGGTGAACTTGATCCGGACGCGATGGAGAAGTACCGACGCAAGCTCGGACGTTCTGAGATCCGCCGGTCTTTTCACTCATCGAACGACACCACCCACTGATCGTCTGTAAATTTGGACCGTCGTTTTAGTTCGACAGACCTTGTGATTTGGAAGCCGACGCCACTGGACACCAGTTCGGAGCGTCGGTTTTTTATTGGTGGTCTGTTGATACAGGCAAGCTTGACGTATGCCGCGGTCAACGATGCTCATGCGGTCTCACTTGCAGCGGAGCTGGTTGTAACCGGAGGACTGTTCCAACCGGTGATCAAGATCGATCGGATTTCGGTGCAGTATTCTGAGCGCGAACAGCAGTTTCGTTTAGAGTATCAGATTGTTCGGGAGCGCGGTCAAAAGGACGGTGCCGTCGAATGGGCTGAAACCGGAACCGTATCGATGCTTCATCTGCCGTTTTTAGCCGAGGCGCTGATTGAATCGGGTGTTGAGCGATTTGAGTTTCAGTTTTTTGACTTGGCGAAGTTGAGACAGGCCGTATTTGAACGTCGAACTTCAAGTCGGGCGCGGTTGCTGATTGGCGCTTCAGAGGTCGAAGTTCTGTTCAAGGATGGTCGGATTGAGGAGTTTGAATTTCCTCTTTTAAAGATGGGAAGATGAAGTTTCGCGCTCAAGAATGAGTGAGGCAATAGCTCGACCGAGTTGGGGATGCCGATAGTAGGGCTGTAACACGGAAAGAAATTTATCGGCGTCTGGAATCATCGCCGAGGTTTCGACGCTGACGAGGTGTACGCGGCTCTTTACGCCGTCATCAAGTTTCGAGATGAATTTCACGGCCTGGGGACCCGACGCATAGGCGACAATCTTTGGGTGGGGATGAGCGTGAATCTCTCGTTCAACGTGTGCGATCTGTGTTGGTGTTAAATGAACCGCACGAATTTGGAAGCCCGTTGCGGCACTTCGGAACGATTTAATAAAATCGAGGCGTGGAGACAGAAGAAGAACCGCCTCGTCGGACTTTTCAATGGTCGATATCGACGCAGGAGTACGACCGGAATTGGCGCTGACGAATGCGGTGAGGACGCTATCGCCCACCTCGGCGAAGAGTGGGTTTTTCATGGCGTCCTTCAGTTTTGTAACTGTTGGAAGCTTATAGTCTCCAGTGGTGTACCGGGACTTTGCGAGTTCGATTCGGCGCAATGACTGACGAATGCGTTCGGGTTTCAGTCGACCGGTATCAATTGCTTTTCGTATTGCGGAGAAGACTTGTTTTTGGACCTTAAGACTCCAGGCAATCATGACCATATCGGCGCCGGCCTCGATGGCCCGAACAGACCGGTTGCCGATGTCGGATTCGGAACTGGCGCCGGCCATTTCGATGTCATCGGTGACAACGAGAACGTCGTCACCGAGTTCTTTGCGAAGTAAGCCTTGAACGATGACGGAAGAAAATGTCGCGGGCATTTTACTTGGATCGATTTTCGGGAAACTGACGTGGGCGAGCATAATGCCCCATGGTTTTTCGAGAGCTGCGGAGAGCGCAAGATAGGGAGCGAGATCTTTACTCATCACCTCATCGCGGGTGAGCGGGCTGCTGGCAGCGACGAAGTGAGAATCGCCGGAGGCATCTCCGTGACCCGGGAAGTGTTTGGCGATGGGCATGACGCGTTCGGCTTGAAGTCCAAGAGCAAAGTGCGAAGAAAGCTTCGCAACCAATCCTGGATCGTTTCCGAACGATCGAGTACCCAAAAAGGTATCGGTGCTTGGATCTGAAACGTCGACGACCGGAGCCAGATTGGTATTGATACCGAGTGTTCGTAAAAGTGTGCCGGTGGCGCGACCAGCTTTCTCTGCGATTTGCGGGTTCTTAGTTTGGGCAATGGCAAGCGCACTAGGAAGCGGTGGAGCATGTCGGAGCCGAATGACATTGCCGCCCTCTTGATCGATCGCGATGAGGAGTGGCTTTTTGCTGTGCGCGAGTGAAAGCCTCTGGGCAGCGTGAGTCAGTTCTGCAACCTGATAGACGGTCTGAACATTTCGGCCAAATAAAAGCACACCGCCAGGATGGAATGCTTGAATAGCAGTTTGGAGTCCCTCGTCAATGGAATGGCCTTTAAATCCGATGAGTAAGAGCTGTCCAATCTCGAGATCTGAAATTGACGACCCTTCTCCGCGTAACTCCGCAGAGATCAAAGTCATACAAAACAGCAGAGCGATTTTAAGACGCCTCATCTACGACAGAATACGAGACGTTGCGTCGAAAAGCCGCTCTACGGAAGTCGGCCTAGCCATTAGCTAGGCTTTAGGTCGGACAGAGCTTTTGTAAGCCGATGAGCTCGTCATAGATCTTCGGCCAGGTGATGCTTTCCATGCGAATGTTCACGCGCATGTCCGGCGTGAGTGTAATGCGTCCTTTCTCGCGGGCGGCAAGTTTGACGATCTCTTGAGGCGGTAGCGGTGTTTGATTTGTAAAGGCGAGTGAAATCGCTTTTGGCCCAGAGCTAAGATCGCGGACTCCGAGATCGCGGCAGATAGACCGAATGAGCATGAGGCCGAGCAAGTTGATAACAGGTTCGGGTGGTCGCCCGAACTGATCGGTGAGCTGCTCTTCCATGCGATCGACATCTTCGGGACTTTGAATCTGCGAGAGATTTCGATACCACGCGAGTCGGATGCGGATATCGGGAACATAGCTGTCAGGTATGAGAGCCTGAATGCGGACGTTGATATCGGGTTCGATTTTCTCGGTGATATCTTCACCTTTGAGTTCACGAATTGTCTCTTCGAGAAGCTCAAGATACGTTTCGTAGCCGACGGCCTCGATGTGGCCGGATTGGTCTTCACCGAGGAGATTGCCGGCGCCGCGAAGCTCAAGATCGTGATGGGCAATGGTGATCCCGCTTCCGAGCGCTGTGTTTTCTTGAATGACCTTTAGGCGCTCCTGCGCATCGGACTCGATCCGTTTGTTTTGCGGAACAAGTAGGTAACAATACGCGCGCTCTTTTGAGCGACCGACACGTCCGCGCAATTGATAGAGTTGACTGAGGCCGAGTTGATGAGCGTTGTCGATAAACATCGTGTTGGCGCGCGGGTTATCGATGCCGGACTCAATAATTGTGGTTGAGAGTAGAACGTCGATCTCGTGATTGAAAAACGCGATCATTGTCGCCTCAAGCTCATGCTCTTCCATTTGGCCGTGGCCAACGCGGATGCGGGCATCGGGCACGAGCTTGCGAAGTTCATCAGCAACGCCGTAGATGGATTGAACGCGATTGTGCAGGAAGAAGACCTGGCCGCCACGCTGAATCTCGGAGAGAATGCCGCGCCGGATGGTCTCTTCGTCGAACTTGCAGACAAAGGTTCGCGTCGGCAATCGGTCGATTGGCGGTGTGTTGATCAGACTGAGATCGCGAATACCGACGAGAGACATATTGAGTGTGCGCGGTATTGGCGTCGCGGAAAGGGTAAGGGTGTCGACACCAACGCGGAGCTTGCGAATTTTCTCTTTGTGGCCGACGCCGAACCGTTGCTCTTCGTCGATGATGAGCAGTCCGAGATCTTTGAATTCAAGATCTTTGCTGAGCAGGCGGTGGGTTCCAATCACGATGTCGACTTTGCCGTCTTTGATCTCCGCGAGGGTTTTTCTTTGTTCGGCTGGAGGAACGAAACGATTGAGAGCGCGAATGACGACAGGCCAATTCTTAAAACGCTTTTGAAATGTTTCAAGATGCTGAAAACTAAGGACCGTTGTTGGCGCAAGCACGCCAACCTGCTTGCGACCCTGGATAGCCTTAAAGGCCGCGCGCATGGCAACCTCAGTTTTTCCAAATCCGACGTCACCACAGATCAAGCGATCCATCGGTTTACCGCTCGTCATATCGTCGACGATGGAGCCGATGGCTTTCAGCTGATCATCGGTCTCATCGTATGGAAATGCGGCTTCAAAAAGGGAGAACTCTTGAGTCGCCTTTTCATCGCTTGGAAACCCGTGGCGGGTGATCTGCGCTCGCTTGGCGTAAAGCTGTAGTAAATCGCCCGCAAGTTCGCGAAGTTGACTGCGGACCTTCACTTTGGTTTTGGCCCAGCCAATGCCCCCCAACTTGTCGATCAGCGCCTCTCCGCCGGGTCCCGAGTACTTCTGAATCTGCGAGATGCGATAGATTGGGAGATAGAGTTTATCGCCATCCTTATAGCTGAGGGTCAGGAACTCTGCTTCAATGCCGTTGATCGACATGAGCTTGAGGCCTTCATAGAGTCCGATGCCGTGCTGGCTGTGAACAATGCGATCGCCGGGTTCAAGGTCCGTGAATGCAAGTGAGGCTGTGGCGTCTTTGAAGGCGGCCTGTGAGTCAGTCTTCTTTTCGCGACGATGAGTTTTTCGACCAAAAAAATCTTCGTCTCTCAAGAAAACCAGCTTCTCTTGCGGAAGGCGGAAGCTCAGTGAGAGCGGTCGTGGAATGATCGAAATGAGATGGCTCTGCGCGGACTGGCGCTGAATAGCTTCGGACCAGTTGAAATCGTTTTCGCTCAAAATCTCAGAATGATAGCCGCTGTTCTCAAGCAGCAGGTGAAGGCGTTGACACTGCGCAAACGTTCCTGCCGAAAGGAAGATACTTTCGTGGGAGGTCTTCCATGTCTGGAGGCGTGCGATGGCTTCGGCGCCTATGGGTGATTGCGGCGAAGGCGCGGGAAAACGAACTTCGACGACGGAAAGCCGAAGAGAGTCTTTGAGTTTGTCTTGTTGGTCGGGAGCCCCTGCCTCACTGAACAGAACTTTCGAAACCGAAATTGAAGCCGAGATCCCGTCGAAAATCCATTCATCGAGCGGTCGATACAGGGTGTTGGGCGGCGGCGCGATCGGCATATCGAGTGAACTCTCAAAGCCGCGTTTCAAATCGGCACTCAGAGTGTCGGCCGCGCGCGAGTTCGATAGGGTTCACCATCCAAACAAGCGTATCGGGAGGAGCGTGGTCGAGTGGAGTTTCAAAGTCGAATGGAAGGCCGGTAGAAGAAAGTCGATGCCGGGAAAAGGTGGCCGAGAGCGAGCGATTGCAGAAGCTCGCGGGTCTCTGTGGTCTCGAGCTTTCGCGACTGGAGATCTCTTTTGAACCACTGCGATGCCGTCTCTTTTGCCTCATCTGTAAGCAAGAACTCTTTAGCGGGAACAATGGTGGCCGTGGTCGTCAATTCATCGGCAGAGCGTTGGTCAGTCGGATTGAAATGACGAACCGATTCAATCGTGTCGCCAAAGAGATCGAATCGCAGGGGAAGATCGTGAGCGGGCGAAAAAATATCGACAACGGATCCACGGATTGCAAAGCTTCCGACGTCCTCAACCAACGGCGATGATTGATATCCTAGACGCAATAAGTCGTCGGATAGTGTTTCAGAAATATCCTGTCCTTTTCGGTACTTCAAACCGGACTTTGACAGGAGTGTTTTTGGAATCGTGCGCTGTGAGAGTGACTCGACAGTTGCCGTAAAAAGGGTGTCCGGTGTTTTGGCGCCGAGATTCCATAGCCAATGAACTCGCGAGGCCACAGTGCGCGGACTTTGGTAAAGGCCCGAGTAGGCGCTGATATCAAAACTTGGCAAATGCGAGACGCGAGCAGCACTGCTGAAAAAACGGACAGCTGATTCAAAGTCAGCGGCGTCGGCGTCGGTCGCAAAAACAAAGACCATCGGGCGCTGAAGTGCCGGCGGAAGTTCTTGAACGGCGAGCATGGCGAGGACTTCTGGCCGATCAAAACCGACCAACTCAAGCCGACCACCAGATTGGTCTCCGTACTCGATCGCGCGTGCAAGCCCGTTGAGAGTGTGAAACTCAAATCCGCTGCCTGTACTCGATGTCGCTGAAGCCACGCCGATGCCTACTTTCAAGTCACTGCTTTTGGCAGTCGACCGATTTGGGCTGCGTTGCGGCAAGCCCTTGTTTTCTCAGTCCTTGGAATCCGTCTTCCCCGTCGGTATAAGTGAGAACGGTTGTAAAATTTGAAACTGTTTTTGTCACTATCGGGAGTAGACATGACCAATTCTGGGGCCCTGTTGCCGGTCATTATTTTGGCGGCGCTCGTTCTCGTCTTTGGAGTCATTATTGTTTTCGGAACGGGTTTACTCGGGCCGAAGAACACATCAAAAGATCCGGCATCGCAGAAGGTCAAGAATATGCCGTACGAGTGCGGTCTTCCGGGCACGGAAATGGCCGACACGAAGATCTCAATTAAATTTTATCTGACTGCGATTCTCTTTATTCTTTTCGATATCGAGATCATTTTTATGTACCCGTGGGCCATCAAATTTCTTGACTCCATTCAGGATGGAACGGGCGGCTATATGCTGGGCGTGATGGGCGTCTTTGTACTGCTCTTTGTTGTTGGTTTGATTTGGGAAGTTAAATCCAAAGCTCTCGATTGGAACTAGGAAATGGGAAAAGACGTTTTTGAGATAACGGTGAACATACTGAAAATGTTCGTCATCTTTTTGATGATGGTACAGGCGGTTCCAATATTGGTTTGGCTGGAGCGTCGTGGCTCGGCGTTCATTCAAAACCGTCTTGGTCCAAATCGCGTCGGACCTTTGGGGTTGTTACAGCTCGCGGCCGATGCGGTGAAGTTTCTTTTTAAAGAAGAGTTCGTTCCTCGCCAGGGCGTCCGATTTATGTATTTCTTCGCGCCGATCATGGCGATGATTCCGGGAGCGCTGTCGTTTGCGTCTCTTCCGCTCTCGGTTCCAATCAAAATTGAGCCGTTTCAAATGCTCGGTCAGATGTGGGGACCTTACACTTTTGCGTTTCAGGGTTATGACCTTGGGATCGGCATTGTGTTCGTACTTGGGATCTCATCTCTTGGTGTTTATTCACTTTTGATGGCGGGCTGGGGTTCGTCGAACAAGTATTCGCTGATGGGCGCTGTGCGTGCGAGTGCGCAGGCGATTTCATACGAACTTGCACTCTCACTCTCGCTCGTTGGAATTCTCATTGTGTACGGCACGTTCAGTTTTAATGAGATCGTCGCCGCGCAGACCGGACCGCTGACGTTCCGTGCCTTTGGTGCGGAGCACGTGATTTCGTGGCTGCCAAACTGGGGCGTTTTCTACCAGCCGCTTGGCGCCCTCCTGTTTTTCTCGGCGACATTTGCCGAAGCGAATCGCCTGCCCTTCGACTTGCCCGAGGCTGAGGGCGAGTTGGTCGCAGGATTTCACACCGAGTATGCGGGCTTTAAGTTGCTGATGTTCTTTATCGGTGAGTATGGCCATATGATGGTTGCGAGTGCGCTTTTGGCGACGTTCTATCTTGGTGGCTACAACATTCCGGGAGTCATGCCTGATGATGTTCTGGCCTTCTGGCAGAGTGCTGTTGGTGGCAACCTCGCGTCGATTCTGACAGCGGTCACTTTTCATCTGTCACTACTTTTGCGGATTGCCATCCTGCTGTGGATCTTCATTCAAGTGCGGTGGACGCTTCCGCGCTTCCGTTATGATCAGCTCATGAATTTGGGATGGAAGTCGATGTTGCCGTGGGCGCTGTTCAATGTTTGCGTGACCGCCCTTTGGGTTTGGTTCGGTCATAAATAAGGAGTCGAGATGTCACTCAGTCTGAACGACATTCTGTTTTACTTCCTCGCCGGCGTGGCGGTTCTTTCTGCGCTTGGTGTGATTCTTCAATCCAATCCGATCTATTGCGCCCTTTCACTTGCGCTCACGATGGTTTCGGTCGCTGGCCTTTTCGCTTCGCTTTCGGCGTGGTTTGTTGCCGGAGTTCAGCTCATCGTCTACGCTGGCGCGGTTCTGGTGCTGTTTGTGATGGTTCTGATGTTGTTTGACACAAAGGCCGAAAAACGAGCCTTTTCAAAGGGCATTGTTTCTGGATTTTTTAAAATCGCATCGGCCGCAATGATCTTCGCGATCGCCGGTGGCGCCGCTTCGATGTCGGGAGATGCCCGCTTCTCAAAGCTGACAGGCATTGCCTCTGCGACGCAGTCGACAAAAGATCTGGCGGACCTGTTGTTTAAAAAGTACCTGTTTTCATTCGAAGCTATGGGAGCCTTGCTCCTCTTTATCGCGATTGGCGCGGTAGCGCTGTCTCGCATTCAAGGAGGCACACATGCCGACTAGTGCCGTTGTAGTCGATTCAATTTCAAGCGTGGGCTTGAACCACTATTTGATTCTCTCGGCGATTCTTTTTTCGCTTGGAGTTGTTGGCGTCTTGATGCGCCGAAATATTATCGTCATTTTGATGTCGATTGAGCTGATGTTGAATGCGGTCAATATCGCGTTTGTCGCCTTTTCTCGCTCTCTCCAGAACATGGACGGACAGGCGATGGTTTTCTTTGTCATGACGATTGCGGCGGCAGAGGCTGCGGTTGGTTTGGCGCTTGCGACAACGATCTTTAAAAAGTTCCGCGAAGTGAATATTCGGTACTTTGAGCATCTGAAGGGATAAGTCGATGGCATCCTCAAAAGCAGAATTTCTCTTTGCGATTTTGATTCTGGCTCCGCTCTTGGGCTTTTTGGCGAACGGACTTCGTTGGAAGTCGAAGAACTACATGCTGGCGGGTTCGATCGCGACGGCGGCGGCGGGGACCTCGTTCATAGCGGCGCTTGCAATTGTGATGCGGCTTTTTGGCGAGGGCGCTCCGAAGGCTGTAACAGCGGATTTCTTTCAGTGGATCTCAATCGCAGGTCTTGAAGTTCCGGTTTCATTTGTCATCGATCACATTTCGGCGCTGATGGTGTTGGTTGTTACCGGAGTGGGGACGCTGATTCACCTCTTCTCGATTGGCTATATGTCGCATGATGAGCGGCCGACGAAGTACTTTGCCTACTTGAATCTGTTTTTGTTCAACATGTTGCTTTTGATTCTTGGCGAGAATCTGGTGCTGATGTTTGTCGGCTGGGAAGGCGTTGGTCTTTGCTCCTATCTCCTGATCGGCTTCTGGTTCACGGACAAAGAAAAGGCGGCTGCGGGAATGAAGGCCTTTGTCACCAATCGGATTGGCGACGCCGGCTTCTTGCTCGGCATGTTCATGCTGTTTGTGACGTTTGGATCGCTTGGATTTAGCGAGATTATTTCAAAGGTCGCGGGACTTGCGGCCGAAACAGGGTGGACGGGGCCGATCACTCTGGCCGCGTTGTTTCTGTTCGTTGGCGCGACGGGAAAATCCGCGCAGATTCCGCTCTACGTTTGGCTCCCGGATGCGATGGCGGGTCCGACGCCTGTTTCGGCTTTGATCCACGCTGCGACTATGGTTACAGCTGGTGTCTATATGATTGTTCGTTTGAGCCCGCTGTTTATCCTCGCCCCTAACGCGATGATGGTGATCGCGATTATCGGCGCTGCGACGGCGGTGTTGGCGGCGACCATTGGTCTCACTCAGTTTGATATTAAGAAGGTACTCGCGTACTCAACAGTTTCGCAGCTTGGCTATATGTTTCTTGCCTGCGGAGTTGGTGCGTTTGGCGCGGCGATGTTCCACCTGGTCACGCATGCCTTTTTCAAAGCCCTGATGTTCTTGGGCTCGGGCTCGGTGATTCACGGAATGCATGAAGAGCAAGATATTCGCAAAATGGGTGGATTGGCGAAGTACATGCCGCTGACGTATCTGACTTTCTTTGTCGGATGGATTGCGATTATTGGTTTGCCACCATTTGCCGGTTTCTTTTCTAAAGATGAAATTCTGTGGTTTGCGTTCTCTTCGCCCCATGGGTCCGTTTGGCTATGGCTCGCTGGCTTTGTTGGCGCAGCGTGCACGGCATTCTATATGACGCGACTGATGGCGCTGACGTTCTGGGGTAAGCCGCGCTTCGACGAGCACCACACGCATCCGCACGAGGCCGGACCGTCGATGACGATTCCACTTGTCGTCTTGGCGATTCTCTCTGCCGTCGGTGGATTTATGGGAATTCCCCATGTCATTGGCGAAATCCTTCCGGGCCATCCCGGAAACTGGCTTGAGCATTGGCTTCACGGGTTCATTGCTGTGCCTGCCGGTGAAACCCACGGGTCGGCGGTGATGGAGTGGATCTTGATGGGTCTTTCGGTATCGATCGCGGGTCTTTCGGCAATTACGGCCTACTTCTTCTACGTGAAAGAGCCATCCGTTGTTGAGCGCGTGAAGAATCGTATGGGGCGTCTCCACACGCTTGTCTATAACAAGTACTTTGTCGATGAGATCTACTTTGCCAAGATCATCGATCCAATCGTGAATGGCAGTAAGGCACTTTGGGCTTTCGTCGATGTGAACTTTATCGATCGTGCGACATTTGTTGCGGGAGATTTGGTTAAAGGAATCGGGTCGACAGCGCGAACGCTGCAAAGTGGAAACCTACAGCAGTATGCGTTGTTTATCGCGTTGGGAGTGGTTGGCTTCTTGGCCTTCTTGTTCGAACTTCGCGCTTCTCTTGGAAAACTCCTCATGCAGGCGTTTGGAGGCTAGGACATGTTGTTGTCGCTCATCGTATTTTTACCGCTTCTCTTCGCCCTTGTTCTCGCGATTCTTCCAAAAGAATCGTGGATTCGTCCGGCCGCTTTCGGTTTTGCTCTGATTCAGTTTGCGGTGAGCTTGCTGCTATTTAAAAGCTTCGATCCCGCCACGCCGGCGGTTCAGCTAGCGGAGTTTTTTCCGTGGGTTCCAGCGTTGGGAATTTCATACCTGCTCGGGATCGATGGGATTTCATTTTGGCTAGTGCTGCTGACGACGTTTTTGCTGCCGGTCGTTGTTTTGGGCAGCTGGACCGCGGTCGATAAAAAGAGTCGCGCCTTTCATTGTGCGCTGTTTGCGTTGCAAACTGCGATGCTCGGCTCCTTTGTCGCCCTCGATCTAGTTTTGTTCTATGTGTTTTTCGAACTCTCGCTCGTTCCGATGTATTTCATCATCGGAATTTGGGGCGGCCAGCGCCGCGTTTACGCGACGATGAAATTCTTCCTCTATACGATGGTGGGTTCACTGTTGATGCTCTTGGGCATCATCTATTTGATGTTCACGGCCCGCGATACATTGGGATACATGACGGCGAATGTTCTTGAGCTTTATAAACTCAAGGTTCCATTTGTAGCCGGTGAGTTTTTGAACCCGCAGTCGTTGCTGTTCTTTGTTTTCTCGTTGGCATTTGCAATCAAGGTTCCGATGTTCCCGGTGCACACATGGTTGCCGGATGCGCACGTTGAAGCTCCAACTCCAGGTTCTGTCGTGTTGGCTGGCGTGATGCTGAAAATGGGTACCTACGGCTTCTTGCGCTTCGTGATTCCGCTGTTTCCCGAGGCGGCAGAGCACTACGCTTGGGTTTTCTTATTTTTGGGAGCTGTTGGCATTGTCTACGGTGCCTTGGTGGCGATGGTGCAGCCCGATATGAAGAAGCTGGTCGCCTACTCGTCGGTTTCACATATGGGTTATGTGGTTCTCGGCCTATTTGCGATGAACTCCTATGGCGTTACGGGCGCGATCTATCAGATGCTCAACCACGGCGTGAGCACTGGCGCGCTCTTTCTCTTGGTCGGTATGATCTATGAGCGTACGCACTCGCGCGAAATTGAGCGCTACGGTGGCTTAGCGAAGGTGATGCCGATCTACACGATTTTATTTTTCATCGTGACCCTTTCGAGCATTGCGGTGCCAATGACCAATGGCTTTGTTGGCGAGTTTCTTATTCTCCTCGGTGGATTTCAGGCGAATAAAGCCTTTGGTTCGTTGGCCGTCGTTGGTGTTGTCCTGGGTGCTGTTTACATGCTTTGGATGTTCAAGAGGGTTTTCTTTGGCGAGGCCGGACCGCTTGTTAAAGATGAGCACCATCCGTTGCACGATGTTGGCGTTCGCGAGTTTGTCGTGATGGTGCCGCTTGTAATCTTGATTTTCTGGATGGGCCTGATGCCCGAGCCATTTTTGAAATACACAAAGGCGTCTGTTGAGCACTTTGTGGCAAACAAAGATGCGTATCAGCTGACGATTCTGGAATCTCCCGTTGAGACTGGAAAACTGACGGCGGCCGCGGTGGCTGATCAGAAGGAGAAAAAATGATCGCCCTTAAAGACATTCTTGTTGTCGCTCCGATGCTCGTTCTTTTGGTGGCGAGCCTTATCCCGGTCATGATTAAGGTTTTTAATTCGAACCGCGAACCGGCACCCTTTGTCACGATTGCCTATTCGATTCTTGGCTTGGTCGCCGCAGGCTTTCTAACGGCCTCGATGTCGGGAGTAAAGCAGACTGCATTTTCAGATGCTCTTGTTCTCGATGGAATGGGCGTTTGGGGCACCTACCTCGTATTGGGCTCTGCCGCATTTGCGATCATGATGGCCTACGACCACGTTGACACCTACAAGAGACTCTTTTCGGAGAAGTGCTTTCTGATGATGGGAAGCGTGATCGGTACGCTGACCCTTCTGCTCTCGAACGATTTGATTGTGACCTTCTTGGGCATCGAGACCATGTCACTTTGCATTTACATTCTGATCGCGATGAGCCGCGAAGAGGTTCTTTCCAAAGAGGCGTCCTTTAAATATTTCGTATTGGGTAGCTTTGCTTCGGCGATTTTCCTGTATGGAATCGCGATGATATACGGAACGGTGGGTTCGACCCAAATTCCTGCAATCACAGCGAAGGTCGGCGAGCTGCTGACGAATAAGAATCATTTGTTCTACTTTGGAATTGGAATGTTGATCTTGGGCTTTGCGTTCAAGGTTTCGATTTTTCCATTCCACTTCTGGACGCCCGATGTGTATCAGGGATCTCCGACTCCAATCACAGCCTTCATGGCAACGGCCGTAAAAACGGCGACGTTCATTGCGATGTTGCGAGTATTTCAAAGCACGGGGTATCAGGCCGAGCCGAAACTGATGAGTGCCCTTTCTTGGCTTGCTGTTATGACGATGACTGTTGGCAACACCGCGGCGATTTTACAGAAGAACTTTAAGCGAGTTCTGGCGTACTCATCGGTCGCCCATTCTGGCTACATCATGATCGGCCTTATCGCGGCGGCCTTTGGCGATAACTATGATTCTGCCGCCATCATCGTGCTGTTTTATCTCTTCTCATACTCCATCATGACGCTGGGTTCGTTTGCGCTCATCGGCATTCTTGAGAAGAAAGTTGGCGTCGGTTTGAACGTCGATGATCTGAAGGGTTTGGCGAAGAAGCATCCTGTCTTGGCAGCAGCTTTAACGGTGATTTTATTCTCGCTTGCTGGCGTTCCGCCGACGCTTGGCTTTTTTGGTAAATTCAGCCTGTTTGGTGTTGCGATCGAGCAGGATCTCTACTGGCTGGCCTTCTGGGGCGTTTTGAATTCAGTTGTCTCGGTTTACTACTATCTTCGGCCAGTCGTTGTTATATACATGACGGAATCGGACGAGACGAGTGATGAGCTGGTTGCGACAGGCGGATTGGCGAAGGCCACCCTGGTCTTCACCGCTGCGCTGACGGTCATCATTGGTTTGGCGTCTTCGCCGCTGCTCGAGATGGTTCGCGCGGCTGTTCTTAACCGACATTGATCGTTAAAGCGTCGGGATGAGGCGCAAGAATTTTTTGAGAGCGGCTTCTCGGACCATTCCGTTGCCACGAAGCCGTTCCATTCCATCTTTCATCACCAGAATTGTTCCCGGCGCCGTCACTTTAAAGCCACTGCAAACGGCCCGATCCGTGATGTCGACTTGAAAGACGTCGGCGTCGATGCGATCTGCACTTCGCATGATCACCTGTAAAGTGGGAGCTTGCTTTAGCCAAACGGGGTGGCCGTGTTGCGCAAACACCAACAAGGTTGGGCGCCCGGCAGTCTGAGATCCGCGATACTGAGCATCGTTGAATGCCGGAAACAATAATTGCGCCTTCTGAATTGCCACGGGCGTCGCTGTTGGAGCGGGCGCCGGCACCACTGCCGCAGGTTTTACCGGAGCTGCGACCACTGGCGCGGTCTGTTGTGCGACCGCGACATGGGAAACGGCACAGATCAAAGCGGTCGTGATGGTGTTTGCAAAGCGGCGTGTAAGGTAACGAGCCATGTGATGTGCCATGAAGTCAGTTTATTTTGTACGCGCGACCTTGCCAAACCCAATCAAGCATTCCTCTAGACGTTCGATAGCGCAGTCGATCTCGGCTAAGCTTGTTGTATGGCCAATACTCAGTCGGACATGATGGGCTCTATTTGAATCACGTCCCATGGCGATCAGGATCGGATTGTCTTTGGCTCCGCTTGGGTTACTGGCTTTACAGGCAGCACCGGCCGAGCAGAAAACGCCTTTTCGATTGAGATCCTCGACGAATGTCGTGGAGTGAATTGAGGGGATTGTTAAACTGACGATGTGCGGAGAGTTCCAGTTCGCATCCGATGCCCCGTTGATGGATAGATCCAGATCATAGCGAGTATCGAGAGCTTGCAGTTGCGCAACGAGGTGCTTTCGTAACGAAGACAGACCCGTTGTTTTGACTGCAGATTCCGTGGCCAGCGCAAAACCGTCAATCAGCTCAACAGCGACAGTTCCACTGCGCATTCCGCGCTCGTGACCTCCGCCGATGAGCAGCGGTCGGAGGGGAGATCCGGTTCGAGCGTAGATGGCAGCGACACCTTTTGGGCCACCAGCTTTGTGGGAACTCAGTGTCATGTAATCAACGCCAAGTTTTTTTACCGAAACATCGGTGTGACCGAGGGCCTGAGCGGCATCTGTGTGAAGAAGCGCCCCGTGCTCTCGGCAAATTTTGGCGATTTGTGCTAGGTCTTGAATGGTTCCGGTTTCATTGTTTATGAGGGCAATTGAGACGAGGCCGATGGTGCCCTTTTGGAGAAGCGATTCGAGCGCTGAAACTTGAATATGACCATTGCGGTCCACAGGAAGAAGGACACCGTTAGAATCGAGTTGAAGTGGTGAAAGCAGGCTCGAGTGTTCGGTACACAGAACGGCGGTGATCAGATCAAGCTCACGGGCCGTTGCCAGGAGCCAGTTATTCGATTCGGTCGCGCTGCCCGTAAAGAAAACCTCGGTTGGCTTTGCCTCGATCAGTGCGGCAACTCGCGACCGAGCATGCTCAACGACGGCTGCGGCCTCGGCCCCGGCAGAATGCTTTGATGAGCTATTGGCCCAAACGCCATCGACGTCAAAGAGTTGATGGAGCCGTTCGCGAACGGCGGGACGCATGGGGGTCGTTGCGGCATGATCGAGATAGATCTTTGTCATAGCCACCTCATCTCAATAGACTCAGGAAAGAATGTCGAGCAACGAACTCACTCATCATTCGGTGTCTCTCTGTCAATCGACGACCGTCGGGCTCTATCGCCAAGACTTTTCAGTTGAAGAGCTCTTGGCTGCGCGCAAGAACTCATGGCGGGACTGGCTGTGCTCGGCCGGAACCGAAAACCTTCACGTCTCTCCCGACGGCGAAGCCTATGCCGCAACCTGTCGGGTCGGCGGTGTTTATGGTAACGTCTTTGCTGGCCGTCTTGAGCTGCCGACGCAGTGGATTCGCTGTACGAAAACCTGGTGTATGTGTGGAGCTGACATGCAGCTTCGCAAGGCACGTATCAAGGCGTTTCAAGTTCGCAGCACAGAGCCGTTGCCGGAGCGCAAAGGTGAAGTCGCCGAACCAGACTGGGTTTCACCAACGCAGGAGGAGGCGCATCGGCGTTTTCCTAAAACAATAACCTGGGATTTATCTCGTCGATGCAACTACAGCTGTTCATATTGCCATCCTTCGGTCTCGAATCACACCGACGCTCACTGGACGCGCGAAAAAATTTGGACAGCGATCGATGTAATCGAGTCGCAGTTTTGTCGAGGCGTCGCATCGAAGTGGGTTTTCACCGGTGGAGAGCCGACGCTGAATCCTTCGTTCATGGAAATGGTCGATCGTCTAGAGGCGGCTGGACATCTGCTTCATGTGCAGAGCAACGGAAGTCTAGGGCCTGACTACTTTGCGCGCTTGGCAAAAAAGGCGTGCGTCGGATTGAGTCTTCATCTTGAGTCCTACAGTCGCGAACGATTTTTCCAAACCGTCGGAGCGATGCTCGCGAGTGGCTCGCCGTACTGGATGGGTGTTCGAATAATGGTTCCACCTGGTCGTTCGGGCGAAGCGGAAGAAATAAAAGATGAACTGCTTCGTTTACCGAACGCGAGCGACCGTCTCAATGTCAACATGAGCCCCCTCTATCAGAGGCTCAATCAGGATCAGTTGCAGGAATACTCGAAATCAGAACTCGAGCTGATTCTCAAGTTCTCTTAAACAAATTGAAGAAGCTCATTGAGCTCTGGAAACACGCGATCGAAATGCGTCCCGCGTTCAGCATCGAGGCGGCGGATGTACTCTTTGGCTCTTGGCAATCTTGCTGAGTGATCGACCTCATTCATGAGGTTGACGAGCCCTTGTATTTTATTCGATTTCTTGTTGCTCGTTTCCTCAAATGACAAAAGCTTGCGGGTGATGATCTCTTTCACATGGGCAGGATAGTTTTGAATTGAGAGGTACGGCGGGTAGTGCACGACACCTGGGTGATAGTAGCCGTTGAATCCGTGAGTGACCTTTTTAAAGTTCTGATCACGGATCCAAGCACCGTACTCGTCGAGATAAAACATGTTGAGCAGGTGAACGCTGCAAAGAAGCATCGAGCGCACAGTGTCGGGCGATTCGCGATCGATCAGCTTAAGATTGCGGTCGATCGCCTCCCAGTTTGCCGGGTAGCGCATATATGAATTCTTTTCGCCGTAGCAATCGAGGCTGACAAAGACTTCGACGAGTTTGAACTTCTCCCAAAGCGGAAATAGCGAGGTATCGAGCAGGGTGCCGTTGGTGTGATAGCGAATTTGAATGTGGCTCGCGGCTCCTGAGTCGACGCAGGCTTGAATGAGGCGTCTGTGCTCTTCGAGCAGCATCGGTTCTCCGCCGCCGACAATAATCTCGCGCATGCTGGGAAGCATAGACTCAAGATCCTGCCAGAACTCGGGATCTTTATACCACTCAAAGCGACTCTGATTGATTTTGCTCTTATGGGCCCACTCGCCTCTCAGCTCAGGGTCCTCCGCCGTCTCGCCGAGTTTTTTTGCGAGCGCGGTCCAACGACTTGAATCTTGTGGTCGGCACATGACGCATTGAAGGTTACAGGTGTTGCCGAGGCGTAGATCGATCGCCACGATGTCTTCTGACAGAGAGCCGTTCTTCTCGACTTTACGAATTCGATCGAGCATAAAGTCGCGTCCAAAGCGATCCTTCCAGACGCGATTCTCGGTTACGCGATGCGATCGACATCCATTTTTTTCCTCGGCATAGCAGTGCAAGCAAGCTGCGACCGCCTCACCCTTCAGCATCTTAAGACGTGCCGATTTGACGTAGTTCGAATTCCAAACGTCTTTAAGTGAGTGATCATTGAGATTCAGGCCTGAGTCGGTCTTTGCAACGCAACAAAGAATAGCGGATCCGTCGGTGTGTGTTGCCAGATGGCTGAAGGGCAAAACACAGAATGTTGGCGAGAGACTATTGAACTCATAGGGGTCTTCGATTTGTTCGCCGGTGGAGGCTCGGCCCAAATCCTTAAAAGGAAACGGATCGCGATCAAACGTGAACATCTGTAACCTCGCGAGAAAGAAGCTCTGACAGCTCCGGAAAGACGCCGTCAAAATTCTGTTTGCGATGCTTGTCGAGAAGACGAGTGTACTCGGTAAAATCGGAGAGTTGCTCGACGTCGGCGTGCGGTGACTCATTTAGCATATTGATACAGCTATCCACTGAATTCTTAAGATAGCTCTGTGTGTGATATGTCTTCGAGTCTCGCTTATAGACCTCAAGGCGACGAACGGCCTCGGCCTTCACTGAGTAGGGAAGAATTTGTGAATTGATGTAGGGAGGATCGGTTGCGTAGAGAAAGTCGACGTTGATATCGGAATTTGCCTCAAGCGCGACAGATTCAACGTAACGAAGCAGGTCGACGATGTTGAGAATGTTATAGACCTGCACCACGGGCGTAATTCCAATTTTTACGTTATCAGCAAGTCCAACCAAGCGTCGGAAGTTCTTATCGACCGTTTCCCAGCGGCTTAGAAAGCGGATGTAGTCGTTGATCGGTCCAAGGCCATCGATTGAGGCATTGATCAAAACGAACTCAAAATGTGGCAAGAGTTTAAGAAACCGGTCTTGGATGTTCGTGCAGTTGGTGTTGAACATCAAAAAGATATGCTTTGAATGGCCGGAATCGATACAGGCTTGGAGGAAGCGATAGTTTTTCTCAATAAGAGTGGGTTCGCCGCCAGTCAGATAGACCTTGCGTAAATTTGGAATGGACTCGATCACTTCATCCCAAAACGCGTCGCTTTCAAACCAGTTTGGATACGAGGCTGGCTTTGAGTCCCTATGCTTTGTTGTCCAGAATTTGAGGTAATCAGCGTCAGTATCCATGAGCTGAGTCACTTCTTTGTGAATCTGACTCGAATTATACGGATTGCAGGACCGACACTTTAAGTTGCAGAGATTGCCGAGGCGAAGATCAAGGTAAAGTGCTGGCTTTTCGACCTTGAATTGACTGTCGATTGAAGAGTGGACTCGTTTTTCGATATCGGAGCGGTCCTTCTTGAGCCACTCCTCATTGTGCATTTGCCGATACGAGTTTTTCCCGATCGATTCTTGGAAGTAACAGAGTTCACACCCCGAAACCTTTTCTCCAGCCAGCATGCCCTGGCGAATCTTACGCATGTGTTCAGAGTTCCACGCGTCCGCCAGGCGATCTTCGGCAGCGCTGTAGTACTGGCCATCGGGTTTCTTTAGAAGCCCGCCATTCTTGGCGACACAACAAAAGCTGACTTTGCCGGTCGGCTGCACGACTTGCTCGATCCATGGGTAAACACAGAACGTAGCAGCATCGAGCTTCGACTTCTTTTTCCAACCCCACATGGAAAAGACAATAGCAGGCTTAAGTTCAATCTCAACTACAGATCAAACTTGCGCAGCGCTTGAATGCCGGCACGGAAGCCAATGTGGACAATCCGCCCAAGAATCTCGGCATTGAGGCTGAAGTGGTCGACAAAGAACATCTCGTAGTCGTTTGGACTGGGGTGAATATAGATCCAATCCACTTCGGGGCGAAAGTTCACGCGCTTAGTCAGAATTTCGATGAGCTTCTCGCGATGTTCATCGGGGAGGCCTTGCTGTCGAAAATAACCATCGACGGCGCTCATGATGGCGGCGATTTGCTGCTGGTGATCGATGTGTTTTTCGATCTTCTGTTGAATCACTTGGTAGAGGGCTTGGTTGATAATTAGCGGAATGCCGTAGTTGTGGAGCGAGCCCATCACGGGGTTATAGTGGTACGGTTGAATCGAGTAGCTGGCGATAACGAGGTCAGCCCCGGCGTCGGCCGCCACGTGGGTCGAGCGTATCGCAATCTCGCCGTCGAAGAAAAACAGCTCTTTACCCTTCTGATTCTTGATGCCATAGGGTGCAAAGAACGGTGGGAGCGAGGTGCTGGCCGCAACAGCGTCAGAGATCGAGGCGAAGTTAGCGTACTTGATGTTTTTTACTTTATAAGTTTCAGGAAAGTCGCCAAAGACCACTTTGCGCGAGTGGTTGAGCTGTGTGGCGATGACGTAGCTCTTAACCCCAAGCGACGAAAAGCTATTCTCTTTCAAAACGTTGGTGCGCAAATAGCGTTCGATATTTTTGGTGGTGAAAAGGCCGTTGAGTTTGAAGCCATTCTTCAAAAAAGCCTCAAGGCCGCCCGTGACAAGACTCTTGCGTTTCAAAAAACCAGGCAGCGAATCGAGAAAATTGGTGCCGTTGACGGCAAAGATCTCGCGGTAGGTGATGGGCTTCAGGCGTGTGAAGATCTTGCGCTTTCGGGAAAACTTATTGAGCTCCGACTCGGCCCCGCGCTCAAACGCATCGATAATCGATTCAACGGAGTGACCTGACGCCAAGAGTGAAGTGATGAAGGAACCGGCGCTGGAGCCGACATAGATCTTAAATGTCAGGCGATCGTCGGGATACCGAAGTTGCACTTCCTCTTTGGTTCCGCCGGCAAATTGAAAGCCCTTTTCCCGCAGGGCCAAGCAGACGCCTAAATGAAACGCCGCGGCTTTAATGCCACCGCCAGAGAGAACAAGAGCCACACTTTTCTTTTCGCCAAGCCGCATACATCGATCTTAGAGAGGCCAGACCCACAAAGGAACGAAAAAGATCGGAGGTCATGGCGGAGTTCAAAAAATACCACGCCTTATCGCACCCTTAACCCTTGTGTCGGCGTGGTTATTCTGACTATTCTACGGGACATGTCGAACACCCGCTGGCTTCTTTTGACCGACTACGCGAGCAAGTACCGAATTTCGGTATCGACGCTTCGTCGTCGAATCAAGACCGGTCAACAGGCGCATCGTTTTGAATCGGGTCGCTACTATCTTCCAGATGAGCCTGGTGCCGCATTTGTTTCGTCGGCCGTGCCGACCATACAGGCGGCTGTTCAATCGGCTGTTCAGGAAATTGAACCGGTAAATGTCGGCCACTCTTCTGTGACGAAGAACGGGAGTGCGACGATGGCAGACGAGCCGTTGATCACGACGACGTCAAAACTACTCAACGAGCTGAAACAGGCGTACACCCTGATTCTTCAAGAAAAAGAAGAACAGATTCTGCATCTCAAAGAGGAGATTGCGGATTTAAAAACATTGGTTCGCGTTTTGGAGAGCGATAATGCGCGTCTGCGTCCGCTCCGCAACGAGCGACCGATCGGCAATGCTTAGTCGTGACTACTTTAAATAGAAAAGGCCCGATGCGATGAAGCATCGAGCCTTTTTACGACGATGACGTCGGTTGCTGTTTAGGCTGCCGAAGCGGCCGCAGCGTCTTTGGATTTCTTTCCAGCTTTTGTACCCTGTCTCTTCGCCTTACCCAGTTTCTCGTCGAGGGCGTTGTCGAGGGCCATTTGCAGGACTTCATCCAGATGTTCGACAAAGATGAAGCTCAGCTGTTTGCGGAACTCTTCTGGAATATCTTGGACGTCTTTCTGATTCTGGAATGGAATCAAAACCGTTTTTACTCCATGATTGAGCGCGGCAAGCGCCTTCTCGCGGATTCCACCGACCGGCAACACTCGGCCAGAGAGAGTGACTTCGCCAGTCATGGCGATATCGCTCCGGACCGGCGTATCAGTCATCAGACTGATCAGCGCGGTGGCCATCGTGATCCCAGCACTTGGTCCATCTTTCGGGATGGCGCCGGCGGGGATGTGAACGTGCACGGTATAGTTGTCGCACCAGTCTTCATCGATTCCGAGTTCGACCGCATGGGCACGAGCATAACTCATCGCTGCTTGCGCCGACTCCTTCATCACGTCGCCCATTTGACCGGTCAGAACGAGTCCGCCCTTACCTTTCATCTTGAGCGCTTCGATGAGAAGCACTTCGCCGCCAGCTTGAGTCCACGCAAGACCGGTTGTGATTCCGACCTGTGGTTCAGTCATTTTCTCATCGCGAATGAATCGCGGTGGTCCGAGCAGCTCTGCTACTTTTTCTGCTGTGACGGTGACTTTGTCTTTGTTGCCAAGGACAAAACCCTTTGCCACTTTCCGACAAACTGATCCTACTTCGCGCTCGAGATTCCGTAGGCCGGCCTCGCGAGTGTAAGCGCTGATCAGGTAGCGGATACCATCATCTGTAAACTCGATGTTGGCATCTGTGATTCCGTTGACCTCGATTTGGCGATCGATCAAGTGTTTCTTCGTGATCAAAAGCTTATCGTTCTCAGTATAGCCCGAGATTTGAATCACTTCCATGCGATCGCGCAGTGCTGGCGGAATGTTCTCAAGAACGTTCGCTGTCGCAATGAACAAGACATTGGAGAGATCAAAATCGACATTGAGATAGTGATCGCGGAATGCGTGGTTCTGCTCGGGATCAAGGACCTCAAGCATTGCCGCAGAGGGATCGCCACGGTAGTCGCTACCGAGTTTATCGATCTCGTCCAGAACAATAACCGGGTTTTTCGTTTTCACTTGTTTCAGTGCTTGAACGATTTTTCCGGGCATCGCACCAACGTAAGTGCGACGGTGACCACGAATCTCGGCCTCATCTTTTACGCCGCCTAGAGCGACGCGGAAGTATTCGCGTCCCATTGAGCGAGCAATCGATTTTCCAAGAGAAGTTTTACCAACTCCGGGAGGTCCACAGAAACAAAGGATCGGCCCCTTTTTAGCATCTGACTTCAGCTTTCGTACCGCAAGGAACTCCAAGATGCGGTCCTTTGCTTTTGCCAACTCATAGTGATCTTCATCGAGGACAATCTTTGCGCGATCAAGATCGAGGTTATCCTCTGTGGCTTTTGACCATGGAAGGTCGATAAGCCAGTCAAGGTATGTGCGAAGCATTGAGGCTTCGCTTGCATCTGGATGCATGCGCTCCAAACGGCCAAGCTGTTTCAGCGCTTCGGTGTGAACAGGTTCTGGCATTCCAGCTTTTGTCACTTTGTCGCGAAGCTCTTCCATCTCTTCGCCCTTTTGATCTTGCTCGCCGAGCTCACTCTTAATGGCGCGCATCTGCTCGCGCAGGAAGTATTCGCGTTGGCCTTTCGACATTTCATCTTTGGCCTGTGAACGAATCTTCTGCTGCATCGAAAGCACTTCAAGCTCTGAGCCGAGAATTTCAACGACAGCTTTGAGGCGAGCGACAGGATCGCTTGTTTCAAGAACGCGTTGAGCGTCAGAGACCTTGAGGCCAAGATTTGAGGCGATGAGGTCAGCAAGACGACCTGGTTCTGTGACATCGTCGAGGATCAAGAGAATGTCTGGCGAAAGCGAGCGACCAAGAGCAATGATCTTCTCAATCTGCTCGCGCGCACTGCGCATCAGCGCTTCGTTCTCAACGGCGAGATCTTTTTGATCGGTCTCGGTGATGCGCTCGACAGCGACTTCAAAGTTTGGTGACGATTTCACAAATTTTGTGATGCGTCCTTTTGCTTCGCCTTGAATGAGGATCTTCACGCGACCATCGGCAAGCTTTCGCATGCGCATGATTCGAGCGATTGTTCCGACTTGGTAGATTGTCTCCTCTGTCGGATTCTCCTCTGTGATTTCTTTCTGCGAAGCCAAGAAGATAAATCGGCTCTTGGCCAATGCTTCCTCAACTGAGCGGATCGATGCTTCTCTTCCTACAAAGAGAGGCAAAATCATATAGGGAAATACAACGATATCGCGCACGGGCAACATCGGGAGTGTTTCAGGTATCTCTAAATTCTTATCGTCAAAACCCATGCATCCTCCGCCGTTCGGGCAAGGCGTCTTATCTGGGTTTCTTTTCGGTCTCGAGTTGAGATCGCTTTACGGGCGAGGTGCTAGAATTGGCCTTAAAAAGAAAAAACCCCACTTGAGGCGGGGCTTTTTCGTGTTTTCTGGATCGGACCTCTCGGCTTTAGGCGAAGATTTTTTCTGTTTGTTCCTGCTCTTCTTTGCAGGCAATGCACAAAGTCGCCACGGGGCGAGCCTTGAGTCGTGCGATTCCAATGGGCTCTTCGCAAACTTCGCAAAGACCGTAGCTACCGTCGCTCAATCGCTGGAGAGCGCGGTCGATTTTTGGAAGAAGCGCAGAGGCGCGCTCTTGATCGCGAACAGCGCGACTGAGGTCGAGCTCTGATGTTGCGCGATCGCCCTCATCGCCGCGTTCGCCCACAGGAACAAGAGTTTCCGTGCGGAAGGCGACCATTCTGTTTAAGAGCTCGGAACGCTGTTCAAGCAGGAGCGTTTTAAACGAGTTGATTTCACGTGTACGCATTGACCCCCCAACGCATGCTGCTTGTTTTCAACTAGCAAGAGCTAGAAAAGTAAGCAGTGAATTCTCCATCATGGCCCCACCCACGACAGTTCGTGACAGCTTGTAGGAAGTTGGTGAATTGAAGTCAAAGAAATCACTCAGACGGGTGCGTTATGCTTGTGATGCGAGCATCTCTACGCCGCGACTCGTAAATCACAAGATGAGTCGCGTTTCTTTAGAAGAGGAATCTCCATCCATGGATTTTCCTCTTCGTGTTTCTCGAAGACAGCGTCCGTGTCGTCATCGAGTTTTGTAAGTTTTCAGGACAGGTTCTGTAACGGGAATAGGAATTTAAGTACGGGCAAATCGGCGCTCAAGCGACTCGCGAATTTCCGCACCTTCGATCGAAAGGCGGGTCCACGGTAGTGCGCGCAGGCGTTCGACTTCGATCGGTTCGTCGGTCTCTTCGCAAATACCGTAGAGACCTTTCTCGATTCTTGAAAGGGCGTGATCGATTTCAATAAGGCGTGCCTTCAATCGTCCCTGCGTGCTCAAGAAGTCGTTCTCGGCGAGAATCTCCATTGTCATGTCGCCCTCATCGCTACCGCCGCGGTCGCGAGCCTCATACTCACGAGTCAGCGACCGAGTGCGATTGAGAATCTCGGTTTTCATCTCGAGCAAACGAGTCCGACATTCGCGAATGAATTGATCTGTTAATCGTTTACCGCCCGCCATATTCCCCTCCACCTGTCCTTTGGTCGAATCATCGACCGGGATCGACGCTAAGACAGCGGGGCCGTGGGCGGCGGTTAAGGGCGATGCCGCTTTCAGGCATCGCATTTTTTATGGGAGGTATTGGGGCGCTAAGCGCTTATTACTGCAGGGAATTCTCTAACGGGCCGATTTTGCCATCCTTGACGCTCAGAACTGAGATCGGCCGAATCAATTCGCGGTCGGCCGACATCTCGAGTTGGCCGAGAGAGCCAGAGAAGCCCTTAAGGCCTGCGAGCCGCTCCTGAAGCTCAATGCGCGACGTTGCCCCGCTGCCGACAAGCTGACGCAGGAGTAGACCGGAGTCGTACGCTTGGGCCTCGATGAGACCGGGCTCTTCGCCATAGAGCTCTTTGTACTGCTTAACAAAGTCGGCATTTTGAAACGACCGATCGCCGATAAAGAGGCCATCAACGAAGACGGAGTTTTCAACAAACTTCTGCCCGCGAGTGACGAGTGCGGGATTGTTCCAGAGATTGGTTCCGAGAAGACGAACATTGTCGACGTCGTTATAGGCCAACATCGGTGCAATTTGGCCAGCCGCTTTGACGCTGTCGGGAATGAAAAGGGCGTCGAAGTCGACGATCGGCGGGAGAATATCTTCAGGTGACGCCTGTCCCTGGCGAGCAGAGCGCTTCGGGTTCTTCTCTAGGTATTGTCTGTAGCGAATTCGATATTCCTCCGCTCGGTCCTCGACGTAGTAGGTGCCGACGAGGCGTTGAACGTGTCCGCGAAAGTCGGTCTCTTTTGGATCGTAGGATTGCGCACCGGTCACGGAGCCGCCACGCATCTTCACGGCATCCCAAAAAAAGTTCGCAAACTCGGTTCCATAAGGATCATTTGGAAACAAAATCGCGAACCGTTTCGCACCGAGCTTACTGATGGCGACGTCAGCGAGTGCCGACGCCTGCATCTGACTTGTGAGGGCGTTTCTAAAAACATACTCACCGGTGTCAGTAAGGCCGGCCTTTTGACTCATCATGATCGAGGGGACGGCGAACTCCTGTGCCTTCGCCGCCTCAGCGCCCGCCGTCTTTGAGAGTAAGCCTCCGATAACTGAAATAACATTGTCTTCAACGACGAGGCGCTCGACACCACGGCGGGCGGCATCGGGGTTACCCTCGCTATCGATAACGGCCAAGCGGAATCCCGAAGGGTTTCGACCGTAAATACCCAGACCAAGTTGAACGCCGCGCAATGCGCGTTGGCCCATCGCCTGTTGCTTTCCGCTCAAGGGAAGAACAACGCCGATGGTCTTGGGGTTGACTCGGCTTCGGGCATCGATTTGGGCAATGAAGGCCGAGGCTTTCTCGGCAAGTTCAGATCCTGGAGCAAGACTTATAACGTCTTCAAATGCGGAGCGCGCTTTGCCCAGTTGTCGTTGGTCGGCATAGTAAAGACCGGACCGGTACTTTGCTGTGGGCCGCAAAAAACCAAAGGCCGACCGCTCTGAAACTTCTCGCACATCATCTTGGAGTCAATCGGGTGTCGAGCAGGTCCTGTGCGGCCATTCGATACTTTTCCTGCACGCGCTGATCGGGATTGCTATTGGCAAGTTCAACATAAACTTCCATCGCTTCGAGCAGGCGATTCTCGGCAAGCAGAATCTCGGCCTTGAGTTCGAGAGCTTCGGATTTGGTCGTTTTATCGGCCGAGTTTGAGCGTTCGATGCGCTCAATGAGCTCGCCCGCCTCTTTGAACTGATTGAATCGAACATGAAGCCGTGCCGCGCGAATGAGAGCCGTACTCTCCATCGGTGAGGAGATCTCGCTATTGGCGAGAGTGAGATAGGTCTGCAGAGCCTCTTTTGATAGCTGCTGTTTTTCAAAGGCTTGAGCGAGCATCATCAGGCTGTCGTCGGCGACCTCGGAGTCGGCGTGCTGCGTGGAGATTTTCTTTAAGCGAGGAATGGCCTTTTTGAGATCGCCGTCTTCGAATGAACGACGGGCGGCCGCAAATTCTTTCTCGACATTCGGTGGAGTTTTAACGGGCTGTTTGCGAGCTACGGCCGTTTGGCAGCTGACGGCGATGAGACAGGTCGCCGCACCGATGCAAGACAACAAAATGAATCGCATAAAACCTCATTTCTTTCGGAGGCGTTCGGCCTTTTCTTGGAACGACTTGACCATTGGTCCTGGCCGAACAGATGAGGCAAAGCGCTTTAAGAGTTCAAGTTGTTCGTCACTGAGGTCTCTCGGGACGTCGATGAGGACCTTGACGAGCATATCGCCAGTCTGTGCAGCGGCATCGGCCGCGCCAACGGCCGAAAAGCCCTTTCCCTTCAATCGGAAAATCTGTCCCGACGGTGTGCCGGCCGGGATTTTTAATGACGCTTTTCCGGTTAGAGTCGGGATTTCCACGACGGTGCCAGTTACGGCGTCCGCAAAATTGAGAGGAACCTCGAGATGCACGTCGTTTTCTGATCGACGAAAGAGAGAGTGCTCTGCAACGTTGACGATCACATATAGGTCGCCCATCTGATTGCCAACTTGGGGTGCATCGCCCTCGCCGCGAAGTTTGAGCCGTTGTCCTGACTTCACCCCAGCAGGAATAGTGATGGCTAGTCGCGCGGTCTCTTCGCGTCCGCCGCGTTGGCGAACAAACGAGATTGTTTTCTCGCAACCAGTTGCTGCATCTTCAAATGCGATTGAAAGTGTGTAGCGCAAATCAGCTCCACGCGTGCGTGAGCCGCCGCGGGGGCCTGTTTCCTGTTGCGGGCCACCTCGCGGTCCACGCCGTCCTGTGCCCGTGATGTCGCTGAAGATGTCGCCGAAAATGTCCTGAAAAGAATCCGGCCCACCGCCGAAGCCTGAAAAGGTCGTCTCGTCGAAACCGCCGAACGGTCCCTGGCCGGCGCCAGCTCCAGCACCCGTATAGGCGGCGAAGCCATGACCGAATCGATCATACTGCTGTCGCTTTGATTCATCAGAAAGAATCTCGTAGGCCTCGCTGGCCTCCTTGAATTTTTCCTCTGCTTTTTTGTCACCCGGATTTTTGTCGGGGTGATGGAGAAGAGCCATTTTGCGAAACGCCTTCTTGATCTCATCAGGAGTTGCATTTCGCTTAATCCCGAGAACCTCATAGTAATCGCGTTTGGCAGCCATAGTGATCTACTTCTCTTTCGCGACGACCACTTGGCCTGGACGAACGAGTCGATCGTGAAGTTTGTACGGTTTCTTGAAAACTCGCGAAACATGTCCAGGTGGCAGATCCGCAGTCTCTTCGCTGCTCAGCGCCTCATGCACAGAGGGGTCGAAAGGGACACCCATCGCTTGAATCTCCTCAACGCCGTGCCGTTGCAGCATTGACTTGAGCTCAGAGGCGGTCATTTCGATTCCCTTGCGAAACGAAGCCGCAGTTTCGGGAGTCAGCTCCATGGCCAGTGCAGTGTCAAAAATATCAAGAACATTGAGAAGGTCGACAACCAGACGTTCTGCGCCAAATCGGCGCAAATCTGCCCGCTCTTTAATGGCCTGTTTTTTATAGTTCTCGAACTCGGCATACAGATAGAGGAAGTCGTTCTTCGACTTCGCGAGCTCATCAGCCATCGACGGTGCCGTTACGGAATCCGTCGCTTGAGGGGTAAAGCCTGGCGCCGTATCGTCGCCGAGCCTTTTGGGAGAATCCGACTGCTCAGCAGCAGGATTTGCTTTCGGTTTTTCTTGTCCATTCGAATCGACCATGCAGGCATTATGAAGTCGGAACGGAGAATGTCAAACTTCGTCCTTCAGGAAGGTGAGCGGCTCAAAAACGCGATCAGCCAAGGCGTGACCTGCTTTTGAAAGAAGCCATCGATCAGGCTTCTCGGCCCGAACTAACAGACCCTCATTGAGCAGCGGCAGGGCGCGTCGTTCGATTTCACGAGGAAGGTCGGGGAAAGCTGAAGAGAACTTCAGCAGCACTTCGGTGTCGATAAGGCCGCGTGTCGATCGCAGTGCTGTGTGTGAAATCGGTGATGGCTTGGTGCAGCTGAAGCGGCTCGACGCGGAGGGTTCGAAGTCCTTCCAAAACGCCATTCCGGTGGTGCGCGCCATTTCGAGCTCCCACGAGCGCACGGTTGGTGGGTTCCAAAAGCGGACCCCCCAGGGCGAAATGGGGAGGTAGGAGTGGGCGCCGATGCCAATTCCCCAGTAGGGCCGATCGCTCCAGTACAGGAGATTGTGGCGCGACTCAAAACCGGGAACGGCAAAGTTCGAGACTTCGTAACGCACAAGTCCGCCGACTGCGAGATCGTCGCAAATCAGATCGAACATCTGCGCCTGTTCGTCGTCAGGAGCTCGACCTTTGTTCAGGCGATGTTTTTCGGGCAGGGTCAAGCAATAGGCGCTGAGATGCTTGGGGCCGTACTCAAGTGCGCGGCGAACATCGTTTCTGACGTCGGCGAGATGTTGCCCCGGCAGTCCGAACAGCAGATCGAACGAAAAGTGAGCGCCACGGTCCCGAAGCAACTCAAGTGTCGCAACCGTGTCGCCGACGCTGTGTTTGCGTCCCGTGACCGATAAGAAACGCTCGTCGAAAGTCTGAGCGCCAACAGAAAATCGCGTGATGCCCATTTCAAGAAAAGCGTCGAGCGACGATTCGGTGAGCGTCCCCGGATTAACCTCAAGTGTGACCTCAGCTCCACTGGCCCGTTGAAACCCTTGCTTCTCAAGCGCTTGGATCACCGATAGAATTTCCGAAGGAGAGAGAAGACTAGGCGTGCCGCCGCCAAAGTAGAGCGAATGCATGATCGAAGAGGGAATGGTTTGCTGAACATGCGGACCGCGACTCGCGATCTCTTGCTCGAGAAGAGAGACATAGCGATCGGTTGGCGGCAGGTCTTTTTTTTCAAATTTGACGAAGTCACAGTACGTGCAAATCTGAAGGCAATAGGGGATGTGCACGTAAACTCCAAACGATCCCATTGCCGACGCTCCCTTGGCCTCAAAAGATTGGACTCACCGATGTCTCAAAAGTCAGCATCTAGCAAGCAGAAACCAACGAAGATCGTTTTAAAGAATGGCCTTGAGGTTCGACTTGTTCCGTCGCGGAAGTCGCCGGTGGTTTCAGTTCAAATGTGGGTCAAGACGGGCTCGGCTGACGAGCGTCGACCAGAAGAAGGTATCAGTCATTTCATTGAGCATTTGTTGTTTAAAGGAACAGCGAAGTATGGAGTCGGCGAAATCGCCCGCACAGTTGAGGCCTCTGGCGGAGAGCTGAATGCCTGGACCAGCTTCGACCAGACTGTTTTTTATGTGAACATTTCGCGTGAATTTCAAGAGGTCGGACTTGATGTTATTGCCGACATGATGGGCTCGCCGCTCTTTGATCCAAAAGAAATCGATGCGGAGCGCGAGGTCGTCCTTGAGGAGATCAAGAGGACAAATGACAGCCCGTCGCGAAAGGGCAGCCGACTTCTATTCTCGAGCATTTACAAAAAGCACCCGTATCGCCTGCCGGTGATTGGCCGTCCCGAGGTTATCAAAAAAGTGAGCCCGGCCGTTTTGAAGCGATACTTCAAAGAGCGATACAGTCCAAAAAACATGACGCTTGTCATCGCGGGCGATTTTGAAACGGCGGCGATGGCGACGTTGGTCCGTGCACGTTTTGGTACTCTGAAGGCTTCGGCTGTTCGCAAAGTGGCGCGCGCGAAGGAGCCTAAAGCGGCGACGAAAACACCACGCGTTTACTACGATCGCGCCGAAGTAAAGGAGATGCAGCTGCATTTCTCGTGGCCGATTCCAAGCGTGAAACACGAAGACGTCGCGGCTCTTGAGACATTGGCGATGGTACTCGGCCAGGGCGATGCCAGCCGCGTGGTTCGCCGCCTTCGGGTTGAGTCGGACGTCGTCAATTCGGCAGGTGCTGGCTGTTTTACATCCCGCGATCCTGGTTTTTTCACGGTCACGGCTCATCTCAATGCGAAACGTCTTGAGGAAGTGCTTCCGCTTTTGACCGAAGAGATCGTCGGACTCTTGGAGCGTCCAGTCTCGGCAGAAGAAATTGAACGAGCGATTGTGAATATTGAAAGCTCAGAGCTTTACGGTCTTGAGACCGCTGATGGTCTTGCAAGAAAGATTGGATCGCTGACGACTCTTCTGGGCGATCCTTCCGAAATGGACCGCTATCTGGCTCGTGTTCGGAAGTTCAGTTCGGAGCAGGCGGTTAAGACGGCGAAAAAGTATCTCGCACCTGAAAAACTGAGTGTTGTTTGTATGGCACCGCTTGAGTCCGACGAGAAACAACAGAAAGCTCTTCTGCAAGCGGCCGTGAAAGCCTTTGGCAAACGTTGGAAAACCGCGAAAGTCGGCATCGTTCCAAAGAAGAAAAAATCCGCGTCGCGCCCGGCCTGGACGGCCCGCCCCGATGGAGAGATAGAAATTGAAACGCGCACGTTGAAGTCTGGTCTACGCGTCATTGCCCGAATCGCTCGATCGACTCCAGTCGTCAGTGCGCGCTTGGGATTCTTGGGTGGCTCGCGCCTCGAACCCGCGAATCAAGATGGACTGACCGAACTTCTCAGCCGCACTTGGATTACAGGGACTTCGAACTTCAGTGAGACCGACCTCAATTCGAAAATCGAGGGATTCGCAGCGGGCCTTGGCGCTTTCGGCGGCAGACACACTGCAGGCGTATCGGGACAAGTTCTGTCAGAGTATGAAGAGCAGCTCATTCCGCTCTTCTTTGAAACGGCATTTAAGCCGTCTATTTCGAGCGAGGCCGTTTAGCGCTAAAAGGCGATGATGCTCGAGGGATTGCGGACTCGAGAAGATCGCCCGGCACAGATTGGTTCTCGTCTGTTTATGGAGGCCCTCTTTGAAGGGCATCCCTACGCACGTGATCCGATTGGAACGGTTCAAACCATCCCGACGCTTTCAAAAGCAACACTGGACGACTTTCATCACCGCATTATTCGTCCAAAAGACGCCGTGTTTGTTTTGACCGGCAATGCCCATATCGATGCCTGGTGCGATGCCTTGAATCACATTCCGCAGTCGCAACCTAAGGGTGAGGGCTTTAAGAAGGTGGCCTTGAGTTCGACACTGAAAACCGACGTCTTCCGTTTTCACGAACTTAAAAAAGAACAGACGCACATCATGGTGGGATGGCGGGGACTGACTCTGACAGACCCCAGTCGCTACGCGCTCCAAGTTGCTCAGGCTGTTTTGGCTGGCCAAGGCGGTCGATTGTTTATCGAACTTCGCGATAAAAAGTCGCTCGCCTATAGCGTTGGTCCAATGTCGATGGATGGTGTGGATAGTGGATACTTTGGAGCGTTTATTGGTTGTGCGCCCGAAAAGGGAGAAACAGCGATTGCGATGATGCGCTCAGAGATCGAGAAACTGGCGACAACTTCAATTCCAAAGATCGAGCTGGATCGAGCTGTTCGATACTTGATTGGAAGTCACGATCTGGGTTTGCAAAAGGCCTCGGCTGTGTCGTCCTCGCTTTTGTTTAACGAGATCTACGGTATTCCCGGCGAAGAGATCTTTCAGTACGCCGATCGCGTTCGCGCCGTGCGCGCTGAAGATGTGCAGGCTTTGATCGCTCGGATTATAGAGGCGCCGTCGGTGACCGTTGCCGTTGGACCGCGAGCACCTTGGAAGGCCGAGGGTGGCTCAAAGTGAGGCACCTCATCGACTGACGTCGAGAAAGTGATCCGTCTTAGGTCTGTAATCTCAGATATTCGGTCAAAAACACCGTATGATGAAATGAGGATATGGCCAAGAATCAGGGCATTATCGTGACTCCCGATGGATTTACAGCCTTCTTTTCAGAGGCTGTCCAAACCGCGTTTGCAAAGCGAGGATTCTCGACGTTCCCCTCTGCGCAGACATACCTCGTTAAGCTCCTTGAGTACTACGTTCCGACCGCTAACTTTTTTGACGAAGTCGACGAACAGGGTCGCCGCACGCGAAGCACGCTTGCGGAAGCTTTTTTGAAGGCCGTCAATCAGGAGCCTCAGGCGCGAAATGAACAGCTCAAGCGATTGGCCGATCGTGCGCTCTACATCACCGGTTTTTTTGGAGACTCGCTTCAGCGGAAACTTGTCGATATCGACTACTACTGCGAGATGGGTGTGACGGCGTACAGCGTTTTGGCGGACTCGCAAAAAGAGGATATGGCGGCAAAGGTGTACCGGGAGTACTCGTCGCGTTTTTTGAATTTCTCTGAAGTGCTGACGACGATTTCGGCACAGGCCCATCTCCAGAACGAGGCCAATATTCTTCGTCTGTATGAAACTTACGCGAAGACAGGCTCTGACTTGGCGCGCGAACAGCTTCTTGAGCGCGGCCTTATTGCTGTACCGCTTTCAGACCTGAAAAAGCCGACAAAACAGTAGTCGTCGATCAGTCGCAGGTCTATCCTGAGCCGGTATGTTTGATATCGGGTTCGGTGAAATGGTGCTGTTGGCCGCAATTGCGTTGATCGCAATTGGTCCAAAACAATTGCCAGAGGTGGCTCGTACGGTCGGCCGTGTTTTGCGTGAGCTTAAAAAGGCGATGGGCGAAGTGACCGACACTGTTGCGAATGCGCATTCCGTTACAAACAACACAATTCAAAAAATTCAGGACGACGTGACCAAGTCGATCATTTCGGCTCCAGATGCGAAGCCGGTCGTGACAGCGACGCCTCCATCGGCAACTACGACTGAGGAAAAGAATTCGTGAGAGATTCTCCGGACGGCCTAACCCTTGTCGACCACCTTGCCGAGCTTCGCGATCGTCTGGTCCGATCGGCTTGGGCCATCGCGATTTGTACGGGTGTTTGCCTCGCCTTTTCTGAGCAACTCTTCGACATAGTTCGGCATCCGATTGTCGCTCATGTTCCGGGCGGGGGACTCGTTTTCACGAATCCGATGGATAAGTTCTTGGCTCACATGAAGCTGTCGTTGGTGGCTGGGGTCATTCTCGCTTGTCCAGTTTGGATCTATCAGGTCTGGAAGTTTGTTGCTCCCGGCCTGTATTCGCACGAGAAGAAGTATTCAGTGATCTTCATTGGCTCGGGCATTGTTCTGTTTTTGACCGGTGTTTCGTTTGCCTACTTCTTGGTTCTGCCGTCGGCGTTCGAGTTTTTGTTCACCTTTGGGGGCTCCGTCGATAAGCCGCTGATCACGATCTCGGAGTACCTTTCATTTTTCGCGACGATGACGCTTGTTTTTGGCGCTTCATTTGAGCTGCCACTGATCTTGGTGGTGCTCGGTGCGATTGGTCTGATCTCAAGTCAGATTTTGCGGCAGAAACGACGTTATGCGATTTTGGCGCTGGCAACGCTTTCGGCTGTGATAACGCCGCCGGATGTTCTCAGCATGTTGATGTTGTTAATTCCGATGATGTTTTTATACGAGGTGTCGATTCTTCTGGTGCGCCTGATTGAAACGCGGCGCTCTCCCAAAGTGACTTCTTAAGTCCAATATTTGGCCGATTGGTAACGCCGAGTGTCGCAGGCTGGTGATTGGCCCTTGATCCTGGTTTTGGCTCTCTCTAGACTTTAAACCGATCTAAGGAATGATCGGTGTGCGATCTACACGGCGGAGGTTTTCATCATGGCTGAAGTTCTTGTTGTGACGAGCAAGGTAAAGAAGTTCATCAAAGAAAAAGGAGAGTGCAATACCTCTTCAGAAACAATCGACGTGCTGTCAAAGGCCGTTGAGCGCCTTTGCCAAAAAGGTGTCGAGAGCGCAAAAGCTGATGGCCGCAAAACGGTTATGGCTCGCGACATTGTTATCGACCACCTGTAATTGGTTTTGCAGGTCGATAGTTTGAACCAGGCGCTTTCGAGCGCTTGGGCGACGAAGGCTGCTCAGCTTGGGCAGCCTTTTGCTTTTTGTTCGGTGATTAAAGGGGGAGAGATGGGCAGGCAATTCATCGCAGCGCTTATTCTTTTGTCGACGTTGCCGTTAACGGCTCAGGCGTTGGATATCGGGGCGGGTAAAACAAATCCGTTGAATGTCGCCGCTGATGACACCCGCGAATCATTGACGGAGCTGGCATCGAAGCTGACTCGCGAGTGCACATCTGAAGTTGTATTGAAGTCGTTTTCGAATGACCTCCACGCACACTACTCCAGTCCTCAGACTCAGGTCGAATCACGCGAGGTTTCTCAGATCCTGTCGTCGGACGTTGAAACCACGACAGAGCGAACTTCAACGGATGTGGTTTTTGGTGAGAATGACATTTGGTTTGAGCACCCCAGTTCAGCCAATGCGGCCAAGCAGGTCTCGGCGAGTCTACGAGTGACCATGCTGGAGTCAGAGTCGGCCGAGCAGGCGGCGAAAGTGGAGGCTGATCTGTCGAGCGATGATCTTGATCTTAGCGAGATGTTTGAGATGCACGCGCAGATTCCTGTGGTTGTTGTGCACACGGCAACGGCACGCAGCTGTATTGAGAACAACTGGGGGCGTCGTCTCTGTTCAGATAAGCCGGCGATGGCACCGACTGCCGAACTGGTCATGGGTTCTGGATTTGTTCCTCAGATGAACTGGATCAATGCTTCGACCGGGCTGACCACAAAGAAGGTTCTTGATCTCGCGGACTATGCTTCGTGTGTTTACTTCAAGTGGTCAGCGGCGCGTCCTTAAGCATTTTTTGAAAGGCGTCCCAGTCGAGAATGGCGACGCCAAGCTCTGTCGCCTTCTGCAGTTTTGAGCCGGCCTCTTCGCCGGCGAGTAGAAAATCAGTCTTTTTGCTAACGCCGGAAAGGATGATTCCGCCGCTGGCTTCAATCAGGTCTTTGATTTCATCTCGCCCCATCGGCAGTGTGCCGGTGATGACGAACTTTTTGCCCGCTAGAGTCTGTGAGTGGCCGGCGTTTTGGGAAACCGCCTCGATTTCAACACCGTTTTCCACAAGTCGCTGAAGTTCTTTTTTGAGGTAGGGGCCGCGCAAGGCCGTGAGGATGGTCTGTGCGACCTTCTCTCCGATGTCGGGAACTTGCATGAGGCTTTCTTCGCTAGCGCCGATAAACTGTTCAAGAGTTCTATAAAACTTTGCCAGCGACTTCGCAGTCGCCTCGCCGACAAAGCGAATGCCCATCGCGTAGATCACGCGTGCGAGCTGTGTTTTGCGCGATGCTTGAATGCTTTCGATAAGGTTGGTCGCCGACTTCTCACCCTGGCGCTCGAGACTTAAGATATCGCCCGCACGAAGCCTGTAGAGATCAGAGGGGCGCTTCACAAGTTCCGCGGCCACAAGGGCGTCGATCTGTTTGTCGCCAAGCCCCTCGATGTTCATCGCACGGCGAGCGACAAAGTGTTTGAGTGATTCGCGTAAGATGGCAGGGCAGCCGGGATTAACACAGCGAAGAATGACTTCGCCTTCGGGCTTCTCGGCGGACTCGCCGCAGGCGGGACAGATGTTCGAAATGACAAAGGGTTGTGAATTGGGCAGCCGTTTGTCGGCAACGACTTCAACCACTTCGGGGATGACGTCGCCTGCGCGTTGAATGACGACCGTGTCGCCGACCCGAATGTCTTTGCGATCGATCTCGGATTGATTGTGGAGTGTGGCGTTGGTGATGGTGACGCCGCCAACCTTCACCGGTCGCATCACAGCGACCGGCGTGAGGGCGCCAGTGCGACCGACTTGAATATTGATGGCCTCAATAACAGTTTGCGCCTGCTCCGGGGGAAACTTTGCGGCTGTTGCCCAGCGCGGACTGCGCGCGACGAAGCCGAGGTCGTCCTGCAATCTGAAGCGATTCACCTTGATTACGACACCGTCGATATCGAAGGGCAGTCGGCCGCGAACGGACTGAATGAAAGAGTAGTAGGCCTTTGCTTCAGTGGCTCCGCGACATATGCGAGCGAGGCCCAGTGAGCTCACGTGCGGCGCTTTTCTTTCCGATTGCAAGATGGAGTTTAGTCGAGCCTCGAACTCTGCGAAAGATTCGTTCTCTGCGGCGACACCGACTGTCGGCAGGCTCCATTTGCCCGCCGTCGTTTCGAACTCGTGTTGAGATTCAAAGCGGACGCCTTCAATTGTGCCCGGCGCGTAAGTGAAAAGTCGAAGCGGCCGTGAAGCAGCGATTCTCGAATCCAGCTGGCGGATGGTGCCGGCTGCGGCATTGCGAGGGTTTGCAAACGGAACTTCGCCGGCCTCCTGCTGGGCCTCGTTCAGGCGCCGAAAGTCCTCTTTCAGCATGACGATTTCGCCTCGAATCTCGAACAACTTTGGCGCTTCGGAGATTTGCAGTGGAACTGAGCGGATCGTCTTCACATTCTGTGTGACATCTTCGCCGACATTGCCGTCGCCTCGGGTGATCGCGCGAGTTAGAAGGCCGTCTTCATAGACGAGTTCGATGGCAAGGCCGTCGAACTTTGGTTCACAAAAGTACTCCATTGTTTCAGGAGCCTGATCTTTGAGTTCTTTGCGCAGTCGCTCTTCGAAGGCGTCGATGTCCTCAATGGAGTAACTATTCTGTAGCGAAAGCATCGGCTGTCGATGGGCCACTTTTTCAAAGGCTTCGGCTGGAGCTCCCGCGACACGTTGAGAGGGTGAGTCTGGCGTGATCCACTCGGGATGCTGGGTCTCAATGCCAACCAATTCGGCGTAGAGCTTATCGTATTCCTGATCGGTGATCTCTGGTCGATCATTTAAGTAGTAGCAGCGATCGTGGTGGCGAATCAGGTCGCGCAGTTCAGCGAGACGTTCTTTGGGGCGGGTCTTGGATCCAGGCATGGTTTCACCACACTAGCGTCAACGCGGGGCGTGAAGCTAGGCCGGACTGGATCGATATTTACCCGTCCATTTGCCCAAGGGGGAAGCACGCGGTAAATCGAAGGACTATGTCTAAAGCTCTCGATATCCCAACAGTCCAAAAAGTAGCCGAATTGGCGCGGTTGAAGCTCACCGACGACGAGATCAAAGCGATCGCGGGTCAGCTCAAAGCCGTTCTCGAAAACTTCGAACAAATCGCTGCGGTTAATACCAAAGACGTCGAGCCGCTCGTCACGCCGACTGATCTGAGGGTGCATTTCCGCGAAGATGCGGTTGTTGTTCAGCCGGACCTCGATGCATTTTTGGCGAATGCACCAGCGCGATCGGGTCGTCTCTTTAAAGTTCCACCGGTGGTGTAAAATGGATTTAACTTTCGCAACTAGTTCAGAAATCGCAGCAGCGGTGAAAAACAAAAAAGTCACGGCACTTGAGGTGACTCGTCACTTCATGAACCGCGTGCAGACGCTTGATAAGCAGATCAACGCATTTGTGACCGTCAACGAAAAGGCAGAGGAGGCGGCGAAAGCCGTCGACGCTAAGATTGCATCGGGAAAAGATCCGGGCGCTCTGGCTGGAGTCCCAGTTGCGGTGAAGGATCTTTTGTGCACAAAGGGTCTGCGCACAACGGCGTCGTCGAAAATTCTTGGAAATTTCATTCCGCCCTATTCATCGACTGTGGTCTCTCGCCTCGAAGCGGCAGGTGCCATTACGATCGGCAAAACAAGTCTCGATGAATTCGGGATGGGCTCATCGAACGAAAACGCCGCAAGCGGCATCGTTCGAAACCCGTGGAACCCAGAGTACGTTCCCGGCGGATCAAGCGGCGGTTCGGCGGCGGCACTTTCGGCGCGCATGGCCTCTGCTGCAATTGGTACTGATACCGGCGGCTCGATTCGACAGCCAGCCAGTTTCTGCGGTCTTTTTGGTATTAAACCGACCTATGGTCGCGTCAGCCGATTCGGTATCATCGCCTTCGCGTCGTCGCTCGATCAGGCGGGACCGATGGCGCATTCGACTGGCGATTGCGCATTGATGCTCGAGACAATCTCCGGTTCTTGCTCGCATGATTCGACAAGCGCCTCGCTTGAGGTCCCCAAGTGGTCACAGCTTTTAAAAGATGACGTCAAAGGAATGCGCATCGGTCTTCCGCGCGAGTACTTCGCAGAAAAATTGGATCCCGATGTCGACCGTGTGACGAAAGAGGCCATCGAGGCCTTGAAGGCGCGTGGAGCAACGACGGTTGAGATCTCGCTCCCGCTCGTGAAGCATGCGGTCCCGGTGTATTATCTAGTTGCCACAGCCGAGGCCTCGGCCAACTTGGCGCGATACGATGGAATGCGTTTTGGACATCGTTCTTCGAATGCGGCCCACGGCGATCTTGACGATCTCTACTCTCGTTCTCGCGGTGAGGGCTTTGGTCCTGAGGTGAAGCGTCGAATTATGCTTGGCACCTATGCACTGTCGAGTGGCTATTACGATGCGTACTACGCTAAAGCGAGCCAGGTTCGTCGTCTGATTCGCGATGAATTTTTGAAGGCGTTTGAATCGTGTGATGTGATTTTAAGTCCGGTCTGCACAAGCCCGGCGTTTAAAATCGGCGAACGCATCAACGATCCACTCGAGATGTATTTGAATGACATCTTCACAACCTCGACAAACCTAGCGGGACTTCCGGGGATGTCGGTCCCGGCGGGCTACTCGTCAAAAGGTTTGCCGATCGGCGTGCAGCTCATGGGCCGTCATTGGGACGAGGCGAAAATGTTCAACGTGTCCTTGGCAATTGAAAATGCTTTGGGAGCCGCAAAGGCGCGGAGGCCACATGTCATCTAATCATCCGTTTGGTTCCTATGAACCAGTGATTGGTATTGAGATTCACGCTCAGCTGAGCACGAAGTCGAAAATGTTCTGTGCAAGCTCAACTGAGTTTGGCGCGGGCGACAATGATCACATCTGCGAAGTTTGCACGGCCATGCCGGGCGCGCTTCCGGTGGTGAATAAGAAGGCGATCGAGTACTCGATCAAAATGGGCCTGGCACTTGGCTGCCAGATTCGCGATCGCAGCGTGTTCTCGCGCAAGCAGTACTTCTACCCGGACCTGCCGAAGGGCTATCAGATTTCACAGTTCGATCTCCCACTCTGTGAGCACGGCAAAGTTGAGTACATTCTTGACGGCAAAAAGATGGAAGTTTCGATCACACGGGCCCACATGGAAGAAGACGCGGGTAAATCCACGCACCATGGCGAGTATTCGTTGATCAACCTGAACCGCGCAGGCACGCCGCTACTTGAGATTGTATCGGGACCGGATATGCACAGTCCGCAAGAGGCGGCGGAGTACGCGCGGACTGTTCATAAAATCTTGCGCTACCTCGATGTTTGCGACGGCAATCTTGAAGAGGGTTCGTTCCGTTGCGACTGCAACGTCAGCGTTCGTAAGAAAGGTGAAACCATTTTCAACACTCGGGTCGAGATCAAGAACATCAACTCATTCCGATTTGTTGAAAAGGCCATTGAGTACGAAATACTCCGTCAAATTGACTGCATGGAGACCGGCGAGAAGATCAATCAGGAGACGCGTCTTTACGATCCTGATAAAAACCGCACGTTTATGATGCGTTCAAAAGAAGAGGCGCACGACTATCGTTACTTCCCAGATCCTGACCTGTTGACGGTGATTCTGGAAGAGAGCTTTGTTGAGAAAGTTCGCGGAGAGCTTCCGGAGCTGCCACTCAAGCGTGCTGAGCGTTTTCAACAGGAGTACAAGATTCCCGAATACGATTCCTTCGTTCTTACGCAGGAAAAAGAGATTGCGGACTACTACGAGAAAGTCGTCAAGGCGTCAGGAAATCCAAAGTCGGCTTCGAACTGGGTGATGACGGAGCTGATGCGTGAACTCAACGATGCGAAGAAGACATTCGCGCAGAGTCCGGTCAGCGCCGAGCAGCTGGGCGCCATGGTGATGCTGATCGACAAGGGAACGATTTCTGGAAAAATCGCAAAGACGGTCTTTGCCGAGATGTGGGCGACTGGAAAAAATCCGGACGTTATCGTCAAAGAAAAGGGACTGGTGCAAATCACCGATACGAGCGCGATTGAGAAAGCGATCGACGATGTGATTGCTGCCAACCCGGCTGAGACTGAAGCCTATCGTGGTGGTAAAGAGAAACTGTTCGGCTTCTTTGTCGGTCAAGTGATGAAGGTGACCAAGGGACAGGCAAGCCCTGATATGGTGAACCAGCTTCTGAAGAAGAAGCTTGCAGGGGGCTAAAGCGGTGCGTGTTGCGGGACTCGATTTTGGAACCAACACTTGTCTTTGTTTGGTCGCCGATATCGAGGGCCCGCAGCTTCGCGTGCTTTCTGACGAAGTCGAAATTGTTCGTCTCGGTCAGGGCGTCGGCGTCAACAGGTCGTTGCACCCTGAGGCGCTGTTGCGTTTTGACGCCACACTCGCACGTTTTGCGAATACTATTTCTCGCTTGAAGCCAGAGCGGGTTCTCGCGTGTGCGACGAGTGCGGCGCGCGATTCGATCAATCGCGACGAACTTATTGCTATCGGTCGAAAGCACGGAGTGCCAATAGAGGTCATCTCCGGCGAAAAAGAGGCGGAGTTAACGTTCAGAGGAACCCTGAGCGGAGAGTCACAGGGACCGGTCGCTATCGTCGACGTCGGTGGTGGATCGACTGAGCTGATGTTTGGTGAACCAGGACGATTGGAGTCGCGGGTGAGTCTTGACGTCGGCGCCGTTCGTTTGACGGAGCGTTTCGGAGTGGACGTTGGTGCGATCACAGTTATGCGCGAGGTTGTGCTGGTTGCGATTGAAAAGTCGGGATTTAGCGTCGACGGTCGCAGTCGTCGCGTGATTGGCGTCGTAGGAACGCTAACGACACTGGCGGCCATTGATTTAAAGCTATCCAAATTTGATTCTGAGCGTGTTCATGGCCATCGTTTTACGTTAAATGCGATTGAAGACTGGATCGCTCGATTGGCGCCAATGTCCGTTGATCAACGTCGTACACTGACGGGCATGGAACCGAAGCGCGCGGATGTGATTGTGGCGGGACTCGTTTGTCTTGCCGAGGGACTAAGGGCATTGAAAGAAAATGAGTTGCGCGTGTCGACGCGCGGTCTTCGCTATGGAGTGGCGCAATGGGTGGCAGAACGGTAGTTGTGAGTATCTTCGCTTCGATGGCGGTTGCGTTGTCTCTCTCGGCCTTTGCTCGAGATGAGGCGCCAGCGTTTTCAAAGCGAACGATTGAACTCGCAGGAAAAAGAATCGTCGTTGAAGTCGCGGATGATGATCATAAGCGCGCATATGGCTTAATGAATCGCGACCTTCTGCCAAAAGACCAGGGCATGCTCTTTATTTTTGACGAGGCCGAGCGCCGCTCATTTTGGATGAAGAACACACGCATTCCACTGTCGATTGCCTACTTCGATAAAGGTCGCGTGCTGCGAGAAATTATCGACATGCGTCCAGATCCGATCACAGCAATACAGAATAAAACCTATCCGAGCCACACCGAAGCCCAGTACGCGCTTGAAATGAATGTCGGTTGGTTCGAAAGAAATAAAATCAGGCCTGGAGTCTCATTTCGATTTGCCGATACGAAGGTGCGCACTCAATAAGTGAGGCGAGTTTGAAGTGATCCGAACATAGAGGCTGGACCTCTGTCGGGGCTGGATTCGAATTCCGCTTTTCTATTTGGGCGCACAGTGTGCTGTAATAAACACGTGGCAAGAATGCCTTAGACAGCTCAAGGATTGGCAACGATGAAGACTATAGAGAATGCTTCATTTACAAAACGACTCCTCGTGTCTCTCCTCACCATAGGGGTTGCACTTCATTTGTCCGGTTGCTCAACAAGCAGCTCGACCGACGAAAGTGCATCTGGTGGTGACGAAACATTCGCGGAGGAAAGCGACGGAGACTATACAGAAGAGGGCGACGTCGCAGCAGACGAGTCATCTTCCGAGTCGAGCGAGACCGCCGAGGCAACCGACGAGGGTGCTGGCGAAGAGGATCTCGGTGACGAAGTGGCCGATGCCGACAAGAAAGACTCTGGCGACGACATGAACCTCGACGAAGAGGGCGGAGATCAGGTCGCGGAGAATAAAGAAGGCGAAGACGACCTTTCTCTCGACGACGAAGAGGGGTTGCCTGAGGATGTTGCACAAAATGCGGCACCCGCTGAGCCGGTTCCCGAAGCCGCTCCTGCACCAGCTCCTTCAGATGCGCCCGTATTTGCCGAACAACCGGCAGACTCAACTCCAGTTGCAGCTGAGCCTCCTCCGGTTGACACGGCAACAGAAGCGCCCGTTGCGCCGACTTGGGTTCCTGTTAAGAAAATTAAAACAGCAGCGTTCGCTTCTGGCGACGCCAACTTGAACCGAGTTTACCTGGCTCGTCCGGGCGACACTCGTCAGTCGGTTGCGGAAAAAATCTACGGAGACAAGAAACGTTCGAAAGATCTTTTGAAGTGGAATAGCTACCTGAGCCGCGGAATGAAGACCGGCGACAAGGTCTACTATCAATCGGCGACAAATCCGACTGACGCGACGATGCTGACATACTTTGAAGATATTGGCGCGCCGGCTCAGACATATACGTCGAGAGATGGCGACAATATCCGCGCGGTATCGAAATCGCTTCTGGGTAGCGATGAAAGCTGGAAGGAAGTTTGGGCAACAAATATGGACGTTGAGTCTAAGGGCGATATCCCTGCTGGGCTCAATATTCGTTACTGGCCTGACGGCACCGCTGCAGCACCAGTTCTAGCAAACAATGCAGAGACTCCGCCTGCTGTCGATCCGATGGCTGCACCGACGGATCCGATGGCCGCACCACAAGCGGCTCCGCAAGATCCAGGCGCAATGCCTCCCGGCAACGATCCGCTGGCGATGAACCCCACTCCGCCTCCACCGGCCGATCCTTTGGCGCAACCACCAATGCCTCCGGCAGATCCGCTTGCTGCTGCTCCAACAGCAACTCCGGCCTCCGATCCAATGGCTACGGGCGCTGTTGCGGCGATGCCACCAAGCGATCCGCCTCCGCCGCCTCCACCAGCTGATCCGCCATCTGCGGCACCTGCCCCGGTTGAACAGGGTCAGCAGGCCGGAGCAGATCCAGCTGCAGCAGGAACCGAAGAAGCCGACAACATGATGATGATGGGCCTTTCGGGCATAATCCTTCTCGCTGCCGGTGCGGTCTTCTTCATGATTCGAAGAAACAAATCGCGCAAAGTCGATCTCACACAGACAACTCAGGTCGGCTGACAAGCGAAGGCCCAACGAGTTTAGGAAAATAAAAAAGGCAGGTCTTAGACCTGCCTTTTGTTTTTTTGTAACAGCGGCATCTAGGAAGCTTGCTTAAAGATATCGTCGAGCAAAGACCGTCGGGTTTTGCGCTTCGACTCCACGAAGTACATCAAGTCATCGACGATTTGGACGTCTCTGCCATTCGTCGGAAGAAACTTGATACCGGAGCCAAGTGAGTTTGACCAAATCACCTGAGCGTTGACCTTACGGCTTCGTCCGCCAACCTTAAATGTGATTTGTAGCTTATCACCGGCCTTGATCGCTTCGACTTCATGCTCGAGAAAGGCGCCGGAGAGACTAATATTCTTCAGGAGCCCACCGGCCGAATTGCGGCCATAGGAGCGTCGAAACTCAACATCCAGCTTGAGTGGAATTCTGGGTAACGGCACTTGATCTTGAGAACTCATTCTTCACCTCGGGCCACTCTTGGCCATGTGTCTTACTGTCTCCTTTCGGCTTTTCCACAGCATTGCATGAGGTCCAGTTCCAATAGGAGCTCACTCGTCCCAAAACGTCTCAAAACGAGATAGAAAACAGGATCTTGTCGTCGAACTTTTGATCGTTAACGCGGCGAACAATAGGACGGCTTTAGAGGCGCGGAAAAGCCAGTTTGACAACCGACCTCATTCGGGGAGATGTTAGCCACACCTGATGCTGCAGCGCTCGAGCTCTCTGGTCTCGGACGTTTCTCTTAAGAAGGCTGTTTCTGGAAGACAGCTCAGGCCCCGAAAAACCGCTTCAACAAGCAATCAATAACGAGAAAAACGAATCAATTTCCAAACTTTAAATCAAAGAACAACAACAGTTGTAATTGGTCATCCTTAAGGAGATTTGCGTGTCTGAGAATACAGACGTGAAAGAGGCAGCGCCCGTAAAACCAGCATCGGAAGCGCCGCCGGCCCCAGTGTCGGCTGGCGAAGGCCCTGGTGCAGCACCCTCAGGGGGCGGCGAAGGCGGCCCAGGTCCCGCGGCAGAAGGCGGCGAACAAGGCGGCCAGCGTGGTGACCGACATCGCCGATTCAACAAAGATCGCAATCGCGGTGGCGACCGTGGCGGTGGTGGAGATCGTGGCGACCGCGGTGAGCGCGGCGACCGTGATCGCGGCAACGGTGGCGGCGGTGGAAAGTTCCGTCATCAAAACAACAACCAACCGCGCGGTGAGCGCGGCAATCGTCAACATGGCGGTCAGGGTGGTCATCGCGGCCAGCAACCCTACGAAATGGGACCAGGCGATGAAATGATGGAGCCGATCCCGCCAATCACGGACGAGGAGCTTCAGCGCATTGAGCTCACGGCCGAAGAGCGCGCAAACCTGAGCTCAAAGAACTTGAAGTCTCTTAAAATCGAGGACCTCACGGCTCTTGCGGTGAAGTTGAAGATCGAAAACGCTGCCGGCCTTCGTCGTCAGGACATGGTTTTCGAAATCTTGAAGCGTGCCGCACGCTTGGGTGATATTTTTGGCGACGGAGTTTTGGAAATCCTGCCCGATGCCTACGGCTTTTTGCGTTCGCCAGACTACAATTATCTTCCAGGACCGGATGATATTTACGTCAGCCCATCGCAGATCCGTCGTTTCGGTCTTCGAACTGGCGACACGGTCAGCGGTACAGTTCGTCCTCCAAAAGAAGGCGAGCGCTACTTCGCACTGTTGAAAGTCGACGCTCTCAACTTTGAGGCTCCCGAACAGGCTCATAAAAAGCTTTTGTTCGACAACTTGACTCCGCTTTATCCAGAAAAGCGCTTGAGGCTCGAGCACACTCCATCGGAGTACACGACTCGCGTTGTGGACCTGATGTCGCCGCTCGGAAAAGGTCAGCGCGCTCTGATCGTCGCCCCACCGCGTACAGGTAAGACGGTTCTCCTTCAGCATATCGCAAACGCGATCTCAGAACCACCAACACGCCACGTTCAGGTTGCCGAAATGGTCATCGAGAAAGCCAAGCGCCTGGTTGAACACAAGCACGACGTCGTGATCTTGCTCGACTCGATCACGCGCCTTGCTCGTGCCTACAACACGGTGGTTCCGCCATCAGGAAAAATCCTGTCGGGTGGTGTCGACTCGAACGCGCTTCATAAGCCAAAGCGCTTCTTCGGAGCGGCCCGCAATATCGAAGAGGGCGGTTCGCTGACGATCATTGCAACAGCGTTGATCGATACCGGCTCGCGTATGGATGAGGTTATTTTCGAGGAATTCAAAGGTACGGGTAACTCCGAGATCCACCTCGATCGCAAGCTGATGGAAAAGCGGATCTTCCCATGTATGGACATCAACAAGTCGGGCACTCGCAAAGAGGACCTCTTGATTGAGAAGAACGACATGAGCCGCCTCTGGATCTTGCGCAAGGTTCTCTCGGACATGAACGTTCTCGATTCGATGGACTTCCTTTTGGACAAACTCCAGAAAACAAAGACCAACGAGGAATTCCTCAAAAACATGTCGGGCTCTTAGCGGTCCGACTTCCGCCTGGGGGCATGGGCCGCCGGGCGGACGCGTTTAGCGCGACCCCCTTTTCGAACTAAGTTCGGAAAGTACCCCGGGTCGGCAGAACGAATATATCCGATCTGAGGAGGTCTCTTGGCTGGCTTCCCAGAGAGGTGCTCAATTAATGACAAAGACCGTGGACAAGTGGCCTAAAAACCGTGTATTTCCAAGGATCTTCAAACGAAGGGCGCGGCGCCAGGGTTAGGGTCGAATGATCGACTCCCGCTGGTGATTCGACTCTGAATAAAAGGTAAGGAACGAAAATGAAAGACAGCATCCACCCGCAATATCACCCCGAAGCAACAATCAGCTGTGTTTGTGGCGCAACTTGGAAAACAGGTTCGACACAAAAAGAAGTTCGCGTTGATATCTGCTCGCAGTGCCACCCGTTCTTTACTGGTAAGCAAAAGCTTGTTGATACAGAAGGTCGCGTTGATCGCTTCCGTCGTAAATACGCTGGAAACACATCAACGAAGTAGTTTTCTGAAGACAGCGAGTTGAGAAGGCCCCAGCATTGCGCTTGGGCCTTTTTCGTTTTTGGAGCGCTCATGTTTGATCGTCTAGTGGTTGTAGAGAATCGATACGAGCAGGTTCAGCATGATCTGCAAAATCCATCTGTTGCGTCTGATCAGGCGCGCTATCGTTCTCTGATGAAGGAGTCTGCGGATCTGACGCCGGTGGTGACTCTTTATCGCCGGTTTAGAAAGCTTCGGGCCGACCGCGACGGCACGAAAGAGATGCTGCTCTCTGAAAACGACGAGAGTCTTCGCGAAATGGCAAAGCAGGAGCTTTCAGAGCTCGAGGCGGAGCTTGCGACAGTCGAGGCTGACCTCAAGATTGCGCTTCTTCCCAAAGATCCAAACGACGATAAGAACGTTATTCTTGAAGTTCGTCCTGCGGCCGGTGGTGACGAGGCTGCACTTTTCACCGATGAATTATTCCGCGCCTATGCGCTCTATGCGGCGAAGAATGGTTGGAAGGTCGACATCATGAGCCGGGTTGAGGGCAATGTCGGCGGTGCAAAAGAAGTCATTGCTTCGATCGAGGGCGACAAGGTCTTCTCAAAACTTAAACACGAGAGTGGCGTGCATCGCGTTCAGCGTGTTCCGAAGACGGAGACACAGGGGCGTGTGCATACATCGACAGTGACGGTTGCGGTTTTGCCTAAGGCCGAAGAAATCGACGTAAAGATCAATGCGAATGATTTGAAGATCGATGTGTATCGTTCAAGCGGTGCTGGCGGACAGTCGGTCAACACGACAGATTCAGCGGTGCGGATCACGCACTTGCCGACGGGAACGATCGTGACTTGTCAGGACGAGCGTTCACAGCTCAAGAACAAAGCGAAGGCGATGAAGATTTTGTATTCGCGAATCAAAGCCGTCGAGGATGAGAAGGCGGTGAAGAGCGCAAGTGATGCGCGCTTGGCGCAAATTGGAACCGGCGATCGCAGTGAGCGGATTCGCACGTATAATTTCCCACAGTCGCGCGTGACAGATCATCGCATTGGCCTCACCATTCATTCACTTGATGGCGTGATGAAAGGCGAGCTGGACAAGCTGATGGAGCCGCTCATTACCTCTCACCAGGCGGAACTCCTACAGGCGCAGTCCAAGCAGGATTAAAAATGCCAACGGTTCGAGACATCGTGCGAAAAACCACCGACTTCTTTGCCGAGAAGGGAATCGGTTCGGCGCGATTGGACTCGGAGCTTTTGATCGCCTCGGCCCTTGGCTGGGAACGGCTTCAGGTGTTCTTAAAATTCGACTATCCGCTCACTGAAGACGAACTTGAAAAATGTCGTGAACTCGTTCGTCGGCGCACGAAGGGTGAGCCGGTGGCCTATATTTTAGGTGAAAAGGGCTTTTACAATCACAGCTTTAAAGTTGGCCCCGCGGTTTTGATTCCGCGACCCGAGACCGAGATGTTGGTCGACGCGGCGATTGTCCATGAGGGTCGGCGGATTTTGGATTTGGGCTGTGGTTCGGGCTGCATCGGTCTTTCGGTTTTGCGCGAGTGGGTCGATGCCGGTCGCGAAAACGTCAGTTTGGACCTTGTGGATCTTTCGGAAGAGGCGATGGCGATCACGCGCGAGAATGCTGAACGATTGGGTGTCAGTGATCGCTGCGCGTTTCATGTTGGCGATGCTGGAGAAGTTCAGCTTGAGCCATCGGCATTTGATGTTGTGGTTGCGAATCCTCCGTACATTGACCCGACCGACCCAAAGGTCGAGCCCGCGGTGAAGGCGTTTGAGCCCTCATCGGCGCTCTTTGCTGGCGGTCCTGGTGAGGGTGGCCTTTTAGAGATCGCGCGTTGGGCGAAGACAGCGATGGCACACGTCGCGCCAGCGGGTTTGGTGCTGTTTGAGATCGGCGACGGCCAGGGCGAGGCTTCGATCTCGACTTTCAAAGAGGTCGGTTTTTCTAATGTGAAGCTTGCACGAGATCTCTCTGATCGGGAGAGAATGATAGTGGCTCGGCCACAGTAAAAAAGGGGGCGCTCATGGACAGAATGCGAATTCACGGTGGGCGATCGCTCAAGGGATCGGTGAAGACGAGCGGCGCGAAAAACAGCGCGCTCAAGCTTCTCTTTGCGAGTCTGCTCGCGGAGGGTCGACACACTTTTCACAACGTTCCGGAATTAAAAGACGTTGAGAGTTCGGCTGAGCTTCTTGGTTCTTTGAATTGCAAAGTGCAGCGCAAGGGCAAGACGATCATCGTCGACGTTAAGGCACCTGATAGTTTTGAGGCGCACTATGACCTCGTTCGCAAAATGCGGGCGAGCATTCTTTGCTTGGGGCCGCTCTTGGCAAAGTATGGTCAGGCGCAGGTGAGCCTTCCTGGTGGCTGTGCAATCGGAAGTCGTCCGATCAATCTGCACCTTGAAGGTATGAAGGCCATGGGTGCGGAAATTGATTTGCGTAGCGGCTACGTTCACGCGTCAGTTCCGACGCCATCGAAGCGACTCAAGGGAACGAATATCCTTTTTGAGTTTGCAACAGTTGGTGGAACTGAAAACATCATGATGGCGGCGACCCTTGCTGAAGGCGTCACTGTTATTGAGAACGCGGCAAAAGAGCCAGAAATCGTTGACCTTGCGAACTACCTTAAAAAAATGGGCGCAAAAATCGATGGTGCGGGCACGAGTATTATTCGCATCGAAGGCGTTGATAAGCTCACGCCAGCTGAGCACACGGTGATTCCTGATCGCATCGAGGCGGGGACGCTTCTGATCGCAGCTGCTATTGCGGGCGGCGATGTGACGGTTCAGGACTGCGTGCCGGAGCATCCTGAGGCACTCATTCTTAAACTTCGCGAGGCGGGATTTCGGATTGAGACCGCGCCGACGTCGATGCGCATTCGGTCGACCGGTGGTTCGAAGTGTGTGGATGTGACGACCGCCCCGCATCCGGGGTTTCCGACAGATCTTCAGGCACAGTTCATGGCGCTGATGTGTGTGAGTGAAGGCGTGAGCGTGATCACCGAGACGGTTTTTGAAAATCGCTTTATGCACGTCACCGAGCTGCACCGCCTGGGTGCCGACATCACGCCGAAGAGTCGGGTGGCCGTTGTGCGGAAAACCCGGCGGGCTTGAGGGCGCACCTGTTATGGCGACGGACCTTCGTGCGAGCGCAAGTCTTGTGCTGGCGGGATTGGCCGCACGTGGTGAGACGGTGGTCTCGCGGATTTATCATCTTGATCGCGGTTACGAACATCTTGAAACCAAGCTTCAGTCTTTGGGAGCAGCGATCGAGCGCTTTAGCGACTCTGAGTCGAGCGAGCCCGCGGCGGAATAAAAAAACCCTGACTCAGGAGGGGCCAGAGTCAGGGTTCAAAAGTCCAACTCCGGAGGGGTGGAGTTGATCCTGTTTAAAATTCAGCGATGAGAGGCCGGGATGACTCCCGAGTTCTTCCCATCGACCGCTGTTACCGCGTCTGTGTTTCCGGCTTTTGAAAGACCAGAGAACATGAGAACCGCGATAACATAGAGGGTAATGAGCACGGGAGCGAGCCACTTATTGTTGATTCTCAGACTGTTTAAATCTCGAAGCATCGTCTTAAGTCCGCCCAGCGATCCCGGTCATTCTCCCTTTTGTCTGAATCAGAGAAGGGCCAGAGGGGATGGCGACTTCCGAGATTCGGACAAACGGTAAAAACCTGTATCAGCAACGGATATGCCAACGGGTGTCGAGCGGTCGGGTTGAGATCCCTGTCGCCAGCTCAAACCTAGACGTGTGTCGCAATGCCTCTTGGCCAAATGTCCTTTAGAATGTTCAGAATCGCTGGTTCCAAATTTAAACTGGAACCGGCCCTTGGACCTGATTTGGAACCACTGGATGCCGAAAGAGAAGCAGCAGAAAAATTGGATTGTGCGCGACGGGGACGGCAAAATCTACGGCCCGTTTACCACCGAACAGGTTCTTGTTCAGATCGATCGCGGCTACTTTGTTGGCGGTGAAGAGGTCGCACTTTATCCCGGTGGCCGCTGGATCGCGATTTCGGGTGCACCGGAGTTTTACGATCGTCTTCTCGATGCGTTGGCGATGGAGGGCCGGTCGGCGAAGGCATCATCAAAAAAGAAAGCAGCAACACAGGCAGCACCACCGTCGCCTCCACCTCCTTCCAAAAAGACAGACCACGGGGACGACGATATTGGCGCTAAAACTGTTCCGGTTTTTGTTGAACCGATGGAACAGCAGAACTCCAAGGCGCTCACGACAACTGGACAGCGTGATTCAACAGTTCCCGCCGTGATTGAGCTGACGGATTTGAAGCGCCTCGAATCCTTAGAGGAAGAGGCTGATGCGGAGGACGGCGACAGCGGTCGTCGTCGGTACTTTCCGTTCATTTTGATCGCGGTTGCCGTTTTGGCTGTTCTCGCGATTCTTTTCTCTGACGAGTTGATGGGTTCGAAGCAGTCGGGTGGTCGGATTCGTTTGATTGCGCCACGGACCAATCAAGCGGAACTGCCGATTGAGAAAATCAAAGAAAAATATAAGCGCGCGATCGTGTCAATTCAGAGCGATGTGTTCAGTGGATACCAACAGGCGCAGAGCGATCTCGTTGAGGTCGTTGAGGGTTTGCCGAAAGATCCCGAGCGGGCGGCTCAAACGGTCGAAGTCTTCTCGACGCTCTGTCTGACCTATCGAGAGCTCTGGCCGTACTCGTATCAGGATGCGCAGGACACGAAGGTGATTCGCGAAGTCCTGCAACAGGCCAAGCGCCTTGATCCAGCGGGGCTGCACGGTGCGATTTGCGACGTTGTGCAGATGCTGCTTGCGACAAACTATCGCGAAGCCGATCGGCTGGCTGCGAGCCGACTCGAAGAAGAGGGTCAGGCGCCGGTGTTGTTCGAGATGCGCGCTGATGCGTATCTTTCGATTGGTGACTTTCCAAGTGCAGCTGTTTACTACGAGCGGGCTCGGCTGCTGTGGCCGGCCTGGCAAAAGCTCGCGATTGGTGAAGCGCGGGCGCGAGCCAAAACTAAAAACTTTGGTCAGGCGATGACGCTGTACCGAGGTGTGCTTCAGGTGGTTCCGCATCACCCGGTTGCGAAGATTGAGCTCGGTCTTATCGAGGCACGTGAGTTTGATCATCAAGACAAGGGCCTTCAGCTTTTGATGTCGGCGGTGACGGGCGAAGAGAGAGCGCCGCGAGATATCGTGAGCGAGGGCTGGCTAGGCCTGGCTGAGATTGCAGTCAAGCGTCGACAGAAAAACCAAGCGATTGAGTATGCGAAAAAAGCATATGAGGCGAACTCCGGAAATGCACGGGCGCGCGATCTTCTTGCGCAAGTGGCTGGAGAGGCCGGCGTTAAGGGGACAAAGGTCGCTGCGCGTGAGCTCGTGTTTATGGGTGATCAACATGTGAAGTCTGGTGATTGTTTTCAAGCGCAGGCCGAGTATCGATCGGCTTTTGACTCTGATCCCAAGAACGGAATTGCGGCGATGAAAGCCGGAAAATGCCTGTGGCAGCTCAATCAATCGACAGAGGCGATTGAGTGGATGAAACGCGCGATCAGTGCGGAGCCGGGCCTGTCATCGGCGTACGTTGAGCTCGCGGACTACTATGCTCAACGCTATGACTATCAGTCGGCCTTTCGGGTGCTGCAGCGGATTCAGCAACTACAGCCGAATAACTACGAGGTGTTTCGCGGCTTCGCGCTTGTGGAGCTTCGCCGAAACAACTTTCAAGGTGCCGTGCAATTTGGCGGTCGGGCTTTGAAGCTTTACGGAACTGATCTTGAAACGTTTTTATTGATGGCGCGCGCGTACATTGGTCTTCGCGACTATTCGTCCGCGCAGGCCTTCGCACGAAAGGCACTCGAGATCGACGGAGCCAACGTCGATGCTCACGGTTTGATGGGAAAAATCGAAGCGGGCATTCAGGGTGTTGAGCAGGGTGCGGCTTACTTGCAGCGTCTTTTGAACGGGATCGTGATATCGAAGGGTCAGGCTCCTCCTCCGGCCGCGATGGCGTACCGCGTGGCGCTTTCAGAAATTTATCTTCAAGACGAGAAGTATCATCAGGCCGAAGAGGTCGCTCGTCAGGCCGTCTCGCTTGATCCGAACAACAAGAAGGCATTGATGGCCGTCGGCAAGGTGCTCCAACTGCAGGGCCTTTCGCGGGAAGCACTGGAGATGTTTTTGAAAGCTGCCGTTTTGGATCCATCAGATGCCGATCCGATTTTCTATTCGGGCCAGGTCTATACGGACGTCGGCAAGTACAACGAGTCGGTGGCGCAGTTTCAGCGTGTTCTGAAAGTGAACCCGCGCTATCCGCGTTCGCATGTGGAGCTTGGCCGAGCGTTCTTGAAGATGCGAAAGTACAAAGAGGCCTTGAGCGAAGCCAATGCCGAGCGCGATCTCAACCCCGATTTGGCTGATGCGTACCTTTTGGCAGGCGAAGCCTTCTACGAACTCAAGCAGTACTCGAACTGCGCCGCCGAATATCAAAAGGCCGTTGCCAAACAGGCGAAGGGTGCCTCGATTTTGGTCCGCATGGCCCGTTGTCATCGCTTGAATGGTTCATTGGATTCGGCACAATCACTTCTGCGGCAGGCGCAGGCGCTTGAAAGTGGAAACCCCGACATCTACAAAGAGCAAGGGGCGATCTTTCACACTCGTGCTATGGCGGATGAAGCGATTTCGGCTTACGATACTTACTTGAGGCTCGTGCCGAATGCGCCCGACAAGGCCGAGGTCGAAGCGAGAATTCGTCGAGTACAGTCGGGCGATATGACGGTTGAAGGGCAATAGGGGGCTGAATATGTCGGAGTTTGCGGGACGGATGCAGCAGGGAATTAAACAGGGTTCATCGGACATCTTTTTGATGGCGCTTCGGGCGCTGACCGGAACCTTTATCGGCATCACGATCGGCCTGATCGTCCAAGAGGTCCTGAGCCAGGGGCAAGAGATCACGCTGGCCTTTGTCTTCGCTTTCGTCACCACTTTTGCGGTGGTCTGGCGCCTGACCCGAGGCTGGGGCCTTGCGGCAATCCTGCTTTTTGATCTGATCACCGTTCTGGTCGGTGTTCTCTTGCGTTTGTACATTATGGTGGCACCGAACTGAGCCAATTCTTGGGCCTTCCCTGTTGCTTCTCTGCGTTTGGGGCGCTAGCATGGTCGTTCCATTCTGCAATCCGAATACGGAGAGGTGGCCGAGTGGTTTAAGGCACCGGTCTTGAAAACCGGCGAACTCGAAAGGGTTCCGTGAGTTCGAATCTCACCCTCTCCGCCAATAGAAAAAATAAAAGCTAGTAAAATCAGTTGCTTGCGTTTTTCAGTGCTCACTGACCCACACGCTTACCTACAAAGGTTGTGAGGAAGTGCTGCTATAGCTGTTTGTTCCGTTTCGATGTTGTTAATGTTGCAGTTGGCCATACAGGTGCTCGGTTAGTCGAGGTCGATAAAGACCTGTTTGATCGCGTAATCAGTCTACTGATAACCATAGAGAATGAAGACAGTTATCTCCTGTAGCAAAACTACCATCGTAGAGGCTTGGTTTGTAGTGCGTGGGCTGCCTGCGAGGTACGACGAGGATGAAGCAGGGGCAATCATTACAGAGGGTAAAAAACGAATTAGAGACCTTCAGCGAATGCCAAGCATGGTTATTTGGCCGAAGACGGATCAACCCCAAAATTCGTTTTGGTCGTCCCATTTGACTTGGGCAAAGGGACGCTTTCAAGCGCGGACCGGGCACAAATACTTAAGTGTTCATGCAATGGCATCGCCCAAAAGTCCATACGAGGGATATACCGCATATGTAAAGCCGGCCATTGAGACTTGGCTGGATATTTATTCCGAGAGTGTGCAGAAGCCTGCAGACTTCGCGATTGCGACCACGGCTTTTGGTTACATCAATTCCTTTGAATTTGAGGCGAGGGCCTTCGATATTTCAAAATACTTCAGGCTGAATGTAGGTCTCGATATTGAAAACAACGAGTCGCCTTTAGTGACTTTAGAAAACAAATTTTCTTATTTTGACGTCAAAACGAAGATGATGGTGAGAGTCGGTTTAAACATAAGGCCCGAACCGTCAAACAAGACGGTAAATGTTAAGACCCATGTAGTGTCGGAGTTTATATCCGGGTCTGGAATTGATATTAACTCAAAATTAAAGATTCTCCAGCAAGCTGCCGAACTGAAGGAGAATAGTAAGCGCGTATTCTTTGGATTAACGACTGATTTTACCAGAGATAAGATAATGGGAGCGAAGTACGGTGGAGCTTAACCCGGTTCAGCCCTTCAAAAAGTATAAAGAGCCAGTGTTTGTGAAGAGCCAAACCTATGCAGTGCGCAGAGCCACAGCTGCTGGGCGTGTTTTTCATGAGACCGCGCCCGATGCTCCGGTATTCCTCCGTCCAGACGACGTTACAGAGGCCAGCTCCGAGGTTGAGACCTCAATTGGAAAAATGGGCCTCGAGGAGTTTGTTGAGAGATTCGAGAGTCTCAGAAATGAACTGGCAGAACGCAGGCTAAGGAAGCTTAGGCTTTCGAGCGATGAAGTTGTGATCCTTAGAATTCTAAATAAGTGTATCGACGAGCTAGTGGGTTATTCGAAACCACAAGATCATTTAGACGCACTGGAAATAGCACGAGAAGCTAAGCGACTCAGTTTTTTTCGAAACAAATAGTTGATTGGCAAAGCTCAGACTCACCCCTCCGCCGGATGGATTTACTCAATATCGAAGCTATGAAAATTGGCTTCTTGAAAACTTCTATCGAAGATTCTGTGCATATTGTCTATTGCCTCACAATAGAATTGAAATAGACCATTTCGAACCAAGAGAAATGTCTCCCGATCGGTATCATGATCCAGCAAATCTTTTGCCGGCTTGTTCTGGCTGTAACGGTCGAGCCGGCAAGTCTGACTATCATCCAAAGAATAAGCATCGAACGAAATGGAAAGAAAAAAAGTTCCACGTCATTGATGTTCGCGCCCATGATCTTGCCAAGATTTTCGAAATTTATCCGAACGGTGAAATTTCGCCGCGACCTGGCCGCTTCTATGACATGGCGATTGAGAATATTCTCCTGTTTAAATTAGACAGAGAGTCCCATGTCGAAACGCGAAAGGAGATCTTTGAAATCCTCCACGCTACATTGGAGTCAATGGAGGTTTCGGGGCGTCAGAGGCCATTTTCGAACCCGGTCGCTAAAGGACATCTAAATTCGTTGATTAGCTTCATTATAACACGATCTATTTTTTTTCATGTTTTTGACATACGTCTCAATCGAAAAATTTTACGAGAGCGAGATAGGCGGCCTCGAAATCAGCGCGCATCTTCAATCCCACTGGGCGCTGCTCCTGTTGCCGTAGTGAAAAAAGGAAGCTCTAAAATTCGAAAGAATAAGGCAGCGATTCGACCGGGAAAGCGCAAATCGCGTCTAAACCCGAAAGGTTTGTGATGACTAAGGCGCAGAGGCCAGGGTTTGTTTTCTTTTTGAGCCAAGGGTGAATTCGGCTTATCCGATCTTTGTCGCGTGCCTATTGCGGGTTGGCCGGTAGCTCTATTGGGGGAATCGTCATAAACTGGTCAACGCGTGGATCTTCCGAGAAAAGTGGATAGATAATGGTTCCTCTTGTTTCGTTCCCGAGAAACTTTGAAGCGGTGAAACAAAGCAATGGGAATACGCGTTCAAACTGCTCTAGCTTGTTCTTCCACTCCACCTCAAGCCTCCATGTCGGCACGAAGGTTCCGTTGGGTCCACGTTCAGTGGCAGACATAGAAATTGACGAACTGTATTCGGATTCAATCCAATGATGCGTCTCTACGCCCGCCGGTTGTACCGAGTCCTCCTCCGGCCTGGGTGTCGATGGTGCCAAGGACTGCCCCGCTTCGAGAGCTTATGGTCGACTTGCTTGAGGTGGGTGGGTTGTATACGTAGCTGTAGACAGGAGTTGTAACGGATCGTTTTTGATGACTTACCGACCGGCCCATCGAAATAGAAACGATTTGGTTGGCGTCCTTTTTTGAGCTCGCGATGGCTATCTGACGATAATTGAAGATGCGTTCAATTATAGATTTAAACTTTCTCGTAAGAAGCTCGTCATTTGAACCTGTAACCTCAAGAAAGACGGTAGCTTCTGGCTTCCACACTGCGACCGTCGATGTAACTTCAAAGTGAAGCGGCGGGCGTTCCTTCGTCACTTGTTGGACAAATACGAGACGATCGTTTTCAAGCAGTGCTATTGAATGCCCGTAGTTCATGAGGGTTTCGCTGCCCAGGCGATATCGATCATAAAATCGGAGGGGTTGAGCGTATCTCAGGAGCTGGGGCCTGACGTTTGATACGGCGATATTGATCTCTTCTTCACTTGTGCCGGGGCTTAAGCCTTGCAGCGCTCTAAATTCGGCGGAGGCGCATCCAGACAGGCAAAGGGTTAGAGTCGCTGTTAGGTGGGTAAAGAAGGTTCTCATGGGTATCTCCTTTGATGGTGGCGCCTAAAAACGACGGCCTATTCAATAGGCGTTCGCCGATGTTCGATTACTAGCAGTGTCTGTTACTGAGAGTGTCCTTAGAAGCAAAATTAAGAATGCTAGAAAAAGGTCTTGAGGGTGCATCGACTGCCGATATTCGGGAGATTCGAAGGACGCTCAACAAATTCAGCAGCATTCTTCGAGATCGACGTGAGCGGTTGGGCTTAACCCAAGAAGCATTTGCGGAGCGTGTGAATGTTAACGTCAATACCGTTAAATATATTGAACAGGGTCGTCGAATCGCGAGTTTACCCATGATTCTTCGCCTCGCGAGGGCACTGGACCTCGATTTGAAGCTTCTTGAAGTTAAACCATGAGGCAAATGAGAAGCGATCCCAACTTACGATGATTCAAGAGAACCAAGGTTGCCAAGATTGCCAAGGTTGCCAGGCGCCCTGGGCTGGCATCCTTGGCAACCTTGATGAACTTTGGGCCTAGTTGTGCTTCAGAACGTTCTCACCGGGAATCGGCGTATCAGGTAGGGTCCAATCCCAGGACGGTCCATTTTTGCGAGATGCAACGTTCATGGTGCTCTTTGCCCGAAACAGGGTTCTTTTGGAGACACCGACTGAAACTGCGTCATCAATCAGGCGTAAAGCCGGAACCGGACCGTCGGCAAGAGCCGTGATGAGGAACTCTTTGGCGACGTCAATCTCAGAGGGCTGCTCTCTGTTGAGGCGGGCTCTGTTGAGAATTTCATCAGCTGATAGGTCTGAGTGGCCAGTCCACAAGAGCTTTCGATTCTCAATTGTAAAGGTGAGGGTTTTACCGGTTGCTCCGTAGTTCGATTTGCTAATGGCAATATAGTGTCCCTCGTCAGTGCTGATCACACTGAGCGCACTTCGAGAGGCATTTCTAAAATCGACGCTCCCCGATCCCCGCATAGAGGCTGAGGCAAGCGCCGACTTGTTCCAATGGCGAACTATTAGAACGGCGAGCTGAAACTCCGCCGCAAGCGCCGCAAGGGGCTTCAATACGGCTCTAACGTCTGTGGCACTAGACGTATCTATTTTTGTTCCGAGAAAACTGACGATGGGGTCAATTGCTATCAGTTTTGGATCATGCTTAAGGATGAGTGCCCGAATACGTTTGATACCGTGGTCGTCGAGAGTCAGTGGTTCCTCATATAGAAAGACTCGAGAGAGATCGCCACCTTGCGACTCAAATCGAGGGCGGAGAACAACGGATGGATCGTCCTCGGCGGCGAGCAAGAGGACGTTCGCCGGTTCTCGGTGAGTATCGTCATCTGGAAGGGCGTTGCCGGTACTGATCGCACTGGCAATGGCCGCGATCACAAACGACTTACCCGTTCCGCCGTCCCCTTCGAGCAGTGAAATACAACCCGTTGGAACTCTGCCGGACCAAAGCCAATCAATTTCCTTTGCTTCAAACTCATTAAGGGGGCGACAGAAGCTATCTTCGTGATTTGCAATTTCAGTCGTCACTTGGAGCTCCTCCTTTTGTGCATTCTGTCGAGGCGCTCTTCAGTGAGCTTGAAACTGCAAGGATGAGCTCAATCACTTTATTGAAGCCATGTGCACAATCGATCTTGCCACGTGTCTGCGCATAGTCCTTGAGGTCCTGAACACAGCAGATGGCGATCTTGACTAATTCTTTTGGTCGAATTGAGTTTTGAGATTTGTTCACAGTGAAACCACGTTCCGCTGGTTTGATTTCAAAAATGGGTTCCGCACCTTGGCGCGTTCATCCATCCAAAATTGAACTTCATGCTCGAACCAGCCGATTGAGTTAGGCGAAATTCGCACTCGTTTCGGAAATTGGCCCAGCCCCTCCAGCCGATAAAGTGAGGATCGGCTTAATCCGGAGGCCTTCATTACCTCCTCAATGCGCAAAATTCGATTCATCTTAGTTTCCTTTCTGCGGGTCACTTGACCAGCGTGTGTCAGAGAAGCTAAAGGTGTCTGGCGATCAAAAAATGACGAGAAATATTAAATTTTGTCTCCGAGAAACATGAATATTTTCAGATATTTATATGAATATAAAGAATCAATCGAAAGAAAAAAGGCACGAGACTGGTTCGCCGTCGGGATTCTATTTAATCTGCTCATCGCGAAATACGGACTGCGAGTAAAGCTCTCGAAACACCAGGAGAGATATCTGCGGGACGTCCGCGAAAGCGTGGAAAATTAATTTTGGGCGAGGATCGAAGGAGGAGGCCAAACTAATCCGATTTCAATTGGTTGAACGATTGGCTGAAGCGATTGGGTCAAAGCCCGAAAATCGTAAGCAGGCCAAGGTGGATTCAATATTAAAGGATGCCGAGCGCCTCTCGGGTAGATCGCTCAAAAAACAAGATCGTGAAATGTTAGCTGGAGCGAAAATGAATCATCGGCAGAGATCCACTACGGAGGCTGCGCTGAGCTACGCGGAGCAATTGGGCTCAAGCGAGAAAGAGTACAGAAGAACCAAAAAAGACCGTCTTAGGCTTGAGGGTCGAGCTGCCCAGTACTGGGGCCACGATGTAAATTTAGTTCCAGCACTTGAGTCCTTTCTCTGTGGAATGCTTCAGTTCTCCGAAGAAGAGGCGATTAAGGTTATCCATTTCGTATTTGAAGAGATACTGCCCGCCCGGAAGTCTTATACTCCGGCGCTTGCGTTGGGACAGGCTCGGCAGGTTATTCTTCAAAGTGTTCTTCGCTCAAAAGAGTCGTTCTCCGAAAGTGAAATTCTTGAAAAGTCGGCGACTGAGTTTCCAAGCTTTGTACCGTCTTTCGCGGCCAAGGCCTCAGAGATTGAGTCAGACTCAGTAGAGGACTTTTTCGGTTCACCCATCGGCCTAAGCTCACAGGATTCACCAGCGCAGTAGCCGGCCCATGCATCCATGAGCAGTCGTCTTTTCATCATAAGATCACCGCGCCGATATGCCGCTTCGGTTGAATCGCGTATCGAGTGGGCGAGGGCCATTTCAATAACTTCATTTTGGTATTGCGTGCGCTCAGCAGCCCAGTCTCTAAAGGTGCTTCGAAAGCCGTGAGCGGTGACGTCGCGGCGCATCTGCTTTTTGATAGTTGCCAAAAAGGTTCCGTTTGAAAGCGGCTTGGTCCGAAGCCGACCCTGGAAAATATATTCCGAAGGCCCTCCTTGATTTAGTCCCGTTAAAATCTCAATAGCGCGCCCTGATAGCGGCACTCGATGCTCGCGATTTGCCTTCATTCTGTTTGCGGGGATCTTCCATATTCTATATTCAAGATCGACCTCCGACCAGCACGCGCCGATTACTTCGTTTGTCCTAGATGCAGTGAGTATCAGAAACTCTAATGCAAGCGCCGCACATGAGCTCAGTTTACGAAGGTCTGATATGAAAGCTGGGCACTCATCTATCGAAAGCGACTCAAAATGCTTCCGCCTTTGAACGCTCGAGCGTTTAGGCAGAAGCTGGTCCAAGTTGCCTCGCCAGAGCGCAGGATTGTCTCCCGATCGATATCCATTTACTCGAGCCCAGGCCAGTACAAGTTCTATGCGGTTGCGAACTCGGCTCGCTGTTTCGGTTTTGATGTACCAGATCGGGTTAAGTACATTCATCACGGCCTCAACGTCGATGCTTCTGACGGGCCGAGGGCCGATTGTGGGGCTTACATACTGCCGAATTGTAGACTCCCACTGTGCAGCATGTTTTTCGTTCTTCCAGCCAGTTCTGTGCGCCTCAATGTAACGAGCAGCACACTCATCAAATGTTACATCTCTTTTTGCTACAGTAGAGGCAGCTGCTGCGAGGCGCTGCCTCTCGTCGATAGGATCGATTTTCTGATAGATTAAACGTCGGCAATCATGTGCTCTTTGGCGAGCTTCGGCCAATGAGACGGCAATGATAGGGCCGAGCCCCATCGAGCGAGATTTGCCAGCAATCGCATAACGAAAGATCCACGACTTAGTTCCGGCCTTTGAAACTTGAAGGTACAAACCGGCCCCATCGCCATGTAGGCCTGGCTTTGCAATCTTCTGAATTCCAAGTGCGGATAGATTTCCCATTGATGCCCCTGTTTCAACTCACAGTTTAACCCACACCCGAAGGTGAGATCTGCTGAAGCAGGGTGATATCAAGTGGAACAACAGTTTCAAGAAAATTGCGTGATGTCGTTGAGTTCCAAATGCAGATAGAACACCCTGAACCGCCATGGGACATGAACGAGACAGACACCCTCTCCGCCACTTTTCGAAGTGCTAAAAATCAAAATTGCTCGCGAAATTCGGTAAGTCACCGAAAACACAAATAACCTAAGCTGCTAGATTCTTTGGACCGGGTTCGAACCCGTCGATGGCAGCATCACTCAATATCATCGCTCATCACGGGACATGGCCACACTTTTGGCGCACGACTGGCGCACAAGATTTTAGATGCGAACGCGTCTAAAAGAAAAACGCCGATCGGGTGACCAGCGTTTTCGTCTTCCGGTTCTGCCCGGCAACTTAGTGCTTAGTGTTTTAGTGTCATGGCGGTGACAGTTTACATTCAATCTTGCACGGTTGGAGCCAGGGTCATCGGTCGAGCACGTGGTTCGTCTCGCCGCGGTAGCAGGCATCCACGGCCGCTCTCTTTCCTAAAACGTTTTTGTAAATGCAAGGGCGGGGCTAAACTTCGACTTTAAATCTTTGTTATAATCTTCGGCGGCTTTCATTCCCATTACGTTAATGTAAATGCCGTTGCCAACCAGGGCTCCGAGACCGATCCAATAGCCTGTTTGATATGCCCACGAATCACGTGGCTGAAATATGGCGGCTATCGTCGCCGCGGAAATTACCCATTGAACATATTTGGCGGTTTTCATTTTCTGCAGCTTCGAGGTTGAAGTCGAAGAGACTGCATTGATAATGGGATCGACCGACTCGCGGTAGTAAACTTTGTTTCCCATTTTGACGCCATAGAGATTTAAATTTCCATAGCCCGTGCCGAATTCGAATTTTTCGTATTCAGCATTGGCCTCGGGGCCCGTCTTTGTGAAGTCAGGATGTGGGCCTACATACGTGGTCGCGCATCCGCTTAACATCGCACAAGCGAGCAACAACGAAACCAAAGCTTTCATGTTTTCCCCATTCAGACAGAATTAATTTTTTAAGAGCGTCCATCTCTAGCGAGCGGTACACTTCGAGTCAATGCCCATCCGCGCAGCCTGCAAACGCACGCGTTCTGAGAGCGAAACGACATGCCCGCACTCGTGGATTTAAATTTGTGCGGTCAGTTTGAACGAGAGCCGCTGGCCAGATTTTCGAACAGAATGCAGTGTTTTAGAGTGAGCCGTGTACTTTCGATTTTGCCGGACTAAGACTTAACTGGACCGACGTCCATTCCGTCATAGCTATCAAGTCTATGACTTAGGGCAAAATCCTCAAGTTGTTGGTTCCGTAAATGAATCGATCCGTGGCGGTACCGAGTTAGATCCGCCTGAGGCTTTCAAGGCAGCCAAGGATGGCGCCACGCTGACTGATTTAAGGGGCGCATTCCACTAATTGTTCACTTATATGAACACTCAAAAGAACCAAAATAATAAACGATTGGTGCTGGACTGGGTGCTTTGACCATAAGTGTGCCGAGGGTATTTGATGGTATATTCATGACAAATTTGCCCGTAACCCCGTTTTGGCAAGCGAAGTTCCAATTCACGTAAGCCTCATTGTTTAAGACCGGCTCGGTTGTCGACGAACGACAATTTTTCGAAAATTCAGAAACCAAAGCCTTTTCACTGCCCTCATTGAGTTCGGAGCAGATGTATTTGCTGGTCACATGGCGCGTGTAGCATTGGTGGAACTACCGAAGACGAAAGAGTCTCTGCATTTACAGATGAAAGAAGGAGTTGGATTTCTTTTTGATTCTGCTGAACAGAACCCTCTGATTATCAAACTTTATTTCCGGTTTCGTGGCACGGCTAACCCAGTTGGTAAAGTCATTCAAAAAATATGAAAAGCAATGGCTGGAAAACGCCACGAAAACAATAGCCGCCATTCTTGGTTTACCAACCGATCGGGCCTCGCTTCTAGCTGAAACAATGCTGACGTTAAGGTTGGGTTTTGCTCATCGAGTAGCAACTGCCTCAGATGTAAAAAAGAGTCGTGAGAGGGCTGAAGCCGTTTTTAATTTGATCCAAGTAATGGCTACCGAGGCCTTGCCATGACCTCGGTTTCAAATAGCGCAACTTCTCTCCGCCACTTTGGCTTTAAAAAAATCTATCCATTACGATGCGTGAAAGACACTGAACTAAGGTCTTTGTGTCCATGAAATAGTTGGGATAACTGAGTTCGAGTTTTCTGAGATCGCCGGTGTTTACTAAAACGACGTTAATCTGCGTATCTTCAAAATGTTTTGTCTCGAGTTCCAAATACGCGCGCGCTGCAGTTTCGAATTGATTGGCTCCATAGGTTTCCAGAGAAATGGTGTTCTCTCTAGAATTTAAGACAATCAAACTATAGTGGCCTTTTCTTCCCCTACTCGAATTGCTAGAAATTGTTTTATATACGTCTGTGTAGACGTTTAGATTTTCAATTACATGTAATTCCTGGATTTGTTTTTAACTTCTGCGACTAAATCACTTTTTAGTTTTACGTGTGCCTTTAAGATAGGTTGCCCCTTCTGATGGCGAAGATCGAACTTAAAAGCGAAAAATCGAGCCATTTTCATTTCCGTGTCCGGATTTAAATGAGCTATTCTGCAAAGTACCAAACACTTCGACGCCTGTTGCCCAGATGTGCTGCAGTTTGGATCTAATTTTGGAATTTCTAAAAATAAATTAGGCTCCTTCGCGAGTTTGTACACGAGATGTACACCGCGGTATCCATCGGTTTTTGGCGAAGCAATATAGTCATCCAGCGAAGCCAAGGAATGCTTCGACTTCGCTTTTTTATACACGTCCAGGAGTTTATAAACTTCTTCTGTTGATTCAAGAATCGCCCTTAAGCCACCAATATCTTGCATGGCCGATAGGCGCATAGTCTTGTGGTTCGAAAGTTTAAGTAAAATTGAGGGAGTTCGCTTTAGCCTCTGAGCGACTATTGCATCTTTGCTAACCTTCGGAATTCTTTTTCTTAACATGGTTGCGAAGGTATCGAGAGGCACGGCGTGGTAAGCTCGCCAACTTGAGAGAACCTCCAATGCATGAGAGATCTCGTCGCTTGAGCCGGCTCGACTTTTCAATAGCTCGCCTGCCCGATCTATTTTGGTTTTGCTAAACCCAGGACCTGCCAGATTCATAAAATTACCAATTATTCGATGTTTAAATCCGTAAGTATTTGATTTTACTGTAATGCTGTTTTTCTTCGCAGCAAAGCACGTTTTTCGAAAAAGCGAGTTTTCCGAAGTTTAAACTCCTAACTATTTGAAAATACTCACTTTATAAAGTTGTATTTTGATACAAAAGGCAGATGCCGAAAAGACGATCTTGTCATTGAATCGGTGCGGACCTAGAAACCAGAATGCTGGGACTAGATTTTCTGATGAGCGGGAACCAAAATCTTGCTGTGTATATTCAATAAGTTAATGTTCATGCCGCCCACGCCATGCACGCGGTTCTGAAAGCCTGGACTTCTCTCCGCCAGTTATAAAAATAGTCGTAACCAACCCGATATTCCCATTTGTTGTTCGATCAAGGAGCAGTATGCAGCAGGGATCAATTTGGGCATTCAAAGACGGTTTAAGTGAGAAAAGGTAAATTCCTCAATATTGTATTTCCAGGCCTTTCACCCATCAAAAAAATGGGGAACTTGCGCTGTCCTGACTGCAATGAACCGATGGTGCCCTATTCGGTTCAGAATGTTGTCGTCGACAAGTGTGAAACCTGCGGTGGCGTATGGTTTGATCGCAACGAGTTTGGCACATTTAAAAGTGCTCTCAACGAAGCGGACCTTTCTCGAGTTCAATCAATTGATAAACCGGTAGAGCATGACGGCATCTATATCAGCACTTGCCCGAGGTGCGATTCGCCGTTGTATGACGCGAGCCATGGCTACAATTCGGGAGTGACTGTAAAAAATGCGATGGTTGTGGTGGCCAATGGTTACCATACATCCAAGCCGTTAATCTCCTTGAGCTTATAAAAATGAGCCAGGATCTGGCGCCTGATATTAAAGGGCTAGCCACGGAGATAAAGTTCCACGAGAAAAAATTGGAGAAAAGTAAGCAGCTAAAGAAAATGGGAGATCAGCTTCGACGAAGAGTGCCGCTGTGGCGATACTATATGGCGAAGTCCTTTATCGTGTTCCTTCCGTTCTATGATGATAACCCGAGGCAGATATTTCCGTTCGCTACGATAGGGCTTATTGCGCTCAACTTGCTGGTATTCATTTTTTCACCATCAAATTCGTTTGCTCTGCATGCTCGCGAAGCCATGGGCGCCGACGCTTTCTATTCTGCCGTGACCGCAATTTTTATGCATGCTGGTTTATTGCATCTGCTTGTGAACATGTTTTTCCTTTGGACGTTTGGTGACAATGTCGAAGAGAAACTGGGCCCGGCGAAGTACTTATCCTTATATGTGACGTGTGGCCTGGTGGTGAGTTTGCTGCTAAGCCTGGCGACACCCGCGATGGTGAGTCCGACCGTCGCCGCCAGTGGGGCGGTTGCTGGAATCTTGGGTTCGTATATTTACTATTTTCCCACGTTAATATCAAAACACTTGTCGCGGGTTATATTGTTGATCTTCCGACTTGGGTGCATTTTGGTCTCTGGTTGTTTCTGCAAGGATTCATCGTCACTCGCTACCTGCCAGAGGTAGGCAGCGGTGTTGTTTGGTTGGCGAACATCGTCGGATTTAGTTGCGGCCTTGCATGGGCGGATTACTGGCCCCTAAAAAATAGAGCCCAAAGCAGAATGACAACGATGCCAGGGACTCCAAGAAAATAGAGCAGAATCGGTACGGCGACTTTGCCAGTCGAGTTGCCGAGAAAAGCGATCAATCGATTTTTGGTGGAGGACTTTTTGGGCTCACTGTCCTCTTCTCGGTAACTGCTCAGCAGCTTCGAGTAGAGTTTGCCAATTTCAATGCGCTTTTCAGAAGTGAAGTCCTTCGATAGCTTTTTAGAATCTCTGTCTCTTCTTCTTTCACGTGGTGATCAACGAGTTCGGCTAAGACTTTGACCTTTGCCATCCAGAGATCGTCGTCACCTTTGCTTTCATTCACTTCTCTCATCAGACGATCGGCAATGGCATGCTCTGTGTCTCCCTCGAGACCTTCGGGCCTCAAGTGGTCGACTTGCTTGAGATGAATATAGAGACTCTCTTCCTCGGCCTTGGCGTGACTTGAGAGAAGTCGTTCGAACTCAGCGAAGGCCGGTTGTTTCTTCGCGATGCTGCCCTTTGCGTCCTTGAGAATCAAAATCAGCTCTTTGATCGGCTTGTGATCCTGAAGAATGAGTGCGGAAACGTCGCGAGATTGAGAGTCCGACTTCAGACCGACGTGCTTCTTGGAGAGAGTTTTCTTTGCGGGCCGTACACTCATTTTAGATTTTGAAGAATGCTTTTTCACTTCGAGGCTCCTCGTCGCTTAAGGCCAAGCACTATTGAAATAATCGAACTGTGCATGGCAACAGGCTGCAATCACAGCGCCAGAATCAAAAGGTCCTCAATCTAACTCAGCAAGAGTGAAGCGGTCTGACGAGGAGTTTGTCCTAGTGGACGAGGCAAATTGGTACATGACGACGCAGTTGTAACGATCGAAATGTTCTCAAATCACTCCAGCTGTTTTCCTGCAGTCGTCTTGAAGCGGTCCTGCAATTGCAGACTCACTGCGCGAAAGAGAAAAGCCATAACAAGGAGTATGTATGAAACCAGAAAAGAAGAACGCAATGAGCAGTAACGATCGTTCAAATGCGTCGGCTAAAAGTGGTGGCCCACAAGGTCAAAGTTCCGACAAAAAGCAGTACGCTGCTAAAACGGATCAACCCACGCAGGATCAGCGCAACAGCGCCGAGAAAAAGCAGGTCGACGCCGCCTCAATTTAAACACAACAGCGAAGGAGCATAGTCTATGAAACACCGATTGATCGCGTTTTCTGTCATGGTTCTGAGTTCACAGTGTTTTGCGACCACCGACGCAGACAATACGAAAGTAAATGAACGGGATCGCGCCTCCTCCGAAATGACCGCCGATCAACAAGCGCACAACTCCAATGACATGAGTATCACCCGTCGCATTCGGCAAGAGGTCATGAAAGACGGAAGTTTTTCGACCTATGCCAAAAATGTGAAAGTCATTACCGTGAATGGAAAAGTGACGCTCAAGGGTCCGGTGCGATCGGAAAAAGAAAAAGAAGAAATTTTGAAGTATGCACGCGCAGCCGCGGGTGCAGCGAACGTTAAAAATGAGATGTCTGTCGTAGCAGAGAAAAAATAGTTAAATACTAAAGGGAGATTTTTATGAGCGACAAAAATAAAGTGGTTCTTGGGATTTACAAAACACGCTTTGAAGTCGAGAGCGCGGTTGATGCACTCAAAATGGACGGCTTCTCCACATCTGATGTCTCAGTTCTGATGCCTGACAGTGCGGGCTCTCAAGATTTCGCACACACGAAGGCAACGAAGGCTCCGGAAGGCGCGACAACTGGTGCGAGCACCGGCGCGGTTATTGGAGGAGCACTCGGCTTGCTCGCGGGTGTTGGTGCTTTGGCCATACCAGGGATTGGGCCATTTATTGCCGCGGGGCCCATTATGGCGGCACTCGCGGGCGCAGGAGTTGGCGGCGCTATTGGTGGAATCAGTGGTGCATTGATCGGACTTGGCATTCCCGAGTATGAGGCTAAACGTTACGAAGGATATATCAACGACGGTGGGATACTATTATCAGTTCATGCCGCAAGTTCTGATGAGGTGGCGAGGGCGGAGAAGTGCCTCAAACAATCCGGCGCGAAAGACATCGCATCAACCGGCGAGGCCAAGGGCGACTGGAGGTCGGCTTCGAAGCCGACGCAGGACACGTCATACGGTAAAACACTTTGAGCATGAATGAATCTAAGTTAAATCGAACCCTCACCTGGCTCCCGGGACCTGATCCTGGGGGCCGGTTTAAATTCTGAGGCAAGGGTGTTTGGGAAGTGAAGCTCATCAGAAAAGCGCAATATAAGCGAATGCCATGGAAGAATGGGCAGGGCTTTACTGATGAGATTGCGATCTCTCCAGAAGGCGCTGTCTTTCCAAGTGAACCATTTGTGTGGCGCTTGAGTGCGGCGACTGTTTCGACGCCAAATACGTTTTCGCAGTTTCCCGGGTGCGATCGATGGCTGGCGATTTTGCAAGGGAGCGGACTTGTTCTTAACAGTAAACCGCTTCAATCAGGAGAATGTGTGCGGTTCTCTGGCGAAGACACGGTTGCTTGTGCGCCGATTGCGGGTGAAGTGACTGACATTGGTTTGATTTTTGATCGCGCGAAAGTCGAAGCGCGAATGGAGTTTAGGTCATTGTCTTTGGGCGCGAATGTTCTCGAGCCTGTGGGCGAGCGCCACTACATTGTTTGTGCTCGGGGATCGTTCATCTGCCAAGAAGCACACATCGATGAGGGCGATACGCTTGAGGCGATGGGATCGATCGCGATTCCGATCACAGTCTTGAGCGATACTACGGCGATTGTGGTTTCGATTTGCGGAGCGTCTCTTGCTCCTTGAGGAATTTTCGTTGCATCGCGAGACGAGCTTCGGCGCGGGCGAGATAGATTTTCTTCTCGTCGGCTGAGAGTGTCTCGCCGAGCATCGCAAAGTTCACCATGTTGGGTGGCAGGCCGATGCGTGCGGGGCCATCGTTCTGCACAATGAACTCCATAAAGCTCCGATAGAGGGCTCGCGCCTGTTTGGCCTCTTCGGCATTTCCAACCTCAAGCAGCGCCCATGCTTGAATGTGCCTAAACACAAATTCGTGGGATTCGCTCTTTGCGTGTTTGCTGATTCTGGGCAGAAGCTTGCGCAGTGACCGGCGCTGGCCGTCGTCGAGCGGAGTGAGAGCGAGCGTGCCGCCGACTCCCCCCGCATAGAGCAGACTGCTTTCGGTCGCTTTGAATTCGAGAAAATTCCCCATCTTATCGAGCGGAGTCGCCTCGGCCACAGAGACGGAATCTTGCTTAAAAACCGAAGACAGAAGCTCTGTGAGTAACCGCACTTTTTCTGCTTCATGGGAAGGGTGCTGACTAAAAAAATCGTTAATCGTATTAAGGGAAACGGTCTTGTGCTGAACCGGCGGGCCGGCGACCTGAGCGCTGCTGGTGACACAGAAGAGTAGAGTGAAAATCAGCGCGAGCATTCTCATTCTTCGCCTATCGCCGTCGCTTTGGCCCAGGGCCCGATGGCCCGCGGCGATTGTCGCTTTTGGGTCGAGGGCGTGTGCTCTGTTTGGGTGTCGACATTGCGGGCGCTGCTGGGCCACGAGTTTCGATAAAGCGAAACTGTGGGTCGACTTTCACTTCTTCTGCGCCTTCAAGATACGGTTTGATCTTGCGGAAACTGCGCGCATCTTGGGGAGTGACGAAGGTGATCGCGTGTCCTGACCGACCAGCGCGGGCCGTGCGGCCGATGCGATGAAGAAAGTCTTCAGACTGATAGGGCAAATCAAAATTGATGACGTGTTCGACGTGCGGGACATCAAGACCGCGCGCAAGCAGGTCGGTGGCGACGACGATGCGAATCTCTCCGGCGCGGAACTCGCGAATCACTCGATTGCGATGCCCCTGCGTGAGATCGCCATGGATGAGATCGCTGTTAAAACCGTAGCTCTCAAGATACTCGGCGACTTCTTCGCAGCGGCCTTGGTTTCCACAAAACACAATGACGCCACCCATGGTGGCGTTCAGCTCATCGAGTAGGCGATCGTTCTTTTTCTCGCGCGAAATGTAGAGAACCTTTTGCGTGAGCTCGGTCACGGGGGCCTCGGCATCGCCGACGCGAATCATGTGGACTTCGTGGCGCATGAACACTTCGGCAATGGCCTCGATCTTTTGACTAAAACTCGCCGAGAACATCAGCGTCTGTTGAGGGCCGCGCAGAGTTTTTTGAATGCTCTTCAGCTGCGGTGCAAAGCCCATGTCGAGCATGCGGTCGGCCTCGTCGATCACAATGATCTCAACCCCCTGAAGCAGAAGCTTGTTGCTGAGCAAGTGGTCGTTCATGCGGCCGGGAGTGGCGACGATGAGGCGGGGATTCTTTTTCAGTTGGCTTGCCTGCTTTGATCCGGTGACGCCGCCAATGGCGAGGCACGCCGAAACCGGCAAGCCTTCACAAAGATCGAGGAAAACCTTGTGGATCTGTTGCGCCATCTCGCGGCTCGGAGCCATCACCAGTGCCCGTGCCTCGGGTTTAGCGGCGAGCTTGGTGAGAATGGACAGCGCATAGGCGAGGGTCTTGCCACTGCCGGTTTGAGCGACGGCGATGACGTCGCCTCCCTGAAGGGCCGTCGGAATCACCGCGCTTTGGACCTCGGTCGGCACCGAAATCGCCATTTTCTCCAGAGCCGGCAGCAGCTCGGGGGCAAGGGACATGTCTTCAAAGCGGCTGATCGGAGTGGGGGCGGGAAGGACCTTCATGGCCGAGAGGCTTAACACACTTCGCAGCGCAGCAAAAGCTTGAAAGAAGGGCTCCGCTCGGGCATTTAAGAGCCCAGTTCTGTTCAGTGGAGAGATGGCCGAGTGGCTGAAGGCGCACGACTCGAAATCGTGTTTACACTAATACTGTAACGAGAGTTCGAATCTCTCTCTCTCCGCCAATTTTCGAAGTGCTAAAAATCAACGTTTCTCGCGAAAATCGGTAAGTCACCGAAAACACAAATAACCTAAGCTGCTTGATTCCTTGGACCGGGTTCGAACCCGCCGGTGGCAGCATCACTCAATATCATCGCTCATCACGGGACGTTGCCACACTTCTGGCGCACGACTGGCACAAAGCCGGCCGTTTCTGTTTACTCACCGATTGGGAGTCAGCACATCTGCAATCGGATTTCGATCGCATTCATACTATAAAACCTGATTTGTTAGAGATGTTGTCGGCGCAGATAGATGAATTTCATCTTTCGAATTAATTCGGACAGACTGTTTTCCTTCGCCCATCCGTCTAAATCGCGGAGAAACTCCTTTTTTCTTGGCCTTCTAATTTCACGATGACCGTGATTGAAGACAGAAAAGCGGGATGAATTCTGTGAAGCACAAGTGTCCATTTCAACCGCTCGATGTCATTCGACTTCGTGATTGAAATGGTCGTCTTAGTATCCTTCCGAAGCTCCCAAAAGTGGATAGACTTGATTTGTCCTGATGGGAGAATTAGCTCGCCATTGTTTTTTATAAGGGATTTTTGTCGCCCCGCATTTGGCCCGCCCGGATAAAATCGCAAAACGTATTCCATTGCGATCGAGGAAATCTCATCCTTGTTCGAAACCCAAGTCGACAACGTGCCCGAATAAATATTGTCGTCCGTGGTGCTAACATCAACCATTAGAACCTCCCGTTCTGGGTTCCAAAGTGTCAGCAGTGACCAAGGATGGAGGATCAGCTCTGAAAGAATCTGGCGAGCGGATGCCTGATTACTTTTGATTCATACTTTCCTTGTCCGACGATTTTTATCGGACTGATACCGCAAAGTAAGATCCGCGCCTTATCCCAAAGCGAGAACTTTTCGGGAAAGCCTTCTTTGTAAGGGATGAGTTGCGCATTCTTCTCAAATCGAAATAACCCTTTAAGGCAGAGTAGTCCTGCTAAGCCAAAAGTGAAAGATCTCAGATGCAGCGTAAACACGAGATTCGAAAAGCTGAGATCAGCGGACCTCCAGTTGAACAACCAGGACGAAACGGTTTGCAGCAATGTCTCGGGATCTTTTGCAGAATGGTCCCCGATCATGAGCATAACCGCAGCGCCATGCGCACCGATATCCGTTCCACCTGCGGCCAATGAAGTCAGAAGTGCGTGAGTGTACGCTGCGATGTGATGCCCATTGATGAACCAGCTTAATAAGCAGCCGAATATAGCGATCGACCATTCGGTGGAAAGTATCGCCCGACCCTTCGGGATGCTGATACGAAAAAGCGCCCAAAGCGGGAGTGCAGGAGTGATAAAAACCAGCAGTAGAAGAACTGCGCCGTAGGTGATTGAAGACATCTACCTACATCATGTTACTGAACGCAGAACGTCTCAATCAGAATAACATCTAAATAGTTATATCGGCAGAACGCGCGGATTTTTTGTAAGTGAGCTCGGTTAGATCTTGTTCTGAAATTTCCTCGAGCATTTTATCCAAATCGGTCTCTACGACGTCAAAGTCGGGATCGTTAGAGACCCAATTTCCGGAATCGTTTTTATGCGCGAGCGTTTTGCCGAAGTTGATTTCTTTCGGTGCGACTTCGCGATCAGTCTCGATTTTTCCTTTAATCATGGACATCTAAGTGCCTACTTTCCTGGATATCGTCAATAAGCAGCAGGACCTGTACCAAAAGCCAGCTTCCACGACTGTCAGTTTCTTATAAAAGTATAACTCTAAAAGCCGTAAAATAGATATAGCACTGTACTTATATAATTTCCAGAATTTGACGATAAGACCTTATGAAGGTCGGTGACAAAATTCTAGTCAGTGGTGAAGCCGGCATTACATATATCGCTGAAATCATTAGCGTTTCCTCTCCTGCGGTCGTTGCGGGGATTCGCCCAAAATTGGAACTTAATTTTGATCTGCCGATCGGACCACAGATTAAAACTCTGAGAGAGGCTACCACCGCCACACAAAGACAGATTGCCCAGAAGGCCGGGTTAACGGAGGCGGCACTTTGTCGACTCGAGCGCGGCGGGACAAAGAAACCGCACGCAAACAATCTCAATTTAATTTTGAACGCGATCGGTGATTTTCCAAAACGTTAATGTTCGGGTGCACTACGGACCTTGGGTCGAATTGTTTTTGAGTCTCAGGTTCCGGCTCGTTCGAGTGAAACTAAGCTCCAAGCACCACGACTAAATTTTAAAATGGCAGATCTCATGTTCGAGGTCTGCCATTTTTTATTTCAGGACCGGGAAGTCTGGAAATTGACGTTCGTTCAGCGGCCGCGAACTGAGTGCTATCAGATCAATTTTTAGGTCCGCATCGAACATTCAACACGCAGGTTTTTAAATTGTCGTTACAGGGTGCTGGGGCAACTTCCATATTAGTTGAATCGTCATATTCACAAGCAATATTGAAACTTTCGAGGATACGAAAGTCGATAGCTTGGTCAAACCCGACAGAGTAAATTTGGCAACCCTGAGCGATTCTACGAGTTTGTCCATCTTTTAGCTGGATCTCTTCAGCTGGGGTGTATTTTGGCTGGTATTCTTTAGGTAGATTCTTGCCAAGAACCTCGCAGACCTTTTGAAATTTAGTATTTACCTTTTCTATATTTGTCGCTTCGTCGGCGGCAAAACCTGTCGACAGAAACATCATAACGCCTAAAATTGTCATCATCTTATTCATGGGAACTCCTTATAATAGTTTTAAACTTACTCATGGAGAGACTTACAATTTCTGTGCAAGAACCAAAGGCCTAGAGGCAGCGGTCTGAATAGAACTGAGCTGACTTCTGGTCGATGGCCTCGACATGCGCGATTTTCAACGTGTTCGCAGCACCGAACGACCCGTCACTCGACGTAACATCGTGAAAACTCCCGTGCGTGACAATTCCACACGCTTTAAGCGTTCAACTTTGCGAACGGGTTTTTATATCGAAAAACTTGATCGAAGTGCGGCGGCAAATGTGCTGCCAGCTCGTACCGATTTTAGCTTTGGCATCTCGGTCGCTCTGCTTTGATTAAGACGCGAAAAGTGTGACTTCCTGTGACGATCACGGCGTACGAAATTGAAAACTCGAAGTGTCCGGGGGTGACACTTCGGGCCTCTTGGACTGATCGGTCAAAATCAAAGCTAACCTCTGAAAATCAAAAATGAATTCGGCCCACGAGAGATCTTGAAAGCCACCGACAAAATTCTGACCACTCCCCTCTACGACTTTGTCTTGAGGTGAAGTGGTCAGGAATTTTGTCGGTGGTGATCTGTTATGTGGGCCTAAGAAAGAAGGCAGTAAGGGTGGGTAATAATATTAAACTCATCCAAGGAAAGAACGGTGACGGAAAACGATGCGAAGCTTGAACTGGACGGATTGAGAGTTGATCGAAAGCTTGATACGGGTGTCATCGAGAAAACGATCTTTGATAATTTAAAGTGGTTAACGTCCCGTGAGGCGACTGAATATTTGAGGCTGCCGTCGGTCGGCGCGCTCCGACAGCTTGTGTATCGAAGGAGGATTCCGTTTTCAAAAATGGGTCGGTCTTTAAGATTCAACCGTCGCGAGCTCGATCGGTTCTTAGAAATCAGCACTTATCCGAAGAGGAGAAGTTCATGATTCAAGAATACAAGAAAGACGGAAAAGTTCTCTACAAGGTTCGAGTTTACGTACGCTCAAAAGAAAGTCCTGACCTCCGTGTCACGAAGCAAGAAGGTGGTTTCACGACCGCAATCGAGGCGAAAAAACACGAAGCGACATTGCGCAAAGAATGCGAACGGGAACTCCATCAAACCGAAGCGCGAGGAGTATTGTGGGCCGATCTCTTGGGCGAATGGCACGAGCATTCGCTCAAAACAAAAGTTGCGACAGGTAAGCGTTCAAAGCTCAATCAAGACGACTATTTCGGTTCAATGAAGAAATGGCTCGGCCGGTTTTCCAATCGACCGGCCTCGGATCTGAACGCGTTTGTCATGGCTGAAGTGTTTGAGTCGATGAAGGAAGAGGGTCTTTGCTTTGGGCACCGGAAGAAATTGAAGCAGATCATAAAATCTGTTTTCGATTTCGGAATCCAAAGCGGTCGACTTAAAAATCTTCAACGTTCCCCGACGTTCGACATCGTGCTCGGAAAAGATTCGGAGAGTCGGCCCGAGATTTTGACGATCGGTGAAATTCAAACTTTGATCGAAAAAGCATTCGAGTCTGATCACCGGTGGAAAAGAGTGTGGGCAACCGCGCTCCTGACGGGCATGAGATCTGGCGAACTCTTTGCCCTTGAATGGAGCGACGTTGATTTCGAAAATCGACTGCTCAACGTGAATAAGTCGCACAACTGCCGGCTTAAGACGATCAAATCGACGAAGGCCGGCTACTGGCGACAAGTTCCGATCTCGGAAGATTTAGAAAAAGTGCTCCGCGAGCAGCGAAACGAAACGAATGCAGGGGAATACGTTTTTCCACGCATTGCGGATTGGCGGCGCGGTCTTCAAGCGAAAGTCTTAAGATCGTTCTGCTTCATCCATGGGTTACCTAGCATCAAGTTCCACACGCTGAGGGCATGCTTTGCGACACAGATGCTGCGACTTGGGGTTGAACCAGCGAAGGTCATGAAGATCTGCGGCTGGAAGGAGCTGAAGACAATGCAACATTACGTGAGGCTCGCAGGGATCGACGTGCAAGGTGCGACAGAGGCAATCAAGCTATTGCCGTCGCAAGCGTACGGTGCGGTCTTGCGGCTCGCGTAAAACTTGGTACTTCGGCACACTGAAGAAATCGAACACGGGAGGCGACGTCACTCGTCGTCTCCCAATTTAAACACAGTTCTGACACACGACTTACTAACCACTTTGAATTTTGAAGGATTTCGCGCTTGTCGACGAATCCGCCAATTATTCACCTCACGATTTTAAAAAATAATTAGACAGATACTGAGATCTCTTTCTGGGACGCTCCCGACTCCGGTGACGATCGCGTAACCCAAATCAAGAATCTGCTGCCTAGGAACTATGTGGCTACTCAGTGGTTTGATATGGGATATTCCTAGCTCCGTTTTGAGACGAACCTCGCTGCTTTACCGAAATCGCCAATGCCCTGGTATGATTGAGCTTGAACGCCAAGGGGGGGATAACCGATGAGAGAGCACAAGAAACCGAAAACAGCGCTTTCGAAAAAAGAAAAAAAGCAGCTTAAGATGAACGAAAATAATCTGAAGCTGCTGAAGGGTAGTGGCCAAGGTTCGGGTGGACCACCAGCAAACAGCAACGGCGGTAAAGCCGCCGCCTAGTCCAAAACTACAAATAGCTTCCGAAGCCCATGAGCCCCTTTACCTTCGACGCCCTTGGACCGTAGAGTTGTTTTTCGGACCGGGTTAAAGTTGAAAGTGGTTGGCTGATTTTTGGGAGCGTCGTGAAGTTTGAAGGCTACTATGTTCTTCATCTGAATCCGCTGACCGTTGCACACTTCGGTCGGCCGCAAGCGCCGCGTCCGGCATGGCTGAAGCCAGGGGCTGTCGTGCTTGAGCACACCGCATGGTTTCAGGGGTATTGGTTGAAGATGCTGAACTGGCGCGCGGAGCAGTCGCGCTTAGCCAAGCAAGGTATTGAACACCACCTCATCATGAATGATCCACAAGAGGAGCGTCGTGCGCGGCGACTTGGGGTGCGCGGAGCGCTGATCAGTAATGCTGTCTACATTGACGAGACGGTGTTCTCGCCGAATGAATCGCAGCGAAAGGACTTGGACGCGGTTTATATCGCGAAACTCGCTTCGTTCAAACGACATGCGCTTGCGGCCCGCATTATGAAGCTGGCGATCATCACAATGGAGGGGCGAGGGCTCTCGGCCTTTTGCCCGGCGGTCGCGCACGCTGAGACCAATTCCGGAAATCTGACGAATCGAGAAGTGGCGGAGTTTATTCGCCGATCCCACTGCACTTTGGCGCTCTCGGCGACCGAGGGCGGAATGCTCGCAAGTTTTGAAAGTCTGCTTTGCGGAGTTCCGGTGATTTCAACGCCATCGCGTGGTGGCCGTCATCTTTTCTATCGGTCATTCAATTCGCAAATCGTAGAGCCTGATGCCGAAGCTATTGCCGCGGCCGTGGCTGATGCTTGCGTGAGTTCGGCGGACACCCAGGGTATTCGAAGTTTCGCGATCTCGGATCTGTCGGTGCATCGTGAAAAGTACTGTGAATACATCTCGAAGATATCCAATCGACACGAAGGCGAATTTGCAGCGCCGGATCAGTTGATGAATCGTATATTCGCACAGCCGGCGATTGCGCAGGGCCTTTTTGTAGACGAGTCATTGGAGCAAATTCCAGAGACGGTCGTGAACCGCTTGTCCCTCTAGTTTTTTAAGCGGTCGCGGTAGTGTTCTTCGCCGAGGTTCAGCTGTTTGAGGAACGGCGCGAAGGTACTAACATCGTCGTCGGTCCAACGGTCAAAACTCAAAGGGGTCACCGGAAAGGTGATGTGCAGACGATCTTCGCCCGATTCGTTGGCGATCGAGTGCGGAAGGTCGACGTTGATAAAGTAGAATCGCCCGTCCGCTGGCAGATGATAGTGGCGGCCATCGATCTCGACTCGGCACTGCGAGTTGGTGATGATCGGGTAGTGGACCGTGCCACAAAAATGCCCGTCGCGATGCGAGCTCATGTGAAAGCCAGGTGCGGCCTTGAGCAAGCGGCCCCGCGAGACGCGAAAAGAAGAGGACAGATAGTCGATCAACGGTTTGAAACGTATGCCGACTTCGTTGACCTTGGTCATAAGCTTCACTGGCCGCGATTGGCTGACCTTGCCTGCCGGTGAAATAAAGAAGAGTTGTCCGTTGGCATCGTACAGGGGATTGTTCTCATCCTCGTACTGAAGGCCGATCGCCGTGTAGCCGGCGTAGTCGTCTTTTCCCAAGAGTTTGTAGTGGGCAAGAACGTCGCGCGTGGCTGCTTGAACCTCGCTGAGACGAACATATTTTTTTGCGTCTTCACCGAGGCAGACGACATCAAAGTCTTGTGAAATTAGCAGCGACTTGAGGTCCTCTTTGTTCACGACAGGAAAATCTGTCTCTGAACGTTCCAAGCTCTTAACCGAGAGAGATGGAGGTATCGGACTTGTAACCAAGAGCTTCGCGCGAAGCTTTGTCGAAGGAGCAGTCAGTTACGAGATCGCGAAAGCGATTAAGGGACCGTATATCGGCAAAGACATAGGAGTAGACAAGATTCTCATCAGGCTTGAGCGCAACCGGAACCTTGGCTCGGATCGAACCGTCGGCCATCATTTTCTCAATGCCGGTCGTAAAGCGGGCCTGATCAATCCAGAGCGACATTTCCCGATTGTAGTCCGCAATCGTTTTGCCAGCAGGGAATGCAATTTTAAAAGTCAGTTTAATTGGAAAGCCGCGAAGGGCAAACAGGCCCCCGGGAACTAATAAAGTCCCCGCGAGAAGTGACTGACGAAAAAACTGGCGCCGACAGAAGGTCTTATTCCGCACCAAATCAGTGTAATCAGTTTTAAACATCAAAGCAACCCGTCAAGTCGGTCGCGCGACAGTGTCTCAAATCGAGTCATCGTAAAGAGAAATCCGAGGGCTCAAAAAACCGGACTTCGACCATTTCTTGTTTGGACCATCGCTGTGTCCACGAGGAGTTGGCGAGGTGATCGGTTCCACTATCGAGTTGCCCGATAGAGGAAAACCAAACACGTGGACGTTCGTCTAGCTGAGTCACTATTCGCCAGACCGTTCCCCTCACCCGACCCTGTGAAAAAACCGTGCTTGTTGCGCCTGGCGCCTCGATTTCTTCAGGGCCGTCGTCATCGCTTGCGCCGAAAGTGTGAAACTGTGCCCGATTGGCCTTTCCCCAGGGTTGTCGTTTTGTCCCAATGCGACAGAGCTCATTTGCTGACGAACGGACCGCCCCGATAACCTCGCGGCGTCTTATCTTAAGGCCGTCGCGCAGGGTTTGGAAGACTGACAGCCGAACTGAGCCGACCTGTTCCCCGAAAGCGCCAATCGCGGACGGTACCAAACGACGTTCGATGGCGGCGATATAGTCTTGATAGAGTGCCGGGAGTGATGAGTTCAATCCATATGCTGCGTCCCAACTTTTGAGATTGAGGGCGAGTGCTTTTTCGCAGCTGCCGTCGTCGGCTTTTTGCTCAAATGCCAACGGCAGCAGATTGGCGAGTTCGCCATGTCGATAGTCGGTGATGTCGGATTGTATGCGAATGGCGTCGGAGACCTGTAGTTTTGTGTGAGTTCGCAAAAGGTCGACAATGCGATTGCGTCGAAACGGCGGTGAGAACTCCCATCCCAAATAAAAATTCAACGAGTCGCCAATGTGATCGGGCGAAGAGTTAGCGTTGACGGAGTAGTCGGCAATATTTGTCATGCGAACATGCTTTTCTGCCGAGGGATATCCGCTCCAGACTTGCGCTGACGACTCGACGTCGGCGACGGTCCTAGGATCGCGGTCTTGCGCCCGATTTGGAATCAGCCCGCCCCACCACTCGCCGATCGAATTGGCGCGATCGGTACATGTAAGAACAACGTGCGAGAGGCTGGCAAGGAGGGCGCTGTCACCGCAGTCACCTGTTCGCTCAGTTTTTGGAAGGAGAATAAAGGGTAAGAAAGTCGTTCTGCCGATGGCGCCGATCCAGCTCAGAGCGAGCTCCTCACCATTTGAGCCAACGGGGAGAAGTGGCCCTGCTTCGGACATTCTAACTTCAACGCGTGCGATTTTACCGTCGTTAAGCACCGTTTCGCGAATTCGAGAATCGACTCGTCGCCACTGTCCATTCCACCGGTACTCTTGTCTCGAAGGATCGCGGAATTTGAGTCGAAACCAATCGGTCGTGTCGGCCATCGAATTGACGATGGTCCACGCCAGATGACTGTTGGTGCCGGAGATCACTCCCGGTATTCCGATCGAAGTGGCGCCAAAGGCATTGAACTTGTTGGCCACTAACTGCATTGGCAGCAGCAGGGTTGGAACGACGTAGTCGAGATGAAAATCATTGGCGACGATCGGCCTTCCGTTCGCGGTTCGAGATCCGTGGACGCTAAAGGCGTTGCTGCCGGTGTCGAGGCTGCTTTGAAGTCGGTCCAAGGCAAGTGCGTACTGGTGGCGATCTCCGTGGGGACTTGTTGTGCCGGAGACCTTCATGTTTTCCGGTAGCGGGAAGAACTGTTGAAAGACATGTCTCGACACGGACTTCTTTACTGTGTCGAGACGAAGTTCGTCGGCGGGTCGCGCCTGACCCCACGTTGAGGAGACGATTGAGAGAGCAATCTGGAGGGGCGACCACGGCCGCGGGCGGAGTCCGCGCCGTCGGTACTGCTCTGGCGTCGTTTGGGCGTTGAGTTGTCGGATCCGGGCGTTAACGCCTTCGCAGTAGGCCAATGCGGCCGCCTTCATTTCGGGGTCGTTCAAAATCTCTGATTCGACTTTCAGCGCCGCCGCAAGGAGCTCGCCTTTCTGTGCAAATTGATCATCGCTGGTGAGGGTTCCAACGGTAAGGAGGCCAGATGTTCCTTCTGCTAGTCGCGCGCGGAACTCCATTTGCCATAGGCGAAAGTAGGCGTGGAGAAATCCTTGGGCGTAGTAGGCCCCGTTGGCGGTCTCTGCCATGACGTGCGGAATATCAAAGGCATCAATGGTGACTTTGATGTTTGGGAACTTGTCGAACCCTTTCGCGGCATTCTGCAGTGCAATTGCGGGCGTATCCACGATCGTCGGCGAGTTGACTGGAGATGTCTGACAGCCACCTGTGACGAGAAGTATTGAGAGCGCGAGATATCGAAACTGCATTACGGTGACCGCAGGAGCGGTGCTCCTGTGAAGCGCCGATTCTCTGACCACCGCATTGTGAAAAGCTCCCGGTCGAGATGATAGTGTAGCGTCGCAAAGGTTTGGCCCGCAGCCATAATCAGTCCGAGCCAGAGGGGTCCTTGGCCAAATTCGTATTCGTAAAAAGCAAAGGTACCGACGCGGAGGGCGACGCCAAGAGCGAGAAACCCGGCGAGACCCCAGAAGATCTTGGCGCGTGCGCCGGGCCCGATCATGAGCGCCAAAACAAAAGCGTACTCGATGCCATGAATGGCGGCCGAGGTGTAGTACCCATACGGTGAAATGGGGACGAGGGCCCACGACACCAGACGCAGAAGGTAAAAACCGCGATGCCAGCTAAACTTTGCCGCCGTGCTGAGATTGTAGATCATTGCAGCGACACAGCAGAACATCGTCAGACTTGAAACAAGAGAGATTTCTTCGATGGTCCATTGAGTTGGAAGCAGGTCGGCCGAGTACTTTCCCATCCAGCGCAAGATCAGAGGAACATAGCCGGCAAAAAGCATAAACATGAAAATTCGGCGTTCGCGCAGACCGATGCGTTGCTGCTCTTTTTGATAAGCGATGCTGTCGCTAGTGCTCCGCTCTAGGTGCGAAAGGGCGATCGAGATCCCCATCGACTGCCAGAGATTGTGTTGAAGGGCGACTAGCGGCAGAAGAAACTCGAACGTCGCGAGAGATCCAACTCGAAAGGCTTCGGGAGTCTCGATGATCTTTAAAAAGATGAGGGTAAAGATAAAGAGAGCAAGCGCGACAAGCGACGACGAGAGCAAAAACGAGCGCCTTCCAGCGGCGTCGCGCTCTTTGAGCCATACTCCGGCGGCAGGTAAACAGAAGATCATTGCGAGGGTAAAGTACCCGTGAAGCGTATTGAACAAGACGATGTCGGTGAAGATCGAGAGGAGTTTCTTTTCGGAGTCATTGGGCCAGCGCGCAAATAGAGCCCCGTAGATCACAATGAGTACGAAGGGCAGTGGGGCCAACAGAAAGGGTTTTCCACGTAGGCTCGTGTCGAACTTCATGCCGATCTTCATCCCGCAAGAACAACAAAGTGCGATTTGGATGTAAAGGAAAAGTCATGGGACGAGAACTCTCGTCCCATGGCAATCTATAAATCGGCTCTACCGACGGGGCTGTGGTCTGCTTCCAGCAGAGCCTGCACCCGGAGCAGGGCCGGGTTTGCCGCCGCCGTGCTGCGACCTCTGTTGAGGTTTTTGCTGGGGCCGTCCGCCGCCGCTGCCGGAGCCGCCAGCTTTGGCGCCGCGCTGTCCACCGGACTGTGGACGACCGCCGCGGCGATTGCCACCACCGCCTTGGCGGCCTTCGATCGCGGCTTTCGCTTTGCCTTTTGAAAGCAGGCGGCTGTTCTCAACTTGGTCTGAATGATACGGCTGAGTGCGATCGACAGGAATTGGCTGTGCAATCAGTTTCTCTATGTCTTTTATAAACGAGCGCTCTTCAGCGTCGCAGAATGAGATCGCGGCACCAGGTGCGCCGGCACGAGCGGTACGGCCGATGCGATGAACGTAGCTTTCAGAGATATTGGGCACTTCGAAGTTGATCACATGTGTGATGCCGTCGATGTCGATTCCACGAGCCGCGATATCAGTCGCAACCAAAACACGCGTGCGGCCAGCGCGGAAGTTCTCCAGCGCTTTTTGGCGGGCTGATTGTGACTTATTGCCGTGGATGGCTTCGCTGACGACGCCACTCTTTTCAAGCACTTCGCTAACCTGATTGGCGCCGCGTTTTGTTCTTGTGAAAACAATGACGCGCTTGAGGGCCGGGTTCTTTAAAACGTGTCGCAAAAGTTCCTTTTTGCGGTTTTTCTCAACGTACATAACCGACTGCTCGATAAGCTCGGCCGTACTCGAAACGGGGGCGACTTCGACGTAGGCGGGTTCGGTTAGAATGGAATCGGCGAGCTTGCGAATATCGGGCGGCATTGTCGCCGAGAAAAACAGATTATGACGTTTCGCGGGAAGCATCGCGATGACTTTGCGAATATCGTGAATAAAGCCCATATCGAGCATGCGATCGGCTTCGTCGAGAACAAAGACTTCAAGTCCGCCCAGGCGTAAATACTTTTGATTGATCAAATCAAGGAGGCGACCTGGAGTTGCAATTAAAACCTCAACACCGTTTGAAAGAGCTTTGACCTGGGGAGCCTGGCCGACTCCTCCAAAAACGACTGCAGTTCTAAAACGCAGATGTTTACCATAAGCGCGGAAGCTATCGTGAATTTGAATAGCCAATTCACGCGTCGGAGCCAGCACAAGAACGCGTGCGTGTCGTGGCTCGGGTCGACGTGGGTTCTGGGCGAGGCGCTGCAAGATCGGCAGGGCAAACGCAGCGGTCTTTCCTGTGCCCGTTTGAGCACAGCCAAGAAGATCGCGGCCCTCAAGGAGGGTCGGAATCGCGGCCTGTTGGATGGGTGTTGGTTCAGTGTAACCGGCTTCAGCGATAGCGGTTTGGATCGGTTCGATAAGTGCGAGATCAGAAAATTTCATAGGTCCGCGACCCTAACACGCGTAAGTGCCGAAAGATACGAAGGGTTTTCGGCATGAATTAAGTATCGGGGCAGGACCATCGTCTTGAGCTGGTTTGTAGCGGACTGAAGCTCAGCGTAGGCTAAAAGCAATACTTCGTCGGAGGATTCCATCATGATATTCAACAAAGTTTCGCTCCTGGCCGTGCTGGTGGTGCTTGCGGTGCTGCCGGGACAGGCGCGGGCTCAGCAGGCTAAAATTCTTAAAGTTCAGGGAAAAAAAGCGATTGTGCAGTTTCCTGACGACGTAAAACCGCGCGTGGGTCAGTTGATCGAAGTTGGCACGGGGTCATCTGAAGGTTCGATGACCGCGGGCCACGGTACTGGGTCGCGAGAAATGATTGTGGGCGGATCGGCATCGTTCTCGTCATTGACGACATCGTCCTCAAGTACCTCAACCAGTACCTTGGATTTGTCCGGTCGTTACGGATGGAACAAAGGTGAGATGGAGTACGGCGGCCTGGGCACCTTTTACTATACATCGACGACAGGATCGAGCTCGCGGACAATTGGCGCTGGCGGCTTTTTTGACTACAACGTTGTCCCGAACACTCCGGGTACCGAGCTTGTTTATGGCGCCGGTGGCGAAGCGATTTATGCGATGGTTTCAACAACGGTGGGTTCAGCCGAAACGAGCGCAACGACTCTGCGCTTTCAGGGCGGTGGACAAATGAAATGGTTTCCGTTCGGAAATACGGTCGCTGTTCGCGGCGACCTCGTCTACCGATTCCAACAAAACGGCGGAACGACAAGTTCGACAACTTCGGGATTGGTCGCGCTTGGCGGCCTGTACGTTTACTTCTGAGTGTGACGGCGAGTCGTGATTTGCGACTCTGCCCAGCCCAAGAGTTGATTCTCAAGAGCGCAGAGCCGTTGGATTGTGGCCATTGCCACAGACGCTGGCGCTGCGGTCACTCGGTTGGCGCTCCAGTCCATCCAAGTCGATTCGGGCTCTTCAATGTCGGCGGCGCTCGCGCTGCCACGACGAGAGCTTTCAATTTCTTTGTTGAAACCTTATCCGGCGCAAGGGGCGGTATCGCAGCGATGACCTCGGCGGGCGGGGTCTTTTCAATTTTCCGACTTTTTACATGAGCCAGTCCAATTGCCATTCTATACCTCAATCGAAAGTTCGGTTGCTCGGTCCGGAGTCCCGGTGAGTTTGGCGTGATCCAGTATCAGGCGCTGTTCCGCTTCGGGTGCAGCAAATCCAAGAGTCGATGCGATCTCGCTGAGCAAAAGTCGAATTTCGGCGGCGGCGGCACAACCCGGAGAGTGTTCCGGGATTGACAGGCGAAGCGCCGTTGCCTCTTCACCCTGGACGCCTTCGCGGATCGAGTACGCGGTGCAAGTTTCAAGGTTGGCGCGGTACCACTCGTAGATCTCTCGCGAGAGGCGCCGTGAGCTCACAAGGCGTGTCGGAACAAAGAGATGCTTAAACTCAAGCCGCATATCGCGACCGAACTCGGCCATCAGTGCGCGAAAGGTTTTGAGGTTCCTAAAGTTATTGATCTTACTTTCGATGGGCGAGATCACCGCATCGCTCGCAACGAGAGCGTTGTTGATCAGGCGATTCCAGTTTGGCGAGCAATCCATCAGAATCAGATCAAAGGACTCTTTAAGATGATCGACGACGTTCTCTTTTAGCCAGTACTCACGTCGATTGCGAGAGAGCAGGCTTTGATCAAGGCCAACCAGGTCGGGTGTTTCTGGAATATAGAAAAGCGTGGGAATTTCAGTTGGACAGATAATGGAGTCGAGCGAAGTTTGACCCTGCGAAAAATCAGCAAGGCCTTTGAGTGAATTCAGAGTCTTCAATGCATCTTCAAGAGACTGATCCTCGTCAGGCCCGGCACAGCCGAGTGCCTGTGTGATGTCTCCTTGCATGTCGAGTCCGACAACGCAGACGCGAATCCCATGTAGCGCCGCCATTCGCGCCAAATTCAAAGTGAGCGTCGTTTTGAGAACGCCACCCTTAGTGACAAAGATTGAAATGGCGAGAGGTTCTTCGGGTCGCCGAAGAAAACCGACCTCGCGCCCGAGTTCGGTGACATCAAAATAAGAACCGACCTTCGATCCTGATGGAAACGACTTGCGCGCCTCCGAGGCGTCAAAGCGTCCACCAATCGAGCCAAAAATCGAGCCGGCTTTGCGAAGCGAAAAACTTTGTCCCATGGCAAAAGTTCACCGCGCTATCGGAACTCGAGGCAAGGACTCAGAATGAGCGGAACGCAGCGTCGAGGTCGGCGATGAGATCTCGTTCATCCTCAATTCCAAGACTGAGTCGGATCATCCTTGGATCAATTCCTGAGCCAGCGAGTTTATCTTTGGGAATCGCCGAGTGAGTCATATAGCCCGGAACCTCGATCAGCGTCTTCGTTAAACCAAGGCTCACAGCCAAGGTGATCGAGTAAGAGTTCTTCGCGACGTGGTCGACAAACTTTCGGCAGCGACCCATATCGCCTTTGAGAACAAAGGAGATCATCGTGCCCGGAGCAAACTCCCCTTCTGGAGTTCGCAACATCTTTCGCGCTAGCGCATATTGTGGATGAGATTTGAGTCCCGGGTAGAGCACGCGCTCCACCTTGGGATGTTTCTCGAGAAAGCGCGCCACAGCCATTGCATTTTTCTGTTGTCGCTCAAAGCGAACGGCGAGAGTTGGAATGCCGTGTACAGTGACGTGCCAGGCCGACTTTGGATTCAAGATCGCACCAAAGTCTTTGCGGGCGAGCTTCAAAGAGCGTTCGAACTTCTTGGCGCACATGGCGGCACCGCCCATCTCCACGCCGAATCCGCCGATGTTCTTGGTGAGACTGTGAACGACAATGTCGATACCCCATTCCAGCGGGCGAAGTGCCCATGGCGTAGCGAAGGTGTTGTCGACGATGACGATGATGCGATCGCTTTCGCTGCGGCCCTTATTGATTTGTCGAACGTCTTTCGCGATTGCCGGCAGATCGGCGAGATCAAGACTGGGGTTTGAAACACATTCGAAATACAAAACACGAACCGCCTTGTCGTTCAGGAGTTGGCGATGCTCTTTGCAGGTGACGTCGATAAAGTTCGATTCGATGCCAAATCGCGGTAGCCAATCGGTGAGGAGACTGTAGGTACAGCCGTAAAGATTGCGGTGGGCGACAATCTTCTGTCCGCTCTTCAACACTGAAAGCAATGTTGCTGAAATCGCCCCCATGCCCGATCCAAACGTCACGGCGGCTTCGGAGCCCTCGAGGAGGCTTAATTGCTCCTCAAGAAGGAGCGTGTTGGGTTCATCGAGACGATCGTAGATCAGGATCTGCTCTTTGTTTTTGGACTCATCGCTGCCAAACTGCATAAATCCGCGGGCACCGCGATCGAGCGAGTCGAGACGGTAGGTGGTGTTGGAGGTGATCGGCGGGATGAGGTGGCGTGAGAAGTTCCATGCCGCGGTGATCGGCTGACCGTGCACCATCTGTGAGCGAGCTGAGCGATTTTTTTGTTTACCTGACTTGGCGACGTGCTTTTTTGCGGTCATGTTATCCCCCGATGAACCAACCTAGAGGATGTGTGAGTAAACACTCAAGTCCAGGCGTGGGGGCGGCATGAATCGAAAGCGTCAGATTGGAATTTTCAGCGCAATTTCGCTTGCTGTCGTCTTGATGGTGTTGGGCGTTCTTTTCTCAACGTCGATGGCCCCAACGTCGATGGTCGCAACTTACCGGCCGACGATGTTGCCGCATCCACCGCGTGAGTTTGAAATCAAAGTCCCATCGGTCTATCCAGCCGAGGGAGCTCCCGAGCCAGTCGCCGTTTGGTTGCCGCGGGATTCAAAACGTTTGGCGATTGTCATTTCGGGCCTGGTTGGCAATTCGACGGATGGTTTGAGTTATACGTTTTCTGAGCCGTTCCGCCGGCGTGGTTTCTCCGTTCTGATTCTGCCGAGCCCATCGCATTGGACCTTCGCACTTCACCTCATGCCAAAAGACCGGCGAACAAGCTACACCGAATCGGTGGCTGCGCTTTGTCGATCGATTGAGTCCGTTTTGACGCCCGAAGTTCGCGGTCGATTGAGCCAGGTGGTGATGACTGGATACTCCCTTGGAGCACGTCACGCGATCTCGACTGTTCCTTGTGCCCAGCCGCTTTTTCCGTCAGCGCAAATGTCGGTGATGGCGATGAATCCTCCGACGAATCTTTCCTACGCTGCAGCGACGCGATCGACTGCTCGCCGAGTCGCGCAAGCGAGTGGTTGATCTTTATCTTAACGGCTTCAGTGTCGGAGTCTTGGGTGCCATCAGTGGTGCGCTCACCTCCAACTACTTGCGGCCATCGGAGTTACGGCGAAGCCTTGATTTTTTTCTGCGCCCATTTTTCACATATGAACAATCGCTCAAGGAGCTGGCAGCAGCGTCGTTTGCTGTGCGGCTCGAGCCGATTCTCACCGGTGTCGAAAATCCGAGATATCGACTACAGCCGGAGCGAGAATCATTCTCGTTTGCGCAAATATTGGTCGATGCCCCGCTCTCGATGGAGTCATTTCTCGAAGAGATTCACCGCAGCCCACTCTATAGCCGAGGGGCCAGTGACAGCATTTCGGTGATGCACTCACGTGACGACTTTTTAGTAACTCCGCGAGAAGTGGATCGGCTGATCGAAGAGCTTGGTCCACCAAGTCGAGCGTTCGATCGCGGTGGACACGTGGGACTGATCTTCGAACCACTTTTTGAGGAGTGGTTCGAAGCCGCAGAAGGCACTCGTTCGCGTTAGCGGCGGAAGCGACGTTGAATTGTGAATTCGGCGCGACAGCCGTTTTGGACCCAAACGCGATCATTGTAGATGCCGTAGTTCTGTCCATAAATACATTGGGTATGTGAAACCTGGCGCGACAAAGAGACACCGCGCACTCCGCGTGGATCGAAGAAGCACTCTGCGTATCGACCGCCATTTGGACCACAGTATATTGTTTCGTATTCAGGAACCGGCGGTGGTGGCGGTGGCGGCTGTGGTCCATGACCTGGGCCGGGTCCCCATCCTGGGCCGTAGCCCGGGCCATAACCGGGACCGTATCCTGGGCCGGGTCCCCAGCCAGGGCCGTGGCCGGGTCGACCGGGACGAGCCATCTCAAGAGTCGCATCGAGATCGTAGGTGCCAAGCTCAGCAGCTGCATCGAATGCGAGTTCGTCCGCTGCGACATCGAGGGCGGCGTCTTGTGCTTGGGCCTGCGTGCTCAGCGCCAACACAGTTATTGCCACCGCTGTAAATGCTAAGAAAATGCGTTTCATCACTATCTCCATTTCGGAATTTGGTTTCTCAAAGAGCTCCATGCCGTCCGGTAGTGCAGTCACTGTGCCGCCGCAGGTGGTGTCTAAGTGGCTCTGTAGAATAGACGCGGCAGAGTTGAACGATCTCAAATTGCGATTCTTGTATCTAACACTGACCAGACCTGGTACCCCTGCGGCGAAAGGTGGCGCAATGAAACCTATTATTGCACTGACCGGATTTGAACAGAGGCTTCCCAAGCAGCAGTTTGAACAAGAATTGTCTTTGCGGCGCATAGCCGAAGTGCATTCGCTGAACGGGGACGTCACCACTGAGCAGATGACCGTACTTTTAAAGCGATATGGCGTGAAAGCTGAGCAAATATCGAGACGGTATTACGAGGACATCACAATTGCAGAAAAGGGCGAAGGAATTCTTGCGCGAGCAGAGTTTTTCTCTCAGCGCGGTCTAGAGATCGTATCCAGTTTTTATTCGGACACAGCGTTGGCACCAGACCATTTGATTCACGTGACATGCACGGGATATGTGTCACCAAGCGCGGTTCAGCACCTTGTCACTGACCGAAGTTGGCGCGGCACCGGTGTTACTCACGCTTATCATATGGGATGCTACGCTGCGCTTCCTGCCATTCGGATTGCAGAGGGTCTTGTCGCGTCTCGCAATCGACATGTCGATATCATTCACACAGAAATGTGTCTTCACATGGATCGCACACAGCACTCTCCGGAGCAGCTGGTTGTGCAATCGCTCTTTGCCGATGGTCACATTAAATACTCGGCGGTACCGGCCGAGGCAGCGCAGTCTGGCTATCGAGTTCTTGCGGTTGACGAGTGGATCATCCCCGACACCGCAGGCGCCATGTCTTGGATCACCGCGGACGGGGGAATGAAAATGACGCTGTCACGACATGTGCCGGCTCACGTCGCGATACACATCCGGGAGTTTGTACTTGGACTGTGTCGGCAAGCAGAAATCGATCTATCGAACGTGTTGAAGCGCGGACTTTTTGCTGTCCATCCTGGGGGACCCAAAATCATTGATGCGATAAAGGAGAAGCTCGAGCTTACTGAATCGCAAGTGGCGGCCAGTCGTCGCGTCCTCTTTGAACGAGGCAATATGTCATCAGCGACACTGCCGCATATTTGGCAGATTATTTCCGATTCAAAACCAGCTTCCGGTCAGCACGTTATCAGTCTTGCATTTGGCCCAGGCCTTACAGTGTTCGGAGCGGTATTTGAATCTATCTAACGTCATCGTTTTTCTTTTTGCTCTCCAGGGCGGCGCGATGTTCGTCGACGAATTTTATTTTCATCGCAAGCGCGGACTGCCGCTCTGGGAAAGGGTGGGGCATCCGTTGGATACGTTGACGGTTCTGTCGTGTTTTCTTTTTTCGCTCGTGATGGAACCGACAGAAGCTCATGCGTGGGCCTATGGTGCGTTGGCCTTTTTCTCCTGCATTTTTGTTACAAAAGATGAGTTCGTACACAAAGAGCATTCTTCCGGCGCAGAAAACTGGCTGCATTCGATTCTCTTTATTCTCCATCCATTGGTTCTGATCGCAGCAGGTCTTATTTGGTTCAAATTCGACGAGCTGAGGCCGGTGTTGATAGGACAGACGACACTTGCCGATATCTTTCTCACCTATCAAACGGTGTACTGGAATTTTTATGCAAAAAAGTAGTCGTATTGATAATTCGATTTACGATTCGCTCGGCGAAAGGTGGTACACGGCTTTTGATGATCCAGTGGCACTGCTTCGTGCGGAGTCGCGCACCAAGGCGCCGTGGGTCCTTGAGAAAATGCGAGGGCATTTTCGGGAGCGGTCGGACGTGCGGCTTCTCGATATTGGTTGCGGTGCCGGGTTTCTCACAAATGAGATGGCCGGCCATGGTTTCCATGTGACGGGACTTGATCAGTCTCTGCAAAGCCTTGAGGTTGCAAAGCGGTACGATGCGACGAAGTCGGTCGACTACGTGACGGGCGACGCATACAGCTTGCCATTCGCGGACCAGTCGTTTGACGCCGTTTCAGCAATGGACTTTCTCGAACACATCGACGATCCACTTCGCGCCATTCGCGAAATGTCGCGCGTGCTCAAGCCCGGTGGTCTCTTTTTCTTTCACACCTTCAACCGAAATCGTCTCGCTCAGCTTGTCATCATTCAGCTTGTGGAAAAGCTTGTGAAGAACACACCGAAGCACATGCACGTGATCGAGCTCTTTATTACTCCAGAGGAACTTGTGCAGATGTCTCATCAAGCGGGACTACAGGTTCGGGAGATGACAGGGATTCGCCCGCGGTTCTCAACGTTGACGCTTCGATCTCTCTTCACGGGTGTCGTGCCTGAGAAGTTTGCCTTCAAACTCACTCGATCGCTGAAGCTGTCCTACATGGGCTATGCTGAGAAGCCTTTAGAGCAGAAGAAATAGGCGAAAATGGCGGAGTGGGCGGGGGTTGCCGATCCACCCCGTAACCCTCTGATCCGACTTGAGGTTTTCGTGATCTCAAGGACTTAGACAAGTAACAACACGCACCAGGCGCTACCGAGCGGTACCCTTTATCCCCACCTAGTGTCGCAAAGGTGTCGCAATTGTCTGGAGATTCTACTAGCCCTTTGTATAGACGCGCAGCAAAATGTTGTCGTTGGTACCTACAGGTTGGTTTGGAGTCGTATCATTTATTGAAGTAGTGAAGGTACCCAAGTCCCGCATGTGTTGGAGAATGCTGTTGAATAATATCGTGTTGTCGCGTCCACCGATCGTAGAGGCCCTAATTGATATTCGTTGTGAATGGACCGCAGGCTTGGACAACGAAGCAATCCTCCAACGATTGTCGACATGTACAGACGCGGTGAAAGAACAGTTTCCTAAAATTGAACGGCAGGTCAGCAGGACGCTTCAGTTTGATCCTCATGCGAAGGCGCCGCCCAACGTCACTCAGCCGCTGTTCATGGGATTCATTGCGCGTTCAGCAAATGGTGAGCGCGTCGTGCAATTTCGTCGGGATGGGCTGACCTTCAGTCAGCTCGCACATTACAAGAGTTGGGACGAGCTGATGGGGCTCACAAGAAATCTCTGGGACACATTCGGTGGTTGTACTGGCACGGTGGACATCAGCAGATTGGCAACGCGATTCATCAATAAAGTACGGGTGCCGTTTCCAATTCTTGATGCCGCGTCACAATTGCCGGGGCTGCCGCTGCCCCTGACCGAGCCATCGAGCTCTTCACAGCTTAAGGATTTTGTCTTTCGGACTCGTTCACTAGATGTGCCGTCTTCGTCACAGGTTGTGCTCACTCGGGTTCTCGAAGAGCCGCTGGAGGGGGCTGCTTTCGCGCAGTTGGTCGTGGATATTGATGTTTTCAAAATGGTGTCTGGTTTAATGTCAAATGACGAATCTATATGGAAGACGCTTGATTCATTTCGAGACGTAAAAAACCGAATATTCTCTAAGTCGGTTGGCTCAGATATACTTGACCAATATCGTTGATCAGGGGACAGACATGAATGTGAGTATGTTCGGTAATGCATCTTCGTCTCATGCTGTGTACTTTCAACTTCAGAAGGAGCCATGGGATCCTTCTTGCTTCGACAGCTCGATTTTTTTTAACAAGACATCTCAGACGGTAAGCGAAATTTCAGAAATTCAAGAACAGTGCGGAAAAGAAAACTGGGACGACGACGGTGCGTTGCCGGTTTCTCCTTTGACGGTTAGTTTTGCGACTTTATTGGCGGATGCTTTTCCCACGTTGGTTGATAAGCCAACAGTATTCCCGATGAGAACCGGTAAAATTGGATTCCAGTGGATGGCCGAGGACAAAACGGCAGTGTTGCTTTCCATTGATGGCGACGGGCGACTTACATTCTCTGCGGTATTAAAGAATGGAAGGAAAAAGAGTGAAACTCAGTCGTTTCAAGGATCGCTTCCTGGTGACATTACAGGCACTCTTTTACAGGTTGGTTCTCAATCTACTCCATACACCGCGATCCGTGAAAGACGATGAAGTCGTTGCCGTCTTTATAAAGAAGAAAAGATGCTTCGATACCAATAAAAAATCCGTAAATGCGGCGGTGTTTTTGCCAAAACCCTACAAGGGACGCGACGAAACTTCCGTGTTCTCGATACACCGTCTTCTCGAGAGTCAAATTTGGAGGGAGGGACACCTATGGACAGTGGTCAATCCGTTCCCCCGCGGCAGTGGAAAGGACGCCATTTTGGCACGGGCTGAAATTACTTCCGCTATTGTAAAGTCATCTGTCTCCAGCCTATCTGTTGAATCGGACCCCAATCCAAATCCTCGTCATCATGTCATCGTTGGTTGGGGTGGGGACGAAGCGACTCAGGAATTGGCTGCTCTTACGTTGGCAGTTCAATCAACGCTTAAGATCAGGCCAAAATAAGACTGGAGCATCGCGTGCTAGTCCTTTCGCTTTTAAGGCTGGAAGCAACGGTTTCGAATGGGCCCAATTCCATCGGTTTACCGGTCCCATGGTCCAGCGTGATCATCGGCGTTTGAGGGACCACCGGTTTTCGATTTAGCATTGAGCCGTGGAAACCACATCATCCCTCGAAGCCAGCCCGCGTCCTGCGGTGGAGTTCAGCTGTGCTCGCTGCTCCAGGGTCGTATCGATCTGTCGATCGTGCTGGCGCAATCAAAAGTACTGTTCTCATGAGTGTTCTAGGGCGGCCCTCCTTGCTCGCCATCGCGAGAGCCAACGCATTTACAATCAAACTGATGCAGGTCGTGAAAGCCACATCCAACGACAGCGCGAATATCGTCTTCGGCAAAAAAATCAAGACTGATCCATCTACAAAGGTCTATGCCGATTCTGTCATAACGTTTCCCGAGAGAGAAACCTGCGCCGTTTGTGGTGCAGAGGTCTTCGTTGCATTGGTTTTAAATCCAAAGCGCGAAGGCTTTATTTCGATGCGGAGAATGAATGCTGACCCCAGAAGTTCAGGCGCTGATTTTGACGCTTCATTTTACTGACCGGCGTACCATCAGATCGATTGCGCGTGAAGTTGGATTGGAGCGTAAGACAGTTCGTCGAGTGATTGAGAGGCGTCAGGTCGCATTGATGCCGAAGACGCCAACGCGTTCAAGCAAACTTGACCCGTACCTTGAGGCCCTGCGCGAGCTCTTGCGCAAAGATCCGAAGGCCACAACGACGGCACTTTTAAATCAACTTCGTGGTCAAGGATATACGGGCGGTCTCACAATCTTGCGTGAGCTTGTGAGTCGAGAACGCGGTCGTTTTGCTCGCCCACGTGAGGGTTTTCTGCGTCTGGAATTTGGCGCTGGCGAAGTTGCCCAGGTCGACTGGGGTGAGTTCGGCGACGTCTTTGGCGACGGCGTAAAGATCCACTGTTTCGCGATGGTGCTCGCCTACTCTCGGATGATCTACGTTGAATTTACCCGTTCAGAGAAATTTGAGGAGTTCATCCGGTGCCACGAAAACGCATTTCAGTTTTTTGGCGGGACGCCTCGAGAGTGCTGGTACGACAACTTAGCAACCGCCGTTTCGGATCGGATGGGGCAACTTGTTCGGTTTAATACGAGATTTATGGCCTATCTTGGGCATCATGGCATTCGCCCGCATGCGTGCAACGTGGCTCGCGGCAACGAAAAGGGCCGTGTTGAGGATCTGATCAAATATATTCGATTGAACTTCTGGCCATCACGAAGCTTTGCCGATTTTGATGATCTCTCACGACAGCTCTCACAGTGGCGGGACGGTGTTGCAAACTCAAGAGAACACCGAAGTCATCGCCGCGTTGTTCGGCTATTGTTCGATACCGATGAAAAATCAAAACTTCTTGAATTGAACCCGGTCCCATTTGACACCGACGAAGTGCTTTCGCGTCACGTCCCGCCGGAATTCCATTTGCAGTACGAGTCGAATCGCTACTCGGTGCCATGGACGCTTGTTGGGCTCACAGTAACGGTTCGGGCCACTGATCGTGATATCAAGATTTTCTATAACGAGAAATTCATCTGCTCGCACCAGCGAAGCTATTTAAAAAACAAAGTCTTCACGACCGAGACGCACAGAGCAGGGCTGATTGAGCGCAAGCCCGGATCTACCAGAGAAAGTTGGCAGCTTGGCTACGTCAAGGGCCTTGGGCCAAAGATGGCCGAGTACGTGGAGTTGGTTCGCCAGGGTCCGCGCAGTTTAAAGAATGAACTTTCACGATTGATTGCGCTCACGACCGTGTACGGCGAAGAAATGGTTTTGGCTGCATGTGCCGAATGCCTGGGCGCGGGCCTGGTTGGTGTCGACAACGTCGAACTGTACCTCCGGCGTCGGCATCATCCTACAGAGACGGCACTCCAGCTCGCGCCGATTCGATTTGATTCAGAAAAACTCAACCGGGTTCATCCGGTGGTCGATCTTCGAAAGTACGATGCCCTTTTGTTCGAGGTGGAAAACCAAACAGGGGCATCGGAAGACGGAGTGGATCGTGGAAACAGAACAGTTACTGGCGGGCTTTGCGGAGTTGAAGCTGAAGTCATGGACGGAGTCCTTGATGACGGACTGGCCGGGGATGAAGGAGCCGGAGCAGGAAGTGGTGTCGCGGTACTTGGCCCGGTGGATTGCAAAAGAGCGAGCAGAGCGGAAGACCCAATTGATCCAGAGTCGAATCCGCGTAGCGAAATTCAGGCGCCTTCAGACGGTTGAGAACTTCGATTTCCGTCATTCAAAGACGACGGAAAAGATTGAGAAGACATATCTGGCCCTGCACCAGAGCATCGCAAAAGACAATTTGCCATCAGCGGTACTAACGGGGCACGCAGGCACCGGCAAAACCCATCTTGCGAGAGCCCTCGGTTATGCAGCATGCCAAAGGGGCCTTACCGTTTTGTTTGTGACGGCGGCGGAGATGGTGAACCGACTTCAACATGCCCAGAAAACATTTAACTTGGAAAGTGAGCTGAACAAGTACCGCAAACCTCAGGTGCTCATTATTGACGAGCTGGGATACGTGGCGCTCGACACACCGGCTAGCAACTTATTCTTTCAGGTGATCTCTGCCCGACACGACGCTGAACTTGGTACGATTGCAACGACCAATCTGCCGTTCGGGAAGTTCAACCAGATATTTGCAAACGATGCCATTGCCCACGCCATCGTCGACCGACTCGTCAATGAAGCTGAGGTTTTCTACATGGTAGGAGATAGCTATCGGCCTCATCAACGAAAAGAAAAACTGAAGGCGAAAAAACAAAACGCCTAATCACCCGGCACTCAATTCCGGGGCAGCATCGGCTCAACTGATTTTGTTGATGGCCGAGGCTGTCCCGTATCCGGGACCACAGTGGCCCATTTTAAACCGGTGATTTTGGTCCCCATGGGACCGGTAAACCGCTGAAACTGGCCCCTATCGAAACCGTCGCTTCCACTCAGCTAAGACAGCAAAAACAAAATAGCTCGCAGTGATCTGGCTAAGGGCGACGGTAGCTGCTATTTTCCTCTATCGGTAAATCACTTTCATTGAAGCGCAAAGGATTAAGACAGCACTATCCAGCTGTCTTGATCCTCTTTGCAATTGAAGATGAGTTGAGGATGAGTAAATTTTGGTTGACGCCGGACGAGTCCTTAGACTGAATCGCTTCGACCACGTCTTCCGCCATACTCCCAACGTTCGAATAAAGTAAATCCGGTAGGCGCACCTTTGCTTCATTGTTTATAGAAATTATTGCTTCTACTGAATCGACGACAAGACCGAAGCGGGCATCAGCATTCTTGAAAATTAAGACTTTATTCGATTTCTTTTCACTCCTCGACTCAAGTCCATACATAATTTGCGCATCGACTATAGGAAAAAGATCACCTCTAAGATTCAGAACCCCTCGGCAATACTTTGGCATACCAGGTGGCTGTAAAAGCATATCAGGGCACTCAATAATCTCTTTTACTTCCGAAATTCCAATTGCGAAGATTTGATCAACTTTAAATGTAATGAATGTCCGTTTGGTTCCAACACCTGAAGCTTTTGTGATCTTCAGCTTGTTATTGGAAGCGTTATAAATCTTGCTATGCCCGTGAGTGATTTGCATAACCTCGTCGTTGGACAAAATATTAGTGTGATCCAAAAGAAGGATGTCTTCATTTTCTTCGATAGAAATACAACCCTTAAACATTTCACGACGAGACGACTGAAAGGCTGGGAAGGTTTTTAGATCTTCTTTGTAATAGCTTACTATGCTTTCTACGCTGTCGACGAGTAAACCAAAGAACTCCTCACCCATGCGCAAAACAATGATTCTTCGATCGCCCTTTGTTGCTTCCGTAGATGAATCGCACTCACGATAAGTTAGAAGGGCCGAAAAATCGATAACCGGCACTGTCGTGCCCCGCAAATCAATAACTCCAATACAATATCCATTACCAAGTGCTGAATTAGTCAGTTGCTCAACTTTAAGAATTTCCTGAATCTCACTGATACCAAGGCCGCATTTTGCCGGTCCAACCAAAAAGGAGATGCATTGTTGGCGCAAACCTTTTCTGTTGCGCAAACCGTGTCGACCCTCACTACGCCCGTCCTGGGTCTCCTTAGGTACATTTTCAAGGTCAAAAAGAGCATGAATATTCAAAATCTGAATGATTCTTTGCCCATCCATTTTTTTGAAAACGCCTCGTATTACAGACTTTTTCTCATCTCCAGAAAAATCGCCTCGTTCTTCTTCGCGACTTCGAAAGATTTCCCCGTTTGGTCAAATTGAAGGCCAATACAAATGCCGTTCATCTCCATTATCGCAATTTTTTGTTCACTCTCGTCATCAGTCTTTGGGAGCCTTAGCAGTGCTTTTAGATTTATTACGGGAATAATCGTCCCACGCAAATTAAAAAGTCCAATGACATAATCGGGAGCCAGCGGGAAGCTCGTATATTTTTCGGGCGTATTTACGACCTCCTGCACATGCGTAACAGAAATTGCAAACTCGCTACTGGATAAGAAAAAGGAACCGAATATTTCACTCTCTACAAGAATCGGTTTATTATCGGTTGTTAACTTATCCATATTTTCCCCTAACTAGCGGTACCCAATCTAGGAATTGGTAAGATGACTTCAATTTCTCCGAAATTTTCCAGTCGAATCTTCATGAGAGCCAGAAGAGACGGGATTGCCTGATCTACAAAACGGCCACCAATCGCAAAAGTCTTTTCTGGATTTTCGGCAAGTAGACAATGGGCAAGACCGCAAACGCCGCGCTTTTCCCATAAAATTCCAATCGCAACGCAAGAGCCCAAAATCGCTTTTAGGATCTCGCCATTTTTTGCAATCTTCACTTCTCCAATGTGGACGTTGATTTCTTTCTGATTCAAGCGACCTTCTTTTCAGAGGAAGTCGGATTTTTTCGATAAATAAGGGGCTGCACAGGCTGGTATCCTGTATTAATATGTGTCAGAGACTCAGACTCGCCAATTATCAAGGCTCCATCTTCTTTTAACTTTGGTTCGATGAGCTTAAGAACCTTTTCCTGATCTTCGCCTGTGAAATAAATCAGAACATTCCTAACAAGGACTAAATCAAAGTCGTCCTTATGTGAAAGTGGTCGGAACAGATTGTGTTCATGAAACTTCAAGCGCGATTTGATCTCTGGGAGAACTTGGAAGCCGTCTCCATTCGCAGCCTTCATGTATTTCGCAAATAAATCAGGCTTCGAGGATTTGAAGCTCTCAATCGCACGGCCTTTATAAACGCCGACTTTGCAAATTTCTACCATCTCACGAGAAATATCTGTCCCTATGATTTGATAAGAAAATTTTGGATTTTTATCTCGAAAAAGATTGTAACAGAACGCCAAGCGAATGCGCTTCGTCTCCGGTTGAAGCCGCCGCCGACCATGCTTGAAATATTTGACCCTCATGTTTTTTTATCCAATCTGGAAGAAAAACATCTTGAATATAGGCCCAAATTCTCGGCGTCCGAAAAAAATAGGTTTCATTTGTCGTTACAACATCAATGAACCTTATTTTCTCGTCGTTGTTTTGCTCGACGAAGGCAAGATATTGATCGTAACTTTCCATTTTTAGCTCAAAAGCACGCTTTCTTAGGCGGCCCTGAACCATGCTTTTGCGACTTTCCGAGATCGATATTCCGGTAAGGGAATGAATCAGCTGAAGAGCCTTTTTAAAGCAACCCTCACTTAAATTTTCCAATCCTTCATTTGTTGGCATCACCAGCTCCTCAAGAGGCAAATTTTTGAATAGCTAAGCGTAGCTGTTCAGCGCCTGAAGAAAGCTCTTTTGTTGCTTGGGCGATCGAGTCAGATGCCGTGGCTGACTTTTCGGTGGCTTCAGCCACCTGCTGGATAGCTCCAGAAACATCCCTTGCCGCGGTTTGCTGCTCTTGGGCGGCTACCGAAATTTCAGAAATAGCTTGGGTTGTATTCCCAACACCTTCTACAATTTTCTTAAAGGCGCTGGCAGCTTCCTTAGAAACTTCAACGCCTAACGATACCCGTTTCACAGATTCATTAATTAATTTTGAGATATCTTTGGTGGCCTGAGAAGATCTTTCAGCAAGTTTTCTTACCTCGTCCGCAACGACAGAAAAGCCGAGGCCATGTTCTCCGGCACGTGCTGCTTCGATAGCGGCATTAAATGCCAGCAAGTTTGTTTGGCTGGCAATCTCACTTATTACTTTTACGATTTCACTGATCTCTTCCGAAGACTTATTGATTAGTTCCATGGCCTCAATTGACTTCGCACTAGCTTTAGAACCCTGGTTGGCTTCTGCTAAAGTTGATTTCGCGACTGTGTCCGCAGATTTTCCATTTTGCGCAATTGAATCAATAGAGGCGCTTAGCTCTTCCACGGATGCATTCATTTCCTCCGTAGTGGCACCTAGTGATTGAGAGTCTTGGGCAAGTTTTAAAGTCTTAGTTGAAATATCAGATACGGTTTTAGAAAACAAATCCACGGTCGCAACAACAACTCGGTTAAATTCCACTTTGCGATTTATTTGTCCTGTTATATCCGTCGCGAACTTGACAACTTTAAAAGGTTTATTGCTGGCATCGAAAATAGGATTGTAGGAAGCACTAATCCAAACTTCTTTTCCACCCTTGCCAAAGCGTTTATATTCCGCTGATTCAAATTCACCACGTCCGAGCTTTTGCCAAAATGCTTGATACTCAGAACTGCTTGTAAACTGTGGGTCGCAAAACATTCGATGATGCTTGCCTTTGATTTCGTCCAAGCTGTAGCCCAATGTTTTCAAGAAATTTTCGTTGGCCGTGATAACGGTCCCATCCAAATTAAACTCGATGAGGGCTTGTGCTTTGCTGACAGCATTGATCTTGCCTTCAAATTCGGCATTGCGCAGTTTCGATTCAGTTATGTCCGTTGCGAATTTAATAATTTTAAAAGGTTTATTGCTGGCATCGAAAATAGGATTGTAGGAAGCACTAATCCAAACTTCTTTTCCACCCTTGCCAAAGCGTTTATATTCCGCTGATTCAAATTCACCACGTCCGAGCTTTTGCCAAAATGCTTGATACTCAGAACTGCTTGTAAACTGTGGGTCGCAAAACATTCGATGATGCTTGCCTTTGATTTCGTCCAAGCTGTAGCCCAATGTTTTCAAGAAATTTTCGTTGGCCGTGATAACGGTCCCATCCAAATTAAACTCGATGAGGGCTTGTACGCGGTTTATGGCCGCTATTACAGATGACTCTTCAGTTTTTGACTCGATATCGCTCTCGATTACTTCGATTTTTTTTGCTGCTTGCATTGATGTGGCCCCTTTAATAAAAATCCCGTGTTAAAACTTAACCATTTAAGGAGCTTTCAATTACGGGTGTCCAAAGCCTATCGACAGATATTGAGAAACCTTTAGCCTGATTGTTCTTTGGTGTTCTTTGGCGTCTGGGTGCTCGTGAATCTCAGCTCCAGACTATTGGCGCGACAAGTTAATTGACGATTTATCTCTGAATTCTAAGGTCAAGCACTTCGTCGTGTGTCTTTCGTAGCAAGATTTGGCAAACACAACTGGACTTACGGTCAGGTATATTTCACGTCTCGAAAATACGGCCCCAAATGTAACCCTGGAGGTTATTGAAAGACTCATTAAGGGACTACGCTGTTCACCAGCCGACTTGGTGGGAGGCGACGACGATTCACCAATGGAAGGCGCAAAAGAGATGCTTGATCAAACAATTCAGTTTTTACAAGGTTTGCGAAGTCGTCTGTGACCACAAAAAACTAATCAGTGCTCATATTTAGACTACAAATTTTTTTGCACCAATCGAAACTTCTCCGTCCCTAATCGACGCATCCTTGGAAAGTTTTATTTCTTCTGTTTTTCCCAAGTGCTTCACCAAAAAAAATATTCCACTCACAAGATACTTGGGGCCAATTCTAGATATAGATTCGTCGGTAAAAAGCGAGACGGCATGACGATCAATATCCCGCTTAAAAATTTCTAGAAAATCCCACTGCTGACCGGTTTATTTCTTAAGAAATCATAACGCGAGATCCTCGCCGGCAGCGGCGCTCCAGCGGCAGCCGTCCGGAGGCCCGCATCCCTGAAGGACTTTTCGCGCGAACGCGGTTCGCATCTCGCGCAGAAGTTCCCACAAAGTTCCTTTAAACTTCGAAATGATCTTTTCAGCTGCAAAAGAAGTTGAACAAGAACTGCGATCGCAAGTTGAGTATGGATCGCGTTCGGAGTTTTTAGCGGCAGCCGACGAATATCGAGATGTCCTTTCATCCAACGGAACAAAAGTTCGACTGCCCACCGACGTTTGTAAATGTTCGCGATCATTTTAGCGCTGGCTTTCTGATCCGACGTCACAAAATGGAAGACTTTCTGAGTCAGCTTGTCGCGGTAAATAATGTGACGAAGTTTTATCGCCGAGAACTTTGCCGCGGGTGCGGTCGAAATATATTCTTCGTCGTACAGAACCCCGGATTTTTCTTTTTGCCCGCGCAAAACCTTTCGTTCAAGATCTCGATTCGTCTTTGATGTCTTCAGCCGCGTCGTGAAGTCAGATCCATTGGCGACGATTTTCTGCCAAAAGCCAAAGTCGTTGTATGCACGATCAAAAACGTACATTTTCATAGGTAAAATGCGAAGTTGGAAGCTGACCGGGGAGTCGCCAGATCGGCACGGCGTAATCTTGAAATCATCAATCCATTCGCCGTCGACATTCCAAACGACGTGAATTTTTGCCGCTGCTTTGTGACCGATGGTATACTTCTGTTTCCATCCCGGTTCGCCAAAAAAGACTTCCGTGGACTCGAACTTCGGAAGAGTCGATGGCCAGAATTTCACGAATTGCTTTTTTGAGTTTTCGACTTTCTGTTCGACCGCGAATCTCGAGGAGAATAAGATCGCAGAGTTCTTGAAAAAACCGAAGTGCCGATCTCTCAGCGCGTCGCCGAAAGTTGAGTCAGGAATTTTCAGTGCGGCTTCGACTTCTCGAAACGATCCAAGTCGCATCACGAAACACGACAAAAGAGCTTGCGTCATTTCCCAGGTCGAAAAAGTTCTTACACCGCGATCGATTTTCCATTTTTGAACGAGTGGATCGAATTTTTCGATCAATCAGTTGAAAGAGCGACCGCTCTTTGCAATCCTGCTTCACAGTTGCCGCCTTTCCTTGGCGTTGATCTTTCTTCGCAAAAAAATCAAACCAACCTTGCGGAAGGCTGGCAACTATTTGTTTTGTTTAATGAATCAGCCGGTCAGCAGTGAGAAAATCCTCAATTTGCACAAGGTCCCTAGTCTTCAACTGGAAGCGACGGTTTCGAAGGGGGCCAATTTCAACGGTTTACCGGTCCCATGGGGACCAAAATCACCGGTTTGGCTGTGGACCATATGCGCTTCGGACAAAGCTCCCCATGCTCGCGATGTGAAACAACGCAAACGCAATCAGAGATAGTGGTGTCAATTCCTCGTTAAACCTCGATAGACGGCCTTTGTGCATGAGTTGAACATCGGTAACGCTTAGTGGTGGTGAGCTTGAGCAGGAGCGCCTAGCGAACTCTTGGACGGCCAAAATGCTCGGCGCCAGAGACGAATTGGCGGTGAATCAGAAAGTTGCAATAGATTCTGTCACGCATTTCCAAGTTCAGTCTTCTGGATGGCGCGAAGATGAATTTTCGGTCACAAGGAGGGATTCGCAGAGCTCAAGAACACAACGGCATTTAAGTCATTTCCCAAGCCCCAGTGAACTGCCATTTCAAAATGGCATATTCAAGAAGAAAGAAAATCGAGGTCGAATATAAGCTTCGACTGGTCCCGACATAACCGATGAACACCAAGTGGTCCATGGGACCGGTAAAGCGGTGCCAACGGCCCCTATTTAAACCGTTGCTTCCAGTCGTCATCAAGTAGCAGAATTGTTTTCACCGATGGCCCCCTTACGCTTAATAATATTGCGAACTTGGTGCCATCCGAGCGCAAATCGGATAAGTGTTTGAATACTGGATTTAATTAAGCGTTATGGACAATACGGGTACACTTAATGATTTTTGTTTTATTTCGCTCTAGCGAACTAACTCTGAAAAAAATATAGGATTGAAAACAAATTGAAGGCAGGTTTCAGTTTTTTGGGGCCAAAATAGTTCCTGATAAGCTAGCCAACCTGCGATTTTCTATAGGTAATTCCTTATCTCAAGGATAACTTTATTTTCTAGCTCGTCGGGATTGAATTTTAAAATTTGAAATGCAAAATGCACGGGCTTTGCCGCTGTCGAAAAAATCTAAAGGAATAAAAACGTGGAAGCTGAAAAGAAATCGAAAAGACGTGGACGTCCCCCTGGAAGCAAAAACAAGAAAATGAAAAAGGCCGGAATGAAGAGGGTCGCTGGTTCGGTACCAAAAGATCGGTCACTCGAAAAAACAATTCGATTGCTGATAAAGATGCCCGCGAGTGTAGAGGTAAGAGCGCGGCTGATTATGGCCGCGTTTGATGTGGGATAGATTTTTTAGAAGGGAATGATCGTTGGAAGATCATTCCCGAAAATGGCTTAATAACAAAGAAGCAATTCACTTATTCACAGTTTTAATGCGGATTTTTTCTGGAAAATACTCTGGTATTGATAGAGAGATTCCAGGGAACCGCACCACATAAATGGTTTGAATTTTCGGGCGCAAACGCCGCGCTTTTCCATACGATGTCCACCATCTGCGGCTTTTACTCCTCGGTAGAAGACAGTTTTAGGTTTCAAAACTGAAAATTCAAAAACGATCATGATTTTTGTGCGAAGAGGTTCATTCTTGTTTTCTAATCGGGCGAGGTCATTGTTTTTCATAATAGCCTTTCTCTAGCTCAGGTATTCGCTGTCTAGTCGTTAAAGTGAGATTTATCGGGTGAGTTTTCGGGTGTAGTCAGACAGGTGCGGTAGTCCTTTTTGGATCTGCTTAATCGCCGCCTGCTTGACATAGACATGCACCTTTTCGGCGGCGTATCCGCTACCGAAAAGAATCGTGAGTGCCACGAAAATTTCCTTTACTGACTCCATATATTTTCCTCCTGGCGCTCTCAGCGCCGCTTGCGATACAGGTTAATTTTCGCCTGTGACAGAGGTTGGAATGGTTATGGCGTCGTCGTGTTCAGCGTGTGTTTTCAAGTAGCCACGGAGTAGCCAAAAAGTAGCCAACTCCCGTGATGAGTCGTGATTTTCTGTGATGATGACGAAAAATTATTTTTCTTCGAACCCGCTAAGTTATTGTTTTTATTGTTCTCTGTTTTCGCGGGCTTAGACTTTAACTATCTCTTGAGTAACTTTACTTTCCTCAGAAAATGGCGGAGTGGGCGGGATTTGAACCCGCGGTACGCCTTTACAGCGTACGACAGTTTAGCAAACTATTGGTTTAAGCCACTCACCCACCACTCCGCAAAGGTGTCGGTGGTACCCGTTTAAAGGCACCGGCTTAGTTGGACAGTGCCATGCGGCGGGGCCCAAATCAAGAAGCACCGCCGTCAAAGCCCGTAAGTCAGTCGAGGGGCTAATAATTTTCGGGAAAAATCTCGCGTTCCACCGTTTCAATCACGGTGTGCAGGATTTTGATGTGCATCTCTTGAATGCGATCTGAAGTCTGGGCCGGGATAACGATCGCAAGATCAGCCATCGCCTTCAGCTGGCCGCCGTCTCGACCGAGGAGGGCGACGGTCTTTACTCCCAAGGCTTTTGCGGCCTCAAAGGCGAGGATCACATTTTTCGAGTTTCCAGAAGTTGAAAGGCCAACCAGAACGTCTCCGGCACGGGCCAAACCCTGGAGCTGCCGTGAGAAAATGTACTCAAATCCATAGTCATTCGACACACAGGTCACGTGCGAAGCGTCGCCCAGTGCGAGAGCACCCAAGGGGCGTCGGTCTTTGCGATAGCGCCCGGTGAACTCCTCCGCAAAGTGCATGGCATCGCAGTGGCTCCCGCCGTTTCCGCAAGAGAAGGCACGGCCGCCGTTTTGAAACGCGTGAATCAAAATCTTTGTGAACTGCTCACAGCGCTCGATTTGCGCGGAATCGCCTAAAAAAGCGGATAAAGTCTTCTCGGCTTCGCTTAAAGAAGCCATCCAGGTCTGCTTGTGGGTCTGAATTGATGCCATACTCACGTTTTAGCCGGAAAATTACGCCTGCGCAGTTGATTTAGAACGAAATTCGCTTTATCCATGAGCCTCTCTTTCGGGCGCCGGTAGCTCAGCTGGATAGAGTACTAGACTACGAATCTAGTGGTCGGAGGTTCGACTCCTTCCCGGCGCACCATTTTTCACCAGAAAATTCAAAAGGTACCCGCTACCTTTCTGCGACCCAGAGCGTCGCACAAGACGTCGCGGCGGGGTTATTTCGAGCTTTGCAGAATGTTGGTCAGCACGCTGACCTGCTCGGTGAGCTCGGGAGAGAAAAACGCCGTCGGTCCCCAGCTCGAATCGTGTCCGCTCATTAGCCATGAGCCGTCTTCGTGTTGAAGCAGTTCGATCGCTCGACCGGTTTCAAATGAGAACGCAAGACGATTGGTGACGGCCGACTGTTTTTGAAACTTGGGATCGATAAACTCGGCGACGTCAAAAGTGCAATTGCGCCCCATCCACGTTTCGATGAGATCGCCAAGACCGGGAACGGGTTTGCCTGCGAGCCAATTGCCGTCTCGGCGTTTGATTTCGCCGATCTTATTTTTGATCGAACTGATGCGCGCTGGGCACCACTTGAGCTTGCGAGAAGTGAATGCGAGGATGCCGGCCTTAAAGAGAGATTCAAGCTCGGGCTGCTTCGAAAGATCGGCGCCTTGCCCTGCTGTGGGGCCATCGGTCCAAAGAAAAGCGCCGGGTGTCCACACGCCGCGCCAGGTGGTTCTCGAAAAGTCCTCGATTTCGATTTCGACGCCCCAGCGATTGCCGCCAGCGAGAGTGCCGGAAGCCGTGTTGAGCTCGCGAAGGGCGAGAAGGCGCCGATGGATGAACGACGGCGGAACGATGGGTTCCCAGGCCGCACTGCGCACGGTGCGAGTGAAGGTGAACTCAACCGCTCCTGAGCGCCAGCGAAATTTGCGAACCTCATCGGGGTGAAAGGCGGGCTTTGTGGCGGTAACCGACTCGGTGGCCGGTGGCGCTGTGAAAGCGATCTTGCCGTTCACTTTCTTTGAGTACCATTGCCAGAGTAAAAAGAGTGGTCCCAACGAAAAGAGAATGACCAAAATCACGACGGTTTTCTTGGTCATCTTGTTTTGCGGTGTGGTCACGTTGCGTTCTCCTCTTGGAACTCCACAACAAGAGCGTGGACAGATCAACAGTTGAACCCAAGGCCCAGTTGTTTTTGCCCCTTGGTCGCACTATTCTGCCGCCATGAAATCGGTATCGATCTATATTCGACTCGGCGTTCTCGTCATCGCACTCGTACTCGTTTTTGTGGGGATGAAGGCCATGACTCCACAGGCGATTCAGGGGGCATTTTCTGCCCTTGGCGTTGAGCCGGGCGCGGCGGGACAGCCGGGTTTTCAAAGTGGCGGCAAGCCGCTCGCTCCGGGCGACGAGCGTCGAACGCTGTGTCGGACCCGCCTTCGCGCTATCCGATTTGCCGATGATCGGGCGGTGGCCGAGGTGAGTAAGGGCATGAAGCTCGATTGGACGGCTGAAGAGGGTGCCGGCGAAAAAAAGAGCGTCCGCTCGATCGGTTATTTAGAAATGGAGAAATGGCTGTCTCAGCACTGCCAGTTCCTGGCCGCACCCAGCGCATCAGCTTCCGAAATGGCGGTCGGGGAGGTCCCGGCGGTCGTATTTGAGTTTATTGACGGTTCCGGCTGGGGCCTAAGCCAAGCCGGGCCCCTGTTTCGCCCGGACTCGGACCCCAAAACGCCCTTTTCTTCACCAGACCTTCAGGCGGCATTGGCGGAACTGCGCGAGCTTGCCGGCTTCCCGGTTGACAGCAAGAGCCCATAAACCCTATTTTGTCTTCTCCGACGTTATTCGTGTTCAGATGTAGCTCAGTCGGTAGAGCAAGCGGCTGTTAACCGCTGGGTCGGGGGTTCGAGTCCCTCCATCTGAGCCATTTCTAAAAGCATCTTTGATGCTTTCTTTTTGAGTTCTGGAATCTGTTTTTAGTTCAATAACTTACAGAGAAGAGCTCCCGTAGTTCAGTTTTTCGACCTGTCACACGAAATCACGTTTAATCACACCTCTTGCTGTTAGCTGTAGTTGCCTCTCGTAGTTGGCGAGGTTGATAACTACAAACACCGTTGAACACCAAATTTTGAATGTACGCATAGTGTAGCGATCGGAATCAATATGTTCGGGCCAAGTAACGTCGGCTTATTAGAATTAGAAAACATGCTTCAGGTTGGAAGTAGAAATTCGAGTTTCGCAGAATCGTCACTGATAGAGTTTAAGTCGGAACTTGATAAAGCTTCGATACTCACTGCCGTTTGCGCCTTCGCGAACACTTCTGGTGGCCGAATATTCATTGGAGTGAAGGAGCAAAAAGGATTCGAGCTTGAAATCGTGGGTGTGACCACTCCCGGAAAAGATCCGAAAACTTGGATGTCCAATATACTTTCTGCCAGCATCTATCCGATTGTGAGCGTTGAAATCGAAGTCGTAGATTTAAAAAATGAAAAGGTTGTTTTCATTTTGAATGTTGCTGCCTCACCTCATCTGCCTCACGTAGTGATAAGCAAAGCGGTCAGCTCACTTGAGAGAGAAAGAGTTTATTGGCGGTACAACGATCGCTCTGAACCTGCACCATTTCATATTGTGGAGCGGATGTTTGCAAAACGGCAAAGTGAGACTTTTGAAAGCGAGAACGAATTGTCGAGGTATAGTTCGCATGTCGGTTTAGACGACGGCGCCGGCATGGGAGTTACTATCTGTCCGACCGTTCCTCATTCAAAAATCATTCTCGGACATGAACACTATTTGAAGATGCAATCGCTTCTTTTGGATTATTGTCCGCTGCGAAAGGTATCACCATACGCGATCGATTTTGTAAATTCAGAAACTTCAGCAGGCCGTCTTACTTACAAGGTCGGCACTATAGAACCTAAGGTTAAAGAAGCTGGAAATCTAAGTCCTACAGATAGTGGCCTTTTATGGTGGGCCTCTATCACTTTGCAGAGTAACGGTTTTGTTGAGTTCAGAAGTTTTCACTTCTGCTCATCCTTGCTTAAAAACTCAAGATGTATCGATTTATTTGGGGCTGTCGTTGTGTTTGCGTCATTTGCAGCAAGCGAGCTAAACCCATTCCTTTCTGTTGCGCAAAGAGTGTCCTTCAAAACTCATCTACCTTCTGAGGTTGGAATAACTGGGTGGTCTGAAGTTTACGGTATGGATGCTTCAGGTTTTACTCAGATTCCCAATCGAGATTTCTTTACTACTCACCAAGACCAGACAGTTCAAATCTCAAAAAATATTTTCGTGCAGACTGATGGGGATATTTTGGAGTTTTTAACAGAGCTTATGTTTGAGATTGGCAATCAAAGCTCTTCAGGTTTTCCCGTTCTGTCAACAGAGTGGAGTGAAATGGCTAAGGCAACTTTGGCGGGCTGTCTCAAGACGCTAGATTTTCATCACCAGCCTGAAACTAGACTGCCTGCTGCTGCGGATGCGCGCTAACCTTTCTTAAATTAGATTTAGTTACTAAGCGATGTGGAATGATATTTAACGGTATCTCAAGAATAACAGTCAAAGAATGGAAGTCTTGGTTTAGCGTGACTGAATCCGCTAACCCGAAATCTCAGTATGGGCACACGCATCTCGTGGCAATCCCAGGCGCAGACTTTTCATCGTTAAAGAATCGCTTGAGGCCGTTTGTCGAACGTGCCCATGCCGACGCTCGTAAAAAGTTTCATGACGAATGTGGCATCGATCTTGATCCACTGTCAGGTGGAGGCTCGGCCAACATCACTTATCCGTCATGCTTACCAACAAAACAAAAGAAGGGTCTTTTTGGCGAAACCCTCTGCGGGATCTTGATTAAAAGCTTCCAAACAATCTGCAGTTCAAAGTGGGAAATCCCGGCGTATCTATTTCGTTATCATGAAACAGCTAGACAGCATCTTCATAGGCTTCATTTTCAGGAACCCGCGAGCTCGGATATTCCTGGTCGACAAGGTAATGACTTTTTTAGCTCTTTGTCTTGATCAAAATCAAATAGTAGTTGGCGTGCTAGTAGCTGAAGCAAAGTTTCATACAAGCTATAAGCCTGGTATTTCTTCAGAGTCTCATGCGAAGTTGAGCAAAGAAGGAACTCGACCGGTTGACCTCGCAAAATTTAAAGAGTTATTGCGAGAGCTGTATGGCCAACAATACCAGCCAACAGTTGAATCAATTCAAAAAATTTTATTTTCTCGGGAAGAATCTTTGCTTAACCGAACAGATGTATTTCTGTATGCATTCGAGAAACCGCACGCGAATCCTTATCCCCCTAGTCGCATAGACGCTCGTAAGAAAGATAGAAGTCACAATGTTAAGCGGCCTTTTCATGTCTTTGAATTGCAATTAAATGGAGCGAGCCAATTCGCGCTTCAACTTTATGATGAGATCTTTGGACCAGTCGCTAACTCAGGTGAAGAAGAATGAGTTCTGAAGAATTGGCCGCTATTCTGTCCAGGGAGCTGGCCCGACCGAACAGGCTTACCAATCAGCAAGCGGCGCTTTATAGCCACTCGGTGCGCCTTGCATGGAGGACTGAAGGGCTCCAAGCATGGAATGAAACTAAGTCGTCTTCGCAGCTCGAAGACGCAGTTCGGTTAATCGAAGCCGCTGAAGCACTTAGTTCTGAAAACGAAACCTTGGAAAAGGAATCCTATCGGCGAGCCGGCGATCTTTTCGAGTGGCTATCTAATTCTAATCACATCGATGATTCAGTTCCTTTAGGACTCTTAGCCGCAGCCTCATTTTGCTTGGCGGACTGCCCGGCAATGGCTATGGGAATATTATTCAGACCCTCCATCAAAGAGGATGCTCCAATATTTGCCGCATTTTTGAGGGCGGACTTCGATGAAGTCTTGGAGCTATCACTTGATTTCTGGGCGAACAATTTAGGTCTTTGTGGAGCACCTCGGACAGAAGTAGCAATCCCTTCAGCTGACCAGGAATCCGCTCACCGTTATATGGTCACTGAGTTGGTGAGGACGCTGGGCCTACTATCTGCGGCATTGAAGGAAAATAACCAACACCGCTTTGAAATTGCGAAAGCAAAACTTCATTCATTAGCAAAACTCTGCCTGCAACAAAATTCATCGTACACTTGGCTTTTGCTGAAGTTGACTTATAAGGTTGTCGAACTTTTTGAACAGAACTCGGCCTGGCAGCTTCTTTTGCCCATCCGAAATGACCTTACAGACACGGGAAAACAATTTGCTGACATGTATTGCCGCAGTTTGTTTCAGAGAGGACAAGGACTCCTTTGGCCGTCTCAAAAGGCAGGAATTTCTAAGCTTGCCGATCAGGTGTCCTTTGCAATGTGTACTCCTACCGGTTCCGGGAAAACAACTGTCGCCGAAATCGCTCTACTTCAGTCTTCCTACTCTCCAGTGGAACAATCAGATTGGGGAGAAAGTGGACTAGCTGCTCTTTCAATATATATAGTTCCGTCCAGAGCTTTAGCAATCGAAGTAGAATCTAGGCTAGCCGGATCGATCGGTCGCTCGAGGTCCGGAATTTCAGTTGTTGGTTTGTACGGTGGTAGTGATCTGAGCTTGAGCGACGTATGGCTGGAATTGCAAAAGCCTACAGTTCTTGTCTGTACTGTAGAAAAAGCTGAAGCACTGTTCAGATATATTGGTGGATTATTAATTACCCGCCTATCATTGCTAATCGTTGATGAAGCGCACCAGGTTAACCTCAGCAATCAAGAAATGCCGGATGATTTGGCGACCTCCGAAAACCGGTCTGCTCGGCTGGAATCTTTTGTAGCCCGCATACGCCTGCAAAAACCAGAGTGCCGTTTAGTTGCACTATCAGCTGTCGCCGGCGGAGCTGAGAATATAATTGCACAGTGGGCAGACTTAACCGCCGAAGGCGCGGCTGTTGGCGCTAAGTACCGGAGCACTCGCCAACTTATCGGAGCGCTAGAGTGTAACTCGAATGGGAAAGCTCGGATTACGCTTGAAGTGTTAAATGGTGGGAGACTCCGTCTAACGGGATCAGAATCAGAAGTTTTCATTCCAATCTCTTTTCCACCAATGCCGCGAGTAACTGGTGCTCTGCGTACTGAACTAACAATTTTTGTCGAGTGCCATGTATTGTGGCTTGCCCTCCACCTAGCTGTTGCTGACAAAAAAGTTTTGATTTCTGTTACGCAGAAAATTGACTCAGTTCTAAGCCACTACTGCAAGCTGTTTGAGTCCCAAAGACACTGGCGATCCGATTCGCCGGATTTTTTTCAGCGCCCGCGAAGAGGCCCAAAAAAAGTAATTTTTGAAAGATGTCTAAAAGCTTGTTCGGACTACTGTGGGGAAAGTTCATTTGAGTTTCGCCTTCTTAGTCGAGGAATTGCAGTTCACCATGGTCAATTACCTGTCAAAGTTAGAAAGTTAATGACTGAAGTAATTAGAATGGGTGTCACTCCAATAGTTGTCGCCACATCAACGCTCACGGAAGGAGTCAACTTACCTTTCGATGTAATCCTTCTACCAAAAATAAAAAGGTCCCGAGAAAATGATGATGGTAGATTCTCATGGCCGACTATCGCTACTTCTGAGTTTATGAATCTAGCTGGTCGAGCCGGTAGACCGGGAACAAATGCCGAAGGAATGACACTTGTAGCTTTGCCGATGGATATAACTTCTTCTAGTAGCTCTCGAGCCGCTAGAAAGCAACGAAGGCAAATAAGAGATCATGCGGATGCATTCGGTTCCTTAGTGCTCGATATTACACGAGCTCGACCAGAAAATAATATTGGAAGCCCAATCGCGAAACTACTCGAATTGATTTTTAAATTATGGAATGAAGTTTCAGGATCAAACGATCAAAGTCAGTTCACTAGTTGGCTTGAGACGGTTCGTCCTGCAGAACCGAATGAAAATGAAATCGAAGATGAAGCTCGAGAAGCAGTAGACACCCTCGACCAAATTATCCTTTCTGCAATCGAAGAAGTCGAAAGTCTTCGACAAACTGAGCTGTCTCCAAATGAAATTGAAGCCACCATTCGCGATCTTTGGAAACATACATATGCAAGATTCGCATCTAACGCATCTGCCGCGCTCGAAGAAATTTTTGTTTCTCGAGGAAAAATTCTAAAGACCGATATTTATCCTGACCGCGATGAGCGCACTAAAATCTACCGGACCGGTCTGTCGCCGAAAAACGCACGTTCTTTTATTGCACAACTACCAGCAATTTCAGCTCAATTGGTTTCAGCAACTGATTACAGTTCTTGGGACACTGATGAGCGGTTGAACTTTTTTATAGAGTTAATCGAAATCATCAGCGAACACTCCTTTTTTGTGATTCCCGACAATCGACTTGAGGAATGGAAATCTATTTTCGCGTGGTGGATGCGAGCTACCAACCTGACTCCAGATCCATCGCTATTAAATGGATGGCTGAAATTCTCTAGCCAGATGTTTGAATACAAAATGGGAGCAGCCGTCGGCTCAGCTTTGACTTTAGCTTGGAATGAAAGCCACAGCGATTCTTTTGAGCCGGTAGATTTGGATCGATGGGTTGAGCAGACCGGATTACCGTGGGCCGCCTTCTGGTTTAAAGAACTATTAGTTTGGGGAACCTTAGAGCCTCTAACAGCATATCTGTTGGCCACCGGGAAAATAGAATCAAGAGGCGAAAGCGCGCCGTTCCTTCAAAAGTACACTGACTGGTTTTCTGAACAATTTTACGCCGATTCAGAACTATTCAATCCAAAAATGTTTAATCAGTGGTCTAAGATTGAATTTGAAATCTCGGTCGAGGATCGAGTTTCGCGAACTCGAAGCTTAGCAGTTGAATTAAAACGCAACTTTCCCCGTTCGGAAATTGCATACTCGGTAATCCCTAGAATAGCCGACGGAAAAATTCTTTGGTTTGATCCAGCTGGCTTTTTATTGGCTGAGTCTGCGCTGAACGAAGAATGGCAGATTTACACTCACTATCACAACCGTTTCTCACTAAACCCGAGCCTAAAAATAGTAGAGAGAAAACCGATAACTTCGATCGATCGATCAGCAAGTAGTTAAAATCGATTTCCCATCGATAATCTGAATGATGCTAGGTGAAGCTATATGATGCATTCGAGGGTTTCCGACGAACTACTGTTACAGGTAATTTTAGAAAACCCCGGAATTAGCGATCTTGAAGTCGGCAAAAAGCTAAACCTTTCACGTGTTCAAGTTTCAAGGCGCAGAAACCGCCCCGAATTTAAGTCCCTCTGGTCAGAGGAATTCCGTTCAAAAAAAGATCTACTCCAAAGCTATAGGGCCAAGGCCATTCGTAAAGTTTGCAGCTTAATTGATTCGTCAAATGATCGGATAGCTTTGAAAGCCAGCGAACTTGTGCTCGCACATACTTCGCCAGTTGAGCCAGCGAACTCAGAACCGGACGAGGTAATTCAACGGTTGTTAAATAGGCTTAAAGAGCCAAATCAATCACCGAAGGTCGATGACTAATTCGGCCTTTAAAGCGTCAGCGATCTTTTCTAAAGTGGAAACCCGAAAGTCTTTCTTTGAATTAAGAAAGTTAGAGACAGTGGCTTTGTTCAGGTCATTTTCCCAACAGAACTCTTCAACGGTCGAATACTCCTTCGCGATTAGCTCTCGAAGCTTGCGACGCATATTGTAAAGGGAGTCCTGTTTTGTTCGTGCCATCTGAACGAACACTAGCAAACTGTTTACTATCGTAAATTTACGATCGTAAACTTGAATCTGGGGGATACGTGGTGCTCAAGATCCCAGCGGACGAAATTACGTTCTCTTCCTCGACCACGAGGAGATAGTGAAGGGACCAGGAACTTCGAAAGCGAAGCTTCAACTCACTCATGCTAAGTACCTAGATGGCAAACTTGCCGATTGAATTGCTACACAAATGCGACACACGGGTATGACAAAGGGTGCTGTTCGGTACTCAATGGTCTCAATTGTTCTTCGGCTAAGTATCGAAGAACATTAGGATCCCGAGTCGCCTCAAAGACTTAGAGAGTGGATCGGCTGCCCCCTCCATCTGAGCCATTTTTATTCCTAGAAATTCCACAAGCACAGTTTTCAAACAGAACCTCAAAACGTGGCTATCGCGCTTTGTGGTCACGTTGCCGACAGAGCTTTGCAGACTACCTAAGAGTGGTGGCTCTTGTCCCACCAATAGACGCCGTGTTCGGTGAGTTGGCGTTTGAAGCCGACGGCCTCGTATATTTTTATCGCGTGATAGTCGGGGGCGGCGCACATCACGAGGTGGTCGACGGCGCCCGAATCGAGAAGACGGCGAGAGGCTTCGTAGACAAGCGTTTGGCAAACGCCGCGTCTTTGAAAGTCCGGCGCAGTGCTCACGGACTGAAAGCGCCCGACTCGTTGATGGTGAAAGAGTCCAAGTCCGCCTGCGAGTTGACCATTGAGGAAGCCACCGTACCACTGCCCAAATCCGGCGCGCTCCATAGCTTGGTAGCGCAGAGCCTGTGTTCGATAAAAGCGTTCCCACTCGCTCGGCGGTAAGTTGTCATGAGACGATGCGAATTGAGCGTGAATCATCTCTTCCCACTCGGATTCTGATTCGAGTCCTCGAACCTCGAGCTCTGAATTGTATTTGAGTGGCCGATTCACGCTTGAGGCTGAAAGCACGGCCGTTGCTTCGAGAGTAAAGCCGTTTTTGATGAACTCATCGATCTCGCCAATCGTGCCGTCGGCAGAGTCCTACGCGAGAGTGATGTGATGGATCTTGGGATTAGTGAATTCACTTTTGAATGCTTGAGTCCACGCCGCAAAGTCGCCTTGCCGTGGCGGTCGATCGAAGATCAAGAGATTGCCCCAGAAAAAGTTCGGATTGCTCAGCGTATGAATCGCCCAATGGTCGCCGCGATCCTCGGCCTTTCCATCAAAGGCCGTGAAAATCAGCTGTGAGCGGTATCCAAGCGAACGAAGCTCCATTGTTCCTTTCCAGAGGCGTGCATCGTGAGTTGCGCTGGGCGATTTTTAGCGGTGATTGCGCTCTCGGTCGAGGCTGAATACGTCCTGCATCGCCATTTGTCATTTCCTGTTGTGTTCGTAAAGATGGGTCAGTGGCAAAGCAAGAAGTTCTCCTCAATCACGTCTTTCTCAAGAATCGGGTCGCCGAGCTTGGAATCAAGCAGTGGTGGTTGGCGGAGCAGGTTGGCGTCGATCGCAAAACGGTCATCCGCTGGATGCAGGGTCAGGTTCGGTCGGTTCAGCAGGAGAATGCTGAAAAGCTGGCGAAAGTTCTAGATTGTGATTTGTCGGAACTGACTGTCACCAATGGCGCCGATCAACTGGCGACAGCGCAGGATCAAAAAGTGGCGGCGACCCTTCTGATCAAGAGCTCACTGATTGATAAACTTGGTCCAATCGGCGAGTGGAATGTCATTGAGAGCTTACTCAAGGCGACCGTTGTCCCCAATCTTCCGCTTAATGTTCTTGGCGAACTCTACGATCAGCTGACGATTGCGTCTTGGCGCCAGAGCAAGATTGATCAGGCGGCCGAATATAATACGAAGTCTGAAGAGATCGCGCAGAAAACCGGCGATAAGGAACTCTTAGCCTCGGCCTTCCTCAGCAAAGCCAACATTCACTCTTGGAGAGGGCAAACGGCGAAAGCCATTGCGTCCTATCGCGACTGTTTGTCTTTGGAGAAGTTTGTCGAGCGACGTGTCTTCGGTTCGATCAATTCAAATCTTGGGGCAGTCCTGTACGAATCTGGGGATCTTAACGGCGGCGAGCATTTTATAAGAACCGCCATCGAGATCTTTAACGATTCTGGCCAGCCCACAAATCGCAGCATAGCACATTGCCATCTCGCCATGATTCTATTGCAGAAGGAGCAACTGGATCTGGCCGCTCACGAAGCGCAGGTTTCAATTCGTTGCGCTGAAGAAGATGACTATCGCCGCGGGCAGCAGATGGGAAAACTAATCAATGCGGAGGTAGCGGCAAGGCGCTCTCAAAAGCAGGAGGCTTTGAGGCTTCTTGCTAGTGCTTTGAACGGTTTCGCGAAACTCGGCATTCATGAGGGTCTTCATTTTGAGTATGCCGGGCGTGTGCAAAGGTTGGTGGGAAACTTTGATCAAGCGGTGAGCGACCTGAAGGAAGGGATTGCCCTCTCGCAAGCATTTCCTGTCGCTCTGGCCGCTCTCAAGGCGGAGCAGGCGCGGACTCTTAAAATGATGAACTCCAATTTGTGGAAGGATGCCGCGGCCGAAGCGATTGCGATCTTCAAGGCGGCAGAATGTCCGCTCCGGGTTGATATGATAAAAAGAGAGTTCGAAATTAAATAGCGACGTCCTTGTCACCCCATGTCCCTCGCTTTTGGCAGGAGGCATGACTATAAACGCCGCAGACATCAGATCGGGAGACGGACATGAAATTTGAGACCTATATCGCTCAGGCTTGGACGGACCATGCGAACCACCCACAGCAAGTCGCCGACGGCTTTCTAAACGCATCGTCGTATGTCGAAACTGCGGAACAACTGATTCAGCTTGTTGGGCTCGTTACGCATGTTATGGGCGAACATCTTGGAATGTGGACAGAGGGACAGGCGCTGCTTGAGGGGTTTCAAGCGAACACGTCTTTTGCTGCCGCGGCTGGCGCCCAGAATGCGATTCAGCGCTCTCTTGCCGTCATGAAAATCGGCCGAAGCGAATCTCCAGATATGGAGAGCTTCAGCCTCTCCGACAAGATTCGGGTTTTTGCGGTCACGGCGTCAGCGTTGAGCGGTCGAGATGTCGACCGAGCTCAGGAATGCTTATTGAAGGCTTTGGATCTGGCTCGACACGGTCTAGACGGGCAGGATCCTGCGAGTCGTGTGCTTGCCGTTACCGGAAATAATCTCGCCTGTGCCCTGGAAGAAAAGCAGTCACGAACGTTGGCAGAAACTGAGTTCATGATTCTATCGGCGAGAACGGCCAGAGAGTACTGGGAAATCGCGGGTGGATGGCTTGAAGTTTCGAGAGCGGAATACCGGTTGGCGATGAGCTATCTGGAAGCGGCCGATACTGCAGAGGCTCTGAAGCACGCACAGACCTGTCTCGAGATGTGTGGTGAGAACATGGCTGGTGATCTGGACCTATTTTTCGCCTTTGAAGTTTTGGCAAAAGTTGAGAGGTTCCGTCGGAACGATCTCGGTTTTAAAACGGCGCGTGACTCGGCGATTCAGTATTTTGAGAAACTTGGCGAAGACGATAAGCAATGGTGTGAGCCGGCCCTTAAGAAACTCACGGTCTAAGGTGGATATGGATTTTTTCGAAGTGATAAAAAGCGCAGGAGCATTCGCCGTTACAAAGAGACGCCGGTTCCAGAGAAGGTGATTGAACGGGCGCTTGAGATGGCGGTGCTGGCGCCGAACTCGTCGAATACGCAGACGTGGGACTTCTACTGGGTGCGCACGCCGGAAAAAAAGGCGGCGCTGGTGAAGGCGTGCTTCTCGCAGTCGGCAGCGCGGACGGCGGCCGATCTTGTTGTGGTTGTCGCAAGTCCAACCCAGTGGCGACGTTCGCAGCCGTATTTGATCGATTGGGTTCGCAGCGTGCGGGCTCCAAAGTCGGTGATCCTCTACTATGAAAAACTGATTCCCGCGATGTATCGCTGGGGCTTTTTGAACAGTATTGGCTACGTAAAGTTGATCGGCTTGACGGTGGCGGGACTCTTTAGGCCTGTTCCCCGCGGTCCGCACACTCGTCGCGATATTCAAGAGGTATCGATCAAATCGGCGGCATTGGCGGCAGAGAACTTCGTCCTGGCGATCACGGCTCAAGGCTATGCGACCTGTATGATGGAGGGTTTGACGAGTGGCGGGTGAAGCGTCTTCTGGGGCTGGGTTGGTCTGATCGCGTGGTGATGGTTATTGCCGTTGGCGAAGAGGCTGATCGGGGTACCTGGGGCCCGCAGTACCGGATCCCGATTGAGAAAGTGGTCCATCGCGTTTAAAAGCGAAAAGAGCCGGGAACCGACAGAAACCTCGTAAAATTGCCAGTGTTTCGCGGCCGCTTTTTCATTTTTTCAAGTGCCCTCACGGTTTTGTTAAATTGAAGTTAAAATCGGCGCTTATGCTGAATTCCCAAGAAGTCCAATCGCTCGAAGTGTTCGAAAATCAAGTCGCCGACTCTGACCTTCCGCTGTCGTTGTACTCGGATAAGATTGCAGCCATTTCTCTTCTCGAAGGCGTTTCGCTTTTTGAGTTGATGGGTGTGACGTGGATGATGGCGCTGACTTATGAAAACTGGAGCGCTGAGACGCACACACATGCGTATGATGAGGTTCGGCACACCAAGATGATTCAAGACTGTGCGCGTGCGGCGCGGTGGACGTTGTCGGACGAGGACCTCGTCAAAGAAACGAAGTTGAGTCGCGCCTTCTATCAAGAGACAGAACAGTACCTACAAAAGCTCGCAAAACGCGTGTTTCGTTTGACGTTCCATCAGCGCACCTGTGATTCGGTTTTCGCGATCTCATCCTACGCGCTTCTTGCTATTTTGATTGAGCGTCGGATTATGCGTATCTATCCAAATCTTGCAAAGTTTGGCGCGACTGAAGAAATGCGTACTCTTGCAAAAGAGATCATTCGCGATGAACGTGAACACTTGACGCTTGTAACGGGAAAACTTCCTGACGGTCTTGATTTTGCGGAATCATCGCAAGACAGAATTATTCTTATGGAAAAGCAATTGGCGGCCGAGTGGATTGGCAACCTCAAGGCGGCCTATGGCCGCATTCTGGGATAGTCGATGAAGGTGCTGCTGTTTCCTGGTCTTGATGCGCTATTTGTGACTTCAAAAATGAAGCGCTGGCTTCAGTATGAATACGTTCAAAATGCTCTCGACCAGGCTTCGCGTGATCTTTCAGAGGCGACAGAGAAGGACGAAAACCTCCATGCCTTTATTGCCAACACGCATCGCCCGCATGCGGTTGACTTGGATCGCTCGTTGATTGCACTGACGGCGTTACAGGTCGCAATCGCCGACGAACTTAAACGCGTGGGTCATCGCTGGGACCTTGTTCAGGGTTGTAGCCACGGTGACATCGCGCGCTCGGTTGTTTGCGGAAGCGTCTCGCTCAAAGATGCGATTCATTTGCTCTGGGCTTTTGCGGAGCTGCGCAAGCTTTTGCCCAGTGGAAGTACCTGTACTGTTCGGACGGTCGACGGGACGCCACTGAAGCAAGAGCATCTTGATTGGTTGGCGGCACAAAGTGCACCGGTGAGCGTTTGGTCGGACGGCCATGGCACCATCGGCACCGATACGGCGAACATGGCGGCGATCTGCGAACAGGCATCGTCCCAAGGCTTGAAGATCAAAGACATGTTGCCGTTCGCGGTTCATTCTCCAGCGCTTCTGCCGGCTTATGATCTCTTACAGAAGACGGCGAGCCAGTGGCCCGTGATTGACCCGCACACGCCGACGTTCTCGAGTATCTGGGTCAAAAGACATTGGAAGTGGAGATGCGATCATCCGCGAGGCTCTGGACTGTGCCATTGAGCCCGTTCGCTGGAAGGACACGCTGACACATCTCTACGAGGAGAAGGGCGCTCGTGAATTTATCAATGTTGGCCCCAGCAATACGCTGACCGGTTGGTTGATGAGCGGAGATCTATTTGACGAGCTGAAGGTCGTTGAGTCGTGGGAGGCTCTCAGTGCTGGCGATTAGCCTGACACTGGTCCTGATTGCCTTTCGGCATTGGATCGGACCAGCGGCCCTGTACCATCATTTCTATGTAACCGATAAAGATCTGTGGATCGTGGATCGAATACAAAGTCGTCTACCGTCTGGGGCGAGTATCGCTTGGGATAAAAAGCAGACGCTTCGTTCGATCCTTACAGATGTTCTAATGGTGGCGATTGTTTTGGCGCTGGTCTCGCTAGGTGCAGTCGAGTTTTCTTACACAATGAACGTCGATCAGGTCTTGCCGTCGATCTTTGCATTTATCGCACTTCTCTTTGCGCAGGATCTCTATTTTTACGTCACCCACTACGCGCTTCACTCGCCGCCGCTCTATCGCCGGATCCACGCCCTTCACCACCGCTCGACGAATCCGACGCCGTGGACGTCGTTCAGCGTTCACTTTGTCGAAGGATTCACCGAGCTTTTGTTCTATCCGTTTGTGTTCTTGCTCTTTAAACTGAATATCTATGTCGTTTTGCTCTATGTGTTTGTGACGACAGCGATCAATCTTTTCGGCCACGCGGGGTTTCGCCTCGAGAAGTTCGCGCTTGGGCGCGTGCCCGGTTTTTCTTGGGTGGCGCTTTGCGCGTTTCACAATCGCCATCATCAATCGTTCACGGGCAACTACTCGCTTTACTTTCGTATTTGGGACAAGGTGTTCGGCACCGAGTTTAAGTAGTTCATATCAAGAAAAGGCGAAGAGTGACTTGGCCGCTTGGCCCTGCCACTTGAACTGATTGAGAAATCGGAGATCCATCAACACTGCGATATCCGCGATGCTGTAGCCCGCGGTTGTGAGCGCGGTAGCGGCAGCCGTCAGCGTGCCTCCGGTCGCAAGTACGTCGTCGATGAGAATGACAGAACCAGACCCAGCTTTGACCTCGATGGTGTCTGTTCCGTATTCGAGAGCGTAAGAGTGTCTGATTGTCGGTGGTGGAAGCTTTCCTTCTTTGCGCACAGGAATGAACCCGATGTTCATCTCGTGTGCGAGCGCCGCGCCAAGAATGAAGCCCCGAGACTCGATCCCGGCAATTCGCGTGATGTTGTTCTCGCTGACGCTATCGCGGACAAGATCGGCAAGCTCCTGAATCAGTTCGGGAAACCACTCCGACGCCAGGAGTGGCGAGATGTCTTTAAAGATGATACCTGGCTTTGGAAAATCAGGGACATCGGTGATCAGTTTAAGAAACTTCGCATGAGTGTTTGTCATGAGCTAAGCCTATGGCTATCGTGGTTTTCATGTCGAGCTTAAGTGAGCGTGTCGCGCGTGAAACCATCTGTGAAATCGGTCGTCGGCTCCATCAAAAGGGCTGGCTTGCGGCCGCCGATGGCAATATCAGTCTTCGGCTGGCGAGCAATAACATCCTGATCACGCCAAGCGGTGTCCATAAGGGCTATCTCACACCCGATGAGATCTGCCGAATCACGGTCGACAACCGCGTGCTTGAAGGACAGCCGAGCGGCGAGCGTCTTATGCACTTGGCGGTATACAAAAATGCGCCAAAAGCTGTCGCCGTCGTACATGCACATCCGCCAGTCGCGACCGCTTGGACGATTGCTCGACCGGAGATGCAGGAACTTCCAAATGATTGCCTGTCAGAAGTGATCTTGGCAGCGGGCCGAATTCCATTTGTTCCCTATGCGCAGCCCGGCACGGCTCAGATGGGCGAAAATCTTTTGCCGTTTCTTCCTGACTGCAGATTGATGATTCTGAGTCGGCACGGTGCTCTTGCCTGGGGCGAATCGCTACCCGAAGCCTACAATGGCATGGAGCGCCTCGAGCATGCCGCCGTCACTCTGGCTCACGCTGTTGCGATGGGCGGAACGACGTCGTTACCGAAAGAGGAAGTGGCTCGGCTGTGGGAGATGCGCGCTCGATCGGATGGGCGGACACTGTGAGGCGTGAATCGCTGGGACTTTGCTGGTCAGACGAAGGCCCTTCTGGGTATTCGCTCACTGTCTTGGATCAGCGGCGATTGCCAGACGAAGAATTTGGGATTCAGGTTCAATCGGCCGAGCACATGGCCGAGTTGATTCGGACACTCGCTGTTCGCGGCGCTCCGCTCATCGGGGTCGCAGCGGCCTTGGCGGTGGGGCTTGAGTGTGCGACCGGTTCACATGGTGAACGTTTGCTCGACAGCGTTGCCAAGCTTCGTTCAGCGCGACCAACAGCGGTCAATTTGATGTGGGCTTTGGATCGCGTGCTTCGCGACAGCGGCACACTCGATCAAGATGGCGTGACGAAAACGGCGCTTGCGATCTTTGACGAAGATGTCGCGATGTGTGAGGCGATGGGACGAAACGGAGCCTCGCGAATTCTCGAGGGCGAGGGCTGTCTCACGATCTGTAATACGGGTGGGCTTGCAACGGTGGGTCGGGGCACTGCGTTTGCGGCCCTTCGCACGGCACACGAGCAGGGAAAGAAAATTCACGTCTATGCTTGTGAGACAAGGCCACTTCTTCAGGGCGGAAGGCTCACGACGTGGGAACTTCGGCGCCTTGGGATTCCATTCACATTGCTAACGGACAGCATGGCCGCTGTGCTGATGCGTGAGAACCGGGTGCAATCGGTTTGGACCGGTTGTGATCGGATGACTCGCCGAGGAGATTTCGCCAACAAGATTGGAACGTACTCGCTTGCCGTGTTGGCGAAGCATCATCAGAAGCGATTTTATCCAGTTCTGCCGGCGTCAACAATTGATCTCGCGAGCGCCTCTGGCGGCGATATTGAAATTGAACAGCGAGGTGCTGACGAGGTGCTTGGATTCAGTTCGCCTGCGCGGGGCTTTCGATGGGCTCCAGAAGGAGCAGCAACATTTAATCCGGCTTTTGATATGACACCGGCGGAACTGGTGACCGAGATTGTTTTGGATCAAGCTGTGTTCTCGGTCCCTCAGTATCGGGCTTACGTTGAGACGCAAATGAAGGTGGGGCTTTAATATGTGGGCGATTATTGGCGGTTCCGGATTTGAGAGTTTCGACGGCATCGTGGAGCTTGAAGAGCTCGACCGCCAAACGCCGTTTGGTGAATGTTCGAGTGGACTTCGTCGCATTCGTTTTGGTCGGCACGAGTGCATATTCCTTTCGCGCCACGGCCGCCATCATGAACTTCTGCCGAGCGAGATCAACTATCGCGCCAATATTTTCGCGCTCAAAAAGCACGGAGCACGGAAAGTGATTTCGGTCTCTGCTGTTGGTAGCCTGCAAAAGGAACTCGCGCCTGGCGACTTGGTGATTCCGTCGCAATACATCGATCGCACCAAGGGAGTTCGCGCCCACACCTTTCTGGGCGCCGGGCTTGTTGGACATGTGTCACTGGCAAAGCCAACCTGGGAGGGTGCTGCGAAGTGTGTGCAGGCACTCGCGTTTGATTTTAAAGTTCATCACGGAAAAACCTACGTATGCATTGAGGGTCCGTCGTTCTCAACGCAGGCCGAGTCGGCCTCGTACCGTCAGATGGGCGCTGATATTATCGGGATGACGAACTTTCCTGAATACGCCCTCGCTCGCGAGGCCGGTCTTTGTTATTTGCCGGCTTCATTTGTGACTGACTACGACTGCTGGGACCCCACGATTGAACACGCCACCTTGCAGGCCGTGCTCGAGACAATGCGCGAGAACAACAAGCAGGCCGTTCGATTTATCGAAGCTCTTCTGAGCGCCAATCCTGCCGAGGAGCTGGCATGTCGAGATGGTGGCCTGAAGACGAGTCTGATGACAGACGTTCGCGGTCTTTCGCCCGCAGTTAAGAGCTGGCTCGAGATCTTAAACGCGTAAAGAATCGTTTCATCATGCGGAAGCCATCGCGAACTGTATAGTAGACACGCGGTGGAAGATGTCTCTTCGCGAGCTGTTGAAACTCGCGTGAGAACACGGCGTGCGGATATGCGAACCAGTAACGAATATAGGACTGCGTCGACCTGTTTGACGGGGTCGGTTCGCGATGAAGCTCCGGACTCACGAGATCCCAGCGCGGTGATACTTTTGTCGCCAGAACGTCGGTGAGGCAGTGGCAAAAAACTTTGTCGCATCGAACTGACGATGTCGGAAAGAAGAATTCGTCATCAGTGATATGGCCGATTGTGCCGCCAACTCCGCAGCCCGCGCGGAGGATGCGCCCCATGGAGTCGATAAAGAGTTGCTCTCGTCCGACTTCACACCGCCAACCGAAAAAATTGTTCTCATTTTTTGTGATCAATTGATTGGGATCGAGCGGAATGAATTGAATGGGCGATCCAATAATTCCGCCTTCGACATCGCTGATCGCCGTTCCTTTTGGGGCCGGAGAATTTGGACCGAGCCAAAACGACGCTTGTTCAAACTGCTTCTCTTGGTCATGTTCATACTGAATTGGCCGAGTATTCGCCGAGCCAAATCCATCGACAATCGGAACGTACTCGGCGCCGATGGGCCTAGAGAACGACGCGAGATTTTTGAGTCTCTCACCGAACTCATAGGATCGGTTCCACAGTCGGCGTTCGGGCGGCATCATCAATCGAACGGTGATGTGGGGCGTGCTCTCGGCAGCGGTCACCGTTTCAATAAACCGATTGGGCTCGGTAAACTGCGGATGAAAACTGAAGCTGAGCCATTGCAGCATCGGACTGATGGTCTTAAAGAACTCGGGTCCTTTCGTTCCGTTGCTCGTCATGCCGACGGCGATATCGCGTTCGCGAAGCCACTTTACGAGTTTGACCAAATCTGGCCATAGCGTTGGTTCGCCACCCGAAAATGAAACAGTTATTCGGCGGTCGCTATAGTGCCTAATGACTGTTTCAAAGAAATGAAAAGCATCGTCAATTTTCGGCCACGGATGGTCCCCACCCCAGTTTGATTTATCGCAATAGGAACATCGATGGTTGCAGTGGTTGTGCAACATCCAGCAGATGTGGATATAGGGGCGCTCACCAGTTCGGAGATAGGAGCCGAGAATGGCATCGACCGGTGGGCGCTTCGCTTGCGTTGTGCCAACCGCCGCGTTACTGGCCGCTGTAGGGGGAACCGTCTTCGACATGATCTATATAGCGGTACCTGTGTGTCGACGGTCTGTCAGCTTCTAAAGTCTAACGGTGGGTAAGGACGAGTCGCACCCAGTCAAGCCAATGGCTTTTGGCGTGCAGTCTAGACAGAGTAAAGTCGGCGGAACGTTCGCGAAACTCCTGCGCGTTGCTTGGTATCCAGATTCCGAAGGCGCGATAGCCAAGTAGGTAGAAGGGAGTTGATGCCGAAAGATAGCTCTCTCCGTAGGCGCGAGCGACAGTGCTCTCATCGATGCTGTCGACGAGTCGATCGAGTTGCCGATAGAGGTGTTCGGCTCGCGGGCTGCTGCCGCCGTTCTGAAGGCGCTCTTTGTCGAGCAAGATTCTCAAGAGTCCCAAGAAGGCACCGAGGTCTTTCCCACCGCCCATGAATGATGGCGCCGATCGCATCACGAGTGCGACATCGAGTGCTCGAAATTGGTCTTCGTTGAGATAGTCAATCATCGCCAGTGAAAACGCTGACAGTGCTGCGGAGAACTCCGTTACCAAACCGGCGCTGTACAGAGAGCTCATGGTGAAACTCTTGTGCGCCTCGGGATCGGCTTTCCCCTGGTCGCCTTTGGTCGGATTGAAGGACTGTTCAGCTAGGCGTGGAAGCATCTTGGCGACGAGAAGTGCGCGATCACGGCCGCCAGTGAGGCGGCCAGTCCCGAGGTATCGTCCACTGTTGATCTCATACATGAGTCGTCGATACGGCAATCCCAGGTAACTCTGAACTTGCGCTGAGCCCGAGATGTAGCGCGTGAACGGTGCAAGCTCCGTGGCGACCTCGGCCATTTGCATTAGGCAGGCGTCACTGACGTAAAGGTCGATGGGATTTCCTTCGAGCGTGCGTGTGACAACGTCAGAGAAGATATCTCTGAGATCAGGAATCGTCAGGCGCTCGCCGGTCTGCGGAAAAAACAGAATGCCGCCGAAGGTTTTTCGAACTGCGGGTTGAGGCAGCGAACGAACAATGCCAGGAATATCGGACTCGCCGAACAGACGACCGGGGAGCGTGGGTGGCTCGGGTGGATAAGCCGCCCATCCCTGTCCGTGTCCCCAGAGCACAACCATCGTGTTCTCTGACGGGTACTCGCGCAGCGCCCACGCCAAGAATGCACGAAGTCGTTCGGCGTGCGAGGGCTTGTTTTGCATTGCCGTTTCCGACTCCATGCTCACCACGGGTGATGCAATCGAGTTCAGATCGAGTCCGGCGAATTCTGATTTACTGCGCGGCGCCCGATACGGCCGATCATTGCGTTGAAACATGTGGAGGCGACGCACGCCCGAGAGATCATCGGTATCGACTTGAACCACGAGATCAGAGTTGAGAGTCGATCCGGCCTGTGTTTTTCCGGCGAAGCGGCCTTCCATCTCGGCAAGATCCCAAAGCGCGTAGGGGCTCAGGTCGTTGTCGGCGGCCATGTAAACTAAAACGGTCCAATCCTTGTGGCAATTGCGGCGATCGATCTGTTCTTGCTGTAGACGATGTTTATAGGCGCCGTAATCTCTGTCGCGAGCGGGATCAAACTTTGTTCGATCGTGCCCTTTCCAGGCCGATCGACATGACTTGTGTGGATACCAGCTCGGCTTGGCGCCGGCCTGACTGCCGATACTGAAAAGAGCAGATACAAAAAAGAGAGCCATCAGCAAGAGGGCTCTCTTCGTCGGGCGCGCAAAGGCTTTCGAATGTCCGAAAGCGCGGCGCATAGTGACCTATCTGTTGGCCGCAGCAGTCAGCCCTTCGACGATAGACGCCAGGGGAAGACCAGTGCGAAGCGCAGTTTGAATGGCGATATCTTTCCAGAATGCGGGGAGCGGCGATGTTCCATCCCAGTCGGTCGCGGTGACGCGTGAGTCGCCGTACGATTCAGCGCGTGCTCCAGCGGCGGGGCTCCACAAAAAGTCTGGATGGGCATTGTGGTACCACTCACCACCGATCATGTTGCCGTCTTCGTCGAGCTCGATGTCATACATGTAAGTGACGGTGCTAACGGCATCGCGGTCGGCAGAGTCGTAATCAGCATGTGAGGCGCGAGTTTCAACGACATAAGTGACTTCCATTTCGATGCCGACAACAGCGACCGCATGGCGCGAACGGAACTTCTTGAATTTGTCTTTGCGGAAGTCTGAAAGCTCAACTTTTGCCTCTTCGAGTGAGCTCACCGCTTTGCCGGTCTTTGGATTGAAATAGGAGTAAGAGTACGAATAAACGGGCTGGTTCCAGACCTGATAGTCGTATGTGGCATCCATCACGAAGCTCTTTTTTGCCACGCCGATCTGGTTCACGATGATGGTGTGCCAGTTGGCCGGGTTGGTGTCGAAACACTTCTCATCCAAGATGCGGCCGGACTCTTCGTCGACTTTCGCATCTTTGTCGTTACATCGACCGCCGATAAAGCGCGATGGTGTACGGGCCTTGGCCCATAGGTAGGTTGTAAGACCTTTGATGTCGGAAGGATAAAATTTAAGTGTGCTTCTGCCATCAGCCGAAACGGTTTCTACTGTTTTTGTCGGCCGAGGGGCCATATAGGCAGCCGGTGCCCAGCCATGACAGAGGCCCATCCAGCCTTCGACTTCGCCTTTGTCATCCCAGTAGGCTTTGCCTTCATTCCACATAAATGGAGTGAGGTAGCCGTTCTCGTAAACAGAGCCGTTTGCCGTGAGGTCACCAATCAGAAGATCGTACTTCTCTGAGGGAGAAAGCGTGTCCAATTCATCGCCATTGTCGGCGATGCGCTTAAGCGAGCTGTCTTCACTGGTGATGAAGTCGTAATAACCCTTCCAGTTTCCTTTGGTCAGAAAATGTCCATCGGCGTAGCGTGCGCCGAGCCCGCCCATATAGAGCGGCCAGTAGGTGTCTGACCACGGCGTCTCTGGAAGGTTGGATTGCAGCAGGTTGGCCGCATCCATTTCGTCGAGGCGGTAGATCGGTGTGCCGGCGGTGAATTCGCGAAGATCGAAAAAGTCTTGCGCGCTTTCGCGAGCGGCGGCGCGGCCCTCGAGGATATCCTGCATACAAACACCGGACTCGTCACAGGGCGTGCGGCCTTGCGACTTTTTGGTGACAAAGCTCCGGCCTTTGATGTCGGCAGGAGAAAAGCCCGGAGCTGCGGGCGATGAGCCCTTTTTGGGCGGCAGCGTATTCATGAACTGTACGGGATCTTTCTGGAAGTCCTGCCATTTTTGCTCAATGAATGGGCTTACGGGGCGAGCGGTTTTCGCGCTTGCGGCGTCTGCAACCGAGGCGAAGGCCGCAGCAAGAGCGGTCATCGAGATGAAAATCGACCAGCGGTTGAAGCGGGCGGCGACTTTGGCCTGAGATTGACGCGACATCGAGTGTCTCCTTGGCGGGGGCGAAAGATTGAAAAACGTGTCGGCGGCGAAGTTAGACGACTTGCGACGGGCCTTCAAGAGCGGTCATCTGGCGTCGGCTTCCTTCACTGTGGCGGCGGGTAGGAACTGGAAGATTTGGAAAAAAGGTGAGCCGAGGAGCGCTCTAAAACGGCTACTTGTCCATACGGCGACTTTGTCCGGTAGCTCGTAACTATCCGATACTATTCGGCTATTTGTATTCTCGTCGCCGCCGCCCGAACCGGCACGGGGGTTGATTATGGAAAGATCGCTATGAAACGTCGTCTTGCACCAGTGGTGCTGCTACAGCTTCTGATCGGTATCGCAATGGGCACTTGGCCTGTTGTGGCCGCTGCGTCGTCCGAGGTTCTTACCTTTCAAGTCTGGAAGACCACACGACTCGAAGAGGCGCGGAACACGATTGAGCGTTTGCAGCTTGAAGCGGCGCTCGATCGATTGCCGCCAGTGGATCGCTCACCCGGCGAGAAAGCGGTCGTGGTGAAACCGGCCAACGAAGTTGTCGCCTCGCCGACCAATTCGCGGGGCACCGCGCGGGTGTTGCGCCCGGAACAGCGCTTGAACCAGGCTAAGATCAATTTTGAAATCGCGAAAGAACTCTCGATTCACGACTATATCGCTGTCTATCTTTCGCAGTACTCTTCACGCGCCTCGATGCTTGAGGTCGCGAAGAAGATGTCTCCTGAGGAAGTGGCTGAATTGCTCCTGGCTCTGCGTGGTGTGCAGGCCCCAAGTGCCCCAACGGCTGCTGAGCCTTCGGCAAGTGGCGTTCCTCCTAAGCGCTAACGCACCGAGCTATCGGTCGATTCGGAAAATTCTGACGGCGCCGCCTTGACTCCTGCTGAGGGCCGTCCATATTGCCATTCGCACTAGCGAAATTGCTACGTCACATGCTTTTTAACCTAATAGACCAAGGGAGCTTGACGTTATGGCACGTGCTGACCTGAACGTTCGTCCACTTCACGATCGCATTCTTGTTCGTCGTATGGCGGAAGAAGAAAAAACAGCTGGCGGGATCATCATCCACGATTCAGCAAAAGAGAAACCCCAGCGCGGTGAAATCGTTGCGACTGGTAAAGGCCGCGTTACTGAAGACGGCAAAATCCTGCCGCTTGAAGTTAAGATCGGCGACAAGGTTCTCTTCAGCAAGTATTCGGGCACCGAGCTGAAGCTCGATGGCGCTGAGTATCTGATGATGCGCGAAGAAGACATTCTCGGCGTCTTCAACTGAATTTTTAAAAAATCAAATCTGAATTAATAAAGTAAAGGGGAATACAAATGGCAAAAGAACTTCGTTTTAATGAGGACGCGCGTTCGTCGATTCTTCGCGGCGTGAATATTCTCGCAAGCGCAGTACGCGTTACTCTTGGACCAAAAGGTCGCAACGTTGTTATCGAAAAATCTTTCGGCGCACCTTTGATCACTAAAGACGGTGTGACGGTGGCTAAAGAAATCGATCTAGAAAACAAATTTGAAAACATGGGCGCGCAAATGGTTAAAGAAGTTGCTTCTAAAACCAACGATGAAGCTGGTGACGGAACTACAACGGCGACAGTTCTTGCTCAGGCAATTTTCCGCGAAGGCGTGAAGATCGTGACGGCTGGACACAACCCAACGCAAGTTAAACGCGGCATCGACAAAGCTGTTGCAATCGTTCGCGACGAGCTCAAAAAGCTTTCGAAGCCAGTTAAGGGCGACACTGAGATTTCTCAGGTTGGTTCGATCTCGGCAAACAACGATCCCGAGATCGGCAAAATGCTTGCTGAAGCGATGTCAAAAGTAGGTCGTGAAGGCGTCATCACTGTTGAAGAGTCGAAGACAGCAATGACTGAGCTCGACGTTGTTGAAGGTATGCAGTTTGATCGCGGTTATCTCTCTCCGTACTTCGTAACGAATGCGGAGCGTATGGAAGCGGTTCTTGAGAACGCGTACATCCTGATTTTCGACAAGAAAATCTCGAACATGAAAGACATGATCACAGTTTTAAGTTGAAGGCGAAGCGCTTGCGACTCTCGTGGTGAACAAAATCCGCGGAACGCTGCAGGTTTGTACCGTAAAAGCTCCTGGCTTTGGCGACCGCCGTAAGTCGATGCTCGAAGATATCGCGATCCTCTCTGGCGGAACTGTGATTTCAGAAGACATGGGCCGCAAACTCGAGCAGGCGACTCTCGCCGACCTCGGCGTTGCGAAGCGTGTTGTAATTGATAAAGACAACACAACAATTATCGATGGCGCCGGCAAAAAAGCCGACATCACGGCTCGTGTTGCTCAGATCAAAGCACAGGTTGAAGAGACAACAAGCGACTATGACAAAGAAAAACTCAAAGAGCGTCTCGCGAAACTCGCAGGCGGTGTTGCGGTTATTCACGTCGGAGCGCCTTCTGAAGTTGAGATGAAAGAGAAGAAAGCTCGTGTTGAGGACGCATTGAATGCGACTCGCGCGGCTGTTGAAGAAGGCATCGTTGCTGGCGGCGGAACAGCGCTTGTTCGTGCGGCTGAAGCCATTATCGTTGAAAAATTCGACGAGCATGAGCGTTGGGGCGCGCAGATCATTAAGCGTGCTTGCGAAGAGCCTCTTCGTCAGATCGCTGCAAACGCAGGTCTTGACGGCGCCGTTGTTCTCGAAAAAGTTCGTGGCAACAAGTCTGCTGGTTTCGGATTCAACGCTTACAGCGAAGTTTACGAAGATCTTTTGAAGTCTGGTGTTATCGATCCAGTTAAAGTTGTTCGTTGCGCTCTTGAGAACGCAGCATCGGTATCGTCGCTCATGCTCACAACAGAGGCGATGATTGCTGAAGCTCCGAAAAAAGACGAGCCCAAGATGCCACAGGGTGGCGGCATGGGCGGAATGGACATGATGTAATTTACTAAGTCGTAAGACTTGTGAGTTACTGAGAAGGCTCGCCAGAAGTGGCGGGCCTTTTTTATTGCTAGAACTGCCTTTTAGAATTGCCCTTTAGAATTGATAGACAAGGCCGGCGGCGGCGTTGACGTAGCGTTGAGAGATCGTGGTTGCGGGCTCTGCGCGTGTTCCGGCGCCGGTCAGGCTTGAGCTGTAGAGCGAGAAGTCGAGACCGCCACGAGCGCGAAGATTCACGCCGATTTTGCGTTCAAGGTAGATTGAAAATTCGTTGATGGTGTTGTTGGCCGAATCTCCGGACTGCACTGGAGACTCGGTGAGTTTTGAGAAAAGAGTGAGGCCAAGATCGCCACCAATGGCCCAGGGACTGTCGTCGGCAATCGGGAAGTAAAGGCCCAGGCCTATGAGGTAGCCGTTGTAGTTGACCGTGGTAAGGCCTTGCGGAGTCGAGTCGTCGACAAACATTCGATAGAAGGAAAGGCCCGTGCGGAGCTGGAACTTTGGACCAAAGAAATCGTCGCGGATAAGGAAGTTGTAGCCGAGCGACATCGAGTACTTGCTCATCGCGTGATTGAGTGTGCCGGGCGAAGAGCCGCCGCGTGGATTCGAAGTCGACATAATCGCCTGGGTCATGTCGGCAAGCACAGTCCACTGTGGATTGAGCCAGAGTTCGCCGTTTACATTGAGGAGGGGATAGTAGTCGGCCTTGGCTTCTAGCGAACCGACCCCAGTGAGATTTGTTGAACCGACGTAGTAACCAAGTCCCGCCTTGATGCCGACTTGACCGAATGCCGGTGGTCGAATGGGAACCCACTCCTGAGCGGACTCTCCGAATGCGGTCTTCGCATCTGGGCGATTGCGAATATCGCCGCTGTCTTCGCCGGAGAGAGCTTGCTCGCCGTACTCGATCGGCCTTACTCCTGCGATCTTGGCGCCCTTTTGAATGGCCCCACGCTCTTTCTCGGCCGTGATCATCCCGAAGCTAAGCGTGTCGTCGACTTTGGCGACGCGAACTTTGCCGAGGATCTCTTTTTCTGTCGAGATGAGAAATCCGAATTTAGGATGGCGATTTTCTGAGATCACTTGAATCACCGAAACGTCTTGTTCGGCGTGAATGCCATCGGTTTTTCCAAGATTTAGAGTTACTCGATTGCCCTGTCGGCTAAGGATAAGTCCGTCATAAGGAATTTTCCCCAGGAGCGCGTTGTACATGACGGCGGTTTTTGCCTTCACATCGTTGAGCTCGAAACGGGATTGCTCTTTTGACACTTCTTGAGCGAGGAGTTTGCCGTCGATCTTTAAAAAAAGATCGAGACGAATAGCGAGACCGCCGGGACCGCGAGTGATGATGGGCGCAAGAAATGCGTCGGCATCGATGTCTTTGACGAGTTCTTTTAGTTTTGTCGGATTTTCTTCAAGCTCAAGCGGGTGCACGTTGAGCGAAGCAAAACCACTGTCGACGTACTCCCATCGATGCGAACTTTGGACGAGAGTCACGAGTTGAGCTTGAACGGGCCGGGCATAAATTCCGTCGGTATTATCTGTTCCAGGTAGAACAGCGATCTTTCGAATCGTCAGTCGCTGGTCAATTTCGCTGGTGTAGAGGGCCGCTTGTGATTGTTTTGGTGGAGCATCTGCGGCGTGGCCAGTGGTCGCAACCAAGAAAGCAGCGGCAACAGTCGTCGCGACGAGGCCGCTCAGGCCGATTCTGTGAATTACGACGGACGTCCAGCGAAAACCATTCATTCTCATCACGTTATCAGTGTCACTTCAAACTGTCCTGGGCTCAAGCGTCCCTTTGCACAACCGATAAGAAGTCGTGAGAAATTCTTCAGTTCGATCGACGATCTTCCAGCGCTTCGGATTTGGCGTGGTGGCCCTGGGGCTACTCGCTGGAACGGCGTCGGCCGTTGCTCAAGAGGCGATTGACCCGAGTTCGGCTTTGTTGTTGAGCTCTCCGACGACAACTCGACCTTCTGATCGTTCGCAGCGCGAACAGGCCGTCGAGTCGGGTCGTTACACGGTTCGACCTAAGTCGGGTCTGTCGACGGTACCCACGCAGCAGCCGCAGCGTCGAGTGGAGTCGATGAGTACGAATTCGCAAGGCGCGACCTCCGCGGCGACGTTGCCGCCAGTGGTTGTTCATCCCAACAGCAGTGGAACAGTCGTATTGCGAGAAGGAAAGCCAGCGGAGACGGTCGCGACAGAGCCTGCGGCGGGCGTTTCGTCGCCTGAGCCGGCGGCTGATGCCGAGTCGACGAGTGCTCTTGGATCGTTGTTGAGGCTGTCGATCGCGACAGCCTACTACTCTGAGTCGTCGGCCTCGAACTACTCGTTCCGAAACTACGGTATGTCGGGACCGGCGTATGCAGCTGAGGCGCGGGTTTGGTTGAGTGAGCAGTTCGGAGTTGGCGCTTCCTACTTTTCGAGTCTCGCGGGACAGGTGTCTGATGGTACTTCCGAGGTCGCTGTCGGTCGGACAGATTTAGTCTGGGGCGCACTGATTCGCGAACACTTTGATAGGAGCAGTTTGGTTTTTGCTGTTGAGGCCGTTGAGTCGCAATTTGCGGTTTCGTCAGATGCGCAGCGCCGGCTAAAGACGAAATCTTCGGGTTTCCGTCTGCGCGTTGAGGGCGATTTCGGCGACTGGGCTGGTGCGGTTTCTCTTGCTCCGAAGCTCAGCCACGAAGAGTCTGCCGCCGCATCGACATTTCAATCTGGCTCTGGGGTTGAGTCGTACGCCGCTGGCATAGCAGTGGAGCGGCGCTGGCTCTTTGACGATCGCCACCAGCTCTTTGTACGTCTTCAGCATTCTGTTGAGCGCAATCTTTTTACGGGCGCGGCAACACGTGTGGATCCGACCTCGGGCCAGGCCCCGACTGGGGTTGGCGTAACAGTCGGCACGACTCTTATCCAGTTTGGATATCACTGGTCCAATTGATCGGACCTTCGCGGTCGATCTCGCTATAATAAAGAAATGATTCGACTGCTCGTTGTGGACGATGCGCCATTTATTCGAGAGATTGTGCGGCACACGGTTTCATCACCAAAGATTGAAGTTGTGGGAGAGGCTGAGGACGGCGTTGAGGCTGTTGAGAAGTGTCGTGAGCTGATGCCCGACGTGGTCTTAATGGATATCGTGCTGCCGAAAAGAAGTGGCATCGATGCTGCGAGGATGATTCTGGCGGATTTTCCGCATGTGCGAATCGTCGCCTTTTCGACCAATGATCATGAGGCGATGGTCATGAAGGCGTTGGACGCCGGCTGTTGCAGCTACGTGGTTAAGCCATTTAAACCGTCAGATCTCATCGCGGCTATTGAACAAGCGGTCGCGGTTGAATCTGGTCGGTCGGGTCACCGGCGCGAGTCAGTTGGCTAAAAAAGAATTTGAAAACAGAAAAGCGGAGAGGCCATGGAAGGATTCTTCTTTACAGTTAAAACGATGATGTTCTCACTCGTACTCTTGTTTGCTCTGCAGCTGAAGGTTGCGGGAGAGACCCTGGAGTCGCGATCAGAAAAGCTGATCTATGAGAGCTCAGCGTCACAGACATTGAACGGGATGGCTCAAGGCGCGATTCGTCTTTCGAAAGACGCATGGCGAGCGGTGGATGGGATGATCTCCGGCAACTCGAGACGGAGTTCCAGCAAAAAAGCGTCTCGCGAAACGGCGCACGATCTGGATTGATCGCGAGAGTGCTGACGACGGGGGGAAGATACTACTGTCGATGACGATTGCCTGAAGTCGGAAGCGCCTTTGAGCGGCTTGTGGAAGAATCACTGACTGCAACTTTTTGAACCTGCTCGCGACCGCTCTTGTCGGCAAAGGGACAGGCTGCGCCGGCTTTCTTGACCTGGTGGTAGGCCATTCCGGCTGGATTGCGAACGTCGTTTGGATCTTGGCGTTTGATATCAACGGCCGCAAAAGTGGTTTGAGCAATCGCCAATACGACCAGAGCCAGCATAAGTGAACGACGTTTCATAGAACCTCCTGTGGGCTTCAGTTTCGCCCGGTACAATGTACCTATTCGAAATTCGTTCCAACCCGGTCAAAATGGTGCCACACAAAATAGCTGTAAATTCAATATGTTATGGATGAGCGAGAGGGCCGCGGGGGCGCTTGGCAAGAAGCCAGTGCGGGGGTGTCGAACAGGGGCACACGGGTGTCTCGTCTTTAGACGGAAAAAGGGGCGCCCTTGCGGGTCGTCCCTTTAGATTTGGCGTCTCATATTGAGACAGTTCTAGTCGTTTACGCGATTGCCTTTGGTGGGTTCAGCCTTTGAGGGGCGTTCGCCCGCTGGTTCGATCTTAGGGCCTTCATTGTGGAACCCTCCCTTGGCGTTCTTTTTACACTCGCGGCACTCGATTCCCTCGGCGATAGGGGTGCCTTCGTTTATGGAGGAAGCGTCGCTATTCTCGATACGAGCGTTGTCGCGCTTAAGGGTTTCATCGTCTGGATTGGCGGCGCCAAGTGCGTGCTGGCTGAGGCCGAGTCCGAAGCTGAGGAGCAGAGTCAGTGCTAAATGCATAAGAAACTTCATAATCATCCCTTCTTACATATTCAATTCAGAAGTTGCCGGCGCAATGATGTCGAGCAAGTTATTAAATGTACTGGCGACTTGAGTTGCGACTGCGGGCCCATCGTTACTATCAACTTTATTGATTTCACCGTTGGCTTTATAAGTCACAGCAATTGTTCCGACCTTTGGACGGGTGATCTCAGCGGGGCGTCCAGAGCGTTCTTCGTACTTAATCTGCACTTCTTTTTTCGCCTGATCGATGATGGTCGCAATGCGGCCGCGCTGATCATATGTCAGCTTAACGGACTGACCATCTGAGTTTTGCGCGGCAATTAAGTTGCCACGGCCGTCGTAGTTAAAGCTGGTCTCCCGCTTCTTGGCGACCTTGCCTTTTGCATCATAGAACTCGGTCTGCACCTTCGACACTTTAGGTAGGTGATATCGAGAGTATCTGACAGCGAACGATTGAGGACGCGCGCGAGCACCTTTTTTCCATCAGCGCGAGTCTTTAGCCAGAACTCAAAGCGGGCTTCGTTCTTAATCTCGTTGCCGCATTTTTTCACTGCGGTCGACCAGAAGTGGTCTTTGGGATTGGTCTTGTCCGAGCCGTAATCGTAGGTCTCTTTGCACGCCGTTCCCGTGAGAGCGCGATCGGTAAAAGATGTGACCCAATCATTTTTCTGATTGTAGGTCAGTGCTTTGAACGTGTTGTCGGGGAAGGTGATCTTGGTGACGTTGTGGTTATCATCGTACTGATACTTGTACGTGTTTTTCCACATGTTGTTGACCTCAGAAAGGTCTTCACCATTGTACTTGTACTCGGCCTTGAGTCCGCCGGGAGCCGATATTTCCTTAACTCGCTTTGTTGGGAAAAAACTAAATGTCAGCTTCTTTCCGGTGTTGTCGACGATCTCTTTAATCGCATCGCCTGTGTAGTTGAGCTTCAGGAAGTTACCGTTTTTGTCATAGAGGGCAGTGAGCTTGCCGGCGGCATTGAAGCGTTGAGCCGCGCCGTCAACAAGGTTGCGGGTGTACTGGGTGCCATCAAACTCAATGGTTTCAACTTCGAGATTATCGGAGGCAAATACGGTTCCTTTTTTCACTTCGGATCCGGTGTATCCTGCTTGTTTGGCCCAACGATTGCGAAGAGAACTGTCGTTGCGAAGTTGTTCTCGCAATGTATCGAGTGACTCGCCTCCGGCGTTTGGATTGGTTTTCTTGTAGAAATCGACGACGGCGGTGATGGTCTTCTCAACGCTGTTGCCGGACTCGTTTTTTGGTTTGTATGTGATTTCTTGTCCAGCTCCGCACTCTTGAAGCTTGAGGTAACCTTCAGGCGTCTTTTCGACGCTGGTTTCGAATTCAGAACACCAACCGAAGCCAAACATGCCAGAGAAAACAGTGCGACTGTTGTAGATGCGTTGCACCTTCAGCGCATAGCCTGAGCCCGCGACTTGAACGTCGATGTAGGACTCGGTGTAGTTTGCATTTTTCATGTCGACCGTGGCGGCCGCTTGTTGCGACAGGGTCAGCATTAAGGCTGTAGCACAGCCGAGGGCAATTCCATTGCCTGCGAGCTTGCGACCCTGTTGTTTAAAGAAGCGCATGAAGTAATCCCCAAACATCCGTGTTTTCCGAAATCTACACTTTTATTTTAATGATTTTCCGCATGGTGATTCCACCTATAATTTGCAGGACCAGCATGATTAGTAGGGCGATCACGCCCAGGGTCGTGGTGAACAGTGGTGAAATGTAGTTCGGGTCCATGGCCCAGAACATGATGAGCAGGACGAAAGGCACCATGATGATAATTGTTCCTTGAGCCATACCTTGGGCCGTAAGGGCTTCGATCTTCTTTTCGACCTTCTGTCGTTCGCGTACGACAAAGACAATAGTCTGGAAAGTCTCGGCCATGTTTCCGCCGGTTTCTTGCAGAATATTGACGGCGGTCACGAACATTTGAACGTCTTGGCGGGGAATGCGAACAGCCAGCTCGGTAAGCGATTCTTGAAGGCTGCGGCCAACTCGAATTTGCGAAAGCACCAAACCAAATTCTTGGCTGATCGGATTGGGTAGGTTGTCTTTGATTCGCTCCATACATTGCTGCACTGAGAGGCCGGCCTTCACGCCGTTGGCCATCATGGTCATACCGTCGACCATCTGATCGACAAAAAGATTGCAGCGTCGATTCCACATCATTTCGACGACCATCTTAGGTACGCTCCACATTCCAAATGTGATCAGACTGCCTGCGACAAGCCCAGGTATCAAATTGGGCCAAAGTGCAAGGAACACCAATGCTCCTAAGCCGAAACTTGAGGAGAGCATCATCCAGGTGACCTTGTTGCGATCGGTCTCCACAAACATCTGTTCAAGATAGCGAAGCACTTCCTCGCGTTGGCCAAGGCTTTTGCGGTGTAGCCAGTTGATGAGTCGGTCCGCCCAAACATAGCTTACAAAAAAGGCCGATCCGCCGACGGTCAACAGGGCAAAGTATTCGTTGCCGAGGATGCTGTTCATCGTGAACCTCCAGAGGCCTTTTTGGGATCTGCGCTATTCGCCGGCGATGTTGCAGCGGGCGTACTCGCCGCCGGCGTCGCTGGCGGAGCTTGATTGGAAAACAGCGATTTTGGAATGATGAGTCCGCGTTTCTCGAACTTCTCGATGCACTTTGGAATCAAACCAGTGGCTTGGAACTCGCCAATGATTCGTCGGTTTTTATCAAAGCCCTTTTCGACAAAGCGGAAGACCTCTTGTTGGGTTACGACTTCGCCCTGCATGCCCTGCACTTCGGTAACGCTGATCAACTTTCTGGTACCGTCAGAAAGGCGCTGAATCTGCACGATGATATTCACCGCATTGGCGATTTGTTCGCGAATAGCGCGGGCGGGAAGATCCATTCCGGCCATCATACAAAGTGTTTCAAGACGGCCAATCGCTTCTTTTGGATTGTTCGAGTGAACAGTTGTCATCGAACCGTCGTGACCGGTCGACATCGCCTGAAGCATATCGAGGGCGGCGCCATCGCGACATTCCCCGACGACAATGCGGTCGGGGCGCATACGCAGCGAGTTTTTGACGAGATCGCGAATCGTGACCGCACCCGTCCCTTCCATATTGGCAGGACGCGTTTCGAGCCGAACGATGTGATCCTGTTTTAACTGCAATTCGGCCGCGTCCTCGATGGTAACGACGCGTTCGTTTGATGGAATGAATCCAGAAAGCGTGTTGAGAAGTGTCGTCTTACCGGAGCCGGTACCGCCCGAGATAATAACGTTCATCTTGTTGGCAACGCAGATGCGGAGAAACTCCATCATCTGTTGCGTACAGGCATTCCATTCATTGACGTAGGTCTCAGGGCTAACCGGCTTTTTTCTAAACTTACGAATGGTGACAGCGGGCCCATCGATAGCAAGCGGCTCAATGACGGCGTTCACTCGCGAGCCGTCTTTGAGACGGGCGTCGACGTAGGGAACGGACTCGTTAATCTGGCGGCCAAGTGGCGCAACGATCCGTTCGATGACTTTGCGCAAATGGAAGTTCGAAGTGAACTTCGTTGGACTGAGTTGCACGAGGCCATTTTTTTCGATGTAGATCTTCTCGTGACCGCAGACCATGATTTCGGTAACGGCAATGTCCTCAAGTAGATCTTCGAGTGCGCCAAGACCAAGCGCTTCATCTAGAACTTCTTTGATTATGGTCGCACGCTCTTCGCGACCAAGGCCGCCGCCCTCTTTGTCGACAAGTGTGGCGATGACCGCGTTGGTCTTCTTTCGAAGCTCAGCTTCCTTCTCGGGGTCGCCCTGCGTGTCAGTCACACCCTTTTTAAGGTCCATCGCTTTGATCAACTCGTTGTGAATTGTCAGCTTGAGTGCGGTCCTTGGGTCGACGTTCTTTAAGAACTTGGCTTTACCACCGCTGCTGCTGGCCGCATCGGCCTTTGGGCTGTCTTTGTTAAATTTGACCTGCTGTGGTTTGGCTGAAGCCTTCAGCTGTTGAAGTAGTCCGCCTGTGAGTCGGCGAACGACGTCGAAGTGAGCAACGGCGACTGGAGACTTTGGTGAACTCATCACAAACGGAGTGGCTCTCGCAACGGAACCAAGCACGGTCCCGTCATCCTGCGGCACAACACCGAGAATTTGTTTTCTAAGAGTCTGGCCGATCGCCGCAGGCTGCAGGCCAGCAGGAGACGCCTTGTTGACGACGACTTGAATGACATCGGTCGGGAGATTGGCGGAAAGAAGTTCGCCCATCATCTTGATTGTCTGATTGACGGAGAGAACGTCGGGCGCAGTGATTAAAATCAGCGCTGTGGTTTTCTCGATGGCGGTAAACTGCAGCGGCTGAAGTTGATTGCCGAGATCAATTACAATGTAGCGAAAAACGTTCGAAAGATTCTCGAGCTGTCGAGAGAACTGTTCGGGGTTGGCGTTCAGAGTCTCCTCGCGGCCGCGGACGGCGGCGATGTAGCCCACGTTGGAACCAGGATGAATTGAAACCAATCCGCCCACTGATTGGGGTGTGATGGAGCCATTAAAATTGCTGAGATCTTGAACGGTTTTGACCTCTCGCATGCCGAGAAGAAAATTCTGATCACCACAACTTTGCGAATCGAGATCGATCAGCAGTGTGGGTTGTTTCATTTCTGTCGCGAAGGCAAGTGCGAGATTTGCGCTGAACACGCTCTTCCCCATGCCGCCTTTGCCACCTGTTACGCCGATAATAAATGAGTTGGGATGTACCGCCATTGATACCTATATCGGCACAAAATGGGACAATTCTTAGTCTTAAACACAGGGCGGGCGTGTTTCTCAAAATGAGAAACACGACTCGACGTTAATCTCGGAGCTTAAACTTTGACTTAATCTTCTCGGCGCCCTGGCTGGCGCTGACTTTGATCACTGGAGTGACAAAGACAACGAACTGAGACTGCTTCTTGATGAACTGCTTCGACGCATAAAGCGAAATAAGCGGGTTCTGAACTGACTGTGGGAGCTTGTTATAGGCTGTATTGGACGAGTTTAAGATCAGACCGCCGATTGCGGCACTTTGGCCACTTCGAACAGTGACCTTGGTGTTGACGGCGCTGACCGATACGATGGGTCCCGCCGAACTCATGTCGACGAGCTGGGCCATCCCAAAGTCCATGACCATCTCAATGGCGTCGGAACGTGGGTTGTTGATCTTTGCGCCAATCTTCGCGCGCAGGCCGATCTTTGATTTGCTCGACGTTGCATTGTTTGTCGCAGAAGAGAAAACCGTGAATGGAATCTCGGTTTCGTTTGAAATGGTTCCCTCAGAGCCATCGGTTACGAGAATTGTCGAGCTTTCCAGAACGCGTGCGTGGCCGTGTTCTTTTGCCCAGTTGAGTTTAGGCAAGAGATTTGAGACGACAGCTGTAATTGATGAGATCACTCCGCCTGGCGCGCGTGAATCGCTGCTCAGTGTGAGATTCGAGTTATCGCTGATCTCAGGTGTGAACTGAAAGCGAAAGCCTTTCGTGTAGCTTTTCGAAAGCTCAACAAAGTGCACCACGATCTGGATAATCTTCGAAGGCTCTTTGGGGGGAGCGTCCCGAACACGGATAAGATTGAGAACAAACTCTTTCTTAACTTTAACGATTGTTCCTTCTTTTTCTCCGGCCTCTTTGATCATGTCAGGGACATACATCTGCGCAATCTGAATCGCGCGCTCCATCTCTTTTCCATCTGAAACAGTTCCCTCAAGAATAAATTTATCGTTGATTGCCGCAACTTGAATTTCCGGGTTTGCAATGTGGTTGGCAATCAGCTGCGCAATCTTTCTCTGTGCGCCGGGGCTGAGATTGACAAGGTTGGACGCTTGCTGATCTCCATATTGTGCGACCACGGCAAGGATCCGGCTTAGGTCGCGTGGCAATAGAACCTGACCGTCGACCACAACGCGGTTGTTGATGATCTTAATCGTGATGCCTTCAATATCTTGAAGCAGTGCGCGCATCTCGCGAGCGACCTTGGTGAGATCGCTTTTCTTGACGTCGAAAGTAAAGTCGTAAATGCGATTTTTATTCTTATCGTAGATGGTCAGGTTTCCAAGGCCAGGTTGTGTACCTTGGATCAAGATCACGCCAGTATTACGGTCAACGGAAACGCGCGCGACTTTCTTAAAGTCGCCGGTGAACTCAGCGCCGGGTGGTAGAAATGGAAGCTTCTCTTGAATCTCAATGCCGATATAGACCGGAATGGTTTTCTGTCGACGGGGATCGGCAGCTGGCGCTTCGAGAGCTTGCTTCTCGGGCTCATCAGCAGATTGTTGCACTTCAAGCGGCGGCGGTGTCGCGGCTTGAGCGAAGACGAGCGCTGGCGACTGTGTCGCGAGCAAAATGCTGATCAGTGATGTTCGTACGACTCTCATCACGATCCTCTATAACTCTCTGAAGCTGCCGCGCGGTTGGGCGGCCGGCTTCGGTGGTTGAATGGGAGCAGCCAATGGACCTGTCGGAGGTGCGATGCGAGGAGCGGCGCCAGGAAGAGGTTGAGCCGTCGGCTCGTTTGCCGCCGGAGTTCGCATCAAGACTGGCTTCTGCAGAATGTCTTCAATGACTGTCGATCGCGTTGGCGCCTGAAGTCGATCGTTCGGGTGTCGAAGCACGGTAAACATACTTCCGGGTGCGGTCGCCAAAATATAGACCAGCTGCTGCACCTCTTCGGGCTTTGCTTCAATCGTAATGCTGGTGAAAGTGGTATTGGCGCTTAGATTGATTCGATTAATGGTGCGACCATTGGAGTCCAGCTCGAAGCGCCGTGGAATTTTATTGACGACATTGAGACCAGTCGCCAAGACGACAACGTCTTGAAGAATCGTCCGAACCTCACGGCGCTGATCGCCGCCACGTCCGTAATCAAGTGCGGCGACAATATCGATTCGATCACCCGGTCGCAGAAGGCGCGAGACACCACGCATGTCGTCGATGGGCATTGTGATCGCACGTTTACCCGGCGACACTTCCATTGAGAGTCCCGTGTCGGGACCGGGCAAAAGCAGCTTGGTCTGCAGAAGCTGTTCGCCCTTCTTTATTGGAACGGCGGCAACTTGGCCAACGGCGGCCTCGGGGTCCGAGACGGCCTCGGGTTGGATAAAGTCCTGTGGTTGATCGACGACTTCAAGCTTTGATTCATCAATCGTTTCCATTTCGGCAATATCAGCCGCTGCGACGACAACACGTTTTGTTGCGCCATACTTCTTTGCAACTTCCGTTTTCTGAGTTTCTGACCAGCTGTAAAGCATGAAGATCGCGAAGAACGCGACGCCAACGGATATCCATAGTGTTCTCGTCTCGTTGCCACCCATGGTTGCCCCTCAGTCTCCGCACTTTGCATCAATGCAAAGGCCATATTGGGTCATGATCCACACGGGACTGACACCAATCTGTGTTTGAACTTTTTCCTGAATACCAGTGAAGACAGTTTGATTGTGAATGCTGGCCGTCTGGCGCGACTGATCGGCTGGGATACCGCCAAAGCCGATTCGCAATGGTCGCTCCGTTGCGCGGAAGCTTGAAAGCGAATTGTCGCCCTCTTGTTTGACGCCGTGAATGCGATTGCCAATGACCTTATAGTGTTCGCGAGCGCCATCCGGCGGAATTGCACCGACCAGGTTGTCGCGGAAGTAAGTTGTATTTGTGCGATTGCGAATAGTCTCAAATGCATAGGTGCGTGAGGCGATGGAATTTAGGACACCAGTGTGAATGATGCCAAAGCTGCCAAACGAGTAGGCGAGCAGAATGACAAAGACGAGCAGCAGCGGAATAGTCTCCACTGTGGCCAGGCCCTTCTCATTTTTTAGTACACGCTTTGCCGTTTTCATTCTTCTAACACCCATTATCTGTAATCAGAGCGACGGCTTGCGCCGGAGCTCCCGGTTGATTGCCCACAGCCTGGTAAGGCGTCGCGCCGCCATTGCCGACACGCAACGTGATGATGTGCGTCCAGCGCTGCCGATTGAAGTTTTCACGACATTCCTGCGTGCTCACCTCTCGACCTAAAAATGTTTGCACGTTTGCTGTTCCGGTTTCGGGCTTCGTTGTTGCTGAACCTAGAAGGGGCGAGTTGAACTCTAAAATTCGAGCGCGGACCGTCAGGCGAGCGCCGATAAAGTTTTCGGAGTCCTCGTTTGGATCGGTTTGGTATTCGGCATTGAATCCAGTCAGTGGATTGCCGAAGGCCGGTTGTTGCGGAATTGTAAACCAGCCCTTGTTAAAGATCGCTTTAAAAATAGGGCGATTTCGAAGCTGGTTATACTTCTCGTTGCCAAGAGAAATCTGCAGGCTCCGTGTTTCGTGTGCGGCATAGGCCGTGCGGGCGACAGAAAACGAAAGATACTGCGCAACCTCGACATAAGAGAGCGTCAGCGTGATCGCGAAGAACACGATCGTAAAACCCATTCCGAGCATGAGTGCAAAAATGAAATCAAGCGTGAGGATGCCGCGTGAGTTGCTCACGATGCTCATCGCGCCAGTCGCTGATTTCAGTTTTCTCCCCCCAGAGTGCGTCATTAGGTCGTGTCACCTTGTACCGACTGGTGTCGGCGTTTGTGGTTTGGATGCATTGGTTTCGAAATAGTGTGTTTTTTCCAAACGCCATCTTCGATCATGCCTCGTACGGGAGACCATGGGCCTTCGACGACGCCGGCGAGTAGGCCGCGATCTTTGAAAACAGAAGAGACTTTTGTTGCGATCATCGCAATGACGATCATGATGAGAACGGCTTCCATGGTCGCCTGTCCTGCGTTCGACTTGAGTCTCATCGCAGACCTCCCGTCAGAACAAGGTGGTTCAGCCACCCAAGAAGGAGCGGCACCGTGAACGGAATTCGATGGAGCTCGAGCCCTTGCCGCGTCTTAAGCACAGCAAGTGTAGTCAGATTTGAAATCAACTGATGCCCTTGTCGGCGAACGAGAATTTGGATGACGCCAAAAATAGCGGCCCAAACAACTCCATACACCACCGTCCACAGCACGGCATTCCAACCCGCCAAAACACCGAACGCCGCCATCAACTTCATGTCACCCGCACCGACGATGCCGGTGAGAACGAGAGGAAGCAAAATGACAAAGCCCGCCGCAAGGCCAAGAGACCCTGGTACCATGGCGTGCCAACCGCCGCTTATTAGAACAATTACGACGGCCAGTGCGAGAGAAATGAGAAAAGTTCGGTTCGAGAACTTTCTCGTTCTCATATCTTCAACAACGGCCCACACCAAGATGCCAGTTGCGGCAATCGTGGGGATGGTTCCCATTGCTGTTGATAGTTCAAACGAGCTGTTCATCGCAAACTTCCGTCTGGAGGCGGTCCTTGAGGGGCTTGCCACTGATTCTGCGCGCCTCTCGTCTTAAAACCGCGACCGGTTGTAACGTGTTTCTCAATTCGCGCACCAAGACGAGGCCCGGAGTCTTTAAAGACTTCGAGTGGTCCATTTTCTCCGAAGAATGCGCCTCCCAAGATGAATACGAACATCCCGAGAAGCAGCGTTACTTCGAGTGTCATGGCGTTGGCTTACTGTTGCTCAACAGTAAAGCTGTTGAGTCCCGTGTCCAGATTGCCGAGTCGTCCTTCGACGAACTGCTTGATCTTGGTTCGGAAAATAAAGGCCACCGAAACAACCGCAACCAGGATCAAAATGTACTCTGTTGCACCCTGAGCTGATTCATCTTTCCACAATGCCTGAAGACGAGCTTTGAGAGACATAGTCCCCCTCCTTTTTTTCTTAAATCTTTTATCGGTCTTGAATAGAGACGAGTTGAGCCCACGGAATTCTGCGTCGCTCATCCTAGACCTAGGGCGAGTGGGCAGAATCGGGGGCTGAACCTCGTCATTGGAACGGACGGCGTGAGGTGTATTCAGTGTCTCGACCTTTGGCGAGCAGTTCAAGGGGTTGACTTTGAACTGTCTCAATCTGAAACAGAGGCATGCGCGATTTATTTGATGGAATCATGGTCTGGAAAGAATTCAGTTCAATCGCTTTGGCGCACCTTGAGGTGTCGAGTCTTTGTGCAGAGCTGAGCGCGGAGAGTGTCGAACATCGAGTGGTCGAAATTATGCCGCTTGCAAACGGCGCGCTTGCACTTGTGCTTCTTGATCGAGGCAACCCGGCGTCGCTCCCGAGCTGGCAAAGCTCGCTTCGTTCGCGAAGCTTGGTCGATGCGTTGTACTCGCTACACGCGGTGACGATCGCGGACTCTGACAAAATCAGTGTTGCGGATATGGCGCGTGCGGATGAGCTTTTGGTGTTTTGCGATCACGCACTCGCGAGCAGCTGTGAGATCCTCGACCTGCAGTTGCGGCGATCGGGAGCGGCTGGCGGTCACGTGTTTTTGAGGGGGACCGAGGAGGTCTTAACTCAACTTGAGGCTTCGAATCAAAAACGACTGGGTACCTTTGGTCGCATTCGGTTGTCAGGCGAGTATCGTCGATTTTGGCTATAAGTTTGGTTGGCAGTTTGAAGAGATCGCGTCTTCAAAACGACCCTGCCAGCGAAAGTCGCTTCGCTGGCGAAGTTTGCCGAGTGCGGTTTGGAATTCGCGAACAGCCTTCGCTCGATCCATTTTGCAAATCGCGGTGAACCCGCGAATGCTCTCTTCCATTTTCTGAAGTTCGAAAGCCGATTGAGCAAAACCAAGTTGAGCTTTATAGCTCTTGGGGTCAGCTCTGACCGCAGCGGTGTACCAGCGGAAGGCATCGACAAAGTTTTTCTTTTCCACAAAGTAGTCACCCAACGCTGTTTGAATCGGCTCAGAGCGTTTGATCTTCATCGCCGCCGAGATCAAAACCTTTTTGGCTCGGTCTGGTTCGCCGGTCTCGCGAAATGTTGTCGCCAAATGAACGGGGTTCATGGGATTGCCACGGTCTTTTCTGAGAGCTTTATTGCAAGTTTCAATTGAGCGGTCGTAGAAGGCGTCGACCGTGAAGAGGGCGCAGAGCTGGCTAAGCCACGGACCCTTTTCGCCAAAGCGTTTGATCATATCGCTGATAAGATCGCGAGCCTCAGCGCGTGAGTCGGTCTTGACGAGTTCCTCGAGTAGACCTTCGTAACCGGGGATGTACTTCGGAAAGGCCTCTTTGACTTTATAGTAGCCCTCGATCGCTTTTTCTCGACGGCCCGCTCGCGACTGTGCGCCTGCGAGCCACGTTTGTAGCTGTGGGTCTTTTGGATAGCGGGCAATCGCAAGTTCGAGCGCTGCGACCTCGTCATTGAATCGTGCGAGTTTGCGATATCCTCGTGAGAGCAAAACTAAACCCGTTCGGCCGATTTTATCCTTGTGACTCGAAAGTGTCTCGACCATTTGCGCGTAGTCGCCACTGCGCTCGTAGGCAACGGCAAGTTGGGCACGGGCTTCGGGGCTATTGGGATTGATTTCGAGCTCGCGTTTTCGATAGTTGATATCGGCCGCCAGTGCGCTTGTCGCGGCTGGTGTCCCAGATTGAGACAACACCGCCGGCGACAGAAGGAGTACAATAAGACCAGCGCCAATTGGAGCCAGCCCTGCGCAGAAATGTCTCATCATCTGAGACGGGACTCCGAAACGTATCATGAGGAATAGTGTGCCTGGTCCCGAGACGCTTGAGAAGGGCCTAATATTGAGAGTCGGTTGATGCGATTGACCAAGAGGATCTATTTACAAGTCAACGAACGTGGGCAGGCGACCATCGAGGTCATTCTGCTCGCGTTTATTGCCGTTGTGGTGATTCTTGGACTGATCTATCGCTTCAACACCGCCTTCAAAAAATACACGACAGACCTTTACGGTAGCTACTATCGCTGTCTTCTCGAAACGGGCGAACTGCCGGGCACTGGAAGTGTTTGTAAGGACCGAGCGACGCGTTTTGACATCGCCAACGGTCGTGAAAAGCTGAAGTGGGGTCCCGCGGACGACACGTCTGGCGGCGGTGGTTCATCCGGCGGCGGTGGCACGGGAGGCAGTGGCGCTGGCGGTAAGGGTTCTTCTGGCGGCGCGAAGTCAGGAAGCGGAAATGAAACGAGTGGCGGCAGCAATACGGCTTCGTCGGGATCGAGCGGCGGTGATTCTGTGTCGGCCGGTGGTTCCGCTGGAGGACGCGGACAGAGCGTCGTGGGTCGTCTTCGACAGATCAGCAAGCGGAATGGGTCGACGGCAGTCGGCGGAGCGGATCAACTCTCTGACGATGAAAAAAATCTTGCGGCCGGAGCTGGCGACTCGTTGCGAGCCGACTATGCGGGCGCCCGTGGGAATGCCGATTCACTTCGCAACGCACGAACGAAAATGGACTTCGCGATGGGTGGCGACCAGATGCAGCAAGAGGCCAGAGTGGCCTCTGCGCCGGTGTCTGGCCCCACAACCAAAAGGGCCGATCGTACCGGTGATGCTTTGCGACCCCGCAAGGCTGTCGAGAATACCGATCGCAAACCGGCACAATCCAGCATGAAGGAAGACTCTTCAGGGATGGACTTCGGCAAAATGTTCCGAATTTTCATGATCGTCGCAATCATCGTGGCAATTGTGATCTTCTTGGGTGGGCAAATTCTCCAGATTTCAAAAGTTCAGAAGGTTGACCTGCAGCATCAAGACTCTATTTTTCAGAGTTGCGAGCTCCTCCCTTTTTTGGTTCCAAAGCGGAACTGACTGTGTCAGGACACTAGCTGAAGCAGCGCTATTTCTTAGGGGGGGCTATTGAGAGATGCGCCTAGTGACTTCAACTGAGTTTCAAATTGATGCCGTCGGAATCAACCGCAGAAGTGTGTTTAACCTTTCCGAGGCACGTGCAGTTCTGCCGGTGGTCTCTCGTTTAACGAAGCAGTACTCCGAACGCGTTCAAAACCTGATCAACGAGATCGAAGGCTTGAAGGCTGAGTCACCGCGAGCGGATATCCTGGAGTCCGAAGCCGGTCGGCTGATCCAGGAATGGCAGTCGAAGATTCAAAAGCTCGGTGGACTGCCCAAGGGCATGTGGATTGTCGATTTTGACTCGGGAGACGGCTACTTCTGTTGGAAGTTTCCTGAAAAATCGATTCAATACTGGCACCACTATCGTGACGGATTTACGAAACGCGTGGTTTTGCCTGAAACATCACACGAGTCGTTGAATAGAACGTTAATCCCGACGTAAAGTCGTACTGGGATGCGAATCGCTTTAGGTCAAATCAATCCAACTCTTGGCGCCTTTGAGGCCAACCGTCGAAAAATCGCGGAGTATGTTCAGCGCGCCCATGAGCGTCGCTGTGAGTTGGTGGTGTTTCCGGAGCATGCACTTTTCGGCTATCTACCGAATGATCTTTTGGAGCGGCCGTCGGTCGTTAAAGAACAGCTCGCTCAGCTCAGCCTTTTGGCGAAAGAGATTCCGAAAGGAATCAGTGTGTTGGTTGGCTGTGTATCGATGGCCAGCAGTGGTGGTCGGCGTGGTCTTAGCGAGAAGTGCCTCTATAACTCCGCAGCCCTTATTGAGCGCGGGACGAAGACCCGGTTTTTTCATAAGCAGAAACTTCCGACATATGATGTTTTTGATGAGGCTCGGCATTGTCGGCCCGGACTACTTTCGAAGAACCTAGTTCGTATCCACGGCCGGAAGGTACTGGTCACGATTTGTGAAGATATTTGGGGCTGGGAGGATGGTGACAATCCTTTGCGGCGCATCCCCAAAAGTAAGGTTGATCTTGTCGTCAACCTGAGTGCATCGCCGTTTACGACAACGAAGCGTGCACGTCGTTTAAAAGTGATAGGAAAGACAGCCAAGCATTTTTCGGCGCCGATGGTTTACGTCAATATGGTCGGCGCTCAAGATGAGGTTCTGTTTGATGGCCGGTCGATGGTTGTCGATAAGCGTGGCAAGGTTTTGTCGGAGCTAGCAGCGTTTGATGAGGACCTCGGTGTTTTCGATGTCTCGACTGGAGAGACAGGACGTCGGACTCAGCCAGAGAAAACCGAGCTTCTGCGTCGCGCCCTGGTTTGTGGAATTCGCGACTTCGTCAAAAAGACCGGAATGGAGCGTGTTCATCTCGGACTTAGTGGCGGAGTTGATAGCGCTGTCGTTGCCTGTCTTGCGGCGGACGCGATCGGACCAAGAAATGTGACGCTGGTCACTTTGCCAAGTCAGTTCAACGATCCGCGCAGTAGAAGTGCCGCTGAGCGTTTGGCGAAGAATCTTGGTGCGCGTTGTGTGAATCTGAATATCGAAGCTTCATATCAGGCTCTGGTGCAGACTCTTGAAGAGACGTTTGGTTCAATGGCTTTCGGTTTAACTCATGAGAATTTGCAGTCACGAATTCGTGGTGTGTTGTTGATGGCGCTCTCAAATCGGGAGAATAGCCTCTTGTTGAACACGAGCAACAAGGTCGAAATGGCGGCTGGCTATTCGACGCTTTATGGAGATCAGTGCGGGGGGTTGTCACCGATCGGCGATCTAGTGAAGGCAGAGATCTATGAATTGGCCCGTTACTACAATCGCGAAGTCGAATTGATCCCAAGCTGGATTATCGATCGTCCACCAAGCGCCGAACTTCGCCCCAATCAAAAAGATCAGGACTCACTGCCGCCCTATGACATTTTAGATACTGCGGTTGAGTCGATTATTGAAAAACGCCAACCGGCAAAAACTGAAGTCGAGCGATGGCTGCTGCGCGCATCCTATCGATCCGAATTTAAGCGATGGCAGGCGCCCCCCGTTATTAAGGTGAAGGAGCACTCGTTTGGGCGTGGCCGTCGAATGCCGATCGCTCACGAAGCCAAACTCTAATCAGAGCGAAAATCCAAATAGACCCTGTTGCTTTGGTTTCTTTTCAATCTGTGGAAACCGGAGCTCTGGCTTTCCCGTCAAAGAGATAAGGGTGGCCAACGACGGGGGACCTTGCTGTGACAGTCGCGCCACCATCTTCGCAAAGAGGTGTCCGCAATAGGCCGCATCTTCTTCTGCTCGGTGGAAATTCGTGGAGGGAATGCCCAGGTGTTGAACAAGAGTGCCGAGTTTATAGTTCGCAAGGCCGGGAAAAACTTTGCGGGCGATGTTACAGGTGTCGAGTACGAGGCCGGTTGGCGCGTTCGACTCGAAGCGCTTGATATCGGCCGTCAAAAATTGAGCGTCGAAGGGCGCATTGTGTGCAACGAGAACCTCATCACCACAGAACTCTGCAAAAGCATCAAGAACCTCGTGGATCCTTGGTTTACCGACGAGCATGTCGTCGGTGATGCCGTTGACGCGCGAGGCACCTTCGGGCATTGAAATCGTGGGCTGAATCAACGTGGTAAAAATGGTTTCGGGTTCGCCACTCTCGTCAAAACGGACGGCGCCGATTTCGACAATTTGGTCGACGCCCGGAAGCGTTCCTGTTGTCTCCAGATCGAATGCAATGAACCGCATACCTCTTCCCCTTGCTGACTTGCAGAATTGTATGGCAGGTCTACCCCAGAGCTGAAACAATACAAACCTCAACCATGAAAAGTAAAAGCCGAATCATCTTTGAAGATCAGTATGGGGCAAGGGTCGAACGAGAGGTCGACTCTGGGGCAACGGTTCTGGAAATAGCTGTGGAAAACTCGGTGGATATTAGCCATAGCTGCGGGGGTATGGGGACATGTGGCACCTGTCGGATTCATCTCTCGGTATTGAGCGGCCAACCTCCTGAGAGAAATGAGATTGAGCAAGAGATGGCGACTGACCGTGGGTTTCGTCCTGACGAGCGGTTGAGCTGCCAGCTTGAGTGTCCCGATACATCGTTTGAATGGTGCATTCAATTTACGAACGCGGAGTGATGACAATTGGATTGGTCATGATCCAAGGCAGCCACCGGCCGCCGTCGAGTACGCTGAGCGACGTGAATAAACGAACCACGATTCGATAGACGCCCGGTTGGTGCACGCGGAACTCGGTTTCCGTTGAGTTCGACGTCATGATGCTTGCGCCATCGCGAAGAATGACAGTTTCAAAAGCCACATCGGGCTTGCGTGGAAGGCGAACCAAAATGCGCGCACTTTCTCCGAGCCGAAAGCGTGAACCCAGCGCTCGGACCGTCCCGCTGTCGTCGGCCCAAGCCGCAAATCCTTTTGTTGGCCCAAGAGAATCGATAGCGAAGTAGGATTGTCCAGCATAGAGCGCCTTCAGTACTTTGCGACGGTCACTCGCAAACTCACCGGTGAGTTCGCTCCTGAGGAGAACATGCGTTGAGGCGGCCCGGAAAAGAGCATCGTAACTCGGAAGTGCGGCTCCAAATCCGAAAACAGGAAACGGAGATCCAGCATCGAGACCGAGTATGCCGAATGTGGGCTGTAGGGCCGATCGTCGATCCCAATCCGAAAACGACGTGTCGAAGTCGGCAAACGAACGGAGAATTGCGAGATCTGGATTAAATGGAAAGATCAGCGCACTCCAGAGAAAAGAGAGCCGATCGCTGTTGGCAAATTGAGTGAGCCATTGATGAACATTGACGACCTCGACTCCAAGCGCCGGTGAGTTTCCACTTACGCCGCTGCTGAGGCTGTCGCGACTGAGAATCAAGACGTCGCTGATGCTTTCGCGCAGCTGTGCGTTTGAACCGACGTTAGAAAGCAAGTCGGCAATGACGGTCTGTGCTTGGCCAAGACTTTCTGCTGCACTCAATCGTTCAGGTGCAAGAGACAGAAGATTGGCGTCGAGATAGCCGTATTTTCCGCCGGACAGTACAAGAGTCTGACGTTGCCAGCCTTCGATCACGCCACCGGGAAGAAACCGATTCAGTTCGTTGAAAATGACGAAGTCGACCTTTTTATCTTGAGCTGTTTGGATAATCTTGGCGGCCGGCAAAAATCCGGTGCTCAGCTCTGATTGAACGTTGAGCGCACCTCGGTAGTCATAAAATCCGGGGTGATTGACGGCATCGAAAGATTCAGGAATGACGGCGGGATCGCGTAGAGATAACGAAATGCCATAGGTGAGAACGAGCAAAATAAGCGCAATGAGGGCGACGAGTTGTCTCACTGCGACCTCGCAAAGTGAACAAGCTTGAAGCGATCAAAGGATTCTGAGGACACGATGTGATAGCCAGAGCTAGCTATCCATTCCGGCCATGGCCAGTCGTTCTCAAGAGCAACGGTGAAAGTCGGAGTTGTTGGAATTCCTATCGGGTGAATATCAAAGAAGTCCGGCCGATTGATACCTTTGAGTTTTGCGACAGTGCGACCAGTTTCAAACGAGAGCGCTCCGGCCATTTGATATGACGACGCAAAGAAATCGGGATTCTTTTTGGCGATAGGGACAAGCGCATTGAAGCGAACAAACTCCCATGTTTTCAACTTTGTCGGATCGCTATTGAGGATCGGACGCTCGGGGGCGAAGGCTTGCACGAGAACGGCGAGGCTCACGATTGTCCAAAGGCCGATCATCGCACGCATAGCCCAACGTTTGGAATCATTCAAAGCGGCGAGTGCGAGAAGTGAAATGTGGCCAGCGATGGGCCAGTTGGCCTCAACGGGCGAGCGCAAGCTAGTGAACAAGAAAAACAAAACGGGTCCCCAGCCGAACCAATGTAATGCAGAGAACACACGACTTTCGCGGCGTCTCCATGCGTACAGCAAGACCAGTGGCGAGAGAATGGCAAGTTGGCCGCCGAGGTACGAACCCAACTGTTCGGCAATCTGAAGGCCAGAGCGAGCTTCGCGGTCTAAGCCGTGACCAAGTTGAAATCGAAACGAAACCCAGTCATGAGCAAGATTCCAGCCCCAAACCGGTGCACTCGTCACAAGGCCGCCGAGGAGTCCAACAACAAGGTATTTCGGTGCGATTGCTCGCCAATTGCGCTCACTCAGCAGGGCGAGAATCGCCAACGGAAAAAACAAGACCATGTGATACTTCGCGCAAAAGCCGACGCCGAGCGCCGCGCCGAAAGTCATGGCCGATGCGAAGCTGGGTCGTGAACTGTGGCGCTGAAAGGCAAGGAGTCCCAGCGTCCAAGTAAAGACGTGGGGAATATCGGGAGTGACAACGATGGATCCCAAGCCAAAAAATGGCGAGCAGATGAGAATCAAGAGAATGTCGACTTGGGATTTTTCTGACAGTCGGCTGCCAAAGTACGACCGCAAAAGGAGGAATGTGCTATGGGCAAGGAGAACGGCCGGCCAACGAACGGCTCCGCCAAGGCCGAACTCGCGTAGCCATTCAAGCGGTTGAGCCAACCAGAAAAGCACAGCGACTCCGGCGGGATGATCAAAGTACGACCATTGGAGATGGTGTCCCCATATCCAATAGTAAGCCTCGTCGTTTGAGAGTGGAAGTATCGCGGCTAGTACAAGTTTGGTCGCAAGGGCGATCCACCAAATTTTAAAATAAGCACTCAAGGCAGCTCCACTTTGGTGGGCTTGCCAAGGTCGCCGGGCACGCCCCGATCGACACCATTGACAATTAAGTTAACGGCGCCGCCATCAGAAATTTTAAGTACGGCCTTTCGTTTAATTTTCAGCGACTGTACTTGCTCGGGTTTTAGTTTCAAAGACCGAGCGGGTTCACCATCGACAATCGCCTCAATATCAACGTTGTCGAGCGCCTCGATCAAAATCTCTTTTGTTGCAGCGGTGACCGGGGCCGGAGTTGCGCTCGGTTTTGGTGTCGGAGATGGAGTTGGCGTCGGAGACGGAGATGGCTTGGGAGTTGCGCTCGGTTTTGGTGTCGGAGACGGAGTTGGCGTCGTTGTTGGAATGGCGACACCGGTTGCGGTTTCAGCGGGCGCTTCGGGCGGTTCCTGGCTTGCGGCCCCTGGCGCTTCGGTTCCGTCAGCGGCCACATCAGGCAATGAGCCATCCGCTGAGTCTGTTGCGAGTGGGTCGACTGCCGCTGTCTGTGCGGCCGCATCGGCCGAAATTCGCTCGTCTTCGTAACGGTCCATCTTTGATTTAAAGAACCAGATCATCGCGAGCAGCGACACAATGGCGACCCCAATGATCATCTTTGTGGCGAAAGAGGTCTCGTTGTTGAGTGCGGCCTGTGGGTCGTGCGGCATCGCGATTGTCTTTGGAAAGAAACCAAGAACGCGATCAAGGAGATCGGGAGCTTTGTTTGTAGTCCGCGGACTGAGATCGAGAGTTGTCGGCGTGGCACTAGTTGCGGATTCGGTTGCTTCGGCATTGAGTTCCGAAGGTGAGGCACCGGGCGCTGTCGGCCGACTCAGAGTTGAGCCCATTTCCTCTTGAAAGGTGCGCATAATTTCTTCGACATCAAGTCCCAGATATTGCGCATAGGACCGAACAAATCCGCGGAGGAAAGTTTTTGGTGGCAGGTTGGCGGGGTCACCGCCTTCGATTGCGACCAACGTTCGAATGGTAATTTTTGTTGAAAGCGAAACCTCACTGAGGGTGATGTTTTTTCGTTCGCGATTTTCTTTAAGAATCTGACCTGTGATTTTCATCGTTGTTTCGCTTTATTTGATGATTTCGAGGAGGGATTCAGCTTTTTTTGTGTAACGGCCTTGCGGATTCTGCCGAACAACCGATTCTAATCGAGAGACAGCCGCTGAGGCCTTGCCAAGCTTGTACTGCGCAAAGCCTGCAAAGTATCCGGCCTCTTCAGCCTCTTCGCCCTCGCATGACAGTATTGCACGATCGAGGGTCTCTGCAGCGTCTTTGAAATCACTCAGCTCAAGGAGGGATCTCCCCAATATGGTCTGTGCAAAACAATTCTGTCGTTCGATACGAAGAGCTTCGGTCGCCGCAATTCAGGGAACTTTTGAAATCACCTTTTCGAAAGTGAGCCAGGGCAATGTTTGTCCAACCCCGGATGGGAGTTGCATAGGTGAGATCCTTGGTGACCTTAGTCGCTTCAAGCACGGCCTCGTCGTACTGACCGCGCTCGATGAGAATGCGTGCGCGATTGTTGCGAGCTTCGGTGTACTTCGGATTAAGTTTGAGCGCGCGTTCAATGTGATTTTGTGCAAGGTCGTATCGTTCGCGGACAAAATATGTCAGCGCGAGATTGTTTTGGACAACGGCATTTCCAGGATCAAGCTCGGCCGCGAGCATGAGCTCTTTGAGCGCAGCAGGGTATTGCTTGTTCGAAAACAATGTCGTTCCCATCTTAAGATGAAGAACGGCGTCATCTTTTCTGTGGTCTTCGGTTGCACAACCGACAAACCCCAGAAGCAATGTCGTCATGCAGATACAAAGCCATCGTCGCATCCATTGCTTTGGTGCCATGGCTTAACGCTATCAGCAATTGTCTAACTGAGCAAAATCAATTGCCTTTTCTTTCCAGGACCAGAACCGCCTCGATATGATCAGTCTGCGGGAAAAGATCAAAACCGCCGAACTCCGAAACGCGATACTCAGCGCCAGACTTGGCGCAGAACTCGTGAAATCGGGAGACGTCACGGGCTAACGTCGAGGGGTCGCAGCTGACGTAGACAATAAGACTTGGCTTTCGTCGAGCCAGAGCCGCCATCACTTCGGCGTCGCAGCCGATGCGAGGAGGATCGAGCAAAATAACTTCGGTCGCTTTTGATCCAGATTCGACTTTCTCGCGTCGAATCCAGTAGGCGACATCGGCTTGTTCAAAACGGAGATTAAAACGTGGACCAAAACGCAGTCCCGATACTGCCGCTTGTGATCGCGCCGAACGAACGCTTTCAGCCGAAAGCTCAACTCCAACCGCATCGATGACGTCGGTCGGTCGTTCCTCGTGCAGCGCCTGGACGAGTGGATAGGTGAAATTTCCATTGCCGCAGTAGAGATCGAGAAGGCGAATATCAGCGGGAGTGTTCTGTTGTCGAAGGTGCGCCAACATCAGCTCCGTGACTCGCCTTTGTAAGGCTGCGTTCTGCTCAAGATGAACTTGTGTGAAGGCTCCACCGAGACGAGGCCCTTCTGGCGAGTCTGTCACCTGAAAGCGTTCGCTACCTGCGGGCTGGTTGTTTCGAGCAAATTCGACCAGACCTTTGTGCGCAATCAAACAGTCAGAGATCGGCACAAAGTCATGGCTCTCGCGCCGCATGAAGCCGATCTCGCCGCGACGAACATGAACGGTGATTCGTGAGCGGTAGTGCCACTCGGTCGTGCTTGCGGCAAACTCCCGTTCTGCTGCCAGATCCGAATCGCGAAGAGCATGACCGCGCTTCAGCGTTTCACGAAGGATAGACACTTTCTGCGCGACTTGTTCGGCATATTCAACGTGCTGCCATGGGCATCCGCCGCATTGAAGATAAACTGGGCACGGCGGAGTTCGGCGATGTGTGGATGGTTTCACCGCTTTGATGAAGCGGCCTTCTAAGGCTTTCCCGGTGACCTTTGTCAGTTCGACCGTGGCGACTTCGCCTGGTGCGGCGCCGGCCACAAAAATAACGCGGCCGTCGGGCATGCGACCGACGGCCTTTCCTCCGCGTGCGAGGCGGAGTATTTCAATGTCGAGAGTTTCTCCGACATTCACTTTGAGACTACTCGTTTACGAATTCAGTCTTTTCGAAGAAAAGAGCGAGCTCGCGCTGTGCGCTGGCCACGCTATCCGGAACCGTGCACGGCGTTTTCGCCAACCGAGTCGCCATGTTTTGCGCGAATGGTTCCAGGAGCGGCTTTTTTCGGATCCGTCGCACCCATGATTTCGCGGTTCTTCAATACAGCGCCTTCGCCCGACAGAGCCATCAGCACAACGGGACCCGAAGTCATAAAGTCGACGAGTTCGCCAAAGAAAGGACGCTCTTTGTGCTCAGCATAGAACTCTTCGCACTTTTTGCGAGAGATAACAGTCAGTTTAGCTGCGGCGATTTTAAGGCCGGCGTTCTCAAACTGCTCAATGATGTTGCCAATAACGCCCTTTTTTACAGCGTTGGGCTTAATGATGCTAAAGGTTACTTCTTTGCTCATGCAATCTCCTCGAACCAGGTTTTTGGAACTTACTAATTCGAAAGCGGCCGCTCGTCACGTCGTAAACGACTCGAGGCTGCGATCGGCGGGAGTTCCGGCGCCGGCTGAGCTCTCGCCGGAAAGCGGGAGGCGCTCAAACTCCAGGACGAGGTGATTTTCGAGGAGTAAGCGAGGCGAGATCATCCAGGCAAAGAGCTCGTCAGCAAGTGCCATTTGCCCGGCTTTTCGTTTAAAGCGGCGGGCGGTCCGCCAGGAGTGGATCAACACAAATGGATAGATCAGTGGAAAAAACAGCAGCGAGGTCGTGTTGACGCGCGAATCGTGGATCTTTATCAGCTTAAAGCCGGCGAGCTTTGCAAAGAGGCGAAGTCGAAAAAAGCCAGTGAGAAAGCAGTGACCAAAATAAACTCGCGGTTGCTCCCCTGGGGCTGGCGGAGACAACCAAATCGAGTCGTGCTCGTTGGGTGGCATGATCCGTCCAAAGGCCTCAGACTCACAGAAGAGATAGCTGAGTTTGCTTTTGATGTTTGAATAATTTGGAGTGGTCATCAATAGTCGCCCGCCAGGTTTTATGACCCGCGCAAACTCCTGAAACACATGCTCCTGATTTCCAACGTGCTCAATTCCCTCTTGGCAGACGGCAAAATCGAGCGAAAACGCCTCAAGCGGGTAGGTGCCGCTCAAGTCGCCACGCCGGCAAGAGATCCCCGGAACACGAAACAATTCGGGGAAGAGATCCAAGGCTTGAACCCGAGCCCCCAGGGCGGCCAACTGCGCTGAGGTCACACCATTGCCCGCTGGAAAGTCGAGAGCAGAGGCGTCCCGAAGGCGGTCTGCGCTCGTATCGAGGACTCGGCGGACGTGCTCTTTGATTTCTTTGGTTCCGAAAAATCGCATGTGCTCTGGTTGTGGCTGGTTATGGCTCGAAAGACAACAATTGAAAAAGGACAAAAAAAAGGGCCGGCGAGAGCCGACCCTTCTGCATATTCGAAGGCGTGAGCCTTGGAACTACTTCTTTAGGCTTGCGATCATTGTTGTGCCGAGATCTGCCGGGCTCTTTGCAATCGAGCACCCTGCAGAACGCAGTGCTTCAAATTTCGCTTCAGCGGTCTCTTTGCCGCCCGTGATAATCGCACCGGCATGGCCCATGCGTTTACCTTTTGGCGCCGTCGAGCCCGCGATGAACGCGGTCACTGGCTTTTTGAACTCGCGACGGATGTATTCCGCGGCATCGACCTCGGCCGTTCCGCCGATTTCGCCAATCATGATGACGGCGTCAGTGTCTTTGTCTGCATTGTACATCTCGAGAACGTCGATGAAATTCGTGCCGTTAACTGGGTCGCCGCCGATACCGACGCAAGTCGATTGGCCATAACCCAATTTTGTCAGCTGACCAACAGCCTCGTAAGTCAGAGTTCCAGAGCGCGAAAGCACGCCGATGCGGCCGGGCTTATGAATATGGCCCGGCATAATGCCGATTTTGCACTCGCCTGGAGTGATCACGCCGGGGCAGTTTGGACCAACCAGGCGCGTTTTCTTGCCTTCCATAAAGCGACGAACCTTAACCATATCAAGAACAGGAATGCCTTCAGTGATACAGACAACCAAGTCGAGTTCTGCATCGACGGCTTCCATGATCGCGTCCGCAGCGAACGGCGGCGGAACATAGATCACGGACGCATTGGCGCCAGTTTTCTCTTTTGCTTCGGCAACAGTGTCGAAAACAGGAAGGCCGATATGCAGTGTTCCGCCCTTTCCGGGGGTTACACCGCCGACCATTTTCGTTCCATATGCGACGGCCTGTTCCGAGTGGAACGTGCCCTGCGCTCCGGTGAAGCCTTGGCAGATAACTTTGGTGTTCTTATTGATCATAATTGCCATGGCTTACTTCCCTTTCACCGCGTTAACGATTTTCTGAGCGCCGTCAGTCAGATCGTTCGCAGGAATAATATTCAGGCCGCTTTCAGCCAGGATCTTCTTGCCGAGGTCGACGTTGGTGCCTTCAAGGCGAACGACGAGCGGAACCTTCAGGCCGATTTCTTTCGACGCCGCAATGACACCTTCAGCGATGATGTCGCACTTCATGATGCCGCCGAAAATATTCACAAAGATGCCTTTTACGTTCGGATCTTTGAGAATGATTTTGAACGCGTTTGTCACTTTCTCTTTATTGGCGCCGCCGCCAACATCGAGGAAGTTGGCGGGGCTGCCGCCGTGAAGCTTGATGATATCCATCGTCGACATCGCAAGGCCTGCGCCATTGACCAAGCAGCCAATGTTGCCATCGAGCTTAATGAACGCGAGGTCGAACTTCGATGCTTCAACTTCAGCCGGATCTTCTTCAGTGAGGTCACGGAGTTCCACGATCTCAGGGTGGCGGAAGAGCGCATTTGAGTCGAAGTTCATCTTCGCATCAAGTGCGATCACGTCGCCCTCAGCAGTTTCAACCAAAGGATTGATTTCGGCGATCGAACAGTCGCACTCTTCGTAAGCCTTATAGAGGCCCATGAAGAACTTCGCCGCTTTTGCCGCGACTTTGTCCTTCAGGCCAACTGCGAAAGCGAGTTGACGAGCCTGGAAGGCTTGCAATCCTACGGCAGGGTCAACCACAACGCGGTGGATTTTCTCGGGGTGCTTTTCGGCAACCTCTTCGATTTCAACGCCACCTTCGGCCGACGCCATAACGATGGTGCGACCTGTTTTGCGATCGAGAAGGACGGCAACATAGTACTCTTTCTTAATGTTGCAGCCGGCCTCGATGTAAACCTTGTTGACCTGTTTTCCTTCGGGGCCTGTCTGATGTGTGATCAGAGTCATGCCGAGCATCTTCTTCGCGAGGTCGCGCACTTCGTCCGTCGACTTTGCGATTTTAACGCCGCCGCCTTTGCCGCGTCCGCCAGCGTGAATCTGCGCTTTAACAACGAAGATTCCGCCGCCGATTGCTTTTGCCGCCTCAACTGCTTTATCCGCCGTTTCAGCGACGAATCCTTTTAATGTCGAAACTCCGTATTTACGGAGAATCTCTTTGGCTTGGTACTCATGAATATTCATCTTAGAATTCCAATTTCTTGAGAGCGTCGACGAGCTCTTGAACGGCTTTGATCGAGTGATCGAGGCCTTTGCGCTCTTCTTCGTTCAGTTTCAGTTCGATAACCTGTTCAAGACCTTTTCCGCCAATTTTGCAGAGAACGCCGATGAAAAGGTTGTTCACGCCATACTCTCCAGTGAGGAGGGCGGCGCAGGGGAGAATACGTTTCTGGTCTTTCAAAATTGCTTCAGCCATCTGAACAGCTGATGCCGATGGAGCATAGTATGCCGAGCCTGTTTTCAAGAGGCCAACAATCTCAGCACCGCCGTTGCGTGTACGGGTGACGATCGCATCGATCTTTTCTTTTGGCATGATTTCTTGAAGTGGAACTCCGCCAACCGAGCAGTGGCGTGGCATTGGAACCATCGTGTCGCCGTGTCCACCAAGTACGAACGCGTTGACGTCTTTCACCGAGACTTTGAGTTCCTCAGCGATGAACGACTTCATGCGGGCACCATCGAGAACGCCGGCCATGCCGATCACGCGCTCTTTTGGGAATCCAAGGACATCCTTTGCAACATAAGACATCGCATCGAGAGGGTTTGAAACAACGATGACGACAGAGTTTGGAGCGTGTTGTTTTACACCCAGGCAAACTTCTTTCATGATCTTCGCATTTGTTGCCAAGAGGTCATCGCGGCTCATGCCCGGTTTGCGGGGGAGACCCGCGGTGATAATGACAACGTCGGCTCCGGCGATATCAGCGTAGTTGCTGGTGCCCGTGATGCGCGAGTCGAAAAGCTCAACAGGTGACGCTTCGAACAGATCAAGCGCTTTGCCTTTTGCTGCGCCGTCGTTGACGTCGAGAAGAACCACATCACCAAGCTCTTTTGCTGCTGCCCAGTGTGCGCATGTTGATCCGACAAAGCCCGCGCCAATAACGGCGACTTTTTTTCTTTGATGTGCTGCCATTTTAATTCTCCTTAAAGTTCAAAATAAAAGTGCGGGGCCGGAGCCTCGCACTCAGTTTACATGCGGCTGACGATCTCTTTGCCGAACTCTGAACACTTCAGCAGAGTTGCGCCTTCCATTTGACGGTGGAAGTCGTAAGTCACGCGCTTCGCGACGATGGCGGCGCCGAGACCTTTTTCAACAAGGGCGGCCGCTTCTCTCCAGCCCATGTATTCAAGCATCATCGAACCCGAGAGCATAACTGATCCAGGATTCACCTTGTCCTGTCCCGCATACTTCGGAGCGGTGCCGTGTGTGGCTTCAAACACAGCAAAGCCGTCACCGATGTTGCCACCGGGAGCGATGCCGAGTCCGCCGACCTGGGCGGCAAGGGCGTCTGACATATAGTCGCCGTTCAAGTTTGGCAGTGCGAGCACAGAGTATTCATCTGGACGCAGCAGAGCCTGTTGGAACATATTGTCGGCAATGCGGTCCTTTACGATGATTTTTCCGGCAGGTGCCTTTCCGCCGTGGTTATCCCAAAGCTCTTGCTCGGTGATCGTGATGTCGCCGAACTCCTCTTTTGCCAGCTGGTAGCCCCAGTCCTTGAAAGCGCCTTCGGTGAACTTCATGATGTTGCCCTTGTGAACCAGGGTCACACTGGGGCAGTTGTAAGCGATTGCGTGCTCAATCGCTTTGCGGACCAGGCGCTTCGTGCCGAAAGCCGACATCGGCTTAATGCCGATGGCGCTGTTCTCGCGAATTGATTTACCGTGTTTTTTTGCAAGCGCGATGAACTCATTTGCTTCAACCGAGCCAGCTTGAAACTCAACGCCAGCGTAAACATCCTCGATGTTTTCGCGGAAGATCGTCATGTCGACTTTCTGGGGTTCTTTCACCGGAGCCGGGACGCCAGCGTAGTACTTGACCGGACGAACGCAGGCATAAAGATCGAGCTCTTTGCGGAGGGCGACGTTCAAAGAACGAATGCCTTTTCCAACCGGAGTTTCGAGCGGTCCTTTAATAGACACGACGAACTCTTTAATTGCGGTCAGCGTCTCTTCTGGAAAGAAGTTGCCGTTATAAAGCTGAGTTGCTTTTTGACCGGCGTAAACTTCGCACCAGTGAATTTTACGCTTTCCGCCGTATGCTTTCGCAACAGCCGCGTCGAACACCTCGACCGAGGCTTTCCAAATATCGGCGCCGATGCCGTCACCCTCAATGAAGGTCACGATGGGTTGATCGGGGCACTCGATTTTGCCGTTTGCGCCGATTCGAATTTTCTGTCCTGTGGTTGGAACCTTGATTTTTTCGTACGATGCCATGGATTCCTCTGCGGTTTTGTGTACGATGTTGAAGACCTTTGAATAGTGCAGCAATCGCGTATCGGCAAAACTTAATTGCATCGACAGGTCGTGGAGCAAGTCTTGGACAGTAAAACGTCAGAACTGAACCATCATTCGAGTCGAGAAAAGATGGCCCAGTCAGTCGTGGAGCTGCAAGGCGTGACGGTAAAGTTCGGCCTTCACGAGCGCTTAAAGAATGTTCATCTTGCGGTGGGTCGTGGCGAAATGCTGGCGGTGATGGGTCCTAGCGGCTCGGGAAAATCTCTGCTTCTCAAGGTGATGGTCGGGCTTGTTTCTCCTACGTCGGGGGCGGTCTACGTTGATGGTCGAGCGCTGACTTCGCTCAGTGCCCAAGAGGCAGTCTCTCGCAACTCTCGGATCGGAATGCTGTTTCAGCGCAATGCACTTTTCGACTCGCTGACAGCGATCGAGAACGTATGTTTTCCACAGATCGAAACGCTCGGAGTGTCTGAAAAACAGGCAATTGAATTTTCAAAAGAGCTTCTAGCGAGTGTCGGGCTCACTGCGGCTGCGGAGCGTTATCCATCTGAGATGAGTGGTGGAATGCAAAAGCGCCTGGGAATTGCGCGCGCTCTTGCGCTGCGTCCTGAGTTTCTGCTCTTTGATGATCCGACGGCAGGCCTTGATCCAATAACAAGCCGCTCCATTATGCGTCTTATTAAAGAGCTGCAGATTCAAAATAAAGCCACGGCCGTCGTCGTGACCAACGAAGTGGCACGCGCCTACCAGGTCGCCGATCGAATGCTGCTGACTTTTGCGGGAGAGGCGTTGGACGTTGGTTCTCCTGCGCAGGCCCGTGAACATCGCGATCCTCGCGTCGTGCAGTTTCTTAAAGGAGAGACTGAGGGACCGCTTCGATGACAAATCCTTCAGCCTCGCTGGCGATCGATTTTCAAAATGTCGTGAAGCGATTTGGAGAGCGCACGGTTCTCAAAGGCATTAATCTCGAAGTGAAGCGCGGCGAAATTCTCTTTATTCTCGGAACCTCGGGCACAGGTAAGTCGGTCCTCCTCAAGACCTTGGTTGGCCTGTTGCGTGCGGATGAGGGGAATATTCTCATCGAAGGCAAGGATGTCGCTCATCTCTCTGAAGAGGATTACCTTCCGATTCGTCGGCACTGTGGGATGGTTTTTCAGCACCCGGCGCTTTTCGACTCCATGACGGTCGGGCAAAATATCGCCTTTGGTTTGATGAAGCACGAGCGCAAAACTTACGAGCAGGCACTACCGCGCGTTCGAGAGTGTCTTGAACTTGTCGGCTTGAGCGGTGTGGAAGATCGCAACGCAAACGAAATCTCCTATGGAATGCAGAAGCGGGTCAGCCTTGCGAGAACTCTGGCCGTTGGTCCCCGTATTTTACTTTTTGACGAACCAACGACGGGCCTCGATCCGATTACAACCCGGCAGATCAACAATCTGATTCGCGATCTCTCGCGTCGGCTTCAGACGACGGCGCTTGTCGTCAGTCACGACATGGAGTGCGCTCTGGAAATCGCCGATCGCATCATCGTCTTGAGCGAGGGCCAAATCGTTGAACAGGGTGACGTTGAGCACATTTTGAAGAGCAAGGTTCCGTTGGTTGTCGACTTTTTGGCCGAAGCAAAAGCGTCGCGAGGTGACGCATGAATTTATTAAAGGCGATCGGCGAATGTGTCCTTTTTATTCGCGAGGGCACCAGTGTTTTGATGCGACACGGAGTTCATCGTCATGAGGTTTTCAGCCAAATCTGGCGAGTGACTTCACAAAGCCTTCCGACAACAGCCGTGGCGGGCTTCTTTGTTGGCGCGGTGATGACTGTCCAATTCACTTTGCAGGTCAAAGCTTACGGGGCTCTCGGTTATCTTGGCGGACTGTCGACGAGCGGTACTGTGCGCCAGGTCGGTCCGTTACTTATTGCCTTCATGCTCGGTGGAAAAGTCGGTTGCATTCACGGCGGCAGAACTGGGAACGATGCGCGTGACCGAGCAAATCGACGCAATTCGGTGTCTCGGTGCCAACCCGTTCCAAGAAATCATCATTCCTCGCGTGCTCGCCATCATCGCGGCCAGCTTTGCGCTGCTTTCGGCTGGCCTCTTGATGTCTATATTTGGCGGCCTTTTGCTTGCGAAGGTTTTCGCCGGAATCAATGCCGATGAATATCTTCGCCACATTCCAACTCTGATCAGCTGGCCCTCCATTGCGCTCGGACTTTTTAAATGTCTCGTCTTTGCCATCGTTCTGGCGACGATCTGCACGTTTAAAGGATACAACGCCTCCGGCGGCGCTCGTGGAGTCGGCCGCGCCGTGGTTGAGACTGCCGTTTCGACCATGGTTGCACTTGTTGTCGCCGATTGGGGCACGAGCCTTCTTGCGGATGCCCTGCTTGTGCTGTTGAGTTCGATGATCGGGAGGACGGCGTGAACGCGGCGGTCGCTTTCGTTCTCGACTTTTCGGCGCTGACCTATCGATCGCTCGTGGCAGCTGTCACCCCCCCTTATCGCCTGCGCGATGTGATTCGCCAGATTGATACGGTCGCGGTCGACAGCCTCCTTATAATAGTGTTCTGCGTTTGTGCGGCAGCGATGGTCACGATTCTTGAGGCGTCATTTCACATGAAGCTCCTGATTCAGAATGACTCAATGGTGCCAGGCTTCGCCGCGATGTTGATTCTGCGCGAGCTTGGCGCCGTTGTTATGGCGCTTCTTGTGACATCTCGGTCCGGCGCTGGAATGGCGGCCGAAGTGGGCACCATGCAAGTCACCGAGCAGATCGACGCCATTAAAATGCTGGGTCTTGATCCCGTACGCTTTATCGTGGCCCCTCGCCTTATCGGCTGTGCGATCGCCGGCGCAATCCTGAGTCTTTTTGCGAATGTCATCTGCCTGGTGGCCGCAATGGGTGTTTCGGTGGTCAAGCTTGGCTACACCGCGGGCACATTCTCGGCGATGGCGCGGCCCTTTATTTCGGCGCAAGACCTTTGGTTTGCTGTCATCAAAGGCACAGTATTCTGTGCGGTGATCCCGCTCTTTTCTTGTTTCTTTGGTTTTCGTTGTCAGTCCGGCGCTGAAGGCGTCGGTATGGCGACAACAAACGCGGTGGTGGCGACATCTGTTGCGATCATCGTGCTCGACTTTGGACTCTCTTTCTTCTTCTCAACCTTCTATTGATTCGCTTTTAATGACGGAGACATGATGAACATAAAATTATCGCCCGAAGCTAAAGTTGGAGCTCTCTTTCTTGCGTCATTGGCCCTCGTTGCGGGCTTTATCTGGTACCTCGGTGTCCTCAACCCCTTCTCGTCAGTCTATGAGCTGAAGGTCGGCTATAACTTCGCTGGCGGCGTTGAGGTGGGCTCTCCGGTTCGCGTGATGGGCATCAAGGTCGGTAAAGTGAAGTCGATCGACTTCGCGCCCGACCAGAAGTCCGAGAGCGGCGAAGAGGTCAAACTTTCAATTACGCTCACCATCAGCAAAGAGGCATGGCCAACTGTGCACCGCGATTCGCGCTTTTACATCAACTTGGCCGGTGTGATCGGCGAAAAGTTTATCGAAATCACTCCTGGCGCTGCGGACTCGCCTCCGCTTCAGCCCGGACAGTTCGTTCGCGGTGAAGATCCACCCCGAATCGATCAACTGATCTCTCAGAGCTACGGTTTGGCCGGAAAAATTCTCGATATGGTGGAGAAGAACGAGGGTTCAGTCGTCGATACTGTCGAAAAAATGAACGCACTCGTAAATAATTTGAACAAGACCCTCGTCTTGCTCGAAAAAACCTCAAAAAACAAAGAAGTCGGCCGGGTTTTGACCAACGTCGCCCAGATTTCGGACGACATTTTGATCCTCACATCAAAGCTCCGAGGCCAAGATGCGCAGAAAACGATGGATCTTTTGCATCGGCTTTTGTGGCGCTTAGATAAATTGGACGAGCCAGCGATTCGCAACTTTCTGCAAAAAGAAGGCATCAAGGCGAAGCTTTTTTAGGGTTTGGTGCTGGTCGAGTTTCGATCGAGACCGACGCTGTAGAGAAGACCATTTCGAACTCTCGATAGTTTTACTCTCTCTGCCTGAAAGCCGCTACTGTAGCGGCTTTCGTCGTTTGAGACGATCGGTTTTGGAAATAAAAAAACCCCCGAGGTTCACTCGAGGGTTCCGAAGTTCAACTTCTAAAAAAGACTACTTCTTCGCTTTTTTAGTCGTTTTTTTCTTTGCAGCTTTTTTAGTCGCTTTTTTTGCCGCTTTCTTAGTTGCTTTCTTCTTTGCCATGTCTCGCTCCTCCTAGGATGAGTTCACTTAATTTTCGATCACAAGGTGATCAGAAGACTTCCTTAACAAAAGGATATCTCTACGACTCATTTCGTCAATAGAAAAAATAAACTTGAGCACGAAGTTGCGAACATTATTTGCCGATTCGACTGATTTTCGATTCGTTCGACGTCGATGTTTGATGAAAGCGACTCGAATCGTTCCGCCGATGTCTCATGTTTTGCATCTTCATCGCGATCGATGAGGAGAGTTGAGCATGTTGGATGTGAGGACTGCAGTCGTCGGTGTTGGTTCGCTGTTCGGATATCTCATTCTTGCACAATCAGCGGAGAGATTTCTGCGCACGCGATGGGTGTCGCCACTCGAGTTGACAAAAATTGGCACCGCCTCATTTGTGATCGCTTTTCTTATCGGAAAAGTTGCGAATACGCAGTCACTCACACAGCTGTGGTTTGTCGTGAATGCCGCTCCAGCCATGGTGTTCGCGTCAATCGGCGTCTTGATTTATTCGCGACGCCAAATCTTTGAAGCGCGTGTGGATGAGCTGCTTGTTTCGCTCCTCATTTTGATGAAACAAGGAAATTCCTTGCGTTCAGCATTGGATATCGTGACCCAGCAGAGTTCGCCAGCGATGCGTCTGCATGTTTGCGAGCTCACGCGGGCTGTTGTTTTTTCACAACAAGAATCAGAGCGAGAATCGCGAGAAAAGTCGCCTCGATCGTGGCTGTTTGATCGCTCATTTGGTCGGTTGGTTTCTGAATTGCGATGGATTGATCGCGAATCTTCGACGCCGGTGAGGTCGCTCAGTGAGTTGCGGGAGCGACATCGCAATGAGACAAAAATTCGACGTAGGTCTGGACAGGCAACAGCGCAAACACGCGCGCAATCCATCGTGATGACGCTGCTCTTTGTTGCACTTGCGATCTTCTCGATGAGTTTTTTTGGCGGATCCGACGTCGTACGGTGGATTCTTTTGTCTGCCCCGCTCTTTTTGGTCGGTTCAATTTGGATTTGGCGCGGAGGAAGGACAATTCGATGGACGGTATGAGCCCGCTTTTGCGTTTTGTGTATCAGGTTGATTCAGGATTTCGCCGCTTCCAGGATTTCCGCACGGCACTGCTTTATGCGCTCGAGCAGCGAGCTGACGATGTTGGTGCACTTCGAGCGGAGCTCTTACGCTTTGTCGGACGGCTTGAATCACGTGAAGACGTCCGCGGGCTCATTGAGCAGACAGGAAGCCCCTATCGTCGCGCGCTTTACTTGATCATTTTGGACGGATTCAACGGCCAACCCGTATTCGAGCGCCTGTCTGAGTTGAAGGCCGATCTCGAAGATCAGGCGGAACTCGATATTGAGTCTCATATTGATCGCTTACCGCTCCTCATGCTGGCGCCGCTTTTGCTTTTGCAGTTCCCCGCGTTCCTCATTTTGCTTTTAGGTCCAATCGCGAGTCATTTTTTGGAGGCATTGAAATGAAATCTTCCGCTTTGTTGGTCGTATCGGGTGTTCTTCTGGGGGTGTTTCACGCCGAGGCGTCGGTAGATCTGACCCGGCTTCTTGAGACGAAAAGTTATGAGCACGTAGAAAAATGGCAGTCAGAACAACTGGCGCTGTCCGCTGAGCGGACCCAGAGGGCATTGGCCTGTCGAATCGAACTTCAGCTGCAAAAGCCGCCGGTGCACTGCTTTGGGCTGGAGGACGCTGATTGGAAACAAATTGAGTCGGTGCAACGGGTTTCGCGACAGCAGCTGAACGGACTCTGTTCTAAATATTCTAAAAACATCACGGCGAATGACGATGTGCCGTTACTGGGTGCGGAATTTAAAGTCTCCGCGAGCTGCCAGAAAGTCCTTGAGGAACGGCGGGCCGACATCGAATACGCGACAAACTTCGAGTCGACGATCCGTTGATTTTAGTTTTTGCGGACGCGGTGCGTGGGAATCTTGAACCTTTGGTCGAGCTCGTTATCATCAGCAGTATGAAAAACACCAAGAATTCTGAGCTGACGCGCCTTGAGTCTGCCATCGACACGCTCCTTTCGACTCCGAAGGGACGGCCGTTGCCGCGAGAGACATCGCAAACTTTGTCAGAACTGGTGGGGGTTCCGGCGTCGAGTGACAGAACCGAACAACTCCGGCTTGCCCTTCGACTTTTAGAGTGTCATGACCAAGTTCCTAGACGGTCGCGTAAGCAGGAATCTGAGGTGGAACTGTAAGAACCTCTTTCGCGCCGCCTGAATGGGAACGGGGGGATCGTGAAAGTTTATAACGACGTTTTGTCGGTTATTGGAAATACGCCTATCGTGCGCCTCAATCGGGTTGTTCCGAAGTCGCAGCACCAGTTTTTCGCAAAAGTGGAATACTTCAATCCAGGTGGCAGCGTAAAAGACCGCATCGCCATGTCTATTATTGAAGACGCAGAAAAAAGCGGCCAGTTGAAGCCCGGCGGTACGATCGTTGAGGCGACTTCAGGAAACACGGGCGTCGGACTGGCACTTGTCGGACTTTTGAAGGGCTATAAGTGCGTTTTTGTCATGCCTGAAAAGATCAGCGAAGAAAAGCGCGCTGTTTTGCGAGCGTACGGCGCGAAAGTCGTGATGACGCCGACAGGGCTTGAGCCAGACGATCCGAATTCTCACTATTCGGTTGCGCGCCGAATTGTCGAAGAGACTCCCGGTGCGTATTTGACTAATCAATACCACAATATTGCCAATCGTCGTTGTCACTACGAGACAACAGGACCCGAAATCTGGAATCAGATGGACGGTCAGATCGACGTTTTTGTCGGTGGAGCGGGCACGGGTGGAACGCTGTCCGGTATTGGTCGCTTCTTTAAGGAGAAAAAACCATCGGTAAAGATTGTTTGTGCCGATCCTTACGGCAGCATTTTATACGACCTCTTCTATCATAAGGAAATTCGCGATCCGGCGCACTCGTATCTGGTTGAGGGAATTGGCGAGGACATGCTTCCAGAGAACGTCGAGTTCCAATATATGGACGATTTTGTTCGCGTCGATGACAAAGAGTCATTCCAGTACTGTCGTGATCTTGCATCTAAAGAGGGTCTGCTTGTTGGACCGTCGTGTGGCGCCGCTTTGGCGGCTGCGGTGAAGTATTCTGAAACACTGAAGTCGCCTTCGAAGATCCTCGTGATGTTCCCCGATGGTGGACGTTCGTATTTGAGCAAGGCTTTCAACGAGCAGTGGTTGAAAGAGCAAAAACTGGTTTAGGCCGAAGCGCGTTTGAAGGAGTCGAAAATGTCGATGGAAAAAGAGTGGTCGCAGAAATCGTTCGGGTTTGAAACGCGAGCTATTCACGCTGGACAGGAACCGGATCCAACCACGGGTGCGATTATGACTCCGGTGTATCTCACGTCGACTTACGTGCAGAGTTCTCCGGGAGTGCATCGGGGATACGAGTACTCGCGCACTCATAATCCAACACGAAAAGCATATGAGAACTGCATGGCGAATCTTGAAGGAGGCAAATTCGGTTTTGCATTTGCTTCGGGTTGTGCGGCCTCGACGACGATTTTGCATATGCTGAAGGCGGGCGATCACGTTATTGCCGGTGACGATATGTACGGCGGCACCTTCCGACTGATGGACAAGGTGATTCGCCACAATGGGATTGAGTTCTCGTTTGTGGATCTTACGGATCCCGAGAATTTTGCCCGCGCGGTGAAGCCAAACACGCGCATGCTCTGGCTTGAGACGCCGACAAATCCGACGCTGAAGCTCGTGAATATTCGTAAGCTGAGTGCGATGGCATCGGCCAAGGGTATTTTGTCGGTGGTCGACAACACCTTTATGAGCCCTTACTTTCAGCGTCCGCTTGAACATGGTGCGACGATCGTGGTGCATTCGGCGACGAAGTACATCAATGGCCATAGCGATGTTGTGGGCGGTGTTTTGGTGACGTCGGATCAAGCCGTTGCTGAGAAAACGCAGTTTCTTTCAAATTCGATGGGCGGCATTGCTTCGCCGTTTGATTCGTTTCTTTGCATGCGTTCGCTCAAGACTTTGGGTGTACGCATGCGTGCGCATGAGGCGGGCGCTCGTGAAGTGGCGAAGTTTCTCGAGAAGCATTCCAAAGTTGATCGCGTGATTTATCCGGGGCTTGAGTCGCACCCTCAGCACGCACTGGCGCGTGAGCAAATGTCAGGCTTTGGTGGCATGATCACTTTCTACGTAAAGGGCGGTCTCTCTGCGGCGCGTGCAACCCTTGAGAATGTAAAGGTTTTCGCTCTTGCTGAAAGCTTGGGCGGCGTTGAGTCGTTGATTGAACATCCGGCGATTATGACCCATGCGTCGGTTCCAGCCGAAACGCGAAAAGCGCTCGGTATTGATGACGGCCTTATTCGCCTCAGTGTCGGTATCGAAAATATCGAAGATCTGCTGCGCGATTTGGATCATGCGCTTTCAAAGGCGTAGGAGTCTTTTTTCGAGCGGGCTTTAAAAGCAGCAAGCGACATTTGACAGGGGCCCAGGCGCTAGGTTAACCCTGGTCCCTCTTGAATGGTCAGGTAGCTCAGTCGGTAGAGCAATGGACTGAAAATCCATGTGTCGGCGGTTCGATTCCGTCCCTGACCACCACTTTTCAAAAGTACATTGTACCTTTTCGCGACTGGCTGCGTTGCCCGATGTTGGGGGACCAATTTATATATCCGTGAAGGCTCTTCTCAAGCTGAGGATCGGGTTGCCAATTGGGCGGGCATTCCGCTAGAAAACCGGATCGCTAAATCGACGCCCGGTGGCAAATGGCTTTGGATCTCGCAGCTGAATTAAAAAAGAACCCGTTCGTGCTCGCGCCGATGGCAGGCATTACCGACTGTGCTTTTCGCACAGTGATGCGCGATCTTGGCTGTGGCGCGGTGATTACGGAACTCGTTTCGGCCCACGGAATTGAGTATAAAAGTCGGAAAACACTAGACTTAATGCGTTTTGACGAGGGGCAGCGACCCGTGGGGATTCAGCTGTTTGGCGAGACCCCAGAAATTTTGGCCGAAGCCGCAAAGGTCGTTGAAGGGATGGGCGCCGATTTTGTGGATTTGAACTTCGGCTGTCCTGTTCCGAAGGTTGTCAAAAAAGGGGCGGGCTCTGCGATCTTGAAAGACTTGAAGGCTGTCGAGGCGGTTTTTCGAACGGTAAAGGCTGCGGTCGCGATCCCGCTGACGGTCAAGATTAGGACAGGATGGGATGAGTCCTCGCGAAATGCGTCTGAAGTCGTGCATATTGCAGCTGAAGAGGGTTTGTCGTGGGTTGCGATTCACGGGCGGACACGTTCGGCGGGATATTCTGGCGAGGCCGATTGGGATTTTATTGCGGGCGTGAAGGCGAATGCGCGAATTCCGGTGATCGGCAATGGCGATATTCTGACGCCGGAGACCGCGGTTCGGCGTTTGCGTGAAACGGGTGTCGATGCGGTGATGATTGGTCGTGGCTGTCTCAAAAACCCGTGGATTTTCAGCCAGGCGGCTGGTTTGTGGCGTCAGGGCGAGGTTCCGCCGGTGCGCAAGGACTTTGCGTGGCTGTTTGAGCGACTTCATGACTCGATGGCCCGTCAGGATGGAATAGAAGAGCGAGTGCTGATGCTCCAGCTGAAGAAATTTGCGTCGTGGTACTCGACAGGGTATCCTGGCGCCTCGCAATTTCGCCGAACGATTTTTCAGCATGAGACGCTGGCTGCGACACGGACAGCGGTGGCGAGTTATTTTGACGGAATTGCGGCGCTGATTCAGGCGGACACGAGCCAAGAGGCATTTCTCATGGGCGGTCACGGCTGAGTGAGTACAGGTGAGTGGATTCACTAAAGAACTGATTTTGAACGAGAGATTTGTAAGTCGAACAGAACAAGAAACGAGACCGGTAAATGGAAAATATCACAGCAGATAAAATTCGGAACATCGCGATTATCGCACACGTCGACCACGGCAAAACCACGTTGGTTGACCACCTGCTGAGACAGAGCGGTCTCTGGCGCAACAACGAAGCGGTTGTTGAACGGGTCATGGACTCGATGGATCTCGAGAAAGAGCGCGGTATCACAATCGCGGCAAAGAACGCTTCTTTCTATTACAAGGACCACAAGGTCAACATCGTCGACACCCCCGGGCACAGCGACTTTGGTGGAGAGGTTGAGCGTATCTTGAACATGGTCGACGGAGCTGTGTTGCTTGTCGACGCTTCGGAAGGACCTCTTCCGCAGACGCGTTTCGTTTTGAAGAAGGCGCTTGAGCAGGGCAAACGCATTATCGTTTGCATTAACAAGATCGATCGCCCTGACTCGCGTATTGACGAAGTTTTGAATGAAATTTTCGACCTGTTCATCGACCTCGATGCAACCGAAGAGCAAGCTGACTTCCCGGTTGTTTATGCTGTTGCTCGCGAGGGCTGGTGCACGACGGATCCGAAAGTGAAGGGGACAGATCTTGTTCCGTTGTTTGACTGGATTCTTGAGAAGTTCCCGGCGCCAAGCGGAAGCAATACAGAAACTCTCCAGGTGATGTGTTCAAACATCGGCTGGAATGCTTTCGTTGGTCGTCTTGGTATCGGCCGCGTTTTGAACGGCGTTCTTCGTGTGAATGACGAAGCTGTTATCGCGACCGTCAACGGCAACAAGAAGTCGAAAATTTCGGCGCTGTTTGCTTATGACGGAATGAAACAGGTTCCGACAAAAGAGATCGTTGCCGGAGATATCGCGATTGTTGCTGGATTTGAAGAGATCGATATTGGTGATACCATTACGTCGGTTTCGAACCCAAAGCCGCTTCCACGCATCGTGGTTGAAGAGCCAACCGTTGCGATGATGATGTCGGTCAATGATTCGCCGTTTGCTGGCCTTGAGGGCAAAAACGTAACCTCGCGCAAAATTCTTGAGCGTCTCGAGCGTGAGATCAAAACCAACGTTGCGATTCGCCTTGAGATGACCGATCGCCCTGAGCAATTTAAACCGCTCGGCCGTGGAGAGCTTCAGCTTGGCGTTTTGGTCGAGCAGATGCGCCGCGAAGGCTACGAGTGCACGATCGGAAAGCCACAGGTTATCTTCAAGACTGTCGATGGAAAAAAACAAGAGCCGATGGAGCGTGCAACGGTTGACGTTGCTGAGGCCTATACGGGTGTCGTCACTGAGAAGATGGGTATCCGTAAAGGCATTATGACCAATATGGTGAACAAGGGCTCGGGCCGTGTTCGTATTGAGTTTGAAATTCCATCGCGCGGCCTGATTGGCTATCGCTCGGAGTTCTTGACGGACACACGTGGTACCGGACTTTTGAACACGCAGTTCATCGGTTGGGATGACTACAAGGGTGAGATCGTGTTCCGCAAAAACGGTGCGATGGTATCTGACCGCAAGGGGAAGACGACTCCATATGCTCTTTGGTATCTTGAAGAGCGTGGCAAGATCTTCGTTCTTCCCGGAACTGAGTGCTACGACGGCATGATCATCGGCGAGAACGCAAAAGAGAACGATATGATCGTGAACTGTACTCGTGAGAAAAAGCTCACGAACGTTCGTGCGTCGGGAACGGATGAGGCTGTGAAGCTGACTCCGATCAAGCCGCTGACTCTTGAGCAAGCGATGGAATGGATTAACGATGACGAGTGTATTGAATGTACACCGGCATCGATTCGTCTTCGTGTTCGCGAACTCGATCCGCACAAACGCAAGCGTCAGGCTTCAGCGGATAAGGACTAAGCGTTTTACCGGAACGGTTCCGGTGATTTGAGCGTTACTCGAAAAAGGAGGCCTTTTGGCCTCCTTTTTTATTCTTCGCTATCGGTTGATTCGGCCGATGGGGGAGGATCCGCTGGCTGATCGGTGATCGGCGGCTCGCCGTCCCATTCTGGAGAGTTCTCGAGCGTGAGGTCGATCGGAATGTCGCCCGTTCCAGAACCAAAAAGGTCGGCGATCTGGTGATACCCAGAAAGGCGCTGATCGTCGGAGATGCGCTTGAAGCGGTGGAGACGGTCCACGATCGTCCGCATTTGGCGTTGGGCAAAGGGCGTTAGCTTCTTTTTCTTGAAACTAACGGAGTACTTTTCTGGATTGGGAAGCAGGAAGGCGAGCCATGCGCTCTGTCCGATATTGAGTTCGTTCGGTGGGACTTGAAAGTAGTGTTGTGAGGCCACTTTGGCTCCGTAGATGCCGGGCGCAAATTCGACGACGTTCAGATACTTCTCGAGGATGAACTCTTTTTTATAGAGGCGTTCGAGGCGCAGGGCGATGATGGCCTCACGAAACTTTCGAACTAAGGATTTGTCAGCGCTAAGGTAGACGTTCTTGGCGAGCTGTTGCGTGATGGTGCTTCCCCGCGGGCCATGCGTCCTTTTTTGAGGTTGGTTTCGAAACTGTTTTGCAGTTCAACCCAGTCAATTCCGTGGTGATCCCAGAATGCGGCATCTTCGCTGACGACGATGGCGTTCTTTAGAAATGGAGAAATCTGACCAATTTTAACATAACTCGGCTTTTTCGGGCACAGGTCGACCTGAAACATCGATGTCGTGAGGCAGCCTTCGAGGTCCTTGCCATTGGGTGTAAGCAAAAGAAAGAGGGCGAAGGCGGTTGTGGCGATTGTCACAATCGAAAGGAGAATGAGTCCGAACCAGGCGAGCGGGGCGATTTTTTTTAACACCTCTTGAGGGTATCGCGGATAGGGCCATAGAAAAAGCCCCAGGTCGCGGAAGATCATTGAAAAGACGGCGTTTTTGAGGCTGATTTGAGGCCTCACGGGGGGTGGTTCGTGGCAGCTTTGAACTTCAGAATTTTGGCGCAAGGAATTGTGGTCGGAGCGACGGCGATTTCGATTTTTTCCGGCTGCACCAAAGCCTCGGATTCAAACGGCGGTGAGTCGCCGGCAGCGAAGACATCTGGTCTAACGATCGGCTTGGTTTTGGATAAGGGTGGCAAGGACGATCGATCGTTTAACACCGCTGCAGTTGTCGGCTCGTCACAGGCTGCAAAAGAATTTGGGCTGACGATTAAAGATGTTGAGAGTCCTGATGATACGGCTTTTGAGCCGGCGCTTCGCACATTTGCGGAGCGTGGATTGCCGCTTGTCATTGCGATTGGATTTGGCCAGGCCGATGCGCTGAAGAAGGTGGCGCCGCAGTTTCCGAATACGAAGTTCGCGATCGTCGATGCGGTTGTTGAGGGGCCAAACGTTGCAAGTCTGATGTTTGAAGAGCAAGAGGGCAGCTTTTTGGTTGGCTACTTGGCCGGTCTTGCCACCAAGACAAATGCCGTTGGCTTTGTTGGCGGTATGGAGGTCGCGCTGATTCGCCGCTTTTTGATGGCCTATGAGGCTGGCGCCAAAGCGGCAAATCCCAAGGTGAAAGTTCTCAACAACTTTGTGGGCATAACGGCTTCGGCGTGGGCCAATCCGACACGAGGTAAGGAGCTAGCACTTTCGCAAATCAACCAAGGCGCTGACGTGATTTTTCATGCAGCCGGCGCTTCGGGTATGGGCGTGTTTGACGCTGCGGAGGAGAAGAAGGTTTATGCGATTGGCGTCGATTCAAATCAAAATGCGATCAAACCAGGCCGTGTGCTGACGAGCATGTTGAAGCGAGTGGACACGGCTGTCTATGCGGTGATTGCTGAAGTCGTGAAGGGTGAGTTTAAACCGGGACTTCGCTCGTTTGGTTTGAAGGACAAAGGGATCGACTATGCAGTTGATAGCAATAATGAGGCAGTGATTGCTCCCTATAAATCGAAACTTGAAGAGGTGCGAGCGCAGATCATCAGCGGTAAGATCGTCGCGCCGGACTACTATAAATCTAAAAAATAGAGATAGGTTCCGATGGCAGTCGTTCGATTTGAGGCGATCTCTCAAAAATTTGGCGAATTCTTTGCGCTGAACGACGTGAGTGCGTCGTTTGAGTCGGCAAAAATTCACGCTGTTTTGGGCGAGAACGGCGCCGGCAAGTCGACTCTGATGAAGGTGCTTTTTGGTTTGCAGAAACCGACCGCCGGTCGCATTGAGGTGGAAGGAATCGACCGCAAGTGGAAAGGTCCGGCCGACGCGATTGCGGCTGGATTGGGAATGGTTCAGCAGCACTTTACCTTGGTGCCGACGCTAAGTGTGATCGACAATATTATGCTGGGTGCCGAGTCGCTTTCGTCGTTTGGTCGACTTGATCGAAACGCAGCGATTATCGCGTTAGAAAAAAAGCTCCCGTCGGAGAGCCTTCGCTTAGATTGGCATAAGCTGGTTTCTGAGCTTTCTGTCGGGGAGCAGCAGCGGGTTGAAATTTTGAAATTGATCGCGCGCGATGCGAAGATCATGGTGCTCGATGAACCGACGGCAGTGTTGACCCCGTCGGAAATTGAAGAGCTCTTTCATATCCTACAGCGTCTTCGCGATTCGGGTCGGACGATCTTTGTGATCACTCACAAACTGGCCGAGGTATTTTCGTTTTGTGATACTTGGCTGGCGCTCAGAGCCGGCCGTGTTGGCGGCACGGGGCTGATTGAAGGTACGGCGTTGAATCAGGTTGTGCGGGCGATGGTTGGAAGTGATGTACCTCCTCTTCGAGAGCGCGCCGTTCGAGATCCAGGCGAGGTGTTCTTAAAGGTTTGCGATGTTCGGACGGATGATACTTACGGTGTCAACTTGCGCGGCTTTAATATCGAGGTTCGTGCGGGAGAAGTTGTTGGTGTTGCCGGAGTGGATGGCTCGGGACAGTCTGAGTTGGTTGATTGCATTTTGGGTCTGAGAACGTTTTCGGGAGACGTGAGCGTTGGGGGCCGGCCTGTTCGATTGGGTGAAACGCGCGAAGTGCGCGATACGGGCGTGGCACTGATTTCTGAGGATCGGCATCATCAAAGTCTTTGGTTGGATGAATCGGTTGAGATGAATGCGGGTCTTGGTTTTGAGACATCGTTTGCGAATCGCGGTTGGTTGAATGTGGCGGCTTGGTCGCAAACTGTGACGGGTTGGCTTGCGAGTTTCGATGTGCGCATTCCGACGATGCAGACCCCTGTGGCGAAGCTTTCGGGAGGGAATCAGCAGAAGCTGATTTTTGCGCGTGAGCTTTCGGGGCGAAAGACGCCACTGATTATTTGCCATCAGCCTACACGAGGTGTTGACCTTGCCGCGATTCACTCGATTCATTCGGAGTTAATCGAACGTCGAGATCAGGGCGCTGCGGTTCTTTTGATTTCAAGCGAGCTCGATGAACTTTTGGCTCTTTCAGATCGAATTGTCGCGATCTCTGACGGCGTTGCGGCCGGTGAGTTCGAACGCCTGAGTGGCACGATGAATCGCGAAGCGATTGGTCGAGCGATGACCTGTGGAGCGACCACATGAAGAGACTGTCTTTGTTTGCACCACTGATTTCGGTTTTCATTGGTCTTGCGCTCTCACTGCTTCTTGTTGTGGCGCTTGGAGAGTCGCCAATCTTAGTAATGAAAGTTTTGGCAAATGGAGCAGTCGGCTCGGCGACGTCATTTGGTTACTCGCTTTTCTATGCGACGCCATTGATCTTCACGGGACTTTCGGTTTGGTGGTCGTTGCGTGCGGGGCTTTTCAATATCGGTGCTGAAGGTCAAATGACTGTTGGTGGCGCGGCGATGGCCGTTGTCGGAATTGTCTTGAGCTCGCTTCCTTCGTGGCTGGCGTGGCCACTGGCGCTGTTGGCCGGTTTTGGTGCTGGTGCTGTTTGGGGCTACATTGTCGCGTGGTTCAAAATCCGTCGCGGCACTCACGAGCTTTTGACGTCGATTCTATTGAACTTCGTTAGCTACGGTGTGGCTGGCGTTTTGTTCCTCCATGTTTTTCGCAATCCGTCTGTACAAACGCCGGAGACACTTGAGGTCAGGGAGCGGGTTTTGGTTGCCCGAGATGAACGCGATTGGTGGCTCAAGCCCGTTGAATGCGTCTTTCGTTTTTGCAGTGCTTTGCGTATTCGTGGTCGACGTGGTGATGCAGAAATCGGTTTTGGTTTGCGCACGCGCTGGGTTGGGAGTGCGCCGGAGTTTGCTCGACGCACGGGAGTGGCGACGTCTCGGCAGACGATGATGGCGTTAGTAATTTCTGGTGGACTTGCGGGTCTTGCCGGAGCGTCGATGATTCTTGGTTACGCACACAAAGCTCGTGAGGGTTTTTCGAGTGGCGCTGGGTTTGTTGGAATAGCCGTTGCGCTTCTCGGAGGCCGGCGGGCGATTGGCGTTTTGTTAGCGGCACTTCTGTTTGGTGCGCTACAAAAGGGCGCGTTGGATCTGGATCTTGATACTGAAAAGATCTCGCGAGATCTTGCGGTTGTTATTCAGGCGCTGGTGGTGATTGCGGTTGCAACAAAATCTTGGTTGGAGGCAAAACGATGGAATTCGTGACGGCCTTTATTGAGAGTATTTTGCGACTGAGTATTCCGCTGCTATTTGCGGCTTATGGCGGTTTAATTTCGGAACGCTCGGGTCTTGCGAATGTCGCGCTTGAGGGCAAGCTCTTGATCTCGGCATTTGCTGGAGCTGCCGTCGCCGCGGCCACACAGAATCCGTGGTTGGGTCTTGCTGCTGGCGTTGGTGCCGGTGCTGCTGGCGGCTGGCTGTTTGGTGCACTTGCGCTCTACTCGCGGGCGGACCACATTGTGATTGGGACGGCATTCAATATGCTGGTTGCGGGATTGATTCCGACAGTCACGCGATCGTGGTTTGGCGTTACTGGCAGCACTCCGCAGCTTGAGCGTTCGGCCCGACTGCCATCGGACATAGGATTTTTCGTACTCGCCATTGTCATTGGCGGACTGTTGTATTGGGCGCTTCGTGAAACGAGGTGGGGCTTGCGTCTTAAGGCGGCCGGCGATGAGCCGGAGGCATTGCGCGTTCAAGGAGTATCCGCGCGCGGCGTAAGGCTTTGGGCCTCAGTATTGGCTGGAGCCGTGGTTGCTTTTGGCGGAATTGATCTGAGTCTTTGTCAGGGGAGCGGCTACATTCGCGACATGGCGGGTGGTCGAGGTTTTATTGCCTTGGCAGCGTTGATTTTTGGAGGCTGGCGTCCGGTGCAGACGGGGCTTGCCTGTTTGTTGTTCGCGGCAGCCGACGCGGCCCAGATGCTTTTGCAGGGTAAATCCGTCTTTGACTGGGTGATTCCAAACTCGATTGTGCAAATCGTCCCGTACATTGCGACTCTGATGGTATTGGCGCTTCGTCGCGCAGGCCCCGCGGCATCGGCGCCGCGAGCGATCAATCGCCCTCTTTATAAATAGCGTTTCTCATTTCAAATTTTTAAGTGAGAAGGGTTCTCGCGGACAGGGGCCGCTGTCCCCGTCCTGAGCGTCATAACAAAGCCCGCGTTCGTTAGCGATCACCATAAACTTCAAAGTTTTTCCGTTGCTGGGAAAAGAACCGAGGCCAGGAAAGGAGTACTTTCGATCGCTTTTTGCTCTTGGTGTGGTCAGATCGCCCATGCCGCCGAGATATATATTTGTCCCTGTCTTAAGGATTCTCTCGATCTTTCGGAGCCCGTCAAAACATTCGTCCTTGTCGAGAATATTGAATTGCGTGACGGCTAAAACCATTTTCTTGTCGTCCAAAATGTGCATTAAAAAACCATGAGCGCCTTCAACCTCATGGCCGGGCTGTGGCTCACACTCAAGTAAAACGCGATCTGGCGTAACTTTGAGTTCCACGACAAAGTCTCCATGTTTAATCACATTGAAAGATGAAGTAGCGCATCCACACATCAATAAGAATGGAAAAAAAGATGCAACTTTATTTCTTCTTAAGAAGGCCATAGTGACTCCGATAGATTTCAAGTGCTTCATCTTTCAACTTTGTACTGCTTTTGAGAAGTCCTTTATACTCCAAAATTAACTCTTCGTGATTTGGGGCGCGCTTAAGTTTACTTTCGGCAGTCTCTTTTTTGCGAAGCAGCCAGCGCACAGCCATTGGTATTGAGATGTTTGGGTCTGCTAGGTCTTTCTGCCGAAAATCTTTGAATATAAATTCTTTGGTTTCACTCTTTGGATCGAGCAAGATCTTGAATGTCTTCTTCGTAAGCTGGGCGATTCCAAGTGCGATTTTTCTGTTTTTTGGTGGGTTCGGATTAAAACCTGATTCACTCGCGATCAGAGCTTTTATGACATCCGGATCGAGCGGCGGCTCGGCATTAAACTTTTGTTGAAATAGTCCGTCCATATAGCAATAGCGTCATCATACATGTCGGCATCTTTGTATTTTTTGAGCTTGCCCTTGGTCGGATAGACAATTCCTTTACGATCATAGCTTCCAAAAATAGACTCTATTTCGGATGCGTCTAGATACGTACCCTTTATGCGCCGCAAGTGTCGATCTCTTGTTGTGAGGCCGGTTGGGTTTTTATCGCTGATGGGAACATGCATGGGATGTTCCCGAACTGTGGTGAATTTCTTCTGCCTCACTTTAGACATGGTCAGCATGATACATCATACCGCCTCTTAAGAACAAGATTCTCAGGTTCACTGTAGCGTTGAGAACATGTTGTGATGCTCTATTCAACAGGCCGTTGTCTTTAATCCAGCGCACGCTGGCCTCAAGTGCGGCATCGGCCGGTTTTGGTTTGAAGCCGAAGTCGCGTCGGGCTTTGTCGTTGCTAAACCAATGGTAAAGAACAGAAGACCACGCGTTCTCGGTGTTGATCGGGCCTTTAAGGCCGACTGACTCAAGGGCATCGCCGAGATGGCCGAGGCCAAAGATCACTGATCGAGGGAGAGCAATTGACGGTGGTTCAACTCCGGCAAGCCTCGCAATTCGAGAAAAGACATCTTGTATCAGGAGATTCTCGCTTGTGACGATGGTTCTCTCGCCAGCTTGTCCGTGCCGGAAGGCCTGTACGCAAAGATCGACAACATCGTCGACGTGAACGATTCCGACTCCGCCGGGTGGATAAAACGGGAAGGAGCCACGGGCCACTTTAAGTTGTGAGCCGCGGCTTCCTTTTTTTGCGTCGCCTGGTCCGTAAATTGTCGACGGGTTGAGAATGACCGCGTTGAGCCCACGCGTTTTGCAGGCGTCGATGACGTGCTCTTCCGCAAGTCGTTTAGTTTCAAAGTAGCCAAGGTTCAGGTGTTTAATATTGTAGGTCGATGTTTCGTTGAGAATCTGATCGGGAGTAAAGCCGGCACCGATTGCGGTGACCGATGAAAGATGCAGGAGTCGCTCAACATGAGCCTCGAGGCAGGCCGTGACAACGTTCTGTGTGCCGAGGACATTCACCCGTTCCATGGCTGCGCGTTCGGAGCGGGTATAGGCGACAAGGCCGGCAAGGTGAAAGACGCCCTGGACGTTGGTCATGGCTTTACGAACAGAGTCGAGGTTGGTGACGTCGCCCTCTCGAGCTTCGACTCGAAGTCCCGGGAGCTCCTCGGCCAGCTTGTGTCTTGAGCGAATGAGCACCGCGACATCAAAACCTTCGTCGAGGAGTTTTTTGGTGAGCCACGAGCCCAGAAATCCGGTTGCGCCAGTTACAAGAACTTTCATAGAGACAGGATCATAGACAGTTTCTTATCCTGTAAATGCGCTTTGCGATGCAACGGAAGGAATATCCACATGTCTCAACACCAGAATCTCATCCAGAACGTCTATCTCTTCAAAGATCTCTCACCAAAAGAGTTGGAATCTGTGAATGCAATCGCAGCAGTTGAAACCTACAACTCGGGCGATGAAGTCTACTGCGAGGGCGATAAGGCGGCGTCACTTTTCTTTATCAAATTTGGATCGGTGAGAATTCGTCGGTCGGGAAAAGACGACTCTGTGGACGTGGCCCAGCTCGGCACGGGTTCGCACTTTGGCGAAATGTCGTTTGTCGACGGTGAGGCGCGATCGGCGACGGTGATTGCGATGGAAAATCAGAGATCGTGAAAATCGATTTTGATGCGTTGAGAAAGCTTTTTGAAAAGAGCCTGCGATTGCCGTGAAGGTCTATCGTTCATTGGCTCATTTTCTCTGTGGACGGTTGCGTATTACGACGATGGATTTATCGTTCTCTCGCGAAAAGAATATCAGACACTTTTAGGCTTTCGCGATCGCCTCAGTCGACCGAGAACAAAGTGTACGAATGTGGCACACAGCCACCCTATCGTTCCTCCGGCGAGTGTGTCGCCGGGGAAGTGAACGCCGACATAGACTCGTGAGAAAGCAACAGTACTTGCAAACGCATAGGCCCCGTAAATGGGGAGTGTTGCCGCGGGCGCGATCAGCTGAACGCTTCGCGCGAGTGCAAACATATTGGCGGAATGGTTTGAAGGAAATGACCAGCCGGAATGTGAGTGTGTGCGAAGTGTGACGACAAGGCCAGCGGCCTCGGGGCGCGGGCGCTGTACGAAAACTTTGATGGCTCGGTAGGCGATCATATCGGCGAGCGCCATTGAGAGACCAGTCACGAGAATGAAGTGGCCGATTTTCTTAAGAAGAATTTTGCGATCCAAGGGAGAGGCAGATCGAAACAAGAGAAGGCCGATGACGCCGATCAGAGCGAGCCAAAAAAGTGGAAAGGTGTGCAGGTCGGTGATGACTGGCATGATCGCGTCGAAGACAGGATTTGTCGTCGATTGGTTGATCCACTCGAAAATGGAATGGTCGGATTCGACTATTAAGCTGAGCAGCGAGCTGGGCGATAATTCCACGGCTCCATTATGCTCTCAAGACTAAAAGAGAAAAGAAAAAACCGGCTTCCAGACTGATCTGGAGCCGGTTTTTAAGAGAACGAGAGTCGCCCGTTCTTACAGGCAGTACTTGTTGATCTCTTTAACGTCGAGACGGACATCTTTCGCACGAGCGAGCTCGGCGTTGGCCTGTTCCATCGCTTCTTTAACAGATGAGCCGCGGGCAATACGCGCGTTGGCTTCTGTCAAAAGAAAGAGGAAGTTCGCTTGAGTTTCCGCATTCCACGAGTTCGCCTTCAGGGCTGCTTTGGTAACCAGAGTTTGGTAAGCCTGCTCAACCTGCGCATCGGGAATCAGCGCTGCAATAGCATCAGACGTTTTGTCTGACGGATTTTTTACGAGAGCCATGCCTTCGATCGCTGCAGCAGAGAGATCGCGGTTGCCATTGGCGAGACGGCTCAATTTGTTAACCGTGTCGAGCATCTCAGGGCTTTTTGCCAAGTTCGACTCGAGCTGGCTCTTCTGCTCTGGGCTCAAGCGCGGAAGAATGCGGGCTTCGTGGAGGGCGTTGACGGCTTCAGTGACCTGCACGTTGGCTTGGCCGCCGCGGCCAGCTTCGCGTGCGCCGCGACCGGCGTCGCGAACGTCGCGCTCAACAGCTGCGCGGGGGCGAGCATCGCGTGCACCTGCAGCGTTTGCTGCGATCGGACCTACAACCATGACTGCCGCCATTGCGACGAGTGCTGTTTTCTTCATTACTTCCTCCTCGAGGTTAAAAACCTATTTGTTATCTTTTGGAGCTCTGGTGGCTTTGGCGGTGCCTTTTTCGGGCCTCGCCTGCGCCGCTTTTCGCTCGTTTCTGTTACCGTTTCGTCTTCTCACCGAACCGCATTCCTCTTTTGGAATTCGATCTGGCGCAAATAGGAACCTCTATATTCGTTCCTATTACAGCACTGGCTTATCGGGGTCTAATCACTCTCTGGGCTCTCACCTGATTGCATTTCGCCAGAGAATAGTTTCATGCCCTTTTTGCCAGCCTGGAGATTCCTTTCATTTCATCGATCTACTCACATCGGTTATTCAAGTTCTGGGCCGGCTACTGACCGACCACCTGAACGCCGCGAACCAATCCAAAATAGGAGTCCATTTCGTCCACCAGACTTGCCAGGTTCTGAAAAGCCGCTTGTTGGACTTGGGCGCGGCCGTCGAGATTGGCAACAGGCGCCTTTTCTTTGGAAGAGTCTTTTACCGCGGGATAGAAGCTGCCCGGGAGCTCGGCGAGAAGCTTTAGGGTTGCCGAGTATTGCGCTTTGGCTTCATTGTACTGCGCTTGTGACAGGCTTCCTTTTTTCTCCATCACTGAGATATCCGTAGCGATCGCGCCCATCCTGTCGAGATCGCCCATCAGCTGCTCAGCGAGATCAGAGACCGACTTCTTTTCTCCGTTGAGCGTTTTGCCGATAATGAGAAGGTTGAATTTCGCGTCTTGGCGCATGGACTCGAGGGCGCCAAGCGGGAAGGTGCGTCCACTATAAGTTTTGGTCTCTTTGCTGAGCATCGATGGAATGTACTTGTTCACGAGAAGGTCGCGGTAATTGCCGCGAATGCGGATGACCGCTTCTTTGATAGAGGGTTCGATGTTGCGCTGCCACCATGCTTGGAATGGATCATCCCATTGCGCCATTTTGTCAGCAGGCATAGCCTGATACATCATTGAGCCGCGAACATGCTTTTTGACGAGCTCAAGGAAGCCGGTAACGCGCTCTCCACCTACATTCCACTGGCCTTCATGAATGTTGAAGAAAACTTTATCGCGATTGAGATTCTGCGGGATTGAATCACAGAAGTTCGTGCCGAGATTCTTAATAATTCGCGGTGGGTGGAAGTCGACACGAACCGACTTCCACTCTGAAAACACAGTGCCGTCATTTTTTCCGGGACGGATCAAGCTCGCTTCGGGAAGTGAAACTGGGATTTGATCGATAGGCTGATCAACGACGACAGCACTTGTGCGTGCGTTGGTCGCCATTTTTCCGGTGACCCAGAGGTGGCTGAAGAGAGACTTGAGATAGCTTTCAGACTTTTGATTGTCGATTACCTTCATCGTGTTTGCCGAGTTCTCAACCTCGGGCCCGCAAACCATGCTCGCCAAAAGATAGTCGGTGACAGTCGATGTGCGTGCGTGGCTGATTCCATCTGGGTGCTGTGAGTCGGGAGCGATATGAACGGGGTCGTCATTGAACTTCTTAAGGTACGCGAGGCCTTCTGGTTGAGGATCGGGGTTGCCGAGGAGAAGGCGGAGCTTCATGAAGGGATTACCTTCGGCTTGGCGCTCGTAGGCGGTCGACGGGAAGGGCACATTTTGATCGGAGTAGAGGCGATTGGTTGCGAGATTTGAACGCAAGAGTCGGATCGCATCCGCCAACACTCCTGAACGCGCATTGGCTTCGACGGCCGCGCGCTCGTTCTCTGAAAGTTTGTCCATTGCACGGAAGCCAATCGCCTGAGGTGCAATTGTTTTGAGTGGAATCGACATATCGGTCGATTTGAGCCCACGGAGAATAATGTAGAGGTCGGGAAGAGAAGACTTCTGCGTCGACTTTATTTTCTCAGGATTCCGCAGATAGCTTTCAAGCCAAGTGCGAGCTTCGACGATGGCTTTCTCTTTCGCGCTTTCGTTCTCGCCGGCATTTTTGGATTCAATTCCAAAGAAAGGATGAGCGACAAAGAGGTTACTCGGCTCAGCTTCAGCTGTGGGATCAAATTTTTGGAAGTTCAGATGAGTGAGGATGTCGCTATAGAAGCTGTAGGCATTTCCATACGCAGTGACGAATCGCGATGAGTAGTCAGTCCAGTTTTTGTGGGCAAGCAGCGGTTCTTGAAGGATGAACTCACGCCACTTCTTGTTTTTCTCGCCGAGTTTTTTGAGAGCGACAGACGGAGAGATCTGTTCGGGAGCTGAGCAAAATCCAGAGCCGCCTTCGAGATACATTGACGCCATGTCGCCGTCGACGGCATACACGTCCGGGCAGAACTCAGATTCGGGGCGCGGCTTCCAGTTCCATTTGTTGGTTTCGGCGCGTGCAATCTCGGCGATGAGCTCGTTTGTTGTACTTGTGATATCGGTGCCTTGGCGGCGGCGCTCGAAAGGTTGTTTGATCATGGGTGTGATCGGATGAACGATCTCCATGAAAATCGCGATATTGACGGCACTCGTGAGAATGCGTCCGCCGGTTCCGGAGAGAGCTCCACCCAGAGCTCCAGCAAACCGGAAGCCGCGCAAGACAAGTGGGACATAGCGCTCAGCGCCCTGTTTTATCACGCGCGCCGAATAGTTCTTAGGATCGAGCGGTAGAACCGCGCGTTCGCCGAGATAGTTGGTAACGACTTCTGTTGTGGCGACTCTGACGCCGGCTTTCTCTGCAGCGGCGTGAGCGAGTCCGGGCGCTTGATTCAAGACGGGCTGCATCGCTTTTTGGAAAATGAATTTGTTCACAACATAGGCCTGTGCGAGCGAAGCCAGACCCATCGAAAGGATGTCGGGGGTGTAGTCGAGAGCCTTTTTTGAAAGCTTCCAATTTTCCCAGGCTTTCTCACAGGCTTCGGCGGCTTGATCGGCAGGAACCGATGGGCTGACTTTGGATTTTGCGCAGAGTGCGAGATCGGGATCGGTGGCGACTTCGTGAACGATGTTGCTCAAGAAAAGTCCGGCGCCAAGACCAAGAGGGCCCATCATTGGGCTAAAAAGTTTTTGAAAGCGCGTTGGACCTTCGGGGATGTACTGTACGCGCGTATTGAATGTGTCGGGCTTCATCTCCGCGTACTGCTCGATTTGGCCGGGGATATTCATCTGCGCAAACGACTTTCCGGTTTTGCCATCGACGACATTGGCCTTGATATAAGTTTGGCGAGTTTTAACTTCGGTGCGCGGCGGAGTTTGGAGACGGCGATCGGCAAATCTGCCGGCCTTCATCATCCGGCAGGGATCGTAGGCGGCGCCCGCGGCCTGTAGAAGTGTGTGCATACCTTTACTTCCCGCGAGAAATGCCGCGAAGCTTGCGTATGACATGGGATCCAAGAACTGGCTCTCCACCATGTGTTTCAGAGCGGCGGGGTCGTTCTCGGTGTGGATCTGACTGTTGAGGCTGACTGCTGTGGAGAACGCGGCGAACTCCACTCCAAAATCCATAACGATATCACCGGCAGAGATCTTCTTGCCGGAGTTGCAAATGGATGAAACCTGGCGCTCGAGATCGGTTCGCATTTTAGCGAGCGTGACCTGCTTGAGTTTTTCGGGCGGAGTCGGTTGAAAGCTGAATTCGACAAGTTCTTTGGTGTCAGGCATGCGAACGGCACCAACGCGAACAGAGTCTGAGGGTGCGGTCTGAGCTTGCGCGAGAGGACCGGCGGACATCGATGTCAGCACAGATAGGGCGAGTGAAAGTGCGATCACTCGTTGAGCTTGGCGCTGAATTGACGACATGGTTTGCCCTCCACAATGCGTCGGTTGACGCATTCAAGGGCTGATCAGTGCAGGACCAGGGCCGTACGGTAGATTCAGGTGAACGCTGGCAGAAGCTGAAAATATCAATAAAAACAACACTTTATGGCGATCTGCAAAACGCCAGAAACGGACGAGAAGTGCCGTTTCTGGGCCTGGAGCCGAAGAAGGACACCGGGGTGTTTAGTTCTTAAACGGGTCGACGCCTGGCGCTGGCATGTCGGTGGCGGTCGCGACGTCGGGGTCGACTGAGAAAATAATCACTTTTCTGATCGGACGATCCGTGGGGCCGGTCGGCGTCGAGGCAATGCGCTTGATGGTGTCCATGCCCGAGGAAATTTCACCGATGATCGTGGCTTGACCATCAAGTTCGGGGATTGGGCCTAGGGAGATAAAGAACTGGCTGCCGTTAGAGTTCTTCACATACTTCCGCACGCCCGATGCTTCTCCGACCTGAGGGGCCATGACGACAAGTCCGGGGCGATCGATTTTTACAAACGACGACACTTCGTCTCTTTCGGAATAGCCAGGGCCGCCGCGGCCGTTGCCGAATGGGCAACCGCACTGAATGAGAAATCCTTTGATCACACGATGACAAGTGAGGCCGGTGTAGAAGGGCCGCTTTACTTTTTTGCCGGTGCGGATATCGGTGAACTCTTTGAGGCCAAGAGCGAGCTGCATCACATTTTCGACATTGAGAAGCGCCCACTGTTTGTTGAAACGAACTTTGAATTCACCTTCAGAAGTTTTAAAAATCAAAGTTGGCCGCCGCTCGGTGCCGGGGTCGTAGGCTTGCACTTCTGACACGCCCGAAAGTGGAGGAAGATTTGGCGCTGGCGCCAGAAACGTGTTTGGTCGAGTACCCTGTTGCTGTTGAGGCTGTCCCAAGTTGCCCATGGGCATCGGTAAAACCGGAATCAGATTTTGTTGAGGCTGTGCCGGAGGTGGTTGTTGGGGTGGAGTTTGCACCGAAAATCCCGATGCGGGCTTTTCGCTTGTAGGTGTCGGCGCTGGTGCGGGCGGATTTTGTCCGCGAGCGATCGGGGAATATGCTGTTAGCATTGCCAGAAGGGTCGCTACGAGGCGGATATTATTCTTTTCGCGCGATGGTCTCATGAACCTTCCTTCAGTCGCGAGAGAATCGCAGTCGATTCCTCCAGCGTTGCTATCAACTCTTGGACGAGAGTTTCACTTTCGACTCCCATCATACGTGCAATACGATGCACTTCGCTTCCAACGAGCGGCAGCCTCGAACCTGAACGATCGCCGGCGATTCGAAGCGCCTGCTCCACTTTGCGTAAGTGTTGATAGCAGCGGCTCAGATTTTCACCATGCATACGCCATTGTTCGCGATGCCCCTCTAGAAAGTGAAGCATGCCGCTGGTCGACGTATCAAGTGAGGCCCTCGGCCAAGGTCCGTTCCGAAGGAGAGCGGCCTGAATTGCAAACTCAATGGGGGCAAGTCCGCCGTGGCTGAGTTTGAGATCGATTTCTTTTTGTTGGGCGCTGACCGGTTTAAAGAGCTGGTTGGCAATGTCGGAGACTTGCGCTTCGTCGGTGGTGGTCCAGGGTCGATCTAAGACAATCGTCTGGGGACTCAGGTCAAGGCTCAGGGGTGGGAGGCAGCGAGCTCTGAGCCAGCTTTGTCGCTCCCAAGCTTCGGCTTTGGTGGTGAGGTGTTCGAACAGTGCATCGCGTGAGATCAAGATCGGACCGGCCTTTCCGCTTGGACGCAGGCGCATGTCGACAGAGTAGATGGAGCCACCGCGATGAGCTTCGGTCAGGCGGTTCAAAAAGCGCCGAGCGATTTTGTGCTGAGAGTCTGTTGGTGTGGTTCGTGAAACAAGAACAAAATCAAGATCAGAGCGAACTCCGAGCTCGCGCCCGCCCCACTTTCCGAGCGCAAAAAGACTGAGTGGTTCGCCTCCGACCTCGGACGTCACGAGCTGCATCACGTCTTGGGTGATGGAATCGGCAAGAGAGGTGAGATTGGCAGAATACGGATCAAGATTCTTGTCTTCTAGAAAATGAAGAACGGCAAGGAGTTCGCCGAGCAGACGTCGCTCGGAAAGATTCTCGTAGGCGATATCGTGTTCGATTGACTGAACGGGCGCCGAGTCCTGTCGAAGCAAGAATGCGTCGAGCAGCTCGGGACGTGAGCTCAGAGTTTGGCCTGCCCACGGAGAGACGCCGAAAAGTGTCGCGATCTGATTGAGCAAAATTGGCTCTCGATTCAAAAGCGAGAACAGGCTGGCTTTAGCTCGAATGGATTTTGTGAAGTCGACGAGCTGCTGAAGTGCGAGGTCGCGATCGGCGCTCTTCTTTTGGAGGCAGGAGATGAAGTTGCTAAGGAATTGACGTCGTTCTTTTTCGTCACGCTCGCTTTTCTTTGAAAGCGCCTGGCTTTTTTCAAGCTCATCGAGTGCATGAATGGCAACTTCATGCGTGAAGCCCATTTCGACGAGTTTTTCTGGCGACAGTTCAGGCGCAGTTTCAATTTTAGGGAAACTTGCTTCAGAAACTCGAACGACTTGTGTGGCCAATGCCGAGACTTCGGCGACCGTGATCGGATCAGTTACGAGATAAGTCTGCTGGTCACCGTAGGCTTGCAGTCGATTCTCTATTGCTCGGTAGCGCCAGTAGGTTTGGTTTAAGAGCTGACTTTCGACGGTATTGAGTAGGCCGGCAGCAGCAAGCTTGTTGATGGCCTCGGTGGTTGATCGCGTTCGAAGAGACTGGTTCCGCCCTCCGTGAATGACCTGAAGGGCGTGGGTCAGTAGCTCGATGTCGCGAATACCGCCGGCCTGCAGCTTCAGATTGAAAGCGTCTTTTGCTCGAGGCGGGTATTCATTGCGAATTCGAGTAAGCAAGAGCTGCAGCTCTTCGAAAACCGTGTAGTCGAGGTGTCGACGAAAAGAGAAAGTCCGTGCAAATGTCGTGACTTCACCTGTTATAGAATCAGATCCGCAGACTGCTCGAAGACGAACGAGAGCGAGTCGTTCCCAGGTTTCGCCGTGATAGCCGTAGTGATTCTCAAATTCGGTTGGTGAAACGAGAAGCGGTGCACCGCTGCCGCCGGGGCGGAGGTCGACATCGACTCGATGGCAGAAGCCCCACTCATCGACTTGGCTAAGAAGTCGTATGAACTCACGTGCGGCCTTAAGCTGTTCGTTACCGCGATCTTCCGAGACAAATACGATGTCAATATCGCTGGAGAGGTTGAGTTCTTGCGCTCCGAGTTTGCCGAGTGCAAAAACGGCAACTCCGAGTTCGGTGAGTCGAGACAGCCGGGCCGCTTCGAGAATGTGACGATCGGCGGCGTTGCTCCAAAACGTGCAGACATCAGAATCTGTTGCGCGATTAAAAAAAAGTGCCAGTGCGCACCGAGTCCAGCTTTCGTGTCGGGCCATTTTCAGTCTCGTATGCGCGGCCTCTGTTGTTGGGAGGCTGAGCCAGTGTAAGCAGCGGGCGATGGCAGGCCAAGTTTTAGCCTGCGCGAGCTCGTCCGCGCTATATGACTGAAGGTTCGGTATTTCGATCAATCGAAGGCCGGAGACCAATGCGGTTTGAAGTACGAGCTGTTGTCAAAGGTGATTCGTCTCTCAACTTCACCATCGATGGTGCTGATGTATAGTTGATTGGCACCAGTTCTATTGCTGATGTACAGCACGTGTCGGCCATCTGGCGAATAGCTTGGATCTTCGTTGTCGGCCATTTTGCCATTTTGTTTTTTTGCAGATGTGAGTCGAACCATATCCGAGCCGTCGGCGTTGACGGTGAAGATATCAAAGTGCGATTTGTCAAATCCGGCAAAGACCAGTCGCTGTCCATCGGGTGACCAGCGAGGCGAGGAGTTGTATTCACCGGCAATCGTGATTTGACGGACATTTGAGCCGTCGACATTCATGACAAAAATGTGAGGGCGACCGTTTCGATCAGATGAAAATGCAATTTTGGATGAGTCGGGGCTGACCGATGGTTCGACGTTCATGGCGCCGCGGGGTCCGTTGGTGACGCGGTCTAACGATTTCCCGTCGAGGCTCATTTTGAACAAGTCAGGATTGCCGGAGTTCGAGATGGTGAGCAGAAGATTGCGGCCGTCTGGAAAAAATGTCGATCCCGAATTGATTCCTTTGCGATACGAAACAAGGAAGCGACGGCCTGTCGTGGTGTCGTAGGTGAAGAGGTCAAGGTTTCGGCGTTTATCGTTGGCGTGAAATGCGAAGGCCGAATAGGCGATGGTCTTTCCGTCGCCCGACCACGTTGGGGACACGGCGATGGATTTGTGACTCGATACTTGCTTCGAATTGGAGCCATCCCAGTCCATGATGAAGATCTCTTTCTGGCCGGGCTTAGTTGATCGCGACGTCACGATACGTGAGAGGAACATTCCTTTTGTGCCGGTCAGCTCTTTGATCACATCGTTGGCAAAGCTGTGGGCGAGAGTGCGAGTGTCGCCAACTTTCGCTCGATAGGTTTTGCCGAGAACAAGTTTCGCTTGGGGAACAAAGTAGGTGTAGGTGTCGACGCTAAGATCATCGCCATTGATTCGGTAACCCACGCGTACCAAGAAGTCGGTCGAAATCTGTTTCCATGAAGAAAAATTGAAACCGTTCTGTTCTTGTCCGACCGGGCGAAGGCCGGTTTGGACAGTGTCTTCTAGAAAGGCATCGGGTTTGATAAAATCAAAATAGCCGCTGACCTCCATGTCGTTGCGAAAAACATCGAAGAGATCTTTTCCGATTTTGAGATGTTGCGGAGAGGCAGCGGAGACGCCTTGAAACTGAAAAGCCGGAAGTGCCATAAGACTTTTCTTGAATTTGGCATCGGTGATACGGATATAGGCGCCAGCATTTTGGGCTGAGGCGACATTCATTCCGCCGAGCTGAGACATGATACTTAAAATCAAGACGAATACCGCGAACGATGTCTTCACCGGGAACCTCCACTCAGTTGCTTGAGTATCTTCTCAGCGATAGCCCGCAGGCTCAAGATCGAGTTCGACACCTTGCTGTGCAAGAAGAGACTCCAAAGAGTCGGGAGGCGGGGCAAAAGGCTGGGCGCTCTCAATAGCGGCAACGGCAGAGTCGTCAAAAACAGAGTTTCCTGACGATTGGACAACCTTGTGTTCAATGATGATTCCCTGGCTATTGATAAAGAGGACGACGCGTACGCGAAGGCTGGCCTTTGCTAGAAACTTTGGGGGGCTCCACATTTTCCGAATGCGCATTTCGATGTCATCGAGATAGCGATCGTGGTCCAGTCGAGTGAGTCCAGTCAGCGAATTTCCACGTGAAACTTCGTTACCCTTGATCTGATGCGCACTGGTCGCACCGGTCTTGTTTCCATTTGCGGCGATGGCTTTTGCGGCAGCATCGGCCTTGGCCTGACGTTCGAGCCTGGCGAGGGCGTCGAGACGCTTGAGCGCGGCCTCTTGATTTTTCCTTGAGTCTTTTGGGTCGGCTTTTTGGTTTAAGAACGACGGCTGTGGGCGCCTCTTCTGGCTTTGTCGGCAACGATTTTTTGGCCGCCTCAAGTTCGACAGATTTTGCAGCCTCGGATTCTTGTTTTGGTGTGGCCGCGGTGGGTTCAGCTGGCGTCTCGGGAAGTGCTCGCACTTTGTCGGGAAGGCCCACGATATCGACACGAATCGAGTTCTCGATTCGCAAGGGGGCTCCTGAAAAGAAAACGGCGCGGACGGTGAGAAGCAAAGCAAAAACCACGTGGGCCGAAGCTGACCAGATCAGCGCCGTCTTGAAATCACCTGGCAGGCTAAGCGTTCTCGTGTTCGCGTTCACGTCTATCGAGCCTCCGCTTTTGGCAGGGTAACGAGACCGATATTGGGAATGCCGGCGGCGCGAATTTCACCCATTGTCTCGGCGACGAAGCCGTAGTCGACAGCTTTGTCGGCCTGCAGATAGATCTGTTTGTTGGGGCGGCTGGCGAATATCGCTGTCAAACGTTTCCGAAGGTCGGCGAATGCAATGGTCTGATCGCCGACCGTGATGCGTTTGCCTTTGGTTATCACCAGTACGAAGGGCTCCTCGGAGGTCGAGGCGCCTGACGCCGCTGTCTCTGGGAGCTCGATATCGAGCCCTTGCTGCATCAGCGGTGCAGTCACCATAAAGATGATCAAAAGCACAAGCATAACGTCGACAAGTGGAGTGACGTTGATCTCACTCATGACCATGCGGCTCTTGCCGCCGCCTGCGGACATTCCCATTACGACTCCTTAAAGAAGTTTCGCTTCGTCACGTTGAGGAAGTCTGAACCAAAACTTGCGACTTCCATTTCGATGCGCTTCACGCGGCCGATGAAATAGTTGTAACCAGCAACGGCGGGAAGAGCGGCGAAGAGTCCAACGGCGGTTGAAAAGAGTGCTTCAGAGATACCAGGGGCGACGACGGCAAGACTGGCGGAGCCGCTGGCGGCGATGTGTGAGAATGAAGTCATGATGCCGACGACGGTCCCAAGAAGACCGATGAACGGCGCCGTGCTTCCGACTGTTGCTAAGAAGCTGAGATTGCCCTCGGCCTGTGCGATCTCCGCATCGCTGGCCTTGCGAATGGAGCGTTCGAGGTTGTCAATTCCGGAGAGTTTAACGACCGGTTCACTTGAGGACTCGTTGTTCTTTGAACCGACTGAAATCTCGGCGATTCGCTGCAGCTCTTGAAATGCCGCCAAAAATACTCGGCAAACGTTGGAGTTTGCGAACTCGTGCGCCCGTTTTTGCATATCTTCAAGCGAGGCCGATTTCCAAAAAGCATCGACGAAGAGTTCGTTGGCGTCGGTCATTTCTTTGAGCTGTTTGCGTTTGGTGATGATGATGGCCCATGAGACGACACTCAGGCCGATCATGAGAAGAAGCAGGCCTTGCACTGCTGGTCCTGCGCCTAGAATCCCGTCAATGACACCTGTCTTCACTGCTACTTTTGCTGCGGCCATATAATCCCTCGCTCTCGGGGATTAAGGCTATTGGAGCAAGTGACGCTCGTCGAGGAGGTCCTCCCAAATTCCGCGCTCTGTCAGAACGATGCCATCATATCCAGCAGCCAGTAGCGGGACCGCGACTTCGCGGGTACTCACAGGGCCAACATATCGTTTGAGGCTGCGCCGATGGGCCTCTTTGAGAGTGGAGTCGCGCAGTCGAGGAATTGCGACTGAGTTATTTTTCGCGGGTTCTTCGATCATCGAAATGAGTGCATCGGCTTTGAGGTCGGGCAGTCCTTCGAGGCCCAGTGTTGAAAGGATTTCGAGCTGAATCATGGTTGCTTGGCTTGATCCGTAAAAAGCCTTGGGCGCTTGCTCTCGAAGCTCTTTGAGGATGCCGTCGCTTTCTGACTGGACCAAAGTCCAATCGAACGACAGGGGTTTTCCATCGCCCCAAATCTCGAAAAGTTTTGCGGGAAGGCCTGGGCGTCTCGCAATCAAGTTGAGCACGATATAGATGTCTTTGAGTGCAGGTGCGGCCTCGGCAAGTGTCACGATGCCGTCAGCACGACATTCGTCGAGCGACGCAATCTCGACCGGCTTGCCATTGCTGAGTAAATCGTTCGAGCTGACCACCAGTTCGCCGGATCCATTTAGACGAACGTCCAGCCAGAGTCCTGCGCCAACCGTGCTCCTTGCTCGGCCGGCCAGTTCGCTGAGGTCGTTGAGCGTCGTGGAGCTTTCCTTGGATAGCGGCTTTTGGATCTGAAAAAACAGAGCCGGGTAGCCGTCGCCGTGGATTTTGTTGAAGCCATGTGCGAACGGCGGCTTGAGGGGTTTTGATGTCGCATTGCTGCGCAGGAACAACCACGATCCAAAGGAAGCGATAAAGATACTAACGACGACGGTAACGACTGAACGTACAGATCGATTCATGTGCCACAACCACCTAGTTTAACTCAGTTTTAGTAAAACTATTTTGTCTGGATGAGACCGCTCAAATAGGACGAAAAAGACCGAGTTTGGTTGCTCTTTGGGTCATTATCGATTAGTTTTCATCGCGACAAAGTCCTCGGGCGGCAGGTGCCGTGAACCGGGAGTTTTCACAGGACGCATCTATGAATCGAATTCACAGAAAAGTCGAGTACGCACTGATCGCGTTAAAGCACATGCGGTCGAAGACCCCGGGTGAGCGAACGCCGGTCAAGGAGATCGTGGCGGCCTACGGCTGTCCGCAAGATGTGACGGCTCGTGTGCTTCAGGCATTGGCCGGAAAAGGGATTTTAATTTCAGAACAGGGCTCACATGGCGGTTACATGATCGCCAAGGACCTTGGTCGAGTTTCGTTCCATGAGTTGATGGAAATCATTCTCGGGCCGCTCGAAGTGGCGCGCTGTCTTCATGAAGAGGCCGGTCTTTGCGAGATTCGCGGAACGTGCAACATTGTTTCGCCAATTCAAAACCTCAATCGTCGCATCGGTGATTTCTATAAGAGCCTGTCTGTCGCCGAGCTCATTGAAGGAGCGCGGGCGCCTAAAGTGGTGGGGGGTACTCTGTGAACAACAGCCCTGCTGATCCCTACAAGTACGGATTTGTAACGGATATCGAAACCGATGTCGTTCCCAAGGGTCTAAACGAAGACACCGTTCGTGTGATTTCAAAGAAGAAGAACGAACCGGAGTGGATGCTTGAGTATCGTTTGAAGGCCTATCGTCACTGGTTGACGATGGAAGAACCGCGTTGGGCCGATCTCAAGTACGCTCCGATCAACTATCAGGACATCGTTTACTATTCCGCTCCGAAACAGAAGGAGAAGCCGCAGTCTCTGGACGAGCTTGATCCAGAGCTATTAAAGACGTTTGAACGTCTTGGCATTCCGTTGACCGAGCAGAAGAGAATTTCTGGCGTTGCAGTGGACGCCGTCTTTGATTCCGTTTCTGTGGGAACGACTCATCAAGAGGAACTGAAGCGTCACGGTGTGGTTTTCTGTTCTATCTCGGAGGCGCTACACACGCACGGTGATCTGGTTCGCAAGTACCTCGGCACGGTTGTTCCGACCGGAGATAACTTTTTTGCGGCGCTCAACGCAGCCGTGTTCACCGATGGCTCGTTTGTTTACATTCCAAAGGGCGTGCGCTGTCCGCTGGATCTCTCCACCTACTTCCGAATCAATGCATCTGAGACGGGGCAGTTTGAACGGACATTGATTATCGCGGACGAGGGTTCGTTCGTGAACTACCTTGAGGGTTGCACGGCACCTCAGCGCGATGAAAATCAATTGCACGCAGCGGTTGTCGAGTTGATTGCGTTGAATGAGGCTGAAATTAAGTATTCGACGGTTCAAAACTGGTACACCGGCGATGCCGAGGGCCGTGGCGGGATCTACAATTTCGTTACGAAGCGCGGAAAGTGCCAGGGAGTGAATTCTAAAATTTCATGGACGCAGATCGAATCGGGTTCGGCCATCACGTGGAAGTATCCGAGCTGCATTCTCCTGGGCGACGGCTCGCAGGGCGCGTTCTACTCTGTGGCGCTGACTCACGACCACATGCAGGCCGATACCGGAACAAAGATGATCCACATCGGTAAGAACACGAAGAGTACGATTTTATCCAAAGGGATTTCCACAGGGCACTCAAAGAACAGCTACCGCGGCCAGGTCAAAATCATGCCGTCCGCAGAGAATGCGCGTAACTATTCGCAGTGTGACTCGATGCTGGTGGGCGCAAAGAGCTCAGCCAACACGTACCCCTATATCGAGGTGAGAAATAAATCTGCGGTTTTGGAGCACGAGGCAACGACATCGCGGATCAGTGAGGACCAGCTCTTCTATTTGCAATCGCGCGGTCTTGATAAAGAGGCGGCGATCTCGATGCTCGTGAATGGATTCTGTAAAGATGTGTTTAAGCAGCTTCCGCTCGAGTTCTCGGTCGAAGCGGTGAAATTGATTGAAATGAAACTCGAAAACTCGGTTGGATAAATATGGCGACGCAACCCCTTCTTAAGATTCAAAATCTCTGCGCGAATGTGAAAACACCTTCAGGTGAAAAACCTGTTTTGAAAGGTTTAAACCTTGAGGTTCGGCCGGGCGAAGTTCACGCCATCATGGGTCCGAACGGCTCTGGTAAATCGACTCTTTCAAAGGTGATTGCGGGGCACCCGTACTATCGAGTTGGTTCGGGTGAGGTTCTCTACGAGATCAATTTTCAGATGAAGAATCTGCTGGAGATGGATCCTGATGTTCGCGCCAAAGAGGGTGTGTTCCTCGCCTTTCAGTATCCGATCGAAGTTCCCGGAGTCTCAAACGAGCTGTTCTTGCGAACGGCATTCAATTCGATCTGCAAACATCAAGGAATTGAAGAGATGTCCGAAGTCGCCTTTTCGACTTTCTTAAAAAAGAAAATGGAAATCGTCGAGATGGCGTCGTCGTTCATGGATCGCGGCGTGAATGTCGGTTTTTCAGGAGGCGAGAAAAAGCGAAACGAGATTTTACAGATGGCCGTTCTTTCGCCGCGCCTTTCGTTCCTCGATGAAACGGATTCGGGTCTTGATATTGATGCGCTCCGGATTGTCGCAAACGGAGTAAACAAGCTTCGGACAAAAGAGAACGCGGTGATTTTGGTGACGCACTATCAGCGCCTCCTTGACTACATCGTGCCGGACTTTGTGCATGTCCTTGCCGATGGAAAGATTATTGAGACCGGCGATAAGGCGTTGGCACTTAAGCTAGAGGAGAAGGGTTATGACTGGCTCCTCTAGTGCTCCTTTGGCGGGATTTTTTCCGAAATCGGTTGAGACGCCCTTCGTTGTCAGTGCGCGCTTGGCCCTTGCGAATGCGGAGCCCGCTGTTTGTGCGCTATGGGAGCCGTATCAGCAACGAGCAGCGGCTGTTCTCTTAGAGAAATCCATTCCGACGGGTCGGACGGAAGAGTGGCAGTACGTGAGCCTTGTGCCATTGCACGAGAAGAAGGTTGTTGGCGCAGAGGCTAGGCCGGTACTTGCGCGGGAGATTCCTCATGTAAACTTCTGTCGTCTTTCAGAAGCCGTTGCCGGGCGAGGTGAGGCGTGGGGCCGTGAGCTCATGGCCCGTCATGTGATGGATCGCTCTTTCGCCGACGGAGATGCGGCGACATTTAAGATTTTGAATCGTGCGCTGACAAGCGACCCTTGGGTTTTGTGGATTGATAGCGGCGCGCAGGTCTCGGATGTGATTGAGGTGAGCTGGAAGGCGTGCGCTGGTGTGCTCGCACACGGTATGCTGCTGATTGATCTTCCGTCGCAATGCAAAGCTGATTTGATTGAGCGTTATGGCGCCGGATGCGATGCGCTGATTGTCGAGACCACCCTTGCTTTGGGCAAAAATGCACACTGTGAATATATGCGGATTCAAGACGGTGATGCGAGCTCAGTTGTTTTGACGGCTCCATCAGTAAACGTGGCGCGCGATGCGCACTGTCGCTTGGTTCAAGTTTCAACTGGAGCCCGTGTTGGTCGTGAGGATCTTCTTGTGGAGTTGATCGCCGAAGGTGCCGAGGCGCATCTGGACGGCGTTTATGTGGCTCGAGGCCAACAGACGCTGGATCATCACACGGCAATTCGTCATTGCGTCGGCCCAACAGTCAGTCGGCAGATCTATAAGGGTATTTTAAGCGAAGAATCGCGCGGGGTTTTCAACGGACGTGTTGAGATCGTGCGTGATGCAAGTGGTTCGAATTCGAGTCAGATCAATAAGAATCTGATGCTTTCGCGTAAGGCTGAGATCGATACAAAGCCAGAATTGAGAATCGATAACGATGACGTCAAGGCAGCCCATGGTGCAACCATTGGTCGTCTTGATCCGGAGCATGTCTTCTACTTGCGTTCCCGTGGTTTGAGCGAGGGCCTTGCCGTGGATCTTCTCTCTCGTGGTTTTGCTTTGGATGTGCTTGAGCGAGTTGTCTCGCCAGAGTTGCGCCGTCAGGGGCAAGAGTTCTTGTCGGCAAAGCTGACTGGTTTGAGTTGGGAGATGGCATGATGGATGTTCGCAGCCAGTTTCCTCAGCTCGATATTCAGGTTCGCGGTCGTCCACTGGTCTACCTTGATAGTGCGGCGACCGCACTCAAGCCACAGATCGTCATTGATGAGTTGACTCGATATTACTCGAAAGACGTCGCCAATGTGCACCGTGGCGCTCATTGGCTGGCAGAGAACGGGACGATCCAGTATGAAGCCGCCCGCGCAGAGGTCGCGACCTTTCTTGGCGCCGCCGATCCTTCAGAAGTCGTGTTCACGCGAGGAACGACTGAGTCGTTGAACCTCGTGGCCTCTTCACTCGCGTCGCAACTGAGCGCCGGAGATGAAATTGTTCTGACGGAACTTGAGCACCATTCCAATATCGTTCCGTGGCAACTTTTGGCGGAGCGTGTGGGGGCCGTGATTCGCGTCGCGCGGATCACAGAAGGTGGAGTGATCGATCTTAAGCACATGCAATCGCTTTTAAACTCGCGAACAAAAGTGATTTCATTTTCGGTATGTTCCAATGTTTTAGGAACTACGATCGATCCGCGTCTCGTGGCGGCGATGGCAAAGCCGATTGGGGCTATTGTGGTCGTCGACGCCGCACAGGCGGTGACGTCCGGTCCGATCAATGTCGTTGAGTGGGATGTTGATTTCGTGGCGTTTTCTGGCCACAAGATTTTTGCTCCTTTTGGTATTGGCGCGCTCTATGGCAAAAAATCACGTTTGGAAGTGCTTGCTCCGTATCAGGGCGGCGGCAGCATGATCGATCAAGTTTCATTTCAAAAGACAACGTGGGCCCTTGCGCCGCAGAAGTTTGAGGCCGGAACGCCGAATGTCGGCGACGCATTGGCGTTGGGAGTTGCTTTGAAATGGTATGGGGCTCTGCCAGAGAATGAGCGTTATACAAAAGCAAAGACGTTGGCTGATTCCGTTCGAGCCCAACTCTCTGTGCTGGGTGGCTTCGATCTTTACGGTGCGGCGGAAGGATCGGCCCTCATTTCATTTAATATGAAGGGCGTCCATGCTACCGATGTCGGTTCGATTCTTGATCAACAGGGAATCGCCGTGCGCACTGGCCATCATTGCTGTCAGCCGCTGATGCACAAACTCGGTGTGCCAGCTACCATTCGAGCTTCGTTTTCGATTTACAACAACAGAGATGATGCCGAAAGGCTCATCGCAGGCCTTTTGAAGGCACGGGAACTCCTGTCATGACACCAGATATGATTTTGATTCGCATTCAACCGACACCAAACCCCAACGCGCTGAAATTTGTGGTCAATAAGCCAGTTAAGGCGACGGGAAAGGCGACTTTCACGCGTCCATCGGAGGCGATGGGGCTTCGCTTGGCCGAAGATCTGTTTTTAATTGAAGGGGTTCGTCAGCTTCATTTTTTTGAGAATGTTGTCACGGTCACCTATGCCGACGATGCTGATGTCGACACCCTCCAGCTCGAGGTTCAGGCTGTTTTGCAGACGCGTATGCCGACTCACAATCCTGATTTTCTTGTTGAGGAAGAGAAAAAGCAGATCGATAGGTCGAATCTGCCTCCGGATCTGCAGACTATCGAGACGATTCTCGATGAAACAGTGCGCATGTATCTCCAGGGCGACGGTGGAGATATCGAAATTGTGAAATACGAAAACCACCGCCTGGATGTTCGCTACCAAGGGGCCTGTGGAACATGTCCGAGTTCAATCGGTGCCACCCTTGATGCGATTCAAGGGATTCTCCAGGAAAAATTTGATCCAGAGATCCAGGTTGTTCCGGTTTAGTTTGAACCACCAAGCGGGTTGACGCATCTCCGCCACTAGATGAGCGTCAGCCTCGAAGGAGGGCCGCGGAGTGACAGAGATAATGGTTCAAATTCTGCTGAATGTTTACTTTGGCATCTTGGTTCTCAGTGTTCTTGTTGCTGGGACTCTCTACGCTATTGATCGGACCCTCGCTCAGAGAACACTCTTGTTGTTTTGGGTTGGTGTGGCGACTTCGGCGTTTATCAACCGATCTGTCGGCTCTGAGTCGACTCTTGTTTTGTTTGTCGCGGCTGGCGGAACATTTGTTTCGCAGTATTTTTTAGGTGCCTTTTTTGGACAGTTGCATCAGTTGAAAATACCGGCATGACCGATTGTCGTCGTTTTTCTTGTCGGTGCCCTCTGCAGCTGGATTCTTTTTCAGGTGGAAATGCCCTTCTCTGTTTTTTCCTTTCCGATCTTGGTGGGCTGTTCCTATCCACTGCCCGCGCATCTTTATCATGTGTTGAGGCATAAAGTCCGACCATTGACGACTGTTCAAAAAGCTTTCGTCGTGGTCGCCGTTCTCCTCTCAATCCACTATTTGGATTGGGGTGTCTTTCGTTTGCGTCCTGAGTTGTTTGTCTATGGTCTGTCGCTGGCTCTGGTTTTTATCAGCCTCCTTGCCACGCTCACGCCGATGATGGCGAACGAGGCGATGCTTCAGCGGCGTAACGAAGAACTCGAGGATGAAGTTCGCCAGAAAGCCCATCAGCTTACGATGGTTGAAAAGAAAATCTGGGAAGCCAATAAAATGGCGGGTTACGGCAGGATGGCCGGGGGAGTCGCCCACGAGCTCAATACGCCGCTGCAGGTAATTGAACTACAGGCCGAGGAGCTGGCGAATCTTTCTCAAGAAAATTTGCTGACGACGAATGAAGTGCTCCGTGGAACAAAGAAGATTCAGGAGATGGTTCACAAGATTTCAAAGGTGACATCGTCATTGAGGCGTTTGGCTCGCGATCAGCGGAACGTTTCAACCGAGACATTTGATCTTCTCGCTGTGGTCAGCAATGCGGTCGGATTTGTTATCGATTCTGCGACACGATCGGGCATCAGCTTAGATATGAGTGTGCCGTCCGAAACGATGCTTATTGAGGGGAGTTCGGGAGAGATTTTTCAGGTTATTGTCGATCTTCTTGATAACGCGATCGACGCCGCATCAAAGCTGGAGGTTCGAGAAGTTTTTGTCGGCGTACGTGAGCGCGACGGTATTTTGAGGTCTCTATTGTTGATAGTGGCAAGATCAGTGATGATATTGTCCCGAAATTGATGGAGCCGTTTTTTACGACAAAGAAGGTCGGAGAGGGCAAGGGGTTGGGACTGAGTGTATCCCGATCGGTCGCAGAGTATCATCGCGGCGCTCTCTATTTGGATCGTTTGTCCGCGCGTACACGGTTTGTTCTCGAACTGCCGAAGGCAAAGGGGTAGTGGATTCATCGGAGGAATAGTGTCATTTAGAATTCTCGTTATTGATGATGATGAAGACATTCTGGCGTTGATGACTCGTATTCTTGGTCGTGAAGGTTTTGTTGAGACCGCTGAAAATGGTCGTGTCGCACTAGAGAGAATTGGAATATCGCGACCTGACTTTATTGTCTGCGACGTTCGAATGCCAGTTTGCGATGGATTCGAGTTTGACAAGGGGTTGACGGATCTTGGGCTACCGTCGATTCCGATTCTTTTTATTTCTGGTTTTGCCGGCCCCAATCATGCTGATCTGGAGAAGAGTTTAAATTACGTTGGCTTTATGGAGAAGCCAGTACCGCGTGCTGAAATTGTTCATTTCATTCGAGCTTATGAGGCGGCGCACTCTTCGCGCTCATCGCCATGATATTTTTGTTATTGTACTAATCCGTCGGGAAGTTGCGCCGCTTTTTCGCCGTTGCCGGCGGCGCCTTGTTCTGCGGACCGGTTGGTGGGGAAATCCCACTGAGCAATGACGCCTCGTGGTTCGCCGTTAATCAACTGATAGACATGCAAGACGACCGGATTCTTTGAGTGAGGGGCTGGAGCCACTTGAACTTTGATATCGAGGGTGTCGCCTGCGTTCATCGCCGGGACAGATCCCGCAGCTACACCGTCGACGATTTTATCGCCATCAGAAACAATCCAGGCAAATTGGTATCCGGACAATGCGTGATCGGCTCGAATCTGTCCGCGGAGACCGAGTGTTGGAAGAGTCTGTTCAATCTGCTCGATGGAAACACTAACGCTGGTGGAAGGTTTGCGGACCGTAGGTGTTGAGCGAGGTGTCGGTTTTGATTGAGACGAGGCAGACGTGGCAGCGTCGGCACTTGCTGGATTTCGTATAGGAGCATGCATAATGGACCACGCGACCACCATCGTGATGGCGGCCGTTAAGGTCGAAACGAGTATGCGGGCCTGTGGGCTATGCTTCACCGGAGACTCCTAATACGGTGTTGTTACCGGGCAGAGATCGCTTCCATTTAAGCGTAACACGTATTGTGTATTTGCACCCGGAGCTTTTGCCGCTACCGAAGTGTCGGCAAAGACATTGATCAGGTAAGTGCCTTGGGAGAGTACGGTAGATGCCCGCTCCAAGCCGGAATCGTTAACGAGTGCAGAACTTGCGAGCATGTCGCTTGCTCGACCAAAGACATAGCGTGTGCGGTAGATGTAGAGATCCAGGTCGACCGGGTTGTCGGCGTTTTTGGTGTATCTCAGTTCGATGTTGAGGGGGCCACCGCTATGTTCGATTCGATAAAAATCATTGCTGCGCAAGAGATCAGAAGTTTCGAAACTGCCATAGTCTCCCGGTCCTCGATTGGGCGTGATCGTGATCGGATTTGTTGCACATGAGCTGCTCATCGTAAGCGGGGTTCCGTAAGCGGCAGAGCCGCGGCTCTGTTCTTCGTTCGAGACGAGTGCGGTCCAGTTGGTGGCTCCTGGGAGTTTTCCCTGCAGTTCGTGAATGGAGCCGATGTGTTTAAACGGATCGGCGACAACGCGCATGCCCTGCTGGGGCTCAACGAAGAGTCGCCAGACTTCGGAGAACTGAGAAACGCCGCCCGGTTTGGTCACGTCCCAGAGGACTCGTGAGATTGAAAATTCGCGAAAGTTCCCTTCAGCTTTTGAATTCGCTGTAGGCACATCGTTGGCGGCGGCGCCTGAGGGATCGAGCGAGGTGTTATAGAAGACGCCAGCGCAGAGAGATGAACAGTCTGGGGTGCCGTAGGTGTCGCGATAAATCGGGTTACCGGTGACGGCCGCTTGAAAGTAGTCGGCCCAGCCCTCGCCCCAGGCGAGACGTGGATCGATAATCGAGTTGCCATCATGAGTTCCGCCCGGTGAATTTGGGCGTCCGAAAACATCTTCAATAAAATGACCGTACTCGTGCAGGATGACGGCATCGTCAAAGTGATCCATGTCGCTGGAGACCACGTTGCCGTTGTCGCCGCCTTGGATGTAAAGTTCGCGTTGGCCATTCAGATAGTAGCTAATGGCTTGATCGGAGCCATAGTAGATACCTGGGCTAACGCCGGCCGACCAATAGATGTTGACCAAGGGTGCAGTGGAAAATGGCATGCAGCCGGCGAAGAAGGTCGGACTGTTGGGCAGATCGCAGTCGGCGGTGCTGATGCGAAGATACTCTTGTGCTCTGAGGATCTGATCCAAAATGTTAAATGCGCCCGCTTTGAGGTCGCCGTGAACGCGCGCGCGCAAGATCAATGGGCGATTCGCAGCGGGTTTTCGAAGAGCATGGAATTGCCCCGTCATTGGAGCGTCAAGAACGTAAGCCGTATTCATGCCATTGTAAGCGCGAGATCGAACTTCAACGACGTAAGGTTTGTTTGGATCTTCGACTGTGAATTCAAACTCGCCCTTATCGGAAGTCTCGGTGCAGGCAGCAACGCTGCCATCGGCGTTGAGTAGGGCGACCTCGGCATAGCGTACGGGCTTGGCCGAGGCATGAGTCGCAGTATGAGTCAGGTTTGTCGCCGCGCCGACTGCCGGTGAATCGATCTCGTCGGGCGCTGTTACGTTGAGTTGCGAGTTTCCATAAGCGTAAAGGCCGACACTTGCGGAATTGATTAACGTCTTGAGTTTGGCGACGACATCAAGAACACCTTGGTTGCCACTGAGTGATGACTCGACGGAATAGAGAGCACCGTTAACTTCAACCGAGTAGATTCGATTGGTCGGGGTTGAAAAACTCGTTACTGAAAAGACAAGCCCCGAGTCGCTTGCGGCGCCATTTCCATTCAGCCGGCTTTCATAAAGAGCGATTCCGCGAATTTTCTCAGTGCCTTTGTTTGGCGAGGTCACGCTGCAGTAGGGCGCCGATGGGCTTCGGCTTGCCTGCTCGGTTGAACGCGTACCAGAACAGCCGACCAACGCGGCAATCACGATAGCAAGAGGTAATACCAATGGCGAGACCGGTGGGCGTTGGTACTTCCACCGAAAGACCGTTTCGAGCATGCATTAATATCGGAACGAGTAGGGTAAGGATTGACCGGACTCGACGTTGAAGACTATTCGTAGAGTATGGAAAAGGGCTTCAACTCAGACATCGTCCTCGCTGGACTTCAATATCATGTCCAGACCGAAGACTGGGGCTTTGAAAAGCCATGGCTTGTGACTCGAGTTTATCGCAGCGGCGCGGTGATCAGTTCGATTAAAACCCCCTATTCCGAGGTACTGAGACATCGGAATGCGTTTCTTTTGCTCCGCAATCGCGTCGCGATGTCGGAGGCTCTGCAGCAGGCGATGCGTGAGCAGCATGAGCGGATTCTGACTGAACTTCGGTCAGGGACTTTGAGTTTGAGCCAAATCTAGACGTCCGGCGTGAGCCATTGATCAGAGAAAACAGCTACTCTGAGTGAATGATATCTTTTCGCATGTCTACAAAACCTATCGTGGAAACGAAGGACGGGCGTCCCACGCTTTGCGTGACGTTTCTCTTGAAATTCAAAAAGGCGAGTTTGTATTCCTCACTGGTCCCAGCGGTGCCGGCAAGACAACGTTATTTCGTCTCATGTCTGCCTTTGATCGGCCAAGTTCAGGCGTGGCGTCCGTTGCTGGTTATCAAATATCAGACCTGACCGCGGCAACGCTCCCGCACTTTCGCCGCCGCATTGGTGTCGTCTTTCAAGACTTCAAGTTGCTTCGCGATCGCACCGTTTTTGAGAATGTGGCCTTGCCGCTGGATATTCGAGGTGACACCGGCTCGTCGCTGCAGCGGCGTGTGATGGATGGACTGGATGGCGTCGGCTTGGCGCACAAAGCGGATGAGTTCCCGGAGTCGCTGTCGGGCGGCGAGCAGCAGCGTGTGGCAATCGCGCGTGCGTTGATTCACAAACCGGGGCTGCTGATAGCGGACGAGCCGACGGGGAATCTCGATCCTGAGCTGTCGGCCGAGATTATGAATTTATTTGAGCGAGCCAATGCGCAGGGAACAACGGTCTTTGTTGCGACCCACGATCACACGATGGTGAAGAGTCGTGCCAAACGTGTGCTGAAGATTCACGCGGGACAGATGGGGGAGGGGCTATGGGTTTCGCCATAATCACTCGCGATCTAAAGCAGGTTTTGCGCACGTGGCGACGTCAGCCGGTCACGGCCAGTGCGACGCTTGTCGTGCTATCGGCATCGTTGTCATTGATTGGATTCATGTTGGTCACGTCACTGAATATGAAGCGAATCTTGGCGACCTGGGGCGAGAAGGTTCATTTGTCGGTGTATCTTGAAGACGAAGTCAGTCCCAATGTCATCTCGGCTCTTCAAGCCAGGCTCAAGACAATGCCGGACGTACGTGATGTCGAGTTGATCTCAAAAAAACAGGCGGCGAACTTTTTTCGCGAGCAGATGGCGAGCTATGCGCCTGATCTTTTGGATGATTCTGAATTTGCGACTCCGTTTCCGGCAAGTTTGAAGGTGCATCTCGCAGAGGGGATCAATCAGGACGGAAGCGTTGAACGATTGGAAGCGATGGCAAAGACCATCGGTGGTCTTGATGGAGTAGAGGATGTCAGCTATGGACAGAGCTGGGTTCGGAGCTATTCATCGTTTTTCCAAACGGTTTCGGCAGGTGGCGCCGTTATTGGACTTGTTCTTCTGATGGGCAGTTTGTTTGTTATCGGAAACTCGGTGCGCTCGTCCATCAATCAACGTCGAGATGAAATTGAGATTCTCGAACTTGTCGGCGCTTCGCGCGAGTCTATTCGCCGTCCTTACCTTATCGAAGGAATTATCATTGGCTTCATTGCAGCATTGATCGCGCTGGCCATTAACCTTGGCCTCTTCATTTGGGAAGTTGGGCTGATGAAAGCGAGCTTTGCTTTCGCTCGCATGGCCACTGAGATTCGGTATTTGAGTCTCCTCGAGGCCGTCGGCTTTGTTGCTATTGCGACCATGATCGGCGGAATGGCCTCGCTGTTTACGGTTCGTTCCTTGAACGATGGTTGGGCGGCTGCGCGCCGGGCTCGGGGCGAAGTGTGAATCTTGGTCGAGCGATTGTCTTGATGCTGGTGCTCTCTTCCGGCTTGTGCGGTTCGCACGCCTCGGCGCAGGCACAGGCGTCGGAGCCGGTTGAGACGGAACTCATCGATCAGTTGAAGCAGACCAAAGAGAATATTGCCGAAGGCGAAACTGAACGGCGTCGTCTTTTGGGGTCGCTCTATGCGATCAATCAACGGATGAAGCGAATCTCTTCGCGCAAAGGACAGCTCACAGACGAGCTTTTTCAGGCGCAAGAATCGGTAAAAAACGTCGCCTCAGCAATCGGTAGTCTTGAGACACAAATTGCAAAGCAAAGAACCCTGCTGCGAAAGCGTCTGAGGGCGATGTACAAGCTCTCAGGCGAAGGTTACTTGGGTGCAGTTTTCTCGCAGAAGAGTGCATACGAACTGGATTCGACGATGCGGAGTCTGCGAATTGTGTCGGACTACGACTATCAGACAATTCGCTCTTATCGAATCAACATCAAGAGTCTTGCTGTTCAGAGAAAAAAACTAAAGGCTCAGGTTGAGCGCCTCCTTGTTGTTGAAAAACGCATTCAAAAACAAGAGGCTCTGCTTGCCGTCGAACACAAAGCAAAGACCACGCTGGCTGCTACGGTGGAGGCCAAGACTCAACAAAAATTGAGTGAAATGAAGAAGCTTCGGTCGAAGGCGGCGATCTCTTCAGCTGACAATGAGCTCGCGGAACTTTTGAAGCCATCGCTCTTCGAGCGAAAGGGCCACCTTGCTGCACCGATGGTTGGCGGGGTCTTAACGCGTGGGTTTGGTCTATTTGTCGATCCGAAGTATCGATTTCGGATGAGCCACAAGGGTTGGCGTATTCGCGGTGAACAGGCTGCGGCATCACAGCCTGTATTTGCAATCGACGAGGGACAAGTTGTTTTTCGTGGAGCGCTTCCGGGATATGACGAAGCGGTTATCGTCGATCATCGCGATCACTACTACAGCGTCTATTGTGGGGACATTGAAGCATCGGTGCGCATTGGTGATCGCGTGTCTCGAGAGCAAGTCATAGGTCGAGTCCGCGACGAGCTTTATTTTGAAATTCGACATTTTTCTGAACCAGAAGACCCTGCCGCTTGGATCAAGGTCGCGCCCCGGCTTTTGACCTCGGCTCTCGAAGCAGAAGACAATATGAAGAAGCAACAAGTGGTCATGGAGTGACAATGAACAAACCGAAGTTTCGATTTCTAGCGCCCTTTTCGTTTTTGCTTTTTGTGGGGCTCGGTGGCTTTGTCCTCGGATCGCTAAGTTCAGGAGTAACGCTCGCCTACGCAAAGGAACGCTATTCAGACCTTCAAATTTTCACAAAGGTTCTCAATCTTGTTCAGCAGTACTACGTTGAAGAAGTGGATATTAAAAAACTGATCTACGGCGGCGTAAAAGGAATGCTGCAAGAGCTTGATCCACACACCAACTTTTTGCCGCCAGAGGTTTACAAAGAATTTGAAAGTGAAACGAGTGGCGAATTTGGCGGTCTTGGAATTGAGATCACCCTCCAGAACGATATTCTGACCGTCATTTCTCCGATCGAGGATACGCCGGCCTGGGAAGCGGGAATTCAAGCTGGCGACAAGATCGTTGAGATCAACGGTGAGTCGACAAAGGGTTTGAGTTTGGCTGAGGCGGCTCAGAAAATGCGGGGCAAGAAGGGCCAGAAGGTTCGTCTTGGCATCTATCGCGACGGATTTGAGAAGCCGAAAGAGTTTGCGGTCGCACGAGGTACGGTAAAGCTCAAATCAGTAAAGGTGACTGATCTCGACGACGGTTACCTCTATATCCGGCTCACGAGCTTTATTGAGAACTCGGCTCCGGATTTCGAGAAGGCGCTGAAAGAGGCGCTGAAACGTCCGAAGGGTTTAAAGGGTTTGATTGTCGACTTGCGTCGCAATCCCGGAGGACTGCTGGATCAGGCTGTTAAGATCAGCGACCTTTTGCTTGAGGACGGAATCATCGTCAGCACAATAGGAAGAAATAAAAAGGAGAAAGAAGTCATCTACGCGAAGAAGGAAGGAACGTACACCGGCTTTCCCGTGATTGCCTTGGTGAACGAGTTTTCTGCTAGTGCATCTGAGATTCTTTCGGGAGCGTTACAGGATAATAAGCGCGCGTTGGTCATGGGACAGCAGACGTTTGGTAAAGGGAAGCGTGCAGTCGGTTGTGAAGCTTGGCGATGGTTCGGCACTCAAACTGACAGTTGCACGATATTATACTCCGAGTGGCCGTTCGATTCAGGCCGAAGGCATTAAGCCGGACGTTGCCGTTGAGGATGTTGATCCCGAGCAGTTTAAGAAAGCCATCATTCGCAAAGACGTCCGCCGCGAACAGGATTTGGGTGGCCATTTGCTAGGCGATAAAGAGAAAGAAAAGGCGAAGGATCAAGATGCGTCTTCGATGAGCTACTGGTTCAAACAGGATGCGAGCAAGAAGTCGAATCTATCTCCGCGCGACAAGCTCTTGCAGGACGACTTTCAAGTTCTCCAAGCGTTTAACTATATTCGTGCCTGGAAGGTCATGGAAAAATTCGACGTACCGGCAGCAAAGCCACCGGCTGCGAAAGAGTAGACCAAATCATCAAACAGTCGCTACTGGCAAAGGTGTCCGTAGCGAGTGAAGTAGTTGCTGCATACCCGCGACGATGACATGCAGTCATTCATATCCCACGAAGTCTCGGATGCGTTCGGGCACTGAAGGTCACCATTGTCTTTCACGTTTGCTATGAAACTTCCTTTGGTGACGCTCTTGCCTTTTCGTTTGAGAGTCCATTCGACGGTGTTAGCGCCCATTTTTAAAAGTGGCCGCTGAAAGACCGAGATGATCCACAGATTAAATCGGTCGTCGCTCTGACCTTTGCGTCCATCGTAACTTCCCGATTTGGAGCGCGTGGAGCGGTCGGCGTGAGTGGCGACAAGGGCGACTTCGTCGGCGTCGGCGACAGGACCTACAAATCGGGCCTCTTCACCGGGCGAGAACGAGTAGCCGTCGCAACGGTAGTAGGCCGATGTCGGGCCGGTGGGCGCGCCTCCGGTCGGGAAACATTGGACCGAAACATTGCCGACAGCGCCGAAATACTGAAAGTCGTTTCCGCCCTCAAACCGTCCGAGGCCGGCTTGGCCTTGGGTGCGAGCGGACAGCGAAGTGAGAGTCAGCGCTAGGGCCATAACAGTTGGTTTCCACATGGTTTTCCTCCGGTTGGCATCAGTCTCCGCCTGTCCAATCCTATCGTAAAGTGTGTGTCGGGCTTGCGACTGTGGCATGTCATATTTTCACGACTGTTATCCAATAAATTCAGTAACTTATAGATGTTGAGATGCGATGCGTTATGAATTAAAACTGTGACTATGAAATACCGTGAAATCAGCTCTCGCACCACGAGAGGGGCTCAGGATGTTTAAAAAACGATCTCATTTTGTGTGGGGCCTTGCGGCCATTAGCGTAGCCCTTGGACTGAGCTTTGCGGCTCCGGCGAGGAGTATTGAAAACCTGGAACCGCGCCAAGTCACAAAGGCGGGAGCGATTGAAGTTCCGCCGGAATGCATCTTGTCGTGGATCGCGCGGGGTTGCGTTGGCTCCTGCCGGATGGCATGGACACGCCTCCAGAGCGTGAAATTGAAATTAAGTACTTCAAAACTCGCGAATTGCCGCGAGCCATTGGTCAGATTGGATCGCAGAAGATCTTGTCGGGACCGATCAGTGCGCAGGACACGGTTCTTTCTCGGGATATCGCGGACCGTACCAATCTCATGTCGAAACTTCCGCCGGCCTTTGCGGAGTTGATGCGTCTTGAGAAAGAGGCCAACCTGCACGCTCAACTTTCAAATGATCTAAAGTCACTTGGAGATTTCGCGCCAAACGCATTTACGACATTTAAACTACCGTTCATCCCAATCCCCGAGGGAGACATGCAGTTCGCGCATGTTTCGGACTACGCGACGCCTGAAACAAAAGACCTGATCCGTTTTAAGAAAGGCGGAAAGAGCTATGTCCGCTTTTTCATCCACCCGAACTATGTCAGCGCCTATGCCGATCTGATTGAACGCTACGGCATTGTCTATCACTACGAGGCGATCACGACGTCGAGCCCTCGCTCGCTGATTGCAATCGATCCCGATCGTCCGACCGATGTGCATTGGATCAAAGTTTCAATCCACAAAGAGATCGATGGATCAGTTCGCATCAATACCGATAAGAAAGCTCGTCGGGCGATCATCATGAGTGAGGCGATCCAAAACGTGCCTGCGGATAAACTTGCCGAATACGGGCTTCAGTTCATGCTTGAGCCTGCGTCACTTCAGCCTCCAGGAAAGATCTCTTCGACGATTCATCGAGAAGTCGCAAAAGAACTGCTTCACCCCAAGGTCAACACCAAGTGGATTCCGGCGTTCATCCTGCAAAACACCGGTGCTGATGCCGTTCCTGGGTTCAACATCAAAGAGATGGCCGAGGTTGCAGGAGAAACTCCGACGAAGTTTGTACAGGATCGGATCATTCGTCCGTTGCTTCGCAGTTACCTTTCAATGGGTATGATTGAAGGACTGCCAGGTGAGCTTCACACTCAGAACTTCTATTATAAAATGAAGAAGGTTCGTGGCGGTTGGCTCCCGACCGGTGAAGTCATGTTTAAGGATAACGATGGATTTCGCTTCGATACCGAGCTGGCTCTGCGCCAAGGTCGGAAGCTCGATACATTTGCAAAGTTCGACGAGCCATTCACCTGGGGAAAATACTCGAATGCGATTGGCACTGGAGCCGAGGGCGTCGCCTTCTTGGGGAGCTGGTACTATAAGTTGATCCGCAACGTGAGCGGATTCGAAACTCTGGCCGCGTACTTGTTGCGAGCGATCAATGAGCTTGAGCCGCAATCGCAAATGAACAAGGATGGCATTCAAAGACTTTTTGACAACATTGCAGCTGAAGAAGCTGAGAAGATCACAGGCATCAAGCTTGCCGACGCCGACTATGGTTTTGGTCAGGACAAGGGACTCAACAAAGTTCTTGGTGAGTGGCGAACAAAACTCGCGCTGTCGTCGGACAATTTGAGCCAGAAGGGTGACGCCAACTTGCAGGCGGTCCTTCGCCAAGAATGGTCGCGCCTTCGCGAAGCAGGTCGCGTGTCGGCTCTGCGTCGCTCGGTATCGAGCAGCGCGTACTTTATCCTACACAGCGTTGGCGATGGTTCGCTGATGATCGAGGCGCGTACAGCTAAACCGACGGCAGCAAACCCAGATCCTGTTATTGGCTTCGCGATGGTGGAATCTTCGTCAACGGCAGAAGGCGCTCGCGCTCATCGTCGACTGTCAGAGTTCGCGCGACGAGTTCGCGCGGACGGTGCATCGGGCCGCGGTGGCCGTGGCGCTGTTCGCTGTGAAGCTCTGTTTGTTGCGGAGGGAGCGTAAGATGAAACAGATATTTCTATCACTAGCGGCAGTTACGACTCTTTCGCTCGGCAATGCCGCTTGGGCTCAGCGCGATTGTCGCGACCTTTTTTCTTCCGTTCCGCACGCTGTGCCAATGTCGAAGCGTGAGTATGTATCAAAACTGGTACAGGCCGGCGTTGACTCAACGGCCTATGTGGTCAGTTGGACGGCCATTAAAGAATCGGCCCGCGGGCCATTTCCAGAGTCTGGCGAATTTGTTGTCAGCGGCGTTCCTTGGCGTCGGGCCGGCGAGTGGATGGATGCGGTCGGTAAAAACACGATCGGGCTTATGGTGAAGGGACTGCCGGAATCCAACCCCGGAACGGCGGGTCTTCGCATTGGTGAGCGTCTTTATCGATATTCCGACATTCATCAGCCCACGATTGGCCGCAAAGAGGTCTACGAACCATTCTACTCAGTGGCGCATCCACGTCGTGAGCTCACCGAACTTACCATTTCGGTAACGCCAGAAGAAATGAAGGCGGTTGAGGCATTTGTCGCCGCTCGTCAGAAGGATGAGATCGTGGCCAAAGAGAACATTCGAGGTGGCGCTGCAAAGGGCGAAACAATTAACCCCGACTTTGATATTGAAAAGATGGGACTGGTAAATGAGTCCTGCGCGGGCGCCTGCACAAGCTGGTTCAATCCACAATGGCTTAAACACTACGACGCCCCAGAGGTATTGCGCAGTATCGCCGAAAGACTTGAGTTGAAGGCGACACCGGTTGCGAAGCAGGCAATTTGGGGCCATGTGCGCCGCCCAGGACCGATGGGCATCACGCTCTTTGGAATCGACCGTGCGAATATTGGTGAGACTCTGTATGCACAGCCGGACTTAATGACGAACTTCATTGCGAGTAATGCCTGGTTCAAACTGCGCGGAATGCCGGCATATGGGTACATCCCCGACCCACAGTCAGGTTTGACGACGACCATCCGATCGACGCGAACCCCTCTGAAGACTTGGCTCAGTGAACCTGGAGCAGAATAATGAATCGCATCCTACTCGTTTTAGTAGCGTGTATCTCGACAATTGCTTCGATCGGACAGGCCGCTTCGGGCGGAGCATGCCGTGATCTTTTTCAGCCGCAGGCGTCGCTGGAGAATCGAGTTGGCCATGAGGGTCGTCGAGCGTTTGCCGCGTTGCTTGAGCGCGCCGGTGTCGCCGACACATCCTACGCCGTCCAATGGAAACTCAAAGAAAACTCAAACCCAGGGCCATATCCCACGTCTGGTGAATTTATCGCGTCGGCGGTACCGGAGGGAAAGGTCGCTGATTGGTTGCGAACGGCAGGAAAAAACACAATCGGTTTTGCCGTGGAAGGTCTGCCCAGCCGCAACAACTTTCACAGTGCGACCCTCCGAGTTGGCAATCGGCTATATGGCTATATGGACATCCAGTCCGATGGATCGCATCTCAATCTAGAGACGATACGAATGATTGTTCCCCACACAGAAGCAACATTCTTTGTTACCGATGGGGAAATGAAGGCGATTGTTAAATTTATTGAGGCTCGAGGTAATGGCGAGATCGTCGCGAAAGAGAAAGTGCGCAATGGCCCCGATGTTGGAGAAGTGATCAATCCCGATTTTGACTACACCAAGAACACTTTGACCGAGGAGTCTTGCGCCGGTGCGTGCTCGAGCTTCGTTAACCCACTTTGGCTTAAACACTATGAGGGCGCGCGTATTCTTCAGCAGATGGCGGACCGACTGGAGCTTGAGAGCAACCCAGTGGCGAAAGCGATGGTCTGGAGACAGGCACGCAAAGCGAACTTGATGGCGATCACTCAACTCGGACAATTCGAAGCGGATCCGACCAAAGTGAAAAACTTTATTGAGAACAACAAGTGGGGCCAGCTTAAGGGTATGCCGGTGTATTCGCTGATTCCGGATCCAAAAGGTGGAGAGAACAACCAGGTTGTCGCGACACGCACGCCGCTTCACGAGTGGTTGGCGCGCGACTAAAACCGAAGCGGCTAGCGTCCAAGCAAAGCGTTGAGAGAGATCGTTTTCTCGATCTCCCCTTTGCTTTTTATGAGTTCATTGAGCAGTCGAACGTCGAACGGAAATGAACGTTCGAAAAGCGAAACTAGACTCTGCGCCGCAACTCCAGTCGCCGCGAGCTCGTCGAGTGTCACGCCCTTGGTTCGCTTTTCGAGTCGACTCCCGTCGTCTTTGACGACGAGCGAAGTGTGAAAGACATCGGTTCGGATGTCTGGCCGAACCCATTCACGAATCTGACGCTGAGTAAAATCAGCGGCCTCGAGATCCCAGGCTCGAACAAGAATTCGGTAGTCACCGTCGGCGTCGTCGATTGCGCACGCCCAGTGGTAGCCGGGTGTAAACTGACTGCCATCTGGATTTGTTCGCGCCACAATCACATCAAAGCGCCCATCGGCCTCAAGCTTGGAGCGCCAGCGCCAAGCCAGTGTTTCGCTCGGGTGCATGTCGCCGCGCAGACGTGTGCGACAGCGGCCAGAGTATTCAGCCTCTCGGCCATGCGGCGCAGAGCGAAGGCCTGCGAGAGCCTCAAGGACGTCTTTTCGCGAGCAGTCGCACGGATAGATCAAACCGTCATTGCGGGCTCGATTAAAAAGTTCGAGATGTCTTGGGTACCGATCAGATTGGATGACGAGCTCATCAGCGATGACACCAACGCGCTTCAGATCAGCAATTTGCAGGGTTTTGAATTCAGTCCTTGAACGTGCGGAATCAATATCCTCAACACGAACGATGAGCGGCTCAGCGAGGAGATGGCCGATCCGCGATGCGATCCACGCGGTTCGAAGATTTCCGATGTGAAAACGTCCCGTCGGCGACGGGGCAAAGCGAACGCCCTTCATGGCTCCTGATGGAGCTTCTCGATTTCAGCGTTGAGAATTGGATGCCGATCAAGAAACACATAACCAAACGGTCGCTTAAACGAAGGATCGAGATTTCGAGCCGCGTCGAGCGTGATGGGTTTATCAAACTTCTTAAAGTTTCGGATCTCTGTTGCAAAGCCCACGGGGCGTGTTCCGAAATAGCCCATTAAGCCGTCGACATTTGTCCCCGAGCGCGAGGCTGTTTGCTCGGCTATAAGCTGAGGCGGGCCAACCAAGGTCGTGACAACCTCAGCAATTCCGTAGAGTTCATTCGTGCCGTTATTAAAAAACACGATGTGGCTGATGTGGTCCGACGGATGAACCTTGCGGTACTCGAATGACTTTGAGCCATTCTCAATCCAGCCCAGGTACTCCGGCATAATCGCGAGGATGAGGGCGCAAAAATGATCGGTTCGGGGGGCAACTGAAAACACGACGTCGGGTTTTAGAACGTTCATCGGCCCACCCTGTTCGCAGGTTGTGAATGTCGTCACAGGACGGCCCTTGTCGTCCTGTGCGTCATTTGCCTGATTCTTTTTAAGTGGTGCGCAAGCGGCAACCGCAATTGAGAGAATGACGGGCGCAAGGAGTTTGGCGGCAAAGGACATCGATGGTGTCTGCGAAATCATTGCGGCCTCTACTTTGCGCCCGATCTTTGTCGGCGACTTAGTTCTTTGAACTAGTTCTTCGTCTCAGCCGCGTCGAGTTTCTCGATTTCTTCACGAGAGACCTCTTTCACGTCAGCCTTAGACAAGAGCCAATCGATAACTCGCTCCTCAGTCAACTGATACCGCAAGCGCGACTTGCGATCCTCATCGCCGTAGAACTCTTTTACGCGGGCAAGTTCAATTCCTGTCTGCGCTGCGTACTCGACAAACTTGGCGTCGAGGTCTGCGTCAGTGGCTTTCAGATTGTTGTCCGAAGCGATTTTATCGAGAAGGAAGCTTGAGCGGATCATGAAACTTGCTGTTTCGTTGAAATCGCTGTCCCACTTGTCTTTGTATTCGTCGAATTGCTCAGCAGGCATTCCTTGCTGTGACATTCGAGTCTCCATGTCCTTCACCAGAGACTTCTTCTGCTCGGTCAGGAGGGCCTTTGGAACGTCGACTGGGTTCTTTTCAACCAGGGCGCGCACAACGCGATCTTTCAATGCGTCCTTGATGCGCTTCTGCTCACGCTTTTCATGGTCGTCGTTGATGGCCTTTTTGAGGTCTGCAACCGATTCGTACTTACCCAACGACTTTGCGAACTCATCGTTGAGCTCGGGTAGGTCTTTCTTCATGAGTTTTTTCAAAGTGACTTTGAAAGTAACCGGCTGCCCAGCGAGTTCGTTGACGTGGTAGTCGGCCGGGAACGAGATTTTGATCTCGCCAGCGGCTCCGGCTTTCATGCCGATAACGCCATCTTCGAAGCCAGGGATGAACATGTTCGATCCCAGTTCGAGTTCGTGGTCTTCAGCGGCGTTATTCTCAAGCTCTTTGTCGGTCAAAAAGCCTTTGAAGTCGATAATGGCGATATCGCCCTTTTGAGCGGGACGGTCCTCGAGTACGGGAACTGGCGTTGCGCGGCTCTTCAAAATGTCCTGGATGGTGTCGTCAACGAACGACGCTTTGGGCTCGTACTTCTCGCGGCGAATGTTGAGCTTTTCAACCTGTTTGAGCTGAACTTCCGGACGAACTTCAAACTCTGCGGTAAACGCAAAGTCCGCAGCTTCGTCGAGTGCATCAAATTCGATGGTCGGGAAGCTGATCGGATCGAGTGCGTGTTCGCGCAGAGCCGAGGAGTAGAATTTTTGAACAAGGTCGTTCACAACGTCTTGTTTTACGCGGTCACCATAAATGGATTTTACGGTCTGCAGCGGCGCTTTGCCTTTGCGGAAGCCCTTAATGGCGACATGTTTTTGAATCGATTGGTAGGCGTTGTGAAACGCTGCTTGCACCTCAGTCGCAGGTACGTGGATATTGAGCTTGCGCTCGAGAGTTGAGACCTTCTCCAGTGTGGCTTTCATGAGCACTTTTCCTTTTCTGAACGAGTGGGCGAAGTGATAGGAGATGGGGACGGAAAAGTCTATGATATTCGCCATTTTGGCCGGGTTTTAGCGGAATTCCGAGCGCACTGAGGAGCAAAGCGAGTTTGATGAAACCGAACGGAATTCAGACAGATAAGTCGCCTGCCGAATCGGCGGTGTCGCACCCCGGAGCCGCCTTTGATGCGCCATTTGTGTTTGTCTCTGGCAAGGGAGGGGTGGGCAAGTCGCTGGTGGCGGCTGCGCTAGCTCTGCGAGGAGCGAAGGCCGGCCGAAAGACGCTCCTTGTCGAAACCGGTGAGCGATCCTACTTCAAGGACTTTTGAGCCTGAAAGAGGTCGATCATCATCCGCGGCCCACCGGGCTCGGGTTTGATCTTGCGCTCTGGAGCGGTGAGAGTTGCCTCCGCGAGTATGTCCTGCATCTTTTGAAGCTCGAGCGGATCTACAAAATCTTCTTTGAAAACAAGGTGATGCGAGCTCTGGTCAACGTGGCCCCGGGACTCAATGAAATCGCGATTCTTGGAAAAATCACCTCCGGTGTGCGCAAGGTTGGCCCGCCCATCCAGTATGACAGCATTGTTGTCGACATGCCGGCGACCGGCCACGCCCTGGCAATGTTCCGAGCACCAAAGGGAATGGCGGAGGCTATTCAGATTGGACCGATGGCGCAACACTCTGGCGAAATGCATCGGCTCTTGTGCAATCGACAGATGGTCTCGTTGGTTGTGGTCACGCTTCTTGAGGAGCTACCGGTTTCGGAAACCGAGGAATTTATGTCGACGGTAGCGGCCGAGTTTGGAATGCCGGCAGAGGTCGTTGCCAATCGCCGGCTTGATATTCCGATGTCGGAAAGTGAATTGCGGGAAGTGCAGGGCGCGGGACTTGGGGAGATATCGAGCTACGCCGGCGGCGTCGCCGACTCGGCTCACTCGCAACGGGAGCAACTCGATAGACTGATCATGCGATTCGATAACGTGTATCGAATCCCCCGTTACTACTCAAAATCACCTACAGATATGATTGCAGCGGCCGAGGAGGATCTACGGAAACTTTAGATGCCCTGCTGCGCGGGAAGAAAATCGTAGTCTGCGTTGGCTCGGGTGGCGTCGGAAAGACCACAATGGCGGCCGCTCTCGGCATGCGGGCCGCGGCGCTTGGCCGGCGGGTTCTGGTGCTGACGGTTGACCCGGCTAAACGGTTGGCGACGGCACTTGGTTTAGATCTCAGCGGAATCGAGGAGCGGCAAGTTCAGTTTAAGGCCGTGGGCCGGCTGTCGGCGGCGGTTATTGATTCCAAGTCGATCTTTGATCACTTTATCGAGAGCAATTCAAAAGATCCGGAGCTCTATAAAAAGTTGTCCAAGAATCGTCTTTATCAGCAGCTGTCGACGACTCTTTCGGGCTCGCAAGAGTTCACGGCGCTCGAGCGGTTACTTCAGGCGGTGGAATCCGAAAAGTACGATCTTGTGATTCTCGATACACCACCAACCCAACACGCCATCGACTTTCTTTCGGCGCCCGATCGAATTCGGTCGTTATTTCAAGACTCTGTCACGCGTTGGTTTATGGTGCCCGATGCGTCGGGTGGACTTTTGGGTTCGATCATCGGCCGCGGAACACGCGCGGCGCTGAAGTCGCTCGAGGTTTTGACCGGAGCTCGTTTTATCGACGAACTTGTCGATTTTTTTGCGAGTATTCGTTCGATTCAAAAGACCCTACGCGATCGAAGCGACCGCGTTCATCAGCTTTTGACTTCGGATATGGCGGCCTTTGTTTTGGTCACCAGTTTTGATGTGGCGAAACTGCAAGAAGCACGGCACCTGGCGCAGCATCTTGAGCAGTTTGGCTATGACCTCGGTGGCTGTATCTTGAACCGCTCATTTCCGGAGTCGCTTCCGGATTGGGGCGAAGGCGGGGGCGATCGTCAGCTCGCGCCTGAGTTGGCGGCAAAACTTCTCAAGCTCCGATCGCTCCACGCCTTGGTAAAGGCCGACCACCAGCAGCGCTTTGAGTCGTTGCGGATCTTCAGAAAAGAGATGCCCAGTCGTGTCGCTGTGCTTCAGGTCCCAGAGTATCGACAGGATATCTTTGGACTACAGGACCTTGAATCTCTTTCGACTTTCCTGGGAGAATCAGCGCAATGAAATTATTGAATCGGTCTCTGGCGTTGGTCGTGGTCCTTAGTTTTGTCACGGTGCTGTCGTCTCGTTGCGCTTTTTTGGGCATTTCCAAAGCTGAAGTGAATCGAACTGTCCGCAAAGTTCTGGGATATCCTGACAATCCGTACTTGAAACCGATTCCAGAGGCTCCGGCTGCCTATCGGGCTGCTTTTGATCATCTTGAAGCGCGCCGTTGGAGTGAGGCCGAAACGGGCTTTCGCGAGTTTCTAAAAAATCAACCGACGACAAATTGGACGTTGGCTGCGCAGTTCAATATCGGTCGCGCTCTTGAGGAGCAGCTGCGCTTTGCAGAGGCGCTCGAGAAGTATCGTGAAGTTGAACAGAAGGGGCAAACCGCTCCGAAGATTCAGGGGCTTGCCTTGGTCCGCATGGGAGTCATGCTCGAAGCACTAGGTGAAGATGCGCAGAGTTTGGCAGCACTGAAAGATGCCGAACGTCGATCGTCGATGATGTCAAAAGAGGTTGCCGAGGCGGAGCTGCCGGCTCGTTTGGCGGCGGCTTATGCGCGTGCGCACAACTCCAAAGAGGCGGAGAAATACTTTGCGGCCGCCGATCACGCCCTGGGTCGGCTGCGGGCGGCGTCGGCAAAAGATGGTCGTCCGGAGTGGCTTGCTCGGGTTCTCTATGCGATGGGACATCGGCCGGCACAAGAAATTGAGTGGCAGCGTTTTGATGAGGTGATCCAGTCTCTTGAACGCAGTCAGGGCTACTTGGTGCAGGCGGCCGAACTCGAAGAAGAACCGTGGGCGTCGCTTGCGGTCGATGACTTGAATCAAACGTATGCGGCCCTACGCAAATCGGTCGATGCTGTGCCGGCTCCGGCCAGTTCTGAGATTTTGGTTGCGGCAAGAGAGCAGCAGCGACAGCGGTGGGAACGATTGGTTCGTCTTGGCGATGCTATTGCGAAATTGCGGTCGCTTTTTGTTCTCGAAATTATCAAACAAGCTGGGCCGGATTCAGATAAGCCCGTTGTTCGACTGTTCAGCGCAGTTGATCAGTTTGAGGAGTCACTGCAGGCGACGTTGATGTTTGAGCGCCCTGTGGGTGATTCGGCAACCGAGGAGTCAAAAAATCGTCGACGCAAAGTCGTTGAGCCCGTTCCGAAATTTCCGGGAGAAGGGGCAGAGTAATGTCGGCCTTCTTTTTTGGTCTGACTGCGGTCTGGCACGGATATCGTGCAATCTTTAATAGCCAGCGATTAAAGCTCTGGGCGCTGTTGCCGATCGTTGTCGCGGTTATCGTGTTTCTCGCGTTTGGAACGGTGGGATTGGCCCAAATTGCGCAGTGGAATCCGATTGTCACGACATCGCTTTTGAGCCTCGTTGGTCTTGAGGGTGTAGCGTGGTTGTGGTGGTTCGTGGCGATCGGTCTTTGGCCGATTTGGTTTTTGCTTCTTGGGCTCGCTCTTTATCTTTTGGCGCGACTAATTGTGGCCCCGCTCTATTCGATGTTGGCCGAGCGCACGCTGATTGAAACGGGCGTGCGAGTGGATGAACCATTCCGCGCGTTGTCGTGGATGGCTCTCACGGCGCGCATGGCGTGGATAAGCCTTTTGAAAACGGCGCTCTTTGCTGTTGTCGGCATGTTGCTCTTCGGTTTTTCTTTTATTCCAGGTCTGAACGTCCTTGCCACGATCGGATTCGTGCACATCGTAGCGTTTGATATCTGCGACTACTCATTTGAAGCGATGGGCTGGCCGCTTGCGGCGCGGTTCAGGCATTTTCGGGCGCACTGGCCGGTGTTTTCAGGTTTTGCATTTGGGCTTGGGGTCGCCATGCTGATTCCAGGTTTAAATTTATTGTTGCTGCCGGGAGCGGTGGTGGGCGGGGCGTTGATTGTTGGTCGCACTGTCGACCGGACTCGCGACGGAATGTTGGTCGAACGATAGAAGAGAGAAGGTATTCAAGTGACAGGCTTTAAAGATTCGCTGCACCAGCAGATCGTTCGCAATCTCCCGCGCATTCAGGATTGGTTCGGTTCATATCGGGATGAGGTCGATTTGCCCTTTTACTCGAGCTACGACATTCGCGACTCTGGCCGCAAAGTCGCGAACGTTGACGCGAATATTTACCCAGCGGGGTTTAATAATATCTGTCCCACCGATCGCGAAAGCGCTCCGCCGCTTGTTCGTTTTTATCTCGATCGACACTACGGAGTCGGCAAAGTGAAGAAGCTTTTGCTGATCACCGAAGAGCACACGAACAATGCTTACTATTGGGAAAACGTGGCCTCTCTTGTTGAAATTTTGCGTGGTGCAGATCTTGAGGTCTGCGTCGCCATTCCACGTTTGCAGCAAGAGCGCGCCGTGATGACGGCGGCAAGTGGCCGCACGGTCGACGTGGTTTCAGCGACGATTGATTAGTCGGGATTGAAGTGTTCGTGTTTTACGCCGGACCTTGTTGTTTCAAACAATGACTTTTCAGAGTTTTACCCGGAGTGGGGTGAGCTGAATGAAATGCATCTCAATCCACCGCGTGAACTCGGCTGGTGGCAGCGGAAGAAGTCGAATTACTTTTTACACTACAATCGGCTTTCGGTCGAGTTTGCAAAACTCATCGACGTCGACCCTTGGACATTAACTGTCGAAACAGAGCTCTTCTCGGAATTTGATATGGCGAACGACTCGAGTCGCGAAGCACTCGCACAGCGTGTTCAGCAGATGATCGATCGCCTGCGCGCCGAGTACGCGCGCCGAAGAATTTCGGATGAACCCGTCGTTTTTGTGAAAAATAACGCTGGAACCTATGGACTGGCGGTGATGCGCGCCGCTTCGGGCGAGGATATTCTCAATCTCAACTATAAGACGCGAAAGAAAATGAAGGCGGCCAAGGGTGGTCGCGATGTTGAGGAAGTCATTATTCAAGAAGGAATTCCGTCAATCGTGCAGGCCGATGGCATCACGGCCGAACCGACGCTTTACCTGTTTGGATGTCAGTTGGCGGGCGGATTCTTGCGCTCGCATTCAGAAAAGGGCCCGACGGAATCGTTGAACTCGCCGGGCGCCGTTTACAAGCGTCTTTGCGTCAGCGATCTGAAGATCTCCGTTGAAGGTCATCCGATGGAGAATGTCTACGGGTGGTCGGCGCGCCTTGGAGTTCTGGCAATTGGTCACGAGGCCAAAGCGTTGGGCTCGATCTATCGCGGATACTCGCGGCAGGGCGATTTAAGCTGCACGCTGGGTTGAGCGACGAGGAATTACGGCCAAATCACAATCAGTGATTTTTTCGAGTGCTCGCGAATCTCGTTTTGGTCGACCTGAATTTCGCGACCAGGCTCTGACTCACGGTAGAGTTTAACTCCGGTGACGGCCCAGCGTTTAGGCCAACGTGTCGTCATATTGCGAAACTGAAAAGAAGTGCCGACGACGTCAGGATAGTTCAAATCCATGTCGACCGGGTTCTCGGCCTCAATTCGCTGCGTAGGAATTCGAATCGGCTCAGTGCGCGTCAGATCGGCTGCCGTGTAGCAGGGAGCGCTAATGATCATCTCTGGCTTTTCGCCGGATGAGGCCATTCCGTCGGCGACAAGTTTAACTGTTACTCGATCGTAGTAGTCGCAGGCCAACTGACGTTGGCCGTCGGCGGTTCGAATCACAAACTGCCCGAACTCAAGACCCACGCCATCATGATCCATAATCACTTTGGCCGCTGTCAGGAGTCGTTTCTGTGAAGCATTGAGAAGTGCGGCACCGTCGAGGCGAGAGAAGTCGAGCTCTTTGTGAATTGCAGCGGGAACGCGACCGGAGAGGCCTTTGATCTTCAGGTCGGATACATAGATCATTCCGTCCCATGAGTTCACGGTGGCGAAGAACCCGAGGCCGGCAATCAGGAGATAGGCCGTAACGCCAAGCCAAACCGATTTTCTCATAAAAAAGCCTCCTCTGAATACTATCGGAGGAGGCCGGTCTCAAATTGAGCGGTTCTTCGGTCAGAGCACTATTCGTTCATTGCGAACTGGATAAAGGTCCGAATGATTGCGCCCGATGCACCCTTGCGTGGGTTGTAGGGAACGCGATCTCCTGTGTTCCAAGCGGTGCCCGCGATATCGAAATGCGCCCATGGGATGTCCTTGTCGACAAATTGCTCAAGGAAGGCGGCGGCAGTTGCGGATCCTGCACCTTTACCCGAACTCATATTCGACAAATCGGCGTATGTGCCTTTCATGTCGCGAGCATGATGATCGGTGAGTGGCATGCGCCAAACCCATTCGCCCGATTCTTTGGCGGCGTTTTCGATGCGTGTCGAAAGTTTGTCGTTGCGAGTGAAGTAGCCCGTGTGGAGGTTGCCGAGCGCAACGGCCATCGCGCCAGTCAGTGTCGCGACATCCAAGATGACGGCGGGCTTCTGTTCGCACGCGTAAACGAGAGCGTCATTGAGAATCAGGCGGCCTTCCGCATCGGTGTTATTCACTTCAATTGTCTTACCGTTGCGGGCCGTCACGATGTCGCCGGGCTTGTTGGCCGCTGGGCCGGGCATGTTCTCGGTTGCGGGAACAAGTCCAATGACGTTGACCTTCAGTTTTAGCTTTGCGATTGCGAGCATTGTGCCGATGACGGCTGCGCCACCGCACATATCGTATTTCATCTCTTCCATGCCGCCCGAAGGCTTAATCGAGATGCCGCCCGAGTCGAACGTTAGGCCTTTGCCCACGTAGCAAACGGGTTTTTTGGAAGCTGCTGCGCCGTTATATTCCATAACAATGAAGCGTGGATCTTGTGATGAACCGAGCGAAACCGAAAGAAAGGAACCCATCTTTTCAGTTTTAATTCGAGCTTTATCCCAGACGCTGACTTTAAGCTTGGTGCCCTTTGCCGCCTTTACTGTTTCGTCAGCGAGGATCGATGGTGTCATACGGTTGCCCGGACGATCTCCGAGCCAGCGCGAGAAGTTCACGCACTCGCTGATCACCTGAGCGGTCTCGAGACCTTTTTCGTGGCTCTTGTTTTTGTGAGATGAGACCAGCGTGAGCTTTTCAAGTCCCTCGTCTTTTTTGTCCGTCTTGAATTCGTTGAACCCATAGGCCGCAAGCAAAAGGCCTTCGGTTACGGCCTGAGTGATCGTCTCGGCGCTCAGTGCGGTGTGCGCAATCGAATCCACAGCAATCGCGGCCGTTTTAATTTTGGCGGATTTGATTTGAGTGGCGGCTTGCGCTGCGGATTGGCGCAGCGTCTCTGCCGTCAGACTTTTGCTGTCGCCAAGACCGACGACGATAAGGTGTTTTGCGCCGGAGAAATGCGTATCGCGAAACAGTACAGCCTCTTGGGCGGTGCCGGTGATTGTTCCGGACCCTGCTGCGGCAGCGATTTTGTCTTCAAGCGCTTTGCTGACGCCCTCAACGAGAATCGTGGGAGTAGCCGCCTTCTTCTCTGCTTTCGTCGTCTTTTTAGAAACGAAAACGACGAGCGCTTCTGATTTCAACTGCTCAAGATTCGACTTGATGAGTTCGACGTTGATGGATTGTTTGCTCGATTGAGTTGTGGACTGCTTCTTATCTTGATTCTTGTCTAGCTTGTCTTGTGCCATTACGGACCCTTTCCCCGCGCCATTCTGTTAACAGACAGTGAGAACCTTACAAAAGTCGACGGCCTAAAGGCTAGCCAAGGTCGCGCTCGACCTATCGCAAAATGCACTCAACTCACTGATCTGAGAAGATAGGGACGCTATCATGCATGATGTGGTGTGGCAATTTGCGACTTCGTCTCATGATGGTTCGAGTCGGGTTATAGCTCGGAATTGGTTTTACCGATACGAGAACCGACAGGGTTCGATTGGCTGTTTCAGTTCAGCCTTCGATCCTTGACACAGCAGAGACGGAAACTGAGCGAGAAAGGCATTTTTGTGGCGTTGATTCCCATCGTTGTTGAGCAGACCGCGCGCGGAGAGCGCAGCTACGACATCTATTCGAGGCTGTTGAAAGATCGGATCATTATTCTCGGTACTCCGGTGACGGATGACGTGGCCAACGCCGTTATCGCACAGATGCTGTTTCTTGAAGCCGACAATCCGGACAAGGACATTCAGTTGTACATTAACTCTCCTGGCGGCTCGGTTTCGGCGGGGCTGGGCATCTACGACATCATGCAGTTTGTGAAGTGCGATGTTTCGACGACGTGCATTGGTTTGGCGGCAAGCATGGGTTCGCTGCTTTTAACTGCCGGCACAAAGGGCAAGCGCTACATTCTGCCGCATGCGCGTGTGATGATGCATCAACCGCACATTATGGGTGGTCTTTCGGGACAGGCGAGTGATATCGAGATCGCTGCAAACGAAATGCTCAACACGAAGATGCGACTGACGGAAGTCTACGCGCATCACACGGGTAAATCGGCTGATATGCTGGACACGGCCATGGATCGCGACTTCTATTTGAGCGCCACTGCCGCCCTCGAGTTTGGATTGGTCGATCATGTGGTGCAATTCCGGAAAGGCTCTAAGACGTGACCATAAACAAGAAAGAAGCTGGCTCAGGGGTTCTCCGCTGTTCGTTCTGCAATAAGACACAGAACGAAGTGAAGAAATTGATTGCAGGCCCAGGCGTTTACATCTGTGACGAGTGCATCGAGCTTTGTAACGATATCATCGCCGAGGAGAAGGAGCGCGAGGAGACGGTCAAGCCGAGCCTCAAGGTCCCGAAACCAATCGATATCAAGAGCTACCTCGATGACTATGTCATTGGCCAAGAGCGTGCGAAAAAAGCGCTCGCTGTTGCTGTTCACAACCATTACAAACGTATCAATTCGCTCGGATCAGGTCGCAAAGACGACGTTGAGCTGGCGAAGTCGAACATTCTCCTGATCGGCCCGACCGGCTCTGGAAAGACGCTGCTTGCGCAGACAATCGCGAAGATTTTAAACGTTCCGTTCGCAATGGCGGACGCGACGACTTTGACCGAGGCGGGGTATGTCGGTGAGGACGTTGAGAACGTTGTTCTCAATCTTCTTCAAGCTGCAGACTACGATGTTGAGAAAGCGCAAAAGGGCGTTATCTACGTCGATGAGATCGATAAAATTTCGCGAAAGAGCGAGAACCCATCGATCACGCGCGACGTTTCGGGCGAAGGCGTTCAGCAGGCGCTTTTGAAAATTCTTGAAGGCACGGTTGCCAATCTTCCGCCCAAGGGTGGTCGTAAGCATCCGCAGCAAGAATTCATCCAAGTCGATACGACCAATATTTTGTTCATCGTCGGCGGTGCGTTCGTTGGTCTTGATAAGGTGATCGAAAATCGCCGCTCGTCGAAATCGCTCGGTATTGCGGCTGACATTCGCAGCCAGAGTGAACGCGATAAGGGTGAGCACATCCTGCAGTATGTTGAGCCCGATGACCTGGTTCGCTTTGGACTCATCCCTGAGTTCATCGGCCGTATGCCGGTGACGGCGGTTCTCGATCCACTGAGCGAAGAGGCGCTGATCGACATTCTAGTAAAACCAAAGAACGCTTTGGTGAAGCAGTACGCGAAACTCATGGGCTACGAGAAGGTGGACTTGAAGTTCACTGACGAAGCTCTGCGTGCGATTGCAAAAGAGGCTTTGATTCGCAAGACAGGTGCTCGCGGTCTACGCGGCGTTATCGAAAATGCGATGCTCGACGTGATGTACGAGATTCCTTCTAAATCCAATGTGAAGGAGTGCATCATCGATGACGAGGTGATCACCAAGAAAAAGCACCCAACACTCGTCTACCGGACCGATGACGAGATGCGAGCTCTCGAGGCTGCCGAAGCAGCGAAGAGCTCTAAGAATGGCACCGGCTCGGCCGAAAGCGCCTAGATTTCTCGATTTCACTGAAAATGATGAAGCCGCAAAGACACTGTTCTTTGCGGCTTTTGTATTCTGGGCTGCGGGACGTCTCGCCGCCCTTACGCGAACCGACCAACCACAATGAAAACGGCGACAATGACTGACGTTGCGGCTGCGATAAGAACGCCGGCCGCTGCGAGATCTTTAACTTTCCAATTGTGGAATTCTTCTCTGGAGAGACATGATCACAGAGATTCTCGATCGCCGTATTGAAAATCTCGGCCATGAATACGAGGCCGATACAGAGCCAAATCGCGATCCATTCACCGATTGAAAACCGCAGCCAGAAACCAATCAGATGAATTAGGCATGCTGCGAATAGATGAATTCTCGAATTGGGCTCGTCATGAAACAAAACTCGAAGGCCGTTGATTGCGTATTGGAAACTTCTCAGTCTCCGTCGCAAAGAGGGTTGATTCTGTTTTTGAATATACTCATTGCTCACATTGCCTCACTTTCTTCCTCGACGAAGCCAGACTTGGACTGCCCGCTAGGACGATTCAGTAAACGCTGTTGCGGCGGCCACAATGTCATCTAGGACGTAGGATTCGATTGGCCCTAGAGTTGGCTTTCCGTTGAGATCTGGTGAAAATGCGCGTCCAAGGCCATCATACACGTGCGCTGTGTGGATGTTCAGTCCGTCCTTTTTAAAGCGCTCTATTTCGTCAGCAGGAGTGACAAAGTCGTTCCTTCCTTGGAAAACGGCCACTGGGGCTGAGACCGGTCCCTCTGCACTACGACCTGTTTGTTTTAAAAACCAGAAAGTACCAGGCGATCAGCGAGACCGCTGAAAGCGTGAAGGTTCCGATAAGACCGATGACAGAGAACTCAGGCTTGGGCGGCGAAAAAACGTAACTGATATGCCACGGCATATAGAGGTCTGGGAAATAGCTGTGTTCGCGGATGAGTGTCGGTGTGAACGCGAGGAGTTCGGCGAGAATAAGAAAGGCCCCATTTTGAAATGTCAGTGTGCCGATCTGTTTCAAGATTAGAAAGTTAACCGAGATCAATGCAACAGGACCCCAAAATATGTAGAGAGAAAAGATGATAAATAGAACTGTCATTTGAGACTATACCTCGTGTGATTGCCCGCGGCGGATCGACGGAACCTTTATGAAAACGCCAGCACTATGTGTCGCCATCGCTCGGGCTTTAGCATTTGCGAGCGCGGTGGTACCGCGCCTTCCGTTTCTAGCTGATTCAGTGTGTGATAGTCCTTCACGACGTTGTAGTCGCGGCCCCAGTTGATTACCCGTGTGAACGGTCGTGAGTTCCAAAAGCCCTGCTTTGAGTTTTCATCGCACTTACGTTGTATGGTGCGCGCGATTCCGCCTGTGACACCAGAGATAAACCCACGCCAGAGAAACTGTTTCGAGAGTTTTAAAGTGATGTGCAGGTGGTTTCCAGCATTCACAACACGGTAAACGCTGACGCCGTGGCGCTTGGCGAGTTTTGCGATCACGGCTCGTACGACACCGTCGTATTTCAGGAGCGATTTTGCTCCTCGCGCATGGTCACTTCTTAAAACAACGTGCATCGCCTCTTTTGTTGCGAGCGGGCGGTACTGACGCGAAGCCCGCGTTGTCCGCAGGCCCGGCGAAAAAGCGCGTTCTTTTTAGGAAAGCCATGAAAGGCGGGTTGTTTTCTTCTCATGATCCTCCCTTCTCGGAATCGCGGTTCTCGTGGTGACCGACGGTCTACTTTAGAAGGAAAGGAAGGTCAATCGGAGTCGCAAGATGCCGGAGATGGATTTGGTTTGCCGACGCCGATCGTCGGCGTCCCGGCTGTGCCCCAGCGCACCCGTCACGCCGTTAACCGAACCTTAAGAAAGTCCCCTGGCGCCGCCCACGCGGCCCACGCCTTTGGTCGAGTTTCGGACGCCCCAGCCATCAGGAAATCTTATAGCTGGAAACACACCTCTGTCCGAGGTCCGTACGCAATATGTTCGAATGCATTGACCGATTGCTCTCTGCCACGGGTCTGCCATCATAAGAAAAGAGGAGGCGCATGCGGCCTCCTTTAACACCACGGATGGGTCGCTTAAGGACCAACAAAGGGAGGCTCTATGTCGGCTTCAAATAAACGCGATAAGGGATCAGAGAAAGGCACTGATAAGGGTGCGTCGCGAGCAGCGGAAAAGGCCTCCGACAAAATTGAAGGCGTGCAGCTTCTGCCAATGCTTCCGCTCCGAGATCTCATCATTTTTCCGCACATGATGATGCCGCTTTTTGTGGGTCGTGAAAAATCGATCAACGCTCTCGAGGAAGCGATGTCGAAACAGGTGGACATTGTTCTCGCCGCCCAGAAAGACGCCAAGACCAACAACCCTGAGCCTTCCGACATCTATGAGGTTGGAACTGTAGGCGCGATCATTCAGCTTCTGCGTTTGCCTGACGGTACCGTGAAAGTGCTTGTTGAAGGTAAGCGCCGAGTTCGTATTTTGAAGTATGTTCCCAACGACAGTCACTTCACGGTTGAGGCCGTGGATCTTCCGGAGATTTCAGAACGCGAAGTTGAGGTTCAGGCGTTGATGCGCTCGGTGAAGGCGACGTTTGAGCAGTACGTGAAGCTCAATAAGCGCATTCCGCCAGAGATTCTGATGAAGGTGACGACCATCGACAATTCGTCAGAGCTTGCCGACATTATCGCCGCACAGATGAATCTGAAGCTTGAGGATAAGCAGAAAATTCTTGAGCTGAACGATCCGGGAAAGCGCCTCGAGCAGCTGCTTGAGATGATGAGCGGCGAAATTGAAATTCTTGAGGTTGAAAAGAAGATTCGCACGCGTGTGAAGAAGCAGATGGAGCGTTCGCAAAAAGAATACTATCTGAACGAGCAGATGCAGGCGATCCAGAAGGAGCTTGGCGAGAAGGACGACTATCAGGCCGAAGTTCAAGAGCTCGAAGATCAGGCGAAAAAGAAGAAGATGTCGCCTGAGGCTCGAGAGAAGACTTTAAAGGAGATCAAAAAACTGAAGATGATGTCGCCGATGTCAGCCGAGGCGACAGTGGTTCGCAACTACATCGACTGGATGCTGGGTCTTCCATGGCAGCACTATTCTGTCGATAAGCACGATATCAACGAAGCTCAGCGAATTCTTGATGAGGATCACTGGGGCCTTGAGCGCGTGAAAGAGCGCATCCTTGAGCATCTTGCCGTTCAGGCTATCGCGCCCGATATGCGAGGCCCAATTCTTTGCCTTGTTGGTCCTCCGGGCGTCGGTAAAACCTCGTTGGCTCGCTCGATTGCAAAATCGCTGGGCCGCAGCTTTGCGCGCATCTCTCTTGGTGGAGTTCGCGATGAGGCGGAGATTCGCGGTCATCGCAAAACCTACGTCGGCGCGATGCCTGGCAAAATTCTTCAGGCTTTCCGCAAAACCGACACAGGTAACCCGCTCCTGTTGCTCGACGAAATCGATAAAATGTCGAGCGACTTCCGGGGCGATCCATCTTCGGCTTTGCTTGAGGTTTTGGATCCAGAGCAGAACGCGACATTCAACGATCATTACCTTGAGGTCGACTACGATCTTTCGAAGACGATGTTTGTGACGACAGCGAACTCGCTACACACCATTCCTCGTCCGCTCTTGGATCGTATGGAGATCATCAGTCTCGAAGGCTATATCGAGAGCGAGAAATTCCATATTTCTCGAAAGTACTTGGTGCCAAAACAGCTCAAGATGCACGGTCTGACGGACTACAAAGTCAGCATTCCCGATGCAACGATCCGCCAGTTGATTCAGTTCTACACTCGCGAGTCTGGAGTGCGGAACCTCGAACGACAGCTTGCAAATGTCTGTCGTAAAGTCGCAACTGTGTTGATTAAAGAACGCGCGGTTCTTGAGTCGAAGGCGGGTGGTGCGACGAAAGAGCGTAAGGCATCGAAGCAAACTCCAAAGTCATTTGCGGGAAGCAAGGGCTATATCGTGACACCGAAGAAGCTCGTTGAGCTGCTTGGTCCCCACAAGTATCGCCATGGAAAGATCGAGGAAGAGAATGAGATCGGCCTCACCAACGGCATGGCTTACACTGAGGTCGGCGGTGATCTGCTGCCAATCGAGGTGACGGTCGTTCCTGGAAAAGGAAAGTTTACGATTACCGGCCAGCTGGGTGATGTGATGAAGGAGAGTTGCTCGGCTGCGATGAGCTATGTTCGTTCGCGCGGCCCGCTCTTTGGTCTCGACAAGGAGTACTTCTCCAATATTGACGTGCACATTCACGTGCCCGAGGGCGCGATTCCTAAAGATGGTCCGTCGGCCGGCTGTGCGATCACGACGTCGATTGTGTCAGCGTGCTTGAAGATCCCGGTGAAGCGCATTGTCGCAATGACGGGCGAGGTCACCCTGCGCGGTCGCGTATTGGCGATCGGAGGTTTGAAGGAGAAGGTTCTCGCGGCTCATCGCGGCGGTATCCGAACTATCATTTGCCCGAAGGAAAACGAGAAGGACACCAAGGACATTCCAAAAGAGGTTCTGAAAGAACTGAAGATCCTTTTGGTCGATCATGTCGATCAGGTCCTGGTGAACGCACTCGATATCAAGCATGCAAAAGAATTATTCAAAGCGCGTGGCGAACGTGGCTCTGGCGTTCGAGCGCAGTATCTTGGTCACGAGTTGCAGACGCACTAGGCCTGCCATCGTTCTATGCTAAACACAGAGCCCGCACTTTTAACAAGTGCGGGCTTTTTTGTGCTGCTGTTTGTTCTTCTGAACTTTAGGGCGCGCCAAGGCAGCGCAGTTCGTCGCGGGCGGAAACATATTGAGAAACGCAGGCGCGTACCTCGCGTCCTGAATGAGCGTAGTCAACGCAGGTGAGTTCGTCTGCGGTCATGACGAATTCGTCTTCACAGGCCTCGACGACGTCGGCGGGCTTTCCGGCTTCCACGCAGCGAAGCTCATCCGATGTCATAACAAACTTTCGTGAGCACATCTCAACGCTTGGGGCCGAATGCGCGGCACGAATACAGCGCTGCTCGTCACTCGATGATATAAATGCGTCGCCGCAGGCTTTTACGATATCGGCCCGTGAGCCGCCACCACCAGCGCTGCCCGAGCAGTTGCTTTCGACATCACTCGCGATCTGACCAATGCGACGTGCGAGAGCTTCGCAGTGAGCGGAGCAGTATCGAGTGCAGTCCACGAGATCGTCCATCGGGCCAGCGAAGGCAGCGGGACTCAGCAGCAGTGCTGTGAGCAATGAAAGCAGCCCCATGCGGGCATCATGTGAGAGCGAGCGATTATTGAGAATAGAGAGCAGTTTTAACACGACTGGTCCTTTCTTGATCCCAGATGGGGCGTTCGAGATTGAACGATGGCTTGCAGTTCAAACCCCGTACCGCAGCGGCCGGTGTCGGAAGGGCATGACGCCGGGCTCCGGGGGCACTCCGGGGCGGGTTAACGTTGATGGAGCTCGGAAAGCTCTATTACGAGCGCTGTGATTTTGTGATCGCGATCGACAAGTACAAAGCGGCGGCCCAACTCGCTTTCAATTCCAAAGACTATGAAAAATATCTGAAATGTCAGAACCACTTGCTCAGAATGTATGCGGAGCGAGAGGACTCGGAAGCGATTAACTCCACAAAAGAGGCGCTTCAGGATCTGGTTTTGAAAGAGGGCTTTGAGCTCAACGCCAAGACCTATTACACGCTCGGCATTTGCGCTTCCTATAAGGGCCAATTTGATGTCGCTCTCGACTACTTCCAAAAGTCGTTGGCGATTGCGTTGGCGAGCGATCAAAAAGCCGACATTTGCTACGCGATCAACGGCCTTGCGGTCACTTATTTCTCCCTTGATCGTCTGAGCGAAGCGCTGAAAGAGATCTACAATCTTCAGGTCTTCTTCCAGGTCATGCAGTTGCGGGATTTGAAACTGTCGAGCCAGATGCTCAACGGCAACATCTTCCGCAAGATGAAAAAGCACGAGCAGGCTCTTGAGATTTTCTGGGACTGCTATGATCTCCTGCGTGAAGAGAAGAATCTCTACATGTACATTCAGCTTCTCTACTGGACCGCGAGCACGTATCGCGACTCCGGCGAGACGGACATGGCGCGGATGTATTTCCGCTTAGCGAAGAAGTCGGCCGATCCGCAGAACCTTCGTTATTTGAGCCGTCACATTGATGCGCAGTTGGCTGAATCTTGGGGTCACTTCAAAAGAAGATTACGACTTGGTTTTCGACGCGGGTTCGCACTCGGTTCTCGAGCGCAAAAAAGGGCGAGTTGATTTTAAGAATCAGTTCATCCTTCTCGATATGCTGCGCCTGTTTATGCGCCAGCCGGGACATGTTTATTCGAAAGAGTTCTTGGTGAAGCAAGTTTGGAAGCAGGAGTACGATCCTGCGGTTCACGACAACAAGATCTATGTAACCATTAAGCGTCTGCGAAAGCTGATTGAGCCGGACTACGAAAAGCCGCGCTACATCTTCCGGGCGAAGAATGGCTACTACTTGAACAAGAATACGAAAGTGTTGATGGAGCAATGATGCGGGGGGGGGACGTGAACACCACATCAGGACATGCTTACCGACAGGTGCGCCCAGCAGCGTGGCTATTGGTTATTGCTGTTGTTATTGGCATCTCGGCGAAGGGATTTGCTCAGTCATCGGCCACGCAGGCTGAACCATGTGTAGCAGCAGCGACGGTGTCGTCGGCTCCTTATGCGGGGGGTGCCGCTGTGCCTCCGGTTGAAACGGCCAGAGCGACGGATCCCGTTGGACCGTTTCCGCTGAGTGCACTGCTTCCGTTCCCGTGGGCCTCAATCGACGGCATCTGGACGATGAAGCTTCCCGATGGCACGTCGCTCTACTTCAGCTTCGAGGTTCAGTCGGACTGCAACGGTCGGAAGATTTTGAAAGTGAATACTTTTGATCGTACGACTTATCGCCTGACTGGAGACGGTACCGGCTTGGCGCTTGCCAACGATACGATGGTTCGCGCTGCTATTACGACTCCGTCGACTCAGTACATGCTGTACATCCGCCAGTTTAAGCAGGTGGTTGGCAAGGGACAGTCGCGGCAAGTGACTGTTGTGACGGTTCGACCGTTCAACGGAAATGAGACCGATGATATTCACATGGTGGCCCGCAAGGTGTCGGTTCTGACCCTCGATCAGTATGTGAAGCATCAGCAGGAGTTGGCGAGAAGCCGCCAGATCCGATAAAAAATAGTTCGTGGCGAGCTGTCTGTGCGTGACAGCCCGCCAAGTTTGAGATTATAGTCGTCGTTCTTCGATAGGGAATTAGCTCAGTTGGTAGAGCGCCACCCTTACAAGGTGGATGTCGTCGGTTCGAGCCCGGCATTCCCTACCATATTTCAATTCTAAAAAATGAGTTTGAGAAATCCACCGCAGATTTGCGGTGTGGATGTGCTGCGCTTTTAAAAGGGACCGCGTAAGGAGCAGGCCGTACGCTGGACTATGGCATAGTTCATGGCGCTCAGCGCCCTCATGGCCCTTACAAGGCCAAAGACTCTTGATACTATAAGGCGCGGCATTCAACGCACCCAATTTAAGGCGGATTGATCTACATGAAGAAAATGATTTCACTTCTTTTTCTCGTTCTCTCCTCTTGCTCAATATACTCCGGCAGTCGAGATGTCTCGAGCGAGTCGAAGTCTGGCGTTCGCGGGATTGCTGCTGAAGAAGCGGCTCTTACCGCCGAGCAAATATCAGTAAAAGATCAGCTTCTCATCGCGCTCAATGACGACGCCGCAAGCAAGCGTGTCGTTAACACTATCGATGCGCTACTCCCGCAGGTGCAGAAGTTGGCGGAAGAGGGGAAGCTAAAGCCGGTCATTCTGGATGTCGCCCAGAAAGCTCTTGCGGCCGGAAAACTCCCGCCGCGTTTAACAGCTGAGAACCTAGAGGAGAATGTTGATCTCTTTGTCGCATCTATTGAGAATCAATTCGTACTTAAAGGTTTAAGCCAGAAGCATCCTCAGCAATACGTTTCGTGGCTGAAGGCGAGTCGCAGTATTCGGGACAAAGCTCAGAAAACTTCCATTCCACCCAGTGGACCCAAATCAAAATCGCTATTTCTCAATCCGGCCTTCATTAAAGAGCTCGAAGGTGTCGCGGAGTCCACATTCACTGATGCGGCTGAGCTTAGACTTCTTGTTAACGGCACTCAGTCGTTCCCCGCGAGAGAACAGCTATTTCAGAACGCAAAGTCCAGCATCTACATTAAGACCTGGGCGATGGAAGATGACGTGACGGGCTGGAAGTTTGCAAAATTAATCCATGAAAAGCACAAGGCGGGAGTTGATGTTCGCGTCATCGTCGATTGGAAAACGGCACGGCAATCGGTCTACCGCAAGGTGCCGGAATGGCTCTCAAGCCAAGGCGTTCCGGTTATCTTTTGGCGCGATCCTGAAGCTCCGATGTATGCCTTCCATAAAAAGACGATTGTTGTCGATCACCAACATCTGATCGCCGGTGGAATGAACTTCGGTGACGTCTACAGTCATCTCGGACCGCCTGAAATACCGAAATGGCGCGATACTGACTTCCAGGCCTCTGGCAGCATTGCTCTTACGGCTGACATTGATTTTCAAAAAGAGTGGAATAGCCAGATCAAAAAGCATCAGCTCCCGCTGGCGCCGTTCTCTGCACCAATGGCTCTCCCGGCCGCTTCAGCCGCAACAGCGGCAACAAAGATAATGGCAATTGATCTCACTCCAAATCCGCAGATTAACGACACCATTCTTACGAGCATCGTGAAGGGCATTGAGGGCGCGACAAAAGAAATCAATATCGAAAACGCCTATTTTATTGAGAATCCCGCTCTGCAGAATGCCCTCGTCCGAGCGATCAAACGCGGCGTGAAAGTTCGAATCTTTACCAACTCCATGAATTCAATCGATGTTCCAATTATCGCGAGGCCGATCATTGAGGCGCTGCCAATTTACTTCCGGCTGAACGCAGAGGTCTACTTGAAGAAGGGTGCAACTCTTCACAGCAAGTTTATGACGATCGACAATGTTGCTTCTTGGGTGATGAGCTACAATCACCACCCACAGTCAATGCGCATCCAGGGTGAGGTCGCCTACGTCATTCTCGACAAGAAGTTCTCGAAGCAGCTTGCCGATCAGTTCATCGAAGACACAAAGACGATTGCGGATCGAGTAACAGACGCGAAGATGCTTGAGCTCGAGCCGAGCTTTCTTGACGTGGTTTTAAAGCGATACTTTTTCGATCAGTTATAAAAAGAAGAATAGTCGGTGCGTGATCGCTACTTGTCGCTGGTCATTTCTTTTGTCGATGTGCCGGAGAAGCGAACGTACCCGTCGCTAAATGAGAGCTCAAAATCGTTGTGTGTCTGTTCGTACCGGATAATTGATCCATTCAGAATGCGACGACCGCAGACTTCGAATGAAACCCCATCCTTTATATCGGGGTATGAGCCGCTTTGTTTTTTGTATTCGATGATTTGCACACGAAGTTTTTCGGCGTTCTCCACGCAGTCATTGAATGCACGAGTTTTACTGACTTGGGCAAGATAGATTCCCAGTATTGGGGTGAGCGTGCAAAGAGCCGTTATGCTCACCGCGACGAAGCGTCGGTGTCTTAGAAAGAAAACGATAAGGCCGATGTCGACGATCGCAATCGTCGCGACGAGCACCCAAAAAAATGACGAGATGTTGAGAATGGGACCTGTTGTGCCTTCGGCCCATTGGAAGACAAAGACCGCCGTCAGAATATGACCGAGAACGATAAGCAAACGGTGCTCGGTCAGTATCGGCCGACTTTGACGACGAGATCGAGTTCGCTGTCTTCAAGCTGGCTCACTGGAGTGACGATGGGTTCGTTTGGATTGAAAGTCTTGCCGGTGTCTTTGTAGCGTTGCCGAATGAGCTCTTGGATGAGAGGGCCATTGAGATTGAGATCAGAGAACTTTTGAACAAGGCCGATCTCTTTGCCAGTTGCTGCAAACAGGGATTTATAGACGAGTTCCGAACAATAAAGCGTGTCGTCGCTCCACTCAAAGAAGATGTCATAGTTTTTTCCAAGTTGTGGGACGATCGCGTCTTCAAGTGCGATCACTTGGCTGTCGGTGATTCCGCGAACGCGATAAACGCGATAGCTGTTATCGCGGCCCCGAGCGATGAAGGTCTGCAGCGGGGTAACGCGAACGGGCTGAATGGCTTCGGCGACATACCAGTCTTTGCCCTTTTGGAAGAGCATTCCGATATGGCTCCAGGGCGATCCGGCTGCCTCGAGAATCGCAGCCGCCTGCCGACTTTTAGACTGGTGAAAAATAAGGTCGCCGTTTTGGAATTTATCCGTTGGCGATGACGCCGCTTGAGCGATGGTGATGATGAGGGTGAGGAAAAGAACCACGGGTATATGCGTTAGTCTCATATACCCGGTAGTTCATCTCTGCGAGGTGTAACGAGACAAGGTCCAGCGTCTAGAAACTGGACCCATCGGTTGCGTTAGTTTGAATTGCTGAGCTGACTCTCAAGTGCGCGGATTTGTTCTGTCGGAATAAATGTGACTGATGTCACGTAGCTGAAGGCCTTCAGCTTTTCTCCACGCGGCAAAAGAGCGTGGACGAGAAATGCCGTTGGAGAGTAGTTCAACGGTCCAGCCTTCATAACGGGGCGTCCGTTTTCAAGTACGGGATTTCCATTTCGGTCGAGCTCCATGCGTTCGTTGAAACCAAGTTGAAGGCCTACGACCTGTTGCAATTTGGCCTGATCAGCGGCGGTCAGCGACATCGGATTCATGTAGCGAATGTCACCAGCGAGGCTGAAGTAACCAGCGAGAAGGTCGAAGAACTTCGGATTCTTCGCGAGGATTCCCTTTTGCACCGCAAGGTGGCCCGAAGAAATGTGCTCGGGCTTTCCGGTTGCGGTGATGAAGGTGCCGCGGATGAACTTGTTTCGGCGAGCGGGGCTTTTGTCGTCGCGAGTCATCACGTCGGCGATCATCATTGCGCCGTCAGCGAGTCCGACTTCGAGTGGCGCGCCATCGAGAGTTTTCTTTGATCCATCGGGTAGCGAGAACGCGGTTTGATAGTTTCCAAGGATCGGCATGGCGGGCATGATCTCTTTTACGCAAGACGGCGTTTCGCCGCGAAGGAAGGCGTCCTTTTCAACATTCGGGTCGCACTCGCGAAGCGAGAGGACAGCCCAAGCAAACTCTGAGCAGTACATCGAGTAGCCCTTGCTGTCCGATTTCGCGTAACGGAGCCGGCCAATTTCACCAATCGGAGCCACCGGAGCGCCAGCGACGTGCTTCCTAACTGAGCAGCCGTTCTGCTTCAAGTCTTTTTCCCGCAGGTAGCTTCGTTTGAAGTTTTCGCGATAGCTTCCGCCCTTCAAATTGAGTCGCTGACTTGGGTGTTCGAGCCGATTGACGATGGCCTCGGCAATGACTGGATCTTCAAAGAGCTTCGTCCAGCCGCGAGGGTCGACTTGTGACGTCACAATGACCGAGCCCTTACGATGTCGGTCCTCGAGTAGATCGACGAGCACCGTGGCCTCGTCGTGCGTGTAGTTGCGAAGCCCAAAGTCATCCAAGATCAATGCGCGGATACTGCTGAGACGTTTGATGTAGCCAAGGTACTTGCCTGAAGCTCGGGCCGCTTGAACCTCTTCGAAAAGAAACTGACCGGGATAAACAATGTGGAAATGTTGTCGGCGCAAAGTCTGCGACCGATGGCGACTGCAAGATGAGTTTTTCCCTCGCCGGTCTTTCCGAGAATGAGGAGGTTCTCGTTTGATTGCACAAAACTATGAGTTGAGATTTCGCGAAGTTTTGCTTTTGTAAGCCCGCGGTCAAATGTCTGGTCCCAATCTTCAAGCTCAACGGCCGATCTAAACTTCGCGCGAGTCGTCAGCATTTTCGCAACACGCTCTTTTCGTTGAAGGACCTCATCTTCAAGTATGAGCCGCAGAAAACTCGAGATGACTCAAGCCCTGGCCTGCGGCCTGGTTTGCTCTCGCTTCGAAGTTTGCATGCATGCCGAACAGCCTCAAGCTGTGCGCCGTTGTTTTTATCTGGTCATTGATCATCGAATCTCTCCTCATTTGTTTGGGTGTGCTCATGTACGTAGATATCATTTGCATCTCGCCTTGGTGCCGCACGGACCAGCGACGGCCTTCCGCCATTTTTATCGAAGTACTCGGCCGTCGCTTGGATGTAGGGAAACTGCAGCCGGTTATATGTCAGTGCCGCCTTTGCTGCATATTCGAGACCCGCCGTTGTCGCTCTTTTTGATTCATGAAGCCGCAGATTCCTGAACCCGACGCAAGTGTTTGAGTGGAAACGCGCCGCCGAGAAGTTCAGTTACGAGCTTCAGCGTCTCTTCGCCAATTGCTTCAGCCTGGCGAAGCGCGCTCTGAATCGAGAACTGCGTGAGCGCCAGCTTCTCAGCCGGATAGTGACTTAAATTTGTAGAATGGGCCTCTTTCCCTAGGAGACGACTATGTGAGGCAAGTGGATTGAGGTCTTCATCGAAAATCTCAATGAGCCTTGCCGTGATGCGCACGCGAACTTCGCGGCCCACAAATTGAAATGGTACTGAGTAGCTCTTTTTTAAAACCTGTATATGGCAATCCGGATGGACTTTTGCTTTTCGCCACTCGCTTTGCTCCCAGTTCTCGCTTGGACATGGCTTTAAAAGCGAACGCTCGCCGTCGAACCGCTCGCGGCGACTAACACCCCAGTCCTTCATGAGCGTGCCATTCAACCGCTCAAGATACTCCCGAAAGGCGATGTTGAGTTCGCTAAGCGAGTAAAACTTGCGCTCACGTACCTCTTGGAAGAACTGCCGCTGTACGACGCCAATAGCAGATTCGTTTGCGCCTTTGTCGCGCGGCCGAAATGGCCGCGCGGGTACAACGGCAAAGCCCCAGTGGTTTGCAAAGTCCACAAATGTCGGATTGACGTCAGGGTCATACCAATGCGCGCGGTCAACTGCAGCCTTTTTGATTGTCGACTGTCACATAGGGCGTGACGCCACCGAAGTATCGAAAGGCACTCTCCATTGAGCGGGTCAGGTCTTCGCGCTTTTGTGTGAATGTGACTTCGCCATAGGCGTACGAACTCATCGCCATGACACCACACATGAACGACGTTGATTTCACTTCGCCTGTTTCGCGGCAAATAATGTCGATGCCTTCGCTGTAGTCGAAGAAACATTTCTCTCCCGGCACATGCGTTAGCCGCATCGTCACCGTCGGAAGTTCTGGATACGTCTTTCGAAATTGTCGCCAGAACTGCACATAGCTGATCGTTTGGCCCGCGTGCTCACGCGCCAGAACATTCAATTGAACGCCGCGAGAAACTTCGAGCCGAACCTTTTCCCAGTCGATCGACTTTGACCAATCTGGCTCAATAGCGCCAGGTGCCGTCAGCTCGCCACGCTTGATGACCCGACGGATCGTGTTGCGGCCGACCTTCAAAATCTTCGCGATCTGCCGCGACTTTATGCCTTTGGAATGAAGCTCCAAAATCTGTTTCTGCATCGCAATCGACACCTTTACCGCCGCCATCAGTCACCCCGGGTGGCGATCGCAGCATTCGTGTTTTTGGTTGTCGCTGATGCTCTGAATCAAATCCGCCAGATCCATCACAAGTGGATCCGTTGGATGAAATTAGGTGGCTCCGATTGATGAAATCGAGTGGATCCGTTTCATGAAATTGGGTGGCTCCGATCGACGAAATCGGTCACTTGCTACCATAACGACCTTGAATGCGGCCGCCGAGCGAGAGACGGGCAAGATCGGCGACAAAGGTAAGATCGGCGTTACCGTCACTATCGGCTTTGTAGTTTGAGGTCATGTAGTCGCTATTGAATGAGAGCGGGTTCTTGTAGAACTTCGACGCATTCTTGCGAAGGAGCAGGAGCCATTGTTCGACGTTCCGACGTTCTTGTTCGTCGTTGACTCCGTCATGAAGTGCAATCGGACGAACAATGTGAAGATATGGTGCTTCAACGTAGTGTTTTGAATTCAAAAAGTCGTTGCTTGCTCCGCCCCAGGTTTCAGAGTCGAGGGGCATATCGACGTTATGAAGTGTCTGTGAGCCATCGTTGTTGGGGGTCAAGAGCGCAACGCCGGTGTGGCTGACGCCGAGCTGAAGATGAGAATAGGGGAGGCTTGCGTACCACTCGGGACGGAAGCTCAGAATGACGTCTCCGGTTTGGACCATGCCGGAGGAACCGAGCGCCGTCGCGGCCTTAAGGCGGCCCGCGCTGTCTTTGGATTGATTGACGACTGTCCAGCGTAGACCGACGAGTGACTTAAGGGCGGGGACCGCCGGGGTCCTCCGGCCAGTCTCTGGGTTGCGGGGGTAATCGAGGCGCAATTGATCGACGACGAGCAAGTTGGAGGAGTTATTCACGACGGATTCTGGGAGGGGAGAGAACTCCGTTCGCGGCATTTGGAAAAAGTATGGAACAAAGAGCTTGCTGCGCCGGGAATCCGACACAAAGGCTTCGACTTTAGAGGCCGGACGGGCGCCAGGGGCGCTTCGAAGGGCCGCTGCCGTTGTGTCGTTTTGGCGGAGAAGTGCTTCGGTGTTCCGGTCAATCTTTGCATTCAATGCATGGGCGGGACTTGCGATATTTGATGCAAGCAGAGTGATGAATAACGATCGTTTGCAGGCGTTTCGAATACGCATAGTTGATCCTCACCTTCGGTAAAGCGCGCTTCAGTTTAAAGAATCTATCTGTGCAAATTCCTGGACACCGATCTTAGGCGGTCAGGACGGCCTGGTTCGTGCCTGGCGGGAACCGGTCTGTAGGTGATACTGGCCGATGACAAATTGCGGCAGTTGGTGCCGGCGCTGGACATCGAGGTGATTTTCTCGTCCCCTGAGTAGGATCAAAATCACATTGAGTTATATGGAGGAAGTGTGAAGTTTTCTGCAGCACTATTGGCGACGTTTGTATTTGGTCTTGCCCTCTCCGGCTTTTAGCGGGGTGCGGGAACTTTGTAGAAGAATTCGTCAGTGTTTATCGACAGATGGTTCAGATAGCCGCATCGCTGAAGGATCTTTCGGCAATACGAAGTGGGATTCGTGTAGCCGTAGCCCATTCGCCTTAAAACTTTGATCTTGTTGTTGAGACCTTCGGCGACAGCGGTTGTCAGTCTTGAAGTGATGTAGGCCTCAATGTTCCGACGATATTTTCGAATCGTTTTTGCGAATTTTAGAAATGGCTCAAGTTTCGATTCTCTGACAACTCGGTACCAGGTTGTCAGCGTCTCTCGGAAGCCTTTGATCGTCTTCTTGTCGAGTGCTTTGTGAAAGTATTCGACGAGTAGCATCGCGGTGTGGATCGGCTCATTGATTCTCCGAAGTTTGTCGACAAGTTTCTGCTCGGACTTCGATAGGTCCTTCTCTCTGGCAACGAGGATAAATCTTCGGTGTGGCTCGAGCATATCGCGACTGACTTTGTCGTTCGTTTCTTTGGCTTTTTGAATTCAAATCGACGAACTTTATCGAAGGCTTCGTTCACTTTCTGTGCAAGATGGAATCGATCAACGCAAACTTTGGCGTTCGGGCACTCGCGTTCAATCGCCGCAATAAAGGGTTCATGCATGTCGACAGCGAAGTGTTCAACCGACATTTTTTGCGCCGTCGACAGCACCCTCAAGGCACCAGTCAATGCCGCAGAATCCCGTCCTATGGCGTTAAATAGGACTTTCCCTTCCTTTGGCGCGACAAGATTTGTGACAAATTCTGGACGCCAACGTTTCGCAAAAAGTCCGACTCGGTTTTTTAACGGCGATCGTTCGAAAGTGAACTTCGTCGGCCGCAAGGTACGAAACATCGAGGCCGTCTGGCATGCGCAGATGCTGCATCATCACTGCCATGCGATATTGGTCGAGATCCCACATTGCCTTTGATCCCATGTCGAGAATACGCCCGACAGCTTCACATGTGATCTCTTCCATGAGTCGACCTGCGACTTCGGCAAGGCCGCAGGTCATTGAGCTGAACTTTGGATGGATCCAGTCGACATCGGCGACAGCTGTGCGGTCACAATTGTCGCAGTACCCCCGAAGCTGCATGAACTTAACCGTCACATGCTGAAAAACACCAAGCGGCGGCGCACGAAGGATTTTGAGATCCCATTCTTTAACAGTTGAAAATTGCTCGCCGCACAATCGGCAAAAGCAGCTCTCCCGATTTTGCTGAACTTTGACTTCGATTTTGTGCAGTTTTTTGAAGACCTTAAGGTCGATAATTTTGACGTCTTGAAGACCTAAAAACGTGATGATAGTCTGCCTGAAGTCCATCCTTGGGTGCTCCTGCAAAGAGATTTAGTGTCGTGACCAAATCAAATCACAGGACCAAGTGATGGACTATTTTCATTTCACGACGTCTTTGACCCCGCTAAAAGCCGGAGAGCCTTGGTCTTGCTGTCTCTTCCCACGCCGAAAAGATTGAGGACAATTCGTTCCTTGTGGAGGAGGCCTACAATCAAGAGCCGGGTGTGATTCAACATATCTTCACATGGCAGAAAAGAAACGGAAGGTGCCTGGGATGCATCATTCACCGAAGAGGTTCCGGTGGGCACTCAGGACCACCAGCTCTCTGTGACGGTTCCATATTCACGGACGGCTGATCCTGCCGGTCATTCAGGCCTGGGCGATGTGCTGCTGAACTATCGTTATCAGTGGCTGGCCAATGACATCGCGGCTGTTGCGCCGAGATTGTCTGTCGTATTTCCTTCCGGAGATACCGATAAGGGTTTAGGCGTTGGAGCGACGGGTCTGCAGATGAATTTGCCGGTCAGCGTGGCTATTAATGATCAATGGGTGACCCATCTTAACGTCGGTTGGACCTATCTTGCGGATGCAAAAAACACGACAGGGCAAAAAGCCACAAACACCAGCGTGAGTTTTGGCGGCAGTGTAATCTATTTGATGTCGGAAACATTCAACTTGATGTTTGAGATGGTCGGCTCTGGCAAAGAGTCGACGACGGCCGAGAAGACGGTCGGTCGCGAGGTTTCGTTCACCCTGAATCCTGGATTTCGCTATGCGATCAACACGGACGCGGCACAGATTGTCTTGGGCGCGGCATTGCCGGTCGAGACAATTCCTGGTCGAGGTTTTGGCGTATTTCTCTATACGTCTATCGAACACTCGGTTGGTGAGAAGTAGTTTTATAGGCGGAGCCGCGGATCATTGGTCTGCGGCTCGAGCGCTAGGGTTGGCAAAACGTTAGCGGTTTGAGTTGTTTTTGAATCCCAGTGATTCGGTCTTTGCGATGAGGCTTCAGAACTGCCCAGTAGGCGCCTTTGTCGACCAGGATCTTTCCGTAGCGTTCAATTTGTCGATTGAGAATCTGCACCCCACAGCTCAAATTTTTAAATGGGTCGAGAATTGTTTTGCGCGGGTCACGAGCGGAAAGCTTTCGGTCAGCGCTCCAATCAAATTCATTGCAGTAAGAATGGTTGCGACCGTCTTGGTAGGAGAGCTGTAACAGTCCCTCTGAGGCGACCTGCTTGCCGGTGACAGGATCGGTGCCCATTGTCGTCTCCACCATGCGGGCGGTCGGATCCCAGCCGCTTTCGTAGTATGCGAATGCCGCGACAAAAGCGGTCCAAAAATAAGCCCGCTGTTCTTCCGACAGAATGTTGAACTGTGGGCAGAAGGTGGCGATGTCGTTCGCGCCGCGAAGAAGTGAAAGTTTTTTGTCGAGAATCATCTGGTAGACGTGAAAAGACCAGTCGCGAGAGTTCTTTTTGGGATTGTCCCACGCGACCGCGCCGAGCACTTGTTCTTCGGGTGGAGCTGGTGGTGGTGCCGGTAGCGGCGGTGTCGAGGGTGCTGGGGGGTCGACTTCGACATCTTGCGCGACATTCTCGTGGCTCGCGAGCTGAGTTGAGAATTCAGATCCGCATCCGACCATTGTGAAAAGAATGAGAGCGATGAGTGTTAAAATACGCATGTCTCATAGGGTAAACTCAGTATGAAACCGTCAGAATGCGACGGGGCGATCTTCTTGGCGAAGGTCTTGTGTTTTCTGGCTGTAGGCCGCGTCGAGAGTCGAGGTTTCGACTAGGCGTCTGGCGGGGTTTCAGCTCTGAGAGAGCGTTTCAGGTCCTCGTGCAACTTTTCAATTCGCGCTGCGCGTGCGTCCGATTCAGTGGGTGTATCATTGATCATATTCTGCACCCACTGATAGGCGAGATAAAAATCGACGTAGACGCCACCGGGAATCGGGATGATCGGTGGGATGTAATGAGTGAGGATTTCGTTGATCTTCTCGTTCAGCCAAGGATCGACCATCGACTCTCGGCCGAAAGCGAGACGGTTCTTCATTGCGCCAACGACCATTGTCGCCGGAGCTTGATCAGGAATACGGACTCGAAAATCAAACTCGAAAGCTACGGCGACGGGCTCGTCGCTCTTGAGTTGAAAAACCGGAGCGAGCGGACGGCTAAGAACGTGCGTTAGAAAAACGAGACAGTAGGTCTGGAGGACACGGTCTTCTGCGGCGGTCGACGTGAAGCGGAGGAGTCGACCATCTTTGGCGAGAAGGGCCTCGATGCGAACGAGACCCGTGAGCCGATGTCGAGAGAAGTCCTCGGGATAGATCAAATTGCTATCGATCTTTTTGTGAAGAGCGAGAAAGAACGGAAGAGTGTCGAGGGTTTTCTCGAGACCCATTTCATTGCCATAGCGAACGGCTGAAGACCAGCCGTGGCCGTCACCGGTTGACTCTGCGTTGTTGTAAGCCGTCCCGGTCTGAATGGCGTTGAGGTGATGTCCCTGAAAGAGTCCGCTGGTCAGAGAGTTCGATCGGCCTTTTCCGCTTTGTCGACGTGATGCAGTTCCAGCGCTTTGCTGGGCAAGGACGTGTCCAGTTTTGGTGCCTTTGGCGAGTGTCGGTTTTTCGTCGGTGAGAGTCAGCTCAACGGTGTTGATTGGACTTGGAATCGGCGCTGCTTTTGGTGGAAGAGACTGAAGCAGGAGTGCGACAATGCCGTGAATCGACAGCGAGAGGAGCAGTCCCGGTATCGCTGTCGATCGTGCCGTCTTTGAAAACCGAAGTGCCCGCCGTCGCATCAGCTTTAGTAGAGCATACTGCGAAGGGCGCGCAACGATTCTCGCTGTTCGGCTGTCTTTGCCGCTTTGATTTCAGCTTCGACCAAACCGCGGGACTTTGTTTTCAACTCGTAGACACCGTCAACCCCAGAGAACGACTCCAGGGCTGTGGCGACGGCCCGTCGTTCAGTGACTGTATAGGGACGTCCGTTGGGAGTTGTTTGCGTCAAGACTTTGTCGAACCAAAGCATGGTCTGAGCTTCGTAATCAGTCTGGGCGTCGAGATAAAACGGCGCATCGGTGCTTCGAGCCATTGCTCCCAACATGCGACTGCGCAAGCGCGGCAATGTGGTCTTCTCATACTCGCTCAACCACTCGGTGACTTGATCTCGAATCGAAGCCTCGCGCTCCGTTTGTACGTTTGCTGCGGCTCCCGTGTACCACGGCGTTGCGCGCAGCCACTGAGCGGCAAGGTCGGCCACCTTTTCGTACGATTTGCGAGTGGCGGCCGGCAACTGATCCATTGTCAGAACCTGATCCACGATACCCGCGACGCGCTGTCGAGTGACCACGGGATCCACAGTCATTGGCAATGTTCCGGCGCGATAAGTTTGGAGCATGCGAATATTCGCCGTGAGCATATAGTTGAGGCCCTGTGCCCCAGCCGAAATGTAGAATTGAGTGATCGCAGAAATGCTGGTTAGCAAGTCGGATTCGGCGACGATGACCGTTTCCAGATCAGTGACGGTAGCTGGATCGGGAAGAGCGGCCAGTGTCGCTTCGACGGCGCTGCCGAGGCTCTTTGTTTTGCCAAGGCTCGCTGTGGGGTCAGCAATGAGTGCGTAAGTTCGAACAAGCTGAACGGTTGGGTCCTGACCCGCATCGTAGCGAATGCAGAACGGATCGACTCCACCTTTTTTTGAGTCCGCCGAGCTGTCGTCGCAGTGAGGAACGATGACATCGGTCGGATGGATGTCGGCGCCGTCGTTATAGAGAACAGAGAGGATCTGTCGATCGTACTCGAGAAGTGGTCCTGCGGATGAGCCCGGCTGATCGAAGGCGCCGTGCTCGATCTGGTACTGATTGTAGTCCATGATCGAGTTTGAAAAGAGCGAACCGGCGACGTCGGGATCGTACGACAGCGAGCCTTTGAAGTTGTGAGCAAGGCCGAGTGCGTGACCAACTTCGTGAAAGAGAACACCCTTGAGCAGTTCTTTGGCGAAGGCCTCGGGTGTCTCGCGCATCTGCAAGCTGAGACTCATCTCAGCTTCGTGGAAGCAGTTGATGTTGACCTTACGATCGAGGAAGCGAACTTTGTCGAGTGCCTTTTTGAGCGAGGCCGTGCGGTCTTGTGAGAGCTCGCCCTTTTGCCAAAAGTCTTTGCCGGTCTCAATCCAAGAATATGGTAGATAGATGAGTGAGTGCGACTGGAGACCTGTTTCGGGATCAGAGGCCTGTGACTCGTAGGCAGAACCCGCGTCGACGACAGAGTCCCAGTTGATGACGTTGTAGCGAGGATCGCCAATCTTCACGCCAGCAGGAAGGACGCCCTTAAAGCGCATAAAGTCGCGGTTCCACATCTTCTGCGAGTAACGGTTCCAGGCTTCGATGCCATCGCGAACGGCCGGAACATATTCAGCCGGGATATTTCCTGTGACGTACCAGTCAATCGTTTGGCCGGCCTCAGGGCGACGGAAGCGCTGTGCGGTTGCCGTTTGAACACGGCCGTCTGGAAGATCGAGCCACACCGGATTTGAGAGAAAGCCATAGCGGTTGGCTTTGATTTCCCGACTTGGGTCATCGAGCAAGGCTTCTGGTGCGCCGGCTGTGAGTGTTTCGCGCGGAAAGAGGCTTTCCATGAATTCGGCGACTGTGCCGTCAGCCATCTCGATTGATGTCTCAAGAAGGAGGTAGTTGCCTTGCGGAACGAATTCAACCGATCGAACCCAGCTTGAACGGATGGGCGCGTCTGCGCCAATCACACCGGCCAGCGCGGGAGATGCCGTTGCGATATCGACAGTGATGTCGCCCCCGTTATCGAAAACGATGGGCCACTCGGCGAGGAGCCGAAGGGGGATGTTGATGTTTGATTCGAAGCGATACTTCTCTTCTGCAAAGAGCTGCAAGCGGCTGCCAAGAATCTGAAAACGCGCGGTGACGTGGCCGATCGCAAGCGATTGGAGGAGCATTCCGTCCTCTTCGCCAATCGACGAATACTGCAAATCGGTTCCGTACAAGAAGACGCGATTTAGAATTTCGCTTTTCGTAAATGTGACTTTGCTGGAAAGAACCGGGCTTGTCGGTGTCGCGAAGGCGGCAGAAAGGCCGGCTTTTGTGCGGCCGTGCTTCAGCTGTTGGAGGCGGGCGTCGGCGGCTCCGGCCGTTGCGACTTGACGGGTTTCAACACCGCGAACGATGGGGTTCTGTGGTTGTGTGACTGGAGTGTTGCGGTTGCAGGCCGTGAGGTTGGCGACGATGAGTGCCGCGAGAATCAGGCCGCTGAACGTGATGTTGAGTTTCATTTTAAACCCCCTCGGTTGAACTGAAACTTAAGGTCGTGGAACTTCGCCTTTTTTAAAGGCATTGTCGAATACCGCGCAGCGCGGCAACGCTTTACTGGAGGGGTGAAAAGCGGAACTGATGCGCCCATGTCCATTGAACACATGCTTTCTGTTCCAATAGCCGATCGCGATGCCGCCTGGGAAATCGAATTCCTAAAAGAACTAGGGCGCGGTTCGGTCGCTGTCGTCAATCCTGATCCCGTTCAGGGGCCTGATGGTTGGCCTTATCTGCTGGTGGCGACCGGTGGGCGCAAGGCCGAGGAGTTTGAGCCGGTGATCACCGTCGCGCGCTGGTTGGCTTCGCGTGGAATGGGGATGGTTCTGAATCCCGAAAAACCGATGCCAGATTTTGTGCTTCCGTTTGGGATGATTTGGAATTTTGTCGAGCGCGGCGAGTTTCTTACGCTTGCGCCCAGCGTTCGTGCCGGTGCCCTTGAAATTCAAAATGGTCAAAAGCTACTGACTGGCGCTCCCAGCCGCGTGTACTTACCGGATGCTGTTCGATCGGTTCTCAAAGAATTCTTCCAACGACAGAAGGTCGCTGATCCACGCGTTTTGATGATCTCTGCCGAATCTGCACCAACGGCCGATAGCCAATGGGACCTCGCTTTTTCTCTTGAGTCGCTCGGTTCGCCACCAGCCCAAGAGCACAGCGGTATTGCCGAGGCGATCGCGTGGTTTTTGCCGACGCACTACTCAGTGGCGCTGGTCAGTGAGAAGGCCGTGCCCGGGTTTGTTTCGCTTTAATGGAAGCGACGACAGGACAATTGTATTTATTTAGAGGAGAGCCTCTAGATTCCTGAGAATAGGTCCATACATTTCATATTGAGATGAGAACGCTGAGTAGTACTGCTCCTGCTAAACAACGAGACTAAGGCATCTACGGAATCTCTTTCGAACTTATCGTTCAACAAACCGTCGTCTGTAATGCTATCGAAATTCAATTGAGCTGTTGATTGTGCGTTAGCCCTCTTGAGGAGGTTTTCGGCAAACGGTCGATCTTTAAATTGTTCGCGAGTGAGCGCAGTGGCCTCTTCAAAGAAAACAACCTCGTCAGGAAAAATGAGAAGTGGCACGAGGTATTCTTTTTCGTTCATCTCGCTGGTAAAGTTGGGAAGGGTGCGTCGACGATCTAAACGAACTCCAAGTAGACCTTGATGTTTTCCGTGCTCTGGTTCTATTGCGTTTCCAATAAAACCGGCGGCCGTCATATAGTCCGACGTAAAAGAAATGAAGTTGGAGTCTTTCGATGCGAAGGCATGTCGTTTAAGTTGGAGAGATATAGTGGGAGATAGGATGGAGCCCTCGCCGAACAGGTTGCCGATCACGTCTCGACTTCTCTGAAAGAGATGAGCCAAGCCGTCACTGCCTTGGATTCCAGCAGAAAGAAAGGCCCACGACGTATTCTCCCCTTTCTCAAGGCTTAGAACACGGTTCTGAACTCCTATGCCTCTGAAAAGAATTTCTGTATTTTTATCGTCAGGCTTTTCGATAGCGCCAATCCACTCGGTCCAAACCATCTTTTCTGTTGGTTCCATGAAGTCCCAGGGGAGCTGATCTTGAAACATCTTTGCCACACCGGCGCGGTCATTGTTCAATATAAGCCTGTCTAAAAGAGCCGACTGATTTCCAGCTGGACTAGAACTAGTAAAACGTTTCAGAGCTACATCAGTACCTTGAGCGTCGGCAGCAAGCCGCTCGAGTGTAGTCTGTGTAATTCGAATTGCTTCAGCTCGCTTTTCGCGACCGAGGCCGATGCTTCGCAATGTCTCCTCGGACTCTGAGTTGATAGCGAGCGCCTTTTGGGCCAATAGACTTATCCATGTCATAGCTAAGTTTGCTGTCGCACTACCCTGCTGCGCATTTCGAAAGACTTCAATCCAGGTCGCAAGGAAGCGTTGACGTGATTTTGGGAAAACTAGAGTTGATTGATCGCCAAACTTTGCTGCCAAACTTGGATCGAAATTCAGTGGGCTGCCGGTTACTTTCGTATTTATGCTTGTAATCGCCGAAAGCAGAACGAGGTCAGGAAAAAGCATCGCCGGATTCTGGAGGGCCACTTTGTCGTATATAAAATTGATGATGATTCGGCCACCAGAGCGTTCCACTTCTATTTTTGAGTGATGGTCGTTGCCGACTGCTTCCAACTCAACAGCACGGAATAAGAGATGGGACGACTCTAGCTTGAAGGCCCGCGAAATAACGAGATCAATAAGGGCGCGTGCGTTGGGAGCCGAATCGGACGGCGATTGCTGGGCGGTTGCTTGCGCAGGAAAAACCAAGCTAAAACTGAGCAAAACGGCGAACAGAGCAGGTCCTACTACACACGCTAAAATTTGCCGAATAGGCCGGCTGACTGTCGTTAAGTTAGACAGTCGTGGTTGACACTGTATCATGTAGGCTCCTTTAGGCGGTCACGAGGACTACACTGCAAAGGGCTAGCCATTCTTAATTTCTTCATCGGACGACGAAGCTATTTTGGGCTCACTGTAGATGATCAGACCTGTGGGCCATTGTTCGAGCCGATATTAAACTTCGCTTTCAAGACAGCGAATGAGAGCGCCCATGTTGCGATCGTCGATGTGAATGTGTGGCGAGACGCGCATGCAGTCGCCGCGGAAGCTCACGTGAATGCCGGCATCGCGCAGACGATCGGGAAGTCCAGGGTTCCAGCCTGATGGACGACGGATTCCGATCATATGTGGACTCCGCTCCGATTTTTCTGGAACGAGAAGGCCAAGTTCATAGGCTGCGGCGGCGAGCTGTTCGACTTTAGGACTGATCTGCGCGGCGATTTTTTCGGGTGTGAGCTCGAGCAAAATGCGCAGCGATTCCATGGCCATGGGGAGTAGGACGAAGTTCGATCGTTCACCCATATCGAAGCGGCGAGCTCCGGGCTGAAACTCGTCGGTGTAGGCGACAAGCTTGGTGAAATCGTCGGCTCCGGCTTTCGAGGCCCAGTATTCTTCAAGTGGCATTCCGTTTTGCAGATGGGGCGCAACGTAGTGAAAACCAAAACTATAGGGACCGAGCATCCACTTATACGTCGGAACAATCAGGTGATCGGGCTCGATCTCCTGACAGTTGAAGGGCGCGGCTCCGACCCATTGACAACCATCGACGATCATTTGTGCGCCAAAGTTGCGCGTGCTTTTGCGAATGGCCTTGAGGTCAATTCGTGCGCCGTTGGTCCAATGGCATGGCGAGACGCCGACGGCTTTTGTTCTTGTGGAGATTCTAGCCAAGATCGCTTCGGTCCATGATTGGCCTGCGAGCGGAGTGACGGTGGTAAGCGTGGCGCCGCTCTCAAGGCAGGCCCGACGGAGGGGGTAGTAGAGTGCTGGGAACTCTTCAGCCATAAGGAGAACTTCGTCGCCGGCTTTAAGATGAAGATTCTTGACTGCCGTAGACACGCCGTAGGTTGCGGATGGAATGAGGGCGATGTCCTCGGGGCGAGCGCCGATGAGGTTCGCAAAAAGCGCTCGCGCCTGGTCGGTCTGTTCGAAAAACTGAAAGGGAACACTTAAGTCCCAAGGGCTTGATTTGAGTCCAACGGCAGCTTCGCCAATCAGGCGAGTTCGACGAGGAAGCGGGGACATGCCCGCGATATTGAAGTAGTGAACAGATTCTGGAATTTCAAAAAGCATCGCTCAATTCTGATGGCAGATTGAGCGGATGTCGAACCTTGACGCGGGCTCAAAAGCCTCCGGGGCGCGGCAGAAACTCCATCAGACACTCACGCCAGTACTCGGGAGCATCGTCGCGAAGATCGATTGCAATCTGCCAGCGGTCCTTTGAGAGTCGGTGCGTTCGGGTGATCGTGCCGCCGATCTCGAGATTCATCGCATCGATCGTCAGATAGACGCGATCTCCCTCGAGCTCTTTGAGCGAAAGCGAATCGCGAAAAACTTTGGGGGCGAGATGCTTGCGTTCGACTTCAAGGAGGAAGCCTGTGGTTGAGGCTTCAACGAGCCAGCCTTGTCGAGCCAACAGAGTCATGTGGTCAATGGACGTCAGTGAGCGAATGGGAAGCGGTTCGAGATCTTCGCGAAGTGCGCGCTCGGTGTTGCTGCTGCTAGTGGTGGCTTTCTTCGCTGCGCCTTTCGGAGCTTTCTGCTGTGGCATACTCTCTACCTCTCTTGCCTTGGCAGTTGATGCTGCCGTCATGAAGACTTGTCGGCCCCGCTTGGACCTAAGTTGAGAGAAGAGTTTTCGATCCGTATCACAATAAGACGATTGGCGATCATATCGTCGTGATTTCAAGGTCTTGAATCGCGATTTATCACTGTCAAACGACTATTCACTCACTGCGACAGAAAAGCCGAAATCGCCGATTTCGATAGCAAAGCCCCAGGCGCCGTTCGCAACAAATCGCGAATCATCGAGCCACGAGATGCGAACGTCGGTGATGAGGGGGAGCTGGCCCGTGGAGTGGGCGAGTGCTTTGACCACGGCTTCTTTGGCGCACCAGTGCTGGGTGATGCGGCCTTCGTTAAAGGCCTCACCGGGCGCGAGCACGCGTTTGACGATCGCTGGTCGAACGCGTTCACGAGATTCGATATCAAATCCGATTCGCTGGTGTGAACGAGTTTTAGCGTACAGAAATCCACCGGCGTCCTCGGTGTGCGAAATTGAAATGGCGTAGTCAGGAACAGCGGGCGGTCGACTGAGATCCAGAATAGTGCCTTCGTCGAATTGAGCGGCCTGTTGCCGCAGCTGTGACGACAAGCTTTGGCGAATGAGAGTTCTATATTCGGGGTTTGATGAGCCCATGTTGGGCGAGAGTTGAATGTTGATTTTTTCGAAAGAGCTGAATCGGTTCGCCTCCTGAGCGACCCACTCGGCAAGAAGCGTTTGAAACTCAGTGAGTGCGGCACTCATAGGGCCGGAGACGGCGCTTCGAAGCGATTGGGCCACGTGACAGTTTTGCCGTCAGTAATGTCCATCATACGCTGTAGTCCGATTCGAGCAAGACGGGCCACCGCCGGGTCGACAGTGACAGTGGGGTGCAGTGTCTTCAGCGTGTTGCGGATTTTCTCAAGCGTGTTGAGCTTCATGTAGGGGCATTCGTTGCAGGCGCAGCTGCCTTCAACGGGCGCCTGTATCAGAATGGCGTCCGGTCGGGCTTTTTGCATTTCATGGAAGATGCCGTGTTCGGTGGCTACAATAAATGATTTGGTGGCGCGATTGTTTCGGACTTCATCGAGCAGTCTCGATGTCGAACCGATCACATCCGATAGTTGCAAAATAGTTTCGTCGCACTCTGGATGAGAAATAACAAGTGCTTCGGGATATTGGAGTTTCAATTCATGGAGCTTTCTCATTGAGAACTGCACATGCACTTCGCATGATCCTGGCCACAGAATCATCGGGCGATCTAGTTTCTTTGAGAGGTAGCGGCCCAGGTTGCGGTCGGGGCCAAAGAGAATTTCACGATCGCGAGGGATTGCGCCGATAATTTTTTCGGCGTTGGACGATGTAACACACACATCCGTGATCGCCTTCACTTTTGCGCTCGAGTTGACGTAGGTGACGGTGATGCCATTTGGGTGTTCGTTTCGCCACTTCAGATAGTCGGCGTAGGGCGAGTGGTCCACAAGCGAACAGCCGGCAGCGAGATCAGGTACGAGCACGGTCTTCTCTGGTGAGAGAAGCTTTACGCTCTCGCCCATAAAGACCACTCCGGCCAAGAGTACGATCGGATTGTCGGCGCGTTGGCCCCACTGGGCAAGGGCAAGTGAGTCACCGACGTGGTCGGCGAGATCCTGGATGGCCCCGTCTTCGTAATAGTGAGCCAGAAAAAGCACATTGTGTTTGGCTTTCAACTCTCGAATCTCGGCTTTTAGCGACTCCGGATGACTGCTGCTCATGATCAAGGCTTATCAGGGGAGATCTTGTCGGCGTCAAGCGCTAGTGGACGATACGGCCGGCCCATCGGTCTGGCCTTCAATATAGAAGCAGGTGTGATCTCCGCCTCTATCGATGCCGAACTGAGCGTCATTTTCGCGAGCCAATTTTTGAACAATTGTGATTCCCAGGCCCGTTCCTGAACCGGGGGGTTTTGTCGTAAAAAATGGAGTCCCAATTCGTTGGGCGATGGCGTCTGGAATCTTCGGGCCGCCATTTCGCACTGAAATACGCAGCCGTGAACTGGCCGTAGGTTCGGCGGCGACTTCGATCCAGCGCTCGCTGTCGGGCTCGAGTTCACTGACGGCGTCGAGGGCGTTGCCGATGAGGTTGGTCAGCACTTGAATCAACTCCACAGGTCGAAAGAAAAACACCTGATGAGGTGGGATCGCGATTTTAATCGAGACATTTCGATTCTTCAGCTTTTGCTCGAACAGGGTTAGTGTGTCGTTTAAGACCTCGTTGAGGTCGACGCGAACGGCGGGATCCTGTTTTCCGTCCCGGCCGAGAGCGCGCATGGAGCGGATGATCTTGGCAATCCGTTCGGCAGTCTTGTCGATTTTTTCCAGAGCATCGCGCCTTATTTCGGGTGATAGGTTGGCGTCATTCTGAATTAAGGATTCAACTCGAGCGATGATGATGGCCAGAGGGTTATTGATCTCATGAGCAATACCGCCGGCGACCTGTCCGAGTGTGGCCAGGCGTGATGCCGTTTCGGCCTTGGCGCGCATCTCGAGCTCTCGACGCTCGGCGCGCCGCTGCTCATCGACATCAATCGCCGCGATCATTGTTTCATCGGTATTGCTGAGCTTTTGAATGCTGATCAGTTGCCAGCGTCGATCGGGCGCCGCGACTTCGACCTCAAATTGAACGGATGACTGCGGAGCCAGCTCTTTGATAGCAGTCACGACAGAAGGCAGAACGTCTTGAAGTGTTCGGCGATGCCGATCGATTGGATCGGCGAGAAGGTTGTCGAAGCCGCTGTTGGCAAAGCGGATATCGAGGTCGGGGCCAACGATGAGGAGGCGTACCGGCATCGCGTTGATGACCTGCTGAAAGTATCGTTTCAAGCTGAACTCGTTGAGAAGGCGGTTCTCGACGTCGCTCAACATACGTTGCGACGAGAGGCCCGAGGCCAAGATAAAGCCGCCGCCCATAATGAGAAGAATGAGGAGTCGGTAGTTTCCGGCAATGACCGCATAGGACATTGGCGAGGCCCACAAGATGCCAATATAGGCGAAAAGCAGGGGCCTTTTGTAGCATGCGACGGCACCGCCGACCATTCCGACGCCGGCGATCAGCGTTAGGATGATGGCTTTCGATTCGTAGTCAGATGTAATCGAGCAAAGCAGACCGAAAGTGGTCAGGCTCCACATTAATGCATTGATGAGCAGGAGTGCGTAGAGACTGCGTTGGATGGGTTGAAGAGAACAAGTCTCATCTTCCGCTGCGGCCGCCAGTTTTGGTGCGACAACCGTTCGAACGACCAGCGTACCGCACATGCCAAGGATGCCGATTAAGCTCAGGATGTCGTCTTGAAAGTGTACGAGTGGTTCCGGTAGCACTGCGATCAGACCCGCAACGCCGACGACCTGTCCCAGCGTTGCCTGTTTAAATCGGGCGAGGACATGCTTTAAGACCGCGCGGTCAACTCTTTCTGAGCTCACAAGGTCTTATCGGAAGACCCTCAAATAGATTCGATGAATCTCATATTAAGGGCTGCTATTTACACTCAAAGTCCAGCCCCAGGGATCCTCGACACGTCCATATTGAATGTCGGTGAGTCTCTTTTTGAGAAGAGTTGAAACAGGACCTGCTTTTCCATCGCCAACCTGAACATTTTCGCCGTGAATTCCGAGCGAATCGACAGGTGAGATGCTGGCGGCCGTTCCTGAGCCAAAGACCTCTTTGAGAGTGCCGCTTCTCGCGGCCTCAAGGAGCTCGTCGAGTGCGAGCGGTCGAACTTCGACCTTCAATCCTTCACTGTCGAGAATTTGCAAAACTGAATCGCGAGTAACGCCAGGGAGAATGGTTCCGTCGAGCGGCGGCGTGATGATTGAATCGCCGATCTTAAAGAACACGTTCATCGTGCCGACCTCTTCGATGTATCGACGGTGGACAGCGTCGAGCCAAAGAACTTGGGCGTAGCCTGCAGCTTTGGCTTCGAGCGCTGCTTTAAGGCTGGCCGCGTAGTTGCCGCCAGTTTTTGCGGCGCCAATGCCGCCGGGAGCCGCTCTGACGAACTCGGTCTCAACTTTAATTTTTACGGTGTCACTGCCCTCGCCGTAGTACGAGCCGACCGGTGAACCCATGACGTAGAACAAGAAGTCTTCGCTTGGTCTAACCCCAAGGAAGGCCTCGGTACCGATGAGCGTGGGACGCAGGTAGAACGCGCAGCCTGGCTCTCGTGGAATCCAGCGCGATTCAACCTGGCAAAACGCCGTCAGCATTTCCGTGAAGTACTTAAGTGGAGGTGCCTTCATGCACAGGCGTTCGGCGCCAGAGACGAGGCGCTTCCAATTCATTTCAGGCCTAAAGAGGCGAACCGTGCCGTCATCGCCACGGAAGGCTTTAAGGCCTTCAAATAGAGCTTGTCCATAGTGCAAGACGGCAGCTCCGGGATCGAGCTGGAGCGTTCCATAGGGAACAACTCGTGGCGAGTGCCACTGGCGAGGAGCGCCATTCCGACTTGAGTAGTCGAGCAGAGCCATGTGATCCGAGAAGTGACGTCCGAAGCCAAACTCCTTAGCGGGAGGAATTGTTTTCGTGTGTGTCGCACGTTCAATTTTAACTGATTCGATTTTCACAGCTCGCCACCTTGAGTGTCGTGACAATTGTTTTCGAGATTGTCTTTAGAGTTTCCATAACCCCGCGCCCGTCGCTTGCAACGGCTTCAAAATCGGGAGCGTTGTAGCGATTGAGGGCCGCGCGCATTTCGGCGAGCGGAGTCACGTTTTTGAGATCGCGTTTGTTGTACTGGATCACCAGCGGGATTCGTCGGATGTCGTAGCCCTGTTGATCCAAATTCTTTTCCAGGTTGCGCATGGCTTCGAGGTTCTCTTCCATGCGTTCGACCTGCGAGTCGGCGACGAAGACGACACCGTCGAGTCCCTTCATGATGAGCTTGCGGCTAGCATCGTAAACAACCTGTCCGGGGACGGTGTAGAGGTGTAGGCGAGTGCGCAAGCCGCGAATTTCGCCGACATCCATAGGCCAGAAATCAAAAAATAAAGTTCGCTCAGGATTCGCATTGAAGACCTGCATGGCGGTTTGGCCTTGCCCTGTCGTGCGGGTGTAAATCCACTGGACGTTGGTGGTTTTTCCGCCGAGTGAAGGTCCGTAGTAGACCAGCTTGCAGTGAATCTCTTTTGCTTCTTGATTGATAAAGGCCATTTACAGTTCCACCCGATTCTCAAGCGCTCGACCGAGCGTTCGGTCATCAACATAATCAATATCACTACCGAGAGGCACGCCGCTCGCAATTCGTGTCACCTTGATTCCGCGTTCATGCAAAGTTCTGGCGAGATAGAGGGCGGTCGTGTCGCCTTCTAGATCGGGATCGAGAGCCAAGATGACTTCTTTGATAGGAGTCGGCGCTTCAAGGCGCACCATCAATTCGCGGATTTTCAAATCATCCGGACCGACATTGTCGAGCGGGGAAATGGCTCCATGAAGAACATGGTAGCGTCCACGAAAAACCCCTGAACTTTCAACGCGAGCAATGTCAGAGGGCTCTTCAACGATGCAAAGCACATCGTCTCGACGAGAGGTATCCAGGCAGTAATGACAAAGAGGGGGCTGTGCTGGAGAGTCCGTGAACGAAAAACACGACGAGCACAGATGAATCGTCTCGCGGACCTGAATCAGCGCCTCTTCGAGGCCATGAGAGAGATCGGGCTCGCGCAAAATATGATACGCCAACCGTTGAGCTGTCTTTGGGCCAATGCCCGGCAGGCGGTTGAGTTGGTGCACTAATTTTTCAAGCGAGCCGATTCGCAACATTAGAACATTCCCGGAATTCCGGCGCCGCCCGTGATTTTTTCCATTTCAGCAGCGTGCGTCTCTTTTGCTTTTTTGATCGCCTCATTCACGGCGCCAATGATCATATCCTGCAGCATTTCGGCGTCACCGGCCTTCATGGCGTCAGCCGAAATCGTAAGGCCAATCAGTTTTGATTCGCCCTTCATCTTTGCGGTGACAGCGCCGCCACCGGAGGTGCCTTCGTAAGTCTGTTCGGCGAGCTCGTCTTGAAGCTTCTTCATTTTAAGCTGAAGTTGGTTAACTTGGCGCATGATGTTCTGCATTCCACCGCCGCCGCCGCCACCACCAAAACCACCGCGTCCCTTCATGACTTAGACTCCTTTGACTGAGATGAGCCATTCGGCTCACGAATTGTCTTCACTTGAGTTTTAAAAACATTCTTTGCTGATCGGACAAGCGGATTTTCTTCAACCGCTGTTTCTATCGACTGCGTTCGCTCGACTTTGGCTTTTTCCTCTTTTGCACGAGGAGTCAGCGCGCCGACGACTGAGGTGCCGTCATCCATCTTGATTTCGACTTTCAAAGTTTTCTGCCAGAAAGTCTCGATGAACTGTTCGACTCTGCGGACGTTGTCGGGATCTTTGATCTTATCGATCATGAACGCGACCTTCTTTGGAACGCCGATGGTGATCCGCTCGTCTGTTTGCTCGAGTATGTGGGTGTTCTCGAGCATCGCGCCAAGCAAACCGTTGGCCTTACGGACCTTGTATACAAAACCGAGCCAGGGGTCTTTGGTGTCGACGGGAGCTTCGGCATCCTGAGCCTGCGGCGGAGGTGTGGCGGGCGTCATGGGCGTCATTGGGCCAGGAATCGCCGGAGGAGCCTTGTTAGGTTTTGGCGAGGCTCCTGTTGGACCTCCCGGTTTAGCTGATCGTGTGAACGACTCGACGGTGTATTTCGGCTTTTCTGGTTCAGTCGTTGTCGCGGCGGGCGGTGTGGTGTTTACCGCCACAGTGGCGGTGACTGCCGCTGTCGGCGGCGGGATGGCTCGTGGCGCCGCTGCCGACACCTGAGTTTGCGCCGGCGCGAATGAAGTAACGGTGCGGCCAGCGAAGAGCTCGCGCAGACTCATCATCGTCGGTGCGGACGAAATGCGAAGCAGAGTCATTTCCAAAACGAGGCGTGGGTCGCTTGAACGCAAGAGATCGGTAATGCCTTTGAGGAGCATGTCGAAGAGGGCGTGCAGGTCCTCTTCGCTGGTGGCATGGCCAGGTTTCGAAAGCTCTGCGATCTCGCTATCGGGAAGGTCGACAACGCGTGTCGGGTCGTCTGTACAGAGGCGCACCATCAAGGCGTTGCGCATCTCTTCGAGCAGGTCTTGAGCAAAAAGTTTTGGATCAACGCCGCTGCGGTTCACCGAGTCGATGAGCTTCAGCGCTTTGGCTTGATCGCGCAGAATCAAGGCCTCAGCACCTTCAAGCACCAGCGAGCGATCGGTGAGGCCAAGGACTTCGATTACCTTGGGTAAGGTAATTGCTTTGTTTGAGAAAGTGATGACGTGATCGAGAAGGCTCTGGCTATCGCGCATGGAGCCGTCGGCTTGGCGAGCGATCGCCCAAACCGCATCTTGATCGGCCTTAACACCTTCGGCCTCGCAGATTTTGGCGAGCTGAGAAGCGATAATGCGCGAAGGGATACGGCGAAAATCGAAGCGTTGGCAGCGCGAGAGAATCGTATTGGGAATCTTCTGCGCTTCGGTTGTCGCAAGAATGAAGATGACGTGTGCCGGTGGCTCCTCAAGCGTCTTCAGCAGCGCATTGAACGCCGCTGTCGAGAGCATGTGCACCTCGTCGATGATGTAGATTTTGTGCGTGCCCGACGACGGCATGTAGCCAACGCTATCGCGAAGCTCGCGGATGGCGTCGACGCCGTTATTGCTGGCACCGTCGATCTCCACCACATCGATGGCGCGCGAGAGAGTCGTGTCTTCACAGTCGCGGCACTTTCCGCAAGGGACAAAGTCCACGGCATTTTGGCAGCGCAGCGATTTTGCGAGAATGCGCGCCGTCGATGTTTTGCCAGTACCGCGAACGCCAGTGAAAAGCAGCGCCTGTGGAAGGCGGTGGCCGCGGAGCGCGTTGAGTAGCGTTGTCGAGATATGATCCTGACCGATCAGATCGCCAAACGACTGGGGGCGCCACTTGCGCGCAATCACTTGGTATTGTGACATCGTCGACTCTGCCTCGGTAAGGGTTGAAGATGGTGACCGGGCACCCCACATCACACTTCGCTGCCGGTACCGTTGCTTCCTTTCGGACCTGGCGGGATTAGCGGAGCTCGGTTGTGTGGGACCCGGCCGTAAAGGCCGCAAGATTAGCACTTTCCCGGGGGGCGAGGCACGCGCGCAGCCGCCTGTGCCGCGCCGCAGCTTCCGGCGCCGGAAGCTGCAATGCGACAGCACATTGGCCTCGGTCCCTTCGCGATTCTATTTGGCACCCCGCAAATGCGTCTCAATCAACAGTTCAAGCTCCTCGTATGGGCGCGTTCCGGCGAGAACATCACCATTGACGACGTAGGCTGGCGTGCCTTCGATTCCGAGACTTTTGTACTCGGCGTAGTCTTCAAGAATCCGGAATGTTCCATGGCCTTTTGAGATCTCTTTTTTAACCTGAGGAATTGGAAACTTCAGCTGCTTGAGCATATTCCAGTAATCATCTTCGGATTTAAGTCGCTGCATTTGCTCTGTCGACAGCGTGAGCTCATAAAAGTCTTTGGCTCGTTTTTGATCGATATCTCTGAGTGCCTCAAAAATCTGCGAACCGATAAGCGACGACGGATAAAACTGAGGGAGAGGAACGTGCTTCACAATGATTTTCACTGAGTCGGGATACTTTTGGATTATTCTTTTGAAGGCATCGCTGTCTGCGGCCTGTAGCACGCTGCCCAAGTTGACGTATCGGTAAATCGTCAATGGGGCGCTTTGATTGCCATAGAAAACACGACTCGGTTCGTAACGAGGAGAGGCCTTCGGCTTAGGAGTTTGCTCTATTTTCGCGACCGAGCTGCAGCCAAGCTGCAGGGCCAATACACTGATCGCGCCGATGATGATTTTTTCGATTCTTGAGTTCACTTGGCCTCCGTTTTTGTGTCTAAAAACTATAGACCAAATTGAGGCAGTATCAAGCTGCCTATCAGGCAAATCACATTTGGATACGCCAATGGCTTGCGGAGATCGTCATCGCGCTAAAGCATGTCGTTCAACATGTGAGTTGTTTGTTGACGAGCGACTAGTCGAGAAGCAAGTGTTCATTGACTGACCTATTTACACAAACGAATCTCGTTCGTTCCACAGTGGACGTCGCCACCTTCGATGGCATAAGCGAGATCATTTACAAATTGAACTTTTATGCCCCGTTCCCCAAGTGCCTTTTTCAGATATTGATCAAATGGGCCAAAATACGACTGCGCAACGATGGCGGCAGGTTTCCCCGCGATTGGATTTAACTCCAATAGATTCACTTGGTTCGGGAACACGGACTTCCCCTCTTCAAATAGAGTGGGAACTTCAACTATCCTCGGTTGGTGACAGCCAGTTGCCTGAGTAACCTTCTCCGCTAAAGACTGAGCATTGCTTTTTAAAATTTTCTCAATTTTTTCTCGAAGGTGATTGTCTGTTGTTATTTTTTTGCCGGCACCACCCATGTAGGTTTTCAGATCCACTCCATCTACACATTTGTAATTGGCAATCTTTGTGTAATCAGATTCAGACAGTTCACGCGACTTCAATTCGGAGAAATTATTTTTCGAACAAAGGAGTTCCCAGTCTTTTGTTTTTTTCAGCACCACTTCGTTCATAATTTTCAAAGCTTTCTCCAGAGAGGGGCGAAGAATCACAAAATCACAAGGAACAGGATCTTTAGTTTTTAAGATTGAAATCAACTCATCTGCATGACCGATATATAAAAAGGACGTGTCGACATTTATGATTTCAAGACCTGCCGAACGGAACATATCCGTGTTTCTTTCCTGCACGTTAGTCAGTAGTGGATATTTAAGCTTTGCCGAAATTTTTGCGTCACGTTTGTCATTGAACCCTGGGGTACTGATAACTCCGCGATAGAGAACACCGCCAGGTGCGGCGCCGAGGTTGCCTCCCGAATCAATTCCGAGCCCTTGAAGAGAATCTTTTTCTCCAACCAAAGACGTGTGTACAAGATAAGGAATCCCACACTGTCTTGAGAGTTCGCAGGGAGTGTTGTCTGAAATTTTCAAATCGGACTCATCCCCATAATTAAGATGGAAGAGTGCCGGCAAATTATCTTTCGTGAACACTCTGAAGACGTCTCGAGTCCATTTGGCGTAACTAGCGCTTCCCGCAATGGGAATGATATTAATCCATGGTTTGTCGATTACAGCTTTCAGACGCTTCTCTGAAGCAAGTTTAGTAACGTCGTCAATGCTGACGAGAATGTTTGCAATTCCTTTTGAGTTAGCTCGATGAAAAGCTTCAAGTGTGTCGATAGCGAAGAGAATTGATTCAGGAGTGTAATGAACGAATACGGCACCAGTGGGAAAACGTGAGTCGAGTGCCCCGAAACCCGATTTAAACTGTGGGCAAGCAGGGATGTCAGAAGATTTCTCGGACGGAAAACATCGGCCTACTGTTGCCATCTTAAAATTGTCGGTAATTAATTTTTTCGCTGCGATAATTTTAGTACTCAATTCAGCAGTTGGATGAGAGCAATCGAAAACTTTTACCGGATTCTCTGCGGCGTTAACACGTAGGAACACAAAAACAAGTATAACAATATTTGCTAGCTGAAATTGTGAAGTCATACGTTATGATTTCAGAAGTTATCTCCCCCGTCAAACAGTGCTCCAGAACCCAATCGTTTCCGACAGTCTGTTGCTTCGAAGCTCAGTGCATTCATGATCGTCTGGTCTCCTAGATGCAACTTCGCCAGCGCGACTGCCGAGCAACCCCAGCCCTACAGATTGTTCGCGATCTGTTCGAGGCGAAGGCACTCGTCGACCCAGTAGTTGTAGCTATCGCGGCCACCTTGGAAGGCGGGGAAAAGGCTGGGGAAAAATGGGTCGGACCAGCGCGCAGCGATCCAGCCGGCGTAGTGAATGATGCGAAGTCCGCGAAGGGCCTCGATCAGGTGCAAGTTGGTCGGCACTTTGCGAAGTTCTTCATAGCCGTCTAGGAGTGTTTCAAGCTCGTTGGCCGCGGTCTCGTCGACGTCGATCGCGCCCGAGAGAAGCATATAAAAATCTTGAATCGGTGGGCCTTGGCAGCAGTCGTCAAAGTCGACAAAGAAAAATTCAGGACGCGTGCCGCCGCGCGGGTCGGTGCGAAGCAGGTTTCCTTTGTGGCAGTCGCCGTGAATGCGAATGCGGTCGCGAGGATCGAGCTCGTCTTCGATGTATTCGCAAATGGCTTCGGCCGCGTCGCGGTAGCGGTGCCAGAGTTCAGGATAGACGAAGCGATCGAGACGGTCGAGAGCATCGTAGCCGTAGGTTTCGGCTGATAGGACCGGGCGATGCTGAAAGGGTCGACGTGCGCCGATGTTGTGGAGACGAGCGAGTAGGCGTCCGACCTCTTTCAGGTCATCGTCGAAAAGCTCCTGTGGCATGCGGGCGAAAATTTTAGGAAAAATCGCCGTGAGGAAATCGCCGTGTTGAAATGCCGGTAAGAGCGGAGCAACGGCGGGAATTCCCTCGCTGCGCAGATCGGCTAAGAACTCATGTTCGTCTTGAAGTGCGGCGGCTGACCAGCGCCCCGGCCGGTAGAACTTCGCGATGACACTCTTCTCTTCGGATTCGACGCGAACGTCGAAGACGCGGTTTTCGTAACTATTGAGCTGAATGGTTTCGCCGGTCGGACGAAAGCCCGCCCGCTCGACGGCAGTGAGAATAAGATCGGGACTGAGCTGGTCGAATGGGGAACGCGTCATCAACGTGTCGGTCTACTCGCTTTATGGATGGTCGTGAAGTAGGATTTAGCCGGTGGAGTACGAGATCCAGCGAAAACCCTTCCGTCGCGGCATGCGTCTGTCTGTACAGCGCGATGGCCGCGTGCGCGTGCTCGCGCCAGTGACGACGCCGAAGCTCCTCATTGAGCGTTTCGTATTTGAGAACCTACAGTGGATTGAGCAGCAGAAGCAGAAGTGGGTCGAGTATCATGCCAAGCATCCGCAAAAAGTGCTTGTCGCCGGAGCGAGGCTTCACTTTTTTGGTCAAGAGCGAGAACTCGTATTTGAAGAAGAGCAGCGCAAGAGCCCTGCCGTCGAAGCCATTGAGAACTTTATTGTCATTCGGGGTGCCGGACTTGCGGAGCCGTCGGTAAAGCTTGCGCTCAAGCGGTTCTATGACAAGCAGGCGCGCCTGCATTTGCCCGAGCGAGTGGCTCATTTTTCAAGAGAGATGCAGCTTCGTCCGACGGGGCTTTCGTTTCGGGCTCAGAAAACGCGCTGGGGGAGTTGCTCCTCAGCGGGACACATCAGTCTCAACTGTAAAATGATGATCGCTCCCGAGCCGGTCATCGACTATGTCGTTGTTCACGAACTTGCTCACCTTCGACATGGCGACCATTCGCGAAACTTTTGGCAGCTTGTTGAGGCGCACGATGCTCAATTCAAAGAGCATCGTCGCTGGCTTAAGACTCATCAGCACGAAGCCGAGTTTCTTGATACTTGATTTGTTTAGTGGATAAGTCCCCGTGCCTTCATGCGCGAGTAGACGATGAAGATGCCGCAGACGAGCATTGTTACGGCAAAAAATTTGCCGACGGATTGTCCGGCTTCGGTGAAGTGAATCGAGAGTGCAATCCCGCCGATTGCGAGGGCGAACGGTTTTACTTCGTAAATCAGGCTTTCGAGAATTTGTGTTCGGGTGTACTGAGTTTTGAGTTTTTGGATCCGCGGTGTCGGTGTTGAGCGTCGCATTTCTTCGTCCCCCTGGGATTTGTACCGGTTGATCTTGCTGACTGTTCGCTCGACACACGGACTACTGAACTTTCGAACTTGCAGCTACAACTCCACTGTAAACGCTTAACTTTGTTAGAGGAAGAGTGGGTCTCAAGCTGAGACACTTCTTTCTTTGGGGTGTATTTTGTCTGTCGAATCTTTCAACAGATGTTGGAATTCTCAACAGCGAGAATGGATATAGTAACGCGCTGCCCGTCGTGGCTCGCCGCACCAGCCGAGTGGAACACAGAGGTCTGCGCGTCGCTTCCAAGCTCGCGCAACTGCTTGTCAATCGTTGGACACGGTGAAAGCCTCAAGCCGATGACATACACAGAGTTCCAAGAAACAAAAGCAGCTCCATCGTTTGGCTCTACAGCGACACCGACGTCGCCGGCGGCGACTCACGCAACGGCCAAAGCGGAGAGCCCCTCTCTCGCGGAGTACACAGATTTTCGACAGTACTTAAAGGATGTCTACGAGCATCGTCGTGCCACAGAGAGCACGGGGCTTCGTTCCTATTCATACTCGGCATTTTCGGCGGCAGCCGACATCAAGTCGCCGAACTACCTCAAGCTCATCATTGAAGGTCGTCGCAATCTCTCTGAAGACATGATCGTGCGATTCGCGCGTGCACTTCGTCTCAATAAGGCTGAAACGGATGAGTTTCGCGCATTGGTTCGATATGGTCAGGCCACCGAACCAATCGACCGCAATCAGTACTTGAAGGAGCTGGCGGACCTTCGAGCGCGTCGCGCTTTTGATAAAGGTGAGATCAATGCCGAGGCGTGGGGCAAGGTTCCCAGCTGGATGGGCTGGGTCATCTATGCGATGACTGAGCAGAAGGGCGTGGCCTTTGATCCGGATGAACTCTACCGTCTCTTCCGCGCCAAGACGTCACCTGATGATATCAAGCAGGAGTTAAAACGCCTTGTCGATGGTGGTCACCTCAAGGTGGAACCGACAGGAGACGGAGCTGGACATGGGAATGTGATGAAGGGGCGCGATCTGATTGATTCCCCCCAAGACGTTCCCGTCGCAATGATTCGTCGCCTGCAGGCAGAGCTGATTTATCTTGGAATTGAATCGCTGTTCCGCGACTCACCAAAAGAACGCGAGTTTGGTGCGATGACGATTGCGATGACGCAGGCGGAGTTTGAACAGGTGCGCTTTGAGTTGCGTCAGCTTCGGAAGCGCGTGCAGAAGGATCTCATGGTGAAGCGCGAAGCCGGAAAAGGCGATCGTGTTTATCAGCTCAATATTCAGTTGTTCCCAGTTACCGAAAAGGCCGAGCCGGCCGGCCAAGCCTAAAAAAAGAAACGGGACGGACTGGGTTTTCAGCCAGCATGGCGGTGGTCGGGGGGCGACCGTGCCATGCCTGAAAGGCCCTTCGCTTCGACTCCTTGGCGCCCTCTAGGAGAACTCACGTTTTCCGTGAATTCGGGGGATCTGGGGGGAGGGTTCCAGAGTTCGCCAAGGTTTCGAAACTTCCGTAGACGTACCGCTTGCCGTTCACGTCCCGTGTGCCAGTAGAGAGCAACCCAGGGGCCAGGAGCCGCGCTGGAGGCGGATTTTGGTTGTCGGCGTGGTTGTGGCCGCGTTTGTTTTTGAGATCTCAAAGCATGAAGCCTTTATAGGCTTGCTCTCAATATGATCAATGTTTGGGCTACGGGCGTCGGTACGAAGGTGACTGAAAATGGCGTTGGGGTGGCGTTGCAGGTCACTCCGGCCAGCCCAATGCCCTGGTTAGCGGGCAGAACTCACATCGTCACGCTTGCCGGCTTTGTGATGCGAAATGCGGTTCGAATTTTCTGATCGTGAAAATCTTTGGGCAGTGTTTCTCGAGAAATATTCTGAATTTTGAGGTGCTCAAGATCCTCTGTCGAAAGTTTAAAACCGCGCTTGTTTGTGCTGAAGTACAGCACACCTCCAGGCTTTAGGAGCTGAGAGAGAGCGTCGATAAGCCAAGCGTGATCGCGTTCGACGTCCCATGTGCCGACCATCTTCTTGGAGTTTGAAAATGTGGGGGGATCGCAGACGACGACGTCATAGCTACCGGACTTTAGCGCGTGACCGCTTTTAATCCAGTCGAGAACGTCTGTTTCTACAAAACGGTGATTGCTCGTCAAAAGACTGTTGGCCACAAAGTTGCGTTGCGCCCAATCCAAGTAGCGCCCCGAGAGGTCAACGTTGGTGGTTTTGGCGCCCGCTTTCGCGGCATAGACCGAGATGCTTCCGGTATAACAGAAAAGATTGAGTAAGCCGACCGGACCGGCCTTTGCGCGTGTGCGAACATCGTCGGCGATGACTTTTCGAAACAGTCGATGATCGAGAAAAAGCCCACAATCCAAATAGTCGTACAGATTGACTAAAAACCGATGTCCTGATTCACCAATCGGCATTTCTTCTTCGCGGCGATAAAGCGGGCCATACTGTTCTGTTCGGCGCTCTTTCACTTCTCGACGTTTGATAATGACTTTATCTCGGAAAAATCCAAGTGCAGTCAGTGCATTGAGTGTGTCGGTAAGGTGTTGCTCTTTGCCGGCGTCGATTTCAACATCTTGCCGGTTCCAGAGCACTGCAAATGTCCCGAAGCTCTCAATGACGAACGGGTACTCGGGAATATCTCGATCATAGAGCCGAAAGGCCTCTATTTCAAAACGATCGGCCCACGGTTTAATGCGATTCCAGTTTTTCTGAAGGCGATTTGCAATCGCAGTGGGGGCAGTCATAGAGGTTTTATCAGAGCCTAAGGTTCGGGTGTGGTGAACTTGAGAAGCCGATGCCTTTCGGTATCAGCAACCCAGAGCGACGTTCCGTCGACCAGTAAGCCGTAGCCTCTTCCGAGGGTGGAGTCATCAACAGTTGTGCTGACGCTTGATAAATCGACTTGGCCAAGGACGCCGTCAGGCGAGACCGCTGCTGTGGGAATGGAGTTCCAGAACACAACCCGGCTTTTATCTTCGTCGTAAGCAAGAAGTTTGCTTCCAACTATAGCGAGCGCTGTTGGTTGAGCGCTGGCATTTGAAAGCGCCAGCGAGAGGTCGGCCGCAGCGTTGGCAGCGGTAGGAATGGTATTGAAGACCTGTATACGGTGATTGGCACCGTTGTCGGCGACAAGAAGCTTTGTTCCGGTGACGAGTGCAAAGTACGGCGTTGCAAATTGATCGGCGGCGTTGCCGCTTCCGAACGCTCCAATTTGCACGTCGGCGGCCGTTCCCGTCGCTGTTGGAACGGAGTTGAAAATCAAGACCCGGCTGTTGCCACCGTCGGCGACAAACAATTTCGTGCCGCTGATAAAGGCGTACTCGGGACTGTCGAGCTCAGCCATTCCAGCGGCGGCTGTGGTCGTACTGTCGGTTGCCTGCCCGATGACGATATCGGCGGGAGTGGCGTCAGAGGTTGGAATCGTGTTCCACAATAGAACGCGGTTTTGGCTCTTTGAGGTAACGAGTAGTCGTGTACCGTCGGACCAAACGCCGACTGGATCTGCAAAAGCGGAGGCCGACGCTGGATTGGCGCCGCTATTGGAGGTGAGGTCGACCTGGCCCAGAACCGTGTCTGGTGCGGTTGCACTGAGGCTCGGATAAATGACCACCCGGTGATTGGCTTTGTCGGCAACGATCAGCTTGCTGCCGGCAATGGCCATGCGACGAGGCTCGCTGAGGCCGCCGGTGCTGACGCCGAGTCCGTTGGCACCGCTGCTGGTGAAGCTCGACTGCCCGCGAACACTGCTTGCCGTCGGCAGAGTTGAAGTGCCCGAGTAGGTAGCGGTGGTGAACGACGAGTGGGCTAGCGAAATTGAAAGAGTGGAACTGACCGCCGTTGGCTTGTAATAGAGGGTCAGCGTCGATGTTCCAGCGCTAATGGCGATTGAACTGATCGTTGTTGTGCACGAGCTATCAGAATACACCGAAGCGTCTTGCGCCGTAATTGTAGCGGTAAAGGCTGTGGAGGCCGATACGGTTGTACCGCTCGAGTTTTGGAGGGTCGCGGTCAGTGTTTTGCACCAACCCGGCCAGCCGGTTGCGGTCGTAGAGAATTGTATCGACGCAACACCGGGTCCCGATTGCGATGGCGAGCTGGCGCTACTATTGCCGCCACCACCGCTGCATCCAATGCTGCAGCCAATGAGATAGGCTGAGGTGATTAACCCCAGTACAAAAGGCATTCTCTTTTGGGATGAAAGAAATCTCATTCCCTTGGGCTCCATTACAGTTCCTTTCGGTACAAACGTCTGAGTTCTTGACGGAGCTGGACGTTTCCATAGAGAACACCCCCATACTGAAGCCCAATATGAAGGGGGATCGCCGTGTTGAAGTTCGTTTTAGTTGCACTTTTGATGTTGTCGGCCAATTTGAGTCATTCTGCTGAGCCTGTGGCTGAGCCGGTTGATGCGGTCAAACAGTGCGTCGACGAATGTTTTGCGTTTTATCAAACGCCCGGTCCCGAATTGAAACGGTGTGTTGCTGAATGTGTAAAGAAGTCCGTCGAGGCCTGCGAAACATATGAAAATGACTGCGACCGTGGCGGCGATGGTCCGTTGTTTTAACGACACTGTTTAGTGTGTGGCCGACGGCGGCTGCACAGTCGTGGGAATAACGCCCGGGGCGTTGGTGATGTTTTCTGTTCGATCCGAAGCTGGCGTTCGGACCGCTTGGCATTCAGCGGTGAGATTGTCGGTTTTGGCCTGATCTTCACAGATCCGAGTCAGAGTTTTCCAGCCAAGTTTTGAGCTCGCTTCAAGTTGATCGATATTCGTGACTAAAATCCTTTGAGCCTCTTCAACCTTCTTGCTCTCAAAAAGTAGGGTTCCGAGGAGGCCTGCGTAAATTGGATCTTCGGGTCGTTTCGAGTGGGCAAATCGAATATACGGAAGTGCGGCGTCGGCACTATGTGTTCTTGCCAGGCACGAGCTGTAGAAGGCGGCATTGAGATCATTGCTGCGATCTTTGTTATAAACTGTGGTGCAGAGTTTGTAGAGACTCGTCCATTCAACCGTTGATTCGTCGATCGAGCTTTCAAGCGAAAGCTTCCGTTCTGAAGAGGGCGTTCGGCTTTCGGCGCCGTTGCGAGAGGCATCGATAAACTCAAGAGCGTGAATCTGAAAAGCATCGGCCTTGCCGTCTTCAAGTTCAATAAAACTCTGGGCCAGCTTGAGTTCCACAGAACGTTTTGTTGGAGCTGCCGCAGCGTGCGCAAAAAGACCGCGAACCACGGTTAGTCTTCTGTTTTCTTTGGTCTCTGGTACTTTCTCGCGTTCAGCGCGATCAAAGCTCGGCGGCGGCATCAAGAAGACCAAACAAAGTGGCCTCGCGATTTTCGGATCCTTCTGTGTCCGGCTGGGCCAGTGCTTTTAAGAAGAGAGACTCTGCTTCACTATACTTTTTCTGTTTTAAACGAATGACGGCAAGATTGTGCAGAGTTGGAAAAAGCGGTTTGGTCTGAATTGATTTTTCATAGGCAACGGCGGCGCCATCGAAGTTCTTTGACTGCATGGCAATAACGCCAGATAGCGCGTGCGCTCTGGCGACTTCGGCCGGGTTTGTGGAACGAGTAAGCACTTGATTGATGAGGTCATCGCTATGCTGAAAGTCTTTTCCCTGAGCGTGAGCGTCGGCCATATCGAGCAGTTCAGCGGTTGACAGTCCTTCGAGAGTTTTCCCGTCTTTGATGGATTGAAAACTCGAAATGGCCTTGCCGTAGTCGCCGCTGATTCTGGCAAGTTTTGCTTCAGCGAGCTTCTTTGCGGCGAGCTCTTGGGCTGCACGCTCTTCGCTGGCGCGCCAGATCTCAAGGCTGCCACCACACAGTGCAAGAACCAAAAGGAAGCCATAAACAAACCGCTGCCGTCGACTGCTTGTCCCTTTAAAGATCGAACCTATAGAGGGAAGCTTTTTTGGGAGCGAAAGAAAGACGTCTTCGTCATCGGGGTGGACTTCGTCTTCGGTGTCTTCTTTCTCTTGCCGTATGGACTTCTTCTTGAGCGTAACTTCTTTGATTAAGATGTTGAGCTTCTGAGTCGTTGCCACCATCTCTTCGAGGTGACGAGCATGGCTGAGCTGTTCCGAGATTCCTTCTGTTATGTTGTCAAGACTGCGGATAGTGCTGACTTCCGAAACTTGAGAATTCTGCAGCAACGGAGATTCGTTTCCGTCTTGGATAGTTTGTGATGAGAGTGCTTGAAAAAGATCTTTGAGCGCAGTCTCAAAGTGGGGCGTGTTGCAGATTGCGGCCCACTCTTTGCCGTCAAAAGAAATGCGCTGGGTGACAGAAATCTTTCCGTCCATCAGGTCGCGTATAACATCTGCGGTTGTCATTGGTCCTGTGATGTTACCTTTAACATCAATAAACCAACGATCGCGATAGGCGTTCGAACCAGTATCCATCAACGGCTTTATCGGCCATGAGTGACATCCACTCGAGTCGAGGATATTGGGTGTAACCCGACTTAGGCCGAGGCGGCCTGGAGGAAGCTTGAAGCCGTCGTTTTTGAGATCATTCCGGCATTGAGCAGGATTTTGATCGAGGTTTCATACGTCATCATTCCTTGGCGCGCATGTGTTTGCATAACGGAAGGAATTTGGAATGACTTGCTCTCTCGAATCAGATTTCGAATAGCGGAGACCGCAATCATCACTTCCAGTGCCGCGACCATTCCGGGTTGGTCAGAGCGGGGCAAGAGCGACTGAGCGATAACCCCAAGCAGACTTTCGGACATCATCACCCGAACCTGCTGTTGTTGGTCTGAAGGAAATGAATCGATGATCCGATCGATCGATTTTGCGGCGTTATTGGTGTGTAGCGTTGCAAACACAAGATGTCCGGTCTCGGCTGCGGTTAGGGCAAGAGCCATGGTCTCGCGGTCGCGCAACTCACCAACCATGATGACATCGGGGTCTTCGCGTAAGGCCGAGCGCAGGGCGCCTGAGAACGACTTGGTGTGTGGGCCGATTTCGCGTTGGTTGATGAGGCAGTTGCGACCTTTATGAACGTATTCGATTGGGTCTTCGATGGTGATGATGTGCTCTTTGCGCGTCGTATTGATGTGATGAATCAACGCCGCCAAAGTTGTGGATTTTCCTGACCCCGTTGGTCCGGTCACCAGAACCAGGCCGCGCACGTTGTCGGCAAGAAACTTGAGCGAGTCAGGAAGTCCCAGTTCTTCGAGGGTGCGGATATGTTCGGGGACATATCGATAGACGGCGCCGACACCGCCATACTGAACAAAAGCATTCGCTCTAAAGCGCCCGACCCCTTCAATGCGATAGCTCCAGTCGAGTTCAAGCTTGCGTTTGAATGTCTTCGCATTCTCTTCAGACATTGTGCTGAGAATCAGCTTTTCCGCGGCCTGCGGTGAGAGCGGAGGAGTGTTGAGCCGAATCATATGCCCATGCAGACGAAAAAAAGGCGGATAGGTTGATGAAATGTGCAAGTCGCTAGCGCCCTGCTCAATCATCATTGCGAAGAGTTCTTCAATGGCAGCCATTGCTTAACAATATCGACTTCGCGACGACGAAGGCAGTCCAGTTAGGGGCAGGTCTTGTCGGCATGGCTTTTTAGAGGCCCTCGGCTTAAGTAGTGGCTCGGCTCTTTGCGATACTGCTGTGAATGCAGAAAGGGCTCGGTTATGTTCACAGCATGTGGTTCTTTAAACGCAAGAAGCAGTTTATTCCGCGATCGATGGTTTCGATTCGAATGGAGGCCATCGGCGGACAGGGCGCGAACTCGGCTGGAAAAATTCTGGCGGAGGCGGCGGTGCTGAAAGCCGGTTTTTCTGGCAATCATTTTTCGAGTTTCGGTTCAGAGAAACGTGGCGCGCCGGTTCGGTCTTTTGTGCGATTTTCTCCGGCGAAACAGGTCATTCGGAGCGCCTCGTTTGTCCGATATCCTGACGTTCTATTGGTTTTTCACGAAAACTTGTTGCGCACGCACACCGAGATTTTTGACGGAGTCGGAGTTGAGACCGAGCTCATCGTCAACTCCGAGTCTGGCGCCGGGCCGGCTTCGTGTTCCCAGTGGAGTTTCGTTTCGCAATGTCTACGATCGACGCGACAGAGGTTGCGCTGAGGGTTGGTTGCGGACTGAATGCCGTGATGCTGGGCGCTATTGTTGAAACTGTGCGCGAAGTTCAAACGGACTATATTCGTCAGACGCTTTCAGATTTTTTTGCAAAACTTCCTGCTGAGGCCATTGCGCGAAATCAAGCCGGCTTCAATGAAGGTATGAAGAGGATTCGGTCGGCGGAATTTTCGCCAAAGCAGGCTTCAGAGCAATTGGCGACGACCGCACTGCCCGAGATTGGATACATGAATGCGCCCCTCGGCGGAATTATTGCGAATCCAGGCAACACGGTTTTGAAGGACAACAGCGCTAGTCGCAAGGGGATTGCCCCTCAGCTCAATCGCGAGCTCTGTTTCAATTGCGGTTTGTGCGACATGGTCTGTCCTGACTTTTGTTTTGTATGGGATCCTAATGGCCCGAAGCTGCAGGGAATTGACTACCAATATTGCAAAGGTTGTCAGAAGTGTGTTGTCGCGTGCCCGGTGGACGCCTTGACTCCAGTCCTGGAAGGCTCCATCCCAGAGTCCGACCGCCATTACCATGTTTTCCCCGAAGCCAATCGCGATGCGGTGCGAGCGCGTTGGCAAAATGCAGATTGGTCAAAGTTAGCATCTGAAATTTCGCCTGAAATGCGAATGCTGACCTTGCAAACAGAACTTCTCGATCATCGGTCTTATATTCGGCCGGATCTGAGCTATATGAAGAAGCCTGAAGTGAAGGAATGAAGACGATGAATGGCGTAAGGGCTGAACGAGCTGAACAAGTCGAGCGATTTTTAACCGGGAATGAGATGGTCGCAGAGGCGGCAAAAGCGATCCAGTTTCACTTTATGGGTTATTATCCGATAACGCCGTCGACAGAGATCGCGCAGCTGATCGATGCGATGAAGTCTCGCGGCGAGGTCTCGACGGTGCTCTTGCCAGCAGACGGCGAGCATGGCGCCGCGGGTGCATGCTTTGGTGCAACGACTGGAGGTGCGCGAGTTCTCAATGCAACAAGCGCAAATGGCCTTCTCTACAGTCTTGAGCAGCTGCCGGTGCAGGCCGGAAGTCGGCTGCCGATGGTTCTCAACTTGGTCACGCGTTCAATCAGCGGTCCATTGGACATTCGTTGTGACCACTCGGATCTCATGTTTGCGCTACAGACCGGTTGGATCATTCTCTTGGCGGCGACGCCTCAAGCGGTCTACGACATGAACATCTTGGCTGTGAAGCTCGGCGAACATCCCGATGTTCGGTTGCCGGTGATCGTGGCAAGCGATGGCTTCTTCACGAGCCATCAGCGGCAATCAGTGCAGATTTTTAAAGACAGAGAAACTGTGCAGAAGTTTCTAGGAACTCGTCTTGATCCCGTGACCAGCCTCGATCCGCGTCATCCGATTACCTTTGGTCCCTATATGAATGATCCGGATTTGATTAACAATAAGTACCAACTGCATCTGGCGCATGAGGCTGCGCTTCGCGTATTTGCCGATCTGTGCGACGAATATGAAGCGTTGAGCGGACGTCGATACAGTGCACTTGAAACTTATGAAATGGAAGGTGCGGAAACGGCGCTCTTTCTTTTGAATTCTGCGGCCGAAACGGCGAAAGACGCCGTTGATCGAATCCGCAAGACGGGAAAGAAAGTCGGTTTACTTCGGCCGAATATTTTAAGGCCTTTTCCGTTTGAAGAGCTTAAGCAGGCAACACATAAGGTGAGCTCTGTCGTCATCGGCGAGCGCAGCGATACACCGGGATCGACAGGTGGCCCTCTGAGCCACGAAGTGAAGTCTGCGCTATTGTCGGACCATCACTGTGACGTTGTTGCGATCAGTCGGGTGTATGGCCTTGGCGGTCGAGACTTTAAAGAAGAGGACGCGGAGACTCTGATCCAGACTGGCTTTGATGCCATTCAAAATCCTTCTGGAGTTCCTTCGTTCGGTTTTATCGGAGCAACGCCGGGCACCCCGCACTCTATGCCGCCCTCGGTTTTACCGCCGCTTTCGCGAGATCAGCTTTCGACAAAACTTGTGCAAATTGAACAAACACCAGAAGAGCCGAAATCCAAAGTCCGAGCGATTGTTGCTGATCCATCGCAGTTGGTCACCCGCCCCAAGCGAATTGCACCCGGGCACGGTGCATGTCCCGGTTGTGGAATTTTCTCCGGTCTCGATCAATTCTTTAAAGGCATCGAAGGCGACGTCGTTGTTCTTTACCACACGGGTTGTGCGATGGTGGTGACGACTGACTTTCCGTTTAGCGCCCATCGCATTTCGTATCTTCACAATCTTTTTCAGAACGGTGCACCGACCCTCTCGGGATTGGTCGAGGTCTTTCACGAGAAAAAGCGACGTGGTGAGATTTCGATCGGCGAAGACATCACTTTTGCGATGATCACCGGCGACGGAGGAATGGATATCGGCATGGGGCCGACAATTGGCACGGCACTTCGCAATCATCGCATGATTGTTCTGGAGTACGACAACCAGGGATACATGAACACCGGCGGCCAGCTGAGCTATACGACTCCTCTTGGAAAAGAGACGAGTACGAGTCATGTGAGTCGGACCACTCATGGTAAAGCCTTTCATCATAAAGATACGGCATCGATCATGGCCGCGCCCGGTATTCCCTATGTATTCACTGCAATTGAAGGATATGGGACCGATCTTGTTGCGAAAGCGGCAAAGGCGCAGTGGTACGCCCAGAATAGTGGACTGGCATTTGGTAAAATTCTAATTTCGTGTCCCCTCAATTGGTCGGCCGAGGAGCGCTATGGACAAGAGATTTTACAGCGCGCCGTTGATTCCTGTTTCTTTCCAATTTTTGAAATTGAGAATGGCCTGACCACACTCAGTTATGATCCAGAGGCGGTTGGCAAAAAGATTCCAGTCGCGAAGTGGTTGGAAATGATGGGACGTTCAAAGCACTTGCTCAAAGCTGAGCACAGTCAGACGTTACAGCAGTTTCAAGACGAAGTGGATCGCCGTTGGCGACGGTTGCGGGCGATGTCGATGCATCCGGATCTCTAGGAAGTGGTTCTGAGATGTTGAGCGATACATTTGCAATCGACTGGATTACGGAAGAACGCAAAGAAGAGTTAGGCTCTTTTCGTCGTCGTATTTTTCGCGATCATTATGGGGACCGAGTTGACACCGATCGGCTTGGCTGGAACCACAACGACGATAAATTTCCCAGTCTCGGGGCTTTTTCTGCAAACGGCGATCTGATTTCCTGTCTTAGGCTTGCGCCGCTTCCTACGCCGGACGAGTTTCGCCGCATTCTTCTCAAACCACACGATGTGACCGACGTCGAGCTGCCCGTTCTGGCCTTGAGGCGCGCGGCGACGGACCGCATGTTTGTTAAGCGCGGTCTGATGTCGATGTTGCGCAAGCTTGCGATCGAGATAACTGCCAATCGAGGCTTTGCGGCCGTTGTCTGTTCGATTGCGCAAGATGATCCTCGACGACCGATGTTTCTGGCCATGGGATATGAAATCCGTTCGTACGCCGAGAACTGGTCCGGGTTTTTACCATCGGAAGTGCCGCCACTTTTGGGCGTGCTTCGCGGCAAAGAAAAAATGGCTTACGCGGCTCGGTATCTCGCCGACAAAGCTGCAAAAACGGGAACGCTTTTCGATGTGCGAATCGACATCGAAAAGCAAACCCCGCGCCTCTAGATTCCGGCGTGTGCTCGGACCCTTTGACAGCGCTCGTCCTCATCAAGACTCATGAGCAGATTCTTTTTGAGCGCAGGATTCGCGTCGGCATATCGGCTCAGAGCGCTCTTCAGTCGCTGAGCAGGTTCTTTTTCACAAATCAGCGGCAGCAGTCCACTGATAAATGTGCCGGCACGATACTGGTCCTCGGTGTTGCGGTACTTGGCGAAGAATTCATAGAACGTCGAATCGAAGCGAAGGCGCAGTTGCGCTTGTTCGGGAGGAAACAGCGATGACATCACGGCCTGTACCTCTTGCAGTGGCCGTTTTGAGTCGAGCGTTTGAAACTCTTTGATCCAGCTTCTCTTGCGTTCAAAGTCGGGTCCTATCGCTTGGACCGAGAGCGCTGCGCGAATACCGCGATCAGTAGCGTCGGTCATCTGCATCGTTTTCAGAATGGCGTCGGCCTGGGGATGCTGGTAGCGAGACAAAAGCGCTGTGATCTCCCATTTTCGGTCGAGATCGAGCGGAAAAGCGGTCGATATTTTGCCACTCTCATAGAGTTTGACGAGGTGATCCAGTGTCGGTTTTGTCCGCGCGATCTTGGTCAGGCTATCGTACCAGAACTTCTCTTCGTCGCTTCCTGTGCGCGACTGAGAAATGCGCGACAGAAACTCCCTCTCCATCGTGCCGACAAAAGTGAGGAGTTCGGCCCGCGATTTTTCGTCGGTCGGCCAGTAGTTCAGGACTGAGCCGACTCCGCGTCCGGCCAGTGTGCTGACCACTTGTTGCAGGATCAGTTCATCTTTTTCAGTCGAGAGTCCGCTGCTCAAAACTGCAACATAAGACTTCAGCGGGAGCTCGGTCTCTCGCACCATTCTCCAAAGATCATTCCAAACCATCGCGCGCGTTGTCGCATCACTGATTCGCGAGATGTGTCGAGTGACGAACTCCACGCTGCGCTTATCGAGCACAGTATTGACGTAGCCATGATCATTTTGATTCGCATAAATAAAGTCTGGACACTTCCAGTTGCCGGTCGCCTCGACCGCGCCATCATGCTCGTAATCGATGCGGATCTTGTCGCTCAAAGCGGCGCGCCCTTTATTTAGCTTATAGAGTCCGACCTCGATGGACTGCGGGCGAAACTGCCGGCCGCTGAGTGTTTCAAGATTGATCTGGATTGAATGCAAGCGATCTCCGTCGCACATCCATTCCGTCGAAATCCGATCTGTTCCTGACTGTCGAAGCCACCGATCAGCCCAAACACTGAGATTCTTTTTTGTGTGTCCTTGAATGGCCGCCACAAAGTCGGTCAGCTTGGTGTTTCCAAAGCGGTGTTTTTTGAAGTAGTCCTGAAGGCCGCGACGGAAAGACTCGTGAGTGACGTAGAACGCGAGTTGTTTGATAACAGAAGCACCCTTGTTGTAGGTGATACCGTCAAAGTTCGATTCCGCTTGTTTTACCGATTCAATCGTCGCTTCGATTGGATGCGTTGTGCTCATTGCATCTTGAGTATAGGCCCCACTCTTTACGCCGGCCGCAAAGGCCTGCCAGCCCTCTTTGAATTCAGTGGCTTCGGCCATCGCGAGAGATGACATGTAGGTTGCAAAGCTCTCGTTGAGCCAGAGGTCATTCCACCAGGCCATAGTGACCAGATCGCCAAACCACATATGTGCAATTTCGTGAAGCACAAGCCCAGCCAATCCGCGCCGCATACGGCGTGTGGGCTCAGACCGCGGCAAGGTCCATTCGCTATAGGTGATCGCTCCCGCATTTTCCATCCCACCGGCGTTGAACTCCGGAACGATCAGCTGGTCGAGTTTTCCGAACGGATATTTTTGAGTAAAGAAGGTTTCGTAAAAACGGATGCCTTGCTTGCTGAAGGTGAACCAGTCTTTTGGACGCACGAGCGGCTTCATCGATTGTCGCACGAAGAGTCGAAGCGGAACCGATGTGCTGTTGTCGCTGAACGAAGCATAAGGGCCAGCGTGCAGCGAGAAAAGATAGGTTGGTAGAGTTGGCGTGGTTGCAAACGACCATAGGCGTGAATTCGGCTTGCCTCCCGGGGCGTGAGACTTTTCTTTAGTCGCGGTGACGACAGTCCAGTCTGCTGGAGCGAGGACTTTCATGGTCAAGGTTGAGCGCAGATCCGGCTGGTCAAAGCACGGCATGAACCGATTGGCTTCATAGGTCTCAAACTGGGTGTACAGGTAGACATTGTCATCGACCGGATCGCGGAAGCGATGGAGTCCTTGGCCCGTTCGAGAAAATTTCTGGGCATATGAAATCTCAATCGTGTTCTGACCGAGTCTCAGTGCTGCTGCGGGGATGGTGATAAAGTAAGTTTGCTTTGCAGTGTTGGCCACGGCTTGGCCATTCACAGTGATACTGCTCACTGAACCTTCGAAGAAGTCGATTCGCAGATCGCGATCGACACGGCTGAGCTTAAACGAGATTGTTTGTTTTCCACTGTACTGAGCCTCTAGTTCTTGGCTTGTGGCCGACAAGAGGTCGACTTCAAGTTCATAATTTACATGGCTGAGGCGCTGACTTCGTTCTTGGGCGGAAACGAGGGTCAGATCGGAGCTGACCTTCGACGAGACGCCTGCTGATTGTTTTGTCTTGGAGACGCAAGAGCTGTTCAAAGCGGTAAAAGTAAGCGCGACTGCGATGATCACAATGGTGGAAAAAGCCGAGCGCCGAGACTTTGCGTGCACGAGATCTCCTTTTTTTGGAAATAGGCGTACAACGCTATTGAAGTTGGAGGAGGGAGACAAGCGCGCAAAAAAAAGAGCCGACTCGTTGAGCCGGCTCAATTCAATTTAATCTTCGCCGTTTAGGCAAAGATTTAAACTACCAACGGCTGCCGCCGCGATCTCCGCCGCCACCGCCGCGTCCGCCGCCGAAGCCACCGCCGCGTCCACCGCCGCCACCGCCGCCGAAGCCACCACGGCCTCCGCCGCCTCCGCCTTCACGGGGAGCCATTGGACGAGCTTCGCTAACTGTCATGGCACGGCCACTCCAGTCAGCGCCGTTGAAACGTGTGATCGCTTTAGCAGCTTCTTCGTCAGTCGACATTTCGACGAACGCGAAGCCTTTGCTGCGGCCAGTTTCACGGTCAGTGATAACTTTTGCTGATTCGACAGTTCCGCACTCTGCGAATGTGTCGATCAGGATTTGATCTGTTGCTGAATAGGGAAGGTTCCCGACGTAAAGTTTCTTGCCCATGAATTGCCTCCAACGGCTTGGGAGCTGCCTCGGAGGTCAGAGCACTATGCCCAAAAACTCGAAACACGCATTGAACTTGCGCTACAGTGTAGCACGGTCGGTCGAAGTTCACTAGAGTGGGAGTTCAAAATATTTTTGCCGCGAAGCGACTGGAGGCGGCGGGAGACTCGCGCCAGGCCTGAGTTTCTAGGAATTTCCTGCAATTACAAGTAATTAAGAGTGCTTACAGAGATGGCTTCTGGGAGTCATCAATTGTTGTGGAATCGTTGGTTTCCGTGCCTTCGCGGTGCTCGTCGAGGTTCTTCTTTGCGACGGGGCCTGTAATGCCGACCCATTCTGGATAAAAGATCATCAAAAAGAAGTAAGACCCGATTCCAAGAAAAACGAGCACCAGAACGACCACAATGGCGAGCGAGGTTTCCATGGCGTCACCCTAGTCCCATTCCGTTCAAAATGTCTAGAATCGACCGGACGTTATACGACGTAATATCGCCCTTAAAATAGGTAAACGGGCCGCTCTCGAGGAGCCAGCTGACCTCCCCGTGTTGGGGAATGAAGAATTCGCCGTGCTGGGCGTAGTTTGAAAAGCGTCCTTCCCACGGGACCTGCCGAGAGTGGCCGCCTTGGTTGAAAACTCGTTCTTTAGTCCAAGTGCGGTCGATGAGCCCGTCGTCATTGAAATGCAATTCAATGCCGGCGTCGACCTCGCCCACGCGTCGTCGCACTTCAACGGTGCGGCCGTTGATTTCGCGCCACCTCAATTCGGCGTCTTGAAGAATCGTGGTGGGAGCCCAAGGAATCTCGGCAAGATATCGCAGCAGTTCTCCGCGCAAGAGATCGTCGCCTCCGCTGGCAAGAGGCACGATGCCAAAGAGCCTCGCCTGAAGCGCTCCCGTACCGTCGATCAGTCGATCGCAAACCACGAAGTGAAGAGGAGGTATTTCGATCTTTGCAAGCCAACTAAAGCCCGGTTGCCCAATGGCCATCACTTGGTTGGCCGCAAATGGAAGACCGGGTCCGCCCGCTTTCAGCCAAAAGCGGCCCGATTGTCGAAACTCGACGTGATGGTAGCGTCGCTCGGGATTTTTCACAGCGAGTCGTAGGTAGTTTTGAACAAGGAGGGGAAGTGTCGAGAGTGTCACCGGCGATGTGTTGGGTCGGTTTGCTTGGCGTAGAGCCGTCTCGCCGGCTGTGAGCCAAGACTGAAAGCGGTGGCGTTGCACAAGTGCGCCGATGGCCAATGCCGTAAGTGCGGTGATGATTGAGAGTGTCGCGGTCGAGTTCATTTGGACTTATTCTTTCGCACAGATTTTTTCACTGGTGGTCGCCGGTACTCGCTTCGTAGTTCGACGACCAGTTGCCGCGCAAGAGCGCGATGTTCGGAAGTGGCTCGGGTCCAGACGATACCTTCGATGCTGGCAATGACGCCGAGAAAGGCATTCGCGTTCAATCGTTCGGGATAATATTCGACCCACTTCCGACAGACATCTTCCCAGCCGATGGCTCGGAGCTGTTCGACCGTTGTCAGTCCCATCGACTCAAGCTCTGGCAACGTTACGGGGCCAAAGTTTTTAATGCGTTTGAGAGGAGTACTGGTGTTTTTCATAGTGTACAGGTCATAGACTAATCGATTCACTGGACTTTCGCTACCGCCGGAAGCGTTGGAGTTCCCAAGTGTGAGAAGTTCAGTCAGGCTGAAGGCTATGGACATGTCGCTCGCCGTTTTGATGGTTTTGTCTTTATCGTTCGGCGCTCGCGCTGACGTGCCAACGCCTGTCGAGGATTGTGAAATGAGTCGGTGGTCGCTTTGCCGTCTCGAAACGGGCGGACTGACACGGCTGCAGGGGCCTTGTCCTGCAGGCTCCGAAACATTGAAACCACCTGAACCCAACAAAGACTGCTCGGCTGCCGCGATTGCCATCGAAATCAAAGCCCGCGAACAAAAGGCTGATGAGCAACGGGCGAAGCGCGACCAGGAAATGCAGTCATTGGCTCGCGTGGCTCAGCGATCATCGGTGGATCTGGCGAAAGCGCCGCGGACTGAATACATTCCATTTGCTGTCCTTCTCGGTATTACCCTTCTTATTGCGGTCTTATCGGCTCGTCGGCAAATTCGTCGCGGAGGAACTCCCATCGCAGTCTTCGTTCGTATGGCTGTGACAATGGCGGCCACCATCGGAGTGGGCCTCTTCGCGGCCTATTGGACGCTCCTCATCGTGACGAAAAGAATCGGCAACACCGATGGGCCAGCGGCTGGAGTGCTGGGCCTCTTGGCGGCTGTCTTGGCATTTGGTGTCTTCGGAACAATCGGAGGCTATATTGCCCGCACTCTGTTCAATCGGCTTTTCGGAGCTGGCGGAAAAAAATAGCGGCCGATTCTACCCACAGCACTTCTTGAATTTTTTCCCGCTGCCGCAAGGGCAGGGGTCGTTGCGGCCAACCTTGGGTTCTTCGCGAATGATTGTTTGGCGTCCTGGGATCTTTCCATCGACAAACATCCAATGACCGCGGTCGTCTTTGCGAAAGGTTGAAACTTCGTGATGTTGAAGTGTCTGGCCTTGCTGCACAAAAGTTGCGACAAATTCGACGATACCGTCTTGATCGGCTGTCGCGCCGTTTTGTGTCGAAAGGATATTGAGCCCTTTCCACTCCGAACTTTTCGACCATTGCTCGGTGGCCTTCGGGTCAAAATCGTGACGCGACTCTGGCGCGAGAGTTTTTTCGAGGTAGTCGATATCGCCGAGCGTATAAGCTGTGTAGCGGGAGCGCATCAGCTTATCAGCGGTCTCGGGATGGACCTCGCCGGCTAAAAAGGGTTTGCAGCACTGCTCAAAGTTTTTTCCGGAACCACATGCACATTTCATAGGGCGATCGTACCCAAAATTTCCGGTCTGTCATCGAATTCTTGTGGGGATTTCACAGTGGATTGGGATTCAAGGTTGCTGGGGGCGAAACTTCCGTGGAATGATCCCGGCTGACGGCGGGGTGGCAAAATGGGCTTCAGTATTGCGGATATTCAGCGAGAATTCGACGGTCTAGGCTTAATCCAAGAGGTGGTTGGTGCTCCCAAAGAAGTTGCCGCTCAACTGACTGGCATTGCCGCGATCGAAATATGCCAGCCGTCGGAATTGGTGTTTGTCGATAAAAAAGAATTCTTGGCCGCGTTGAACGGGAGGCGGGCGGGCGCTGTTGTGACAACGGCCGCTCTCAAGGATGCGGTTGTCGAAATGGGTACTTCGACGGTGGTTGTCGTAAAAAATGTGGCTCTCGCCCATGCTTTGATCAAGGCGAAGTTTGCTGGCCGGTAACTATGAGCTTACGGGGATGGAGGAACTCATCCTCGGCCGTTGTGCATCCGTTGGCATAGTCGATCCATCCGGCGGTAATTTCGAACCCCGAGTTGTTGTCGGTGCGGGTACTGTGATTGGTCGAAATTCGCGCTTGATGGCAGGGGTGGTTGTCGAGAACGACGTGAAGATTGGTGATCGTTGCATCCTCCATCCCAACGTCGTTATTGGCTATGGATGTCGGCTTGGATCAGACGTTGAGATTGAATCGGGAACCGTCGTTGGTTCTGAGGGATTTGGATTCGCCCAAGATGCAAAACGAAACAGCTATCCCATTCCGCAGACTGGGATTGTCGTGCTCGAGGATCGCGTGCGGCTTGGGGCGAACAGCTGTATTGATCGTGCGACCTACCGTGAAACGAGAATTAAGGCGGGAACAAAAATGGACAATCTCTGCCATGTTGCTCACAACGTTCAAATTGGAGAGAACTGCCTGCTGACGGCGATGCTCTGTGTGGCTGGATCGACGACGATCGGCGATCGAGTGATGACGAGTGGTCAGACCGGCATCATCGATCACGTCAGCGTTTGTTCAGATGCTGTGCTTTTGCATCGAGCGGGCGTGACTAAAGATGTGGAAAAACCTGGGGTTTATGCGGGGCTGCCGCTACAGCCTGTTGGTGAGTATATGAAGAACACGGCGGTTATGAAGAATGCGGTGGAAATGCGCAGGCGCATTGGAGATCTTGAGGCCCATTTCGAGAATCAGTCGAAAACTTAGATCAGCAGCCTTTTGATCGCGTCGAGGATGTCGGCGTGATACGAGAAAGTCGTTTCCACCTCCGCGAGCGGAATCCAAACCACTCCCCGATGGTAGTCTGCGTCGTTGAATGCTTGCGGAGGGGTTGGCGCTAGCTTGCCTTTGAAGAAGATGGTGTCGCAATCGTTTGTTTTTCCGTTCCATTCGAACAGATAGCGTTTCCGAATCGATCGAGGTTCGCTGATCGTCTTGCTGATTGTAACTGTGTATCCGGTTTCTTCCAGAGTTTCGCGAATTGCGGTCTGTTCGGGCTCTTCGCCGGCCTCAATGGCTCCTCCGGGAAGAAAGACGTACTCCTGTTTTGAATGTGGATCGACGGCACGAAAAGCCAGAATACCCAGCTCTCCTATGACGACAAGGCTCACGCGGTGTCGGATCACGGGGCGACCGGCAGCGTCAGCACAAAGCTTGTATTGGGACTGTTTGTGTCCAGGTAGAATGTTCCGTTGTGCTGCTCAGCGATTCCCTTCGAGATGCTGAGTCCAAGTCCTGTTCCTTTGCCAGCCACTTTAGTCGTAAAGAACGGCTGAAAAATATTCTGCGCAACGTTGGCAGGGATTCCGGGCCCAGAGTCAGTCACGCGAATTTCAAAACGATCGTCCTGTCGAGTAAGATCAATTCGAATCCAAGGCTTCTCGGATTCGACAATGCTGTCGTAGGAGTTGTTTAAGAGGTTGACTAGAACTTGCGCGATTTCGGTCGGTCGGCACAAGAGATTTACATCCAGGGGGCCAGAGGTCGTGATTGGAATTCCTCGAGCTTTGAACTTGTCGACGCACATGTCGAGCGTGTCGTCGATGATGGAGCGGATGCTATGCGCCTGAATTTGGTCGTGATCGGAGGAGCGGGCGAAGGTCTTCATGCCTCGAACAATTCGGCCAATTCGATCGACGTACTTCATGATTTTGACCGTCATGGCCTGTATAGCGGGCTTGTTGACGGGATCTGAGTTGAGAAGGTCTTCGATCGCGATTGCGCTCCCGGCGATAACTGTTAGCGGATTATTGATTTCATGTGCAATTCCGCCGGCCATTTCTCCGAGTGCCGCCATTTTTGCCGAAGCCGTCAGTTTTTGTTGGATCGCTTTCTGTGCGGATGTGTCGAAGCGAACGGCCATAAACTGTTCGACTTTTCCATCTTGGTCGAAAAGCGGAATCATCGTGGATTCCATCCAAAAGAGGCTGCCGTCGCGCTTTCGATTGCAGATTTCACCGGTCCAAACCTCGCCGGAAAGGATCGTTTCCCAAAGAGATTTAAAAAAATCACGAGTGTGAGCGCCGGAATTCAGCAAGCGATGTGTCTGCCCGATCAGTTCTTCGCGGTCGAAGCCGGTGAGCTCACAGAAGTGCTTGTTGACGTAGGTGATAATACCGTTGGTATCGGTGAAGACGAGATTGGCTGAGCGATCAATACCTTCGATGAGCGAGTCAAAGCGCTGCCGTTCTCGGAGTGCGGTGATATTGGCGTTTCTGAGCTCGGAGTAGTCGATCTTGTGGACGACCCAAACGGGGCCGTAGGTCGCGTGAGTTTGTGCCGTGGCGACGGTGTAGGTCCAAACTTTTTTCCCAGCCTTCGTTCGATTGACGACTTCGCCGTGCCAAAAGCCTCTCTCGGTCAGAGCTCGTTTCAGGTTTTCAAACTGTTGCCGCTGGGCCGGTTCTGATGTGTCCAGCGCTATAGAGAGTGGTTTGTCGAGAAGCTCTCCAGCTTCGTAGCCGAGAAGCCGCTCCATAGAACGATTGATGTAAAGGGTTGAATGATCATGGGCTCGAACGATTGCGACCCCTTCGGCTGCGGACTCGGCCAAGTTGACGAGAAGTCGGGTGAGCTCACCCGATTCCGTTTGGGTCGTGATGTCCTCGTTAACGACGAGAGCGCCGCCGACTTTCCCGCTCTCGCCAAACCAGGGGTGCGCTGACCAACGATACCAGTGTGTTCCGCCCTTTATATTGAGCCAGGAGCATTTGGGAATGTGGCCGGGTTCGCCATTGAGTGCTTTCTCGATTAGACTTGCCAAGGCCTTGTCTTGAGAGAGCGCGGCCTCGGTTGGCGACTCGGACTGCTGCTGTCGACGCCATCCGGGACTGGTGTTCAAAACTTTCAGCTCGAGGTCGAGCATGGCGATGCTCAACGGTGAGTGATCGACAAATGCTCGAAACGCCTGCTCTGCGATATGTTGACCCTGTTCCATCATATCAGTGTCGCCACGACGAGGTACCGCTGTCAAAGTGCCACCCGTAAATTTGGGCGTTAAGACGCTATAAAAACTGCGTAATCCGAGATTGAGCCATGACCTCGAGGGGTCGATATGATAGGTCTTGGCTCATATGATCAGTACGTCAAATATCAGTCTTCGTTACGGCGCAAAAAAGCTGTTTGAAGATGTAAATGTGAAGTTTACTCCCGGAAATTGTTATGGACTAATTGGTGCAAATGGTGCCGGCAAATCGACCTTTTTAAAGGTCCTTGCAAAGGAAGTCGAGCCGAACACTGGCGAGGTTCAGATTGGCATCGATCTGCGCCTTTCTTTCTTGAAGCAAAACCATTTTGCCTACGATGAGTTCGAAGTTTTAAAGACCGTACTGATGGGCAATCCGCGCTTGTATCAGATCGTCGAAGAGCAGGACGCGTTGTACGCGAAGCCCGACTTTTCCGAGAAAGACGGCGAGCGAGCGTCGCAGCTCGAGACTGAGTTCGGCGAACTTGGCGGTTGGGATGCGGAGTCTGAGGCCGGCGCGATGCTCGAAGGCCTCGGTGTTTCGACAAAGACCCATGGCAAACTGATGAAGGAGCTCGATCCCGCCGAGAAGGTGAAAGTCCTGTTGGCACAAGCGCTCTTTGGTCGTCCTGACATTCGACTTCTCGACGAGCCGACAAACCATCTTGATATCGAAGCCGTGCGCTGGCTTGAGAATTTCCTTTTTGAGTTTCAGAATACCGTCATCGTGGTTTCGCACGATCGCTACTTTCTGAACAAAGTGTGCACACATATCGCCGATGTCGACTTTAGCAAAATCAAAATTTACACCGGTAACTACGACTTTTGGCGCCAGTCGAGTGAATTGAACCAGAGATTGATGAGCGAGCAGAATCGAAAAAATACCGAGAAAGCCGAAGAGCTCAAGGCCTTCATTCGCCGCTTCAGTGCGAATGCTTCGAAGTCGCGACAGGCCTCGTCTCGCCAAAAGCAGCTTGAGAAAATTGACGTTTCCGACATGCCTGTTTCAAGTCGGAAGTCTCCCTATGTCGGCTTTGATCCCAAGCGTGAAATTGGCAATGATGTGGTCACGCTCGATAAGGTTTCAAAGACGATTGATGGCGTACAGGTTCTGAAAAATATCAGCCTCACGATTAAGAAAACCGATAAAATTGCGCTTCTTGGTCCAAACGAGATAGCGAAGACGGCCCTTCTCGATTTGCTCGCTGGTGAAATCGAGCCGGACTCAGGAACGATCACATGGGGTCTCACCACGACTCGCAGCTATTTTCCGGCCGACAACAGCAAGTACTTCGTTGAACGTGAAGATTGTCAGACGCTTGTGGACTGGCTTCGGCAGTATTCTGAGAACAAAGACGAATCATATATTCGAGGCTTCTTGGGAAAAATGCTATTTAGTCGCGATGAGGGTCTTAAAAAGCCCAATGTGCTTTCAGGAGGAGAGAAGGTTCGCTGTATGCTCGCGAAGATGATGCTCGCAGGGCCCAATGTGATTCTTCTCGATGGCCCGACTGCGCATTTGGATCTCGAAAGTATCTCGGCTGTCAACGAAGGCGTGGCACGCTTCAAGGGAGTCGCGGTCTTCGCGACTCATGATCACGAGTTCATTCAGACATCAGCCAATCGTCTGATTGAGATCGACGGAACTCTCATCGACGACCAAGAAATGTCGTACGATGATTATCTTGAACGTCGCCGCCTGCACTAGCGCGGGCATTTGTCCGAAATTCGGCTAACGCAATTCAGCTTCCGGCGCCGGAAGCTGTGGCGTGTTAGAGCGGTTTTTCAAATTCCGTCACTACGGAATCCTGACTTTGATCTCTCCAGGGATAGGTTCGACCATTTTCTTTAAAGCCCACTTTGCGCCAGAAGCCACTGACGTCGTTGTGGTTTGAGATACCAAGTCGAATGAACTGAATGGCGCTAACCGCGCGAATGTGATCTTCAATCTCAAAGTAGGCCATTCGACCGAGGCCCTGACCCCAGCGCGTTTCATCGACGAGAAGGAGGCCTAGGTAGGCGATTCCCACATCGGGATGATCGTAGTGAATGTCAGCGACACCAAAAGGCTCAGAGCCCCTGAAAAGGACGAGGAACTCTTTTTTATAGCTCGCTGTTTGTTTTTTCGGCTGATCGACCATGTCGCGTTGGACTGTCTCAAGAGTCGGAGGTGAACCGCTGACCCGGTGAAAATAGGTCGGTGATCGCTGGTAGATCGACAGGATATCGCCGATGTTGCCGTTGGTAGCGGGGACCAGCCGAATATTTTCTTGAGCAATCGTCATGGCTCGACGGTTCTTTCTAAGAATTCGATTCTGTTGCCAAAGGGATCGCGGATATCAAATCTATTAAATCCTGGAATTGGGCTGTTCTCGCTAATGGCTATTCCCTTGGATTCAAGCTTCACGCGAAGGGCCTGAAGATCGGAAGCCAAATAGGCGATGTGTGCTTTGGTTTGCCGTGGGTCATATCCGTCTTGAATGCTGAGGTGCACTTGCGAACCGGCGACCTCAAGCCAGAGTCCGCCATTTTTATGAGTGAAGCTGGTTTTTCGGTCTCTCGAAGGCCAAGAAGTTCACAGTAGAACTCTCGCGCTGCTGACTCGGCCCCGCGGGGAATGATGATATCGACATGATGAACTTTAAGAATGTCGGACATAAGACATGCCTTTAAGACGGTCGAAAAAGAATGTCACGGAATGGTCCGCAGCGCTGCGCTAGGGCGTGACCTACTCTGCCTACAGAATAAGTTGAACTGTACATGTACTTTTTAAATCGAGTTCGCTTGGCAATTTTATGTAAAGCGCTGATTTTCGTATTGGCCAGTGCACCATCTCTGGCGATGGCGGAGTGGCCGACGGAGCTGAACTCGCTTCGCCCGGCTTTTCGCGCGCTCTGTGCGAGCTCGCCTGAGATTTCTGTCGCGAGAAGTTCAGTTCAGATTCAAAGCGACCGGGCCTCGGTTCGATCCAAGTACTTCATTCCGCGGCTTGATGCTGTGGCGACAGCGGGCCTGCGTGATCCATCGGTGACGAATGCCTATGGTCCATTGGGAGCGGGCACTAAAGGAAGCGCCGGCATCACCGCCGAACTTTTATTGAATCCATTTTTCGGCGCAAGTCTTGAGGCTCAGCGCGCAAGGCTCGAGCTGGAGAAGTCAGAGGTCGGCGCTGTTGTTGTTCAGCAGGAGCAAGCGGTTCGACTCTTTGATCTCCTGCTCTCGGCCAGTGCGCTCTATTCTCGCGATCAAGATTTTGAAGATACGAAGCAGCGTCTTGAGCGCCAGTACAAAACGTTGGGCAATAGCGTTCGCCAGGGATTGGCGAAAAGGCGAGATCTGCAACAGTTTGAGGCCGAGCTTTTGCGCCTTGAAGAGCAGCGGCATCAGCTCAAGCGATCAGTTGTCGAGACGCGAGAGCGCTTGAAGGTTCTTTTGGGAGATGGGCCGATTGAGCAGGCGGTCTCAGGACTGCGGTGGCAGGCTTTGCTCCGCCTTGTGCCAGAGAAGATCGAGAGCATCGAAGAGTCTCCCGAACTTAGAGCTACAAAATTGAAATCTGATCTATCACAGTTGGATCGTCGTCTGAGTGAGAAGAGAACGGGACTAGTGACCTCACTGCAGGCGACGTATGCGATGCAGAATAGCGATATTGCACCAGATTGGTCGAGGGACTCGGTTGGGCGGCCATGGTCGTCCACATGGTTCGCTGGATTTACTTTGAAGTATCCGCTCTGGGACAACGGTGTCGATGCCCTCACTCGAAGAGAGAGCGCTCAGGCCGAGACCGATGCGAGCGTTGAGCTGCGCCAAGCGGATCGGGATTTTCAAGCAAAGAAGAGGCTTTTGGCTGATGAGTACACGCGTCTGTCAGAACGCCGAACGCTCGCGGAACGCCTGGTCGCACTCGAGCGACAGAGTTTTGAGCAGGTGGCGTTGGACTATCGCGAAGGTCGTTCGGGATATCTTGAGTGGATCAGCGCCAACCAAAGTTTGCAGGGCGCAGTGAAGGCACAGATTGAATTGGCGAGTGATTGGGCTCGCTATTGGATGCGGGTGCAGCAGCTGCGGGGAGATTTGGCCAATGAAGTCTGTCGTTAAATTCTTTGTTCTAGCGCTCGTCTTGATTGCAGGTGTCGCGTGCGGCAAAAAAGACAAAGCGGTGCCATCTGCAAAAGTGGACAAGGGTGATGTGGAACAGATTGTCGCGTTGAGCGGTACCGTTCGTCCCAAGCGCGATACGGTGATCCCGGCTCCTTACACTGGCTATTTGCGCAAGATCTATGTTTCGGTTGGTTCAAAAGTAAAGAAGGGCGATCCACTCGTTTCGTTTACGGCAAACCTCAATGAGGACGAGGCCGCGTATCCAATTCGGGCGGCCTATACCGGGCTTGTCAGCCAGGTTCTCAAGAGCGAAGGCGACTATCTTGTTCAGAACACGACTGAGGCAAAGATACTCAAGCTTGAAGATCGGTCCGAGATGTTTGTTGAGTCCGATGTGCCGGAGTCTGATATTGGCAAAGTGAAAATGGGACAGCAGGCGACGATTCGTCTCAATGCGCTTCCGGGGAAAACATATAAAGGAGAAATTCTACAGATATTCCAAGCCGCACGTGACCCAGAGAACTCGTGGGATCGCAAGGGTGGCGCGTTTCCCATTCGCGTTCGCATCACCGATCCAACGGAAGAGATCAAGTCGGGTCTGTCGGGAATACTTGAGATTCAAGTGGCATCAAAACAGGGCGTCCTGCGCCTGCCTCAAGAACAGGTCCACCGTGAAGCCGGAAAGTACTTTGTCTTTCTTAAAGAGAGTGGTGACAAAAGAGAAGTCACGCTTGGACTTCGGTCTGAAATGTTTGTTGAGATTTTGAGTGGTCTGAAACTCGGCGACGAAGTGATTTTCCCTATGGGAAAAGATGAATCGGAACAATGAAGTCGACTTCTTCAAACGCGCTTATTGATGCTCAGGGCCTCCGTCTGACCTATCAAAGTGAGGCCGGCGTCAGCAATGTTTTGCACGGACTTGATTTTCAAATTGAGCGCGGCGAAAAAGTCGCGATTTGTGGCCCTTCGGGTTCTGGGAAGTCGACATTGCTCTATATTTTGGGCGGCCTCTTGCGTCCGACGGCAGGTCTAGTTCGAGTTGCCGGTCGTGACATATGGAAGCTGGATGAGTCGGCGCGAGCGGAATTTCGAGGTCAGAACATCGGTTTTGTTTTTCAGCAATTCCATCTGATTCCGGGTTGGACGGTCCTGCAAAATGCGATGCTTGGGGCGGAGTACAATAAGGGCACTGATCTTGAGATGAAGGCCCGCGCGCTGATTCAGCGGCTTGGCCTCGGCGGCCTAGAGGATCGAAAGCCAAACCAGCTTTCTGGCGGACAGGCGCAACGTGTTGCGATTGCGCGGGCGTTACTGATGAATCCCGAGGTTGTTCTTGCCGATGAGCCGACAGGGGCGCTCGATTCGGCCACGGCCCGAGAGATTATGGCGCTCTTTGATCAGATTCACCGTGACGGAAAAACCGTTATCATCATCACTCACGACGAGAAGATCGCTGCGACCTGCGATCGGGTGATTCGAATAGAAGACGGTCGTATTCCTGGTCAGACCCCGGCGCCCACACCGCCGGTCGCCACAGCGACGTCGGCCGATCACTCTTCATTTGGACTTTTAGGACTAGCAAAGATGGCGGCGGAGTCGCTCATCGGGTTTTCTTCTAATTATTCTTGGCGAAAAGCGCTTTCTCTTTTATCGCGCAATCGATCGCGTAGTTTGCTCACGCTCTTTGGCATCGCGGTCGGTATTGCCGCCGTGGTGTCGATGATTTCAATCGGTGGTTTTGCAAAAGAGCGGATTCTTGATTCGTACACTTCACTTGGGATCAGGAACTTCAAGGTTTGGGGATATCCGAACTGGGGACTTCGTCGTTCCACGCCGCTGGAGACATATTTTCGCGAATTCAAGACCGTTGATCTTGAGACCATTGCTCGGTTGTTTCCGCAGATCAGGAGCTATACGCCGCTCGTCCGCTTTTGGAGCTCAGAAATTTCATACGCTGGAGTGACCGAGAAGGACGACATCAGTCTGCAGGGACTGAACGAATGGGGGATTTCGCTCCAAGACTATGAGATCGACAAGGGTCGCGGCCTGACGGCTGTTGATATCGATGAGCGCAATGGCGTTTGTGTTCTTGGTTCGCAAGTCGCAAAGAACTTAAAGATTGAACTTTCGGATCGCATTGAATCGCGACCGTTGGTTTTTATGAAGGTCGACAAGTTTGATTTTGCCTGTCGGGTGGTCGGCGTTCTAAAGCCGGTGAAGTCATCGGATAGCTCGGGCTGGGAGAAGCCAGGTTTCGAGGTGTTTGCGCCATACACCTTTTTGCGGGCGATGCGCGGCGAGAGCGCAAATTCCAATCAGGGCGACGTGAACCAGGTGGTGTTTCAAGTTCATGAAGGCGTTATCCCGGATGACCTCACGTCGTCTGTGAAGAGTCATCTTGAACAGCGCTTTGGCCTTGCTGGCGAGTTTCGCGCTGAAGCGAAGTCCAAGCTGATCCTGCAAATGCGCAGGTTCCTCGATATCTTCAATGCTCTCCTGGCGACGATTGCCTTTATCACGCTTTTGGTAGGTGCAACCGGTGTGACCAATATGATTTTAGTTTCACTCTCTGAGCGCGTGCGCGAGCTTGGCATTCGCCGCGCGGTCGGCGCTCAGCCAAAACATCTGCGACAATTGGTTCTATCGGAAAGCCTAACTCTTTGTGCAATTGCCGGCGGAGCGGGATTGGTTGCTGCGCTCGTTTTGCAGCACCTTGCGCTTTATGCGACATCTCTGATTTTTCCAAAGGTGCCGTTTGCTTGGGTCTTTGATCCGTTCGCTATTGGCATTAGTTTGGTGTCGATTGTCCTGGTGGGAATTGGTTCGGGACTTTATCCGGCGCTCAAGGTTGAGCAGCAGGACGTGGTGAGCGCCCTGCGTGCCGAGTAAGAGAACGTCCGCGCGTCGTCTGCCGCAGCACAGCTTCCGGCGCCGGAAGCTGTGGCGTGTAAGATGGGTTTCGTTCTTAAAACGACTTCACTCGTGTCAGAACATGTTTATCCGTGTGATGAAACACTTCTTTGCGCCCCTTCATCAGGAGCTGCGTGTCTTCATCGTATGAAAATGAATTGGGTCCGTGAACGGTGACGGTCAGATTGTACTTCACGGTTTTGAATTCGGCATCGAGGAATTGATTTGAGCAAATGCCGTATGTTGGAGAACCCAGGTCGGCGGTCAGGGAAAATGTTTTGGCATCGGCTTCGACCGTGCCGCCAGCGACAACTGAAATTCCACGTGGAACGATAAAGCAACGCATAACCTGTTTGTTCTTGGCGTCCCAAAGCCAATAGCCGACCTCTTCGTGAAACGAACTATCCTCGCCGAGACGCCAGGCCATCGTTGAGTAGCGCAGACCCATGAGGCGCTGTTCGTGATTGTCGACAACTCCGATGGGCTCAAGAACGAGGCGCTCGCGATACTTGTTGTTCTCAGTTCCGCGGTTGTCGTCGGGAGCAATATCGTCGCCTTTGTTCCCTTCCCAGATGCCGGCGAGTGCCGCAAGGGGCCCGTAGTCTTGCAGATCGAGAATGTTCACGAGGTACCTCCAGAAGCTGATGCCAGTATCCTAAGACGATCCTCTGGTCGTCATCAAGAGCCAGTGTGAGAAGTTGGCTGACTAGTTTGTGGACGATCGGGGAATGAATACAGAAGAGGTGGCTCGGGCTCACGGCATGAGATCTCATCTGTTAAAATCGCGGCGATGCGTTCACTGCTAGTATTTGTTTTTGGATTCGGTGCTCTCTCGGTCGCACAGGCGCACGGGCCACAGTGTTTTGAGAATGAAGTGAACCCGCGAACACAGCAGCGCTACGAGTCCGCCTCTCAGTGGCAGAGTGATGTCGACGCTTGGCAGCAGCGCGGGCGCGGGCTTGCTGGTCCTCTCAACTTGTTTTGGTCTTTTACCGCTTACGTTCGGGAAAAAAAGCAGGCGGAGTCGTTTGGCTCGGATAAGGCGGCTCACTGCTATATCGGTTGTGTGATCGCGCGGTCGACACGCGCTGAAGTTGCTGACTATGTCGGCTGGCTGAAAGAGCAAAAGGATCTAGCGGATTGCGACCCTGAAACGCATTTTGAAGAAGCGGATGCCATTGCGACAAGCTGGGGCGGCACGCTCGAGGCCCGATCACGAGAAGAGTGTCAGGCCTTGTGTGTGGAGCAATATGAAAGCCGTTCTTATTGAGCTTTGCCGTAATCGAGCGACTTCACGTTGGGACGATAGAGGCGGTTTCCAAAGTCGAGAGTCTTCTTTGTTGAATTGAGCTTGTAGCTCTTCAGTGACGTCCAAGTGAGTTTGTAGGTCGTCGGCGAGCATCGCGCCATTTGGCTGTCCCACTCGTAGACAGTCATTTCTTTATTGAGCTCAAGACTCACGATATAGTACTCAGGGTAAGATTCTTGAAACCATCCACGGCGTCCGTCGTCGTAGATGATATCTTGCTTGATGCGGTAGGGGTATTTGTCTTTTGAGCAGTATCCGGCTTGAGAGTCAGCGAATTGATCGCTCTTTTCAAGTCGCGACAAAATGTATGCGGTCGTCACGTTCTCAAAGTCACCGGTACGGAAGTCGTGAACGTTGAGTTCGAAGGCGGGAGTCTCATAACAGCCAACAAAGTCAGCCTTGCCGAAGTTTTTAACGCAGTAGTCGTAGTCGCCAAGCGAGCCCCCGCGAAGGGTGACTTGCTGTCCAAATGCCTCCAATCCAACGAGGCAAAGCGCGAGAACGAAAAGGCTGTAGGCGGTCTTGTTGATCATGCTGATCTCCTTTTTGAGGAAACCGTTATTGCTTAGGGGCTGGATTGGGTCAAAACCCGATTGGGTTAGGACAAACGTTCCTCGTTGGGGTTCAGAACCTCCATGAGGAGTGTGAAATTTTTGACGCTTATTTTGGGGTGTGGCTAGAGGGCGAGGTAAATCGCCGGCAAAGGGCTCCATTGCCACTCAGGACAAGGGCAATGGCGAGGGCAATCAGAACCAAATAAAAGGGTAGGAGCCACCACTTTTTGGACTGCGAGATTCGCGTCCAGAGAAACTGGAGGAACTCTTTAAGGGTTCGTGGAACGTCTTTCTTTTGCTCAGTGGCCATTACTGAGCAGGCTCAGCCGTTGTCTTGGCAAAATCAACTACTTCATGAATGGCTTTGCGGAGATTGGCCGCAAGTCGTCGATGTCCCTCGGTCGAGGGATGGATGGGATCGAAGAAGAGGTCTGGGGCTACTCCGAGAAGCTGATAGGCGTCAACGACAGGGGCGTCGGTGGCTATTCCGACCTGGGCGATGACACTGTTGAGTCGCACGACGTCCCGGGCGACCCGTTCGGGTTCGGCAGATCGAGCTTTTAACACCCATTCTCGTGCTTCGCGACAGTGGTCTTGTTGGCGCTCTCTTGCGCTGTTCCGATAGGCGATATCGGGCTCATCGTCAGTCTCTGTTGGATGGCGTTGATAGGGTGTGTTGATGAGGATCGGTACTCGTCTGTCGGCCCGAACTTCAGCAATCAGATCTTGCAGGGATGTGCTGAACTTTGACAGCGGCAAGCGAAGCGACGGCGGCGACGCAACTCCGCAGCTCGTAGCAGACGCCAGTTCGTTTTTCGACCGAACGAGAAGCTCAAGGAAGGCCGAACCAGTCACCAGATCCTCCCAGCGAATTTCAGATTGAAAGTCGCGTGCGAAGTAGGTCTCGTCGTCCTCGTTGGCGGTGTTCTCTGAACCAAAAAAGCGGAAGCGATCAAGATCGTTTACTCCATATGAAACAATCACGACTTTTGCGTTCTTCATCCGACTGTCGTGGCGTAGCTCTTGATACAGCCGGCGTCCTTGGGTGAGGGAGTAGCCAATCTGACCCGCATTGAAGCCGATCAGTTTCGTTTCGCGAGCGGCGACCGCCGTATATGTATCTTCGGCGAGCACGCCCCATCCAAATGCCGACGACGGACCAATTGTGATGATATCGACAGTGCCAGGCGGTGTTGGCGAGAGTTGGCGGAAACCTGCAGCGTCGGTGAGCAGTGGTGTGCCTTCGAATTCTGTGTCGAGGTTGGCGCGCTGGCGCCAGCTATATGTCGAGTCCGCGGCAATGACGCGTCGGGCCCGGTGGAGGGCGTCGCCAGCGTGTTTGACCCAGATGCGAGTCAAGCCTTCTCCCATGGCAAAAGCGAGAAAGAGCGAAAGACAGAAGAAAGAGAAGTTCCAGAATATTCTCATGTCGATTCCGGCCTTGGGAGAACGATAGCGGTTTCGAAGTCGCCACTATTTCCGCTCAATGCTTGATCTAACCAGGGTGACGCCTCCGCGATTTTGTCGCGAAAGAGAGCCTCGATGCGCTCGGCATACTGTTCTTCGCTATGCCGAAACAGAAAGCTCCAGAACACAAACATATTGAAGACGACAAATGGGTAACAGTCGTGCTGCATCTGTTGATCGAAGAGAGAGCCTTTGACGTCGGGGCGAGGGAGAACGCCGTTCTCGTAGAGATATCGACCCGTTGTTCGTCCGGTTGAGTTCTCATTCGGAGTCAGTGCGAAGCCGTGTCGATCGACGACAAGTCGATCAATGAGCTGTTGGCTTTGCGGAACATCCCAGTCAAGGACAGGGCTCGAGAAAGCGAGGCCATGCTTTTGATAAAGTGCTGTGACCTGGTCGCGAAATGCCGGCATATGGCCGGGCAAGTGAGTGAGCTCGCGAGTCATTCCATCATAGACGGCGCCGATGTTATTTTGCAGACAGTATAGAATTGTGCGCAGGTGCCAGCTGAGTGAACTAAAGCCTGGCGTGCTCAAAACAAAGAATCCATGATTGACGATATTTTTAAGGTAGTTCTCATAGGACAGACGGCGCACGAGGCGATCTGTCGAGATGTGGATGTGGTGAAAGTCGGTACTGCTAAACCGGCTGCGCAGGCGCTCGACATTCGCCGATGGAATTGGAGAGTTCCGCGTGGCCCGCTCCTCGAAGGTGAGCAAGTGGACGGATCGATAGCGTTCGGCTCCAATCGCCGCTGCGCAAGTCGAGTCTGTGCCGCCAGAGTAAAGGACGACGCATGCGTCTAGGCGATCTTCAGTCACCATATGGATTATCCGTGCCCGTTTGTTTCATAATAAACCGAGCAAGCTGACCAAATAACTTAAAGGGAAGATGAATAAGCCACGCGATGAGTTGGAAGTATGCGACACGCGCTCTATAGGGGAGGGCGAGTGCTATGGCGCAGATCAAAAAATGAGAAAAGAAAACGAAGCAGTTTCACGTGAACAACATTCTCGCTGAGGTTGGCTGGGAGTCAATAAATCCAAACTGGTCCACATGCGTGTTGGCGCCGTGAGGCAACGTTGTTAAGCTTTACCGATGACGTCGATGGGGCGAACAGTGTGGGTGGCAAGAATCGCGTTGAGGGTGATCGGTCTACCGCTTGTGATTCTTGTTCTAGCGGAGGGAATGTTGGGGGGGGCACAGCTTTTCTCGGATTCGCGGTCGAAGAATCCATTTTTTCGCGCGATGGACGAGAAGGTTCAGCCTCGAATCGATCGCCAATGGCTACGGTCGCCGCGAGATAAAGACCATCCATTTGAGCCGCCATTTCGTGTGTTCTTCAATTCTGGCTATGACGAACCGAGGCGTATGCTTGAAATCTTCGAGGCGACACAGCTGCCGCCGGGGAAGACGTGGATGGTTCCCAATTTTTTAAGGAACCCGGACGAGAATACGACCTTTCGCGTGACGAGCAATCGGTTTGGCTTCCGAGATGTTGAACGCAGTAGGAAAAAGCCTCCTGGAACATTCCGAATTATTGCACTCGGGTCTTATCCAACTTTTGGGCACGGAGTGAATGACGACGAAACCTACGCTCATCGCTTGGAGAAAACCCTCAACAGTCGAGCGCCAAAGGGTCGACGTTATGAAGTTTGGAATGGCGGGCGCCAGGGGGGGACTGCGATTATGGGACTGTCGCGTCTTGAGGGTGATGTGATGGAATACGATCCCGACCTTTTGATCTGGGATTTCGGTTGGATTGAGCTGTATTTAAAGCGTGATTTTGCTCAGCAGGGAACTCGCCGCAATCGCGTCCGAGAGTTGTCGGCAGTCAGTCAATTTGTGTATGAAGGTTGTGCCACTCCTGAGTGGAAGGTTCTTCTGCTTTGTCAGCGTTTCCGAGAGTTGATCGGATCGTTGGATCGCTCTGTGGCCCTGGCGTCATGGGAGAATGTGAACTGGCGGATGATTGAGTTTGCAAAAAAACAGAAGCTGCCAGTTTTCATCCTTCACCACGCGGGCGTGGCAATTCCGGCAAAGCGCTATCAAAAGTTCAGCGATCCTGACCACGGGATCTACTTTGTTGATACTGAGCCTGTTCTTCGCGATCGACCGGTGAGCAAAGAGGACGCCGACCTCTTTTGGTCGAAGGAGACAAACTGGCTCAGCGAGATCGGAGTTATGCGCAGCGATGTACCGGCGACACCGGAGATTATTTATCGAACTGATGCGATTCAGTACAATGAGATTGCATTTCGTATTATGGGTGACTACCTGGCCGAGGAAATTGAGAAACGTCGGTTTGAGAACCGTCGGGTGAATTGAGAGAGGGAGAACGCCATGTTTATTGGGCATTATGCAGTCGGGTTGGCTGCAAAGCGCTGGGCGCCGAAGGCGAGCCTGGGTTCAACTTTTATGGCGTGTCAGCTCCTCGATCTTATTTGGCCCGTTCTCGTTTTACTCGGTATCGAAACTGTTGCTGTTGATCGCAGTGCGACCGAATTCACTCCGCTGGATTTTATTCATTACCCGGTCTCACATAGCTTGGTGATGGCACTTATCTGGGGCCTTGTTTTTGGCTTCTTTTTTTCTGTCTTCACCGGTGATCGCCTCACAGCTTTGAAAATGGTTGCCATTGTGTTCTCGCACTGGGTTCTGGACTTTATCACACATCGTCCAGACTTGCCGTTACTGTGGTTTGAGCCGAAGGTCGGTTTAGGTCTGTGGTATTCGAAGATCGGTACAGTTGTTTTTGAAGTTGGACTTTTTGCGGCTGCGATTGCGATCTATCTGAAAGAGGTGTCGCTTCCAACGCGAAAAGCAAAATGGATCTTCTGGTCATTGGTGAGTTTTCTGCTTGCCGTCTATATGGCCAATGCCTTTGGGCCGCCACCGCCGGACGGAACCCCGAGCACTGTTATAGCCGCCCCTGCTCTTGCAATGTGGCTCTTTGTATTTTGGGCGGCCTGGGTCGAAAGGAACTCGGTTTCTAGAAGTCGCTAAAGCCGCGTCGCTCGAGAGCATCTCGAAGAGTTGCTTTGGCGTCACCTTGAACAAGCTCACCATGACTGACGATGATGTTATCAAAGTCGTGGGCAAAGATTTTGGCGAGAGAATTCATAAAGGCCGAGCGATCTTTTACGCCTTTCAGAAAGAGCGAGCTGACTCCGAACTTCCGATAGGTGCCAAAGATATTGAGGATCAGCCAAGCTCCAAAACCTTTGGAGTCGGTCATGTTGAAACACAAATCGGTGACGATCAGAGACCGAGAAGGTTTGTGTATAAACACGAACTCTCTTACCGATGGCATGCCTTCAATGGCGACGAGGGGCAGTTCATCAGAGAAGAGCCACGACTTCTCGCTCAGTTCGTGAGTCCATTTGATCGCTGGCGATCGTCGCGAAGCTTTAGTCGTCGGCGAGACGCCCCAGATGCGAGCCTGAGGATGTGCGATATGCGCTTTGGGGATGCCGGCACTATGATAGAGGTTTGGTGCCACGAGATCTGTAATGGGTCCATTCGCCTGGAGCTGTTCGGACGAGAGCTGTGAACCGGGTGAAATCATAATGCTGCCGGTGGCGGTTTGAACAACAACGGTTCTGACAGGAAGTCCCATCAGGGGCATTTTTACGACAGAATCGATAAAGCTCAAACCGCTCAGTGTTGTCATTGAACCTCCATTACAGTCGATCGCTCATTACAATCAGAATACCGAAAATTAAAAACAGAAAGCTAGCGAAGGCTCGAACCCATTTCATTGGAATGCGTTCGAGCAGCTTATAGCCTAAGAAAATTGCGAGGGCGTTGGAGGCAAGCATCCCGAGAGTTGTGCCAATGGTGACAATCATGGTGTCGGCATATCGAGCGCCGAGCGCAATTGTTGCGAGTTGCGTTTTGTCGCCCATCTCAGCCAAGAAGAACGCGATGATGGTTGTGAGGAGTACTCCAAACTGACTTGTTTGTTTGAGTTCCTCCTCTTTGTCGGGAACGAGGATCCAAATTGCAAAAGCGAAGAAGGTGAGAGCCAAGATCCAGCGCATCGTGCTGGGTTCGACGAGTGATGCGAGCCATGCCCCAAGGCCCGAGGCCAGTCCATGGTTGAGGATCGTGGCGACGAAAACTCCAAGGAGAATTGTCCACGGTTTTTTAAAGCGACTCGCAAGGACGAGCGAGAGCAGCTGAGTCTTGTCGCCCATCTCTCCTGCGAAGACGAGAAGAAAAGAATTGATCAGGGCTTCCATGTCACCTCACTGCGCTTTCTGGGAAGGCTGGTAGGTTTGCCATGACCGACCATCGATTAACAAGTCTTTGACGGCAGTCTCGCCACTTCGTGTAACGGAGAGCACAATGCTCCCTGTTTTTTCTCGCACAGCTTGCTCAAGTGATAGCGCCCGTTCTTCGGGCACGTAGAACTTCTCGATGCCGGCTTCGAAGCGCCCATTGTGGCAGGAGCCAGCGATGGGAAGCTCACATTCCCCATCATTATATCGTAAGAACTCTTTGGGCTTCAGACATACGAAAACCTGATCTTCGTCGTAGCCACTGGAACAGACGCCGTCGACACCATACTCAATTTGATAAATCAGGTAGTGCCCTGACAATGAGTCTCTTGGGTCAAAACCGCGAATGGGTAGGATGACCTCAGTCCCGACGGTGAGAATGTACTTCTTGTAAAGTGTGAGGGCGGCGAGTGCGAGAATAGGAATGGCCAGCGCCGTGATGAGTGCTTTTTTGGTTTCGATCATGCCGCCCACCGTTCTGCCCATGCCGCTATCGGGTTTCGATATTTATTCCACAGAACGGCCATTCCAATAAAGAGACTTCCTGAAATGATCAGGCCAAAGCCTGTCGTCGCCAGACCGCCGAAAGCCTGAAAATAAAGGATAAGGAAACGAAGCCCCAGAAAGAACAGGAACCACTGGAAGAGGCGGCGCTCTTTGATGCTGGCAAGAAAAAGAGAAGTTGCTCCGAGAGTCAGAACGGTGAGCGTGGCATGAACGAGAGAGCTATTCATTTCGTGGTTCGGCAGATGAGGGGGAACGAGATGAAATGGAATGAGAAAGCTCCCCATCGCTGAAAGCAGAAGGATCTTTTGAAGCTTGCGGTATTGCCGATTGAGTAAGGTGGCGACGACGGATGTCGCCATTAAAACATAAGCCGGTGTATATGAGTGCATACCGTAGTCGAGACCGTGTCCGACGAACTCGCGGAGCTCTGCTGCGGCAAGGGCAAGGAGTCCACTGATGAGCGCCCAAATGCGAAAAGCGGCTGTTGCGTGGCTCTTCGTCGCCGACAGTCGATGGGTGACAGCGGCCAAAGTGATGCAGAGAAGGGGTAGCGTCATCGCGATGGCGGCGTAGTTGTCATTGAAGATCATCTCAAGCGCATTAGACTCAGTTGCGGCATAGGCGAGCGACGAAATAAACGCCGCCGTCCAAAGAAATGGTACAAGAAATCGGCGTGACGCGAACATGGGTACAAAAGTAATGGCCGCCCACAGAAGAAGAGCCTGAAAGAGCTTGCCCCCTGTATGGTAGACTTGAGAAATCAGACCAATCGATGCCAGAACTGAAATGAGAAAACTCAGTAACCAAGCCTCGTACTGAAGGGGCTTGTTATGAACTGATGCGCGAACGGTGAGGCCTGCCAAAACGATCAGGATAGCAAAGTCACCGATGATCTTGGCGATATTGGGAATTGCGCTCCAGTTGGCCGCAATCAGCGAAATCACACCGATGCCGATAATTAATGCGCCGAGCGCAAATACGCCTGAAAGTACCCACGCGTTTTCGGGGCGCGTGGCCTCGAAATCGCGAATCTGTTTCGCTTGCTCGGGGCTGATAATTTTACTTTGAACCCATTCGTCTATTGCGGTGTCGAGTTTGGCCATGATTGTCGAAGATACCGACTTTGGCCGAAGATTCAATTCTGATATGGGTGTGCAAGAGGCTTATGAGACAGTGCAGCTCATGTGGCGTCACGCTATGGGTCGTCGTCTCTTATTGGAAGCCGGTTGACCACGTGATGTAGCAGTTCCAATTTCCGCCGTCGTTATAGACCAACAGTCCATAGACACTTTGCGTGCCGGTTGTTGTCGGACCATTCGCTGGTTTAAAGTAAGAGTTGGTGCAGCCAGAGAATGTATATGTTCTCGAGGTCGAGTCGTTGATGATGATATTGTAGAGACCGCCGTGCGCGAGGTTCTGTAGAGTCAGGACGGACCCGCCAACGCTTTTCAAAAGATGGGTATTTGATGTCCGTAGATCAATTGTACCACCGGTGTTTACTGTTCCTGGAGTGCTTACGACATCGGAGGTGACGGTAATGCGGGAGCCGTCGTCAACAATCAGTGAATCTCCCATTGTGCTTGCGCCAGTAAATTTCACGATGTGGTTGGTCGTGCCGGTTGGTGCGGAATATGAATTGGCGATGAGAACCCATGTCGCGCCAGAGTCGCGATAGATTTTCCCCGTGTCGTAGGCGATGAAGATGCGACCGACGGTCCCTGCTGCGGGTTTTCCGGCATCAAGTCCGCTCTGTAAACTGGGAGTGTTGCCGGCGTTCTGTACACTATCCGTAATCCCGTATCCAGAAAGAGTCGTCGGTTTTCCAGAACTGATCTTGCTCCAGTCCATATTGGGGATATCGGCTTGTACGAGTGTTCTAAAACTCGGAAGTCCGGCTGTTCCATCAGGTGAAGCGAGGACTTTGTTTGCGGCTTGCGATGCCCAGGCGAGGCCAAGTGTGCCGGAAGTGTTGACGGGGCCGCCGGAAACGGAGAACTCGGAAGGGGCGGAGAGGTTCACGCTGGTAACGCTGCCTCCGCCGGTACCGACGGTGACTGTTGAAGAGCCGGTGTAATACTTGAGCTTACTGTCAGTTGAGTCATACCAAATGGCGCCCTGCGGAGGAGTGCCCGGCGCGCCGGCGATGACGGGAAGCTGCGCACCACTTGTTGAGTTGCTGCGCATGTAGTTGGCGCTCGTGCCGTCGACAAGAGCGACCAGCGCATTGAAGCGTGCGGTCGACGCGAAGATGTTTTCGAGATTGGCCTGACTGAGAACGTTCGCACCGGATGTATTGACTTGAATAAAGTCAGAACCGCGTAAACCCTGCAGAGACTCCGCCTCTCTGACACGACCGCATTTGGAACAGAGTCGATATTGAGATCAGGAGTCAGCGTACGAGGGGTTCCGCCCATCGTTGATGGGGTAATTGTAATGCGCACATAGCGGCGGCTTCCGGCGAGTGCACCCACGTTACAGGGCGTACTGCCGTCGGAGGCGGATTTGCCTGCAATTGCCGAGAGGTTCTGGAAAATATGGGTCATGCTATGGCCAGGGTCCGTCGCTGTTCTCTTCGCGCTACCAGTCTCTGATCCCACCTGAATTGAGAAGAATCCTTTTGAGCTCAATGTGCTGACCGACTGTTGCTCTTCGTAGAGAATACAGACTTTATCTTGATCGAGGATCTGTATCCTGACGCCGATATTGCTATCGGAAAGCGAAGCGGTTGCCTCGCTATTGCTAAAAAACTTTCCGTCGAGAGTGAAACTCTGTGGAACGTCATTTGAGTAAGCTCTGTTGGGTGCAAGAATAGTCGAGAACAGCAGCGCAAGCGCAACGCGACTGGCGTACCATTCTTTGTGCATCGACCGGTTTGAGCCCATGTCTTCTTATCGGCAAAAGTGATCGCAAGTATGACCAAATATCGAGAATTTGCCTGAGTAGGGCCGCTCGATGATTCAAGATGAAACACTTTAGAAATTGAGCTTGGATTACGGACAAATCGCGGCGTTACCGGTGAAGCTGAGATAGCTCAGGGTACCGCAAGACGGATTGGTTCCCCGTCGCAAAGTGCCGCTGTTGGTGATTGATCCATTCACGTTGAGAGCGTAGCCGTTCATGTTCCAGGTTCCGGCATTGATGGTCATGCAGCCACCGGACAGCAGTTGTACTTGGGAGAGCTGCGTGACGGTCGTCCCTGCATTGTTCTGTTCAACCCATGGGATTGACGGTGCTGTTGCTGTCACGTTCTGGATGGACTGAGCGGCGCCAGATTGGAAGCGGACTTTTGCACTACCAATGTATCCTGATACGCCGGCCGCATTTCCTGAAACGGTGACATTTCCGGAGACGTCGAGATTTCCATTGTTGATGGTGTTATAGGTACCGCTGGCAGCCCAGCTATAGAGATCCAGATTTCCGGCAATTGTCATATTTCCAGAAACCGTGAAGGTACAGCCACTACAGCTAAAACCAACGGAGTTAAAGGACAGAGTGCCGGGGGTGAGAGTTTGCGAACTGTCCCAAGCGAAGTAGCGGCTCGTTCCCCAGCTTACTGTTCCCGCCGTGTATGTGAAACCGCCGGTTGTGGACAGGTCATTTGTGACCGTCAACGTGCCGCCGCTCTTGCTGATGGTTACGGCCGGGAGTCGACCCGCAGACGTATTGGTTTGAGTATAGGATTGGTTTCCTGATCCTGAGAATGTGATGTTCGTCGTACCCTTGTAGCCTGGGGTGCCGGAGGTTGATGCATAGTTGTTGAGATTGCCCTCAAGTGAAATGGTACCCCCGTTAAGGGTGCTGAATGTCGACGTGCTGGCCGTCCAGTTCTGCAAACTCAAGTTTCCGCCGACACTCATTGTTCCACTCAGTGTAAATGTACATCCGCTACAAGCAAACACGGTGTCAGCGAAGGTCAGCGCGCCTGGAGTCACAGTTTGGCTTGAATCAACAGCGCCGTACTGGATTCCGGTACCCCATGCCACCGTTCCCGCCGTATAGGTAAACCCGCCGGTGGTGAAAAGATGATTATTGACCGAAAGCGTTCCGGAGGGTTTGTTGATTGCGACTCGCGGGAGTCGTGCGGCATTTGCGTTGGACATTGAGTATGTCTGGGCTCCGGTTCCGACAAAACTCAAGCTTGTCGTTCCGCCAAAACCCATTCCATTCACAGCGGTAGTTTGGTTGACGACGTCGCCGTAGGCTTCAATTGTACCTCCGGTCAAAGTCGCTTTTGACGACGTTGAACTTGTCCAATTATAGAGACGCAAAGTTCCCTGAACCTTTGCTGTTCCCGTTATGGTGTAAGTACAGAGGTCGCAGCCAAAGGTGACATCTCCAAAGTCGAGAGTTCCGGAATTTATTGTCTGACTTGTATCGGCGAAGTAGGCGAGACGGCCATTCCAGTTGACGGTTCCTGCTGTGTAAGAAAGTCCACTGCGAATAAGCAGGTCATTGTTAAGAGTGAGTGTGTCGCCAGACTTATTGATGTTGACGGCTGGAAGGCGCGCGGAACCCGTATTGGACTGACTGTAAGTTTGAGCAAGTCCGCCCGCGAACGAGATAACCGTGGTGCCGCCAAAGCCAGCGGTTCCTGCTGTTGTTGCGGCGTTGACAACGTTGCCGAGCGCTTCGATTGTTCCGCCAGTGAGTGTACCGAAGCTATTGGCTGACGACGTTGTGTTGGTCAAAGTGAGTGTGCCAGCGGTTTGAATAACACCGCTGAAGGTATAGGTCGGGCTGCTTCCCGTTATATTGAGGTTATAGAACGTGCAAGTTGTGCAGGTGATAGCGCCGCCTGTCGTCGCGAGTGAGACGGTTCCGTTTCCGTGATTGAACGTAAATGCAGCGGCGACGGTGAGTGAGTTGACGATGCTTGTCGTCGCACTGGTTGCAGTGAAAGTTCCGGCATTCAAAGCGACAGGACCAGAAATGCTGATCGCGGCATCTCCACCGGTGAAAGTTCCGCCGTCTTGAACAACGGCCGACGTTCCGGTTGTTACAGTTGAGCCTGAAGCTTGGGTGATCGTTCCGGTATAGGTCGAAAGCAGACGGATGCCACGAACGCTTGCATTGACATTGATTGTGGCATTGCAGTTTGCGCCGCAGTATTCGTCGCTGAATGTCGGGATACTGTTGACGCCTGGTACGGCATTGCCAGACCAGTTCAGAGGATTGTTCCAGTTGCTGTCGCCACCACCGCCGGTCCATGTCAGTTCATAGCCCAAGCAATCGATCGTTCCGTAGTTGTCTACAGTGCCTGAGGTGTAGGCGCCGCCGCTGCATTTGAGTGTTCCTGGGAATGAAACTGTCGTGAGGTCGTTGATGGCAAGGTTGTATCCTGCAAGATCAAATACTCCGCTTGAGATCGTAAAGTCCTGTCCTGCGCTTGTGAACGATGCATTTGATTGCAGAGTGACTTTGCCAGTTCCTGTCTTATTGATCGTCACCGTGCCAGTCGGAACGGTGGCCGTTGCGCCGATATTGAACGTGGTAGCGGTTGCTCCTCCGAACGAAAGTGTCGTCGTTCCGGCGTAGCCAAACTGATCGTAGATCACGTCACCATTGGCCGTTATTGAATTTGAATTGATCGCGCCGCCACCGACAGAGTCGCCGACGGTCAATACGCCGTTGACGACCATATTACCCGCGAGCGTATAGGCTGTAGCGGCTCCGTTGAATGTAACAGAATTGAAGGCGAGGGCGCCCGGCGTAATGGTATTGGTTCCGGCAACGCCGCTGAAGACGCAGTTTGATGTACCGACGGCGACTGTTCCTGAAGTGTATGTGAAACTGCGCATGAATAGGAGATTGCCGGTCAACGAAACGGTGCCGCCCGTTGAGATAATCTGAAAGTCGGGGATCATCGCTGAAGAAATGCCGCTGACTGTTTGGCTTGCAGTGCCAGAAACTTTAACGAGCGTGCTTCCGTCATAGCCAAAATTGTTGAATGTCAGGTTGCCCTTCGCGTGAATTGTACCACCACTCAGTGTCGCTGTTGCGCCGTTGGTATTTCCGATGACGAGCGGTCCGTTAACGGTCATCGTTCCACTGAGGTTGTATCCAGGTCCCGAACCGGCGATCGTGACGTTTCCAGTAGGCATAGTCGCCGCGGGATCAACAGTGATGGTCGGACTGCCGCCGCCGCTAAATAAAATACTGCCAGTTCCACCACCGGCTCCTGCGGTAAAGTTCGCGTCGCCGTTGAGTATCCACGATCCGCCGAGCTGCCCCTTGGTATGGGTGAAGGTGCCGGCGATAGTGAGGTTTCCGGATGAAACAGATTGAATGACGTTGTTGCCACCGGCGCCGACACCATTGACATTGACGTTGTTCAAAGTCACTCCGCCCGGAACCGAAATATTGAACGTCGCGAGCCCGCCAGTGTTTGATGTGTTGCCCGCAAACTCAACCGTACCGCTGTTGTGATTAAAGATCGTACCGTTTGCAGCGGTAAAGAACGTCACCGGAGTACCGGGTGGACTAAACTGATCTGCAATTTCGGCATCTGACAGCGTTCGAGTGAAAGCGGAAAAGTTGTCGAGTTCGGGCACGATTTGGTTGTTGCCGGTGTAGCTTGCAACCGTTTTGAGGCTGTCTGTCGGCCCCCCGGCAATCGTCGCGACGAGAACACCGTCGACGTAAAATTTTGAATTGCCGCCGCCAAGTGACACAGCAAAATGGTGCCATCCGGCCGCAAGGCTGTTAGCCATAACACCAGTTCCTCTAAATGAGGATGAGTTGTAGTTCCAGAAGGCGCCGAACTCGTTGGTGGACTGATTAAAGATCATCTGATGGTCGACCGTTCCGCGTGCGGCTGTCTTCCAAAGGCCGTTATTGGGGAGTGGCGTTTTAATCCATGCCGATATCGTCCATGCGGAGCCAAGGGGCAGCGTCGAGTTCAGCAAGACCTGTCCGGAGTTGGCCATTGTGTAGTGACTGCCTTCGTAACCGGCACCGCCAAGGGTCACATTCACGGGATTAACAATGGTCGCATTGCGGCTGTTTCCACTGGAGTCTATGACCGTGGTGCCAGACGCCTCCTCAAATTTATAGAAGAGACTTGGGCTTTGAGATAGAGCTTGAGTCGAACTCGGGACAGCAGAATTGTTTTGCGAGAACAGCTTCATCGTTCCCGTCGGCGCATCGAAAGTGCCTTGAGCGAGATCGAATCCGGCTAAAGTAAGATCGGTTGTTCCGCCGTCTGGTCCGACAGAGCCCGACGCCTTATTGATTGCGATCGGTGCACTTGTTCCGATTCCGGTGGAGGTATACGTTTGTGCGCCAGCACTAGCGAAGGTGATGGTGCCAGATCCACCTTTGGCGAGAGCTCCAACGGATAAATTGCCGTTGAGGACCCAGGCGCCTCCCAGTTGACCGTTTGTTTGCGTAAGAACGCCATCAACAGTAACGGTGCCACTCGATACCGCGTGGATCACCGCATCGTCAGAGGCGGTGGCGCTTTGGCCGTCGATGTCGAGATCGTTGAGCGCTAGCGGAATGGCCGCGTCGATCTGATATGCGAGAAGACCTGTGGCATTCGAAGTCTTTCCGTTCAATACGACCGTTCCGCCTCCGTGAGTAAATGTGCCGCCACTTATTGAAAGAAGCGTATAGGGTCCGCCAGTCGAGTTGCTTTGAGTTAATTTTAAGTTACCAGAAGGCGCAACAAAGGTGCCCTGTACGACGCTCAACGAGCGTGCGGACAAATCCACCGTACCAGCAAATGGACTAAAGCTGCCGGCCGATTTATTGATCGCGAGCAATGGCGCGACACCCGCGGCGACCGAGGTATAAGTCTGTGCGGCCCCACCCTCAATACTGAGGGTGCCTGTGCCACCCTTCGCGTCGCTTGCAACGACAAGGTCGCCATTGAGCTTCCACTGGCCCCCGAGTTGTCCATTGGTATGTGTCAACGTGCCGTCGACAGTGAGTGTCCCGCTCGGAACAGCTAAGAGAACGGCGTCGTCTGCGACTGTCGCGCTTGAGCCATCGATAGAGAGATTGTGAAAGGCTGTGCCTGGCGTGACGGCGATAGTGAAAGTAACGAGAGGTGAAGCTTGGGTAGTATGGGGATTCAGTGCAACGAGGCCGCTGTTATGGTTGAATGTACCTGCTGATTGAGTGAAAAGCGGCACCGGTGTCGCCGCAGTGCTTGTGATCGCAACAGACAGTGTTCCTGATGTTGAAGTAAATGTGCCGGCGACAAGCTCAAAGGCTCCAGCGATAGAAACAGCAGAGTTGCCGCCTAGGAAAATGCCTCCGGCTTGCTGGTATCCCGAACTGCCGATGGTGACGGCTGAGCCTGCGTTTTGGGTCATCGTTCCTGTATAGGCACCGAGGAGCCGAAGTCCTTTTACGCTGATGGATGAGTCGATTGCCACATTGCAATTTGCACCGACACAAAGCGCGTTAAAGAGAGCGATATCTGTTGGGCCTGGAACGACATTGTTGGTCCAGTTGCCAGCGGTCGACCAAAGGCCGTCGCCGGTTGCACCTGTCCAAGTGATACCAATATCGGCGCCACATTCGACAGCTCCATTGATGACGACGGTTGAGTAGGTGACCGTACCTCCGTTACACAAAAGTGAACCGCCTGCGGAGATTGTGAGAGTGTTGTTAACGGAGAGATTGAAGCCCGCCATATTGTAGATGCCAGAGGTGATCGTGAGGTTTTGTCCGGCGGTTGAAAGAGCGACCGCCGAAGTCTCGGATACCGAACTGCTGGTCTTGTCGATCGAAACTGTAGAACCGGGAATAACTGTTGCCGCCGTTTGGACAATCGTCTTTGCCGCTATTCCATCAACGTTAATGAGTGTTGATCCACCATTCGAACCAACGAGAAAACTGAGGTTGCCGGCGACATTGATGGCGCTATTGTTGATGAGTATGCTGCCATTGCCGGCGCCATTTCTCTGAACAGTTAAGTCACCCGTCGCAGTGAGAGTGAGGCCGACTGGTAACGATAGTGTATATGTCGCGGCTCCGATATTGTTGCCTCCCGACACACGAAGCCCGCCTATTGTATAAGTCGTGCCTGGTACCGCAATTGACATGCCGATCGATGTTGCAGAACCAATCGTGAGTGGTTCAAAGGCGAGTGTGCCGCCGTTGTGATTGAAGGTCGTTGCAGCCGCTGCGGTGAAGTTTGATCTTGTGGTCAGTGTTCCGGTTGGAGCATCAAAGCTGCCTGCTGTAAGAGTAAAATTTTGGACAACGAGGTCTGTTGTTCCGCCATTGGCGGTTACAGATCCTGAAGACTTGTTGATCTCGATTGCAGGCAGAGTGGCTTTGTCGCCGCTTCCGGCCGGAACTTGGAATCCAACTCCCGAAGGAAAGGTGTAGGTCTGTGCGCCAGTCCCGTTGAAGATAAGGTTGCCGACATTGTCGCTATTCGAGCAAGTTGAATTTTGAGCAACGAGATTGCCTTTGAGCTCGATGTTTCCACCGCCGATGAGGCAGCCCATGCCCATGGCGCCCGAGCCGCCAATTGTAAAAGTACCAGCGACGACGATTGATTTCGTCGTCGGAACAGAGAGCTGGTATTTTGCCCATCCGGTGTCGGAACGCCCTTCAGCGATAAGGTTGTAGAATGTGACCGACGCCCCAGTCATTGCCACGGAGTACGTCACATTTGACGATGACCCTGATTGGACCGTGGCGAATCGCCATGTTCCGTTGCTGTGGTTGAATGTTCCGCTGTTAAAGCTTGCTGTTGAGTTTCCCGAGAAAACAGTTTCGTCTGTCGTCGCATTGTAGGTTCCGCCGAACAGCGCGAAGGAGCTCGTGTTGAAATAGACTGGCGAGCTTCCGCCATTGAATGTGCCTGCCGACTGCGTCCAGCCGCTGGCTCCGACCGTTAGACTTTGACCCGCAGCCTGTGTGATTGTACCGGTGAAGTCGGCCTGCACCGACACTCCACCAACGCTCGTGCTGACATCCACAGTAGCATTGCAGAAGGCACTGCAATTCGAATCGAAAATAGCGGTGTCGGAAGGGCCAGGAACTGAGCCGCCGAACCAATTGGCCGGGTTGCTCCAATTCGTATCACCGCCGGTGCCGATCCATGTGAAGGGAACCACTTGTCGAGGCAAAAGGTGATACATGATCTGCTGGCCGAAAACGAGCGACGACAGCAGCATCGTTGCGAATACAACGATGATAAAGCCTCAACCAAAAGACGTTCCGCGGTGTTTTGACACAGTTCTTTATCGGTATATTGAAGTGGACTCTTGATCTTTGGACCTCGACTTTCGTCTCATTACGAGACGCTAGACGTCAGTTACTGAGACGGAGATTGCGATGACGCCAATGGAATTGAGAACTAGATTAATTTGAGTCATGTGGAGTCAGATCTTGTCGCATTCGAGTTCGTCGGTCGCTTGGCACGATAAGGGTCAAGTCGTTACCTATGGCGAGTTTATACGAGATGTTCACGGAGCGGCAGAAAGTCAATCCGAGTCGATAGCTCGTTCCGGTGGCTGTCTTGTCCTCGAAGCCGACAACCGGTATGACGCACTCGTTTCGATTTTTGCGGCATGGCGATCAGGACACCCGATATGTCTAGTGCCATCGCAATGGCCGAGCTTGTGGAAGCAAAAGGTTCAATCCATTCTCGCCGGGCTTCCGCTTCTGAATCTCAAAGACCTCTTCTATATTTTACCGACCTCGGGTTCGACTGGCTCCCCTAAGCTGGTTCCCATTTCTCGTTCCAACTGGATGAACTTTATAGAGGGAATATCCGGTGAGTACAAATGGGCTGAGTCTACGCGGGTCGCACTGACATTTCATCCGACATTTGATCCTTTTGTGGCGATAGCTTCGTTGGCTCTGTTGAAAGGCTCGACATTGGTGCCGCTGCAGCCCATTGATCACTTTCGGGCCGTCGACTTTTGTATCGAGAATCGCGTGACGGTTTGGGCATCGACACCGACCCTGGCGCGATTGAGTCTTCAAAGGACAGAGCCCGGAACGGTTTGTCAATCACTGCTCGAGTCACTTTTTACAGGCGAAGTTCTTTCGAGCGGCCTCGTCGAGAAGTGGCGCGCGATTGCGCCGAATTCTGAGATCGACAATCTCTATGGTCCCGTCGAGACGACGGTTTGGCTCACTCGTCATAGGCTGGATCTGCCTCGTTTACCGAACCCGATTCCCATTGGAAAACCGCTTCGAAATGTTCATCTTCGAATTGTCGATGGCGAAATTGTCGCAACAGGGCCACAGGTGAGCGCGGGTTACATTGCGGAGTCTGGTCTTGTTGCATTCGATGGCGAGTATCGAACGGGTGATCGTGGAGAGATTCGAGACGGCGTCTTCTTTTTTTCCGGTCGCGACGATCAGCAGCTCAAGGTTGGTGGCCGAAGAGTCGAGGGCAGTCTAATCGAGAATCTCATTGAGAATGAAACTGGTATTCGCGCCGTGGTGGATCTCGACAGAGACGGTCGACTTTGTTTTATCTTGGATCGTTCGATGGATCCGATGGCGCTTCAGAGGATCATTCGCGAGAGCCTGCCGCCTTGGTATGCACCACATGTCGTATTAGTGTCTAAGCACTTCCCCTACTTCCAGAATGGAAAAGTGGATCGCAAGACAGTTCGGAAATGGCTTCTCGAGAAAAACTCCACCGAACTGATCGGCCTTGTCTCGGGAGCGAATACGTGAAGACGACCACGGAAGTGTGCCTTGTTGAGCTCTTTAGACGTGGAACGGCCGGGTTTCTCTACGTCGAAGACCAGCTGATCGATTCGGTAACGACCTTGCGAAAGTTTTGGCGCGATGTTTCGCAGCCTGGTTTTAAACTTCTCTTCTCAGTCAAAGCCAACCCCAATTCTTCGGTTTTGTTGGCCCTGCAGCCGCACGTGGATGGCTTTGATGTGTCGTCGCGGCATGAGGCGGCGCTATTGCGTCGACTTGGTATTTCACCAACGTCGATCACATGGTCAGGTCCTGCAAAGACAGACCGAGCGCTGGCCGAGATTTACCAGCACGGCGCAGATTGTATTCATCTTGATTCATTCGATGAGTGGCAGGCCTGTCAGAGATTCGAGGGACAGCGGACTATTCGTAAGTCGATCCGAGTTGGTATTTCGGACAGTCCGTCAAAGAAGCTTGGGTTTTCGGCAGATGAGTTCAGTCGTCTTTTGAAATCGCCGGATTTTAAATTGAGCGGTGAAAAGTTTTCTGGAATACACGCCTATCTTGGCCGGGATGCCTTTTCGACGACAAAGCTTGCGGCATTTCTTGAAGAAGTAAAAACGTTCCGTAAAGCCGACGTGTGGGCAGATGATTTTGAACTCTATCTTGGTCCCGGTCTTCCGGCTGTTTTAACGACCGACGCCTCGTTAAGAAGTGGATTGATCGAACCACTTCGGGAGATTTGCTCGAGCCACCGCATGAGTATTGAGTGTGGCAGAGCAGTGTCTCAGCCAAGCGGTTACTATTTTACTCGCGTGCTGGCCGTTAAGAAGACCGATAACCATGTCCGAGTGATTATTGATGGAGGATTGCAACATATGGCGGGACACCTTCGCTCGCCGAGCTATGGACAGACGGGTATTGAGACCTATTTCTTTCGCTCCGCACAGAGATTAGAAGTTTCGGAACAATGCGCCGACATTCAAGGCTCTTTGAGTATTTGGTATGACAAGCTGCTTGAAAACGTCAAAGTTCCGGCGAGTTTAGAGCGCGGTGATTGGATTGTTATCGGCCACTGCGGTGCATACGGATACACAGCCGCTTGCAATCAATTTATTGGACCGACTCCGATCGGAGAGTGGATGCTTTCCTCCCGTGGCGAGATGAGCAATGTCTTTCCCGAGCAGTTGATGTCTTATCACGCAGTATTGGATGGTCGATGAAACTCACATGTCGTGTGCTTGATCAGCAAGAAGTGACGGACTTGTGGAGATTGACGAGTTTAGCTCAAAACGATGGTCGTCTTCAGCTTTGGGAGGATCGCGCGGACGACTTTACGCGGGTCTATATTCACCATTGCCGAGGCGATGTTCGTTACTACGGTCTCTTTGATGGGCTTCGTCTCGTCGGCTGTAGCGGCTTGGTGCCGACCGCCATTTCTGGTGTCGATCCCGCGGTCACGACTTATCTTGATACAGACCTATTTATTCATCCTGAGTACCGGCGGTCGGGTGCACTCGACCAGCTTCTCGCATTTAGAACCGAAGATTTTTTCGATCTCAATCGACGACAGAAGTGCTTAACATTTGGTGTTGAGCACGTGCCGGGCCTACTTGATGTCTGTCCGCCTCATGGCACCTATAGAGGCGTAGATTTTGTTTTTCCAAGTCAGACGAGTCTGTCACAGCTCTTTTTGTTTCATCCACCACCTGTATCGTCTTCGTCTGATGCGGCTGCGGTTCAATCGAGTTTGTTGATGGATGCGCCGTCCAGCCTCATTTCAAATTGGCTCGACTTACTTGCCGAGAGACGAACATTCTTTAGTCCAAGAGTCGATCGCTCAATCATCGATGTGATGGCGCATGTTGATCCCAGCGCAAGGCTATTTTGGATTGCAAGTGACGATGCGGTTGTCGCGGCAGTTCTTCTTTTTAATGAGACGCAGGGGCGTCGCTATCGAACGACTGAGCGCCAGGGACTCATGGTCGAACGATTTCGGCGGTCGGGACTTTGGGATGCAAAGGTCGGTGACATTTTGCCGATTGGCATCACCTGCTTGAGTGTCGCATCGAAGGTTGACGGTGTTCGACACAAGAAAAATCTCTTTGAAGAAGTTGCGAACTATGCGTTTCACAGTAACCTGAGGTGTCTTCTTTTTCGGGACGAGCCGGTGGCATCCTTTCAGCATTTGAGCGCCGACGTCTTTTCTTATGAGCGAAGGGTTTTTGTTAAACACATTCCTGCGACCATTGGGGATTCGCTCACACAAGAAATTGCGAAATACGGTCCGACTAAAATGGATTCGGCGTTTCTATGAACAACTTGTTGTTGACCACACTTTCTGGTTTGAACTGGCGTGATCTCGCAGAGAACGACGAAGCCTTCTTCGTCTATGATCTTGAACAGGTGGCCGCAAATGTGACTGGCCTTCGATCGATCTTGAGTGGATTGCACTCCGATGTGCGGCTATTTTTCAGTCTCAAGAGTAACCCCCATCTGCCTTTGGTTCGCGCGCTTTTCGATCTTGTCGACGGACTCGATATCTCTTCTCATGCAGAACTTGAGTACTGTCGAAGTCTGGGGCTTCCGGGCCATCGAATTTCCATGTCGGGCCCAGGAAAAACCGATGCGTCTTTACGTTGCGCTGTCGACATGGGCGTTAGCGTCGTTCATATCGATTCGCTAGAGGAGTTTGCGTCGGCGTTGAAGGCGGGTTGCCAAAGACTGAGCGTTCGCATGCATCAGGACGATCTGTTTTCTCCAAAGCTGGGAGTGAATAGGGGTGATCAACTGTCGATGGTTTCTCGATGGGACGGCCGGCTGCGAGGGCTTCATGCGTATCTTGGACGCGAGACGTTCTCGTGGGATCGATTGCGGAAAACATGTGATCACATGGCTGCCTGGATGGAGCACAGCCCAGCAAGCTATATGGAGGACGCGCGGTACTTTATTGGCCCAGGCCTCGGTGTGGACTTCTCCCATCTTGAACCGGCGCCATACCAGCTCGATCGGCCGATTGATTTCGAAGTCGGACGCGCGATGGTGGCGAACGCTGGACTTTATGCGGCTCAGGTTCTGTCGGTGAAGAATACCGGACGAGGATTACGGCAAGTTATTGTTAATGGCGGATTGCAGCATCTGGGGAGCCCATTCGTGAGCCTTAATTCTCCACAGGGGACCTCGGGCGTGATGGCATTTCGAAACGGACAACCTTTGGAAGCGCAGGGGATTCACGAATTCGTCGTTGCTGGTTCGCTCTGTCTTGGTCATGATATTTTACATCCGCGTGTCGCCGTATCGTCGCGGCTGCGACGAGGGGATTGGTTGGTCTTTCCTAAGGCTGGGGCATATGGAGTGACCGCCGGGGTGCCGTATTTTATCGGGCAGGATCTCCCGCGCGAGTTTGTACTGCAGAATGGAAAACTCATAGAGACGACTCATAAGAACTTTAAGCTTTATCAATGCGACGCCGGAGAGAAACGATGAGCAATAAACTTCGATCGATCTTGAAACAGATGAATGTCGTTCAGAGTGTCGACAGTCTTTCAGATGACGCTAATCTTTTTAGTGCTGGCGCCTTGGACTCGTTGACACTCGTGCAGTTCGTTCTCCTGATCGAAGACGAATTTAAGATTCGTATTGAGAATACAGATATTGGCTACGATCAATTTCAGACATTTCAGAAAATATCTGCACTACTGAGAGATAAGCATAAGGTTGAGACGTGACTGTCCAAGACGTCGAATTGAAGTGGACAAGATCTATTTTGGCGACGTCCCGTAGCGCGAGCGCAACGATCTGGGATCGACAAGGCATTGCCCGTTTTCGGTATTTACGGTCAATTTCAGCATCGAATGTTGGACTTTTAATTCGTGGGGACTATCAGGCCATGAATTCAACTGGGCCGGCTGATCTTTCGATTGAACTGATCGTTGGTCGCGATCGGTCAATTACATATGCTGAAAACCATCGAACAGAGGGTATTGCTTACGCGGCGACGATGAACGATCGCGAGTTGATATTTGGATCTACCAAAATACCTCTCGCGAGGTTATCGGCGGTATCGGCCTCGCTGCCTTTTGTTTTGTTGGGCGAAATGGATCAGCTTTTGGCCGGGCGTACGATCGACATCGACTTCATCGATGTCGAAACGCGCTCTATCTTAACACGTCAATTTGCACCATTTCATACCTCCGCCGATGAGATCGCGGTCCGATATCTCGACCGAGATGGTGAGCTGTCTGAGCTTAATTTTGACAGCAAAAGAATGCTGCTGAATCGATGGTTGGGAGTTATGCGACCGCGATTGGCGACGGCAAATGGGTTTTGTTCATTCCGCGGAGAAATGAGATTCGTCTATTAAAGTCGAGATGCCTATTCAGATTTCCGATTGAAAATAATTTTAAGCGAATCAAGAAGTGTCGAACGGTTGTGGTCGGGCAGCAGTCCTCTGCGCCGAAGATCGTCACCGTATTGGCGAAGATGGTAGTGAGGCACTCGAGGATTCTGGTGGTGTTCGAAGTGCATGTTGAGATCGAGCGGAATAAAGAAGTCGACAATCCAATATGGATCAGCCTGGCTTCTGCTTTCGGTTCTTCCCTTGAAGGCTCCGTGCTGCATTCCATTGGCAAGCTGGATCAGCGGCATGTGAAGGTAGGCCGGTCCGAAGTAGTAAAGCAGCATCGGGCGCCACGCATCAAAATAGGTGATGGTTGAGAAGGCGATGATCCAGAAGATCGTGTACTCCCAGAAGTCTGACTTAACGAGCGGTAGAAGTCGTGGCTTTCCTCCGAGCCGAACTCGAATGCGTTCGGGCAACTCAGTATAGTACTCGAGAAACTCGTAAAATATTCGACCGGTCGCAAGATCAATAGCGATGCGTTTTAACCAACGACTAAAGGGCTCGGGATACTCCTCGTACACATAGCGGTCTGGATCTGCAGCTTCGCCGAGATAGCGGTGGTGAAGGAGGTGAATTGCCTTGTATCGACTGTGCGATGAGATGGTCGGAAAATGGCAGAGGTATCGGGCAAGAAATGTATTCCATTTCACATTTCTCGAAATCAAATGATGGAGACCTTCGTGTCCAAGAGTGGCGAGGCGAAAGAATCGATTGCCGATGACGTAGATTGCGATGGGATAAAAATAAAAGCCAACCTGTTCGCACAGAATTGCGCAGCCAAGGATCGGGCCTACAGACCAAATCCAGTCCCAATAGAAACGCCAATGCTCGATCTTTTCAAAAGGTCGTTCTTCGTTGGCCGCAGCGTCTGAAATCATTCATAAAGAATAGGTTGTCGCACTAAAGCTGTCTACTTTCGCCGGTCGTTAGACGAGCGAAAAGGTCGGCCGCGTACTGTTCTCGATCTGGATGACCTAGAGAGACGAAGAGAGAGACTTCGCGACTATCGGCTTGGTGGTAAGGGCGCAGATCGTCGCTGTTCTCGATTTTATTGAGGAAATCTTGAATTGACCCACTCCGTGTTCGAAGTCGAAGACTGATCCAATCATTTCCGAATCCAAGGCGTTCGGCGGCAATCGAGATCAAATGGGTCTTCGTCAGTCTGATGTTGGCGTCGATGAGGGATGGGACTTGTGTCTCTTTCTTCTGATCGAAAAGTAAGTCCAAGCCGAATGGCCCTCGGTAGCCAAGAGTTTGCAAATGAGCACTGATCTTTAAGAAGCAATCCCGACAGGCAGAATTCTGCTGCAGGTTTTTCGATGGTCTATGTCGGCTTGAAAGGCCGTTCTCGTCGTAGTCAACGCGACAGACCTCAGGTTCGGAGTCATCGGCCCAGCCATACACACTTAAATTGTCGAAACCATCTTCCCATCGCTGGGCCACCCATAGTGCGTCGAGACTCTCGTGTCCTTCTAGTCGGCGTTTTAGAACTCGAAATTGCGTGTCGTCTTCACTTCGGATCAGAAAATTTCCTCCTCCTCCCGATGAAAAATCGGCCTTTAGTACCATCGGGTATTGAAACGCTCGATTGCTCATTTTGTTTAAGAGCGAGGTCGTAGTGATGACTTCGGTTGGAGGGCAATTTGATTTTCCGATCCGTGCCCAGTCGAGGATCGTCGATTTTCGGTTGAGTTCAGCAAAGTCAGTATTCGTGTCCAACCAGGAAGGTAGACGGAGTTGCGGATTACGTTTTATGAGCTGTCGCTCAAGCGTAGAAAGGCCAATGGGCCAAAGCTCAAATTCGGAAGTAGCAAAATCATCTTTTAGGCAGGCCTCGACTTCGGCTAGCCATAGACCGGTGTCGTAGGGATTGGTCTTTATCGTTCTCAAGTCTAGACTGCCGATGGGTAAATCTTCTCTGATAAGCGCTGAGGTCGCCGGCGATGAAATAAGCGCGATATCGCCCGGGCGAGTTGCGTAGAGAGCAAGGTCTTCGACGGACCGGACGATGCGTTCCGACTCGGGAATGCGGTGTGGGAACACAGTTTTCAAAAGACCGGAATGGTCCCAGAGTTGATCGATCGCAAAGTTGAAGAAAAGTATTCGCCGTAGATGACAGCTTGGAATCACATTCATATTGAGCCAAGGACGGAGCCGACTTTACTGAGGGCGACCATGAGAGCGATGACAAGAACGTGATTCAATACAATCCGAAGCCATACTCCAGCTGGGCCAACAAGGCTTCCTTTTCGACGTTCAATTGTCACCTGCCACGCAATAACCAGGAGCAGCCAGCCAAGGGCAAAAGCCGCGGTGTATAGCAACGCCGCTTTTACATAGTGCGAAGCGGTGCCGAATTGAGGAAAGATAAATGAGTAGAATGCGCGCACGCCGATTTCGTGAAAGAAAAACATCTGAAAAGAAATAAAAATCACGCACGCCGCAGCGGTGACGAGCGTTGACCGACTACGACGCATCACCGGAATAAAGACAAACTGCAGAACCATTGAATAGATATGCGAGGCGCCTCGTCTCCAGACGTCAAGAGGCGAGTTCGCAAACGCGACATAGCGAGAAGCGGGCGGTGCGTCGACCCCGTACATTCGAATGAGTCCGGTGAGAAAGTTCATCGAGGCCGAGATAAAAATGAGAAAATAGAAGTACTGATAGACTGCTGCGATGCCTGGAGAAGCCGGCAGTTCACGGTTGCCGACAATCAGGCAGAGGCTAAAGAGTCCGAGTGCGACAACGACATTCAATAGGCCTCGCCACCACAGAACGATGATTTTCTTAATATCTGTTCTTTCAATCTGAGATCGCGCTGGCAAAGGAAGTGGATAGGATATATTGGCTGGAACAAGAATGAGAGGAGCCGGGTTATCGCCTGCATGCTTCAACTCGGGCATACTCCAGCAATAGAATAGAAGTGTTATAAGGGCGTACTCTGGATGTACGGTCCAAAAAAGCTGAAAATACTTCGCTGAAACCGTAGTGCCGACAATTCCCGCTGCGTACATGCAAACTAAAAAGCCTCCAATAAGAGCGATTGATACGGCCCATCTCCTGAGAGAGGTGCGATGGGCATCAAGGCATTTCAAAAGGCCAAACCCTACTAAAATATAGAAAGGATATGCCAGGATCCATGGGCTGGAGACGCCGATAAGAGCTGAGCTTGCCGCCCACGCTCCGACAGTCACTGTGGCGTGAAGCCATGCGCGAGGTAGCCATCGATAAAAGTAAGATGCAAAACCGATAAGTAGCGTGAGCCAGTAGCGATCGGTCACAAGGTATAATCTCGACCACTGTGGATAGTTCTGTGTCCACTGTATCGGAGCGAGCACGTATACGACGTAGACCAAGAACCCAAGGGCCAGCAGACGGCCGACCTCGGTCGATTTTGATAAGAGAAAGGCCATCTTTTCGAAGAGTAGGTCGACTGACTTTTCAATGTGCTCTGGCGCCATGCAGGGATGTTATTCGACCCCGATCTTTAATGACAAATACAGAATGACATGTGCCTTGCAGCGGCTTGTCGTGTTGAGCCTTTGCCGATAAGGTCAACGGTCGGGAAAAGAGGTTTCAATGCCGGTATCAAAAGCAGAGCTTCAAGCTGTTCCACGTCAGGTTTGGCTCGCCGTTTTAGTCGCGGCCCTGGGCTACTTTGTCGACATTTATGATCTGCTGCTGTTTTCGATTGTTCGGGTGCAGAGTCTCAAAGACCTTGGCTTTGCCGAAGACGAGGTTTTGGCTAAGGGTGTGATTTTGATCAACACGCAGATGGCGGGCCTTCTTATCGGCGGTCTGATTTGGGGTGTTCTGGGTGATAAGCGCGGTCGACTATCGGTGCTCTTGGGCTCGATTGTGATGTACTCAATTGCAAACTTCTTGAATGGATTTGTGCAGAATATTGAGCAGTACGCGATCTTGCGGTTTATTGCCGGCGTCGGACTTGCGGGCGAGCTTGGCGCGGGCATCACGTTGATTTCAGAAATTCTGCCGCGAAATATCCGAGGCCTTGGTACGACCATCATCGCAACGGTCGGTATTCTTGGTGCGGTCGTCGGTGCTTTGCTGGGGGAGGTTCTGAGTTGGAGGACCTGCTATATTATTGGTGGCGTGATGGGCTTCGCCATTCTCCTCTTGCGCGTGGGAGTGACCGAGTCGGGACTCTTTGAATCGCTAAAAAACGAAAAACGCGATCGAGGCAACATTCTAATGCTCATTCGTCGTCGTGCCACATTCTTGAAGTTCCTCTATTGTATTTTGATAGGCGTGCCGATCTGGTATGTGGTTTCGGTTCTGTTCACTCTTGCCCCTGAGTTTGGCAAAGCATTTGGAATGGTCGAGCTTCCGACTGGGGGACAGGCTGTGATGTGGGGATACATCGGATTAGCGATTGGCGACCTTTCAAGCGGTCTCGTCAGTCAGGCGATGAGGTCTCGACGTCGGGCAATTTTATTTTATATTTTGCTGACGATCTTTGGCGTCGCCGTCCACCTGGTACTTCCGCATTCGAGTCTATCGAGTTTCTATGCGACCTGCTGTTTGATGGGAGTCGGCGCTGGTTACTGGGCCATGTTTGTACAGGTCGCGGCCGAACAGTTTGGCACAAATATTCGCGCGACAGTGACGACATCGGTTCCAAACTTTGTTCGAGCGGCAACAATTCCGCAGACGTTGGGTTTTAAGGCTTTAATTCCAACGGCGGGTGTCATTGGTTCCGCCGTGGTGATCGGGGTCGTCTCGTTTGTCGTCGCACTTTTAAGTCTTTGGAAGCTCGATGAGACCTTTCACAAGGACCTCGACTTTCATGAATAGTCTTACTTCTTTAATGAGTGCTCAATTTTAAGAAGAAGATCCATTTGCGACTTCTGAATAGCGAAGAGCGACTTCATCTGTTCTGCGATGAGTAGATCGATCTTGGCGTGCAGGCTGCGGACTTCCATCTCTGCTTTTAAGTTAATCATATAGTCGCTTTTAGCGCGGCGACGATCTTTCTCTTCGCGGCGGTTCTGGCTCATCATAATAATTGGCGCTTGTATCGCGGCCAGGCACGAGAGCACGAGATTCAAAAGAATGAACGGATAGGGATCAAACGGGCGGCTGCCGAGAAACCATATATTGCCGATAATCCAACTGAAAAGAGTAACGAAAAAGCCGATGATGAAGCGCCAGCTTCCGCCAAACTCGGCAACCTTATCGGAGAGCCGATCGCCAAAACGCAGCTCTTTGTCTTCTTCGAGCTCAATGAGGCGGGAAGAGAGAAGTTGCTCCTCTTCGACAGCCTCTTTTACGAGCTCTGAGAGTCGTTGCAGATGCAGATTCTCTTGTTCCATAAGGTCCTTGAGCTCTGCGGGTCTTTTCATCTCGATCTACTCCTCAACCAAGCGCTTTCTAATTTGCGCAATTATTTCGGGTGCAGCGCGAACCTTCAGTGTGGCCCCGTTCCCGTCGTAGGACTCACCGAGGACGCGCATTTTGGCGCGGATCTCGCCGATCACACCCTGAGCAGTGAATGGAACAAAGATGTCTTCGTCAATCATACTGCTTTCAAAATAGCTCAAAATTTTACTGCGAAGCCGAGACAGATCACTCTGATCGCGAGTCGAAATCATAACTGCTTCTGGAAATTCGGCTTTCAGCGCCAATGCCTGCTCGTCGTCAAGGCGATCGCGTTTGTTGAGAATCAAAAGTCGAGGGACATCAGTTGCTCCGACTTCGGCCAAGACATTTTGGGTGACTTCGAGCTGTGAGCGAAAGGATGGGTCTGATGCATCGACAACAAAGAGGAGGAGCGAGGCGTTGAGAGCTTCGTCTAGGGTCGACTTAAACGATGCGACCAGGTCGTGTGGCAATTTTTTGATAAAGCCGACCGTATCAGACATCAGAACCTTGGGACGCGTCTCGGGATAGAGCGGGCGGATTGTGGTATCCAATGTCGCGAACAGCTGGTCGGCGACGAGCACCTCGCTGCCGGTCAGCGCGCGCATCAGCGACGACTTGCCGGCGTTGGTGTAGCCGACGAGGGCGACACAGATCTCTTGCTCGCGGCGGGCGCGGCGAGTTTGATGCTCGTTACCGATGGATGCAAGTTCAGTTTTAAGCTCCTTGATGCGATCGCGGATGCGTCGACGATCGAGCTCAAGACTGCTTTCTCCCGCGCCTTTTCCTCCGACACCGCCGCCTTGGCGGTCCTCGCCACCGCTTGTTTCGCGGATGCGTGGAGCCACGTAGGTCAGCCGAGCGATCTCAACCTGAAGTCGCGCGGCTCGGGTCCGAGCATGCCGACTGAAAATTTCAATAATCACACCTGTGCGATCAAGAACTGTAACGCCTGATGCGCTTTCGAGATTTCGAATTTGTGACGGAGAAAGATCGGTATCAACGATAACAATTTGCGCTGCCCCCTTCATCTCATCGAGAAGTCGGCTCTGTTCAAGGTCTTCCGCTGCCAGTCGAGGGCTATCGTTATCAGGCTCTTCCTCGGCCACAGGATCGTTCTCGTCGTTATTCTCTTCGCTCTTCCACTTGAGAGCGGCTTTGCTGAGTTTGCGCTCGAAAACAGCGGCAATCTTGCCGGGACCTCCCGTCCATTCGGCGAGCTCTTTGAGCTTGCCCTCGCCGAGAATTGAGGCCGACCGGTCAGAGCTGCGCTTTTGAGTGACTTGTCCGACGACACTATAACCGAGGGTCGTTACGAGCCGTGCGAGCTCTTGGAGGGAGCTTTCGAGTTCCTGTGTGTTCACCTTTGGGAGTTGAATCCCAACCAAAACGGCACTTTTGCTAACAACAGGCGCATTCTTATCCATAGCTGGTCATTTTAGGCGGTATTCGATTTCTTTGAAAGCGCTGATTTGATAGCTTCGCTTAACGATGAAAGATCCAGGTCGAGCAGCTACGGAAGTTCCAATAGAAGTGCGTCTTGATCAGCTCTCGGCTGAGGCTATTGCTGGCGTTATTGAGAGCTTTATTTTGCGAGAAGGTACCGACTATGGCTTGGCGGAGGTTTCATTTGAGAAAAAAGCGGAGCAGCTTCGCCTGCAGATTAAAAAGGGTGAGATCAGGATCGTCTTTGACCGAATCTCAGAGACCGTGAGTTTGATTGCCGATCGAGATTTTAGACGGCTCACCGGGGCAAAGCCGTAAACCCCGTCTGGACCTCGGTCATCAATGCGCAGCGCCAATTGTTTAGCCTTCGATGTTGCGGCTCATTGATCTTTCGATAGCCTGCATGAGCTGCATCTTCCGTATGGGCTTTGTGAGGTACTGCGTATTTCTGTACGATAATGCTTTGTTGGCCGTTTCTTCATGTGCATCGGCGGTGACAAGAATAATTTTAACTGCCTGAAGCTGGTGGGTGCTTTCGTACTGGCGGAGACTTTCAATCAAAGTGAATCCATCCATAACCGGCATTCGAAGATCCGCGATAATGGTATCGGCGGGGCGCTCTTTTTGTAGATCGAGAGCCTCTTGTCCGTTCGTCGCAAATCGAATGTCGAGTACATCATTCTCGAGATACGCTTTATAAAGCTCCCGGTTGCCCGCATCGTCGTCCGCGACGATGATTTTCAATCGGGCATCATTTTTTACAGGTGTTGAGGCTGGCCGAGCCATGGGCTCTTCGGCGCGCGACGGCCGCACCGGCAGGCCCTCAAGGCCGATCGATCGTAAAATGCCTGTTGGGAGCATTGGAAATCCATCAAGTATTGTCACTGAAAACGACGTATCGCGGAATGGATTCGGTCGGCCTCCAAAAAGAACGACGCGTCTTGGTTGGAGATCCGAGATTTTGGCGGCAACATCGCTAAAGCTCGGTTCGCGCGAATCGATAACGACAATTTTGTCGTTGAGTTCGGAATTCATCAAACGAAGAGCGGCCGGATTAAGCGTTTCAAACTTTACGCCTTTTACAAAGTCGAGAAAGCCGAATGTTTCTCGCACGCCGCGGTCAGATGAGATCAAAATGACTTTTTGAACGCCTTCTTTTGCCTGAGCTAAATTCTGTGTCCATATCGGACCGTCGACGGACTTCTGATCGAAGTCAATTGTGAAGGTCGACCCCTGTCCTTCAACGGAATGGACAGAGATCCGGCCGTCGAGTTTTTGAACAAGATCTTTTACAATTGAAAGTCCAAGGCCAACGCCCCCAGCCGAGAGCAGGCGGGCACTTTCGATTTGAAAGAAGGCGTCAAAGATATGGCCAATTCGATCTCTCGGTATGCCGATACCTGAATCTTGAATTTCAAATCGGATGGTTTGTTTATGTGGAAATTCAGGTTTTGGAAAAACGGAAATTCTCAATAGAATGAATCCACTTTCTGTGTACTTCGTCGCGTTTCGAAGCAGATTCAACAAAATCTGCTTGAGTCGTCGAGGGTCCGTGTCGATATGGGCCGGTAGGCGAGGGTCGATAACGAAGTGACAGATCAGGTTCCTATTGCGCGCCAATGGGCCGGCTATAGCTGCGACTTCTTCGATGAGTTTGATGAGATTGACCGAAACAATACGCAGATCAAGATTTTGATAGTCGGCTTTTGAAAAGTCGAGAAGGTCTTCAACCATACCAAGAAGATGAAACCCGGCTGTCTTCATACTCTCGATGTAGCGTCGGTGCTTCTGGTCAAGGCGATCTTGCTCAAAGAGGTCCAGCATTCCCAATATCAAATTGAGTGGCGTTCGAATTTCGTGGCTGACGTTTCCGACAAACTTAGTTTTGGCGAGAAGTGCCTCGTGAAGGTTGGCGTTGGCTTCTTCAAGATCGACGGTTTTCTGAACAACGAGACCCGATATCCGTCGGTTCTGAGAGAGTAAAATCCAGAATAGGTATGTCGCCATGAGCGTCAGCAGTGCTCCAAATGCCGCGGTTAAGCTGTGTACCGAAAATGAGCTTTCAAGGGGGGCCGACTCGAACTGCAGACCCAGTTGAGCAACGGGGTCGACGTTGCTATTTTGTCGTGCTTCGATTGCAGTCCTCTCAGAGAAACCGCCCTTTCTTGTCTGTGTCAGTGTCTTAGTCTTATTGTCAGCAGCGATTTGAACAGTCCAACGTGAACGTGTCGTCGGATCTTCAATATGGATCTTGTCAAAAGGAGCCAGTTCAAAGGCATCGACGAACGCCGTCAGTGTCGTTGAGAAAACGAGAAAAATTTCTTTGGAGTCGTTTGAGTGCCAGACAACGGAGAGAATCGTGTTGCCGCCGAGTTCGTGAATGACCGTTTGATAGGGAAGGCGCGAATTTAGCAAAAAAGCGATAGTTTGAATAATGGGATGGTCGGGTGGTATATTGAACGCGCGATCGTCTCGAGGCAAGTTGGAGGCGCTTGTGTCAATTTGCCTCAACCGTTTCAGAACAGGTGATCCGGCGGTGCGTGTCGCTTTGGCGTTAAGCCGATAAACCGTGAGGTGTTTGAAGACAGTGGAGCGCATCGCATTTTGTAGCGTTGTCAGTGTGGTATTGAGTTTCGATGAGCTGAGCTCAAACAGCTCATCGTAGGACTGAATGCGAAGAATGCTGTTTACCAGTTGTAGTTTGAGTCGCTCGACCACTTCCGTCGATCGCTGAAGGGATCGACTTTCCAGGCCATGCAACTCATTCTGTTTGACGAACTGAGAGGCAACGATGGTGAGTCCGATTCCAACGATAAAAATCATAGCTGGAAAAAGATGTGGAATCTGAAGGATTGATCCCAAATGAAGAAACGGTTCTTTTCGATTTTGCGGTGTTTTAATTCGCCAGCTCAAGTTTCCCCTCTCGACTCATGGCATTTGAATTTGGCGTCAGATAGACGTCGCGAACAAGTCTATTTTTAAGGATAGGGTTTGGACCGACTTTAACATGGTGTGAAGATATCTTAACGTCGCATCTTTCGCTTTAAAGTTATGTCGTTTTTGGTCTAACAAAGAGGGCATCTTTGAGTTGAGTCGAGAGGAGAATTCGGGTGGAAGTAGCGAGCTTAAGTCATCCGTGCCTCAGGCAGATAGTGGCTGCGATTGATGGCGATGTGAGGTGCCGTTCGCAGGCCTTATTGACTGTTATCGATGACACGTCGCAAGAGGTGGTCCTGCGAATACTGGCTCATTTCAGCGAAAGCTTGAGTGAGGCGGCGAAAGCAATCTCGTCAAGTATCGATGGAAATGACTTCGATTTGGCCTGGAGGGCTTGTCACAAAATTGCAGGTACCGCAGAGTTGCTCGGTTTTGAGAAGCTCGGTCAGGACTCTCGTCAGCTGAGTGTGCTTGTCAAGGCGACCAGAGCAAAGGATCCCGCTACCATCGAGCAACTTGCCCAGCATGCTTCTGCCTGTTTGGAGTATCGGGATGTCGTCGTTAAGAACTGTGGGAATTGGAAGGAGTATCTTTAATCTTTGCCCGGTAGCCGGTGCCAGTAACGGTTTCGATTGAAACGGAGCTGTCCTCAATTTTTTTTCTGAGATTGCTGACGTGGGCATCGACGGTACGAGGGGTAACATGCTTGTCTACTCCCCAAATATGGTCGATCAGTTGGTCACGCGAGTAGACCTGTCCGGGGCGACCAACGAGAGTTTTTAATATTTTAAACTCAGATAAAGTGAGCGGCACTTCTGTCGATCCGCTTTTTCTGCTGCTGAGTTCGACTCGCATTGTATTGGAGTCTATAACCAGATCTCCATATCGCAGGTGATTCGACTTATTCGTGCTTTCAAGTATTCGTCTAAGCCTTGCTTCAACGCGAGCCCTCAATTCATTTGGTTCAGGCGGTTTGGACACGAAATCGTCAGCCCCAATTCCAAAGGCCGCGACTTTTGTGACCACATCGTTATCGTTGCTTAGCACGATAATTGGAATGGGATAGTCTGCGCTCATCTCGCGAAGCTGCGGAATAATCTTGAGTCCATTTCCGTCAGGAAGCGATATGTCGAGAATAATAAGATCAAAAGGGCCGCGTCCGGTACTCGCTAAATTTAATGCTTGCTTAATATCTGATGCCTGGGTGATTGAGTGTCCACTCAGAACAGAAGTGAGATAGATCAGGAATTCATTGCTGTCTTCGACGCAGAGTATATTGGCCATCTCTAAACTCGATTCACGTGTTGTGAAATCTTTAAACGAACCTCAAACAAACCCCAACTTAAACTTCGAATATTAAACCATGAAATCGAAGGGGCGGCACCAAGAGTTATTGATCAATCGATTTCAATTCTGAAGGAGGGCTTATGGAAGACAACGTTATGATTAGCAAAAATGTACGACGTCAACCTGGCATCGAGGCACTTTGTCGCCAAGCATTGCGAATGGTGGGAACCTGTGCTCCATCGGACGGAAGTTTATGGATCAGAGTGGATCAGTTCGGAGATCGATACCGCTCTACTTTGAAGCTAGTGGCTTTGCGATTGCGATTCTCGGTGGTGGCGGAGGCGTCAAATCCCTATAGAGCTGTCGAGCGAGTCGTGACGAGTGCTCTCGATAAGGTAAAGGCTTGGGCCTACTCTCGATCTCCCGACGACTTTTCGGTCGTTGAAGATTTAAGTTCGCTGCAGCCGTAGAAAGCAAAATAGATGATGCAGAACTGCTGGGGGGGAAGTGATGAAACAGTTCAAGAAGATTCGAGTTTTGATTGTGGAAGACGATCTCTCTCAGCAGGCGTTCTGGGGAGCTATCGTGGGTAAATGTCTAAGGCAGATTGAAATCGATTGGGCTGTCTCTGGCGAAGAGGCTAAGCGCCTGATTGAAGAATCCGCTAAGCGTAGACCTTACGGGCTCGTCATTTCGGATTTGTTTTTGGCCGGCAGTGAAACGGGATTTGATTTATTGGAGTTGGCAAATCAACTGAGGCTTAATCTACTTTTTGTTCTCGTCTCGGCGGCCGAAGAAAGTCGCCTCTTTGCAAAAACGCAGCATATTCGAATTCCGCATATTGTTTTAAGTAAGCCGTTAAAGACTCAGCGCTGTGAGCAGATCATCAGCGATTTTTTCAGCCAATCAAAAGTTTCGAATCTGCATGAGGCAGAGTGAGGTTGATTATGACTATTAAGGACGATCGGAAAGTTGTTCTGATTACAGGTTGCAGTTCAGGCTTGGGTTTCAGTTTAGCAGAGACGCTGCTACAGGCGGATCGCTACAAACTCATCATTACGACGCGTGGTCGTTCGATCGAAAAGCTTCGGGGGCATTTTCAAGAGTCGACACATGTGATGGTGCGGGAGCTTGATGTGAATGACCCGACACAAATCTACGGGCTAATCAACGAGGTTTGTTGTGACTGGGGTGGAATCGACACGCTGGTAAACAACGCGGGTGTGTGTTATCGCTCGGTCATAGAGCACATGGATCCCGATGCTGAGCTTGAACAATTGCGCACCAACTATCTGGGGCCGATGTCGGTCATTCGAGCCGTTTTACCGTTGATGAGAGAAAGGGGCAGGGGACATATTGTCAATATCTCCTCGGTGAGTGGATCTGTGCCGATGCCAACGATGGGCTCTTATAGCTCTTCGAAACATGCACTTGAGGCTGCATCTGAGGCGCTTTGGTATGAGACTCGGCCTTACGGCATTCAGGTGACCTTGGTTCAGCCTGGATTCATACGGTCTGACTCCTACAAAAATGTCGTCTTGTCGAAGAAGGCGATGTTGTCAACCGAGGTGAATGGTTCGCATGCTGAGTTTTATCGATCGATGGCGCCGTTGGTTGAACGGTTAATGGGATTTTCTCTATCGAGTCCGGTCGGGATCGCAAGAAAGATTCAGAGGATCGTCGATATGCCTCGACCTCCGTTTCGGATCGGCGTTACCGCAGATGCCATTGTTTTTCGGTTTCTGAGGGGAATTTTGCCAAACAGTCTGTTTCGGCGATTGATGTATCTGCTTTTGCCGGGATCCACCATCTGGGGTGAGCGTGTGCCGTCGTCAGTGGCGAGGGCGGGATAGGTTTACGCAACGCAAAGTGCGGTATTTTACGTGCTTCATAGCCAACACGTTCTTGGCGTGCTAGGCCAGTAAACTATGAGTACTGAAGCAAAATGCCCTAAGTGCAGTTCTGAGAATGTTTATCAAGACGGCAATCTCTGGATTTGCCCCGAGTGTTCGCATGAGTGGAGTTCTTTTGCGGCCGAAGCGAAGAGTGAAAATGAGGTCGTGCCCGACGGGCTCATTCGCGACGCTTATGGCAACGTGTTGAGCGATGGCGACACTGTCACGGTCATCAAGGACCTTAAGGTCAAAGGCTCATCGTCGGTTGTTAAGGTTGGAACCAAGGTGAAGGGCATTCGCCTCGGTGATGGCGGAGATGGCCACGACATCTCGTGCAAAATCGATGGCTTTGGTTCGATGAATTTGAAGTCAGAGTTTGTAAAGAAAGTCTAGTTGGCTGACCGGATAAACTCGCGGCGCTACTGAACCACGAGTTTTCCGATGTGTGTGTCAACGGCAGCGCACGTCTCGACTACGGATGAGCCTCGGTGATTTGCTTTAGTGTCGCCAGCCCTTCTTCGAACTGAGAGCCCACCATTTTATCCATGTTCATAAAAATACAGAACACGCGTCCGATAAAAGAGTTTTGACCAGTGACGGTCCACCGAACGGTGGTTCCTTCGGTGTCGGGGTGAAGAGAGATTTCCGCGATCTGTGACATCTCCATGGGGCGCGTATAGGTGAGTTCTGTCTTCACGCTTAACTGCGGTACGCTTTCGACAACAAGGGCTTGGCCTTTCCCCATACGGCCTTTGCTGTCCCAGCTCGTTTTCGCACCAACGCCTTCGGCGGGTCCCGAGTAATTCATTTCAGCATCTGGATCCGATTTCTTCCACGGCATCCATTCATTGCTCATCTTGGAATTGTTGATATACGGAAACAACGTTTCCGTCGAAGCTTTGATTTTCAATTCACGAGTGATTGAAAAATCAGACGGCATCATTGCTGCGTAGATCAAAACACCGATAATAGCGAGGCCGACAAGGGAAACGATTTTAAGAATCACAGTGATCTCCTTTAGTTTTTGCCGGCACAGTTGACCATCCACTGCACGCCGAATTTATCCTTGCACGATCCAAAGTAAGCGCCCCAGAACATATCTTGAAGCGGCATTTCCACCAGTCCACCTTGTGAGAGGGCTTGAAACAGTCGCTCTGCTTCGGCCCGCGTGTCGGGTTCGAGATTGAGGTAAACGTTATTGCCGACATTGACCTTGAAGCCCATTGATTCAGGGGCATCGGTTCCCATCAGAATGTGCCCACCGGTGACGGCAAGTTCAACGTGCATAATAAGCTTCTTGTCCGCGTCCGACATCGGTGGTTGGCCAGGATTTGGTGGCATATCGCCAAAGCGATGGATGGGTCCTATGAACTCACCGCCGAAGATGGACTTGTAGAACTGAAAAGCCTCTTCAGTGTTTCGGCCAAAGTTGAGATAGGTGCTAGTGCGAGCCATTTTATCTCCTTATTTGCGAAGAATACGTTACGTACCAATTGGTATGTTGTCAACTCTCGCAAGAATAATGTACTCATATTGAGTTATGGTGGCGAAGACGAAACCGGTTAAAAGAACACGAGACCTTGAGAAGACTCGAAAAGAGATTCTAAGTGTTGCATTTAACGAGGTTTTCCGCAGAAGTTTTCAGGGCGTCAGCATTGACGACATTGTGAAGAAAACTCAACTAACGAAGGGTGCACTGTTCCATCAGTTTCCGACAAAACTGGACCTCGGATATGCGCTTGTGGACGAGGTCATTCAACCCATGATTCTTGAGCGTTGGATTGATCCAATTGAAGCATTTGAGAATCCGGTGGATGGAATTCTTCATCAGATCGAAGAATTGATCGGTAAGGCTGATCCTCGTTATTTAAGATATGGCTGTCCATTGAACAATCTGATGCAAGAGATGGCACCAGTGGATGCGGGTTTTCGCGATCGATTGCAGAGCGCTCTTCGGCTTTGGATATCGGGAGTCGAAGTACAACTGAGGCGTGGCAAGCGAGAAGGACAAATAAAAAAAGAAGTACACCCCAAAGACGCCGCTCACTTTATCGTGATGGCGCATGAAGGGCTCTACGGAATCCTCAAGGGACTTGATGATCCATCGGCGTTTAAATCAATGTATCGACCGCTGAAGACGTACTTGCGTACGCTCGAGAACTAACGGCTGTTAGCCGAGATCGTAGGCGTGTTGAAGCTGCCGAGTATCGAGCTTCTTCATCTGGAGCATCGCCTGCATGACGGCCTCATTCTTTTTGGGGCTGCCGCTTTTGAAGAGCTGTCCAAGCAGGTTGGGGATGACTTGCCAAGACACGCCGTATTTGTCTTCAAGCCATCCGCAGTGTCCTGGTTTGCCGCCGTCCGCTGTGAGTTTCTCCCAATAAAAGTCGACCTCGTCTTGATTCTCGCAATTGATCACAAGAGAAAGCGCTGGGGAAAAGGTGTGTCCGTGTTTGCCTTGTCCTTCCATAAGGACAAAGCCGTTCCCGCTGAGCGAGAATGCACAGTGCATGATCGTCTTCGTCTTCTCGTCTCTCGTGAGGGTCTCGATTTTTGAATTTTGAAACAGTGACAGATAGAAATCGATGGCCTCTTGCCCTTTGCCAAAGAGGTGATCGACAAATAGAAATGCCGGTGTAATTTTTTGAGGTTGATCAGAGATCATAAGCTGCCACTCGATTCCAAAGCGATCGGCGGTCCATCCGTACTTCGTAGCCCACGGATACTGATCGAGCCCCATGCGAACCGTTCCATTTTTTGAAAGCTCACTCCAGAGCTGTTGAATTTCGTCTTCGCTTTGGCAGGTTACGAAGAACGAAAGCGCCGGCGTGAACTTGAACAACGGGCCGCCGTTCAAGCAGGTGATGTGATGGTCTCCGATCGATAACTCTGCAGTCATTACGGAACCGGCCTTTATGCCCGAAACTTTTGACCCCGAGTCCCCATAGCGAGACATTGAATTGATCTTCGAGTTCTTAAAAATTGCAGCGTACAGCTTTGCGGCCTCTTCGGCCTGACCATCAAACCAGAGGCAGGAGTTTATACGTGTCATATTTGCTCCTGGAATATTCCATTTAAGTTTGGTGACTTGGGATCGATCAGTTGCCCAAAGTCCCATAGTTCGACAATGCGGTTGTGTTCAAATCGAAAAATATGAACAACGGCAATTTCTGGCGCTTTCGAGTCTTGTCGGACAACATGAGACAGCGTGACCACGCGGTCGCCGTCTTCTAAAGCCTGCTTTACAGATAGGGATTTGTTGGGGCTTTGAATGGAAGCAGTTTGCATCCCAAGCAGAAGCGATTCGCGGTCACCGGGATAGAATTGATTATGATGTCTGAAGTCTGGGGCAATGAACTTCTCATAAGCTGAGTGGACATCGCCTCGCGCGGCCATTGTTAAAAACGAGGTTGCGATTTCTTTTTTGCTCATGATCGCCTCCCGAATTGGTAAGTCTATTTTTTAACTTTGGATCGTATGCGATGTAAACTTACTTTACGAAAAGCGCATAGTCGAATTCAGCGTCAGGATTGCTGCGATCGTAGTCGGCCGGGTAGACGAAAAATTCAGAATTCTCGGCTATTGTCTCGTTGGATTGCGGCAACCAGATCTGAAGAGCTTGAATGGCGGTCAGTGCGATCGTGCTTGGTGGCCCGCGGTGGCGAAATTTCACAATTCTTTGGCCGCTCAAGTCGATGGAAATAAAGGGCTGACGCAGCGTCGACGAGAATTTGTGAACGCGAATGAGCGCGTAGTAGTAAGCCTCTGATTGTCGATCGGCCGGAAGGTCGCCGGTGATCATGGCGTAGCGCTCAGCGCCATAGCGTGACTCGATTGTAGGGAGAAGGGAACTCAGTTGCTGCCAAAGTGCCGGGATGGAACGAAGGTCGTTGTCGGCGTCACCAGGCCGCCGAATCAGGGTCTTCAATCCAACAAACTTGGCATCTTCAAACGTTGAAAGAGTGGGACGAATCACGCGTTCTCACTTCGCTTTAAACAGCGGGCGATAAACTGACCAGTAGCCCTTTGCCGCGATCAAGTGAAGGACAAGAACAAGAATGGGGACCACGAGATTTTGAATTCCAGGCGTGAGAAACCCATGCAGCAAAAGAATTTGGACGGTGATTGGCGCCAATATCACAAGGGCGATAGCCGGAGCGATGTTCACAAGAAGCATAAGACCGCAGAGAGTTTCGGTCCCCTTGAGGACAGGAAAAAAGTAGCCAGTCGACATGATGCCATTCATGAACGTCTGTAAGGCTTGTGGCATGTCGGGTGGCGGGGGGAAGAGATTGAGCAGGCCTGCGCCGCCAAAAATAAAAAAGACGAGTCCGAGAAGGATGCGGGCAATCTTTGGCGCGAGTTTCATCATGGTGTTTCCCCCCTGTGCCAACAGGGTCGCTTAGATTGCCCAATGGGGGCAAGTCTGGCTTTTTAAAGTGGACTGTTTTCGTCACAGTTGGCTCAGGAAGGGAGAATTGGCCTTGGATTCATAAGACTTGAGTTTACAATTATTAAACGAGGGATAGGAGAGCCACTATGTCGTTCATTCTGAGTCTTCTGTTTTCAACCGCGCTTGCTCAGAACGCTGTTGATCCCGTCTGTTCTCCAAAAAAACCGGCGCATTTTCTGATTTTTGAGACCCGCGACAAGAATTCAAAACCGATCTATCAGGTCGGGCTCTGCGATTCTGTTCCTGGATATGGCCCAACAAAGTTGCGTGCGCTTTCTCGGCGCGAACTTGCGGACGCGCTGGTTCAGTCGCGCGCCGAGCTTTGGCCAGAGGCTGCAAAATTTTGGAATGACAATCTGGGCATTTCGCTCAAGCAACTCGAGGGCGCGAATGATGATCAGCATATTGCCGATCAGAGGATGGTGTTTCCTCAGGGTAAAAATTTAGAGGGCGTTAAACGGGCGGCGGAGTGGTTGCGAACAAAACAGGGCATTGCGTCAGATACTGAACAGCTAGAGGGAGATCGGTCTGGCGAAGTCCTGCAAGACTGGTTTGGTGCTTTTGAATCGCTTTGTCGAGTGGCTGGCGGACGCTGGATAGAAAAGCGAGATATCTCCGTTGAGGGCGACCTTGCCCTCGATAACCAGACGACCGCAGAGCGGGCCGAAGCGGCTCAGGACAAGGTTGTCTGCAAGTGTGGCGGTTATGCATTTTCGAACCCGGTTGACTATCGTTGTGACAAGTCGCCCGGAGCGTCGCGGCTGTTTGTTGAGACGGGATCTGGAGCTTCGGCCTCGTCGGCTCGAAGCAAGGGGACTCGTCGTTAAGGCTGCTCCGGAAGGGCGCGGTAGATTGTCCACATGAGGAACATGGTGACGGCCGTCGTTCCAACGAGAACATAGCCCAAGACTTCAAAGTGCTGCAAAATTCCATCGGGTCCCTGAACGACGATTAATCCGGCGATGACCGAGGCGACGCCGCCTGCGACTTGTTGGAGTGACGAGCTGAGCGACATAAAGGCCCCTCGATTTGCCGGAGCGGGAATGACGGACATCAAGGTCTGTGACGGAATCATCCTCGAGAAAATCCCAACGAACATCACGACATTGACCAGCATAACCCAGGCAAGCGGTGTGACGCCGAGTTGTGTATAGATCAACACCATGACAACGCTCAACATTGAGCCAAAGACAAAGACATGAAAGTTACCGAAAGTGTCACACGCGCGCCCAACAAGCGGGCCAATCAGAATCGAACAGAGTCCAGTGACAAGATAGATCAGTGGAAGATTGCCGACGTCAATTCCAAGGTTATGAACGGTAAACGCACTTCCAAAAGGCATCAGCATATAGCCGCCAAGTGAAAGCAATGCAGTTGTAGCAAATGCGTGGAGGTGGCGGGGCTTGGCTACGGTCTCAAGGAGATGGTGAAAGGGATTTCGATTCGACTGAATTTTCAGGTGAGCGTCGATTGGTCGCAAGTAACTGAAAATGAAAATGCCGGCCAAGATGCTAATGCCGACAATCATCAAAAACGGCGCCTTCCAGCCCCAGTGGTTGGATATATAGAGCCCTGCCGGAAGTCCTAGGACTTGGCTTGCGGCAAATGCGGTTTGCACAAAGCCCATCACGCGTCCGCGTTTTTCAAGTGGAAACAGATCTGTGACAATAGCAAAGACAATCGAGCCGATGACGCCGCCAAAGAGTCCGGTGATGAGTCGCGCCGCGACCAGCATCTCGAACGAGTTCACTAGTCCGCACATCAGCGTGCCGAGTACAAAGCCGGTGTAGAAAAAAAGCAGAAGTTTTTTTCGGTCATAACGATCGGCAAATCCGGCGGCCAAGAAGCCGGCGGTTCCCGCGCTGAAGGCGTAGACTGAAACAACAATTCCAAATTGCGCTGGAGAAATTTGAAGCGCCGGCATCATCATTGCTCCAAGTGGAGAAATGATCATGAAATCAAGAATGATCGTGAACTGTAGAAACGCGAGGAGCGCCACCACAAATTTTTGATAGCCAGTGAAGGGTTCTGGATGGTGCGTGTGCTCGTGCATAGTTGACCCAGTTTATCTTTGAGTCGCTACAATTGTCCTGTCAAAACTGACAGTCTAGCAAAACCACTTGCACCGATTCGCAGTCGAGATCGAGAATGCATTGTGCGAAATTTCATTTTGAGTATCGGGTCTGTCATACTTTTGTCTGGGAGTTTGATTGTCGGCCAGTCGGCGCTTGCGGGTCCGCTTCGTGATCTATTGAAAGACCGGGCAATCAAGAAGATAGAGGCGATACCAGCGCCGGTCGTCACCGGAGTGGTCGGGAAAAAGATCGAAAAGTCAGGCGACTACACATTTGCAATTCAACATGGCGGTCTGACTCGTTACTACATCGTTCATGTTCCAAAAAGCTATCGAGCAGAGCTTCCTGTGTCGCTGTTGTTGGTCTTGCATGGTGGAGGCGGCGATATGCAAATCCAGGCGACTGATGAGTTTTATAAACAAATTTCGAAGTCCGAGTCCCAGGGTTTTGTCGCTGTCTTTGCAAATGGCTACAGTCGATTCAAATCCGGAAAATTTGCGACCTGGAATGCCGGGACTTGTTGTGCTGCGGCCCGTGACCAGAATGTTGATGACGTCGGGTTTATTAAACAGGTTGTGACGAATGTGAGGGAGCAACTCAATATCGACGAGAAGAAGATCTACGCTGCCGGCATCTCGAATGGTGCGATGATGTCATACCGCTTGGCTTGCGAGATGTCCGACGTTTTTTCAGGTATCGCTGCGGTGGCTGGGACCGACAATACGGTGAAGTGTCCGCAGGGTGCGGCGGTTTCGATTCTGCATATTCATGCGCAGAATGACGATCATGTTTTGTTTGCTGGGGGCGCTGGAGAAAAAGCGTTTAAAGACAGATCGTTGATCTCCGAGTTCGTATCGGTACCCAAAACGGTAGAGAAATGGGTAAGCCGCAATGGGTGTAAGGCGCCGCCTAAGCGTATTCTTGAGAAAGACGGTGCGTACTGTGATCGTTACTCAGGGTGCAAAGCGAATTCGTCTGTTCAGCTCTGTGTGACGGCGACCGGTGGTCACTCTTGGCCCGGCGGCAAGAAGCCTAGATCGGGTTCTGATACAAAGCCCTCCACTGCGATCTCAGCGAATGATGTGATGTGGGAGTTTTTTAATCGGAAGTAGCGATTGAAGCTGTTGTGACTTCTGATATGTCGCAAAGGTGCCGCATAGAGTGTATCAATTTGAGAATGCATGGTAAACGATCTCAGCTCTGTATACTCTAGTGTAATTGAGAATGTGGTGGGGGATCAAAAGCGTGGGCCGACTTGATAAGAAGGTTTTCGTTCCGGCAGTTGTGCTTGTTGCAATCGGGGTAGTCGTAGTGGTTTTTTTTTCAAAACTGTTCGCCGATGGTGACGTCTGATGTCGGCAATAGCAAGCAGTCCTCCTCTGGATCGACGACGGCGGCAGTTCCGGCAGTCCCATTTATGGGTGGGCCAGTCAACCCGGGTGGAAGCAGCGGCCCCGTATCAAATGGCCCGAAGGTTTTTCAGGCCAGCGTGACAGGCGTGCCGATATCGAAGAACTTTGTCGGCGACTACACAATTGTTTTTGATGTTCAACCAGGCGCTGACACCGAGAACTTGCCTGGTATGCGGTACTACGCATTGATTTTTGTTCCAAGCGGCGTTCCGGGTCCTGGTGACGTCGCTAAGGAGCGATGGTTCTTATTTAAGTCGAGCGATTCCACATGGGTCGAATTAAACCGGCAGTCCAACGGTCTCTGGTTGTCGACTGGTTCTGTTGAAGAGCCTTTTTCAGATACAACAGAATCTTTATTGGCGCAGGGAAAGTCACCTCATTGGGCGCTGACTTTTAATCTGAAAGCGGACGACCTGAGCGCTAATTTTCGAGGAATGACGTTTTACTCAGCCTATGGGACAAGCATTAACGACTTTTTGGTAAGGAAGAGTTACTCGCAAGGAGTGCTGGTTCCTCTGCTTTAAATCGGTTTTGGCTCCGGTGTCATGAGATGCCGCATTTGAGCCAGCTGATAGGACGCAAAGTCTCGACTGAATAGACATCGCAACAGAGGGTCTTCCAAAAGATCGGCGTCGGCAAGATCGGCGTCGGCAAGATCGGCTTCAATGGTCGAGCTAAACGGCTGATCATTGATTCGCATATACATGGACGTCAGTGACTCGCCCAGTTCGAGTGCGGCATAGAGTTTTGCGATCGGAACATCGGTCCGCCATTCGATCGTGCCGTCTGGCGTGTCCTGAATAATAATATCGTCGTGCTCTAACAAGTAGCTGTAAGAGACGACGCTGCCGTCTTGGTCATACAGCGACAAGCGCCAGCGGCGCGGCCTTCTAAAATAGGGGTCTTGCGACGAGCCAAGATCCCGATACCGTTCGAGAATCTCTTTCTCGCAGTATTGGTGGACGCGTTGACTCTGCTCGGCGGTGAGTGGGGAAAAATGATTAGCAATCTCGCGGGTCGACGTCGGCACCGCATCGGCGCGAAACTCGTAGTCAACATTCTGCTCTCCGATCGGTTTCACCCAGGTCAGCGGTGCGGAGGGACGAATGGCTCCTCGTTCAAGAACCACAGAGGTCGACGGATTCATTCGAATGACTTCGGTCTTTGGAAGCGCTGATCGGATCTCTTTTTCGAACTGTCGATAAGTGATAGGGAACAGCGCGTGATTGTACCAGGACCAATCTTCGTGGATGAACTGACAAGAGCTTGGCACGATGGCGCGGGGACCGATAGATTTGATCTGTTCGATCCACTCGGGCGGGAGCTCGCGCGACGCCGGGCTCGCGCGCGACGGAGAGAGAACGTCGACCTCAAGCATTGTTTGAAAGGGCCAAAGCACAAGATCCCATGGGGCTTGCTGTACGAGGTTGTCGAGTGCGATCGGATCGATCCACGAATCAACGACGTTGAGAATATTAAAGCCATCGGCTTGTATCTGAAAAATCGAATCGACGTCGGGATCGAGCGCCTTTCGCGGCGTGATCGTAAACGCGCCGATGTGAACTGGCGAGTTAGGAAAAAGCGGCTGAACACTTTTGAAGCCAAGCTTTCTGATGACCTCAAACATCTCGTCGTGAATGCAGTACAAGTATATCGCTGTCTCCCGAGACAGAAGATTGAGGCTTTCAAGTGAGCAGTGGTCATCGTGATAGTGCGAGATGAAAACGGCATCGAGTTGAAGCGCGCGAATCGCATTTCGATCAAAACTGACTTTTGGAAAAGCGTAGCAATTGCGACTAAAGGGATTCTCGAAGATCGGGTCGAAAGCGATCTTTGTGCCGGCCGATTCGAACAGGTAGCCGGCGTGCAGGATTCGAGAAACTCTGAGGCCCATTTCCGGATTCAACGTCAATCGGCAGAAGCCGGGCAACAAAAAAGCCAACTCTTTCGAGTTGGCTTCTCATCTGAACTTAGAAAGTTCTGATCGGCGTACTAGTAACGGTTGCCGAATCCGCCGCGGTTTTCACGTGGAGCTTGCGGTTTCGCTTCGCTCACGTTCATTGCGCGACCATCCCAATCAGCACCGTTGAAGCGTGTGATCGCTTTAGCGGCTTCTTCGTCCGTCGACATTTCAACGAAAGCGAAACCTTTGCTGCGACCCGACTCACGGTCCATGATCACTTTTGCAGTTTCAACAGATCCGCACTCAGAGAATGCGTCGACCAAAGATTGATCGTTTGCAGAATAGGGAAGATTACCGACGTATAGTTTTTTGCTCATAAAAACCTCCTAAAGGCTAGAGCGCTACTTTGGAGGAAATGGACAGAATGAACACAAACCCAAGCTAGCAATTACTTTACTTGTCGGCAGAGTAGCAGCAAACACGAGATCCACCTAGCGAATATATTGGCCAAATCAGCCACGGCCGGTTTGGCAGAAAAAGAATTCGAAATCTCAGTGCTCGACCGGCGGACCGGGCTGGTCTTCGTCTAGACTTGGAAAGCAGAAGTCGTGGCGGGATGATAAAGATCATAACTCAAACATGGGGCTTTGAAGATGCAGACACGTTATCTTTTGGCGGCGGTTGTCCTCTTTTTCACTCAACATGCGAATGCGGGTTTGTATATTGAGCCTTTAGTTGGCTACACCCAGGCAAATACCGAATACACAACGAAGACTGCGTATGGTGGCGCGAGTGGAAAGAGTGCGATCACCGGGCTTGTCTATGGCGGTGAGCTTGGTTGGAACTTTGGCATGCTGCGGATCGGTGCCAATGTTGAAATGGGCAATCAGGAAGTAAAATCAGAGTCGACGGGAACGACGACCAAATGGTCGACCTCTTCAGCGCTCTTGATGGTTGGATATAAGTTTCCCAAAGACATCATCGGCTATGTCGGGATCGGTACTGGGAGTTCGGTTGATGATCAGACCCCAAAGACAACAGTCACGGGCACAGTTCTAAAAGCGGGCGGCAGTCATGAGTTTGTGAATCATGTCGCGGTCAGTGTGGAGTGGATTGTGTACAACTGGGATGAATCGACGACCGAAGGAAGTTCGGCGATCAAGTTTTCAGACTATTATGAGAAGTATTCATCAAATGGTATTCAGGCGAGCCTCAGGTTTCCATTTGAAATTGGCGGAAAGTAAAATCGGCATCAGTTAAGTCGCGAAGGCGAGCACGTGACCGTCGGCATCCATGACGTAGCCGGCTCGTCCACCCCAGTTTCTCTCCATGATCGGACTAAGGTGGATAGCGCCAAGGCGAACCGCCTCTTCGAACATCGGTTCCGGATTCGCAACTCTGATATAGAGTTCGGCGCGTGGTATGCCGCTCGCTTTGCTGGGGTCAGGAAGCTTGTCGCCGAGCAGCTTTTTAATTCCAAGCTCAGGCATCAGGCCGAGAATATGTTTCTCGCTAAGTTTAAACTCAGTCATTCCCGGAACGTGAAGCTGTGGCTCTAAGCGAAGGACGGCCTTATAGAAATCACAACTCTTGTTCTGGTCAGCTACGTACAAGATAGTATGCACGATCATGAGAGCCTTCTTATTGGCGTCGAATTTCAAGCCACTTCCTCGTGAGGGCTGGGCAGAGCGCGCCGTTATAGCTCACGGCCCTCATGAGTGCGAACTCATCGGCCGGCCCTCGAGTCCACGAACCATCGGCCTGAGGATTGAGACTTCGCTTGTCGAACAGGTTGTAGCGTTTGAGCACGATGCTATTGCCGTCCCATTGTTTCTCGCCGAGCCGTTCAACTTCGTCGACAAGGTCATCGGGAATCTCAAAGCCAGAGGCTTGCTGCCATTTTCTGAGAAAGTAAAATCCCCGTAGGAAGTCGTATTCGTAGAAACGAGGAAAGCGAATCTCGAGCCAGTCAGCATCGATGACTTCACCCGTTGAGACTTTTCGAAAGAGTTTTTGTCGCAAGAGGTAGCGTGCCCCGCGATCAAGAAATGCTGATTCGTCTGCGGTGAGCTCGCGATTCCGGCAAAATAGCACGGACTCCAAGCAGGCGATGGAGGAGACGATCGAACTTTTGGGCACAGGCTTTGTATAGACACGTTCGTCGCAGTTGAGTCCACCGTCGGGGAGCTGATAGCGGAGAAACCATTCGCGCATCCACGGCAGTTCTTTGTCGACGTCGACACCACAGGCAAAGAGCACCTGGTACATGTTCCCGACAGCGCAAAGACATGCGATTTGGCGGTGAGGGTCTGTGCCTTCGGGGACCTCTTCTTGTCTGATAGGAAAGATCGGGAGGTAGTGTGTCTTCAGCGTCGCAACCATTTTTTCAACGGCGCTTTTTGGGATCTCGTGTGCGAGACCGAGCTCAAAAAGCAACATCATATGCCACCAGGGCGAATCCCACTTTGGCCAATAGGGATCACGCGTGATGCTCGCCATCGCTTCTGTTGAAGCAAGATAGGTCTTTGACTCCTGAAGAGCTTGAGAAAGCGCGTTCAACTCCATCCCCTTGTGATTCAAAAGGAATCGTCGAGTTGGCCTCGGAACGCAAGTATTTGTGTGACGCAGATGAGATTTCAATAACTTACGCCTTAAATTAACCATTTGGTTATTTAACCAAATGGTGTATAATAAACAGCATGGACGACAAGCTCACGCTTACCTTCACGGCCCTATCTGACCCGACCCGCCGGGCGATTTTGGCGCGATTGGCATCAGGTGAAATGACGGTGAAAGAGCTCGCAAAGCCATTTGATATGTCGGGGCCCGCGATCACAAAACACCTGAAAGTTCTTGAGAACGCGGGGCTGATCTCTCGCGGGCGGGAAGCGCAGTGGCGGCCCTGTCGTATCGAGGTTGAACCGCTCAAAGAGGCCGCGAGTTGGATCGACGAGTATCGAAAGCATTGGGAAGAAAGTTTTGATCGACTGGACGCATATCTTAAAACCATGACCGCGAAGAAGAAGGGAAAAAAACATGGCCTCAAAAAACAAAGCAAATGAGTTCACACTGACGCGAGTTTACGACGCTCCGGTAAAAATGGTGTGGGAGGCCTGGACTGATCCTCAGCAAGTCGCGCAGTGGTGGGGCCCGCGCGGCTTTACACTGACAACGCATAGCAAAGATCTTCGCGTTGGCGGCCACTGGCACTACACGATGCATGGTCCTGATGGCGTCGACTATCCCAATAAAACCGTCTATTACGAAGTCGAAAAGTACTCTCGTCTCGTCTACGATCACGGCGCCAATGACGATCAGCCGGCGCTTTTCCGCGTTACCGTTGTGTTCTCAGAGCAAGCGGGCAAAACGAAAATGGATATGACAATGGCGTTTTCATCTCCTGAAGTTTTGGTGGAGATGCGCAAGTTTATAAAAAAAGCAGGTGGCGAAGCGACCTGGGATCGCCTGGCCGAATACTTGTCGACGACCGATCGCTTTTTTATCAATCGAAGTTTCGAAGCTCCGATTGACGAGATCTTTGATGTTTGGACCAATCCCAAACACGTCGCGAAGTGGCTGCCGCCAACTGGGTTTACGATGGAGTACATTAAGGCCGACATTCGCGCCGGTGGTACGTCGTTCTATTGTATGACTGGTGGAGACGTGAAGATGTACGGCAAAGCCAGCTATATCGAGATCACAAAGCCAAATCGCATCGTCTATACTCAAGTTTTCTGCGATGTGAACGAGAGGATCACACGTCACCCGATGGCGCCGACGTGGCCCGAGACGATGCTCACCACCATCACCTTCGCTGCAGAGGGACCCGGTACAACGCGTGTGACCATTGCCTGGGAAGTCTACGGCGAAGCAACGGCCGCAGAGCGTGAGACTTTCAATAAATCAAAAGGCGGAATGACAATGGGTTGGACCGGATCGTTTGATAAACTCGAAGAGTATCTTGAGGCGCGCTAGCGCGCGGATGAATTGACATCTCCCTTTGGTAGCGAAGGGAGATCGTTGATCCTATTTGAATCACGCGATCAGATCCTGAAGCATGATCCGCTGGCCCGAAAGAACAAGCTCAGTTGACGACGAGGTCGTCGCGACCATCGACTCAAGACCGATGGCTTGAAGGAGTTTGCCAGCTGAGTGCTCTGTTTGAAGGGACAGGTGCTCAACAAAAAACTTCTCGTCACCTAGCTTCTCGCGCTCTTGAACTTCAATGAGGGCGGGAAATCCAGGACGAGCAAGGTACGCGGTTCTGCTGTGTGCAATGGTTTTAAGGCTCGTCGGGTGAAGGAGCCATCCAGATCTTGCAAGAGAGGCGATGTCCTCTTCGAGATTCAACACATCAATGGCCAAGTGGTGTAGCCCTGGACCTCGCTTGTCGAGAGCACGCTGGTAGGCTCCGGGTTTGATCGGCTCCATGAGAAGAAGCGAATTCGCCTTCTCGCGCTCAACATAAATCTCTTTAGTTCCTTCTCCGTCCCAGATCTCCTCCGGTCCGATCTTGAATCCAAACGGCCGAAGATACTCTGCAGCTCTTTGCACAGAGTGGACGAGGACAGCGACATGGCTAGGGCGGGAGTTGAGAATCACGGCTCATCATGAGACATTTTTTCGAACCAGTCTCGACTTTTTCCGAAGTTTCAAGCATTCTGTTTCGGCTTGGCTCCAAACCAAGCGACTTATGCGCAAATAGATCAATCCAAAACCAACACTTTATTAACTTCTTGTTGAGCGCGCCGTTCATGGCAGCGATGCGCGCGGGATTTATCTATGCATAAAGTCGTCCTCGTGAGCGGCGTCACGTTTGAGTTTCCAAACGGGCGCGAGCTCTTTCATAGTATCAGCTTTTCCCTCGGTCGAGGGATCACAGCACTCGTTGGTCCGAACGGTGCCGGCAAAACCACGCTTGCGAAGCTTCTCACGGGTGAGATGGAGCCCACGCGCGGTACGATCCGAGGTGCGGGCCCGACTGCGTATCTTCCGCAGCGCGAGGTTCCGCCGGCCATCGCGATTGGCGCGTACATGGGTTTTGAATTTTCTAGGTCATCGCTGGGTGCGCGGCTACTGCAGGGAATTGATCGCGAGGCTCTGTGTACAGTGCTGAGCGGTGGGGAGTGGATGCGAGTGCGCTTGGCGCGGACTCTGGATGAACATTTTTTGATCCTTGATGAACCGACCAATGATCTTGATCGCGAGGGGAGAGAGACGATCTTGGGTTTTCTCCGCGAGCGCAACGGTGGTGCGCTTTTGATATCGCACGACCGCGAATGTCTTGAGCTCTGTGACGAGGTGCTTGAGCTATCGAATCGCGGTCTATGTAGGTTTGGCGGAGGCTGGCCCGACTATGAGAGCGCAAAACTTGCTGAGCGCGAGAGGCTTGGCCACGCACTTGACGTTGCAAAGCGCGAGCGCGACGAGATGTCGATGGCTCGAGAGGCTCAGAGAGTGCGTCAGGAAAAGCGAAGCCGGCGGGGCGCAGCGGCGGCCGCTCGCGGCGGGATGCCGAAGATTCTGCTCGGATCTCGTAAGCGACAAGCGCAGGAAACGTCGGGTCGGATTGATGCCGAAACATGGGCGCGCAAGAACGAAGCTGTGCGCGAAGCACATAGCGCGTACTTGGAGTTGAAAGTCGATCCGTTGATGTACGCGGATCTTATTGGACCCGAGCTTCCGGCGCAGAAGCTTGTGGTTGAGGCCGGTGATTTCAACGTGCACTTTCAAGACTGGGTTTATCGCGAGAATTTGAACTTCAACTGGCGGGGAAACATCCGCGTCGCGCTCAAAGGGCCAAATGGCTCCGGAAAATCGACGCTCCTTCGTGCGATCATGGGAGAGAAGCTTTCAATGCGGGGAGAGATCCGAACGGGCGGTTTAAAAACGCTCTACATCGATCAGCGCTGCTCCGTTCTTGATGACGCTCGATCTGTTCTTGAAAACATGAGAGATGTTTCACATTTAACCGAGACCGAGATTCGAAATGGTCTCGCCCGCTTTCTTTTTACGAAAGACTTGGTCTTTCAAAAAGTCGCAGAGCTGAGCGGAGGCGAGCGCATTCGGGCCGCTTTGGCGCGCGGGCTTTTGTCGCAAGAAAAACCGGAGCTCTTGGTTCTCGACGAGCCAACGAACAATTTGGATCTCACAAACATCGAGTTTCTCGAGAACCTCGTCCGTCAGTTCCGGGCCGCCCTCATCGTGATCTCTCACGACGAGGTTTTCTTAAAGAATTGTGGAATCAGAGAGGAGTTGAATCTTTAGGGCGTGCCCTTGCAGTTAACACTGCGGGGCTCGCGCCTTCAGTCCAATATCCTCGGGGTTGGCGACATAGATCAGATGATCAGTCCACTGACCAAATTCAAACCAGTACCGCTTCTTAATACCCTCTCGTCTCATGCCTATCAGCTTCGCCAGTCGGACTGATTTTCGATTGTCCAAGTTGATCGCGGCTTCGAGGCGATTGAGCTTTAGTTGTCGAAACCCGATCTTGAGTCCGGCTTTGGCGGCCTCGCGGCCGTATCCGTGACCCCAATGGCGGTTGAAGATCTGATATCCAAAGTTCGCAAACTGGTGCGTGTCGCGAACAAAGATGTTGAAATCAATTTGTCCAATCAAGGCACCGGATCGTTTTTCAAAGACATAGTATCGATAGTAGTCGTCCGCTTGAGCCAATCGCTCGTGCTCACGTCTCATCGTGTTGAACCATTTTCTGTTCCACTTCTTTGGATCATAGGGATCGCGGTCCCATTTGTTCTGCTGTGGTAAACCCTTGGTGTAGGCGTCGCTCCAAGCGGTGTAGTCACTTGGCATCAACGGCCTCAAGATCAAACGCCGCGTTCGAACTTCGAGACGCTTCATCGCGTACCTCCGCGAAGCGAGAATTCCCACTCCTCCATTTCCCAGGCGAACTCGCATCCGTGTTGGATAAAGAGCTTTCGCATCGGTTCGTTTTTGAGATTGGTTCCGCCATGATATTGAATTCCGCCCTGGTCCCGCATCATGCTAAATCCGTGACGATGAACCCACTGGCCGAACCCTTTCTTTCGGTACTGTTTTACTAGTCCCATATAAGATAGGCGTGACCATCCCGTTGCTTTTGCGACCTGTGCAACGACGAGTGCGGCTGGTCTAGATGTTCCCGAGTCGTCGATAAATCCGACGTGAACACAGTCCCGTCCGCAAGTGAGTTCGTCGTGCTGCAGCCAATCCTGAACGGTATCTTCGATCTTTTCGTCGGGATCAGTATCGTGCGCATCCTCAAGCACCTTCTCGGTGAAGGACACAAGGTTGACCACAGACCAGCCAAGGTCGCGCATTGAATGCCAACGAATTGGCGAGCCCTCATCTTGCGACAGGTGTGCAACCTCTGATTTGTATTCGACCCTAACGGACATCTTTGCAAATCCGATGGATTGAAGAATCTCTCTAAACTTTGCGGCATCGTAGTCGGTCCTGACGCGACAGACGATACTTTTGGCTCCGAAGTCCTTTGCGGCATTGAAGGCTTGCTGAAAGAGGCCCATCCATACAGATTCTGGAATGAGTATTTCTGGTTTATTGTACTTAATTGCGAACACATCGGCCCACAGACGTTCTGTCGACACGACCCCCCACGCTTCACCCGAAGTATGAGGAAATATAAATTTCCTGGCGTGCATAAATCTCCGTTAGAGCCCAGTAGAACTGGGCCAAATTAAAATAAGATGAAGGGCAGCCTTCGGCTTTCCGGAGATACCTAAAGGTAAATCTAAAACTAAATGAAATAGCTTACAGATAAGCGGGAAGTGCTGCGAAAACAGATTTAGTTTTTTCCATACAGACCTCCCGTGAGTGAATTGATGAAAAGACGAGTAGTAGATGAATACGGACGGGTCAACCGAGAAGCCACAGCGGGCCGCTATTTTCCTGCTTTATGAAACTTGATGATCGAGTCAATGAGCCCTGGAAACCGCTTATTGAGCTCTTTAATGCGAAGAGTATTGATGACTTCGACGCCGACTTTTTCAGATCGAATCAAACCCGATTCGCGCAGCACTTTATGATGAAATGAGATCGTCGATGGAGAAACCTGATCACAGGCCTTGCTGCAGCTCATGCCGTCGCAATTATAAAGTGCGACGACAATATTGCGTCGGATGGGATCCGACAGGGCGTGAAGGACTCCGTCAATCGTAATGTCGTCGGCTGAGGGGTGATTAAAGGAGCGAGCCATAATTTAGACATTTTGGCGCATTCTGAGTCAGAAGTCTAGCGTAACTTCAATACTACAATAATCTTGCACTATCGAAGTATTGAAGGTATCCTGCCTGAGCCGGCCCGCTTGGAGGCCGTACAAACCGAGGTAGAAATGAAGACATTATTTGAATCCGTTCGTGTTGGTCGTTGGACTTTGCCAAATCGCATTGTGATGGCTCCGCTCACGCGGACTCGTGCCCATGACGAGCGTACGCCAAACGATTTGATGCTTGAATATTACGTTCAGCGCGCCGGTGCCGGACTGATTTTGACTGAGGCCACGGCGATCTCGCCGATGGCGGTGGGTTATCCGAGTACTCCTGGGATTTGGACAGAACGTCAGGTCGACGGTTGGAAGAAAATCACCGACGCCGTTCATAAGGCCGGCGGACGCATTGTGCTTCAACTCTGGCATGTGGGCCGAGTTTCTCACTCGCACTATCTTGATGGTGCGCTTCCGGTGGCACCGAGCGAAGTGGCCATTCAAGGGCATGTGAGTCTGCTTCGACCACAGCAGCCGTACCAAACACCAAAGGCGCTTACGATTCCCGAGATCAAGGCGACGGTTGCGGACTATCGTAAGGCGGCTGAAAATGCACTGCGGGCGGGATTCGACGGTGTCGAGGTTCACGGCGCAAATGGCTATCTTCCGGATCAGTTTCTCGAGAGCAAAACAAATCTTCGGACTGACGAGTACGGCGGATCAGTTGAGAATCGCGCGCGATTCTTGTTGGAAGTCACCGATTCTGCAATCGACGTTTGGGGAGCTGATCGCGTTGGTGTTCACCTTTCACCGCGAGGCGGCGCTTCAGATATCGACGATGCGAATCCGCGTGAGACCTTTGGCTATGTGGCTCGTGAATTGGGAAAGCGGAAGATCGCATTTATCTTTCTGCGTGAGAATCAATCAGAGGGCTATCTCACGCTTATCTGAAGCGTGAGTTTGGCGGAACTGTGATCGCGAACGAAAATCTGGATATAGGTAAAGCCACTGAGCTTGTGAACGGTGGCGTTGCCGACCTGGTTTCGTTTGGTCGTCTGTACATTGCGAATCCCGATCTCGTGGATCGTCTCAAAAAAGAGGCGCCGCTCAATTCGCCGGACCCCAGTACATTCTATGGTCCCGATGCGAAGGGCTACACCGACTATCCGCGACTATCGTAGCGGTTTGGTTTTCCAAAGCGGCTTCGCTTTGAGCGTCCGTTTGTAGATCGGGCAGTCTTCATCATGGGCATGCGGTAGAACGCCGATGCTCATGAGAAACTCGTTTACGATCTCGCCGCCGGTAAACTTAAACGTCTTCTTAAAGAGTTTCACCCACTCGTCTTTGCTGAGTGGGTGATGCGCTTCGATCCATTTCTCGAATGAGCCATGTTCCTTTTGAATCAGAAGGAGAGTCTTCGCATTCTCGATCGCTGCATTGATTTTAAGACGATTGCGAATGATTCCTGCATCATCCATCAGACGTTTGCGATCTTTCGCCGTATAGGCGGCAATCTTCTTAATGCTGAATCCGCTATACGCCTTTCGAAAGCCGTCTTGTTTTTTGAGAATTGTCTCCCAGCTGAGGCCCGCTTGATTGATCTCAAGTAGGAGCCTGCCAAAGAGCTCGTTGTCGTCGTGGATCGGAAATCCGTATTCGTTGTCGTGATACGCTTTGTGGAGGGGAAGTGACGCCTTGGTGAAAACACGGAGAGCTTTGCAGTAAGACATCGATCACCTTTCAGTTCACGTAAGTCACAACACCAATGTTTGTAATCCCGTGAGTAAACTCAACTTTGCTTCCGTTCAGATTCGTATAGTTGTCGGTCTCGACCGACTCACTGCGATATCCAGCTCTGAGCCCCATCTCCCCAAACATGATATCGATCCCGGCGTGCCAGTACGTGCCTCGAATGACATTCATCTCACGATCGAGAACCACTCCGATGTTGTGGCTTCCGCGATTCGTCGGATCTGATACAGCAAGAAATCCACCGACAACACCGGCACCGGCCCAAGGCTGAATGATGTATGCGGGCCACGTGAGCTTTGCGCCGATACTGAACGCGGTGAGATAGAGTTCCCCGGGTTTGGCTCCATTGCCGCTAAAGTCAATCGAGGCGCTGTCGTCAATCGATTCGCGAACGCCAATGTGCAGAGAAAGTGGCATTAGAACATCGGCCTCTTGCCAATATGTATTCGGCTTATCGAACCCCTGAACGGTCGTCGGTTTTACATCACTTACGTTGCTAAAGCCGTAGCCAAGCGCCGCGCGAACACGAGTGACCATCTTAAACCCTTCGGTGATAGCCGAAGACGATCCGGCGCCGAATGCCGAAGTACAGACGATGTTTAGAAACGCGACGAGCGCCAGTTGCAAAGTGTATTTCATCGACAATCACCTATTGAGGAGCTTCCTTCGAAGTTTCGCTTCTCTTGCGAACGAAGACAAGTGGGCTCTTATCGATGGCGAGCGAGTCTTCAAAAAAAGGGGCCCGTAGGCCCCAGGGTCTTACTTGGCAAAAAGAATTGCGAAACCGAGAGCGGCCTGCTTGGGTGAGCAGGCCTTGTTGTAGCTCACGGTCGCTGTTTGTTTAGGGCCCAAAGCTTCGTAGGCGTAGTCGATTTTGCCATCTTTTATTTCGATAGGATCGGCCTTTACGATACTTGAGTCGACAGTGAAGCGTTTTCCGTCGAAGATTGCGGCGCGCATTTCAAGAGTGAGAAGACCCGAGTTCGATGTGTAGATGTCGGTCTTGCTGTCTTTGAATTTGGCGTAGATCTTTGAGCATCCTGTGAGCGAACAGCTATGCTTAAAGACGGCCTCTTCGCCTTCGACGTCGACGACGTTCTTCAAACTCTTGATGGCTTGATCCTTCCAGACTTTGCAAGTCGGAGCGCTGGATAATTCATTCTCACTGGGCATCAGGCTCGCGCACGATACCGTTAGGAGAGACATCGTGAACAGAGTGAGCGGTGTGAATAACGAGAGAGAGTATTTCTTCATGATATCCGTCCTCTATGGTTGAACGCGAGTGAGTGGGGTCGACATATCGACGATCGGCGTTCCCCAGGTGAAGCCGCTGATGTACATCGCATTGTTCTCGAGCCGCATTTGCTGACCATCAAACAGGTAGTTGATGCCGTTATAGATGTAGTGATAGTCGAGAGTCCAATCCGTGCTGCTGACTTGTCCCGAGAACTGAAATGGGCCCGAGTATTCGTCGGATTCAACAACATTTCGGCAAGACGAGTCGGAGTGGATCTTCTTTGAATAGGTGAAGTTTTGACCAGCGAACTTCATGCTGACGATTTTGTACTGATAGTTGAAGTCGTACTGACACTTCGACACCCATGTTCCTTCAATATCGGGACCTTGAACGGATGGTTTATCAAACTCACTTCGAGGAGCGGGCGGATTGCCGGTGACCTCAGAACTCCCTTCGATTTTCGGAGCGCACGCGCTAAATTGAATTGCAAAACACGACAAAAGACCGATGCGAACAAGACCGTTGAAACTGATCATAATGACCCCCTTTGCTCATAAGGCTAGAAGGCCGGGCGCCGGGGAGCATTGATCGAAAATATTTGTGATTCGCTTCTGGTGAGTCGAAAAAACTACGCTATATCAATGCGATAAGCCGTTGTTCGCCCTTGGCCAGTGCGTTGAATGAGACCTTGAGTTATCCAGAGTTTGATCCAGCGATTGGTCGTGGCCTTGGAGGCCTTGATGAGAGACTGAAGTTCTGTGCGACTCAGCTGTTTTCTTCCGCCGAGTGCTTTCTTTAAAACAAGGCGTGGGTGAATCCAACGATCAACAGTATCGCGGCGGAGAGTCTGGCTGTCGATGGTTAGCTTCAGAGCTTTGAGGTTCAAGGTCGGTGTAATCCGATCGCGAGTGATCGATATTCTGAGCCGTGGATCGCGAAAATAAATGCGTCGATCTCGGGTTTGAAGAATCACTGAAGGTGGAAGCACCTTCTTGATGCGTGCGATCAGGTTATAGATCTTTGCGCAATGAACTCCGTCATCGTAGGGACGAATGTCAAAAGCGATGTCGAGGGCATCGTCGAAGCGAAGAGATTCCCTCTCGACGAGAGCGTCGATTAAGCGCGCCGCGGGTTGAGAAATTAAAATGACTTTGCCAGAGGATTTGATCTGACCGGTTTCGCTGTCCACGAGGATAGCGTTTGATTGAGTGGTGTCGGACGTGAATCGTGAGGAAATCAAATCGCCGATAGACTGGAACTGAAGCTCACGGTGCGAAGCGAGCGGGTGCTCTTCGATAGAGCGTCGAAGGCGATCGGTCAGACCTTTTTCTCTTTTTCGAAGAGCCTCAAGATAACGGATCCAAAGCAGTTCGAACTCATAGATCGGGAAGCTTGGAATATTCTGGCTCTCAAGTGTTCGGAGAAAGTCGTGAAACTTCGGTTTTAGATCGGGACAAAGAAGGCCAATCCATCGCAACGCATTTCTGACTATCTGTACATCTTCGCACGACATTCTCTTTAGCGATGTTGCATAGTCGAATCCAATAAGCAACTCGCTGAGGAGCCGCTGTCTCTGTTCTCCGGCCTCCATGATCCATCGCCAAGTCCAAAGATACAGGCGATCACACTCTTCGCCGATGGGCGCCGTTTGCTCAGAACTAAAACGATCGCCACCAAGAATAGTCTGAAGTCGAAAGCTTTTGAGATGAAGGCTTGAGCTCGATGACATCTCAGCGAGGTACTCTTCTTTTAGGTCCCAAGAAGCGGCGACGTAAGGGAGTTCGCTGACCCAGAGCTTGTAGTACTCCATTTGTTGAAAGTCGGAGTCGTCGACTTTCGCTGCATAGACAGCAGTGATTTGACCATCTCGAAAGCTTTGGCGCTGCCGATAGGTCTCGACAATTTTCCGTATCCGACTCTTGACCTGTTTGTCGCGATTGTCGCGCGCTAGACGCTCGAGCTCCACGAGAGTTCCGTCAGCAGCAAGGCCTAAGTTTTCTAGGCAGAGGAGGATGTTGACGAGCGCCTTTTGCTTATCGGCGGCATCGACGGATTTGTCTTTTGATTTTATAAAAAACTCAAGCGCCGTCGTGAGCTGGCCGACAAAGAGACAGTTCAACGCTTTTTGAAAGTAAAACTGAAATGGGAACGATTCGCCGGTGTCATCCGCGAGCCGACTCACTTCATCGAGGAGTGCCCAACTCTTCGCGAGGTCGCCGTCTGCTCGAAGCGTTGAGACGGCGAGCAGCCGAAGTTCGATCTCCTCTTGCGGAGACAGGCCCGTTGTCTGTCGAAGACGAGATTGAATTTCTTTACAGGCCTCGATTTTTCGAGCATCGCGAAGATCCCAGGCTTTCTTGAATAAAACAGAAGCTTTACTCACTCTGGTCTTGCTCACGTTAAGGATGCTCGATTTGGAAGACAAACCCATACGTACCTTGGCAGCGGCTGTTCTCGAACCCTAGGGTCATCGTGTCGTTGACAAATGAGACTAGAAAGTCCGCGTCATCGGAGCCGTCGCTGCTGCACGAAATTTCGGAGTTAGCGGGATTCTGACTGTGTGGCTGTGATTCGGTTTTCGTATAGTGAATGGAAATCTGCCCGTTTGTGATTTGATATGTGAAAGCAGATATCGAGTCGCACCAGTTCCCCCGAGACTCATGCCAGCGGACTGTGTGTGTACCTTCCGTTTGGGAGTGAAACTGAATGATATCAGTCATCCACGGATAAGGTCCGACATGCTCCATTGCGTCTCGCATTTGCTGCTCTTCGGGAGTGTACTGAAACGTCGGATCGGAGCAGCCGTAAGTGATGGTCACATAATTCTTGTTAAGAATCGGCGTCGACGCCAACGCCGTGCCCTCGGCCGTGCTCTCAAAGGCGAGAAGCATTAGCGCGCAAGTGGTCATAAATACGGCAAGATGTTTTTGCATACTGGTTTTGGATAGGGCATTTATAGAGGGCTGTCACGACAATACTGGGGGAAGCCGAATGGGGTTCAGAAGCATTTTCATTGCGATATTGGCGTTTCCCGTTTTGTCGTTCGCCCAGCTCAACACCGAGAAGGTTGGGCACTGTCAGGTGCAAGGTGAAGAGTTTGCGGTTTTATTGGAGGAGGGAAAGCCCCTTTCCGACGGTCAGCTGCTGGCACTGGTTTCCTCAAAAACGGGATCAGCAACAGGGCTCCCACTCAATACGACAGGAAAACTAGATCTTCTGAAAAATGAAATTCGTGCGTCTCCTCATTGGGGAACGCCGACGATTTCGCTTTCTGACTGTGTTTTCAATCAGGCACCTGTTCCTCTGACTGAGAGCTTGTGGACTCAGACGCCGATGGTTTTACAGAGCTACTTTGTCATGAGCAGCCAGTGGCCGATTCAGGAAGAGATCGACGATCTCGTTCTGCGCGGAGAGGCCTTTCCGGTAAAGATTGAGATTCTGTGTCGCTCAAAAGGAACATCGGCTCCGACGTCACCCTTGGGTTGCGACAAGATCGAGTTTCTTCAGAAGGTGATTCCTGTTGGGCCTCCGCCTGTGGCCTCTCCGGTGAGCGCCGTTGTGCAGATCCAGTCCAAATTCTGTAGCGGACTACAGTCGGTCACAACATCCGGTGTAAGCATTGATTGGCAGGGAAAACAGTACGTTTTGACGTCGGCTTATTCAGTTCTGGGAGTCGGGAGTCAGTTATGCCACCGGATCATCACGCCCGACCGAGCTTACAAAGCCAAGATTGTGCGACAGAGTTGGATTCATGGTCTGGCCTTGCTTGAGCTTGAAGCCGGTCGATTGCCGATGAGCGCGCAGTTGGCACCGATCAATGGTGACTGGCCATTGAAAGCGACTCTCGAGCTTTTTGATGTGGATAAAGCAGACTTTGCATCGCAATCCGTTTCGGTTCTTTCCGATAGCAGCTCTCGCCATTTCATTCCTGGAATTCATCGGACAGCCGAGATCAAAGGAGCGTCATTTCACTCTTCGGCAACGGGCGCGCCACTTTTCTCAAGTGGAGGGGTGATTGGCCTAGTGACACATGAGTATTTAAAGATCTTTCCGGGAAGTCTCACTCGTCCGCTCAAGTGGAACTTCGGCGCAAAAGAGATGTCAGATCATCTTGTCGTCGTGAGAGCTGAAGATATCGTGGCATGGCTGAGTTCGCCGGTTGCTGATGATCAGCGCTTATTGTTCTCTGCCGACGATGCATTGGCGAACGCTGCGACGGTTTCGTCGGGGCTTCTCGCCTTCTCTGAGGACTGCCCTGAACTGGATCCATCAAAGACAGAAGACGAGTATCCCATTGGCGGCGGCGATGCTTACGGTATTGGCGGCGACGGAAACAACTATCGCGCGTGTAAGATCAAGGTCACGCTAGCCAAAGAAGGAACGAAAATATTTTTGGAGCCATCGCAGCAGAAGTTTCATGACGATCTGGTCGCAGCGTTGCAGCGGGGTCAGAGTGTTGAGATCTATTTTCGCATTTCCCGGGATGCTGCTGGACGCTTTGAGCGGGCTTATCTCTATTCGACCGATTCATTTATGCAAACCCTGTTGAGTTCCGCAAAGTCGCCTGGGGTTCAATTCGTTTACACGTTATCGGATGCGACACGGGCTCGTATCGGTGATGATCCAAAACTTCAAACTTTGCGCGAGCTCGCCGGTGACGCCGCGACTAAGTCTAAGCAGACGTACTCGTTCTTCGCCTCCGGCGATCCGCTCGACGGCGAGATAATCCGTGAGGCGTATTTCATATCGAAGATGCTGGAGTCTGAACAATGGTCGCTGATTCAGGAGTCGGACTTTGATCATTTGGTTCGGCCGCAAGGCGAGATTGCGACCGCCTGGAGCAGGATCAAGGCGATGGTACCGGGTGCAAGTAAACTCTATGGGAAATTAGGGTTGCTTTACGCCGAGTGGAAAAATGTGAAGTGAGAGTATTTCTCTTTGTTTTCCTTTTCAGCTTTTCGCTGCACGCGTCGCCATCGGTTGTGAAGGTCGTCAGTCGACAGAGTGCTACACCGACATTTCTTCAAGGCAGCGGTCTTGGTTTTGTGCACGGCGGAGAAGCCTTTGTTCTGACATCGGATCATGTGGTTCTTCACGAAAACAAAGGAATCGTTCATCGGGTTTTCGATGCAAAGTCGGGTTGGCTCGATGCCGAGTATGTCGTCTCTGATTTTGGTCACGGCCTTGCCCTGTTAAAGATTAAGAACCCTCAGCTTGCGCAGAATTGGAAAGATTGGTCGGCTCTAGTGGTGGCCGAAGCCAAGAAGGGCGATTCGACGATTGTCTATGGTTATCCGGCGTCTTCCAATACGCTCATTCGCAGCGGCGATGGTGTGGTGAGCGACGCGGCGATGAGTGATGGGATTTTGATTGCGGTGAAATCGTTGGTGGAAGTGGCCGGCGCTCATGGTGAGTTTGGAATGAGCGGTGGTCCAGTCACTGATCAGACGGGTCAGTATCTGGGAACGTTGTCGCATCAGAAATACAAAGAGGGACCTGGCGAAATTCTCAACGATCTCGTTTTCATTCCGGCCTCGGTGACAATCGCGTGGGTTAATCGGTTCTTAAAAGATCCCACGCAATTTACAGTCGATCTTGTTCAATCGCTTCACTCTCAGCTTTGGCAGAATTGGCTGACCTTTGATACCGGAAGTCTCTTCGTCAGTCTCTCGAACTACTACGGAACCGGGCGAAACTACATGCATCTCTCGCCGACCGAAAGTCAGTCGACGGAGCTCTACTCTGAGGATGCAGGCGGGTTAAAGCAAATTGAAGAGCTCGAGATCAAAACAGATTGTTCGGTCCTTGTCGGTGCCTTTCGCTCGAAGGGCGACTGGGCCGATCGCGGCAGTTTTTCAAACCATCCCATTGAGTTCTTTCGAATGTTCTCAGATCAAAAGCTCGAACCTGTGGGCCTTCGCCTCTGCCAAACGAGTGGAGACGACGAAAAGAAACTCGAGGCGCTTCACGACAAGTTGATCGCTATAGCGCGTCCCAAGCCCGCGGCCTCGCTCCGCCAGCTGTACGAGGCGTTTGATATTGTCTTGAGTCGGACGGGCCCGGTTGACTCTGTGCCGTCAGAGATGCCTCAGTATGCCTACCTTAAGTCTTCGGACATCGATCGCATTCTGGGCTCACCTGAATATCAGGGCGGATGGAAGGCACTCCAGCAGACAGGTCACGACATCGAGTTTCGTCAAATCATGACCGAGATTCGAGACGCTCTCGAATGGCTTTCGCTCTAATTTCACTCATCAATGCTCGCCATCGGCTTGCTGCATCTTCTTTAAGACGATAGCGATCGTCTCCCGGTCCACTTGGGCGCGCTTCATCAGCGCTTTCGCTTGATCAAAATCGTCGGCATCAATCGCCTCAAAAAACTCATCGACCTTGCCGATTTCAGCGAGTTTCTCAAGCACCAGCGTCCCCTCAAAATCACGGTCATCCATGCTGGTCCTTCAAAGTTCCTTCGTCATAAAAAACTTCATGCCGTCGCGCGGGTAGTTCTTTTGCGTCCATTGAACCGAGTAGCCATGTTTTTCGTAAAACGGTCGCGCTTGAAAATTCAAGGTGTCGAGGAGGACGAACCGGCATCCTCGTGCTCGCGCGGCCTTCTCGAGAGCGATGAGAACTTTTGATCCTAAATCTTGACCACGATTGGTCTCTGCAACCCAGAGATTGTCCAAGAGTAGCCAAAGGCCAAAAGTCTTGCCGGCGGCCCCGGCGATGGTTTCGCCATCTTCACCAGTGACTTTGACTGCGATTGGCCTTTTCTCGGTGACTTCCCAGCGAGCAAGATTGAATTCTTCAATTTTCTTTTCGAAGAAATCAGCAATACTTTGATCGGGCGACTCAATGACTTCGACTTTCATATGTTCGCTTTCGTTTGTACTTCGTGCACTCTATAAATCTAACCTGAAATACTCAAAAGGGACAAATGCAAGCCACTCTTTCGCTCATCAAGCGCGCTCTTAAGGGCGAGCATCACGACTACACGACGGGCCGAATCTCTGAGGCCGTGGTCTTGCTCGCGATTCCCATGATTTTAGAGATCGGCTTGGAAAGCGTCTTCGCTGTGGTCGATATGTTTTTCGTCAGCGGCCTTGGGCAAAATGCCATTGCGACGGTGGGGCTAACGGAGTCCGTGATCACTCTCGTCTACTCCATCGCGATTGGAGTGAGCACGGCAGCGACAGCCATCGTTGCACGGCGGATTGGCGAGAAGAATCCCGAGGCAGCGGCGCGAGCCGGAGCGCAGTCGATTCTTCTGTCGATCGCACTTTCGATCGTGATGGGAGCTCTCGGGTATATATTCGCGGGCGATATTTTGCGACTGATGGGTGCGCAAGAAGATGTGATTCGCGATGGAACTCCGTTCGCGCGAATCATGCTGACCGGATGCGCGCCGGTTCTGCTCCTCTTTTTGATCAACGGAATTTTTCGTGGCGCCGGTGATGCGGCCATGGCGATGAAGAGTCTCTGGATTGCCAGCGGTGTGAACATCGTTCTTTGTCCTGTGCTGATTCACTACTTTGGGCTGACGAGAGCTGCGATTGCGACAGTTCTGGGTCGAAGCACTGGTGTTGTCTATCAGTGTTATCACCTCTTTAAGGGTGACGGCAGTTTGCGGCTGCGCCGAGCGGACTTTCATTTGGACATTCCCGTCTTGAGGTCTTTGACAGAGGTCGCGTGGCCGGCGTCGATTCAGTTTTTGATTGGTAGCGGAAGTTGGATTGTCCTCACGCGCCTAGTTGCCGAGACCGGAGGCACAGCCGCATCCGCTGGCTACCAAATTGCGTTTCGAAACTTCATGTTTTTCATTCTGCCGGCTTGGGGTCTCAGCAACGCGGCGGCGACCTTGGTTGGACAAAACCTGGGTGCAAAACATTTCGACCGCGCCGAGGAAAGCGTGATGGTGACGGCAAAGTTCAGCGCGATCTTTATGACGGCTGTGACGATATTTCTCTTGGTTCTCGCGCGTCCCATCGTCTCTATCTTTACCCATGACGAAGCCGTGGTCGCCTATGGCGTCGAGGGCTTACGCATCATCGCCTCTGGATTTATTTTCTATGGCGTTTCCATGGTCTTCACCCAAGCTCTGAACGGAGCAGGGGACACCAAGACTCCAACTCGATTGAACTTCTTCTGTTTTTGGGTCTTCCAAACACCATTAGCCTATCTGCTTGTTAAGCAAACGAGCATGGGCACAGCCGGTGTAATGATCGCCATTCCGGCCGCCCACGCTCTGATGTCTGCTGTCGCTTGGTACGTCTTCAAAAAAGGCAAGTGGCGCGACGTGAAAGTGTGATGCTAGCCGCGGGCTCATCGAAGTGCCCTTCGACGACTCACTGTCGAACTTGTAGTCAGTTCCTCCATGCCCAGTTCAATGAGGTTCGTATGGGGTCGGCCTGAATATGGCTTATCCTATCAGGGCTTATGGAATCCCCATATGGGTGAGGGAAATGAATTTCTTATGAATCAGCGCAAAGCGTGCCATTTCTACCGGCCGATTAAATTCGTCGTCATGGCACTTTCGGCGCTGCTTGTTTTGGCGCCGTCTGCAGAGGCCGACTTTAAGACGGCGGCCAAATATAAAATTGAAACCTATTTCTTAACGGACCTCTTGAACAGAGTCGTAGGCCATTCACAGCTCGCGTATTGTCGACACGAGCTTGCATCTATTTTTCCTTTGACTATCTATCCGTGCAATCGCGCGACGGAGGTTTTCCGCGAGGCTTTTGACTTTGAGGCCAATACATTTGGATTTTTGACCTTTGCCTCCGAGGCGCGTGCTCTCGTGGATTCACCCGAAGTTTTGAGATATCTCGAGGACCTATCGAAACATCTGCAGACCGATCAGACGGACATTGTGGGCGTAGTGCCGACGCTTCCGGGAGGTCTGTGGAATTGGACTCTCGCACATCCTGCTTGCGCAGGTTCGCCTGTTCGCGCGCTTCAATTGATCGCGATTCTTTTTCAAGATCCGAAGTCCGCGGGATACATTACGCTTTTGGAGAAGACGGGGAGCCGACCCAATCTGCAGCGGAGTGCGAGTCTTCTTTATAAGATCCACTATCGCTTCGAAGGCCTTCAACAGGTGCCAGCAGGGTTGGGTTTTGAACAAGAGAATATCAATTTAAAAAATCTCTATCACTTCTATGTGATTGCCTATGGTTCGTATCGGATGACGACCGCCACGAAGAACCCTGCATTTGGCTTCTTTATGCCTTATCTGTTGAATCGCACCTACGAACTTGGTTCAATTCGTGCCAGTGAAGCCATCGCCGCGCTTTCTGGGCGCTCGCCCGAACTAGGGTTTAAACTGGAGTACGTCCCGATCATTCTCGATCCACCCACAGCTAAATCAAATGATCTTCGTCGGGATTTCCGATCGGACTACATGGGCAATTCACTAGAGGATATTTACTTGGGCTACCGGGGTGCGATCTTTGGAACGAGTCTCGCTCTTGGTCGGCCGCTCACGGTTATGAAGCGCAAAGAATTTGAAGGGGCGTTCACGCGCTCGCCCTTTGAGCTCACTTTGGAGATTTTCAATTCTCTCAAGTGACTCACGCGTTATCGAACGCGGCCTTTAACTTCTTGATATCGAGTTTCTTCATCTTCCACATCTCGTAAGTCATGGCCTCTTTCTTCGCCTTGTTCTTTGTGGTGTTCCACTTATCGAAGTCTGCCGGCACGATTTGCCAACGCACACCGAACTTGTCGACGAGCCACCCGCACTGCACGGGCTTTCCGCCACCGGCCGTGAGCTTCTTCCAATAGTAGTCGATCTCTCGCTGAGTTTTGCAAGGCACGACAAACGACACCGACTCATTGAACGGCATATCCACGTAGCCATTGAGGAGCATGAGCTTCTGTCCAAGAATCGTGAGGTGAGCGGTGAGGACTGATCCCTCTTTAACGCCCATCGGATTTTCGCCCCAATAGGAGAACTTGCCGACCTTCGTCCCTTTGAAGATCGATTTGTAGAACTTCACCATCTCTGTCGCACTCTTGTTGGACCAGATGCACGCATAAGCTTTCAACATGTCGATTCTCCTTTTTGAACTCCGAAGAAGCTAACTCAGCGATGCGCCTTGAGCTACATGTCACGCATGAAGAGGACGCATCGCAGCTAGCTTGAGTCGCCGCCCCCGTCCTCTTACCCTAGTCACTCAATTGACCGGAGCGAAATTAAGGAGGTCCACATGGCCCAGTACGTCGATGGATATGTCATTCCAATTTCAAAAAAGAACATCAAAGCCTATAAGAAGATGGCTCAAATGGGCTGCGAGTCTTGGATGAAACATGGGGCTCTTAGCTATTACGAATGCGTGGCCGAAGATTTTTCAAAATGGGGCATGGGCTTCAAGAAAATGTGTAATCTCAAAGCCAGTGAAACCGCCGTCTTTGCGTTCATCGTTTACAAGTCAAAAGCTCATCGCAATCAGGTGAATAAAAAAGTAATGAAAGAGATGGCAGCAATGGGCGGAGAAATGAAAATGCCATTTGATATGCAGAGGTTTTCATCCGCAGGCTGCAAAGTTCTCGTGAGTTCAAAGAAAAGATAATTGGGCTAGCCACGGCGACCGTCAGAGGCATTGTGCCTTGGCCGGTCGTGCCTTTTTAAATCCAGTGTGATGTGAGCGGCATCCAGCGACATGCCGTAATTCCTAATGCGAGATCTCGACAGGCTCATGCCCCGTCAGATCCGGGAATCAGCGATCAAGTCTGCATTCGTCTCTTCAACTATCGATAAATTCCATTCGGCGTCGTTTCGGAAAATGCAGTCTCACTTTGGTTTCCACCGAGGATGCAATGTCGGGCAGGTAGCCCAATGGGACACCCCGGAAACGGAAAGAATAAGAGCTTTACATTTACTTCGAATTGAAGTAAGATTGGACATCGGGGTGGACTTCCTCACAAAAATCTCAAGAAGCAGAGACTTTGAGAAACAGTTGGGAAAGGTTCCCGACTTCATCAGGAAAAAGGTTATTTTTTGGGTTTTCTTGGTGGAGTCAAAAGGATTGGCGGAAGTCATGAAGTCGCCTGGCTTTCATGATGAGCCATTGAAAGGTCAGCGCATAGGAGAGAGGTCAGTTCGCATGAACAAAGCGTATCGCATGATCTATCGTGTGATCGAGGATCGAGTGCACATCGAACTTTTGGAGGTCAACAAACATGAGTACTAAGTCCTATTTTGATAAACTGGAGAAGCAGTTCGGTACTTTAACTTTTGGTGGTCTCTTGAGAGCATGGCGCGAGGGAGAGGAGCTCAGCCAAACCGCTTTCGCCAAGAAGGTCGGTATCTCCGTGCAAAATTTGAATGACCTTGAAAAAGGCCGTCGCATTCCGTCCCCAACCCGAGCCTCACGAATTGCAAAAAAGCTGGGTCTTCCTGAAATGGGTATGATCGAACTGGCGCTTCGCGATTCACTGAATAAAGAAGGTTTTCATTACGACGTTAAGCTTAAGTCGGCTTAGAGTAGGTCAGCAGGAAGAAACATGAAAACAAAGCCAACCGTAATCGATCATTTCTCAAGCGCGGCCCGGGCGTACGATGAGAAAAACCAGCAGCTCGCTCCTATTGCAGAGGACATGCATTTTCTCATTCGACTTCTTTTAAAGAATGCGCCTATTCGCGCTCGGGTGCTGTGTGTCGGGGTGGGAACGGGTGCGGAGATATTCTCGCTTTCCAGTGCGTTTCCAGAATGGACCTTTGTGGGGGTCGATCCCTCTGTCGGAATGCTTGACGTCTGTCGCGAGAAACTCAAGTCGGCAGGTATGTCAGATCGTTGCGAGCTCATCCAGGGATATGTCGATGATGCACCTCAGGGAGAGCGTTTCGATATTGCGTTAAGTATCCTTGTTGCGCACTTCGTGAAACGTGAAGATAGGCTCGGCTTTTACAAAGCGATGACCAGTCGTCTCGCAGACAATGGGATCTTGGTGAACACAGAGATTAGCTTCGACTTGAACTCACCAGAATTTCCATCGATGTTAAAAAATTGGGAATCGGTGCAACAGCTCATGGGAGCGACACCAGAGTCCATAACGAATTTACCCCAAGTGCTCAGGGAGATGCTCGCCGTCATCTCACCAAAAGAGACCGAAGTTCTTTTGCAGCAAAGTGGTGTTCATCTGCCGACTCGATTCTACCAAGCTTTCATGATTTGTGGCTGGTACGGCTTTAAGAGATAAAAAGAGACCGAGTCGCCACGGAGTATCTTCTTTTGAAACTTACAGCCAGCGGGAATAAGGCCTAAAAAGTTTGGCTTGCCTAAGGTCATGCTGATTGTGAGTATCTTGACATGGAAAAGCTGTTCGATTTCGTAAGAAAGTACATGGAACTCTCTGCGGGTGATATCGCCCTTATAGAAAAGTCGAACGTCGTAAAGAGCTATAAAAAAGATGAGATCATCTCAAATGTAAGATTAGGGTACTTCGTTTTGAGCGGTTCGATTTGCGCCTATTACAAATCAAGCGACCGATCGGTCATAACCGAGTTTTACCTCGAGGGTGAACCGGTCCTTTTGCCAAACCAACTTGGAAATGAAGACAACTATTTTCTCAAATGTTTAGAGCCTACGACTTTGGCGGTATCGTCGCTAATCGAAGCTGAACGAATAGCGAGAGAATTCCCTCGCTTTGAACGCGTCTGCCGCAGATTCGCGGAAGAAAAGCTGAGCTATGCTTTGGCGTTCAGTAACAAGTTAAAGCTCTTGTCACCGATTGAGAGATACGAGTTTTTAGTCGACCAAAGGCCTGAGTTATTGGGGCGTGTCCCGCAACACCTTATCGCGAGTTACCTCGGAATAGCCCCTGAGACTCTCAGCCGAGCCCGAAAACAGATGGGCAACACGACCTGTTGATTAGGATCAATGGCGCAACGTCTCTGCTGATTTAAGCTCAAGGCTCTTAAATTAGTGGAGGAATGAGTGAAACGACTTTTAGTTCTGGTACTGTTCTGTTTTTCGCCGAAAATATATGCCGATGTCGCGGGATCGAAATTCTTTTTAGGCAGCTCGGCATTCATGTTGGCAAACCTGGACGGCACAGACGAGCCGCCGAACTTCTATCAAGTGAACTTTGGGTATCAGCTGACGAAAAAAGATGTGGTGTCTATCGAGGCGATCACCTGGAGATACTATGCTCCCCTGGGAATCCCCTGGGCTGAGATGTCGAAGCCATCGAACAAATTTCTCGGACGAGTTGATGCCGCGGGCGTTGGCCTTGCCTATCAAAGATTTCTTTGGGGCAATGTCTACTCGGCTCTTCATGCGGTTTGGTTTAGGCAAGAGTATGTCGGTACGAGCGGAGCAAAGCTAGGTGAAGGAGAGCAACTCTTCCTGACCTTCCGATTGGGCTATCATATCGAAATCGGAAGCTTCGCATTTATTGAGCCAAACGTCGCTGTTACCCATTGGCCGATCAACACTGGCTTACCATCGTCGTTCCAAGCGCAAGAAGACCGCTGGGGCAAATTCCAAGCCGAGCCAGGTCTGCACTTCGGATTTCTATTTTAGCTATGCCTAGATATCGAATATGGCTCCGCGAAAGCCAAGCGAGTGAATCCAAAGCACGTCGCAAAACACCGCAGATCGCTCGGATGGGCTGAGGCCATCGGTATTTGTGAAAAGACGGGGATATTGTTCAGTGACTCGACGACTTTAAATGCGCTCAAGGCATCGAAAATATTTTTCATTGTGACTCTTGATTTCGACAGCGGATATGCAGCGCTGAGCGATCCAAACATAAAAGAGGTGTAACCCCTGCGTAATCCACGCTATTGGCGAATGCGCCGGGCATAGGATAGTGGCGTCTCAATTTCGTCGCCCTCAGTGAGCCACGTTAGAACGCGTAAGAGGTAGGTCCTTGGGTCGATATCGTTTTTCTTGCAGCTTTCAATAATCGTAAACAGAGTCGCGGCGGTCTCGGCCCCGCTATGAGACCCAGCGCCGTAATAGTTCTTTCGGCCCATCACAGCATGACGGATCGTTCGTTCGGCTTCGTTGTTTGATAGCGGAATTCGAGTGTCATTCAAGAACAGCTCAAACCCTGGCCATCTTTTGCTGATGTATTGAATCGCTTTTCGCTTCTGCGAGCCGTCTCGAGACTTTGGGTACTCCTCTAGGAGAAGCCGCTTCAAATCTTGAATGACTTGCGCGCTCTCCTGCCCGCGAAGGACTTTAAGCTCGCTAAAGTCCTTCGCCCTTCGTTCAATCTCAAAGAGTTTGTCGATCTGATCTAAAATCGGAGTCACTGATGGATCGTGCGACTCAATCTTGAAGAACTCACGCCGCGCATGAGCCCAGCAATAGGCATGTGGGATCTTCGTCTCAGCTAGAACTCCGTTGTAAGTCTCAAGACCGTCCGTCACGACGGGGCCGTTGTAGCCTCGCAACTTCTCGGTCAATAATTTTGCCGACCGCGTCGGCTTAAAGAAATAGTAGCTTCCACAGCGGTTCGAAATGACCCACATGAACCCATCGCGTTCATTCTTGTTCTGAATGCCCCATGGGTTTCGTCGATATGAAGAGCTGTATCGCTCTGCAAGACCTCCGACAGAATGGCTTCCTTCAGTGGCTCAAGGCTCCCTGCCGCCACGGCGCACAGACGAGACAGTGTTGAGTTCTGCATCCCCTTAAGACCCAAAGACTCCATCTGGCGAACCTGTCACTCCAAAGGGATGTGGCTGATGTACTTATCGGAAACGACCGCTGCCACAAAGTCTGTTGTGTAGTTCATTCCCGGCAATAGTCCGGGCACTTGTGCTGTCAAAGTCACATCCTTGTCGCCGACCTGAATCGTAAATGGCGCTTTCAACTTATACTTTTTCTTTTTGAAGATCTTCTTAACGTAACGGCGTTCAATGATTTCGATCTTCGTGACAGCCTCAATGGCGTTCGGGATCTCCTCCCACAAATCAGACCACTTCTCTAGATCGTGTTTCCTGATACCGCGTAAGCGGCCCTCTTCTTCGAACTCCGCATCGCTAACGAAAACATCGATTTCCTGAGAGTCCAAATTGGTCCACCGAGTTTCAATCGTTTGACCTGCTTTATCGCGTAATTCATGAGTTGGAAACATGGCTTGGCTAAAAATCAAATTCTCGACTTGGCTACGAGTTCTCGGGCGATCACTCGCTTCGGGTCGTCTCTCGTTACTTCGTCCGTAGATTGAACGACGAATCAACTTCAGCTTCTCTTCAACGTTGAAGCTCTGTTGCTCTCGGCTAGCCTGCTCTGATCTCAAGCGCTCAAGTTCGGACTTTTGGTTTGCAATATGCTCGGCCATGTCGGCCATCAGTAGTGCAACGACTTCTGGAGTCTCGGTCCGAACGATCTGCTGCATTCGCTTCTTGAAATCCATCTTTCACAAGGATGGACCGGAGCCTATAGGCAATGCAAACGACTCCCGCTGCGTCGAAAGCGACCGATCAAGAATGGGCTTTCGGACAATGCTGCCATGGAAAATCAGTTTGAACTCTTCCTGCGTGATCTCATTTCGCCCCATAAATTCGCTATGAGACATGAAAGATCCACGCTCGATTCGCTTCGCCATCAACACAAGTCCAGTTCCATCATAGCAGAGCGATTTGATTCGCTTCCGGTTCTTGCCAAAGAACAAATACACATGGCCCTGATCCATAATGGCCTGCATCTGGTGAACACACAGGCTGTGGAGACGCTCAAAACCGCAACGCATATCGATCGGCTCGCGATACACAAATATCCGCAGCCCTTTCCGCTCTAAAAACATCAGACGCCTCGCTTTAGCCCTTTAAGGACCAGCAGCGCATCGCGAGCAGACGCAAAGCGGAAGCGACTCCCATCAGGTGTCGTAACAGTAACAGTTGCGAAAACCTTACGCCGGTCAGCGGTTTGATGTTTCGTAACAGTTGCTGTTGCTGCATCTGCGGTCGGCAGCAATGAGGGTCCCACTGCAAGTTGATGAAAGCCCGCAGACTGTTTCCGAGCCATGGACCAATAGGCAAGCGTGTGGTACGAAATCCCGGTTCGTTGGCTTAGGTTCTTTCGCGAAACGCCAAGCCCCTGCAGGCGCATCGCGCGCTCGCGGATTGCTTTTGGCCACTGTTTGTGTGTGCCATCGACCTCGGCCTTGTACTGAGAACGAATTTGGAGAATCTCATCGAACAACTTTTCGGTTTCATTCATAAACCGCGTCTTTAATCGCAATTGCGACTCAGCGGAACGCGTGGATTACGCAGGGGTTACCTCATAACAAATTTGGAGAGAATCTAGTCGAAATTGCCGTCTTGAGTGAGGACGGAATTTTTATAAGCGTGGTCACCAGGATTATTGATGGTGTCAAAGGTTGGGGTTTAGCACAGATAACTTTTGAGGCAGGAAAATTTGTACATGAGGCTCATGGAACCTTTTTTTCTAGTGAAGGGGCGGAAAAACGACATTGCGAACTTCTTGGAAGAACATGGGTAGGAAAGGATTCTATCGATGACTACTGCTAGTCGTCCTTGTCGATTTGATGCTGACAATAACTACAATATGACCCACCGATTTCGCCCGCAGGGATGGAGCAGTTGCATCTTTGACATGTACTTTCTTGGGATTCGCCGCAAACGGCGCAACGACTTTCCTCAATGATGTATGCCTCTTCATCACACTCTGGGCAGGCGACAATTACAGGCTCAGCGCCTTCTTTGGCAGCAACATAGTCATCGGCCCCGTAAACGGTATCAACTAAAGCTACGATGGTTCGTTCTTTTTCAAAGGTCTCTCCACAAGCACGACATTCGGAGCTACCCCCAGGTTTGAATCGAAGAAGACTTGAGCCGCAGTCAGGACAGGTTATTTCGGCAATATGATTTCCAAGATTTTTCGATTCGCTTTCAAAATGCTTATGTGTACGACTGCACGCCATCCACTCTGCTTCGTAGACTTGATCTATATTTATCAAAATGTTCCAAAGCCGATCTTCGAACTTAGTTTTCGGATCAATCTTAAGTTCCATCGACATAAAATTTTGCATGAGACCAAACAATTTCGATAGAGCTTCTTGAATCGTAAGTGGATTTGCCTTGGTGAAATAGTGCTCAACTTCATTTCGGATTACTCCGATTTCATTAAACTTCTTCCAATCAAATTTTATTCCAAGGCTGTTGAATCTCTGTTCAAGGGCATAGACATCCACTGTTTTTTTGCCGACGCCTTTCCAAATTACGCCGTTTTTTTGCTTAATCGGCACAACATATTGGACCGCGGGCGCTGATCTAGGGACGAAGAGCCTATCAATTTGAGACAGTTCGACTGGTTTCCGATAACTAGGAAGGGAGCCAGACCAGATGAGAAAACCAAGAACACATTTTGAAGAGTCAGTGAAGCGATCGGCGGTCGAGGAGTTTGTATCAGGCCGCAAGACGGCGCAGGAGGTTGCAGATGGGCTCGGCGTTGAACGTGCGGTCATCTACAAGTGGCGCGTGCAGCTTTCTGAGCGCGATAAAGGGGCTCGTGTCGAAGAGCTCGAGTCGATGGGCCATTCAAAGTCTGAAGCCCGCAAGATTCAATCGCTTGAGGCCGAGCTCGAAGAATACAAGAAGAAGCTCGCCGAACAGGTTCTCATCAACGACCTCCTAAAAAAACTCCAGACATCGAGAGTCTCTCAATCCGAGAGCGAGTTGACTGGGTTGATACGAACTTCAAGAAACTTGGATCGAAAAGGAAAGCCTGTAAAGTGATGGAGCTAAGCGAGTCCACATACTATGCAGATCCGAAAATTTCGCGGGCGGAACAAGAAGAATGGGACGCTGACATCAGGGGCAAGATCGAGCAGATTCGAGTTGAGCATGAGACGTCTGGCTACCGAATGCTGTTGCATCACTTAAAGCGCAGTGGTGTTGAGATCGGCGAACGCAGGCTTCGTCGAGTGATGTCGAAGTTCCAACTTCACATCAAGCCAAAGAAGCGATTTGTCCACACGACAGATTCGAAGCATGGTCACCGCGTGTACCCGAATCTGATCAAAGACAAGGAGATCGACGGCATCAACCAGGTCTGGGCGTCGGACTTTACCTATATCAGAATCGAAAACGGGTTCGTGTATCTCGCCGTCATTTTGGATTTGTACTCAAGAAAAGTAATTGGCTGGGGTATTTCGAAACGAATCGATGCGAAACTTGCGGTCTTGGCACTCGAGATGGCAATTGAGCGAAGACGACCTGCGCCCGGCGCCATTCATCATTCGGACCGCGGCGTCCAGTATCCGAGCGACGAGTACACCGGAATTTTGTTGAGTCATGGTTTTAAGATATCGTGTTCGGCCAAGGCGAATCCGTACGACAATGCATTCGTCGAATCGTTCATGAAAACGCTGAAGCGCGACGAGGTCTATTTGCGGAAGTACCGCACGTACCTCGACGTCATCGACAATTTGCCTCGATTTATTGAAGACGTTTACAACCGAAAGCGACTTCATTCCGCACTTGATTATTGTCCACCCGAAGAGTACGAAAACAAAATCAACCAAGGGGCCAGTCGAACGAAACTCAAGCTATGAAAGCTGTTCGTCTACAGCAAAGCGCCCGCAGTCCATATTGTTTAAGGAGAGCGTCTTCAGTTTTAGGATTGGAAAGCTTTGAAAGTTTCTCCTTTAGCAGGAGCAGAACGCCCGCATACACGTTCCTTACCGACGATTTGAGCCTCGCATCTGAGCCGACGTGATAATCCTCAATTCCACATTCAATTGCCTGAATTGCATTTTTCAAAATGGACATTGAAAGCTCGTTTCAAAATGTCTCAGGCAGGAGTTCATGGATTCACTCCAAATGAAGGCTGAATCTCTTGATAGAATTGGTTGACAATGGCATCCACGCCCCTGTCTTTAACCATTTCAAACAAGTCTCGAATGGATATTTCATCTTTGTTGGCTAGACGAATATTTTGATATGGCACTCCTCGATCGCGAGATACAAACGCCTTTAAGTAGTCAAAGTCTGGGTCCGCAGGACACCAAGGAGTTCCCGCGCCACGGGTAACAAACTTTACGACCCCATCTACTGCGTATTTGAAATCCTCAAACCCAGCCGTACTACTTCCAGGGCTAAAGAAAATTGGCGAAATATCGTGTTTCCCGAAGTAATCTCCGTTTACTTTAGAAATTATGAGTCTGAAGTATGACTTCAGAAACATCCTTTCAAAAACGTCCGCAGGACTGTTAAAGTCGAAGTCGGCGTCCGCTCCCGCTCCAAATCTTAAAACTCTTCCGCGCCAGTTTGTCTCCAACCGACTCTCGTTCACGTCAATCCGGTTGCTTTGCTGAAGTGCCGCAAGATCGGCGTAAGGCTCGATGAAGGTTTGATTCATGTCTAAGCCCACTGCTGACCGGCTGATTCATTAAACAAAACAAATAGTTGCCAGCCTTCCGCAAGGTTGGTTTGATTTTTTTGCGAAGAAAGATCAACGCCAAGGAAAGGCGGCAACTGTGAAGCAGGATTGCAAAGAGCGGTCGCTCTTTCAACTGATTGATCGAAAAAATTCGATCCACTCGTTCAAAAATGGAAAATCGATCGCGGTGTAAGAACTTTTTCGACCTGGGAAATGACGCAAGCTCTTTTGTCGTGTTTCGTGATGCGACTTGGATCGTTTCGAGAAGTCGAAGCCGCACTGAAAATTCCTGACTCAACTTTCGGCGACGCGCTGAGAGATCGGCACTTCGGTTTTTTTCAAGAACTCTGCGATCTTATTCTCCTCGAGATTCGCGGTCGAACAGAAAGTCGAAAACTCAAAAAGCAATTCGTGAAATTCTGGCCATCGACTCTTCCGAAGTTCGAGTCCACGGAAGTCTTTTTGGCGAACCGGGATGGAAACAGAAGTATACCATCGGTCACAAAGCAGCGGCAAAAATTCACGTCGTTTGGAATGTCGACGGCGAATGGATTGATGATTTCAAGATTACGCCGTGCCGATCTGGCGACTCCCCGGTCAGCTTCCAACTTCGCATTTTACCTATGAAAATGTACGTTTTTGATCGTGCATACAACGACTTTGGCTTTTGGCAGAAAATCGTCGCCAATGGATCTGACTTCACGACGCGGCTGAAGACATCAAAGACGAATCGAGATCTTGAACGAAAGGTTTTGCGCGGGCAAAAGAAAAATCCGGGGTTCTGTACGACGAAGAATATATTTCGACCGCACCCGCGGCAAAGTTCTCGGCGATAAAACTTCGTCACATTATTTACCGCGACAAGCTGACTCAGAAAGTCTTCCATTTTGTGACGTCGGATCAGAAAGCCAGCGCTAAAATGATCGCGAACATTTACAAACGTCGGTGGGCAGTCGAACTTTTGTTCCGTTGGATGAAAGGACATCTCGATATTCGTCGGCTGCCGCTAAAAACTCCGAACGCGATCCATACTCAACTTGCGATCGCAGTTCTTGTTCAACTTCTTTTGCAGCTGAAAAAGATCATTTCGAAGTTTAAAGGAACTTTGTGGGAACTTCTGCGCGAGATGCGAACCGCGTTCGCGCGAAAAGTCCTTCAGGGATGCGGGCCTCCGGACGGCTGCCGCTGGAGCGCCGCTGCCGGCGAGGATCTCGCGTTATGATTTCTTAAGAAATAAACCGGTCAGCAGTGGTCTAAGCCCTGGTTTTCCAAGTATTGTTCCAGAGCATTTCCTTGATCCAAAGGCAGGCCTACTACGATAACAGATCGTCGCTTTTCGATTTGACGAGCCTCAAAATCTTGGGGATCTATTAAAACTTCGAAGCAGGAGTTGATATTTTGTTCAGTAAGGAATTTGTGAAGCGCATTTAGGATAGTTGATCGCCTCATGCCATACCCCCATTCTGCGAAATCTCCTGGACTCTAAGTTTATACATATCTTTCGCTGTGATCAGCCCAACACCTTTTCGCAGAAGGGTTCGAAGTTTTGGGAATTGTTCACAGAGAAACGAACGATCGGGAACCAAAATGTAGGCTAAATCATCGAGAGAAATCTTGATGGACTCTGTTGATCTCCACTCTCGCTCTTCATAAATTGACTCGAACAGTTCAGAATTATCATTTGGGTTTGCCGAAGCTGCTGGGCTAAGCCTCGTAGGGATTTTTACAAAGTCTTGCAAAACGACTTCTCGATCATTCAATGACCAAAGACGTTTTGCGGCACCCTCTCGATTCAAAATTTCTTCGTCAATATGTGGGTAATAGAGAACTGGCTTGAGCTTATCAAAAAATGGACTTTCATCAATTTTGTTCCTTTTAATGCCAATCCCGATGTCGCCATACTTTTCCATGTGGACTGGTAAGCTCCCCACAGGGATATCGCAAAAACAGAGAGATTTGGGCTCATTGACCATATATTCGTCGGTCACGTCCGAGCGAGATCGCTACCAATTCTCGTTTTTGAAGAAACAATTTCCTCCGGTGGAATTCACCGTCTTGAAGGTACGGTGCCAAAACGATCGAGTCACTTTTTTCTGAAATGAAAGATTCGAGACGGCTGAAAGCCTTCTCGTAATTGAAATTTTCGAATTTCTTTGGACCGATGAAGTGCCACAATATGTCAGAGACATGAGTTTGCGGATGGTACTTGTTGCGAGTATCCTTATGATCCATCAAGAAAACTCCATCATCTGAACACCCACTTCATCTCTCGAATAAAGGACAATAGGTTGATCGACTGCAATCCCATAACTTTGCACGCATCTGGGATTTTCATTCGTGGACTGCTAGGGCCGAGAGTATTTTCTTGCGTTACAATCACTGCGCTCTTGGCTAGTGCTAGAGCTACAACGTAAGGATCTGCCTCATCCTTTTTTCGTGTAGGATCAATCAATGGACCGCATTTACTCATGACTGTCTTCATGTTCGTAGCCTGCGCTCCATCCATGGGTGCAAATGGAAACTTGCTTTCCTTTGTCCACTTCAGAAGATCATCGTCCCGTGCCCCGATTTCGTCCTTCACGGCCTCGGGAGAAATAATCAGTCCTGCGCTAGCTGCATCCGACATCTTTTCCCAAAAAGGCGGCAGCACGTCGAGCGGATAAGCAGTCCGCATCGCCCAGATGAGCGAACTGGTATCAAAGCAATAGATTTGTCCGTTAGCGGGATCTTTCACTCAAACTGCCTTTTCGACCACCACTAATTTCTGGGCTCATTTGCTCAATATGGTTGAGTTTCAACCCAAGATATCTGGAAAGTTCTGCTCCTGTGATGTTTCCTGCCGTATAGTTTGAAACGGCCAAGCGAGTGAATGGCTCGCCATTATATGAATAAACTCGTACTTGATGCGAAGGACCTCCAGAGATTTCTTTTTTCTTATCACCGTACAACTTGGCCATCTCTTCTCGGTGAGAGTTATAGTAGTCATTGGAAAGCCTACCTAGATCCACCAGGCGACGAATGATAGCCTCCCAGCTCACTTGGAACTTGTTAGAAAGCCTAACAAGGATAGCCCTAGAAAGATCGTTCTGAGATTTGATAGCCACAACCTCAGGAAGCTTCGAAAACGCAGACATCGGCATTAAGCACTCAGCCGCGAAGGCGTTACACCAAATTTCAATCTGGTTGTATTCATCCTTGATCTTGTATGACGGATTCATATTTCCGATTTTACTCTTTTGAAGCAACAAGTGGCCAAATTCATGAAGCAGAGAAAAGGTTCTCGGTTTCGGCAGATCCTTTGTATTCAAAAGAATAAACGGAAATGTGTCGTAGTAGATTGCGAGGCCACGAATATCATTTCCACCGTCAAGACTTGCCTGAAAGACCAAAGCTCCAGATGCTTCGATAGAAGACTTCCAGAAGTTAAAAGAGGAGTACTCGGTCGCGAGTATGTTGATTGTCTGAGTATCTACCGAAAAGGCCTTTCGTACTTTCTGTGCAACTTCTTCGGCTTTTTCAGACAGCGTTGCCTTAAAACCAAAGGCGGGAGTTTTCTCGCCGAGCAGAGTGGCTAGTTCAATCGCGTCATTACGCTTTCTCTCCGCATCTCTAACTTCTATCAATGTCGCAGGAGACAAGGCCTTTTCTTTTCCATCTCTAACAACCCTAAAGTCCTTAGGAATTTTAGGGTCTTTAGGAATGTTCTCTAAAAAGAAGACGGCAGTGATTCTTTTATATGTAGAGGAAACCTTTTTTAACTGGTTGTAGGTAGGAGACGAGTCGCCCCGTTCCCACTCTTCCAGCTTGGCTGGTTTTACGCCGATCTTCTTCGCTGCGTCCTGAATGTCGTATCCAATAACTTCCCTTGCCCATTTAACGACGGCGGGATTTATCGGCATAAATACTTTATCGGCCAAAGATAGTTCCCTCTTTTTCCTATTCCAGACTTATATCAAAAGTCTGTCAATGCTATTGTCAGACAAATTATAATGTACAATACTTGTCTGACAATATGGATCGAAGACCGAAAAAAAAGAAACCTTCAGACTATCCACAGTTCGCATTTCGTCTAAACAATGAAAGCGAAAAAAAGGTTCTTACGGATCACATAGAAAGTACCGTCAAGGTGCTGAATGATAAGCTTGGGAGTGACTCGAAGCCATACTCCAAAAGCGAAGTGATTATTAAAGCACTGAGTATTGGCCTCTCCAAACTTGGCGGAAAGGTGCCTTCCTAGTTGTTTTGGCTCGACTCTAACAAGAAGTTTCAACAACTCAGTTTTCTTGAAGCGATTGTGCCCAAAGAGCTTGTAATGAGGAATCCGGCCCATCGAAACGGCGTTACGAAAACTCTTAAGGGGAAACGCCAAAAGCTTTGCCGCCTGCTCACTATTCAAATACTCCTCGTTGTCATTTTCTGACGAAGACGGTGAGGATTCTCCGGCGAAAGATATTGAATTCTCGATTACATTTGGCTTCACTGAATTCAACTTATGGAAGATTTCAAGGAGAACTGCGAGCGCCATGAGGTTTCAATGGCTTCGATGATAGAAGAGGCGATTCGTATCCTCGTTCATGGAGAGTAGTTGCAAAGTATTGTCATTGCAGTGGCAACGTTACTGCTGAATTACTGCCACGATCTACGGGTTTTCCAAATGAATGTGGCTCCAAATCGAATTTAAGTCATAGGGAAGGATATTTGAAACTGATGGAAGAGAATCAGGGCAAGGCTGGGAAAAATACGCTCTATCGCCTTTTCGACGGTCTCCCTGAGGTCTCATGGACATTCAAATCTGACAATTCTGAATCACAACCCATCTTTGGCAAAGATCAATTTGAGCAATGAATGAGAGTTTATGTCTCCAACGTTAAATCATATGGATGGACTGCTTAGTTTGCAGCAAGCACTGAACAGCGGATTGCGTGTGAATAAGTTGGACGCAGATTACATTGAGCATCTCGATGAGATTCCTAGTGGAAGAAGGTACTGCTACGCCAAAGTCGTCGCGGGAGAAGTTCAAGCTCTGGCGACATTTGGGCAGGAAGAGTCAATCAATAGTGTGGATTGCTACAGCCTAAACTATGCGGTGAGCGAGAAATATAGAAGGCGTGGATTGGCTGTTGAAATTGTTAATAGGGGTCTTGAGGAGCTAAAAAAGCATCTCAGAAAGTCGAAAAAAAGTTTCTATGTAGATGCCATAGTTGAAATGACCAACACTCCTTCCATCGAAGTAGCAAAAAAAACTATTTCCAGGAAAAGGCTCGCCGCAACCAGATTTTTTCACAAATGCACCATCTTTATATTTTCGTAAGCTGATCGAAATTCGATAAAACTCATCTTTCCGGAGTTTTGACGTACTTGCGGGATATTTGAAGTCTAAGTGTAGATTCAATTTACAGGACCATGGTCTTGCTATGCGATCTACCTAGCCAGAAGTATTAAGCAACTCAGAAAAAATTCCGACTAGACCAATATGAAGTCGGACCTCCGAAGCGTAAAAATCGCGAATGCATCTCTTAAATTGAAACGGGCGTTTCTTCGAGATGGAACTCAATCCGGCGGTTCCTTGACTACGCTGATATTCGACCGCAAACAAGATTCAACAAGCTTTTTCGCGTCAAAAACTGAATGGTCCGTGGCGGTGCAAACAGATTGGGGGATCATCCCAACGCTATTCACCATTAAACCAAAGGAGCATAATCGGAATCAACACACGCGCATTCATAAAAGAATTGTTGAATTGCCCGAAGATCACATCCCGCCAAAGATATGCGCAAATTTTGATCGCAAAAATTCTCTCTTCGATATTATCAAGCACTATGCACCCGAATGGAAAATTTCGAGGGGTCCCTCAAAAAATATCGCCTTCGAAGCAGATGTTTCATTTCTTATGCTGGAAGATCGATTTTCAAATAGAGGCCTGCTCGTACTCTACGATCCAAAGAAAAATATGCCGCTAAAGAGATTAGGAGTAAATGCTTCGATCGTGAATGAAGCAGTGATTGATTCTGTTCTCTATCATGTCGCAAAGCTAAGTCTGTATGAAAATGCCAAGAGCTTTGTTTCTTCGTGGCAAGATTATACGTCTGCAGCCTCCGAGGAGAGTTACTTAGAGCAAAAGCGTGATGATTTAGAACGAATTGGTTTCGCCTGTTGTTTTCGCCGCAGGAAAGGTGTTGATTCTCCCGCCAGCACAGTACGGATCCAAACTAAAAATAGCGTAATCGAATTTAATATCGATGTTGAACTCAAGCATGATGCCAAAAGATTTTTTAACAAAAATGAAGCTAAGGATATTCGCAAATACCCTAGGTTGCCGACACTAATATTGGCAAATACCGACACTTCGAAAGAATCTGAAATTCAGCAAATTCTGCATCCAACTCTTTCGCTGGAAACTCTGCTAAAGCGAGTACAAGATCGGATGATAGATGCGCTTCCTTTGGTTCATTCGGCAGAGCAGGAGATTGAGCGGCTCAATCAAATCGTTCTCGCTGAAAGCATGGACATCAAAAAGTTAGGTAAACGAGGAAGTCGTAAAAACTCTAAGAAACGAGCTTCTTAAAAACTCAGAAGTCGCACTTTTGAACCAGTAAGTTTGTTGTACTTGTTTATCAGAACGATTTTCTCATCGATAACGGAGTCGTGCTGTTCAACTAGTTGGTCTAAAAGAGATTTTGTCAGGGACTTAGATTTGATTTCGATACTGCTTCGCAAGTCTCGGTGAATATTTCCGAGATTTTGTATCTTTAAAGCTAGCTGTCTGGCTTGCGCCAACTGTTCCCCATTAATCGAAGATTCTTGTAATCAAAAACCGTGAAAGGATCAATTCAGTACATAACCGGATGAAGGTCCGGCATGTTGCGTTATTCGGGCGGACGCTGATTATTTGTGCAAGTACATACGCCCCACATTTGGCTAGAGAAGGTCCGGCCCATTCGTAACGAATATCATCAGCGGCTGCGTAACTCTATAATGATTTCAAGCGCTTATATTTACGCAATCAGGTCTCAAAGTAACAGGATGTTACGAGACGTTCATGGAGTCGAACACCAATGCCTGAGCAGCTCAGTCTTATCGATTTGCATCTCGAAAATCTTAGAGAAGAAGGCACTGTTGAGTGTCTTGGGCTTAAATTTTCATCAGAAGAAGAACGTCGAAATTACTTTTCAAAAATTTTAGAGAAGAAGCTTCGAGATCCAAATTTTAAGAATCAAGATGGTTTTCCCAAGGCATCTGTCGAACAAATATTGAAGCTCTCTGATCCGCCATACTACACAGCATGCCCGAATCCATTTCTTCCCCAGTTAATTGAATGGCTCAAAACGCGCAAACCGAATGAAATTCGATATCAACGGGAAGCTTTTTCTGCCGACGTTACCGAAGGAAAGAATGACCCCGTTTATAGCGCGCATTCATATCATACCAAAGTTCCTCACAAAGCCATCATTCGCTATTTACTTCACTATACATCTCCAGGAGATGTTGTGTTCGATGGGTTCTGCGGAACCGGGATGACAGGCCTGGCTGCTTCACTTTGTGGAGATCGAAAAACTATCGAGTCTTTGGGCTATGCTGTCGATAACAAAGGCGTCGTAAAAAAACTGGAGAAGGGAAAATGGATTCCATTTTCAAAACTGGGAGCGCGTACTGCTATCCTCAATGACTTGTCTCCCGCAGCAACATTCATCTCTTACAATTACAATACTTCAATCAATGCACATACTCTTCAGCGAGAGGCGACTCGTATCGCGAAAGAGATCAGCGATGAGTTTGAGTGGATGTATCTCACTCTCCACGAGGCAAGTTCAAAACAACAGTTAGAAGCAAAAAAGATTCTTTCACGAGATGCTAGAAAGCTTGTTGGTAACTCGATTTTACCGATTGCAAAAATCAATCATATTCTTTGGTCTGAAGTACTCGAATGCGGTAAGTGCCGCGAAGAAATTGTATATTGGAGTGCGGTAGTCGATGAGAAAGCAAAAAAAGTAAGGTCGAATTTTTCGTGTCCGAAGTGTAAGACCCTGTTGGCAAAGAGCCCTAAAGGAAAAGATAAGGCGAAAAAAGCCAACAAAGTAAAAGTTAAAAAATTCGATGAGACACTTGGGGTCTCTGTTTCTCAAGTTAAAATGGTGCCGGTTCTTATTAACTATAGTTTTTCTGGAAAGAAGTTTTCTAAGAAGCCCGATGCGTTCGATTTGCAACTCTTGAAAAAGGTCGAAGGCTTAAAAGTTAATGACTGGTATCCTCAAGACAGAATGCCCGAAGGAAGTGAGGCGCGCAGAAACGATGATTCAGGAGCCACTCATGTCCATCACTTTTACTCGAAAAGAAATTTGGCGATTTTGGCTTCCTATGTTCGAAAAATTAATGCACTAAAAGATAAATCACTTCGAAATCGACTGATGTTCGCAAAAACTGCATCTGAGCGCATTACTTCTAAACTTGCGAGCGTAGCATTCAGTTATTACTTCAATGGTGGCGGTGGATTTATTAATGCTGGCAGAAAAGGGACTTTATACGTTTCATCAGTAATTCCCGAAGTACCCGCTCTGACAAGTCTTGTTTCTCGCTTAGACACAATACACTTTGAAGGTCCGTCTGGGAAAAATACTTTCATTTCCACACAGTCATCTACAAAACTAAATCTTCCCGATTCTTGTCTCGATTATCTTTTTATGGATCCTCCATTCGGCTCAAATATTTTTTATTCCGAGTTGAACTTCCTTTGGGAAGCATGGCTGCGAGTGGTGACAAATATCACTCATGAAGCAATTGAAAACAGAGGCCAAAATAAACGATTGGCCGAATATCAAAATCTTATGACAGAATGTTTTAGAGAAGCCTTTCGCGTACTGAAACCGGGCCGATGGTTCACGCTCGTGTTTTCAAATACTCAGGCAGCGGTTTGGAATGCGCTCCAAAAAGCTATAATCGACTCTGGATTTGAAATTGTAAGCGCAACAGCGCTCAATAAAAAACAAGGCTCAGTCAACGCGTATACGACCAATACGGCGGTAAAGCAGGACTTAGCAATTTCAGCAATAAAGCCAAAACGTGCTATTACAACCAAAGCTTTCTCTACAGGTTCGAAAGAAGAGATGTGGACATTCATTGAAAATCGATTAACAAAGTTGTCACGTTCAAGCGCTAAGAATCGAATTCAAGCTAATGAGAGAGACCCTAGAATCCTGTTTGATCGTGCGGTCGCTCATTTTGTGAGCCAAAGCAAATCCATCCCACTTTCTAGTGGAGAGTTTCTTACTGAGCTTGAAAAACGGTTTTCTTGCGACGACGGACTTTACTTTATTGAGTCGAAGGTCAAACCCAAGCGGGCCTCGTAAGTTCAGAAAATGTAGTACTCCGAAACCTTGTAGTACTCGCGTACTACAAGAAGTCGCCAAATACCGTTATTTCGCATGAGATGCTGTGAGAGTCGAAAAAGTGACCGACACGGCTCTCATCATCTAAGCCGCTGAAGCAAAATTGTTTTTCTCAGTTTCCTAAAAAACCGATCCTTGGAAACTTAAAATGGTGGAGGCGGGGGGAGTCGAACCCCCGTCCGTAAGTGTTCCGTCACAAGGCGGGCTACATGCTTAGTCGATGTCTTAATTTCGAGGCGCAGACGTCCATCGACAAACTTCTGCGACTCACATCACCAGCAGTTTTGAACTCAAGAGCCTGGCGAAAACACTCTCAAGTCGAGGTCGCTAAAGTTACACGAGTTCCGGCGCCGCAACCGCTCACCGGGCTCATGCGCAGTCAATTAAGCTGCGAGTGCGTAATCGTTGCCGACTACAAATTGTACGTTTTTATCGAGGTCCTCGTACGCCCCGGCATGCTCCTTGGATTTCACGACCCACGTCGAAACCGGGACGCCCCCAAATAAGCTCGTGTAGTATAGCACGAAGCGGGGGAATCACGAAAACTTTCATGTCCCAAGACGCGGCAGTGGGACAGAATTCCCCGGGATTCTCGTAAGGAGTGGAGCGTTAAGTGGTGAGAAAGCAGAAAGAAGTCGCGGCGGGCTCCTTCCTGTTGAATTTCACCTGAAGTAGCGATTCCATCGCCTGATGGATCAAATTGCTCACGGTCGTCCTCGCTGCTCGAATGACGATGTCGCTCTTAAAAGCTTCTTTCTGGGGCCCCAGGCCGAAAACAAGGATTGGGTTCAGTACCAGGTTTTTCACATCTTTAAGTCGTACTTTGAATGGCGAACGAAGGTGCATCCTGAAGATGGAAGTGCGATCTCGGGAGGGGATCAGGCGGTCGCCGAGTTTAAGGCGCAGCAGGATCACACTGAGGAATTGCTGACGAACTTGGCGCATCGCTTTGAAGGCGAGATTCCGAAATTTTCGCCGCGCTATATCGGGCATATGTTCTCTGAAATTAGTTTGCCGGCACTTTTTGGACATATCCTCACAGTTCTCCACAATCCCAATAATATTTCGATGGAATCGGCGAAGGTCGGAGTCGAGATCGAGAACGAAGCGCTGCAGGCGCTGGCGGTGATGGTGGGTTTCGAAAAGCCCTACGGCCATTTCACAAGCGGCGGGACAGTCGCGAATTTTGAAATGCTGTTTCGAGCTCGCGCACGTGTGCAGGAGCTGCACGGATCATCGCGAGATGCGGTGTTGATGGTGCCGGCGCACAAACATTACTCATGGACGAAGGGCGCCTTTGTTTTTGGTGTTGAGAATCTGTGGACGATTCCTCTCGATGAAACGGGTCACTTAGATCTTGTTGAGCTCGAGAAGCTCATTGATCGCGCGAACTCTGAAAAGAAGCCAATTCTTGGAGTGGTGAGCGTCGCCGGCACCACCGAGATGGGCCTCTTGGATCCGATTCATAAAGTCGCCGACCTTTTGGATCGAAAGACCTCGCTTGGAAACGAGATCTGGCATCACATCGATGCGGCCTATGGCGCATTTTTTAGAACGCTCTTGGGCCATGACGAAAAGGTACAATGTACCTTGGCGGAGGTTGCGGTGCAGTCGCTGGAGGCGATGTCGCGGGCGACGTCGATCACGATGGATCCGCATAAGCTGGGTTATGTGCCGTATGCGTCGGGTGTGTTTATTTGTCGGCGCTGGGAAGACTATCGGATCGTTGCGTTTGGGGCGCCGTACGTGGATTTTTCGGAGAAGTCAGATAAGGGGCTTTTCACGCTGGAGGGATCGCGGTCGGCATCGGGTGCGGTTGCGACGTGGATGACAGCGGGAGCCGTGGGCTTTAATCAGTTTGGTTACGGTCGCATTTTGGCAAGGACGATTCGTCTGCGCCGCGAACTGAGCGAGAAGCTCGCGTTGCTTGATGATGTGCGTGTTGCTCCGTTTGCTGAAACGAATTTGCTCTGCTTTGCACTGGCACGAGCGGGTGAGAAGACGTCGGTCTCGAATGCGCGAACGCTGGCGCTATATGAAAAGCTCAATCTTGATGGCGCGCCGTTTTTTGTTTCAAAAACAAGACTCGCGTTTGGAGAGAATGCGGCCTACGCGAAGTACCTCAAGAAGTGGTCGACGGCTTGGAGTACGAAAGTCGATAGCGAAGATCTAGTTCTGATCAGGCTCTGTATTATGAATCCGTTCCTTGGGAGTAAGGAACTGAAGTCCGATCTTTTGGGTGAGTTTGTGGAACTTGTGGGGGCGGCGACACGCGTTTAGGGATGAAACGTATGGGCTACTTGTTCCAGGTCGTTTCCAATCGACGAAGTTCAGAGATAAGGGTATCAAACGATTTTTTAAAAGAAGGTGCCTCTGTAATTGAGCCCACGGCGCTGGCCCATCCTTTTTCGAGACGAGTTGTATCGACACTTTCGATGATTTTAGTAAAACTGTGAGGGATGTCGGTTTCACGAAACTCAAAACATCGCCGCAGGGCCTCGAGCAGAATCTTAGAATCAGCTTTGGGTAAGAAAATCCCTAGATCGTAGACATCTTTCGAGCGTGAGTTTTGATTGCCGTGAGAAATGACAGCGTGAAGCTTTTCAGCGATGATCGTTTCAATAGGATAAACTGACCAACTCAGGCTTTCATCTTTTGATAGCAGAGACGGGACTTCGGTCCTCTGTGGCCCCGGAGTAACGGGGTCGCCGATTCCGAGATCAAAATGAACGACCTGTGCTTTTTTTAGATTCTTTAGAACTTCGCCGATACCCGCTCGGTATATATGGCGGATGCCTCCGTACTCGCCTTGGGTGGTGAGATCGGTCTGGTCTTCAAAGCGGAACCACACACCATCTTGCAAATCGCTTTCGGCCCTTTCCTTCACGGTCTGCAACGTGGATTCGATATTTGATTTCAAGAGAAGGGCGTCAAGGTCCACCGTGTATCGATGGGAGCCGTAAACCTTAAGTCCTACAAAGCCACCTTTGAAAACGAGATGCTTGGTCAATGTTCTATCAGACATCAACCTTGCAACCAGCCTCTCAATTAAAAATGCGGTTTCGAGGTTCGAGTATCGAACCCCGGTTTTAGAGCTCAGTGTTGTTATTTTTTGGCGGAGGGATTCGCCTTTCGATTTTGTCGTCATGCGACGATGGCCTCAAAGTATTTTGTAAGGTAAGAATCAAGACCCAGATCTTTAGCCATTTTTCCAAGCTTGTTCAGCGTTGTGAGTTTCTGCCGAATGGCCTCTCTTGCGGCTTTGATGGCAGTGCGCTCGCCAATTTTTGTTGCAAGCTTAAGGCCCTCAACAATGGCTCTTTCTATTGAGACTATACGATATCCGTTGCCTTCAACGATTCCGAGATCCAACCGAGCCTTGGTGCGGATGAGGCGGTAACCCTTATTCCTCGATATTTTTTCAGGAGGAACGAGAACCCAGGTTTGCTGTGGCACTTGTTCGGCGAGATTGTAGTAAAACAGAGCCGAGAGACCGCCGACTGCCGATTGAGGGCCAAACTTGAGTTGGGCGATCTGAAAGTCGATTTCTCGTTCGACCGCAGCTTGTGGGTGCAGGAAGAGGCCACGGCTGATTCGAGTCAGTCGCCCTTGTCTGACGAGGTCTGAGAGGCTCTGCTGGCGAAGACCAAGCTTCTCTGCTTGAGCGAGAGTGAATAGGCCTAGTTTTTTGAGTTTGGTCTCCTGCTCCCTCGTCACCTTTTGAGGATGTGGTGAAAAGTAACATTATTCAAGAAAAATGTTACTTTTCACGCGGTAGACAGATGAGTGGTCGGTCTGGCTGCCGAGATTCTGTACACCGCTATGCGGGCAGCTAACTCACTGGAATTGCGTTTGATTCGCTAAACATGTTCACAGCGGGCGAGTCTGGCCTGCATTGCTGATCCGGGCCGGGCTTTGGACAATTGGGATATGTCCAAGCAGGCCGATCTGAGATTTCTTTCGTATCGTGATTTCATCTACACGCCGATCATCGCGGGGTTGGTTTGGACCGTGGCCGCACTTGTGGTTTGGCGGGTGTCGATCGCATTTCCGCACACCGAGTGGGCGCTATTGGTGTTGGCCTTTTATCTTGCGACGGTCGTTGAGGCACTTCTTCTTCTAAAATTGCTGCGGGTGTTTTTTCCGATTCGCGAAGGCATTTTTACTCCGGACCAGCATCCGCGTGAAATCTATAAGTGGAATCTCTACGGGTTTATCTGTCTCTTTCATTTGAATGGACTGTTTTTGGCGCGGGTTCTGCCGTCGCCGCTTCAGGGGGTGTTCTACCGACTGATGGGGGCGAAGATCGGTTCGGGTGCGATTGTCTCTGGCGAACTGACAGATCCGCACCTGGTCGAGATTGGCGCGAACACGATTCTGGGTCAGGGCGCTCAGCTTTCATCGCACGCGATCATTCGCATTGGCAGCGGGATGACGCTCGTGATTCGAAAAATTCAAATTGATGCGAACGTGATTATTGGTGGCCGCGCCCTGATTTTTCCGGGCGCCAGTGTTGGTTCTGGCGCGATGGTGAACGCGATGTCGCTTGTTGGAATGGGTGTCGAGGTCGGCGCTGATGAGTTCTGGTCCGGAGCGCCGGCGACTTTTGTTCGACGGCTCAGCGCGATTCAGCGAAGTGATGCGAAAGGAACTCGGCCATGAGTTCAGGAGTGTCAAAGGAGTCGCGCTTCACGTCGGCAAGATCAATCTGGATACCGAATTGCTTTTGCAGATTCACGAGAAGTTCAACGAGTCCGATCGAGTCAAGGATGCCACTTTTTAAGACTGAGGTGTTCTCGGTCAGTGCGATGGGGGACGTTTGACGAAGCTCATTCAGAATAAATTGAAGGTATGTCTCTTTGGTATTTTTCATTCTTCACCAATCGCGGTTGAGGGTTCGTTTCTGCTTCAGGGTGAAGACTGCGAAACATCTCTGTCAAAACGCGTTTTGAAAACTGGCCTTTCATTTGAACCTCGAGTTGGAGAGCGATGTGAGTGAAAATCTTTGGCCCTTCTTGTTGCCCGATTTGATTCTGCAATCAGCGCGGCGATTTCCAGAGCGCGCGGCGGTGGTGGACGGAGAGCGTGAATATACATATCGAGAGTTGGCGATCGAGATCAAAGCCTTTGCGGCCGGCCTTCTGCGGCAGGGGCTTCGTCGTGGCGATCGAGTTGGGATCTTTCTCAATAAGCGAATCGAGTTTGTGATCGCAAGTTTTGGTACGGCGTTGGAGGGTGGCGTGTTTGTTCCCATCAATCCGGCTCTTCGTTCAGCGCAGGTGTTTCATATCATCAGTGACTGCTCAGTTATGTTTGTGGTGACGGCACAAGAGCGTCTTGCGTTGCTGAAAGATTTTGAATCGACCTGCCCGTCGGTGCGCGCGGTGATTTTGGTCAATGGTGATGGAGAGCGGCCTTCACTCAAGACTGTGGCGCTGCCGTGGGCAGAGTTTTCTTCTCAAGGCGGAAGCTCGTGGGGGACATCGGGCTTCGATCGACATCTTGATTCTGATATGGTGGCGATTCTCTATACGTCGGGCAGCACGGGGCGACCAAAGGGCGTGATCTTGAGTCATCGCAATATGGTGGTTGGAGCGAGAAGTGTGGCACAGTACCTGGGCAATACCAAAGACGACGTGATTTTAGCGGCGTTGCCGTTTTCGTTTGATGCCGGGTTCTCGCAGATGACAACGGCATTTAGCGTCGGAGCGAAAGTGGTGCTTCTCGACTATCTTTTGCCAAAGGAGTTTCAAGACGCTGTCATTCGTTTCGGAGTGACTGGGATCACGGCGGTGCCTCCACTTTGGATTCAAGTGTCTGATCTTCAGTGGCCCCATGACGGTTCCATTCGTCTTCGGTACTTTGCCAACACGGGCGGGAGAATGCCGCTTGAGATACTGACGAGACTCCGCGCGCACTTTCCAGGTGCCGAACCGTATTTGATGTATGGCTTAACCGAAGCATTCCGCGCGACGTATCTTCCGCCGGCCGAAGTCGATCGACGGCCCGACTCAATTGGCCGCGCGATTCCGAATACCGAGGTTCTCGTTCTGCGCGAGAACGGTGAAGTCTGCGACGATGACGAGCCGGGCGAGCTTGTACAGCGAGGCGCGTTGGTTGCGATGGGATACTGGAACAATCCGGAGGCGACGGCCGAACGTTTTCGCCGGCCGCTCTTGGGATTGCCGTCGTGGCCGAAAGAAGTCGTGCTCCCCGAAATCGCCGTATTCTCGGGAGACGTTGTTCGCCGCGACCGCGAGGGCTTTCTCTATTTCATTGGTCGGCGCGATGAAATGATCAAGACCTCGGGCTATCGCGTGAGTCCCACTGAGATTGAAGAGATGCTCTATCAAATCGACGGCGTCGCGGAGTGTGCAGTGTTTGGGCGAGCGCACGAGATACTGGGGCAGACGATTGTTGCTGTGGTGTATGCAAAGCGAGGAGTCTCGTTAGGGGAGACGTCGCTTGTGAAGGAGTGTCGGCGCGTACTTCCGCTCTATATGGTACCATCCAAGGTGTATTGGCATGATTCTCCGCTCCCGCGAAATCCAAACGGAAAAATCGACCGCAAATTTTTGGCGGAGCAATATGGATCTTGAGAGAATCGTTAAAAGGGCCGGAGGAACGCCGCTCTATGTTTATGATCGTGATTTAATTAAAGAGCGTGTTCGAAAACTTCGCTCTGAGTTGCCATCGGATTTGGAGCTTCACTATGCAGTGAAGGCGAATCCGATGCCGGCGGTGGTTGCGTGCCTGGCCCCACTTGTCGATGGCTTTGATGTCGCTTCGGTTGGCGAGATGCAATCGGTTTTAAACTTTGGTGCGATTCCCGAGAACGTTAGTTTTGCAGGACCTGCAAAATCAAAAACGAATTTACTGCAGGCGATCGCGGCCGGAGTGACGATTCATGTCGAGTCGTTTCGCGAAGTGGACGACTTGATGGATCTTGATTTGTCTGAGTCCATTGGACCGATTCGTGTCGCGATTCGGGTCAACCCGAACTTTGAGCAAAAGGGCTCGGGGATGAAGATGAGCGGTGGACCCAAGCCCTTTGGCGTCGACGCTGAGAGGGGCCCCGAGTTGATAGCAAAGATCAGGGCCAGCGGATTGCAGTTTAAGGGTTTTCACTTTTTTGTCGGATCGCAGAACCTCAATGCATCGGTGGTGGCGGAGACTCAGCGGAAGTGTCTGGATCTTGCTCGAGAACTGATTGAACCGGCACTTCGAGAAGAGGTGACATTGCTCAATTTGGGTGGCGGAATTGGGATTCCATACTTTGACACCGATCAGCCATTTGATCTGCCAAAGCTTGGTCACAGCATGGACAGGCTTGTCCACACTGCAAAGGGAGAGTTTCCAAAAGCCAAGGTCGTGCTCGAGCTTGGACGCTATATGGTGGGTGAGGCGGGCCGCTACATCACGAGAGTGATCGATAAGAAGGTCTCGCGCGGGAAGACGTATCTTGTTGTCGATGGCGGAATGAATCATCACCTTGCGGCGACCGGAAACTTGGGGCAGTTGCTTCGACGGAACTATCCGGTTTCTCTAGGAGAAAAGCGCGAAGGTGCACGAGAAGTGGTAACGGTTGTCGGGCCGCTGTGCACGCCGCTTGACGTTTTGGCTGAAGATGCCGAGCTGGCTGCCGCTCGCGTTGGAGATCTGATTGTGATTTCGCAATCCGGCGCTTATGGTCCGTCGGCAAGCCCTCGCGATTTTCTCAGCCACCCTCCCGCACGCGAGGTGTTGGTTGGCTTTTAGCTTGGCATTTAAAAATGAATTGCGAATGATGAGTCATGGAAAGAGAGACGCCAGCCATCAGTGTCTATCGCTACGCCGACTACCGCGTATACTTGCGCGATGTTCTTGATGAGAAGCTTCGCGTTCAACCGCGCTTGAGTCTTCGGGCGTTGGCCAGTCGCGCTGGATTCTCGTCTCCAGGATATCTACAAATGGTGATGAGTGGAGAGCGCAGCCTGACGCCACAGTCGGCCGCGAAGGTGGCATCACTTCTTTCGCTTCAGGCCGCCGACGAGGAGTTCTTCTTGCTTCTTGTCGGATTTAACCAGGCAAAGTCGATCGCAAAAAAGAGACAGCTGATCGCAAAGATGTATGCGCTGACTCGCTCAGGTGGGGCTGCCGCTCCGGTGAGGATCCTGGGGCTTGATTTTGCATGGTATAACTTTGTGATTCTCGAGATGGCGACCTGTCGCGGGTTTCGGTTGAATCCAGAGACTGCTTACTGGGCTCTGGGTCAAAAGGTATCGCGCCAAGATGTTCGCAAAGCGCTTTGCTTTCTTGAGACGCAGGGTTTTTTTGCAGAGTATTGATGATGAGAACTACACGCTGTTGAATGCTCAACAGGTGCGAACTCCCGATGAGGTTCGAAGCCTCAATGTTCAAGAGATCCACCGACAGGCCTGCGTGAATGCATCAGAGTCGCTGAGTTTGCCGGTGGCCGATCGCGAATTTCAAAGCATCACCTTGGCTCTTTCAAAGAGGCGATTCAAAGAGCTCAAGACAGAATTGTATGAAGATGCGCATGCGTAAGGTTTCAATCCAGTGTAAAGCGTTAATCTGTTCCTTGCTGTTTGCCGGCAGTGCCTTTGCTGCGAAAGGGCCAGGTACGGTCGTTGGCAATGGCGGAGGTCTGTCGGAACAGAATTTTAATTTCGCATTTGCGTCGCTTGAGCGCCTGTACGAGATCTGCACGGCGAGCCTTCCCTCGTGTTTGAACGATAAGCACGAGCGCGAGGTCTTTGAGATGATCCGCAAGGCACTTCCTCTTGAAAGAAAGGCCGGTCTTGCCTTGAATTTTATGTCGGGAGCTGAGCATCCCGAGAGGTTTCGTATCGACGGACAAATGCGACTAGCGGTGACGAATTCTCGCGTTGGTGATGTGATCGATATCAACACGGATATGCTTTATGCGCCGAACTCTGTTGGGCTTGTGCAATCGGTCGTCGATGTCGGGACGGCGGTTTCGATTTTAACTCACGAGCTTGGTCACCATCAGGGCATTTTGGACCATCAGCTTCTTGATCTGATTGGCGCAAAGGTTCGCGTTTTTGCGATGACAGAAGCGGACATTCTGAAGGTCGATACTTTCGGTGATACCTATGATATGCAGGTTCCAGCGACGGTGGCCGTCTACGCTTTTCATTCCAATGTCGTGCCTGATGACGATATGCAAGGGGCGCAGAGTCGCTTAGGACTAACCGACGGTGTCGGTTTTTATGAACTGAACAGCTTGGTCGAGAAGAATTTGAAGTGCCTAGTTGCGGGTGGCGCTGAGCAAGCGGTCATTGGCTATCGGTTCTACAAAATGAGATGGACGACACGGGACGACTCGCGAGTGGGTTGGCGAACGTATCAGATGAGAAGTTCGGCATTCCTGGTCTGTGACGACCGCGGACCGCGTGGTGACAACGAGTTCGATATTGTCTTCGATATAGCCTTCGCCCTACAGAACTCACCCAGCGGCATGAAATGGGTCATGCAGCCTAAGGAATTTCGGGCGAAGGTCATCCGGCGTTAACCTGATCGCGGAAGGGCGCCGTAGATCGCAGCTTTCGCGTTGGTCACAACTGACCAATAGCGATCACCATATGACCAGCGCCACCATTCGAGCGGACAATTCACAAATCCCGCCTGTCCCAGCGCCGTCGCGAGAATGCTGCGATTGGCGAGAATTTCTTTGGTCTCGTGTGAGGGCGACATTCGACCGAACCAATCCAGAGATTCAAGCGTCTTGAGTCCAAGATTGATCTCTTGGTCATCCATATCGACCAGCGTGATATCGCACGAGCCTCCAGTGTTTTGGCCGGAGTCGGCAAAAATGGGCGTTGTGTGAACCGAATCATAGAAAATCAGGTCATCAGCGCGGCCAAGCTTTGCCTCGCGTAGCTTTTTGCCGATGGCGTTGATCAGCTTGAGATTGTCGTTGTTTGAGCGAAAGCATTCATTGATTTGAAGCTTTAAGCCTTCTGGCAAAAATCCTTGCGCCACAAGAAGTCGGTCGCCAACATCCATGCGACCGGTCACGGGACCGTCATCGACCAGCTCTTGTTTAAGCAGAAGTGCAGGAAAGAACTCGCCAAATGAAACGATGGGGCTTTGGTCATCGGTGACCATCGCATCGGTCATTGTTTTGCTGTGGCGTTGAATAACTTTTCGTAGTTTTGAATAAGTAAAGAGTCGGTGGCTGCCAGCGACGGTGAGAATCATCGCCGGGAAAAGAACGGGGGCGAGTAGGCAAAGCGCCCACCCTAGGTAAATCGGCATCATCAGAATAGTCAGAACGGCTAAAGAAGTCATAATCACATCCCTCTACGTTGACCCTAGGTGCGCATCCGAATGGCTACAACTCGTTTAAAAATAAATAAAAAGAGTTAATCCTAATCGTCGGTGGTGCCATAAGGTGTCTTTTCTCTAAAGACTTGCGTTAGGTATGAGTGGTTGACGATGGCACTTATGGATCACCGAAGAATTTCTAATTTTATTTTCGCCCCTTGAAGTTGAATACTCAGAGTATGTTCATTATGGATCGACTTGCCTCTTTCTACGCGCAGACGATTCTCACGACCACCCCGTGAGGGGTTTATAAATTCTTGCGCACTCAACGTGGGGCGCAGACACATCACGTTTCTATTGAGGTTTTAAAACTTTCGAACGAGGTAACGTTCATGGTGAATATATTGGATCATCGGCAGATTGCCGATGAAATGGGGATCTTTTTTATTGATGCAGAGGTTGGAGCGGGGCTTCCGATTTGGCTTCCGAACGGAGTGGTTATTCGCGATCAGCTTGAGGTCTTTATGCGTGAGCTTGAAAGGCGGCGCGGCTATCAACGCGTCGTCAGTCCGCATCTTGCGAAGCGGTCACTCTATGAAAAGTCAGGGCATTTGCAGTTCTATCAAGACGATATGTATCCATCGATGCACGCGGATGGCGAAGAGTTTTTTCTTCGGCCGATGAACTGTCCGCACCATCATAAAATTTTTGCGAGTCGACCGCGAAGCTATCGCGAGTTGCCGCTTCGATTGGCCGAGTACGGTCAAGTCTATCGGCACGAGCGCAGTGGTGCGCTTCGGGGTTTAAGTCGAGTGAGGGGTCTTTGTCAGAACGACGCGCACATTTATATCGATCCCGATCAGGCGCTTGCTGAAATCGCGAACGTACTCGATCTGCACGAAGAGTGCTATCGGCGTCTTGGCCTGAGCGGGTTCTCTTATCGACTCTCGCTTTCTGAAAGCGAAAATGGCGATCCACTTTGGAGCGTTGGTGAAGAGTTGCTCCGCAAGGCCTTAAAGGATCGCGGGTTATCGTACATTGAGGCAGTCGGCGAGGCCGCGTTCTACGGTCCAAAGATCGATGTGCAAATGCGCTTGGCCGATGGCCGAGAGGAATCGATCGCCAGTCTTCAGCTCGACTTATTTTCGGCCGATCGATTCGGTCTTGAGTTTGTGTCATCGAGTGGGGAAAGACGGAGGCCATGGATCATTCATCGTGCGCCGCTTGGGAGCCACGAGCGCTTTGTCGCGATCTTGCTTGAGATGTCGGCAGGGCGCCTTCCGGGTTGGCTTGCGCCGGTGCAGCTCGTGGTTTTGCCGATGAGCGAGGCTGAGCGCTCGCTGGCGGAGGCTTTGGCGGCTGAGCTTCATCAGAAAGGCGTGCGCGTTCAGGTCGATCGAAGTCTTGGCAGTCTTGGAAAACGATTGCGTGAGCTTCATAAGCTTCGGCCGGTGGCAAGGGTCGTTCTTGGCCAAAAGGAACGAGAGAGCTTGCGGGTGGGTCTTGAGTTTCGTGACGTGGTGGTCGAATGCGGCGTCGACGAGATTTTCGTGAAACTCGAAGAGAGATTGCGACCACCGCTTGATCTTGGTGTTTGAAGACCATAAAAAATGTTATGGCGATCAAGAAAACGACAAAGACGATCGATAAAATCGGACGCGTGAGCAGCGCGTCCGTTCAAAAGGGCACTGGTCGCAACTGGGATCAGTGGATTGCAATCCTTGAAAAAGCGGGTGCGCGTTCGTGGTCGCATCGTGAGACTGTCGAGCTTTTAACCAAACGCTACAAGCTAACGCCGTGGTGGCAGCAGGGTGTGGCGTTGGGTTTTGAGTATCACGCCGGAAAAAAGATCGAAGGACAGAATGAAAAGGGCGAGTACTCGGTCTCGGTGACGAAGTCGATTCCAATGGCGCGCCCAAAACTTTGGAAGTGGTTGATCAGCGATGAGGGGCAGGGGCTTTGGCTTCGGCCGCTCGCGCCGATCACCGTTGAGAAAGGCGCCGAGTATGAGTCGTTCGGCGTTGATGGCGGAATTTTTGGCAAGATCAGGACGATCAAGGCGCCGGAGCGAATTCGGCTATCGTGGCAGGAGGCCGACTGGTCGAAGCCAACAGTCGTTCAGGTTCATCTTGTCGCACGCCCCAAAGAAAGCTGCATGCTGGTCTTTGCGCATGAGGGTATGCGAGAGGCGCGATTGAAAGAGACGATGCGCGGCTACTGGCGTTCGCGTGCCGATGAAATTGCCAAAGCGATTGCGAAATCTGCGCTGAAAGGCCGATAGAGTCCCGCTTTGGTCCCTATGGGAATGCGCTGCATTTCAGGTTTTCTTTCGAGCAAGGCTCAAGCAGCATGTGGGCATGGGAAATGATCGAACTTCAACTGATCTGATTTCACTTGTTCACTTGCCGCAGTGGTGCGTTGAGCAGCCGCCGCTCGGAATTGCGTATTTGACCGGGTATCTTGAGTCAAAAGGCTATCGTGTTCGTCAGGTTGACTACTCGGTACGTCTTTTTGCCGAACTCCCCGAAAACCAAAAGCATTTTCTCGATTCACATTTTCATCTGAATTGGATGTACGACGACGAATATAAGAATGTCGTTGTCCCGGTGGTGGAGCCGTGGCTGCAGCGCTGGTCCGAGGAGTTGGCAGCAACGGCCGACAAGATCGTTGGCTTTACGGTGATGTCGACGTCGAAGAACTGCACGCTGGATGTGATCGGCCGGCTTAAAAAAATGCGCCCGGATTTGACGATCGTTTTAGGTGGTCCGCACTGCACGCGCTATGAGGGCGGAATGCAGTTGATTCAACATCCTGACGTTGACGTTGTTGTTCCCGATGAAGGCGAACAAACATTTCATGAATATCTTCAGGCTTTTGACGAGGGGCGAGCTCTTGATGACGTCAAGGGACTGCTCTTTAAAAAAGATGGCAAGGTGGTCGACACCGGCGTGAGAGATCTTATTAAAGACATCAATGAGTTGCCGATCCCGGTTTTCTCGGGCTTTGATTTGCAGCACTACCGTTCGCTCAGCCTGCCGCTGCTTGGCAGTCGCGGTTGTATTTATCGCTGCGCATTTTGTTCTGAAACAGTGTTGTGGAAAAAGTATCGTTTTCGTTCGGGCGAAAATATGTTTCGGGAATTTAAACAGCACAGTGAGCGTCTTGGTGTAAACGGTTTTATATCGTCGACTCATTGATCAACGGAAACTTGCGCGAGCTTGAGGGGATGTGTGATCTCATCATCGAATCAGGGTTGAAGGTTTGGTGGGGAGGCAAGGCCTCGTTCCGTCGACACATGACGAAAGAGCTTTTGGTTAAGATGAAGAAAGCCGGTTGCCATGGCTTGGACTACGGTCTTGAAAGCGGTTCGCCAAAAGTTATTGCGGACATGAAAAAGGGATTTGAGTTACCGGTGGCGGAACGTTTGATTCGGGAGACTTATGAGGCCGGCATCAAGGTGGGTTTGTTTTTACTTGCGGGATTTCCCACCGAGAGCGAGGAGAACTTTCAAGAGACTCTCGACTTTTTGAAGGCGCAGGAACGTTATATCGACCACGTGACTCCGGGGTACGGCATGGGGATGCAGGCGGGTTCTGATGTGCAGCTGCATCAGCAACAGTATGGCATCTATTGGAAAGACGGCGATTGGTACTCAGAGCACACAACTCCCGAGATTCGTCGAGAACGAGTTGAACGTTTGCGCGACTACTGTCAAACGCTGAGCTTTGCGGTGACATGATGAAAAAGATCATCGCGGCGGTCGCAATCGGTATAGCTTCAGCCTTCTTACTGCTCGAGTTAACGTTGCGTCTATTGGTTGGAGTCGGGGCTTTGCACGACTCCGGCCGAACGTGGGACTTTTACGTCAATACCTATACGGGCGACGGTTTTAAATGTACGTTTCAAGAAGCACTTGAGATTCATCCCTATCTAGGGTGGTTGACCGGCCCGTATTTGCCGTGCGGACGATTTGTTCGCAACAACCGCGGATTCTGGGATCGTCACGACATTCCCTATCAGCGAAGTCCTGAACTGTATACGGTGATGATTACAGGTGGTTCGGTTGCATCGCAGGTTGCTCATGGCAGCGGCGACGATGCACGTCCTTTCAATTGGCTTGAAGATGAGCTCAACAGCCGTTTCCAAAGCCCGAACGGTCGACCATTTCGCGTTGTCAGCGGTGCGATGGGTGGATGGAGAATGCCAACGCAGATTACGACGGTAGCGATGTTTGGGTCGCAGGTCGATGCGGTGATCTCGATTGATGGTTACAATGAGATGTCCAATGTTATGGCCGATAAGCCGTTGGATCGGCCTGATGCTTGGACTTGGTATGCTGTTCAGAGTCCAGCGAGCGGCGTTGTGACAATCGAACTTATGAAGGTTTTGAAGTACGTCCGAGTTGCGATTTCGAGTACGCCGGTCCTTCGGGATTCAAAGGTTCTTTTTGGTGCGTTTGAGGGAATTTTGAGTTTGCTTGGAGATGGAAATGTCGCGGTGATTGGCGAAACGGAACAGTTTCGACAACAGTTTTCGTATCCTCAAGAGTGGCCGAATGAGGAAGTCGAGAAAGCGAATATATTGAAATGGCAGAACTATATTTTGTCGCTCCGTGGGGCCAGCGAATCGATGGGTCTAAAGTTCGCACATTTTATTCAGCCGATTCCCAATCTTGAAAAGTCTCTAACCGAAGACGAGTTGCAGCGTGCGCACTGGATTACGGGGGAGCGATATCTCCGTTCAATCGTTCATCCGGCCGAGGCACTTAAAAAGCGAGGCGTGCCAGTCGTTTCGTTGACTGGCATATTTCGAGATATCAAAGACACCATTTACAATGATGAGATTCATTGCGCCTATGATGAATTTGGCGACAATCGTGGCTATCGTTTGATGTCGAAAGCCATTGCGACGTCTTTGGGTGATATTTGGAAGCTTAAGCCGTTGGCCAAAACGGCTGAATCGGTGAAATAAGACGGACAATGGATTGGCCGCGCAAGCGATCAATAGCGTTGGTGTAGGTGACAAACTCTTTCCAGTGCGGCGACTGTTCTCTCAGCGCTGAGAAATGGCCCAACAGAATATCGATTTTCTCACGATTAAACTCGCCAAACGGACCGCTGCAGAGCGAGCGGTAATGAGTGTCGATATAGGTCCAGGCCTGGTGTCGAGCGAGCTTTTGAAGTTCGAGCGGAAGAACATCGGCAGCCAAATGAGCCGGATTGCTGAGGCCAATGAAATAAGGCATAGCTGGAACGACGGACTGGTAGTTCCTCAGAAAAGCGAGGAGCTCGGGAATGTTCAAAAGGCCATAGGCTTGAAAGCATGTGTGCACTTCTATCCAGAGCGGAAGCCGACCCTTTAGTTCGATGAGCTTCTCAAAGTTCGTTCGTGTCGTCTCCCAAGATGATGGATAGCGTATGTACTCGTTGAGTTCACCGAAGGCTTCGATGCTGGCGTGAATCTCGATGGCTTTGAAGCTCGCCCATAGTTCTACCAATCGCGGTGGAACGAGAGTGAGATTGGTGTGGTAGCGCAAGACAATGTGGCGACTTGCTCCCGATTGTACGGCGCTTTCTAAGATCTTGATATGGAGCTTTGAGAGGAACGGCTCGCCGCCCGTGGTGAGGATCTCGTTTGTGGTATTGAGGCTCTCGGTGAAAATTCTAAGAAGGCGTTCCTCGTCTTTCCATCCAGTATTGGCGCGTTCGGCGCCGCCTTGAAAGTAAGGAAGATTGCAGACATCAAAGTCGTTCTTTAGCGCATAGGACGCATAGGGATTGCACATGCGACACTTCAAGTTGCAGTTATTGCTGAGAGACATGTCGATATAGGAAACTCGCCCTGGGGCCGTGCCGTCGCCGAGCGTCTCGCGCAACTGGGCCTTCAGTTCATTGCCGAAGCTGCGCAAATAGAACTGTCGAACGGATGTCCCGCCGGCATCCTCGATGCGATAGCAGCTTTTGCAAAAATCAGGGCGTTCGCCCTTTATCATTTGCTGGCGCAGCTGTTTAATTGACGGACGATTGATGGCCTCGGCTAAGGAATTGATGTCGGAGAGATGCAGGGGTTTGCCGGACTCGTCGCGGATGTGGCCGCCGTGATCGGTGTTGCAGCAGACGCGAAGCGAAGTGTCAGTATTGACGCTGAAGTGCACCCACGGCAGCGGGCAGATACCAGGTGCCATTGGGGTCGAGTCGTCGTTTTGTGACGTCGGCATACTGGGCTCCACATCAGGGCAAGATAGGGAAGTCAGGAATTTCGAGTCGTTTCACCTCAGAGGCGACAGCAGCATAAAGCGTCGGTTCGACATCGGCTAACGATTGCTTTCGTTGGCTGTCGAGCATTCGCGTGTAATTCCAAAAATCTTGGATCCGCTCGCGATAGTCTCCTGGAAGTGGTTGGCGAAGCTGTTGCTGTATGAGTTCAAAACGATCGCCAAGACCAGGAAGAGTTTTGATTAGGTTGGATTGCCTGACATAGGCATCAATGCGGCTTGCGGCAAGGGTACGCAGGCTTTCGGGAAGAATCTCGATGGAGAGATATCGCGGAAAATACAATACATTGATTGCATATGGATGTTGGAAAAACGCTGGCTTTTCTTTCGCAAGATCCTCAATCCAATAAAGGACATCAGTGAACGACATGATATTGTACATCTGGAGCGTGAGGTTCACGAGCAGCTTGGTCTGGTGGGGGCGCACATGCTCTTTTACCCGGCAGAAGTTTTCGGCGACCGTCGGCCAGCGCGAGGGATATCGAATATACTCTTGCACCGTACTTGTGCCGTCGATACTGGCAATAAACTCGAATAGGCGAAAGTGCTTCGAGAGCTCAATGAAGTCCTGGTTGAGGCGGGTGAAGTTGGAAGACAAGTAGACACAGATGTTTTTTGCGTAGCCTTCTTTGACGCAGATCTCGAGAAGTCGCTGAACCTCGGGGAGAAGTGTTGGTTCGCCACCGGCAAAACTGAGTTGCTCAACTGAAGGCAACAGTTTGGCGACATCATCCCAGAACCCTGGGATGTGCGACCAGTTCGGCATTTGATCGACACTGAAATCGACCTCTAGGGCCGATTTATCAAATAGTCGGGGATCATCTTTTGCGATGAGGCCGTTATACTTTTTCGACAGGTCTTTGATTTCAGCGGCCACCGAGCTGCTATCGAATTGATTGCACATGCGACACTTGAGATTGCAGAGGTTTCCAGGCTTCAGTTCCAAATACAGGGGGCTGCTCGAAACATAACCGTCGCTCGCTTCGGCCTCCAGTATCGCGTTGTGTACTGTTGGATGATCACTCCAGTCCTTAAGGCTACGTAAGCGTAAACTGGTTTCGCTGGCGAGCTCTTCAGAATAGCACTGACCACACTTTGGTAGTTTCTCTCCGGCCAACATTTTTTTTCGAATGTTTCGCAAGTCGTCGCTATTCCAAACGGCTGCAACGCGATCCTTTGTGACTGTGAAGTTGGAGCCGTGATTGTCTGCTAGCATATCAGAATAGTAGCAGCAGGGCCGGAAGAAGCCGGCTGGAACTGTCGACAGTTGCATGAAGGGGTAGGCGCAAAGCGAGCCTTTTTTTGCAGAACTTGCCATAGGCAAAAACTGTATCACCGCTCCATCGCGTACGATATCTCGCCGTTACCTGTTTGGGGCGACGTGACAAAGTCGTCAGAAGTTGAAGTGCTAAGACAGCGCAAGTATCGCGCGAAACTCGTCGGGGTCGTACGTCATCATCTGATCGCGGTGGTCTCGTCTATAGAGGGCCGACATAAAGACAGTTGCGTGCGTCTCAAACTCGGGGATGGTTCTGATGGCCTCATAGAGGCTATGCGCTTTGGCGTACATTCCTGGTGCCACCATAATGCGAAGACCAAACCAATGCCGGCGAGCTTGTTCGTCGTTGGACTTCATTTGAACAACGGCTCGTGCGACATCAACAATCTTGGCTGGGTCTGCAAACTCGAGGTGGACACTGATTCCAATGCAGCTCCAGCGAATGAGCTCAGAATAATACGACGGAAGACGGCTGCCATTTGTTTGCGTATGCACGACATGCTGCTTGTGGAAGAGCATCTCACAGAGTTCCGAAAAGAAGGGGTGGAGAGTGGGTTCACCGCCAGTAAAGACCCAGCTGATCCTTTGGGCGGGCGCAAAGCCGCGCATGATTTTAAAGGCGGCCGAAAACACGGCTTCCCGTGTACGGATTGGATCAGTTTGATTCGAAATATTGGGATGACAATATGAGCACTTGAAGTTGCAGCGTCGAGAGATGTCCCAAGATACATTTTTGGGAAACCGTTTAGTCTCGTTCACGTGAATGGAGGCAACAAACTCGGCGTCGTCGGGATTGAGGAGCGGGGCAATGCTTTGTGCGGCGACTTCGGGTTTTGCGACAAGATGTTCGCGAATGGCCGGTGTTTTTGCCTTTCGAAGACGCATGTCGGCACCACACATGCACCATTTGATCGGACATTGGATCCACTCTTTTGCAAAGTTCAATGGGCCTTCATAAATGTTGCCGTGATAGACTGGAACACCGCAAGTTGCTGGAGCAACATGACCGTCCGGACTGATGTGGATATTGTCGACTCCCGCCGAACATTGCCATCCCAGCCAAGAATTGATTCTCAATGTCATCAGTTCCTCTGGTGAATACAGAGTTCCTGTTTTGTCCATTCGCCCCATCAGGATCGACTTGTTGAGAGAATCGTTCATGGACAAAATTTAACCGATGTCGTTAAGGTCTGAGTAGTCGAATGATCGATGGGGAGCGTTAATGATGGATCGGGCATCTTTTGGATTTGTCAATTCGATCTCAAAAGAGGTGGTTTGGCTGTCATTTGATATGGTCGCAGATGATTTGGCGTGCCGTTGGGCCATGCGGGTGTTTAAAGAGGTCGAGAAGAAGAAACTGCAGGCTGTGCCGATCGGCGCATTTTATGTTGATGAATCGGCGGTGCGTGCCGAGATCGGTCGCTACTGTGCAATGATCGTCGAGAAAGATGCCGCTGTCTCGTGGCGAGACAGCTACCCTCAGTTTGTTCAGTCTCCTTACATTGAGAAACGGATCTTATATTCGCTTCTCGAGTACTGTCGGCTGCGTGAACAGCAGGAGATTGTTCGAAAACTTGCGATCAATGTGCGTGAGTACCTAACGCTGTACAACACCGACGTTCATTTTGACATTGGATTCAAGGTGCGGAGTCCTTGGCTATTTGCTCTTGCGTCTGAGGACTACAAATTATTTAGCGCGGATCGGCGAGATGGTTGGTTGTACCTTGAGTATGCCGCCCAGGGGCGCCCGAGCTTGGCGGCGTTTGAAGAGAAGGCGGCAGATGGCCTGAGACCTCAGAGAACATACAGTTCGAACACGTTGGTCGTGTATCGGGAAGACCTTGATCTGTCGCGAGACATCGGATTGGTTCGGGAATGGGTTGCGAAAATCTTGGCGTTGCCGGTTGATGATCCGATGCTTTCAATAGGTTTGATTCCGATCGGACGCCCGGCGCACTCGTACTCTCGCACACAGGTCCAGGGCATTCAGAGTGTTTCAGAACCGGCGATACGATTCTCATATTCGATCGACGGAAAGTCTGTCGGCCGCAAAGAAATAAAGAAGATTCGCCGCCAAGCCCGAAATCGTTCATTTATGGCTCACCTTGCGTCGACTTGGTCAAATCGCGCTGATGCCAGTCATATTGGGACAAAGCTCATCGACTATCTTTGGCGTGAGGATGGGATTATCAAGCAGATACTTCAGCGAGTTTATCACGACGTTATTATGCAGTCTTACTATGACAGTCGGCCCGTTGTAGTTGAGTGGGCTCACATTCTGTCGTGGCCTCTTCGAAAGCCTTACTACATCGCCTCATATCAATTTAAGAAGCGAATCTTAAAACGTCAGGAATGACGGAGGGAGTGCGTCTGTGAGCCGAGCTCTTTGCTGATGAATTCGACGAAAGCGCGCACACGAATGGGCGCGTTTTTTGGCGCCGGCGTTAAGATTTGCAGGGGAACAGCAGCGGTTTGCCAGTCTTTCATGACGTGGACCAGGTCGGTACCAATAGTTACAAATTCGGGAAGAACGGCGAGACCCATTCCGGCCGCCGCCATAGAGCGAATAGCAAAGACGTTTGAGCTCACCGCGATGGAGTCGACCTCGATTGTTCGTCTTTCTCCGCGGCGCTCGAGATTCCAGACTCCGCGATGCGCGATCGGTGAAAAAGTTAAGCATGGGTACTTGATCAAGCTGTCGATTGAAGGCGCTCCGTGTTTGCTCAGAAACTTGCTGCTCGCGTAAATGCCCGATCGGATGCTGCCGATACGTCGAACGCGAAGGGTGCTATCGCGCAAGAGGCCGATGCGGATGGCGACGTCGACGGACTCTTGCACAAGATCGACAAATTGATTGGTCACGACCAACTCGAATCGGATGTCGGGATGATCGTTCAGAAACCGCTCGCAGAGGCGCGGCAGGACTTCGGTCCCGATGTCGTCGGGTGCTGTGACGCGAATAAGGCCAGCGATGCGTTCGTGTTCGTGGCTGGCTTTGCCGATGGCGCTGGTCAGATTGTCGAAGGGTTCTCGGCAGCGCTCGAGAAAGCGGCGCCCGGCTTCGGTCAGTTGAAACTTTCGCGTCGTTCGATAGATCAACGGAACTCCAACCTCGGCCTCCAGTGCCGCGATGGTTCGGCTCACGCGAGACTTTGGTTGCTTTAGAACCTGTGCCGTTTTGGTAAAGCTGCCGAGCTCGCAGAGTCGAATGAAGACGGCAATGCGATTGAGATCGACTTTCACGGCGACGGGACCCTTCGTTGATTGTTGCAAATAATGGAACAATGATATGCCGAATGTGTCTCCTTACGCAACAAGACGAAGAGGTCGATGATGAGTTCATCTCAAAGGGAGGTTTTATGGCTCAGTCGGTTAAAAGAATCTTCGGTGGTTTCGTCGGTTCACTTCTTACGGTCGGTTTGGTGGCGACCGCACAAGCGGGCTCGGCAAAGTATGATGCGGGGGCGTACGACATCGATCCGATGCACTCGAAGGTTGGTTTTGAGGTTCCGCATTTGGTGATCTCGACTGTTGAGGGCGCGTTCCGCAAGTACGACGGCAAACTTGTGTTGGATCAGAAGTTCGAAAAGTCTTCGGTCGAAGCGAATATCGAAATTGGCTCGGTTGATACGGGCGTTGCCAAGCGTGACGATCACCTGAAAAGCCCAGACTTTTTCGACGTCGCAGAGCCCTAAAGATGACCTTCAAAGCTTGTCGACTCGGAAAGCCTGAGTCCTTTGTTGACCGGTGATTTGACAATCAAGGGCATCACGAAAAAGGTGACCTTCGATGCTAAATATCTTGGTACTGTCGTTGATGGCTACGGTAATCAGAAAGCGGCGTTTGATGCGAAAGCCAAGATCAACCGCAAAGATTTTGGTCTGACTTGGAACGCAATGGTTGAGGCCGGTCCAACCGTCGGAGACGAAGTCACGCTGTCGCTTCGCATTCAGGCTGGTCGCCCGGCACCGAAGAAAGAAGAAAAGAAGTAAACGATTCGAACGCGATGATCGGAGGCTCTGTGAAAAACAAAATGCCAGTGCTGTCTGTTGGACATGGGTCTCCGATGAATAT